>OY970363.1:0-4099595 GCA_963718605.1 uncultured Actinomycetes bacterium | reverse complement strand
CGTCGGCGAGCGCGGGATCGTCGGCGAAAAGCAAACCCGGTCCGCTCAGCGCGTCGGTAACCCGATCAACCAGCGGTGCCCCCCGATTGGGTTCCGGGTGCGGGACCTCCGCCAAGCGGCGCCACAGCATCTCGGCGACGAGGTGCCCTTTCGACGTGAAGTACGCGTAGGCGGTGGTGTGGGTTACGCTGGCGCGCGCGGCGACCGCGCGCAGGGTCAACTCGTCGTAACCGTCCTCTCGCAGTAGCGCGAGACCGGCGTCGAGCAGCGCAGTGACGGTCGACGCTTGGCGTTTGCTCAGCGACTGGCGCGGACTGGCGTCACCGGCTTCGACCTGACGGAGGGCGTCGGTCATGCGCCTGGCGCCGGCAGCTGGCCGGCTACGCCGAGGTACCGCACGGTGTCGGTGAACGTCTCGACAACGGGCGGTAGGGGAACCGCAGATCGGCGAGGGTGGCGGAGTCGTCGGTCGGCACGCCGCTGGTCATGATCACCGCCGCCTCCTCTGACAGCGGCGACTCCTTGCCCTCGGCGCGCTGGGCGTCGAAGGTGCGCCCCATTTCGATGATCTCGTCGGCGGTCATCGGGAGCTGCGGGATTTCGCGGCCGACGGCCTGGCTGAGCAGGTCGGTCCACTCGGCCCACGTGACGTACTGGCCGCCGGCGAGGTAGCGCCGCGGTCCGCGGCCCAGGTTCGAGGGCGGCGACCAGCATCGTGGCGACGTCGCGCACGTCGACCACTCCGAGGCCACCGGGCGGCACGACCATCATCGAACCGAGCGCGCCGAGGATGGCGGCGAAGCTTCCGTCGCGGTGCGGCGAGACCGGTCCGTAGATTCCACCGAGGGTGAAGCTCGTGATGGGTGCGCCCTTGGCCTGCCACGCCCGCACGAGTTGCTCGGCGGCGAGCTTCGATGCGCCGTAGCTCGACAGCGGCTCGGCGAGCGGGGAGTCGGGCGTGACGATCGCTTCGGTGGTGGGCAGATGGACGGTCAGGCTGGAGGTGTAGATGACCGGGTCGCAGCCGGCGTCGATCGCGGCGCCGATGACGGTGCGCGCGCCGTCGACGTTGTTGGTCGTCGTGGTTCCGGTGCCGCCGGCTACGCCGATTTCGGCCGCGGCGTGGATGACGGCGTCGCATCCCGCGACCGCCCCGCCGACGGCGGCCGGATCGGTCATGTCGCCGACGGCAACGTCGGGGTGCACGCCGTGAGGGCCGAGGGCGCCGTCAACCCGGTCGGGATTGCGGGCAAGGATTCGCACGTCGTGACCGCCCCGTGTGAGCGCAGCCACCGTGTGCGAACCCAGGAACCCGGTGGCACCAGTGACGAGAACCCGCATCGACAACCCTCTCAGTCAACTACCGGCAGTTGACAGCGTTCCTTACAGTTGGCAACCTTACCGCCCTTGAAGACGCTGACCGGAGCCGACCCGGAATCGGGTCACCTTGAGGAACTGAAGCGTGACCCCATCGGCTTGATGCAACGGGTGCGCGACGAGTGTGGCGACGTCGGCATGTTCTTGCTCGGCCAGCGTGAGGTGGTGCTCGTCTCGGGACCGGAGGCCAACGAGTGGTTCTTCCGCGCGACCGAGGAGGAACTCGACCAAGCCGAGGCCTATCCGTTCATGACACCGATCTTCGGCGAGGGTGTGGTGTTCGACGCGCCGCCCGAGCGTCGCCGGGAGATGCTGCACAACCAGGCGTTGCGCGACAAGTTCATGCGCGGCCACGCCACGACGATCGTGGCCGAGGTCGACGCAATGATCGCGGGATGGAGCGACGCGGGCGGCGAGATCGACCTGCTCGACTGGTTCGCGGAACTCACGATCTACACGTCGTCGGCCTGTCTGATCGGCAAGCGCTTCCGCGACTCGCTCGACGGCGCGCTTCGCGCGGCTCTACCACGACCTCGAGCAGGGGACCGACCCCATCGCGTACGTCGACCCGTATGCCGACATCGAGAGCTTCCGCAAGCGCGACGCCGCCCGCGTTGGACTGGTGGAGCTCGTGCAGGCGATCATGCACGAACGCGCCACGAGCGACCCGCCGGCGCAAGGACGAGCGGGACATGCTCGACCTGCTCATGTCGATCGATAACCCCGACGGCACCAAGCGATTCAGTGTTGACGAGATCACCGGCATGTTCATCTCGATGATGTTCGCCGGGCACCACACGACGTCGGGCACGGCGGCGTGGACCCTCATCGAGCTGCTGCGCAATCCCGCCGAGATGGCCGCGGTGGTCGCCGAGGCCGACGCCTTGATGGCGAGCGGCGACGAAGTGTCGTACCAGGCGTTGCGCGAAACGCCGCGCCTTGAGGCCGCGCTCAAGGAAACGCTGCGGTTGCACCCGCCGCTGATCATCCTGATGCGCGTGCGCGAAGGAACGCTTCGAGGTGCAGGGCGAGGTGATAGAGCCGGGCCAGATGGTGGCTGCGTCGGTCACGGTGTCGCACCACTTGGCCGAAGCCTTCGCAGACCAGGAACGCTTTGACCCGTCCCGCTACCTCGACGATCGGCAAGAGGACCTCGAGAACCCGTGGAGTTGGATCCCGTTCGGCGCCGGTCGGCATCGTTGTGTCGGCGCCGCGTTCGCGCTCATGCAGCTCAAGGCGATCTTCCTGACGCTGCTGCGGGAATGGGAGTTTGAAGCCGTCCAGCCGTTGGACAGTTATCGCAACGACCACTCGAAGATGGTCGTGCAACTCGCACAGCCGTGTGACGTGCGGTACCGCCGCCGCGTCTCATGACCTGGACCATTCGCCTTGACGACGTGTTGTGTCAAGGCCACGGCGTGTGCGAGTCGGAGGCTCCCGAAGTGTTCACGCTTGCGCCCAAAGCGCGGACAGTGACCATCCTCAACGCGACTCCCGAGGACACGCATCGCCCCGCGGTTGACGCCGCCGTGAAGTTCTGCCCCACCCATGCCTTGCGTATTGAGGAGACTGACTGAAATGCCTGCCTACCCCGCGAAGAGATGGAAGCGATGGTCGAGAAGTGGCTGGCCGCCAACAAGCAGGCCGAGGCGGATGGCGACTGGCGAGGCATGGCCGACTGTTACGCCGAGGACGCGACGTACGGCTGGAACCTCGGCCCCGGCCACGACTTCATGGCCGTCGGGCGCGACGAGATTCGTGACGTGGCCATCGGGCTCGAGATGGGCGGCCTCGACGAATGGACCTACCCCTACCAGTCGGTCGCTAATCGACGACCGCCAGGGTTTGGTCGTCGGGTTCTGGCGCCAGATCGCCGGCGCAACGCGCGCCGACGGGTCGCACTACGAGGTCGCCGGGATCGGCGGCAGCTGGTTCAAGTACGGCGGCAAGATGCAGTGGGCGTGGCAGCGCGATTGGTTCGACTTCGGCAACGCCGGCGCCACGTTCATGGAGATGATTCGCGACGGCACGCTCTCCGAAGGCATGACGGCCCGGATGCATCGGGCGCTCACGCCGGACTTGCCCGGCCATTACGAACTGGGCCAGGCCCCGGCACCGCTGTGGCCGCCGGGCCTCTAAGCGCGCCGTCTCTGAGCAGGCTGTCGCGCGCCGACCTGTGCACGGTTGGGCGCGAGTACATGCTCGCTGCTCATCTGCAGGACCGCGGCTCGATCCCGGCGGTGTTACGCAACCACTCGATGGACGAAGCGAATCAAATCGCCATCGAGGAATGGATGACCGCGAGCCCGATCTACACGCGCCGAATGCAACGCCTGCTCGGCTTCGAAGGCGACGACGTCGAGACGATCTTCAAGGGACTGCAACTCGACGTCGGCTTCCCCCACCAGTTCATGGACGTCGGCTACGAACTGTTCGACGCGACGCACGGCGAGTTCTGGTTGCGTAGCTGCGGCGCGCTCGCCGACGTCACACCTATGGGTCACGCGTTCATCAACGGGATGTGCCACGACATCGAAGACCCGACGTTCGACGCGACCGCCGCCGCCACCAACCCGTACGCGCAGATGCGCGCCATTCACCGACCGCCCGGAGTTCCCCGCGGCGGGCCCGACTGTCACTGGGCCGTGACCATCGACGAGTCGCGGTCGCGCCGGCGCAGCACCACCCACGTCTTGAGGACATGGAGCGAAGCCTGGTCGCGGCGCTGCCTAACGAGCCGTCGCCTGATTATTCCGGACCGTTCGATCCGCACTTCGAGCTCGAGAATCTCAGCCACCTCGCGTTGCACGACCGTCACGCGTGAGTTCGCCATCCAAGGCCACCTGCTGGCGCGCGCACTGATGTGCGCCGTCGACCGGCACTACGGCGCTGACGAAGCCATCGAGGCGGGCCATGCGCTCTTCGTCGGCATTGCCTGGATCGCGTCGCAACGTTTGGCGCGGGCGATGGCAGTCGAGGAGTCCGACCTCGCCGCCATCGCGACCATTATCCAGCTCACGCACCTGCTCACGCCCGCGGACTACGTCGGGCTTCACACGTCGATGCCGGATCCCAACACGCTCCTCCTGACCCTTGACCCCGGCGCCCTCGGGCTCGCGGAGGGCGACGCGTACTCGTTGCCAGGGCTGCTGGCGCTGGGCCAACACGACATCATCGAGGCGCTCGTGCACGGTGTGAACCCGCGTGCGGTGGTTGTCGCCGATGAGCGCACGTGGACGGTTACGACGCCCGATGACGCCGAGCCGGTCGACGAACCGGGCTACGTGCGGGTGATGCGGTTCAGCACCGGCCACGACAAAGTGCTGGGCCGTCGAATCCCGGTCAGGTCTTCTCCGTCTTAGCGATTAACGCCTCGACCTTGCTGTAGATACGCGCCGCCCGCGGCCATCCCGCGTAGTGGGCGACGAAGATCACGATCTCGCGCAGTTGTTCGGCGTCGAACTCACCGTTGGCGAGCGCCGCGGGCAGCTGGATATCGAGCACGTCTTCTTGACCGGAGCCGATAAGAAGTCCGAAGAGCAACAAGCGCCGGTCACGATCCGTCAAACCTTCGCGAAGCCAGATGTCGCCGAACAGATGCTCGACCGTGTAGCTGAAGAAATCCCCCGGGCCGTCGCTGACCTCCCACCCGTAAACCTGCGCCATCTTCTCCAAGCCACGGGCGCGGGCGTCATCGCTCACGACGCACTCGCATTCGTGGGGTGATATTCGCTGTGCGGTACGCCATAGGTCGCGGCGAGGCGTTCGAGGGCCATCGCTGCGAACGGTACGTCGACGCCGACCTCCGCGCCGAGTTCCATCGCCAACACAAGGTCCTTCTCGCCCAGGCCGACCATGCCCGTGATCGGACCCCACCATCCGTCGGCAGGATCGATCGGACCGACCACGTCGCGATGCATGATCGCCCCCGGGCCTGACGTGACCGCGTCCGAATGGCGCACCACTTCACCGAGCTTCACGATGTCGACCCCCGCGGCCGCGGCGAGGTGCTGCGCTTCCGCGACCGCGGCGTACGCCGACGAACGTGATCAGGTTGCGGGCCAGCTTCGTCTTCGTACCCATGCCAACCGACCCGAACCGCACGATGAGATCGGCGAAGTGCGACAGCACCGGCCGGGCGCGTTCCAGCGCGTCCTCGTCACCGCCGACCATCAGCGCCAACCGGCCCGACGCCGCGCCCATGGCGCCACCCGATACCGGGGCGTCGAGCAGCGCGGCGCCGCGGTCGCGCACAACCGGCTCGAGTTCGATCGCCGTGGCGGCGTGGATGGTGGAGTGGATGGCGATCACCGTGTCGCGCCGGACGGACGGCAGCAGCGCGTCGATCACCTCGCGTACCTGGGCGTCGTCGCGCACCATCACCGAGATCACGTCGGCCGACGCGGCGACGTCGGCAAGCGATGCCGCGAGGCGGGCCCCACCGGCCACGAGCGCGTCGGCGGCCTCGGGTCGCACGTCGTAGACGACGAGCCCGCCGTCATTGGCGAGGAGCCGACGCGCGATCGGCGCGCCGATGTTGCCCAGGCCTATGAACGCTGCAGAAACAGTCATCGCGGCACGACTTTCACTGGGAAGGACGCGAACCCGCGCACGTTGGTCGAGTGCACGCGGACCGCGCGGTCGAAGTCGATGTCGTAGCTCGCGCAACGATCGATCACTAGTTGCAGCGCGACCCGCGCTTCCAGACGGGCCAGGGGAGCACCGAGGCAGAAATGACGACCAAAGCCGAACGAGGCCATCGCCGACGTGTCACGCCCGAGCACGTAGTTGTCGGCGTCGTCGAACGCGGCCGGGTCGCGGTTGGCCGACCCGATGAGCAGCAACACGCGGTCGCCGGCGCGGATGGTCTGGTCGTGCAGCGTCACGTCGTTCAGGGTGACGCGGGCGAGCATCTGGGTTGAACCGTCGTAGCGAAGTGTCTCCTCGACCCAGTCACCGACCGTGACGCTTCGGGTCCACACCGCCTCACGCTGAGCGGGGAAGCGCGCCGCCCAGTAGGCGGCGTTGCCGAGCAGTTTGGTGGTCGTCTCGTTGCCGGCGACGACCATAAGGAACAGGAACGAGACGATGTCGTCGTCGGTTAGCCGGTCGCCGTCGATCTCGGCGTCGAGCAGTGCGGAGGTCAGGTCGTCGGTGCGGGCCCGGCGGCGGTCCGCGACCATCTCGGCGTAGTACACCGCGAGCGTGAACGCGGCGTCGATGCCCGCCGGCGGCACGTCCTCGACGCCCTCCTCGCGGTGCAGCACCAAGTCGGCGAGCCGGCGCAGCTCGTCGCGGTCCGCGACCGGCACGCCCATCAGCTCGCTCACTACGTCCATCGGCAGCTTGGCGGCGAAGTCGGCGATGAAGTCGAAGCTGCCGCGTTGCATGCCTTCGTCGAGGTAACCCGCGGCGAGTTCGTGGATGCGCGGCTCGAGGTCGTTCACGCGTCGCGGCGTGAACCCGCGCGACACCAGCGACCGCATCCGCGTGTGGCGCGGCGGATCCATCGCGAGAAACGACATCGTCTTGTGTGCGTGCGGGCCCGACGCCAAGCGATCGAGGCTCACACCGTGGCTGTTCGGAAAACGTCGCCGAGTCGTGGAACGCTGCCATTACGTCGGTGTGCAATGACAACGCCCAAAAGTCGAGCTCGTCGTTGCGGTACGCCGGTGCCTCACGTCGCAGCTGTTCGTAGATCGGGTACGGATCCTCGTGGACCGCGTAGTCGTAGGGACTGAACGTCAACACGGGCTGAAGCGCACCGGCATGGTCTCGTAGCCCGAGACGAAGTTGGCAGGACGGTTGGGCGGTTCGACGTCGGAGACCAGCTCGAGGTCGGGCAGCCGGGCGACCAGCTGCTCGAACATGATTCGCAGTTCGAGCCGGGCGAGGCTGTTGCCGAGGCAGAAGTGCGTGCCGAATCCGAATGCCACGTGCTCGTTTGGCGTCCGTCTGATGTCGAAGCGGAACGGATCGTCGAACACGTCCTCGTCGCGATTGGCCGACGGATACAGCAGCAGCACGTTGTCGCCGGCGTGAATCTGTTGCCCGCGCAGTTCGACGTCGCGCGTGGCGGTGCGGTTCATGTTCTTGATCGGCGAAATCCAGCGCAGCATTTCCTCGACCGCGGTCGGGATGAGCGCCGGGTCGGCGACGAGCGCGTTCCACTGCGCGCGGTCCGACAACAGTTGGAACATCCCGCCCGAGATGACGTGCCTAGTGGTCTCGTCGCCGCCGATGAGTATCAGCAGCGAGTCGTAGAGGATCGCGTCGTCGTCGAGTCGGTCGCCGTCGACCTCGGCGTGGCACAGCACGCTCATCAAGTCCTCGCGCGGGTTGGCCCGCCGGTCGGCGATCACGCCGGCCGCGTACGTCATGTAACCGCCGAACGCCTCGGCGGCGCGTTCCATCGTGCCCGCGGCGCCCGTCAGCGAACTGAGCAGCGCGTCGCTCCAGTCCAACAGTTGCTTGCGGTCGGCCGGATCGACGCCGAGGTCGTTGGCGATCATGGCCAACGGCAGCGGCGCGGCGATGTCCCACACAAAGTCACACGCCCCCTTCTCGGCGACGCGATCGATGATCTCATCGCAGGCCTGGCGAACCTCGTCTTCCCGGTCGCGGACGCGACGCGGGGTGTAACCCTTGTTCACGAGCTTGCGCCGGCGCACGTGTTCGGGGTCGTCCTTGTCGATCATCATCGGCGTCGCGCCCGAGTCCGCCCGGATACCACCGGCGCTGGAAAACGTTGCCGGATCTTGTGAGACGTGTTTGAGGTCGGCGTACTTCGTGATGCCCCACGTCCGCCCGTCCCAATAAACCGGCGCGTTCGCCCGCATCCACGCCATAGCTTCGTGCGGATCACGGCCCCAGAAGGCGCCGTCGATCAAGTCAATGTCGGACCGTGTTGGGTGGTTCGCCATGAGAACACGTTCTAGTATGCCCGAGCACCAGAGTTTCTGACGGTGCGTTAGATTTTCAACCACACCACGAGTTGGGGGGCCCGTGAGACTGAAGCACCTGCAATTCGTATCTCTACTGGCAGCGATGGTTTTGGCGACGACGGCATGCGGCGCGCGTCTTACCGATCAGCAGCGCACTGCGGTGCGCGCCGGCAACGCCACTGGTGGCGGCGCCACCAGTGGCGACGGCACGACGGACACGACCCTGGGTGCGTTGGGTTCCAGCGACACGGTGCCTGGCTCGACGGGCAGTAACAGCGGCAGCGGCGACAGTGGGTCCACCGGGACGACGATCGCAGGCGGCCCCGCGAAGGGGGCCACCACCAACGTGCACGCCATGCCCGCGGGCGGCAACGGCGGCGCGACCGAGGTCGGCGTGTCGGCTACGAGCATCACGCTCGGCAACGTGAGCACGCTCACCGGTCCTGTCCCCGGTTTGTTCGCCGGCGCGACCGTCGGCGCGCAAGCTGCGGTCGCCTACGAGAACTCCGTCGGCGGCTTGTACGGCCGCAAGTTCAAACTCGACGCCCGTGACGACCAGTTCGACACCGGGCAGAACCGTTCGCAAACGATCGACTTGATCGGCAAGGCGCTTGGCTTCCTGGGGTCGTTCTCGCTTTACGACGAGGCCGCCGCCGAGCAGATCAAGCAGGCGAACCTGCCCGACGTCAGCCACGCATTGGGTGAGGGTCGTCTGAATATCCCGAACAACTTCTCGATTCAGGCGTCGGCCAAGGGCGGTCCGCTCGGTCCGTTCAACTACTTCAAACAGAAGTACCCCGACGCGATCAAGGCAGTCGGCAGTATCTATTCCGACATCCCCTCCGCGGTCGCGCTGCATCAGGGCTACAAGCGTGCCGCGATGTCGGTGGGGTACCAGTTCAAGTACGAGCGCGCGATTGGCGCGACGGAAACCGACTTCACCTCCGATGTTGTTCGCATGCGCGACGCCGGAGTGAAACTGGTCTACATCGTCTCTGTCGACGACAAGTCCGCGGCTCGCTTCGCCAAGGCGATGAAGTCGCAGAACTTCAAGCCAACGGCGTTCGTCGTCAATGGGTCTGCGTACGACGCCGACGTGCTCGCGCTCGCGGGTGACGCGGCCGAGGGCATGTTCGTCACCTCGTCAGCGTCGATGTACGGCGGCGAGGACGCCGGCGTGATTCCCGAAGTCGCGTTGATGGACAAATGGATTCAGAACGTCAAGCCCGGGTTCAAGCCCGACATCTTCAGCGCGTATGCGTGGGCAGGTGGACGCCTGTTGTTCCAAGCGCTGGAGAACGTCGGCCCGAAGATCACCCGCGCCGCGGTCAACGCAGAGATACGCAAGATCGGGGCGTTCGACGACTTCGGTCTCTTCGCCCCGTCCAACCCGGGCACCAAGGCGCCGGCGTCTTGCTACATCGTCTTGAAAGTCGTGAACAACAAGTTCACCCGCTTCGACTCGCCACCCGCGGCGTACCGATGCGGCGACGGCCCTTGGTTCTTCGGATAGCGCACGCGTGACCGCATTCCTGGCCTACACGGTCATCGGCATCGCGACCGGTTGCATCTATGCGCTAACCGCGAGCGGCCTGGTCGTGACGTACACGACCTCAGGCATCTTCAACTTCGCTCATGGCGCCATCGGCATGTTGATGGCCTTCACGTACTGGCAACTCACGGTGCAAAACGGCTGGCCGCAGTGGCTGGCCTTGCTGGTAGTGCTCGGTGTGATTGCGCCCGCCCTGGGTGCCCTCATTCAACGCACGCTGATGCGTCGTCTCTATGGCGCATCGATCAGCACGACGCTCGTGATCACGCTCGGCTTGCTGCTCGCGTTCATTGGCATCGCCACGATCTTCTGGGATCCGGGCGAACCGCGATCGCTCCCCGAGTTCTTCGCCGGCAACCGCGTGAAGGTGTTCAGCATCTTCGTCAGCTACCACCAGATCACGATGATCGCGGTGGCCGTGCTGGTGGCCGTATTCCTACGGCTCTTCTTGTTCCGCACCCGCATCGGCACCGCGATGCGTGCTGTCGTCGACGACCCGGAACTCGCCTCGTTAAACGGGGCCGCGCCCGATCGGGTGGCGATGGTCAGTTGGGCGCTCGGCGCGTCGCTCGCCGGGCTGGCCGGCATTCTGCTGGCGCCGCTCGTATCGCTGGACATCATCTTGCTGACGCTGCTCGTGATCAACGGCTACGCGGCTGCGATGGTCGGTCGGCTCAAGAGCCTGCCGCTTACCTTCGCTGGCGGGATCGCGCTGGGGTTGGCGGAGGCGCACGCGATCGGCAACCTGCCGTCGAACATCCTGAACATTGCGAAGCCAGCGCTTCCCATCTTTTTCCTCTACGCGGTGCTGTTGGTGCTGCCTCAGGCCCGGCTGCGCGTGGGACGCGTCGTCACCACGCATCGTGCGCCGCGGGTCGCCTCGTTACGCGAGTCGCTCGTCGCCGGCGCCGGGTTCATCTTCGTCGCCGCAATTCTCGCCGCCTTGTTGTCGCCCGGCGACCTCACCACCGCGGGCCAAGGCATTGTGTTCGCGCTGATCATGCTGTCGCTCGTCTTGTTGACCGGCTACGCGGGACAGGTGTCGCTGGCGCAGATGACCTTCGTGGGCGTCGGCGCGTTTGCCATGGGCAAGTACTTCGGTGGGGGGTCGTTCTTAGGCATCGTCGCTGCGACCGTGCTCGGTGGCGTGGCCGGGGCGATTGCCGCACTACCCGCGATCCGGCTTCAGGGTCTCTACTTGGCGTTGAGCACCCTGGCGTTTGCACAGGGGATGAGCCAGATGTTCTTCAAGAACACCAACGTGTTCGGTTACGGCGGACGCCTCGAGGTAAAGCGCCCCGAGATCCTCGGCCTCTCCTTCAAGGGGGACCGCGCCTTCTTCGTCCTGTTATGCCTGACGTTCGCGTTGTGCGGCATCGGTGTGCTCGCGCTGCGACGCGGCCCGTTCGGACGCCGGCTCATCGCGATGCGCGAGAGCCCGGCCGCGTGCGCGACGCTCGGGCTGAACCTCACGCTCACCAAGCTCGCGGTGTTCTCACTGTCCTCCGCGATGGCGGGTCTGGCCGGTGCGTTCTACGGCGGGCTGCGCGGCCAGGTCGGGCTCAATGACTTCGAGATGTTGCAGAGCCTCGTGCTGCTGCTGCTCGTGTCGGTGGCCGGCATCAACACGGTTTCCGGCGCGCTCATGGGCGGGCTCACCTTCGGGCTGTTCCCGAAGATTCAGCGGTCGCTGCCTGGCATCCCGAGCCTTTCCTTCCTCGGCGCCGGGTTCGGCGCCATCGCGCTCGGGCGCAACCCGAACGGGTGGACGAGCGAGGTGGGCCCGAACCTCGCGCGAGTTCGCCAGATGCTGCGACGCCGCGGCGCCAGTCCTCAGGATGCGCCCGACGTCGAGAGTCGCGACACCGATCCGTTTGTGCCGTCGACGCCCAAGGTGGTGAGCGGTGCTCAGGGCTGATTCGATCGAGGTCAAGTTCGGCGTGACCTTCGCGTTGTATGAAGCGTCCGTCGAAGCCCACGAAGGTCAGGTGACCGGGCTCATCGGCCCGAACGGCGCCGGCAAGACGACGCTGTTCAACGTGGTCACCGGCCTGCAAACGCCGACGCGTGGCCGCGTCACGATCGACGGCGAGGACGTGACGAACTTGAAGCCGCACCTGCGCTCGCGCAAGCGAGTGGCGCGGACGTTCCAACGCCTCGAAGTGTTCGGCTCCCTCACGGCGCGCGAGAACATCCTCGTGGGCGCCGAGATTCGCAACAAGTGGGACTCCACCACCGAAGACCCGCGCGCCGTCGCCGACGAAATCCTCGAACGCGTTGGCTTGACCCACGTGGCCAACCAGCCCGTCGACGCGATGCCTACCGGACTCGCCCGTCTCGTCGAACTCGGGCGGGCGCTGGCAATTCGCCCCAAGTTGTTGCTGCTCGACGAGCCCGGTTCGGGGCTGGACCCCGCGGAGACCGTCAGCCTGGGAGAATTGCTGACTGAACTTGCCGGCGATGGGATGGCGATCTTGTTGGTCGAACACGATGTCGAACTTGTGATGCGGATCAGCAAGGAGATCTACGTCCTCGACTTCGGCCGCGTAATCGCGCAGGGTACGCCCGACGAAGTGAAGGACAACTCGGAAGTGCAGGCCGCGTACCTCGGCGCGGAGGTGCCGGCGTGAGGCGAGGGTGGACGTGCATCGTCGCCGGCGTCCTGGCCGGCGTGTTGAGCGTGGTCACGTTTGCCATCGACGCCCCGCGCGCGGGCGCCGACGAGTTGCTGGGCTATGACCTGTCGGCCGACGCGCGCGGCATGCAGATTTTTACGGTGATCCCGGACCAGCAGGTCCAGCCCGAACTCAACATCCCGCAGGCGTCCAGCAACCAGCAGTCGGGTACGGGCTACGGCCTCGCCAGCGCGGCGTGGCCCGGCGCGATCATCGCGAACGGTGGTTCGCTCATCGGCATCCTGGTGCCGGGCTTCCCGCCCGAAGTCGCGGCGTTGCTCGTGTACCCCGTGAGGGCAGAAGCGCGCACTGGTCAGAACCCGCCCACAACCAGCTTCGACGCACCCGGTCTCACGATGCGGGCGCGTGCGGACGACACTTCCTCAGAGGCCGAGGCCGGCGCACAAGGCGTGTCGGGGCTGCCGGGCGTGTTCGGCGTGGCGCGCGGCGACCACCACCACCCGCGCCAAGGACGGCGTGGCCACCTCGACGGCCAAGAGCGTGGTGCACAACCTCAACCTCGCCGGCGTCTTGAAAATCGACTCGATCGTCAGCACGGCCACCGCAACGAGCGACGGCACCACCGGTTCGGGCGTGGCGAAGACCACGATCGCCGGGGCGACGGTGATGGGCCAGGGCGTCACGATCGATGAAACCGGTCTGCACTTCGGCACGACCAACCAACCGATCGACGCGGTGCTGCAGCAAGTAGCCAAGCAAGCGCTTTCCGCTGCGGGCATAAGCGTCACCGTCGGCCCAGCAACAAAGGAAATCACCGGTCCGTCGGCGGTGCTGGGTGCGAATTCGTTGGTGATCACGATCACGCAGAACGGCTACACGGTTGGTTACGCCCTAGGTGGCGCTCGGGCGACGGCGGTCGGCTCGGTCGGCATCCCCGATGAGGACCTCGGTGACTCGGGCGACGATTTCGTCGGTGACACCGGCGTGCTTGGCGGTGACGACTCGTTCCTCGGCGATTTGGGCGATCTCGGAGATCTCGGCTCGGGCGCGGGCGATGGCTCGTCAGTCGCTCCCGGTTCCGCCGTCGAGATCGTGCCCGCGGTTGCCGCGGCGAAGGGCACGGGTTTGCCGGTGGCAACGGTCGTGCTCGGGGTGCTCGCCGCGCTGTTCTTGGCCGCAGGCATGCGCCGGCTGAATACCGCGGTGCTCGCCGACCCGACCGCCGGAATCGCGTGCACGCTGCCGGGCGAGGACGACGAGTGACGGCGCCCGCGCTCGAACTACGCGACGTCAGGGCGGCCTACGGTCGCATCGAAGTGCTCCACGGGATCTCGTTCACTGTCCCGGCCGGATCGGTGTTCGCGCTGCTGGGCAGCAACGGCGCCGGCAAGTCCACGATCCACAAAGTCGCCAGCGGACGCCTCGAACCGACGGCCGGGTGCGTGCACGTAGCCGGCATTCACATCAACGGCGCCGACCCGGACCAGATCGCCCGCGCCGGCGTATGCACGATCCCCGAAGGACGCGGCATCTTCCCGAACCTCACGGTCGCCGAGAACCTGCGAATGATGACCTACGCCGGCAACGTGAAGTTCAAAGACGTCGAAGAGCGCGCGTTTGCGCGCTTCCCGCATCTCGCCGAGCGGCGCAAGCAACTCGCGGGGAGCCTGTCGGGCGGCCAGCAGCAAATGGTGGCTATGGCCCGCGCGCTCACAACCGAGCCCTCGTTGTTGTTGCTCGACGAAATCTCGATTGGCCTGGCGCCGCTGATCGTGGGGCAGCTCTACGAACTCGTGCGCCAGCTACGCGACGAGGGCATCTCGATTCTCGTCGTCGAACAGTTCGCCCAAACGGCCCTGGCGATCGCGGACTACGCCGCGGTGATGTCGCACGGCGTGATCGTGGCCATGGGCCAACCGCAGGACATCGCAGACGAAGTGTCCGCGGCTTATCTCGGAGGTGTCGCATGACGACCACAACAACCGACATCGCGCTCGACCGCGTCGACGAGGCGCGCCAGCGCCGGCTCACCCGGGCGATCTCGAACGTGCGAACGCGCACCAAAGCGACGGACGCCGCGCGCGTGTTGCTGTTCATCGGCTCAATTGCGGCGCCGCTCGGACTCGTCTTGATTCTGCTCGGCTGGTACGGCGCGTCGCATACGCCGAACCTCTACGAGCAGATCCCGTATTCGATCAGCGGCGGCATGCTCGGTCTCGGCCTGGTGTTTGCCGGCGGGTTCGCCTACTTCGCGTATTGGATGACGCAGCTGGTGCGCGCCACCCGCCGCGACACCGCCGAGACGCGCGCCGTGCTCGAGCGCATCGAGTACCTGTTGTCCGGTGGCCACGGCGCGTCGTCGTTGGCGTCCGAACTCGTTCCGGCGCAGGCCTACGTCGCGACGGCCAAGGGCACGCTGTACCACCGCACAGACTGCGCCTCGGTTGCGGGCAAGAGTGGCCTAAAGAAGATCAACGCCGCGACCACCTCGCTAAACCCCTGCCGCATCTGCAACCCGTAGTTCTGCGCCACCAAACGGTTGTGATCCGCCTCACAACGGCTCCAATCACAACCGCTTGGTGGCGCAGAAGACGTTAAGGCGCGACGCGGTAACGGACGTACGCGACGCCGTTGCCGACTTGACGAGCCTCCAAGAGTTCGAGATTGGCTCGCGTGCCGATGGGGAGCGCTGGCTTGCCTCCACCGACCAGGACGGGCCGGACGAGCAGCTGGTACTCATCGACCAGCCCGGCCGCGAAGGCGTGCCCCGCGAGTTCAGCGCCGCCGACGACTAGGTCGCGGGTGGCCGAGGCCTTCATCTGGCGGACGGACGCAGCGTCGAAGTCACGCTCGAGCCGCGTCTTGGCGGTCGACACGGCATCCAAGGTCGTGGAGTAGACGATCTTGTCCCCGGCCATCCAGGCGTTGGCGAAGTCGGCCATGAGTTCCGACTGAGCGGCTAGCGACGGGTCCGTCTCCCACACGGCCATCGTGTCGTAAAGGCGGCGGCCGTAGAGCCACGTACCGATGGGCCGCACCAAGTCCGTGATGAACGCGAACACATCGTCGTCGGGTTCGGTCCAGTCGAAACTGCCCTTGGCGTCCTCGATATAGCCGTCGACCGAGACGTTCGTCAGGTAGATCAGTTTGGCCATGCGCTACAGCTGGCTTAGCGGCCGAGTTGCTCTTCGCGCTGGCGCTGGGTGGAGTGCATCGGGTCCTTGTCGAACTGCGGGATGACGTACTTGCCGAACGTCTCCACCGCTTCGACGGCGATCTCTACCGGCATCGTGCTCGAGAGCATGCCGAACGTGATCTGGTCGGCGCCGATGTCGGCGTAGTTCTGCACGCACTTCGCGCACTCGTCGGGGGTGCCGATGGTGGTGAGGCCGCGCTTGATCTGTTCCTCGAGTTGCTCGGGTGTCGAGTCCGGGATGAGCTCGGGCCACACGGGCACGCCCGGCGGGCGGGGGAACGTGTCGAGGTACTTGAACACGAGGCTCGTGTGGTAGCCCGACGTCATGTTGCACGCGATGTCGCGCGCCTTCTGCCCGTCCTCGAGACACAACATTTGCGAAGTCACCATCACGTTGTTGTTCACGTAATCGCCGACCGGCTCCGCGTTCTTGATCTCGCGCTTGTAGGTCTCGATGAGCGGGGCGAGCGTCTTCGGCGAACCGGTGGTGAAGCAGAGAACACCGAGGCCCATCTGCGCCGCCTTCTCAAAGGTGGACGGGCTGCCCGCCGCAACCCACATCGGCGGATGGGGGAGCGTGTAGGGCTTGGGCAGGATGTTGCGCTCGGGGATCGAGAAGAACTTGCCGTCGAACGAGTACATCTCGTCGCGCCACATCTTCTTGAACTCGGGGATGACCTCGTCGAACATCTCGCGGGTCAGTTCCGGGTCGTCGATGCCGAAACCCTTTTGCTCAGTCGAGCTCGAGCCGCGGCCCATGCCGAACTCGAAGCGACCCTCGCTGAGGTGGTCAAGCATCGCGACCTTCTCGGCCACGCGGGCGGGCGGAGAGACAGGCGGGGTGATGTTGAAGATGCCCGAGCCGATGTGGATGCGGTTCGTGACGCCGGCGACGTAGGCGAGGAACGCCTCGTTGGAGGACAGGTGCGAGTACTCGGTGAGGAAGTGATGCTCGGTCGCCCACGTGTACTTGAAGCCCGACCGGTCCGCCGCCTTGACCCACTCGACCTCGTCCATCAGCCGGTTGTGTTCGGCGTTGACCGGGTCAGCGTCCTTCAGTTGGGGCGGCAAATACAGGCTGTTGAAGATCCCGAATTCCATCCCAAAACTGTAACAGGTTCTATTTCAGCGCAACCGGGTTGACGGGTGACCCGAGTCCGCCGACAAAGGGCTGCGGCGTGGCCTCGAGCAGAAACTCGTACACGCCGTCGGTGGCGCAGTCCTGGCCGAGTGCCTCGAGGTCGAAGTTCTGGCCCTGCGTGAGGCCCATCTCGACCAGGTGCAGCAGGTGGACGGGCAGCAAGAAGTCGGGGTTGTCGCCCGGGAAGGCCTCGAACACAAACGTGTCGGTCGCCACCGCGGCCACGTCGCGTTCGCGGAACCAGCGCACGCTGTGAATCGACGGGCCCGGGCTCGGGTGCGCGTACGCGAGCTTGTCGCCGGCGCGCAGCAACTGCATCTGACCGGTGCGCACCAGCACGATGTCGCCGCTGGTCACCGTTGTGTTGGTGAGCGCTTCGGCGGCGTCGAGGTCATCGCCGGTGATCGAGTAACCGGGCTCGAGGCGCTCGACGTCCTTCGCGCGCGCGACGTCGAGCAACACGCCGCGGCTCACGAGAGCCTTGATCTTGTCGATGCCGTTCTTGGCTGCACCCGCCTCGGTGATGGTGGACGGGTGCACGCCGTTGTACAGACGGCCGTCGTAGGTCGCGTGCGCCAGCGAGTCCCAGTGCGTGGCCGCCTGCAAACCCATCGTGACCACGTCGTCACTCGACGCGAACATCGTCGGGTCGCCGAAGGCCGGCTCGTTGATCATGATCATCGTGCGCGTTGGGTTCACGCGGCCCTTCACGAATCCAAGCTGCGGCCCGTCCTCCGACAGCGGGATGCCGAGCGGGAACGCCTTGCCGGTTTTCACGCAGGCCGCGCCGCGGCGGATCGTTTCGGGCGTGATGAGGTTGAGCGTGCCGATCTCGTCGTCGCGGCCCCAGCGGTCCCAGTTGTTGACCTCGGCCGCGAGGGCGCGGAACGAATCGGGTACCGGCACCGCTACGGCACCCGGTTCGGGCTGACGGCGGCATCCATCCCGCCGTCGACGAACAGCACGGCGCCGTGGACGTTCACCGCGTCGGGCGACAACAAGAACGCGATGGTCGCGGCCACTTCGTCGGCGGTGGCCCGTCCGGGACGCGGTTGGGGCAACAGGTCGACGGTGCCGCCGAGCATGGGGTCATCGAGCGTGCGCTGCAGCAGCGGCGACGCGAAGGGGCCGGGAGCGACCGCGTTGGCGCGCACCCCGCGGGCGCCGAGATCACCGGCGCGCCGACGAATCGCGGTGGCGAGCGCGCGTTTCGTGTTGCCGTAGACCGTCGCGGAGTCGAGGTGCTCGGCCTGGGCGCGTGCGTCCGCCTCGTCGCCGGCGAGGCACGCGCCAACGAAGGCCGCGTGCTCGGGCACCAGCGCGATCGAATTGGAACTGATCGCGACCACGGCGCCGCCGTTCGCGGCGAGCAACGGCGCGAGGGCGTCCAGCAACTCGACTGCGCCGAAGTAGTTCACCGACGCCATCGTCACCGGGTCGCTCGGCGGTCCGAGGCCCGCCGCCATCACGAGGCCGTCGAGCCCCCCACTCGCGGCGTCCGTGATCGCGGCGACGGCGGCGCCGCGCCCGTCGGCAGTCGATAGGTCGGCATCGACGTCACTGCCGGCCAGGTCCACGCCGATAACGCGGTCCCCGCTCGCCTCGAGTCGCTGCCGCAGGGCCGCACCGAGGCCCGACGCTGCTCCCGTAACCGCGATGTGTCTCATGAACGGGCCAAACTACGGCGTGCTCGACGGACGTGTGGCGTATGTGACCGGCACCGACCAGCGGTTGGGTCGCGGCGTCGCCGACGCGCTCGTGGCGGCGGGCGCCACGCTCACCGACTCGCTTGATCGCGTCGACGTGCTCGTGATCGCGGACATCGCCGAGATCGACCGACCGGTCGAGGCGTTCGACGACGACGCGATCGACCTCGCGTGGGACAAGCCGGTGCGCGAGGCGCTGGCGCTGATGCAGGCGGCGCGCGCCGGCGGTGCGTCGCGGGTGATCGTGTTCACCCCGTCCGTCGCATCGGTCGGCCGCGCCCGGTTGTCGGCAACCTGCGCGGCCATCGAGGCCAAGCGGTTGATGGCCATTTCCGCGGCGCGGCAGTGGCGGCCCCACGGCGTCACCGTCAACTGTCTGGCGACGTCGCTCGAACCGCATCCCGAGTCAATCGCGCCAACGGTGGTGTTCCTCGCAAGTGCGGCGTCGCATTACCTCACCGGGGCCACCTTGGCCCTCGACGGCGGAAGCGAGTTGGCGCTGTGACGGCCGCGGTGGTGACGGGCGCGGGGCAAGGCGTGGGGCGCGGCATCGCGCTCGCCCTCGCCGACGCCGGCTTCGACGTCGTCGTTGCCGCACGCCGCGCCGAGAACGGCGAGCCCGTCGCGCAAGAGATCCGTGACCGGGGCGGGCGCGCCATCTGCGTGCCGACCGACGTGACGTCGCGCGCCGCGCTCGACGCCGCCGTCGCCGTCGCGCTCGACGAGTTCGGCGGGCTCGACGTGATGGTGCACAACGCGTTCAGCGGACGGAACTCGCCCTATCAACTCGAGGAGGCGACGCTCGACGACTGGGACCGGGCGTCGCGTTCCGCGATGTGGGCGTCGATCTATTGCGCGCAGGCCGCGTCCGAGGCGCTGCGGGCGAGTACGCGCGGCCGGTACGTCCTCGTGAGTTCGGCCGCCGGCGTCGAGGGCAGCGCCAACCTGCCGCTGTACGCCGCGGTGAAGGGCGCACAGCGCGCCTTCGCCAAGAGCCTGGCGCGCGAGTGGGGCGAGTACGGCATCACCGTCAACTGCATCGCGCCCGTCGCGGTCACGCCTGCACTCGAGCGCGCCTTTAAGACCAACCCGGCGTTGCAACCTCGGCTCGAAGGCCGCACGCCGCTCGGCCGTCTCGGCGACCCCGAAACCGACATCGGCGCGGTCGTCGCGTTCCTTGCCTCCGAGGCGTCGGGTTTTGTCACGGGCCAGACCATTGCCTGCGATGGCGGCTCCTTCACCGGTCTCTAGTTACGCTCGGGGGATGCGAGTAGTTGTCGATTTCGACCTGTGTGAAAGCAACGCCTTGTGCATGGCAGAGGCGCCGGAGATCTTCGAAGTGCGTGAGGACGACTTCTTGTACGTCCTGCAAGAAAACCCGCCCGAAGAGCTGCGCGAAAAGGCGATCAAGGCGATGCAGGTCTGTCCCAAGCAAGCGATCTCAATCGAGGACTGAAACAGGTTCTAGTATTGGCCGCTGCTGAAGCGCAGCCGTCGTTAGAGGAGTTCTCATGCCGCAGCCCGTCATCGTCGAAGCCGTCCGCACGCCCATTGGGAAGCGCAACGGCTATCTCTCGGGCATGCACGCGGCCGAGATTCTCGCCGTCGCGCAGATCGAGTTGGTGAAGCGCGCCGGGATCGAGCCGGGTGCGGTCGACCAGCTGGTTGGCGGGTGCGTCACCCAAGCGGGCGAGCAGGCGAGCAACGTCACCCGCAACGCGTGGCTGAGCCTCGGCCTGTCCTACGAGCCGGCCGCGACCACGATCGACTGCCAGTGCGGCTCGGCCCAGCAAGCGAACAACTTTGTGCAAGGCCTGATCGCGACGGGCGCGGCCGACATCGCGATCGCGTGCGGCGTCGAGGCGATGAGCCGCGTCGGCCTGGGCATGAACGTGATGAACGGGCCGGGCAGTTCGAAGCCCGAGAACTTCCCGTGGGACATGCCCGACCAGTTCCTCGCCGCGGAGCGCATCGCCGAGAAGCGCGGCATTACGCGTGCAGACGTCGACTGGCTCGCGCTGAAGTCACAGCAGAGCGCGGCCCGTGCGGTGGCCGAAGGTCGCTTCGACCGCGAGATCGCGCCGATGGAAGCGCCGGTGATGGGCCCGGACGGGCCGACCGGCGAGCGCATTGTCGTGAACAAGGACCAGGGCCCGCGTGAGACGACCGCTGAGGGCCTGGCCAAGTTGAAGCCCGTCATGCCCGAAGGCATGCACACCGCCGGTAACAGCTCGCAGATCTCCGACGGCGCCGCCGCGGTGCTTTGGATGACCGAAGAGAAGGCGAAGGAACACGGGCTGCGCCCCCGAGCAAAAATCGTGGCGCAGACCCTCGTCGGCTCGGACCCCTACTACCACCTCGACGGCCCCGGTGAAGCGACCGCAAAGGTGCTCTCGAAGGCCGGTATGACGATGGACGACATCGACCTGTTCGAAGTGAACGAGGCCTTCGCGTCGGTCGTGTTGTCGTGGGGCAAGGTGCACAACCCCGACTGGGACAAGGTCAACGTGAACGGCGGCGCCATCGCACTGGGTCACCCCGTCGGTTCCACCGGCTCCCGCCTGATCACCACGGCGCTGCACGAACTCGAGCGCACCGACAAAGAATTCGCGCTGATCAGCATGTGCTGCGGCGGCGCCTTGGCGACGGGCACTATCATCCAGCGCCTCTAAACCGTCGTTCTTGTATCGCTCAGCGGGCTTTTTTGGCTACTGAGGGTTACAAGAATGGAGGAGGCCCGTTACTCCTGGGTGAGTTTGGTGACGCGTTCGCCGGCTTCGATGAACTCTTCGACCATGTCGAAGATGACGTCCTTCACGGGACGCACCGCGTTCATCGAACCGACGATCTGGCCGACGGGGATGCCGGTGAGCTCGCGGTTGCCTGAGCGGCCGATGCGGCGCTGCGCTTCAGCGGTGGACAGGTACTGCAGCGGCATCGGCAGGAACGGCGGCGCGTCTTCGGCTTCCCACGCGTCGGTCCAGCCGGTCCGCAACTGACGCGCCGGCTTTCCAGTCATGCAGCGCGACCGCACCGTGTCGCGCGACGACGCGGCGAGGAGCTTCTCGACGACCATCGGCTGCATGTCGCTCTCGGCGGTCGTGAGCCAGACCGAACCGGTCCACACGCCTTGCGCGCCGAGCGCCATCGCGGCCGCGATTTGACGACCGCGGCCGATGCCGCCGGCACCAAGCACGGGGACGGGCGCGACGGCGTCGACAACTTCGGGCAGCAGCACCATGGACGCGATCTCGCCGGTGTGGCCGCCGGCCTCGTGACCCTGCGCCACGATGATGTCGACGCCCTGATTTACCTGGCGCTGCGCCTGCTGAACCGAGCCGATCAGCGCGGCGACCTTCACGCCGTGTTCGTGGGCGAGGTCAACGATGTCCTTGGGAGGCGGGCCGAGCGCGTTCACGAGCAGCTTGATGTCGTGCGACAGCGCGATGTCGACCTGCGGACGGGCGCCCTCGTGCGTCCAGCCGAGCAACCCGTGCACTTCTTCGTCGGCCGGCATCGGCGGCACGTGGTGCTCTTCGAGCACCTTGTTGATCCAGTCGGTGTTGCGCTGCGGAATCATCGCCGCGAGCTGTTCTTCCATGTGCTCGGGGTCGAGGTTGCCCGCGCCCTCATACGACGCCGGCATCACGACGTCGACGCCGTACGGCTTGCCCTTCAACTCGTTGTCGAGCCAGTTGAGTTCCATTTCCAACTGGTCGTTGCTGAACGCGAGAGCGCCGAGCACGCCGAGGCCGCCGGCCTTCGTGACGGCGGCGACGACGTCGCGGCAATGGCTGAACGCAAAGATCGGCAGGTCGATGCCAAACATGTCGCAGAGATCGGTATGCACTTCGATTGTCTCCTAGGAAGTAGACGTGGCAGATGTAGCGATGTCGAGTGCCCAGCGGTAGTCGGGCTTGCCGCTTGGCGAGCGCACCATCTCGGGCACCACGTGCAGTTCACGCGGCACCTTGTAGCGGGCGATCGACGTGCGGCAATGCTCTTGGATTGACTCGAGATCGGGGGCGACGCCCTCGCGGGCCTGAATCACGGCGGCGACGCGTTGGCCCCAGCGTTCGTCGGGCACACCGACGACCACGGCGTCCCACACGTCGGGGTGTGACTTCACCGCGGCCTCAACCTCTTCGGGATAGATCTTCTCGCCGCCCGAGTTGATCGACACCGAACCGCGGCCGAGCAGCGTGATCGTCCCGTCGGCCTCAACGGTCGCGAAGTCACCGGGCACCGACCAGCGCCGCCCTTCGAGTTGAATGAACGTGGCCGCCGTCTTCTCGGGGTCTTTGTAGTAACCGATCGGCACGTGGCCGCTGCGGGCGATCTTGCCGACCACGCCGCTGCCCGGTTGCACACGGTTGCCGTCGTCGTCGAACACCGCGGTGTCGACGTTGGGGTTGACGGTCGGCCCGCCCTTCATCGCGGTGTTGTCCTTCGACACGTACGTGAGGCCGTTCGCACCGCCCTCGGACGAGCCGACGGCGTCGGTCATGATCAGGTTCGGCAGGCGCTTGAAGAACTCGTCCTTCACCGACGGTGAGAACACCGCCGCCGTGGACGACAGCGCGATCAACGAGGACAGGTCGTAGTTCGCCGTCGGGTTGTCGAGCTCTTCGACCAGCGGACGGCCCATCGCGTCGCCAGTGATCATCACGGCGTTGACCTGCTCTTCGCCCACGAGGCGCCACACCTCGGCCGGGTCGAACTCGGGGATCAGCACGATCGTGTTGCCGACGAAGCCGCCCTGCATGACGCCCCACTGCGTCGCGCCGTGCATGAGCGGCGCAATCGGCAGCATCTTCACCGGCCCGTTGCGCAGGCCCCGTTCCACCATGCCCTTGGGCGACGTCACGCGATCACCGGACACGACGTCGAGGCCGCCGCCGAGGGCGAAGAACACGTCTTCCTGGCGCCACACCACACCCTTGGGCATGCCCGTGGTGCCGCCGGTGTAGAGGATGTAGTGGTCGTCGGGGGAGCGCGGGCCGAAGTCGCGCTCGGGTGATCCGCCGGCGAGCGCATCCTCGTAATCGATCGCGCCCTTCGGCGCGGCGACTTCGGAACCGTCGTCGATCGTGACGATGTGCTTGAGGTCGGGCAGGTGGGGGAGCACGCCTTCGACACGCGGCGAGTACTTCTTCTGGTGCACCAGCGCGACGAGATCGGCGTTCGTGAAGAGGTACTTCAACTCTTCCTCGACGTAGCGGAAGTTGATGTTGACCCACACGGCGCGGATCTTGAAGACCGCCCACATGATCTCGATCCACTCGACCGAGTTGAGCGCGTAGATGCCGACGTGGTCGCCCGGCTTCACGCCAGCGGCCTGCAAATGGTGGGCGAGGCGGTTGGCCCGCTCTTCCATTTGGCCATACGTGCGGCGCTTTCCGTCGCAGATTACGAAGTCGCGATCGGCGAAATTGTCGACCGCGTATTCGAAGAGATCGGCCAGGTGGTACTCCACGGCGCAAGTAGAACACGTTTCATTTCTGGCGGCAACCGCCTACGCTGAGCCGGTGCCGAAGCCCGGGGACGCCTTCCGAGACGAAGTCCGTGCCTGGCTGTCGGAACACCTCGTGGGCGAGTTCGCGGAACTCGGCGCGAGCGGCGGGCCCGGGCGTGAACACGAGGGCTTCGATGTGCGCGTTGCTTGGGAGCGAAAGCTCGGCGCCGCGGGCTGGACCTGCCTCGGCTGGCCTAAGAAATTCGGAGGCCGCGAAGCCTCGATGGAAGAACAAGTGATCTTCAACGAGGAATATGTGCGCGCCGGCGCGCCTGTTCGCGTCGGCCACATCGGCGAAGGTCTCCTCGGCCCCACGATCATCGAACTGGGCACGCCGGCACAACAGGAGCGGTTCCTGCCGCCGATCGTGGCGGGGACCGAACTGTGGTGCCAGGGCTACAGCGAACCCGACGCGGGTTCCGACCTCGCCAACGTGAAGACGCGCGCCGTGCGCGACGGCGACGAGTGGGTGATCACCGGACAGAAGGTGTGGACGTCGCTAGCGCAGACAGCGGACTGGTGCTTTGTGGTCGCGCGGACCGAGGAAGGCTCGGTCCGCCACGCCGGGCTGTCGTACCTCCTCGTGCCGATGAACCAGCCCGGCATAGACATCCGCCCGATCGTGCAGGTGACGGGCACGTCGGAGTTCAACGAGGTGTTTTTCGACGGCGCGCGCACGGCGGTCGAGAACGTCGTCGGGCCGGTGGGCGACGGGTGGCGCGTGGCCATGGCGACGCTGGGCTTCGAACGCGGCGTGGCCACACTCGGTCAGCAACTCGGCTTCGAGCGCGAGTACGACGCGATCGTCGCGCTGGCTCAGGCGAACGGTGCGGCGACCGAACCCGTCACACGGCAGCGGCTTGCGGACGCATTTATCGGTCTTCGTCTGCTGCGCTACAACGCGCTGCGTACGCTCCACTCGATGGCCGACGGGGAACCGGGGCCCGAAGCATCGATTTCGAAGTTGGCGTGGGCTACGTGGCACCGCCGGTTAGGGGAGTTGGCAATGGACGTGTCCGGCATGCAAGCGACGTTGGCCGACGGGTTTCCGTACGACCTGTCCTCGTTGCAACGGCTGTTCCTGTTCACCCGGGCCGACACCATCTACGGCGGGTCGAACGAGATCCAGCGCAACATCATCGGCGAGCGCGCCCTCGGCTTGCCCCGGGAGCCGAAGTGACCGCACCGCCGTACGTCGAGGGCCACGACCTGTTGAAAGATCGCGTCGTGTTGGTGACCGCCGCGGCGGGCACGGGCATCGGTTTTGCCACCGCGAAACGGTGCGCCGAGGAAGGCGCGCGCGTTGTGATCAGCGACCGCCACGAGCGACGCCTGGCTGAAGCGGCTGACGCACTCGAGCCGATCATGGGGGTGCGCCCGCTCGCCATCCCCTGCGACGTCACCAGCGAGCCGCAGGTACAGGCGATGTTCGATGGCGTCATCGCGCACCACGCCATGCTCGACGTGGTCGTGAACAACGCCGGGCTCGGCGGTACCGCCAATCTCGCCGAGATGACCGACGAGCAATGGAACCCTGTGCTCGACGTCACCCTCAACGGCACGATGCGCTGCACCCGCGCCGCGTTGCGCGTGATGTGCGCGCAGGGCTCGGGTGCGATCGTGAACAACGCGTCCGTAATCGGCTGGCGCGCGCAAGCGGGCCAGGCGCACTACGCGGCGGCCAAGGCGGGCGTGATGGCGCTCACCCGGTCCGCCGCGATCGAAGCGGCGCCCTTCGGCGTGAGGGTGAACGCGGTGGCCCCGTCGCTGGCTATGCACGAGTTCCTGTCGAAGGTCACCACGGACGAGTTGCTCGACGAGTTAACCAAGCGCGAGGCGTTCGGGCGCGCCGCCGAGCCGTGGGAGATCGCGAACGTGATCGTCTTTCTCGCCAGCGATTACGCCAGCTACATGACCGGCGAAGTGCTTTCGGTAAGTTCGCAGCACCCGTAGAGAGAGTTCGCCGTAAATGCCGTCACTCGCGTCTGTGCGCCAACGAATCGAACACGATGTCACCTCGCCTATGGCGGGCAGCACGACGCGCAATCTCGTTCGGATGTTCTGGCAGAACCGCAACAGCATCGACAACTGGCCGCGAGCGGCGATTCTCCTCGCGGCGACGGGCGTACTCGCACCCGTCCGGGTCGTCGAGTCGATCGCGACGCGACGCCCGCTCAGACAACACGTCATCAAGGACGCGCCGTTCTTCGTGGTCGGTCACTCGCGCTCGGGTACCACGATGCTCTTTCGCCTGCTCGCCCGAGACGAACAGTTCGGCTTTGTGCGATTTCGGCAAGCCGTGTTTCCGTCAATGTGCGCGACGGGCCGTCCTCTCGCGGATCGACTTCTCAGCGGCATGGCCCCGGATGAACGTCCGACGGATCTCATGCCCGTCACGCCCGATGAGCCCGAGGAGGAGGAGTGGTGCTTCGATCTGACCTCGGGTACCGGCATCAGCGGCTTGCTGTACTTCCCCCGAAACCAGCAGCAGTACTTCGACAAGTGGGCACTCATGAAGGGTCTCACCCCCCGCGAGGCGCAGCGATGGGAGCGCACGCGCGACGCCGTGTTCCGGAAGGCGTCCTGGCTGGCCGACGGGAAACGGCTGGTCGTGAAGAATCCGTGGAACACGGCTCGTCTGCCGCAGATCCTGAATCGGTGGCCTGACGCCCCGATCCTTCACATCGTCCGCAATCCGTACGCCGTGTATCTGTCGACATGGAACGCGATCACTGCCGGCCTGCACATGATGGAGATGGCGCCGCACGACGAAGAGGAACTGCGGACCTTCTTTCTCAACGTGTACCGGGACAAGATGCAGGCCCACCTCGCGCAGCGCGCGGCGGTGCCCGCCGGTCAGTACTTCGAGATTCGTTATGAGGACCTGGTGGCGGACCCGGTCGAAACCCTCCGTCGCGTGTACGACGAGCTTGACCTCGGTGGCTGGACGGCGTTCGAACCTCGGCTTCGCGCGTACCTCGAGGAGATCGCCGCGTTCACTCCCGGCAGCTTCCGACTCGACCGCGCTCTCGCGGACAGGATTGCCGGAGAATGGGCGTTCGCGTTCGAGCAGTGGGGCTACGACCCGAACGTGCTCGTGGGTGAGAACGAGTCTTGATGCTAGAGGTGGACAGCGTCACCAAGCGGTACGGCGACGTGATCGCGTTGAATGGCGTGAGCCTGTCGGTCGCGGCCGGAGAGGTCGTGGCGCTGCTCGGAGCGAACGGGGCCGGGAAGACAACCCTGCTCGCTCTTGTCGCCGGCCTCCGACGAGTCGACGACGGCCGAATCACGGTTGCAGGTGGCGATCCTCGCCGGGGCGACACACGCCGCGCGCTCGGGTTCGCGCCCCAGGAACTCAGCGTTTACCCAACGATCTCGGTCGCGGCGAACATCCTGTTCTTCGCTGAGATGTCCAGCCTTCGCGGAGCGGCCGCTCGGGCGCGGGTCGAAGCCACCGCGCACGCGCTCGGTATTCACCACCTGCTGACGCGGCGCGCCGGCGACCTGTCCGGGGGCGAACGTCGCCGTGTGCATGTCGCGATGGCGCTCGTGCATGAACCGACCGTCGTCGTGCTGGACGAACCGACAGCCGGAGTCGATCTCGCGGCGCGCGCGGACCTCATTCGACTGGTCGGCGACGTCGCTGAGCGCGGCGCCGCAGTCGTCTTCTCCACGCACTATCTCGCAGAAGCAGAGGCGCTGGACGGTCGCGTCACCGTGCTGCACCGAGGGATCAAAGTCGCCGACTCGACCGTGAACGCGCTTACCCGCGATCTGCCCGGTCGTATCGAGCTGGAGTTTGATGCGCCGCCGCCAGCAATCCCGTTGCCCCCGGGACTGGACGTCTCGACCGAGGGGAACGTCCTCACCGTGCGCACGACCGAGCCAGATCGTCAGGCCGCGGCCGTGCTGGCTGCGGCGACGGCACACATGGCCGGTCTGAGATCGGTGCAAGTGCGTCCGGCGAGGCTCGAGGACGCGTACTTGTTGCTTACCGGCGAAACACTCGCAGAGGCGGTGTAAGTGACGCAGCTGGGCGCGGTTTTGCGTCACGAGTTTCGGATGCTGGGTCGTCAGATGCCACTGCTGCTCGGTGCGCTCGTCATGCCGTTGATCGTGATGGTGTTTCTGCAGCCGACCTTTCGATTGGCCCTTCGGCAAGCAGGCGTTCCAGGGGCGAATGGTGCCGAGCAGTCGGTGCCCGGCGTAGCCGTGATGTTCTCGTTCTTCATGGTCGGGGTTGTCGCGTTGGCGTTCTTGCGCGAGCACGGGTTCGGGACCTGGGATCGGCTGCGCGCTAGTTCGGCCTCGTCGTGGCAAATCATCTTGGGCAAGCTCGGACCGCTCGCGGTCGCTGCCGTCATCCAACAGGTCGCGCTTTTTGCGGTCGGTGTTCTCGGGGCCGGGCTCGTTGTCAACGGCAGCATCGTCGCGCTCGCCTGCGTGGCGGCCGCGCTCGTCGGATCAGTTCTCGCGCTCGGCGTCTTGCTCATGGCCGTCTGCACGACGCAACAGCAGATCACCCTGTTCCAGCTGGCCGGAACGATGGCTGCGGCTGGGCTCGGGGGCGCCTTCACCCCGCCCTCGTTGATGCCCACGGCGGCGCGCGTCATCGGTCCCTGCTTACCGACGTATTGGGCGATGCGCGGGTACCGCACCGTGATTCTCGACGGCGGCGGCATCGGCGCAGTGCTGTTGCCTGTCGCGATGCTCGTGGGGTTCACGGCGCTCTTCGGTGCGATCGCGGTTTGGCGGTTCCGATCTGAGGAACCGCGCCCAAGTTGGTGGTGATGCGCGTTGTCCTCGCGCCGATCGGGACGAGAGGCGACGTCGCTCCGTTGGTGGCGTTAGGGAGCGCGTTGCGAGGCGCGGGACACGAAGTGTCTGCGTGCGTCACGCGGGACTTCGCGAGCCTGTTTACCGACGTGGGAATTGCGTCCGTGCCAATCGACGCGGACGCCGCCGCGTTCGTCCAGGATCTTGACGGAGGGCTACGTGACATCGTCGACTTGGGCCGACGCCTGCGGCCCGCCGCCGTGCAAGCGCAGAACGCGTTGGATGAGGCGTGTCGCGACGCCGACGTCGTAGTCGGCAGCGGGTTTCAGATTCTGGCGCCGGCCCTTTGCGAAGCGCGTCGCATCCGCTACGTCTACGGCTCTACTTCCCCGACGTTGGAGCGTTCGACGCGGATTCCTCCCCACTTCGCGCCGTTCTACGGGCTCGGGCCTCTTGCGAACTGGCTGCTGTGGCGCGGCCAAGACGTCGTGCTGGCCCGGCTGTTTCAGCCCATCCTCGGCGACTATCGCGAGGCGCTGGGCCGGACCCGTCGTGCGCCCAACCTGTGGGACGCATTGACGGCGCCGACGTCGCTACTGCGGCTGTACGACGCAGCCATCGTGGGCGCCGGGTTCGAGTCGGGCGCGTTGGGCGCGTGTTTCGGCGGCGCTGCCGCGTCGGCCCTGCCCGATGCACTTCAAGCGTTCCTCGAGCGGGGCACGCCGCCCGTCCTCGTGACCGTCGGTAGCGTCGCGGGGCCCGACGTCGAGAGCCGCATCGCGGCGGTGGCCGGGGCAGTCCGCGGTGCGGGGCACCGGTTGCTGCTCGACGGCGCATCGTCCATCGATGACGACGACGTCTGCGTGATCGGCGAAGTCGACTACCTGCGCCTCTTCCCTCGCCTCGGGGCCGTGGTGCATCACGGAGGCGCGGGCACCGTCGCTATCGCGGCCCGGGCCGGAGTCCCGCAAGTTGTCGTGCCGCACGTGGTCGATCAGTTCTTCTGGGGGCGCCGGGTAGCGGCGACGGGGATCGGTTCGCGTCCGGTTCCGTCGAAGCGCTTGACCGAAAGCCGAGTCGCGCGCGCTCTCGCGGAGGCGACGGCCGAACCGGTCGTCCGCGCCGCGGGAACCATGGCGGCTCGCCTGAGCGACATCGACGGGCCGGCAGCCGCGGCGGCGGCGCTTGAACGCGACTACGTGTCGAGGTAACGGGGCGGTTCGCCGCCGCCGTGCACCACGAGGTTGGCGCCACTGACGTAGCTCGCTAGTGGAGACGCCAGGAACAGGCACGCGTTCGCGATGTCGGTCGGCGTGCCCATGCGACCAGCCGGGATCGTCTTCGCGATGGCGGCTTGCCGGGACTCGTCGCCGTAGAACAACTCGCTCTGCTCGGTCGCGATGATGCCGCCGGTCACCAGGTTCACCCGCACCTTCGGCGCCCACTCGACCGCCAGTGTCATCGTGAGGCTCAGGAGTCCACCTTTGGCCGCGGCGTAAGCGGCGGTGCCGGGGGACGGGCGCAGCGCACTGACACTGCCGATGTTGACGATCGCACCCCCGTCGGCCTGTTCCTGCATCACCGCGTTGGCTCGCTGGGACACGTTCAACGGTCCCATCAAGTTGAGCCCGATCACCGACGCGGAGAAGCGCACGGACGCGGTGGCCGCGTCTGCCGCGGGCGACCCGCCCGCGTTGTTGACCACCACGTCGAGGCGCCCGTGTGATTCCACGATCGAGCTGACCATCGCGTCCACCTGCTCCAGCTCGCGCACATCGCAGGCAATGAACTCGTGGGGAGCGTCGTCGGGCGCGCTGCGTCCGCAGATGACCACATTCGCACCAGCGTCGGCGAACCCGTCAGCGATGCCGCGGCCGATCCCGCGCGCGCCACCCGTCACGAGCACGACGCGGCCTGTCATGTCGAGCTCTACCGCCACGGTTTGTCTCCTTCGGGCTACCTTGTCCGCAGAATCTGACGAAGTGTCAGAAGTTACTCACAAGGACACTATGGGCATCTCCACCACGGTCACCGATCACGTCGCCGAGATCGTCATGGACAACCCCCCGGTCAACGCCTTGACCGTCGCCGGCTGGTACGAGCTCGCCGACCAGCTGATCGCCGCGGGGCGCGACCCCGACGTCCACGTCGTGGTCCTGCGGGCTGAAGGGCGTGGCTTCAACGCCGGCGTCGACATCAAAGAGATGCAGAACACCGAAGGTTTCGCGGCGCTGATCGGTGCGAACAAGGGCTGCTTCGCGGCCTTCGCCGCCGTCTACGACTGCGAGGTCCCGGTGATCGCCGCCGTGAATGGTTTCTGCCTCGGCGGCGGCATCGGGCTCGTCGGCAACGCCGATGTGATCGTCGCGGCGACCGACGCGACGTTTGGTTTGCCCGAAGTAGACCGCGGCGCACTTGGTGCGGCCACGCATCTCGCCCGGCTCGTGCCGCAGCACAAGATGCGGGCGATGGTCTACACATCGGCCACGGCGACTGCGGCCGAGCTACACGAGTTCGGTTCCGTGTTGCGGGTGGTGTCGCCCGAGGCCTTGCGGGAGACGGCGCTCGACGTGGCCGCGCAGATCGCGGCGAAGAGTCCCACGGTCATCCGCGCCGCGAAGGCGTCGCTCAATGGCATCGACCCCGTGGATGTGAAGCGCAGCTACCGCTACGAGCAGGGCTTCACGTTCGAACTCAACCTGTCTGGAGTGGCCGACGAAGCGCGTGACGCGTTCGTCGAAAAACGCGACGCGAAGTTCACAAAGTAATGGCCGACAAGCGCGCCACCGAAGACGACGTCGTTGCGTCGCTGAGTGACGGCATGACGATCGCGATTGGGGGATGGGGGTCGCGGCGCAAGCCCATGTCGATGATCCGGGCGATCGCGCGGTCGAACCTCAGGGACCTGACGATCGTTTCTTACGGCGGGCCCGACGTCGGCCTGCTGTGTGCCACCGGAAAGGTAAAACGGGTCGTCTACGCGTTCGTGTCGCTCGACTCGATCCCGCTCGAGCCGCATTTTCGCGCCGCCCGCCAAAGCGGCGCGGTCGAGGATGAGCCGCTGGACGAGGGCCTGATGCTGCTCGGACTTCAGGCCGCCGCCTGGCGGGTCCCCTTCTTGCCCACCCGCGTCGGCCTTGGCTCTGATCTGTTTCGCGACAACCCAAAGCTCAAGACGGTTACCTCGCCTTACGGCGACGGCGAAGAGCTCGTGGCGATGCCGGCGCTTGAGCTGGATGCGGCGCTGATCCACCAGAATCGCGGCGACGAGCGCGGCAACGGTCAGTACCTCGGCCCCGACATGTATTTCGACGACCTCATGGTGCAGGCGGCCCCGACCGGTCGCAGGTTTATGAGCGTCGAGCGCATCGTCGACACCGACGACATGGCCAAGGAAGGCTCGCATCACACCCAGCGCATCAGCCGCATGAGCATCGACGGGGTGATCGAGGCGCCCAACGGCGCGCACTTCACGTCCTGCGTGCCCGACTACGGACGCGACGAGGCGTTCCAGAAGGAGTACGCCGCGTCGGCCAAGACGCCCGAAGCGTGGGACGCGTTCAAGACTGCCTGGGTCGATGTAAGCGAAGCCGACTACCAGTCACGACTGCGGGCACGCTCATGAGTACCACCACCGCCACGCGGGCCGATGTCTGCGCCGTCGCGGTCGCCGAGGCGTTCCGCGGCGACGGTGAGATCCTGGCCAACCCGATCGGCACTATCCCGATGGTCGGCGGGCGTTTGGCGCGCGCGGCTTTCGAGCCCGACTTGTGCATGACCGACGGCGAAGCCGCGGTCATCGCCAACGACTCGGCCTACGAACTCAGCGCCGACGAAAAGATCTACGAGTACTCGAACCCCTACCGGTCCATGTTCGACTGGGTGTGGTCGGGCCGTCGCCACGTGATGATGGGCGCGACGCAGGTCGACCAGTACGGCAACCAGAACATCGCGGCGATCGGCGACTACGCCAAGCCGCGCACGATGCTGCTCGGCTACCGCGGCGCACCAGGCAACACGATCAACGACACCACGTCCTACTGGGTCCCGAACCATTCACCGCAGGTCGTGTGTGCGCGTGTCGACACCGTGTGCGGCATCGGTTACGACCGCGCCGCGTCGCTGGCGGGCGACGCCGCACGCTTCCACGAGATCAGACGCGTCATCACGAACCTGTGCGTCATCGACTTCGAGACGCCCGACCATCGCGCCCGGCTGCGCTCGGTCCACCCGGGCGTATCGACCGACGAGGTAATTGCGGCCACCGGCTTCGAGCTCGTGATTCCGAGCGACGTCCCCGCGTCGCGGCTGCCAACCGAGGAGGAGCTGCGCCTGCTCTACACGGTGATCGATCCGGAAGGCCGGCGCGAGGCCGAAGTCCCGTCATAACGATGCATCCCGCGTTGCACACTCCGCTGTGCGATCTCCTCGGCGTGCAGTACCCCATCGTCCAGACCGGCATGGGTTACGTCGCGGGGCGCGGCTGACTACGGCGACGTCCGCCGCGGGTGCCTTCGGTGTGCTCGCCTCGGCGACCATGAGCTTCGACGATCTGTCGCGCGCTATCGGTGAAGTGAAGAGCCGCACCGACAAACCATTCGGTGTGAACCTGCGCGCCGATCAAGCCGATGCCGCCGACCGGATCGACCTCATGATCAAGCAAGGCGTGCGCGTGGCCTCGTTCGCGCAGGCGCCCAGCGAGGCACTGATCAAGCGCTGCAAGGACGGCGGTCTGGTCGTGATCCCGTCCATCGGCGCCAAGCGACACGCCGAGAAGGTCGCGCAGTGGGGCGTCGACGCGGTGATCGTGCAAGGCGGCGAAGGTGGGGGACACACCGGTTCTGTGCCGACCTCGCTGCTGCTGCCCCAGGTGGTCGACACCGTCGACATCCCGGTGATCGCGGCCGGTGGCTATTTCGACGGGCGGGGCCTGGTCGCGGCGCTGGCGTACGGCGCGGCCGGGATCGCGATGGGGACGCGCTTCCTGCTTACGAGCGACTCGACGGTGCCCGACGCCGTCAAGCAGGTCTACCTATCCAAAGCCGTAACGGACACGCTCGTCACCACGCAAGTCGATGGCGTGCCGCATCGGGTGCTGCGCACCGAGTTCACCGACGAACTCGACAAGACGAACGCGGTCACGTCGCTGCCGCGCGCCATCCGCAACGCGTTCGGATTCAAGAAGCTGAGCGGCGAATCGTGGACTGCGATTGTGCGCGAGGGCCTGGCCATGAAGCGCAATCAGGAACTGTCGTGGAGCCAGGTCGTCATGCAAGCCAACACGCCCATGTTGCTGAAGCAGGCCATGGTTGACGGCCGCCCCGACCTCGGCGTGATGGCGAGCGGCCAAGTCGTCGGCGTGATCGACGACCTGCCAACCTGCAAAGAAGTGGTCGATCGCGTGATGAGCGAGGCCAATGGAACATTGGAGCGGCTCCATGGCTGAGCTCACGAAGCAGACAATCGACTGGATCGACCGTGCGCCGGTTCGCGTCGAGGCGAAGGCGGAATCGACGGCGTCGCCCGACCAGGTGTTCGCCGTGCTTGTGGACCACGAGCGTTGGCCAGAGTGGTTCCCCTCGGTGAAGAAAGTCACCGTCATCGGTCCTGCTGAGGGTGTTGGCGCGCGACGGCGCGTCGTGGTTCCGGGCATGACGGTCGACGAAGAGTTCATCGTGTGGAATCCGGGGAAACGCTGGTCCTTCACGGGCTACGAGGCGAAGCCACGCTTCACGCGTTCGCTCGTCGAGGACTGTGTGCTCACACCGCTGCCGGGCGGCGGCACCGCCATCAGCTACACGATGTACCTCGACCCGGTCGGCCCTATCGGTTTCCTGATGAAGTTGGTCGTCGGACGGCTCCGGAAAAACAACACCAAGGCGATGCAGAACCTGGCGCAGCGCGCCGCGCGCTAGAGCCGTTCGATGATGGTGACGTTGGCTTGGCCGCCGCCTTCACACATCGTTTGCAGGCCGAAGCGGCCGCCGGTGCGTTCCAACTCGTAAAGCAGCGTGGTCATCAAGCGGACGCCGGTGGCCCCGAGAGGATGACCGAGCGCGATCGCGCCGCCGTTCACGTTCACCTTGGCGAGGTCAGCGCCGGTTTCCTTCTGCCATGCGAGCACCACCGACGCGAATGCTTCGTTGATCTCGACGAGGTCGATGTCGTCGAGTGACATCCCCGTCTTCTTCAAGGCGTAGGCCGTGGCCGGGATCGGCGCGCTCAGCATCATGATCGGGTCTTCGCCGCGACAGCTGATGTGGTGGATGCGCGCGCGCGGGGTGAGCCCGTGGTCCTTCACGGCCTGCTCCGACGCGACGAGCATCGCGGTGGACGCATCGGACAACTGCGACGAAACCGCGGCCGTCAAGCGTCCGCCCTCGACCAGTGTGGGCAGCGACGCCATCTTCTCCAGCGTTGATGTCGGCCGCGGGCCCTCGTCCACCGTGCACTCACCGAGCGGTGCGATCTGGGTTTCGAAGCGACCCTCATTCGTGGCAAGCGCGGCGCGCTGGTGTGACTCGTACGCGAACTGCTCCATGTCCTCGCGCGAGATGTTCCACTTCCTTGCGATCGCCTCGGCGCCCGCGAACTGCGATACCTCTTGGTCGCCGTAGCGCTTGACCCATCCTTCGGAACCCGAGAACGGATCGGTGAAGCCGAGGGGCTCGGCCATGGTCATGGCGGAACTGATCGGGATCATCGACATGTTCTGCACGCCGCCCGCGACCACGAGATCGGTGGTGCCACTCATCACGGCCTGCGCGGCGAAGTGCACCGCCTGCTGCGACGAGCCGCACTGACGGTCGATCGTGACGCCGGGCACTTCCTCGGGCAGGCCCGCCGCCAGCCAACAGGTCCGTGCGATGTCACCAGCTTGCGGACCGACCGCGTCGACGCAGCCGAAGTAGACGTCTTCCACCGCGGAGGGGTCCACGCCGGTGCGGTCCATCAACGCGTTCAAGACGTGCGCGCCGAGATCGGCCGGGTGTACCTGGCTCAGTCCGCCGCCGCGTTTGCCAACCGGCGTGCGGACGGCGTCGACGATGTAGGCCTCAGCCATCGGAACGCTTGACCGGGGTGAACTTCACCGGGAGGTGCTTGAGACCGTTGATGAAGTTCGACCGCAGACGACTCGGCTCGGCCGATAGCTCCATGTCGGGGATGCGCCGCAGCAACTCGTCGAAGGTGACGCGCATTTCCGTGCGGGCGAGGTTGGCGCCGAGGCAGAAGTGCGGACCGCCGCCGCCGAACGCGGAGTGCAGGGTGTGCAGGTTCGGGTCGCGCTTCACGTTGAAGGTGAACGGATCTTCGAACACTTCCTCATCGCGGTTGGCCGACGAGTACCACATCATCACGCGGTCGCCCTGCTTGATCTGTTGCCCGCGCAGCTCGAGGTCGCGCATGGCGGTGCGCTTGAAATGCATGACCGGCGTGGCCCAGCGCAGGAACTCTTCGATGGCGCTGTCGAGCAGCGTCGGGTCGTCGATGATCAACTGGCGCTGATCGGGGTGCTCGATCAACGCAAGCATCGAGTGCGAGATCGCGTTGCGCGTGGTTTCGTTGCCCGCGACTGCGAGCAGCATGAAGAAGCTGTTGAACTCCATGTCGTCGAGCGCTTCGCCGTCGACTTCGGCGTTCAGGAGGTCGGTCACGATGTCGTCGCGCGGGTTTTTTCGACGGTCGTCGGCGAGCACCTGTGCGTAGCCGAACAGCTCCGCGGCCGCCGTCGCTCCGTCCTCCATCGTCAGCCCGTACTCCGGATCGTCGGCGCCGACCATGCGGTTGCTCCAGTCGAAGACCATGTGCCGGTCTTCCTGGGGGATGCCGATTAGATCGGCGATCGCCTGCAGCGGCAGTTCGCACGCGACGTCGGTCACGAAGTCGCACTCGCCCTTCTCGGCGATGTTGTCCACGATCTCGCGGGACCGGTCGACCAGCGACTGCTGCAACTCTTTGATGCGTCTGGGCGTGAACCCGCGGTTGACGATCTTGCGCAGCTTCGTGTGGTCGGGCGGGTCGAGGTTGAGCATCATCAGACGCACACCAGCCAAGGTCGCCTCGTCGCCCTCGACGTTGTAGAGGGCCGAACGCTCATAAGACGAGAAGGTCTTGGCGTCGCGGTTCGCGTGGACGACGTCGTCGTGCTTGGTCAGCGCCCAGAAGCCGCCGTGGACATCTTCGTGCCAAAAGACCGGCGCCTCCCGGCGCAGCAGCGTGAACTGCTCGTGGGGTACACCCTCGACGAAAATGTCCGGGTCGACGAGGTTGATGTCGCTCAGCTGCATGTGGCCGGTCCCTCCGCGCTTACTAGAACAGATTCTAGTTTCAAGGATTAGCGTACCTCTCATGAGTGAACCGCATCTCCTCGTCGAGCGTGACGGCCACGTCGTCACCGTCACCATGAACCGGCCCGAGCGCAAGAACGCCTTCAGCACCGAAATGCTGGTGCGCGCGTATGACGCCTGGAAGATGATCGACGAGGACCCAGAGGTCCGCGTGGCCATCCTCACCGGCGCCGGCGGGGACTTCTGCTCGGGCGCCGACCTGAAGGAAATGGCCGGTGGCTACGGCGGCGACACCAACGAGTGGCGCGAACGCATGGCCACCGACTCCGATCTGCACTGGAAGGCGCTGTTGCGCCACTTCCGTCCGATGAAGCCGCTGATCGCCGCGGTCGAGGGCTACGCCGTCGCCGGCGGCACCGAGGTCCTGCAGGCGACCGACATCCGCATCGCGGGCGAGTCCGCCACCTTCGGCGTGACCGAGGTCCGCAGGGGCCTGTTCCCCTTGGGTGGCTCGACGATCCGACTGCGCCGGCAAATTCCGTACACGATCGCGGCCGAGATCCTCCTGACAGGTCGGCACGTGCCGGCCCGCGAAGCGCTGTCCATCGGTTTGATCGGTGAAGTTGTGCCCGACGGGCAGGCCTTGGCGCGCGCACGCGAGGTCGCCGAGATGATCGCGGGCAACGGCCCGCTTTCGGTCCAGGCCGTCCTGCGTTCGCTGCGCGAGACCGAGGGCATGACCGAGGAAGAGGGCCTCGCCCACGAACTCACCTTGGGCTGGCCAGTGTTCGCGTCCGAAGACGCCAAGGAAGGCCCGAAAGCCTTCTCAGAAAAGCGCGCCCCCAACTTCCAAGGCCGCTAAAGCCGCATTCTTGTAACGCTCAGTAGCAAAAAGTCGCTGCTTTCGGGTACAAGAACGGGGGTTAGGCGGCGACGGCGCGGAGGCGGCGGAGCTGTCCGCCGACGATCGCGCGGAGAAGTTGATCGGTCTTGCCGAGGCGCACGAACGCGACGAGCGGCGCCGCGCCCCGCCGCCCGCTCCAGGCCATGTGCCACGCCATCGTTCCCGCGCCCGAGAGCACGCGCCGACGGCCGTCCGGCGTGGACTCCAGCACCTCGCGCAGATCCATCGCGGCGGCCGCCTCGTGGTCGACTTCGTCAGCGATCACCGTGTCGATGAACGCGGCCGTGTCGGCGTCGACGACCTCACGCAACCAGTGCAACAAGTCGTCGGCCACGCCCTCTCCGAGATAGCCGAACACGGCGTCGGTGACCGGGTCGACCTCGTCGCGGCCGTGATAGCGATCCAGGACCGTGCGGTACGGACGCATCGCGCGTTCGGGGTCGGCACCCATCGCTTCGAGTCGAGCGACGAAGCCTTTGTGGTGTCGGAGTTCCTCGGCCGCGACCTTCTTGAAGCGTCGCTTCTCGGCGGGGTCGGTGGCCGCGGCCGCTTGCGCCTTCGCCCCCTCGTACGCCTTCCACTCGCCGTAGGCGACTGCACCAAGCACTTGCACCAACGCTTTGTTCACGGGATTGGTCCTCCTATGCGGACGGGGAAATGCTGTCGGGCGGCCACGCGGCCACGCCGTCTTCGAGTTGGATGGCCGCGCTCCGTAAGAGCGACGAGATCATGCGCCACAGGCCGATGGCCGTGACCAGTTCGAGCAGCACCTCGGGTTCAGGCGACACGTGTTCGGTGCAGGCGTGCCAGGTGGCGGCGCTGATCGCGCCGTCGGCCACCGTTTCGTCGGTGGCTTGCAGCACGGCGCGTTCCCCGGGCCGAAGCCGGCGTAGTCCTGCCAGTCGCGCACCGCGAGAACATCCGCCTCACTGAGACCGCTGCGCAGCGCGATCGGCCAGTGTTGCGTCCACTCGTAGACGGACTCCGTCGTCCACCCGAGACGCATGATCACCAACTCGCGCAAACGCGCGTCGAGCGTTCCGCGGCCGAGCATCCAGAGGAGGAACTCCGAGTAGAGCCGCGCGACGGGCGGATGGTGCAGCAGCGTGCGAAACACATTGAGTTCGGCCAGCAGGCCCGGGACGCCGACGGCGTCGCCGGCCGCGGTCGCGTCCTCAACGCTTAGTAACGGCACCCGCGGTTCGGGTCGGTCGGTCACGGAGTAATCACACCATGAACCGGCGGCGCGTCGGCGCCTTCGCCGGCCATCGTGCGAACGAGGTCGTCCGCGCCCGTGAGATCCGCGGTGCGTCTCGGCAGGTCGGCGAACGGATAGCGACCCGACGCCAGCAGGTCGAGCGCGGCTCGGTACGCCGCCACGTCCACGCCCAGGGCGCCGATCACGTTCAGCTCCTTGTAAACGATGTGATCGGGCCAGAACCCCGGCGGGTCCGGCGTGCCGCGCGTGCCTGCGACCACCATCGTGCCGCCCGGCCGGGCAAGGGCGATGCCCTGGGCGAACGCGGCCGGAGCCTTCGCGGTGACATCGATTACGACGTCGGCCAGCCGGCCACACGCCGCACGGAGCGCGGCGACCGGGTCGGTCGTGGCGACGTCGACGGCGAGGTCGGCGCCGAACGACGCGGCGAGCGTCAACCGGTTGGCGTCCCGCACCGAATATCCCGTGATCATCACGAAGGCGGCGCCGGCATCTTTGGCGGCTGCGCATGCGGACAGGCCCCGCACGCCCGGCCCGAGCACTGCGACCACGTCTCCCGCCGACGTCCCGGGAACCGTGACGCCCCACCGAATTCCGGCGCCGAGCGGGTTGAACAACGTCGCGACGACGGGGTCGAGCGACTCGGGGACGGGCAGCAGCATGGAGTCGGGGGCGAGGTACTGATACTCGGCGTAGCCGCCCCACAGGCCCGGGGTTTTGGTGACGGGGATGAACCCGTACATGTCGGCCAGGCCGTGCTTTTCGCAGCGCCGGTACGTTCCCTCCCGACAGGCGTCGCACGCGCGACAGGACTGGAACACCTCGACCGCGACCCGGTCACCCACATTGACACCCCAGCGCTTCGCCGCGGCAGAACCGATTGCCTCGATCACACCGACGGCCTCATGGCCGGGCACGAACGGTGCCGCGCCGCGCAGGGTTCCGGTGTACTGCTCGTGATCCGTGCCGCACAGGCCGCACGCCTCGACGCGCAGCAGTCCGTCGTCGTCGCCGACCTCGGGCAGCGCGAGCGTCACCTCGTCGAGGGTGCGCGGCGCATTGAGCACGAGGGCCCGCGCGTCGCGCTGCATAGGACTAGACGATCCGGTAGGTCTGCACCGCGTGGGCGACTACCGCGCCGTCAGCGTCCGTCGCGGTGATCTCGGTGAAGATGAGCTCGCGGGCGCGTCGCACCGTGCGGGCCGTGCAAAGCAGGTCGGACTGCTTCGCGGCGCCGACGTATTGCACCGTCATGCTCACCGTGGAGGCGCGTGCGCCTTTGTCGAAGTCGTGGTTCGACCATGCGGCCGCCGCGCCCGTCGTGTCGATCACCGAGGCGATTACACCGCCGTGGTAGTAGGTGCCGTCGTTGGTGAGATCCGCGCGGAACGGCAGGCGCATCACGACGTCGTCGGGTTCGTAGCGTTCGAACACGAGGCCGAGGCCGGCGATGAAGGGCGTGGTCGGCATCAGGTCGTGGATCGTCTGCCGACGTTTCTGTTGTTCGTCCTCAGAGAGCGGCGGCCTCTCGCTCATGGGGCGACGGAGTCCCAGTCCGCAAAGTTGCTCGGCGCGTGCTTGCCGAAGGTGCCGTGTTCGAAAATGCCCCAGCCTTCGGCGCCGTCAAGAGTTGCTTTCGCCACGTAGTCGACCACGCTGAAGGGGATGCGGCCGGCGACCATGGGGTCGGTCAGGTCGTACACCGTTGACTCGACCCAGCCGCGGCCTTTCCACAACCCGTGGTTCCAGTCGGGGTCGCCGCCGTAGCCGCATCCGACGCTGAGCGGCACGGACGTGAAGGCCTCGATCTCGAGCGTGAGCGGCTTGCGGTCGCGGTCCACCAGCGCAATCGACGCGCCCGTGGGGTGGCGCGTGCCCGGCTGGTAGCGAACGTCGAACTCGGGCCAGCCGAGTTGCTCGACCCGCCCGTCCTTCCACACGCGCACTGCCTCGTTCAGGACACGGTGACCTTCGCCGTTCTCTTGCGCGATCACCATGAGCGAGAAGTCCTCGAAGCGCATCGGGATCCAGTTCCACCAGAACCCGGTCATGTACGACTCGTCGGCCCCCCGACCCGGCGGCTCAGCCTCACCGGTTGGACGGATGCCCCATGACCGATCGCGGGTGCCGGTCCAATCCGCCACGTCGTAGGTATCGCCATCAACGCGCAGCGACCCGCCGAACGAACCGACCTGGCAGAACCGCGACGCGTCCAACAGGATCTTTGGGCCCATGCGGTGGACGTGGTGCGGTTCGTCCATCGCGTCGAACGCGTTCCGAAACGTCAGGTCGAACTCGATGCCGAGGTCCGAGCCCACACACCGCAGCCGCAACTCGCGCAACGGCTCGACTACTTCGATCGACAACGGCCCGACGCGCTGCTCGAGCCGGTTCGCGGGAATCGCGTCCGAGGTGCGCACGCAGAACTGTTGGTCACCGCGCCGCACCACCGCGAACGCGTCGATCACACCCAGGTTCGGATACACGCCCATGCCGGTGATGAGCAGGAGGTCGCCGCTGCGATCGTGCGCTTGGTAAATGCAGCGGTCGTAGAAATTCCGATCGCTCGACCCGACGAACTCCAGCGAGAGCGGAACTTGGTGGACGGGGTACTCGTCGAGCGGTGACGCCATGGCGCTAGTTGACTTGCCGCGCGCTGTCGCCCCAATACTGCGCGCGCAGTGCCTTCTTGTCGGGCTTGCCTAACGCGCTTACAGGTATGGCGTCGACGAAGTCGACGGACTTCGGTGCGTGAGCCGAGCCCTTCTTGTCCTTCACCATCGCCATCAGTTCCTCAGGGTCGACCTTCTGGTCGGGACGAAGCACGACGACGGCCTTCACCGCCTCACCCCACCGTTCGTCGGGAACGCCGATCACCGCGACCGCACCGACCGCGGGGTGTGACGAGATCACATCCTCGATTTCGCGCGGGTAAAGGTTGAAACCACCCGACACGATCATGTCCTTCTTGCGATCGACGATCGTCATGAAGCCGTCCTTGTCGGCGCGGGCGACGTCGCCCGTATGCAGCCACCCGCCCGCGAACGCCGCGTCGGTTTCCTCCGGCTTGTTCCAGTAGCCCTCCATGACGAGCGGACCCTGCACGCAGATCTCGCCCGGCTCGCCCGGCGCGACTTCGTTGTTGTCGTCGTCGAGCAACTTCACGTGCACCCAGGGGACAGGCCGGCCGCACGTGGCGAGGCGGTCCAGGTTGTTCACGTCGTGCTCGCCCTTGCGCAACACGCTGATCGTCATCGGGCACTCGGACTGGCCGAAGAACTGGAAGAAGATCGGGCCGAGCTTGTCGATCGCTTCCTTCAACCGCGTCGGCGACGCGGCCGCCGCGCCGTAATAGACCGTCTGCAGTGAGGACAGATCCGCTTTCTCGAAGTCCGGATGGTCCATCAACATGTAGAGCATCGTCGGCACGAGCATCGTCGCGGTGATCTTGTACTTCTCGATCAACTGAAAGAGCTTGGCGGGATCGAAGCCCGCGCTCACGACGATCGAGCCGCCCCGCAGCAACGTCGGAATGATGAAGGCGGCGCCCGCGTGAGACAGCGGCGTCATGATCAGGAAACGCAGGTCCTCGGGCCACTCCCACTCGGCCATCTGGATCTGGGTCATCGTCGCCGAGCTGCGGTACGAGCTCATCACGCCCTTGGGCTTGCCGGTGGTGCCGCCCGTATAGATGAGCCCCGATACGTCGGTCGGGTTTACTTCGGCCGCGACCAGCCGCTGCGGGGTGTGCTTGGACGCGAGCGCGAGGTAATTCGTGCCGATTTCGTCGTCGCCGAAGGCGAGCAGGTTCTTGAGGCCCGGCACCTTCGCCTTGAGCTCCGCCGCGCGTGCACCGAACACGCCTGGGTCGTAGACGAGGGTTTCGATGCCGGCGTCGTTCATTACGTACGCGTGGTCGTCGAGTGACCCGAGCGGGTGCAGGGGAGTAGTGCGGCAGCCCGTGATCATCGTGGCGCCCATGTTGAAGATCACCTCGGGCCGGTTCGCGGACAGAACGGAGACGGGCGAACCCTTGGTGATACCCAGCTCGGCCAGAGCCTGCGCGTACTTGCTGATCTCATCGCGCATCTGCGCTCCAGTGAGCACCTCATCGCCGATGTGCACGGCCGGCTTGTCGAGGTTGGCGTCGAGCGCCGCGATCAGAAGATCGGCGAGATACACGCCTCGATGCAGGTCAGTCACAGTCAGATCCCCTCCGAGCGAACAGCAGAATCTGACACTGTGTCAGGTCCAGTAGGCGCCTGCCACCATCGCCTCGAGGGAGGCGCGGTGCATGATCAAGTCGTCGATGTCATCGGGCATCACGGCCTCGCCGAAGCGGATCGCGCGTCGCTGCACACGGCTCATCACGATCCCCTGACGCAGCGCCGCGTACAGGGTGAACCAGTCGAGGTCGCGCGGCGCGTAACCCGTCAAACGCTCGTACGTGGCCGCCACTCGATCGCGCCTGATGAAGTCGGGCATGCCGGGCATGCCGTATTGCGTCGTGAGGTCCTCGAAGAAGCGGTGCAAGTAAATGAACCACGCGACGTCGATCTCACGGGGACCGAACCCGGCCATCTCCCAGTCGAGCACGGCGACGGGTTCGAAGTCGCGGAACATCATGTTGCCGATGCGGGCGTCGCCCCACGACAACACCGTCGGGCCCTCGTCAGCGGGCCAGTGGTCGCGCAACCATTCGAAGCATCGCTCGATCAATGGCGACCGGGTGCCGTCGGCCACCCACTCGTAGTAGTCCCAGGTCGCGCCTACGTGGCGCTTCAGCGCGGTGGCTTCAGGGCGATCGGAGGCCAGGAATGAGAAGGTCTTCTCGGGTTCGGCGATGCCATGCAACGCGGCGAGCGTGGCAATCGACGTGTCCTCCAACCGTTGCTGGTCTTCCGGCGACGCGTCGAACAACCAGTTGTCGCCGAAGTTGTAGGGCATGACGTCGGGCGGCACGATTCCCTCGACGCGGCCCATCACGATGAACGGGGTGCCGAGCGGTTCGGGTGAGGGCTCGCTCCAGAACACCGGAGGGACGGGCGCCACGCCGAGTTCGCCGACGATCTGCATGGCGCGGAATTGCTTGTCCAACTCGTAGGTGGGGAACACCGGCAGGTTCGCGGCATCGGGCGCCAGGCGCGCCACCAGCGCTTCGGTGCGCACCCCGTCGCCCGACGTCCACGACGCGTCGAATAACACCGTCTCGCTCGACATGCCGTTGCTTCCGGGCGTGGTGAGATCCGAGACGGTCGGCGCGGCGTCGGCGCTCAGCTTCGTCGTAAGCCACGCCACCATTCGTTCGTGGAGTTCGCCGAGGTCCCGCGTCGAGGTTTGCGGCGGCGTGGTGTTCGGCTGCGGCTGGGTGTCCGTCACGAAAACGCATTCTGACGCAGCGTCAGGTTCCTCGCTCGGTGGACGGGGTAACGCTTGTGGTGCGCTTCGTTCGCCGCGGTCTCGTCACAATGGTCGTCGTCATGATCGCGATCCAATTTGTGCCGTACGGCCACGACCGTTCGAACCCACCCGTTACGCAGGACGCGCCGTGGCCGTCGGCCCGGGTTCGCCGCATCGCGCAGGGCGCTTGCTACGACTGCCACAGCAACGAAACGCAGTGGCAGTGGTACGACAAGCCGGCGCCCATGTCGTGGTTGGTCCAGAAGGACGTCAAAGCCGGTCGCGACGAGTTGAACTTTTCCGAGTGGGACAAGCGACAGCACAAACTCGACGACATGGTCGAGGTCGTCAGGGAAGGTTCGATGCCGCCGCAGCAATACCGTCTGCTGCATCCCGACGCGAAGCTGTCGGCGCAGGAGAAGGCGGATCTGCTCGCCGCGCTCGCCGAACTCGCGAACACAGACGAATGACCGACATCGAACGCGTCCGTGAGTGGCTACGCATGACGGACAACGCGGTCGTGCTGAGCGGCGCCGGTATTTCGACCGATTCCGGCATCGCCGACTTCCGTGGCCCGAACGGCATCTGGACCAAGAACCCCGCCGCGGAGAAGTCCGCCCACATCGACAACTACATGGCGGATCCCGAGATCCGGCGGCGGGGATGGCAGACGCGCCTTGACTCACCGTTATTGGCGGCGCAACCAAACGACGCACACATCGCCGTGGCGCAACTACAAGCGGCCGGTTCCGTGTCGTGGGTGGTGACGCAAAACGTCGACGGGCTGCACCAGGCCGGAGGGTCGCCGCGGGAAACCGTGCTCGAATTACACGGGACGGCACACCGCACCCGGTGCATGAGCTGCGACGACCAACGGCCGATGGATCAAACGCTTGATCGCGTCCGCGCCGGCGAGGTCGACCCGCCCTGTCTGGTCTGCGGTGGCATCTTGAAGTCCGCCACGATCAGCTTCGGGCAGTCGCTGGATCCTGAGGTACTCGACCACGCCGCGGTCGTCTGCGGCAACACGCCGCTACTGATCGTGATCGGTTCGACCCTCGGCGTGTACCCCGCCGCCGGCTTGGTGCCGCTCGCGGTGCGTGGTGGGGCCACGCTTGTGATTGTCAACGACATGGCCACGGACTACGACGACATCGCGGATGTAGTCCTGCGCGACCCGATTGGCGAAGTCGTTCCAGCGTTCGTTTCCGGCTAGACCGAGCGAGTGGCACGCATTGTCCTAACCACGTTCGGGTCGTGGGGCGACCTCTTTCCGCTCTTGGGCCTGGGTCACGAGCTGGCGGCGCGCGGCCACACGCCGGTGTTTGCGATCACGCCCGCCGGTGAGGAATTGGTTGTCGCCGAGGGTTTCGAATTCGCCCCGGTTGGCCCGCACTTCGGGTTCGACGAGTACCGCGACCACCTCGCGATCCTCGAAGGACAGCTGCGGGGTGTTGGCAGCTTGTTCAGCATCATGCGGCGCATCGCGATCCCGCATCTCCAGGGCGCGGTTGAGGACCTTGGCCGTGCGATCGTCGGCGCCGACCTCGTGCTGACGCACCCCGTGCAACTCGCGGCACCGATCGCGTCGGAAGCCGCGGGGATTCCGTGGGCCACAGTGTCGGTGTTCCCGGGCTTGTTGCCCACCGCGCACGTCGCGCCGCAGTTCGTCCCGTGGAGCCCCCCGGGCGCCGCCGGACGGGTCGTGAACCGGGGTGCGTGGGGCGCCGCACACCTGTTGACCGCCGGACTGTTCAACCGCGGCATCAACGGTGCGCGCGAACGCGCCGGCCTGGCCCCGCTCCGGTGGGCCTTCATCGACCAGGCCGCGTCGCCGCACGGTGTCGTGATCTTGTGCTCCCCGGCATACGAGGCGGTGCCGCCCGACTGGCCCGACAACGCGTCGACAACCGGGTTTGTGCGCTTCGACAACCCCGCCGCGCTCGGAATGCCTGAGGACGTCGCGGAGTTCCTCGCCGCCGGCCCACCGCCGGTTGTCGTGACGCTCGGCGCGAGTTCGGCGCTGGACCCAGGAACGTTCTGGGACGACGCGATCGCCACGCTCGAAGAACGCGACCAGCGCGCCGTATTTCTCGTGGCGCGCGACGAGCATCGGATCGGACGGCTGGCCGATCGGGCCGGCGTGTGGTCCTACGTGCCGCTGTCGGCGTTGCTCCCGCACGCGCGAGCCGTGGTGCATCACGGCGGGTTCGGCACGATGGTCGAGACGATCCATGCCGGTATCCCGAGCGTCACGTTGCCGCGTGCCTTTGACCAAATCCATCATGCCGATCGCCTGCGCGCACTCGGCGTCGGCGTCACCGTGCCGTGGGCCCGGTTCTCCAAACAACGCCTCGGCGACGCGTTGGACCAAGTGCTTTCGTCGCCCGGGATGGCGGTGCGGGCACAGGAACTGGCGCGCACGCTGAGTCTTGAGAACGGCACCCAGGGCGCCGGCGACGCCGTCGAAGCGATCCTGAACGCTCGGCTACCGTCCGACCGATGAAGTCGCTCAAAGGTCAGCACGCGATCGTTACCGGCGGCTCGCGGGGGATCGGCGCGAACATCGCCGAAGCGCTCGCCGGTGCGGGCGCGCATCTCACCTTGGCCGCCCGGTCCCACGACGATCTCGAGGCCGTGGCGACGCGATGCCGTTCGTACGGGACGCAGGTCGAGGCCGTCGCGTGTGATCTCACTACCGACGAGGGTCGGGCGCTGCTCGTGAAGATCGCCGAGGAGAGCCCCGCGGGCCCACCGTCGATCCTCATCAACAACGCGGGCACCGAACTGCTCGGCCCGTATCACCGCGCGACGCCTAGCGCGATCGAAGGCCTGATCAACCTGAACCTGGTGGCGCCGATGCTGCTTACGCGGCTGCTGCTACCAACAATGGTCGCAAACCGGAACGGTCACGTCGTCAACCTGTCGTCGATGGCCGGCAAGGCTGGCACCCCGTTCGCGACCACGTATTCGGCCACGAAGTCGGGACTTGTCGGCGCGACGCAGGCCTTGCGCGCGGAGTTCCGCGGCACCGGCGTTTCATTCTCGGTGATCTGCCCGGTGTTCGTGACTGGCGCCGGAATGTTCAAGCGTCTGGGCGAGGACCGCGTCAAGGTACCGCTGGTAATCGGAACCGTCTCCGTCGATCGAGTGGTCGCGGCCGTCCTTAAATCCATCACGCATGACAAGCCGGAGATCCTCCTCGGATCACCGGCGATGCGGCCCTTGCTGGCGCTAGCTCAGCTCGCCCCGCGCGCCCACGAAGCGATCGTGACGCGCGTGGGCGTGCGCAAGAAATTCTCCTCGTTCTTGGGTGACACCATCGGCGACCCTGAAGGCGAGCTCGACGGTATGGACATCAAGTGGCGCGAGGACCGCAGCGCGAAGCGCTAGCGGCGTTTTACCAGACGATCGGGATGACGCCGGCGCTCCAGCCAGCGGCGCCGCCCACGAGCAGCACTTTGTCGCCTCGCTTCAGGCGGCCTTCGTCCTTCGCCGTGGACAGCGCCAACGGAATGCTGGCGGCCGCGGTGTTGCCGAAGCGATCGACGGTGACCATGCGATTGTCGACGGGCACGCCGACGATGTCACCGAGTCGCTCGATCACCGCGAGCGACACCTGGTGTGGGATCACGAGGTCGATGTCATCGACGGTCCAGCCGACCGAGAACAACGCGTCCTTGATCACCGGCGGCAACGTGGAGACCGCCAGCTCTTGCAGTTCTGAGCTTTGGCACTCGAAGTAACTGCGCGATGTATCGCGGCCCATGAGGGTGCCGCCGAAGAGAATCGTCGACAGCTCCCAGTGCGAGCCGTCGGTCATGAACTTGCCCGGGTACACGCCGCGGTCGCCCGACTCGACGGTTTCGAGCACGGCGGCGGCGCCCGCGTCGCCCAGCGTCAGGGCGGCGAACTTGGTGCGCAAGTCGCGCACGCCCTTGATGTCGTAATCGATGGCCATCGACAGGATTTCGCCGGTCGCGATCAGTACGCGCTTGGCCCGCCCGGTTTCGATCGCGGCCGCGGCGACGTCGAGGCCGTTGACGAAGCTGTTGCATGCGTTCTTCACGTCCATGACCGACGCGTTGAAGCATCCGGTCTTGACCTGCACGATGTTGGCGGTGGCCGGCTCGATGATGTCTTGACAGGCCGAAGCGAAGATCAGCATGTCGATGTCGCCCGGGATGAGACCGGCGTCGTCCAGCGCGCGGAGCGCGGCCTGGGACGCGAGGTCGCTCGAGGTGGTGCCTTCAGGCGCGTGCCGGCGTTCCCGCACTCCGGAGAGGCTTTCAATCACCCCGGCGCGCATCAGACGGTCGTCGATGTGCTCCCGCACCCGGTCTTCGATCTCGGTCGATGTGACCCGCTGATCGGGCAATACGTGGCCGATACCGGCAAAGGCGGCGCGTCGCGTCACGGGCGGATCAGGCTCTCGGGCACCCCGGCACTGTAGCGGGGCACAAACCGCATTCTGTGACTACCAGTCGCCGAAGTGGACGACCTCGTCACGCGGTTTCCGTCCGCGTTTCAGCGATGGCGACAATTTGTCCGCATGTGTGGGGTGGCCGAGCGCGATCGCACCGATGGGGGTGAAGTCGCTCGGGATGCCGAACTCCGCCCGTACGGCCGGGAGCTTCTCGGGGAAGATGCCGAAGAAAAGTGCGCCCAGGCCCTCGTTCACCACCGCGAGTTGGAGTTGCATGGCCGCGAAGCCGGTATCGATGTGCCAGTACGGGACGGGCCAGCGGTTGGGATCTCGATCGGTCCATCCCTTGTCCGGCTCGGCGTAACGGTCCAGGTAGGCCGACTCGTTCGAGCAGGGCACGACGATTACGGGGGCGTTAAATAGCCCCGGCCGGTTGAAATTGGCCCGTCCCTCGTCGGAAAAAGTCGACCGCCAGAACCGTTCGGTTTGGTCTCGCCCGACGAGCACGAGGAACCCCCAACCCTGCGTGAACCCGGCCGAGGGCGCGCGGCGGGCGACGTCGAGGACACGCATGAGCGCCGCTTCGTCGACGGGATCGGTCGTGAAGTCGCGCACCATCTTGCGCCGGGCGATGACGTCGTCGAACTCCACGTCGCCAACCTACGCGTGACCGACGTCACAACCCATCGTGACCGCCGCAACACCGGACCGCGACCGGTGCAGTTCACGCTGCTCGTATGACATCACGCACCGACGAATCCAAGGATCGCTCGGACCGAGCAGTGGCGGTACGCCGAGCGATGAAGCTGGCGGTGACGTCTGGTTCCGTGCACGGCCTGCCCGCGCACGTCAACCAGACAGCCCCGCGCAAGACGAAGAACGCTGCGTAATCTGCGCCTATGTACAAACGCATTGTCGTAGGAACCGACGGGTCGCCGACGGCGGCTGAAGCAGTGCAAGCGGCGGCCACGCTCGCAGCGCAGTGCGGCGCCGAGTTACACGTCGTCACCGCGTTCAAGCCGATCACGGCGCTGATCACGAATCCCGAGTTCGCTTCGATCTCGGCCGCGCTCTACGAGGAGATGGATCCCCAGGGCGGCGCCAAGGACGTCACGGCGCGCGCCTGCGAGACGATCTCGAACTGCACAGTCACCGAGCACCAGATTTCGGGATCCGCGGCCGACGCATTGTGCGACGTGGCGTCACAGGTCGACGCCGACCTGATTGTCGTCGGCAGCCGCGGCATGACCGGCGCCCGCCGCGTGCTGGGTTCCGTCCCGAATTCGGTGGCTCACCACGCCCCCTGCTCGGTCCTAATCGTCCAAACGACGTAATGGAATGTTGACCTAGCCGGTAGGGTTTAACCCCACTATGGCTAGTGCACGTGACTTATTGAAGGCCGCGAAGGCCGTGATTACCGAGGTGGAAGGTGCGGCGGCGCAAGAACGGATGGATGCGGGCGCGCTCTACCTCGACGTGCGTGAACCCGATGAGTGGGAACAGGGCGCGATCCCGAACGCCATCCACATTCCCCGCGGGCGCCTCGAGACGAACATCGAGGGCCAGGTCCCCAATCACGACCAGGAAATCATCGTCAACTGCGCCAGCGGCGTTCGGTCCGCCTACGCGGCGAAGACGTTGCAAGAGCTCGGCTACACGAACGTCGTGTCGTTGGCCGGCGGCTTCAACAAGTGGAAGGACGAGGGACGCCCCTGGAAGGTCCCGGCCGCCCTCTCGCCCGAACAGCGCAACCGCTACCAACGCCACCTGTTGCTGCCCGAAGTGGGCGAAACCGGCCAGCAAAAGTTGCTCGACTCCAAGGTGCTGTTGCTCGGTGCGGGTGGCTTGGGCTCGCCCGCCGCGTTGTACCTCGGAGCGGCCGGCGTGGGAACGCTTGGCATCATCGACATGGATGTGGTGGACGCGTCGAACCTGCAGCGTCAAATCCTGCACAACATGGACCGCATCGGTGACCGCAAGGTCGACTCGGCGAAGAAGACCATTGCGTTGCTGAACCCGGACGTGAACGTCGTAACCCACGACGTGCGCCTGGGCGCCGACAACATCCTCGACATCATCGACGGCTACGACGTGATCGTCGACGGCACGGATAACTTCCCGACGCGGTACCTCGTCAACGACGCGTCGCTGCTGAAGAAGATCCCCGTCGTGTACGGCGCCATTTTCCGATTCGAAGGCCAGGTCTCGGTCTTCAAGCCGTACGAAGGGCCCTGCTATCGCTGCATGTTGCCGATCCCGCCGCCCGCGGACCAGGCGCCGTCGTGCGCGGAAGCCGGCGTGCTCGGCGTGCTGCCCGGCATCATCGGTTCCCTGCAGGCGATGGAAGCAATCAAGTTGCTGCTCGGCCTGGGCGAACCGCTCGTCGGGCGGCTTGTGCAGTACGACGCACTCGAGGACCCGCAATTCCGCAAGTTCAAGTTGCGTCGCGACCCCGAGTGCCCCGCGTGCGGTGAGAACGCCGGCCCAATCCAAATCGCCGAGTACGACGACCTCTGCATGCCGCATCCAATCGCGCCACCTGCGTAAGTGCTCGCCATAATGGCGAATCCAAGTCACGCCGGTAGCGCCGCGCGCCCAATCGCAATCAGGTGAACGCGACCGCATAACCGAGGTCGACGGGCTGCGCGCGCTCGCGGTTGGCCTCGTCGTTCTCTTCCACTTCACGTCGAACCTGCAAGGCGGGCGTTTGCCCGGGGGTGCGCTCGGCGTCGACGTGTTCTTCGTGATCTCGGGCTTCGTGATCACGCGGTTGCTCGTAGGTCAACTCCTGTCGCGGGACGGGTTGGGGTTCCGCCAGTTCTACGGGCGCCGGATCGTGCGTCTGGTTCCGGCGTCCCTCGTGGTGGTCGCTGTCACCGCCGTCGCCGCGCTCACGCTGAACATCGCTGACCGTTCCGTTGTGGTGCACGACATCGTGCCGTCCGTTTTCGGCTTCAAGAACTGGCACCTCATCGGCCTGCGCAGTGACTACTGGGCACCGCACGCGGCGGCGACACCGCTCGATCACTACTGGTCGCTCGCCGTCGAGGATCAGTTCTATTTGGTGTGGCCGTCCTTCGTAATGCTCTCGTGGCTCGCCGTGCGCCGCCTGACCCACCGATTGCCGGTCATGACTGCCGTCACGGGCGGGTTGGCGCTCGTCGGTCTCGTGGCGTGGCACGCGGCGCCGACCAACGGCGCGGCCACGTACTTCGCGACGCAATACCGCATGGGCGAGTTGTTGCTCGGCGGGTTTGTCGCACTAGTCGTGTTGCAGTTGAAGCGCCCGCTCCCACCGTGGGTGGCCGCCGCGGGCGTCGGTGTGCTCGCCGTCGTCGTCGCCCGCCTTGCGTTCATCCACGTGTCGGTCGACATCGCGAAGTGGGGAACGATCATCTCGCTCGCCACGGCCGTGGCTCTGTTCGCGTTGGGCGGCACCGAAGAGCGGCCGTGGGTCGGAGTGCTGCGGCTACGACCAGTCGTCTACATCGGCACGATCTCCTACGGCATCTACCTGTGGCACTTCCCGGTCGATCAGCTGTTGCCGCGTCCCGACGATCCGAACGCGCTGCGACTCATGTTGGTCGTGCGCGTTGCCGTGACGCTCGCGCTGGCGGCGCTGTCGTATGTCCTGCTCGAGCATCCGCTGCGCCAACGCGCCGCCGACGGACGCATCAAGCCGAGCCGTGCGTTCACGGGCGCGGCGACCGGAATGGTCGCGGTCGCGCTGCTCGGCACGGTGTTGGTGAACGCGTCGCTCGCAGGGAACCAGGGTGCGATTGACGGTCGCACGATGGTCGCCGCTAACCGCGACCACCCGTCGTTCGCATGTCGCCGGGTCAAGGGCAACTTCTGCTCACGCGCAGGCGGGGGCGCCGGACCCGTTCTCGCGGTAATCGGTGACTCGCACGCAATCCAGTGGGATGCGGCGTGGAAAACGATCGCGCGGGACCACCAGGCCGAGTACCTGTACACGCGCGGATCTTGCGCGATCGCACCTGGGCTTGAAATCGGCGTGGTCACGCGGTGCCGTGAAGCGTGGCAAGCGCGGATTCAAGAGTTGGCCGCCCTCGGTCGCCCCACCGTCGCCGTTGTCGCATTTCACGTGGTGGACGACGACAAGGTGGCCAAGCCGACGGCCCAGACATACGCGTTGGCAAAGTCCGGCCTCGATGACGTCGTCGCAGCGCTCGAGGCGGCCGGCATCCCCACGATCGTGTTGACGCCGATGCCCGAGTTTCCATCCGATGTACCGCGCTGCCTGGCGCTCAAGAAGACGGCCGGGGACTGCAATGTCGCCGCGGCGAACGCGGCCACGGCGGCGCGACGCGCGATGACGCAGATGATCGACGACGCGTCGGCGTCACGGCGTGGCTTGGCGTCGGTCCACATTGACGACGTGGTCTGCCCGGGAGGCACGTGCTTAGCGATGGACGGACGGATCGTGACCCGTTCAGACAACGACCACTTGAGCGTGACCTACGCGACCAAAATCACCCCGAGGCTGGTCGCGGCAATCAAGCAGAAATGCGACACCGCGCTAAGCGGCAGTTGGGTCTGTCTATAAGGCGGTACGGTGATTGCACACGCAATGACGCGTGACAAAACCGCAACGGTGCGGGGGGTTTACAGACAAAATGACCGATACTGCGTCCAAGGACGTAACGGAGCTCGATCACGTAGTGATCCGCTTCGCGGGTGACTCCGGTGATGGCATGCAGCTCACCGGCGACAGGTTCACGAGCGCTTCGGCGCTCTTCGGAAACGACCTGTCGACCCTGCCCGACTTCCCCGCAGAGATTCGAGCGCCCGCCGGCACGCTGGCGGGCGTTTCCGCGTTTCAGGTCAACATTTCTGACCACGACATCCTGACGCCGGGGGACTTTCCGACCGTGCTTGTCGCGATGAATCCGGCGGCGTTGCGGGCGAACCTGGCCGACGTACCCGTCGGCGGCACGCTGATCGTGAACAGCGACGCGTTCGAAGAACGCAACCTCAAGAAGGCGGGTTACGAAACCAACCCGCTGACCGACGGTGCCCTCGATGGCTTCATGGTCTACGAGGTGCCGATGACCACGCTCACCGTCGAGTCCACGAAGGAACTCGGCGTAAAACCGCGGGACGCCGAGCGCTCGAAGAACTGTTTCGCACTCGGCATTGTCAGTTGGATGTACACGCGTCCGCTCGAGGCGACCACGTCGTGGATCGAAGAGAAGTTCGCGAAGAACCCGCTCGTGATGCAGTCGAACCTCGCCGCGTTCCGCGCCGGATACAACTTCGGCGAAACCGCCGAGTTGTTCGCGAGCTCCTACGAGATAAAGCCGACCACCTTCGAGCCGGGCGACTACACCAACGTCAGCGGCAACACCGCGTTGGCGTGGGGGCTCATCGCGGCGGCGCAGCTCGCGAAGCTGCCGCTGTTCCTCGGCAGTTACCCGATCACGCCGGCCTCCGACATCCTCCACGAACTCTCGAAGCACAAGAACTTCGGTGTGCGCACGATGCAGGCCGAGGACGAGATCGCCGGCATTAGCGCAGCGATCGGCGCCGCGTTCGGTGGGCACCTCGCGATCACGACTACGAGCGGTCCGGGTGTGGATCTCAAGGCCGAGGCGATGGGCCTCGCGGTAAGCCTCGAACTGCCGCTGATCGTCGTGGACATCCAACGGGGCGGCCCGTCCACCGGCCTGCCAACCAAGACCGAGCAGAGCGACCTCATGCTCGCGATGTACGGCAGGCACGGCGAGTCGCCGATGCCGATCGTCGCCGCGAAGACGCCGTCGCACTGCTTCGACGCCGCGATCGAAGCGGCCCGCATCGCGCTGAAGTACCGCACGCCGGTGCTGCTGCTCTCCGACGGGTACATCGCCAACGGCTCGGAGCCGTGGCGCCTGCCCGATGTGGCCGACTTGCCCGACATCGGCGTCGAGTTCGCCACGGAACCAAACCACACGTCGGCATCAGGCGAACCCGAGTTCTGGCCCTACCTGCGTGACACGGAGACCCTGGCGCGTCCGTGGGCGATCCCGGGCACGCCCGGCCTCGAGCACCGCATCGGTGGCCTCGAGAAGGAAGACGGCACCGGCAACGTCAACTACGACGGCGTCAACCACGAGCGCATGACCCGCCTGCGCGCCGCCAAAATCGCTGGCATCGCGAACGACATCCCCGGCGTCGAACTCGACGACGACGGCGCCCGGGAGTTGCTCGTCGTGGGATGGGGTTCGACGTACGGGTCGATCGGGGCGGCGGTGCGCCGCGTACGGGCCCGAGGCATGAAGGCGAGCCAGGCCCACCTCACGCACTTGTTCCCGTTCCCGTCGGATCTCGGTGAGGTCCTGCGGCGCTACAAGCGCGTGCTGGTGCCCGAGATGAACATGGGCCAGCTCAGTCGGCTGCTACGCGCCGAGTACCTCGTGGACGCGCAGTCGCTCACAAAGGTGCAAGGCGCGCCGTTCAAAGCGTCCGAGATCGAGGCCGCGATGTTGGCGCTACTCGACAATCCCAGCCCGGAGGTTTCGTAATGACGACGGTCGACGTCCCGATCACCAGTCGCAAAGACTGGATGTCGGACCAAGAGGTCCGTTGGTGCCCGGGTTGCGGTGACTACTCGATTCTGGCGGCCGTGCAGTTGCTCATGCCCGAGTTGGGCGTGCGGCGCGAGAACACCGTGTTCGTTTCTGGCATCGGCTGTGCTGCTCGCTTTCCGTATTACATGGACACCTACGGCATGCACGGCATCCACGGTCGCGCCGCCGCGCTCGCTACCGGCCTCGCGGTCGCGCGGCCGGATCTCGACGTGTGGGTCATCAGCGGAGACGGTGACTCGCTTTCGATTGGCGGCAACCACCTCATCCATGCGCTGCGCCGCAACGTCAACCTCACGATCCTGATGTTCAACAATCAGATCTACGGCTTGACCAAGGGTCAGTACTCCCCGACATCGGAAGTCGGCAAGGTCACCAAGAGCACACCGTTCGGCTCGGTGGACACGCCCTTCAACCCGATCAGCCTTGCCCTCGGCGCCGAAGCGACGTTCGTGGCTCGCACTCATGACATGGACCGCGCTCACATGCTCGAGACGTTCAAGCGCGCACACGACCACAAGGGCGCCGCGTTCGTCGAGGTGTATCAGAACTGCAACGTCTTCAACGACGGCGCGTTCGAAGCCGTCACGTCGAAAGAGAACCGGGCCGACAACCTGATCCCGCTGGTGCACGGCGAGAAGATCATCTTCGGTGCGAACAGCGACAAGTGCGTGGCGCCGGACGCGCAAGGCCACTTCCAAGTGATGAACGTGGCCGACGTGGACGAGTCGGCGATCGTCGTACACGACGAGACACTCGAGCGGCCGGGCCACGCGTTCTCGCTGTCGCGGCTTGCGCGCGGTCCGCACGAGCCCACGCCCGTCGGTGTGTTTCGCGCCGTCGAGCACGAGCACTACGGCGCCCTCGTCGGCAATCAGATTCTCGATGCGCAGGCCACGCGCGGCAGCGGCGACTTGGCGGCGCTATTGCGGTCTGGTGCCGCCTGGACTGTCGACTAGTTACGGATTAACCGGGGCTGCCCATGGCCAACGCCGGGTCGACCTTTACGGCGCGCCGTAGGCCGGCGCCGCTCGCGAGCAGTCCGACGATCACGCCGACGACGGGCAAGGCCACCAGCAACGTTTGCGGGAAAAACACCGGCCGGGGAAAGAGCGGCGCGGTCAAATAGGCGAGTGCGATCGCGACGAGCGACGCCGACAACGACACCACCACGGCCTGCACGATCAGCGCGAGCAGTAGGTCGGTGGTGGACGCGCCCGTGGCTTTGAACACGGCGAGGTCACGGAGTCGCTCGAGCGTCGAGACGTACACCATCGTGCCGACGATTGCTGCGGCCACCAACCACAACATGACGCTCAGGATGCGGATCGTCGTGCGAATCACGCCGACGGGTCGTAGAAAGTCGGTGACGGCCGCGGTCTTCGGGATGAACGTGTAGCCCGGAGGCATGGACTTCGGAACGCCGGTCACGGCCACCGCGGTGATGAAGGGTTGGCCACCGAAGACTCCGGCTTGCGCGTCCTCAATGGTCGTTTCCACGATCGGCACGCCGCCGAACACCGTGCGGCCCTTCGTCACTTCGGCGACCGAGAAGTCTCGGGTGCCGATCGAGATGGGTTCGCCGACGCCGCCGCGGAAGGTACCGTCCGCCAGCACGTGGTTGGCCGCGGCGAACGGCGCGCCAGCCTTGGAGGGCGCGGTTAAGGCCAGCAGGTAGATGTCGGGCTGAAGCAGCGCGATCAGCGGTGTGGCCGAGCGCAGTCCTGGGGTGGCGGCTAAGTCCTTCGCGACGTCTGCGGGGAACGGACGCGGTGAGGTGAACGGCCCCGTGACGCCGTCGCGCACGACGTAACCGTCCGCGCCCACCCGATCGGCGAGACGATTCGCCTCTACGGCGAAGCTCTGTCCAAAGCCCGACAGCAGCAGCGTGATGGCGAAGACCATCGCGATGGCGAACACGGCCATGACGAACCGACGCCAGCGCCACTCGAGGTCGCGAATGGTTGCCAGCCAGATAAACCCCAAACGATTCACGCAGCCGCGCCTCCCGACGCCACCCTATTAGGGCGCCGCCTGCACGCCCGCGTACTCTTGGCCCATGGTCGACAAAGCCGAGGACCGGCGCCGCACCGACTCAGGCATCGAGATCAAGCCTTTTTACGGGCCTGACGATCTAGCTGGATGGGACCCGGAGACGCGCGTCGGCAAGCCGGGCGCGTACCCGTATGCGCGCGGCGTCTTTGAATCTCTGTACCGGGCCCGGCCTTGGACGATCCGTCCGTACTCGGGTTTCGGTACCGCCGAGGCCACGAACGAGCGGTGGAAGCTGCTCCTCGCCGGAGGCTCGACCGGCCTGTCGTGCGCGTTCGATTTGCCGACGCAGATGGGCCTCGACTCAGACCATCCCCGGGCCGAGGGCGAAATTGGCAAAGTTGGGGTGGCGATCGACTCGATCGACGACATGCGCTTGCTCCTCGACGGGATGCCACTCGACACGATCAGCACGTCGATGACGATCAACGCCACGGCGTCGATCCTGCTGCTGCTCTACCAACTGGTGGCCGAGGAGCAGGGCGTCAGCGGCGACAAGCTCAACGGCACGATTCAGAACGACATTCTCAAGGAGTACGTCGCCCGGGGCACCTACGTGTTCCCACCCCGGCCGTCGATGCGGATCATCACCGACATCTTCAGCTACTGCAACGAGAACATCCCCAATTGGAACACCATTTCGATCTCCGGCTACCACATTCGCGAAGCCGGATCGTCGGCCGTGCAAGAGATCGCGTTCACGATCGCGAACGGCATCGCATACGTGGAGGCCGCGATCGAGTCGGGCATGAACGTCGACGACTTTGCGCCGCGCCTGTCGTTCTTCTGGAACGCGCACAACAACTTCTTCGAAGAGGTGGCGAAGTACCGTGCCGCCCGGCGCATGTGGGCGCGCATCATGACCGAACGCTTTGGTGCGCAAAAGGAGAAGTCGAAGCTGTTGCGCTTCCATACGCAAACCGGCGGATCCACGCTCACCGCCCAGCAGCCCGAGAACAACATCATGCGCGTCACGCTGCAAGCGCTGGCCGCGGTGATGGGCGGCACGCAGTCGCTGCACACGAACGGCTTCGATGAAGCGCTCGGGCTTCCTACGGCGAAGGCCGCCACGCTGGCGTTGCGCACGCAGCAGGTGATCGCCAACGAGGCCGGAGTCGTCGACACCACCGATCCGCTCGGCGGGTCGTGGTTTGTCGAGAGCCTCACCGATCAGGTCGAAGCGGCGGCGATGGCCTACATCGAGAAGATCGACGGCATGGGCGGAGCCGTCGCCGCGATCGAAGCGGGCTTCATGCAGGATGAAATCGAGCAGGCCGCCTACGCGTACACGAAGGCCATCGACTCGGGCGACAAGATCATCGTCGGCGTCAACAAGTTCCAAACCGAGGAACTCGAACCGCCCGAGGTGTTCCCGATCGACCCCGCGATGCAGGCGGCGCAGGTGGCGCGGGTGCAGAACACCCGGGCCACACGCAACCAACCCGAGGTTGATGCTGCTCTCGCCGACCTCGAGGCCGCGGCGCGCGGCACGCAAAACGTGTTGGTGCCGATGAAGGCTGCCCTCAAAGCACGCGCCACCTTGGGCGAAGTCAGCGACACCCTGCGCGGCGTCTTCGGAGTACACCAACCGCGATGACCTCATGACGGTCAAGTTTGTGATCATCGGCGGGGGGCCTGCGGGCATCCAGGCGGCGAGCTGGGGCGCGCGGCTCGGAGCCGAAGTGACCGTGGTCGAGCGCGAGGTGATCGGCGGCGCCGCGAACCTGTGGGACTGCATCCCATCCAAAGCGATGATCGCGACCGGCAACGAAATGACGTCGGCGCACCGGGCCGAGGCCATGGGCCTGAAGCCGCTCGACGCCGCCCCGGATTTTGCGGCGCTGGGCAGCCGAATCTCGAAGATCACCCAGCACCTCAACGTGTCGCAGACCGAGTTGCTGCAGAGCCAGGGCGTGCAGCTGCTCCACGGCCGCGCCCGCTTGTCCAGCGCGCACTGCGTCGTGGTGGACACGGAGACGGCTACGCACGAACTCGAGGCCGACGCGATTCTCATCGCCACCGGCAGCGGGCCCCGGCTGCCCGAGTGGGCGCCGATCGACGGCGAGCGCGTTCTCACGACGCGCCAGGCCTATCCGCCCGCAGAGTTACCCGAGCATTTGATCGTGGTCGGTTCGGGTGTAACCGGCGTGGAGTTCGTGCACATGTTCCGCTCGTTCGGTTCGAAGGTGACGCTGATCGTGAGCCGGCAACAGGTGCTGCCGGGCAAGGACCCGGAAGTGGCCGCCGCGCTGGAGGACGACTTCCTGCGCAGCGGCGTCGTGTTGTTGAAGGGCGCGCGCGCGAACGGCATCGAGCGCGCCGGCAACGAAGTAACCGTGTCGTGTGAAGACGGCCGCAAGATCGTCGGCTCGCACGTGCTGTTGGCGATCGGTTCGGTGCCCAACTCCGGCGACCTGGGTCTCGAAGAAGCTGGGGTCACCGTCGATTCGGGCGGTTACGTACCGGTGAACCAGCACTGCGTCACCAACCTCGGGCACGTGTACGCGGCGGGCGACGTGTCGGGCCGCTTGCCACTCGCGTCGGTGGCATCGATGCAGGGCCGCAAGGTCGCCGAGCACGTGATGGGCCTACACACGCGTGAGCACCGCCACCTCGACTACGACAAGGCGGCGTCGGCGATCTTCACCGAACCCGAAATCGCGGACGTGGGCCTGGCCGAAGCCGAGGCCTTCGCGATCGGCCGCAAGCTGCGCGTCACCAAGGTGCCCTTCGCTGCGAACGCACGCGCGCTGATCGATGGCGATCCGCGCGGGTTCGTGAAAATTCTGAGCGACCCGAACACGGGCGTGGTGCTGGGAGGTTCGATCGTGGGACGGGGAGCGGCCGAACTGATCTCGGTGCTCGCGCTCGCGGTCACGGCCAACCTCAAAGTCACCGACATCGTCGAGTCTCTGCTGGTGCATCCCGCACTCGCCGAAGCGCTCGCCGACGCCGCCGAATAGCGGCCGCGCGTGAAGCGCTCGGTCGTCCGCGACCTCGTCTGTCCCTATTGCGGTGGCGCGTTCAACGTCGCGGCCGAGGTCGTGGCCACGGACGAACGCATCGAGTGGGGCCTCATCGAGTGCCGCTGCTTCGAGTTCCCGATCGTCGACGGTGTGCTGCTGCTCAGCTTGGCCAAGGGCTACGGCGGACCCGAGGACGAACTCAATCCGTACGTGCCGCTGCTCGTGGCCGCGATCGACTACTTGCGTTCGAGCGACGTCGCCGGGCTCAAGGCCTGGATCGGGCGCCACCTCCCTGAAGTCGCGTCCCTCTTGCGCGGCGCGCCCGTCGAGCCGTACTTGGCCGTGTCGGCCCGGCTGGGCGTCGACATCGCACCGCTCGTCGAGCGCTACCTGGCTGACATGGCGCGGTTCGAGGTAGTCGGTGTCGCACCGCCGGCGTCGGGGCTGCGTGACAAGTTGCGCGGGGTAGCCCGCTCGGCGGGCGCGCCGGCCAAGGCGGCGGACCGCAACGTCGAGCTGAGCCGGCTCGTCGACTACTACACCACCCGTTTTTTCTCGCCGCGCGCGAACGCGCTGGCGATGCGGATGGGTCACCTCGACATGGGCGGCCGCGTCCTGTCGTTGTGTTGTGGCCACGGTGTGTTCGAGAACTTCGTGCGGGCGCTCGGCGCCACGCCAGACCTGGTGTGTGTTGACGCCCAGTTGGTGAATCTCCTGATCACGCGCACCTATGCGAACGACGGGGGCAGCTTCGTGCTCCACGACGTCCAGTTCCCTCTGCCCTTCCGCGACGGAGCCGTCGACGGGGTGTTCTCGTCGACGTGCCTGCCCGAGCTGCCATCGCAAAAGTTGTTCATCGAGGAATCAATCAGAGTTACGGCGCCCACCGGGTGGACGTTCTTCGACCGCACCTGGAACCTCGAAATCGGGGCGCGGCGCGTCGAGGCCACTCGGCACTACCGCTTCGCACAGAATTTCTTCGGTCGTCTCGAGCACTACGTCGAGCTGTTCCGGGAGGCCGCCGGGCCGGATCGCGAGGTCGGCGTCGACTTGCCGCAACCGACCGCGGCCTACGTCGACGACAACGGCTGGGCGTTCGGCCCCGACGCCGAGGCCCGGCTCGCGTCCCGCACGAAGCTCGAGCTGAGCGCACTCGTCGTCAATCGATCCGCCTTCAAAGGCTTCGTCACGCCAGATCGCCGGGTGGCAATGACCGCAGACCAGCTCAGCGTCAGCCCCGTGTTCGACGCCGCCACGCAAGGCGCGCGGCTGCGGCTCACCCGTCGTCGGCAGCTCGCGCACCTCGACGCCGAGTTGGGCGACGCGTTTACGCCGTTCGCGGAATCGGCCGAGCTACCCGTGGACCGCGTGCGCGACGCGTCCTTCTTGCTCGAAGAATTCTGCGCGGGCACGCTCGCGCTACTGCCGCCGAATTTCGATCGGCGCTCCGCGCGCCTGAGCGACTTCGCGTAGTTCGCTCCGTCTAATTGCCCATGCGGGCCGCGACTTGGTCGCGGATCTCGGGGAGGCCCGCGTAGAACACGCCCCCGGGGCAGGCTGTGGTACCGACATCGCGGTGCCCGGCGATGTTGGCGAAGACCTTCTGGTTACCGCCGACCGGGTTCGTGTAACGCGTCGAGCCGTGCGGATCGACGCCGTGGGCGTCGGCCTTCCACGCGAGTAAGTCTTCGAGCGCACGCTTAGCCGCCGGCGTGGCGTCCTGGTCGGTCAGGGTGCCGAGTAGCGCGACACCGACCGTGCCCGCGTTGTATTCGTGCGCGTGCGCACCGGTCACGCCATTGCCCGACCCGTCCTCACCGGTGATCGTGTCGGCCGTGCCGCCCTGCGCGTGCGAGTTGCGGCCCTTGTAGATGCGGCCCGCCTCATCGATGAGGAAGTTGTATCCGATGTCACCCCAGCCTTGGGTGACTGCGTGGTAGTAGTAAATCGCCCTGATCGTCGCCGCCGGATTGTGATCGTTGTTCGCACCGGCCGTGTGGTGAACGATCAGCTTCTGCACCGGTGCGAACGCCGGCGGCCACTTCTCACCGCCGCTGGCGTTGAAGCGCAGCGACTCGTCGGCGCCCCAACCTGCGCGCGCAACAATCGGCGGCTGCGAGGGGTGCGCCCCGCCGACCGGGCTATTCGGCAGCAGCTTGTCGACCACCGCGCGGACGCGGTCGGCCAGACCGAGCACGGTTACCCGGCTCAGTGCGCGGTTGGTCGTGACCCGCACGAAGGCAGCGCGGTTCGCGGTAAGGACGGCTCCGTAGGTGACGCCGTTGGCGCGTTGCTCGCCGACCTCGTCCCGGCCCACGTCGAGCGTGCGGCCAAAGTGCACACCGTCACGGCTGAACGCAACCGTCACGGTCGCGTCGGGATGGCCGAACCAATACAGCCCCACGTGATCGGCGGCGAACCGAAGTTGTTGCACCGTTGAGCGGACTACCGGCGTCGTAATCGTCGCCACGCGAAGCGCGGTCGCGGGCTCGGCCGACGCAGTCCGGGTCGGCACGAGACCGACTGTCGTCGCGATCAGTGTCAGCAACAACGGAACAGCTAGGCGCCCCAGCGCGCGGCGGGTCAACACCCGCTCAGTCTGGCTCAATACGCGACGAGCTCTACCTCATAGCCGTCGGGATCCATGAAATAGATGCGGCGTCCTGGCTCGTACTCGCCTTCCAAGTGGATCGTCGCGCCCAGCGTGGCAAGGCGACGCCGCGCCTCGTCGAGGTCGTCGACGACGAAGCCGAAATGGTTGACGCCGGGGCGCAGGTAATCGTGGTCCACCTCGCCGGGCGCTTTCGCTTCGAACAACGCGAGGTAGTGCCGGTCGTCGCCGACGTGGGCGCCGAGTCGATCGGCGTCGACGAGGCCCTTCCACCGCACATGGAGATCGAGCAGATCCGAATAAAACGCGATCGAACGGTCGAGGTCGGTCACGGTGAGGTTGACGTGTTCGATGAACATGCGACGAACCGTATGACCTCAACTGGACTTTAAGTCAAGCCCCTACGTCGGGATACTGCGGGTTCATCGCTGCGAGCGTGTCGACCAGCAAGGACATGACCACCCAGTTGCGGTACCACTTGTTGTCGGCGGGCACCACGTACCACGGCGCTTCTGTGATCGAGGTGGCGTTGATCGCGTCCTCATAGGCGCGCATGAATTTGTCCCAGTGAGCGCGCATCGTCTCGTCGCCGTCGTTGTACTTCCAACGCTTCGTCGGATCGTCGAGGCGGGACTGGAAACGCTCAGCCTGCTCGTCGAGCGAGATGTGCAGCATCACCTTCACGATGCGGGTGCCGGAGGCAGCCAGCCCGCGCTCGAAGTCGCGGATGATCGGGTAGCGCGCCTTCCACACCTTCTTCGGTACGAGGTCCAGGACGCGCTCGACCAGCACGGCCTCGTAGTGCGAGCGATTGAAGATCGCGACCTCGCCGTGGCCGGGCACGTGCGGGTGCACCCGCCACAGGAAGTCGTGGTCGAGCTCTTCAGCCGAGGGCTCCTTGAACGAGCGCACCCGACACCCCTGCGGGTTCACGCCTGAGAAGACTTTGCGGATCGTGCCGTCCTTGCCGCCGGCGTCCATGGCCTGCAGCACCAGAAGGATTGACTGCTGGTCCTCCGCCCAGAGCCGCTCCTGCAATTCGATCAGGCGAACGCGCAGCGCTTCGGTCGCGGCGTCGGTCTCCTCCTTGTCCCCGGGCGCGCCCGCGGTGCTGCCCGGGTTGATCTTCGTTAGCGACAGTTCCTTTCCGGGCTTGGCCAGCCAGCGCGCGCCGACGGCTTTCTTGGCCACAGGAACTAAGCCCGGGCGAGCAAGGATTCGCGCACGTCGTCGTTCGTCGCGGCGTCGATCGCCGTCCACGCCATCGCCGTGGCGCCGTCGAGCAACGCTTTGTCGGCTGTGGGCGTGGCGCAGAACGCGGCGAACTCGGGCTGGTGGTTGCTTACCGGGTAACAACCGAGGCCGAGCATCGGGTGAATGGTCGGGATCGCGAGGCTGATGTTGGCCATGTCGGTGGAGCCGACGATCTTTTCACCCAGGTCACCCAGGTCGGGAAACACGCGTCCGAGCTCGACCGCGTTGGCGCGATACAAGCGCACGCAACGCATCGTCGTCGCGCATCTCGGAATACTTCGGGCTCGCTTCGACGATCTCGATAGCTGCACCCGGTAGCGAGCGCGCCGGCCTCGAAGCAGCGGTGGACCTTGGGTTCGAGTTCGGCCAACTCGTCGAGCGTGCTCGATCGGATGTACCACTTGCCCGACGTCGCTTCGGGCACGACGTTCGGCGCGTCGCCGCCGTGGGTGACGATGCCGTGGACGCGGTCGGTTTGGCGGATGTGCTGACGCAACAGGCCGATCGAGGTTTGGGCCACCGTGAGCGCGTCGGCCGCGTTGATGCCCAGCTCGGGGAAGGCCGACGCGTGCGCGGCTTTGCCGTGGTAGTGGACGTCGACGTGTGACACCGCGAGGCACGGCATGCGGTCCATCTCGGTCGGCGCGGGGTGCACCATCATCGCCGCGTGGACGCCGGCGAACACGCCCTTGTCCAGCATGATGATCTTGCCGCCGCCGCCCTCCTCCGCGGGTGTGCCGAAGACTTTCACGGTGATGCCGAGGTCGTCGGCCAGGGGCGCGAGCGCGAGGCCCGCACCGATCGCCGCCGCGGCGATCACGTTGTGTCCACACGCATGGCCAACGCCGGGCAGCGCGTCGTACTCGGCACAGATGCCGATGGTGAGCGGCCCTGACCCGTACGAGGCGACGTAGGCCGTGGATAGGTCGGCGACTCCGGTCTCGACGGAGAACCCCGCCTCGCTGAGCGCGGTGGCGGTCCAGTCGGCCGCGTGTTCCTCTTCGAAGCACAACTCGGGGTCGCCGTGAATCCGGTGGCTCAGCGCGATCAGCGCCTCGTCACGTCGTGAGGACCGTGTCTTTCGCGACTGCCTTCGTGTCCATGAGGACCGAGGCTAAACCCGTTACGAAGCTTCGATCACCACGACGACGTCGCCGGCGCCAACGGTCTGGCCGACGTCGACCTTGACGTCCTTCACGGTGCCGTCGATCTCGGAGAGGATGTTGTTTTCCATCTTCATGGCTTCGAGCACGCACACCGCCTGGCCGGCGGTGACGGTGTCGCCGACGGCGACCATCAGCTTCACGATCGTGCCCTGCATCGGCACCGAGATCGACCCGGCCCCCGCCCCGCCTGCCGCCGCCTGCGCAGTCGGCGCCGTGGGTCGGCCCGGGACGGCACCGGCGCGTCCGGCCCCGCCGCTGCCGCTCACAACTGCGACGGGAACATCGGGCACCCAGAGCTTCACGGTGTACTTGCGTCCGTCCACCTCGGCGTCGACCTCGCGCAGCACCTTGGCCTCGCCGTCCTCGCCCACAACGGGCGCGCTGGCGGAAGCGGCGACGGTGCTGAAGTCGAGCTTTTCCTCGACCCATTTGGTGGAGTGCTCGCCGGCGATGAAATCGGGGTGGCTGACAGGATCGCAACGTGGGCGGGCATCGTGGTGGCGACGCCCTCGATCACCGTCTCGTCGATCGCTCGCAGCATGCGCCGACGCGCGGTGTCGCGGTCGGGCCCCCACATGATCAGCTTGGCGATGAGGTTGTCGTAGTACTGGCTGACGGTGTCACCGGCGTCGTAGCCGGCGTCGACGCGCACGCCGAAGCCGTCGGGCCGCGTGAACTTGGTCAGCGTGCCGGGCGACGGGAGGAACTTGCCGCCGGCGGGATCCTCGGCGTTGATGCGGACTTCGATCGCATGCGCCGTTGCGCTTCTTGGCGATCTGGTTCTGTGAGTACGGCAGCTTCTTGCCCGACGCCACGAGCAACTGAAGCTCGACGAGGTCGAGGCCGGTCGTCAGTTCGGTGACGGGGTGCTCGACCTGGAGGCGGGTGTTCATCTCGAGGAAGAAGAACTCGCCGTCCTGATAGAGGAACTCGACCGTGCCGGCGTTGACGTAGCCGCACGCGAGCGCGACCGCGACGGCGGCCTCACCCATCGCCGTGCGTACCTCGTCCGGGAAGTTTGCGGCGGGCGACTCTTCGACGAGCTTCTGGTGCCGCCGCTGCGCGGAGCAGTCGCGCTCACCGAGCCAGATGCCGTTTCCCTTCGTGTCGCAGAACACCTGCATCTCGATGTGGCGGGGCCACGTGAGGTAGCGCTCGATGTAGCACTCGTCGCGGCCGAAGCCCTTGAGCGCTTCGCTTTGCGCGCTGGCCAACGCGTCGGCCGCGTCTTCAGGGTTATGGACGACGCGCATACCGCGTCCGCCGCCGCCGTAGGCCGCCTTGATCGCGACGGGCCAGCCGAACTCGTTGCCGAAGGCGATCACTTCGTCGCCGCTCTGCAGCACGTCGTTGCGGCCGGGCACGCCGTTCACTCCGGCCTTCTCGGCGGCGATGCGGCTCGAGATCTTGTCGCCCATCACTTCGATGGCTTCGGGCGGCGGGCCGATGAACGTGACGCCGCGCTCGGAGATGGCGCGCGGCGAACTCGGTGTTCTCCGAGAAGAACCCGTAGCCCGGGTGGACGGCGTCGGCGCCGCTGCGTTCGATGACGGAGAGAATCGCCTCGGTGTTGAGATAACTCTCGGCCGCGGTGGTGCCGCCGAGGGCGTACGCCTCGTCGGCGAGCCGCACGTGCATGGCGTCGCGATCGAGGTCGGAGTACACGGCAACGGTGGGGATGCCGAGCTCGCGACACGTACGAATAACGCGGACGGCAATCTCGCCCCGGTTGGCAATCAGGACCTTGGAGAACATAGGGGCCGTAGCATCGCAGAATGCCGTCGTCGTTTGACATTCATCGGTTCGCGACGATCGATTCGACCAACACCTGGGTGATGAATCAGGCCCGCTCCGGAGCGCCCGAAGGCTTGGTAGCTGTGGCGGGCGAGCAGACCGCCGGGCGGGGCCGGCTGGGCCGAAAGTGGATCGCGCCCGCGGGCGGATCGTTGCTCATGAGCGTGTTGCTGCGGCCGATTTCGTTGCCGGCGGACCGGTTGCACCTGGCCACGGCGGCCGTCGCGATGGCTGGTGCTGATGCGCTGGCGCTGATCGCCGAAGTGTCGCCATCGCTCAAATGGCCGAACGACCTGCTGCTCGACGACAAAAAGGTGGCCGGAGTGCTCACCGAAGTCGACGGGCCAGCGCCGAACGGATCCTTGGCGGTGGTGGTCGGCATCGGAATCAACTGCACCTGGCCTGCCGAACTTCCGTCCGAGATCGCCGACATCGCGATCGCGGCCAATCATGTGGCCGGGCGGCCCGTCCACACGGAGGACGTGCTGGACGCGTTGCTCGAGAACCTCTCAGCTCGGCTCGACGCCGGCTGGGACGCGATCGCGCGTGAGTACGCGTCGCGGGTTGCCACCGTCGGCCGCGAGGTCCGCGTGGAGCTGGCCGACGAGTCGTTCACCGGACTGGCCGCCGAGGTCGAAGCCGACGGCGCCCTCGTCGTGATCACCGACGCCGGCCCCCACCGCGTCCTCGCCGGCGACGTCGTCCACCTCAGATAGAACGCAATCGCGCGCGGAACTGCGCACCCCGCCACGCACTTCCGCGCGCGATTCGGGGGTTTAGGCGCGGCGGGCTTGGTCGTAGGCCTCGTGCGCCGCGGTTGTGATGGGGCCGGGGCCGTCGTAGGTGGCGACGCCGAGGATTTCGCACACCGCTTGCACTTCGCGGGTGGTCGAGGTGATGAAGACTTCGGTCGCAGTCGCCAGGTCTTCGGTGGAGAAGTTGCGTTCGTCGCCGCCGTAACAATCGAGCACCACGGCCCGGGTGACGCCGGCGAGGCAACCGGTCGACAGCGGCGGCGTCACAAGTTCGCCGTCGAGCACCGCGAACACGTTGCTGCCGGTGCCTTCGCACACGTTGCCGCGCGTGTCGCAGAAGAGCGCCTCGGACGCGCCGGCGTCGTGCGCGGCGTGCAGGGCGACCACGTTCTCGGCGTAGCTCGTCGTCTTCAGCCCCGCCACCGCGCCGCGTTCGTTGCGGGGCCAGGGCACCGGCGCGAGCGTCGCGGTCGGCGGCCACGGCGACTGCGGAGCGGCCGCGATCATCACCGTCGGAGTGGCGCCGCCGCGATCCGAGCCGAGGGGCCCGGCGCCGCCGGTGACGGTGAGGCGCACGCGCATGCGGCCTCCCGCCGCGGGCGCCGCGTCGATCACTTCCCGCATTGCCATCATGAGTCCTACGTCTTCAAACGGCACGCTGAGCGCCAGCCCCGCGGCCGACGAACGCAGTCGCATGAGGTGTTCGCGCGCGAACGCGATTCCCGTGTCGGGGTAGCTGAGCATCGTCTCGAACACGCCATCGCCCACAGTGAAGCCGTGGTCGAACACCGACAACGCCGCGACCGCGGGATCGAGGAGTTGCCCGTTGAGCCAGATCACGGGGCCGACGCTACCGAGAGCAAGCGGCGGGCCTTGAGTTCGGTCTCGGCCCACTCGCCTTCGGTCGTCGAGTCCCATGTGATGCCGCCGCCGGTGCCGAAGTGAATCTGTCCGTCCCCCAACCAAAACGTGCGAATGCCGACGTTGAGGTCGCCCACGTTGCGCTCGGCGTCGACCCAACCGATACCGCCGCAGTAAGGGCCGCGGGCGACCGGCTCGAGCGCGCCAATCATTTCGAGCGCCGCCAATTTTGGTGCGCCCGTGACCGAACCTGGCGGAAAGGTCGCGTCGAACAACTCCGCCCAGCCCGCGCCGGGTCGCAGGTTTCCGGTGACCGTGGACACGAGGTGGAACAGCCCCGGATGCGGTTCCACCGCGCACAAGGCGGGCACGTCGACTGAGCCGAAATCGCACGCTCGGCCCAGGTCGTTGCGCACGAGGTCCACGATCATCACGTTCTCGGCGTAGTCCTTGGCCAGGAAGCCGTCGATCGACGCGGCCGTACCCTTGATCGGTTGCGAGGTCACCACGTCGCCGTCGCGGCGAAGGAATCGTTCGGGCGATGCCGACGCGACGTGCACGTCGTGGTCGGGGAGACGAACCACAGCCGAGAATGGCGCCGGGTTGCCCTCCGCAAGCGCCGCGCCCAACGCAGCGACATCGGCGTCTGCACCAATTGGCGCGGACAGCACGCGGCACAGATTCACTTGGTAGACGTCGCCGCGCGCGATCGCGTCGCGGATCGTCGCGACGCCCTTCTTGAACGCCGACTCGTCGAGCGACGAACACCACGCGTCGCGCGCGGGGCCGCGCCATCGCTCGAACGGCCACGGCGACGCCGCGCGCGCGTCACTGAACCGCGCGCACACAACGTCGCCCTCAAATCCCGCGACCACCGCCCACAGACCGGCGCCGCCATCGAGCGCGGCGATGTCCGTCGTCACGTCGACCAGCCCGGTGAGGAGCTGTCCGCCGACGACGGCGAGGGGAGCGGCCACCTCGCGAGGGTAGGCGTACCATCGACGGATGGACTTGGAGTTCAGCGACGAACAAGAGCAATTCCGCAAGGTCGTGCGCGACTTCGCGGAAGCCGAGATTGCGCCGCACGCCGAGGCCTGGGATCGCGACCACTTTTTCCCCGTCGAGTGCGTGCACGCGATGGGCGAGCTGGGCCTGTTCGGCCTGCCATTCCCTGAGGAGTACGGCGGCTCCGGCGCCGACTTCGCCACGATGTGCGTCGCGATCGAGGAGATCGCCCGCGTCGACCAGAGCATGTCGGTCACCCTCGAAGCTGCGGTCGGCCTCGGCGCGAACCCGATTTTCAGCTTCGGGACCGAAGCGCAGAAGCAACAGTGGCTGCCCGATCTGATCGCCGGGCGCAAGCTCGGTGGCTTCGGCCTGACCGAACCCGATGCCGGAAGCGACGCGGGCGGCACCCGCACCACCGCGACGCTGGACGAGGCCACCAATGAGTGGGTGATCAACGGTGAGAAGGCCTTCATTACGAACTCGGGTTCGTCGATTACCTCGTTGGTGACCGTCACCGCGCGGACCGGGCCCGGCGAAATCAGCGCCATCATCGTTCCGGCCGGCACGCCGGGGTTCATCGTCCAACCGGCGTACCGAAAAATGGGTTGGCACGCGTCAGACACGCACGGTCTCACGTTCACGGATTGCCGCGTGCCGGCCGAAAACCTGCTCGGCGAGCGCGGCCAAGGCTTCCGGCAATTTCTCGCCACGCTCGACGACGGACGCATCGCCATCGCCGCGGTCGCGGTGGGCGTGATTCAGGCCTGTCTCGAACAGAGCGTGGAGTACGCGAAGAACCGCAACGCGTTCGGCAAGCCCATCGGCGCAAACCAAGCTGTGGCCTTCGCGTGCTCAGACCTTCAGGTGATGGTCGACGCATCGCGCGCGCTCACCTACAGGGCCGCGTGGCTCAAGGACAACGACCGCCCGTTCAAAACCGAAGCTGCGGTCGCCAAGCTGTACGCGACTGAGAACGCCATCACCGCCACCCGCATGGCGACGCAGATCTTCGGCGGCTACGGATTCATGGACGAAACCCCCGTGGCCCGCCACTACCGCGACGCCAAGATCCTCGAGATCGGCGAAGGCACCAGCGAAATCCAACGCCTCGTCATCGCCCGCGCCCTCGGCCTGCCAGTCGAGTGACTACGACTTTGTAGAGGTGGCGAGTTTCCAGTTGGTGTAGCCCTTGCGGGCACGGCGGGCGGCGAAGAACTTGATCGCGGCCAACGCGCCCACGTGGCCCCACTCGCGCGGCGGGTAGGCCACGAGTGTGCGGTAGAGCGAGGTCGCTTCTTTCGGTGGAGCGGCCATCGGCAGGCCGAGTTCGCGCAGCTGTTGCTTGCCGGCTTCAGCCCGCACGCGCTGTCGCCACAGGTCACGCCAGCGGGTCGGTAATTGCACCGTCGCTGTAGCGAGCGGCGTCTGTGCAACCGTGCCCGCGGCACTGAGTTGGGCGAACAGCCATGCGTCGTCGAGCAACACCTCGGTCGGCATCTCCAGCGGAAGCACCTCGGTGTTCGCCGCGTACAGCGTGCCGAGCAATCCGCCCCAGTCCAAGCGGTGCGGGACGCGCGCGATGTGCGCAACCAACCCGTCGCCGACGTGCGCCTGTTTGGCCGCCGTCGCGACCACCCCCGGTTCGTCGAGTCCATCGATCAGGGCGGGCAGGGCCCATTTGTTCACCGTGACGTCCGCATCGACGAACACGTGAATGTCACCGGGCTCGTCGCGCAGCGCCGTCCACGCCGCCGGCTTCGAAGCCACGTTGAGCAGCCGCACCAACGCCCGACCGGGGTGCTCGCGGAACGCGGCCGTAGCGGCCCCGTTTGCGGGATCGTCGCCGTTCACGCACACGACGATGCGCCACGGATCGTCCAGGCGTTCGGCCGATTCCGTGAGCGACGCGACCGTGCGCGCGATACCTGGTTCGTCGCGATGGCAAGGGATGCCGATCACGATGCGTCTGGTCATCGTGTGGCGGCCTTCCACGCTTCGCGCGCCTGACCGCGGTGGCGTCCCAGGCCATAGACCACCGCGCCGACTGCGCCGAAGGCGCGCCGGGCCAAACGACCTTCGTATTTGTCGAGGTATGTCGCCAACGCGCGCGTGCGCAACGCCGCGGCCTCGTCCGAGTTGTTGGCCGCGTCGACTGACGCGCCGCCGACGTGCTCGACCCGCACCGTCGGGTTGATCACCACGCGCTTGCCCGTCGACCGGATACGGCGGCACAGATCAGCGTCTTCGGCGAACAAGAAAAACCGCTCATCGAATCCGCCGATGGCGCGCACGGTCGACATCGGCAGTACCGCGGCCGCGGTGTGCAGCCAGTCTACGTCGATCAGCGCGTCACCCTCCACCGTCGGCGGCTGCGGGCGCACCGGCTTGATCACGCGGGTCATGCCCAGCAGCGCGCGGCGGAGCGACAAATCGCGTTCGACCATCGCTTGCGTCGCGCCATCCGAGCCGACGAGCACGGGGCTAACCAGCCCCACGGTGGAATCCTGGAACGTCGACAGCAACGCGTCGATCGAACCCGCGGGCCACGCGGTGTCCGGGTTCGCGAACACGACGAACTCTGTGTGTTGGCTGAGCGCGCCGAGGCCTTCGTTGTTGCCGCGCGGATAGCCGACGTTCTCGCGCAGACGGATGACGCGGTTGGCGCCGTTGCGTTCGGCGCGCTGGGCGCTCGGGTCGTTCGACGCATTGTCGACCACGACGATCTCGGCCCGTCCCGAATACGCCCCGCGCAGCGATTGCAGGCACCCCGCAATCGTGGCCGCGGAGCGGTACGTCACCAAGACGATGCCGACCGTCGCCATCCCCCGATGCTAGGGGGTGATCCTGTTTGCGCAGGGTTGGCCAAGTAGCCTGACGTCCCGCCATGGCGATACCCCCCGTCCCGGGCAAGAAGCTTCACCGGGCCAAAGCCGCTCCTAAAAAGCCACCCCAACACTCCGCATCGGCCAAGAAAAAGGCGGCCGCTGCGAAGAAGAGTGCTGCGCGCAAGGTCGCGGTTGATCCCTCGCCTGCCGCCAGTACCGCGGCGCCGAAAGCGCCGCGGCGGGCCAAGCCGGTCACGCAGTCGCAACGCGCGCGCAAGGTCGACGTGCCCGACGACATGCCCATCCCGATCCCCGTTGTCGCCGGCAAGACAAAGAAGCGCAAGGAGCACGCGCACAAAGGCCTGCACCGCGTCTTGATCGGTATGAACATTTTCCTGGCCCTGTGCGTGCTCGCGACCGGCGGTGGTTACGCGTACCTGAAGTTCCGTTTGGGTCAACTCGACCGCATCTCGCTTGGCTGCGCGCTGCGCAACTGCGGCGACGACGACCCCGACAAGCCCATGAACGTGTTGCTCGTGGGGTCTGACACGCGGGCGAACATCTCGAAGGCGGAGTTCGGGAAGTTCGGCAACGCCGACGAGGTCGGCGGGGAGCGCACCGACACGATGATGGTGTTGCACGTCGACCCGACCGCGGAAAAGGCCTCGATCCTCTCGATTCCGCGCGACCTTTACGTTCCGATCGCCGGCACCACCCACACCGACCGCATCAACACTGCGTTCGCGCTGAAGTCCTCCGCGAAGTCGTCAAGCGTGAGCACTACGAGCACCGCGACGTCGATCAAAGATGGCGCGCCGCGTTTGATCGCGACGATCCGCCAAAACCTCGGCATCGAAATCGACCACTACATGGAGGTCGACTTCAACAGTTTTCGTTCGATTGTCAACGCGGTCGGCGGCGTCGTGGTTCCGTTCCCGGCGCCCGCGCGCGACAAGTTGTCGGGCCTCGACGTCAAGAACGCCGGCTGCATCAGCCTGAGCGGCGACCAAGCGCTCGGTTACGTCCGCAGCCGTCACTTCCAGTACTTCGAGAGCGGACGATGGCGTTCGGATCTGACCGGTGATATCGGGCGCATCCAGCGGCAGCAGGACTTCATCCGCCGCATGATGCGTAAGGCGATCAGCAAGGGCATTCGCAACCCGATCAAGTTGAACGCGCTCGTCAGAGCGGGCGTGGGCAACGTGAAGCTCGATTCCGCGCTGTCCACCAAGGACATCGTGCGGATCGGCAAGCAGTTCAAGTCACTGGCGCCTGAGTCGGTCGACATGCTCACGCTGCCCGCGGACAACTTCCGCACGTCCGCCGGCGCGGCGGTTCTGAAGCTTCGTACCAATGACGCCCGCGAGATCATCGACCGGTTCAACGGCGTGGGCCAAACACCGGTCACCGCCCCGACAGGCAAAGTGCCGAACATCGCGCCCGTGAACATTCGCGTGTTGGTGCTCAACGGCACCGGCGTCAACGGCCAGGCCGGCCAGGTGCAGCGGTCGCTGTCTACCGCCGGTTTCGGTAGTGGCGGTGTCGGCGACGCGAAGGGCTACGGCAAAGTGAATACCGAGATCCGCTACGGCGAAGGTCAGCTGCCCAAGGCGCAGGTGCTGCAGGCCTACGTGATCGGTGGGGCCAAGCTGATCAAGGACACCAAGCTCACCGGCGGTGACATTCAGTTGATCGTCGGCAGTGGTTACGGGGGCATTCGCACGACGCTGAAGCCGGCGACGGGTTCGACCTCGACCGTCCCCGCCACCACCAGCACCACGCGCGGCGCCATCCCCACTCCCAAGGGCGCCGCCGCGCTCGCCTGTTAAGAAGTTGCTGTGAAGGGAATCGTTCTTGCCGGAGGCAGTGGCACGCGCCTGCATCCAGTGACGTTGGGTGTGTCGAAGCAACTACTGCCGGTTTACGACAAGCCGATGGTCTACTACCCGCTGTCGGTGCTCATGCTGGCGGGCATCCGCGACATCCTCATCATCTCGACACCCCATGATCTGCCGCTGTTCAAGCAGTTGTTGGGGGACGGGTCCGACGTCGGCCTGTCGTTCTCATACGCCGAGCAACCCACGCCCGGTGGCCTGGCCGAAGCCTTCTTGATCGGCGCCGAGTTCATCGGCGACGACTCGGTGTGCCTCGTGCTGGGCGACAACATCTTCCACGCCGAGGGGCTCAGCGACTTGTTGCACAACGCGGTCGACACCCTCACGGGCGCGACCGTGTTCGGTTACAAGGTCGACGACCCCGAGCGCTACGGCGTGGCCGAAGTGGATGCGGACGGCGTGGTGCAGTCCATCGAAGAGAAGCCCGCGGCTCCGAAGTCCAACCTCGCGGTTACCGGCCTGTATTTCTATGAGAACGACGTAGTCGGGATCTCCGAGAAGTTGCCGCGCTCGGCGCGTGGCGAACTCGAGATCACCGACGTCAACCGGGTCTACCTCGAAAACGGGCGGCTCAACTTGGTGAAGCTCGGCCGCGGCACCGCGTGGCTCGACACGGGCACGCACGATTCCCTGCTTGAGGCCGGCACCTTCGTGCAGGCGCTAATCCATCGCCAAGGGCTGCAGATCGCGTGCCTCGAGGAGATCGCGTACCGCCAAGGTTTTATCGACCTGAACCAGCTGTCGGTGCTCGCGGACAAGCTCGGGAAGTCGCGTTACGGCGAATACTTGCGCGCCGTCGCCGCTGACCCCGACCGTTTCGCGTAGGCGTGGCGTTTCCCCGCGACGAGCGCAGCAGCCGCCTCGGCCTTGTCGCGCTGCTGAGCGTCGCCGGCCTCGCACACTTCTTGGCGCCGAAGGGCTTCGACGACATCGTGCCCAAGTTCCTCGGCAACAAGCGGGCGTGGACGTACGCCTCAGGCGCCGCCGAATTGACCGGAGCCGTGTTGCTGGCCCGCACAAAATCGTCCAAGCTGGGCGGCTGGTGGGCCGCAATCCTGTTCGTGGCGGTGTTTCCGGCCAATGTCTACGCGGCGGTCAAGCCCGTCCCGCCCTTCGACAACCCGGTGCTCGGCTACGGCCGTCTCCCGATCCAAATCCCGCTCGTGTTCTGGGCGCTCCGCCACGCGCGAGCCATTAACCCCAAGTAACGCTCAAGTAGCCTTCATGGCTCTATGAAGCTGTTTGTCACCGGCGGTGCCGGGTTCATCGGGTCGAACTATGTGCGCCACGTATTTGCGAACACCGACGACGAAGTGACGGTGTACGACGCCCTTACCTACGCCGGGAACCTGTCCACGTTGAAGGACGTCGACGACAGCCCGCGGTACAAGTTCGTCAAGGGCAACATTTGCGACCCGGGCACGCTGGAAGAGGCGATGGCCGGGCACGACGCGGTGGTGCATTTCGCGGCCGAGAGCCACGTTGATCGTTCGATCATCGGCTCCGACGATTTCGTCAACACCAACTGCTTCGGCACCAACGTCGTGATGGACACGGCGCGCCGTCTGGAAATCGGCCGGGTCATCCATATCGGCACCGACGAGGTGTACGGCTCGGTCGAGGTCGGTTCGTCGAAAGAGACAGACCCGCTCGAGCCGCGTTCGCCTTACTCGGCGTCGAAAGCCGGCTCGGACCTCATTGCGCTCTCGTACTTCTCGACCCACGGCGTGCCCGTCACCGTCACCCGCTGCACCAACAACTTCGGCCCGTTCCAGTTCCCCGAGAAGGTCATCCCGCTGTTCACCACGAACCTGCTCGACGGTCTGAAGCTGCCCCTCTACGGGGACGGGCTCAACGAGCGCGACTGGCTGCATGTGGACGACCACTGCAGCGGCGTGCACCTCGTGTTGCAGTCCGGCGCTCCCGGCGAGATCTACAACATCGGTGCCGGCAACGAGACCCCGAACCGGGTGCTGCTCGACAAGTTGTTGGCGATGCACGGCGTCGGCGAAGAGATGGTCGAGTACGTCGAAGACCGCAAGGGCCACGACCGTCGCTACTCGGTCGATATCACCAAGATCACCCAACTCGGTTGGAAGAAAAAGCGCACGCTCGACGAAGCCCTTGAGGAAACCGTGGCCTGGTACCGCGACAATCGCTGGTGGTGGGAGCCGCTCAAGGCCGGTAAGTAAGCCGATGCGGGTTCTGATCACCGGTGCCGGCGGACAACTCGGCCACGATCTCGTTGCCGCCTTCGCCGACGATCGATACGAAGTCACCGCGACTACCCACGCGTCGATGGATCTCGCGCAACGCGACGCGGTCCTGTCGACGATCGTGGCGGCCGAGCCCGACGTCATCATTCACGGCGCGGCGTGGACGGCGGTCGACGCCTGCGAGAGCGACCCCGACAGAGCCTTTGCGGTGAACGGCTTCGGTACGCGCAACGTGGCCGAGGGTGCGCGCCGCACAGGGGCACACGTCGTCTACATCTCGACGGACTACGTCTTCGACGGCACCAAGGTCGCGCCGTACCGCGAGTGGGACGATCCCGCGCCGCGTTCGGTGTACGGGGCGTCGAAACTGGCGGGCGAGCGCGAGCTCGACGCGGGCAGCGCGATCGTGCGCACGGGATGGGTTTGTGGCGTGCACGGCAACAACTTCGTCAAAACCATGCTGCGCCTCGCGGACGAACGCGACACATGGGGGGTCGTGGACGACCAGCGCGGCTGCCCGTCCTTCACGGCCGACCTCGCGGTTGCGATCAAGCGGTTGGCGGTCGGCCGGTTGCCCGGCGTGTTCCACTTGAGCAACCAAGGCCCAACGACGTGGTACGGCTTCGCATGCGCGATCCTTGAAGCCGCCGGCCACGACCCCGCGAGGATCACGCCGATCACAACCGCTGACTACCCGACGCCCGCCGCCCGTCCCGCCAACTCCGTACTCGACAACGGCGCGTGGCGGCTGGCCGGTTTCGAACCTCTCGACGAGTGGCACGCTCCGCTCGCCCGCATGATCAAGGAGATCACCTAATGGCCGACATCGCAGTAATTGGAACGGGCTACGTCGGCCTCACCACCGGCGCGTACCTCGCCCACCTCGGCCACAACGTCACGTGCGCCGACGTGATCGAGGAGAAGGTCGAAGCCCTGACCCGCGGCGAGGTGCCAATCCACGAGGACGGCCTCACCGACATGGTGCACGAGGGCATCAAGGCCGGGCGCTTGCGCTTCGTGCTCGGCGCGACGGCGGCGGTGCAGGACGCCGAGTTCGTATTCCTCTGCCTGCCGACACCCCAAGGTGAGGACGGCTCGGCCGACTTGAGCTACGTCGAGTCCGTCGCCCGCGAGATCTCCCGGCACGTGCGCAGCGACGGCATCGTCGTGAATAAGTCCACGGTGCCGGTCGGCTCAAACCTCCGTGTCGCGGCGCTGCTCGACCGCGACGACGTGCACGTCGTGTCGAACCCCGAGTTCTTGCGCGAGGGCCAGGCGCTGCATGACTCGTTGAACCCGGACCGCATCGTCATCGGCGCACACGATCAGGAAGCGGCGCTGCGTCTCGCCGCGTTGTACGAGTCTCTGCACGCGCCGGTGCTCGTTACGGACCCGGCGTCGGCCGAGACCATCAAGTACGTGGCCAACGCGTTCCTCGCGACCAAGGTCAGCTTCATCAATGCGGTCGCCCACTTCTGCGAGATGGTCGGCGCCGACGTCAAAGACGTCGCGCTCGGCATGGGTCAGGACAAGCGCATCGGCTTCGAATTCCTCAAGCCCGGACCGGGTTGGGGTGGTTCCTGTTTTCCGAAAGATACGCGGGCGCTCATCCACATGGCCGAAGACAACGGGTACGGCTTCGAGTTGTTGCGTAGCGTCGTCGCGGTCAACGACGAGCAGTACGAGCGCGTGGTGGAGAAGATCGCGTTCGCGGCCGGCGGCTCGATCGAAGGCAAGACGGTCGGCGTGTGGGGTTTGACGTTCAAGGCCCGCACCGACGACATGCGTGAGTCACCGTCGCTGTTTGTCATCGACCGACTCAGGGCGCAAGGGGCGATCGTCAACGCGTTCGACCCGATGGTGAAGAAGCAACTCGACGGCATCAACGTGTGCGATGACGCATACGCCGCGGCCGAAGGTGCGGACGTGCTGGCGGTGCTCACCGAGTGGGACGAATTCCGGTACCTCGACCTGTCCAAAGTCAAGGCGCTCATCTCAACCCCGACGATCGTGGATGCCCGCAACCTGCTTGATCCGGTCGCGGTACGCCGTCACGGCTTCACCTATGACGGCATTGGCCGGCTCTAAGTCATGCGCGTGGTTGTCACCGGCGGCGCGGGGTTCATCGGGTCACATCTGTGCCGCGCACTGCTCGCGCGCGGCGACCAAGTCACCGCGATCGACAACTTGCTCACGGGGAACATCGCCAACATCGAAGAGTTGTTCGGCAACCCGGACTTCACGTTTATTCGCCATGACGTGAGCAACTACGTCCACGTGGCCGGCCGCGTTGACGCCGTGTTGCACTTCGCCAGCCCGGCCAGCCCCGCGGACTTCGAGCGGATCCCGATCCAGATCCTCAAGGTCGGCAGTTTGGGCACGCTGCACATGTTGGGTGTCGCGAAGGAGAAGGGGGCCCGCTTTCTGCTCGCGTCCACGAGTGAGGTGTACGGCGATCCTCAGGTGCATCCGCAGCCCGAGACGTACTGGGGCCACGTCAATCCGATCGGACCCCGCGGCGTGTACGACGAGGCAAAACGGTTCGCCGAAGCGATGACGTTCGCCTATCACCGCGCCCACGCGGTGGACGTGCGGGTGGCCCGGATCTTCAACACCTACGGCCCGCGGATGCGCCCTGACGACGGCCGCCTGGTGACCAACCTGTTGGTGCAAGGCCTCACCGGCAAGCCGCTCACCATCTACGGCGACGGGTCCCAGACGCGCAGCTTCTGCTACATCGACGACGAGGTGCGCGGCCTGCTCGCCTTGCTCGACTCCGATTACGTCGGCCCAGTCAACATCGGCAACCCGAACGAGTACACGGTGGGTGAGTTCGCCGCGATCGCGCGCGAGGTCACGGGCAACCTGTCCGAGATCGTGCACGAACCGTTGCCCGTCGACGACCCGATGCAGCGCCAGCCCGACATCACCCTGGCCAAGTCGCTCTTCGACTGGACGCCCGAGGTGACCTTGCGCGAAGGCCTCGAGCGCACGGCCGAGTATTTCCGCGCCCTGCTCGCGGCTGAAGGCGCTTGACGTCCTTGCCCGAGCGCGCCGCCGCCGTCGTCGTGAACTACAACGCGGGGGATCACCTCATCGACTGCGTGCGCTCGCTGCGCGTGGCGGGCGTCGAGGCGATCGTTGTCGCCGACAACGCGAGCACGGACGGTTCGATCGCCACGCTCACCCGCGACGTCCCCGACGTCACCGTGATCGAAACGGGGGGCAATTTCGGCTACGGCGGCGGGGCCAACCGTGGTGCCGCGGCCGTGGTGGCCGGGCCTGACGTTCTGGTGGTCTGCAATCCCGACCTGATCGTCGAACCCGCCGCGATAAAGACTCTTGTCGCCGCGTTCGACGCCGACGCCGAACTGGGTCTCGTCGGCCCGCGCATCGACAACATCGACGGCACGCTCTATCCGTCGGCCCGCACGTTCCCGCATTTGTTTGACGCGGTCGGGCACGCGTTCTTCGGATTGATCGCTCCGAACAACCGCTTCACGCGCCGATACCGGCTGTTGGATTGGGACCACAAGAGCGCCCGCCGTGTGGACTGGGTGTCCGGCGCGTGTTTCGCGATACGGCGCGACGTCTTCGCGCGTCTCGGAGGCTTCAACGAGGACTACTTCATGTACCTCGAAGACGTCGACATCTGTAAGCGGGCGTGGGACCTCGGCGTCGCGGTCGGCTACGAGCCCGACGCGCTCGTCACCCACGTGCAGGGCGTGTCGGCCGATCAACTGCCCTACAAGATGATGGCCGCGCACCACCGCTCGATCATGCGGTGGTGGTGGCAGTCCAACCACGGCGTCACGCGCCTGCTTGCGCCCCTCGTTGCGCTCGGCCTGGTCTTGCGGTTCACATTGGCCGCGCTGGTGCGGTCCGTCCGACGCAGCCCGTGACTGACGCCGGTGAGGAGCGGCCGCTGCTGGGTCGCCACGATGCGGTGCCGCGCCGCCGATGGCAGTGGCTGCTCCCGCTGATCGTGGGGCTGGCGGTGGTCGGCCTGGTCGTCAGCGTCGTGGGCCGGGTGACGCAGACGCGTAACTCGCCGCGGCACGCCGTGTCGAGTTATCTCAGCGCGGTCGAGCACGGCCGGACCCGCGAGGCCTACGACCAGCTGTGCGACGCCTTCCACCACGCGGTCACCTACAAGGCGTTCGACGCCAAGTCCAAGGCGGAACGGACCGCCAACGGGGGAGTCCTGGGGACCCACATTGCCCGCATCGAGGAGCGTCCCCACGGACAACGCCTTGCGACCTACACGGTGCGCCGAGACGGTCTCGACACGGTTATCGACGCCGCGTTGGTCAAAGAACACGGCAAATGGCGGCTCTGCGGGTTCAAGACTCGGCCTACCACGCGGTAACGTCGCCGGGCTATGGGTAAGGCGTCGAACGCAAAAAAGGTCAACCGCGCTGCAGCAACGGGTGGCGGCCGCACGGCAGGTAAGCGCACTCCGGTGCTCTGGTACGCCTCCATTTTCGTGGTCGTCGTGCTCGGCGTACTCGGCGTGGCGCTGTCCTCCAAGAACATCAGCGACAAGCAGGCGTCCGCGGATACCACGCCGCCGATCGCCAACAAAGACCACTGGCACGCCGCCTATGGCTTCAACCTTTGTGGTCAATGGGCCGCCGCGTTGAACGACGGGCCGAAGGGCGATAGCACCGGCATCCACACCCACGGCGACGGCCTGATCCACACGCACCCGTTCCTGGATTCCGTCTCGGGCAAGAACGCCACGTTCGGCAAGCTCATGAAGGACACCGAGACCACCGTCACCGCGACTTCGGTCAACCTCAAGCGCGACGGCGAGAAGTTCAAGAATGGCGACAAGTGCGGCAAGAAGCCGGGCGTGCTCACTGCCCGAACGTTCAAGAACCTCGAAGACAAAGTGGGTACCGAACTCAAGGGCAACCCGTCGCTGTGGCGCATCAAGAACGGGTCGCTGATCACGATCAGCTTCAACCCCGAGGGGTTCAAGGTCCAGCAGCCGCCGTCGTCGGCCAACCTGTCTGATCCGGGCGACCTCGGTCAGACACCGCAGCCCTCGGACGCCACGCCGACCACCGCCGTGCCCACCACGCCGACCACCGCCACCACGCCAACGTCGGCTCCGTGAAGGCAATAGTCCTCGTCGGTGGCGAGGGCACGCGCCTCCGCCCGCTGACGTATACGACGCCCAAGCAACTGCTACCTGTCGCGGGCGTGCCGATGCTTGAGCGGGTGGTCGCCCACCTCGCCGCGCACGGCATCGACGAAGTCGTGTTGTCGATGGGGTACAAGCCGGCCGCGTTTCTCGAGGCCTATCCGAGCGACACGTGCGCGGGGATGCCGGTCCGCTACGTGGTCGAAGCGGAACCACTCGACACAGGTGGGGCAATTGCGTATGCGGCGGACGAGGCAGACGTCACCGAACGGTTCGTGGTGGTCAACGGAGACGTTCTGACCGACGTCGACTTCACCGCGCTGATCAACCGGCACGGCGAGTCCGGCGCGCTCACCACCATTGGTCTGACGCCGGTCGAGGACCCGAGCCGGTTTGGCGTGGTCGTTACCGACGGCGACGGTCGGGTGACGGCTTTCATTGAAAAACCCGCCGCGGGCACCGCGCCGACCAACTTGATCAACGCGGGCATCTACGTGATGGAACCGGGCGCGCTAGACGGCATCGAGCGCGGGCGGCGCGTGTCGGTCGAGCGTGAGGTGTTCCCGGCCATGGTGGATCAAGGCACCCTGTTCGCGTCGGCGTGCGACGGCTACTGGATCGACACCGGTAACCCCGTGAGCTACATCCAGTCCAACGTCGACTTCGCCGGCGGCTCGGCCATCGATCCCACGGCGAAGATCGACGCGGACGCGGTGATCGTCGAATCGGTTGTCCTCGCGCACGCCGTGATCGAAGCCGGCGCGCGGCTCGATCACGCAATCATCGGTGCGAACGCGGTCATCGGCGCCGGCGCGATAGTGCGTGACTACTCCGTTGTCGGGCCCGGCGCTTCGGTGCCCGCTGGTGCGGAAGTCGTGGGTCAGCAGGTCGCCGAATGAGGGCGCTCGTAACCGGCGGCGCGGGTTTCATCGGCTCGACCCTCGTCGACCGTCTTTTGGCCGAGGGTCACCAAGTCGACGTGATCGACGACCTTTCCACCGGCAGCTTGGCGAACCTGGCCGACGCCCGCGCCGTCGGCGAGGGCAACCTCAAGATCCACACCCTCGACATCCGCTCGCGCGACGTGGTGACCGTGATGGAACGCCGGCAGCCCGAGGTGGTCTTCCACCTCGCCGCGCAGATGGACGTTCGTCTCTCTGTGAAAGACCCGGTGTTCGACGCCGAGGTCAACATCGTCGGCACGCTCAACGTGCTCGAAGGTGCGCGGGCCGCCGATGCCCAGAAGGTGGTCTTCGCGTCGAGCGGCGGCACGATCTACGGCACGGTCGGGCCTGAGGACCTGCCGCTGCGCGAGAGTCAGCCCCAGCGCCCCCTGTCCCCGTATGCCGTGGCCAAGAAGGCCGCCTTCGACTACCTCGCCGCGTACCGCGAGCTGTACCAACTCGAGTTCACCGTGCTCGCGCTCGGCAACGTCTACGGGCCGCGCCAGAACCCGCATGGGGAAGCCGGCGTGGTATCGATCTTCGCCGGGCTGCTGCTTGAGGGTCGTCAGTGCACGATTTATGGCGACGGCTCGCAGACGCGGGACTACGTCTACGTCGACGACGTAGTGGACTCGATGGTGCGTTCCGTGGACCGCGGTGGTGGCCTGCTGTGCAACATCGGCACCGGCGTCGAGACGTCGGTGAGCCAAGTGCATGACGCCGTTGCTCGCGCCGTGGGCGTGCAGGCGGAGCCGATCTACGCGAATGAACGCCCGGGTGAGCTACCACGCGTGTCGCTCGATCCGGGCCGCGCCGCCATGCAGCTCGGGTGGCAGCCCTGGACCGGTTTTCAGGTGGGCGTTGACCAGACCGTCGCCTGGTTTCGCACGCAGCGCGAGAGCTAGCGGAACAGATCTTCGGCGGGCGGGCGGACGATCTCGTCTGCCACCGAAGCTTCGCGGAGCCAGTCGGCGTCGACGCCGCGCACCACCGCCACAGGAATACCGGCGGCTTTGCCCATCACGAGTTCCGCGGCGGACGCGATCTCGTCGGCCACCGCGACCTCGGTTACTTGGAGTTCGCGGCCGAGCGAGTCGGTGGTGCCGCGGAGATCGACCACGGCGGCGACTCCTGCCACCCCGATGGCGACGTCGGTGAGGCCTTGTCGCCACGGCCGGCCGAAGGTGTCACTGATAATCACGCCGACGTTGATGCCAAGATCGGCGCGTAAGCCGTCGCGAATGCGACGGGCCGACCGGTCACAGTCGACCGGTAGCAGCGCGGCGTAGCCCGCCGGCACGTTCGACAAGTCGATACCTGCGTTCGCACAGACGAAGCCGTGCGCGGTCTCGCTGATAATCAAGTCCCCGCGCCGTCGCACAATGCGCACCGACTCTTGTTCGACCAACGCCTTGGCCGCGAGCGGATCCTCTGCGTTGACCGGAACGAGGCGGCCTTCTGCCTTCGACACGACCTTCTGGGTTACGACGAGCACGTCTCCCTCTTGGAGCGCGCCGTCGGCCGCGGCGACGATCAGCGAAGCGAGCCGGTCGCCATCGTTGACCTCGCCGATGCCGTCGAGGCCGAAGATCGCAATCACAAAGCGGAGTCTGCCGCGGCCAACGCCACGCGGGCCAAAGCCGCCGCGTCCTCGGGTGTGCGCATCACCGTCGGCGCGACCACGCAGCGCATGCCCGCGTCCTCGACGGCGCCGGCCAAAGCCTGGTCGGCTTCGTCGATCACGAGCGTGGCAGCGATGTCGCGATACAGCCGAGCGACGCCAACAACCGACGCGTCGTGACCGAGTTCCCGCAACATGCGATCGGCCGGGCCTTTGAGCGCCAGCCCGGCCACGATCGGTGAGATCGCGACGGACGTCTCACGACGCGCCACGATCGCGTCGCGCACACCTGGCACGGCCAAGGGTGGTCCGATCGAGACAATCGGGTTCGACGGGCAGATCATCACGACGTCCGCTTCGCCGATCGCGTCGAGCACGCCCGGCGCTGGCCGCGCCGCTTCGGCGCCGGCGAAGCGCACCGACTCGACGGTGACGTTGTGCTGCCGGCCCACGAAGTACTCCTGGAAGCCGATCTCACCTTCACCCTCGACCGTTACGCGCGTCTCGAGCGGATCATCCGTCACGGGTAGCAGCCGCAGTCCCAAACCCCATGCGTGCGTGATCTCTGCGGTGACCTCGCCCAGCGTCAGCCCGTCCTGCAATCGTTGCGTCCGGTAAAGGTGCGTTGCGAGGTCCTGATCCCCGAGCCGAAACCACGTGAGTCCGCGATAGCGGTCGAGCGCGGTCATGGCGGCCCACGTCTCGCCGACCAGACCCCACCCGGTCTCGGGATTCACGGCCTCGGCCAGTGTGTACGTAATCGTGTCGAGATCGGGCGACACGTGCAGGCCGTGCAGCGTGACGTCGTCGCCGGTGTTCACGATCGCCGTGACCGACGCCGGATCCACTACCTGAATCACGCCACGCAGCATCTTGGCCGCGCCGACGCCACCGGCCAGCGCGCAGACGCGCGGCGAACTCACAGCGTGATCACGCGGGCGGCCGACGGGGCACCGGTGCCCGATCCGGCCACGACTGCACCGCCGGGAACGTTGGCCCCGGCGACGCGCGCGCCGCGGTCGTTGCCGGTCTGGAAGGCGAAGAAGCCCGACAGCTCGCCGCCGCCGAGGTTGAATACGCGCACGTGGGCGCCGCCGGGATCGCCGGCGCCCGTGATCACTTCAGCTGCTCCGTCACCGGCGACGTTGCCACCGCCGACGTAGACGCCACCGGTGAAGGACGGCGCGTACGCCATGAAGCCCGCGACCTCGCCGCCGGCCTCGTTGAAGACGCGGACGTGGGGGCCGCCGCCGGGCCCGGGGCCAGTCACGACGAGGTTGCCCGTGCCGGCCACGCGTACTCCACCGGTGAACTCGGGGCTGTAGGCCATAAACCCGCCGAGTTCGGCTCCGTCCTTGTTGAAGACTTTGACGTGCGGCCCGCCGCCCGCGCCGGCGCCCGTGATGATCTCGTCGCCCGGATTGGTCGGGTCGACGTCACCGCAGCCGACGTAGACGCCGCCGGTGAAGGACGGCGCGTACGCCATGAATCCGCCTCCGTTGGGCGATCCGTTGGCCGAGAAGGTCCGCACGTGCGGACCGCCGCCCGGGCCGGGCGCCGTGACGATGTTCCAGCCGGCGTCGCCGAAGTTGCACGCGGCGACGCGGACGCCGCCACCGAAGGAGGTCGCGTATGCCATGAACTCGACGCCGGTCGTATCAAGGTTGGCCGTGAGCACGCGCACGTGCGGCCCTCCGCCCTGATCGGCGCCCACGATCACGCGGTCGCTATCGCCTCCCGCCAGTCGCCCGGCGGCTACGAACACGCCGCCGGTGAAGCCTCCATACGGCTGGAACGGGCCGAGGCGCATCAGCGAGCTCGGCAGCGTTTGTACGCCTGACGCCGCGTTGATGACTGACCGGAACGAGTCGCCGCCGACGGTCTTGGTGGCGTCGGAGCCGACGATGCGCACGCCACCGCCGTGGTCGGCGATGTTCTGGATCACCCGTCCCGATACGCCGAGTGGGGTCTTGAACTCGATGGAACTCAACGTGCCAACGCTCGTCGACGAACTCGAGTTCACCCACGCCTGCATATTTGCCAGCGAGATATCGCGCTTCCACGCGTGCAATGAGTTGGTGCCTCCGCCGTCGTCGTACGGGTCGTCGACGCCCTTCAGATAGGGCAGCGCGGTCTTGAACACAATCTCGCTGTTCTCGGTGTGGCCGCCAGACGATGACGAATAGAACGCTTGGATTACGGCACCGCTGTAGGTCACAACTTCGTTATCCGTGTTGTTCACCGCGGCGACCCAGTTCGCGCCGCCGGCGTTCGTCTCCTTGTCGTAGCCGACGTAGTTCTGGTCGCGCGTGTCGCCCCACAACGCGCAGCCGCACTCGGCGCGGTTCTGCCCGAGCCGGTTGATCTTCTCGAGCGCGTACGTGCGCGCCGCCACCACTTGCGTCTTGAGCGCGTCCGCCGGCCATGAGGACGGAACCTCGCCGAGGCCGTAGAGGTACTGCTGCATCGTTTGGCTAGTGAGCACGATGCGAAGCGTGCTCGCGCCCGTGGCGGCCAATTCGAGTTGGCCGTACTTGTAACGATCGCCGGTCTTGTCGAGTGTGATCGGCGCGCCGTTGTATTGCACGTACAAGTTGTCGCTGCCACCGCCGACGGCGACGAGCCTGGGCGTACCCGCCACCGACACGTTGAACTTGCCGCTTACGACGTCGACCTTGATTGCTTCACCGGACTCGGCCGTAGTCGCGATCTGCCCGGCGATCACGACGTTCGTGTGGCCCGACGGTGTCAGCGTTGACGTCACGGGCGCGCTGCTGTCCTGCGCGAGCCAGATGCGGACTTCCGACGGCTGCGGCTTCGATTCCACGGCGGTGCCCTGGTAGTAGTGCTTGAGGATGTCCACGTAGCCGGTGCCGTGCTGGGCGTAACCGAGGGCGCCGTACTGGCTCATGCCGACGCCGTGGCCGAAACCACCACCCTCGATGTGGAACGACGACGGGGCGGCCGCGGCGGGCGGGGCTGAACTGAGCCCGACCGCAGTTGCGATCAGCGCGGCCGCGGCGAACAAACGGAACAGGATTCGCTGCATGTCCTTATCTTTGTCCCTTCCGTAGGCGTCCGGGTACGCGCTTGACCACCCCGATCGGTCCGTAGCGACGATACGTGCGATAAGAGCGCCACAAAAAGGCTCGCATCCGGCGGTATTGCATCCGGATCGGCGGCGGCAGCGCCATGCTCCAGCGTCGCGGCAATTCGTAGGCCTCGAGTGGCCGGTCCACATACGGCTCACTTGGTGCGACGACGTCGGTCCAGGTGGACTGCCGCGTCGCCGGAATCACTGACTCCAGGATCGAAAGGTACGCGTGGGCCTGCAGGTGGGGCGACCACCGCAACAGCGCATCTCGTTGGGCGCGCGCCCCAGACGCCGCCGCAGCGGCGCGTCGTTGATCAACGTGTCGAGTTCGTCGATCCAATCGCGCGGCGTTGCTGCGAGCACTCCGTTGACGCCGGACGCGATCGCTTCGCGAAATGGTTCGGTCGGTGACGCGATCGTCGGCGTGCCAACCAGCGCGGCCTCCAGCCACTTGATCGCGCTCTTCGCTTCGTTGAAGCGGCTGCCTTGGGTGAGCGGCGCCAGGTTGATGTCGAGGTCGCGCAGCACCTGGGGCAGCGCGGTCCACGCCGTAAACCCCACGCGCTTGATCCGTTCGCCAAAGCGGTCGAGCGCCGCCGACGCGGCGACCATGCCAACGAGCCACAGTTCGACGTCGGAGTGACTATCGAGCGCGGCCACCACCGACGGCTCGATCATCGCCCAGTCGTGATCGTGCGTGTTCGTGCCCGACAGGTAGCCCATGCGGACCGGCCCGGGAGTGCGCGTCTTGCGGGCGGCGGCATCGCTTTGTTGGCCAGTGAGCAGCCCAACGCCGTTGGCGAATCTGAACGCGGGCAGACCAGTGACCGCGTTCGCGTGATCGCACAGCCCGACGGTCGAGCCGATGAACGCGTCGCAGGCTTCGAGCGTCGTGCGGTATCGGCGTACGCCCTCGAGCCATAACTCGGCTTCGTCGGGCGGCAGGATCGTCAGCGCCGGGATTTCGGCCGCGAGGTCGGGATCGAAAATCAAGTCGTCCACGTCGTACGCGACCGGCACGCCGCGGCCGCGCGCGTCGGCGATCAACGCCAACACTTCGGCGGTCGCCGGCACGCGGTAGACCACGATCGCGTCGGCTTGGGCCGCCAGCGCCGGCACCGACGCGTCGCGGTAATACCGCACGTCGGCGTGCACGCCCAGGAGCGACAACGCCTCAGCCGGCAGAAACGCCCGATACCGCAGCGGCGCACCATCGATTCCAGCCAAGAACAAAACCCGTCGAATTGGGCGGACCTCGTGCCGGATTCCGGCACGAGGTACGCCCAGTTCCGAATAGAGCGCGAGGAGGCCTTCGACCTGGTCGGCGATGGGGCGGATGGGGACGGCGCTGGAGGCGGCGCGCATCGAGGCCAGCAACTCCGGGTCGGTGACAACGCGGCGCATGGCGTCGGCGAGGGAGGACGCGTCGGCCGCGGGCACTATCAACCCGTTCACGCCGTCGGTCACGACTTCTTCCGGCCCAAGCGTGTCCGTGCAGATCACGGGCACGCCGGCGGTAAGCGCCTCGCGGGTGACAAGCGAGTGCGATTCGCGCATGATGCTCGGCACCAGCAGGACGTCGGTGTTCGCCCACACCGCGCCGGCTTCGGCAGGCGCGAACGACGGAACGCTTTCGACGGGCACACCGGCGAGCGACACGTCGTTCGCTATCAGGAAGTCATCGAGTTCATGCGCGATCACGCGCCATCCGGTCGGTACCGCGGCTGCGAGTTCGCGCGCCGCGTCGACCACGACGCGCGCGCCCTTCATCTCATTCCATCCACCCGTGTACCGGAAGGTCACGCCCGGGTGCGGTGCCTGCGCGGGGCGTGGCGCCGGTGCCGCGTCCTCCAGACCGTTTTCGTCCACCCGCAACTTCGCGGGGTCCACACCGTTCGCGGCCATCACGTCCGCCGCGGACCGCGATACGCACAGCACCACGTCGGCGCGCTCAAGTGCGTCGCGCAAACGCGCGTTGCGCAAACCGAGCCAGCGATGGTCCACCTCGCACGCGCAGACGCCGGCGTCGACCACGAGGCTGCACGGCCGATATGTACGGTCGGCGAGAAACTGGCGGGCGCAACACCACCAGAAGTCGTGCATCGTCACGACGACCGGAATCCCCGCGTCCGCCGCCGCTTCGACCACGCCGACCCCGATCGCCTGGCACGAGTGCACGTGCACCACATCGGGCTGGGTCTCGAGGAGCCAGCGCCGGTAGTCGGCGGTGACCACCGGGTTGTCGATGTTGTTCGAGTCGGCCCACCCGATCCAGGGGTGGATCTCGATCCAGCGAACCGGAAAGCCGCCCTCGTCGACGGTGTTCCACGCCTCACCAGCACTTCGGCTGCGGTCGAGCGAACCGGCGTACACGGATACCTCATGGCCCCGCGCCTGCATCTCGCGGGCCAGGCGTTGGGGCGCGAGCGATCCCCCTGAAGTGAAGTTCGGCGGGAAGTGCGCCGTGACCACTGCAATCCGCATTACGACGAAACCTTAGAAGTGCGCCTACGCTGGTCGGGTCATGGCGACGGTCTCGGAGTTAATAGAGGCGCGCGAACTCTTCCGCAATCTCACGCTGCGCGAGCTGCGCGGGAAGTACAAGCGGTCCACATTGGGGTGGGCGTGGTCGATGATCAACCCGCTCGCGACGATGCTGATCTTCGCGGTGATCTTCCACTACGTGCTGAAGGTCGAGCCGCCCACAGGTCGGCCGTCGGGCCTCCACAGCTTTCCGTTTTTCCTGTTGTGTGGCCTGTTGTCGTGGAACTTCCTGTCCGTGGGCTTGACGAGCGGTATGGGCGCGCCCCTTGCGAACGCCGGTTTGATCAAGAAGGTGTATTTCCCGCGCGAGGTGCTCACCGCATCGGTGGTGTCGTCGTGGGCGGTGCAGTTCGCGATCGAACTCGCCGTGGTGGTGATCGCGTTTCTGTTCGTCGGCAACATCACGTTTCAGTGGATCCCAGCGGTGATGCTCGTGATCCTGATTCAGACGATCTTCGTGTACGGGCTCGCGCTTGGGCTAGGCGCGATCAACGTGTACTTCCGCGACGTGCAGCACTTCCTGGGCATCGCGATGCAGTTGTGGTTCTACGCGACGCCAATCGTGTATCCGATCACTCTGATTCCTCAGCACGCCGACTTCCTCGGCCACAACCTGCCCATGCGCGCGTTGTATGAGCTCAACCCGATGGTGCGCTTCGTCGAGATGTATCGGGACCTGCTTTACAACCTGCGCTGGTTCTCGCTGGCGGACTTCCTTTACGTCACCGGCGTTGCGATCGTCACGCTTGCAATCGGACGCACCATTTTCTTGCGTCTCGAGCCGCGCTTCGCGGAGGAACTGTGAGCCGGGAAATCGCGGTAAGCGCCGAGAGTGTCTCGAAACGGTTCCGTCTCTACCACGAGCGCAACGACTCGCTGAAGGTCACGCTCCTGCGCCGGGGACGGGCGAAGTACGAAGAGTTCTGGGCGCTCAACGATGTCTCGCTCGAAGTGCCCAAGGGCACCACGTTCGGACTCATCGGCGAGAACGGGTCAGGCAAGAGCACGCTGCTCAAGTGCATGGCCAAGATCCTGCGCCCCGATAAGGGCACCACGACGGTTAACGGGAAGATGTCCGCGCTGCTCGAAGTGGGTGCAGGGTTTCATCCCGAGCTATCCGGGCGCGACAACATCTACTTGAACGGATCGATTCTCGGCCTGTCCAAGAAAGAACTCGACTCGAAGTTCGACACGATCGTCGACTTTGCCGGCCTCGAACAGTTCATCGACACTCCGGTGAAGAACTACTCGTCGGGCATGTACGTGCGACTCGGATTCTCGGTCGCGATCAACGTCGACCCTGACGTGTTGCTCGTTGACGAAGTGCTCGCAGTCGGTGACGAGAACTTTCAGCGCAAGTGCGGCGAAAAGTTCGCCGAGTTGCGCGAGCACGGCAAGACGATCGTGGTCGTGAGCCACGCACTCGGCACGATGCGCACGCTGTGCGATCACATTGCCCTCCTGGAGCACGGCGTGCTCAAGGCAGTAGGGCCGGCTACCGATGTGATCGACAACTACGTGGCGGGCACCCACACGGACCGTGTGGCCGACGGCGAAGGCAACATGCGCTGGGGCTCGGGCGAAGCGCGCATCGACAGGGTCGAGTTGCTCGACGCCCAGGGCCGGCCCACTTCTATCGTTCGGACTGGCGACCGCTGCACGTTCCGCCTGCATTACTCAACGAGCGAAGCCGTGGAGCAGCCCGTATTCGGTCTTTCTCTGTCGACGGTGGACGGCACGCTCGTGGTCGGCCCGAACAGTCGCGACGCCGGAGCCGTGCCCGAAAAGATTGACGGTCCGGGTGTTGTCGACATTCTCGTCGAGCGTTTGTTGCTGCTCCCAGGCCGGTACGCCGTCGACGTGACGATTCAGGACTTCAGCTGCATGCACCCGTTCGACTTTCGCCACAAGGTCCTGCAGATAGACGTCGAAGCCGGCCACCCCCACGACACAGTCGGACTGGTCTCGCTCGACGCCAAATGGACTATCGACTCTCTCTAGCCGCGTGAAGATCCTCGTCATCACCAACGACGCGCTTGGCGCGCGCATGGCCGGGCCTGCGATTCGCGCCTCCAAGATCGCCGGTGCGCTGGCGACGGCGGGCCACGACGTCACGCTCTTCACCACCGGCAACTGTGATCCGTTCGACGCGCCGTACGCGATCGAGCGTGGGTGGACCGCCGAGTTGAAGACGCGTGAGGCGTGGTGCGACGTGATCGTCTTCCAGGGCTTCGTGATCGACGGCCAGCCGTGGTTAGCCCAGACCCACAAGACGATGGTGGTGGACCTGTACGACCCGTTCCACCTCGAGCAGCTCGAGTTGTCGCGGGAAGCCGCCGAGCACGACGTGCGCGTCGAAGTCGTGGCCTCGACGGTGGCCGTTCTGAACGAACAGATCGCTCGCGGCGACTTCTTTCTGTGCGCCAGTGAGAAGCAGCGCGACTTCTGGCTCGGCGCTCTTGCCGCGCTCGGCCGCGTCAACCCGCTGACGTACGACGCGGACCCATCCCTGCGCTCGCTCATCGACGTCGTGCCATTCGGTGTGGACGACGAACCGGCGCGCCAAAACCATCACGGCATACGCGGGACGGTGGACGGCATCGGCGCGAACGACGACGTGTTGTTGTGGGGCGGCGGGGTCTACAACTGGTTCGATCCACTCACCCTGATCCGCGCCGTCGACGCAGTAAAAGCCCGTCGCCCGAACGTCCGCCTGTACTTCCTCGGCATGAAACACCCGAACCCTGAAGTACCGCAGATGCGCATGGCGACCGAGGCCATGGCGTTGGCCGACGAACTCGGCATCACGGGCACGCACGTGTTTTTCAACCACAGCTGGGTGCCATACGACGAGCGAGCGGACTGGCTGCTCGACGCTGACATCGGCGTGAGCACCCACCTGGACCACGTCGAGACCGCGTTCTCCTTCCGCACCCGCGTGCTCGACTACCTGTGGGCGGGCTTGCCGATTGTGTGCACCGCCGGCGACTCGATGGGCGAGTTGGTCGCGGAGCACGAACTGGGTGTCGCCGTGCCCCCAGGCGACGTCGTCGCGCTCGCTGACGCGCTCGACGCGCTGCTCACCGACGACGACCGTCGGGCGAAGGCGGCCGCGGCGGTGCGCGCGATCGCTCCCGATTTCGGATGGCATCGCGCGCTGGCGCCGATCGTCGCGTTTTGCGCCGATCCTCGCCGCGCTCCTGATCTGGTCGATCGAGAAACTTCGGGACGACTCGAAGCCGTCGGCCGTCGCTCCGCGCGCCAGCGACGCGGCCTCATGCACGCAGTGTCCTCCGTGCGCCGCCATGCCCGCAATGGACGCAGCGGTGACGTCGTGCAGATGGCTGTTCGCCAGGTCAAAGCCCGACTCAAGCGCTAGTACCCAACATCAAAGGCGACACCCTCGGCCAGTACGCTGGGTGACCCATGCAGTCTTTGCGTTCCCAGAGCTTCGACTTGTTCGGCCGCTACTCCCACGTCTGGGAAATTCGTCGAGCGAGCCTGCCCCCGGGCCGGCTCCGCATCCTCGATGTTGGCGATCCTTTCGGAACGATCTCGTCGCTGTTTCCCGATGACGACACCACGAGCGTCGACATCTATCTCGACCGCGTGCCCACCGACGGTTCGCACGAGCACGTCGTGGCGTCGGGGTTCTCGTTGCCCTTCGCCGACGCCAGCTTCGATCTGGTGTGTTCGCACGACACGCTGGAGCACCTGCCCGCCGAGCAGCGCACCGCGTTTCTCGCGGAGTTGCTGCGCGTGGGAAGCGGCCCGGTTGTGGTGGTGGCGCCGATCGCCGACGAGCGCTCGGCCCGCGCCGAACACCTCGTCAACTCCTACTTCGTTGCCCGTCTCGGTCACTCGATCACGGCCCTGGACGAGCACGAACAATTCGGCTTGCCGAGCGACGAAGCGATTACGACATGGCTGGACAGCAACAATGTCGAGTACGCCCGGTTCGGCGACGGGTGGCTCTACCACTGGATGGCGTTCTATTACCTGAAGGCGCACCTGCTCGCGGGCGGAGCTGAAGGCGAGGTCCATCGCTTGGACGTCGCGTGCAACGACCTGCTCGCCGACGTCGACCACTCGCCGCCGCACTACCGCTCGACATTCGTGTTGCGCCCGCCCAGCCGCCTGCCCGATCTTCCGGCGCTCGCGCCGTCTGCGTCCGCCGAAGCCGTGCGCGCCGACCTGGACCAGCTCACCGATCTGGCGACGTCGCTCGGCGAGGCGCTGCGGCCCGACGAGAACCCTCTCGGGCGCGACACGCACTTCACCAAGTGGATCGACGGGCGCGCCGCATCCGAAAACCCCGACCAGCAACGCCTCGCGGCGTCGATCACGACCGTGCTCGACGCGCTGCGCGTGGTTCCCGTCGAACCCACCCCGCCGGGGGAGCGGCCCGCTACCGCGCCCGACGGCACCCGCAAACCCCGCGTCGCCGTGGTGATGCTGAACTGGAACGGCATCGAGCACCTGCCGCCGTGTCTCGACTCGCTCGCCGCGCAGGACTATCCCCGCGATCTGACCGATGTGATCGTCGTTGACAACGGGTCCGAGGACGGCTCGCTCGAGTTGCTCGAGCGGGACTATCCGTGGGTCACTGTCCTGCCGCAGGGCCGCAACACCGGCTTTGCGCCGGCGGTCACAACCGGCGTGCAGCACTCCACGGCCGAATGCGTCGCGTTCATCAACAACGACATGCGCGCCGACCCGCAGTGGCTCTCCGCGTTGGTCGAGGCGTACGACCCCGATAACAACGTCGTGTGCGTGGCCGGGCAAATCCGTAGCTGGGACGGTGAACGCGTCGACTTCGTCGAAGGCGTAATGAACTTCTACGGCATGGGCGACCAAGTCGGCTACGGCAAAGCGCTCGCGGACGTCGACGTGCGTGACGGACAGCCGCTGCTGTTTGCGTGCGGCGGGTCGATGTTGATCAGCCGGCACGTGTACCTGACATCGGGCGGCTTCGACCCCGAGTTCTTTGCCTACTTCGAAGACGTCGACCTCGGATGGCGCCTGTGGCTGATGGGCTACGAAGTGCGCTTCGCCGAACGGGCGATCACCTTCCACCGGTTGCACGGCACGTCGGGGCGCTTCCCCGAGCACCAGCGCACGCTGCTCTACGAGCGCAACGGTCTGCGCTCGATCATGAAGAACTACGGCGACGAGCAACTGGCGCAGGTCTTGGCGCCGGCGCTGATGCTGCTGGTCGCGCGCGCGATCTCGCGGGGCAACCTGCGCGTGCACCGCCCGGCCTACGCGTTCGGTGGCGATACCAACACGACCGAGGAGACCGAGCGCACCGCGCTCGCCCATCTGCACGCCATCAACGACTTGATCGAAGGCCTCGACGATCTCATCGAGGAGCGCGGGCGCATTCAGCGTGCCCGCAAGCGTGACGACAAAGAGATCCTCGAATTGTTCGGCACACCATTCGCGCCTGTGCTGCACGACCCGAAGTACGTCGAGGCGCAGCGCAGCATCGTCGAGGGCTTCGGGCTGGCCAGCGCCTTCCAGCGCCATCGTGCCCGGCGCGTGTTGTGCATCTCGTCCTACGAGATCGGCGAGAAGATGCGCGGCCCCGCGATCCGCGCCTTCGAGATTGCCAAGGCGTTGGCCCCGACCGCCGGCGTCGCCGTGGCCGTGCCGGGCGAAACCGACGACGTCATCGACGGCATCCCGATCCTCGGGTATCCCGACGAGGCCACGCTCGTGCGTCTCGCCGAAGCGAGCGAGGTGGTGCTTATTCAGGGTTACACCCTGCGTCACTACCCGCGGCTGGCCCGCTTGCCGTCCGTGCTTGTGGTCGATCTCTACGACCCGTGGTTATTCGAGAACATCGAACTGCACGGTGAGGGCGCGCACGCTGATGTCGCGCTCATGCAGGACGTGTCGGTCATCAACGAATTGTTGGAGGCGGGCGACTTCTTCATCTGCGCCTCTGAGCGCCAGCGCGACTACTGGCTTGGCATGCTCACGGCCCGCGGCTCGATCGACTCGGGGATCTACGCGACCGATCCCACGCTGCGGCAACTGATCGACGTCGTGCCCTTCGGTTTGCCGAGCCACCGGCCGCGCCATACGCACAAGGTCCTCAAGGGCGTGCACCCCTCCATCGCCGACGACGACCTCGTGGTCCTCTGGGGCGGAGGCACGTGGGACTGGTTCGATCCGCTGTCGGTGGTCGAGGCGTTTGCGACCGTGGTCGAGCGGGTGCCGAAGGCCAAGCTGTATTTCTTGGGCCTGCAACTCGCGAGCCCGGATGTCCCTCCGATGAAGATGGCCGAGGCCGTGGTGCAGCGCGCCGAACAACTCGGCCTCGCGGGCACGTCGATCATCTTCGGGGACTGGGCGCCCTACGAGATGCGCGAAGCGTTCCTGCTCGAGTCCGATATCGCGATCTCGGCCGCCAAGGACCTGGCCGAGACCCGGCTGGCGTTCCGCAGCCGCATCCTCGATTACCTGTGGGCGGGCTTACCCGTGGTCACCACCAGCGGCGACGTGCTCAGCGATCTGGTCCAGCAGCACAACCTCGGTGCGGTCGTACCGCCGAATGACATCAACGCCCTCGCCGGCGCCCTTATCCAACTCCTGAACGATCCGGCTGCGCGCGCCGCCGCATCGGCTCGGGCCCAGCACGTCGCCGACGACCTGCGGTGGTCCAACTGCGTCGCGCCGCTGCGACGCGTCGCCCTCGAGCCGTGGCGTTGGCGACTCGGCCGCGCCGCGCGAGAACGCGGCCGCCTCGTGACCCAGGACACGCAGATGTTGTTGACGAGCCGGGACGAGGAGATCGCGCGGTTGCGCGAGCACCGCGAGGAGCTCGTGTTCCTGCGTCAGCACGCCGCCGAACTGGAGGCGATCGTGGCGCACAAGGACCGGCCCTACGCGCTGGCCCGCAAGGCGCCCGGCGCCCGCGGCGTGGCCGCACTGCTGCGGCGCGTGCGCAAGTTCCTGAGCGCGTAACGCCTAGAGGGTCGTCGTCGTTGTAGTCGACGTAGGAAGCGTCGTGGGGGTGGTCACGGCCGGCGCGGTCGTGGTCGTGGCCACGCCGGTCGTCGTCGTGCGCCTGATCGTTGTCGTGGTCACACCCGGTTTGCGCGTGGTAGTGGTCGCGTCCTCGTCGAACAGGGTCGTGCTCGTCGTGGTCGTCTGCACGGTTCGGTCGCACAGGCAGCCCGAACCGGGCGAGACCTCGATGATCTCGCGCGAGTGGATATCCAGGATCCGCAGCGTCTCGAGCGTGTCGTTCGCCGGAACCACCATCACGAGGCGGCTTTGCGAGAAACCCTTCCACTCCTCGCCGCGGTACTTCGGCTTGGCTGCGGGCTCGGGTGCGGTGAGCGGGCTACCTCCGGCGCAGCGTGTGCGGGGGACGCCCTGGGTGTCGACGAGAACAGCCGTGCCTTTCTGCAGGACCGACTGGTACGGCACGTCGCCGCCGCGGAACAAACCATGGTTCGTTACGCGCGTGTCGGCCCGCACGAACACCGACGTGAGCTCGCCGACGAAAGTCGTGATGTCGTCGACTGACAGCTTCGCGCCGCCGCTCCACTGCAACGTCGAGTCGCGATTGAACGCGTCGACCCACGCCTGCGCGGTGTCGCCGTTGTCGCCGAGCAGCGTCACTAGTGCAGTGGCGTCGCAGACTTGTTGGGAGCCCGACCCGGCATAGAGCGCCGAGAGCGAGCCCCGCACGGAACGGATGCCGCTGCCGCCACCGGACCCGGGCACCGAGGCGCTTCCGATGTCGGGTACCGCCGCAAAGGCCACGCTCTTGGTGAACGGATTCGCTCCGACCGAGCCAAGCGGCTCGAGAAAAACCTCGCCGGGCTTCGGCCGCGCCGAGTCGCCCGCGCTCGACTTGGTCGAACCCTTGTTGCACGCGGTGGCGACCAGCGCAACCGCGACCAGCGTGAGCGCGAAGAGCCGTCGTTGGGTCAAATCGTGCCGTCTTCGACGGCCTGCACGATCCACGGCACGACTTCGTCGAGCATCTCGTCGAGCGATGTGGTCGCTTCGAAGCCGAGCACCCGTTTGGCTTTCTCGGTCGCCGGTACGCGCTTGGCCACGTCGTGCTCGAAGCCGGGGTCGCTCACGTAGTTGAACGGCCGCCCGTCCTTATGGACCTTGTGCCAGATCACTTCGGCCAGCTCGAGCACCGATGTCGACTGCGCCGTCGACAGGTTGAAGTCGTCGTTCAGCGCGTCGGGGTGCGCCATCGCGTCGACGATCCCGCGCGCCAAGTCGCCGCCGTACGTGTAGTGCCGCACCTGCGATCCGTCACCGAGAATGTGAAGCGGGTCCTGGCCCTTCACGACCTTCTGCACCAGGTCGGGCACGACGTGGCTCATGGCGAGCTTCACGTTGCCGGACATCACGTCGATGTCACCCAACGCCCGGCGTTCGCCGATACCCACGCAGTTGAACGGGCGCACGATCGTGTACGGCAACTTGTACTGGTCCCACGCGGCGCGGGCGAAGTACTCGACCGCGAGCTTCTGGAAGCCGTATGAGGACAGGGGCGGCGGGATCTTGCGTTCGTCACCCTCCGCGCTCGGCCAGTGCTCGGTGGACTCGTAGACCATCGACGAGCTCATGTACGTGACCTTCTGCAGCCGGCCGGCTTTATGCGCCTCGATCGCGGCGTCGCAGGTCGAACCCATGATTCGCTCGTTGATGGCGAGTAGGTCGTAGGCGTACGTGTGGAAGTAGGAGATGCCTCCGATCAGCGCCGCACCGGCGATGATGTGGTCGACATCCATCGCCGTGAGCGTCATCAAGTCGACGTCGCGGCAGTCGCCTTTGATGAACGTGTAGTTGGCGTCGCTGTCGTAGCTTTTGGTGACCTCGCCGTACTTGCTGAGGTTGTCGATGCCGACCACCTTGTAGCCGCGGCTGAGTAGCTCCTCGACGATGTAACCGCCGATAAATCCAGCAGATCCAGTTACGAGTACGGCCTCTGTGTTGCTCACGACGACGATTCCTTCCGAGCGCTTTTGGCGCGCACTTGTTCAACGGTGAGTTCCGGCCCGAACGCGAACCAGTACCAGTGGAGATAGCGGGGCAGCCACGCGGCGAGTTTGAAGTTGCTCACGCCGAACGTGCGGTCGAGCCAGATCGTCGGGAGTTCCGCCACCGGCAACCGCAGGCGCCGGGCCTTGGCCACGAGTTCAATGCCAACTTCGAAGCCGTCGTCACTGTCGATGCCGACCTGCTGCACGAAGCTGCGCTTGTAGGCCTTGAACGAATTGGTCGCGTCGTTGGTGCCGACGCGAGTGAGCATGTGCAGGCTCCGACCTGCGAGCCGCGACAGCGCCGTCTTGAACGCAGGCCCGCCAACCTGTTGGCCGCCGCGCATGTAGCGCGACGCCGCCGCCACGACGACACCGCGTTCCACGAGACGCGTCAGCGAGTCGATCTGCTGCGGGTCATCGCAGCCGTCGGCCATCGTGACCACCACGACGTCGGCGCGCGCATGATCAATGCCGTAGCGGATGGCGCGAGCCGGGCCTCGACCGTAGGTGTTCACGGTGGGCACGAGGCGAGGTTCGCTGCGGGCGTACTTTTCGATCCACGGCATCGTTGAATCGTCCGGCGAATCGCACACCACGAGCACCTCGCACGGCAGCGTCACGGCCTCGAAGATGCGATCGAGGTGGGGCAGAATCGCGTCGCCCTCCTCGTATGCGGTTACGACGACGGAAACGCGCGGTTCGCCCGTTGGCGTCATACCTGCGTGCTCGCGCCGGTGAAGCCCCACACGTCCACCAGTGGCGTCGTGGTTGGCAGATCGCGGTACTCGGGGTGCGGCGACGCGATCACGAGCACGTCGGCTTCCATCAGAACAGTTTCGAGCGGCACAAGGCTGTCGTCAGTCGTGACGTAGGGGTCGGTACACAGCACGTTTTGCGCCTTGAAGCGCAGGATGCGGCGCAGCTTGTAGGCCAGCGAGTCCCGGGTGTCGTCGCTGCCGCCCTTGAATGACATGCCGAGGACGCCGACGGTCGAGTTGGCCAGGTCGAAGGCCTCTTCCATCTTCGACACGATGTAAAGCGGCAGCCCCTCGTTGACCATCATCGACGCGTGACCAAGCACGAAGTTGTTGTTGTTGAACGCGGCCAACTGCATCGTGTCCTTGAGTAGACACGGGCCAGCGGCGAAGCCGGCGCCGGGCAGGTCCGCGGCGCGGGGGTAGTCGAAAGTCATCGCCGCGCGGATACGCCCGAAGTCCAACCCGAAGTCGTTGGCGATCATGAACAGCTGATTGGCCGTGGCGAACTTGATGTAACGCCACGTGTTCGTAAAGAGCTTGGCCAGCTCCGCCTCTTCGGGCGACAGAGGCACCGTCGACGCGGTGAGAGCGCCGAACAGCTTTTCCGCGCGCGCCTGGCCATTGGGTGTGCGGCTGGCCACGATCTGCGGCAAGTCGAATAGCTCACGCAGCGCGGCGCCCTCGGCGATTCGTTCGGGACAGAACGCGACCTCGACGTTTACGCCGAGGCTCGCGATCAGCTTCTCGACCATCGCGGTGACGCCGGGATACAGCGTGGAGCGCAGCACCAGCAGCTGGCCGTCGCGCAGGTGCGGGGCGAGCGCGGCGATCGCATCCGGCACAGCCGTGGGTCGTGGATCGAGGTGCTCATCGACCGGCGTGCCGATTACGACGACGACGTGTTCGGCCCGGCTCACGTCGGAGGGATCCATCGTTGCAACCAGATTCGTGCCGACGCGGGCCAGGACTTCTTCAGCGCCCTCTTCGGCGAACGGCATCTCGCCATTGGTCACCTGACCGACGGCGCGTTCGTTGAGGTCGTACAGCGCGACGGACAGTCCGCGATCAGCGAACGCGAGACCTAAGGGCAGTCCCACCCGTCCGCAGCCACCGACGATCACGAGATCGAGGTCGAAAGGCACCGCGAGATTCTAGGGGACGGGCCCATCAACTCCCGTGGTCCATGGTCAGGCAAGGATGGACGCATGCTGGCCAAGCGAGCGACCCTTGAACTCGTCGGCCGCGTCTTGTTGTCGGCCTTCGTGGCCGGTATCGCCTGGATTGGCACGGTCGGTGCGACCTCGGGGCTCGACACCAGTTGGCAGGTCGGGCTGCATATGGCGGCGAACGAACACCTCCGGGCCGGACACGACTGGGTGTACACGTACGGACCGGGCGGCTTCCTGGCCTACCCCGCCTGGTTCGGCCCGACGACGGGAGCGCTGTCCGTCCTGGTCAATCTCGCGTTGCGGACGGGCTTCGCTTTTGCCGTGATCCGGATGCTGCGTCCGCGTGTGCCCACCTTGGTCGCGGCGCCTTTCGCGTACCTCGCCCTGATCGCATGGCCCTTCGAGTCTCCGGAGTTGGCTGTTCTCCTCGTGGCCGCAATCGTGACCCCAGTGGTCATCAAAGGCGAACGGTTCAGCCTGGCTGCGGTGGCCGCGATCGCAGCCGGCGGCGGCGTGCTCACGACCGTGAAGCTCAACACCGCCGTGATCGTGGTGGGGGTGGCCGCGCTCCTTGCGCTGCGGGAGCGCAGCGTGAAATGGATCGCCGCGGCCGTCGGCAGCGGCTTGGGCGGATTTCTCGTTACCTGGTTCGCGTTCGGTCAACGCGTCGGTGACATCGCCGCGTACGTCCGCAACGGCCTCGCCGTGGTGGCCGGCTACACCGAAGCGTCGGCCACGGAGGCGGCCGGGGTCCGCTGGCACTACACGGCCGCGGTGCTGATCACGGTCGCGCTGTGCATCGCGGCGTGGCCGCGGGGCCGCGCCAAGGGCACTGGCTGGTTCGCCGTCGTCATCTTCGGTTGGATCGGCTACAACACGGCGCGCCACGCGTTCGTGCGCCACGACGGTCACGCGCTCGCCTTTTTCTCCGTGGCGTGCGTCGTGGGCGCGGGCATCGCGGTCGCCCAGACGAAAGGTCGCGCCGTCGTCGCCGCGCTCACCGTGGTCGCGTCGCTGGTGGTGTGCACGCACATCCGTCCTTTGGACGGATGGCGGGTTCCGGCGCACAACGGGCGCGTCGCACTTACCGACCTGCATCTTGCGCTCACCAACTCGGCCCGCCCCGTCCGTCACCAACGGGCGCAGGCCCGCGCCGCGCTGGACCCGGACGCCCGCGTCGTGCTGGCCGCGCACGACCGCGGGGTGCACGTCGAACCGAACGATGCGGTCGTCGCGTTCGCGTACCACGAGCGCTGGGACCCGCTGCCCAGCTTCCAAGAGCTGTTGACGTACACGCGGTCCCTCGACGAGTTGAACGTCGACGACATCGCGAGCGAGCCACCGCCGTTTGTGCTGCTTGACACCGCGGCGCCGGCGTGGGACCACCGCTTGGCGGACTTCACCGCGCCGCGCACGCGGATGGCGCTCTTGTGCAACTACGTCGTGGACCAGCGCGTCGGCAAGTGGAAGCTGCTCCACCCCCGTCCCGCCTCGGCGTGCGGCCCGAAGCAAGTCCTGAGTCGGCGGGCTCTCGTGCCGTCCGTCGCCGTGAATGTTCCGGCGCCCCGCCACGGCGGAGCGGTGGTAGCGCGCTTCACGCTGCCGGACCGCGGGCTGCGCCACCGGCTCATATCGTCGCTCTGGAAGCCTCTGCACTTTCCGTCGATTGTCGTGAACGGCGCGCCCAACCGGTGGCTCGCCGCGCAGGCCGACGGGCCGTTCATCATGTCGGTACCCGCGTCCGCGCCCTTCGGACCCGGGGTAGACGGGCCGGCGATCGCCACAATCGCGATCTCCGGCTTCGGCGGTTCGTCGGCGAGCGTCGAGTTCGACGAAGTACCGATCGCGCCATGACGACCGTCGACGTCGCGATCGTCACGTTCGGCGGCGCCGCTGATCTGCCCGGGTGCCTAGAGGCGGTGGGCACGCAAACCGCGCCGATCGGACGCGTGCTGATCGTGGACAACTCGCTCGACGACTCCGTCGCGCTGGCGGTGGAAGCGGCCGACGTCGACTACGTCCACAACCACAGCAACGTCGGCTACGCCGCGGCGATGAACCAGGCGTACGCCCTGACCACCGCGCCGTACCTGCTGAGCCTCAACGCCGACTGCGTTCTGGACCCCGGCTATGTCAGCGCATGTCTCGCCGCCCTCGAACACGACAGCGACGTGGCGGCGGTGACGGGCACACTGCTGCTTCCGTCCGGCGCGATCGACTCGACGGGCATCGCGCTGTCGGCGGCGCGTCAGGCCGAGGACCGTGACCGGCTTCGCGAGGCGCCATCGCTCGATGCGCGCCCCTTCGGTGTGTCCGGTGCCGCCGCCCTGTGGCGCCGCGCCGCCCTGGACACCGTTGGGCCCGAACCGTGGTGGGCCTGGCTGTTCGTTTACTGGGACGACGTCGAAATCGCCTGGCGCCTGCGCCGCCGCGGGTGGAGCTTCGCGCACGCTCCCGCCGCGACCGCCACACACAAACGCGGCAGCGACAGCGCCGATGCCGACTTCATCGAGGGCCAGTCCCTCCGCAATCGCGTTGCGACAGTCGCCCGCCACGAAGGGCTGCGCGGCTTGTTCGCGCCCCGGGTCCTTCGCGTGAGCGCGACGACCATCGCGCGCCTCGCCGTGCGCCACCCGCAGGCACTGCGACGGGCGAACCCGTACGCGGCGGTACGCGCCGGCCTCGCCGAACGGACGCACGACGTCGGCCTGCGTTCGACCGCCTTCTAGGGTGACCGCATGCGCGCGTTCGTCACCGGAGGCCACGGCTTCGTCGGGCCGTACCTCCTCGCGCATCTTGAGGACTGCGGCGACGAAGTTGTCGCGCCGGATCAGCACGACGTCGACCTCGACGATCCGGACGCGCTGACTGCTGCGATAGCGGCGGCGCGGCCCGACGCGATCTATCACCTAGCCGCGCTGGCCCACGTGGGGGAGAGCTGGGCTGACCCGGCTCGCACATTTGACGTGAACGCCGTCGGCACGCTGCGCGTGCTTGAGGCGGCGCGCCGCGTAGACCCAAAGCCACGCGTGCTGCTCATCGGATCCGCGGAGGTCTACGGCCCGGTCACTCCCGCTGACGTGCCGATCACCGAGGACCACCCGCTGCACCCGGTTACGCCCTACGCCGCGAGCAAAGTCGCGGCTGAGTATCTCGGCATCCAATACGACGCCGGCTTCGACGTTCCCGTACTCCGGGCCCGTTCCTTCAATCACATCGGTCCGGGCCAGAGTGGCCGCTTCGTCGTCAACGACATTGCGTCCCGCATCGTCGAAGCGATGAAGTCCGGTGGCCAATCGCCGATCCGAGTCGGCAACCTGTCGGCGCGCCGCGACTACACAGACGTACGCGACGTTGTGCGCGCCTACCGCATGCTCGTTGACCGCGGCGAGCGCGGCCAGGCGTACAACGTGTGCTCGGGGACCGACGTGTCCGTCGAAGACCTGGCGCACCGCCTGCTCGCGATCGCAGGCGCTGACCTCGAGCTCGAGGTAGATCCCGCGCTGATGCGCCCGGTCGATGTGCCGGTGATGGTGGGGGACAACGCCCGCATCCGCGCCGCTACGGGCTGGGAGCCGAATTACACGCTCGACGACACACTGCGCGACGTGATCGCCGCGATCGCGGGCTAGCTCGCGACGGTGGCGAAGGCGCTGCGTACTTGGCTCTGAACGGCCTTGATCACGGGCTCGACGCGGGCGTCGGCCTCCTTGATCACGTCGCTGAGGAGCTTGACTGCTTCGGCGCCGCGGGTTTCGAAAGTCGAGCGGGCTTCGGCGAACTGCTTGTTCAGCTCTTCGCGGCGTACCTGCGCACGCTGCACGCCGATCACACCCATACCAATGGCGATGTAGGCGGCGTCGCGGAGGTTGTCGGTGACGTTCACGATGGTTCTCCTAAAAGAGTTGGGGTGTATTTGGTGCTACCCGTTGCTAACTAAGTTACTCCTTTTGAGTAACTCTTGCAAGCGCGGTCCCAGCTAGCGAAACACGTCCCTCCAACTAGGTTCTTGCGCCTCATGGATCTCGACCCGTCCGCCGAGCCCGAGCTCGCGGCGCCCCCTCCCGTTGTGGCCGTGATGGTCACGCACAACCCGGGGGAATGGTTCGATTCCGCGCTGGCCGCGCTCAGCGCGCAGGACTACGAGAACCTGTCGATCCTGGTGATCGACGCGGCGTCCGACGTCGACCCGACGTCGCGCGTGGCGGCGGTCGCACCCGATGCGTTCGTGCGCCGTCTCGCCAATGACCCCGGTTGGGCCCGCGCCGCAAACGAAGCGCTCGACATGGTGCAGGGCGCGTCCTATTTGCTGTTCTGCCACGACGACGCCGCGTTGGCGCCCGACGGCGTGCGCCTGCTGGTCGAAGAAGCGTACCGATCCAACGCCGGCGTGATCGGGCCCAAGCTCGTCGATTGGGACGACCACTTCCGCATCACATCGGCCGGGCTCACGATCGACAAGACCGGCGTGGTCGCGCCGCTCGTGGATCCGGGCGAACTCGACCAAGAGCAACACGACGCCGTGCGTGACGTGTTCGCCGTGGACGGCGCGGTGATGTTGGTCCGCGCTGACCTCGCGGTGTCCCTCGGCGGGTTCGAACCGAAGCTGTGGCCCCACGGCGAGGACATCGACTTCTGCTGGCGGGCCCAGATCGCAGGCGCGCGCGTACTCGCCGCGCCCGCGGCACGCGCCTCCCACCGCGGGGCCACCGTCGGCGGCTTCCGCGCCGGTGTGGGAGACGACAAGCGCGCGATCGGGCGACACCGCGACGAGGTCCGCGCCTCCGAGGTACGCCACCGCATCCGCATGGTGTTCACGAACTACACGCCGATGCACCTCGTGCGGATTGTGCCGCAGCTGATCATCGTGCAGTTGGCCGAATTGGTGTACGCGTTGCTCGCCGGCCGTCGGCGCGTGGCGGCGTCGGTCGTGGGCGGCTGGCTCGATGTCGTGCGCGATATCCGCGGCGTGCGAGAGACCCGCAAGCGCGTCAACGCGACGCGGCTCTTCCCTGACAGCGAGATTCGTCGATTGCAGACGCGGGGGTTTGCGCGGCTGAACCGATTCATCCGCGGCCAGCTGCACGGAGAAGACCGAGCCCGCGCCTTCGCTGAATCCGGCGCCGGGCTGCTCAAAGAAATCGCCGGATCGCGCACGGCGCTGGCCGCGTGGACGGTGCTGGTGCTGGTTCTGCTCGTCGGTAGCCGTGGCCTGCTCGCCGGGCGTCTGCCCGCCGTGGGTCAGTTCGCGCCCGTCCCCGGAGTGGGCGCGCTGTTCCGGCAGTTCACCAGTGGATGGCGATTGAGCGGCCTGGGCGCCGAGTCGCCGGCGCCCCCCGCGTTCGCGTTCCTCGGCCTCGTGGGCACGATCCTGTTCGGCGCCGCCGGCGCCGCGCAGAAGCTGCTGATTCTCGGGCTAGTGCCGCTCGGCCTGCTGGGCGCGTTTCGGCTGGCCCGCAGCGTCGACGTGCCGCGCGCCGGGCTCGTCGGTTTGGCCGCGTACGCGGTCGTGCCGCTGCCGTACGCGTCGCTCGCGCGAGGACGGTGGGACGGGCTCATCGCGTACGCGATCGCCCCGTGGTTGTTAAGCCGCATGCGCGCCGGTGCCGAAGGCATGGGCGAGCGCGCCGCCGAGCCGGCCGACGGACGCCACCGCGAGCCGTTCCTCTTCGAATGGCGGTCCGGTCTCGGCGTTGCGTTGCTGCTCGGCGTGGCCGCCGCGTTCGCGCCCGGCGCGCTGGCGATGACGCTGCTGCTTGGCGTGGGTGTTCTGCTCGGCTCGGTCCTCGTGCGGGCCCCGGGGGACGGGCGGCGTGCCATCTCGGTGGCCGGTTTCGCGATCGGGGTGGCGCTGCTGTTGCTCGCACCGTGGTCGTTCACCATGTTGCACCCGAGCGGCCTCAGCCACGCGCTGTTCGGCCCCGGTCTTTCGCCAAGCCGCGCCCTGTCCTTCGGAGCGGCCTTGCGTCTCGAAACTGGTCGCCTCGGTGGCGCGCCCGTCGGGTGGGCGCTGCTGGTGGCCGCCGCGCTGCCGTTGCTCATCGGGCGGGGTTGGCGGCTGAGCTGGGCCATTCGTTGCTGGGCGGTGATCGTGGTCACCGCCACGTTCCTCACCGCGGCCGGGCGCGGCTGGATCGGCCTGCCCGTGCCGAGCCCTGAGTTGTTCCTGGCACCGGCGGCGATTGCCATCGCATGGTCGATCGCGCTGGGCTTTATCTCCTTCCGTATCGACCTCCGCGAGTTCCGGTTCGGCGCACCGCAGATCGCCGCCGCCATTGCGAGCGTGGCGTTCCTCGCGGCGGCGATCCCCGTTGTGGCCGCGGCGGGCAACGGGCGGTGGGGTCTGGAGCCCGCCACGCTGGCCACGCAACTGGGTTACATCGAGCCGAGCGCGAAAACCGGTGACTTCCGGGTCCTGTGGTTGGGCGACCCCGAGACCCTGCCCGTCGACAGCTGGCACCTCGCCCCGGGCCTCGCGTACGGGACATCGCGCAACGGCCTGGGTGAGCTCACGGACGCGTGGGTACCGAATCGTCCCGGTTCGTCGATGGCGCTCGGCGCGGCAGTGCGCATTGCGCTCAACGGGCGCACCACATTGCTCGGGCATCTCTTGGGTCCGATGGGTGTCCGCTACGTCGTGGTACCCCAGCGCGTCGGGCCCGCGGCGGCGGGCCGCCCGCTGCTGCCGCCGTCGCGCGATGTCGCGGGCGCGTTGGCCGAGCAGGCCGACTTCCGCCAACTCGACGCCACGCGAGACCTCGCGGTGTTCGAGAACGCGTCGTGGGTGCCGATCCGGGCCGCTCTGACCGAGGCGCAGGGCCGCGAGATCGCGTCTGCGGGCAAAGGCTTCGTCGCCGCTACGGAGAACACGATCGGCGGCGCGCCACCCGCGCTTACGTCGCGCGCGTCCGACTACAACTTCGCCGGGTCGCTTCGCAGCGGCACGTTGTTCTTCGCAGAGACACCGTCGTCGCGCTGGAAGCTAAAGGTGGGCGGCGAGTCGGCCACCCGTCGTGCCGCGTATGACGTGGGCGCGTTGTATACGTCGAATGGGTCGGGCGCCGCGTCGTTGAAATACCAGACCTCACCGATCCGGTGGCTGTCGATCGTGCTCGAACTGGCCGTGTGGGCGCTCGTGATCCGCGCCGCGTGGGCGTGGCGACGCTCGACCCGAGGGGAAATCGCGTGAACACCGAACGTCGCGACGTGCCGCGCCTGCCCGCGATCATCATTCTGGTGATTGCGCTGATCGCGCTCGCGGTCGCCGACCGAGGTGATCGCGCCCCGCTCACGCCGGCTGACGCCCGCCTCGTTACCGCCTATGCGCCTACTGCCTCGCCGCCCGACGCCCTGACGTCAACCTGGTACTGCCCCGCAGGCACCGCGGCTCCGGGCGGGCAAGCCGAGTCGACCACGGTCATCTTCAATCCGACGACGCGTACCCTGCGCGGCGCGATCGAGGTCGCAGGGGGCGACGGCACCAAAGCGACGAAGAACATCACCCTCGAACCCCGAACCCGTCTCGCGGTGCCATCAGGCGACGTGCTGCACAACGCGTACGTCGCGTCGTCCGTGCGCCTCGATGGCGGCGGGGCCATCGTCGAGCACACCGTGTCGGGCCCCGCCGGCGACGCGTTCGGGGCCTGCGCCTCTTCGGCGTCGACGCGCTGGTACCTGCCCGAAGGCGCCACCACGAAGTCGGCGTCGCTGGTCTACGCGTTGTACAACCCGTTCCCCGACGACGCGATCGTGGACCTGTCCTTCAGCACCGAGCAGGGCCGCGATGCACCAGCAGCGTTCCAGGGTGTGGTCGTACCGGCGGGTGGGCTGGTGCCCGTCGACATCGGCACGCACGTCCGAAGGCGGGCCCACGTGAGCGGCGCCGTGCACGCTCGGCGCGGACGCGTCGTGGTCGAACAGCTCCAGGTGCACAACGGCGATGGGCGTCGCGGCATAGGGCTCATGCTCGGCGCGCCCCGTACGTCGACCAGCTTCGTGTTCCCCGACGGCATCGCGGGGCCAACGCAGCTGGAACAGTTGCACCTCTTCAACCCCGGAGCCGTCGAGGCATCTGTGCAACTCGATCTCGTGCTCGACTCGGGCGAAGCGCAGCCATTCGAGATTCGGGTGCCGGCGCGCGATCGGGTCACGATCGACCTGTCCGCCGAGTCACGCATTCCGAAGGGAGTCGGACACGCACTGGTCGTGCAGGTCTCGAACGACGTGCCGATCGCGGTAGCGCGCACCACCGACCTCGGGCCTCCCAACAGCCGTAACAGCTACATCTCCGACATCGGGGCCACGAGCGCGGCCAAGCACTGGGGGTTCGCGGCCGGCGGCACCACCAACACGCAGGATGAGTTCGTCGCGATCATCAACGAGGCCGCCGGGCCCGTCACGGTCGACGTCACCACGCCCGGCGGCAGAGACTTCGCGTCGCTCGACGGACTGGGTTCGTTGCGCATCCCGCGGGGTGCGCGCGCGTTCTTCCGCCTGGCCGACCACGGCGGGCAACCCGAGATGCCGATGATCATCAACTCATCGGGCCCCGTAGTGGTGGAGCGTTCGATCTATCGCGGCACGCGAGGCGCCTCGGCCGTGATGGGCACCGTGCTCTCAACCGACCACGGCTAACCGCGCTTAGGGCGTGATCTCGCCCGCCGCCTCTGCAGCGTCGGCGGCGTCGCGCTCTTGTTGCTCCTGCATCGCCTTCACGATCGCCTCAAAAATCTTCGCCGCGTCCTCATCGAGATGATCGCGAGCCTTCAGCAACACCAGTGCGCCGATGAACACCGGCGGGCTGCAAATGAAGAACGCCGTGCGGATGTTGTTGTCGAACGCGCCGGCGAGGGTGAACACGATGATCGAAGCCGCGGCCTGTCCGAACACAACCGAGACGAGGTTGAACGCCCCGAAGCCCGCGCCGCGCAAGTGCGCGGGGACGGCGTCGGAGAGGCCGGCGCGCAGCGACGGGATCGACATCACCGTGATGAAGAAGCCGACGAGCTCCAGCAGGAACACTGCGCCGAGCGGAAGTTTGGGGAGCCAGGAGAGCACGAACAGCGCGTTGCCGCCGAGCAAGCAATAGGCGGGGATGGCCATGCGGGCGCCCTTGATCCGGGTCGCGAAACGGTCGGCCACCCGCCCGCCGAGCAATACGCCCGGAATGCCACCGAGGATCACCAAGAGGCCGACGAGGCTGGTTGCCTTGGTCGAGGTCTGGTGCAACTGTTCTTCGTAAAATTTCGGCAGACCCGCACCAATGGCGGTGACGGTGAACAGCAGCGTCGACACGCCGACGAGCGCGTACTTCATCGTCGTGATCGACCAGATCGTGCGTAGGTCGGCCTTGAGCCCGCTGAGCATGTCGGACATGAACCGGCGCAGGCCGTGTTCGAACATGGGCGGGTGATCAACCTCGCCGTCACCGGCCTCGACGCCGACGTGCGCCATGTCGGCGGCGCCGCGCCGGGGCTCGTGCAACCGGTAGGCGGCAATCGCGATGAGCATGCCGGGCAGGCTCACGATCGGAAACGCGGCGCGCCAGCCCCATTGCGACGCGATCGCGCCGCCGAGCGCCACGCCGAGTCCGAAACCAACGAACAGCAGCGACTGTTGAATCGAGAACGCGAGGCCGCGTTCCTCGGCCGGGTAGTAGTCGGCGAGGAGGCTGGCACACGCCGGTTCGGTGATCGCCTGGCCGAAGCCGAGCGCTCCCCGCACCGCCACGAGTGACGCGTAATTCGGCATGACTGCGGTGCCCGCGGACAGCGCCGACCAGGCCACGATCGTGTGGCCGACGGTGCGGTTGCGGCGAAAGCGGTCAGCGAGGTAGCCCGCGGGCACGCTGATGAGGCCGTTGACGAAGATGAAGGCCGAAAGTAGAAGGCCGATCTGGAAGTCGGACAGATGCAGATCCTTTTGCAGGTCGGTCTGCACACCCCGCAGCAGGTTCTGGTCGACCTGGTCGATCATGATCACGAGGCCGAGAACCCACATGGGCCATCTCGATACGCGGGCGGTTTTCGCGGGTGATGTCACCGGCATGTTGTAGCTGTTAAGACTCAGCGCCGCATGTCTCGTCTGATCGCAACTGTCGCCGTGCTCGCGGTCGCCGGTCTCATTGCGTACGTTTTGCGCCGGCGCCAGCCTGAAGCGCCGAGTCAGCCCCGGCTCTGGCCCGTCCCCGTGCAACTCGATCGGCGTGACTTCATACGACCCGATGCAGCCTGGCTCGTCGCCGTGTTTTCCTCAGAGACCTGCGATGGGTGTGCCCGGGTAATCGAGAAGGCCCGCGTGGTCGAAGCGGCCGAGGTGGCCTACCAAGAGATCTCGTACCAGCACGACAAGGCGCTGCACGAGCGCTACGGCGTGGAGGCGGTGCCGATGGTGTTGGTGGCCGACCGTGACGGTGTGGTGGCCAAGAGCTTTGTGGGTGAGGTGACCGCTATCGACCTGTGGGGCGCGATCGCGACGGTGCGGGACCCTTCTTCGGCGCCGCAGCCGCACGACCACGACCATTAGCGGTCGATCCGCTGCTGGCGGACTTGCCGTTCGTCTGCACCTTGCCGTCCGCCGACTTCACCTCGGTGCCGTTGGCAACGTCGACTAATCGCTTCACCTCGGCGCCGTCAATCGTCTCGTGCTCGAGTAGCGCGGCGGCGACGGCGTCCAGCCCCGTGCGGTGCTTGGTCAGGTAGTCCGTGGCGCGGCCTTCCTGGGTTCGCAGGATTTGCTCGACCTCTTCGTCGATGACCCGGCTCGTCTCGTCGGAGTAGTCACGACCGCTCTGCATCAGGTCCTCGCCGAGGAACACCATGCCTTGCGCGCCCCACGCCATCGGCCCGACGCGATCACTCATGCCCCACTCGCGCACCATCTTGCGCGCGAGTTCGGTGTTGCCGACCAGGTCGTTGCTGGCACCCGTGGACAGGTCGCCGAAGATGATCAACTCGGCGACGCGGCCGCCCATGCGTACGCACAGCGAATCCTGGATGTAGTCGATGTCGTAGATGTGCTTCTCTTCGAGCGGCAGTTGCTGGGTGACGCCGAGCGCCATGCCACTCGGGATGATCGTGACCTTGTGCAGGGGATCGGTGTCGGGCAGCACGTAGGCGAGCACGGCGTGACCGCCCTCGTGGTACGCGACGCGTTCCTTTTCTTCGTCGCTCAGCACCATCGAGTCGCGCCGCTGGCCCATGAGCACGCGGTCGCGGGCGGCTTCGAAGTCCTGCATGCCAATTTCCTTGGCGCCACGCCGCACCGCGTGCAGCGCGGCTTCGTTCACGAGATTGGCCAGGTCGGCGCCGCTCATGCCGGGTGTGCCGCGGGCGACCACGTCGAGATCGACGTCGGCGCCCACGCGCTTGTCCTTCATGTGCACCCTGAGGATCGGAAGCCGCTCGTCCAAGTCGGGAAGCGGGACGATGATTTGGCGGTCGAAGCGGCCCGGGCGAAGCAACGCTGGATCAAGGACGTCGGGACGGTTGGTCGCCGCCATCATCACGATGCCTTCGGTGGTCTCGAACCCGTCCATCTCGGACAGCATCTGGTTGAGCGTCTGCTCGCGCTCGTCGTGGCCGCCACCGAGGCCCGCGCCACGCTTACGCCCGATCGAGTCGATCTCGTCCACGAAAATGATCGCCGGCGCCTGCTTGCGGGCGGTCTGGAACAAGTCGCGCACGCGGCTGGCGCCAACGCCCACGAACATCTCCATGAAGTCCGAACCCGTGACCGACATGAACGGCACGCCGGCCTCACCGGCCACGGCCCGTGCGATCAGGGTCTTACCGGTGCCCGGCGGGCCTACCAGCAGAACGCCTTTGGGGATACGGGCGCCGATCTCCTTGAACCGCCCCGGGTTCTTCAGAAAGTCGACCACTTCACGAATCTCTTGCTTGACCCCTTCGTAGCCGGCGACGTCGTCGAAGGTCGTCTTCGGGCGTTCGGTCGTGTACACCTTCGCCTTGCTGCGCCCGACGTTCATGATTCCGCTCATCTGGCCCTGCGCTCGGCGCTGCATCCAAACGAGGAAGCCGATTACCAGGCCGAAGAACAACAGCGTCGGGAGGAACGAGACCAACAGGCTCGTGGTCTCGTTGGCGAACTCGAGCTGCTTGACGTTCTTGCGCAGCGACTCCTCGACCGGGTCGGGGATAGGCCGGGGCCCGGTGACCGAGAACTTCTGCTCCTTGCCGTCAACCGTGACGGTGCCGGTGATCTTGCCCGTGTCGTTGTTGAGCTTGGCCGCGAGGACGTGGCCCGCCTCGGCTTCGGAGATGACCTGGTTGTAACTGAGCTTCGTCTGCGTCTTTTTCGTGTCGCGCCAGCCCGGAAGGAAGATCGCCAACGCGACCAGCGCGACGAGCGCCAGCGCGGCGATGCGCGCGGGCGGCTGGTTTCGGCCGGGGGTGGTTGGTTTCGGCGTCCGCGACGACGGCGGCGGCATGCTCACCCCGTCATCGTAGAGGTGCGCGGGCCTCCGACTTTCCGCGGGGCATCTCGCGAATACCATCCACGTAATTCGTCGGTGGAGTTCATACGCTTTTCGTATGTCGCGTACTCCCCGTTGCGCCCGCCCCGGATGTGGGGCCGCTGCCGACGCCACACTTTCTTATGACTACGCCAGCCGCACGGTCTGGCTAGATCCCTCCGACCGCGGTGTCGAGGGCGGATGGTTCCTCTGTCCGACCCACGCCGCGAACGTGCGGGCTCCGGTTGGCTGGGCCGTCGATGACCGTCGCGGCAGCAACATCCGCCGCCTCGCCGTTTAGCGGATTCCCCTTTACGCTGGCGCGCGCCGGCGTATGACAGTTCCTCACCCCATCACCGAGATCGTTTCCGCCGACGAGCCGCGGTCCGAAATCCGCCTGCTCGACGTCCTCGCGGTGTTCTTCTTCAGCATGGTCACCTCCGCGTTGGGGTTCGCGGTTGGCACCGCGATCGGCGGTTCCGGTTCCTACGCCGAAACCTGCGCCGGCCTCATCGGTTTGTGGGCCGGCTTGATCCCGGGCGCCATGGTCGTCTGCAAGATCCGCGAGACCGGCAACTTGGCCACCGACCTAGGGCTGCGATTCAAGTTTCCGTCCGACCTGTCCGGCGCCGCCGTAGGCATTGCGTGCCAGTTTGTCCTGTTGCCGTTGATCTACGTCATCGTGCAGCTGTTCGTCAGCCGGGACCTCACGAAAGACCTCGAAGCGCCGGCCAAGGACCTCACCAACAACGCGCACGGCGCCGGCTTTTACTTTCTCGCCGTCCTGCTCATTGTCGGCGCGCCACTGGTCGAGGAGATTTTCTACCGGGGGATGCTGCTGCGATCGCTCAAGCGGTACATGCCGCCGCTGGCATCGATCCTCGTTACGGGCCTGGTGTTCGGTGCGGTCCACTTCGACTGGGTCACGTTGCCGGGGCTGGCCGGCTTCGGCGTCGTACTGGCGTGGCTCGCGCACCGCTCGGGCCGGTTGGGGCCCAACATCCTCGCCCACGCCGCGTTCAATACCGTCACCGTGATCGCGCTCTGGCATGGCTGACGAGGTCGTGGTTGGTTCTCAGGTCAAAATGGCATCCATGCTGACGGCCAACAACCGCGTGTGGACGCAGCGAGTCATCACCGCAGCCGTGTTGATCGCGGCCACGGCATTCATTTTCAAACAACTCCACCCGTCGCTGTTGTTCGCGAACACCACACCGGCGGGCGGCGACATGGGCGCCCACGTCTGGACGCCGGCGTACCTGCGCGACCACTTGTTGCCGCACGGTCGACTCACCGGCTGGGCGCCTGACTGGTACGGCGGTTTTCCCGCGCTCACCTTCTACTTCCCGTTGCCCAGCCTGATGATCGTGCTCGCCGACCTGGTGATGCCCTACAACGTCGCGTTCAAGCTCGTGTCGGTGTCGGGGCTCCTCACCCTGCCCGCGGCGACGTGGTTCTTCGCGCGGTCTATGAAGCTGCGCTGGCCTGGTCCCGCGCTGGTGGCCCTTGCGACCGTTCCGTTCGTGTTCGATCGAACCTTCACGATCTACGGCGGCAACATCGCTTCAACGCTCGCGGGCGAGTTCGCGAACTCGATCAGTCTGTCGTTCTGCCTCGTGTTCCTCGGCCTGTTCGCGCGGGTGCTCGACACCGGCAAGTACAAGGCCGTCACCGCGTTCGTGTTGGCGTGCACGTTCCTCACCCACATCGTGCCGTCGATCATCGCGATCGTTGGCGCCTTGGTGTTGATCGCGATGACTCCGCAACGCAAGTCGCTGAAGCGCGCAGTACCGGTGTTCATCGTCGGCGGGCTCCTCACCGCGTTCTGGGTGATGCCGTTCCTGATGCGGCTCGCATATACGAACGACATGGGCTGGGAGAAGCTGACCGACTACCGGCATCAACTGTTCCCCCACGCATTGAAGGCCCTGTTCGCGTTCGCGGCGCTCGGCGTGGTTCTCACCATCGGCCGCCGCAGCCGCATCGGCTTGTTCGCCACGCTCATGGCTGCGCTCTCGTTGGCCGGGTTCATTTACGCGCCGCAGAGCCGCTTGTGGAACGCGCGCCTGCTGCCTTCGTGGTTCTTCTTCCTGTATGTCCTCGGAGGCGTGGCCGCAGCCGAGCTCGCGCTCGGTGCCTCATGGATCCTCGCGGCGACGAAGAAGACGATCCTGGGTGAACGCGCGAGCGACGACTCGCTCGACACGATCGAGTTCTTGCCGCGGCTGTTCGCGCCGTTGCTGGCCGCGGCCTACGTGTTCGTACTCGTCGGACTGCCGCTTCAGATGGTGCCGTCCTGGCGGGTCAGTCCGTTCAAAACCGCGGATCGCAACTTCGTTTTGGACTGGGGGAAATGGAACTACTCGGGCTACGAACGCAAGGCGAGCTACCCCGAATACCGCGACACCCTCACCACGATGGCCAAGGTCGGGAAAGACCACGGGTGCGGCCGGGCGATGTGGGAGTACGAGCCTGAACTGGATCGCTTCGGCACGCCGATGGCGTTGATGCTGCTGCCGTACTGGACCGACGGCTGCATCGACTCGATGGAAGGCTTGTTCTTCGAGTCGGCGGCGAGCACGCCGTACCACTTCCTCAACCAGTCCGAGATGTCGGCGCGCCCGTCGCGCCCGCAACGCGACTTGCCGTATTCGGAGCTGAACGTCGCCGAAGGCGTGCGTCATCTCCAAGAGATCGGCGTGCGGTATTACATGGCCGTCAGCACCGCCGCCGTTGCCCAAGCCGACCAAGTCCCCGACCTCACACTCGTGGCCGAGACCAAGCCGTGGGTGGCCACGATCAACGAAAACGGCACCTCGAGCGCCCAGACCCGCGCGTGGAAGATTTACGTGGTGAAGCGCTCCGCGCTCGTCGAGCCATTGACGTACCTGCCGGCTGTGATGACCAAGGTGCCCAAGGGCGGCCGCAAGTGGCAGGACGCCGCCGTGCAGGCCTACACGTCGACCGGCACGCGTGACGTCCTGTACGCCGCGTCGGGGCCGAAGGATTGGCCCCGCGTCGATCGTCCGTCGACCACTCCGCCGACCAAACCGATCGCCGCCACCGCGAAGGTGTCGCACATCAAGACGAGAGACGACCGCATCAGCTTCGACGTCAGCCGTGTCGGCGTTCCCGTCGTGGTCAAGTCGTCGTACTTCCCGAACTGGAAGGCCAACGGCGCGGACGGGCCGTGGCGGGTCACGCCGAACGAGATGGTCGTGATTCCGACCGCGAAGCACGTCACGATTCACTACGGCAATACGCCCGTCGATCTGCTCGCCAATTTCGCGACGGTGCTCGGCTTCGCCGGTCTCGGCTTGCTGTGGTGGTTCGGGCGCCGGCCGGTGCCGTGCGGCGACTCGTCGGACGACGCGGCCACGCCGCCGCCTCCCGTCGAGGAGCCGGAACCGGCGCCGGACGCAGAAGCGGACTGGTTGCGAGAACTCGCCGGCGCGGGCACGCTCGGCAGCTGACCGTCCTCACCTAGCTTTTCCTCGTGCGCTCGCAGTTGCGACGGTTCGCGGCCGTCGGTGTTCTCGTTACCGCCGTCGACGTCTCGGTGCTCTTGTCGTTGCGCCTCGGCCTCGGCGTGCCAGTGCTGCTCGCTGACGCCGTCGCGATCACGTGCGGCGCGATCGTTTCGTTCTTTGCGAATCGCGCCCTCACGTTCACGCGCGACCCGCACTTGCGGTGGGTGGACGAGCCGTTCGCCTATGCGCTCGTTACCGCGTCCGCGGGCCTGGTGGACGTGGCGGCCGTGCGGGCCGGGCTGCTGTTCAACCCCGACTCGGCGCGTGTGCTCGTCCTGTCGAAGGCCGCGGCGCTGGCTATCGCCGGTGTCGTGCGCGTGATCGGATATCGCAGCCTGCTGTTCAACCAGGTGCGCGCCGTGCAGATTCATCCGCCCGCGGACCCAAAGCCCTCGCCTGGGTCGTTTCGCTTGAGCGTGGTGATCCCCGCGTACAAAGCCGAGTCGTTCATCGAGTCGACGGTGCGTCGGTTGCGCGACGAATTAGAGCCGGCCGTGGGTGCGGGTGAGTTGGAGATCGTGATCGTGGACGACGGGTCGAGCGACGACACGTTCGGCGCCGCGCAGCGGTCGGGCGCCGACCTCGTACTGAAGCTGCCCGAGAACAAGGGCAAGGGCGCGGCGGTGCGGCGGGGGATGCTCAGCGCGCACGGGCGCACGATCGCATTCACCGACGCCGACCTCGCCTACGAACCGGTGTTGCTGCTCACGCTGCTGTCGGAGGTTGAGGCGGGCTGGGACGTCGTGGTCGGAAGCCGCGGCCACATCGAAACCGTCACGCTGGTACGCGCCGGTCGCCTACGCGCGCTCGGCAGCCGCGCGATCAATCTCATTTCTTTCGGCGTGCTGCTGGGCGCTTATCGCGACACGCAGTGTGGCCTCAAGGCGTTTCGCTCGGACGCCGCGCACGCCATCTTTTCTGTCGCCCGCATCGACCGGTTCGCGTTCGACATCGAGGTGTTCCACCTCGCCGAACGGCTGCGCCTGTCCCTCGAAGAAGTGCCGGTGACCTTGACGAACTCGGAGGGATCGACGGTGCGCGTGGGCCTCGACTCGCTACGGGTACTGGTCGACATGATCCGCATTCGCCGCCTCGCTGGTCAGGGCGCTTACGACAACCTCAACTAAGTTCGATCGGGAAATGACCGCACTCGACACCGTTTTTAAGGCCTATGACATCCGTGGCCTCGTACCCGACGAACTAAATGCGGAGTTGGCCCGTCAAGTCGGCGCCGCCTTTGCGCGGTTTGCGGGTGCCCCGTCGATCGTCGTGGGACGCGACATGCGGCCGTCCGGGCTCGAACTCAGCGGCGCGTTCATCGACGGCGCGCTCGATCAAGGCGTCGACGTCATCGACCTCGGCCTCATCCCGACCGACCTGTTGTATTTCGCCGCCGGCAAGCTCGACATGCCCGGCGCGACCTTCACCGGTTCGCACAACCCGGCCGCGTACAACGGCATCAAGTTGTGTCTGGCCGGGGCGAAGCCCGTGGGCGAGGACAGCGGCCTCGACGTGATCAAGGCCGACATCCAGTCGGGCACCGAGCATCCGCGTCCGGCCCGCCGGGGCGAAGCGCACGCGCTCGACCTCTTGCCGGATTACGCGGCGCACTGTCATTCGTTTATCGACATCGACAAGATCCTGCCGCTCAAAGTCGTGGCCGACACCGCCAACGGGATGGGGGGCCTCGCCCTGCCGCAGGTGTTCGCGGCGCTGCCGTGCCAGCTTGAGATCATGTACGCCGAGTTGGACGGCACGTTCCCGAACCATCCCGCCGATCCCGATCAACCCCGCGAACCAAGTCGACCTCGTGGCCCGCGTTCGCGAGACCGGCGCGGACGTCGGCCTCGCGTTCGATGGAGATGCTGACCGCGTGTTCCTCGTGGACGAGAAGGGCATCGGCCTGTCCGGCTCGACCACTACCGCGATGCTCGCGGCCACCATGCTCGACCGGAACCCAGGCTCCACGGTGATCTACAACTTGATCTGCAGCCGGTCGGTGCCCGAAGTCATTCGCGAGCACGGCGGCACGCCGATCGTCAGCCGCGTCGGCCACAGCTTCGTGAAGGCGTTGATGGCGCAGCACGACGCGATCGTTGGCGGTGAGCACTCGGCGCACTACTACTTCCGCGATAACTACCGAGCGGACTCAGGGCTGATCGCGGCGCTCGTGCTGCTCGAGATCATCAGCCGTTCCGGCCAGCCGCTCAGCGAACTGCGCAAACCGTTCGAGCGCTACGTCGCGTCGGGCGAGATCAATACGCGCGTGACCGACACGTCCGCATCGATCGAGAAGGTTGCGGGCGCGTTCACCTACATGCAGCAGTCGCGTCTCGACGGCCTCACCTGCGAGGCGGACTCGTGGTGGTTCAATGTTCGCCCGTCCAATACCGAACCGCTGTTGCGCCTCAACCTCGAGGCGAGCAGCACCGAAGAATGCGAGGCCCGCACCAATGAGGTCCTCGCCCTATTGAGAGAAGGCTGACGTGGCTCTGGCCCCAGCGTTGTTGAGTGTCCTGGCGTGCCCGCAAGACAAGGGCCCGCTGTTGTACTTCGCGGATGAGCAGTTCTTGTACAACCCGCGGCTGAAGCGCAAGTACCCGATCACCAACGACATCCCGAACTTCCTCGACGACGCGGCCACCACCGCGGACGCCGCCGAAGCGAAGCGCCTCGACGAAAAGGCGAAGGCAGAGAACATCACGCCCGGCTGGGACGCCAACTCCTAGATGCCGCTCGCCCTCGACACCCAAGGGATGTGGGACGTCGCTGCCGGCCTGCCCGAACAGGTCGCCGAGGCCGCGTCGACCTTCGAGTTGTTGGGCGCCGACGCGTTGCCCGACCACGACGACATCGAGAACGTCGTCATCCTCGGCATGGGCGGCAGCGGTATCGCCGGCGACATCCTGCTGGCGAGCGCGGCGCCGTTCATGGCGGTTCCCGCCGTCGTGGTGAAGAGCTACACCCTGCCGGCGTTTGTCACCGAGAACTCATTGGTGATTGCGGTGTCGTACTCAGGCGACACCGAAGAGACGATCGAGGCCGCCTCCGAGGCACAGATGGCGGGAGCCAAGCTCTGCGTAGTCGTCGGGCCACGGCCAGCTGCACGACCTCGCAGCCGAATGGAACGCGCCGTACGCGCCAGTGCTCGAGTGTTCGCCCCAACCCCGTGGCGGTATCGGCGCCGTATCCATTCCGCCGCTTTTGATCCTCGAGTCCGTCGGCCTGTTCCCCGGCGCCCGCCAGTGGATCGACTTCGCCGTCGCGCAACTGCGCCGTCGGCGCGATCAGCTGATTGTGGACAACGGCCCGGCGGAACAATTGGCCAAGCGCATCGGCGGCACGTTCCCGCTCATCCACTCGTCGGCGTCGCTTGGCGCCGCCGCAGTCACGCGCTGGAAGGGCCAAGTCAACGAGAACGCCAAGGCGCCGGCCATGGGCGCAGTCAACCCCGAGTTGTGCCACAACGAGATCGTCGGGTGGGGTCAACACGGCGACATCACCCGCCAACTGATCACGCTGATCCAACTGCGCCACGACCACGAACACCCACAGGTCACGCGTCGCTTCGATCTCGTCACCGAGATCGTGCGCGAGGTCATGGCCGGCATCGAAGTGGTCGAAGCCGAAGGCGAGGGCGAACTCGCCCAGCTCTTCGACCTCATCATCTACGGCGACTTCGTCTCGCTTCACATGGCCGCCATGCAAGGCATAGACCCCGGCCCCGTCCCGATCCTGGACGAACTAAAAACCGCCCTCGCCGTCGCGCCGTAATTTCGGCGCTTGGACGTCGCCATCCGCCGCCGCTGGCGGTCGTCGTAGCGCACAAACCCCGCAATCGCGCGCGGAAGTGCGTGGTGGGGTGCGCACTTCCGCGCGCGATTGCTCAGATTTTCGTCGATGTTCCGCAAAGCGGCGGGGGTGTGTCTCGGTTGAGGCCCGCGTCTGAGCGACTTATCCCTCACGGCCGCAGGCCGTCAGCGTTGTCGCTCTGAGCGGGCCGTGCCGAGGCACGTCGCCGACGCGTCTAGTAGCGGTAGTGGTCGGGCTTGTAGGGGCCGTTTTGGGGGACGCCGATGTAGTCGGCTTGGTCCTTGGTGAGCTTGGTGAGCTTCACGCCGAGCTTGTCGAGGTGGAGGCGGGCGACCTTTTCATCGAGTTCACGCGGCAAGCGGTAGACGCCGACGGGGTAGTTGTCGCCCTTGGTCCAGAGTTCGATCTGGGCCAGCACCTGGTTCGTGAACGACGTCGACATCACGAACGATGGATGTCCCGTCGCGCAGCCGAGGTTCAGCAGGCGGCCTTCGGCCAGGATGATGATCGAGTGGCCGTCGGGGAACGCGTACTCGTCGACTTGGGGCTTGATGTTGAAATGCTTCACGTCGCTGAGCTTGTTGAGCCCAGCCATGTCGATCTCGTTGTCGAAGTGCCCGATGTTGCCGACGATCGCGTTGTGCTTCATCTTGCCCATGATCTCGGCGGACAGGATGTCCTTGTTACCGGTGGCGGTCACGAACACGTCGACCTTGTCCACGACGTCCTCGAGGCGCACGACTTCGTAGCCCTCCATCGCCGCTTGTAGCGCGCAGATCGGGTCGATCTCAGCGATGAGCACGCGAGCACCCTGGCCGCGCAGCGACTGGGCGCAGCCCTTGCCGACGTCGCCGTAGCCGAGAATCAGCGCAACCTTGCCGCCCATCATCACGTCGGTGGCGCGGAAGATGCCGTCGATCAATGAGTGGCGGATGCCGTACACGTTGTCGAACTTCGACTTGGTGACCGAGTCGTTGACGTTGATGGCTGGCCACAGCAGCGTGTTGTTGTTGAACCGCTCGTAGAGCCGGTGCACTCCGGTGGTGGTCTCTTCGGTGACACCCTGGACCGACTGGCCGATCGCCGTCCACATGCCGAGCGTCTCGCGGAGCTTGGCGAGAACGATCTTCATTTCGTCGGAGTCGGATTCGGAATCGGCCCGCACGGAGCCGTCCTTCTCGAACTCGGTGCCGAGGTGGACCAGCATCGTGGCGTCGCCGCCGTCGTCGAGGATCATGTTGGGCGCCTCGCCGTTCGGCCAACGGAAGGTCTGCTCGACGCACCACCAGTACTCCTCGAGCGTCTCACCCTTCCAAGCAAACACGGGGATGCCGGCCGCGGCGATCGCGGCCGCCGCGTGGTCCTGCGTGGAGAAGATGTTGCAACTCGACCAGCGGACGTCGGCGCCAAGCGCGACCAGCGTCTCGATCAGCACCGCGGTCTGGATTGTCATGTGGATCGAGCCCGTGATGCGGGCGCCGGCGAGGGGCTGGGCGTCCTCGAACTCGGCGCGCAGCGCCATCAAGCCGGGCATTTCTTCTTCGGCGAGCACGATCTCTTTGCGACCGAATTCGGCCAGCGACATATCGGCGACCTTGAAGTCGCCCTCAACGGGAGTCATAAGGCGCAACAGCCTACGGGCTGCGCTACGAAACGACGACCTTGCCGATCATCCCCGGGTGGATCAGGCACGCCATCGGGTAGGTGCCGGGCTTCGTGAAGGTCACCGTGTAGGTGTCGCCCGTCTCCCAGTCCACGCCCGAGGAATGCAGCCCGCCTGATCCGTCGAAGTCCGGCGCCGTCACGTGCTCGGTTGGTCCCGTCCCGCTCCCCGGAGGGCCGTCACCGGTGTCGGTCGGAGTGGATCGGCCCGGCCAGCCACCAGCTGGCTCGAAGACGGACTCGTTCTCCACGACCTTGCCCTTCTTGTTGATCGTGGTGAGGGGCACGTAGGGCGGCACATTGAAGCTGATCGAATGGGCCCCGATGAAGGTCCACGTGACCGGCTCGCCGGCCTTCGCCTTCACCGTGCGCGGCGTGAACTCGTTGACCTGGCCCTTGATCGCAGCGTTCTTCTCGGTGCCTGAACCGGCAAGGTTCCCCTCAATGTCCCCGTTGCCGGCCCGCTCCTTCTGAACCTGGGCGAGCAACGGCCTGGCGATCGTTTCGACTTCCTTGCTCGCCTGCCGGTTGACATCGGCCTGCGACGGGATCTTGCCGGACTTCGTCACGGTGATCTCGCCGCTCATGCCGGGCCCGTGCAGGTTGCAGTAATAGAAGTACGAGCCGGGCTTGGCGTCGTCTGCGATCTTCATCTCGTACTCATTGCCGCGGCTGCCGAGGTACGGGATGAAGCCGCTCGAGTAGTAACTCTGCTTGCCGGTGAACGCGGGCTGGTCGATCTGCTTGCAGGGCTTGCCGTTGTCTGGCGGCAAGCCGGTGTCGAGATAGCAGGGCTGCGCCGCCGGCGGGTTCGGGCCTTTCTCGCCATAGAAGAACGGCGTCTTGGAGAAGAACTCTTCGCCGGCGGCATTCTCCGCGTCGGTGTACAGCGAGTCGTCATCCGGCGGTTCCTCCGACGTCGATTTCCGGATTATCGGGAGCATCTCCGGTTCGATGAGATCCTGGATTTCGGTGCCCATGGTCACGGTGTGTGCTTCGCCGCTCCACGTCTGGTGGAACTTCAGCGTCATGCCCGGTTTCACGGTGACATCGCGCGGAAAGAAGGAGCGGAACGTGCCGGCGAATTCGTCGTGGCCATGGTCGACCTGGATCGTGCGACTGTCACCACCGCCGCTGGAACAGGCGCCGAGCATGGTGCCCAGCACGGTCAACGTGAGGGCAATGGCCTTGAGCCTGGAAGTCCGCATACGGCGACCCTAGGAGTTTCCTGTTAGTTCGGGAAGGTTGGCTCCACGTCCTTCGGCTGGGGTGCCAGCACCCCCCGGTCCACCCGGTGCAGCACCCAGTGGAGGATCGGGCCGACGGTGACCGCGAAAAGCACGGTCCCGAATCCGATGTTGCCGCCCAGCATCCAACCCGCCGCGAGCACCGTGAGTTCGAGGACCGTGCGCACTGTGCGCAGCGGGTAGCCGCGGGCGACCATGCCCGTCATGAGCCCGTCGCGTGGACCGGTCCCGAGACCCGCGCCGATATAGATGCCGCCGCTCGCCGCGATGATCACGTCCCCGATCACGCAGCACGCGACCCGCAGTGGCAAGCCGTGCGGCTCGAACGGAACCGCAAGAAACGCGTCGATCGCGAGGCCGATCGTGAACACGTTGAGCACCGTGCCCGCCCCGATGCGTTGCTTCAATGGGATCCACAGCACGAAGAGCACGAGGCCCACGAGGATCGAGATCGTGCCGATCGGTATTTCGGTGTGCTTGTGAATGCCTTGATGCAGCACGTCCCATGGAGCCAGCCCAACGTGCGCGTCGAGCATCAACGACGCGCCGAGCCCCACGCCGACCAGGCCGACCATGCACTGGGGTAGGCGCGACCAGAAGTCGCGTGAGGTCATTGAGCGGGGTTGGGGGACAGGTGTGCGAACGCGGCGTCGTTTCGCCGCGGGCGGTAGGCGTCGACGATCGGTTCGAGTTCGGCGGGCGACGCGCCGTGCAAGATCACGCCGGTCGCGCCGAGGTCGAACTGCCGTTGGATCGTGTCGACGCATTCATCGGGCGTGCCGGTCGCGGCCGGCGCGAGCCACTCCGCCGGGATCACTTCGGCGACCGCTTCGAGTTGTGCGGTCGTCGCGATGTCGTCGATCGCGCCCGGGATGCTTGTGACTGCGTCGGCGGCGCGGAACGCGGCGAGCGCGGCCGGGTCCCAGTTGTTGGTCGTCACCATCAGATCGCCATACGCCTGCAGGTACGTGGCGAGGCGGCCGACGGTCTTCTTCAAGCGGACCTCGTACGGGATGTGATCGCCGATCGTGGCGAGACAGGACCAGATACGGACGGAGTCAGGGTCGCGGCCCGCCTGTTCGGCTGCGTCACGCACGGTCTTGACGCAGCGCGCCAACGTCTCGTCGGTGAAGAAGGTGTGCAGGATCACGCCGTCGTAAACCCGGCCGCCGAGCGCCAACGAGTTGGGCCCGAACGCGGTGAGCATCATCGGGATCGTCCGGCCGTCACCGCCCCAGTCGACGCGCAGGAACGGATAGCTGCCCGCGGGCCCGTTGTGGCCGAACACCATCTCGTTCTGCCACAGGTTGCGCATGAGCCCGGCGAAGTCTTCGAGCTGCGCGGTGGTGATCGAGGGCAGCCCGAACGCCTTGAACAACGGCGCGATGCCGCGCCCGAGACCGAGCGCGAACCGCCCGTCGGTGAGCTTGTCCATCGTCGTCGCGAACGCCGCGGTGACGATCGGGTGGCGCGTGTTGTGGTTGGTGACACCGGTGGCGATGCCCAGGGTCGTGGTCGCGCCGCCGACCGCGCCGCTGAGCGTCACCGCCTCCTTGACGTTGAACCGCTCGGACAGGAAGACCGAGCCGAGGCCCATGCGTTCGGCGTCGCGCACCTCGTCGAGCAGGCCGCGGGGCGAACGCGCCGCGCCCGCCATGCCGTAGAAGGCCAGTTCGTTCATCTGGGTCACGGGGTTAAAGGGTCTGTTCGAACTCGAGGTCGAGCGCGTGACGACCGTGGCGCTGCGCCATCGTGACGAACATGTCGTCGCCGCGGTCGGTTTGGCCGACCACCTGCGACGCGCCGATCGCCATCACGAGGCCCGAGGTCGTGTGGCGCCGGTACTGCCACCACAACTCGTCCCACGACAGATCGATGCCCGCCGCGCTCATCCCGTCGAGGTAGAGCCGCACGAGATCCTCCTCGTGCGCGCGCCGGTCCTCGGGGACCAGCCCGGCGCCGATGAAGTACGACAGGTCAGCGACGCCGTAACCGTTGGCCACTGTCTGCCAGTCGACGATCGCGATCGGCGCGCCGCCCTCGGCGGTGCCGAAGAGCATGTTGTCCAAGCGGTAGTCCGAGTGCTGCAACGTGCGGGGCCGATCGCCGAGGTCGTACATCGCCACCATGTTCGTGAGCATTCGCTCGCTCAAGTCGAGGATGTCGTCGTCGATGCGTTCGGAGTACCGAGCTTTGAAGCCTTCGAACAACATGCCGAGGAACTGCCCGGTCATGTCGGGGTTCTCGCCGTAGCCGCCGCTCAGCCACGCCATCTCCGCCAGCTTCGGGTCACCCCACATCGGGGCGTGCAGCTTCGGCAACTCGGCCACGGCCAGCGCTGCCTGGTCGGGTGTGCAACCGGTGATCTGGTCGCCCTGCACGGCGGGCGCCAGGTCCTCGAGCAGCAACACGAACTCCGACGTCGCCTCGTCAAAGTCGACGTAGTGGCACAACGGCGCGCGCACGGGCAGCTTGTCGCGCAAGTCGCGGTAGAAGCTCGACTCCTTGCGGTAGGTGCCGAGGGCCACGCCCGCGTTGCGACTCGTCGGTTCCTGCGACGGAATCTTCGCGACGATCGTCGCCGGCCCGTCACACGCTTGGGCGTAGGTGAGCGTGACGCGCTCGCAGTCACCGATCTGGCCGGTGCCGACGGGCTGCAACGTCACGGACGCGATCGGAAGATTGAGTGCGTCCGACAACCATTCGGCGGTCAACAAATCTTCAGCGGTTATCCCCGGAACCAGCGGTGCCATGGCCCGGACGATAGGACACCGGGTCCGTGTTACACCCCGTCCGTAATTTCGTCGGCGTGTTGCTTGGTTGGCGATGTCCTGTGTGTGGACGTACGGGGCGTATCCCGTGCGCGGCGTGCCACGCGTCGATGCGCGCCGCCGGTCCCGTACCCAGCATCGACGGCGTCGACCACTGCGCCGCGCTGTTGAGCTACCGCGGCACCGGGCGGGAACTTGTAGCCCGGCTGAAATTTCGGAACCAACGCGCGGCTGTGGCGTGGCTGGGGCGGGGTATGGCCGAGCTCGTGCGCGACCAGGCCGTCGACGTCGTCACCTGGGCTCCGGCCAATCCGGCCCACGTCCGCGCACGCGGCTTCGACCACGGCGCGCTGCTCGCGAAAGTTGTCGCCAAGTGTCTTTCGCTACCCGCGCACGAGTTGTTAGAGCGCGGACGAGGCGCCTCGCTCACGGGTCGGTCGGCGGGCGAACGGGTCGGCGGGCCGCCGCTGCGCCCACGAGCCATGAAGCACCGTGCGTACCCCCTAATGGGCCGGAAGGTGGTTTTGGTCGACGACGTGATCACCACCGGCGCGACCCTCGCTTCGGCGGCGCAGCAACTTCGCTCAATGGGCGCAGCCTCGATCGTCGCTGTGACCGCCGCTTACACACCCTTAACAAAAAGCTTGGGAGAGGCCCGATGACACTTGGGATTTCAGGGCGTACCATTCGGTTTATGGATCGGGTGTGGGTTTGTGGTTGCAAGCCGATGCCAGTCGCAGGCGAAACGGCCCACGTAAGGCAGCAACTCCGTGTTGCTGCTGAGCACGGTGCGATTTAGATGTAAGTCCTGAACGTTGCATGGCCGATCGTCGGCCAGTGACGCCAGGCGAGTGTGGGGACGAAGACCAGGTCAACCACGCCCGATCCAAACGAAGTTTCCAATCCCACAACTGAATATGAGGTGCATGCATGGAGATCACCATCAGCCACCGAAACGTCGACGTGCCGACTGCCTTACGTCTCGCCGTCGACGAAAAGGTCGGTCACCTCGATCGCTACCTCGATGTCCTCGAGCGTGCCGAGGTCCGGTTTGTGGAAGAAGCCCATCGCAGGGTTGACCAGCGCGAAATCTGCGAAGTCACCCTTGTGGGTCGCGGCAATGTCGTGCGGGCACGCGCGATGGCCGGCGACGCGATGGCCGCTCTCGACACCGTGATGGACAAGCTCGTACGTCAGTTGGAGCGCCGGAAGGGGCGTCTTATCGGGCGCAGCCATCCGCACCATCGTGTGGGGATCGCCAGCTAGCAATTAGCTTTGCGGCGTGGCTGATGCACCCGCGCCGTCTCCGGTCATCCGGGTACTCGTCGCCGACGACCAAGAGTTGTACCGACGCGGCCTCGAAGTAGTCCTCTCAACCGAAGACGACATCGCCATGGTGGCTGAGGCCTCCGACGGCGAAGAGGCTGTTCAGCGCGCCGAAGAGTTCGCTCCTGACGTAGTGCTGATGGACATTCGCATGCCGCGAGTGGACGGGATCGAGGCCGCCAGGCGCATCAAGGAACTCGTGCCGTCGACCCGCATCATCATGCTGACGGTGTCCGACGAGGACACCCACCTGTACGACGCGATCAAGGCGGGCGCCAACGGTTACCTGCTCAAGGACATCGCGATCGACGAGGTGCCGTCGTCCATTCGGCGGGTACACGCCGGCGAGAGCCTCATCAGCCCGTCAATGGCGTCCAAGCTCCTGACGGAGTTCTCCACGCTTTCCAAGAAGATTGAGCAGCGCCAGCAGATCGCCACCCCGAACCTCACGGCTCGAGAAGTGGAAGTGCTTCGGTTCGTGGCCAAGGGCATGAGCAACCGTGAGATCGCGGAAGAGCTCTACATCTCCGAAAACACGATCAAGAATCACGTTCGGAACATTCTGGAAAAACTGCACCTTCACTCACGCATGGAAGCGGTCCTTTACGCCATGCGCGAGCGCATCATCGACCTTGGGGACTAGCACCTACACTCAGACCTAATCATGAGTGTTCTCAGCAAGATCCTGCGCGCCGGTGAAGGCAAGAAGGTGCGCGCCCTGTCAAGCCTCGTTCCCGACATCAACGCGCTCGAAGCCGAGTACGAAAAGCTGTCCGACGAAGCGCTCAAGGCCAAGACGCCCGAATTCAAGAACCGGCTCGCGAACGGCGAAGAGCTCAACGACATCATGGTCGAGGCGTTTGCGGTAACCCGCGAGGCGGCCAAGCGGGTGCTGGGCCAGCGTCACTTCGACGTGCAGTTGATGGGCGGCGCCGCGCTGCACTTCGGCTGGATTGCCGAAATGAAGACCGGTGAAGGCAAGACCCTGGTGTCGACACTGCCCGCGTACCTGAACGGGCTGACCGGCCAGGGCATGCACATCGTCACGGTCAACGACTACCTGGCCACGTTCCACGCCGGCTGGATGGGGCGCCTGCACAACTTCCTGGGCCTCGAGGTCGGTCTGATCCTGGGCGACAACCTGCACGACCGGCCAGCGCGCATCGCGGCCTACCAGGCCGACATCACGTACGGCACGAACGCCCAGTTCGGCTTCGACTACCTCTACGACAACATGGCCCGGGGTCGCGACTCGATGGCCCAGCGTGGGCACATCTACGCGATCATCGACGAGGTCGACTCGATCCTCATCGACGAGGCCCGCACCCCGCTGATCATCTCGGGGCCCGCCCAGGAGTCGGCGAAGTTGTATGCGCAGTTCGCGGCGATCGCGCGGGGCCTGTCCCGCGACGTGGACTACGAAGTCGACGAAGAGAAGCGCACGGTCGCGCCGACCGAGGAGGGCGTCGAGAAGGTCGAGTCGGCCCTCGGCGTGGGCAACATGTACGACGCCGTGTCGGTCAACTACGTGCACCAGTTGACGCAGGCTCTACGCGCCAAAGAGCTCTACAAGCGCGACAAGGACTACGTCGTGATGGACGGCGAGATCAAGATCGTCGACGAGTTCACCGGCCGCATCATGGAAGGCCGCCGCTGGAGCGACGGCCTGCACCAGGCGGTCGAGGCCAAAGAGAACGTGTACGTCCGCGACGAGGACCACACGTGGGCCACCGTCACGCTGCAGAACTACTTCCGCATGTACGAGAAGTTGGCCGGCATGACCGGTACCGCCGAGACCGAAGCCTCCGAGTTCGCGAACACGTACGGGTTGGCGGTCGTGCCGATCCCGACCAACCGGCCGATGATCCGCACCGACAATCCCGACCTAATTTACGCCACCGAAGCCGCGAAGTTCAACGCCGCGGTCGAAGACATCGTCGAGCGCCACGACCGCGGCCAGCCCGTCCTTGTCGGTACGGCGTCGGTTGAGAAGAGCGAAGTGCTGTCGCGACTGCTGGACCGTCGCGGCATCCCGCACAACGTGTTGAACGCCAAGCAGCATTTCCGTGAGGCGGAAGTGGTGGCCCAAGCCGGCGCACTGCACCAGGTAACGGTCGCCACGAACATGGCTGGTCGAGGCGTCGACATTTTGCTCGGTGGCAACGCCGAAGGTCTGGCCCGACGCGACGTGTTGAGCGAGGGTCTCGACCCGGAATCCGACGAGGGCAAAGCGCGCTACGCGACGCTGTTTGCCGCGCACGAAGCCAAGTGCCGCGCCGACGGTGAGAAGGTCAAGGAACTCGGCGGGCTGTTCGTGCTCGGTTCCGAACGCCACGAAAGCCGCCGCATCGACAACCAGCTGCGCGGCCGCTCCGGCCGCCAAGGCGAGCCGGGCGAAAGCCGCTTCTACCTGTCGATGGAGGACGAGCTCATTCGCATCTTCGCCACGGGCGCGGTGCAGTGGTTGATGAGCAAGGCTATGCCCGACGACGAGCCCATCGACATGAAGATGATCTCGAAGGCGGTAGAGCGGGCGCAGAACACCGTTGAGCAGCGCAACGCCGAAATCCGCAAGGACGTCCTCAAGTACGACGAGGTCCTCAACGAGCAACGCAAGGTGATCTACCAACGCCGCGCCGCGGTGATCGACGGCGGTGACCTTCGGGCCGAAACGATGGAGATCCTCCAGTCGGCCATGGAAGAAGCGGTCGACGAGTACTGCCGCACGGACTACTCCGAGGACTGGGACCTTGAGGGCCTGCACCGCACGATTTCCACCTACTACCCGTCGAAGTTCACCGTCGACGAGCTCAAGCAGGCCGGTCTCAAAGAGGAACTCGTCGAGAGCTTCGTCGCCGAGGCCACGGCGTACTACGAGGCGCGCGAGGCCCAGGTGGCGGAGAACTTCGGTCAACCCGACGTCATGCGCGACGTCGAGCGCGAAGTGATGCTGCAGATCATCGACGCCCGTTGGCGGGAACACCTCAGCGAGATGGACTACCTGCGCGACGGCATCAACCTGCGGGCGATGGGTCAGAAGGACCCGCTGGTCGAATGGCAGACCGACGGCTACGAGATGTTCGGTCAACTCATCGGTGCGATCAACAACGACTACCTCACGTACGTGATGCACGTGGACATCGCGCCGGAAGAGATCGCCCAACCCGAGGTGCAGTTGCAGGGTGCGAGCTTCGCGGCGCCGGAGGACTCGCCCCAGGGCAGCGCGGCGATTCACCAAGCCGCGGTGGCCGAGCGCGCCGCGAACCCTGATGCGGGCATGGATGTGGGCGCGGCGTTCGCAGCCACGGCCGGCGACGGCGTGACCGCCGAGCAGATCAACACCGGTGAGACGCAGGCGCCGATCGTGAAGAGCGAGAACGAAAAGCTTGGTCGCAACGACGCCTGCTGGTGTGGCAGCGGCAAGAAGTTCAAGCACTGTCACGGTGCGTAGCGAAGCGGAGCACCGCATGAATGCAGCGCGGCGCCGGTTCCGGACGGACGCCCTCTTCTCCGCGTACTGAAGGGTTCCGTAATGCGGGACTTTCAACCTGACTTCAGCGCGCTTACGAAGCGGTTGGACGAAGCGCGGGGCTACCTGCGCGAGGACGCGGCGCGTGAGCGACTTGCGGAACTCGAAGTCGAGATGGCCCGTCCCGACTTGTGGGACGACCCCGACGTTGCCAAGGCAGTGTCGAGTGAGTACTCGGGCCTGAACGACGACGTCACGCTTATCGACTCGTTCAACGGGTTGATCGAGGACGCGCAAACGCTGTGGCAACTCGGAGTCGAAGAAGGCGACGACTCCGTCGAGGCCGAGATCGCGAAGGCCATCGCCGACCTCGAAGCGAAATTCGACGCGCTCGAACTGCGTGCGTTGTTCACCGGCGAGCACGACGAGCGCGACGCGGTGTGCGAAGTACACGCGGGGGAGGGCGGCACGGACGCGCAGGACTGGGCCGAGATGATGCTGCGCATGTATCTGCGCTGGGCCGAGCGCCGCGGCTTCTCCGTCGAGATCGACGAAGTCACCGCGGGCCAAGAAGCGGGGATCCTTTCCGCGACGTTCATCATCAAAGGTCGCTACGCATACGGATTGCTGAGCAGTGAGCGGGGTGTGCACCGCCTTTATCGCATCTCGCCCTTCGACAGTCAGGCCCGCCGTCAGACGTCGTATGCGTCCTTCGAACTCACGCCGTTCATCGAGGACTCGAAGGAAGAGGTTCCGATAGACGACAAGGACCTCCGCATCGACGTGTACCGGTCGTCGGGCGCGGGCGGTCAGCACGTGAACGTCACCGACTCCGCCGTGCGCATCACGCACTTGCCGACCGGCATCGTCGTGTCATGTCAGAACGAGCGCAGCCAGTTGCAGAACAAGAACCGCGCCATGCAGGTGTTGCAGGCGAAGTTGGCCGACCGCGCCCGGCAGGAACGCGAGGCTGAGCTCGCGGCGCTTGGCGGCCCGCAAGGGTCGGTGAGCCGCGCCGGAGCCTTCATGCGCGGGTACGTGCTGGCGCCTTATCAAAAGGTGAAGGACGAACGGACCGGCTACGAATCGGGCAACCCGGACGCGGTGCTCGACGGCGATCTCGACGCTTTCATGGAAGCGTGGCTCAGGTTCCGCCGGACCGGCCTCTAGGCTCTACCTGCTCATGATTCGTCTTGAACACGTCACCAAGTCGTACAAGAACTCCCTCGTCGCGCTGCGCGACGTGTCGTTAAACGTCGACAAGGGTGAGTTCGTCTTCCTCGTCGGACCGTCCGGTTCGGGCAAATCCACGTTCCTGCGCCTTCTAACGAAGGAAGAAGAACCCGAAAACGGGCAGATCTTCGTCGCCGGCAAAGACATCGGGGAATTGAGCCCGTGGAAGGTGCCGTATTTGCGCCGCAACATCGGCTGCGTGTTCCAGGACTTCCGTCTACTGCCGAACAAGACCGTCCACGAAAACGTGGCCTTCGCTCTCGAAGTGATCGGGCGTCCGCGCCACGTGATCGACTCACAGGTTCCGCAGATCCTCGAGCTCGTCGGGCTCAAGGCCAAGGCGGAGAACCTGCCCGGCGAACTCTCGGGTGGTGAGCAGCAACGCGTCGCCATCGCGCGAGCGTTCGTCAACCGCCCCCTGATCCTGCTGGCCGACGAACCGACCGGCAACCTCGATCCCAACACCACCATCGGCATCATGCGGCTGCTCGACCGGATCAACCGGACCGGCACCACTGTGCTGATGGCCACCCACGACCAGGGCATCGTCGACTCCATGCGACGCCGCGTGATCGAACTCGATCGCGGCGTCAAAGTGCGCGACCAAGCCCGCGGCGTTTACGGGAGCTGATTCCTTCTTGCCTGTTTCTCTGAATTACGTGTCGCGGGAAACCGCGACGAACCTCAAACGCAACATCGCGATGACCATCGCGGCACTCCTCACGGTGTCGGTGTCGCTTGGCCTGGTCGGTGGCGCGCTGCTGATGCGCCAAGGCGTCAACAAGGCAACGGCGCGTTGGCGGGGCGGTGTCGAGCTGTCGGTGTTCATGCGCCCCGACGCGACCGACGGTCAGATCCAGGCCATCGAGCGGGAGCTCAAGGCGACGCCCGAAATGAAGTCGTACACCTTCGTGGACAAGGCGGCCGCGCTCAAGGAGTACCAGGACTACTTCCAGGACAACGCCGACTTGATCGACGTGGTCACGAAAGACGACCTGCCGACGTCGTTCCGGATCGTGCCACGCAAGGCTGAACTGGCCGAGACGATCGGCAAACGGTTCGAGACGCGCCCCGGCGTGAGTGAAGTGGTGTTCGCCAAGGACGAGATCAAGGCGCTGTTGAAGACCACGCGCCAGCGCCAGGTCGCGTACTTCGGAGTCGCCGTGGTGCTGATCTTCGGTGCGGTGTTGCTCATCTTCAACGCGATCCAGCTCGCGGTGTTCAGCCGCCGACGCGAGATCGAAGTGATGAAGCTCGTGGGCGCGACCAACTGGTTCATTCGATTGCCGTTCATGATCGAGGGCTTGTTGCAAGGAGTCGCCGGGGCGGTGGTCGCGGCGCTGCTCGTGTACTTGTTCCGCGTGCAGATTGTCGACGTGATCAGCGACCCCGCTCTCACGCAGGGACTGCGCAAGATTCATGCGACGTCGGCCGAAGCTCGTAACACGGGCCTGCTGCTGATGGCCGTCGGTGCCGCGATCGGCGCGGCCAGTTCCGCGCTCGCGGTGCGTCGCCACTTGCGCGTCTGAACGCGTGTTTTTCGTTCGCCGCCCTGATTCCGCCGCAGTAGATCGCGTGCTCGAACGCGGCGCGGGCGGCAGTGCCGACCTTTGCCAGTGTTGGAGCCACCAAGTTCGGTTCGCCGGTCGCCGGGTTCCATTTCGGCACGTATTCCGACACGATCGGCCACGGTCCGGCTGACTGGGACGCCGCGCGCGACGGGCTGCGGGCGTGGGCCGCGCACGCCGGCGCCGGCGTGTCGATCACACCGCCGAATACCCCGCTCACCGAGGGCGAGACGGTGATCGCGCGAACGCGCGTCGGCCCGATGCACGTGTTGATCCCGTGCCGCGTCGTCTACGTCGTCGACGAGGCCGACCGGTTCGGGTTCGCGTACGCCACGCTGCCCGGCCACCCCGAGGACGGGGAGGAGGCGTTCATCGTGTCGCGCGACGCCGACAGCGGGGTCACCTTCACTGTGTCGGCCATCTCCCGTCACGCCGAACTGCTGGCCAAGCTCGGCGCCCCGGTCAGCCGACTCGTCCAACGCCAAACCAACAAGGCCTACGTGTCGGGCCTGGCGGCGTTCGTCGACCGCCAACGCCACTAATTCCATTCTTGTAACCGTCAGTAGCAAAAAACCCCTACTGACGGCTACAAGAATGATTGTCCGTGGAAGCGGGGAGTAACGAGCTCCCGTCCTTCAACGCGTGACTTGTTCTTCTCCGAGCGCAGCCGATGAAAGGTCTCAGACGCCTCACCTTCACCGGCAACGGTGAGGCGTCCCAGTCAACTTTGATGTCCTCCTACGCCCGCTGACACTGCGTTGGAGTAAGTCCGACTTGATGGCGCCTCAATTCCGCAGCGCCGGACTGGCCACGGTGAGACGTCGCTACCTAGGCAGCGAGTGCGAAGTTGTTGTTCGCGTTTGTTTTTGTTTCCGACTCTTTTACGTGGATTCGGAGACCACGGCTCGCTTCTCCAAGTTCGGCTATCGAAGTCGAATCAATTCGCTCCCTTGGTTTGTTTGGGAGATCCATTCTACCGGCGGCGGCGGGTCTCGCGTTCCTCGTCCCGCGCGGCGTCGCGTGCGGCGATCGAATGACGCTTGTCATAGGTCTTCTTGCCGCGTGCGATTGCGATGTCGACCTTCACGCGTCCCTCGTCGTTGAATCGCATGGTCAACGGCACGAGCACAAGTCGTTTCTCGTTCACGGCCTCGTCCATGCTCGCGATCTCTCGCTTGTGCAGCAGAAGCTTTCGTCGGCGATCAGGATCGTGGGCCCCGAAACTCGTGGCGTTTGCGTACGGCGGGATGTGCATTCCGACAAGCCAAGCCTCGCCGTCCATGATGCGCCCGTAGCAATCGGTCAGTTGCACGTGGCCTTCGCGGATCGACTTCACCTCGGAGCCGACCAGTTGGATGCCCGCCTCGAAGGTCTCGATGATCTCGTAGTCGTGGCGGGCGCGACGGTTCTGGATCGTGGGTGCGCGCGCGACGGTCTTCTTGGCGGCGGGCATGAGGTGCGAGGATACGGCGGTGCTGCGGATGCGACGCGACGTTTACCTGCAAATGGTGGGGGATTGCTACGACAAGCTGCCCAACGAGGGCTGCGGACTGGTGGCCGGCCCGGCGCCGCAGGGGCCAACTGCGAACGCGGAGCTTTGTTACCCGATCACCAACGCCGCGAACTCGAGCCGCATCTACGAACTCGATCCGCGCGAGCACCTGCGGGCCGATCGGGATGCGGAGGACAACGGCCTGCAACTCGTCGGCGTGTACCATTCGCACACGCACACCCTCGGCTACCCCTCGCCGACGGATGTGGCCGCGGCACCGGATCCGGCGTGGCACTACATCCTGGTTTCGTTCGCCGACGAGGCGCCTAGCGTTCGCAGCTACCGCATCGTGGATGGGAACATCTCGGAAGAACCGGTCGTTGTCGTCTAATAATGTTGACCAATTCAGTCGTAATTAGCCAGGAGTCTCCCGTGGCCGTGTCAAGTGCGAATCCCAACGATCCTGCGCCCTGACGCGGGCGGTCAGTCCGTGGTCGAGGCCGAGGGTGAGACGGTGGGCGAGTTGTTTGCCGATCTCGTGGCCCGGTTCCCGAATCTGTCCAGCAAGGTCATCACCGAGGACGGGCAACTGCACAAGTTCGTCAACGTCTACGTGAACGACGACGACGTGCGGTATCTCGACAAGCTCGACACGAAGGTCACGCCGGCCGACACGATCTCGATCCTGCCTGCCGTCGCCGGCGGATAACGCACTCCGCGTGACGCGTTTCGCCTCGCCTGTCGACCTGATCGGCAACACGCCGCTGCTCGACGTCAGTCAGCTGTCGCCCAACCCGAACGTCTCGTTGCTCGTAAAGCTCGAGGGCTACAACCCGGGCGGCTCGGTGAAGGACCGCATCGCGCGATCGATGATCCTCGCCGCCGAGGCGGACGGGTCGCTGTCGCCGGGCCAGACGATCATCGAGTCGTCGTCGGGCAACACCGGCATCGGCCTCGCGCTCGTCAGCCGAGCCCGCGGCTACAAGCTCAAGATCGTCCTGCCGGAAAACGTGTCGCCCGAACGGCGGCAGCTCCTCGAGATCTACGGCGCCGAGATCATCTCGTCGCCCGGAGGCGAAGGCTCCAATGGAGCCATCAAGGTGGCGCAGAAGTTGGCCGCCGACAACGACGACTGGTGGTATCCGTACCAGTACGCGAACCCGGCGAACGTCGCGGCCCACTACACCGGGACCGGCCCGGAGATTTGGCGCGACTGTCCTGAGATCACGCACTTCGTGGCCGGCCTCGGCACTAGCGGCACGCTGCTCGGCGTCGGTCGGTATTTGAAGGAACAGAACCCCGCGGTGCAGGTGTGGGCGATCGAACCTCCGACGGGCGAAATGGTCGACGGGCTGAAGAACCTCGACGAGGGTTACATCCCGCCGATCTTCATCGACAACGGCGGCGCCGATCTGTTGAACCGCAAGAAGATCGTCGGGCCCCGCGATTCGATTGTGGGCGTGCGCGAGCTGGCAAGCATCGGCGTGCTCTGCGGACTGTCCACCGGGGCCGCGTACATCGGCGCCACCAAGTGTGCGGCCGAGATCGACTCGGGCACTGTGGTGTTCCTGTCGCCCGACGGTGCCTGGAAATACCTGTCGAGCGACGCGTGGACCGGCGACATCGACGAAGTAACAGAACGCGCCAAGAAGACGCTCTACTTCTAACCTCTGGTCGTGGACGCGCGGCCCATCGGGATGTTCGACTCAGGCTTCGGTGGCCTGACGGTCGCCCGGGCCGTGATGGACCTGCTGCCCAGTGAAGACCTGGTGTATCTCGGCGACACCGGCCGGTATCCCTACGGCCCGCGCGACCTCAAAGAGGTGCGCGGATTCGCCGAGCAGATCACGGCGCACCTCGTCGACGCCTATGACGTAAAGGTGGTTGTCGTCGCGTGCAATACCGCGGCGGCGGCGGCGCTTGATGTGCTGGTCGAGCAATGCCCGGTGCCCGTGCTCGGCGTGATCGAACCCGGCGCCCGCGCGCTCACACAGGCGACGACCACTGGCCGAGTTGGCGTGATCGGCACCGTCGGCACCATCGGGTCCGGCGCGTACCAGGATGCGGTGCGCGCGGCCGCCGCTGACCAATCAGTCGCACTGACCTGCGCGGCGTGCCCGGGTTTCGTCGAGTTCGTCGAACGAGGCGAAACCGATTCCGAGCAGGTCCACGTGCTGGCCGAACGCCTGCTTGATCCAGTGCGCGAAGCAGATGTCGACGCGCTTCTGCTCGGCTGCACGCACTACCCGTTCCTCGCCCGCACCATCAGCGACGTGATGGGCCGCGGCGTCGTGCTCGTGAGTTCCGCGGACGAAACTGCGTTCGCGCTCAAGGAACTCCTCGAGGCGGACGGCTTGACCGCCGAGCGAGGCCGGGTCCAGAGTCACCGCTGGGTATCGACGGGCGACGCCGCCGAATTCGCTCGCTTAGGCCGTCGGTTGCTGGGCCCTGAGCTCGACGTCGTCGACGCCCTCGAATGGACGTAGTTTCTGCGCCATGAGTAACGCGCGCCACGACGGCCGTAACCCCAACCAGCTTCGTCCTGTGTCGTTCATTCGGGACTTCACCGAATTCGCCGCCGGATCCGTCCTCGTGTCCTTTGGGCGCACCCGCGTGCTGTGCACGGCGTCAGCAAATGAGGACGTGCCTCGCTGGATGAAGGGCAAGGGCAAAGGGTGGGTCACCGCCGAGTATTCGATGCTGCCCGGCTCCACCCCGGACCGCAACGACCGCGAGGCGGCCAAGGGCAAGCAAAAGGGTCGCACGCTCGAGATTCAACGCCTCATTGGCCGTGCCCTGCGGGCGGTGACCGATGCCGAAGCGATGGGCGAGGTCGAGATCACGCTCGACTGCGACGTGCTGCAGGCCGACGGCGGCACCCGTACCGCGTCGATCTGCGGCGCGTACATCGCCCTGCACGACGCGTGCACCAGGCTCGTCGAAGCCGGGGTGATGCCGAAGCATCCGCTTGCTCGATTCCTGCGCCGCAGTTTCAGTCGGCATGGCCCACGGCATGGCGGTGCTCGACCTGGACTACCACGAAGATCATCAGGCCGAGGTCGACATGAACGTGGTGATGACCGGTGCCGGGAAGTTCGTCGAAGTGCAAGGCACCGCCGAGGGCGCGGCGTTCTCGCGCAACGATCTCGACTCGCTGCTGCTGCTGGCCGAAGGCGGCATCAAAGAGTTGATGGCCGCGCAGGCCGCCGTGATCGCGCAGCCGCTCACGCCGCGCGCTTAATGGAACAGTTCGTTCTCGCGACGGCGAACCCGCATAAGACCGAAGAGATCGCGGCGATCCTCGACGACTTCGATCTGGTGCCGCGCCCCGCCGACGTGCCCGAGGTCGAAGAGACCGATGACACGCTGGAAGGCAACGCCCGCCTCAAGGCGTTCGCGCTCGTCAACGCCACCGGCCTCCCCGCGATCGCGGATGACACCGGGTTGGAAGTCGACGAACTGGGCGGCGCACCCGGCGTCTATTCGGCGCGGTACGCCGGCGAAAACGCCACCTACGCCGACAACGTGCGCAAGCTGCACGAAGCGATGATCGGCGCGTCAACCCGCACGGCGCGTTTTCGTACGGTCGCGCTCGCTGGCTTTCCTGACGGCACAGAAATCATCGGCCACGGCGTGGTCGAGGGCGTGATTGCCGACGATCCGATCGGCGACGGCGGGTTCGGCTACGACCCGCTGTTCATTCCCACTGACGGGGACGGAAGGTCGTTCGCGCAGATGAGCCTCAGCGAGAAAGAGCGTGTGTCGCACCGCGGTCGCGCCTTCCGCGCGCTCGCGGCCGGTCTACGCAGCCGCGTCTAGGTCGTTACCAACCCCGCATGTCGACGGGGAATTGATCCACGATCTCATCGCCGTTCACGACCCACATCGTGTCGTGGTACGCCACCGTGGGGTCGACGTGCGCCGGGGTGACCCGCACGCGATCGCCGGGCTCCGGTGTGGCCGCGGGACCGTACGTGATGTGCTCGTCCGAGCAGAACCACACTTCGCCGACCTCAGCCGGCAACGACGGGTTCCCGTGGTCCATGCCCAGTGATTTCAGGCCGGCGTCGCATACCGCGAAGCCGTCGCTGACCGAGATCACGGTCGACAGCACGAACAGCGCCTGCTTGAAGGGCAACTCGAGCTTGTCGTACGCGGTGTCCATCAATGAGTAGGACCCCGCCTGGATCTCATTGGCCCACGTGTTGATGTCGTAGGTGCCGGTGCCGCCGGCGGACACGAGGTCACCGCCGACGTCCTTGTGGGCCTGCAACAACAACTCCATAGCCGTCTCGCACTGCGCGACCCGGGCGGCGCGGTCGGGGTTGCCGACCACGTGGCCTTCGTAGCCCATGACGCCGCGCACATTCAGACCGGCGGCGCGCGCCTCGTCGGCGAGCGCGCCGGCCCGTTCAGGGGCAATACCGCAGCGGGGGAGCCCGACGTTTACGTCGATGACGCACTCGCGCACTCCGCCATCGACCGCGGCCTGCAGGGTGGCGGACGAGTCGATCGCGACCGTCACACGTGCGCCGGCCGCGGCGACCGCACCGAGCCGGTCGGCCCGCATGACTTCATTGGCCAGGAGGAGATCGTCGCCGAGACCAGCGGCAGCCATCACTTCGACCTCGCGCACGGTCGCGCAGGTGAAGTTCGTGTGGCCCGCGTCGCGTTGGCGCTTCGCCAGCGCGGTCGACTTCGTGGCTTTCACATGCGGGCGAAGGCGGGCGCCCGGCAACGCGGCGGACATGGTGGAGATGTTGTGATCGAACGCGCCCGCGTCAACTACGAGCGCGGGTGTAGTGAGGTCAGCGGTGGTGCGAGGCGTCATGACGGAACCTTCGTCGTTACACCCGCTGCGTGCAAGACGGCCGCGATATCCGCCAATCGCGCCCGCGCCGCCTCGACGCCCGCCTCGATCATCTTGTCGCTCGCCGAGAAGTCGAAGGTGTTCGACGCGGTGACGATCGGTCGAATCACGAGGTCGGCCAGCGGTAGCTGGTTGCGGATCACTTCGCGCTCCATCGTGTTGAGCATGCGGCCCATGATCTGCATGAACCCCGGCAGTTTCTTGCCGACGATCAACTCGGTGGCCTGGCCGGCGACGTTCGACGCAATGATCACGCCGACGCCGGCGTCGCGCAGCAGTTGAGCGGGAAGCGGATTCACAATCGCGCCGTCGATCAACGCCCTGGCGCCAATGCGCCACGGATCGAAGGCACCGGGCACGCTCATGCTGGCGCGCATCGCGTCGGAGAGCGAACCGGAGTGAAGCCCGACTTCGCTCCCGGTCGCCACGTCAGCGGCGACCAGCCACACGGGGATGTCGCTCTCGCCGAGGTCCACACCCTCGCCCCACTTCTCGAACAACGCGCGGAGTCGGCGTCCTTTGAAAAGCGCGCTGCGCGGCGGAAAGTTGAAGTCGAGCCGCCGCCAATGGGTCGCGTGCGCAATCTCGTCGATGCATCGCTGCATAAACGCCTCGTCCCGATTGAACGCCACGGCCGCAGCAGCAATAGCGCCCCCGCTCGTGCCGGCTACTGCGTCGATCTCGATACTCGCCTCGCGCAGCACTCGAATTACGCCCATGTGCGCGACGGTCTTGCTGCCACCGCTCGACAACACGAGACCGACCGCGCGGCCCGTCGCCCATCGCCCGGCGCGTCGGAGGCCGAGCGCGTCATTGGTCAGTCGGACGAGCCGGCCGGGTGCGGCCGCGTCAACCAGCCACTGCGGCGGTGTGCCGAACACCAACACGTGTTCAGCGTCCGCCGTCGCCACCATGGCTGACGTGTTGCCGTCGTCGGGCGCCCCAAGCAGCACCGATTGCATCTGCGTGTCACCGCTGCCGTAGTGCGGACCGCGGACGCGGGCTGCGCCCCGCGGCGTTGGCCCGATCGCGGCGCCCTTCAACGCGGCGACCGCGACGCGACGTCCCGATGGCGCAATCGCGGCAGTCACCGGTCCGACCATCGCGGCTGGCCATACGACGGTGCGGCGCGGCCCGTAGTCGCCGAGGAGTCGATGATTCGCTTGCAGCACACGCCGTCCGAGCTCGCGGCTCATGGCAATCGACAACTCCGGGTGCTCGATCATGAGCGATTCGAGGTCGGCGCGTTTGAGCTCAAGGAGGGTGGAGTCGGTCACGGCGGTCACCGTTGCCGTGCGGGGCTCGCCGAGCAATAGCGCGAGTTCGCCGACAAACGAGCCGGTGCCCAGGGTCGCGAGCACGTCTCCCGACTGCGGCGTGGTGACCCGCAGCGCCCCGTTTTCGACGAAGTAACAGGCGTCGCCGACGTCGCCGGCATGAAACAACACTGTGCCGGCGGGCACAGTTATTGGGTGGAGCACGCGGTTTACTGCCCCGATGGTTGCAGTGGACACACCTTCGAGAAACGGCAGGCGCGCGAGTACGGACGCTTTCATGCCTGAGGGACGGTACTTACTGGCGAGCGGTCGATCGCGTAGCGTGCCCACGACGGCGAGGGGGTAGGGCGATGCATCCAGGGTTCTTATGGTTGGCGGGGTTCCGCGACCTGCAATGGCGACGGAGACGATTCGTGATCGCGGTGCTCGGTACGTCACTCGTTTTCGGTCTTACGTTGCTCCTCTCCGGCTTTCTCTCGACGTTCGACACTGAGGTCGAGCGCACGATCAAGTTGTTCGGCGCCGACGGCTACGTCGTGCCCGAAGGACGGCTCGGCCCGTTTACGGGCAGCTCACCCATGCCGATCGACGTCGTCGACTCGGTGGCAAAGCTGCCCGGCATCAAGACAGCGGACCCGATCATTTCGGTCTTGCAAACGACCGATCAAACGTTCCGCCCGGACGTGTATCTCATCGGGGCCCGACTCGGTGGGCTGGGTACGCCCCAGCCGATCGAAGGACGCGTGGCCAAGCGGGCGGGCGAGGCGGTGGTCGACACGCGCACCACGATGCACATCGGCGACAAGTTCGCGATCAGTGGTGTGAAGCTCGCCGTGGTTGGGCTCACGAGCGGCGTCACGGTTATCGGTGGCCACGCGACCGTCTTCACGTTGATCGAGGACGCACAGCGCGCCGTGTTTGGCGGGCAACCGTTCGCGACGTCCATCGCCGTTAAGGGCGAAGCGAAGGTCGTGCCGCCGGGCGTGTCGTACGTCAACAGCAAGGTTGCGGGCGCCGACCTGAAGCGCCCGCTCAAGGACACGATCAAATCGATCGGGTTGTTCCGCGGCCTGCTGTGGATCGTTGCCGCCGCAATCGTCGGCTCGGTGGTGTACCTGTCGGCGATCGAACGCATCGGTGACTTCGCCGTGTTCAAAGCAACCGGGGTCGCCACGAGCGACCTACTGGGGGCGCTCGTCACCCAGGCGATCGTGCTGTCGATCGGCGCGTCGATCCTCTCAATCGGCGTGGCGTACCTGTTGGCGCCGGCGTTTCCCGTCACCGTGCTCATTCCCGCCAAGTTGCAAATGACCGTGCCCGTGGTCGGCCTCGTCATCGGCGTGCTCGCCAGTGGCGCGGCATTGCGCCGCGCCGTCACCGTTGATCCCGCGCTCGCCTTTGGAGGCCGTTAACAAATGGATCTAGTTGTCGATGACCTCGTCATTGAATTCGCCAGTGGCGATTACATCTTGCGCCCAGTCGATCACCTGAGCTTCGAGGTGCCAAGCGGCTCGCTCGCGCTGCTCCTCGGGCCCAGCGGTTGCGGGAAGTCGACCTTGCTGTCGTGCCTCGCCGGAATTCTCACGCCGACGAGTGGTTCGATCTCGGTCGGCGGGAAAGTGACGTCGGGTCTGAGCGGCGCGGCGCTCACCGAATACCGGCGCAAGACCGTTGGCATCGTTTTCCAGTCCTTCAACCTGGTGCCCAGCCTCACGGCAACCGAGAACGTGGCCGCACCGCTGCGCGCGGCCGGCGTGTCGCGCGATGTCACCGCGAAGCGCGCCGCCGACCTGCTCGCGCAGGTGTCAATGACCGATCGCGCCAGCCACCTGCCCGCAAAATTGTCAGGCGGCCAACAGCAGCGCGTCGCGATCGCGCGGGCGCTCGCGCACGAGCCGCCGTTGGTCCTCGCCGACGAGCCGACTGCGCACCTTGACTACGTCCAGGTCGAAGCGGTGTTGCGACTGATTCGATCGTTGGCGCAGCCAGGGCGTTCGGTAATCGTGGCCACGCACGACGACCGCATTCTGCCGCTGGCGGATGTGGTGATCGAGATGATGCCCAAGTTCGTGGAGGGGTCCGAGCGGCCCGTCACCGAGGATCTCAAACCCGGCCAGGTGCTCTTCGAACAAGGCAGCCTCGGCGGCAAGATCTACGTCGTCGACTCGGGCGAGATCGAGATCGTGCGCCGCGACGACACCGGCCACGAGTCGGTCGTGTACGTGAACAAGCCGGGTGATCACTTCGGCGAAATGGGCCCGCTGTTCGACCTGCCGCGCAGCGCCAAGGCCCGCGCTGGCTCGAAGGGCGCCAAGCTCACCGGCTACACGCTGCGCCAGTTCAGCGACATCATTGGCCTCGAGACCCTCAGCGGCGTGCTGGGCAAGGCGGGCTACGGTCGGCCCGGCAAGGCGGTCACGACGAGAGCCCCAGCGAAGAAGGCGTCAGCGAAAAAGGCGCCACCGAAAAAAGCGCCGGCGAAGAAGGCCGCCGCTAAGAAGGCGGTTGCGAAGAAAGCCGCGGCGAAGAAACCCCGCTAAGGCGCGGGCGCAGCCGCTTCTCAAAGGGTGTTTCGATCAGTTCGTGTAGCAGCGCCGCCGCGATGAGCCCCGCGGGTAGCGCCACGAGCCCAGCCGTCTTGCTGCTGAGGTGATCGAGCAGGAACTCCAACACGGTGAGGTGCACGAGATAAAACGCGTAGCTCGCCTCGCCCAACCAGACGAGCGGGCGCAGGTGCAGAAACGAAAGCGGCTTCGTGATGTCGCTCTGGGCGACGGCGCCGATGAGGATGATGAATGGTGCGATCGCGGTGGCCGTCCACATGAGCGGTTCGGGCACGTAACCGGCTGCGACGTACCCGCCGAGCGCGACCGCGACGGCGAGCAACACATTGACGCGCGGCCACGTGCGGTCGCGTACTTCGAGCGCCAGCAAGATGCCGGCGACGAACTCGAGCATGCGCACCGGCGGGAAGACGTACATGAACCAGTACGAGTTGTCCGCCGGGTGAGGCCGCAGCCCGAGCGCGATCAGCAACGGGACAACGACGCAGGCGACCATGACGATTCGCCGGGTGTTCAGCGTGAGACGCGTGAGTAGTGGCAGCACGAAAGGGAAGGCGATGTAGAAGAACAGTTCCACCGACAGCGACCAGCTGACACTGTTGAGCGCGAAGTGGTACTCGCCCTTCGGGATCCACGCCTGGAGCAGCGTGAACGTGAAGATCTCTCTGAGGCCGATGTCGAGGTGCTTCGACACGAAGAACAGCGCCGTGAACAGTCCCGCCACCGCATACGCCGGATAGATACGCGCGAACCGTCGCCCGAAGAACGCGCGCGGCGTGTCGTTGTCGACGTGGGACCACGTGAGCACGAACCCACTAAGGATGAAGAAGAACGACACGCCGACCACGCCCTGGCGGAGGAAGTCGTGGCCCAAGCCTTTCGGAACGAGGCTGGTGCGGCCATAGATGTGGCGCAACAACACCGCAAAGGCGGCAAACCAACGCAACGAAGTCAACGCGTCGAGACGCTGGCGTTTCACGTCGGCGGCCATGGCGCCAGACGCTAGGTCGCGCCACCACCGACCGCGCTGGATGCTGCCCGGATCGCGCGCGGCAACTCCTACCATCACGCGAGCATCGAGGGCGAGGCGTCCCTCACCTGGACCATGCGTCCAGAACGCTGGTGGTCCGTGGACTACTCCAAGACAGGGCGCGTCGACCCTCGAACCAGCTAACGAGCCGCGATGTTTGTAAGTGCGGACGAGAGGACTCGAACCTCCACATCTTTCGATACAGGGACCTAAACCCTGCGCGTCTGCCAGTTTCGCCACGCCCGCGTGAACAGACACGTTAGAAGAACGGCGTAGATTTACCGCATGGCAATTGATCTGAACCCTGTCGGTGACATCTACCAACGGCTCCTCAAGGAGCGCATCGTTTTCCTCGGTACACAGGTCGACGACTCGTCCGCCAACCTCATCTGCGCCCAGCTGATCCTGCTTGCGGCCGAAGAGCCCGAGACGGACATCGCGCTGTACATCAACTCGCCCGGTGGGTCGGTCACGGCCGGCATGGGCATCTACGACACGATGCAGTACGTCAGCTGTGACGTGTCCACCATCTGCCTGGGCCTCGCCGCCTCGATGGGCCAGTTCCTGTTGTCGGCCGGCGCTCCCGGCAAGCGCTACGCGCTGCCGCACTCGCGCATCCTCATGCATCAGCCGTCGGGCCAGATGCAGGGCCAGGCCACCGACATCGCGATCCAGGCCGAGCAGATCATCTACATGAAGCGCAAGCTCGCCGAGCGCACCGCGTTCCACACGGGTCAGCCCGTCGAGCGCATCGAGGCCGACTCCGACCGCGACCGCTGGTTCACCGCCGACGAAGCCCTCGAATACGGCTTCGTCGACAAGGTCATCGACCACGCCACCCTCGTAGTGGCTCCCGGAGCCGACAACTAGCGACACCCCGCCGGGGAAAAAATTGGGGTGGCTGAGGGGACTCGAACCCCCGACCCCCAGGATCACAACCTGGTGCTCTAACCAACTGAGCTACAACCACCACGGGAGCGAGCAGTCTTGCATATGACGATCGCTGCTCAACAAAGCGGTTTCGTTCGAGCAGTCGCGGCTGTTGCGATCCTGGCGACCGCGGCGCTGTACCTCTTCGTACGAGAGCGACGCCAGAAGAAGCGTCGCTAAACGCCTCGCGGTTGGTAGATGGCGCGGTGGGCGACTCGGGCCACCGGCCGTTCACCGTTGGCGAGTTGCAGGATGTCGAGATCGACGAACTTGTGGCCCTTGCTCTCGGTGACGTCGGAGACCTTGGCGCGCGTTTGCACCCGCTCTCCGTCCTCCACAGCGCTGAAGAACTGCGTAGTGGATTGCACGTGAATCCACGGACCGAGTTCGAAGTTCGACGTGAGCACGAAGTTGCAATACCGCAGGAGCCAACCGGGGTGGGCCAGACCATCGCGGCGGAACACGTCGGCGCTCTCGCGGATGTCGTCGAGGTAGGCGCGCGCCTTGTCGGTGTGGAAGCCCACGTCGAGATAGCCGAGCGGGATCGATGTCAGCGTCTCGGGCGATGCTTTCGCACGGTTGCCGTCCGCCGGAAAGTCTGGCCAACCGGCGGGATCGGGTGCTTCGATTGGGCTGCCTTCGTGCAGTGTCGCGGCGCCCGACGCACAGAACCCACCCTTCGGGTCGGTGAGGGTCATTTCGATCACGTTCGCCGCGGCCTGCACGCCCTCGACGTCAACGGTGTCGCCGTCGTAAACCGGCGACGCGAACGTCGCGGTGATCGTGCCGCGCTCGAGCCAGTCTCGTCCCCACGCCGCGGCGGGCAGGTGACAGAGATACGCGTAGACGTCGACGCCGGGCACGAGGCCACCGCGGAATCCGAGGTTTTTCGCGACCGTGTCGTCGTGGATCTTGTTGGCCGACTCGGTCGCGGTGTTGAACGCGTTGACGCAGTACCGAAGCGTTTCGGTCACGCCAAGGCGGCGGTGATTGCGCTCGCCACGACGGGCGCCGAGTTCAGGAAGCTGAGGTCGTTCGGATGTGCCGGGAAACTCGGCGGGACGAGCAAGGCGCCGTTGATCCACGCGATGCCCGGCGGCTGGCACGCGTCGTGGCCGATGCCGCCGGTGTAGATGTCCACGTACTTCGCGTTGTGCGCGAGCGCGGTCGACTTCAACTCGGCGTTCATTTCCTTGAACTTGGCTACGAGGTACGGCATGTCCGCGTCGAGGATTGGCAGATAGGGATAACAACCTTGGCCGCTGTCAGGCAGCGCGTCCGGGTAGCTCACCACGAGGATCTTGGCGTTGGGCGCTCGCACGTGGAGCTTGTCGAGGGCAATGCCCAGTTCGTCACCCATGTCGGCGATGTCGCGCGACACGGTGTCGACACCGTTGGCGTCGAAGTAGTTCGGCGTGCACGGCGCGTCGGTGGGGTTCAGGCGCACGCAGTCGAGTGCCAGGCCGACGAAGCCGACGTCGTTGCCACCCATACCGAGGGTGACCACGTCGGTGGTCGCGTCGACGGCGTCGAACTGTGGCGGCACGACACCCTGCGTGACGTCCTGGGGGTCCTCGAACTTGTTGATCGTGGCCCCGCCGCAGCTGACGTCCTTGAAGACGTCGGCCTCGATCATCTCGGCCGCGAGGTGCGCGAAGTTTCGGGTCGACTGGCCGCACGCCTGTAGGACGAAGGTGTCGTCGTGCGGAAAGATCAGCGGGCCAGACACGTACGAGTCGCCGAGCGACACGTACACGAGCGGGTTGGGTGGCGGCGCAGCCGCGGGCGGCACCCCCGTGAGCCGTGAAATGGCGGCCACCAGTGCAAGTACGACCGCGACGATTGTCTTGTCAATTCCCCCCAGCATGCGCACAACGGTACCGCGGCGACGGGTTTATCGTCGGTCGGATGGCTGACCTGGACAAGATCGAAGCCGAGCGTGACCGCATCCGTTCCACGTACCTGAAGGACCCGGCCGAGCGCCCGCAGTCCACCGCCCGGGGCGTGCATCACATGGCGCTGCTTTCGTCTGACGTGGAACGGACCGTGCGCTTTTACCAAGAGATCCTCGGGTTTCCGCTCACCGACATCTTCGAGAACCGGGATTACAAGGGCTCGAACCACTTCTTCTTCGACATCGGCCACGGCAATTTGCTCGCGTTCTTCGACTTTCCCGACCTGGGTCTCGGCCCGTATGCCGAGGTCTTGGGCGGCTTGCACCACATCGCGATCTCGATCGACCCCGACCAGTGGGACGCGGCAAAGGCGCGCCTCGAGGCGGAGGGCGTGCCCGTCCACGAGGAGAGTGGCACCTCGATGTACTTCCCTGATCCCGACGGAGCCCGGCTCGAACTCATCGCCGATCCGCTGGGCGAGATGTACGGGCACAAGGTGCTGTAGCTCCCGCGCTCCTCAGGTTCGGGCCCGCCGGGCCGACAGGGATGTATGCCGCGCGCGCCTCATCGCCTTGTCGTAGTCCTTGCCTGTCTGGTCACGCTGCTGCTTGGACCGGCGGTAAAGGCGCGCGCGGCGGTCGACCCGATGACGGCCCCTGACTTCGCGACCACTACCTACGGCGACGCTTGGGACTTCTCGAACGCCGACGACTTTGGCGAACCCCTGCGGGATGGACGCGCCAAGTCGACGACATCGTCGTGCAGAACGGCATGTTGTCGGCCACCTTCAAACCGTCCGCGCAGTTGGCGTTGGTGCGGGGCTTTTCCGAGATAACGATCCCGTGGGGTCGTGACGGCAGCCTGCTTCCGATCGACGCGTCGAAGTTCACGCGCATGTCGTTCCGGCTCAACTCGCAGACATCGCGGACGCTCTACGGCCAGATCACGTGGATGACCTGCGGCACCCTGCGCCAGACGTGCGAGGGCGGCCAACAGATCACGATCAATCCCGGATGGAACACCTACGACGTGCTGCTGAAGAACGGCTACCCCGAGTTGCCTTCGCAATGGGCCGGGTCGATTCAGTCCCTCACGCTGTCGCCCGTCGGCGGGCCCACGCCGGTACGCATGGACATCGACTGGATCCGGCTCTACGACCCGACCGGTTCGGGTTCGTCTGCGCCCCGATCGCTGCTGACTCCGGACCCGGCAGCCAGCGGCGACTATGCGTCGATTGTGCGCGGCGACGCATGGGATTTCTCGAACCCGAGTGACGGCGGCACCATCACCAACGCGTCGGTGTACTTCGACGGCCAGAGCATGCACGGGCAGAACGCCGGCCCGAACATCAACGACCCGAAGATCGTGCTGCCCGCGCCCGCCCCGATCGACGGAACCCGGTATCACCGCTTCAGCATGCGCATCTTCTTCGACGGCGTGTTCTCGCTTGAGGACAACGTCGGTGGTGGCATGAACGCGCGGGTGCTTTGGTACGTCGCGGGATCGAACATGCAACAGACGAGCCAGGACATCCTGATCTATCCGGGCTGGCAAACCGTCAACTTCGACATGGGGTATTCGGGCCTGCTTGACGAGACGCAGGAGAGTCCGCGCCTCGGGTGGACCGGTCGGACCATCACCGAGTTCCGCGTCGATCCGGATGAGGACCGAGGTCCGCGCAACTGGATCATCGACTGGGTCCGGCTCGGCTCCGACGCACCGTTCGGCGCGTTCGACACCGCACGCGTCGCCCTCGGCGGGATCTACGTGACCGGCTGGTCGATCGACCCGAACACGGCCGCGTCGAACACCGTGCACATCTACGTCGACAACACCATCTACGGCATCGACGCCAACCGCCCTCGCCAAGACGTCGCGGGCGTGTTCCCCGGTTTCGGCGCCGCGCACGGGTTCGCGGCGGTTGTGCCGGCGTCGCGGGGCACGCATCGAGTGTGCGCGTTCGCGATCAATCTCGGCCCGGGCGATCACTCGCTGCTCGGGTGCAAACAGGTGGTCGTCGACGGCGTGCCGTTCGGTTCGCTCGACGCGGTGAGACACATGGCCGGTGGCTACTACGTCGCGGGTTGGGCGATTGATCCGGACACGGCGGCGCCGATCCCGGTGCACGTCTACGTCGACTCGCTGCCGCCAACCGGAGTGCTCGCCGCGGGCAGCCGGCCTGACGTCGCGGTGGTGTACCCGCGCTACGGCGCCGCTCACGGGTTCGGGGTGACCGTTGGCGCGAGTCCCGGTCTGCACACCGTGTGCGTCTACGCGATCAACAACATGGCGGGGGACAATCCGTCACTCGGGTGCCGGACCCTCTGAGGTCAGCCGGCAGAGGCGCCCTCGGCGCATGCACACGTGATGGTCGACGAGGAGGGTGTCGTGACGGCGCGGTAGAGCACTGATTTCAGGCGTTCGACGTTCTGTCGGAGCACCGCAAGTACGGCGGACATATCGACCGCGGCATCGGTGTCGTGCACGCCCGCGTCGTAGTCGGTGATCAGCGCCAGGCCGCCGAAGCACATGCCGAGTTCGCGCGCGAGCACGGCCTCGGGATACTGCGTCATGTTGATGACGTCCCAACCCTGGGCGCGAAACCATCGGCTTTCGGCGCGAGTCGAGAACCGCGGTCCGTTGATCACAACGACGGTTCCGCGCGGGTGAACCCGCACGCCTTCCGCCCTCGCAGCTCCAACCAGCAGGTCGCCGAGGACGGGGCAGTAGGGATCGGCGAAGCCCACGTGATGCAACTCCGGGCCGTCGAAATACGTGTCGGCGCGGTTCCGGGTTCGGTCGACCAGTTGGTCCAGCACGACGAAGTCGCCGGGGTGCGAGTCGGTCGATAACGAACCGGCCGCGCAGGGTGCGATGAGCTGTCGCACGCCCACCTCATGCAGCGCCCAGATGTTTGCTCGGTAGTTCACGCGGTGTGCCGGGAACTGATGGTGCACACCGTGCCGGGCCAGGAACGCCACGGGATGACCGTCTAGCTCGCCCAACGTGATCGGGGCCGACGGCGCGCCGTAGGGCGTCTCGATCGCAACCTGGTCGGCGCCGGTCAGGAAGTCGTAAAACCCTGACCCGCCCAATACGCCCAGCGGCGCGGCGCCCGTCATGCCGCGCGCCGCGCGATTCGTGTACGCCGAAGTTGAACCTTGCGGTAGGTGCACACACCGCCGATTGTGGCCCAGAGGACCAACAGAGTGAACGACACGTTGCGGTGGTAATCGAGCGGGCCGGCTGACGGATTGCGGGCGTGCCCGGCGTAGCCGTGGAGTTCGGGCCACGCGAACAGCAAGAGCACCGCGGTCAGCACTAACCCAAGGCGCACTGGCCCACGCACCCATTCCGGCAAACGCCGGGTGAGCAACGCAACGGCGACGACCGCGGGCGCCCACAGCGCGTCGTGGCCGACGCCCGACCCGCCGAGGACCAATGCGAGGTTGAACAGACTCGACAGCTTCAACGTGGTGGCGAGTTCGAAGAGCGCAACCCCGACAATCGCCGCGCCTGTCACCGCGCCCAGCCAGAAGCGACGGCCGCCCGGCAGATGCTCGGCCTGGGTCATACGTGTCGCACCGACAACTCGGCGACCCACTTCGTCTGTTGTACGCCCGGGCGGTTCGGCCCGATCAACCGACACGGAAACCCGTGATCGATATGCAGCGTGGCGTCGTTCACCTTCAGCGCCAGCAGCGCGTCGCGATCGCGGGCCTGCGCGTTACTGAGGGTGGACTCGCGGTACAGGCTGCCGCGCTGCAGCGACGTGACGGTGACCTCGACGTTCGCGGACTCGGCGACACCCGCATGGCGAAGCAGGTCGCGAATCGGCACGCCGGTCCAGTTCGCGTCAGCGCTCCACCCTTCGACACACGCGATCGGAAGGCGAGCCGAGTGCTGGGGAAAGTTCTGCAAGTCTGCGAGCGACAACGTGGACTTTTTCGCGGCGTTGCCCGTGATGCGGAGTTTGTATTTCGGGCTCTGCGCGCGTTTGATGAGCGACGCAGACGCGGTGCCGTTCACGGGCAGGCCCTGTGGGCCGATGTCCGGGCGCCGTGGCGCGAACAACGTCAGTCGCCGCAACGGTCGCACTGTCTGGCCAACCGTCGTGAGGGTCAAAAATCCGACGGCCGCCGCCGTGGCGCCGAGGAAGCCGCGCCGGCTGGTCCCGGTAGCTGCCACGGGAGCAGGCGCGTCGTGGTCGGCGTCTGCATCCGCGTCTGTATCGCGGCGGAACAACGCGTGCCGCGTGATGGTCGCCTTGGCGCCGAGATGAGTAACGAGGGCGCCCATGGTCATCCAACCAACCAGGTAGTGCACGGCCGGAAACGAAAAGTGCCACGGGTACCACTTCGCGATGTTCGCGGCGCCGCTGAACAACATGAACACCGATCCGCACACGAGCGGCACGAGCATGATCCGTTCGACGGCGTGTGCGACGTACGCGACTGGCGGCCAGCGGAAGAGGTGGGGAAACACACTCCACAATTTGGCGAGCAGCAGCGGGATCGACGCGAGACCAGTTGCAACGTGCAGGCCCTGTGTGAATCGGTACAGACCGGCCGGGCGGGGCTGCCAGTGAAACCAGGATGTGGGGTGCTGGATGAAGTGCGAAATCAGACCGGTCAGAAAGCACGTAAGAAAGGAGAGGCCAAGCGCAACGCCAAGGATCGCCGCCGTGCGATCGTCCTGCACGGGGCTAAGCAGCGCGTGGTCGCGGGCGTCCTGCACCGATGCTGTTGCGCGACGCAGATCCGGCATGCCTGCACCGTACGAGCAGAGCGGTCCCAGAAGGCGATCTGGGACCTTACGGTTCGCGAAACCCTGCTCTGCGGAAGTCGTGTGCGATCAGCGCGCTCTTACGATGCAGCGGTGACGACGCGCCGCGACCGACTTGCGGTGCTCACGTGGGGTTTGCTTGTCGCCACGGCGATCTGCGTTGGTGTTGCCGTCGTGCACTCGCACCGGCACTCCCTCGGCGTGCCCGCTGTCCCCTGGACCGGGAATTGGCAGGTCTCGTTCGGTTCCGCGCTGCGGGCGCTGGTACCCGCCGCGCTGCTCGCGCTCGCCGTGTGGCGGTTGCCTCCGCATGTGCGGCGCGCGCCTTGGCCCCAGCTATTGGTGGCCGCGGGCGCGATCGCGGCACTACTCGCTTTCGCGCTCGCATGGTCGGGGCCGGTCGGAACCCATTGGACGTCGCTCCAATTCGAATACGGGCAGCACATCCACCTCGTGGATGAGTGGGGTGGTCCCGCTGGCTTCCTGCGCGCCTATGTGCACCACCAGCCACATCTCGCGGCGCACCTCCGCGCCCATCCTCCTGGCATGGTGCTGGTGCTTTGGTGCTTCGCGCGCGCCGGGTTGTCGGGCACGGGTCTTCATATCGCGCTGATGCTTGCGGGCGGTGCCGTCGCAACAGGCGCGGCACTCGTCGCGGCGCGGGTAGTCGCGGGCGACCAGGTTGCGCGGGCCGCGACACCCTTCGTCGTGCTTGCACCTGTGCTCGTGTGGCGAACGAATCCTGATGTCATTTTCGGCGCGGTCGCGTTAACGGGCGTCGCGTTAATGCTGATGGCCACGTCGCGTCGCGGCCGCGCCGCCCGCGGGTTGGCCGTCGGCGGTGGACTGGTCTTTGCGGCGGCGTTGATGCTGACCTACGGCGTCGCGCTACTGGGGCTGCCGGTGATCGCCGTTGCCTGGCAGCGGCGGCGCCTACCCCTGCTTGTGGCCGCCGTGCTCGGTGCGGCCGTTGGCCTTGCGCTGCCAGCGATCTGGGGCTTCTGGTGGTCCGCGGGCCTGGCGGAGACACACACCCAATACAAATCGAGCATCGCGCACTACCGCGGGTACCGGTATTGGCTGCTCGGTAATGCCGCGATCTACGCCGTACTCATCGGCCCGGCGATGGTCGCGGCCCTCGGACGCCTCCGGGGCGAGGCCATGCGCACTCTCGTATTCGGCGCGCTGGCTGCGCCCGTGTTCGCGGGGCTCAGTGGACTGTCGTCGGCCGAGACCGAACGGATCTGGCAGCCCTTCGTACCTCTAGTACTGATCGCGGGCGCGGCGCTGTGGTGGCGCGACGGTGTGTTCGACGAACAAAGCGCGCGTCGGTGGCTGGGGCTGCAGGCGCTTGTCGCAGTCGTGTTCCAGGCGATCCTGCGCACCACCTGGTAAGCGATTCGGTCGCGTCTACCGCGCGTGAAGTTCGGCGAACCAACGACCGGCGGCTGACCAGGATTCGTACACCGCGTAGCCCGACGACCGGGCGACGGCCCCAATATCGCTGGCGCTAACGACGGCCCACGGAAACCACGGGCTCACGCTTGCTTCGGTCTCGACGCGCATCTGGTGCACCGCGCTACCCACGTCAGGCGCCGACAACTCGGCGAGCACCCGTCCGTTCGTGGCCAGCAGTTCGTGCAAGCGCGCAAGGAGACGCATCGCGTCACCGCCGATGCCGATGTTCCCGTCGAGCAGCAACGCGGTTCCCCACCGGCCCTCGCCGGGCATGCGGGTAAAGATCGACCGTTGCAGTACCGAGACGCCTCGGCCACGCCGCGAGCTTCGCCGCAGCGGGTGACGCGTCGACGCCGAGCACTACTACGCCTGTCTCGGCCAGCGCGAGCGCATGACGGCCCGGCCCGCATCCAACATCGAGCACAGGACCAACGGCGCGCGCGAGGAGGTCGGCTTCTTCCGGCATGGGCGCGTCGAGCCACCGGTCGAGCAACAACGGGGCGTGGGTGCCGTCCTCGGCCCGCAAGATCGCTGTCACGACGCCACCGCGGTGTCGAGCGTCAGCCGCGCGAGCGCGGTCGCGAAGTGCGAACTCGGCGCCTGCGCCGCTACGTCGTCCGCGTCGCTGATGGTGTCGACATCGCGCAGGGTCGGTAAGTCGGCAACGCGCAATGCAAGCTCCGCAAGCCGACGCCGTTGATGCAACAGCGTGTCCGCCGAACTCATCGGCACGTCTCGGAACACGGCCGGTGCGGCTTGCTTGAACCCAATGGCCCAGAACCCGCCGTCGACCGCGGGTCCGAGCACCACATCGACTGCGGGCTGGGCCAGCGTGTCGAGCGATGCACGCAGCAGGTCGCCGGTGATTTGCGGCGTATCCATGCCCACCAGCAGCGCGGGGCCGGGTACCGAAGCGAAGGCGTGCGCCAACCGGTCGCCCAAGCCGCCGTTGCACTGCGGAATTACGTCGAAGCCCGCAGGGAGCCACGCGCCCGGGGCACCCTCGAGCACCAGTACGTGTCGTGTCCCGTCTACCGATGCCACCGCCGCGCATGAGTCACGGAGCGCGGCTTCGGCCAGCTCGGCTGCTTGAGGCGGCGTGCACGGCGGTGTAAGACGCGTTTTGGACCGCCCGGCGACGGGCGCCTTGGCGAGCACGATGAGCGACGCCGGTCGTGTCACCGCAGCACCGCCGACATGTCCTTGATCGCGCGGACGGTGCCGCCGACGGTGCCGGTCACTTTGGACCGTCCGATTCGCGGTGCGTAGGGGATGGGTACCTCGTTGATTCGCCATCCGGCCGCGTGCGCCAACACGACCATCTCAAGTGGCCACCCCGAGCGCCGGTCGGAGATGGCCAAAGCGAGGAGTTCGTCGCGGCGCGCCGCGCGCATCGGGCCGAGGTCGGTCACGGCGATACCGCGCCGGCGCAGTTGAAACGCCAGCGCCTTGTTCGCGACACGGGCGTGCAACGGCCACGCGCCGCGGGCGGCAATGCGCGCGCCGACGACTAAGTCGGCGGAGCCGACCGCGATTGGGTCGCACACAAGCGGCAAATGGGCGCCGTCGAGCGAGCCGTCGGCGTCCATGAAGGCGACCACATCCGCAGTGGCGGCAGCGAGGCCGGCGAAGCACGCCGATCCGAAACCGGCCACTGGTTCGTAGACCACGCATGCCCCGAGTTCTGCGGCAATCTCCGCCGACCCGTCGGTCGAGCCATTGTCGACCACGATCGGCCGGTAGCCCGCGGGCAAACTCGCGATCACGTTCGGGAGCGCGCCCGCCTCGTTTAGCACCGGGAGTACGACGTCGATCACCGTCGGACGGTACCGGCGCAGTGTCCCCAGCCACTCCCAAATCGGGCTTACAAAACGCGAAACTCTTCCGACGCGGGCGTCAGGTCGGGCGTGTCCACTCCTAAGGTCAGTCGCGTGAGCGCCCCGCGGGTCTTGGTCGTCGATGACGACGTAACGATCGCCGACGTGGTTGGCCGATATCTCGAACGCGAGGGGTACCTCGTCGAATGCGTGGGCGATGGCCTCGACGCTCTCGCGATGGCGATCGCGTCACCGCCCGACCTAGTCGTGCTCGATCTGATGTTGCCGGGTATTGACGGGCTCGAAGTGTGCCGACGCTTGCGGGAGGTGGCGCCCGTACCCATCATCATGCTGACGGCGCGTGGCGACGAGAACGATCGTGTGATCGGACTCGAGTTGGGGGCGGACGATTACCTGTCGAAGCCCTTCTCGCCTCGGGAGCTGATCGCCCGCGTCAAGTCGGTGCTGCGCCGCGCGGGCGGGCCGCTCACTCCGGTGGCGCCTGCAGTGCTCGAAGCGGGTTCGCTGCGCGTCGACCCCGCGGCCCGCCAGGCCTTCCGGGCCGGCGAGCTGGTGTCGTTGACGGTGCGTGAATTCGAGCTCTTGTGTTTCCTGATGCGCGCGGCGCCGAACGCGTTCACGCGCGAAGAATTGCTCGAGAAGGTCTGGGGTTACACCTACGGGGACACGTCAACGGTGACGGTGCACGTGCGACGTCTCCGCGAGAAGGTCGAAGACGACCCGTCGGCGCCAACGCACATCCAAACGGTGTGGGGCGTGGGGTACAGGTTCGCGGTATGAGGCGCCTCGTAGTACCGGCCGCCGTAGGCACTGTGGCCACGTTGGTGGCGTCGCGCACCTTCGGCATGTCCGCATTCGACGCATGGAAGCTGGCCGGCGTAAGTGGTGGCGGCGCGGTCGTTACCGGGGTTGCGGTTGCGCTGTTCCTGGTGCCGTTGCGACGACGTCGTGCGTCGACCCAGGCGTTGGTGGTCGCTCTGAGTGCGGTCGCCGGAGTTGGTGGCGGGGGACTGGCCTCCGCGCGCGTCATGCATCTGGATGCCGGCGCGTTACACGGATTGATTGTCGCCGTGATTGCCGGGGCGAGCGTCGGCGTGGTCGCAAGCCTGGCGCTTGGCATACGGCTTGACGCCGCCGCGCGCGGGCTCGGTTTGGCCGCTCAGCGCATGGGGCAAGGCGACCTCGGCGCGCCTGTGCAGGTGCCGGACATGAGCGACTTCGCAGTGTTAGCCGGCGAACTCGAGGACATGTCCAAGCAGCTCGAAATTGCCCGGGCCCGCGAGCGCGGCCTCGACGCGTCCCGCCGGGAACTGGTGGCCTGGGTCTCACACGACCTGCGCACACCGCTCGCCGGTATTCGCGCGATGGCCGAGGCGCTCGAGGATCGGGTGGTTGACGACGACGAAACGCGCGGTCGCTACTACACGCAACTCCGCGTCGAGGCCGACCGCTTGGCCTCGCTTGTAGATGACCTTTTCGAGCTGAGCCGGCTTCACGCCGGCGCGCTGCGGTTGGACTTCGAGCGGGCCTCGTTGGGAGACCTCGTGTCCGATGCCGTGGCCGCCGCGCGGCCGCTGGCCGGAGTCAAGGGCGTGCGCGTCGAGGGCCGACTCACCTCACCCGCGCCGATGCTCGAGGTCTCGACGCCCGAGTTCGCGCGCGTCTTGCGCAACCTGCTCGAAAACGCGATCCGACATACGCCCTCGGACGGCGTGGTGTGGGTCGATGCGGGCATGGAGGGCGAGCTCGCGTTCGTGTCGGTGGCTGACAGTTGCGGTGGCATTCCCGAACCCGACTTGGACCAGGTCTTCGACCTCGCCTTCCGCGGCACCTGCGCACGCACGCCCGGTGACGGCGGAGCCGGGCTGGGCCTGGCGATCGCCAAGGGCATCGTCGATGCACACCACGGCGCAATCGCCGTGGTCAACGAGGGCGACGGCTGCCGGTTCACCGTGCACCTGCCGCTCGTATCCGTCCCATGAAAATTCTCGTTACTGGCGCGGCGGGCTTCATCGGGAGTCACATCGTCGACGAAGCACTCGCCCACGGCCACGAAGTCGTCGCGCTCGATGTGGTCGACGCCACAGACGACGACCGCTACGGCCTCGACGTGCGTGTCGGCGGTGTGCTTGATCGGGAGGTCGTCCGCCGAGCCGTCGCCGGCGTTGACGCCGTGTGTCACCAGGCCGCCAAGGTTGGGCTGGGCGTCGACTTCGGCGACGTGGAGGACTACGTCGCGGTGAACGCGCTCGGCACTGCCTGCATCCTTTCCGCGCTGCACGAGCGGTCCTTCCGCGGGCGGTTCGTGCTCGCGAGCAGCATGGTCGTCTACGGCGAAGGCCGGTACGAATGCAGTTCCCACGGCCCGATGCGCGCGCCGGCACGGGACGTGGCCGATCTGAACGCGGCGCGGTTCGAGCCTCGCTGCCCAACCTGCGCCGCCGCGCTTGAGCCCCGCAGTGTTGCCGAAGATGCGCCGGTAGACCCGCGCAATGTGTACGCCGCGACGAAGCTGCATCAGGAACACTTGTGCGCCGCGTACGCGCGCGAGAGCGGAGCCTCGCTCGTTGCGTTGCGCTACCACAACGTGTACGGGCCGCGGATGCCGCGTGACACGCCATACGCCGGTGTCGCCTCGATATTTCTCGAGCGCGCTGCGCAAAGGCGAAGCGCCGCGGGTCTTCGAGGACGGCGCTCAGATGCGCGACTTCATTCACGTCACCGATGTCGCGCGAGCAAACCTGGCTGCACTCACCGTGGAGTCGCCGCGGTTCGACGCGTACAACGTCGCGACCGGTAGTCCGAAGACGGTGCTCGATCTGGCGTCCGGCCTGGCTGCGGCCAGCGGCACCGAACTGGCGCCCGTCGTCACCGGTCAGTGGCGGCTCGGCGACGTGCGCCACGTCTTCGCGTCACCCACGCGGGCGCATGAGGACCTCGGCTTCGCCGCTCAGGTGTCCCTATCTGACGGACTTGAAGACTTCGCGGCGGTCGCGTCGTAGCGACCCAGCGGTGGTGCGCCCCCTGGGATTCGAACTATGCGTGGCCTGTTTCCGCTCGTGTCACCGCAAGGTGCGGAGTCGGACTGACCTTTAGAAATCGGCGCCTCGCACATTTGTAGGTGACGCTCTATGCAGGTGCGTATCGGGTGGTCCGTGACCAAACGGTGACCGATTGCTCAGCTGCGATCCATTTGGTCGTTTCAGGAGGCAGCTGCACTCTCGGGGTTTGAGTACTGAGAGCGCCACGCTCGGCGCGGGTCGTATCTAAGCCTGTCGCAGGCATCTTCACAGACGGTATGGCGAGGAGATGCCAGACTCGACCGAAGTCGTGGGTCAGCGGGGGGCGATTGTGGAGTTGAACGACGAGAACGCGTGGTCGATCCTTAGATCTGGGTCGTCGTCACACAAGGAGTTCGCAGTTGCCGTGCTTAGGCAGCTTGTCGGCGATACAGAGTCACTGCAGCGGGCAGATTCACTGATCTTGGGCCGAGAACTATTACTGCAGGCGCATCGCCGGCGGACCGAACGGCCTGACCTTCTCATCGAAGCGGCGGCCAACTTGCTGTACCACGAGGTGATCAGGTGTGCGTCTCGCGACGAACAAGCCGAGCTGTTGCTTTGGGCCGGGATCGCGGACGGGTTGCGCGGGCACTGGCGCGGCGCCGACGACGCTCTCTCCGAGGCATACGGAATCTGGCGTTCAACTTCCGAGCGTGAGCCAATTGTCGACTCGTTTCGCGTCGACGTGGGCGGCGCCGTTCCCCACGACGACTACGTCGCTGTCCCGTCCGACAGCTCGGATTTCCGCAGGCGGAAAGCGGGACGATGCGCCGAGGAACTTGGAGAGGTATTCGTTGCCGGCGGCCGCGAGCTGTTCGCGTCTCGGTGGTTCGAGAGAGCAGCAGACGATTTTGATGCGGCGGGCCTTCCGGAGCGTTCAGAAATGGCTCGGCAGAAGGCCGATGGGTTTAGAGAACGGCGCCCAAGCCGATTTCTTACAAGCGCACGAATTGACGACATGCGTGGTCAAGGCGCCGACGGAAGGGATTCGACGACAGTCATAGGCTCGTCGACAGCTCATGAGCTTCGAGCCGCCGTCTTGCGGGCAAGAAAGTCTGGAGAGGAAGGCAGGCCGCAACGGCAAATGTTCGCGGAGTCGGTCTCCGAGGCCGATCGAGAGGGGGCTGATCCCGGCCCTAATATGAACCGCGCAAGAGACACCAAAGCTGCGCGAGAGCACGCAGTTGGACTAATCGCGGACGGTGCAAAGTTTGGGTTGGCTCTCGTCGGGGTCGGGGTGCGAAAACAAGCATCTATCGCGGCCAATATCGCGTTCGCCTTTGGCGTTCTTCTCTTAGTTGCGCTCGGAGGGCTAATTCTTGTTGAGAGGTTGTTTGGCTCGCACCCCGATTACGACTCCTTCACAGTGCCAGCGGACGGCGTGTCAAGTGAATTCAGCCACCGTCAATATCGGCTGCCCTGCGACGGTGAGACTTACGACGTGGATCTCCAAGAGGGGAGTTACGTTGCGCCGAACGACACAATTTTCCACCTGGTCGAAGCAGCGTTTGGCGATCTCAACGGCGACGAAGAACTTGATGCCGCGATCGCATTCGAGTGTGGGCCTGCTGGCCAGAAGACCCTCGTGTCGGCCGTGTTTCTGGCTGAGGCCGACGGGGTCGGTTACGTCAGCGCCGGCGCCGTGGACGGTGCCTCACCGAAAATATCTGACGGCCTCTTGGAGACGACCACGCCGGACTGCTGTGGCGAAGAACCGTACCTGGAAGTGTGGCGGTTGCAACGCTCGACCGGCCAAATGGAGAAGACGAAGGCCTCGTGAGAGGCCTGATCTGAGGCGTACTCTGATCGACGCACGCCGGGCGAAATCGGTGCCGCGAACTTCTTCACGCTGCAAGGAGGTGGAGGCGAGACAGCTGTGTCGGCAAGTAGCGCCGCGGCATTTTTCCTAATGAACGCGTAGCGCCGCGCCGTCGAGGAAATTTCTCCAGCGCGGATCATTCAATAGCGCATTGAACTTGACGGTTAGCACGAGCGGTGCGCCCGCAATCGAGCTCGCGGTCGGCCGAATACGTGCACCGATATTGTCACCCTCCTGAGTGTCCGGCGTCACGACGACCACCGGGCAATCCGGCATCATTGCGGCGTGGAGTAAGTCATGGAAGTGTGCCTCCGCCGCACGCCACCCAATCGCAACAACGCTCGTAACCCGGCCCTCCAGTGCCTTCATGAATGCTTCTTGTTCGGCCGGCCACTCCAGCCGCGTCTTGTCGGCCATGGGCAGAGCGATCGCGGGCAACGCCGGGTCCACGGAGACCGCCATGCGATCCCATGGAGGACCGCTGACAATGTCGAACGTTGGCGTCACGTCAGTGGGATCGACATCTTCGACCACGACCCGTTCCGCCTCGTCGTAAGTCGTGGGGTGGTGAGGAATCTTGTGTTCCCAGTGGATTGAGCCGTGCGGTTTCAGAACGCGCATCCGCTCGTTCGACGCCAGATAACTCGGCGTGTTCCACCATTCCATTCCCCAAGCGACCCGACAAGCATCCTCTAAGAGCAGGTCGTAATTAAAGACGACGAACACAACCTCGCGATCGTGCTGACACGCCCAGTCGTACAATTCGTTGACGAGACTCGCGTAATGGGTGATGCCGCCGGAAACTGACCAGTCACGCAACACCGTCGTGCAGGACCAAATCAGATCTCGGACGTAGAAGCGCAACGACGTGAGATGGGCATTCACATTCGGGACGTGTCGACTGTCGCGGTACTCCACCAGAAACTCCTCGAAGCTTTTGGCTTCGGCACCACCAGTCCCCATGTTTCGCCGGAGCCAATCGACAACAGGAATGCACGCCTGATGCTTACCCAAGTGCCAGTTCTGCAGCTTGGCCGGGCGGACGAGGTGCTGAGTTAGGGGTGGACGGGCCTCTTCTGCCGTCAGCGACGGCATGACTCCATTGATATTGATCGGGAGATTGAGGAAGGGGCTGCCGACGAGTGAGCCGAAAGAAGCGCCGGCTCCGATGCACACCAACATCACGGGTCGATCGCTGGAGGTCAACGTGGCCTCAGAGGGCGACGGGCGGCAGGTCGCCACATCAACATTTGAACACACAGGCGCGCCACTAGCGCCGCGTCATGCTCGGTTTGACTAAGGGTGAGCGCCCATGTGACCTTCACGCCACGCAGGCTTGCAGGTGTGGTCGCCGTCCGTTGGCGCGTCACGCCCCTATGGGAGAATCTGGGCTCGGATCGGAGGGCTTGCAGAATGACATGGTTGTTTGAGGGTTTGGGGACGTTGCTCATCGGCCTGGTGCTTGGTGGCACCGCAGGAGCGGTCGGCGGTTGGAAGCTTGCGGTTCGGTCCGTCCGGCAGACACAGCACGCAGGTAACAACGCCAAGCAAACTCAGGTCGGTGGCGACTCGTCCAAACGATCGAAGTGACCTCGAAAGCGTCGCAAAGCGCCGGAGACAACGCGTCGCAGGTCATCGTCCACGGCGACTACCACGCTGGTCTTACCGAAGAGCGGGCGATCGAACTCATCCGCGACATCTCCAAACAGGTGATAGCGGAACATTCGGCGGAAGCCGAACTCGTCGCGGCGCCTCGTATTGACGCGTTCGGGGCAAAACTCGTCGACGCGCTCTCAGCGGCCGGCCAGTTGAACATCCTTTCCGATCCGGCGTTCTATGTGCTCCTCAAGAAGGCGCAACTCGGGGCCGCGTCAACGGAGAGAGAGTCGGACCACGACATGCTCGCGAGTCTGCTCACGGATCGGGCCGAGCGCGGCGAACAGCGAGTCATTAGGGCTGGTATCGATCGGGCGGTTCAGATTGTCGATCAACTCGACGACGGGGCGCTCGCCGGTTTGACGGTCGCTGTCGCGCTCACGCAATTCGCGCCCACGACCGGCAACGTGACCGATGGCCTTGACGTGCTCGAACGACTTTTCGGGGAGCTTCCAATCGCTGATCTCCCGTTGGGTGGGGAATGGATTGAGCACCTGGACATCCTCGATGCAGCCAGGGTGTCGTCACTTGGCAACCTCTTGAAGCGGAGCGAGATCTACTCGCAACTGCTGAATGGCTACGTAAGTACTGGACTTGAGGTGGGTACCGATGCTGAGGCCGACCTAGTGACCCGACTAGCTGAGGCGCAAGTCCAGTTGGCGATCGTCGACCATGAGCTTCGGCCTGGCTTTCGGCGCCTCGAGTTCCGGTCGCGGTCCGATCTCGACAGCACAATCGAGAATGCGTCCGAGGCGAACCGGCCGTTGATTCTGGAAGCCGCCGAACTCTTCAAACTCGGGGAGGTCAATGCTGAAGCGACCGCGGCGCTGGACGCTGCGATGGCGACGAGGCCAAACCTGAAAGCCGTGGGCGATTGGTGGGACCAAATTCCTCAAGGCTTCTCGATCACAATGGCCGGGGTACCGATTGCGCGCGCGAATGCGAAGCGATGCGACACGATCGGAGTTATGCCTCCGTTGCACTGATCACGCACAGTCGGCGCCCGACGCGCGTCAGATCGTGGCGATTAAGGCCGGAAGTGCGAGCAAGCGCAAGTGGCTACATGATTCGCGAAAGTGAATTTTGATTTTCCGTCGACGCGGTACATCTATGGCTCGTTTACTGATCACAACTCCGAGGACGGCAGACAGTCACCAATGATCGGCTCGGATTCAGCCAAAGGTGCCGACATGGGTTCCGGCTCATATTCCTCGCTCCAATCGCAGCGTTCGCAGAGTCGCACGGACACAACCGTCCCCGCGTCGCTGTCGAACAGAAAGTCACTGCCAAGTCGATATGACGCGCAGACGGGGCACCGTTCAGGCCCACCCCGATCGTGGCGATCAATCGCGTCTTCGAAGAGTGCGAGCACACTCGCGACGGTCTGAACAGCAATCTCTGCATCGAACCTCGTAGCGGACTTGTTGTGAGTCACCCACGCGACGTACTCCCAAGCTTCCTTCGCCGACGACTTGAGAAGGCCGCGCAGCCGAGCAAGCGGGGCGCCGGCCGCGACAGCGTTCGCGATGAGTTCGGCCCAATGAACAAAGTCGGACGCCTTCGGCGCGTCCTGGCTGGCCGGAACGAGATCATTCGAGGCGAGATCCTGCGCCAGCGACACGAGCGTCTCTCGGCACCGCATCCCTACCGTCTGAAAGTCCTCGGCTTCCTCCGCCACGTTCTGCGCCTCGGCCGCCTGCTCCCACAGCCGGCGGGTCCTCATCAAACGCGGATCTGGTCGATCGGGCGCCTTCCGCGACTGCGCGTCCATCATCCTCGTCATTAGTCCGATGTGAAATGTGAGCACGCCGTTCATGCTCTTGAAATCCTGCTGGCTGTAAAGGTTCGTCATGTTCGTGACTACCCACCAACGGCGCTTGTCGGTGTGAACGTCCCACACGTCGTACCTCGCTCCGAAGACGTGTTCTGACGCGACTTTCTCGGCGTGTTCGACCGTTTCGTCCGGCGCTTGAGCCTGCATATAGCCAACGACGGAGCGGCGCTCGTGCTCGGGACTCTCCATCGTCGCAGCATCGCGCGCAGCCTGGGCTACCGCGTTCTTACGGAGCGTCTTTGCGATGCCTGGAACGCCCAGCGCCGAGAGCGTCCGCGCCCTGCTTTCCTTCGACGGCTTCACCGGCTGATGCGGGGCCGGGCAACGGGATGTATCGACCGCGGGTGATTAGCATTTCGAGTTGACAAGGAGGCTGCGTGTCGACCTGGAACAAGATCACGAAGGGTGTCGAAGCGGCGAGGGAGAAGGCGGCTCACGCTTACGGCGATGCGCGCTTCGGTCTAATCGTCGTCCGTGACGGTCAGATTCAGCGGGGGAAGGAATCAGTGCCGCTTGCGGGGGCGCGCCTCACCGTGGAGACGGCGGGAGACGTTGATCGCCGGATTACTGCCACACGGCTGCTACTCACGGGTCCGTTCGCGTTGGGGTTGAGAAAGAAAAAGGACAATCGCGAGCTCTACATCACTGTCGAAAACGATGGAAGCGCGTTCGTCGCGGAAGTGGATGCGAAACAAGGCAAGGCGGCACGTGAGTTTGCTGCGAAGGTGAACACAATGGCCGCAAACGCCTTGCGCGAAACACCACGCGCGCCCTCGGTGATCGCGTCAGGTGGCCCGGTTCCTGCCCCGCCGGGTACGCCGGCCGACTGGCTCGCTGATCCGACGGGTCGGGCGGATCTTCGCTACTGGGACGGTGCGAAATGGACGGAACATGTCGTGACGGGCGGCGAGCAAGGAACCGACTCGCCTACGTAGGACGATCCGTCTACTCACCTGTTTGCCGCGTTTGCCGCGCTGGTTCGGCTTGCAGGTCGTAGTCGCGTCCTCGCCTCCAATCAGCCCGGAGACGCGCTTTACAGGAACAGTCCGCTGCGCTGTTGCCGACGATCACCATCAGGTTCGGATCGATCGGATCGGCGGGGCAGGTCGCACATCGCGAAGGCAGTTCGAACGGCCTATTCCATTCGCGTGCCACGCTGACCGCGTCGTCAAGATCGGATCTAATGGCAGCGAACCACGCGATTCGTTTCGCGACGCCTTCGTAACGTCCGGCGCGGACGCGTGCCGTAGCCACTGCGACGGGACTCTTCACTAGAGGATCATCCTCCCCTGCAACCTCGGCGATAGCGATCAGTTGAACCACCTTGTCGACCAGAGCGGTCCCATTGGTAGGAGGGGGTTGGTCAAACGGGTTTGGTAGGCGGTACTCCGTCTCCGGTTGAGCGTCACGCTGCTGCCGGTTGACTTGGGTCATCTCGCCGGTTGACGCGTTGTCAACCGGAACTGCACCGCCGGTTGACTTTTCGACAGTGCAGTGATCGGGGATCTTCGCGGCGTACGAGTTGCTGCGCGTCGTTCCGTCTCCGCGTCGGTGTCCGCGTGCGATGCAAACGAGCCAGCCCTCTGCGATCGCGCGGGCGAGGTGGCCGCGCACGGTGCGGTCGCTCAGTCCGGTGTCGCGCGCGAGTGTCAGTTGGCTAGGAAACGCCCGTGTGCCGTCCGTGTCCATGTAGGACGCGAGCGCGAGTAGGACGAGGCGCGTACTTGGCGGGAGCCCCGACTGCCGTAGGGCACGTTCCCATTTGAATCTGAACGCAGTTGAGCGCGGGATCACCCAACGGGCGGCGCCGACGGCGCTTCGTCCAGCTGAAGCAGGCGCCTCAGGGCGGCGGTCGGCACAAGTAACCGCTTGCCCATCTTGATGGTCGGAAGTTGCCCTTTGCGGGCCGACTCGTAAGCGACGGTGCGCGACACGCCGAGGATCTGAGCGGCCTCGTCGATGGTGCACGTCGGATTTTCGGATGGGTCCAAGGTGGGGAATGACATGCGGACGGTATAGCGCACGATCTATAGGTTACGCGGACTTCTGTAGATAAGTTCGGCACACTTGACGTACGCACGGCTACTGCTTAGCATCAGACCCGATGGAATCGACAGAGGATTTAGGGCGCGCAACTCGGGCGATCAATCGCGACGGCTCCCACATGGTTGCGGAGCGCGGCGCGGACGGATGGCGCGAGATCCAGTTCTTTCCTCGCGTCTGGCCGAAGTTGTTTGTTAAGGACATCGAGCGCGAAGGCCGCCTGGTAGTGACTGCGATTCGAATCGAGACGGAGCGCGGGCTGTCGACGGAGGATCTCCGACAGCCGCGGCTCACCGTTCCCGCAATCGAGGCGTCGCTCAACAATTACCGCGAGGCAAAGGCGCAACGCGATGCATCACGAAAGCCCAAGGCTCTGAAGGTGCCGTCGCGGCCGCCATATCCGGATTCATTTTTCGAGGCGGTCGCCTTCGAGTATCGGCGAGCGATCGCAAGCGGTAAGCCGCCGGCGCCAACCATCTCGATCAAGACCGGTCGACCCGTTCCGACAGTCCACGGGTGGGTGCGCGAAGCGCGGCGTCGAGGGTTCCTGCCGTCGGCCAAAGGAAAGGGGATGGCCGGATGAGTCGTCGCGGGAGCGTTCGCAAGGATGAGAGCGGGCGCTGGTATTTCGTGGTCGACATCGCGAGTGCTGGAGGCAACCGGCGACAACTCCGGCGTCGCGGATTCGACACGAAGGCGGCAGCGCAAGAGGAGTTGCAGCGACTGGTTGCGGAGATCGCTACCGGCTCATTCATCGATCCCACCAAAATCAGCGTTCGCGACTACATCGAGCTTCAATGGCTTCCGTCGATAGAGGGCACGATTCGACCGACAACGTTCGAGACCTACCAGCGAATTTGTCGGCATCACGTTGAGCCTCGGCTTGGCGAGGTTCCTCTTCAGAAGCTCGGCCGGGTGCACGTTGACCGGTTCGTTACTGACTTAGTGCATCACCCGCTGTCGCCGAAGTCGGTTCGAAATGTGCACGGAGTGCTCGCTAAGGCGCTTGCCGATGCGCTCGATCTTGGTCTCGTGTCGCGGAATGTGGCGATGCGCACCAGGAGTCTTCCGCCAGCCACTCGGCCGAGGCCGCGGGCGTGGTCGCCAAGTGAGCTACGCAGGTTCCTGGCTGCGGTAGTCGACGATCGGCTCGGGCCACTCTGGCGCCTCATCGCGATGACTGGCTGCCGGCGCGGCGAGGCCCTCGGCCTTCGATGGGCCGATCTGAACTTGGACGACGCGGTAGTCACCTTCGCCTGGCAACGGACAATCGCGGGCGGCCGGGTCGTAGAGGGCGCGCCGAAAACGAACGCGGGGAACCGGAGCGTCTCGCTGGACACGGACACAGTTCGCATGCTTCGCGCTTGGCGAGCACAACAAAACGCCGAGCGCCTATTGATGGGCGCGGGGTGGGCTCACACTGATCTGGTCTTCACCCATCCCGATGGTTCCGGCCTTTGGCCGCAGACCGTTACGGCAAAGTTCAAGGCGATCGCTGAGGCCGTGGGGTTGTCGCCGATCGGCGTCCACGGATTGCGGCACTCCGCCGCCACCCTGTTGATTGCTTCTGGCATCAACCCGCGTGTCGTTCAGCAACGGCTGGGTCATGCCAACGTCAGCGTGACTCTTGGCCTGTATACGCACGTATTGCCCGCCCACGATCAAGCCGCCGCGGACACCCTCGCGGCGGTAGTTGACGGCCGCGCGTGACTACTCCGACTAAGTCGCGACCGTTCTGCAGCAGTTGTGGCCGCGACAGGTCGAGCGACTCGGGCGCCGTCACTCCGCGTCGCGTCGCATTTCCGGCCTTTGGCGAGACGGCGGTTCGGCATTCGGTGGGTGGTGGCTCGTGAGCGGCGACGGACGGCGACGCTGGAAACTTCCAGTCGCGATGCTCTTAGTTGGGGTGATCCTTGGCGCAGTCGGGGGGATCGCGCTCAGCCGTGACACGACGGGCGCTCCCACGCACACGGTTGACGGTTTTTTCGTGGGGAGTGCTCTAGATCCGGAGGAGGCGGGCGACGGGGGCTGCGAAACGACGGTCGGGAAGCTCCGCAGTGGCCAGCCCGTGCGCCTACTGAACTCAGTCGGTGAGGTCGTCGCGACTGCACCGCTCGTTGGAGGCGAGTTAGAGAACATCAGACGCACACAAGAAACTGGATTGTTCGAGGGGACGTACACGTCGGCGGATTGCCGACTCACGTTCTCGCTAATAGAGGTTCCTGAATCGTCGTCGTACACAGTGGAAACGCGCGGGCTAACTGCTGTGACCTACACGCGGGATGAGATGGTCCAAGCAGGTTGGCGCATGGAGTTTCGGCTCTGACGAAACAGGGCTTGTGACCAATCCGTGACCAATCGGTCTGCTTCGCCGACGTAAGCGCAGGTCGTCAGAGTGCGCCCCCTGGGATTCGAACCCAGAACCTGCGGATTAAGAGTCCGTTGCTCTGCCATTGAGCTAGAGGCGCGATGCGGCTTGCGCAGGATAGTTGTCCGCCGCAGCCAGTAGACACTTGGGCATGACGCGAGGGGTCCGGTGGTGGGCAGGACTGGCTGCTCTCGCAGTTGTCGGCAGCATTCACTCGGTGGCGTTTTCGCCAGACGCCCGCGGGGCTGACAACTCCTGCGCCCGTTTTGGCGCCGGAACGGTTGCCGGGCACGTCAAGAACACGCGCCTCACCGAGATCTCCGGCCTCGTCGCTAGTCGCAAGTACCCAGGCGTCTATTTCACGCACAACGACTCGGGCGGCAAGCCGGAAGTGTTCGCGCTGACCCTGGATGGCGCCGACCTCGGCTCCTACGCGTTCCCGGGAGCGACGGCGGTGGACTGGGAGGACATCGGCATCGGCCCCAAGCACGGCGCGGCCGGCTCGTACATCTACGCCGCCGACATCGGTGACAACGCGGCCGAGGTGCCCCTCGGTGGCGCCGGCCAAGCGCGCGATGTCGTCACCGTTTATCGCGCCGCCGAACCAACGCTTGCGCCCAAGGCACCCGGTACGCCGCTCACCGGCGTCGAGCGCTTCAACCTCGTCTTTCCCGCCGCACGCGAAGACGCCGAAGCGCTCTTCGTCGATCCAATCAGCGGAGACCTCGTGATCGTGACTAAAAACCTCCTGGGGCTGTCGCGCATCTTGGTCGCGCCAGCGGCGTCGATGACCAAGGGCGCCACGATCACGATGAACGACTTCGGCACGATTCAGATCGTGCCGCCCGTGAAGGTCTCCACCTTTCCCGGCACGTGGGTGACCGGCGCCGACATCTCGGCCGACGGCTCGTTAATCCTCGTGCGCACCTACCAGGCGGTGCTCGCCTTCACGCGTGCGCCGGGTCAGTCGGTGCCCAACGCGCTGCGCGCTGGATCGTGCAATGCGCCGCAGGTGGACGAAGGCCAGGGCGAGGCGGTCGCGATCGCCACCGACATGTCGCGCTACGTCACGATCAGCGAGGGCACCGGCCAGCCGATCAACGTCTTCTCGATCGGTGCCGCAGCGCCCGCCGCTACGACCACCACGCCGACGACCGCCGCGCCCTCCAAGGTGCGCGGCGGAATCCTGAGTCGCACGGGCTCTGAGCAAGGATCCGTGCTCGTGCCCGCATCGCTATTACTCGCCGCGGTGCTGCTGGTTCGTAGGCTTAGGGAAGGCTCCCGTAGCTCAGCTGGATAGAGCACCGTCCTTCTAAGTCGGTTGCCGCACGTTCGAGTCGTGCCGGGAGCGCTTTTGTCAACAGTTCCGCGTCCCGTCACCGTCTCGTAAGGCCGATGAAGATTCCTGCGTCAGACTGGGATCCGTGCGCATCCTCCTGACGAACGACGACGGCATCGACGGGCCCGGTCTGCACGCACTCGCTCGTGTCCTCAAGACGTGTGGTCACGAGGTCGTCATCGCCGCTCCGAACCGCGACTACTCGGGCTACGGGGCCGCGCTCGGCCCGCTGCACGTGACGGGCCAGGTGTCGTTCGAAGACCGCGAGATCGAAGACCTGCTCGGCGTCGAGGCGTACGCGGTGGACGGGCCGCCCGCTCTTTGCGCCTTCTCGGCCGCGCTCGGCGGATTCGGCGGCAAGCCCGACCTGCTGGTGTCGGGCATCAACGCCGGCGCCAACTTGGGACGGGCTGTGCTGCACTCGGGCACCGTCGGTGCCGCGCTCACCGCGTGTCAGTTCGGTGTGCCCGCGATGGCCATCAGCCTCGCCCATCGACCTGACGAAGACTTCTACTGGGACACCGCCGCAGTGTGCGCCGCGAGCCTGGTGCACTCGGCGTACGAGACGGGCACGGTCGGTGTGTTCAACGTCAACGTGCCGAATCGGCGGCCCTACGCCGTGCGCGGCATGAAAGCCGCCACCCTCGCGGTGGGCGGCGTGGTGCAGGCATCGATGGCGGAAGCCGGACCGGGCACGCTCGAGATCAACTACGGACGGTCCGACCCTGTCCCCGGCAGCGACATCGCCTTGCTGATCGAGGGGTGGATCACGCTGTCGCTCATCGAGGCGGCGCGTGACGTGCGCGGCGACGAGATCGACACGATCGTGCGTCGACTCACCAACGAAGAACTCGCTGGCTAACCGTTAACGCGGCGCCCGCCACATCGCCCACACGTCGGGCCACGTCGGCGTGGGGTTGTACCGCGAGCTCGTCTCGAAACCGAGCGACGCATACCAAACCGCGTTCGCTTCTGTCGCGGTGAAGAGGAAGCAGCCGACGTGTTCGTCGTCGGCGCGCTGCAGCATCGGTGTGATGAGTTGCTTCCCGATGCCTTTTCGTTGGTGGTCGGGGTCGACGCCGATCGCGCGCAGGTAATAGTGCGGCTCCGCGTGTTCGATGTGACGGGCGCGGTTCGCCGCTTGACCGCGTTGACCCTCGAGCGCGGCGCCGACCGCCCACGGAAGGACCGGCACGAAACCGACGAGTTGCCGCAGCTCTCTCGTCGCGGTGATCGGATACGCGCGAGGCGGAAGCCACGCCGCGGCGCCGATTACGTCGCCGTTGTTTTCGGCGACCTGCAGCCCGCCGAATCGTGCCGAGTCGGCCATGTCGGCGGCGAGGTAGCGGGGGAGCACGCGTCGACGGTTCCGCTCATTAGGAAGTAGGTGGACGGTTTCCGGAAAGGTCCAGAAGGCGCGCACGATCGCCGGCAGCGCGCGTCGGACCTCGTTCACGCCCGTCATCTTGACCCACGGAAAATTGCCCACACCGGACATACCGCTGGCGTCAGAATTGCTCCATGAAGCCACTGCGCGCCCTGGTCCTGCCCGCCGCTCTTCTTGCCCTCGCCCAGGTGTGGCATGCGGTAACGCCGGCCGAGAACCTCGACCCGAGCACGCACCAGCCGATCGAGGGTGGCTACGTCGGGCTCGTGGGCGGGCTGCTCCTGCTCATCGGTTGCATCGTGGCGTCGCTGGCGGCGCGCCGCGGCAAGGAGTGGAGCCGCCCGCTGTCGTTCGTGTGCGGCGTCGGCGTGGCGGTCGGTTTCCTGCTCTACCACGCCACCACCCTGCGCTCGCCGGTGACGAACCCGTACTTCGGCGTGGACGGCATCGGCCCGGTCCAACTCGCACCGGTGATCGCATGCATGGCAATCGGCGCGTGGCTCGCGTGGGCGGCGTGGCCGTTGAAGGCCGAGAGCCGTTCAACCGCGACGGCCTAGTTCTTGGAGCGGACGACCGGCCTCGAACCGGCGACATCGACCTTGGAAGGGTCGCGCTCTACCAACTGAGCTACGTCCGCACGTAGGAATCCACCCCGAAGGGCGGTCCTGCGACGGTGACAGTTTGCACACACAACCTCGCACTTCGCTATCTCTTCGAGAATGTCGTCCCATGGCTTCGTGTAGAAGTTCGACGCAATACTGAATTTCTTGTCCCAGAGGTGGTCGAACTCCAACACGACCGCGTCAGTCTCGCCACAGTCGGCGCAGGGATTTGCGAGGAAGAATTCGAGTAGCCAGTCCGTTCGCTCGATCGCCATCTGGCGCCGATAAGTCGCCGCGTTTTCGATATACCGAACCTTGTTCGCGGCGTAGTGCTGTTGCTTGTACTCCGCCCTACACGGCCGGCAATAACTGTCGAGCTTGCCGGTGGCTTTCCGATTCCACATGAAGTCTGAGTCGGGCTTCATCTGGTTACAAGCCGAACAACGCTTCACAGCATTCGCTCCGCCGCCATCAGCGCGCGGAGAGAAGGCGCTCGTTCGGCGGTCTTTCGCCGATGACAATTCGCGCAACGAACCTCGCACTTCGCAATCTCGGCGAGAAGGTTGTCTAGTGACACGTCGCCGAATGCCCGTGCGATCGTGAACTCCTTGTCGCGGAGATGATCAAAGTCGAGCACAAGGGGATCGGCCTCTCCGCAGTCGACGCACGGATGTGTCCGGACGTACTCGACTAGCAGCGCCATCCGTTCGCGGTTCACGCGGTTACGCCGCTTTGCATTCTTCGTGAGATAAGTCGGCTTGTTCGACACGTAATGCGCCTTCGAATACGCCGCCTGGCATGGATCGCAGTAGCTGCGTCGCCAGCCCCTTGTTTCGTTCTTCCAGGCGAAGTCTTCGACTGGTTTCTCTTGCCCGCAGCGCGCGCACTTCCGCATAAGTCGAAGGTACGCGGACGGTGTAACAGCGAAGATGTGGTGTGCACGAAGAGGTCGCGAACGCTTTGGGGTGGGAACTGGTCGAGAAATGTGCGGGTGGCGAGTTCGGTGCACACCTCGTCAGCCGGCACGGCGAGAAGGCGGTGCTCAAGTCGTGGTCGCCGCCGCATGACTTCGAGCGCATCTCGAATAGCGCAAAGCTTGCAGGCCGCGTCCGCGATGCGGGACAGCTTGTGCCTCGCTACCTCGACGTTGGCCAGATCGGAGATTCGATCTACACGTTGCAGGAGTGGATCGATGGCGACGTTCCGGCTCGACTCGAACTAGCGACCGCACAGAGGATGATCGAACTACTCGACACGCACGAAGGTGTGGCGGCCGACTGGGGAGGTGGCCCCGCCGGCTTCGGCGCGTGGTGGGACATACACGACACGTTTCGAACCGCACCGCCCGATATCCAGATGCTCGCCGAAGAGATTCGTGACGCGAACACGCGTTTCGGCGATGTGCCCGTCACGACGACCGACGTGTTGCACGACGATTACCACCACAAGAACGTGATGGTCCGTGGCGACGAGGTGGTCGCCATCATCGACTGGGACGCGGCGCAGCCCGGCGATCGATGGCTCGACGCGTTCCTGCTGATGTGGTGGTCACAGGTGGCCGAGAACGACTTCGACCCAGCGGTCGCGCACTGGCTGCGTCCACTTGTTGAGTCGCAACTAAGTGAACGCCAACTCGCGCGGTATGCGGCGAGCAACGCTTTGCGTCAGCTCGAGTTTTTCCAGCGTGCATACGGCGGGGAACCTGCGCAGTGGATCAAGGAAGGCGTCGAGCGCACGATGGCGCCGTACTGGCGCAGCCTCTGATCGTTCCCGCCATAACCAGGGTAACGCGAGGTGGGGGGCTTGCCGCAAGGAGCCTGAACGTGCTGACCATGCTCCATGCAAGAACACGCTGTAGTGATCGCAGGAGGCGGCCCGACCGGGCTGATGTTGGCCGCAGAACTCACGCTGGCCGGCGTCGATGTCGCCATCGTCGAACGACGGCCCAACCAAGACCTCGACGGATCACGCGCCGGTGGGCTGCTCGCACGTTCGCTTGAAGTGCTGGATCAGCGCGGCGTCGCGCAGCAGTTCATCGACGCGGGACAGGTCCATCCGGCGCTCGGCTTCGCCGGCATCTTCATGGACATCAGCGACTTCCCGAGTCGCCACAACTACACGCTGGGACTCTGGCAAAGCGACATCGAGCGCATCCTGTCGGACTGGGTGCTCGACGACCTCAAGGTTCCGATCTATCGCGAGCGCGACGTAACCGGCTTCACGCAAGACGACAACGGCGTCGACGTCGAACTCGCGGACAAGAAGCTTCGCGCCGAGTACCTCGTCGGCTGCGACGGTGGCCGCAGCGTGATCCGCAAGGCCGCCGGCATCGACTTCGTTGGCTGGGACGCGACGACCAGTTTCATCATCGCGGAGTTCGAGACGAAGGAAGCGCCGCCGATCGGGATGCGGCCCGAGGGCGGCGGCATCGGCCCCGCGAACCCCGGAACCGACGGAGGCCCCTACCGCGGCGCGCTCACCGAGCAAGACGTTGAACACACCAGCGATCCAACGTTGGACGATCTCCGTGAGGTACTCGTCACCAAGTTCGGGACCGACTTCGGCGTGCACAGCCCAACGTGGATCTCACGCTTCACCGACATGTGCCGGCAGGCGACGTCGTACCGCGCCGGACGCGTGCTCATCGCCGGCGACGCGGCGCACGTGCATTCACCGCACGGCGGCCAGGGACTCAACACCGGAGTGCAGGACGCGGTGAACCTCGGATGGAAGCTCGCGCAGGTGGTCGACGGCACGTCGCCCCAGAGCCTGCTCGACACGTATCACTCGGAACGGCACCCGGTCGGGGCTCGCGTGTTGCACAACACCATGGCGCAGGTCGCGCTGAGCAACGCCGACGAACGTCATATCGCCCTGAAGGACATCGTGACGGAAATGCTCGGCATGGACGAGCCGCGGAAGCGCATTGCGGCGATGCTCTCCGCGCTCGACATCCACTACGACCTCGGCGAGGGTCACCCGCTCCTGGGTCGGCGGGTGCCTGACCTCGACGTGCACACGGCGGATGGGCCGATCCGCGTCTTCACGTTGCTGCACAACGCGCGACCCGTGCTGCTCAACTTCGGTGCGCCGGGCGGCTTTGACATCGCGCCGTGGGCCGACCGAGTCAGCCTGGTCGACGCGTCGTATGACGGCGGGTGGGAGCTGCCGGTGCTCGGCGAGGTGGCGCCGCCGCCGGCCCTGTTGATCCGGCCCGACGGCCACGTCGCGTGGGTCGGTGAGCTCAGCGACGCGACGCTTCCGGACGCGCTCACGTTCTGGTTCGGAGCGGCCACGAACTGAAATTGGTCGGGACGGCGAGATTTGAACTCGCGACCCCCTGCTCCCAAAGCAGGTGCGCTACCGAGCTGCGCCACGTCCCGTAAGCGGGCAAGCGTACTGGCATGCTGACTGAGTGACCCGAACGGAGCGGCCGGTCCAGCTATTCGTATGGACCCTGGTCCTAGCGGCAACGGCGATGCTGGGTCCGATACTGACGCCCGATGTGCCGACCGAACACGCCGAGCGGCGCGTCACGGCGACGGCCTCAACGAATGGCGCGACGGCGTCCACGACCTCGACTTCGACGACGAGCGGTTCACGCGTTGCTTCGAGAACATCGCGGACCGCGCCGTCGTGTCGCGACAGCTTCGATCTCACGTGCGGCCCCTTCCGGTGGGACCCGTCTCCACCGCCCAACCGCGCTGGCGAGATGCAGTTCATCGTCGCGCCTCCGCACCCCGCTTACGGACAGACCGTCGCGATATACGCGATCGCGACCGATCCCGACAACTCCTTCGTGCAAGCCACTTGCGGCCACTCGGTTCGGATCTCGTATGGCGACGGCAAGACCGAGTCGAACGACGATTGCTACGCCGGCGCCAGGTGCCGCCCCGCGCTGGGTCCGTGGACGCCGCCGGCACCCGAGGCAGGTCAGTACGGGTTCGATCTGAACCACGCCTTCGCCGCGCCTGGCACCTACACCGTGAGCGTCGATGTGCTCTCCAATCGGTATGCCGTGTCGATGTTCGGCACCAACGATGGACCCGGCGACTCGCAGGGGCGATGCCTCGATCCGTACGCCAGCGCGATCCACGGCGAAACGACGATCACGGTTTACGACTCAGCTATTCCACCTCCCACCTTGCTGCCCCAATGAATCGGGCAGGCTGAGCCGCTTGAGCATGAACGAGTTGGTCGACACGATTGTCGCGGCTACGCGGGCCGACGACGCAAGGATCGTCGGCATGACCGGCGGCATTGCGGTAGGCAAGTCGTACCTGGCCGCGCTGGTGGCACAGGAACTGGGGTGGCCCGCGGTCTCCACCGACGGCTTCATCCGAGCTGACGCCGGCGCCCGCAAGGGGTACGCCGACTCGTATGACACGGCGGCCTTGCAGGATTTCATTGACGGCATCCGCAACGACGGCCACGCGGCCGCACCGCGCTATTCGCACTTGCACTACGAGGTCGTCGGCTACGACGAGATCGACAGCAGCCGGGTGGTGATCGACGGCCTTCACTTGGGGCACCCGGCCCTCGGCGTGCGCGATCGCATCGACGTGCTCGTACACCTGGACGCGCCGACCGAAACCTTGAGCCACTGGTTCCTCACCCGCTTCGAGGGCTTGCGGGCCGAGGCCGCGAACGAACCGACCGCCATGCTCTATCCCTACCGCGACCTTGACGCCGAAACGATGAACGGCAGCGCGATGCAGGTGTGGCGCGACCTCAACGCCGTTGTCATCGAAGAAGAAGTGCGACCGCACGAGGGCAACGCCGACATCGTGGTGCGACTTGGCGACGACCATGCCGTAGTCGCGATCGAATCGCGCTAGCCGCCGCTCACCAACACTTCGGCGCCTTCGGGCACGTCGAGATTGTCGGCGGTTTCGATCCAACGATGGGGCAGGGCCACAGGCCGCGGCCCGTTCGTGTGTCCGCGCTTGGCGCGGCGCGCGCTCGCGGGCAACTCGAGGGTCGGGTCGAGCGCGTCGAGCATCGCGTCGAGTTCGTCGATTGAGGAGGTCAGTGCCATCCGTCGCCGCACTTCACCGCCCACTGGGTAGCCGGTGAGATACCAGCCGACGTGTTTGCGAAAGTCGCGCACTGCGTGTGTTTCGTCGTCGAAGTCGTCGAGCAGCAACCGCACGTGCGTGCGCATCGCCTCGGCAACGAAGCCGAGTAGGGGCGGTTCGGGCATGGGCTGGCCGAGGAACGCGCGATCAAGGTCGCGGAACAGCCACGGCCGACCGAGGCAGCCGCGGCCAACCACGACGCCGGCGCAACCCGTCTCATGCACCATCGCGCGGGCCGTCCTGGCCTTCCCAAATGTCTCCGTTGCCGAGCGCAGGAACGCCCGTGCCCTCGAGCGCCTCGACCAGCGCGGCGATGCGCGACCAGTCCGCCTCTCCCGAATACAACTGTTCGGCGGTGCGCGCGTGCAGCGCCACCGCGGCGACACCCGCGTCTACCGCCGCACGTGCGGCGCGCAAGAACGTCACGTGTTCCTCCGACACGCCCACCCGCATCTTCACCGTGACCGGCACCGTGCCGGCCGCGCGCACGGCGCCGCGGACGATCGCTTCGAACAGGTTGTGGTGGATGGGCAACGCGGCGCCGCCGCCGAGCTTGGTCACCTTGGGCACGGGGCAGCCGAAGTTCAGATCGACATGGTCCACGCCGACGTCGTCAACGAGGCGCCGCACCGCGGCCGTCATCACGACGGGGTCGACGCCGTACAGCTGCACGCTGTGGATCGGTTCGCCTTCTGCGCGCGCCACCATCCGTTCGGTCTTGCGATTGCGTTCGACCAGTGCGCGCGCCGTGACCATTTCGCTGACGTACAGCGCGCCGCCGTACGCACGGCACAAGCGGCGGAACGCGGTGTTGGTGACACCAGCCATCGGTGCGAGCACGACGGGCGGGTCCAGCGAGAACGGACCGATTTTCAGTTCCATAGATCCACCACCGCCACGCCGACGTCGCGCAGCAAGGAACGGAACAGGGGCAGTGAAATGCCGATCACCGCTCCCGGGTCACCGTCGACACCATCGATGAACGGCGCACTGACACCGTCGAGCGTGAACGCACCCGCAACTGCGAGTGGTTCGCCGGTCGCGACGTACGCCGCGATCTCGTCGTCGCTAGGAAGGCCAAAGCGCACGACCGTTTCACCCACGCCGATCGCACGCGCACCAGAACGCGTGTCGATCACGCAGTGACCCGTCGTCAGCACGCCTGAACGGCCTCGCATGGATTTCCAGCGCATTACCGCTTCCTCGGCGTCGCGTGGCTTGCCGAAGGACGAATTGTCCAAAGCGAGCATGGAGTCGCACCCCACGACGATCGCGTCAGCCGCCTCCGGCATCACCGACACCGCCGCCGCTTTGCGGGCTGCGAGCGCCTGCACCAGCTCTGAGGTGGGCATTTCCTCGAGATCGTCCTCGTCGACGCCGCTCACGACGACGTCGGGCGAAAACCCGGCCATCGTTAACTGCCGCAAGCGCGCCGGGGACGCAGAAGCCAGTACCAAGCGGCGATTGGGCACACACCATTGTCCCAGTTACGACTGGTGACGGAGGTACTGGACCTCGCCGGTACACTGCTCGTCTCTTATGAAGGCTGTCGCAGAACCCCTCGAGGGCAACAAGGTCAAGCTGTCCGTCGAGGTCGACGAGGCGGAATTCGATAAGGCGGTCGACGCCGCCTTCCGCCGTTTGGCGCGGGAAGTGAAGGTCGACGGCTTCCGGCCGGGCAAAGCGCCGCGGCGCGTGCTCGAAGCGAAGCTCGGCGCCGGCGTCGCTCGGGAAGAAGCGATTCGCGAGGCGCTGCCGGAGTACTACGAGAACGCGTTGCGCGAGACCGACACCGACGCGATCGCGCAACCCGAGATCGACATCACGTCCGGCGAGGCCGGGCCGCTGCAGTTCGACGCCGTCGTCGAGATCCGTCCCGTCATCACGGTCCCTGGCTACGACTCGCTGCGCGTGGTCGTGCCGAACCCGGAGCCGACCGAAGAAGAGATCACGCAGCAGATCGATCGTCTGCGCAACCAAGGCGCCGAACTCAACGACGTCGAGCGCGCCTGCCGCGAAGGCGACGCGGTTGTCATCGACATTCACGGCACGCAGAACGACGAAGCCGTCGCCGGCCTCGACGCCACCGACCTCACCTACGAGGTCGGCAGCGGCTCGTTGGTCGACGGCCTCGACGGACGCGCTCGCCGGCGCGAAGGCGGGCGACGTCGTCACCTTCACCGCCGAGGTACCCGGCCGCGAAGGCGACGTCGACTTCAAGGTGCTCGTCAAGGCGGTCAAGGAAAAGAAGCTGCCCGAGGTCACCGACGAGTGGGCGAGCGAGGTGTCCGAGTTCGACACCGTCGACGAGCTCAAGGCCGATCTCGGTCACTCGCATCTCCGCGGTCCGCAAGGCCAACGCGCAAATGACGCTGCGTTCCGGCACGGCGCGAAGCGCTGGCCGAACCTCGTCGCCGACGAGGTACCCGACGCGCTGATCGATGCCGAGGTGTCGCGCCGCATCGAAGATCTCGCGCATCGCCTGTCCCATCAGGGCGCTACGCTGCAGCAGTGGCTCGAAGCCACTGGGCATGTCGCCCGACGATTTCATCGCCGGCCATCGGGCCGATGCTGAGGGCAACGTGAAGGTCGACCTGGCGTTGCGGGCAGTAGTCGTGGCCGAAGGCATCGAGATCTCCGACGACGACCTCGACGAAGAACTCGCCAAGGTCGCCGAAGGTGCCGGCGAGAAGCCGGCGAAACTCCGCAAGCAACTTGAGGCAAACGGCGCGATCCCGATGGTGAAGCTGGATCTTGCGCAAAGCGAAAGCCCTTGCAGTGGCTGATCGACCATGCTGAAGTGGTCGACGAAGAAGGGCATCCGGTCGATGTCGCGGCACTCACCGCCGCACCGGACGAAGACGAAGCAGAAGAGCTCGAAGAGTCCGGAGGGGACGACTAATGCAGCCGACGTACAACTACCTGGTACCGACCGTCGTCGAGAGCTCGAGCCGCGGTGAACGCGCCTACGACCTGTACAGCCGCATGCTCAAGGAGCACGTGATCTTCCTCGGCACGCCGATCGACGACACGATCGCGAACCTGGTGTGCGCGCAGATGCTGTTCCTGGAAGCGGAGAACGCCGACAAGCCGATCTCGCTCTACATCAACTCGCCCGGCGGCGACATCACCGCGCTGCTCGCGATCTACGACACCATGCGCTACGTCGGCAACGAGATTCAGACCTTCTGCTACGGCCAGGCTGCCTCTGCCGCCGCGGTGCTGCTGGCCGGCGGGACCAAGGGTCACCGCTACGCCCTGCCCCACGCTCGTATCCTGATCCATCAGCCCTACGGCGGCGCCGCCGGACAGGCCACCGATATCGAGATTCAGGCCACGGGAGATCCTGCGCATGAAGGACCTGCTCAACGAGATGCTCGCCAACGACACGGGTCAGCCCGTCGAGCGTGTGGCCTCCGACACCGAGCGCGACTTCATCATGAGCGCCGACGAGGCGCAGGTGTACGGCGTCATCGACGAAGTCATCAGCACCCGGCTTCCCGTCTCCGCCGAGCACGCGCTCGGCGCGGCGTAGGAACGGTCGCATCGTGGCTCGCCTCGGAGACGGCAGCGACCTCGTCAAGTGCAGCTTCTGCGGCAAGACGCAGAAGCAGGTCAAGAAGCTCATCGCCGGCCCCGGCGTGTACATCTGCGATGAATGCATCGAGTTGTGCAACGACATCATCGAGGAAGACCTCGCCGAAGCCAGCGAGCTCAAGTTCGAAGAGCTGCCCAAGCCGAAGGAGATCTTCGGCTTCCTGAACGACTACGTCGTCGGCCAGGACCACGCCAAGAAGATCCTGTCGGTCGCGGTCTACAACCACTACAAGCGCGTGCAGGCCGGCGCGCACGACCCCGAGGTCGAACTCGGCAAGTCGAACATCCTGCTGATCGGGCCCCACGGGCTGCGGCAAGACGTATCTCGCGCAGACGCTGGCTCGCATGCTGAACGTGCCGTTCGCGATCGCCGACGCCACCGCGCTCACCGAGGCCGGCTACGTCGGCGAAGACGTCGAGAACATCCTCCTCAAGCTGATCCAGGCGGCGGACTACGACGTCAAGAAGGCCGAGACCGGCATCATCTACATCGACGAGATCGACAAGATCGCCCGCAAGAGCGAGAACCCGTCGATCACGCGTGACGTGTCCGGCGAAGGCGTGCAGCAGGCGCTGCTCAAGATCCTCGAAGGCACGACTGCTTCGGTCCCGCCCCAAGGCGGGCGCAAGCACCCGCACCAAGAGTTCATCCAGATCGACACCGGCAACATCCTCTTCATCTGCGGCGGCGCGTTCGCCGGCATGGAGAAGATCATCGAGAGCCGCATCGGCAAGACCGGCATCGGCTTCCGCGCCGACATTCATCGCGTCCAAGCAAGAACGTCGGCGAGATGCTCGTGCAGGTGCAGCCCGAAGACCTGCTCAAGTTCGGCCTCATTCCCGAGTTCGTCGGCCGCCTGCCCGTCATCGGCGCCGTGTCGAACCTCGACAAGGAAGCGCTCGTTGAGATCCTCGTCGAGCCGAAGAACGCAGTGGTCAAGCAGTACCATGCGCATGTTCGAACTCGACGGCGTCCAACTCGAAATGACGCACGACGCGCTCGAGGCAGTCGCCGAACAGGCGCTGATTCGTGGCACCGGCGCCCGCGGCCTGCGCGCCATCCTCGAAGAGGTGCTTGCTCGACGTCATGTACGACGTGCCCAGCCGTACCGACGTCGGCAAGTGCGTGGTCGACCGCTCGGTCGTGCTCGACAAGGTCGCGCCGACGCTTGACGCCCGCGCGCCGAAGAACCGCCCGCAGACAAACCCCGCCGCGCCGCTTCGTAACGCGCTTCACCGAACTGGTCGCGCAATCGGGCGTTTCCCGGCCGATGGCGCGACCAATTCGCCGGTTTAGGCTGCGATCGACATGACGCTGACCCGTCTGCTGGTTGCGCCAGCGGCGCTCGCTGGGGAGCCTGATCCGATCACGGTCGCCGCGGTGAAAGCCGCGGCTGAGCGCCGGTTCGACACGTCGGGCGAAACCGAGTTGTTCGTCGGCATGCTCGAAGGCGACCTCGCAAGCCAGCATGCGGTGGAAAGCGAACTGGCCCGCGAGGGGCTCGACCGCACGGTCTTGGGCCGCGATGCGTTCGTCGAACGCGTACGCGAGGCCGAGGCGCGGCGCCGCGTCGAGTTCGATCGACGCGCTCGCCGATCAAGGAATCAACGATCGACCCCGAAGCCGGGCGCACCGCGACCGAAGCGAACGTGCGCGCCGCTCGGATCGCGTTCGTCCGCCTGTACGACGCTGGCCTGCTCGAGCGCGCCGAGCGCGTCGTTGACGTGTGTGCTCGCTGTCGCACCGTCGTCGAACCGACCGACGCGACGACGGTTGCGACCGACGTAGTCCGTTACACCTTGGCTTGAATGACGGGGTCGGCGGGCCCTTCGTCAACGTCGACGTCGTCGACCTTGAACTCCTGCCGGGTGTCGTCGCGGTCGCGGTGCCCGCCGGCCACGAAGCCGCCGGCGCATCGGTACGCGTTCCGCTAGGACGCGACGTGCCTGTCATCGTCGACGACGAAGCCGAGATGCCGTGGCTCGTGGTGCCCGCGCACAACGCAGTTGCCCTCGACTTCGCGCGCCGCCACAACCTTGTGCCGGTGCCCGTCCTCGATCGCGACGGCACCGTGATCGTCGAGGGGCCTCTTGCGGGCCTGGCGCGCTTCGCCGCGCGCGCCGCGGCGGCCGAGATCGTCGCCGCCGAAGGTGCTGTCGCGTTCGACGTAGAGGACTCAGTCGACCAACTGCGCTGCGGTCGCTGCGCGACGTCGCTCGTGCCCGTTGCTCGGTTGGCACTGGTTCCTGCGCACCGCCGATCTCGAGGTGGCTGCGGCGGACGCGATCCGCAGCGGCGCCGTGGTGATCGACGACGTCGACGCCCGCGACCGGTTCGTCGACCGCGCCGAACGGGCCGACTCGTGGTGCCTGTCGCACCAGGTGTGGGCGGGCGACGCGGTGCCCGCGGCGCGCTGCCTCGACTGCGGACAGATCAGCGTCGCCGCCGAGCCGTCGTCGTCGTGCGGCAAGTGCATGGGCGAGTTGGTGTCGACCGACGACGTGCTCGACGCCCGCTTCGTTGCCGCGCTGTGGCCGCTGGCGCACGCGGGTTGGCCCAACGACGAGCGCGCCGCCGCCGAAGCGGCGCCCGACACCGTCGTGTTCGCTGGCCCCGACGACGTCACCGGCTTCGCGCTTCCGGTGGCCGCGCTCGGGCTGCGGCTCGCAGGCGTCGTGCCGTTCGGCGAGCTCGTCTGCGTACGTCTCACACCGGACGAACCAACCCCGGAAGATAATTCTGCGTGAACCTGGCGCAGGCCGAGGCATACCTCGACGAACACATCAACCTCGAAAAGATGCTCGCGGGCGAGCGGGCGACGGCGCCGACGCTCGATCGCATCCGCGAACTGCTCGGCCTGCTCGGCGACCCGCAGCGCCAGTACCCGTCGTCCACGTCACCGGCACCAACGGCAAGACGTCGACCTCGCGCGCGATCAGCCGACTGCTCGCCGCGCACGACCTGTCGGTCGGCACCTACACGAGCCCGCACCTCGTATCGGTCACCGAACGTCTCTTGTGGAACGGCGACCCGATCAAAGATCACGAGTTCGGCGCGGTCATGGAACAGCTCGCGCGCCTCGAGCCGATGCTCACCGAACGCCCGACGTGGTTCGAACTCGTAACTGCGGCCGGGTTCACGTGGTTCGCCGACCTCGCCGTCGACGCGGCCGTCGTCGAGGTCGGCCTCGGCGGCACGTGGGACGCGACCAACGTCGCCGACGGCGTCGTCGCCGTGATCACCTCGATCGGCCTCGACCACACCGAGTTCTTCGGCGACACACACGAGTCGGTCGCGGCCGAGAAGGCCGGCATCATCAAAGAAGGCGCGACCGTCGTCGTCGGCTACGTGGAGGACGGGCCCGCGCAGGTCATCGACGACGCGGCCGCCCGCGTCGGTGCGGGGCCGATGCTGCATGCCGGAGAGGACTTCGGCGTGATCAGTGACCGCGTCGCAATCGGCGGGCGGCTCGTCTCGGTCCGCACGCCGCACGACGTGTACCACGAGTTGTTCATGCCACTGCACGGCGCGCACCAGAGCGAGAACCTCGCGTGTCGCGCTCGCCGCGACCGAAGCGTTCTTTGGCCGATCCCTCAACGAAGACGTCGTGCAACTGGCGCTGGCTGGATTGACGTCGCCCGGTCGGCTCGAAGTGATCAGCCGGCAGCCCCTCGTCATCGTCGACGGGATGAAGAACGAACAAGGCGCGGCCGCGGCGAAAGCCGCGCTCGACGAAGAGTGGGCCACCGTGTCGCCCCGCGTTCTGGTGGTCGGCATGCTGCAAGGCAAGGGCAAGGACCCCGTGCGCTTGCTCGAAGCGCTCGGCGCCACGAGCGCGGCGCTCGTGGTCGCGTGCCCGGCTCCGTCGCCCCGCACCGTGCCCGCCGCCGACATTGCCGCGGCGGCTCGCTCGCTGGGAGTCGACTCTGAGCTCGCTGAGAACGTGGAAGCGGCCATCGCGATTGCGAAACAAGCCGCGGGGGAGGACGGGCTCGTGCTCGTCGCCGGCTCCCTTTATGTGGTTGGCGCAGTGCCCCACTAACTTGCCTGCCGCTATGGACCGCACTTTCGTTATCTGCAAGCCCGACGCCGTCGAACGCGGCCTCACCGGCGAGATCATCCGCCGCTTCGAGAACAAGGGCCTCAAACTCATCGCCGCCGAACTGCGGACCATCGACGCCGAGACCGCCGGCAAGCACTACGCCGAGCACGCCGAGAAGCCGTTCTTCGGCGAACTGGTGTCCTTCATCGGGCGCAGCCCCGCGATGCTGCTCGTGTTGGAAGGCCCTGAGGACACCTGGAAGGTCGTTCGCACGATGATGGGTGTCACCAACCCCCGCGAATCGGCTCCCGGCACGATCCGAGGCGACTACGGCACCTTGGTGGGCGAGAACCTCGTGCACGGTTCCGACAGCCTGGAATCGGCCGACCGCGAGGTGGCGTTGTTCTTCCCCAATTTGGCGAAGTAGCCTGCGGGGTTCCTTGGGGGGACCACTTCCCATTCCCTCCGGGAGTCACCCGTGTCTGAAAGCATTTTCTCCAACCTCCTTGGTCGCGACATGGCCGTCGACCTCGGCACCGCCAACACCCTCGTGTACGTACGCGGACGAGGCATCGTTCTCAACGAGCCGTCGGTAGTTGCGATCAACGTGAAGGACGGGCGGCCCCTCGCCGTCGGCACCGAGGCCAAGCGCATGATCGGCCGCACGCCGAATCACATCCGCGCGATCCGCCCATTGAAGGACGGGGTCATCGCGGACTTCGACATCTGCGAAAAGATGCTGCGCTACTTCATCCAGAAGGTGCACCAGCGGCGTTTCTCGCATCCGCGCATGGTCATCTGTGTGCCGTCGGGCATCACTGGCGTCGAACAGCGCGCCGTGGCCGAGGCGGCCGAGTTCGCCGGCGCCCGCAAGCCCGTCTACATCATTGAAGAGCCCATGGCCGCCGCGATCGGTGCCGGCCTTCCGGTGCACGAGCCCGCGGGCAACATGGTGGTCGACATCGGTGGCGGCACCACGGAAGTGGCGGTCATCTCGCTCGGCGGCATCGTCACCGCCGTGTCGATCCGTATCGGCGGCGACGAACTCGACGAAGCGATTATCAACTTCGTGAAGAAGGAATACAGCGTTGCCCTCGGTGAGCGCACCGCTGAAGAGATCAAGTGCTACTACGGCTCGGCGTGGCCGCTCGAAGAAGAGTTGTACTTCGAGATTCGCGGCCGAGACCTGATTACCGGCTTGCCGAAGCCGATCATGACGTCCACCGCTGAGATTCGCGAGGCGATCGAGGAACCGGTCGCGGCCATTGTCGACGCCGTCAAGGTCACGCTCGACAAGACACCGCCCGAACTCGCGGCCGACATCATGCAGCGCGGCATCGTCATCACCGGTGGTGGCGCGTTGCTGCACGGCTTGGCGGCGCGCCTCGAACACGAAACCGGCATGCCTATCGTGATCGCGCCGAACCCGCTGCACGCGGTCGCGATTGGCAGTGGACAGTGCCTTGAGGAATTCGAAGTCCTCAAGGGCGTCTTCATCAACTCCAACCCGCCCCACTAGCGTTCCGGGCGCATGGCCGCCCCTCGGCGCACCTCCCGCCCTCGCTTCACGCTTGGACTCATCGTCCTCACCGCGCTGACGCTTATCACGCTCGACTACCGCGCCAACGGTGGCGGCGCGACCGGTTCGGTGCGCAGCGCGGCGCGCACGGTATTGAACCCGGTGGGCGATGCCGTCGGATTTGTACTTACTCCGATCGGCAACACCGTCGGCGGCGTCCTCGACTTCGGACGCGTGCGCAAGGAAAACGCGCACCTGCGCGACGAACTCGCGCGGGCTCGGAGCGACCAAATCGAGGCGCAAGACGCCAAGCGACAATTGAAAACCGCTCTCGACGAGATCGGCCTCGAAACCGCGGGCGACATCCCCTCGGTCGCGGGACGCGTTACCGGCAGTTCGGCGTCGGTCCTCCAGTTCACGATTGAAATCGACAAGGGCTCGGGGGACGGCATCGCTCGGAACATGCCGGTCGTGTCGGGCGGCGCGCTGATCGGAAAGATTGTTCGCGTCACTTCCTCGCGATCCACTGTGCGTTTGCTGTCAGACCCGAGTCTCAACGTCGGCGTGCGCCTCAGCCGCACGGGCGATCTTGGGGTCGCGACCGGTGACGGCGGTGACTTGGTGATGTCGCTGGTTGAGCCCACTACCGAGGTCAAGGTGGGGGACTCTGCTGTGACAAGTGGCTTGCAACAAAGCGAGTACCCGCCCGGCATTCCCGTAGGCACGGTTCGTTCCTCAAAACGCGACGACTCCGGTCTGGCTCAGGGCGTGCGCCTCCGCACGGTGGTGAACCTGCGCAGACTTTCCTTCGTTCGTGTGCTGCAGTGGTCGCCAGAATGAACGACGAATTACTGGGTCGTCCGGTGCGCGTTGTGTTGGTTCTCTTGCTGCTGCTCGAGTTGCAGCTGCACGTCGTTGACGGCATTCGCATAGCCGGTCGCCACCCGCTCATCTTGTTGCTTGTGCCTATCGGGGCCGCGCTTGAGGGCGACGGGTCGCGCGCCGCGGTCGCCGGCTTCGTGGCCGGCCTCGCCCTCGACCTGTTCCTGGAGACGCCGCTCGGCCTGTCCGGCCTGGTGTTCGCGATCGTCGGGTATGGCGTCGCGTCGTTCGAGCGCGGTGTGATTCGCGCCGACGCGTGGCTGCAACCTGCGGTGGCCGGTGTCGCCAGCGGCCTCGGCGTGATCGGTCTCGGTGCGGCCGCGGCGCTGTTCGGTCAGCCGCAGTATTTCCGCCTGTCGCTACTGGCCACGGTCGCGGTGGTCGCGGTGACGAACACGATCATTGCGACGCCCGTCGTGCGAATGGTGCGCTGGGCTCTCGGCCCGGTCGCAGTGCACGGGGCGATGCATGTCTGACCCGCAAGGCTCGGCCCACCTGCGCCTTACGGTCGTCGGCATCGTTGTGCTCTCGCTCTTCGCGGCGTTGATGAGTCGAGCCGTCTATCTCCAAGTAATGGACTCAAGCGCGTTCCAAGTGCAAGCGCGCGACAACCGAGTACGCGTTGTTTACGAACCCGCGCCCCGCGGGCGAATCCTCGACCGCGGCGACAACGTCCTCGTCGACAACCGCGTCGCGAACGTCATCACCCTTAGCCGTGACTCGGCCCGCAAAAACCCCGCGGTGATCGATCGCCTCGCCGCGTTGCTGCACATCGAGGCGAAGGCGATTGAAGCCCGCGCGACCGACGTGCGCTTCTCGCCCTACACACCAATTCCGATCATCGACGAGGCCTCGGAAGAAGCGATCGTCTACGTGCGTGAGCACCAGGAAGACTTCCCCGGCGTAGAAGCAGCCCGCGTCGCCGAACGCGCGTACCCCCACGGCACGATGGCTGCGCACCTGGTCGGTTACGTCGGCAAGGCGAATCAGCAAGAGCTCGACGCCCGCCGCGGCGGCAACTACCAACCGGGCGACGAGATCGGCAAGAGCGGCGTCGAATTGGCGTACGAGCCTTGGTTGCGGGGCACGCCGGGTGAGACTCGACTGGAAGTCGACAGCGCCGACCGGATCGTGCGCACCCTGTTCCACCGCGATCCCGTGCCGGGCCACGACATCCGCCTCACGCTTGACCTCAACGTGCAGACCGCGACGGAGGCGGCGTTGCAGCGCGCCCTCAATGCCGCGCACGGCACGTACGACAAGAACGCGAAGAAAAGCTTCATTGCTCCCGCCGGATCCGCGGTGGTTATGGATCCGCGGGACGGGTCGATCCGGGCGATCGCATCGTTCCCTACGTTCGACCCGGCCAGCTTCGTGGGTGGCATCTCGACCGAACAGTTCAGGGCGCTTTCGGCGCCCGAGGCGCACGCGCCATTGAACGACCGCGCGATCGGCGGCGAGTACGCGCCTGGCTCCACGTTCAAGCTGTTCACCGCGATCGCCGCGCTGGAGACCCACATGCTCGACCCGCGGACCACCGTCAACGACACCGGCAAGTTCTTGCTGAAAAACTGCGCCGGCGACCGTTGCGTGTTCCGCAACGCAGGTGAGGAGGCCCACGGTCCCGTGAACATCACACGGGCGATCGCGGTGTCATCCGACGTGTTCTTCTACGGCCTCGGCGCGCAGTTCTGGAACAACCGCTCCACGTACGGCGACGCCATCCAAAAGCAAGCTCGCGCCCTCGGCCTCGGTTCGAGGCCTGGTATCGGACTGCTGGGCGAACACGCCGGACGTGTGCCCGACCCCGAGAGCCGCATGGCGGCACACAACGCGAATCCCAAGGCGTTCCCGAACGGGGCGTGGCGGACCGGCGACAACATCAACCTGTCGATCGGCCAGGGCGAAGTGATCGTCACCCCGTTACAACTCGCACAGGCGTACGCCGGATTCTCGAAGGGCGGGGCCCGCTTTGTGCCGCGCGTGGCCAGCGAGGCGCTCACACTCACGGCGAGTGGGCCGCAAGTCGCGGCCACCTTCCCGGTGAAGCCAATTGAAGGCGCGACCTTGTCGCCTGAAGTGTCGAATCCGATCGTCGCGGGCTTGCGCGGCGTGGTGAGCGATCCGAAGGGCACCGCCGTCAACGCGTTCGCCGGGTTCCCTCTGTCGCAATATCCAGTGGCCGGCAAGACCGGCACGGCGCAGGTGCGCGGCAAGCAAGACACCGCGTTGTTCGCGGCCTACGCGCCCGCGGACGACCCACAGTGGGCGGTCGCGGTCGTGCTCGAAGAAGCCGGCTTTGGTGGGTCGGTCGCCGCGCCCGTCGCTCGTCGAATTTTCGACGCGGCGTTTGGGCTCAATAGCGACAGCGCTGCCGACGTCGTGGCGAGCGGGATCGACTGATGCTGGCGTCCCGTCCCCAGGAAGGCCGCGGGTTTCTCGCCGCGTGGCGCCACGCCGACCACGCCTTGATCGTGGCTGCGGTCGCGATCGCGTCACTGGGCACCCTCGTGGTGTTCTCGGCCACGCGCCATCGGTTGAAGGCACAGGGGCTGGCCGAAACATCGACGGTCAACAAGCAGGCGCTGTTCGTTCTGATCGGCCTTGGCGTGATGCTGCTGCTGACATTCGTGGACTATCGAAACCTCCGAGCGTTGGCGCCGTATCTCTTCGCGGGCACGGTGTTCATGCTTCTGGCCGTGATCCCGCTCGGCACCAACGTGAAGGGCACGCAGGCCCGCTTCGACCTCGGTCCGTTCCAGTTCCAGCCGTCGGAGTGGGCCAAGATCGCGGTGGTTATCTGCGTGGCCGCTTTCTGCGCGTCGTTTCGGGGCGAACTCACCGGCGGACAGATCATCGGTGTCTTGTTGCTGTCGGCCGTTCCGATCGGCCTCATCTACCAACAGCCGGATCTCGGCACCGCGCTCGTGTTCATGGCGATCTTGCTTGGTGTGCTGACGGTCGGCGGGGCACGTCCCCGTCATCTCGCGTTCCTCGCCGCGATCGCCGTCACTGCCGTTGTGCTCGTGTTGCAACTCGGCGTGCTGAAGGCGTACCAACTGGATCGACTCGGAGCGTTCCTCGATCAGCAGGACAGCGCGCAACGCGTCGGCTACGACGTCAACCCGGCGAAATACAACCTCAACCAATCCAAGATCGCGATCGGTTCGGGTGGCATCACCGGCAAGGGCCTGTTCAAGGGCACACAGACGAACCTGGCCTACGTGCCCGAACAGTCGACCGACTTTGTCTTCACAGTGGTCGGCGAGGAGTTGGGTCTGTTCGGCTCGACCCTGCTCATCGGACTCTTCGGTTTCATCGTGTGGCGCATCTGGCGCGCGGCCGCTACGGCACGCGATTTGTTCGGGACGCTCGTGTGCGTGGGCGTGCTGTGCATGTTCGTCTTCCAGATTTTCGAGAACATCGGAATGACGATGGGCATCATGCCGATCACGGGCATCCCGTTGCCGTTCGTGAGCTACGGCGGCAGCGCCACGCTGGCGGCGTTCGCGGGCTTGGGCTTGGTGCTGAATGTCGGCATGCGGCGGTTTAGCTAGGTACTGTCCACGCGGGTCCGAAAACGGGAGGGTTACATGCGCAAGATCGTGGTGGTTGTGTGTTTGATGAGCTTGGCGTTTGCCGCGTGCGGCAAGGACGACAGTCCCACCGTGGACGCGGCGCCGAAGCCGACGGTGATCAACGTCGAGGCGACCGATAGCAATGGGACGTACAAGTTCGGAGTGGACGCGTCCGCGACGGTGGACAACCTCGCGAGCATCGTCGTGAAGAACACCGGCCAAGAGCCGCATCAAGGTTCGTTGCTCAAAGTCGCGGACGAAAAGACGCTCGATGACGTCAAGGCGTTCCTCTCGGCTCAAGGCGCCCCGACGGGCCCGCCGCCGTTCACCGCGGCCGGCGGCAGCACGGTTATCGCCCCGGGGGAGTCATTCACCGTCACCCAATCTCTGCCGGCCGGTAGCTACGCGTTCTTCTGCTTTGTGCCGGGCCCCGACGGAGCGCCTCACTTCGTCAAGGGCATGATCGCCCCGATCACCGTCACAGGGAACTCGACGACGTCGCTGCCCTTGCCCGACGGCGAGAACGCCACTGCGACTGAATTCAAGTACGAGCTGCCTGCGTTGAAGGCTGGCACCACGGCGCTCCGGGTAAGGAATGCCGGTCAGCAGGATCATGAGTTCCAGATCGCCCGCGTGTCGGACGGCAAGACGGCCGAGGATGCGCTGGCATGGCTTCAAACGCACCAGGGCCCGCCGCCGCTGTCATTCGCGGGCGGTTCAGTCGTAGGGCCGAATGGCGGTTCGAACGAGTTCAAGCTGAACCTGCGGAAGGGCACGTATGTCTTCTTCTGCCAGATTCCTGATCCCAGCGACGGTAAGTCGCACTATGCCAAGGGCATGTTCCAGGGCGTCACGATCACCTAGATACATGAGGTCCTATGAGGGGCCAGTACAATCCGGTCCGTCATGACGCCTGAAACGACCCTGTGGCCCAGGGTCGAGGCGCTGCTAGCCAATGTGCAGAAACCCGCGCGGTACATCGGGTGTGAGGACGGGGCGGTTTTCCCGAGTTACGAGCCGGAAACGGTCTCGTGGCTGCTCATTTACCCCGATACGTACGAAGTGGGCCTGCCCAACCAGGGCTTGCAGATCCTCTACGAGTTGTTGAACGAGGCGCCGGCAACGGCAGCCGAGCGCTCGTACGCGCCTTGGACCGACATGGAAGCGCAGATGCGGGCCAACGATGTGCCGCTGTTCTCGGTCGAAACCCATCGGGCCGCCGCGTCATTCGACCTGCTGGCGTTCAATCTGTCCGCTGAACTCGTCTACACGAACCTGCTCAATTGCATCGATCTCGCTGGAGTCCCAGTCCGGGCGAGCGAGCGCAGCGGTGACGATCCGCTCATCTGCGCTGGTGGCCACTGCACGTTCAACCCCGAGCCTCTGGCCGACTTCGTCGACTTCTTCGTCATCGGCGACGGCGAGGAAGTGATCAGTGAGATCACCGCTGTGGTGCGCGCGTGGAAGGACGGGGGACGGGCCGATCGGTCGGAGGTGCTGCGCGCGCTGGGCAACATCAGCGGCGTCTACGTGCCGTCGCTTTATGACGTCGTCTACGACGGCCATCTCATCGCGTCGGTCGCGCCGAAGTACGAGGGCGTGCCGACGCGAGTCGACAAGCGGACCATCGCCGACCTGGGTGCATGGCCCTATCCGAAGAATCAGCTGGTGCCGCTGACCGAAGTAGTGCACGACCGGCTCAACGTCGAAATCTTCCGTGGCTGCACCCGCGGCTGCCGCTTCTGCCAGGCCGGCATGATCACGCGTCCGGTGCGTGAGCGCCCGGCGGCGCAGGTTCGTCAAATGGTGAGCGACGGTTTGAAGCGCACCGGCTACGACGAAGTCACGCTCACGTCGCTGTCCAGCGCGGACTACTCGGGCATCAAGGAAGTTGTCGGCGGGATCATCGACGACCCCGCGTGCTCGGGTCAGGTGAGCGTGTCGCTGCCGTCGCTACGCGTCGACGCGTTCACCGTCGGCATCGCGGGTGAAATTCAGAAGGTGCGCCGCACCGGCCTCACGTTCGCTCCCGAGGCGGGCACCTGGCGTATGCGCCAAGTCATAAACAAGCTCATCACCGAAGAAGACCTGTACAGCGCCGTCGACGCCGCCTTCTCGCAAGGGTGGCGACGCGTGAAGCTCTACTTCCTCATCGGCCTGCCGACCGAGACCGACGAAGACGTGCTTGGCATCGCCGAGTTGGCCCGACGGTGCGCGGAGATCGGACGTCGCCACACGAAGGCGGCCACGGTCGTGGCGTCGGTCGGTGGCTTCGTGCCCAAGCCGCAAACGCCGTTCCAGTGGTTCGGTCAGGTCAAGTCCGAGGAACTGCAGCGCCGCATCTGGTTGCTCAAGGACGAGATGAAGAAGATCAAGGGCGCGCAGCTGAAGTGGCACGACCCGAAGGCCACGCTGGCCGAGGGTTTGGCGTCGCGGGGCGACCGTCGCATGGGCGCGGTCATCGAAGAGGTGTGGCGCAACGGCGGCATCTTCCAGGAGTGGTCGGAGTGCTTCGACCTACCCCGGTGGCTTGAAGCCATGGAGAAGCACGGCCTGTCGCCCGACGATCACGTGTTTCGTCATCGCGAGCGCGGCGAGATTCTCCCGTGGGCCCACATCGGTGCGGGCCTACACGAAGACTTCCTCTGGGACGACTGGCAGGACGCGCTGGCCGAAGCGGGTCTCGAAGACTGCCGTTGGACGCCCTGTTACGACTGCGGCGCCTGCACCGAATTCGGCATTGAACACGTGGTCGCCTCGAATGTCCCCCCGGCCGGCGGGTCGCAGGGGACAGGGCAGGACCTCAGCACCGGTGGCGAAGTGCCGGTGCAGCTGTTGGCCACACGGAGTAGCTCGTGAAGCTACGGGTGCGCTTCCAGAAGTTGGGCAAGGTGCGTTGGATCAGCCATCGCGACATCGCGCGTTGTGTCGAGCGTGCGGTGAGGCGAGCGAACCTGCCCGTCGCATATTCCGAGGGCTTCTCGCCGCGGCCCCGGATCAGTTTCGGCTTGGCGTTGCCTACTGGCGCCGAGTCACTGGCGGAGTACCTCGACATTGACTTCGCACTCAACGAAGTCGACACCGACGCGGTCGGCGCGTCACTGTCGGCGGGCCTACCCGTAGGCATCGACATCACGAAAACCGCCTTGCTGCCGATCGGCACAGATTCACTGCAGGAGTCAGTCGCCTCTTGCCGGTGGGAGATCGGCGTGTTCGCCGGCAGCCTTTCAACTGCTGGCGACGGCATCACGCACGACGCGGAGTGGTTCAGCCGCGCCGCCGAGAAGTTGATGGCGGCGACCGAGGTCGTCGTCACCCGTGAACGCAAAGGGGCGATGGTCACCGACGACATTCGCCCCGGCATCGCCGCGCTGAGCGCCGAGGTCCGCGCTGACGGGACCCCGATTCTCGCGGCGCAGTTGCACACCCTGCCCCGGGGCATCCGCCCTGCTGAGCTGGGAATCGCTTTGGATTTGCCGGTCACACGTCTAGACGTGCGCCGGACCCACCAATGGATTGCGCCGCGATGGCGCGCTTACCGAGCCACTTGAGCTCGATGAAAGAAGTAACTCATGTCTTCCCCCGATTTCACCCCAACCCCTCGCCGTCGCCGCCGCCGGCCCAACCGGCCCCTAGATGGCGGCGCGGAAACCACCAACGAGGCAGTAACCACAGCGCCAATCGCGCCAGCCGTCGAGTTAGTCGATCGGCGGCCCGACGATATGCCCGACCCGCCGAACGAGGGTCAACCCCGGCCCCGCATTGGCGACACTCGCCCCGCCCCGCCCGTGGCGCGCTCGGGGACGTCCGATGAAGGCGACGGCGACAACGGCGACGGCCCGGGGCGCGAGCGCTCGAGCACGTCGGGTGCGGCCCGTCGGCGCCGGCGCCGTGCCGGCGCGGCCCGCCGCGGCGACGCTCCCGCGACCGTTGCCGATCCTGCGAGCGAGACGGCCGATGGCTCGGCCGAAGCCGCCACCCCGACCTCAACTGGTCGCGCAGACAGGCGCGAAACGACCTCTGGCGCGACCAGTTCGAGAGAACCGCGCGAAAGGTCGCGTGGGCGCGGGGGACGGGGACGCGGGCGCGAGCGCGAACGCCGCGACGAGGACGCGGTCAACATCGACGACATCCGCGTTGGGCGCACCCGTGGTGGCAAGGCCGTGGGCCGCTACCAAATGTGCGTGCACGTACGCGACGGCATCACCCAGATCGCGGTGCTCGAGGGACGCGCCCTGGTCGAGCACTACGTGTCGCGCCCGTCCGACGACGCCAACCAGATCGACGGCAACGTCTACACCGGCCGCGTCCAGAACGTGCTGCCGGGCATGGAGGCCGCGTTCGTCGACATCGGCACGCCCAAGAATGCGGTGTTGTACCGCGGCGATGTCCGTTTCGACCGCGGCGACCTCGATACGGCGGATCGGGAGGGCGTCCGCATCGAGCAGCTGTTGCGCCCAGGGCAGGTCGTCACCTGTCAGGTCACCAAGAACCCGATCGGCACCAAGGGCGCCCGCCTAACCCAAGAAGTGTCTCTCCCGGGCCGTTTCGTGGTGCTGGTGCCCAACAGCGACACGTACGGCATCTCCAAGCGCCTGCCCGACGACGAACGCAAGCGGCTGCGCAAGATCCTGGACGACATCAAGCCGGAAAAGCACGGCCTGATCGTGCGCACCGCGGCGGCGGGAGTGAGCGCCGACGAACTCGTGGCCGACGTCCGGCTGCTCGTGCAGCAGTGGGACGACATTGAGATGGAGGCCAAACGGGCCAAAGCTCCGGCGCTGTTGTACCGCGAGCCGGCCGCGGCGCTGCGGGTGATCCGCGAGGAGTTCAACGCGTCGTACCGCAGCATCGTGATCGACGATCGCGAGTTGTGGCAGCGGGTGCACGACTACGTCACTGACATCAGCCCCGGCCTCGCCGATCGCGTCGAGTTCTACGACCCCGCTGACGAGGGTGGCCTGCCCATCTTCGAACGCTTCCATGTGCACGAGCAGATCCACAAGGCGCTCGACCGCAAGGTCTGGCTGCCCTCCGGTGGGTCGCTCATCATCGAGCGGACCGAAGCCCTGACGGTGATCGACGTGAACACCGGCCGCAACGTCGGGTCGTCGTCGCTGGAGGAAACCGTCTACCGCAACAACCTCGAAGCCGCGGAGGAGATCGCGCGCCAGCTCCGGTTGCGAGACATCGGCGGCATCATCGTGATCGACTTCATCGACATGGAGATTCGTCCGAATCGTGAAGACGTGATGCGCACGTTCAGGGCCGCATTGTCCCGCGACAAGACGCGCACCCAGGCCTTCGAGATCTCCGAACTCGGCCTGGTCGAGATGACGCGCAAGCGGATCTCCGAGGGTCTGCTCGAGTCCCTGAGCGAGACCTGCCCCCATTGCGACGGCCGCGGGCTGATCCTCGCCGAGGACCTCTATTAGCTCCGATGAGCCCGGGTTAGCGGCGGTGGGGGTCCAGCGTCTACAATCGTCGCCCTATGTATGCAGTCATTCGCACCGGCGGTAAGCAGTACAAGGTCACCGAGGGCCAGCGCGTCGACGTCGAAAAGGTCTCGGGTGACGAGATCTCCTTCGTTCCGTTGATGCTGGTCGACGGCGACACTGTGCTCGCAGGTCCGGCCGCGGCTGGCGCATCTGTTGCGGCTCGGGTTGTAGGTGAAGGACGCGGCAAGAAAATCCGCGGCTTCACGTACAAGAACAAGACCAACCAGTCCAAGCGCTGGGGCCATCGCCAGAGCTTCAGCACCATCGAAATCACCGGAATCTCCAAGGGCTAACTGACATGTCAAAGACCAAGGGCGGCGGCTCAACCCGCAACGGCCGCGATTCCAACGCACAGCGCCTCGGCGTGAAGGTGTTCGACGGCGGCGTGGTTCGCGCCGGCGCGATCATCGTTCGCCAACGCGGCACCAAAGTCCATCCCGGTGAGAACGTCGGCAAGGGCGGCGACGACACGCTGTTCGCGCTCACCGACGGCGCGGTCAAGTTCGGCGAACGCCGCGGCCGCAAAATCGTCAGCGTTCTCTAACGCCATCGCGGGACCACGTCCCGCGAGCGCTCACGTATGAGCAGCAGCAGTTTCGTAGACACCGCGCAGGTGCACGCCAAGGCGGGCAACGGTGGCGCGGGTTCGGTGTCGTTCCGGCGTGAAGCGCTCGTGCCGCGCGGTGGGCCCGATGGCGGCGACGGTGGAGGCGGCGGCGACGTCTGGCTCGTGGCCGATCGCAACACGGCGTCGCTCCTGGCGTTCCGCGATCATCCGCATCGCGCCGGTGCGAACGGCGTGCACGGTCAGGGACAGAAGAAGCACGGCAAGCGCGGCGCCGAGTGCGTGGCGCTCGTGCCCGTCGGCACCGTGGTCAAAGACGCCGATGGTGAAGTGCTCGTCGATCTCGACACCGACGGCATGCGTTACCTCGCAGCCCGCGGGGGACAGGGCGGCCGCGGCAATGCCCGTTTCCTCGCAAACAACCGGCGCGCGCCCGCCTTCGCGGAACAGGGCGAGCACGGCGAAGAGCGGTGGCTCGATCTCGAACTCAAACTCATGGCGGACGTCGCCTTGGTTGGCTTCCCGAACGCCGGCAAGTCCACGTTCATCAGCGCGGTGAGCGCGTCCCGTCCCAAGATCGCCGACTACCCCTTCACCACGCTCGAGCCCAACCTCGGTGTCGTGAAGGTCGGCGAACGCGAGATGGTGATCGCCGACATTCCTGGTCTCATCGAAGGCGCGAGCGAGGGCAGAGGGCTCGGGCACGACTTCCTGCGCCATATCGAGCGCGCCCGCGTGTTGCTCGTGCTGATCGACCTGGCGTCGATGGAAGAACGCGACCCCGAATACCAAGCCGAGGCGTTGCTGCACGAGTTGGGCAACTACGAACCCGACCTGCTCGAGCGGCCCCGCATCATCGTCGGCACCAAGGCGGACAGTGCCTCGCTCGAATGGGACGGCGAGCGCATCTCCGCGGCTACCGGCGAGGGCATCAAGCCCCTGCTGTTCCGGCTCATGGATCTGGTGCAAGAAGCGCGGCAGGAGTCGCCGGCCGGCGACACGTTCGTGATTCACCGGCCCGAGGCCGAAGGCTTCAAGATCGAGCGCGAGGACGACGGCGGTTGGGTCGTGATCGGTCGAACGGCCGAGCGCGCCGTGGCGTTGAGCGACCTCACGGAGATGGGCGGGCTGGTCTACGCGCAGCAACGCTTGAAGCGCCTCGGCGTGGATCGTGCGCTAGCCCGCGCCGGCGTCGCGCCGGGGGACATCGTGCGGATTGGCGGCTTCGCGTTCGAATACGAGGCGGACTGATGGCGACCGTCGTCGTCAAGATCGGCACGAGCAGCGTCACCGACGACTCAGGTGTCATCGCCGCAGCTGCGATCGCCAAGCTCGTAGCCGAGGTGGCCGCGCTGCGCCGCGAGCAACATCGCGTCGTCGTCGTCACGAGCGGCGCGATCAGTGCCGGGTTGCCCCGCATCGGCCTGCACGAACCGCGCCCCACCGACTTGCCGACCTTGCAGGCGGTCGCCGCGATCGGCCAGCCGCAACTAATGCGCGTCTACGACGACGCCTTTTCCGTCCACGACATCGTCTGCGGACAGGTGTTGCTCGCCCCGCTCGACTTCGTGCACCGCCAGCAGTACCTCCATGCCCGTCAGACGCTGACGCGTTTGCTCGAACTCGGCGTGGTTCCTGTGGTCAACGAGAACGACGCGGTGGCCGACGACGAGATCCGCTTCGGAGACAACGATCGGCTGGCGGCGCTGGTGGCCCACCTCGTCGACGCGGACCTGCTGGTACTGCTCACCGATACCGATGGCGTGTTCACGGCGGATCCGCGCCTCGACGCCGGGGCCACCCTGATCGAAGACATCGTCGCGGTCGACGCCGCGCTCGAAGCCGCGGCCGGCGGCGCCGGCACCCAACGCGGCAGTGGCGGCATGGCGTCGAAGCTGGCGGCGGCGCGCATCGCGTCGCGCAGCGGCGTGCCGACCGTGATCGCCGCGGCGGCGCGTGATGGGGTGCTCGCTGCGGCCCTGCGCGGTGACGCTGGCATCGGCACCGTTGTACGCGCCGCGGAGAAACGATTGGGTGCGCGCAAGTTGTGGATCGCGTTCGCCCTGGCCTCCGCGGGAACAATCACGGTCGACGACGGCGCTCGCAGCGCGCTGATCGAGCGCGGTACCTCGCTACTGCCAGCAGGCGTTACCGGAGTCAGCGGGCAGTTCAACGACGGCGAGGGCGTCGAGATAGCGGGCCTGGACGGCATCGTGTTCGCCAAGGGCATCGCCGCGCACAACGCGGGCTGGGTGCGTGACGCGATGGGCAAGCGCTCGGATGCGCTCAAACCCGGTGAAGATCACGAGGTCGTCCACCGTGACGACCTCGTTGTGCTCGACGGCTAAGGAGTCTCTTTCGCCTCGGCTACAGGCTCGGCGGCCGCCGAGGCGTCCTCCTCGGCCTTCGGGGAGGCGAGGCCGAGCTGCGTGCGGATCTTGTCGAGGCGGGCCACCGCTTCGGTGTCCTGCGCCGCCTGTTCGACTTCGAGCATGCGGGTCTCGACCGTGCTGTTCTGTAGCTCGGCGTTACCGATGGCCTTGGCGTAGCGGGCTTCGATCTTGTCGCGCACTTCGGCGAGAGTCGGTACGTCCTGACCCACGGCGGCGGTGAGTTGCGCCATCGCCTTGTTCATCTGCTCCTGCATCTTCGCCTGATCGAGCTGGCTGAGGAGCTTCTGCTTCTCGCTGAGCTTGGCCTGGAGCGCGGTCGAGTTCTGCTGCACCGCCGCCTTCGCTTTGTCCGACGCCTCGGTCGACTGCAAGGACAACGTCTTCAGTGACTCGACTTCCTTTTCGATCGAGACAAGCCGCCCCGCAAAGGCCTCGGCGGCGCGGGTGTACTCCGCGGCCTTGCCGGTGTTGCCGGTCTTGTTCGCCTCGTCGGCCATGAGCACGGCTTGGCGCGCGGACGCGTTGACCTTCTCGAGGTCCTCCATGGCGCGGGACAGCCGCATCTCGGTCTGCTTCTGGTTCGCGATGACGCTCGCGGCTTGCTCGGTGAGGCGTCGGTGCTGGTCTTGGGCCTCGCCGATCGCCTGCTCGAGCTGAATCTTCGGGTCCGCGAGCTCGTTGAATTTCATGTTGCCGGCGGCGGTGAAGTAGCGGCGGATGCGCTGAAAAAGCTTGAACATGTTCGGATCGTAACGAATTAAGACCCGTTGATTTCGGCGATGCCCTGGCGGAGCGCTTCCAAGTCCGCCACGACGCCATTGACGTCATCGGCGACGGCGTCGAGATCGCGATATTGACTCGTCGCGAGTTCGGCCGCGCGGGCCACAGCTTCGTTCAAATTTCGTACGAGATCGGCCAACTTCGCGCTCGTCTCGGCCTCGCGAGTGCGCATTCGAGCGAGCGATTCGGAAGGACTCTTGCTGACCTCCAGCACCATCTTGTGGAGCTGATGCCCGCTCTGGGCAATGCGCCAGCACGCGAGCACGCCGTCGCCGATCGACGCTTCGATACTGCTCAAACGCTCCTCAAGGGGCCCCGGTTCAACGGAGTCGACGATGCGTGCGAATCGCGTGCGCGCCGACTGGGCGTCCTGCACATAGCTACGCCACGGGTCAGTGAGCGTGAAGGGGTCGATGCGCTCTTTCGCGGCGCCCTTGCGAAGTGCGACGCGGCTGCCCCAGGCGACGCCGATGGCCACGACGATGGCGGTGATGCCCTGAACCAGGACGGGGGCGGCCATTTATCCGCGCGGGTCGCGCCACATCAGCCAGAGCGACGGGCCGTTGTTCGGCAGCCGAAGCTCGCGGGTCACCTCAAAACCATGCCGGTTGTAGAACGGGATGTTCTTCTCTTTGCTCGACTCGAGGTAGGCGCCGATGCCTTGCTCGTCGCACCGCGCCAGGACCGGTTCGAGACACGCGGAACCCACCCCCTGGCCCTGATAGGTGGGATCGGTCCCCAGGATCGATAGGTAGTAATGCTCTCCCGGCGGATGGGCTCCGTCGATGACCGATACCGCGCGCGCCGCGGCCGGAAGGCGCGAACCGAGGACCTGCAACATCGTCGGCAGACTCCGGACGGTGTCGAGGTTGGTCTGGCGCCAGGTGTTGGGCGGCATCCACACGGCTGCGCCCCGCACGCCTTCGGTCGTGGTCCAGGTCTCGTCCTGACCCAGATAGTGGTGCTTCAGTTCATACGCGACGAAGGCGCGGGCCCGCTCGTGACGCCGACGCGTCGGAAAGAGGTGGTTCCAGATGGGGTCGTCATCGAACGCCCGGGCGAGCGCTTCGGACAGCGCATCGATATCAGCGAGCGTGGCTTTACGAACGGCGGGCGTGACGGGCACGGTTGGACGATAGCGATGCGCCGGTATCCTCTTGTCATGACGACCCTCGATGTGGCCGCTCAGGGCGCGCTAGTGAAAGCCGCGGCGCGTGACGTGGCGCTCGCGAGCACGGACACGAAGAACGCGGCGCTGCTGGCGGCGGCCGACGTGTTGCTGGCCCGCAGTGACGACGTGCTCGCCGCGAACGTAAAGGATGTCGCCGCGGCCGAAGCCGAGGGCACCAGCGCGACCGTGATCGACCGGCTGCGGCTCACTGCGGCGCGCGTAGAAGCCATGGCCGACGGTCTGCGGCAGGTGGCGGCGTTGCCGGATCCGGTGGGCGAGGTCATCGATGGATGGGTGCGCCCTAATGGGCTGCGCATGCATCGGGTGCGGGTGCCGCTCGGGGTGGTTGCCATCATTTACGAGAACCGGCCGAACGTCACGTCCGACGCCGCGGCGCTTTGCCTGAAGTCCGGCAACGCCGCGTTCTTGCGGGGCTCATCCGCGGCCATCAACTCGAACCGCGCGATCGAATCGGCCTTGCGCGAAGGCGTCACGAAGGCGGGCCTGCCCGCCGACGCCGTCACGCTCGTCGACGACGTCTCGCGCGAGGCCGCGGTGAAGTTCATGCAACTACGCGGCGTCATCGACTGCCTGATCCCGCGTGGCGGCCCGTCGCTCATCGCGTCGATCCTTGAAAACGCCACCGTGCCGTACGTGATCGACGGCGACGGCAACTGCCACGTGTATGTCGACGCGTCGGCCGACCTCGACATGGCCGAGGCGATCGTTGTCAACGCCAAGACGCAGCGCCCCTCCGTGTGCAACGCCGCCGAGTCACTCGTGGTGCACGCTTCCATTGCCGAACAGTTCCTGCCCCGCGTCGCGGTCGCGCTCGACGGCGTTGAATTGGTCGGAGACGACCGGTCGCGCGCCATTGTGTCGTCGATCGGCGTCGCGACCGACGACGACTTTGCGCGCGAGTTCCTCGACCTCAAGATGAGCGTGGCCGTGGTCGACGACCTCGACGGCGCCATTGCGCACGTCAACCGTTTTAGTAGCGGACATACCGAGGCGATCATCACGCGCGATCTGGCGGCATCTGAGCGGTTCACGCACGAGGTCGACGCCGCAGCGGTGATGGTGAACGCGTCGACCCGCTTCACCGACGGCGAGCAATTTGGCTTCGGCGCCGAGATCGGCATCTCCACCCAGAAGCTGCACGCGCGGGGGCCGATGGGCCTACGGGAATTGACCACCACCAAATACGTTGTTCATGGGGATGGCCAAGTCCGCAGTTGATCTGATGACCGACTTTGTGGTTCGGCCGATTGAGCCGAGCGACGCCGCCGAGTTGGTACGAGCGCATGATCTGCTCAGCGACGACGCTCGCCGCCGTCGCTTCTTCAGTCCCCATCCGCACCTCAGCGAGGTTGAGGCGGAGCACTTCACGAATGTCGACCACGTCGACCGTGAGGCGTTCATCGTGTTGGTCGAGGACCGCATCGTTGCCGTCGGCCGCTATGACCGCATCGAACCCAACGCGGCACAAGTGGCGTTCGTCGTCGGCGACGACTGGCAGTCCCACGGCCTCGCGACGATGTTGCTGAACAAGCTCGCGGAACGAGCACTTGAGGTTGGCATCACGCGATTCGTCGCCGACACCCTCGGCGACAACCGGGCCATGCTCGCCGTGTTCCGCCACTGGGCACCGGACCGCAAGGTCACCATCGATTCGGGCCTCCTGCATGTAGAGATGAGCATTCCGCACGGAACCGCCGACGATTAGGGCGTAGTTGGGACTTTTGGCCCTAGTGCAGCCGTCCGCGCAGGCGTCTCATGTAGTCATGACGCCGACCCAAACTTCCAAGTGGGCCACGTTGCGTAACGGACGCCGAGTCATCATTCGTCCGATTCACTCCACCGATGCGGCCGCGCTCGTCGCGTTCGATGAGAGTCTGAGCGACGACGAGGTCGTTGCACTAACCCAGGTTGACCACGTCGACCGCGAGGTGCTCATCGCGCTGTCGCTAAACGAAGTCGTCGGGATCGGATGTCTCGATCGGACCGGCGAATCCACCCCGCCCATGACCGTGACCGTCGTCGATAGCTGGCAGGGATTAGGGCTGGCGACGCATTTGCGCGAGCGACTCGCTGCTCAGCCCGCCGCATCGAGCGCGTCGCCGCGCCTTTGGCGAGCGAAGCCGACTTCTGCGATTCCGGGTCCGCCGCTGCTCTCGGGCTCCGCGGACTCAGATCCACCGGCGAGTGCGTTTACGGTGGCCGCCACTGAGTTGACGAGCGCTCTGAGGTCATAACCGCCTTCGAGAAACGCGATCAGGCGCCCCGCGATGGGAGCGAAATCCAACACGCGCCGCGTAAGAGCCGCGAAGTCGCCGGCTGTCCACGCGAGGTCGGCCAGGGGGTCGTCGCGATGCGCGTCGTACCCCGCCGACACGAGCAGCCAGTCAGGTGCAAACGCGTCGACCGCGGGCGCCACGATTTCGTCGATGGCGAGGAGGGCGGAGTCCCCGGTCGCGCCGGGCGGCAAAGGCACGTTGATCGTCAGGCCACGCGCGTTCGGCCCGCCCACGTCCGAGGCCGGGCCGGTGCCGGGATACGCCGGCGACTGATGCGTCGACACGAACAGCACGCGCGGGTCGTCCCAGAAGATGTCCTGCGTGCCGTTCCCGTGATGGACGTCCCAGTCCAGAATCAACACCCGCTGGCCGGCGTCAGCCAAGGCCGCCGCGGCGATGGCGACGTTGTTGAGGAGGCAGAACCCGCTGGGCCGCCGGCTGTTCGCGTGGTGGCCGGGCGGACGCGGCGCGACAAACGCAGCCGCGGCGTCGCCGCGGCGCAGCGCGTCGATGGCCGCCAACCCCAGCCCGGCGCTCGCCACCGCCGTTGCGTACGAGCCCGACGACGTCACCGTGTCGGGGTCGATGTGGCCGCCGCCACGGGCGGACAACGCGGCCAAGTCGTCGATGTACGGCTGCGGATGGACTCTGGTCAGCTCGTCGGCGGTGGGGGCGCGGCCCGCGAGTGGAACGACGGCGTCACCCAGGGCCGCCTGCTCGATACCGCGCACGACGGCTTCGAGACGAACCGGCCGTTCCGGATGGTGCGGACCCGCGTCGTGGTCATCAACGTCGATCACACTTCCGAAAAGCACGGCGCCGGTATTTCTCACTGCTGGGTAAAACTAGACCGACCGGTCAAGTAGCAAATTAGGATCACCCGATGGCTGATTACCGGTTCGAGTCCGTCGCCGAAGTTCGCACCAAGCTCCACGACGTTGCGTATCTCGCCGACGAAGGAATCGCTGGCGTGGTGCACCTCGCCGACCGGCTACAGAAGCCGATCCTCGTCGAAGGCCCGGCCGGTACGGGCAAGACCCAGCTGGCCAAATCCGTCGCAGAAATCACCGGCGCGCGCCTCATCCGCCTCCAGTGTTACGAGGGGCTCGACGAGGCCAAGGCACTCTACGAATGGAACTACAAGAAGCAGCTGCTGCGCATCCAAGCCCAGCGCAACGCCGAAGAGGGCGGCACGTGGAGTGACATCGAGGAGGACATCTTCGGTGAGGATTTCCTCATGACCCGTCCGCTGCTCGAAGCAATTCGCGCGACGGACCCCGTCGTGCTGCTAATCGACGAAGTCGACCGCGTCGAAGTCGAGACTGAGGCCCTGTTGCTCGAGATCCTCTCGGAGTACCAGGTGTCGATCCCGGAGTTGGGCACGGTTGTCGCGACGCAGATTCCCACTGGTGTTCCTGACGTCGAACAACACCCGCGAGTTGTCCGAGGCGCTCAAGCGTCGATGCCTGTTCCTGCACATCGACTATCCGTCGCTCGAGCGCGAGAAGGAGATCGTGGTTACCCGGGTCGAGGGCATCACGGATCATCTCGCCGATCAGATTGTGCGCATCGTCCGCTCGATCCGTTCGCTCGACCTGAAGAAGTCGCCCTCGGTCTCGGAGACGCTCGACTGGGCCCGCACGCTCGTCCTGCTTGGCATCGATTCGATTGACGCCGAACAAGCCAAAGAGACGCTGCACATCCTGCTCAAGTACCAAACCGACATCGCGAAGGCGACCAAGGAACTCTCCGCTACCTAAATGCTCGACCTGCTGAACGGCTTCGTCGCAGAACTCCGCAACGCCGGCTTGCCGGTGTCGCTCACGGAGTCCATCGACGCGATGAACGCGGTGAAGCACGTCCCCCTCGAAGACCGCGAGGCGTTCAAGTACGCGCTTGGCGCCACGATGGTGAAGTCGGCGTCGCACTGGCGCGCTTTCGAGACGGTATTCGAGGTCTATTTCTCGACGCGCATGGCACCGCCCGAAGGCGGCGACGGTAACGGCGCGCTCGACGAAGCCGCGCTCGAAATGCTCAAGGAGATGCAGGGCGAGCAGGCCGGCGGTGGACTCGAAGGGCTCACCCCCGAACAACTCGCCGAGATGCTTTACAAGGCCTTGATGAACGCGGACGACGCGATGATCAAGGCGTTGGCAAAGCAGGCGGTGCAGCGCTTCGCGGGCATGGAGCCCGGTCGACCCGTCGGCGGCACGTACTACCTGTATCGCACGTTGCGGAACCTCGACCTCGAGGGAATGCTCGATCGGATGATGGAGCAGGCGCAGAACGAAACCGACGACGGGCAACTAACCAAGCTCGAAGAACGGCTTGCGCACGACGAGTACCAGTCCCGCATCGAGAAGTTGCGCCAGGAGATCGAGGCCGAGATCCGTCGGCGCCTGGTGGCCGACCGGGGGCCCGAAGCCATGGCGCGCACGCTGCGTAAGCCGCTGCCCGAAGACATTGACTTCATGCACGCGTCAAAAGACGAGCTGAACAACCTGCGCAAGGCGATCGCTCCACTGACGCGCAAACTCGCCGTTCGGCTAGCGCGCAAGCGTCGGCACGGCCGGAAGGGCCCGCTCGACTTCCGCAATACGGTGCGACACTCGCTGTCCTACGGCGGCGTACCGGCCGAGCCGAAGTTCAAGTACCCGCGCCCGTCCAAACCCGAACTCGTGATCGTCGCCGACATCTCCGGGTCGGTCGCCGCGTTCGCACGCTTCACGCTGCACCTCACGTATGCGTTGAACACGCAGTTCTCGAAGGTGCGGTCGTTCGTGTTCATCGACGGCATCGACGAGGTCACCGAATACTTCACGGGCGTCGAAGACATCACGGAAGCGATCACGCGGGTCAACACCGAAGCCGATGTGATCTGGGTCGACGGCCACTCGGACTACGGCCACGCGTTCGAGACGTTCTGGGAGCGGTGGGGCAAGGAGCTCAACCCGAAGACCAGCGTGCTGCTCCTCGGCGACGCACGGAACAACTACCACGCGGCCCAGAGCTGGGTCGTGCACGAGATGAACAAGCGGGCCCGCCATGTCTACTGGCTCAACCCCGAACCCCGCAGCTACTGGGACACCGGCGACTCCATCGTGAGCGAATACGGCACCCACTGCGACGGCGTCTACGAGTGCCGCAACCTGCGCCAACTCGAAGCGTTCGTCGGCCTCCTCGACTGACCGGGAACCACCCCGACTTTCTGCGGATTCTTCACACCTGTCGTGAAGAATCCGCATGAGATCGATTAGAGAATCTGCTGGAACTCCAGGCGGTTGCCGAAGGGGTCGAACACGAAGATGCGGTCGACGCCCTCGATCGGGTCGTCGTCCTTCACTTCGTAGCCAGCAGCGCGGGCTGAGGCGTTGAGTGACTGGACGTCGTCGACGATGAACGCGACGTGCGCCTTGCGCGCGGCCCGGAAGTCCGAGTCGACACCGAGGTGCACCTTCACCTCACCTCGTTCGAACCACGCGCCACCGCGCTTGGCGAGCTCGGCTGGTTTCGGCACCTCGGTCAATCCGAGGAGGTCGCCATAAAACATCCGTGGACCGAATATCCACCGGTCCGTGCTGCGGTGCGCTCTACTTGAAAACTGCGTGGACGGGGTCGCCGACCGCGATCGTTCCGGGTCGGGAGATCGACGCGTACACGCCGAGGTTGTTTTGATGTTCGTCGCGGATGGTGGTGCCGATGGCCTTGTCGCGGTCGAGGCCCGGCTGCGCGCGCGACGGCATGGAACAACGCGGCGTGGCCATGATCACGTCGGAACCCGACGGCGCCCGATTCCACCGACGCCCACATGTCCTCCGCAAACCCGCCATCGGTCGTCTCGATGAGCGCGGTCGGCCGGAACCGGCGTACGTCCCACGAGCCATCGGGATACAAGGCGGCGGCGGCAACCAAGCTTGCGGTGGTCAACCAGTGCGCGTCGGCGAGGTCGAGCCAGGTGCCTGGAGGTCCGGGCCAGTCGAACGTCGGTGTGTCCTCGTCGGACATGCCCGTGTACATCTCCATCGGGAAGACACCTTCGGCGGGTGGCGGTTCGAGGCGTACGTCCATATCGAGCCACGTCGACAGCGCGGCGTGCACAGCCGGGTCCGTGGCCGAGTGCGACTCACCGTTCGGAAGTGTCAACACGACGTCGTCACCGTCGACGCGCGCCGACGCCATGAGCAGATCGGCGTAGCGCTTCGCCGACAGCACCTTGCGCGCCACAGGATCGACTACCGCAAGCGTGCGATCGCCCGTCGCGCCTCCCGGCCCGATGTGTAGCTGGTCGACTCGTTCGCCCTGGAACGATTTCACGGGATAGCGCCACAGCTCGGCCACCGAGCCCACTTGTTCGTCGGTCATGGCGTTTCGATTTCGGCGAACAGGCCGAAGTGGTCGGAGGCGAAGGCGCCGGTGAGGCGCGCGGTCGCACACGACGTCGACGAACGCGATCGCGTCCCGCGCCCTTCGGGAGATCGGAGCTCCAGCCGCTGAAGATGTAGTCGATGCGCCGGTCGGGTTCGCGTTCCACGGCGGCGTTCAAGTTGCGGTTGTCCCACGTATAGCCGTCGCCGCGCCCCGGCGACACGCCAGGCGTCTTGGTACTAGGTGCTGCATCCGTCGAGCGTGCACGACCCCGTGAAGTAACGGATCTCGGTCGAGTCAGGCTCGGCGTTGAAGTCGCCGCACAACACCGGCGGGATGGGCGCGTCGGGCGCCGTCATCTCCTTGATGAAGTCGTCGAGTTCCACCACTTCCTTCTCGCGGATGTAACCCTCGTCGTAACGCCACACCAGGTGCGTGTTGAAGATGTCGTAACCGTTCGTGCGCGCGTGCAGCACGCAGCGCTGCACCTCGTCCATGCGGCCCGCGGGTTGCTCGACAGATCGCGGTCGTTCGTGACGTCGATCGCCCAACGCGACAACGTCGCGTTCCCGAAGCGGGCGGCGCCGTCGAATACGTCGCGGCCGGCATACGCCACGTGCCAGTCACCCTCGGCGTGCTCGGCGATCCAGCTCGCGGTGTTGTCGCCGTCGGGTGACTCGAGCACCTCCTGCAGGCACACGATGTCGGGGGACAGGTGCTTGATCCACGCACAGATCTCGACGCGGCGAGCGCGCCAGTCGCCGGCTGTGAACCAGTGGTTGAGCGTCATCACGCGCAACACCGCGACGACCTACAGCGAGTTCGACGAAGTCGTTGATGATCTTGGCGCCCTCGTCGGGCTTCTCCATCGGCCAGAAATGACCCGACTCGATGCTCGCGAACTTGCGCGCCGAACACCTCGGCTACCTCGGGCGAACGGTTCGCGGAGGTGAATGGATCCCCGGTGGGATTGATCACGAGGCAGGGCTTTTCCGACTTCCGATAGCTGTCGGACCAGTCCTTATGCGGGTTCGGTGTGGCCGACCGGTACAGCGGCAGGATGCAGCTGGCCATCGTGGCGTCGGCCATGCCCCACAGTTTCGCCGCCGCCTTCTCGTCGAGTCCGAAGCCTTGATATGTGGACGCGCCCACGTCGTCGGGTGTCGCCAGGGAACCTTCCCAGAACTCTTCGCCGGCGCCCTCGGTCTGCCAGATCTGCGCGAAGTCGTGCCACACGTAGTCGGGATGCACGACGCCGGCGACATCGGTCACCCAGGAACGAACGAGCTCGGGATACTTCTGGCCGACGCGGACCGAGAAGCCGCCGCCCCAGTCGTGGCCGACGAGGTCCACCGGTTCGTCGATCCTGCGAATCTCATCGGCGACCCACTCGGCGTAGTCGTCCTTCGTCGCGCCAAACCCGTCGGGACGGGCGCACCCGAACCCGGGCAGTCGCAGGGCGACGGAAGTTTGGTCGAGGCGCTCACGCACGTCGTCCCACAAATCAGCGGTTTCAGGCACTCCATGAATCAAAACGATCATGAAGTGAACGTAACGCATCGTCCCAGCAGACGGCCACGGATGGGGCGAGCGAAGCGAGGGGCCCCATCTCGTGGAGGAGGAGCGGGCCTGCGGGGTGCCCGCTCCGGGTATTAAATGACCATGCCGGCGCCGACGGTGGCGTTGGTGGCCTCGTCGATGAGGATGAAGGAGCCGGTGGTGCGGTTGCGGCGGTATTCGTCGGCCATGAGTGGCGACGTGGTGCGCAACGACACGCGGCCGATCTCGTTCAATCCGAGTTCGTTGGCGTCTTCGTCGCGGTGCAGCGTGTTGATGTCGAGGCGGTAGCGCAGATCCTTGATCACGGCGCGGGCTTCGCGCGTCGTGTGCTTGATCGCGTACTTCCCGTTCAGCTTCATCGGCGACTCGTTGAACCAGCACACCATCGCTTCGATGTCTTGGCTCGGTTCCGGATGGTTGCCCGGCCGGCAGATCATGTCGCCGCGTGAGATGTCGATGTTGTCTTCGAGGCGAATCGTCACGGCCATCGGCTCGAACGCTTCGTCCACCGGGCCGTCATACGTGTCGATCGCCGCAATCTTCGTGTTCAGACCACTCGGCAGCACGAGGACGTCGTCGCCGGGACGGAACACGCCACCCGCGACCTGCCCGGCGTAGCCGCGATAGTCGTGGTGCTCGTCGTTGAGTGGACGGATCACGTACTGCACCGGGAAGCGGGCGTCGACGAGGTTGCGGTCGGTCGCGATCTCTTGCTCTTCGAGGTGCGTCAGCAGCGGAAGGCCGCGGTACCACGGCATGTTCTCGCTGGGTTCCACCACGTTGTCGCCCTTGAGCGCGGACACCGGGATGAAGGACAGGTCGGCGATCTCGAGTTTGGTGGCGAAGTCGCGGAACTCGTCGCGGATGGACTCGTAGACCTTCTCGTCGTAGTCGACGAGGTCCATCTTGTTGATGCACACGATGACGTGGGGGATCTGCAAGAGCGTCGCCAGGAACGCATGGCGGCGGCTCTGCTCGACCAGGCCATTGCGCGCGTCCACCAGCACGAGCGCCACGTCAGCGGTGGACGAGCCCGTCACCATGTTGCGCGTGTACTGAATGTGGCCAGGCGTGTCGGCGATGATGAACTTGCGCCGCGGCGTTGCGAAGTAGCGGTACGCGACATCGATCGTGATGCCTTGCTCGCGCTCGGCCCGCAGGCCGTCGGTGAGCAGCGCGAGGTTGACGTAATCGAGGCCGCGCCGCTCGCTGGCGTCTTCGACCGCGGTCATTTGGTCTTCGAAGATGCTCTTGGCGTCGTAGAGCAGCCGCCCGATGAGCGTGCTCTTGCCGTCGTCGACCGATCCCGCCGTAGAGAAGCGAAGGAGCTCCATTTAGAAGTACCCCTCCTTCTTGCGGTCTTCCATGGCGGCCTCGGTGAAACGATCATCAGCGCGCGTGGCGCCGCGTTCGGTGATGCGTGACGCCGCGACCTCTTCGATAATCGCGTCCAGCGTGGTCGCGTCGGACTCGACGGCGCCGGTGCAACTCATGTCGCCCACGGTGCGGTAACGCACGATGCGCTTGGCCAGCGTCTCGTCGCCCATCGGCTGCAAGAAGGGAGCGGGGGACAGCAGCATGCCGTCGCGCTCGAACACCTCGCGCTCGTGGCTGAAGTAGATCGACGGAATCTCGAGGTTCTCGCGGCGGATGTACTGCCACACGTCGAGCTCGGTCCAGTTCGAGATCGGGAAGGCGCGGATGTGTTCGCCCTTGCGGATACGCCCGTTGTAGAGATTCCACAGTTCAGGGCGCTGGTTCTTCGGATCCCACTGACCGAACTCGTCGCGGAAACTGAAGAAGCGCTCCTTGGCCCGCGCCTTTTCCTCATCGCGACGGGCGCCGCCGAACGCCGCGTCGAAACCGTGCTGCTCGATGGCATCGAGCAGCGTCACGGTTTGCAGGCGATTGCGCGACGCCCGGGGGCCGGTCTCTTCCACGACCCGCCCGGTGTCGATCGACTCCTGCACGCTGGCGATCACGAGGCGCTCGCCGAGTTCGGCCACGCGCCGGTCGCGAAAGTCGATCGCTTCGGGAAAGTTGTGCCCTGTGTCGACGTGCATTAGCGGGAACGGAAAACGACCCGGGCGAAACGCCTTTTCGGCCAGACGCAACATGATGATCGAGTCTTTGCCGCCGCTGAAGAGCAGGACCGGACGTTCGAAGCTCGCCGCCACTTCGCGCATGACGAAGATGGCTTCAGCCTCGATGGCGTCAAGGTGGGAAAGTTCGTACCGCCCGCGCGGTTCGTGATCGGTAATGAGAGACATCTTTAGAGGTGGAGCCCGCACTCCGTCTTGTCGCGGCCCGCCCAGCGCCCTGAGCGCGGATCCTCGCCGTCGGCGACGGGCGTCGTGCACGGCCAGCAGCCGATCGACGGATAGCCCTGCGCGATCAGTGGGTTCACGATGATGTGGTGATCTTCGATGTAGCCGGCGACGTCCTGCGCGGTCCAGTTCGCGATCGGGTTGACCTTGATGAGGCCGCGCAGATCGCGCGCCACGATCGGCGAGTTGGCGCGGGTCTCAGCCTCGTCGCGCCGCAGGCCGCTCATCCACGCTTCCTTGCCCGCGAGGGCGCGGTCCAGCTGACCGACCTTGACCGCCGAGCAGCAGTTCTCGGGATCGACCTTCCAGAGGTCTTCGTCGTGGGTGGGCACCGTCATCATGCGTAAGTTCAACCCGTACTTACGCCGCACCTGCTCGACTGTGTCGAGGGTTTCGGGGAAGTGGTAACCGGTGTCGATAAAGACGACTTCGATCGACGGCTCTACCTTCACGGCCAGATCGACCAGAACCGCGTCGGTCATCGAGGCAGTGAGGCAGAGATGGGGATGAAACTGATCCACGGCCCAACGAATGATCTTCGACGGCGACGCGGACTCGAACGACTCGGAGATCTCGCGTAAGTCGGCGTCGTCGAAATCGGCGCCGGTGCTTAGGGGTGCAATGCTTGCCACAACACCTCCACGGATTCGTCGAGCGTCATGTCGCTGGTGTCCAACGTGATGTCGGGGTTGAGCGGTGCTTCATACGGGTCGTCAACTCCGGTGAGGCCCGTGAGCTTCCCGTCCCGCTGCAAGGCGTACAGGCCCTTCACGTCACGCTCGGCACACAGTTCTACGGGCGTCGAGATGTGCACCTCGATGAAGCGGCCGTCGTGGCGTTCGCGCACACCGTCCCGAGCATCGCGGTAGGGCGCGATCACCGGGCAGATGACAACGACGCCGTTGCGCGAAAGCAGCTCGGCCACGAATCCGATTCGCGTGACGTTCGTACGCCGGTCCTCGGGGGACAGGCCGAGGTCCGCGGTGAGTGACTGACGGATCACGTCGCCGTCGAGCACCTCGACACGCTGGCCCGCTTCGATGAACTTCTTCTCGAGTGCGTACGCCAGCGTGGTCTTGCCCGACGACGGCAGCCCAGTCAGCCAGACCGTCGCGCCCTGCGTTACGTCGCGCACTCGGAGTCTCCGACCTCGGCCACGTAGGGACCGGTCTCGTCGTAGTCCACGTAGTACTGAGGGCCTTCGTCGGGCGTCGGGAAGAAGTCGAGGTCGCGCAGGTCGTCGGCGAGCACCTTCACGCCACCGATGCGCTCCATCCACGCCGGGAAGGGCTCGGCGACGTTGCGTTCGTTGGCGTAACGGCCGATTACGCGCACCGCGGCTTCGCCGCAGTTCTTGGCCGGCAGGCGCAATGCCTTCTGCCCGAACGCGACTTCGGTATCGGCGAGGTGGCCACCGAGCAGCATTTGGTAGCCGGGCGCCGGTTGGCCGTGCGCTCGTCGCTCGACACCCATGAAGCCGATGTCCGAGACGTGGTGCTGGCCGCACGAGTTGGTGCAGCCCGAGATGTTGATGCGCACGCCGCCGACCTCGCCGAGGCCGGCCTCTTCGATCGACTCGCTGATCGCGCTGGCGAGGCCGCGGCTTTGGGTGACCGCGAGGTTGCACGTATCTGCGCCGGGGCAGCTGACGACGTCGCGCGCCAGTTCTGCGCCGGGCTGGGCCATGCCGATTGCCCCGAGGCGTTGGTAGAGCAGCGGAATCTGCTCTTCCGTGAGATCACGGAACGCGATGTTCTGACGGTTGGTCAAACGGACGCTGGCGTTGAACTCACGCTGAATGTCGGCCAGCGCGCGGAACTGCGCACTCGTGATGTCGCCCAAGGTCGCATAGGCGACTGCGGAGACCGTGCCCTTCGCGTTGCCGCGCACGACGTTCGCCTGTTCCCAACGCGTGAACGGGTCGCGCCCGTTGATCGTGACTGCGACTCCGGCGTGGTAGCCGACCGAATCGACTTCGACACCCGTGGCCATGCCGGCTGGCGCGTCGCCCACCTCGGTGACGTGCGCGGGCACGCCACCCGGATAGGTGGCGGAGCCGAGCAGGAAGCGGCGCTCTTTGAGCACCCGGGCGATTACCTCTTCGGCGCCCATTTGCGCGACGACCCACTTGAGGCGGGCGCGCAGCTTGTTGTCGCGGTTGCCGTAGTGGTCGAAGGTGCGCAGCACCGCCTCGATGGTGGACAGCAGTTCGTCGCGCGGCGTGAAGTCTTCCAGCGCGATCGCGGGATGCGGGTTGGCGCCGAGGCCCCCGCCGATGAACACTCGGAAGCCGGCCTCGATGGACCCGTCGGGCAAGGGCCGGCCGACGGCGACGACGCCGACGTCGTTGAACATCGCCTGCCCGCAGTCGGTGGCGCAGCCCGAGAAGTTGATCTTGAACTTGCGGGGCAGCCGCTGCGCGTAGGGGTGACGCAAGAAATAGCGGAAGGTCGCCTCGGCCCACGGCGTGACGTCGAGCACCTCGAACGGGCACGCACCGGCGAGGTGACAACCCATCACGTTTCGGACGGTGTCGCCGCACGCTTCGCGGGTGGTCATGCCGACCCGTCCCAATTCACGCAGCAGGCCGGGGACCCGGGTCAGTTCGACGAAGTGGAACTGAATGTTCTGCCGGGTGGTGATGTGGCCCCAACCCCGGCTGTAGGTGTCGGCAATGTCGGCGAAGGCCTCAAGCTGTTCGGGGCTCACACCGCCGTACGGGATCTTGACTCGCACCATCTGGTTGGTGCCGCCCTGGCGCTGGCCGTAGATGCCGTTGCCGAGCCGGAACACCCGGAAGCGATCGTCATCGGTGCCATTGGCGAGGTACCGCTCGAGCTCCTTTTCGAAGCGCGTGATATCCGCAGCAATGAGCGGGTCGATGACAGGGTGTTCTGCGAGGGTCATTTAAGTGACCTCCTCCGAAGCTCGTGGCGGCAACGTCGAGGTAGGGCGCATCAGCGTACTAAAACCCGACTTATTCGGTCAACATTCCGCCGACAGGCAGAAATATCAGTTGCCGCGGAGTAATTCGGCGACGCGGAAGGCCAAGTCGAGGGACTGGCGACCGTTGAGGCGAGGGTCGCACATCGTGGTGTAGTTCGTGGCGAGGTCGCCTTCGCCGATCACTTCGGCGCCGCCGAGGCATTCGGTGACGTCTTCGCCGGTCAATTCGACGTGGATGCCTCCCGGCCACGTGCCGTGGGCACGGTGCACCGAAAAGAACCCTTCGACTTCGTTCATGACCTGGTCGAGGTGGCGGGTCTTGACGCCGCTCGCTGACGTGAACGTGTTGCCGTGCATCGGGTCGCACAGCCAGGTGATCGTCGCGCCGGCTTCGCCGACGGCGTCGATGAGGCGGGGCAAGTGATCGGTGACCTTGTCGGCGCCGAGGCGGGTGATGAGCGTGAGGCGCCCGGGCTCGTTCTCGGGATTCAGCGCTTCGATCAACGCCTTGACGTGCCCGGGCTCGGACGTCGGGCCGAGCTTCACGCCGATCGGGTTCTTGATACCGCGGAAGAACTCGACGTGCGCACCGTCGAGTTGACGGGTGCGTTCACCGATCCACACGAAGTGCGCTGAGCAGTCGTAGTAGTCGCCCGTGAGCGAGTCCTTCCGAGTGAGGGCTTCCTCGTAGCCGAGCACGAGCGCCTCATGCGAGGTGTAGAAGTCGACCTGGTGCAGCGCGGTCTCGGCCGTCAGGTCGATCCCGCAGGCCTTCATGAACCGCAGCGCCCGATCGATCTCGGCGGCGACCTCGTCGTAGCGCTGGCCTTCCGCTGAACTCGCGACGAACTGCTGGTTCCACGTGTGGACTTGGGACAGGTCGGCGAAACCACCGTGGGCGAACGCCCGCACGAGGTTCAGCGTGGAAGCAGCCTGGTGGTACGCGCCGAGCAGGCGTTGCGGGTCGGGGATGCGCGCGTCGGCGTCGGGGGCATCGTCGTTGACGATGTGGCCGCGGAAACTCGGCAGCGTGACGCCGTTGATCACTTCGGTGTCCGACGAGCGGGGCTTGCCGAACTGGCCGGCCAGGCGGCCGAGCTTGATGACGGGCACGCCGGCGCCGTAGGTGAGTACGACGGCCATTTGCAGGATTACGCGGAGCTTGTCGCGGATGCTGTCGGCCGAGAAGTCGTGGAAGCTTTCGGCGCAATCGCCGGCTTGCAACACGAACGCCTCGCCCGCGGCGACCGCGGCGAGCTGGCGCTTCAAGTTGCGGGCCTCCCCGGCAAACACGAGGGGCGGCAGAGTCGACAGCGTCTTCTCGACCTGCGCGAGCGTGGACGCGTCAGGCCACGTCGGTTGCTGCGCGGCAGGCTTGTCCTGCCAGCTGGTGGGGGTCCACGCGGCCTGTGTCACCCCCCAATGTTCGCCGCATTGGGCCTGAAGCGCAAAGCACTACTTGCGTAGGCTGCCGAAATGCGTCCATTTCGCTTCAGCGTGCAACACCACGCGGCTTCAGACGGCAACGCGTGGCGCGACCTCGCCCGCAAGACCGAGGACCTCGGCTACACGACGTTGTATCTGCCTGACCACTTCGGCGACCAGTGGTCACCCACCGTCGCAATGACGATTGCCGCGGAGTGCACGCAGTCGCTGCGGGTTGGCGCGCTCGTCTACGACGTCGACTATCGCCACCCCGTTATGCAGGCCAAGGAGGCGGCGACGCTCGACCTGGCCTATCCCGGCCGCACGATCTTCGGCTTCGGCGCCGGCTGGATGAAGACCGACTACGAGGAAGCCGGCATGCCCTACGACTCGCCGGGCACCCGCATCGACCGAATGAAGGAAGCGCTCACGATCATGAAGGCCCTGTGGGCCGACGGCGCCTGCACTTTCAAGGGCGAGCACTACACGATTACTAACGCGCAGGGCTTTCCGCGGCCGTCGACGCCGGGCGGTCCGCCGGTCGTGATCGGCGGCGGCGGCAAGAAGGTGCTGACAATCGCCGCGCAGATGGCCGACACGATCGGCGTGAACCCGAACCTCGCCGCGGGTGTGGTCGGCCCCGAGGTCGCCAAGACGGCGCTCGGCGAGATCTACCGGGAGCGAATCAAGTGGATCAAGGATGCGGCCGGCGATCGCTTCGATTCCCTCGACCTGCAGGTCCTCACGTTCATGACCGCGATCGTGCCGAACCGTCAGGAGGTGTTGGCGAACATCGCGCCGCTATTCGATATCTCCCCGGAACTCGCCGACGACATCCCGCTACTCATGGTCGGCACCGAGGAAGAGATTGTGGAGCAACTGCAGAAACGCCGCGAAGAGTTCGGCTTCAACGACATCGTGGTGCAGGGCGATGTGATGGACGCGTTCGCCCCGATCGTCGCCAAGCTCGCCGGGACCTAAACCGGGTTTCATGCGCATTGGCATCTTCGGCGGGACGTTTGACCCCGTCCACGTGGGCCATCTCGTGGTCGCGGCGGCCGTGCACCACGCGCTCGCGCTCGACGAGACCCATGTAGTGGTCGCCGCCGATCCGTGGCAGAAGGACCCGCCGCCGATCGCACCGGCCGCCGAACGCCTGGCCGCCGTGCGCGACGCCGTGCGAGACATGGACGTGCCGGGCATTCAGGCCGATGAGCGCGAGGTCGACCGGGGCGGGCCGACCTACACCGTGGACACCGTCGAAGAGATTCTCGCCGCCGATCCGTCGGCCGAGATGTTCCTCGTAGTTGGTTACGACGCCGCGAAGCACCTCGACACATGGCACCGGGTACAAGAGTTGCGTGCCCTCGTCACCCTTGTCGTGGTCAACCGCCCCCGGTTCGACGAAGTCGTCGATGTGCCGGGCTGGAAGGTCGAAGTGGTCGACATTCCGTCGATCGACGTCTCGAGTTCGATGGTGCGCGAACGCCTCGCATCGGGCTTGCCGGTCGACGGATTGGTACCGGCCGCCGCTATGCGCGTGGTCCGTAAAAATGCCAGGTACTCTGTCCCCAGATGACCAAGGGACTTCCCCCTGTTGGTGTTGCGGCCTAGCAACCGACAAATTCGGTTTCGTGACGCCGTTCGAGGCGTCACCCTCAGTATTGAAAAATGCTGGCAACCAACGCTGCCGTCATCTCCACCGAAAGGAGCTCCACCCTCGTGCCTGTACTGACGCGTCCGATTACTGAAGCGAGTCCCGCGCTAGCCCTCGAAGCTGCGCGCGCGGCCGCCGACAAAAAGGCCACCGATCCGGTGATCCTCGAAGTCGGTGCGGTTCTCGCTATCTGTGATTACTTCGTGATTGCGTCAGCGCCGAACGACCGACAAGTCCGCGCGATATGCGAGGAAGTCGAAGAACGGGTGAAGCAACTCAGCGGTGAATCGCCGCGGTGCATCGAAGGCCTGAGCGATGCGCGCTGGGTCCTTATGGATTACGGCGACTGGATCGTGCACATCTTCTTGCAAGAGGCGCGCGAGTTCTACGACCTCGAACGGCTCTGGGGGGACGTTGCCCGCGTGCCGTTCGTCGACGATGCCCTGGTGGATTGAGCGCACCCGTCGTGTTCGTCACCACCTCAGTCGGCTCGAGGTCTGGGAGCTAGAGCGATTCGGACGAAGTGGCCTGAGCGTCGTCTCGCGGCAATCGGTGTTGGTCCTCGCGACTACGGGTCGCCGCAGTGGCCTCACGCGAAAAACACCCGTCACCTATCTGCCCTACGAGGGCGGCTACCTAATCGGCGGTGGCGCGGGCGGTCAAAAGGCCACGCCTGACTGGGTGCACAACCTGCGCGCGTCACGGCAAGCTGCAATCACGGTGAACCGCGTGACTCACGGGGTCCGCGTGGACGAGCCCACCGGTGCAGATCGCGAACGCGCCTTCGAGACGCTGGCCGCCCGCTGGCCGTCCATCCGCCGCTACGAAGGTTGGAGCGGCCGCCCCTTGCCGTTGTTTGTGCTGCGCCGGTGTGACTGACCGCGGGTCGGACAGCCCCGCACCGCCCGCGATGTTTTCGGGGCTCCACTTCGTGGAGCGTGGAAAACACATGCGGGCTCTTGCGGGCCTATCCGACCCGCTGACGTCGCCGTAGGCGCGCTCAGGTTTGGTCTGGGTGCACCGATAGGGAGTTGTGCGCAATTGGCGTCGTCATCACGTCGCGGCCGCGGCCGCGAGCGTCCTGCTCGTCGTAGCGGGCCTCTTCGTCGCACCGATGTTCGTCGACCACTCTCGATCGCCTCGGTTCTGCACGCTGGGAATGGCCTTTGCGACCGTGAACGGTCAGTTCGTGGAGTTGCAGGATCAGCACGCGCCGGGTCGGCAGGAGGAGAGCGAGCTTTGCGGCGATTTCGGTCGCATGGAAGCGAACATGGACGTGCTCGGGTTCGACTGCAAGGTGCGGGACCCTGCAGGAACGGTCGTCGCGACGACGACGCCCAATCGCAAAGACGGGTCCTGCGGCCAGTCGGACCCTTGACGACGTAAGGCGGTGGTGCGTGTCCGTGGAGGCCGCATCGGTTCGTTGCAGGCTCCGCCTAAGCGGAGGCTGGAAGAAAGCGCCGCGGCTGGAGCGGATACGCACCACCGCTCACCAAAGCCCGCGCGGGGTGTTTTAGCCTGCGGCCATGCAATTACGGAACGCCACGTTTCTTCGGGTGGCAGCTGGGTGGACGGTGTTTGTTTGGGCGGTGCTGATCAAGAACATGATCGGCGATAGCGATCACTCGATCGGATTCCGGGTGGTGCACATCGGGCTCGCGATCATCTCGATCGGTCTCGCGGTCGGCACGGTTGCGATCGTGCGAATCGAGCGAGGCCGAGGGTGACCACGTACGACCCGTTCAACCGGGCGAACACGAAGGACCCGTATCCCGTCTACAAGCAGATGCGCGAAGAGGCTCCGGTTTGGGCCGGGCCGATGTACGGCGAGGTGTTCGTCTCACGCCACGCCGACTGCGTCGCGATTCTGCGCGACGCCGAACGCTTCAGTTCCGACCCCTCGCATCGCGCGCCGGAGTTGATGCCGGTGGACACGGGCGTTGGCGGGGTCTTCCTGAGCGGCAAGGTCATGCTGTTCAGTGACCCGCCCGATCACTCGCGGCTGCGCCGGTTGGCGCAGCACGCGTTCACGCCGTCCGCGATCGAAGGTTGGCGGCCCCGGGTGCGCGAGTTAGCCCAGGACTTGCTCCGGGAGTTCGGGCCGGGTGACGAGTGCGATGTGATGGACGCGCTGGCGCGGCCGCTGCCGGTCGTCGTAATCGCCGAACTGCTCGGCGTGCCCGTGGCCGACCACGAGAAGTTTGCGAGTTGGTCCACACCGCTCGCTCGCATGATCGACCCCGACAGCAACATGGTCGAGGCTGACTACACCGCCGCGATGTTGGCCGGTATGGAGTTCATCGGGTACTTCAACGACCTGATCGAGGAGCGCCGCGGATCGCCGCGCAAGGACGTCCTCAGTGCGCTGATCGCGGCCGAGGACGAAGGCGACCGTCTCACGCATGACGAGCTGTTAATCAACCTGATCCTGTTGCTGATCGCGGGACACGAGACAACGTCGAATCTCATCGGCAACGGGACGCTCGCCCTATGCGAAGACGCGGCCGCTCGCGACATGTTCGTTGCCGACCCAGACGCGTTGGCCCGAACCGCGATCGACGAGTTCTTGCGCTATGACGCGCCCGTCCAGTTCACCGCTCGTACCGCGAAGGCGGACGTCGATCTGCACGGCGTAACGGTGAAGAAGGGTCACGCGGCGTTGTTGATGCTCGCCGGCGCCAACCGTGACCCCGACGCGTTCGAGGAGCCCGATCGACTCAACCTCGGTCGCAACCCGAACAATCACCTCGCGTTCAGCAACGGCATTCACTTCTGCCTCGGCGCAATGTTGGCGCGCATGGAAGGCCAAGAAGCCTTCCCGGCGTTGATCAAGAAGTTCCCGAAGCTCCAGCGCGTGAAGGACGACTTGGTGTACCGGCCGAACATGACGCTCCGCGGCCTAGCGGAATTGGTGGTCACGGGTTGAGCCTGTGGCGTCGCGGCAAAGCGGCGCAGATCCGGTGGGGGACGGATCACAACCAGCTCCTCGACCTGTACGTGCCCGCGGGCGAACCGCGCGGCGTCGTGGCGCTGATTCACGGCGGCTTCTGGCGCGCGATGTACGGCCGCGAGGGCCTTCGCGAGCACTGCACGACGTTCGCCTCTGATAGTTACGTCGCCGGCAACCTGGCCTACCGGCGCGTCGGCGAGGTCGGCGGCGGCTGGCCCGGAACCTGCACCGACGTCGTGGGCGGACTGCAGGCGTTGACCGACGCACACGGTTCACTCACCGCGGTGATCGGTCACTCGGCCGGCGGTCACCTCGCGCTGTGGGCGTCGAAGGAAATAGTGCCGCGGCCCAAAGTCGTCATCAGCGTCGCCGGTTGCAACGACCTGGGGCGGGCACAACACATCAACGCGGGCAACGGTGCCGTCGACGACTTCCTCGGGGGCCCCGGCCGGCTCGCCGAACTCGTCGCGGCCGACCCGATCCGGCGCGTGCCCCTCGGCATCAAGACGGTGTTGATCGTGCCGGAAGATGACGGCGTGGTCTCGCAGTCCCTCAGCGAGTCGTACTTGAAGACGGCGTCGGCGGCGGGCGACGACGTCACGCTGCAACGCGTGGTCGGCGATCACTTCTCGATCCTCGACGTGGGTTCGCCGGTGTGGTCCGCGGTAACCGCGGCGGTTGATGCCGCAACGTGACGAGGCCGTAGCGCTCGACGCCTCCGATCCGTTGGCGTCGTACCGCTCCGAGTTCATCCCGTCCGCGCGTTCGGCGGTCTATGCCGACGGCAACTCGCTTGGCCCGCCCTCACGCAGCGTGACCGAACGGGTGAGCGCGATCGTCGACGAGTGGGCCAACAACTTGACCGGTGCGTGGGAACACTGGGTCGACTTCCCGCTCGCCGTGGGCGACCGCCTAGGCGCGGCGTGCCTCGGCGCCGCACTTGGCCAAGTCGTGGTGTGCGACTCGACGTCGGTGAACCTGTTCAAGGCGGTGAACGCAGCGATCGACGGCTGCGACGTGGCCCGCCACGAGCTCGTCGTCGCGACCGATGAATTCCCGACCGACCGTTACATGCTCCAAAGCGTTGCCGCCCAGCGCGAACTCACCTACGTAGTAACCGACTCCGCGGACGACGCCGTCGCCGCGTGCGGCCCGTCCACCGCCGTCGTCGTGCTCTCGGCCGTGAACTACCGCAGTGGTGAATTGTTCGATGTGCCAGCCATCACGGAACGTGTGCACGCCAGCGGCGCCGAGATCGTGTGGGACGTGAGCCACGCGGTGGGCGCGGTGCCACTCGACCTCGACGCGTGGGGAGTGCGGCTCGCGGTGGGCTGCACGTACAAGTACCTCAACGGGGGACCCGGCGCGCCGGCGTTCGTCTACGTCGCTCGCGATCATCAGGCGCGTTTGCAACAGCCCTTGTGGGGTTGGTTCGGCCAGCGCGACCAGTTCGAGATGGCGGCGCAGTACGACCCGGCCGACGGGATCCGCGCGTGGATGGCGGGCACGCCGAACATCCTTGGCACCGCGCTGGTTGACGAGGCGGTCACCGTGATCGCACGCGCCGGCCTGCCAGCGATTCGCGCCAAGTCCGAACAACTCGTCGCACTCGCCGCCGACCTCGCCGACGAGTTACTCGCACCGCGCGGGTGGAGTGTCGTAACCCCGCGCGAGCCCGCGCGGCGCGGTGGACATCTCGCGGTAGCTCGGCCCGACGCCCGCGCAGTGTGCGCCGCGCTCATCGACCAAGACCTCGTGATTCCCGACTTCCGGGCGCCGGACGTGCTGCGCCTGGGCTTCTCGCCGCTCACCACTCGCTTCGTCGACGTGTACGACGCGGTCGCGGCAGTCGCGACGATCTAGCCGCGCAGAGCGGGCAGCACGTCGGTAGTGAACGTCGTCATCGCGGCGCGCGCTTCGGTCGGGTCGCTGCCGAGTGAGGGGCCGACGATCACGAACTTGTCGATGCCGAGCGCCGACCAACGCCTGTAGACGTTCGACGCAGTAGTCGGCCGGGCCCGCGATGCCGAAGCGGTCGACGAAGTCGTCGGTGAGGAGGTTGGCCTGGGCCGAACCTGTCCGGGTGTGCTTGGTCATGTCGTAGGACGAGTGCAGATTCTTCAGTAGATCTCGGTCGCTATCCGCCAGGGGTCCGTTCGTCTCGCCGTGCATGGTGTTGAAACGCGCGAATGTCGACATGCCGCCGCGCATGAGATCGCGCGCGACGCCGCGGTCGTTGTGCGCGACAACATTGACGAACATGCCCGTCCGTGGTGCGCCCGCGAGGTCACGGGCCCACGCGACGCGTTCGGCATCGGCGCCGACGCCGAGCAGCACGCGATCGGCGTGGCGCGCCGCGGCGAGCACCTTCGGTCCGGTCGCGGCGACCTCGACTGCGACCGGCGCCAGTTCGCTCGGCAGCCAGTGCAGACGGCTGTCGTCGGGTGCGTCGGCCAGACCAAGCGTGTCGAGGGTGCGCGTGCCAGCGTGGCCGAAACGGGCCAGGTCTTCGAACGCAATGCGTCTCGCCGCGCAGGTACGCCCGCACGACCTTGATATAGGCCTCGAGGTCGCCGACCGGCGCGGGAGCAAAACCGATGTGCGCGAGGGCCGAGTCGCCGCGGCCGATGCCGAGCGATGCGCGTCCACCCGACACGACGTGCACGCTTGCGATTGCGGCCGCCGTAGCAGCCGGGTGACGCGTCGAGGTGTTCGTGACCCCGGTGCCGAGCTTCAGGGTCGTCGTAACGCCGGCGGCCAGCGTGAGCGCGACGTACGGATCACCTGACAGGTTCTGCGAGTCGACCACGACCATGCCGTCCCAGCCAGCTGCTCTCGGCCCGCTGGCCGCACGCGGAGCGACCTGCGCGTGCGCGATACCCGTCGTCCAGACTTCCGGCGCCATGGCGCGAAGGCTACGCGATGGCGGCGGCGCGGCGGGCCTTGCGCGTCGGCCACAAAGTCCACCGCGATCACCTGCAGCACGCCCGCGACGGGGATCGCCAGCAACGCGCCGAGGATGCCGAACAGCTCGACACCGACAAGCACGCTGACTAACACGGCGAGCGGGTTGAGACTCACGCTGCGGCTCATGACGGTGACCTGCAGCACGTGGTTCTCGAACTGCTGGTACAGGATGAAGAACACCAGGACCGCGATCCCCGCCGTCGTCGAGTGCAGGAACGCGACGAGCACCGCCGGCACAGCTCCGAGGGTGGCGCCGACCAGCGGTATCAAGTCCGCGAAGGCGACCCAGAGCGCCAGCACCTCCTTGAACGGCACGCCCATAATGGCCAACGCGATGTACGTCGCGACGCCCGCAATCAAGGAGATGATCAGGTTGCCCGCCATGTAGCGAGTCAGCGCCGTCGCGGAATCGGACGCCACCTGTCTCACGCGGTTACGCCGCTCCGGGTCTTCGATCGCCTCGAGCGTGGTGCGCTGCAAACCCGGCCCGACCATCAGCATCAGGATGCTCAGCACCAAGCACCGTGACCGCATCGGCGACGCTGCTCGCAAACGTCGACGCCAGCGGAACGGCGCGCTTGCCGAGCTCGGTCCGCGCGTCTTTCAGCTTGTCCTGGTTGTCCTCGACGAACTTGTCGAGGTTGTACTTCTTGACGAGTTCGCCGACGCGCCCGTGGCCGGCCTTCGAGTCCTCGACGAAGGTTGGAAGTTTGTCGACAAACTCCTGGGACTGGTCCACGATCGGCCGAACGAATGCGTAGGTCATGCCCGAGAACGCGAGGACGCCGGCCAGAAACACAACGGCGACCGCGGCGCCCCGCGGAAAACGAGCCTTCCGGACGAGGAAGTCGACCGGGGGAGCAAGGATGACCGCGAAGAACAGCGCGACCACGAGCAACGTGATGATGTGGGAGAGCCGACCGATGGCCAAGATCCCGCCGAAGACCGCCACGGCGACCACGCAGGCCACAAAAACGACGCGCGCGACCGTGGCGTTGGAGGGGTTCACTAGTTCGCAAACGTAGGCGATAGCGTGACGGGCGCTATGGGTCTTGCCATCAACGTCACCGAACATCCCACGCCAGTCGTCGGAACCTTTCGGTTCGAAGCCGACCGCAACCTCACCGGCATGGCGCACGAGCGATACAACTCGCTCAGCGACGTCGTCTTCGACCGGTGGAACGACCGGCTCGCCCGCCAGATCTTCGAGCGCGGCGGCGTCAAGCACGTCCACATCTACGGCAACGAAGTAACCGTGGCGCTCGAACCGGGCGCGAACACGCTCGGTATCCCGGATCTGATCAAAAACCTGTACATCCACTACCGCGAAGGCGTACAGCCCAGCATCTTGCCGGAGTAGGACATGGCCACCGCTGAATGGGACGCGCTGCTCGCTCGTCTCGATGATGCGGCCGCGCTCATCGGGGTCGACCCGGACATTCACCGCTCGTTGCGGGTGCCCAAGCGCATTCTCGAAGTAGCGATCCCCGTCCGCATGGACGACGGCCATCTCGAGGTGTTCACGGGGTGGCGCATCCAACACAACACCGCGCGGGTCCAGCCAAGGGTGGCATTCGGTTCCATCCTGACGTGGACGTCGACCCGAGGTCAACGCGCTCGCCGCCAACATGACGTTCAAGACCGCGATCGCGAATCTGCCCTTCGGTGGGGCCAAGGGCGGAGTCCGCTGCGACCCCACCAAGATGTCGATCCACGAACTCGAGCGCGTCACCCGTCGCTACACGGTCGAGATCGCACCGATCATCGGACCCGACCTGGACGTGCCCGCGCCCGACGTCAACACCGACGGGCGCGTGATGGCCTGGTTGATGGACACGCTGTCGATGATTCATGGCGGCGAGTCGATCCCCGGCGCCGTCACCGGTAAGCCGCTGAGCGTTGGTGGAACGACGGGACACGCGGGCGCCACGTCGACGGGCGTGCTCGTGTGCAGTCGCGCGGCGTTCAGTCACATGGAAGTCGACATGGTGGGCAAGCGCGCCGTGATCCAGGGCTTCGGCAAGGTCGGCGCCCCATTGGCGTTCCTGTTGAAGTCCGCCGGCATGCGCGTCGTCGCCGTTGCCGACGTTGGCGGTGCGGTGTACAACCCGGGCGGTCTTGACGTGGCGGCGTTGTCCGACCACGTCACGGCGAAGGGCACCGTGGCCGGCTTCCCGATCGCCGATCCGCTGGAACCCGACGAGCTGTTCGCGGTGCCGACCGATTTGTTAGTACCCGCCGCGCTCGGGGGTGTGATCAACGCCGAGGTCGCCGAACGCATCGGCGCGAGCCTGATCGTCGAAGCGGCGAACGGCCCGACGATGCCCGACGCCGATCCAGTGTTCGAGCGCCGGAAGATCGTGGTGGTGCCCGACATCCTGGCCAACTCGGGCGGGGTCACTGCGAGCTACTTCGAATGGGCACAGGCCCGGCAGGGTTACCTGTGGGAGGGCGAGATGTTCGCTAGCCGTCTGCGTGACGGGATGGACGCCGCGTTCCGATCGGTCTGGGCCAAGGCCGACGCGCTCGGGGTGCCCATGCGCCGCGCCGCCTTCGCCCTCGCCCTCGAACGTGTCGCCGAAGCAATCGCGGCAAGGGGTTTCTTCCCCTAAACCGCCTGATCTTCTGCGGATCCTTCATCACAGGTATGAAGAATCCGCAGAAAGTCGGTTCTGCTTGCGTTAGTCGAACAAGTGTTCGATACTGGTTGGTATGTCCGCAGAGGCTGCGGCCGAGCTCGTTGAACAACCTCCTCTAGAGCCCGACCGGCGCGCCGCGCTCAGGTCGGTGGCGGGCAAGCTCCCGCAGTCCACGCCGGTGCTGGCCAGCCAGCGCCCCCGTCCCGTGCGGGGGCCCTTTGCCGACGTGTTCCCGGACGGGTTGCGGCCGGGCACATCGATCGCGGTGAGCGCGGCCCGTCCCACGTTGGAAGCCGCGGCGCTGCGCAATGCGATCACGCTCGCAGCCGGCGTGGTGCCGCCCGAGGGCTGGGTCGCCGTGGTCGGCGTGTCGTCGCTCGGTGTGTTGGCCGCGGGCGAAGCCGGCCTCGCGCTTGACCACCTCGTGTTTTTGGACGCGCCGACAACGGTGTGGGGGTCGATCGCGGTGGCGGCGGTCGACGCGTTCGACGTCGTGGTGTTGGCGGTGCCTGCCCGTCCCCGTCTTGCAGAAGTGCGCCGCCTCGCCGGGCGGGCGCGCGAACGAAGTACCACGGTGATTGCTACCGGGCCGGGAGCAAAGACCTGGGGTGGTGAGGCCCGGGTGGTCACGTCGGCCGTCACGTGGGACGGGTTGGGTGACGGCCACGGTTCGCTACGTACGTGCCGGGTGACGGTTGACCTCGATGGGCGCGGCTCGGTAAGGGCGCGGCGCATGGAGTTGGTTCTTGGCGCCTGAGCGCACGGTCGTGCTGTGGTGGGACGACTGGCCGGTCGTGGTCGCGGGTCGCGCCGCGGATGCCGTTGTGGTGGTGGCGAACAACAAGGTGGTCGCGATGTCCGCCGCGGCGCGGGTGGACGGGGTGCGGGTGGGGCAACGCCGGCGCGAGGCGCAGGGCCGGTGCCCGTCGGCCGAGGTGTTGGCCTTCGACGAGGGTGCGAACGCGCGCGCATTCGAAACCGTCGTGGCCGCGGTCGAAGAGTTGTGCCCGCGGGTCGAGGCGGTGCGCCCGGGCGTGTTGGCCTTTGCGAGCCGCGGCCCCTCGCGCTACTTCGGGGGCGACGCCGCGCTGATCGTGCAAATCCGCGCGCTCGTGTGCGACGCCGTGCGCACGCGCTTGAAGCTCGAAGTCGGGAACGGGCCCGGCGTCGGCGTGGCCGACGGCAACTTCGCCGCGTCACTCGCGGCGCGCGCCGCGCGACTCGGCCCGTGATCGCACGCTGAACGTCCCACCCGGCAAGTCAGCCGAGTTCCTCGCCCCGATGCCGGTAGCTGCGATCGGCGACGCCGCGATCGCCGATGTCGCCCGCCGCCTCGGTTTGCGCACGCTCGGTGCGTTCGCGGCGCTTGACCCGTCCGACGTCGTTGGTCGCTTCGGCGCCGACGGCGTGGCCGCCCACCGGCGCGCCAACGGGCTCGAGGTGCGTTCGTTGGCGCCGCGCGAGCCACCGCCCGAGTTGTCGGTTGAGGTGATGTTCGACCCGCCGGCCGAAACCGTCGACCGCATCGCGTTCGCCGCGCGCGCGGTCGCAGCCGAACTCGAAGAGGGCCTGCGCGGACGTGGCCTGTTGGCAACCGCGCTCGTGATCGAAGTGGAGACCGACCATGGTGAGAAGCGCGCCCGTCGGTGGCGCTCGGAAGGCGCGTTGAACGCGGCCGCGGTAGCCGAGCGTGTGCGGTGGCAGGCCGAAGGTTGGTTGACCGATGTCGCCCAAGCCGTTGACTCCGACGTCCCAACCGCCGGCATCACACTGCTGCGACTCGCGCCCGACGAGGTCCACGAGCACGCGGGTACCGCGCAGAGTTTGTGGGGCGGCGCGTCCGAAGCCAACGAACGCGTCACCCGTGCGATTGCGCGTGTGCAGGGCTTGTTAGGGCCGAACGCTGCGACCACCGCGGTGTTGATTGGTGGACGGGGACCGGGCGAACAGATCCAGATGATTCCCTGGGGTGACTCGCGCGCAGTTGACGTCGCACGCGCCAACGCGCCGTGGCCCGGCCGAGTGCCGGCACCTGCGCCGGCGATGGTGCTCGACGCGCCCGTCCCCCTCGACGTGCTCGACGCCGGCGGCGCCATGGTGCGGGTGAGTGGACGGGGCGAAGTGTCGGCGCCGCCCGTCACCGTTGTCGGTCCGCATGGTGTTGACCGGGTCACCGGATGGGCGGGACCGTGGCCGGCCGAGGAGCGCTGGTGGGACGCGGTAGGCGCACGCCGCCGCGCCCGTCTGCAGGTGCGTTGCGAATCCGGCGCGGCCCACCTGTGCCTGATCGAGAGCGGGCGCTGGTGGTTAGAGGCAAGCTATTAACTCAACAAGGGAGGCAGTCATGAGCGCAACCGAACCACTTGAACGAGCAATCGCCGCCGGCAAGACGGTGCTCGAAGGAATCACGAAGGAACACATGGACGGTCCCTCGCCGTGCGCGTCGTGGAATGTTCGCCAGGTACTCAATCACCTGATTGGCGCCCAAGACTTCTTCGTCGTTTCGATGAACGGCGGGACACCGTCGGGCGATGACGGTACTGACTTCGCCAGCGGCGACTACCGCCTCGCCTTCGATGAGGGAACGGCCGCTTGTCTCGCTGCGTTCAGCGAGCCCGGCGCGTTGGAGAAGATGCTCACCTTGCCGTGGGGTTCGATGCCAGGCGGTGCGTTCATGGGCCTCGCCTCGACTGACACGTTTGTCCATGCCTGGGACTTGGCGAAGGCCACCGGCCAGTCGACGGACCTCGACCCCGAGTTGGCCGCGCAATTGCTTGAGGGTTCGCGTGCCTCGATTCAAGATGCCTTCCGTGGACCCGATGGTTCCGGCGCGCCATTCGGTCCCAAGCAGGAAGCGCCCGCGGGGTCACCGGCGGCCGACCAGCTCGCCGCGTTCCTGGGCCGCGTCGTCTAAGGCTGGCGGTCGATCAAGAGGCCGCGAATGCCGTCGTCGGCCATCGCGATCGCTTCGGCCCAGCTGAACCAATAGACGTCTTGGCTCTCACCCTTCGGCGGGCGGGGGTCGTCATCGGGAGCGGTGCACAGGAAGCGCAGGTCGAGGTGCGTGTGGCCCCGCGGCCCGGGGTGCACGTCGACTTGCACTGCTTCGGGTTCGAGGAGGGCGACGGGTAGACCGGTTTCCTCGACCGCCTCGCGCACCGCGGCCTGCGCCGGCGTTTCACCCTCGTCGATGTGGCCGCCGGGCTGCACCCAGATGCCGAGCTTCTTGTGCTTGAGCAGGATCACCCCACGCGCGCCAGTGATGAGCACTGAGCCCGTTACATGGACGGGGTCGGCGTGCTCGTCGAAGGGTCGTTCGAGGCGGGCAAGTTCCTTTACGAAGATGTCGACCGAGCGCGCCTCACGATCATCGACGGGGTGCTCGCCCCGCTGCTGCAGAAATTCGACCAGGTCCACGTGATCGTTAGGCGTCACCGGCCTGACCCTAGGTTTTGCGCCACGAAACGGTTGTGATCACGGCCGTTTTTGGGCCGATCACGACCGTATGGTGGCGCAGAACGCCGAAGAAAGGTTTGGGAAGGCGCCAAAGGCGCCCTTGACAGACTCGAACACCCGTTCGATACAGTCCATGCCGATGGCTTTCAACAACCCGGCGATGTCGTGGTCGGCTTTGCACCGGCGGCTCACCGATCGCCCCGCGAATGCCAACGGAGGCGACAGCCCGGCGTGGTCCAACCATCGGCAGAAGTACACCCCGCCATCCGTCACGCGCGGTCGCTCCACCGTGCCGTATGCCGAGTTGCACTGTCACTCGAACTTTTCGTTTTTGGACGGGGCGTCGCCACCGGAAGAGTTGGCCGAAGAAGCCAGCCGGCTCGGCCTCGAAGCGTTGGCCGTTACCGACCACGATGGCTTCTACGGCGTGGTGCGTTTCGCCGAGGCGGCCCGCGCGCTGAAGCTGCCCACGATTTTCGGTGCCGAACTCAGCCTGCGTCCGCCCGGCGTGGCCAAGCTCGAACCACGCGCCGGGTCGGCCAAGCAGTCCGCGGCCGACCCGCACGCCAACCACCTTTTGTTGTTGGCCCGCAACCCGCGGGGTTACGCCTCGCTGGCCCGCGCGATCGGCGAAGCGCATCTCGCTGGTGGTGAGAAGGGCCACCCGACCTACGAGATGGCGCGGCTCACCGAGTTGGCTAAGGGGGACTGGGTGGTGCTCACCGGCTGCCGGAAGTCGGTAGTACCCGCGGCGCTGATGAACAAGGGCCCGGCTGCGGCGAACCAGGCGCTGTCTGATCTCGTGTCGTGTTTCGGGCGCGACAACGTCGTGGTCGAGTTGTGGGACCACGGCGACCCGCTCGACAACGCCCGCAACGACGCGCTCGTACAACTCGCGGCGCGTCAGAGCCTGCCGATCATTGCCACCAACAACGTGCACTACGCGTCGCCGGCGCGCCGCCCGTTGGCCACCGCGCTCGCCGCGGTGCGCGCCCGCCGGTCCCTCGACGACATCGAACCATGGCTCCCGTCTGCCTCGGGCGCGTGCCTGCGCAGCGGTGACGAGCAGGCTCGCCGGTTCGCGCGGTATCCCGGCGTGGTCGAAACCGCGGCCGAACTCGGGCAAGAGTGCGCGTTCGACCTTGCCCTGGTTGCCCCGCAGCTGCCGCCGTTCCCCGTCCCCCCGCGCCACACCGAGATGACCTACCTGCGGGCGTTGGTGGAGAAAGGAGCGACCGACAGGTACGGGCCGCGCAACAGCGAGCGTGTGCCCGGCGCGTACAAGCAGCTCGATCACGAACTGGCGCTCATCGAAGCGCTTGGCTTCCCCGGCTACTTCCTCGTGGTGTGGGACCTGTGCGACTTCGCCCGACGCGCCAACATCTACTGCCAGGGCCGGGGGAGCGCGGCGAACAGCGCGGTCTGTTACGCGCTCGGCATCACGAACGCGGACGCGGTGTCGCTGGGTTTGTTGTTCGAGCGGTTCCTGTCGCCCGAACGCGACGGCCCACCCGACATCGACATCGACTTGGAGTCGGGCCGGCGCGAAGAGGTCATCCAGTACGTCTACGAAAAACACGGGCGACAGAACGCGGCGCAGGTCGCGAACGTCATCACGTACCGGGCCAAGTCGGCCGTGCGCGACATGGGCCGCGCGCTCGGCGCCGCGCCCGGCCAACTCGACGCGTGGGCAAAAGAGATCGACCACTGGGGCGGCGTGGCCAAGACCGCGGCGATGGACGACATCACCATCCCCGACGCCGTGCTCGACCTCGCGTTGCAGGTCGAGCACTTCCCGCGTCACCTCGGCATTCACTCGGGCGGGATGGTGATCTGCGACCGGCCCGTCCTCGAGGTGTGCCCGGTCGAGTGGGGGCGCATGCCGGGGCGCACCGTGTTGCAGTGGGACAAGGAAGACTGCGCGGCGGTCGGCCTCGTGAAGTTCGACCTGCTCGGCCTGGGCATGCTGGAGGCGCTGCACGGCACGGTGGACCTTGTAAAGGAGTTCCACGACGTCGACGTCGACCTCGCGGTCATCCCGCAGGAGGACTGCGTCTACGACATGATCTGCGAGGCCGACACCGTCGGCGTGTTCCAGATCGAGTCGCGCGCGCAGATGGCCACGCTGCCCCGTTTGCGGCCGCGCCACTTCTACGACCTCGTGGTCGAGATCGCACTGATCCGGCCCGGCCCGATCCAGGGCGGATCGGTGCACCCCTACATCCGGCGGCGCAACGGCGAAGAGCCCGTCACCTACCTGCACCCGCTGTTAGAGAAGTCGTTGAAGAAAACGCTCGGCGTCCCGCTGTTCCAGGAACAGCTCATGCAGATGGCGATTGACGTGGCGAACTTCAGCGCGTCCGACGCCGACCAACTGCGCCAAGCCATGGGGTCGAAGCGATCACGGGCGCGCATGGAGGAACTGCGGGCCCGGTTCTTCGCGGGCATGGCCGCGAACGGCATCGACGAGGAAACCGGCGATGTGATCTGGGACAAGCTCGCCGCCTTCGCCAATTACGGCTTTCCCGAGAGCCACTCGGTGAGCTTCGCCTACCTCGTGTACTCGTCGTGCTGGTTGAAGTTCCACTACCCGGCCGCGTTCTGCGCCGCGCTACTCAACGCGCAACCGATGGGGTTCTGGTCGCCGGCCACGCTCACCGCCGACGCGCGCCGTCACGGCGTGCGCGTGTTGGGTCCCGACGTGAACGCGTCGCGCGCCACCGCCTGCCTTGAGCCCGACGAGTTGTCGAGCGGCGGCATGGCCATTCGCATGGGCATCGGGTCGGTGCGATCCGTTGGCGAAGAAGTAGCGAAGCGCATCGACGCGGGTCGGCCCTACCGCAACATCGACGACGTGGCCCGTCGCGCTGAACTCGGCGTGGCCGCGCTCGAAGCGATGGCCACCGCCGGTGCCTTCGAGTGTTTCGAGATGGACCGGCGCGAAGCGCTGTGGTCAGCCGGGGCCGTCGCCGAAGCGGCGCGACCCGGCACGATCCCCGGCGTGGTTGTTGGTGTCGGTGCGCCGCAACTGCCCGGCATGACCGCAGTCGAGACCACCGCCGCGGACTTGTGGGCCACCGGCGTCAGCCCCGACAGTCACGCGCTGGCACACATCCGTCCTGCGCTCGAAGCATGTGGCGCGGTGCGCGCCAGCGACCTGCGTCACGTGGCTGACCGCACCAAGGTGTGGGTGGGTGGGGTGGTCACGCACCGGCAACGCCCGGCCACTGCGGGCGGCACGATCTTCTTGAACCTCGAAGACGAGACCGGGCTCATCAATGTGGTGTGTTCGCTCGGCGTATGGAACCGCTATCGCCGCGCCGCGCGCGGTTCGTCGGCATTGCTGATCCGCGGCGTGGTCGAGTCGGCCTCAAATGTGATCAACCTGCGGGCCGAGAAGATTGAAACGTTGTCGCTCACCGTTGCGACCGTGCCGGCGTCGCGCGATTTTCGCTAGTTCGAGACGGCCGGCTTGTCGGCGTTGGCGCCGGCCCAGTCGCCGACCTTGCTGGCACCGCCGTACGCGCGCAGGTCGTTCGTCTTCTGCAACGCGCCATTGGTGTCGTGGAACGCGAAACCGCCGAGGTAGCGAGCGCTCATGAAGTCGGCCCGCCACGGTTTCTGCGCCGAGGCGCCCGTTCGACGCGGCGCGGCCAACAGCTCAGCCGACGCCGCCGCCCGCGTGCGCGCATTCGGTGACACGTACCGCTGCATCCACGCCAACGTGTAGTGGTCGGCCAACCGGTTGCCGTAGGTGGTCGAGGGCAGGATGTAGGGCACGTCAACCCACTCGATGTGCGTGCCGCCGCGGACCGTGAGCGCGTACACGTCGATGCCCTTCGCAGCCCACGCCTTGAGGACCGCTACGTGGGTAGTGGGGTCCGGCGCGGTGAACGTTGGCTGCGGGTTGAAGAAGTAGCCGTCGGCTTGCTGGTTCATCGCGGGTACCACGGGCACGATGCGGCTCGATGACAAGCCGTCCCACCCGACGACCGCCTTGATCGGAAATGACCGGCCTGTGCACACCGGCAAGGTGCGCCAGAGGTTCGAGGCGTCGCTGCACTGCTGCACGACCGAAACCGCGCCCGCGCCGGCGGAATGGCCGGCCAGCCCGACGTTGGCGTGGTCGAAACTCGACGCCATCGGGTTTACCCACGCCAGCGTCGTGTCGCCCGCGGCTCGTTCGGCGCGCACCTGCGCCGCGGTCCACCCGCCGGGCACGTAGGGCGCGGACGGGATGGAGAAGAGGAACCGCAGCGCGTCGACCGTGCCATCCACGAAGGTCGATTGCTGCTGTGACGGGAAGCCCGCCGCGGTCGGATACGTCTTGCCGTTCGTATGGCCGAACGTCTCGCTCTCGCCCTGGCCTTGGACGTCGAAGGTCAGCACCAGGTAGCCGGCCTTGGCGAGGGTGCGCGCCGCCCACCAATACATGTGCTGCGTCCCCTGGATCGACCCGGGCGTGATCACCACGGCCGGATGCTCGCCCGCCTTCTCGTCAGACCAGAGGCGTCCCACCAGTTTGGCTCCCGTCCGCGACACGAACGCGACGGTGATCGGGTTGAGCTCGTGATACTTCGTCGGCTCGCCGACCGATCCGCCCGGCAACAACTGACCGAGCGTGAGGTAATGACGACCGTGGGAGATGTCGGCGACTTGCTTGCCGAGGTTGGTCAGGAACGACTCGGTCGACGCGGGCGTGATCGCTCGGGCGTAGGCCGGATCCGTCAGATACGCCCGTTGGCGGCCTGTAGCCGTGGCCCGTGAAATGTTGTCGATGTCGTGTTGGAGGTACGCGGAGTTCGAGTAGCCATCAGCCGCCCGTGCCCAAGGCGTGCCGCCCGCGAAGAGAGCCGCGGCCGCGGATATGACAAGAAAAAGTCGTCCCAGACGAGAAATCACGCAGGTTGCTTAGTCCACGCAACTTCTAACGGCCGAGTCAGCGCACCGACAAGGATTACGCCGAACAGCGCGGCCAGGGCGCCAATCTCCACGGCGCGGGTTTGATCTGCGCCCATCGTCCAGATGTGCTCGCTCCAGCCCAACACGTTGCCGACCCGGGTAGCGATGAGCGTCAGCAACGATGCGACTTCGAACACGATCGCCGCGGCGACGACCCACGGCGCGTACTTGCTGCGCCGCAGGGCGCAGAGCAGGAGCGCGCCCACGAGCAACACCGAGACAACTGCGTTGATCGGAAACCCGACTCGCACGACGGCGACGCCGGGCAGGTTCGCGGGCAGGTGGCGGTAAGTGTCGAACCACTCACGGAAGTGCACGTAACCGCCAGCGGCGATGAACAGCGCCGACGACAACATCAACGGCAGGGTCTGGCGAGCGAGGCGCGGGTTCATGCAAGTACTCCGACGCGACCCGCCGCCGCGGATGGTCGTCAGTCGACCCGGCGACCCAACAAACAGAACTCGTTGTCTTCGACGTCGGCCAGCACGATCCAGGGCAGTTCTTCGCCTTGGCCCACGTCCGCCCGTGTGGCACCGAGACGGAGCAACCGTTCGAGTTCCTCGGCCTGGTCACAGCCGCTCGGGCTCACGTCGATGTGCAGCCGGTCCTTCACCGTTTTCTTTTCGGGGACGGGCACGAACACCAGCATCGGGCGCGCCGTGTATTCGCCCGTAGCCGACGCCCACCAGAAACCCTGTTCCGTTGATTGCGGCTTCCAGTCGAGCACCGCGCACCAGAACTCGCACATTCGCTCAGGGTTCTCGCAGTCGATCACCAACTCGGTAAACACGCTTGCCATGACGTCACCTCAGCTCTCGTGGGGAACCGCGAACCGTACGCCGATACGTTGAGCCTCATGGCACAGCTGACAGGTAAGGCCGCGCAGTTCCTCGCGTTGCACGAACCAGGCAATCCGTTGTTGCAACCCAACGCGTTCGACGTCGGATCGGCCAAGGTCCTTGAGTCGCTCGGCTTCGCCGCGATCGCGACCACGAGCAGCGGATTCGCCGCCACTGTCGGGCGACTCGACGGCCAGATGTCGCTCGACGAGGTCCTGGTGCACTGCGCCGACCTCTCCGCGGCGGTAGCGATTCCGGTCGCGGCCGACTTCGAGAACGGTTTCGCGCACGCGCCCGCAGACGTGGCCGCGAGCGTCACGCGCGCCGCGTCCACCGGGCTCGCGGGGTGTTCGATCGAGGACTGGTCGGGTTCGGAGATCTATGAGCTGTCGCACGCGGTCGACCGCATTGCGGCCGCGGCCGAGGCCGCCCACAACGGGCCGACGCAACTCGTGCTCACGGCGCGGGCGGAGAATCTGATCAAGGGCCGCGACGACGTCGCCGACACGATCGCCCGGCTCCAGGCCTACCAAGCGGCGGGTGCCGACGTGTTGTTTGCGCCCGGTCTAAGGGACCTGGAAAAGATGAAGGCCATCATCAGTTCGGTGGACGCCCCGGTCAACGTGCTTGTCAGCGCAGGCGCCCCACCGATTACGGAGGTCGCCGCGGCCGGCGCCGCGCGGATATCGGTCGGTGGGTCGCTGGCGATCGTTGCGTACGCGGCGGTGCTCGAGGCCGCGATCGAACTCAAGGAGCGCGGCACGTACGACGCGATCACGCACGCGTTCCAATCCGCCACGGCCGTGCGCCAGGCCTTCGGCGCGTAGCCCAGTGCGCATCGGCGTTTGCATCCTTCCGGAGGACCGCTGGCCTGTCGCCGCGGAGAAGTGGCGGCGCGCCGAACAGCTGGGCTTCGCGCACGCCTGGACGTACGACCATCTGAACTGGCGCGACCTGCGCGACGGACCGTGGTTCGCCGCGGTGCCGACCCTCACCGCCGCCGCGGCCGTGACGAGCACGATCCGCCTGGGCACACTCGTGGCGTCGGCGAACTTCCGGCACCCGGTTTCGTTCGCGCGGGAAGTACTGACGCTCGACGACGTCTCGAACGGCCGTCTTACCCTCGGCATCGGCGCTGGCGGCGAGGGCTGGGACGCCACGATTTTGGGCCAACAACCGTGGTCGCCGCGGGAACGCAACGAGCGTTTCATCGAGTTCGTGGACCTGCTCGACCGCGTGCTGCGAGAGCGCGAGGTCGAGCAGGCGGGGGAGTACTACGACGCCATCGAGGCGCGTTCCTACCCGGGTTGCCTACAAGACCCGCGCGTGCCCTTCGCGATCGCGGCCACTGGGCCAAAGTCAATGCGGTTGGCGGCGCGCCAAGCCTCGATCTGGGTGACGACGGGGGAGCGGGAGTACGACCGGCCGCTCGGCCCCGCGGACGGAGCGGCGGTTGTCGCGGCGCAGATGCGCGCCCTAGACGCGGCGTGCGAGGCCGAGGGACGCGACCCGCAGACGTTGGACCGCCTTGTGCTCACCGACTTTCAACTGGCGCCCTCGCTCGACTCGTTCGGCGAAATGCGCGAGGCGTACGGCGCGGCGGGCGTGACCGACCTCGTCGTCCACTGGCCACGCGCGACCGAGCCGTTCAAGGGAGATGTCGCAACGCTGGCGCAGCTCAATAGCTGATCCGGTACGTTCGCTGGCATGGCCCTTTGCAAAGTCGGCGTTCAATTTCATCCGCAGGACTGCACGATCGACCAACTGCGCGCTGGTTGGAAAGCGGCCGACGCTATGGGCGTCGACAGCATCTGGGTGTGGGACCACTTCTATCCGTTGTATGGCAACCCCGACGCCGCGCACTTCGAGGGGTGGTCGCTGCTCGCGGCGATTGCGTGTGAGACCACCAACGCGCAGTTCGGCGCGCTCGTCGGCTGCAACAGCTACCGAAACCCCGAGCTGCTCGCTGACATGTCCCGCACGATCGACCACCTCTCGGGCGGACGGTTCATTCTCGGCATCGGCTCCGGCTGGTTCGAGCGCGACTACGAGGAATACGGCTACGAGTTCGGCACCGCGATCGGACGGCTCAAGGCGCTGGGCGAGTCGCTGCCCCGCATCAAGTCGCGTCTCGCCAAGCTGAACCCACCGCCAATCGGATCGATGCCGATCATGATCGGCGGTGGCGGCGAAAAGGTCACGCTGCGGCTGGTCGCGGAGTACGCCGATATGTGGAACGTGGGATCGAGCCCGAGCGAGTTCAAGAAAAAGAGCGCGATCCTCGACGACTGGTGCGCCAAGGTCGGCCGCGATCCGAAAGCCGTCGAGCGCACCGTGATGTTGAGCAACCCGACGAGCGAACTCATCGCCAAGTTCATCGACGCGGGCGCTGAACACATCATCGTGAGCCTCGGTCCGCCCTTCGATCTCGGTCAGGTCGAGATCGCGCTGGCGGCGGCCGAGGGCTAAACGCCGAAGGCCAACGCGAGGCCGATGATCACGAACACGGTGAGGGTGTACGCGAGGTGCGCGCGTGTGCTCTCCATCACGCCTGCGGCTTGAGAGCCACCAGTTCGAAATCCACGCAGATAACACCAGGTGAAGTAACCACCGCCGATCGATAGCGCGATGCCGACTCCGATCGGAATGCCGATGAGACAGTGCACCATCCCGAACTGGATGGCGCGCCCGACGCGCTTGCGACCCGACCAACGCTCAGCGCCCCGGCGAAACCGTTGCTCCTCGGCTTCGGCGAACAACGGAAGCGCCGGCAAGAGCATCGCGGCAAAGAGCACCGGAATGACGTACTCGAGCGCGCTACCGCTGTCGCGACTCGAGACGCCCAAGACGGGGCTACCGACGCCACCGATCGCGCTCCACCATCCCCAGGACAGGCCGGGCACGAACAACAGCGCGCTGGCGACTACCAGCACGGCGATGAGTACCGGCCAGCACAACAAGAGATGGCGGACGCGCATCCCGCGCAGGATCGCCAACACGTGATCGCGCACGTCGCGACGCGCCATGAGACGGGTGCCGCCAAACAACCGCACGCCCACGAACGCCAGCGCGGCGAACGTCAGGAGGTCCAACACGACCAGAACACTGGCATGCGACGTGTGACGATGGTGCTGTGAACTGGCGTCGTGTCGCGTGGGTTACGCCCGTGGCGGCCTTTGCCGCCACCTTTGGACTGTTCTCAGTTCGACACCCTGGCTCCGTAAAGGGGCTCGTCACATCGCCACGCGGCGTCGCCACCGCAACAGCCATGGCGGTGGCCGGGCTAGTCGTGTTGCTCGGCTTCGTCCGCGTGCGGGTCCTGCGCGTCGCCGCACCGTTCGCGCTCACAGCGGTCGTGCTGGCGTGCGCTGTCTATGCCGAGGTGCCGTTCGACCGGCATTCGGTTCAGAACCGCACCCTCGTGCGCGGTCCCGTTGCCGATGCCGTCGCGGCGCCAGCGCCCGCGGCGACGGCCGCAACCGCGGTCGCGCCGATGGCGGTCCGCCGCTCGAAGGGCGCGTTGCGCGGTATCAACCACAGCGCTTCCGGCGACGTATCGATCATTGAAGCCGCGACCGGTGAGTTTGTCGTGCGATTCGAGAACTTCACGGTCCAGGGCGCCCCCGGCCCGGTCCTGTATGTCGCACACGGTGCGGATGTTCGGGCGCCAACCGGAACGAAACTCGGTCCGTTCACTGCGACGAAAGGCGCCACGCTCGACGTGGCGTTGCCTGCGGGTGTCGAGCCCGGGCCCGGCTGGACCGTCTTGATCTGGTGCGAGCGGTTCGCGACGCCGATCGCCAACGCGCCTCAGTCCTAACCGGCACGGGCTCGGGTTAGTTTCAGGCCTATGGCATGGGACTTTTCGACGGAGCCGGAGTTCGAGGAAAAGCTGGCGTGGATGCGCGGCTTCGTGCGCGAGGAGATCTTCCCGCTCGAGACGCTCGACCTCACCCACGAACAGTTCCTCAGGGTGATCGCGCCGATGCAAGATGAGGTGAAGGCCCGCGGGCTGTGGGCGGCGCACCTGCCGCAGGAACTCGGCGGCGGCGGGTTCGGCCAAGTGAAGCTGGGCCTCATGCACGAGATCCTCGGGCAGTGCGCGATGGCGCCGGTGGTGTTCGGCAACAACGCCCCCGACTCCGGTAACGCCGAGTTGCTCGCGGTCGGCATGGAGACCAGCGGCCGCACCGAGCATCGCGACAAGTGGCTCCAGCCGCTGTTGGACGGAACGATCCGCTCAGCCTTCTCGATGACCGAACCCGGCGCGGGCGCCGACCCGACGCTTCTTACGACAACCGCCGTGCGCGACGGCGACGAGTGGGTGATCAACGGCCACAAGTGGTTCACGTCCAACGGATCCGTCGCCGACATCCTGCTGGTAATGGCGGTCACCAATCCGGACGTGCATCCGTACCAAGGCAGTTCGATGATCGTGGTCCCGGCCGACGCGCCCGGCGTGAACATCGTGCGGGACATCCCGACCATGGAGCACCCGAGCGAACAGTTCGGCCGCATCGGTGGTCACAGCGAGGTGCTCTACACCGACGTGCGCGTGCCGTACGACAACTTGATCGGCAACGAGGGCGAGGGATTCGTGCTGGCGCAAAAGCGTCTCGGCCCCGGCCGCATCCACCACTGCATGCGCTGGCTCGGTCAGTCCAAGCGCGCCTTCGACATGCTCTGTGAGCGCGCGGTGTCGCGTTACACGCACGGATCGGTCCTCGCCGAAAAGCAGACGATTCAAAACTGGGTCGCGGACTCAATGGCCGAGATGACCGCGGCGCGGCTCATGACCCTGCAGGCCGCGTGGAGGATGGACCAGGTCGGCGCGTCCGCGGCGCGCGTCGAGATCGCGATGATCAAGTACTACGGCGCGACGGTGCTCTACAACGTGATCGATCGGGCGATTCAGATTCACGGCTCGCTCGGTTTCTCCACCGATCTCCCGCTCGAGCACATGTACCGCGCGGCGCGCGCGGCGCGCATCTACGACGGGCCCGATGAAGTGCACAAGGTCACCGTCGCCCGCAAGCTGCTCAAGGACTACAAGCCGGTGGAAGTGCCCACCGAGCACGTGCCAACCCGCCGCGAAGCCGCCAAGCGAAAGTTCGCCGAGATCCTCGACGCCGTGTCCGAGTAGTGACAAGTTCGCTTGACAGCGAGCGCATGTAAAGCTAACTTGTCACTATGCGAAACCGGGTGCGCGAGCTACGCGAAGCGGCCGGCCTTTCGCAGGGGCAGCTGGGTGAGGAGCTCGGTGTGTCGCGGCAGACGATCAACTCGATCGAGACCGACCGCTACACGCCGTCGCTTCCGCTCGCGCTCGCAATGGGACGGTTCTTTCAGCAGAAAGTAGAGGAGATCTTCGATGCAGAGGATTCAGATGCGGTCGCGAAATAGCCGGGGATTGTTTGTCGGTGGGCTTGTGCTCGGAGCGATCGTGGCGGTCGCCGCCCTTATCGGCGGCGACACTGGGATGGCCGTCTTCGGCTTCATGCTGCTCGCCGTGTTCGGCGCGTTTCTCGGCCTCTCACGGTCAGAGTTCGCAGTGATCGGCACGGCGGACGCGGACGAGAGGCAGCGGGAGATCGACCACGAGGCTGTGCAGATCGCGTATATGGCGGTCGTGCTCGTCGCCGTGTGCGGATTCCTGTGGGAACTCGCACACGGCAACCCCGGGCCATTCACCTTCATCGCCTTCGTCGGCGGGGCCACCCACATGGGGGCCACAGCCATTCTGAAACGGCGCCGCTAGGCGTCCTGCATGACCGCCTGTTCGGCGAGACCGATCGGCAGGGCGCCGGCACCGGCGAGGCGGTTATGGAAGTCGCGTAGGTCGCCTCGGGCGGTGTTGAGAAAGTCGGCGCGGATGCGCTCGATCTCGAGACAGCCCGTGAGGTACGACGCCGCCTGCGTCGGCCACGCGCAGTAACGCTTCACCTCCGCCACCGCGGTCGCGTCGGATAGGGCGGTGTTCGATGTCATGTAGGTCACCGCCTCATCGGGTGTCATGTCGCCGGTGTGCAGTGCAGTGTCCACCACGATGCGGGCGGCGCGGAAGATGCGAGCGTCCAGATGGCCGAGGATCTCCGCGTCGTTTTCGAAGAACCCGTGTTCGTACATGACTCGCTCGGCGTAAAGGCCCCAGCCTTCGGAGAAGTAGGGCGTGGTGAGGATCTTGCGCAACGGCCGGGGGTTGCCTTGCATCCACGTCAGATGCCAGTGGTGACCGGGATAGGCCTCGTGGGCTGTGATGGTCGGGATCGAATGGAAGCTGTTCGACGCGAGGCGTTGGTCCACCTCGGCGTCGCTCGTTCCGTCCGGCGGGAACGGCACGAAGAAGTGGCCGGTCAGTGTTGGCTTGAAGGCGGGGGGAGTGGCGTAGGACGCGACCGCGAGCACTGGGCGCTGAAATGGCGGCGACGGCTCGACCACGCACTCTTCACCCATGGCCATGTCGACCAGTTCGTGGTCGATCAGAAACTGCCGGGCCTTCGCGGTGCAGGCCTCGTACGCGCGCCGCATGTCGTCGGGCGACGACGGGTGGTGTTGCGTCAACTCCTTGTTGATGGTGCGCCAATCGGAATTGGCGTCGATGCGCCGCGCCACGTCGACGAGTTCCTGCTCGGCCACCGCGAACGCGTCGAGGCCGCGCTGGTGCAGGCCTTCGGTGTTGAAGCCCAGCACTTCCTTCTCTTGCAGCATGGCGCTGTAACGCATCTCGCCGAACACCCAGTCGCCTTTGGCCTTCGGCGCGAGGCCGTCGAGCCATGACAGATACGACTCGAGTGCAGATGCCGCGGCTTCGCCCGCTTCGGCCACTTCGGCGCGCAGCTTGCCATCGGTGATCTCGGCGGGCACGAGGTTGCGGAAATAGCCGATGCCGGCGCGACACGGGTCCGGCCGCGCGTTCCACGAACAGTGGTGGCACGAGGTCGGGGTCGACGTTCTGCCGCCCCGCGTCGAGCACGCCCGCGAGGGCGCGCATGCGCGCGATGGCGAAGCGCGGCCGAGGTCGGCTTCGGCGTGCACGCGGTGCAGGAACAGTGCGAACACTCCCTGCAACGCGACGCCCGGATAGATGCCGGGGTCGCGGCGCCAGCCCATCCACGTGCGGTTGATGGCCCGCCCCGTCAGCGTCGAACGAAGCAGGCCAAGGTCGATGCGTTGATCGAACGTCAGCGCGGACTCGTCGATGTCGCCGAGCCGGGCGAGCCACGCATCGTCCGCCGCGTCTCTCCGCTCGAACCCGGCGGCCGAGTAGTCCCCGAACTCATCGTCGCGCCCGTCGACACCCAATTGCGTCGCACGCACCGGCGACTCGGCTAGTTCAGCAGCGATCCATTCCTCAACCAGCGCGTCGAAGTCGGCCATGTGTCGAACGTACTAATAGATCTTTCCCGGGCGGGTAGCCTGCTCGCATGCTGATGCACGGGGAGCCTCCGAGTCGTGCGCCGCGCCTTCGATTGGCGGCGGTTCGTCGCGTTCCTCGGTCCCGACCTTTCGGTCGTGAGCCAGAGCCTCGTCGCGCTCGCACTCAATAGCTCCACCAGCCTCGTCGCCGGCGCCATGCTCGGCGCGATCACCGGCACGTTCAACCGCCTTCCCGGCCTCCTCATCCTCGTGCCGCCCGCGATCGGGCTACGCGGCAACGTGTTTTCGGCGCTTGGCAATCGCCTGAGCACCGCGATCCACAGTGGGCAGTTCCGCCCGACGTTACGGCGCGGCACCGTCCTCGGAGACAACGTCGTGGCGTCGCTGTTGCTGACGTTGGGCCTTTCGCTCACGCTTGCCGTCGTGGCCAAGATCGTCGCGATCGCCGTCGGCGTGCACCACTCCATCTCGGTGTTCGACCTCGCGACAATTTCGATTCTCGGCGGGTTGCTCGCGTCCGTGATCGTGCTCGTCGTGACGGTTTTGCTCGCGCTCGGCGCAGTCCGCTTCGGGTGGGACCTCGACAACCTCGTCGCCCCGATTGTCTCCACTCTCGGCGACGTCCTCACATTGCCGGCGCTGTGGGCCGCCGCCCTGCTCGTCGACCACGGCTTGGGCTCGACGCTGCTCGGATGGGTGGTTGGCGTCGCAACCAGCATCAGCGTCGTATACGGCTGGCGTACACGGCAACGCTATTTGCGCGAGATCGTCCGACAGTCGTGGCCGATTCTTTTCGCTGGGCTGACACTCAGCACGCTCGCCGGTGTCGTGATCGAAAAGCGGCTGACGACGCTGTCTGAGTTTCCCGCGCTGCTAATTCTCCTGCCGGCGTTCGTCAGCTCGGCCGGCGCGCTAGGGGGGATCTTTTCGAGTCGCCTGAGCAGCGGCCTCAACCTCGGCATGGTGACGCCGGCCAACGTGCCGCCGCGGTCCGCTCGCCGCGACGCAGTGCTCCTCGTCGTTTTGGCCGTGCCGATCTACGCGTTCAACGGGCTCGGTGCGCACTTCGTGGCCGGCATGCTGAACGAGGCCAGCCCCGGTGCCGGCTCGATGCTGGCGGTCGCGCTGCTCGGCGCGCTGGGCGCGGTCGCCTTCGTCGTCGTGATCGCGTACTACGGCAGCGTTACCGCGTATCGCCTCCGACTCGACCCCGATACCTACGGAGTCCCAACCATCACGTCGTCAGTCGACTTCATCGGAGCCCTCGTAATGGTCTCAGTGATCGTCGCTCTGGGGATCACCTAGACATTCGCGAAGGCCACTCATATGGACGCTGACAAACCCCGCAACCTGCGGACCCTGTTGTCCGAGGCGAAAGACACCTCGGAGCTCATGGTCGACTTGGCCTATGCCGCGCTGTACTTCGGCGACCCCGGCATGGCCGACGAAGTCGACGAACTCGAGCATCGTCTCGGCGAACTGAGCCAGGACCTACGGGCGACCGCGGTGGTCGCAGCACGCTCACCGCGCGACGCCGAAGCGATGGCGTCGGTGCTCTCAGTGATCAGCGCGATCGAACACGTCGGTGCTGCGGCGGTGGACATCAGCAACATCGTTACCCGCAGGCTGGGCATTCCGCGCGCGCTCGTGGCCGACCTGTCCGCGGCTGAGGAAGTGTCGCACCGTGTGCGGGTGCGCGACACGTCGCACATGGCGCACCGCCCGTTATGCGACCTCGAGTTGCCGACCGTGTGCGGAATGCGGGTCGTCGCGATTCGCCGCGTCCGCGATTGGATCACCGACGTGCACGGTGACGTCGTGTTGCTGCCCGGCGACGTCTTGTTCATGCAGGGCGCGTCGGCCGGCATTCCGCGGCTGCGCGCCATGGCCGGTGCTCCGAGCTACGAGCCGCCGCAGGCGCCGGCTGAGGAAGTGCCGTCCGACCTCGACCGCGCCATTGACGTCCTCGTCGAAATGAAGAACCTTTCCGAAGTGGCGGTTGGTCTGGCGTACTCGGCGCTGGTGCTGCGCGACCGCGGCTTGGCCGCCGAGGTCGAACACATCGAGAGTCGCGTCGACGACATGAAGGAACGCCTTGAGTTGTGGGTGTTGCGTTCGGCGGACGGGCAAATCGATCCGTCCCCGTTGCGGGGTCTGCTCCACCTGGCCCAGGCGGCCGAGGAAATCACCGATGCCGCCCAGCGCATGGTGCGCCTCGTTACCGACGGCGAAGAGTTGCACCCGATCCTCGCGGTAGCGTTCGGGGACTCCGACGAGGTGGTCGTGCGCGTGCCCGTCGCTCCGGGCGCGCCGTGCGAAGGCAAGGCGCTCGGGTCACTCCGGCTCGAAACCGAGACCGGCTTCTACCTGCTCGCCATTCGGCGTGGTGGCCGCTACCTCTACCGCCCGCGCAAGGAAGTGGTGCTGCAGGCCGGCGACGAGCTGATCGCGACCGGCCCGGACGAGGGTCACTCGATTCTCGCCCACCTTTGCGGCTACCGGTTGATCGAGGACGACGAGACCGGCGCCGACGAGCTCATTCCGGTCGGACAGTCGCACTGAACAACACCACCGCGTGAGCGGCGGCGACATTCAACGAACTCGCTGAGCCCGTCATCGGAATCGCGACCGCCAAGTCCGCGGCGTCGCGCAACAAACGGCTGAGCCCCGTCTTTTCGTTGCCGAACAGCAATGCGATCGGCGGGCGGGGTAGGTCCGATAGTGCGGCGGTCGCGCTCTCATCGGTCGCGACCAGCGCCACCGACGTGGCCGCGGCCCACGCCACGAGGTCTTCGGAGGACGCCACTTCGACGACGGGCACCGCGAAGAAGGAACCGGTGCTGGCTCGCAGCGCCCGCGGGTCGTAGGGGTCGGCAGCGTGGCCCACCACGATCACGGCCGCGCCGCCGAGTGCGTCCGTGCTGCGCACGATCGTGCCGATGTTGCCCGGGCTCGCCGGACGGTCAAGCACAGTCGCGACGAACGAGGCCGTTACCCGCAGACCCGTCAACTCGGTGCGTCGTTTCTCCACCACCAGCAACGCTTCCGGCGGGTCAGAGCGGTCGGTCAACGCGCCGAACAACTCGGGCGCGAGCTCAATCGTGCTGCCGACGCGGTCGATCACGCCTTGTGCCCACGCTGATCGCTTGGCGCCGAGAGGTACGAGAGCGTCGCGCACCGCCCAGCCGTGGGTGAGGGCGGCGTCGATGCTGCGCACGCCTTCCACCAGGAACGCGTTCTCCCGATTGCGCTTTTGCCGATTGCTGCGGAGCGCCTCGAGCACCTGGTACTCGGCGTTCGCGGATCGGATGCTGCGGATCACAACCAGTCGCGGCGACGGAAGTAGAAGTATCCCGTCACCGTCAGCAACACCATCAAGCCGAGCGCGAACGGATAGCCGTATTCCCACCCCAACTCCGGCATGTGCTGGAAGTTCATTCCGTAGATGCCCGCGATCAGGGTGGCGCCGAGCAACAACGCGCCCCAGCTGGTCATGCGTTTCATCACGTCGTTCATCCGGTTGGAGATGATGGCGAGATGAGCGTCGACCGCATTGCCCATGAGTTCGCGGTGGCTGTCGATGGTGTCCACCACGCGCAGCAGATGGTCGTAGACGTCCTGCAAAAGCAAGAGCGCCGGTTGATCGATGGCACCGACCTCACCGCGCAGCAGCCCCGCGAGCACATCGCGCAGCGGTATGACCTTGCGGCGGAACGTGACGAGCTCGCGGCGGATCGCGAAGAGCTGTTGTTGGATGTCCCGCTCGCGCATCTCGTCGCCGAAGACGGCTTCCTCGATTGCTTCGATCCGGTCTTCGGAGGCGTCGAGGGCGACGAAGTAGCCGTCGACGATCTCGTCGAGGATTGAGTGCACGATGACACCGACCGTGCGGGTGTTCTGGCCGACTCGTTCACAACGTGCCTGCGCGATGCTCGGCTCCCACAGCTCGCCTTTGTCGTTTCGCTCGCGGACCGTCAGGACCCAGTCGGCCCCGATGAAGACGTCGACCTCCGATAGTGACGTTGAATACGCGACGAGGAACGCGTGGTTGTCGTAGATCTCGAGTTTGGGACGTTGCCCCGACTCCGTAACGTCCTCCACCGCCATCGGGTGCAGCCCGAAGTCGCGCGTGAGGGTTTCCAACTCTTCGTCGGACGGATCGACCACGTCGATCCACCGCGCGGAAGGTTCGGTGAGGAGTTCCGTGATGGGCACTAAGGCTGAACGCTACGGCGCGGGTGGCGGCATGGCGGTGAACCGCGAAATCTGGCGGCTCATCGCAATGATGTTGCCGCTCTCGGACCAGATCTCCCCGTCCTCCTCGACGTAGCCGCCCGCGAGCACCCGGCTTTCGAAGTGACACCACACCCACCCCGGTTCGGGGTTGTTACGGAAGTGGACGGTGAGCTCGATCGTGGGCGCGAGGCCCGGGCCTCTTCGCATGAAGATCGGCGGCGGCCAACAGTCGGCGAGGAGCGGCAGCGCCACTGTGTCGACGTCGCGGTCGTTGAGGCTGGTCCATCCGCCGACCACCGCGTGCGCACCTTTGCCCTCGAACGGATCGGCGGAGTTGGGAGCGCGGTACGTGAAGCGCTCGATGAAACTCATCGACGGCATCAACGCGTTGACGGGGACCTCGCGAACCGGCACACCGACGCCGGGCGGCGTGACCGCCGGTGACTTCAGGTCGACGTCGTAGGGCTGGTCGTCGCGGCGACGACCGAACACCGCGATCGCCCGTGCCCGGACGGTGCCCTCTTGCACGAGCGACGCGTCCATGAACGCATGGCTCCGCGTTGAGTGACTCACGGCGACCGTGACCTCGAACGGCCCCGGCTCGGGCCGTCCGACGAAGTGCGTCGTCATGCTCAACGGATCCGGCTGGGGCGACGACGCGATGAGGCCGCGCAACAGGATGCTCGCGACATAGCCGCCGTTGGGCCCACCGCCGATCATCCAGCGATCGGTCACCGCGCCTTCGAATCGACCATCGCCGAGGTCGCGCAGGGCCGTGTCGGTGTCGAACTCCGTCGCCATGCCGTGCAGCTTTCCACGGAAAATTGACCGGTCGGTCAAGTACAGTCCGCGCCATGTCTACGAGCACCGAAGTAACGGTTCGCGACGAGGTAGTTGCCTGGCTCCGGGCCAACCTGCCCGCCGAGTGGGTCGAGGGGATCGAGCAAAACGACCCAGCAAAGCTGGCCGAGGGCCGCAAGAAGGTCGAGTTCAACGACTGGTGCGCCCGGCTCGGCGAGGCCGGATACGCCACCCCGAGTTGGCCCAAGGAGTACGGCGGCGGCGGCCTTGACCCGGCCGGCGTGCGCGTCGTGATGGAGGAGCTGGGTCGCTACAAGGTGCCCCGCAGCTTCAACGTGATCGGCATCGGTATGGGCGGCCCCACCGTGATGCAGTGGGGGAGCGAGGAGATGAAGCGCACGCTGCTGCCACCGATGGCGCAGCACCGCGAGATCTGGTGCCAGCTGTTCAGTGAGCCTTCGGCCGGTTCGGATGTCGCGACCCTCGCGACGCGGGCAGTGCGTGACGGCGACGAGTGGATCGTCAACGGACAGAAGGTGTGGACGACGCTCGCGCACATGGCGAAGTGGGGGATGCTCGTCGCGCGCACCGATCCGGACGCGCCCAAGCACAAGGGCCTCACTTATTTCATCGTCGACATGCATGCGCCGGGCGTCGAAGTGCGGCCGCTCAGGCAGATCACGGGGGACTCCGAGTTCAACGAGGTCTTCTTTACCGACGTCCGCATTCCGGACTCAATGCGATGCGGCGACGTAGGCAACGGGTGGGCCGTGGCGACCGAGACTCTGATGAACGAGCGCGTGGCGCTCTCCGGGGAAGGTTCCGTCGGCGGTGGCAATGTGGGCGGCGGCGCGATCGACGACCTGATCCGGCGGGCCAAGGCGTCGGGCCAGTGGGACGAGCCCGTCTTGCGCAACAAATTGGCGCAGCTAGCGATCGAGGCCCGCGTCAACAAGATCACAAATCTGCGCGCCGCGGTCGCGCGCGGGGGCGGCAAGCGCCCGGGCCCTGAGGGGTCGATCACCAAGCTGTTCCAGGCGGAGTACAACAAGCGGCTTCAGGTCGTCGCCATGGAAATGCTCGGCGCCGCGGCTACGGGGTGGCGCACCACCGACGACGCCGCCACCGGCGCGTCCGTGCGCGGATTTCTGCGCTCACGGGCCAACACCATCGAGGGTGGCACGAGCGAGATCATGCGCAACATCCTCGGCGAGCGCGTGCTGGGTCTTCCGAAGGAACCCGCGACCGACCGCGATATCCCGTGGGTAGATATTCCGCGCGGTGTTTAGGCGCGTAACGTTGGCGGCGTGACGGACCACGAGCACGACGAGAACTGCGACCACGATCATGATCACGGCGATGACGTCGATCACGAGGAGTACGTCTCGGACACCTCTCCAGAGGTGCTCGCCGAGCGCCGGACCCGTTTGACCGAGACCCTCAACGCGCTCACGATCGAAGATCTCAATGCGCACCTGCAGCAGGCGCCGGACCAGGTGCGCAGCGCACTCACCCAGCGTCTCGCCGTACGCCTCGATCCCCGGTTCATCAAGGGCGGGGTCGGACGGCTAATTCGCACGAAGATCCGCGGCCTGTCGCCGACCAAGCAGATCGAGATGGCGGCCGAACTAACCGCGGGCCTCGACCACGAAGCCGCGGAGTTTCTGGGCGAGGAGACCTTCGAGATGCCGACGCGTGAGGATCTCGACCGACTGGTTGACCATCTACTGAAGACCCACCCGGCGGTGATCGTCCGCGCCTATATCGCCTGCACCGCGGCCGCGGATGCTCCGGTGGCGGCTGAACTCGACAACCTCATGAGCGACGAACGATTGGCGCTCACCAGCAGCTGATGGAGTACGACTTCGAGGAGCTGAACTCGGAAGTGATCCGCGAGGTCGGCTTCCGCGAGCGTGTGCGCGGCTACGACCCGGCGGACGTCGACCCGATTCTCGACGCACTCGCCCTCAAGATCGACGACATTCACGAGTCGCTCGCACGCCTCGACACGTTCCTGGCCGACCCACCTGCGCCCACCCGCCCGGCGCGCCTCAACGACATCGCCGCACTCGCAGCCTTGTTGCACGTGGGCCGGGCCGCCCGCCAGGGTCGGGCCATCGTGCAGGCCGCGCAGGCCGAGTCGGGCCTACGCCGCGTGCCGGACCGGGACGAGACTCGCGAAGAACGACTCGCACGTGCGCTGATCTACGCACCTCGTCCGGAGGCCCCCGACGACCCCACTACCGTGAATGGGATGGACGAGCGCCTCTGCCTTCTCGCCGTGCACGCCCACCCGGATGACGAAGCATCCAAGGGCGCCGGCACCGTCGCCAAGTACCACGCGCAAGGCGTGCACACCGTTCTCGTGTGTTGCACCGGCGGCGAGGAGGGCGACATCCTCAACCCGGCGATGGACACCGACGAGGTGAAAGCCGACATTGGTGCAGTGCGTCGCGCTGAACTCGATGCCGCGGCCAAGGTGATTGGTTACGACGAAGTGGTGATGCTCGGCTACCGCGACTCCGGCATGCCCGATAGCGACGCGAACAAGAACCCCGCGTCGTTTTGGCAGGCACCGCTCGAAGAAGCGGTCGGTCGACTGGTAGCGATACTTCGGCGTACGAAGCCACAGGTCGTGATCACGTACGGGGACAAGCAAGAGCGTTATCCGCATCCCGATCACTTGCGCGTGCACGACATCACGATCGCGGCAGTAGACGCCGCCGCCGACCCGGCGCAGTATCCCGAGTCGGGCGAGCCGTGGACGGTTTCGAAGATCTATTACACGGCGTGGTCGTTCAAGCGCATCGTGCTGATGCACGAGAAGTTTCTCGAACTCGGCCTCGAGTCGCCTTTCAGCGCGGACTGGTTCAAGGACCGCAAGCCCGACGAGACCGACAACGAACTGACCACCCAGATCGACCTCACGGGTTTTGAGGACGTGCGCCAGGAGGCGTTGCGCGCCCACGCCACCCAGATCGATCCGAACTCGCCGTTCTGGTTTGGCTTGCCTCCGGAAGTGATGCGCGGCATTCATCCGTACGACGACTACGTATTGGCGCGCGGTCCGCGGGGCGAAGGCGAGCTCGAGGACGATCTGTTCGCCGGGCTCCCGTCTCCCGCTAACGCGACCTAGCGGTGCCGAAGGACGAAACCCGATTCGTCGTCACCGTCGAACAGGGTGTGCCGAACGTGACGCTGCTCGAGCCCGGCGACACTCCCGAGCTCGTGTTCACCGCGACGGCCGCCGACGCCGAAGCCGTGCGCGCCGGATCCTTGAACCTGAACGTCGGCTTTATGCAGGGCCGAGTGAAGTCGGCGGGAGACATGAAACAGGTAATGGAACTGTTGCGCGCCGTCGCGCGCTGACCACTACTCGTAGCCAATCGCCTCGATCACGTTTGTGCGCGCCGCGCGCGCGGCGGGAAGAATCGACGCGAGGACGGCGGTCACGAGCACGGCCACACTCACGCTTAGCAACGGGTTCGGCGTGAACCGGTAATTCACAGTTGCCTTCATGAGCGTCTCCACCGCGGTGTCGCCGACGCGGTGTTGGAGCAGCCCCTGAAAGCTCCCCAGCGCCACTCCGACCGCGGCGATTGCGACCGCTTCGGCCAACACCATGCGTCGGAGTTGGCGCCGCGTCGTTCCGATGGCCCGGACGATGCCGAGTTCCCGCCGTCGCTCGATCACCGAAATCATCAATGCGTTGCCGAGCGCCAAGGCGGTGCCGGCGAAGACCGCGAACTCCATGGCAGTGATGATTTGTGTTGAGGCGACGATCGACTTCTTGGCGCCGTGGTAGCCCTCGGAACCGGTGTACGCGAACGCCGGTGTCGGAGAGCTCGCCAACGCGTGCGTAATGCGTGCCTTCAGTTCGGCGGGGCTCACACCCGGCTGCGCGTGTGCTTCGATCCACGTGAGGCCCGGCCGTTGATACGCCTGCTGCATCACGGCGAGGTTGATCACGACGACGCCCGACTGCGTCGGCGCGACGACATCGACTACTTCGATGATCGGCATGACGAGCGGGCCGCTCGGCGTTTGGATCCTGAGCGGGTCGCCCACGTGGAGCTTCTGCTGCGACGCGAAGGTCTTCGTTACTGCGACTACGGGATCGGCGGCGTCGAGAATGCGTCGCTGCGACGACGCGTGGAGTGCGGCGAACTGTGACGCGTTCGACATGCCGTCGGTGCCCTGGAGGAGCACGCGGTCGCCCATGATCGTCGTGTACGCCGACTGTGAGCCCACCACGCTGGCAACGCCGTCCACTTTGGCGACTTCGTCGCGCATCGAGTCGGGGAACCGGTTGTTGACCGGGATCACGTTGTTTTTCGCGGTGGCAACCCACACGTCGGTCGCAGTCATGGCCTTGTACGGGTCCGAGAACGTCTTGATCTGGTTTGACGTGATGCCGCCCATCGCGACGACCGTGATCACCGACACCGTCACCGCGGTCACGGTGGCCCAGGTTCGGCGCGGGGCGCGAGCGATCGACGCGGCGGCGAGGCGTCCGCTGTTGCCGAACCGCGCCGCCAACCACGCGGCGGCGTCGGCGATTTGCGCGCGGGCGGCGTACTGCGACACGAGCGATCCGAGGGTGATGGTGGTGAAGCCGATCAACGTCGCGGCGTTGCTCGTGCCGCTGACCGCGAGCACCGATCCGCCGACGAACAGCGTGAGGCCGATCGCGAGGATCACGACGTTGGTTTGGTGACGGGGCGGCGCCGACTCGGATGGGCCTTCGGACCGCATCGCCTCCACGGGTTCGACGGTCACGGCGTGGCGCGCGGGGAACAACGCCGCGCCGACGGTGACCAGAGTGCCGATCACCAACGCCGCGACGATCATGCCTCGCCCGAGCACGAAGCTCGGCTGCACTCCAACGGTGTCGACGAGGATCGGCGGGATGCGGGCGATGAGACGTTTACCGGCCAGCGCGCCCAAGAACACGCCGAGCGCCGACCCGACTACGCCGAGCATCGTCATCTCCAACAGGAAGTCGCGCAGTAACCGGCGCCGGTGGCCGCCGATCGCGCGCAATGTCGCCAGTTCCCGGCGACGCTCGAGCGCCGTCATCGACACGGTGTTGAACACGCAGAACGCGCCGACTACCAGAGAGAGCCCGACCATCACGCTCGTGCCCTGTTTGAACGCGGCGGTGCCCTTGCGCGCTTGTGCGGCGAGCAGCTTCGGCGTCGCGACGACACCGCGCCCCGCGACCACCTGCTCGATGGCACCCGTCAGCTCGGCGTGGCGCACACCCGGCGCCGCCTTGATTTCGATCGCATCGGGCCGGCCCGGTCGCCCTCCGAGTTGCTCAGCCAGCGCCAGCGGTGCCGCGACGAAGCGGCCGGTGTTGATGGCGCGAGCGGCGCGGCAGCTGATGCGCCCGAGGACATTGACCTTGGTGGCGTGCGCCGGCGTCACCAGCTGCGCCGTGCGGGAATCGGCGAGCCCCGGCCCAACGAGCACGCCCTCGCCGGCGCGCAGTGTCGAAGGCAAGCACGCCTCGAGGTCGATGCCGCCGCCACCAATCTGTGTGAGCCGTTCGTCGAGTCCGAGCAGCAAAACGGGGGCCCGGCCCAAAATCACATTCGTCCGCATGAGCGGCGCCGCCACCTTCACGCCCGGCACTGCGGCGACTTCGTCCAGCAACGTCGCCGGCAGCCCTGAGTCGTTCGGCGCCGAGACTTCGATGTCGGCGCCGCCGGCCAAGTTCGTCAGTCGGTCGGCGGCACTCGTCATGGACCCGAACAGCCCGAGCATGGCGATCATCAACGCGATGCCGACGGCAACGCCCGACATGGACAGGATCGCCCGCAGCGGCTGGTTGCGAATGGGTCGAAGGTGGAGGGCGACGAAACCTGACATCGCTAGACCGTCGCCACCGCGCGTTTCCGTGTCGCCGGCTTTTTACGCGCTGGCGCCCCGGGCGTCGGTTCGAGGACGCGCCCGTCGCATAGATCGACGGTGCGGTGGCCGACGCTGGCGGCGTTGCGGTCGTGGGTCACCATCACAATGGTCAGTCCGTCGTCGGCGGCCGAGCGCAGCAGTTGCAGCACCTCGGCGCCGGACTCGGAATCAAGATTGCCCGTCGGTTCGTCGGCCAGCAGCACCACCGGGTCCGCGATCAACGCGCGGCGCAAGCGCGACGCGCTGCAACTGGCCGCCGGACAATTGACCCGGCTTGTGGTTCACGCGGGGGCCGAGTCCGACGCGTTCGAGTAGCTCCACGGCGCGCGGCCTGAGCTTGCTGAGTCGCTGGCCGTCGAGCATGAGTGGCAGCGCCGCGTTCTCCCACGCCGTCATTGACGGCAGGAGATTGAAGAACTGGAAGACGAAGCCAAGCTTGCGCCGACGGAACATGGTGAGTTCGTCGTCGGGCATGTCTCGCAGGTCTTCGCCGTCTACGACGACGTAGCCCGCGGAAGGATTGTCGAGGCCGCCCAGCAGGTGGAGCAGGCTCGACTTACCGGAGCCCGACGGACCCATGATCGAGCAGAACTCGCCCTTGGCGACCGCGAGGTTTGCTCCCTGCAACGCATGGACGATCGTGTCGCCCCGTTCGTACGTCTTGAAGACGTTCGCTGCACGAATCATCACCGCCGCCGCGTCGTTCATGCAGCCGCAGCATGCTCCGTCCGGTCCGCATTTCATGTGATCGAGGTCACATGCTTCGGACCGGACGAAGCGGCTGTTCTACAGGCCGGTGCCCACGGCGACTGCACCAGTCGCGGTGTGGAAAGCCTTCGTGGAGAACACGTCGGACTTCAAGACGCCGTTGAGCACGGCGGCGTGGCGGGCTTCAACCCCGCCTACCGACATCGACGCCGCGTTGTACGCCAGGTTGTCGTACGCGCCGACGGTCGACTGGTACGTCGCCGCGGCCACGTTTTCGAGGTCGCGGGCGAGCACAATGACGTCCATCTCGTTCTTGAGGGCTGCGATGCGGCCCTTGAGCGAGTCGAGCACGGCCGGGTTCGCCGTGGTGAACGGGTCCCCGCCCGCTTCCTTGGTCGCGCCTTCGAAGAGACCGGCGTGATCGTTGTGCTGGGCTTGGAACAGCTTGGCGACGTCGGCGACGCCGGCGCTGATGCCAAGGGCACCCGCGTTGTCGATCGCCTTCTGGTACACGTCGATCGCGACGTGCTCGAGCGAGCTCGCGGTGCGCAGGATCGCGATGTCGGTATCCGAACCCTTGCTGCCACCGGTGGTGCCAGTCGAGCTGCCCTTCTTGTTGTCATCCTTGCCGCAGGCGGCGAGGACGGCGGCGGACAGAACCGACACGCCACCGATCTGCATGAAGCGGCGACGGTTGACGCCACTCAGGAACAGATCGCTCTTGATGCTGCCGTCAGCCTTCGACGACGGGTCGAGGACCCGCTGCACGAGGTCGCGCATGCTGCCCATCGAGTTCTCGTGCGCTACTTGGATTTCCCGCGCCTCACGGCGCAGATGATCACGGTTGATTTCCATATGTATTCAGTTCTCCTTGTTCTCGGCCGCTTACGCCAGCGGGAACGCGGTCGGGGACAGGGCGGCCTTCTGCGTTTCGAACGGCGGAAGGTAGGTCTGGTCGGTGGCCGGAAGGCCGAGCACGCCAGCGAGGACCACTGCATGCGCGCTTTCGATCGGGAGGATCGAAGCCGTGAGCTTCAGGGCGTCGGCACTCTGCAACGCACCAAGTGCGAACAGGTACGTGGCGGCTGCCGCGTTCTCCGTGTCGTACGCGATCTTCAGGACGTCCTTCTCGGTCTTCGCGGCGGTCAGCTGATCGCTGAGCGCCTTGAGGAGCTTCGGGTTGGTCGTGTCCTTCGCAATCTTGCCGCCGGAGGCGGACTGGAACGCGTCGCCGTGCTCTTTGTGGTGGCCGAGGAACAGCATCGCGGCGGCGCCAACTGCAGGCGTCGTCACTTTGCCGCTACCAGCAGCAGCCTTGTATGCCGCGACCGCGGTGTATTCAACCGACGCGGCGAAGGCCGCGATGGTCGCGTCGTCGAGCATCTGTGCGTTGGCCGAAACGAGCCGGTTCAGCGGCAACACCGTCGAGCCAATCGTCACGGCTGCGCCAGCGATGGCGGCCGTCGTGACCAGGTCACGGCGCGAACGCGTCGAGCGCGTCTCCGCATGAACATCGCGCAGGTCAGTGGCCATGGTCGGCATGCCCTCGCGATGCAGGTCGTCGACATCGCGAAGTTGCGCGTGCAACTCCCGTTCTGTCAATTCCATCTAGTAGCTCCTAGCTAGTGACGATGACGGTGCCCGTCATCGAGTTGTGGACTCCGCAGAAATACGGATAAGTGCCGGGCGTTTCGAATTGATGCGTGAAGCTCGTCGGCATCGTCTGCGGACCGAACTTCGGGCCGGACAGCTTCAGCGACTCGATCTCGATCGAGTGATCGAACGAGTCCTTGTTGGTCCAAGTAACCGTTGAACCCGCCTTGACCGTTATCGCCTTGGGTCCGAACTGGAAGTCTTTGACAGCGACTTTGTCCGTGGTCGAAGCGTTAGCGGTGGTGACAGCAGGCTTGTCGGTTGCCTCAGTCGAAGATTCGGCGTCGTTGCCGCCGCATGCGCCCAACAGAGCAAACGCAGCGACTGCACCGATGACAACGAGCCGACGAGGTGGGGGTGACTTTCGCATCGCATTGGTTACGGTGTGCGGGAGAAGCCGGATGACAGGAAGCGCGAACTTTCTTCTTGTCATCCGCCGCGGACCGCCGATCCGTAGTGGGTATGGAGGTCAACGTGGCTACTGACATACGAGAGCAAAGCGACGCCACCCTGGTTCTGGGTATCGCTCGCTACAAGCAAGAGGCCCTCGCCGAGGTGTATCGCCGCCACGCCGGAGCCGTGTATGCCCTGGCCCGTCGCGTGACGAATGCGTCGGGCCTCGCGGAAGAAGTCGTGCAAGAGGTTTTGTTGAAGCTGTGGTCCAGTCCTGATCGCTTCGATCCGGACCGCGGCTCGCTCCGCTCGTTCCTGCTCACCCAGGCCCACAGCCGCGCGGTCGACATGGCGCGCTCGGATGGGTCGCGCCGCCGTCGCGAAGAGGTCGACGCCGCTCGCACGGCCAAGGCCGGCTACGACCTCGAGCGCGAAGTGTGGGACCTCGCGATGGCCGAGCAGGTGCAAGGCGCCATGGGCGTGTTGCCCGTCGACGAACGCGCCGCGATCGAGCTGGCCTACTTCGGTGGCCACTCGTATCGGGAAGTCGCGACGATATTGGACCAACCCGAGGGAACAGTGAAGAGTCGAATTCGTACTGGCCTGCGTCGCTTGCGCACCGAATTGCAAGCCGCCGGTATCGTTGGATCGGAGGCGTGATGGCGCGGCAGTCCCACAGCGACATGCAGGAATTGGTCGGCGCGTATGCGCTCGACGCCCTCGAGCCCGACGAAGTCGACGCCTTCGAACGTCACCTCTCTGAATGCCCGAAGTGTCGGGCCGAGCTGAACGATCACCGCGAAACCGCGGCGACGCTCGCGCACGCCGGCACCGAAGCGCCCGACGGTCTGTGGGACAGGATCGTCGCCAACCTCGAAGAAGCCCCACCCGACATGGCCACCGTGTTCCGTATGCCCACGGGCGACGCGCGCGCCGCGCATGTCGCCAAGACGCGTGGCCCGCGTTGGCGCACCGTCGGCGTGGCCGCGGCCGGCATCGCGGCTGCGATCATCGCGGTGAACACCGCGTTGTTGGTGCGTCAGGACGACAAGATCGGGCGCTTCGAGAACAACCAGACGATCAGCCATTTGGCGGATCTGGCGATGGCCGATCCGAGCTCACGGGTTGTGTCGCTCCGATCGGCGGACGGAGCAGTGAGCGCCGACGCGGTACTACGACCGAACGGCACCAGCTACCTGCTGCACACCCGGCTGCCGAAGCTGGATGACGGGCAGACCTATCAACTCTGGGGCCTGGCTGAAGGTCGGAGTCCGGTATCGCTAAGCGTGCTCGGATCGAATCCGAAGGTTGCGGGGTTCACCGCGAAGCTGACGATGAACCAACTCGCCATCACGGTTGAACGGGCGGGCGGCGCCACGGTTCCGTCGCAACTCCCGCTCATCAGCGGCACCGTCGCTTAACGAGCGCGCTGCAGGGCGCGCAGGTCGCGCCAGGCGATGCGTTGTGCGCCGCGGGCGGCCAACGCATCGGCCAGGGTGGCGCCGCACAGGGTGTTGAGGTGGTCGACGCGCTCTTCGGCGTCCTCGGCCTGCGCGCGTAACTCGGGCGTATCGATCGCGGGCCGCAGCACGATCTCGGTCACACCCGGTTCAAGCGCGTCAACGAACGCCATGACGGCCTCGGTCGCGGGCCCGCGCACCACGACGACCCGGTCCGGTACCGCAATTGCTTCCTCAGCGGCGAGGCGTCGGAACGGGAACCCGGCCACGGCTTCAACGTCCGCACTCGGCAACCGCAGGGCCAGCTTGTAGTCGAGCGCCAACTCCAGCACGACATCGAAGAACTCAGGCCGCATGACCGCCGCATCGAGATGGCTCGACAGGTGGCTCACGTCGAAGCCCCACCAGATCGCGCGTTCCAACTGCGCCCGCAGTTCACGACGTACCTCGTCGACGTCGGCGTGGTCCCACAAGTCGGACGGCGTGCGCGGGAACCCGCCATCGCCGTCCAGCAATGACGGCGCGTGCGTGATCGGGCCCCACCGGTACAGATCGTGTTCGGCATTGAGCGTGAGCGACACGCCGACGTCCTGACCGCGGTGCGCGGCGGACGCGGCGCGGGCCCACGGGGCGGGCACCATCAGACCCGCCGACGTGGCGGCGCCGTGGTCGAGGGCCTGGCGTACGCCCTCGTTGCTCGCGAAACCGAATCCGAGTTCGTCGGCCGTGACGATGACGAGCGGGGTCGACTCGGCGAAACCCAGGCGTTCGACGTCGGTGGTCACGGCGCCAACGTTAAACGGCGACGCCCCCGCCTCATTCGATCGGCACGTCCGCGCTGCCGCACTTGCTCCACAAGCCCAGGTTCGCGTCGCGCGCGCCGCGCACCGCCGCGACGAACTCTTGCGCGTGCGCGACGTTGGGCGGGTACGTGAGCACGTCCGCATAACCGTCGCGCGCCAGCGCCAGGTTCACGAACAGGTCGTCCTTCGCCCGATAGACGTACGCGAGCAGCCGGCCATACCGATCACGGGCCTCGGCGTCGCGCACGAGGCGCACCTCGGTGCCGACCGGGATAAGTGAGGCCGTGTGCGCGGCGGCCTCCTTGCCGAAGCACTCGACGAGGCCGTTGCGGCCGTGCGTTTCCGGCGTATCGATGCCGATAAACCGGATGCGCTCGTCGGCGCCGCCGATGTCGACATGAATCGTGTCGCCGTCCACCTCTTGGGTGACGATCGCGGCGCCGGGTGCCGTGTTGCTGGGCGTGAGCCGTGTCGCGGACCGCGCGTTGACCGCGCAACCCGACGCGCTCAGCGCCACGGCAACTAGGGCAAGAACTCGGCGCACCCGGGCGAGTCTGCCCGAGGGGTGTGACGCGTGACAGGCCCACTTCTCCGGCGTCTTGTAGGGTGCGGGAGTCCAGCCGCTGGGGATGGACGCATTTTGGGGCTGGGGCTCACGTGAATTCGATTCGCCGTATTGCATTAGCTATTGCCGCACTTGGCGCGCTCATCACCATTGGGACGATGGCGCCCGCCGCTGGTGCAGGTGGCGGCGACGGCAAGTTCCACGTCCAGGGCCGCAACATCGTCGGGCCCGACGGCGGACCGGTGACCCTGCGGGGCGTGAACAAGAGCGGCCTCGAGTACACGGCCTTCGGCTACGACCTCGACCTTCCGACGTTCCAGCGGATGAAGAGCTGGGGCGCAAACATCGTCCGCCTCCCGCTGTCAGACCGTTTCGCCACGCCGGGGATGTGTGGCTTCAACAAGGACTACCTCGCGACCGTCGACCGCGTCGTGGGTTATGCCGAGCAACTGAAGATGGTGGTGCTCCTAGACGACCACTTCGCGACGAAGGGTTTGCCCTGTGGCGTCGGCGCGTGGAGCGGCAATCAGAAGGCGCCGGACCTGTACAACCTGGCCTTCGTCAAGATGCTTGCCCTGCGCTACAAGGACCGGCCCTACGTCGCGATCGACTTGTACAACGAGCCGCACGACACCAGTTGGGACACTTGGCGCAACGGCGGTGTCGTGGACAACTACGCCGCGGTGGGCATGCAACAACTGCTCGACGGCGTACGACGTGTCGGTTTCAACGGCCTGGTCTTCGCGACCGGCCTGCAGTGGGGCAACGACCTGCGGCTCCTCGCCGACGTCCCGTTGGCGAAGGACGCGAACGTGATTTACGGCGCCCACGCCTATCCGTACACGTGCGGCGCCGCCGGCGTGCCGCAGACTCAGGCGTACTCCTGCGAGGGCAAGCAGTACGTGCCGTTCCTCGACTCCCAGATCGCGTCAACCATCGCCCGGCGCCCGGTAATGCTCACCGAGTTCGGCACCCAGCGCCCGATTGCGGGGGAGATCGGTGCGCCTATTCAGTGGGCCGAGGACCACCAGATCGGCTGGATCGCCTGGCTGTGGTGCAACGGCAAGGTCACCGACTACTGCCTGCTGACACCCAACGGCGAGCCGTCTGTCATCGGCCAACCCGTGCGCGAGGCGTTGCTCAGATAAGACCTGACGCGGCGTCGATGTCCATGTCGCCGCGGGCCAGCGCCTCGAGCACGGCAAGGCGGTCGGGGTCGCGCTCTTTCGGCGGCGCCGCTTCGTCTTCGTGGGAGGGGTGCAGACCGAGACGGCCGAGCAGCGCGTCGAAGCGGCTGCGGGCGGTGGGGTAGGAGACCCCAAGGTGACGCTCGACGTCCTTCATGTTGCCCCGCGACGACAGGAAGACCCGCAGGATGTCGCGGTCTTCGTCGCCCAGCGCGCAGAAGTCGCACGACCCGAAGGCGCCCGACAATTCGGTACCGCAATCGCCGCACGACAGTCGCGTGAGGGCAAGCCGTTCGCCGCAGACCGGGCAATCGCGGGGTGCGTGAAACTGGCTGGTCACGACGAGGACGGCTGATCGTCGAAGGTGATGTCGGCTGAGCCCATCGACACGCGGATGTCGACGACGGCGGTGCCGGCGCCCACGACCATTTCGTGCTCATCGGAGAACGCGTTGTTCAAGAGCCGCCCGAGGCGATCGCCCAGGTCGTTCAAATTGCCGAACTCGTCGCGCATGCCGGCCCAGTGAAAGTCCTCGCGGTGGTCGCGTCGCGAGCCGCGCTTGCCGCCGAAGTCGACCTTGCCGAGCGTGGCCGACGCATTCACGCGCGCGTCGGACCCGTGCTCGAGGTGCAGCTTCACTTTGCCGGCGTCGCAGTCGATGGTGCTCACGCCATGGTCAAGGCGACCAGTAGCGACGACCTTGCCCGCCGCGACCCGCACGTCGATGGGGGATTCGAAGCCTTCGATGACGAGGGGGCCAGCCGCGACCCGGGCCTTGACCGGGCCGCGCATGCGGCGGATCGTGAGCGGGCCCGCCTCGACGCGCGCCTCGAGCGGGAGATCGGGGTTCACCCGCACGCGCAGCGGACGCGACTTGAAGTCGCCGCCGCCTGCGTACGCCAAGCGGGCGCGGTGGAGGCGCCGCGGGCCGGTGGTGCGGAACCATTCGCCGAAGTCGGGCCCGTCGTCGTCGTCATCGTCGCGGTCATCGTCAAAGACGGCGGCGCCGTCGATCACGAGCACGTCGCCCTCCCAACGCACACGGTGGGGGCCGTCGGCGACCGCCTCGTTCACGCCTTCGTCGCCGATCACCTCAATGGACCGGAAGTTCCCGTCCACCTTGACGCTCGCGATGGTCGTGGCGCGGCGGCTGGGCGTTCGCACTTCGGGCTCGGACCCGGGTTGCGTTGTCTCGTCGGGCGGGGCGAAGCCGGCGTCAATGTCGGCGAGGGCATCCGCGGCGTCGCCGGGATCCATGCGCCCCGCCGCCACCGCTTCGAGGATCTTCCGGCGAGCATCGTCAGTCATATGACGTTTTGTAAAACAGACTTGCCAATCTGTCAATCAAGAATTGCTTGTCAAAATAATTAGAACACTGTAGGTTCCGTGAGCATGTCAGATGTGTTGGATGGGGACGCGTCCGATGCCGACAGCGCCGCACTGCCCGACTTCAAGGTCATCGAGGACTTGGCCACGCTGCGCCTGCTGTCGGACCCGCTGCGGCTCCGCCTGATCGAGCAGCTCGGGGGCCAGCCGACCACCGTGAAGGTGCTGGCGCAGGCGATGGGCATCAAGCCCAATCGGCTCTACTACCACGTGAACCTGCTCGAAGAGCACGGGCTGATCCGGGTCACCGACACCCGTCTGGTGTCGGGCATCGTCGAGCGAACCTATGGCCTGGTTGCCCGCCACTTCGCGGTGTCGGACGACTTGGCGTTGCCGGCGGACCTGAAGCGCGACGTCACCGACACGCTGTTCCGCGTCGTGAGCGCGGAGCTGGGCGAGGCGCTGGACGCCGAAGGCCGCGGCGGCCCGGCCGCGGTGGCCGGACGGATGCAGCTGTGGCTGACCGAGGACGAACGCGCCGGGTTCGAAAAACAATTGGGCGAGTTGCTCGAGAAGTACTCAAGTGGTGAGCGCCACCGGGCCGACGCCGACGCCGACCGCTTCACCCTTCTCTTCGCGCTGTATGCGCCGGTGGCGGAGCCGACGAAACAGAGATGACCACGACGCTGGGGAGCGAGAAAACAGACAAGTCGGTGTGGCCGGCGGTGCGCACGATCGCGCGCATCCTGCCCCAGGCCAGTCCCGGGTTCACGTTCGCCGCGGTCACGTTGTTGCTGCTCACCGCGTTGCTGCCCACGGCCTACAAACTCGCCACCGGGGCGCTCGTCGGAGCGATCCCCGCGGCCCTCCGGGCCGGCGCAGGGTCGCCGGCGGCGCACCACGTCGACGTGCTGATCGTGCTCATCGGTCTGACGTTCATCGCGCAGCAGGTGATCGGGCCACTCGCTGGGCTGTGCGTCGATGCTCTGGGCCGCCGCCTGAACGGCCACTTGCGCGGCACGCGTGATGGCCGCGGCGGCGTTACCGCCCGGCATCGGACACCTCGAAGACCCGACGACGCTCGACAAGGTGATGCTCGCCCAGGGTGTCGGCACGTCCAACATCACGCCGCGCAACGTGGTGACCGGCGTGTTCACGGTGGCCGCGAACTATCTCACCGGCGTCGCCTCGATCGTGCTGCTCATGGCGTTTCGGTGGTGGCTGCCGTTGATGATCGTCGCCCTCTACCTGATGGTGATCCGCCGCTTCCGGCGTGAGTTTCACCAGAACGTGCAGGGCATCACTGGCGAGGCGGAGACGCTGCGCCGTTCCGCCTATCTGCGCAACGTCGCACTCACGCCCGAGGCCGCGAAGGAGACGCGGGTCTTCGGCCTCGGCCCATGGGTGGTGGACCGCTTCCGCACCAGCTGGCGCGGCGCCATGGTCGACCTGTGGGCCGGGCGCCGCGGGCAGTGGAAGACGATGGTGCTCGGCGGCGTCACTTTCTTCGCCACGGACGTGCTCGCCACAATCCTGCTAGCGCGCGCCGCGATCAGCGGCGAGATCTCGATTGCGCGCCTCGTCGTCTTCATGTCGGCGGCGAACGGGCTGGCCGCCTTCGCAAACCTGAGTGACCACGACCTCAACATCACTTTTGGCGCTCCCGCCATCACGGCGGCGGTCGAGATGGAAGCGCTCGTCCGGCGTCCCGGGGTGCAGCTGACCGGCGACCGGCCTGCCACCGACCTGCCCGTCAACGAGATCCGGTTTGAGAACGTGCGCTTCGCGTACCCGGGGCGCGACGACGTGTTCGCCGGTCTCGATCTCACGATCAAGGCCGGACAGTCGCTGGCCATCGTCGGCGACAACGGTGCCGGTAAGACCACGCTCGTCAAACTTCTGAGCCGCCTGTACGACCCGATCGGCGGGCGCATCACCGTCGACGGCGTGCCGCTCACCGACATCGACCCGGCCGCGTGGCAACGCCGCCTGTCCGCGATCTTCCAGGACTTCACCCGGTACCAACTCACGGTCACCGACAACGTCTCGTTCGGCAATCCGGACATCGGCGTGACGCAGGAACACCTCGACGCGGCCGCGGAGCGTGCGGGCGCGACGGAACTTGTAACGAACCTGTCCGATGGTTGGGACACGGTGTTGTCGCGCCAGTTCAAGGACGGCACCGACCTGTCCGGCGGGCAGTGGCAGCGCCTCGCCTTGGCGCGCGCGTTGTACGCGGTCGATGCCGGCGCCGGCGTGCTGATCCTCGACGAACCCACCGCGAGCCTCGACGTGCGGGCCGAGGCCGAGCTGTACGACCGGTTCCTCGAGCTGACGCGTGGGCTCACCACGCTGGTGATCTCGCACCGCTTCTCCACCGTCCGACGGGCCGACCGCATCGTGGTGATCGAGCACGGCCAGATCGTGGAGGACGGTCCCCACGACGCTCTGCTGGCCGCGAACGGTCACTACGCCCGCATGTTCCGTCTCCAGGCGGCGCGCTTCGCCGAAGGCAACGACGAGGAGCCGGTCGATGCCTGAAGCGACGATGGACCTGTCTCACAACCTCACGCCGCGCCGCGTCCTGCGCGGGCTATGGGTGCTGCTCACGGCGTCATTCGAGGCGGACCCAATTCGCGCCGCCATCAACTTGTCGCTGTCGCTCATCGAGCCGATCGCGACCACGGTCACCGCCGTCCTGATGCGCGACATCTTCAACCAGATCGCGGCGCACGACCTCCACGCGGCCACGCGCACGGCGTTCGGGTTCGGCATCTGTTCGCTGCTCGCCGTCACCTCAGGGTGGGGCTCGTTCAACATCAACATGGTCCTGCGCGAAAAAGTCGGCGAGCTGATGGACCGCCGCGTAATGGAACTAACGCTGGCGGTGCCCGGCCTCGAGCACCACGAGCGCGCGGACTATCTCGACGAAATCGAGATCCTGCGAACCCAGAGGGACCAGTTGAGCTCATCGGTACAGGCGCTGTCGATGAACATCGGCATGATCGCCCGCTTCGGCGGCACCGTGGGCCTGCTCGCCGTCTTGCACCCGGCGTTGGTGCTGTTGCCGTTGTTCGGTGTTCCGTCGCTCATTTCCGCGGCGACCGCCGAACGCCGGCGCCAGAAGCTGCTTGAGCGTATTGCCGAACCGATGCGGGTCACGCGCCACCTGCTCGAGACAACCACCACCGCGGCACCCGCGAAGGAGATCCGTCTTTTCGGCCTCGGGCCCGTGCTGGTCGACCGGCACCGAAAGCTGTGGGGTGATCTCGATCGGATGCAAGACGCCACCGCCCGGCGCGCCGCGGCTCTGTCTGCGACCGGATGGAGCGTGTTCGGCATCGGGTTCGCGGGCGCCATCACGCTCGTGGTCCATCGCGCCGTGAACGGGCAGGCCAGCCTCGGCGACGTCGTGTTGGCGCTCACGCTGGCGGCGCAGGTCAACGGCCAAGTGGCGGGCGTGGTGCAGATGGTCACGTGGCTGATGTCGGGCTTGAAGATGGTCGGCCGCTACGTGTGGCTCATGGACTACACCGCGGCGGCCACCGGCCCGATCGAAGGCGAGACGCCGCCGCCCGACCATCTCGTCCACGGCATCGATTTCGATCACGTCACGTTCCGCTACCCGGGCACCGACGTCGACGTGCTGCGCGACGTGTCACTGCACATACCCACGGGCGCGACGGTCGCCATTGTGGGGGACAACGGCGCTGGTAAGTCCACGATCGTGAAGCTGCTCTGCCGCTTCTACGACCCGACCGAGGGCGCGATTCGGGTAGACGGTGTCGACCTGGCCCGGATCGATCCGTTGAAGTGGCGCGAACGCATGTCCGCCGGATTCCAGGACTTCGCCAAGTTCGAATTCATCGCGCGCGAGACGGTCGGCGTCGGTCTGCTGACGTCGCTCGACGACGAAGGCGCCGTACGCGACGCACTCGGCCGAGCCTCAGCCGACGGTGTGATCGAGGGCCTGCCCGACGGCTTCGATACGCAGCTCGGCAAGAGCTTCGGCGGCGGGGCCGAGCTTTCCGGCGGCCAATGGCAGAAGCTGGCGCTGGGCCGGGCGATGATGCGGCCCGACCCGGTCTTGCTCGTGCTCGACGAGCCCACGGCCGCGCTTGACGCGCAAACCGAACACGCGCTGTTCGAGCGGTACGCCGGGGCGGCCCGTCGATCCGCGTCGGCTACTGGCGCGATCACGATCCTCGTGTCGCACCGGTTCTCGACGGTACGAATGGCGGACTTGATCGTGGTCGTCGACGGGGCGGGCGTGGCCGAGCAGGGCACGCACGAAGAACTGGTCACCGCCGGCGGGTTGTACGCCGAGTTGTTCGAACTGCAGGCCCGCGCCTACCGCTAGTTATTTACGCAAGCGGCCGGACTCGATGGCGTTCAGCACCGCCAAGAAGATCGTGGCGCCGAGCGCGGCGAGCAAGATCGAACGCAGGCCGAAGTCTCCGAGGCCCTCGCCCCCCGCCGCCGTGTCGAGCGCGCCGCCGATCAATGCGCCGATGACGCCGACCACGATCTTCGTGATGCAGCCGCCGCCGCGCCGATTAGTGAGTCGCCCGGCAATGGCCGCGGCGACAAATCCGGTGACGATCCACCCAAGCAGGTTCATGGGTGGGGAAGTTAGCTACGCGGCAGCTGAGTCGCCGTGGTGCTGCTCGGCCCGACGCTTCTCGGCGCGGGCAATGCTTTCCTTCAGCGCGGCGCGAGCGTTCTTCACGCCCTCCTTGCCACGCTCGATGGTGCGGGGATCGAGCCGCCAATCCAGCGGCCGGCTGTCTATGAGAACGAGCTGTTGTGCGGCCATGAAGTGAGTATGCCCAAGGGGTGTAACACCCAACCGCGGCTCGCCTCCGGAGCAAAAGACCGGCCGGATGAAATGTTTTGAAAGTCCATCCGCGGCCTGTGCCCGCGTCGCAGAACCTGGCGTAACAGCCCCCCCGTTCCCCCAGGAGATAGCCCAAATGTCCCTCGTTCGTTTCCTTCCGGCGTGGTTCCACGCCATCGCTGACTACGCGGTCGGCACCCTGCTCGTGGTCGCCGCACTGGCGGTTGGCGGCACCGGCTTGGCCGTCGCGACCGGCGTCATCGTCGGCGTCGTCGTGCTCGCTGTGAGCATGCTCACGAAGTACCCGCTCGGCGTAAAGAAGGTCCTGCCGTTCACGCTGCACTCGGCCGGTGACTACCTCGCCGCCGCGCTGCTGCTCATCGCCCCCTTCGCGCTCGGCTTCAACGACAGCGACATGGGCCTCACTGCGCTCTACCTCGCCGTCGGCGTCGCCGTCGTGGCGGTCAGTCTCATCACCAACTACCAGTACAGCGACGCGACCCAGCCCGTCGTCCAGGTCGCCCCGATCGCGCCGGCAACGAAGCCGGTGCGCAAAGCGACGGCGACACGCACGGCGGCAAAGCGTCCGCTCGTCGCTGACCGGTCGGCTCGGGCCAAGGCCTAGCCGCAGGCCCTCGGGCCGACCCCAGGGTTCGAGGAAGGCCAGCCGTAATGTCTGCGCATGGACGCGGCGGCCTTCCTCGGGCTCGAACTCACCGAAGATCCAAAACGTTTCCGCCTCCCCGTCACAACGGGGATCTGCACCGGCGGACGGTTCCTTTTCGGCGGCGCCGGCCTCGCGGCCGGCGTTGTCGCGTTGGAGAAGGCAAGCGGCCGCCCCATGGTGTGGGCCACGGCCCAGTACTTGAGCTTTGCCCGTCCGCCCGCCGTGTTGGACATCGACGTGAACCTCGCCGTCGAGGGAAACCAGATCACGCAGGGCCGCGTCGTCATGAGCGACAACGGACAAGAGATCATCACCGTCAACGCCGCACTCGGACAACGGCCGATGGATCTCGAAGGTCAGTGGGCCGAGATGCCCGACGTGCCCGGCCCCGATGAGTGCCGTGGACGTGAGTTCCGCAACGACCCGTCCGCCACGATCTCGTCCCGCATTGAAGAGCGCGTCGCCATGGGCCGCTCGCCGCGCCAGATTGACGGCACTCCCGGTGACGGCCGCGCCGCCCTGTGGGCGCGCATGCCCGAGTTGCTCGAGATGTCGCCCGCCGCACTCGCAGTGCTCGGTGACTTCGTGCCCTTCGGCGTGTCGCAATCCACCGGCCGTATGGCCGGCGGCAACAGCCTCGACAACACAATCCGCATCGCCAACCTCGTGCCCACCGAGTGGGTGCTGCTCGACATCCGCATCCACGCCATCGCGCAAGGTTTCGCGCACGGCCTCGTCCACCTGTGGGCGCAGGACGGCACCCTGCTCGCCACCGCCAGCCAGTCCGTCAAAATTCGGATGTACCGCTAAGCCGCGGCCTTCAACGCCTCGACGCGGCGTTCGATAATGCCGCGCAGAAACAGTGCTTCGAAGTGTTCTTCGACTTCGTTCATGCGTTCGGTCATGTAGTCGGGGTCGTCGCCGATGGGCAGCACGGTTTGTTCGATGTGTCCGGGCGGTCTGGTACTTCGGGTGTTGCCCCACGGCGTGACGACGGTGAATTCGCCGTCGCGTTTGAGGTGGACTCGCCATCCGGGCAGGTGGATTTGGTGGTGGTGTTTTGAGCACAGCAGCACCAGGTTGTGGATCGACGTTGGGCCTTGTTTCTCCCACGGCACGACGTGATGCGCTTCGGACCATCGCGCGGGCCGGTCACAGCCCGGATATCGGCAGTGGCGGTCGCGCACGACCACCGCGTTGTACAGGTTGACGGGTGGGGTGCGGGTGGAACGCCCGTAGTCCAGGATCGTGCCGTCAGGGTTCACGATCACGCGATGGATCGCGCAGTCACACAACAGGCGGTTCAGTGTCGGCGAATCCAGGCGCATGCCGGTCTCGGCGAACTCGGCCTCCACATACTGCGTGCCGATCGTTTCGGCTTTCACGACGATGTTGAGGTGCGGCCGGTGCCGGCCACCGGTCTTGGCCTGCTGGTTGTCCAAGAAGTACCGGCAAATATCGACCAGCGCGTCGGCGCGGCGCCGCGGGGCCGACACATCCAAATCATTCGAGTCCGCCAGCCGCAACGCGGCGTCGATCACCGATCCGCCCTCGGCGTCCCAGGTCGCCGACGTCACGAACTGGTTGCCCAACGTCGGCGAATGCCGCAACGAACGCTCCGGCATATCCGGCTCAGGCCCCTCACTCAGCGCGTCGGCGCGCAGCCGCCATTCCAACATCGCCCGCTTCGTGTCCTCCACCGACAACCCGACCAGCATCGGCACCAACTCATCGGAATGCGACTCGAACAAACCCAAATGCCGTTCGATCAGCTGCTCGGCGATCACGCGCACCTGCCCGACCGTGACATCACCACGCATCCATGCTGCGGCCAACACCGGCAACCGATGCAACTTCGACCCCAGCCGCACCAACTGCGCCGCCCCCGCCGAATCCATCCCACGCGCACGCAGCCACGCAATCGCCGACGTCGCACCATCCAAAGCCCACTCACCGGCGGCGTCAAACACACCGACAGCGACCGTGAGCTTGGCCGTGTACCGGTCATGGCACACCAACGCCTCGGCCAACCCCGGCCCGTCTACGGGCACCTCCAGGGAATCGAGCTGTGCGGCGAGCACTGCGAATGACATCGATGTAATTCTACCGAAGGGGTGTGACACCCAACCCGAGGCACACCAAGGCGCCGCGTGACATCGGGATTATGGGCGGCCCGTTGGTGTTGTTGCCTTCCATGAGCGACCCGCAGAGCAGCAACAAGGCGAACGCCAAGGCGTTCTACGACTTGATGTTCAACCAGAACGAGCCTCGCCGGGCGATCGAGGAGTTCGTTGGCGACGAGTACCGCCAACACAATCCCGGCGTTGCTGACGGCAAAGAGGCTTTCATCGAGTACTTCGAACGGATGGCAAAGGAGTACCCAGGCAAGAGGGTCGAGTTCAAGCGAGCGGTAGCTGAGGGTGATCTCGTCGTGCTGCACTGCTTCCAGCAGTGGCCTGGTGACCACGACTACGCGGGGATGGACATCTTCCGGTTCGATGACAACGGGAAGATCGTCGAGCACTGGGACGTGCTCCAGGTCATCCCGGCCGAAGCTGCCAATGGCAACGGGATGTTCTAGTGCGGCGACTATGGCGCGCTATGGGCACGAATGGCGCGCCCGGGGGTCAGCCCACTCGAACTCCACGGGCTGGCCCGGCTTGAGCGAGCGGTACCCTTCCGTCCGGATGTGAGAGAAGTGAGCGAAGCCGACTCCCTCTCGTTCGGGTGAAGAGATGGCGCCCCGGCCCTCCTCGTCGTGCCAGAAAGCGACGGTCCCACGTTCCACGATTGTGAGCGTATGACGACAGCATCAGCGCCACTAGCGCTATCTGGCATTGTGCGGTGACCTCTGGTTGCAGATCGCAATCGGCCCTTCAGGAGCACCGCATGTCGCGCACCCGAGTCCACTGTTTCTCCATCTCGCTCGACGGCTTCGGCACCGGCGAGGACCTGAGCCTGGAAGCGCCGTTCGGCCACGCCGGCCATCGGATGCACCAGTGGATGTTCGCCACCCGCTACGGCCACGAGATGATGGGCAAGGAGGGCGGGGGCCGTGGCGTCGACGACGCGTTCGCGCAGCGCTTCCTCCCCGGCATCGGCGCCGAGATCATGGGCGCCGGCAAGTTCGGCCCGCCGGGATGGCAGGACGATCCGGAGTGGAAGGGATGGTGGGGGCCGAACCCGCCGTTCCACACGCCGACCTTCGTGCTGACCCACCGCCCCGGCCCGTCGATCGAGATGGAGGGCGGCACCACGTTCCACTTCCTCGACGCCGCGCCCGCCGAGGCGCTCGAGCAAGCCCAGGCGGCGGCGGACGGACAGGACGTGCGTATCGGTGGCGGACCCACCGTCGTCCGCGACTTCCTCGCCGCCGGACTGGTCGACCATCTGCATGTAGTGATCAACCCGATCGTGCTCGGCCGGGGCGTGCGGCTGTGGGACGGGTTGGAAGGCGTGGAAGACGGCTACGAGATCGAAGCGACGTCCTCGCCGAGCGGCGTCACCCACGTCACGTTCGACCGCTCGTAGGGATGAACGACGACGCTGACGTTGGTCGAGCGCCGATCTGTCCCTATTGCGGTGTCACCGCTCTCCCAGCCGAGGCCAGCGGCGACTCGGGTTACGTGTGCGAGAACCCTGACTGCGATGCCTTCGGAGAAGCAGTCGGCGACTTCTGAAGTCACTTCTCTTTGACGTTTGCGCGGGCACCGGCCGCGTAAACGTCAAAAGAACGCACAACCGATTAGAAAATCGGGATGGCTCCCTACGGAATCACCGTCCCGTTCGATGCACCGCTCAGCGAGCACAAGGCGTTGTACAACGAAGTCGCCGATCTCGGTTACACCGATGTGTGGACGGGTGAGTCGAATGGCGCGGACGGGCTCACGCCGTTGATCCTCGCCGCGGCGTGGGAACCCCGGTTGCGGGTCGGCCCGGCGATCCTGCCGGCATACACGCGGTCGCCGGCGTTGATGGCGCAGTGCGCGGCGTCGCTGGCGCAGGCCGCGCCCGGCCGTTGCGCGTTTGGCATCGGCACGTCGAGCGACGTCATTGTCGAGCGCTGGAACGGCGTGCCCTTCGACGAGCCGTTCAAGAAGACCCGCGACATGGTGCGCTTCCTCAAGAAGGCGTTGGCGGGCGAGAAGGTGGACGAGGAGTTCGACACGTTCACCGTGAAGGGCTTCAAGCTCGCGATGCGCTTGCCGGAGCCGCCGCCGATCTTGGTGGCCGCATTGCGTCCGGGCATGTTGCGCATGGCCGGCAAGGAGGCGGACGGCGCGATCATCAACTGGCTGTCGCCCGACGACGTCAAGAAGGTGGCCCCCGAAGTAGGGCCGGGCAAGGAGATCGTGGCCCGCATCTTCGTGTGCCCGACGGAGGACAAGGACACGGTGCACGCGGCGGGCAAGTTCGCCGTCGCCGCATATTTGAACGTCGAGGTGTACGCAAAGTTCCACGAATGGTTGGGGCGTGGTGACGACCTCGCCGGAATGTGGAAGCACTGGAAGGAAGGCGATCGCAAGGCAGCGACTGCGGCCATCCCTGACCACGTGGTCGACGAGCTGATCGTGCACGGCTCGCCCGACGAGTGCCGCGAAAAGATTCAGCGGTATGTCGACAACGGTGTCACCACGCCGGTGCTCGCGGTGATGCCCTTCGGTGTCGACACGATGACCGCGGTGCGCGCCCTCGCCCCGAAGTAACTAACGCAGCCGGTAGCTCCAGATGTACGTGCCGGCTTTGATGCGGTGCGCCTCAGAAGTGTCCGGCCCGCACGCGCCCGAACCGACCCCGCGGCGGGCGGCGTCGATCCACACGAAACAGTCGTTCGACGGGCGCAGGTCTTCAAGGTGTTGCGCTTCGTCGAGTTCCTCGTCGGCGTGCCGGGCGATGGTGACGTTGAGGTCATCCATCTGGTCGAGCGTGAGGACCGGCGCGCCGTTGGCGTCGAGCAGCCGGAGCCAACGCACACCGACGCGGTTGCCACTGTGCTGCGGGTGCACGTAGGGGACCGACCATTCGTCGACCGGCGTGTGCCACACGCCTAGTCGCGTGCTCGCTCGCCGATCCGAATAGGCCTCGTGCGGACCGCGCCCGAACCATTCGATGGTCTCGACGTCATCGACGCGCAGGCGCACCCCAACGCGGGGCGGATCGGCGAGTTCGTCGGGCAGCTCGATGGTGTGGGTGACCGTCATCCCGCCGACGGTCGTCGCCAGTTCTACGCCCGCGCTATCGCGCAGACCTTGCTGTTCCCATCGCGCCGCGTGACCACCGCCGAAGGTCTCGTTGTCGATGGGCGCCGCCCACAACGCCAGGGTCGGGTGGTACGCCGCCAGTTCGCGTTCGATCAACTCGCCCGGCGCGTCGCCGGATGCACGCCGCAGCTCCTGTTGCCCGGAACCGACCACGCAGCCGTCCGCATCGACAAAGCGCAGTTCGACGAGGTCACCCGGCGGGCCGGGCACGATCGTCGTGTCGCCCGGCGCGAGCGTGACGCGACCGAGCTCAGACTCGTCGCCGTCCACCACGCTCACGGCGCTGAACGCGTTGAGGTTCGTGAACGCGTGCTCGTTGGTGACGCGAAACGCGCCGTCCCCTACGGGCTCGACCCGCACCGGCGCCATCACCGCGGCGAGTTCAAGTAGCGAGGGGTGCGGCACGCGGTTGGTGTCGACGAGTCCGTTCATGCAGAACGCGCCGTCGTTGGGTTCGTCGTCGAAGTCGCCGCCGTATGCGAGCCGCTCCGTCCCGTCCTCCATTACCTGCACGAGCGCTTGGTCGGCCCAATCCCACACGAAGCCGCCCTGCAGACCGTGCTGGGCGCGGATCGCGTCCCAGTACGCGTCGGCGCCGCCGCACGAGTTGCCCATCGCGTGGAGGTACTCACACATGATCAACGGCTGGCTCGGCGTGGTCTCGGTGGCCCACGCAATCAATGCTTCGACGGGCGGATACATCGGTGCGATCACGTCGGTCTCGCCCCGCCCCCGGCCGAGGATGTCGGTGCCGTAGCGCTGGCCGCCCTCGCGCATCTGATCTTCGCTGATGCCGCTTTCGTAATGGACCGGCCGCGTGGGGTCCCACGCTCGTAGCCACGCGGCCGCCGCGTGATGGGCGGGGGACACGCCACTCTCGTTGCCGAGCGACCACATGATCACGCTCGCGTGGTTCTTGTCGCGCTGCGCCATGCGGGCGACGCGTTCAAGGATCGGTGCCATCCACTGCGGCAGCTTCGTAAGCGCGCGCAGGTATGCGTGCGACTCGATGTTGGCCTCGTCGACCACGTAAATGCCGAGGCGGTCACACACGTCGAGGAGATACGGGTCGTTCGGATAGTGCGCGGTACGCACCGCGTTGAAGTTGTGCTGCTTCATCAACACGATGTCGTGCTCGATGGCAGCGCGCGTCACGGCCTTGCCGCGCCGCGCATCCGAGTCGTGCCGGTTCACGCCCTTGATGAGGACGGGCCGCCCGTTCACCAGCAACTCTGCGCCGACGATCTCGACGCGCCGGAACCCGACGTCCAGCGCAACGCGATCCACGACGGCACCCGCGTCATCGACGAGCTCAACCTCCAGCGCATGCAGGTCCGGCGTCTCGGCGGTCCACGGCGCCACCTTCGGCACCGCGAACGACACGACCCCGCCGCGGCCCTCGAAGGCGAACGAGTTCACGATCCAACTCTCGTGTTCGAACCGGGCCACAGTCTCCGCCGTCGCACCCGCGCATGCGACGCGGATGCGCCAACCGCGCGGCGTCGTCGCCGTCCCGCCGACCGTGACGTGGGCGGACAGCAAGCCGTCTCCTATGTCCGCGTCGTAGTCCGCCGCCGCGTGCACGTCCGCGATATGCACCGGCGGTGTGGCGTAGACGAAAAGTGATCGATGCAGCCCTGCGTGATGCCAGTGGTCCTGGTCTTCGAGGTACGTCGCGTCGGACCAGCGCACCACCACCAGCGCGAGCTCGAACGAATCGCCCGGCGTGACAAACGCGGTGACGTCGAACTCGTGCGGCAGGCGAGAGTCCTTGCCCATGCCAACCGGCGCGCCGTCGACAAACGCGTACAGCACCGTCTCGGCCGCGCCAACGTGCAGCACGATCCGCTGCCCGTCCCACTCGGCGGGCACGTCGACGGCGCGGCGGTACACGCCGGTTGGGTTGTGGCGGGGAACCGACGGCGGAGGGCCGGGGAACGGCATCTGCACGTTCGTGTAAATGGGACGATCGAAACCCTGCATCGTCCAACAGCCCGGTACTTCGATCGACGCCCACGCGGCCGTGGCGCCATCGAGGTGGCTCGACGCCACCGACTCGGGCTTGGGCAACAGCGTGAATCGCCAGTCGCCGTCGAGCGATATGTCGTTACCGCGCGACAGGTACGTCGACATTGGCAGACGGCCTGAGCTGATGACATCGGTGCGCGCCCACGAGCGCGGACCGAACGCGTCGAGCGCGTTCAAGAGGCGAAGAAGTCGAGCAGCAGTGCGTTGAGCTGGTCGGGTGCCGCCGTGGGGATCCAGTGTGAGATCCCGTTGATCCGCTCGAAGCGAAACCCGCCGCTCACGTGATCCGCCGAGTTCTTCATCTGCGCCTCGGTCAACGCCTCATCGCCGTCGCTCCAGACACCCATGGTCGACACGGTGACCGGCGGCAACTCGAGGCGCTCGGTGGCAAGCAGCGACTCGGGCGGCACATTCGCGCGGTAGATGTTGAGCGCGGAGGTCATGCGGCCGGGCCGGCTCAAGTCCTCCGCCCACTGCTTCTCCGAGCCGCCCTCGCCCCAATTCTGGAAGAAGGCGAAGTTGTCGTGCATGACCATGTTCTCGGCGAGGCCGACGTGCTGAAACGCGAGCATGTACCACGACTTCTGTTTCTGTTCGACGCCCGCGGTCGCGAACGCAGACGGGTGCCCGACCGAAACCGCGGTCAGTGACAGCACGCGATCCGCGGCGAAGGTGGCGGTGATCCAGGCCAAGGCGGCGCCCCAGTCGTGGCCGACAACGTGGGCTTTGTCGACGCCGAGCGCATCGAGGAGTCTCACAACATCCCCCATCAAATTGAACAGCCCGTACTGGTCGATGCCGTCGGGCGCGTCGCTGTCGCCGAAGCCACGCAAGTCCGGGGCGATCGCGCGGTAGCCGGCGGCGGTGACAGCGTCGATCTGGTTGTGCCACATCGAACCGCGGTCGGGGAACCCGTGGAGGAACAGGACCGGCACGCCCTCACCCTCGTCGATGACGGAAAGGTTCACACCGTTGGCGGCAACTGTTTTCGTAGGCACGGCGGCGACGCTAAAGCGCACGCACGAGCAACGCCACCGCGACCAGATGCGCCGCAGCACCCGCCACGGTCAACGCATGGAACACCTCGTGGAAACCGAACACTGCGGGTGACGGATTCGGCTTCTTCGCCGCGTACACGCCGGCCCCGATCGTGTAAAGCAGACCACCCACGATGATCCAGACGAACTGCGCGGTCGTCGTTCCCTCCAGGTACGCGGGCAGGTCGAAGACGGCGAACCATCCCACCACGATGTAGACCGCGGCACTCAGCGCGCGCGGCGCGTCGAGCCACAGCATCTGGATCGCGACGCCGATGGTCGTGGCCACCCAAATCGCGATCAGCAGTTGGGCGCGGCGCTGGCCATGAACCCCTAGCGCGGTGACAGCTGTGTACGTGCCGGCGATCGCAAGCAGGATCGTGCCGTGGTCGACGCGCTTAAGGGCGCGCGTGGCCGCGGGCGACATGCGACCCGAGTGATACACCGCGCTGACGGTGAACATCGACAGCACGCCCACGCCGTAGACGACGACCGCCAAACGGTTGCCGTCGCGCGACGGGGTCTCGACCGCGAGCGCGGTGAAGGCAAGCAGGAACGACGGTACGGCCGCGCGATGCAGGACACCTCGCCAGCGCGGCCGGAGGGCGGCCGCGACGTCTGTCATCGACTCAGGTGCGGGTCTTTTCGCGGTCGCGGGCGGACCGCTGACCATTCGACTTGTCGCGTCCCCGGCCGTTGTTGGTGCGCGAGTAGTTGTAGTCGTAGGAGTACGCCGCGTTGATCGGGGCACCGTTGACGATCACGCCGAGTAACGGCGAGTCGGCCGACTGAAACGCTCGCAGCGCTTGATTCAGATGCCGGCGCCCCGTGACCTTCGCGGTGGCGACCAGCATCACGCCGTCCACGCGCGAAGCGAGCACCACGGCGTCGGTGACGGGTAGGACCGGAGGCGCGTCGATGAGAACGAAATCGCTATCGCTTCGCAAGGCGGCAATTAGTTCTGCCACCCGCGAAGTGCCCAGGAGTTCGGCCGGGTTCGGCGGCAGGGGGCCGGACGCGAGCAGCTGCATGCTGGCGCCGTCGGGCAGTGTGACGCGTTGCAGCGCGCCCGACAGTGGCACGTCACCGAGCAGCACCGAGGTGAAACCGACTTCGTTCGAGAGCCCGAAGAACTCGTGCACGCGTGGCCGGCGCAGGTCGCAATCCACGACCGTGACTTTGCGGCCCGACAACGACAAGGTGACAGCCAGGTTGGCCAGGGTGGTGGTCTTGCCCTCGGCGGCCACGGGGCTGGAAATTTGCAGGCACCGCGCTTCTCGTCGCAGTCCTGCGAACTGGACGCTCGTTCTGAGAGATCGGTACGCCTCGGCCACGCTGGAGGACGAGTCCTCGATTGTGGCCAGCCGAGCCTGGTCGCGGTTGCGCCAGTCCGCAATAGCCGGAATCGCTCCAAGCACGGCCAGCGGCCGCACGATTCGTTCGACTTCTTCAACGGTCTTCACCGAGTCGTCAAGGAAGTCGAGCGCGATCGCCGCGACCACACCCAGGAGGAACCCGAGCGCGATCGCCAACGCCGCGCTCTCCTTCGGCTTCGGACTTATCGCCGTGACCGGCACGCTGCCCTTCACCAGGACTTGGACACCGCCGGTGGCCAAGGAGGAGTCCACGTTCGCTTGGTCGGCCTTCTGCTGCGTCAGCACGTACGACGTTTCCGCGGCATCGCGCTGCAGTTTGATGCCTTGCACTTCGGAGGCGGGCGCCTTGTTGGCGACGGCACGAGCAAGGTCAGCGTCCAGCGAATCGACGCGTTGTTTCGCGGCCCCAGTGGCCGCGGTCAGCTTCGTGCTGAGCGAAACGCTCGCCGCGATCGCTTCGCTTCGCCGTTGATCGGCATACGTGTTGGCATACAGAGTGGCCGCCTTCGCCGCGATGGTCGCCGACGTGGCGTTGACCGTGATCTGCAAGATGCGCGTGCTGCCGACCCCGGCCGCGGACACGCCGGTGACTGCCGCCGCTTCCTTGCCCAGTTTTTCGGCGACCTCAGCCGACACCGCCGGCGACGTCACGACCTGCACCTGGGTCTCGATCTGGGCCGGGTCGAAAAACACCTGACCGCCGGTGCCGAAGACGGTGGCGTCCTGCGAGGCAATTAGCAGCCGGCTCGAGGAGGAGTAGATCGGTGTCGCGCGGGCGCTTACGAACAGCGAAACGCTCGCGGCGGCGACCATCGCAGCAGCGATGAGCCACTTGCGACGCCACAGAATGCGCAGGTAGTCGAGTGCGCTTGAGTCTGGTGCGATGCGTTCCACGGTTGCAGGGAGGCTAGTGGAGCAGGTGCCAAAAGTCGGTTCTGCCTACACGCCTGCGTTCATGGTCGTCTCGGTTGTGCTCGTGGTGGGCGGCACCGTTGTCGTGGTTGACGGTTCGGTCACGGTGGTGGAGGTGGTGGCCGGGTTCGGCTGCGTCGGAGTCGTCCGCGGCGCAGTCGTGGTCGTCTTGGCCGGCGGTTTCTTCGTTGTCGAGGTGGAACTCGACGCTGTCGCGACCGTGGTCGCAGGCGGAATCGCGGTGGTCGTGGTGGTGCTGGCCACCCGGTTGCCCGCCGGCGGGTCGAGATTCGTCAACGGCGAGCTTGGGCGTTGCCGGGACGTGACCACGAGCATGATCGCAAACACGGCCACCACACCGGCGATCGCTCCCACGATCACCCGCCTGTCGACTGACACCGATTGGACGCTACCGGAGGGTGGTGCTGGCACTCGGTATCATCGAGTGCCAAATGCTGGACGATCGCAAAGCCGCTGTCCTTCGCGCTGTCGTGGAGGAATACATCGAGACAGCGCAACCGGTTGGGTCTGCGCACGTCAGCCAGAGCGCGGGTGTCGCCGTATCGAGCGCCACGATTCGCAACGACATGGCCGCGCTCGAGCGCGAGGGCTATCTCAGCCATCCCCATACCAGCGCCGGGCGCGTGCCGACCGACAAGGGCTACCGGTTCTTCGTCGACGCGCTTACCTCGCCCAGCGACCTCGCCCGCCCCGAGCAGTTGCGCATCACCGAATTCTTCGACCGCACCCACATCGCCCTCGAACAGATGCTGTCCGAGACCAGCCAGCTCTTGGCGACGCTCACGAACTACGCAGCAGTTGTGGTCTCCCCGGGGGTCGAGGCCGCCGCGGTGCGTTCGGTCCATCTCGTCGAGATGGGCGCCGGGGAAGGCTTGGCGATCGTGGTTCTGTCCAACCACGTCGTCGAGAAAGCTTCTTTCGAATTGCCGGCGGGCGTCGACGCCGCCGATCTCGCCGCGGCGGGCAACGCGCTGGAAAAGCATCTCTCGGGCCGGTCGCTGGATTTCAGCGGGCGGGTTGCCACTGGCAACCGCGCCACTGACGCGGTGATCGAGCGCGGTGCGGGGAGCGTTCGATCGTCGCACGCAGGTGTCGAGTGGCGACCACGTCTTCGTAGGCGGGGCGGCGCGCGTAGCCGAAGCATTCGAAGCCGTCGACACGGTTCGCCAGGTACTCGGCGTGCTCGAGCACCAGTACGTCGTCGTGAGCCTTCTGCGCGATGTACTGAGTAGTGGCCAGTCCGTCGCTATCGGAACCGAACACGGGCTCGCCCCGCTGGCCGAGTGCGCGGTCGTCGTCGCTCCCATCACCATCGGCGGTCAGATCGCCGGCACCGTTGGGGTCCTTGGGCCGACCCGCATGAACTATCCGCACGCCCTCGCCACGGTGACTGCCGTCGGGCGTCGGCTGGGTGAGAACCTGGGCGAGCCGTGAGCGATTTTTACGAACTACTAGGGGTCACCAGGAGCGCGTCGGCCGACGAGATCAAGAGCGCGTACAGGCGCCTCGCGCGCGAACTGCACCCCGACGCCAACCCGGACGACGCCACCGCCCACGAGAAATTTAAGGAAGTCAGTCAGGCCTACGAGACCCTGTCGGATCCCGAAAAGCGACAGCGTTACGACATGTTCGGTGCCGCCGGTGTCGGCGGCGCGAGCGGCGCGAACCCCAACGACTTCTTCGGCGGCGGCATCGGCGACATTTTCGAGACGTTCTTCGGTGGCGGCTTCGGTGGTGGTGGAGGCGGCCGCAGTGGACCGATGCGCGGGTCCGACGCCGAGGCGGTGCTCGACCTCACCTTCGAAGAAGCGGTATTCGGCGCGGAGAAAGAAGTGCGGCTGCGCCTGCCCGTCACGTGTGCGACGTGCGACGGCTCGGGTGCTGCCGACGGGTCTGCGCCCACCCGGTGCACAACGTGCGGTGGTTCAGGTGAAGTGCGTCGCGTGCGCCAGAGCATCCTGGGCCAGATGGTCACGAGCGGGCCGTGCAACGCCTGCGGCGGCATGGGCACGGTCATCGCCACCCCGTGTCACGACTGCAGGGGCGACGGACGGATCACCGACGAGCGCGTCGAGGTCGTCACCGTGCCCGCGGGCATCGATCACGGACAAACGCTGCGCAGCACGGGCCGCGGTGGCGCCGCGCCGCGGGGTGGCCCTGCGGGCGACCTGTATTTGCACGCGCGGGTGCGGCCACACGACCGCTTCGAACGCGACGGCGTGGATGTGCACACCGAGTTGCACGTCCCGATGACCCAAGCTGCCCTGGGCGCGCAGTGTGAGGTGGTCACCCTTGACGGCACCGAAGAAATCGCGTTGCAGGCGGGCACGCAGACCGGCGCGGTCACCCGGCTCAAGGGTCGCGGCGTGCCCCACACCAATGGACGCGGCCGCGGGGACCTGCACGTGCACATCGTGGTCGACACGCCGGTTCAACTCTCGGCCGACGCCGAGGCGCTTCTACGCAAGTTCGCGGCCGAACAAGGCGAAGTTGTAAACGAGGCCGCATCGGGCCTGTTCGGACGGATCAAGTCGGCCTTCTCGTGAGCCATCGCGGCACCCGTCCGCGCACATTGCTCGTTGGTCCGCTGGGGCAGCGCCCGTGGATATCCCGCAACGAGTTGGTGGCCCAACTCGAAGACTTGGGCCACGACGTGCAGGTCAACGGTGTCGGCGGGCCTGAACTCGTCCCGCCGCTCGAGCCATTGCCCTCGCAAGTTGGTGTCGCCCGCAACTCGCTGCCATCCATATCGATGTGGTTCGCCCGGATGTTGTGGCGTTGGCGCCGCACCACGAATGCCATGTTGCGCGAGGGCCACATTGACCACGTCGTGGTGTGGGATCCGCTGCTGGCCGGACTCTGCCGACTCGCGCGGCCCGCGGGAACCGAAGTCGTCTGGGTGCCGTCGCACGGTGAGGCGCCGCGCTTTTACGAGTCGGTGGTGCGCGCCGCACTATCGCTGACCGCTGACCGCGTTGTTGTATCCACAGCCGACGACGCGCGCTGGGTGCGCGGCCACATCACCTACAGCCAGTGGCCCCTGCCCGCGCCCACCGGCGCGGTGCTACTTGATGAGTGGGTCGTGCTCGCGTCGTCGATCGCGCCGGACGACGCCACGCTCGACCGGCTGGCGCGCGAGGCCGCCTACCAGCCCGCGGCGGCGGTGATTTTCGACGCGCGTGATGACGATCGGGTCGTGCCGGCGGTGGCTGAGCGGCTTCGGGCCGTGTGCGGCGCCGCGCACGTGTGGTGGGCGGCAGGTGACGAATGGCTCGAGTGGCTCGGCGGCGCGCCCGCGCGTGCCATCGATCCCAATCGGGTGCTCTCCGTCGACCAGCGGCACGCTCGCGTGCTGAGCGAAGGTGGCGTGCTGTGGGCCGTCGACGGCGCGAACGACGGGAACTCCGCACCGTTGCTAACGGCGGTGAAGACCAGCGACGGGTGGACCGAGTTTGCTTGGCGTGACGATCAATCGGGGTCGCATTCGGAGTCCGAGTGGGCCCACGACGTCTTTGGCGAACGGGCCCGCTCGACGGGCGAACGCGTGCTCGCGCACGGCGTTGCCGTTGATACCTGCCCGATGTGCGGGTCGCGTGACCGACGCGTCACCGGCCACACCGATGGCGCAACGACAGTCCTGCAATGCCGGGAGTGCGGCTTGCGACACGCCGACGCGGTCATCCCCGTTCATCCCGGCCCCGCGACGCATCCGACGATCGATGCCGGCGCGATCACGCTGGCCATCGCGAACCGGCAACTGGACGTCGTCGCCGAAGTCGGGATTTTGCCGGGTCGCCTCTTGTTGGTCGGTGACGAACCCGCCGCCTTGGTCGCGTGCGCTACCGAACGGGGTTGGGGCGCCGCGCAAATGACGGTGGAGGATTTCGTCGCCGGCCAGCCCACCGAGTCGGTCGATGTCATCGTCTTCAACCATTCGCTCGAAACTGCGAGCGACCCGGTGCGCGTGCTGCGGCACGCGAGGGAGTACTACCTCGAGGCGGGCGGCCACGTCTTCATAAACGCAGCGAACGCTCGCTCGTTGTCGCGCTACGCCCAGCGTTCCTACTGGACCGAGTGGAAGCCCGGTGACCGCGTGACCTACCCCGATCCGTGGACCGTGCGGCAGATGCTGCAGCGTGGCGGCTTCCAGACCCAGCTGTTGCACAGCGAGAGCTATCCCGATGTGCCCGCGACCGGCGTGGAATTCGCGCGCCGCGTGGGCCTCGTGTCGGAGCGACTGGCTCGCGTCGTTCCACCCGTCGCGATGGTGCTGGATCGCACCGGCTCAGAGCGGCCGCTGCGCACGGCCACGCAGTGGGTTGACCGCCACGGCTTCGGGCGGAACGTCGTCGCAGTAGGACGGGCGATATGAGGCTCGGCATCTTCGCCACCCACGTACCGGACACGCCAAGCGGGCACGGCATTTACCAGGACGCGTTGCTGCGCGGCCTGCTCGCGCAGAAGCGTCACCAGATCGTGCTGCTGATCAGCGAACGCGACCAGGCGCCGGTGGTGGAGCCCCCGCATGAATTGATTCGGGTGCCGCATCCACGTCAACCGTTCGTTGCTGCGTTCAACTTCGACGTCCACGCCGAAGGCATCGCCCGTGTTATGGCCGAGCGGGCCGAACTCGACGCGATCATCGGCAACGGCCAGTTCCATATGCCGCGACCGCGCCACGTGCCGCGCATCGTGGTGTTGTACGAGGCGGCGTTCATGGAGCCCACCCCGTGGGGCGTGTACTCGGCCTACAGCTACCGGCAGCTTCTGACGCTGCCACGCCGCAACCTCGCGGGTGCGCGCGGCGTCGTGTGCCTGGCCGAACACGGACGCCAGCAGATCGCCCGCTGGTTCAATACGCCGCTGGATCGGATCCGAACAGCGCCGCCCTCGTTCCAACCTTTCGGAGACTGGATCGGCCCACCGCCGATGGCCGGCCATCCCTACGTGATGCAGGTCGGATGGTTCCATCCGCGGAAAGACGTCACGCTGGCATTGGCCGGGTGGCGCGACGCGGTCGAGCGCGGTCTGGACGCCGATCTTGTGCTGGCAGGAACCGAGGGTCCGCCCGATCGCCGTCACGGGTCGATGGGTCGCCGCATCCTCGAGACCGTCGGGCGCGAGTTGGTTCCGCGGGTCCGTTTCACCGGTTCAATACCGCGGCCCGAACTCGGCGCCTACTACCGCGGCGCTTCGGCGGTGATGATGACGAGCATCCACGAGGGATTCGGCATTCCCGCGATCGAAGCCGCGTCGATGGGCGTGCCGGTAGTCGCGGTGGGGCGGGCCAGCCTGCCCGAGGTGGTGGGACCGATCGGCGCAATCGTTGCGCCAGACCCGGCCGCGCTCGGCGAGGCGCTGCTGTACGCGTGCAATAACGCGCCGGACGCGGCCGCGTTGCGGAACTACGCCGCGTCGTTCAGCGTCGAGCGACAGGTCGCTCCGTTCCTGGATCTGGCTGACCGCATCGAAGCGAAGGTGGCGTAGCCGGCTCTACTTGCCGCGCCGGTCGCCCCAGGCCAGGACGTGGAGGCGCGTCGTGAGGTTCCACCCGCGCGCGATCACGTCGTCGGCGAGTTTCGCTGTGCGCTCGGCGACCGCGCGCGGTTTCGTGCCCTCGGGCATGATCCACACCGCCGTCGGAGCGATGCCGACGCGTCCGACAACGTGGGCCACTTCATCGAGGTCCGACGCCTCCACCACCACGAATTTGAACGACGCACCCGCGTCGGCAAATCGGCGCAGCACGTCGTAACGCAGGCGGCGACGCGCGCTCATGCCCGAGTTCGCCAGCTTGGGGGACACGACCCAACGGTCCACGAGCTTCGGGTCGGCGTCCCACGCGATCGTGCCGGCGGTCTCGACGTGGGTCTTCCATTTCACGCGGCGAAAGGCGTTGATGAGCGGTACGAGCCGCCGCTGCTGCAGCAGCGGCTCGCCGCCGGTGAGCACGACCGTGTCAACGGCCATCGTGGCGATGCGAGCGACGATCGCATCGACGGACTGCTCGCTTAGTTCCACCGCGGGGTCGAAGCGCGACCAGTCCCACGAATATGGGGTGTCGCAGAAGGAGCAAGAAAGGTTGCAACGACCGAGCCGCACGAACGCGCAACGTTTACCGATGTCAGGGCCTTCGCCCTGCACCGTTGGTCCGAAGATCTCGCTGATGACCAGCGGCGGTTCCGCCATCGCGTCAGCCATCACAACGCCGGATCGATGACGTCGGCTTCAGCGAAACCTTTCGCCCGCAAGACGCATGAGTCGCAGTCGCCGCACGGTGTGGCGCCGCCGCGATAACACGACCATGTGAGTTCCAGGGGAGCGCCGAGTTCGAGGCCGCGGCGCACGATGTCGGCCTTGGACAGATCGAGCAGCGGCGTCGTGATCGCTACGGCCGCGCCTTCGACGCCAACGCGCAGCGCTAGCGCGGCGGTGCCGCGGAAGCTTTCGATGAATTCAGGCCGACAGTCGGGATAGCCGGAGTAATCGAGCGCATTGACGCCGATGGACACCGACGCGCACTCGCGTGCCTCCGCTAACGCGACGGCGAGGGACAGGAATATGAGGTTCCGGCCCGGCACGTAGGTGACGGGAATGGCGGGACCGTCGGCGGCGTCGGTGGCGGTGGGAACCGCGATCGAGGCGTCGGTGAGTGCCGAGCCACCCCAAGCGCTCAGGTCGAGGGGTTGCTCGATGTGTTCGACGCCGTAATGCGCGGCGATGGCCGTCGCGCGCTCGAGTTCGACGCGGTGGCGCTGGCCATAATCGACCGACAGGGCGATCACCCGATCGTGGAGCACTACCGCTTCCGCCAGGCACACCGTCGAATCGAGGCCGCCGCTCAGGATGACCACCGCGCCGGTCACGCCGTGATCTCCACCCGCGAGTTCTCGGTTTCCCACAACACGATGCGATCAAGCTCGAGGTGGGCGGCGCGCAGACGATCCCAAATGTCTGCTGCGATCAGCTCGGCGGTGGGGTTCGGGAGCAGATCGTTGAGAAAGGTGTGGTCGAACCGGCCGATTACCGCGCGCTCGACCACTTCACGCAGATCGCTGAAGTCGATGACGATGCCGTTGGCGTCGAGTTCGCCGGCGACGGTTACCTCGAGCCGGTAGCTGTGGCCGTGGAGGTTCTTGCACGCGCCCGTGTGCCACTCAAGTTGATGGGCGGCTTCGAAGGAAAAGGAGCGGGTTACGCGCGTGCGCACGCGATGAGGTTATTGCGGCTCGCCGTAGGGCTGGCCCGCCGCGTCGTAGCACTCGACGTGATAGTGCTCGACGCGGTCCCAAACATCCTTTACGTAGATGTTCGCGATCACTTGGCGACCCTGCGTGCGCGCCTTGAACTTCACGGTCTCGTCGCAGACGGGACAAACAGCACTGTTGCCAGGCTCAATGCTGCGTTCGACCGCTCGACTTTCGGGCACGCCTAAAACCCTAGGCCGGTCGCGCTTGACAGATCGACCAACTCGTCAGACGCTCGCGTTGGCGCTGGGGCCTGTTGAGCGTCCGCCGCGCTCCAGGCCCCAGCGCTTTGACCGGAGTCATCCGCCCTGTTGCGCGCGGCCGAGGCGTATGGCCGTGTTGGCGAGGCCGCGCAGGGTGGCTTCGTCAGCGCCCTGGGCGGCGAGGTCATTGATCAAGGCCTCGACACGCGCCGCTTCGTCTTCGGCGGCGTTCGGTTTGGGGACGGGTGCGACCGTGGTGGCCACGAGCAGGCAGCCGATCGCGATCGCGGCGCACATGCCACCGAACAACGCCACACCGTTGCGGTCGAGGATGGAGCCGACGATCATCGTGGGAATGGCCGCGAGGCACACCGCGATTACGACACCGCGAAGGCGCCGCAGCTCAACCATCTAGTTGCGGACCAGCGGCTTGTACTTGATGCGGTGCGGCTGATCCGCTTCACGTCCCAAACGGGCGTGGCGGTCGGCTTCGTAGTCGGCGTAGTTGCCCTCGAACCACACGACGCGCGAGTCGCCTTCAAAGGCGAGGATGTGGGTGGCGATGCGGTCGAGGAACCACCGGTCGTGGCTGATGACCACCGCGCAACCAGGAAAGCTGAGTAGGCCTTCTTCGAGGGCGCGCAGCGTGTCGACGTCGAGATCGTTGGTCGGTTCGTCGAGGAGGATCAGATTGCCGCCGGCGCGCAACACCTTGGCCAGCTGGGCGCGGTTGCGCTCGCCACCCGAGAGTTCGCCGACGAGTTTCTGTTGATCTGAACCCGTGAACCCGAACGAGGCCACCCACGCGCGGCTACGGAACTCGCGTCCGCCGATCACCATGTGGTCGAGCCCGTCGCTGATCTCGTCGAAAACGCTCTTGTTCGGGTCGAGCGTGTCGCGGCTCTGGTCCACGTGCGCGATCTGCACGGTGGTGCCCACGGTGAGCTCGCCGCCGTCGGGCTGCTCGGCTCCCGTGATCATCTTGAACAGCGTGGTCTTGCCGGCGCCGTTCGGGCCGATCACGCCGACGAGCCCGCCGCGGGGCAGCGAGAAGGTGAGGTCGTCGATGAGCAGCTTGTCGCCGAAGGCCTTGGTGAGGTTTTTCGCTTCGACGACCACGTCACCGAGGCGCGGGCCGACCGGGATCGCGATCTCGACCTTGTCCCGCGCGCCGTCGGCCGATTCGGATTCGGCGACCAACTGGTCGTACGCGGTGATGCGCGCCTTGCCCTTGGCCTGGCGGGCCTTGGGCGCCATGCGGATCCACTCGAGCTCGCGGGCAAGCGTGCGCTCGCGGACCTTGTCCGCCTTTTCCTCTTGAGCCAGGCGCGCCTGCTTCTGCTCGAGCCACGACGAGTAGTTGCCCTCCCACGGAATGCCGCGGCCGCGGTCGAGTTCGAGGATCCAGCCCGCGGCGTTGTCGAGGAAGTAGCGATCGTGGGTGACGGCGATAACGGTGCCCTCGTAATCCTGAAGGAAACGCTCGAGCCACGCGACGGACTCGGCGTCGAGGTGGTTGGTCGGCTCGTCGAGCAGCAGCAAGTCGGGGCGTTGCAGCAGGAGACGGCACAACGCGACCCGGCGGCGCTCGCCGCCGGACAGATGGGTGACGGGGGAGTCGCCGGGCGGGAGTCGCAGCGCGTCCATCGCGATGTCCAGCGTGCGCTCGATGTCCCAGCCATTCGCGGCGTCGATCTTGTCCTGCAACTTGCCTTGCTTCTCGAGGAGCACGTCGAAGTCGGCGTCGGGTTCGCCCATCGCCGCGCAAACCGCGTTGAACTCCGTGAGCAGCGTCATGATCTCGCCGACACCGTCGGCCACGTTCCCGGCGACGTCCTTGGTCGGGTCGAGGTCGGGCTCCTGCTTCAGGAAGCCCACCGTGAAACCGGGGGTCAGCCGCGCCTCGCCCGAATACCCGTCGTCCTCGCCGGCCATGATCCGCAGCAGCGACGACTTGCCCGCGCCATTGCTACCCAACACGCCGATCTTGGCGCCGGGGTAGAAGGACAGGTAGATGTCAGTGAGCACCTGCCGGTCCGGCGGATGCACGCGTGAAACCTTCTGCATCGTGTAGATGAACTGGTGCGCCATGAGGGAGGAAAGGGTAGTGGCCGGTAGCATTCACCTCGATGCCTGACGAAGAGTCAACGACCTTCGGGCCCAATGAGTGGCTCGTTGAGGAGATGTACGACCAGTACCGCGCCGATCCGAATTCGGTGTCGGACAGCTGGCGTGAGTTCTTTGCTGACTACCGGGCACCGGCCCGTCCCGCTCCGAATGGCACGGGCGTCGCCAACGGCAACGCGGCGCAAGTCGCCCCGCCGGCGCCAACGGCGCCGGCACGTCCGGCGGAACCAACGCCGGTTGCGCAGCCCCAACCTGCGGTCGCCAGCGCCGTAGCGCCGCCGCCGAAGGCGGACGAAGTCGAGGGCGCGCCGATTCGCGGAGCGGCGGCGCGGATCGTCACCAACATGGAGGCGAGCCTCGGCGTGCCCACCGCCACGAGCGTGCGGCAGGTGCCGGCGAAGTTGCTCGAGGTCAACCGGAAGATCCTGAACAACCACCTGGGCCGCACCCGTGGCGGCAAGGTCAGCTTCACGCACATCATCGGATACGCGATCGTGCGCGCGCTCGAGAAGATGCCGGTGATGAACTCGTCGTTCGTCGACGGCGATCCGCCGCGCGTGATTCATCACAAACGGGTCGGCGTGGGCCTCGCGGTCGACACCACGAAGTCCGACGGATCGCACACCCTGCTTGTGCCGTCGATCAAGAACGCGAACGAACTCGACTTCCAGGGTTTCTGGCAGGCCTACGAGGATCTGATTCGCAAGGTCCGCACGAACAAGATCGCCGTCGACGATTTCAGCGGGGTCACGGTCAGCCTCACGAACCCGGGCACGATCGGCACCGTCAGTTCCGTCCCGCGGCTCATGCCCGGTCAAGGCGTGATCGTGGGCGTCGGCGCCATCGATTACCCGGCCGAGTACCAGGCGGCCGATCCGCACACGCTCGCGCGCCTTGGCGTGAGCAAGGTGATCACGGTCACGTCCACGTACGACCACCGCATCATCCAGGGGGCTGAGAGCGGCGAGTTCCTCCAGTGGATTCACAAGTTCCTCCTCGGCGAAGAGGGCTTCTACGACGACGTCTTCCGCTCGATGGGCGTGCCCTACGAGCCGGTGCGTTGGCGCCGCGACAAGAACCCGCTCGACGAGGAGCGGGCGCATCTCGCCAAGCAGGTGCAGGTCCACACGCTGATCAACATGTATCGCGTGCGCGGCCACCTCATCGCCGACCTCGACCCGCTTGCCGCCAAAGAGCCGCACATGCACGCCGAGCTCGACCCGGCGACCTACGGCCTAACGATCTGGGACCTCGACCGCGAGTTCTATGCAGACGGGCTCGCCGGCAACGACGCGATGACGTTGGGCGACATGCTCGGCGTACTGCGCGACGCGTACTGCCGCACCGTGGGTGTCGAGTACATGCACATCCAAGAGCCGGATCAGAAGAGGTGGATCCAAGAGCACGTCGAAGGCGTGTCGACGGATCTGACGGCGGACGAGCAGCGTTGGATCCTGTCGCGCCTCAACGCCGCCGAAGCGTTCGAGAAGTTCCTTCACACGAAATACGTCGGACAGAAGCGCTTCGGCCTCGAGGGCGGCGAGTCGGCGATCCCGCTGCTCGAAACCGTGATCGACGAGTCCGCGGCCGCCGGAGTGAGCGAGGTCGTGCTCGGCATGGCCCACCGCGGCCGGTTGAACGTGCTCACCAACATCATCGGCAAGAGCTACCGCGAGTTGTTCAAGGAGTTCGAGGGCGACCTCGACCCCGACACCGTGCAGGGCTCGGGCGACGTGAAGTACCACAAGGGCGCGACCGGCACCTTCACCGGCCCCCACAACATTCCGATTCCGCTCACGCTCGCGTCGAACCCGTCCCATCTCGAAGCGGTGGACCCGGTGGTCGAGGGCATGACCCGAGCCAAGCAAGACCTGTATGTGCCGCCGCCCGGCGCCTCGGCGCGTGTGTCTGTGCTCAGCCTCTTGATTCACGGCGACGCCGCCTTCGCGGGACAGGGGGTTGTGGCCGAAACACTGAACCTGTCGATGCTGCCCGGCTACCGCACCGGGGGCACCGTGCATCTCGTGATCAACAACCAGGTCGGGTTCACCACCGCGCCCGAGTCGGCTCGTTCGTCGGTCTACGCGACGGACGTCGCGAAGATGGTGCAAGCGCCGATCTTCCACGTGAACGGCGATGACCCCGAGGCATGCGTGCGCGTCGCGAAGTTGGCGTTCGCGTTCCGGCAAGAGTTCGAAAAAGACGTAGTGATCGACATGGTCTGTTATCGCCGGTTCGGCCACAACGAGGGCGACGAACCGAGCTACACGCAGCCGCAGATGTACGAGCGCATCGAGCAGAAGCGCTCGGTCCGCAAGCTCTACACCGAGGCCCTCGTCAAGCGGGGCGACATTACGATGGAGGAAGCCGAGCAGGCGCTCGACGACTTCTCCGCTCGGCTCCAAGTCGCGCTCGACGAGACGCGTCAGTCCTCACCACCCAAGCCCACGAGCCTGCCGGCGCCGCCGCCCACCATCGTCGAGCCTTCGCCCCTCACGGGCGTATCGCGCGAAGTCCTCGACCGGGTCGCGGCCGCCGTGCACGAGTTCCCGCCGAACTTCACGGTGCACCCGAAGCTGCAGCGTCAGCTGGAGGCACGGGCCAAGGTGTACGCCGAAGGCCAGGTCGATTGGGCGTTAGGCGAAGCGTTGGCGTTCGGTTCGCTGCTGGTCGAGGGCACCGACGTGCGCGTCGCCGGACAGGACACTCGCCGCGGCACCTTCAGTCACCGCCACGCCGTGCTCGTCGACTACCACACGGGCATCGAATACGTGCCGCTGTGGGACCTCGGCGCCGGTCAGGGCCGCTTCTTCATCTACGACTCGCTGCTTTCGGAGTACGCGGCTATGGGTTTCGAGTACGGCTACTCGGTGGTGCACAAGGACGCGCTCGTCGCGTGGGAAGCGCAGTTCGGCGACTTCATGAACGGCGCGCAGATCATCATCGACCAGTTCATCGTGGCGGCCGAGGACAAGTGGGGTCAGACCTCAGGCCTCGTGCTGATGCTGCCGCACGGTTACGAAGGCCAAGGCCCCGAACACAGCTCGGCTCGACTCGAACGTTTCCTCACGTGCTGTGCCGAAGGAAACATCAGCGTGGCGAGTCCGACCACGTCGGCGCAGTACTTCCACCTCATGCGCCGCCAAGTGCACCGCCCCCACAAGACGCCGCTCGTGATCATGAGCCCGAAGTGGTTGCTGCGTCGCAAAGAGGCGTACTCGCCCGTGGACGAGTTCGTGGACGGACGCTTTCTCGAGGTACTCGACGACGCCTCCATCACGGATCCGGACGCGGTGCAGCGCGTCGTGTTCGCGACGGGCAAGGTTGCGGTGCAAGCGGTGGCCGAGCGCGACGAGCGCAAGGCGCCCGTCGCGATCGTGCGGATCGAGCAGCTCTACCCGTGGCCCGAGGAGCAGATCGCCGCGATCCTCGACAAGTACGCGCACGCCAAGGACGTCGTGTGGCTGCAGGAAGAGCCCCGCAACATGGGAGCGTGGACGTATCTGCGGGGCAAGCTCGCGCGCGTCGTGGGCGAAGACTTCCCGTTGGTCGAAGTGACCCGGGTCGAGTCCGGCTCGCCGGCCGCGGGTTCAGCCGCGTCGCACGCGATCGAGCAGACCGATCTGTTCGACCGCGCGCTCACCGTCGGCGTTACTCCTTAAACCAGACCTCAGGCCCGCTGCCGCCGTACAACGCTGCCTTGGTGGCGGTGTTCGTGATCTTGAGGCGGTGTACTCCCGGCTGCCAGTAGCCGCCGACCGCCTTCATCACGGCGTACGTCTCACCCGGCTTGAGCGTGAAGCCGCCGCCTCCGTCGTCGACCGTTACGTTCACGTCGAACGTGTTCGTCACGCGGAGATGGTCGGTGTCGTGCACGACGATGCAACGGGGAGATGGCACGTCGGGGTTCAGCTTGATATCGGCGTAACCGCCCGCGGCCGCGCCGCACCCACCGGCGGCCGGCGTTTGACTGTCGGCAGGAATGCGCGTGTCGGTCTGCTGCTTGGCCGTGGTGGTGGTCGTCTTTTTGATCGTGGTGGGAGTCGCGGCTGGCTTGATCGTGGTGGTCGTAGTGATCGCCACCGAGGTGGTCGTCGTCGCCGCGACCTCCTTGTCCTTGCCGCACGCGGCGGTTCCGAGGGCGAGCACGGCAACGGTCACGAGTAATAGGCGTTTCATGTCAGGTCTATCTCCAGGAGGCTGGCCAATTCGGCAAGAGCAACGTCGGGGTCGACGACTTTGATCGTGGTGATGCCCATTGCTTTCGCCGGCTTGAGGTTCACGCCGAGGTCGTCCAGAAATACGCAGTCGCGGGGTGAGACGCCGAGCGCCTCGCACGCAATCTCGTAGAAGCGCGGGTCGGGCTTGCGCACGCCAACCTTGCTCGACTCGATGATGAAGTCGAACTTGGCGAGGAGATCGTCGCGGCCGTCCGCCCGAGCGTTCTTCGGGAAGTCTTCGAACGCGACGAAGTTGTTCGTAAGGCAGGCGACGGCCAGCCCGGCGCGCTTGATCGCGTCGATGGCCGCAACCATCTGCGGGCGGATCTCGCCCTTCAACATGCCCAGCACGCCGCGGGCGTCGATCTGATGTCCGGCGGCGAGAGCCTCTGCCTCGAAGGCGTCGGCGAACAGGTCGACGCTCAGCTCGTTGCGTTCGAAGCGCGCCCACGCGTTGGAATCAGAGTTGGTCGCGTTCAGGGTGCGGATGAAGTCCTCGGGCAGACCGTTGTCAATCTCGTACTGCTTGAACGCCTCGAACGGGCTCGACAGGATCACCCCGCCGAAATCCCACAACACCGCCTTAAAATTCATCCGAGTAGGTCCCGGCCGAGGGCTTGCCAGAGTTCGGTCGAGAGGCGGAGCGACTCGACGTCGACGCGTTCGTCGTCACCGTGGAACATCGTGCCGTAATCCTCGAAGCTCAAGTTGTTCGAGAACAGCCCATAGCCGTACGCGGGAATACCCATGCGCCGGAAGAACCGCGCGTCGGTGGCGCCCACCGTGAGGAACGGAATGCACTCGGCGCCACCAGGCACTAGCGCGTTGCTCACGCGGTTGAGCGAGTGCCACAGCGGCGTGTCGATCGGCGAGGCGGTCGACTCCTCGTCGGTGATCACGTCGATCGTCACGCGGTCGGCGAGTTCGCCCAGTACCTCGTCGAGCATCACGCGGATGTCCGCGCCGGTTTGACCCGGAAGCGTGCGAATGTCGACTTCGAGTTCGACGCGGTCAGGGATCACGTTGGTCTTCGTGCCGCCGTGCATCACGGTCGGCGCGAACGTGGTGTGCGTGCACGTGTGCGCCTGGCGCGCGAGCGCGAGCGGCAGGGTCTGCACGAGCGCGGCGAGCGACGTCGGATCAGTTAAGGACTCGGCGAGCTCAGGCGGGAACATGCCCTCGACAAACCGGCGCCAGATCTCGTGGATCTGCGTCGCCGGTTGGTACTGATCGAGTCGACGGACGACCTCGGCGGCGGTGACGAGCGCGTTGTCGGTGCGCAGCGGTTGGCTGCCGTGACCGGGCGTGCCCTTCACCGTCAACTTGCACCAGTACGTGCCCTTCTCGCCGACGATCACCGGCAGGCGCGTACCTGACGGGGTTTGCATCGGGATGCCGCCGGACTCGGTGACGACGTAGTCAGCGCGCACAGCGTCGGTCTCGTGATCGGCCATCCAACCCGCGCCGTGGTAACCGAGCGCTTCTTCATCGGCGACGGCGAAGTAGATCAGCGTGCCTTCCGGCTTCCAGCCCGTGTCGGCGAGCTTGCGGGTGGCTACAGCCATCGACGCCGTGAGGTTGAGCATGTCCACGGCGCCCCGTCCCCACACCTCGCCGTCGATCAACTCACCGCCGAACGGATCACGGGTCCAGCCTTCGGTGGCGGGGACGACGTCGGTATGGCCCATGAGCATGAGGGTGGGCGCGTCCGGGTTCGTGCCTTCGATGCGGGCGACCAGCGATGAGCGGCCGGGCGTGGGCTCGAACGTCTCGATGTCGATACCGGGACCCTCGAGGACCGTTTGCAGGACGTCGCAAGAGCGCTGTTCGTGGCCCGATTCCGGCGTACCGTCGTTGACGCAGGCGTTGCGGATCAGCTGCTGCAGAAGCTCGGTCACTTCGCCGGTTGTCGTGTCGGGCATGGCCTTGGATCGTAGGACCTCGGCGCCGACCCCTAGAGTTCTCTGCAACATGCAGCAAACACGCCACGTCGTAGTCGACGGATCAAACATCGCAACCGAAGGTCGCTCGATGCCGAGCCTGGCCCAACTCGACGAGGCCGTACGCGCCTTCATGCAGGAGTTTCCCGACCTGCAGGTCACGGTCGTCGTCGACGCCACCTTCGGCCACCGCATCGACTCATCGGAGGTGCCCGCCTTTGACGAGGCTGTCGCCAACGCGGAGATCGTGTCGCCCCCGGCGGGTGCGTTCGGACGCGGCGACGCGTTCCTGCTTCGCATCGCCGAGAAGGTCGACGCCGACGTCCTCTCCAACGACTCGTTCCAAGAGTTCCACGGCGAGCACGAGTGGCTCTTCGATCGCGGTCGCCTCATCGGCGGCAAGCCCGTCCCCGGGATCGGCTGGATCTTCACCGCGCGTTCGCCGGTGCGCGGCCCCAAGAGCCGTGAGGCGATGCGTAAGGCGGGCCAAAGCGGTGGGCGCAGCCCAGCGGTGAGCGCGGCGATCAAGACTGCTACCGACGAGGCCACCTCGGTCAGTCGGTCGCGTAGGGGTGGACGGGGACGCGGTGGGTCGCGTCGCGCCGAACCGACCGCGCGCGGGCCGCAAGAACCCAAGGTGGGCGACGTGCGTACCGCGCCGCTCAGCGAAGAAGAACTCAAGTCGGACGCGGCGCGTCGCCGTCAGCGCGGCGCGGTGCCGAGCGAACCGGTGAACGAGCCGATGGTCTTCCTGGGCTTCGTCGCATCGCATCGCCCCGGCGCGGTGGTGCAGGGCACCGTCGAGGAATTCACGAGCCACGGCGCGTTCGTACGCGTGGGCGAGGCGCGTTGCTACATGCCGCTGTCAGCGATGGGCGAGCCACCGCCGCGCGCGGCCCGCGACGTCGTGACCAAGGGCGAGACGCGCGAGTTCGTCGTGCAAGCGCTCGATCCGCCTCGCCGCGGCATCGAGATCGCGATCCCCGAGTTCGCGAATATCTCGGGCTCGCCGTCCCAAGAAACCATTGAGCAAGAGATCCACCCGACCAAGCCCTCGCGTGCCAAGAAGGCCGCTACCAAGAAGGTTGCGGCTGAGAAGGCTCCGGCCAAGGCACCCGCGGCGAAGAAGACGACGCGACGCTCCACCAAGGCAGCCTCGGCTGTTGCCGACCTCGCTCCGATCGTGCCCGACATGATCGACGTGGTGCCTCCACCCGCGGGGCTGGCGCCGGTCGTCGAGAAGAAGACGCGTACGCCGCGCAAGGCCGCCGCGAAGAAGGACGCCGCTCCGGCACCGGACGCGGCGCCCGCGAAGGCGGCGGTCAAGAAAGCGGCCGCGCCGAAGAAGACGGCGGCGAAGAAGGCGGCCGCGCCCAAGAAGGCCGCGGCGGAAAAGCCCGCAGCCAAGAAAGCTCCAGCAAAGAAGACGGCGAAAAAGGCAACCAAGGCCCCGCCGCCCGCGGCGGAGTGACCGCCGCAACCAAACCGACCACCGGCGTCGAAGCAGTACGAGCCGCCGAGCGCTTCTTGAAGAAGGCCGACCCTGTATTGGCGCGCCTGATCGCCGAAGCCGGTCCGTGCACGCTGGGCACGCCGACTAAGGGCACGGCGATGGTGACCCTGGCGCGCGCGATCGTCTTCCAGCAGCTCGCCGGGCGTGCCGCCAGTGTGATCCACGGCCGCTTCGTCGAGGCGGTCGGCGGCAAAGTCACGCCCGAATCGGTACTGGCTACGCCGTTCGACGAACTGCGCGCCGCCGGCTTGTCCACCGCGAAGGCGAACTCGTTGATTGACCTCGCGACCGCGCACGGCGACGGTCGGGTCAAGCCTCGCAAGCTGGCGAGCTTGAGCGACGACGAGATCGTGGAGGAACTCGTAAGCGTGCGCGGCATAGGCCGCTGGACCGCCGAGATGTTCCTGATGTTCCACCTTGGCCGCCTCGACGTGTGGCCCACCGGCGACCTCGGTGTGCGCAACGGCTACGGCAAGGCTTGGGGGCTCGCGGCCACGCCGAACGCCAAGGAACTCGAACCGTTGGGGGATCGGTTCCGTCCGTATCGGTCGGTGGTGGCGTGGTATTGCTGGGCCGCCGTCGAAGTGACTCCTCCGCAAGGCTGGTAATCGCATGCGCATCGCAACTTGGAACGTCAACTCGCTCAACGTGCGCATGCCCCGCATCGAGGAGTGGTTCGACTACGCGCAGCCCGACGTGGTCTGCATGCAAGAGACGAAACTGGCCGACGCCGCGTTCCCGTACATGTCCTTCGAAGCGATGGGGTACGAAGTCGCGCACAACGGTACGGGCCGGTGGAACGGCGTGGCGATCGTGTCGCGCGTCGGTATCGAAAATCCCGTCCTCGGGTTCGGCGCCGTCGACCACCCGATGTTCGAAGGCGACGAACCCGAGCCCCGACTGGTGTCGGCCACGTGTGGGGGCGTGCGGGTGTCCTCGGTGTACGTGCCGAACGGCCGCACCCTCGAGGATTCGCACTACGAGTACAAGCTGCGCTGGCTAGCGGCACTGAAGGACGAGATCGGCGCGACGAGCAAGCCCGACGCGCCTGTCGTGGTGTGCGGCGATTTCAACATCGCTCCCGAGGACAAGGACGTCTACGACCCGCGGTTCTTCAAGAACGCCACACACACGTCGGCGAAAGAACGCGCCGCGCTCGACGACATAAAGGCGTGGGGATTCACCGATGCGTTCCGAGCGCAATACGACGACGAAAAGCTGTATTCGTGGTGGGACTACCGGGCCGGTGACTTCCACCAAGGTCGCGGCCTTCGTATCGACCTTGTACTCGTGAGCGCGCCGCTGGTCGACCGCGTCACGTATGCGCTGATCGATCGCAACGCGCGCAAGGGCAAGCAGCCGAGTGACCATGCGCCGGTCATCGTCGACATCGACACCGAGGGCCTCGTATGACTCCGCCCGACGGCAACCCACCGAATCGCATCAAGGCGGTCGGTGCCGACCCGGTCGTGGACGAGCAGCGCGCCGCGCTCCGCAACGTGACGAGGGCGATGCGAAACGTGATTGAGCGCGTCGTTGCGAGCACCGCGCCAACCGCGGCGATGAACGAGGCCGCCGACGAACTCGACTCGATTGCCGAGGTGCTCGACGAGTATCCGCGCGGGCGCGTGTACGACTTCAGCGAGTCGTCGATCGCCGGCGACCCGGGTGCGTTCTTCGACAACAGCCCGGTGTGTGGCCTGTCGAACCCGTTAGCGCCAAAGCTCGACCTTCGGATCGAAGACGGCAAGGTGATCGGCGACGTCCGCTGGGGGAGTGCGTACGAGGGCGCGCCCGGCTGTGTGCATGGCGGTTTCGTCGCGGCTGCCTTCGACGAGGTACTCGGCTTGGCCCAGGACCTCGGCGGCCATCCGGGCATGACCGGCACGCTCACGATCAAATACCGCAAGCCGACACCGATTCACGCCGACCTGCGCTTCGTGGGCGAGTTCACGCGCACGGAACGCCGCAAAACCTTCACGGAGGGCTGGCTTTACGACGGGGAGGGGAACCTGCTCGCAGAAGCCGATGCCGTTTTCATCACCGTCGACATGGGCAAACTCCTCGCCCTCGCGGACGAACGGGAGAAGCAGACGCCTGCGAGTGAGAGCTAGTTCGCGAAGTTCGCGTACGAGAGCTTGCGCCGCTCGACGTCCGCGGTGAACAGCCGGAAGATCTCGTCGGCCGCCTCGTCGAGGATGTTCGGCATCGGCAGGGCGGCCGCGCCGGAACCGCTCAGCGGCTTGGGCTTGCGCCGCGAGACCCAACCGGCCGATCCGCCGCGGCCCTTGTAGATGATCAGGCCCGAGACAGGGTCGGGAACGGCGTCGAGGGCAATCTGCACCGCCAGGGTCTGGCGGAAGCGATCCCAGTCGTCTTCGTTCTCGAAGCACACCTCGAATACGACACCCCACGTGTGGGAGTGCCAGTTCCAGTCGCTCGCCCCGGTGCGTAGAGCAGTCTCAACGAGGCTGTCGCCGACGTTTTCCTGCCACGCACGCGCGGAAAACGGGCCGTCAAAAACCTCGATGGACATCCAATGGGCCATAGCGTCATCGAGGATACGGGTCCGCGGCCCAAATCGCAACGGTTTGTTCCCGACCGGTTGGTGGGACCCGCAGCGCGTTTTCCCTGGTCAGACCCCGTTCAGGAACGCGTTTACGACGGTTTCCTCGGCCACGGCGTGCTCTTTCAAGCCCGACACGATGGCCTTTTCCACCTTGCCGCCGACGAAGGGAAAGTGCACCTTGAGTTCGGCCTCGGTAGAGCGAATTGTGAGGTCATCACCTGTCCCGGTGAGCCGAAACGTGCCCGAACTGCTGAGTCGGTTGCCGTAGTGATCCGGCACGATTTTCCATTTGGTGACATGGGTGGTCCGGTCGAGCGTGGATTCCTCGACCCACGTCAGCCTTTCGGGGTCCACGACCGCAGTCACGGCCGAACTGAGTTCGCGCGGTGAAGCGGTAGCGCACCCGTTGGAAGAAGGTGGTGCCGTCGTCGCGTTGCTCGAGTAACTCGGCGCCGCCGATCTTCGGCAGCGTCGCCAAACGCGACAGCAGTTCGGGCGAGCAGAACGCAGCTTCGACGGCGGGCAGAGGCCCGGCAAAGCGTTGCTCGACGTGGAACCGCACGGGGCGAAGCTAGCGGTGCGGCGGTGGGCTTACGAGGCTTCGGTGGCCGCGGCGCGGCTGGCCGCGATCACGCGGAGGATGTCTGCGCCATAGCGCTCGACCTTCACCGGGCCGATGCCGGGCACGGCCAGCAGTGCATTCGAACTCGTCGGCATGGCCTCAGCCAACGCCGCAAGCGTGGTGTCGTGGAAGATCACGTAGGCAGGCATGCCGGCTGTACGCGCCGCCTCGCTGCGCCACGCCTTCAAGGCGTTAAGCACGTCGGGGTCGGCGTTGGCACCCGCGATCAGCGCTCCGGGCGTGCCCTTGGTTTTCCGGACCGGCTTGAGCTGCGCGAGTCGTTCGCGCTCGGCCGCGATCTTGGCCCGCAGGTCCTCCGGCGCGAAGCCCTTGTCGAGCAGGTCGATGGTCATCTCGATCGATTCGAGGTACGGCGACGGGTTCCGCGGCACCGACCGGCTGCCGAACGTGCGGCGCTCGGCCCAACTACACCGCACGACCTCGCGGGCGCGGGTGAGCGCGACATAGAGCAGGCGCCGCTCTTCGGCCTCGGCCGCCGGCGTGGTGGCGTGACCGATCGGCACCAGACCCTTTTCGAGGCCGGCCAACATCACGACCGGCCACTCGAGGCCCTTCGCTCGGTGGAACGTGACCACTTCGACGGCGTCGCCGGCGGTGTCGGGCGACTCGGCCTTCACCGTGGCGTTGAGCCAAGCGAGGAACGCCGCGGTGGTGCCGCCGGTCTCGATCGCGTCGAACTCGTTCGCGAGCCGGATCAGTTCGTCGAGGTTCGCGCGGCGTTCTTCGGTGCCCGCGCCGGTGGCGACCATCTCGTCGAGATCGTTCACCGCGGAACGCACGGGAGTGGACGCCGGCAGGCGGCGCAGCGCCGCGACCGCGTCGCGTACCTCGGGCTGTTGCAGGAAGCCGCCATCGCCCCGCACGCGGTAGGGAATCTGCGCCGCCGCGAGCGCCTCGCAGATCGGCACTGCCTGCGCGTTCGTGCGCACGAGCACCGCGATCGACGCCCAGTTGCGCCCCGGCTTGTGCCGCGGCGCGCGTTGCCCGGGCGATGCCGCGGGCTTCTTCAATGTCGGATCCATAGGACGAAACCACGGGAAGTGCGCCGTTCGCCGCGTGGGCCACGAGTTCGGCACTGCGGCGCCCGGCCCGCCCGTCGGCCAAAACCGCGTTGGCGACGGCGAGGATCTGCGGCGTCGAGCGGAAGTTGTCGGCCAGAGTGACGACCTCGGCCGATGGAAACCGCGCCGGAAACTCGGTAAGGAGCGTGGGGTCGGCGCCGTTCCAGCTGTAGATCGCCTGGTTCGGGTCGCCCACGACGCACAGATCGCCCCGGTCGCCCAGCCAACCCTGCAAGAGCCGGAACTGCACCGGGTTGACGTCTTGGAACTCGTCGACGAAGAGGTGCCGGAACCGCCACCGGGTAGCCGCCGCAAATTGGGCGTCGTCGATGAGCGCGGTGCCGGCCTGCCACAACAGGTCGTCGAAGTCGACGAGGCCGCGGCGCTTCTTCTCGTTCTCGTAACGCTCGTACAGCGAGGCAAACGCGTCGGGCGCGATCGGGGGAGTTCGGCCGGCGAGCGAGGCCTCGGCTTCGTAACGCGACGGCGCGATGCCGCGGGCCTTGGCCCATTCGATCTCGCTGGCCACATCCATCGGCTGCACTGCCGGGCCGAGGCGACGACCCCCCATGAGCGGGGCGATGATGCGGACCTTGCGGTCAAGGATCGCCGGCTCCGCCACCCCGCGGTCGGACCACCACCGCCGTAGTTGGCTCAGCGCGAGCGCGTGGAACGTGCCCGCGGCGACGCCGCTACGCAGCCCGAGGCCGCCCAAGCGATGACGAAGTTCGCCCGCCGCCTTACGCGTGAAGGTGACGGCCACGACGTGCTCGGCGTCGGCCGTGCCCGTGGCGACTCGATACGCGATGCGTCGGGTCAACACGCGGGTTTTGCCCGAACCGGCGCCCGCGAGGATGCACAGTGGCTGTGCCGTGGAGGTGACGCCCGCGACTTGGGGCGGCGTCAGCCCATCGAGCAGGTGTTCGATCTCCACCCATCGCAAGCTACCCAGGGGGTGTGACAGAGACGCGGATGGTGCGGCTTAGAAGTCACCTTCGAAGTCGATGGCGATCACGGTGGCGAACTCGTCGATCTGGTCTTGGGGGACCGACACGACCACGTCACCCCGGGGGTCAGGACCGAATGAATCCATTATCGCCGTGTGCGTGTGGACGTCGAGTTCCTGACCCGAGCCGAGCACGGTGGCTTTCACCACGCGTTTCGTCGGTAAGCCGCGCAGCGTTATTGCCTCGTAGGGGCGGGCCAGCGCGAAGGCGTAGAGGCGGCTCCCGCGCCGGGTCGTGGGGCCGTAGAACTGCCACGGCTCGAGCGCGGGCGACACGCCCACCACGGCATCGCGGTGCGTGCTCATCCAACGCGTCACCGCGTCGAGTCGTTCGAGTTGCACCGCGGGGATCGCGCCGTCGCCCATCGGGCTGACGTTCAAGAGGAAGTTGCCGCCTTTGCTCACGATCTCGCACAGCGTGTGGATGATCGTGGTCGACGACTTGTAGTTCGTGTCCTTCGGCACCCAGCCCCAGCTGTCGTTCATCGTCATGCAGGTTTCCCACGGACCGTCGAGCGGCTTGGGCGGCACGAACTGCTCGGGCGTCTGAAAGTCGCCGACGCTTGTGAGGCGATCGTTGATCACGATGTTCGGCATGAGCCCGCGGATATGCGCCTCGAGTTCCTGCGGCTGCCACCACCTCACGGGGCGTTCCCACCCACCGTCGAACCAAAGCTCGTCGACTTGACCGAACTGCGTGAGCACTTCGGTGAGTTGCGCCTTGAGATACGTACGGAATTTTTCGGCGTCCTCATCCGAGGGCCGCGGCGGCGACGCGCCGAGGACGTAGGGCTTGTCCTCTTCGCGGAACGCCGGGTACGTCGGCTCGTGCCAGTCCGACAGTGACAAATAGATGCCGATGCGAAGGTCCTCGGCGCGCAACGCGTCCACCAGCGGGCCGACAATGTCCTTGCCGTACGGCGACGCCTTGGTGACCGACCAGTCCGTGGTCTGCGTGTCCCACATCACGTAGCCGCTGTGGTGCTTGGCCGTGAACACCACATAGGTCGCGCCGGCTGCCTTCACGCGCTGCGCGAACGCGACCGGATCCCACGCTTGCGGATCGAATGTCGCCGCGCTGGCGTGATAGCTCTCGGTCGGCACGTCCCAACTGCTGGGCAAGACCTGCACGCCACCGACGAGCGGCCACGAGGTCTCCAAGCCCTGCTGGCTCGCGTGATCCCAGTGGACGAACACGCCGAAGCCGGCGCCTACGAACCACTCATCCAACCCCGGGGAACGAAAACTCTCTGGCACGGCCGGGCAACCTAGTTTGTCCGTCGTGCTGAGCAGCTTTGCCGGGGGACGGCTCTACGGAACTGCGTATGGAAGCGCGCCCGCGCGCGTCGTGGCGTTGCACGGGTGGGCGCGCACGCACGCCGACTTCGCGCGTGTCCTCGGGCCGTTCGACGCGATCGCATTTGACCTGCCCGGCTTTGGCGCCACCCCCGCGCCGTCCGAGCCGTGGGGTTCAGCCGCCTACGCCGCGCTCGTGGCGGACGCGCTGCCGCGACTTGCCCACGCCGCCGGTGGTGCTTGGCCACAGTTTCGGAGGACGGGTCGGTATTCATTTGGCGGCGACATATCCCGAACTCATCGGCGGCTTGGTGCTCACCGGGGCGCCCCTGATTCGAACGACGGGCGCGGGTAAGCCCAAGGTTGGTTACCGCATGGCGCGTTGGCTGAACCAACGCGGCGTGCTGTCCGACGCGCGTATGGAGGTGGCGCGCAAGAGGTACGGATCGAGCGACTACGCCAACGCGTCGCCGACCATGCGGGCCGTGCACGTCATGCTCGTGAACGAGAATTACGACGCCGAGATCGCCGCAGCTCGCGGACCCATCGAACTGGTGTGGGGCGACGACGACACCGCCGCTCCTCTGGCCGGCGCGCAGGAACTCGCGGCGCGGCTCGGGGGCCGCGCCCGTCTCACCGTTATCGCCGGGGCCGGGCATCTCACACCGATGACCGCGCCCGACGAACTGCGTTCCGCGATCGATCGGTTGCTCGCATGATCGACCGCGTCGTCGCCGCGATCTTCGTGGTGATCGCCGTTGTCGACGGCCTTCGCTGGTTGCGGGTCGCGCAACGCGAGCACTATCTCGCCGGTTCGGTGACGCGCTTCGCGCTGCGGTGGAATTGGGTCGCGCTCGGGCTGAGCGTGCGCGGCCGCACGTCGAAGCTGGCGTGGACGCGGCGCCTGCGCGTGCTCGCCGCGGTCGCCCTGTTCATTCACGTGGGCATCATTCTTTCGCTGAACGCGTTCGGCCTGCCGCTCAGCGGCGACGCGCTGTTCGCGCTGTTGCTCGTGCCCGTCACCGTCGACGCGGCCCTGCTGGCTACCGCGCCCATCGAGCGTCGGCTGGGCGGCCGCTTTGTGCGTCGAGCGACGGCCAAGCTCAACGCCGTTCAGCCAACGGTCGTCGCGATCACCGGGAGCTACGGCAAGACGTCGACGAAGGTCGTGCTCGCGCACTTGTTGTCGGGCACGCGGTCCGTGTCGGCCAGCCCGGCGAGCTTCAACAACCGCGCCGGACTCGCGCGCGCGATTAACGAAGGTCTGCCGGCGGGCACCGATGTGTTCGTCGCCGAGATGGGCACGTACGGACCTGGAGAGATTGCCGAACTGTGTTCGTGGTGCCCCCCCGATATCGCGGTACTGACCGCGATCGGGCCCGTCCACCTCGAACGGTTCAAGGACGAGGCCAACATCGTCAAAGCGAAGTCGGAGATTTTCGCGACCGCGAAAACGGTGGTGCTGAACTTCGACGACCCGCGACTCGTGCCGGTCGCAGACTCGATCACCGACAAGAAGGTGCTGCGCGTCTCGGGCGTGCGCAGCGACGCTGACGCCGCGGTGATCGGCGGCGATGTGTATGTGCGGGGCACGAAGGTCGGTCACGTCGACGCGCTGCCGACAGCTCCGACGAACGCGGCCGCGGCGTTGGCGGTAGCGATCGAACTCGGCGTGACGCCGGCGGACGCGGTGAACCGACTCGCGACCGCTCCTGGCGCCGCGCATCGCCTCGAGGCCACCACTGCGGCGTCGGGTGTCGTTGTGCTCGACGACACCTTCAACTCGAATCCGGCCGGTGTCCGCCGCGCCCTGGACGTGCTCAAGTCGTCGGGGTCGCCGACCGGCCGCCGCGTCCTGATCACGCCGGGCATGATCGAACTCGGACCTCGCCAGCGCGCCGAGAACGAAGCGTTCGCAGCCGACGCGGGTGCCATCGCCGCGGTGATCGGCATCGTGGGACAAACCAACGCAACTGCGCTCGCCGCGGGAGCGGCGAAGACGAACGCGACCGTCGAGCACTTCCGCACCCGCGAGGACGCGGTGAAGTGGGTACGAGCCAACCTCGGCCCCGGCGACGCGGTCCTGTATGAAAACGACCTACCCGACCACTACCAGTAGGATTTCGGCACTGTGACTGACCCGTTAGTCCTCTTCGGCGGTCCGTCGCCCGAGCACGACGTCAGTGTTCTCACTGGCCTCCAAGCGGCCCGGGCGCTCAATTCGACCGAGGCGCTCTACTGGACGCGCGCAGGTGACTTTGTGCTTGTCGACGCCACGCTCGAAGGCATTGCCTTCGCCGACGGCGTGCCGCGCGGCGCGAAGCCCGTCCGTATCAGCGCCGGCGGCGGCCTCGCGGCCAAGGGCGGGATGGGCCGCGAAAAGGCTTACGACGCTGTCATCGTCAACTGCTGTCACGGTGGGCCCGGAGAAGACGGCACCATTCAGGCCCAACTCGACTTGGCCGGCTTGGCGTATACGGGCCCTTCGGTCGCCGGGGCGGCGCTCGGCATGGACAAGTTGGCCTTCGGTGACGTGTGCGCCGCCGCGGGAATCCCCACGCTGCCCCGGGCTGCACTCACCGACGCCACAAAGCCCGACTTCGACGGCCCCTACATCGTGAAGCCACGGTTTGGCGGCTCCTCAATTGGCATTGACGTGGTGCCCGATATCGGCACCGCCCACGATCGTCTCCGTAGCAATCCGCACCTCGAGCGCGGCGCCGTGATCGAACCGTTCCGTCCTGACTCGATTGACGTCAACGTCGCGGTGCGCGTGTTCCCGACCCCCGAATTGAGTGCGATCGAAAAGCCGACGCGCAGCGGCGGAGAGATCTACGCGTACGCCGAGAAGTACGTCGGTGGGGAGGGCATGGTGAGCGCGCCGCGCGAACTGCCCGCCGTGCTGGCCTCCGACGTCGAAGCCAAGTTGCGCGCCCACGCGTTGGACGCCGCGCAACTCTCGGGCGTGCGCGGCGTCGCGCGGATCGACTTCCTGCTCGACGGCGACGCGCTGTACCTCAACGAGATCAACACGATCCCCGGTTCGCTCGCTCGCCACCTCTGGGTCGAGCCGACGGTGGCATTCGCGACCTTGCTCGACGACATGATCCGCGAGGCCGGGGCACGGCCCACGGCGCGTTACTCGTCGGCGGGTGCCGACGGCCTGGTGCTACGCGGCGCCGGCGCGATCGCATCGAAGCTGGCGTGAGCAGTTCGGTGATGATCGACGTCTCGCCCGCGCACTTCGCAGCCTTGGTCGCTGACGCCCTCGACTCGATTCCCGAAGACATCGCCTCGCGCATGGACAACGTCGCGGTAGTCGTGGACGACTTTGCGCCGCCCGGCCGGCTCCTGGGGCTCTACGAAGGCGTGCCGCTTACGAATCGCGCGCGCTACGGCGAGGGTGGCATGGTCATGCCGGACCGCATCACGATCTTCCGCCGGTCGATCTGCGCCGTCTGCACGAATGACCAAGAAGTGATCGATCAGGTCCGGGTCACCGTGATCCACGAGGTCGGGCACCACTTCGGGCTCACCGACGCCCGGCTGCACGAACTCGGCTGGGCCTAGTTGTCGCGGTTTTCCATCGCAGCAATCGGTGCCGACCGTCCCGGGATCGTGGCCGCGGTTACCGAGGTTTTGGTGCAGCGGCAGTGCAACATCGAGGACACCGCCATGGCGATTCTGGGTGGGCACTTCTCGATGATGCTGGTTGTCAGCGGCCCGTCCGAACTCGACGCGCCGATGTTGGAAGCCGCGCTTACGCCTGTCGCTACCGAGATGCATCTTGTCACGATGGTGCGCGCGATTGACGCAGCCGTCGCGGTGCCGGCGGCCGGCGAATTGTGGACAGTGAGCGTGCACGGCGCGGATCATCCCGGCATCGTGCACGGCATCGCCGCGGCGCTCGCCGACATGCACGTAAATGTGGTCGACCTCGACACGCGGGTGGTGCCCGGCGATGGAGGCCCGGCCTACGTGATGATCCTCGATGTCACGCTCCCCGCATCCGTAGACGGCGACGACTTCTCCGACCAGCTCGACGCGGTATGCGCCGCGCTCGGCGTCACCTGCAGCGCGTATCTCTCCGAAGCCGACATTCTTTAACGCGCCGTGCCCGTACGCGCCGTCGTCGGCCTGCCGCACCCGGTGCTGGCCGCGCCAACACCCATGGTCGAGAAGTTCGACGACGCAACTCGCCGCGCTCGTTACCGATCTGCTCGACACCATGCGGGCGTCCCCAGGATGCGTCGGGCTCGCGGCACCGCAGATTGGTGTGAGCCAGCGCGTGGCCGTCATCGACCTGCGCGGCCACAAGAAGGCGCCCGCCAATCACGGCGAACTCGTAATGGTCAACCCCGTGATCGAACTGCGCGGCGACACCGACGTCGCGCGGGAAGGCTGCATGAGCGTGCCGGACTTCACGGGCGACGTCACGCGTGCGACTTCCTTGACCCTCACGTGGCAGAACGAACACGGCGACGCATTCCGTGACGGCTTCGTCGCGTTCGAAGCGCGCGCGGTGCAACACGAACTCGATCACTTGGACGGGCTGCTGTTTCTGGACCGTGTGCGCGGTCGTGAGGCCGTGTTCCGCCGGAAGGTCTACAAGTAGTCGTAGCGTTCAGCCGTGGCCTTTCCCGAGAAGCTCTTGAACGACGACGAGGAAGTAATCATCGATACGCACCCGCACTGGTGGGTGTTCGCCGGTGTGGCGACGCGTCTCGTGCTCGCAATCGTGCTTGCGGTCGCGGGAGTGCTGCGGTTTAAGAACAATGAGTTCGTCAACTGGCTCGGCATCGCCTTGATCCTCGCGGCGCTCGTGCATCTCGCCGTCGTCTACCTCAAGTGGCGCACGACCGACTTCGTGCTGACGAGCGACCGCCTCGTTACGCGCAGCGGCATTTTCAGCCGCCAGACGCGAGAGATTCCGCTCGAACGCATCAACGACCTCGCCTGCCACCAGTCGTTGTTCGAGCGGGTGATCCACGCCGGCGACCTCATGATCGAATCAGCGGGCGAACGCGGGCAGGAAACGTTCCCAAACGTGGCGGACCCGTTCACCGTGCAAAACACGATTCACAAGGCGATCGAGGACGCGACGACAGTGCGCCCGGCCAACGGGTCGGACTCGATACCGGTGCAGATCGAAAAACTGGACGAACTACGCCAACGGGGCGTGATCTCGCAGGCCGAGTTCGACGACAAGAAACGCCGGCTGCTCGACCGCATGTAATTCCGCGCGTATCGGCCTTTATATAGCGAGCTGGCCGAGATTCCGGGCCGGCGACCGGTATCGTCGGCGTCATGAGTCGTCGCAGTCAACGTTCTGTCTTTTCGCGCCTTGCCCTCCTCGCTGTGGCGCTGCTGGTTGGTTCGCTGGTCGGCGCGGTGGCCCCCGCGCACGCGGCACTGCTCGGCCCGACCATCGAGAGTGTTACGCCCGGCCGCGTCATCCCGGGTGTGAACAACCAACTGCTGAAGCTCGGCGGTGACTTCACGTCGGGATCCGCGACCGTGGCGATCACTCCGCCGACGGGCATCACCATCGTTGGGTCACCTACGACCGTGAGCACCACGGAGATTGACGTCACGGTGAACGTAGCCATCGACGCGCCGTACACGGCCCGCGACGTCACCGTCACCCAGGGTCTCCTCGGAAGCTCGTCGACGTGCGCGAAGTGCCTCAACGTCGGCCCCGACATCCTGACGGTCACAGGGCCCCTGTCCAACAAGGGCGCGAACGGCACCTTCACGGTGACCGGACGCGGGTTCAAGTCGGGCTCGTCGGTGAAGATCGAGCGCAAGAACTACGGCCTCGGCGGAACCGAATCCGATTCGATCAACGGCTTCAACGTCAGCGTCACGCCCGGCACCGCGCAAAACGGCAACGTCGGCAGCATCACCGCGACCGTTGGCACGCTGAACCGTGCGCCGGGGCGCTGGAAGGTCACCGTTACTGGGTCCGATGGCGTCGCCGCATCATTCGGCGACGGTGTTACGAGCGGTCTGCAGATCACGGGCAGCCAGCCGCTGCTGGGGACGCTGTCGCCAACGCGGATTAATTCGAATCAGACCGACGTGCAGTTCACGGTGAACGGCGAAGGGTTCGCGCAAGGCATGACGGCGCTCGTTTCCGGGTCGGGTATCACGCAGACCGCCAAGACCGCGATCACGAGCGACAAAATCGCCACGTTCAAGCTGTCGAGCACAGCGCTCACGCAAGGGCCGAGGACGTTGGTGTTGCGCAACGCCGACGACCAGCAGTCGACGAACACCGAGGCGCTTTGCGCGGACTGCAATCTCCCCACGCCGCCGAATCCCGGTATCACCTCGGTGTCGCCGGCGGTCGTCGGGCAAGGCGCGACCAGCCAGCGCCTCGTGGTTACCGGCACGAACTTCGGCTCGCTCCCCGTAGTCACCGTCTCGCCGCAGAACGACATCTCGATTCAAGCCACGCGCGACTCGGCCACCCAACTGACCCTCAGCGTCTCGACGGGCCCATCCACACCGATCGGCGCTCGCGACATGACGATCATGTTCAACGGCGGCGCTACGGCGTCGAAGGCGAACGCGTTCTCGGTGTCCACCGGCTTCAGCGTGCTGAGTCTTACGCCCGCCGGTGCCGCGCGCGGCTTCAACGGTCCAATCCAGATCAACGGCACCGGGTTCGCGCCCACTCCCGCGCCGACCGTCTCGGCCTCGCCGGGCACGGGGGTCACGTTCGGTACGGCCACCGTGGATTCGGCGTCGCGCCTGACGGTTAATGTCCAGATCGCGAACGACGCGCCGCAGACAACGCGCAGCATCACCGTCACGCAAGGCGCGAACTCGGCCACGTGCACCAATTGCTTCACGGTCGCGACGCCGCCGACGGTCACGTCGATCTCGCCCAACAGCGGCAACGGCGGCGGTTCGGTGTCGATCAGTGACATCGCCGGCACGAACTTCGCGCCGAACCCGACGGTCACGCTCGAACGCACGGGGCAGAACAAAGTCACGATGACGTTGGTGAACCGCGAGAGCTCCACCAAGATCGCGGGCACGTTCGATCTCACCGATGCCGCACCCGGCGTGTGGGACCTCAAGGTCACGAATGCCGATGGCGGGGCCGCGACGTTGGCGAACGCGTTCACGGTCGTGTTCCCGTCGCCGACGGCAACAGCCTCGAATCCCGAATCTGTGCCGCAGGCGACGCCCTCGACCAAGCTCACGATTACCGGCACGTCGTTTGCGCCAGGCATGGCCGTGACGATCCCGAACGCGGCCGGAGTGACGGTCACCGACGTCAGCCGCAAGAGCACGACCTCGGCTGAGGTCACCGTCGCGACCAGCGACAACGCCGCGCTCGGCTCGCGCGACCTGAAGGTAACGAACAGCGACGGCAAGACCGGCACGTGCACGTCGTGCTTCGTCGTGACCCAGGGCACGCAGGCCAAGAACTTCGGGCCTGGCGTCACCGCGTACGAGAACTTCAACGGCGGCGCATTCGTGGCCGCGGGCAACATCGACGCCGTGCCCCTGAACGGCGTGGAGTTCGTCACGGCGCCGAACGCCGGCGGCGGTCCGCACATTCGTCCGTACCGGATTAACCCGGCGAACGGCAATATCCAACCCCTCGGTGACGGCTTCATGGCGTACTCGCCACAGTTCACCGGTGGCGTTCACGTGGCGGTCGGCAACGTTGACGGCAACGCGGCCAACGGCGACGAGATCATCACGGCGCCGGGCGCCGGCGGTGGACCCCACATCCGCGCCTTCCACATCAACAACGACCTCAGCGTCACCGAACCATTCGGCGGCGGGTTCATGGCCTACGACCCCGGATTCAACGGCGGCGTTTGGGTGGCGACCGGCGATGTGAACGGCGACGGCAAGGACGACATCATCACCGGCGCCGGTGCTGGCGGTGGCCCGCACGTTCGGGTCTGGACGCTGGCCGCGGACGGTCATTCGTTCCGCGAGATCGGCGGCTGGATGGCCTACGGCAACTTCACCGGCGGCGCGTACGTGGCCGCAGGCAACTTCGTCGCCGAGGCCTCCGATGCGCCGCAACTTGACGAAGTCGTCACGGTGCCGGCCTTCGGTGGAGGTCCGCACACCCGCATCACCAACGGCACCGGTCACGTGCTGCGCGAGTTCATGGCGTTCAACAACAACGACGAGAACGGCTACCGCGTCACGTCAGGCGACTTCGACTTCGACACGGTCGACGACATCGCGGTGGCCAAGGGGTCGAGCAGCGAAATCTTCATCGCGCAGATCACGCCGAGCGGCCCAGTCGCACTCGTCCAGCCAAACCCGACGCCGTACGGCAACTTGCCGACCGGCACGAACCTGGCCGGCGCCGACGTCGATGCCGACGGTGACAGCGACCTCGTCCTGTCACCGGATCACAGCAACGCGGTGACGATCCGGCTGATCCGCCCGCTCTCAGCTACGTAACAACGCGCGCTCCGGCGGACGGGGTAACCACCCGTCCGCCGAACGTGTCGGCAATCGCGTCGGCCGCGTCCGACGCGACCAGCGCGATGGCGGACCCACCGAAACCGGCGCCGGTAAGCCGCGCCCCGAACACCCCGCGACGCGTCGAGAGCGCGTCGACGAGTTGGTCGAGGTCTTTGGTCGACACCTCGGCATCCTTTTTCAAGCTCGTGTGGCTTTCCAGCATCAGTGCGCCGGCCCGTTTGGTGTCGTTCCGTGCAAACGCCTCGGCCATCTCCCGGACCCGCTGGTTTTCCGAGATCACGTGACGGGCGCGCCGGCGCAAGACCGGTTCGGGTATTGCGAGCGCATCGGCCACGGTCGCTCCGGCCAATCCTCCGACTTCAGCCATTGCGCGTTCGGCCTCCTGGCGACGCTGCGCATAAGGCGTGTCGCTCAACGCACGCGTGTGGCCGCTGCCGATAACGACGATGGCAACACTTTCGGGGACGGGTACGGGCACCGCCGTGATTTCGCTCGCGTCCACGATGCATGCGTGGCCGGCCTGACCGTGTGTGATCGCGAGTTGATCCAGCACGCCACAGGGAACACCGGTGGCCTTCTGTTCCGCGGCTTGGGCCAGCAACACGAGACTGCGGGCGTCGCCGTCGAAGCCGAGGGTGAGCGCCAACGCGATGGTGCACGCGGCCGACGATGACAGGCCCGCGCCGATGGGCAATGTGGTGGTGAGGCGACCGTGTGCCCCGCGCGGGTCAGGCAACAACGCGGCCACCGCGTGCACGAGGCGGTGCCACATCGTCGCCGCGCCGTCGAGCGGTTGGGCTAGGGGCAGCACGAAGTTCGCAGGCTCGGCCGTCGCATCCGACGTCATCGCTATGTCGTCAGCCACGTCGAACTCCGCGGTCACCGCGAGGTCGATGGCGCACGGCATGGCGAGGCCACCGACATAGTCCGTGTGGTCTCCGATGAGGTTGACGCGGCCGGGAGCGACGACGATCACGCTTGCGCGCTCCGCAAGTCCGCCGCGGCATCGCTCGGTGTCACCGGGTTGAACATCACGTCGCTGCCCAGTTCGGCGGCAGCGACGAATCGGACCACACCGGGCGCCCGCCAAATCGGCGTGATGTGTGCGTGCACGTGGGCGTGTTCCCATTCACCGCCGTCGGTGGGTTGCTGATGAATCCACATCATCAACGGCGTCTCCGTGTCGAAGTGCTTGTCCAGTGCCGCCATCACCTTGGTGAGGATGTCCGCGAACGCATTGCGCTCGCCGTCGTCCAGCGCCGGGACATCGGCGACGTGGTGCTCGGGCGCGACCACCAGTTCGTAAGGCCACGCGGCCAACGCGGGCACCCACGCGCGCCAGCCGTCGCGGGCGGCCACGAGCCGGTCGCCAGGGTCTTCCTCACACACCGCGCACGCCAGGTTCGTGAGTTCACGCATGGCCGCGGGTGGCACCTCGTCATACGCATAAACCTGACCGTGGGGGTGACGGATGGTGGCGCCGACTTCGGCGCCGCGGTTCTCGAAGAGCAGCACGTACGCGACGTCGGCGCGTGCCCCGAGGGCTTGGGTGCGCTCGGCCCACATGTCGACCACGGCCCGCGCCTGCGCGGGCGACAGCGTGGCCATCGACGCGTCGTGCTCGGGCGAATACAACAGCACCTGCGCCCGCCCGTCGGGCAACGGCGGCCAGCGGTTCTCGAACCACCGCGTCTCATACGGCTCGGGCGCCTCGAGCCCGCCAGGGCAGAAAGGACAGTGCTCGTCGGAGGGAAGGTTGGGACGGGACTGACGGCTTCCGACGATCGTGACGCGGCGACCGGTGAGGGGGTCGACCTCGGAGTCGGCCACTCAGGCGATACCGACCAGCGACGCGAATCGCTCGAGCGCTTCCGGATCCCACGGCGCGCGCACCGCGATGTTGATCTGGTCCGCGCCTGCCTCGATGTACGCACCGAGCTTGTCGACCACTTCCTGGTCGGAGCCCATCATCACGCCTGGCCGCACGCCCATGCGGAGATGGCCGAACTGTTTCTCAAAGTCCTCTTCGCTGTTCGAGAAGCCCACGTTCGCGGCGCACATGATCTCGGCCGGGTCGCGGCCCACGTCCTCGCAGTGCCGGGCGAGCACGGCGCGCTTCGCCGTGAACTGTTCGGGCGAAATAAACGGCACGTTCCAGCCGTCGGCGTACTTCGCGACAGTCCGCAGTGTGCGTTTCTCGCCGCCCCCGCCGATCCACAGCGGCAGGTTCGGGTTGACCGGTCGCGGCACGTTCTGCGCGTCGCTTAGCTGGAAGTGTTCACCGCTGAACGTGGTCTTGTCGTCGCGCAACATGCCCTTCAGGCACGCGGCGGCTTCATCCATCATCTCGAGACGGACCTTGGCCGACGAGAACGGGATGCCGTAGGCGTCGTATTCCACTTGGCTCCAGCCCGCCCCGATACCCATCGCCGCGCGTCCACTCGAGATGTGGTCGATCGTCGTGATGGCTTTGGCGAGAACGGCGGGATGCCGGTACCCGGCGCAGTACACAAGACAGCCCACGGTGACCCGCGACGTCTCGCACGCCAGCGCCGCGTGCGCGGCTACCGCCTCGAGACACGTCGGGTCGCCCGTGAGGTCCGCGGCGTAGAAGTGGTCCCACACGCTGATCCAGTCGTACCCCGCCGCTTCGATGCGATGCCAGAGGTCGCGCAGCTCGTCCATCGTCGTGTGTTGCAGGCCGGTGTGCACCCCGTAGATCGTCACGGCTCGACGCTAACGTGCCCGCATGACTGCTTCAGGCCCTCTCGCGGGCGTCCGCATCATCGAATTGGCCGGTATCGGCCCCGGCCCGTTCGCGGCGATGCTGCTGTCGGACATGGGCGCCGACGTGATTCGCGTCGACCGGGCCGGCAACGTCAGCGGCGGCGACCCCGGGCGTCCGCCGTTCGATCCGCTGGCCCGCGGTCGCAAATCGATCGGCGTCGACCTGAAGAACCCCGACGGGGTCGAGACGATTCTGCGGTTAGTGGAAACCGCCGACGCGCTGATCGAGGGGTTCCGCCCCGGCGTGACCGAACGCCTCGGGCTTGGCCCCGAGGATTGCTTGGCCCGCAACCCGAAGCTCGTGTACGGCCGGATGACCGGCTGGGGCCAAGATGGTCCGTACTCGCAGGCCGCAGGTCATGACATCAACTACATCGCGCTCGCCGGCGCTCTGCATCCGATCGGCAAGCGCGGCGGACCGCCCATTCCGCCCCTGAACTTTGTCGGCGACTTTGGCGGCGGCGCGATGTTCCTTGCCTTCGGTGTGGTGTGCGCGATTCTCGAGGCGCGCTCGTCCGGGCAGGGCCAAGTGGTCGACGCGGCGATGGTTGACGGCGCCGCGCTGCTGACCAACATGTTCCACGGCTTCAAGGCGATCGGCATGCACACGCCTGAGCGCGGGACCAATCTGCTCGACACCGGTGCCCACTTCTACGACACGTACGAGTGCGCCGACGGTGAGTACATCTCGATCGGTTCGATCGAGCCGCAGTTCTACGCGGAGTTGCTGCGGCTGTCGGGCCTCGACGCCGACCCGGACCTCGCCGCGCAGATGGATCGCACGCGTTGGCCCGAGTTCAAAGACAGGGTGGCCGCGTGCTTCAAGCAGAAGTCCCGCGCCGAGTGGTGCGAGATCATGGAACACACCGACGTGTGCTTCGCCCCGGTGTTGTCGCTGTGGGAGGCGCCCGAACATCCGGCGAACATCGCGCGCGAGGTGTTCGTGGAAGTCGGCGGCGTCGTGCAGGCCAACGCGGCACCGCGGTTCAGCCGCACGAAATCAGCGGTGCAGGGCCCGCCCGCCCACGCCGGTCAACACACCGACGAAGTGCTCACCGAGGCCGGCCTGTCGGCCGACGAAATCACCAAGCTCCGCGAAACAGGAGCAGTGAAGTAACGAAAGCTCGTTATCCCCTGCCGCCGATGTGGGGGAGCTTGATGCCGCCGCTCGGTTGGGTGGTGGTGGTTTCTTCCGGCGGCGCGGACGGGTCAGGCGCGGTTTCGTAGCTGCCGCTCCCATCGCCTACGCCTGATCCTCCGCTGCCGCCCGACCCCGAACCGGGCGACGAGCCGGCGTTGCGTTCGCTCTTTATGAGCTTGCCCTTCACCACGTAGCGCTGCTTGGCCGAGTGTTTCGGATGACAACCGAAGATCGTCATCGTCGGCGTGTCCGTCGGGTTTGCGATCCACGTTTCGTCCGCGTTCACCACGAAGGTCTCGGTGACTTCGTACGTGAACCTGCCGGTGTCGTTGGAGAAGACGACGTGGTCGCCGACTTGCACGAGGTCGATGTCGAGGAAGGGGTGATCGTGCGTGACGCGGTGACCGGGGAACACCGAGTTACCGACCTGGCCGGGCAGAGCCGTGCCCGGCCAGTGCGACGGCCCGTAGTCAATGGTCGCGAGGTCGATGCCCTCGTAAGTGAGGTGGTCAAGACCGATGCGCGCGAATCGCGATGCGCCCGGTCGGAGTCGGTCCCCGATACGCCGCGGCCTTCGGGGCACGTGGGGCCCGCGGCGCACTCTCGCCCGCAGGCAATGTGCGCACGCGCTGGATCCGTTTGGCCGCGACAGTGACCGCGGTCGAATCTGTGGGCGCGGCGGTAGTGGTCGTCGTGGTTGACGACGTCGCCTTCGGTGCGACGGTCGCGACCTTCGTGTCGTTGCCGTGTGAACAGGCCCCGGCCAAAACCGCCAGGACCGCGAAGAGCACAACCCCAGTCCTGCGCATAGGCACCATTGTTCCAAACTCTGCGCGCCAACGGGTACCGCGGTGGAATACCCGGCCCGTTTAATACGCTGCCAAACCCATGGCCACCCTTCTTTGCTTTCACGCCCACCCCGATGACGAGGCCATTGGCACCGGGGGCGTAATGGCCAAAGCCGCCCAGGACGGGCATCGTGTGATCTTGGTGACTGCGACGCGCGGCGAATGCGGCGAGGTCGCCGAAGGCTTCCTGGACGACGGCGAGGAGCTGGGGGACAGGCGCGAAGTCGAACTGGCCGAAGCGGCCAAGGTGCTGGGCGTCTCGCGCTTAGAAATCTTGGGCTACCACGACTCAGGGATGATGGGCACTCCCGAGAACGATGCGCCGAACTCCTTTTGGCAGGCCGACGTCGAGGAGGCCGCGCAGAAGCTCGCCACGATCTTGCAAGAGGAGGACGTCGATGTCCTCACGATGTATGACGAGAACGGCATCTACGGGCATCCGGATCACATCAAGGTGTGGCAGGTCGGCGTGCGCGCCGCCGAAATTGCCGGTACGAAGAAGGTCTACGAAGGCACGGTGAATCGCACGGCGTGGATGCGGCGCGCCGCGCAGAGCGGGGTGCCGATGCGCCGAGTGGAGACGGTCGACGGAGTCGATCAGTTGGTCGACTTCGATACCGCCGACGAGCAGCCCACTATCGAGTTTCCGTTGGGTGTCGACGAGTCGGAGCTGACGACGGCAGTCGACGTGCGCGAGTACGTCCCGGTCAAGAAGCAGGCGATGCGCGTGCACGCGAGCCAAATCACTGAAGAGTCGTTCTTCTTGAAGATGTCCGACGATGACTTCGCGGAGGGCTTCGGCACGGAGTGGTTCATCCTGCGGGGCGAGCCCAAGGGCATCCACGAATACGACCTGTTCGCGGGCATCGAATAGTGACGACCATCACGTTGGTGCGCCACGGCAAAGCCGCCGCCGGTTGGGAGGACAAAGACCCGCCGCTTGACGACGAGGGCCGCGCCCAGGCCGCGGCGATGGCCGCGGCGATTGGCGGCGACGCCCGTCCGCTATTCGTGAGTCCGCTGCGCCGCACGCGCGAGACGGCAAGTGCGCTCGAGCGGCTGTGGGGAGTCGAAGCGACGGTGGAGCCCCACGTGAGCGAAGTTGTCGCGCCGATGCCGGGTCTCGATGACCGGATGCAATGGCTGCGCGGCTTTCTAAGCGGCACCTACACCGCCGCCGGCCCGGACTACCAAGCGTGGCGCGACCGCGTGCTCGACACGCTGCGAGCCCTGCCCGACGGGTCCGTGGTCGTGACGCACTTTGTCGCCATCAACGTCGCGATCGGGAAAGCCTGGGAAGACGATCGGGTCACCAGCCAGCCCGTCGACAACTGCTCACGCACCACCATCGAGATCGATCCGACCACCGACTCCTGGCGGGTCGTCGAACTCGGTGCGACGGCGCAAACCGTCGTCAACTAGAACGATTGGCGTGACAGAACCGTCGGCCTGGGTCCACACCGGCTACGCGCAGCAAGTTGTTTTCGGGCTTGACACCATCGATCGCGCCGCCGATGTCCTCAAGAACATCGGTCTGCGGCGCGTGTTACTGGTCACCACGCAGGGCCGCATGATGAGCGACAGCGGCGAGGCGCTGCGCCGCACGCTCGGACGCAACGTGGCCGCGATCTTCGACGACGTTCACAGTCACGTGCCGGCTGACACTGTGCAGGACGCGCTGGGCATGGCCCGGCTCGAACGGGTCGACGGCATCGTCAGCTTCGGCGGCGGGTCGTGCGCCGACACGGGCAAGGCGATCTGTTTTTTCGCAGAGCAGGCCGAGGGCCTGCCCGGCTCGAGCCACGTCGACCGGCCCGTCCTGCCCCATGTCTCGATTCCCACCACGTACTCGGGCGCGGAGCTCACGCCGTTTTTCGGCATGACCGATCCGGCCACGCGCCAAAAAACCGGTGCCGGTGGCCCGACCACCGCCCCGGTAGTAGCGATCTACGACCCAAAGGCCACGCTGGACATGCCACCTGATATTTCCGGTGAGACGGCGATGAACGCGCTCGCGCACGGCGTCGAGGTCGTCTACTCGCCCCGGCGTACCCCCGAGGCGGAGGCGATCGGGCTCGAGGCGATTCGGCTGATTGCGTCCTCCATCGTCGCGGTGGTCGACGACGGCGACGACCTCGAGGCGCGCACGACGATGTTCGCCGGTGCGGCGCTCGCGGGTCGTTGCCTGCAGAATGCGTCGATGGGTATCCACCACGGGTTGGCGCAAATGATCGGCGCCCGCAGCGGCATCCCGCACGGCCGCGCCAACGCCGTGCTGCTGAGCAAAGCCGTGGCGTTCAACGAACTCGCGGCACCCGAGGCGATTCGCAAGATCGGCGCGGCCCTGGGCGACGAGAACGACGCCGCCGGCGCCATCGACCGGCTGCGGGAGCGCCTTGGCTTGCCGGCCGGGCTCAATGCTGCGGGCGTGAGTGACGAGGACATCGCCGCGGTGGCCGAATCGGCTCCGCAAAACGGCAACGTCCGCAACAACGTGCGGCCCGCCAGTGCCGAAGAGATCCAAGCGCTACTAGAAGCGGCTCGGTAGGCGTGATGGTACGCAAGCGACTCATCGTGACCGCCGCGATCGCGGCTTCCGTTGGGATCGTGTGGATGTCCGCCGCGCAAGCGCAGGAGGACACGACGACGACCGACCCTCCGACGACAGTGACGACGCCGTCGACGTTCCAACGGACCACGACAATCAAGCCGCCGGCGACCCAGCCACCCACGACGGATGTGGTGGCTACCACGCTGCGGACGACAACGACGCGGCGCGGCGCCACCACCACCACGACCCGGCGGAAACGAGCCACCACCACGGTCGCGGGCTTCGTCAACACCACCACGGTCGAGGAGACCACGACCTCGATCGAGTCGACCACGTCGACCAGCTTCGAGACCACGACCACCACGATTTTTCGTCGGCCGACGACCACCGCCGCGCCGGCGGCGAGCGGTAATGACAACTCGAAGTTGTTGTTCGCGGCGCTTGGCCTCGGTGCGGTCGCCGCGATCGGTCTCGTCGGTTGGCGACTGATTGCGCGCAACGCGCCCGGAGCAGACGGGCCATACCTGATCCTCGATGACGAGCCCACGATCGTCGCCGGAAGCGGGCTGTGGCCGGATGAGCCGACAGCCGGCCCCGCCGGTGACCCACTCACGGATACGGCGTTTTTCGCCCCGATCGTGATCGATGAGCCGAAGCCCAAGCCGGGCAAGCCGCGACATCAAGAACGTCCGACGTACAAGCGCAAGCCGAAGCCGCCACGCCCCGAGCCCGAGATGTCCGCCGTGGTCGTGCCGCCGATCGTCGCCCCCGAACTGTTCGTGGCGCCGCCGGTCGAACCCGAGCCGTTCATAACACCGATGAGCGAACCCGCGCCGGTAGTGACCGACGCGCCGGCGCCCCCGCCTCCGGCGCCATCACCGCCACCACCGACACCGCCACCGCCACCACCGGCACCCGCCACTCCATCGGTGGTCGTGCCCGAAATCGAACAGATCGACCTGGCGGTACCGATGGATGTGGCGCCTGAAGACGTGTCGATGGACATCGATTTCGGGGACCCCGACGCCTAAATGATTGCGTTAGGTGGACCAACCCGCCACACTGACTAAACGCCCAACGGGGCCCGACGAGCGAGAGGAGCGTTTTGTGATCCGGATTGTCACGACCATCACGTATCACCTCGCGCCCGCGTTCGTCCTGGCTACCTCCTGACGAATCGAGGCGCAGCGGCCGTAAGCCGCTTCCCTTCGACTCCTCAGTAAAGGACCACCTCCCTTGGCTCGTCAGCACCACGATGCGGCGCCCGACATCGTCGCTTTCCGCAAGAATACCGAAGACTTCACCTATCTCGTTCGCCGTCCCGACAAGCAGTGGGACGACACCGTCGACTTCATCGACCCCGGCGCCAGCACGTATCCGGCCGCGATTCACGGCCCTGAACCGGTGCCCGACTGGGTCATCACCAGCGGCGACGCCCGCGACGAAGACCTCGGCGATCTCAAAAGCGGGAAGGAAGCGGACGTCGCGATCCTCGAGCGCACGCTCGGCGACGAACGCAACCTGCTCGCGGTGAAGCGCTACCGCGACACCGACCATCGCAGTTTCCGCAACGACGCGTCATACCGCATGGGCAAGCAACCCAAGGACGGGCGCACGGCGCGCGCGATCAAGAAGAAAACCAACTTCGGCAGCGACGCCCGCGCCGGGGTGTGGGCGCAGGCCGAGTTCGAAACGATCTCGCGCCTCTGGCTGGCCGGGCTGCCGGTGCCGTATCCGGTTCAGCACAGCGGGACTGAACTCATGCTCGAGTACTTGGGCGACGACGACGCGGCGGCGCCGCGCCTGGCCGATTGGCGCGGCTCCCGCGACCTGCTCGAGCACCTGCGCGACCAGGCCGTGGCAATTTTGTGGGGCCTCGCCGGCGCGGGCATCGTCCACGGGGACCTCTCCCCGTACAACACGCTCGTGTGGGGCGACACGCTGTTCGTGATCGACCTGCCCCAAGCGGCCGAGCTCACCGATGTCACCCGCGCCGCGCAGTACAACTCGAACGCACTCGATTTCATGCAGCGCGACTGCCGGAATCTTTTGACGTATTTCGAGAAGAAGGGCGCCAAGATCCCGGACCCCGACACGCTGTTCGGCGAACTCGTCGCGTCCGCGTTCGACCCGCGTTCTACCTAAGCGGGGCCTCGGGCGTACACTTTCGGGAACGTGATCTAGTCCGAAGGGGGACTTGTTACATGAAGAAGATGCTGTCGGTGGATGACCTGGCTCGGGACAGCCGTTTCGAGCGGGTTCGCATTGAGGACATCATCTTCGACCCCCGTTCGAGCGAGCGGAAGGGCGCCGGCGGATTTCAGCCGAAAGATCCCGACGCACCCGACGGCGCCCGCCAGTTGATGCACAGCATCTTCGTCGGCGAGATCCAAGCGCTCGAAGGCGCGGGCCGCACGTGTTACGACTTCGAGGTCGGCGCGGCCAAGGAAGAAGTCCCCTTCGAGTTGAAGCTCGACATGGCGCGTCAGTGCTGGGACGAGGCGCGTCACTGCGAGATCTCGATCAAGCTCGGCGACCACATGGGCACGTACATCGGCGAGTTCGCCGAGCAGGTCTTGCTGTTCGAAGCCGCGTGCAACGCCGACCCGGTCCTGCGACTCACCGGCGTCAACCGTGCGCTTGAAGGTCTCGCGATCGATGTGTTCAACACGATGCGCGAATACGGCAACGGCACCGACGACCCGGTTCTGTACTTCTGCGAGGACTGGATGCTCGCCGACGAAGTAACGCACGTGAAGATGGGCTCGGACTGGTTGCGCCGCATCACGGCCAACGATCCTGAGCGCCAGAAGCAAGCGCTCGACTTCCAGCGCACCGTCGACAAGCTCTTCAGCTTCGGCGGCTTCCGCGGCGAGGACGACGACAGCCCGGTGCATCTCGCTCGCCAGTTCCGCGCGCTCGCTGGTTTCAGCGACGACGAGATCAAGGAACTTGTCGACGTGGCCGCCGAAGCGATGGCCGAGGCGCAGGCGATGGCCGACATGGCCAAAGCCAACATCGAGAACTCGTAGTTCTCTTTCTTCCGGGGTAGTGCTTCTCGCAACGACGCTGCGCGACGTCCATGTGGCGTGGGCCTGGGTCACGATCGTGTCCAACGGCCTCGCCGGGCTGTGGGCGTTCGGCGCGCACAAGTATCCGCAGCTTCGAACGCGTGCACTGTGGTGGTTCACCGCGTTTGCCGAGGTCGCGGTGTTCATCCAAGTCGCGCTGGGCGTGGGCTTGGTGAGTGGTGAACACATCGACCCGCCGAAGTTCCACATGTTTTACGGCTTCATCGGCATCATCACCGTCGGGCTCGCGTACTCGTACCGCCAGCAGTTGCAGAAGGTGTACCTCTGGTACGGAGGGTTCGGCCTGTTCATCATGGGGCTCGGCATCCGGGCGGTCTTGGTAGGCACCGCCCGCTAAATGACAGGCGTTCTCGACGGCGTTCGTGTTGTCGAGATGGGCGTGTGGGTGGCCGGCCCGTCCGCCGCCGGGGTTATGGCGGACTGGGGCGCCGACGTCATCAAGGTCGAGTCACCCAAGGGGGACCCGTTCCGCGCCATCTTCGGGGCGCTGGGCTACGAGGGCGAGATACCGAACCCGCCGTTCATGCTCGACAACCGCGGCAAGCGATCGGTCGTGCTCGACTTGCGCGACGATGCGGCGCGGGACGCGATGGAACGGATCGTCGCGACGGCCGACGTCTTTATCTCGAACATGCGCACCGACGCGCTCGAACGACTCGCGCTCGACGCCGCCACCTTGACCGCCAAGTATCCGCGGCTGGTCTACGGCAGCGTCACGGGTTACGGGCTGGAGGGGCCAGACCGCGACCGGGCCGCGTATGACGTCGGCGGGTTCTTCGCGCGTAGCGGCATCTCGAACTTGATGGTGCCGCCCGACCAGCCCCCGCTGAACCAACGCGGCGGCTTCGGTGACCACGTCACCGGGTTGTCGGCGTTGTCGGGTATCGTCGCGGCGCTGTTCGCCCGCGAGCGCACGGGCAAAGGCCAAGTGGTCGAGGCGTCGCTCTTGCGGTCGGGGATGTACACGATCGGGTGGGATCTCGGCATGCAGCTCACGATGGGACAGGTGCAGGCCACGTACCCGCGCAGCGCCAGCCCCACGCCGCTGATCAACTCGTATCGCACCGCCGACGACCGGTGGTTCTTCTTGCTCGGACTTGAGGGCGACCGCCACTGGCCGGGAGTCGTGCGCGCGATTGCGCGCGACGAGCTGTTGCACGACGAGCGGTACGCGACCGGCGTTGGTCGTATTCGTCACCGCCGTGAATTGATTCCCGAACTCGACGCCGAGTTCGCCAAGCGCACGATGGACGAGTGGGCCGCGATCTTCGACGCGAACGACGTGTGGTTCCAGATGGTCCAAACACCCGCCGAGGTGGTCGAGGACCCGCAGGCCGCGTCGTCCATAGTGTCCGTCGGCTCAGACGGTGCGCGCTCCGTCGCGCCGCCCGCCCGGTTCAGCGACTACCCGCTCCAGACCACCGGGCCCGTTCCGGGGTTGGGCGAACACACCGCCGAGGTGTTGGCGGAGGTCGGCCTGTCCGCCGAGGAAATCGCCGCGCTCCAGCCGTAGCGAAGCGGATCAGCGCAGGGCGCCGCGGACGGTCTCGCGGGCGGCCAGGATCTTCTCCGAGTAGTCGAAGGTGCCCGACTCCTTGATCTCGCGCGCGGCGTCGATCACCGCGCCGTAGGCGACCAACGCGAACGAGCCGCCGACTGAGATGCGCGCCGCACCAGCTTCGGCGATCTGTTCCAGCGTCGGGAGCTCCTCGCTTATCAAAACGTTCACCAACACGTTCACCGGCTTGTCGGTTTCGCCGACTATGCGACGGATGTCGTCGAGCGCCGAGAGGCCGGGGGCGTACAACACGTCCGCTCCGGCGCCGCCGTAGGCCTGCAGACGGCGGATGACCGAGTCGAGGTCGTCGTCGCCGTGGAAGTGTCCGTCGGCCCGAGCGGTCAGAACCAGTTGGTTCGGGCCGTGGTGTGCTGCTTCAGCGGCGGCGGCGACGCGTTCGGTGGCGAGGCCGATGTCGTAGGTAGCGGTTCCCGACCAGTCCTCGATCGAACAACCGGCGAGGCCCGCGGCCGCGGCGTCGCCCACGAACGCGGCGACCGCCTCGGGTTCGTCGCCGAAGCCGTTCTCCGTGTCGCCCGCCACCGGGATCGCCACCGACCCCGCGACCGCGGCGCAGTGCGCCAACGTGGCGTCGCGCCCCATCGTCCCGTCGACGCGCCCGAGCGTCGCGGCGGCGCCCAGGCTGGTTGTTGCAATTGCCTGAAACCCGAGCGACTCGAGGATGCGGGCTGACCCGAGGTCGAACGCGTTCGGCTGCAGCAGGGGCTGGCCGGGCACGTGCAGGGCGAGGAAGTCAGCGGCCTTGCCGGTGAGGCTCATGGCGTGAACGTAGAAGGTTTAGGCGACGGCTGCGGGCGCGCGATTGGCAAACGCGTCGACCAAGTCGCGTTCGACGTCGCGTGCCGCGGCGACGGTTCGCCCCTTGGCGCGGTAGTCGCGGGCGTACTCATTGCGAACCTCGCCGTGAGCGTCGAGCAACCACACGGGCGCCATGCGGCGGGGCACGATGACGACATCGTCGCCTTGCTCGGTAGTGCGAAACACGGCGTCCCACAGCGGAGTGGTCACGCCGTGGTTGCGCATGGGCGAACCGAAGTGGTGGCGCAGGTGGTGGCGGCGCATCCAGCGACCCCACGCGTTCACGGGGGCGTGCGTGTGAATCCGGCGATGCGTGACCTCGTAGCCGAAGTACGTGCCGATCATCCCGACCGTGAACGCGAATGCGGCGCCGCGCCCGGCGAGCAGAAGCGCGGCGGGATACACGCCGGCGGTCGTGACCGCTGCGGACAGAGCCTTCTTGGACATCGGCGAGAAATAAGTCACGTCGGCGTGGTGACGCAGGTGCTCGCGCGACGCGAGTTTCGGGCCGCGCTTTTCGTGCATGACGAATCGGTGCAAGCCGTATTCGACGACGGTCCACGCGGCCGCGCCGGCGAGGACAGTGGTAGCAGTGGAAATCGTGTTCATGTGGTTTGCCTTTTGCCAGTGGGGACCGGCCGCAGGGCCGCGGCCAGAAGATCGAGCGCGCTCGTGGCGCGGGGGATGGATGGCATGCCTTCAAGACGGAAGGCGACCACGAGCATGGGAAGCGTGATGCCGACGAGTCCCGCGGCCATAGCTGTCGGATCGATGTCGGCGCGGAAGGTGCCCGCGTTCTGCGACGCCGCGATCGCCGCGCCAAGGCGCCCTTCCAGCTCACGCAGGGCGGGTAGGTCCAGCAGGACCTCGGTTTGGTCGCGGTCGGTGTCGGCGATGATCCGCCGGGCGAGTGGTCGCCGCTGAGCTTCGACGACCAGCTTCGGCAGCAGGCTGACCAGTCCCTCGGGATCGAGGGTGGCGCCGAGTGCGGGAACTATCGACGCAAACAGTGCGGTTAGGTCGGCTTCGACCGCCGCGCGGAACAGGTCGTCCTTGCGCCCGAAGTGCTGGTACACGGTTCCGTGCGAGGTACCCGCCGCGCGAGCGATCTCGGGCACCGACCCGCCGTGCATGCCCAGCGAAGCGAAGTGTTCGACCGCGGCCGCCAGGATGCGCGCTTTGGTCAGCTCTCCTTTGGACGGCATATGACAAACATGACAGATCAGGTCAGATCTGTCAATAATACAGGCTAGATATTGGAGAGATGCTGCTCGACCACTCGGAGCCATTCGTCGGGGCGGTCTTCTTGGGGGCTGTGGCCGGCGTCGGCGATGACCACCAGTTCGGCGCGCGGGATCTCGCGAGCCATGACCTCAGAGGCATCGCGCAACCCGGCGTCGTTCTCGCCGACGATGACGGTCGTCGGGCACATGATGGTGTGGAGCTGCGACACCATCGACGGGTATTCGTTGAGCTCTCGCGCGAATTCGGCGAACGCGTCCGGGTCCATGTTCGGCATCTTCTCGTTGTTGCGGCGGCCCAACTCCTCCCGGCGCTCAGGGGACAGGCGCTCTTGCAGCGCCCCGATGAACGGCGCCATCACGTCGACCACGACCTGCATGCCCTCGGCGCGTCCGCGCTCAGCCAGTCCCTTGATGAGATCGAGCGGCAACGAACCCGCCGGTTCCGCGCCGGTGTCCATGAGTACAAGCGAGCGGACCTTCTGCGGGTGGTCGAGCACGTATCGCATCGACACGATGCCGCCCATCGAATGCCCGAGCAGGTCGATCTGATCGAAACCCAGCTCGTTCACCACGGTGACGAGGTCGTTGACCAACGCGTTGAACGTGTAGCTCTTCGGGTCGCCCGTATTCGTCGACAACGCGTGACCGCGATGCGAGTAGCGAATGACTCGGCGGGACTTTGCGAGTGCGGGCGCGACATCGTCCCAATCCGAAACGCCGCCGGTATAACCGTGGACGAGGAACAGGGGGACGTCGCCCTCGCCCTCGTCGACGAACTGCAGGTCGAGGCCGTTGATCAGCATTGGAACTCCGAAAGGTCGAGGTTGGGGTAGCGAGCGGCGGTTGCGGCCAGAGTTTCGGCGTCCCAGTAGGGGTGACCAGGCCGCGGGAAGCCGATGGCGCACAGTTGCCGGGCGTTGAGTTGCGAGATCCAGTTGTGTACGACCGGCTCGATGCCGCGCCGCACCCACGGCAGGGCGCCAATCCAGTCGTCGCCCGCGCGGCGGTAGGCCAAGTTGAAAAAGAACCGACTCGCGCCGGCTTCGGTCATGTCGGTGCCGCGGTGAACGGTGTCGGCTGCATACGCGAGGACCGATCCGGCCCGGCCCTCGGCCGCGACCTCGTACTCGTCCATCACAAGGGCGCCAGCCCTATCAAAGAACAGCGTGTGGTTACCGAGGTCACGAGTTTGCGTGCGCGACACGACGTGGGTCGCGCCGCGTTCCTCGGTGACGTCGCTCAGGTACATGAACAACTGCACCTGACCAAAGCGACCGTCCTTGTGAGGCGGCAAGAAAGTGTGGTTGTTCTCGTCGATGTGGAGCGGCTGCTCGTAGCAGTCGGCGCCGGTGTACTTGGCGAACGTCTCGGCTTGGTAGAGCCGTATGTCGGCAGAGCCGAGCACGGCCTCGACGAGGTCGAGTACGCGATCGTGCACACACAGATTGTCGATCGCCGGATCGCCCAGGGGCGCGGCCTTCAGTCCCGTGAACTGGCCAGGCCGGAACCGCCGCCCGCGATCGTCGTGCGACAGGTCAGGCAGCACGCCGGGCGGTTGGTAAAAGCGCGACAACGCGAACTGCGCGGCGGCGAGATCATCGGCGGGGATGAGGTCGGGCACGATCGCCCAACCGTGTTCGCGGAAGTGGTCCGCGAATGGCGTCAGAGATTGACGACGGGGCACGTCAGCGTGCGGGTGATCCCGTCGATCAGCTGCACCTTGCTCACAACCATCTTGCCGAGCTCGTCCATCGAGTTCGCCTCGGCGCGCACGATCACGTCATAAGGACCGGTGACGTCTTCAGCGGAGACAACCCCGTCGATAAGACCCACCTGCTCGGCGACGGACGCCGCCTTGCCGACTTCGGTTTGGATGAGAACGAACGCGCTAACGGCCATGCGACAACGCTAGTCCGACAGACGCTTTTCCAAACCAGCGAGTTCGTCGCGCAAGGCGTCGGGCACGCGGTCGCCAAATTCGGCGTAGTGCGCCTCGATCGACGGCACCTCGGCCCGCCACTCTTCGGCGTCCACCTTGAGCAGCTCGGCCATGTCGGCATCGGAAATGCCGAGGCCATTTACGTCGATGGCGCCGGGAGCGGGCAGGAAGCCGATGGGGCTCTCGGTGGCGCCACCGCCCCCGTTGACACGGTCGAACACCCAAGCGAGCACGCGGCTGTTGTCGCCGAAGCCGGGCCAGAGGAATCGGCCGTCGTCGGAACGACGGAACCAGTTGACGTAGAAGATCTTCGGCAGCTTGGACGCGTCGGTGGACTCGCCGATCTTCAGCCAGTGGGCGAAGTAGTCGGCCATGTTGTAGCCACAGAACGGCAGCATGGCGAAGGGGTCGCGGCGCAGATTGCCCACGGCGCCGGCCTGCGCCGCCGTGGTCTCGCTTGCCATGATCGAGCCGAGGAACACCCCGTGGTTCCAGGAGAACGCCTCGTGTACGAGCGGCACCACGCTGCCGCGGCGGCCACCGAAGAGCACGGCCGAGATCGGGACGCCCTTCGGGTCCTCCCACTCATCCGCGATAGCAGGGCACTGGGCGGCCGGAGCGGTGAAGCGCGAGTTGGGGTGCGCGGCCTTGGTGCCGGAGTCAGGCGTCCAGGGGTTGCCGAGCCAGTCGGTGATGCCGGCCGGCGGTTCGTCGGTGAGGCCCTCCCACCAGATGTCGCCGTCCGCGGTGGATGCGGTGTTGGTGAAGATCGAGTTCGCGTCGAGCGTGTGCAACGCGTTGGGGTTCGTCTCGGGCCCGGTGCCGGGCGCCACGCCGAAGAAGCCGGCCTCGGGGTTGATCGCGTAGAGCTGACCGTCCTCGCCGAACTTCATCCAGCAGATGTCGTCGCCGACCGTCTCGACGGTCCAGCCTGGCAACGAGGGCACGAGCATTGCGAGGTTCGTCTTGCCGCAGGCGGACGGGAACGCCGCACTCACGTACTTCACGACGCCCTCGGGGTTCGTGAGCTTGAGGATGAGCATGTGCTCGGCGAGCCAGCCCTCATCGCGCGCCATCACGGATGCGATTCGCAGCGCGAAGCACTTCTTGCCCAGCAGCGCGTTACCGCCGTATCCCGAACCGAACGACCAGATCTGGCGGCTCTCCGGGAAGTGGACGATGTACTTGTTGTCCGCGTTGCACGGCCAGGCGACGTCGGCCTGTCCTTCTTCGAGCGGAGCGCCTACGGAATGGATGCACGGCACGAACGGCCCGTCGCCCAGCACGTCGAGAGCGGCCTTGCCCATGCGGGTCATGATGCGCATCGACACCGCCACGTACGGCGAGTCGGTGAGCTCGACGCCGATGTAGCTGATCGGCGAACCGAGCGGGCCCATCGAGAAGGGCACGACGTACATCGTGCGGCCCTTCATGCAGCCGGCGAACAGACCGTTGAGCTTGGTGCGCATCTCGGTTGGGTCGGCCCAGTTGTTCGTGGGACCGGCGTCGGCTTCGTTCTCGGAACAAATGAAGGTGCGGTCTTCGACGCGGGCGACGTCGCCCGGGTCCGAGAGTGCCAGGTAGCTGTTGGGCCGCTTGGCCTCGGACAGCTTCGTGAACGTGCCGGCGTCGACGAGGGCCTGGCAGAGCCGGTCGTACTCCTCAGCGGACCCGTCGCACCACTCGATGCGGTCGGGGGTGGTCAGCGCCGCGATGTCGTTGACCCAATTCAGCAGGGCGGTGTTCGACGTGAGCGGGGTCGCTCCCATTAGTCCTCGATTTCTGTGGCTGTGTCCGCGTCGACATTGACACCCGGAGGGGGAGGCGGCGCCCCCATGTCGACCTCTGATCCCAGCCGGAGTTTCGTGGCCCTACCCTCGCCGTCCAGGTCGAAAACGACCCGCTGACCAGGGCGAAGCATGCGGAAGATTGATCCGTTGAGCGCGTCGAGTGCGAGGTCGTACCCGGCGCGGTCCGTATCTGTGATCACAGCCCCGATACGAGTATCGGGGTCGTACGACTTGATAACGCCCTGCAACTTCGGGGCCTCCCTGGCGTCGTGCCTACGCTCGGCGGTGCTGTAACTAGTCAGATGACGTTACCGGAGGCCTGCACTGAGCGACGAACCAACGGCAAGTGAATTTGCCGTCATCGAGCGCCTCCGCAGCCGCCTGCCCGCCATCGGCGACGACGCCGCAATCCTGGGCGGCGGCCTGCTCGCGTCGGTCGACGCCCTGGTCAGCGGCATCGACTGGCGCGACGACTGGTCGAGCCCCGCCGACGTCGGGTGGAAGTCGATCATGGTCAACGCGTCGGACATCGCCGCGATGGGCGGCCGGCCCACCCACTTCCTGGTAGCGCTCGTCGTCGCCAAAGGCTTCGACGTCGATGCGTTCTACGACGGAGCGCTTGAAGCCTGCGCGCTCCTCAGGGCCGACGTCGTCGGTGGCGACCTGTCGAGCGGACCCACGACCGTCGTCTCGGTCACCGCGCTCGGCCATGCGGAGCGGCCGGTCCGTCGCAGCGGCGCCACCGCCGGCCAAAAGGTGTGGGTCAGCGGGCCCCTCGGCGCTGCGAACCGCGACCTGCGCAACGGTGGGGGAGCGGCCCATCGGCGTCCGACCGCATACCTGGGCACGCTCCCCGGAAGTCCTACGGCGATGATCGACGTTTCGGACGGATTGATCGCGGACTGCGGGCACATTGCCGCCGCGTCGGGCGTGCGCATCGCGCTCGAACACGTGCCCGTCGCCGAGGGCGCGACGATCGACGACGCGCTCTACGGCGGCGACGATTACGCGCTCGTCGCGTGCTCGCGCGTCCCGATGGACGGGTGGATCGCGATCGGCGTATGCGAGGCCGGGCCCGGGGTTACTTACGGCGGCGAACCGGTCGAGCCCCGCGGATGGGAACACACGCTGTGACCCCGCCCGTCGCGCTGACGATCGCCGGCGTTGACTCGTCCGGTGGCGCCGGTGTCTCTGCTGACCTCGCGACCTTCGGGGCGCTCGGCGTCTGGGGGACATCCGCGGTCACTGCGGTCACGGCGCAGAACAGCCTGGGGGTCGATGCGATCGAGTCGATGTCAGCAGACATCGTCGTCGCGCAGATCGAAGCGGTCTGCCGCGACATGCCGGTCGCCGCGATAAAGACCGGCATGCTCGGCTCCGCGGAGATCGCCGCGATCGTGGCCGCGACCCTGCCGGTGGGAATCCCGCTGGTGTTCGACCCGGTAATGATCGCGACGACCGGCGCTCGCTTGAGTGACGCGACGGGCTTTGAGCCGCTGCTGGAGCGGGCCTCGCTAGTTACGCCGAACGCGTTCGAGGCACACGCTCTCACCGGTATCGACGTCGCCGATGACGACGCCATGGTCCGCGCGGCACGGGCGCTCCTCGAATCGGGCGCGGCCGCCGCGCTGGTGAAGGGCGGCCACGTCGGCCAGGGAGCCGCAAGGGATTGCCTGATCATTCAGGGCCAGGCGGGGCCGATCTGGCTCGAGTCAGACCGGATCGACACGAACGACACCCACGGCACGGGCTGCGTGTTGTCCGCCGCGATTACGGCCCGACTGGCGCACGGCGACGACATCGCCGAGGCGTGCCAGCACGCGAAGGAATTCGTGACGGACGCGATCTATCACCGGGTGAAGCTCGGAAAGGGCGTGGGCGCGGTGAACCCGCGCTCGCTTTAGCTAGCCGGAGTGCGGAGCTTCATCGGGGGCTTGGTGACCTTCCCCGACTTGATGCAACCGGTGCAAACGTTGAGCCGCTGCGGCGATCCGTTCACCAGGGCACGGATGCGCTGAATATTCGGATTCCAGCGGCGGTTCGTGCGCCTGTGGGAGTGCGACACGGACTTACCGAAGTTCGGGTGCTTACCGCAAACTTCACAAACAGCTGCCATGACGCGAAACCTCGACGGGGAGAAAGACCTGCAGGGACGGCCGACCAGAGTAGCAGCGCAGTCTCACCGCTGGCCACCTGCCACCACATCCCATCCCATCCTTCCCAGTACGATCCCGGCCAATGCCGACCCTGACCCGACTCACCTCGACGGACCTCGTCGCGGTCATGCACGGGTTCCGGGACGGGCTGCGGGCCCATAAAGACCGGGTGAATCGGCTCAATGTGTACCCGGTGCCCGACGGCGACACCGGCACAAACATGTCCCTCACGCTCGACTCGGTCTGCAACGGACTCGTAGAAATCGACGCCTCGGACATGGGCGCGGTCTGCAAAGCGGTAAGCCACGGCGCGTTGATGGGGGCCCGCGGCAACTCCGGAGTGATCCTGAGCCAGGTGCTGCGTGCGCTTGCCGATGGATGCAAGGCGGCGCCGCCCGACGGCGCCGGCGCCCTCGAGTTCGCCGGGGCCTTGACCAAAGCGGCCGAGGCCGCGTACGGCGCCGTGATGCGCCCCGTCGAAGGAACGATCCTCACCGTCACCCGTGAATCGGCCGAGGCCGCCAAGGCGGCTGCCGGAACCGGAGCGGACCTGCTGGCCACGATCGAGGCGGCCAAGAGCGGCGGCGAGGACTCGTTGGCGCGCACTCCGGAGTTGCTTCCGGTGCTCAAACAGGCCGGTGTGGTCGACGCGGGTGGGGCGGGCTTACTCCTGCTACTCGACGCCGCACTCACCGTCGTGGACGGCCGTCCGATGCCCGAGGCGCCACCGCAAAGCGACGAGCCCGCCTTCGACACGTCCGAGCTCGCGGCGATGCACGGCGACGAACACAACGTCGGCGACCTTCGCTACGAGGTCATGTACTTCCTCGAAGCGGCGGACGAGACCATCCCCGCGTTCAAAGAGGTGTGGGCCGGCATCGGCGACTCGATCGTGGTCGTCGGCGGCGAGGGCATCTGGAACTGCCACATCCACACCGACGACATCGGCGCCGCCATCGAGGCTGCGCTCGACGCCGGGCGTCCGAAGATGATCCGCGTCACCGACTTGATGGAACAGGTCGAAGAAGAAAAGTGGGTCCGCGAGCACGAACCGGAAGAACAGGCCGACCAGACGCCCGTGCCCACCGCGGTGGTCGCGATCGCGACCGGCGAGGGCATCCGCAGGATCTTCCGCAGTCTTGGTGTGCAGCAGATAGTGGCTGGCGGCCAGTCGATGAACCCGTCCACCGCGCAGATCCTTGAAGCAGTCGAGGCGGCGCCGGCCGATTCCGTGATCGTGCTGCCCAACAACAAGAACATCATCGCGGTGGCCGAACAGGTTCAGGCGCTGACGCAGAAGACCGTGCGCATCGTGAAGACGGTCGGTGTGGCCGAGGGTTTCGCGGCGCTCATGGAGTACGACCCCGAAGCGGACGCGGACGAGAACGCGAACAACATGAGCGTGTGCGCCGACCGCGTGGTGTCCGGCGAGATCACGCAGGCCGTGCGCGACAGCGAGGCCGACGCCGGCGTAATCAACGCCGGGGACTTCCTCGGCATTTCACGCGACGGCATCGTCGTGATCGCGGACTCGCTCGACGCCGCGTGCACTGGGCTTCTCGACAAGCTCGCGACCGACGACCACGAGATCGTCACGTTGATCGAAGGCGAAGGTGCCTCGGCCGCGAGCACGCGCCGGCTCACCGAGTGGATCACCGAGCACCGCCCGAAGGCCACCGTCGAAGTGCACCATGGCGGCCAGCCCTTGTATCCCTACTTACTCTCGATCGAGTGACGGTAACGCTCAACAAGCTGAACGAACTTGAGGTCAGCGTGTTGAAAGGCGTCGGAGCGAAGAAGCTCGAGGCGCTGGAGGCGCTCGAGATCCGGACGGTGCTTGACTTGTTGACGCACTACCCGCGCCGGTACATCGATCGTACCGAGCAAAAGTCAATCCGCGATCTGAAGATCGGCGAGGAAGCGATGGTGCTGGCCATCGTCAAGCGGGTGCGTTCGGTTCCGGGACGCAACCGCGGGCGCGGTCGCGTCGAGATCGACGTGTTCGACGGATCGAGCTACCTCGCCTGCACCTTCTTCAATCAACCGTGGCGGGCCAAGCAGTTGGCCGAAGGCACCGAGGCCGTCTTCTTTGGCAAAGTCGACAGCTATCGCGGCAAGCGCCAGATGGCGAACCCGGTCGTGGATCTAGTCGGCGATAAGACCGGCCGCGTCATCCCCGTGTACCCGCAGTCGGAAAAGGCGGCGCTCACTACCTGGGAACTCGCGTCATTCGTTACCGAGGCGCTGCGACGGGCCGAGGCATTCACCGACCCGCTGCCCGAAGAGATCCGCGATCGCCTTGATCTCGTGGACCGCACTTGGGCGATGCGGCAAATTCACGCGCCCGAGTCGATGGGCGCCATGCGCGCGGCCCGCAAGCGCCTGGCCTTCGACGAGTTGCTGCGACTACAGGCCGTGCTCGTCGCCCGCAAGCGCCGCTACGAAGCCGAGGCCACCGGTATCCGCCACGCGATCGGATCCGAACTCGTCGCGAATTTCCATGCCTCGCTGCCGTTTCCGTTGACGGGCGCGCAACAGCGCGTCATAGGCGAGATAGACGAGTTTCTCGCTGGTCCCCACCCCATGCACCTGCTGCTGCAGGGCGACGTCGGGTCGGGCAAGACCGTGGTCGCGGTGACCGCGCTGTTGACGGCGGTGTCCGGCGGCTATCAAGGCGCGCTGATGGCGCCGACCGAAGTGTTGGCCGAACAGCACGCGCTCGGCGTGAAGGCGTTGCTCGATGGCGTCACGGTTCCCTCACAGGGCGGCACGTTGTTCGAGGACCGCCCGTTGCGCGTCGAACTGCTGACGGGCCGCGCCACCGGCACCGAACGCAAGAAGATCGGCGCCGGACTGGCCGACGGGTCCGTCGACATCGTCATCGGCACTCACGCGCTCATCACCGACGCGGTCGCGTTTCACAAACTGGGCGTGGCCGTGATCGACGAGCAGCATCGCTTCGGTGTCGAACAGCGCGCCGCGCTGCGAGGCAAAGGCGACGACCCTGACGTGCTCGTGATGACCGCGACACCTATCCCGCGCACGGCTGCGATGACGGTCTACGGCGACCTCGACGTCGCGATCCTCGACGAGCTACCCCCAGGCCGTACGCCGATCGTCACCGCGTGGGCGCGGGGAGAACTCGAGGAGCAGGCGGCGTGGGCGGCCGTGCGCGAGGAGGTAGGGCAGGGGCGCCAGGCCTACGTCGTGTGTCCGCTGATCGAAGGTTCCGACAAGATCCAGGCCGCCTCGGCGGTCGAGACCTACGAGGAACTCGCGGCCGGCCATCTCCAGGGGCTGCGCCTGGCGTTGATGCATGGACAGGTTCCGGGCAAGGACCGCGAGGCGATCATGGCGAGCTTCCGCGCCGGTGAGATCGACGTCCTGGTCGCGACCACGGTGATCGAGGTCGGCGTCGACGTGCCGAACGCGACGGTGATGGTGATCGTGAACGCGGATCGCTTCGGGCTCGCCCAGCTGCATCAATTGCGCGGACGCGTCGGCCGCGGCGCCGCCGCGTCGCGCTGTTTCCTGTTGGGAGACGTCGTTACCCCCGATGGTGAAGAGCGACTTGGTGCGATGGTGCGCACCACCGACGGCTTCGACCTCGCCGAGGTCGACCTCGGCATCCGGGGTGAGGGCACGGTGATGGGTACGCGCCAGAAGGGCCGCAACGATTTGAAGCTGGCCTCGCTGCGTACGGACTTGCCGCTCGTCGTCGAGGCCCGCAAAGTCGCCTTCGAAATGGTCGACGCGGTGGACGGCTTGGCGGCGTATCCGGTCCTCCAGGATGAGATCCGCCTGCTGGTGGACGACGACGAGGCAGAATTTCTTTTCAAGAGCTAGGGGACCGCTTGCTGCCAGCGAAGACCAACACGAACACGGTGCAGCTTCACCGAACGCTTGACGCGAGCGAGGAAGAACTTCTCGACGCGCTATCGGAGTTTGCGATGAAGCAAAACCTCGAGATCGATCACCGTTGGGACGGTGCGGGGTTGGTGTTCCGGCGGGCGCCCAAGTCCGCAGGGGCGAAGCACCTGTTCAAGCGCGGCGACTCGTTGCACGTCACGATCACGGCCTTGGGCGACATGCACGACATCGAGTTCGTGGCCGATCTGAGCGCGTCGATTTCGCGTCGCGACGAGCGACGACGCGCTCGCATCATCAGGGGCAGCCTCATCGGCGCCGGATTGATGGGCCTGGGCATCGCCGGACTTACCAACCGCGTGAACTTCGGTGACTTCGTCCCGATGTTCTTCGGTGTCGGGTTCGGTCGCCGGGCGCTGGGCCGCGTGCGGGCCGCGGCATCAGACCGCGATGCGATCGAGCGCCGGGTGGCGAACGAGTTGGCGCGGCTGTGTGCGCGCATTGATGATCCGACTCTCGTCGACGCTGATCCACCGGACTACGGCGACGACGAGGACGACGACGACTAGACGGTCTTGATCGCCGCGGCGGCGTCGGCGAGCGCCTGCGCCGCGAGTTCAAGCAGATTCGTCTGGCCGAAGAAGGCGTGGAACACCCCGTCCACCTGGATGTGCGTTACGGCGACACCCGCCTCGCGCAACTTGTCGGCGTACGCGACGCCCTCGTCGCGCAACGGATCGTGGCTCGTGGTCAAAACCCACGCCGGGCACACCCCTTCGACATCCGCGTACCAGGGCGACACGGTCGGGTCGGTCCACAGCGTTTCGTCGTCGCCGAGGTAGGTCGCGCGGAACCATTCCATCGTTTCCTTGGTGAGGAAATTGCCGGTGCCATTGCTCTCCATCGACGGGAACGTGCCGGCCCAGTCGGTCACCGGGTAGATCAGCATCTGCAGTTGCACCGCCGGAACGCCGGTATCGCGCGCCGCAGCGCGCACAACGCGGCGAGGTTGCCGCCGGCGGAGTCTCCACAGACGATCAGCCGGTCCGGCGAACCGCCCAGATCGGTGGCGTGCTCGCTGACCCACATCACGGCGTGCCACGCGTCGTCGATCGCGGCCGGATAGGGGTGCTCGGGCGCGAGGCGGTAGTCCACGTTCACCACGACGGCCCCGCTGGCGTCGGCGAGCAGCCGGCACACGCCGTCGAACACGTCCATCGATCCGACGACCATGCCGCCGCCGTGGAAGAACACGACGACCGGCGCGTTGTCTTCCTCGGTGGGCTTGTACACGCGCGCCGGGACCGGGGGGCCGTCGTCGCGGAGCATCTGCACGTCGCGTACCTCGGACAGTTCCGGGCCCGGTCCGTTCATGCCGTACCAACCCGCGTACCCCGCGCGCGCTCCCGCGACGCGTTCGTTCGCATCCGTGGGCGGTGGCTCGCCACCGGCGTTAAGCATGTCGATGATCGTTTGGGCTTGCGGGTGGTACGGCACGTCAGGCATGTATGGCTCCTCGGGTTTCGGTGGCGCGCAATGCGTCCAACCAGCGTTGGGCGTGACGGCGATTGCGCAGCGTGATGACTTCGACGTGGTCGGCGTGTTGTTCGAGTGCGGCGAAGACCTCAGGTCGAGTCTCGCGGTGGTACCTCCAGACCCAGTTCGCGTAGTCGCGGTCTAGCCGGTTGCGGCAGCCGGGCGCGAGGTCGGCGCGGCGCCGGCCGCCGCGGGTCAACAGTCGTTTCATGACGCCGCGCACCGCCAGCCAGCGCGAGTAGTCGAGCAGCACGACTCCGTCGGCGCGCACAAGGCGGTGGCCGAGGGTGTCGGCGTGGGTCCCGTCCACTATCCACGCGTCGCCAGCCATCAGCGAGTCGAGTCGCGCACGCCACACGTCATCTGCGGGTCGCTCCCAGTTCGGCCCCCAGAACTCGCGGTCGAGGTGCACCAGCGGCAGTCCAGTGACTCCCGCCAACTCGCGTGAGAGCACGCTCTTCCCCGCGCCGCCGGGGCCCAGCACCAGCACTCGCTTCACGCTGGGAAAACCTAGTAACGGTCGTCGTCGTCGTACTCGGGGACGACGAGGTACCACATGTCCAGGCAGTCTTCGCAGCGATACGTGACGACATCGCCCGCGATCGGAACGTCGTCTTCGGCCCACGTCACCATGAGGTGACAACGTCCGCCGCAATCGATGCAATCGATGAGTCGGTCGAGTTCCATCAGTCGTCGCCGCCCGAACCCGAGCGGATGAATACGCCGGTGGCTTCCACCGCCACGACGCCGTCAGCGGTCACGATCCGTCCGTTGACTTTCGTCGCGCGCCGACCTTCGCCATCGCGCCACGACTCCACCCGCACGGCTCGCCCGTCGAGCGGGATCGGCTTGCGGTATTTGAGGTTGAGGGTGCCCGTGACGGTGTGGATGCGATCGAGGGCATGGCCCAGCGCCGCCATGCACTCGTCGAGGCAGAGCGCGGCCACGCCGCCGTGCAGCATCCCGGGAGGACCCTTGTGCTGGGGGCCGGGTGTGAAGACCCCGACCAGCCCGGGCGGCTCGAGGAACCACTCCATGTCAATGTCGAAGGGCATTCCTGCAAGCATGCCCTCGTGAGGGTTGTAGCGGGAACGGCGCGGGGTCGGCGGCTGGTCGCGCCGCGCGGGTTGGACGTGCGGCCGACGACGGGTCGCGTGCGCGAAGCGCTGGGCAACCGTCTGTCGAGCATGGGCGTACTGCGCGACGCGCGCGTCGTCGACCTCTTCGCCGGAACGGGTGCGCTCGGGATCGAAGCGCTGAGTCGAGGCGCGGCGCACGCGACGTTTGTCGAGAACGCGCCGGCTGCACTGCGGTCGATCGAGACGAACCTCGAGACGCTGGGTTTCGCCGCGCAGGCCACGGTGGTGCGCGGCGACGCGGCCACTTTCGTTGCCGGCGCCCCGGACTACGACATCGCGTTCATCGATCCGCCGTACACATGGGACGGTTGGGAGAAGCTGCTGAAGGGCCTGCGCGCCGAGGTGGCGGTGTGCGAAGGACGGCGTGCAATCGAGGTGCCCGAGGGGTGGCAACTTGTCCGTTCGGACAAGTACGGCACTACCGTTGTTACGCTCGTTCGCGCCTCACCTGTAGACGAGGGAGCTTCGTGAGAACAGCACTCTTCCCCGGGTCATTCGACCCGCTGCATAACGGACACGTGGACGCGATCACCATCGCGTCGCGCATGTTCGACCGCGTGGTTGTGGCGTCGATTCGCAACCCGGGCAAGAGCGACGGTCTGTTCACGCTGCCGGAGCGGATGGAGATGCTTGAGGAAACGTTCGGCTCGCTCGGCAACGTCGAAGTGGTCGGTATGAAGAAGCTCACTGTGGACGTGGCCAAAGAGGTCGGCGCCGACGTGATCGTGAAGGGCCTGCGGGTTGCCTCGGACTTCGAGTACGAGTTGCAGCAGGCACAGATGAACAAGGCGATCTCGGGGATCGAGACACTGTTCATTCCCTGCGGTTCGACGAGTTCGTTCATCGCCTCGTCGTTGGTCCGCCAGATCGCCGCCTTCGGTGGGATTGATCGAGTCGGATCGATGGTGCCGCCCGCGGTGCACACGAGGTTGAAAGAGAAATTCCCCGCATGACCGAATGGGACGACCACGAGGACGACGACCAGCCGTACACCACGCCTCCCGTGCCGGTGAACGGTCCGCCTACCGAGGTTCTGCTCAAGCGCGTGGTCGACGTGGTGAACAACACGCGCCCCATGCCGCTGTCGAGCTCACATCTGCTCAACAACAAAGACGAAGTGATCGAGTTGCTCGAAGACGCGCTCGACCGTCTGCCCAACGAACTGCGCGAAGCGCGGTGGCTGTTGAAGGAGCGCGAGGAGTTCCTGGCCCGCACGCAGCGCGAAGCCGACGAGATCGTCGAGGTCGCACGCACGCAGGCGGCGCGCATGGTGCAAAAGACCGAGATCGTGCGCGAGGCGCAGTTGTTCGCGCAGCGCACCGTCGATAAGGCCACCGACGACGCCAACCGCCTTCGCAACGAGGCTGAGGACTACTGCGACCAGAAACTCGCCCAGTTCGAAATCGTCCTTCAGCGCACCTTGAAGACCGTCCACTCCGGCCGCGAGAAGCTCCAGGTAGCCCCGCTACCCGACGCCGTCGAAGGCGACATCGACTACGCCAGCGAAGGCGAAGTCACCGTGTTTGACCAAGATCTTCTGTAACCCGGGCGGGCACCCCGCAGGCCCTCGATCGGTCTTATGAAACGACGCGGCTTTGCGGCCTCGAACTACCCCGATCGAACCAGAAGAGTGCTTTTGTCGCCGAGGCCGCAAAGCCGCGTCGTTTCTTCAGACCGATCGCCTCCTCCGCAACGTGGGGCCCCTCGCTTCGCTCGCCCCACGGCGGCCGTCCGCGAAGTCACCCTTCGCGGGTGACTTAAGATCTTTCCCCCATGTCGTCGCTGGTTTCTCATTGGTCGATCCCTGTCGCGGAGCTGCTTCGGCATCCTGGCGCCAAGCGGGAGGTGGATCTTTCCGGCGATCTCGGCGAGGTCAAAGTGACCGCCAGCCACGTCCGTCCGGGGGCGCAAACCCAGGTCGTGGGCACAATCGAGTCGCTTGACAACATCACGGTGCAGTTCAAGGGCACCGTCACCGCACCGTGGGACGGAGACTGCCGTCGGTGCCTCGGACCGGCCGCCGGGAGCTTGACGGTCGAGGTCCACGAACTCTTCGAACGTGCGCCTGAGTCTGAGGACATCTATCCTCTACAGGCCGATCGCTTGGACCTTGAGCCGTTGGCGCGCGACGCGTTGTATCTCGAATTACCCCAGGCTCCGCTGTGCATGGCGGACTGTCAGGGTTTGTGTCCCGAATGTGGGGCCGACAGAAACACCGTTGACTGCGGACACACAGTCGACGAACTCGACCCCCGCTGGGACGCCTTCCGCGAACTCGGCGAGAAGAACTGAAAGAACGACAATGGCTGTCCCTAAGAAAAAGACCTCGAAATCCAAGACCCGGAGTCGTCGGGCGTCCGCATGGACGCTCGAAGCGCCAGCGAAGAGCCTGTGCCCGCAGTGCGGCCGGGCCAAGGTGCCCCACGTCGTGTGTAACAACTGCGGTTGGTACAACGGCCGTCAAGCCATCGAGGTCTAAATGACACTCCCCGTCGCGATTGACGCGATGGGCGGCGACAAAGCCCCGTCCGAAATCGTTGCTGGCGCACGCCAGGCGATGGAGGAGGGGCTTTCTGTCGTTTTGGTCGGACAGCCCGACGCGATCGGTGACGCCGGCGACGTGCCAGTGATCGAAGCGACCGAAGTGATCGCCATGGATGACGAGCCGGGCAAAGCGGTTCGCACCAAAAAGGACAGTTCGCTCGTGCGGGTCATGGAGTTGGTCCGCGACGGCAAGGCGTGCGCCGCGTTCTCGGCCGGTAACACCGGTGCGGGCATGGCGTCGGCGCTGTTGCGTCTCGGACGCCTCGAAGGAGTAGCCCGTCCCGCGATCGCAACGCCGATCCCCGTGCCCGGGGCCACGCCGACATTGCTCCTTGACGCCGGCGCCAACGCCGAGTGCAGCGCAGAGTGGCTGGTGCAGTTCGCGCAACTCGGCGGTGCGTTCTCACGCGTGCGCTTCGGCATCGACGACCCGCGCGTCGGTCTGTTGTCGATTGGCGAAGAGGAGACCAAGGGCTCGCCGCTCGTCAAGGAGACGCACAAGCTCCTAAAGACCACGGCTGGCATCAACTTCATCGGCAACGTCGAAGGCCGCGACATCCTCACCGACGACGTTGACGTGGTGGTCACCGACGGTTTCACCGGCAACGTCGCGCTCAAGACGCTCGAAGGCGCGATGAAATTCCTCATCGGCAAGGTCTTCGAGGCGATCATGACCAACGACGAAACCAAAGCGGCTGGAAACGTGTTGCTGCCTGCCCTCGCTCCTACCGCCGACGCGCTGGACCCGGATTCGACCGGCGGCGCCGCGCTCGTCGGCCTTAAGGGCCTGGCGCTTATCGGCCACGGGTCGTCGTCGGCCAAAGCGGTGGTGAACGCGGTTCGTATCGCGCACGAGCTGTCGGCCGCGAACGTCGTTGAAGCGTTAGGCGCCTCTGTACGCTCGGCGTAGGAGGTTGCCTATATATGCCTGCAGAAACGCACGTTGAGCGCACACCGTTCTCGCGTGACGAAGTGATCGCGCTGATCCGCGATCAACTCGGCGAGATCCTCGAAATCGATCCCGATTCGGTCGAGCTCACCTCCGCGTTCGTCGACGACCTCGGCGCCGATCCCATGGCGTTGTTTGAGTTTGTCGAAGCACTCGAAGGAGAACTCGGCGAACGGTCGGTCGGTTTCCACATCGACGACGAAGACATGCAAGAGCTGACAACCGTCGGCGATGCCGTGGACTACGTGATGGCGAAACTGGGTTGAGCGACGACCCCATCGATGCGCTCGCTGAGCGCATCGGCTACGAGTTCACGACCCGCGAGGCCCTGACAGCCGCGTTGGCCCATCGTTCGTGGTGCGCCGAGAACGAAGGCATCGCGTCCAACGAGCGGCTCGAGTTCCTAGGTGACTCGGTGCTCGGCCTGGTCGTCACCGACCACATCTATCTGACGTACCCCACGCTGCCGGAAGGCGAGTTGGCCAAGGTGCGTTCGTCAGTGGTCAACGCCCAGGCGTTGGCTGAAGCCGCGCTCGAATTGCGACTCGGCGACGCCGTGCAATTGGGCAAGGGTGAGGACGCGTCGGGCGGACGGGAGAAGCCGTCGATCCTGTCCGACGCGTTCGAGGCCGTAATCGGGGCGATCTACCTCGACGGCGGCTGGAGCGCGGCCGCCGAGTTCGTGATGCGCATGCTCGGACCGCTGATCGAAGAGGCGGCAGCTGGCCCCGGCGGGCAGGACTACAAGACGCGGTTGCAGGAACTTGCGGCCCAGCACTACCCGGAGTTGCCCCGCTATGTCGTCGAGGACGACGGGCCCGACCACGCCAAGACGTTCCACGCGCTCGTGTTCATCGGCGCCGACCAGCAGGGCGAGGGCGCGGGTCGTTCGAAGAAGCAAGCCGAGCAGGCCGCGGCGCGTGCGGCGTGGGAGCAACTCCGCCTCCGTGCCTGAATTACCCGAGGTCGAAACGGTCCGACGAGACCTCGAACCCTTTCTCCGAGGGCGGGTTGTGCGGTCCGTGTCCGTCACCCGTGATCGCGCCGTGCGCCGTCAACCGCACGCCGACTTCATCGCCGCCCTGGGCGGTCGGCGGTTGACTGACGTTCGTCGCCACGGAAAGTTCCTGATCGTTGATCTCGACGACCACGACGCGCTCGTGGTGCACCTGCGCATGAGCGGACAGCTCCGCGTTGCCAAGCCACATGACGAACTCGCGAAGCACACGCACGTCGTCATCGATCTTGACAACCGCACCCAGCTTCGCTTCGTCGACCCGCGCACGTTCGGTGAGATGTTCGTCGACCCCCTGGATGAACGCGGCCGCCCGCACGCGTTACGCGCCCTTGGTCCCGACGCGGTGAACGACAAGCTGAGCGCCGCTGCGTTCCACTCGTTGGTGGTGGGCGCTCGCACTACCGGCACGGTGAAATCCGCGCTGCTCGACCAGAACTCCCTGGCCGGCGTGGGCAACCTCTACGCCGACGAGGCGCTGTTTGCGGCGGGCGTGCACCCGAAGCGCCTCGCGGCCTCGATTTCCCTCGAAGAGGCGACGGCGATCCGCAAAGAGCTGCGGCGGATCCTCACGGCTGCGATCAAGGCCCGCGGCTCGAGCTTCAACGACGAGGGTTACGTCGACGCCTACGGCAACCCTGGCCGGTTTGCCCTGAAGCACCAGGTTTACGGCCGCGCCGGGCCAGGCCTGCCCGCGGTGTGGTTCGCCGATCGAAAAGACGGTTGTGGCTCAGCGCGGCACCCATTTCTGCCCGTCCTGTCAATATTTGCCGACCGTTCGCGAATGTCGGCGTGTGGCTCGGTAGGTTGGATTCACCGTGTTTCTGAAGTCGCTGACGCTCAAGGGGTTCAAGTCGTTTGCCGACTCGACGACCCTGGTGTTCGAGCCCGGAATCACCGTCGTTGTTGGTCCAAACGGCAGTGGCAAGTCCAACGTCGTGGACGCGGTGGCGTGGGTGCTCGGCGCCCAAGGCCCCCGCACGGTGCGGTCCACGAAGATGGAAGACGTCATCTTTGCGGGCACCTCCAAGCGCCCCGCCCTCGGCCGGGCTGAGGTCAGCCTCACCATCGACAACTCGTCGGGCATCCTGCCGATCGACTTTGCCGAAGTCACGATCTCGCGCACGCTGTTCCGCACGTCAGGCGAGAGCGAATACGCGATCAACGAAGTGCCGTGCCGCCTGCTCGACATCCAGGAGCTGTTGTCGGACTCCGGCGTCGGCCGTCAGCAGCACGTGATCGTTAGCCAAGGCCAGCTCGACGCCGTGCTCAACGCCCGTCCCGAGGACCGGCGGGCGATCATCGAAGAGGCCGCCGGCGTGCTCAAGTTCCGCCGCCGTCGCGAGAAGGCCCAGCGCCGGCTCGAGTCGACCGAGGGCAACCTCGTGCGTCTCAACGACCTGCTGCGCGAGGTGCGCCGCCAGCTCAAGCCGCTCGAACGCCAAGCCGACGCGGCTCGTCGTCACGGCGACGTCGCCGGCGAGCTCGAGGCGTTGCGTCTCTTCCTCGCTGGGCGCGAGGTGGCGACACTGACCGCGCGACTGAAGGCCGCGGACGATTCGCGCGCGACCCAGGCAGACACCGACCGCGAACTGCGCGACGAGTTGTTCCGTCTCGACGCACTCGTTACCGCCTCCGAGAGCGAGCTCGACGCGTCACGCGGCGACGAGCTCGCCGATCTGGCCGTGCGGGTCGAGGGTGCCTTGCAGCGCGCCAACGCCCTGCGCACCACCGCGACGGAACGGCGCCGCACCGCCCTCGCCGAGCTCGCGGCTGCGATCGACCAAACCGTCGTCGCCACGTTGGAGGCAGACAGCGCCCGCATCGCGTCCGAATTGGCCGACGTCGAGGCGGCCGCGGCGCAGCTTGCTTCAGAACTGCCTGAACTCGGTGACGATGAGGCGGGGGACGACGGCGGCGACGCGCTTGACGCCCCGCGCCGGCTGGCCGAGATGCGCGGCGAAATGTCCGCGCTTACCGCCGCCTTGGCGAGCGCCTCGAGCGCGGCCCAGGCTGCGGCGGCGAAGCTCGATCAAGTCCGAGTCGCGAGCTTCGAGCTCGACGAGCGGCTGGCCGCCGCGAGTGAACTGGCCGAGACCACCGCGTCTGCCCTCACGGACGCCGAGATTGCCGTTGCGCAAGCGCAAGTTGTCGTCGACACGTCGCACACTGCGCGCGAAGCCGCGTTGGCCGGCCACCGCGGCGCGCAAGAACGTAAGGCCCGTGCCGACGGTCGCCGCGACGCGCTGGCGGCCGCACTCGATACCGCGCGCGCCCGTGCCGGCGCCGCCCAGCTCGACGGCATCGATGGTGTTCTCGGCACCTTGCTCGATTTGGTCGACGTGGAGGACGGCTGGCAGGCCGCCTTCGAGGCTGCGCTCGGCGAGGCGATCACCGCGGTCGTCGTCGACGGCGAGTCCACCGGCCGCGCCGCGCTGGCCAAGCTCGGCGAAGGCGAGATCGGCGGCGCCGTGCTGGCGTTGTCCGCGACGACGGTCCCCGGCAGCCTTGGCCTCGCCGCGGCGGCTATCGGAGCCGAACCGGTGCGCTCCCACGTCCGCTCGCGTCATGAAGATGTCGAGCGCCTTCTCGACGTGCTGCTCGCGACCGCGGTGACGGTCGACGGCAGCTGGACCGACGCGCTCGACCTGGCCCTGGCCCACCCGGGCGTTGTCGCGGTCACCCGCGCCGGTGACCGGTTCGCGTCCACGGGCTGGCGGGTCGGCGCGGGCGGCGTCGGCGCCACCGGGGCCGCGCTCGAAGCCGCGACCGCCGAAGCGGCCGAAGCCGACGAGGCCGAGCGCGTGGCCGCGGCCGCATTCTCCGAGGCAGACCGCGCCGCGGTGGAAGCCAAGCGCTCCCTTGACCATGCACGGCGCGCCTTCGTCGATGCCGGACGCGCCGCCGCGGACGCAGAGCGCCGCCGCGACGCGTTGCGGGCGCAGGCCGCGGGACGCGACGCCGAACTGGTGGCGGTAATCGCCGCGCACGCCGACGCCACCGAAGCGTTGGCGCGCGACACCGCACGACTCGACAGTTTGCGCGCCGCGATCGAACCCGTTGAAGTGGTGGCCCAACGCGTCGAGTCAGCGGCCGAGCGCCGCACCGCCAAGGCGGCACTGCGCGCTGACATCGACGTGCGCGCGGGTGCCCTTGAAGCGCGCCGCGCCGGGTTGCTCACGCGTCAGGCCGACATCGAAGAGCGCCTCACCCGTCTGGCCGGCGACCGCGCGGCCGTGGCGAGCCGGCGCGAGGCCATCGAGGCGCGCATCAGCGTCACCGGACGCATCGCGTCCGCGGCGGGCGAGCGCGCCGCCTGGCTCGCAGAGTTCCGCGACCGCCTGCGGGCCGAGCGCGACCGTCATGCCGCCGGTCGACGCGAAACGATCGATCGGCTCGAAGCGCTGCGCCGCGAACGCACCGACGCCGAGCGGCGCTTGAACGAAACTCGCGAACGCGCCCAGCGCGTTGAACTCGAGGCCGCCGAGGTGCGAGTGCGCCTCGACACGGTCGTCGAAACCGTTCGCCACGAGCACAACCTTGAACCCGAGGATGTCGTCGGCGCCCCGATGCCCGAGCTGGCCGCAGGTACGAACCCGGCGGCGCGGGCGCGTGAACTCGAGCGCGAGTTGCGACTCATGGGCCCGATCAACCCGCTCGCGCTCGAAGAGCATGCGGCGCTGTCTGAGCGCAACGCGTTCCTCGAGACACAGCTTGAGGACGTGAAGAACTCACGGCGCGAACTCGGCAAAGTGATCAAGGCAATTGACGCAGAGATCATCGACCTGTTTGCCGCCGCGTACGTCGATGTCGCCGACAACTTCGAGAAGTTGTTCACCACCCTCTTCCCGGGTGGCACGGGCCGTTTGAGCCTCACCGACCCCGAGCATCCGCTCGACACCGGCATCGAGGTTGATGCCCGCCCATCGGGCAAGAACGTGCGCCGCCTGTCGCTGCTTTCCGGCGGCGAGCGCTCGCTCACGGCGTTGGCGTTCCTGTTCGCCGTGTTCCGCAGCCGCCCCTCGCCCTTCTATCTGATGGACGAGGTCGAAGCCGCGCTCGACGACGTCAACCTGCATCGCTTCCTCGATCTCATTGCCGAGTTCCGCCAGGAAGCGCAGCTGGTGATCGTGAGTCACCAGAAGCGCACGATGGAAGCGGCGGACTGTCTTTACGGGGTCACGATGCAGCCGGGCGGCTCGTCAAAGGTTGTGTCGGAACGCTTGCAGAACGTCGCCTTCGACGCTCCTGCGAACGCGTAACCAAGCCGCCCCGCATCTGCCCATAGGCTCGCTGGCCTCATGCAAGCCGTTCTTCTTGTTCTCATCGTCGCTGCGTTCCTGCTGCTCGTTGTCTCGCTGATCCGGCTCGGCACCGCCTCGCGCCGGACGAAGCGGCCCGACATCGGTCCGCCGACCCGGCGGCCGCCGGAGGCGCCGCGGCCCAGCGTCACGCCGCGACCGGTCGACCTGGTGCCGCCGGTTACCGAGGCGCCGCCGACGGTTGTCGTCGAACCCGCGCCCGCCGTCGTCGAACCGCCGGTCGTCGAATCACCACCGCCCGTTGTCGAAGCGCCACCGGTCGTCGTCGAACCGGAACCGGAGGCCGCACCTGAACCCGAGCCCACCACCAAGCCGCGCCTGCGGGACCGGCTGGGTCGCGCCCGCGCCACGCTGTCGGGTTTCGTCGGCGGCGTCCGCTCCCGCCCGATCGACAACACGACGTGGGACGACCTCGAAGAGGCCCTCATCCGTTCCGACCTTGGCGTGTCCACGACGATGGCCGTGATCGAGGACCTGCGCGCCGCGGCCAAGGCCGACAAGATCAAGACCGCCGACGACCTCCTCGACGCGCTCAAAGCCGATCTCAAGAGCCGTCTGGTTGGCGATCGCACGTTGAAGACGGCGGAGTCGGGGCCGAGCGTGTGGTTGATGGTCGGCGTCAACGGCGTGGGCAAGACGACCACGATCGGCAAGCTCGCGCGCCGAGAGGTGAACGACGGCAAGAAGGTCATGCTGGCGGCGGGCGACACCTTCCGGGCCGCGGCGGGCGACCAGCTCCAGCTATGGGCCGAACGAACCGGGAGCGAAATTGTCCGCGGCGCTGAGGGCGCCGACCCCGGCTCGGTGGTGTTCGACGCGATCGAAGCCGGCGCCGCGCGCGGCGCGCACCTGATCCTCGCCGACACCGCGGGCCGCCTGCACAACAAGGTCAACTTGATGGCAGAACTGAAGAAGGTGCACCGCATCGCCGAGCGCGGGCCCGGCACGCTGACCGAAACGCTGCTGGTGATCGACGCGACCACGGGCAACAACGGGCTGGCCCAGGCGCGCGAGTTCGCCGACGCCGCTGGAGTGACCGGCGTGGTGTTGACCAAGCTCGACGGCACGGCCAAGGGCGGCATCGCGTTAGCCATTCAGGCCGAACTGGGGATCCCCATCAAGCTCGTCGGCATCGGTGAAGGCGCGGACGATTTGATCGATTTCGACCCCGACGAGTTCGTCGACGCGCTTTTTCTGTCGACGAATAGGAACCAGGCGCGCATGCGGGACCGTCCAACCGTCATGCGTGCTCGTCTCTTCGTCATCGGTCCGGCAGTCCTCGCACTGGTACTGGGGGCGTGCGGCACCGATCTGCCGAAGCTGCCCGGTCAGGTAGCGGCGAACGGCAACGCCGAGACCAAGTCCGCGGCGGGCGCGCCGGCCGCCGACATGATGCTGCGGGCCAACATCCACTACGAGTTGGCCAAAGGCGTCACGGTCGACGCGAAGACGGGCAAGGCCTACCAACTTGGCGACGGATCGAAGTCGGCCACCGAGAAGCTGGCCAAGGCCCTGGGCGTGAAGGGTGCGGTGACGACCGCGCCCGATGGGTGGACCGTTGGCCAGACGGGCAAAGAGGTAGTCACAACCACGGGTGGAGCGCTCTACGTCGCGAAAGGCGGCGGTTCGTTCTCGATGTATTGGTCGTATCCGCTCGGAAGCGGCAATAGCAGCAGCGGCGGCGGCTGTTCGATACCTCCCTCTGAGCCAACCGCTCCCGACGCGGCCGTGCCGAGCGATACCGCCGCGAGTCCGCCGGTGTGCGAAGACGCGACCCCGACGCCGCCTACCACCAGAGTGAAGCCCGCCACCGCACCGACCAAGGCGGAGGCGCAGCAGATCGCGACGGACGCTCTGCGCTCGGGTGGTGTCGATCTGCACGACCCGAAGGTCACGGTCGAACCCCTCGACGACTTCGGATTCAACGTGCGCTTTCTGCCGACGTTCGACGGACACAGCGTCGAGGGCTTCGAGGCGTTCGTCACCGTGGACAGCACGAAGACGATCACGGGCGCCAATGGGTATCTCGGCGACGCGAAGTCGCTCGGGTCCTATGACCTCGCGAGCCTGCAGCGCGCGGTTGACCGCCTCAACGAATCGATGACGGCTCGGTACGCGACGGACGGCCGCGAAACCCTGGACATGGGCGCGCCCGAAGCGACCGCGTCCTCGCCGGCGGCGTCGGCAAACGCGGCGTCCTCAGCCGTCGCTCCAGCGCCGGATGACGCGGTGACGTCCGAGCCCGCGCCCGATGGCGGCTCGGTCGAACCGACCGTGATCACCCTCACGAAGGCCGACGTCGGCCTCATGCTGCAAGGCGACAGTCGGGGCGCGCTGTTCCTGGTGCCCGCGTACCTGTTCACGTCCGACAACGGCGACATGGTCACCGCGGCCGCCGCCCACGACAAGTACATCGAGCAGCCGTCGACCGACACGACCGGCGTCACGCCCACCGATGGCGGCTCAGGCGGCAGCACTGGTTCCGGCAGCGGAGGCACCGGCACCAGCTGCCAGGCGATCCTCGACACAGGCCCGCTTCAGGGCTGGGTCTGCCCCGACAAGGCCGCCGTGAAGGCCGGCGAGTCGGTGCACTTCAAGATTTACGCCACGCACGATTCGCGGTCGTTCAGCGAGGGGCCTTGCTTCGATGGCGTGACCGTCGACTATGGCGATCCTGACGCAGCTGGCGAAGTTGCGTGCATGGCGTGCTCCGAAAACGTCGCGGATGGTCCGGGCAAGATGTCCCGCGAGCGGAAGCACACCTACGCGAAGGCCGGCGACTTCAAAGCTGTGTTTACGATCAAGTCGGGGCCGTCGTGCGGCGCGACGGACGCCAGAGATTCGACGGCGACGGTCACCATTCCAATCAAGGTGACCTAGCCCAGTACCATCGGCGGGCTGTGTTTGAGTCTTTGAGCGACCGCTTCGACGGAATCTTCACGCGCCTGCGTGGACGCGGGCGCCTCAGCGAGGCCGACATCGACGAGGTGTGTCGCGAGATCCGCGTGGCGTTGCTCGAGGCCGACGTCAACTTCACCGTCGTCCGCGACTTCGTCGCCCGGGTCAAGGCCGCGTGCATCGGCGCCGACCTGTCCCAAAGCCTCAGCCCGGCCCAGCAGGTCATCAAGCTCGTCCACAAAGAACTGATCGACACGCTGGGCGGCGAGACGCTCAAGATCACCTACGCCAGCCGGCCGCCCACCGTTGTTTTGCTCGCCGGTCTCCAAGGTGGCGGTAAGACCACCACGGCGGCGAAGTTGGCGCGCTGGTTCAAGAGCCAGGGCCGCAACCCGCTGCTCGTCGGCGCCGACCTGCAACGACCCGCGGCGGTCGAACAGTTGCGCGTGCTCGGTGGACAGATCGGCGTCACCGTCTTCAGCGAGCCCAGTGATCCCGTCTCGGTCGCCAAGGCCGGCCTGGCGGAAGCCCAGCGCCTGGGCAAGGACGTGCTGATCGTCGACACCGCCGGTCGCCTCGCTATTGACGCGGAGTTGATGGAGGAAGTGCGCCAGGTCAGCGCCGTTGTCGAGCCCAAGTACACGTTCCTCGTTATCGACGCCATGACCGGTCAGTCCGCGGTCGACACGGCCGAGGCGTTCCACCAGACCCTCGAACTCGACGGCGTCATCCTCACCAAGCTCGACGGCGACGCCCGCGGCGGCGCGGCGCTGTCGGTCAAGCAAGTGGTCGGCCGGCCCATCGCCTTCGCCTCTAACGGCGAGAAGCTCGAAGACTTCGACACCTTCCATCCCGACCGCATGGCGGGCCGGATTTTGGGCATGGGCGACATGCTCACGCTGATCGAGCGGGCGGAATCGGTCTACGAGGAGCAAGAGGCCGAAATCGCCGCCCAGAAGCTCATGGAGGGCAGTTTCACCCTCGATGACTTCCTCGAGCAGATGCAGCAGCTCAAGAAGATGGGGCCTTTGACCAGCGTTCTCGGTATGATGCCTGGGCTTCCCAAGGAGATGAAAGACGTCGAGATCGGCGACCGCGAGGTCGGAAAGGTCGAGGCGATCATTCGCAGCATGACCACGGCGGAGCGCACAACTCCATCGCTTGTCAACGGTTCGCGCCGCCAGCGCATCGCCGTGGGCAGCGGAACTTCGATCAGCGACGTCAACTTGTTGCTGAAGCAGTTCGAAGAAATGCAGAAAATGATGAAGCAGATGGGCGGCATGCCCGGGATGCGACGTCGTCAGAACAAGAAGAACAAGAACAACAAAAAGAAGAGAAGGTAAGGAACAAATGGCCGTCAAGCTCCGCCTCATGCGGATGGGAAAAACCAAGCAGCCCACCTACCGCGTGGTGGTTGCCGATGCGCGTTCGCCGCGCGACGGCCGCTTCATCGAGATCCTCGGTAACTACGACCCTCGGGCCGAACCGTCGGTGATCAACATGGACAACGACAAGGCAGTCGCGTGGTTGCAGAAGGGCGCCCAGCCCACTGAGACCGTCGGCAAGCTGCTCAAGATCAGCGGTGCCTGGGAGCAGTTCGAGGCGTCGAAGCCGGCCAAGCCGGCGAAGAAGTAGTCGTGGCCGAGCTCGGTTCCGACACACCCGAGACGGTGCTCGCGTACGTCGCGAGCCAGCTCGTTGATTCACCTGATGAGGTCTCGATCGAAGCCGATCACACTGACGGCGCGGTGGACTTGCGCCTGTCGGTCGGCAAGGACGACATGGGCCGCGTCATTGGCCGCCGCGGCCGCAACGCCCAGGCCATTCGCACCGTCGTGCGCGCCGCGGGCGCCCGGGCCGGGGTTGAAGCCACCGTCGACATCGTCGACTAGCAGCCAGTGCTGCTGGTAGGTCGCGTCGACAAGCCGCACGGCCTGCGCGGCGAGGTAGTCGTCTCACTCATCACGAACCGCGACGAGCGCGTCGCGCCTGGAGCCGTGTTGGTGCTCGACGGCGAGGGCGGCCGCCCCCTCACGGTCGTGACGTCGTCGACGTTCGCGCATCGCTGGATCGTGCAGTTCGACAACGTCTTCAGCCGCGAGGCCTCCGAAGAAATCGCGCACCGCGACCTCTACGCGGAACCGCTCGAAGACCCCGACGCCTTGTGGGTGCACGAACTCGTCGGCCTCGAAGTGATCGATCAACACGGCACCGGTCGCGGCAAGGTCACGTCGGTGGAAGCCAACCCGGCGTCGGACCTGCTCGTGCTCGACTCAGGCGGCCTGGTGCCGCTGCGTTTCGTCACCGGCACCACGGATCACTCGGTCACCGTCGACGTGCCCGACGGCCTCTTCGACTGACCGTGCCCCTCGTCCGACGCGCCACGCTCGCGGACGCGCCGGCCATCGGACGCGTGCACATCGCGTCGTGGCGTGTCACCTATGCGTCGCTGGGTGAGGAATTCCTCGCGTCGCTCGACGTCGACGAACGCATTGCGTTGTGGACGCGCGTGCTCGGCGAAGGCGAGTCGGAGACGTTCGTCGCGGTTCACGATGACACCGTGGTTGCGTTCGTAAACCTGCGTGCGTCGCGTGACGAGGGCGCCGCGCCGTCCATCGGTGAGGTGGTCGCGATTTACGCCGCACCCGCAGCCTGGGGGACAGGCGCGGGCCGCGCACTGATGGACGCCGCGGTCGCCGAGCTGCGCACCCTGGGCTTTACGGACGCAATTCTCTGGGTGCTCGACACCAACGCGCGCGCCCGCCGCTTCTACGAACTCGCCGGCTGGATTCCCGACGGCGCCGAGAAGGACGAGGTGTGGCGCAGCGCGCCCATCCACGAGCTGCGTTACACCCGCCCTATACCGTCGCTCTGATGGAAGCGGCGCAGGCCACCCTCTTCGACGAACCAGTCGTACCGACCACGTCGGAGCGGCCCGACGTAGAAATTCGAGTATCGGACAAGCGCCGTAAGACGATCGCCGCGCACTGGGAGGGCGATCGCATCGTCGTGGTCGTGCCCCGTCGCCTCTCGAAAGCAGACCGCCAGTTGTACGCGGACGAGCTGAGCCAGAAGCTGATCGCTGGCCGCGAACGAGAACGACCCACCGACAAGGCCTTGCATGAGCGCGCTCTCCACCTCAGCCGCGTCTACCTAAAAGGCGAGGCGAAGCCCTCGTCAGTGCACTGGTCGACGCGGCAGAACTCGCGGTGGGGCAGCTGCACCGCGGCCGACGGCACGATCCGCATCAGCGCTCGCCTGCAAGGCGCACCCCAATACGTCATCGACGCGGTCCTGGTCCACGAACTCGCGCACCTGCTCCACAGCGACCACAGCGCCGCGTTTCACGAACTGGCCAACCGCTTTCCCCGTCAGCGCGACGCGGACCTGTTCCTCAAAGGGATGTCGTTCGGTCTCAACTCATAAGCTCCGACGATGCTTCGCCGGGGATTGTCTTTACTGATCGCATTCGTCGCGCTCGTCGCCTGGCTGGCTCCGACCAATCGCGCGAACGCGGCGCCCGGCAAGAGCACGGCCTCGCCCGCGGCCGCCAACGACTCGACGTATGCGGCGTACGGAAGGGTCTTTCCTGATCCGCAGGCGTGCACGAAGGGCCTGCCCGGGTCGAGCCCGTGGGCCAAGGGCAAGGTCTGCGCCGCGAATTTCCTCGGTTTGGACGAGACCATCGCGGGATTGAAGTTCCTGCAACAGAAGTTCCCGCGCTTCGCCAAGCTGGTGAATCTGCACGACCTGAAGGCCACGGTTCCCGAGTTCGCGGGCCTGGACATGCAGTCCGCCGGGCTGCCGACCACGACGCTGGCCCGTAACCGCAAGGATCTCTACGTCCTCGTCGTTACCGACAACAACTCGCCGGTCGCGTACGCGGACCGAAGCCGTTACGCCTATTCGCTGTCGATCCACGGCATCGAGCGCGCGGGCATCGAGGGCGGCATCCGCGCCGCCGAGGATCTGGTCACCTGGGCCGCCACCGAGCCCACCAAGCACATTCTCGAACCGACCGACTCGGGGCCCACCGCGGGCGAGGTGCTGAAGAACAACGTCCTGTACTTCATGTTGTCCAACCCGGACGGCTGGTCGTGTGGGGACGTCTCGCAGGGGGGTGTCTTCTACCAGCGGTACAACGGCGACGGCGTCGATCTCAACCGCGAGTGGCCCGGCCTCGGGTTTTCGAATCCGACCTACACCCCGAACGTGGAACCTGAAGCAATCGGTTTCGGCGCCTACTTGCGGCGCGAGCGCGCGCTCGCACACGGCAAGCCGTTCGTCGGAGCGCTCGATCTGCATGGCATGAACGGCGCCCCGTCGTTCAGCTACACGCTGCTGCCGGGTGGCGGCAAGAACCGGGGGGACACGGCCAAGGTGGTGCAGCTCGCAAGCGCGGTGTACGCCGATGCGAACAAGCGGCTCGCGTATTCACCTTTCATTGCGGCGCCGGGAAGTTGCCCGGGACCCGTCGAGATACCGCTGCTTATCGGCGGGACCGCGTTCGTTCCGATGTGCGCGGATCAGTGGGGCACATCGTGGGACACCATCGCGTATCAGACGACGGGAACCATCGACGGCTGGATGAGCTCGTCGGTCGGCCTCGACGCGATTGGGCTGGGCAATGAAATGGCGCACAGTCATCTCTTCCCGAACACGGCCTTCATTCCGCCGCTCGAGCAGGTCCACATCGACGGCAACAAGGGCATCATCTTCGGCGGGATCGCCGCGTTGTCCGCACCGAAGCCGGCCGCGCCGATCACGCTGACCGTCGGGTACGCGCCGTCGGTGCACCGCAAGGTCCGCACCGCTTCGGTGCCGGCGCCGAGCTCGGCGCCCGCGCAAGCACCGATCGACCTGCTCGCCGTCGCGAGCGGCGGTAAGGAGTTCGTCGTAAAGGGCCCGACCGACGGCGTGCGCAACTCCGGCATGAGTGCGGCGTTCACCGCGAACAACGCCGGCGGCGTGGTGCTGGGCACGAACGAGATCACGCTGCAGCGCTACGGCCAAGAGCATGAGGGTGACCCCGTGGGTTGGTACGACGTAGCGACCGCGTACGTGCAGGAGGCGACCTACTTAGCGGCCGGCAGCAAAATCGACCTCAACGACCCGCAGCCCGGCCGTTGGCGAATCAAGCCGAGCGGAAACGCGCTGCTCACCGCGCACATCACGTTCTCGTCCGCGAATGCGGTGCCGCAGCCGAATCTGCCCTACGACGTCGCCAATACCGATGTGTTCAACGGCCTGAGCGACTCGGTCAAGCCGATCACCCCGGCGGCGATCCTCGCGAACCCCCACGTGCTCGATGGCGTGTCGACCTACGTGCTGGCTGATGACTCGGCGCCCGGGGTGTCCGGCGCGGACCGCGACCGCTGGTTCGCGGCGTTGAAGGCGTACGCGTCGAACGGCGGCAACCTCGTCTTGACCGACCACGCGCTCGACGCACTCGCGCCGCTCGGCATCGTGGCCGCCAATCAAGTCGTGAAGGGCGTCGAATACGGCGGATGGATTTCGTTCACCCAGCCCGGCAACGAGGAACCGACGTACGAAAAGATGCCGCTGACCCAAGGCCTTGACGTGGCCGGAGCGGCCGATGGCAGCGGCGCCGGGCTCGATCACCGCCGTCAGACCTACGACCCGGGTGGCCTGGGCTACCTCATCGCGCCGGGCACGGGCGGCGACTGCGGAAACATCAAATGCGAAGCACCGCAGTCGATCGTGAATACCGACGCGTGGAAGAAAGCCGGCGGCGTCGTCGCGGGACTCGCGGCCGTGAAGGTAGGCAGCGCCGACGAGGAACCGATCGGTGTCGCGTACGGCGAAATGCCGGTTGGCAAGGGCCGCGTCCGCATCGCGGGTGGCCTGCTGCCTCAGCCAACTGAGGCCAACAATCACACGTACGGGCTGAAGGGCCATGGCCTGAGCTGGACTGGTTGGCAGGTGTTCGTCAATCTGCTGTCGGCGGGGCTCGCCGCGCCGCTCGCGCCGTCGGTGCCGCAGCCGGTCACGCTCATTCCGAGGACCGGCGCCGACGCGTCGATCCCGCTCGACGTCGCCGCAATCGCTGTCACCCTCGCCGCGCTCCTACGCTTCGCGCGTGCGCGTCGACGTCTTCAGCCTCTTTCCTGACCTGGTCGGCGCGTTCCTCGAAGCCAGCCTGATCGGCAAGGCGCGCGCCGACGGCGTACTCGACCTGCGCGTGCACGATCTGCGCAGCCACGCGACCGGAGTGCACCGCGCCGTGGACGACGCACCCTACGGGGGTGGTGCCGGCATGGTGCTCATGCCCGAGCCGGTGTTTGCCTGCGTCGAAGCGGCCGCCCCGCCCCGGCCCCTTTTCGGCCTCGGCCCCTCGGGCCGGGTGTTCGACCAATCGTTGGCCGCCGAGTTGGCCGCGGGGGACGGGTTCTCGTTGCTGTGCGGCCGGTACGAAGGCTTCGACGCCCGCATCACCGACCATCTGGTCGACGAGGAGCTGTCGATTGGCGACTACGTGCTCGCGGGCGGCGAGGTGGCGGCCTTCGTCGTGATCGAGGCGGTGGCCCGTTTGGTTCCGGGCGTACTGGGCAATCTCAGCTCGGTCGACGAGGAGAGTTTCGCCGATGACCTGCTCGAATACCCCCAGTTCACACGTCCACCGGTGTTTCGGGACTGGCCAGTCCCCGAGGTCCTCCGCTCGGGGGACCACGCCGCGGTAAAGGCGTGGCGGCGGGCCCAAGCGCTGGCCCGGACCCAGGCGCGCCGGCCCGATTTGATCGAGCGGCGGGGCGGGCTGACCGACGAAGAAACCGCCCTCTTGGAGCGCTGGGCGCCCAAGGAGTAGCATGGACGGTCCACGTCGTTCCCCTCAGGAGTCCTTCGCGCCATGAACCCCACCGATATCGTCGACCGCGCCAGCTTGCGCGACGACATCCCCGCGTTCGGGCCTGGTGACACCCTGAAGGTCCACGTCCGGGTCGTCGAAGGCACCCGTGAGCGCGTCCAGGTGTTCCAGGGCGCCGTGATCCGTCGTCAAGGCGACGGCGTCCGCGAAACCTTCACCGTGCGCAAGGTCAGCTTCGGCGTAGGCGTCGAGCGCACCTTCCCGGTGCACTCGCCGATCCTGGCGCAGATCGAAGTCGTCACCCGCGGCGACGTCCGTCGGGCCAAGCTCTACTACCTGCGCGATCGCATCGGTAAGAGCGCCAAGATCAAGGAAAAGCGCAGCGCGCTGCCGGCTAAGGGCAGCAAGGCGGCCAAGGCCGCCGCGAAGGCTGAGGCCGCTCCGGTCGAAGCGCCGGTAGAGGCCGTCGCGGTCGACGCCGTGGCCGAAACCACCGCCGACTCCTAGCCCACAGTCGCCACCGTCGCCGCGCTTACGCGTCGGTCGGCGTCGTCGGCCAACAATTCGAGCGCCGCTCGACAGTCACCGCTGAAGACTGGCCCGTGCATCAGCGCGAGCGCGCTGACATCGAGCTCCGCCAGCCGACGGATTAGCTCGCCCGTGTGCGGGTGCAACGACATCGAAGGCATACCGTCTTCGGCCGCGATTGCCGGCGCGACGATGTCGTCGGTTGTGCTCGGCTCGAACGCCCCCATCGTCGAGAACAGATCACCGCAGAACAGGACGCGAGTGGTCTCGTCGTAGAGCACGCCCGCCTCCCATCCATGCGGGACGTGCGGCGTGTCGATCCAGCGCACGGAATGACCGCCGATCTCGAGGGTCTCGCCATCGGCCAGCGCGCGCGGCTCTCGGTCCGCCAAGTCACCAATGGTGAGCATGCACCCCAATTCACCGAACAGGACCGCGGCATCGGGCGCGAGAGCGAGGAATTGATTCATCGCGCCGCACTCGTCAGCTTCTACGTGACCGAAACTGATCCAACGCAGCGCCTTGGGGTCGAGCACCGTGGCGAGCGCGTCGCGTACCGATTCGAAGAGTCCGCGCATGCCGGTGTGGAAAAGCAGCGGCTCGCCGGACGCGACCAGATACTGATTCACCGCGAAGTCGATGTCAGGCAGGTACGTGCTGAGTTGGTACGTGTCTTGGCCGACTTCGGCGATGCGGATGGTCATCACGACGCTTTACGCGCCGTGATCAACCAGGCCGCGGACGACAGCATCACGCCGTCGGGCGTCTCATGGTCCACGAGCATCTGCTTGACGTTGTGCAAGGCCTTCTCCTTGTCCGCCGCGCTTAGGTCGTGGCAGAGGCCTTTCACGATTCCCATCGTCTTGACGAACTCGAACGCGTCCGCGCCGTCGGTCCCAAAGAACATGAGCTCGTCGACGGGCGCGAGCGCGACGTCCTCGTAGCCGGCATCGGAGAGCAGGGAGGTCGTTCGGTTCGGGTCCGACAACGAGAAGGGCGTGGGCGCCTCGACTGGAGGAATGCCGAGTTCGCGGCCCATGGCGAGCGCGCCGCGAAGCTGAACGAGCCACTCGTTCTCCGCCAAGCCGCGCCACGCGAGCAGCGCGAGACGCCCGCCAGGCCTGAGCGCGCTCGCGATGTTGGCGAACGCGGCGACGGGGTCGGAGAAGAACATCACACCAAAGCTGCTGACCGCTAGGTCGAACGAGTCGGCCTCGAATCTGTGGACCTGGGCGTCGGCTTGTTCGAACGTGACGTTCGTGAGGCCCTCGGCCGCCGCCTTCTCACGGGCAACCTCGAGCATTTGCGACGACAGATCGACACCGAGCACATGGCCGGCGACCCGCGCGATCGCACGCGTGTCGTGCCCACTCCCGCAGCCGACGTCCAAAACGGACTCGTCGAGGCCGATCGGGACCGCGGCCAGAAAGCGCGCCAGCAAGTTCGGGCCGGCTGCCTCGTAACGCTCTGCATTCGTCGCCCAAGCCGCGCCTTCCTCGCCGTCCCACGCTGCGGCCATTTCCGTGTTCGCAATTTCCATATCCACTCTCCCTGTTCCGAATCACCGTATACTCCAAATTGGAGGATTACAATGGCCACGCTCACAACGACGTCGTACGGCATCCTTGGCCTGCTCTCCCTGCGCTCCTGGACGACGTACGAGCTGACCGAACAGATGCGACGCGCGCTTGGCCAGTTCTGGCCTCGAGCAACGAGCGGCATTTACACAGAGCCGAAGAAGCTGGTCGCGATGGGGCTGGCCCGCTCCACGACTGAGTACGTCGGCGAGCGGGCGCGCGAGCGATACACCATCACGCCGAAAGGACGTCGCGCGCTCGCAGCCTGGGTTCCGACACCCGGCGAGGGTCCGATCATCGAGTTCGAACAACTCGTGAAGGTCTTCTACGCCGAACACGGCACGAAGGCGGATCTCCTCGCCAACCTGCGTGGCGTTCGGGAATGGGTTGAGGACCGGGCCGCGGCATCGCAGGGGATTTCGTGGGAGTACCTCGAGAATCGCGGAAATTATCCCGAGCGGCTGCCGTGGCTCGTGCTTGCAGGTCGCTTTCTTGACGAAATCGAGCAGGCGGTCGACCGCTGGGCAACCTGGGCCATCAACGAGGTGGAGCACTGGCCCGACGACATCAGCGAGGCGACACCGGCCTGGGAGACGTTGCGCGAAATGGCGGAACACGGCGACGAGTTCGCCGCTCGGGTTGCGGCACGAGGCGACGCCTGAGCCGAATCGACGCTCGGGTCCGCTGGCTGCGGTTTTCGCCTACTACGGTTACGCCGTCGTGCTGACCGGCCGCCGTGCGTTCCTATGACCCCAGAAAACACCCCATTCGATCGTTACGCGTTGCCGCCGCTCGAAGGCGTGACCGATGCGCCCGTTCCGCTTCCGGTCGAGTCCGCAGATCCGGCGGATCCCGTTGATGGCGACGACGACACCGACGACACCGACGACCCCACGGTCGTTTCGTCGGCATTCGAAGCTGAGGTCGCGTTCTTTTCCGAAGCTGATCTTGAAGTCGAGCCGGTCGGCTTCGACGCCGATGACAAGGTCGCCGTTGACGCGGCCGACGTAGCGGAAGAGCACGAACCGGCAGACGAGAGCGACGTCGAAGACGCGTACTTCGCGGTCGGCTACGACGAAGCCCCGCCCGTGCGTCGCCCCCGTCCGCTGTCGCCGCTCGCAGACGCGGCCAACGTCGTCGACGCGATCGAGAGCTACACGGCCAGCGTGCCGAGCGTGTCGGCCGCCGACGAGTCGGACAACAATGCCGACGCCGTCGTCTTCGCCACCGCGGCCCAGACGTTGCATGACGACGACGCTCCGTCGACGTCCGCGCTACCGATCGCCCCGCCGCCGGTCCCCAAGCACACCGACCCGGCCGACGAAGACGAGCTGCCGGACTTTCTTCGCCCCGACGCACTCGAGGCCGCCTTCGGCATCAAGCCGGGCGATGACGAACATATGTCGCTCGTTGAACCGGAACCCCACATCACGACCGTGCTGGCCGATGAGCTGCCGCCGCATGTGCCGGATCGTCCGAAGCCGACCGTCGCGCGCACTCTGGCGGAGATTCCGGTCCTGCTTGTGGTCGCCGCCCTGATCGCGTTCCTGGTCAAGACGTTCCTGGCGCAGGCGTATTACATCCCGAGCGGTTCGATGCTGCCCCAGTTGCAGATCGACGATCGCGTCGTGGTGTCCAAGCTCGCGTACAAGATGCACGACCCCCGGCGCGGCGACATCGTCGTGTTCGACGATCCCCGGCCTAACGCTGTCGGCAATACCGCCGAGACTCGCACCGGTTTTCAGAAATGGGTCCGCAAGGTCGGCGAAGGCATCGGCGTCGTCCAGCCCTCAACCGACGAGTTCATCAAGCGCGTGATCGGACTGCCGGGCGACAAGGTGTCGGGCCACGACGGATTCGTCTTCATCAATGGTCACAAGCTGCTCGAGCCCTACCTGCCGACTGGCGTGGAGACGTCGGATTTCCCGGCCCAAACCGTGGCGCCTGGACGGCTCTGGGTCATGGGGGACAACCGTGGCGGGTCGGCAGACAGCCGCGTGTTCGGACAGATCAAGATCAACTCGATCGTGGGCCGCGCCGTCGTCAAGGTGTGGCCTTTCGACCACATCTCATTCCTCTAAGCGGTTGCGCGGCCGAGCCGTCACACCGCGGTCGTAGACTGAGTTCCTGATGTCGAGCAGCCCTGAAGATCTCGAGCGCTACGAGACCGAGATCGAATTACAGCTGTTCCAGGAGTACCGAGCGGTGCTCCCGATGTTCAAGTACGTCGTAGAAACCGAGCGCCGGTTTTACCTCGCGAACGAGTTCAAGCTCACGCCCAAGGGCGAGGGCGATCGTGCGTGGATTGAAGTCGAGCTCAACGACGCCTGGGTGTGGGACATGTATCGCCCCGCCCGCTTCGTTTCGTCGGTGCGCGTAGTCACCTTCAAAGACGTCAACGTGGAGGAGCTCCCCGAAAAGGAGTTGTAAGTGACCTACGGCGGCATCGCGCTTGGCGCGCGAGGCGAACGCTTGGCCGCGCAGTGGTACCGGGCAAACGGCTATCAACTAGTGGCGCGCAACTGGACGTGCGAGATCGGTGAGATCGACTTGATCGTGCGCCGCGCGAGTGAGTTGGTGTTCGCCGAGGTGAAGACGCGGGTGAGCGACCGCTTCGGTTTGCCGTCCGAGGCCGTCGGGGTCGCGAAACAACGCAAGCTCCGCTCTGTCGCTTCAGCGTTTCTGTCCGCGTCGACCGAGTACTTCGGAGAGATCCGCTTCGACGTCGTGTCGATCATCGGGAACGACGTATCGGTCATCGAGGCGGCGTTTTGAGCTTGACTGTCGCCATGCCGACCAGAACTGTTCGAACCATCGCACTTGTAGCAGTCGCAGGAATGGCGATGGTGACCGGGGGCTGCGGCGGTGACGACGCCGATACCGCGAGCCCAACAACCACAAAACCGGCGGGGCCTTCGTTGAAAATCACCTCGCCCGCCAACGGCGAGCACATCAAGGGCAACGTTGTCTCGTTGGCGTTGGAGTCGACGGGCATCACGATCGTGAAAGCGGACGGCGACGCGTCGGGCAAGAGCGGCCACTTCCACGTGTTCATCGACGCCGATCCGGTCCCGGCGGGCCAGCAATTCAAAAGGCACCCGGCATCGTTCATTCGGCCGACAACCCTGTCGTCATCCCGGGCCTCAGCGCGGGCGCCCACAACATGACAGTCGTGTACGGCGATGGCGCGCACACGCGCATCGGCGCCGCAACCGCGAAGGTGTCGGTGATCGTCGACGGGCCGACGCTCGACGCGACGGCACCCGCCACGTTGGCTAACGGCCAGCCGCTCTCGATTGACGTCGCCGTCGCCGGCGTCACGCTCGTAAAGGCCGATGGCGACACGAGCGGCGCCACCGGTCACCTCCACGCGTTCGTAGACACTCCACCCGTGGCGCCCGGCCAACCGATCCCGGTCGGCAACCCGGCGATCATCCACTCTGCGACCTCACCAATTGTCGTGAATGGCCTCGCGCCCGGCGAACACACGATCTGGGTTGTGCTCGGCGACGGCGTCCACAACGCGTTCGCGGCGTCGGTGCGCGACAAGGTCGTCGTCACCGTCGCGTAGCGGCGTTACCTGCGGCGGGGCGGCTTGCGTCGTGCCCGCATCTTCCAGCACGACTTGTGCCAGTGGCGCCGGTCCTCGGGAATGTCGAGTGGCACCACCACGAAGTGCGCGACGCCGACGTCGATCTCCTTGAGGCAGCCGGGGCAGAGGTAGGCCTTGCGCGCTTGGAACGGATGGACGAGCGCGACTTCGAGGTTCTCGTCGTCGGCGCCGTCTAGATGAGGTTGGCGGCCCATGCCAGGAGCAGCGCGCAGATGAGGACGCACGCGACGATCATCAGATAGTCGGAGTTGCGGCGCTTCTGTTGTCGGAGCGGATTGAATCCCACGACCCCAGTATCGTGCGCGGCCATGGAGACCATCGAAGTCAGCCGGTCCGAGGGCGTCGTCACGATCACCTTCAACCGTCCCGAGAAGAAGAACGCAGTGAACTCGGTGATGTGGGACGAGCTGCGCGTCGCCTTCCGCGAGGTCTATGACAACGAAGACGATCGCGTGCTCGTGCTCACCGGTGCCGGTGGCGAATTCTGTTCCGGTGCCGACCTCACGGCCGAAAAGTCGGGTGCGGTCGGCACCCTGACCTCGATGCGTCACGTCGCCGACGTGATCCTGTCGTTGCACCGCATGCCGAAACCGACGATCGCCAAGGTGCACGGCGTCGCCGCCGGTGTGGGTTGCAACATGGCCCTCGGGTGTGACCTGATCGTGGCGGGGGAGACGGCGCGGTTCTCCGAGATCTTCGCCAAGCGCGGCCTGTCGCTCGACGGCGGCGGCTCGTGGCTGCTGCCTCGTCTCATCGGCCTGCACAAGGCCAAGGAACTCGCGTTCTTCGCCGACGTGATTTCGTCGCAGGATGCAGAACGCTTCGGCATCGTCAACCACGTGGTGCCCGACAACGAACTCGACAAGTTTGTCGAGGAGTGGGCGGCGCGGCTGTCGCAGATGCCGCCGATCGCGATCTCGATGACCAAGACGCTGCTCAACAACTCACTCATGGTGTCGATGGACCAGGCCCTCGAGGACGAGTCCCGCACGCAGACCGTGAACTTCGGCACCAAGGACACCGCCGAAGCCATGCGCGCCTTCGTCACCAAGACAACGCCGACGTTCAAAGGTCGGTAGCGCCTCGCTCCTACGCCGCAGTTCGAAGTGAGGCTTCGGCTCGGATGGTTTGGCCGCGCGGTCCGGTGAATTCGACGGTGCCGGTGGTTTTGTCCCAGGTGAGTTTCCATCGGCCTTCGTGGAGGAGGTGGTGGTGGTAGAGGCAGACGGGGACGCCGTTGTCGACGTTGGTTTCGCCGCCGTTTTCCCACCAGTGGATGTGGTGGATTTGGGTGATGCGTCGGTCGCAGCCGTGGGCGGCGCAGCGGAAGCCGTGGCGGGAGCGGATGGCGCGGCGTTGGGCTCGGTTCCAGGTGCGGGTTTTGCGGCCGACGTCGAGTATTTCTGAGGCGCCTTTCACGATGATGCGGTGGATGCCGGCGTCGCAGGCGAGGCGGCGGACGGTTTCGGCGTTGAGGACGGCGCCGGAGTCGGTGTTGGCGCCGCCGACGCGGTTGATGAGCGAGTCGTAGTCGATGGTGACGCCGATGGCGGCGCGTTCGGGGTCGACTTGGTCGTCGCGGACGAGGACGATCTCTTCGATGAGGTCGAGTAGCGCGTCGAGGCGGCGCTGCGGAAAGGTGCGGTCTGGCTCCATTGGAGCCTCTTCCACAAATAATTCGGCCGACCCGTCGTCGTCGGTGGGTGGCTCCATTGGAGCCTTGTCCACAGGCTCTGCGTCTTTGGAGTTGTTGAACAGGTAGTCGAGGTAGGCGTCGATCGCGTTGACGATGCGGTCGAGGTCTTCGTCGGCGGCTTCGATGATGATGCGGCCGGTGCCGCCGCAGAAGCCGTGCTGGCGGAACACGCCGAACCGGTCGCTCAAATCGCGCGGTTCTTTGTCTTGGTCCGCATTCATCTGCCAGCGCTTGACGCGGCCCTCGAGGACGGGGAACGAGTCTTCCTTGGCGTGGGCGACGAACTTGGCGTCGACTTCTTCGTCGCCGCGCTCGACGCGGGTGATCAGCCGCACCTTCGAATACGGCAGGTCGCCGGCGACGAACGCCTCACGGATGACCGGACGGCGCGACATTTCGTGTGCGACGCGGAGCTTCTCTTTCGCGGTGGACCGGCTCATGCCGCACTTGGACACCAGCCACGGCGCCGCGTGCGAGTGCCCGTCTTCGGCCCAGGTGCCCCACGTGTCGAAGTCGGCGAGTCGGTCGAGCCACGCCGCCTCACACGTATCAATATGCCGGCGTCCGTCAATGAGTTCTTGACCAGCAGGAGTGGCAGACCGTGACATTGGAACCTCCGAAAGAATCAGTTGGATTCGAAACGAGGCACCCGTCAAAGCGGCTGCGATAGTCTCCTCATTGTACCCGAACAAGCGTTCGGTTGCGAGAGGTTTTTCGTCAGAACGTCGTGGGTCGTATCGCCTGTCGAGACCTGTGGACGAGGCTCATTGGAGGCACTTGGGTTCTACACGACTCGTTACGCTCGCCGATTGTGCGTACGGAGCCGCTCGTCGGGAAGAAGGTGTGGTTCGGTCCTCGTGGTTTTGGCGGTTGGGGCTGGGCCCCGATGTCGTGGGAGGGCTGGGCTACGTCAGCGCTCGGTATCGGCGTCATTGTCGCGTTGGGTAGCTATGGAAGCGGGTGGGGTGCGTTAGGGGTTGTGCCGCTGATGGTCGCTTGCATTCTTAAAGGCACTGCTCCGGGCGGGCCGCGGCGTCGAGAGGAGTTCCTGCGAACTCGCAAGGACGAAGGGCTTCTTCACGGCGGCGGGGACGACACGCCATCGATCAAGGACATCAGTAAGCGCTTCAACGAGCGAGAGGGAAATCACTGAGCTCGCGAACGCGCGGGGTCGGTTTCGATCTATGCGCTGATCCCGTCGAGCGACTTTAAGTAGCGGCGCCGGTAGAGCGGCTGCATGAGTCGCACCATCGGATACGCGAGGCGCCAGAGCCCTTTCGGTGAAGAACTAATCGAACGAACGATGATCCAAATCGAGCCGTCGATCCTTCGTTCAAGGATGAATGCCTCCTCGCCAGATCGACGCTTGACGCGTCGCGCTTCGCGTCCGTGACCACGCGGAATCCGCTGTGCGTCTTCACTTCCCACCGCATAAGGGCTTCGACTGCTGCGGTCCACGTGGCATTGCCTGAACCGATGCGCCGAGACCCTTCAAAGATCCGCCTGGACGGCACGCTCTGGATCGCCGCCGTGTCCACAGTCGCACCGACGTCGGAATAGGTCAGCCGACGCTCACTAAGGCCGCTCCGCCGTGTCATCGCGCATCAATCATGCAGGGCGCGCTACGAGCGGACACGCGCAGGACGCACATCTCTGCCGAAACCGACCGGTTACTCGCCTTCGATCTCGCGGGTGCGAACCAGGTACTCGGCAACCTTTGCTGTGACGATTGCAAAGGCGCTGATGCCGACCACCATCGTCACGACGCCGATCATGCGCCCGGCCGCGGTCACGGGGAAGACGTCGCCGTAACCAACCGTCGTGATCGTCGCTGATGACCACCAAAGCGCATCGAAGAACGAGTGCAATCGGCCATGTGCGCCGACGTCTTCAACAAGGGTGAACCCGACCGCTGACGTGAGCCACGTAAGACCGGCAGCGCCGAGAGCGAAGCCGGCGGCATGGCGTCGCAGGATGCCGCGTCCTTCCTTAGCGGCCGCTCCACCAACAGCAACCATTCGCGCCAACACGGCCAGTCCGCGCCAAGCACGGCCTGCTCGCAACGCGCGCAGGACTGCGAACCCGGCCAGGCCTGGCAAGAGTGCAGCGACTTGAGCCAAGACGATGAGGGCGCTCGTCCACTCGCGTCGCATGTAACTCGCGCGCTTGGTTGCGGTCGCGAGTTCAACGCCGTAGTCGACGGCAAAGGCGACGAGCACGATGACGTTGGCGGCGTCGAGGAAGATGCGATCGCCGCGCGTGAGGTCGCTGCGAGCGAGTTCAAGCAGAAGCAGCGGCAAGCTGCCGATTGCGAGCACAAGCAACGGGACATCGGTTGCGCGTCGCCACCGCAAGAGCGCCGGAGTTTCATAGTCGGCGGTCTCGCGCACGGCCGCAAGCTAGTGATGTCACTCTCCGCTCGCCCATATCGCTGCCGCCAGCCGCACCACCCTGTAACACCCCCTCGGTAGATTCGTCGGTGGCGTCCTTCGTTGGTCCGGCGCCGTGATGTGACGTAGCGGGCCTCCACGAGAAGTTTCTTCGAGGAGTGCGCTGTGCTCGCTGCTATTCCGTCCGCAACCCTGTTGGGCGTCGACGGCCTGCCCGTGCGGGTCGAGGTGCATGTGTCGAATGGCCTGCCCGGGTTCACGGTCGTAGGCCTGCCGGACACGGCGTGCCGCGAATCGCGCGACCGTGTGCGCGCCGCGGTGCTGTCCAGCGGCCTCAAGTGGCCGCAGCAGCGCATCACCGTGAACCTCGCGCCGTCGGGGTTGCGCAAAACCGGCGCCGGCCTCGACCTGCCGATCGCGTTGGGTGTGCTCGCGGCTGCGGGCGAGGTACCGCTCGACGCTCTCGCCGGGGTCGGGTTGGTCGGCGAGTTGGGGCTGGACGGGCGCGTCCGTCCGGTGCCCGGTGTGTTGTGCATGGTGCCGGCCATCGATGCCGAGATTGTCGTTGTGCCGCACGCGTCCTATGCCGAGGCTGCGGTCATTCCCGGTCGCAGCGTCCGCAGCGTTGATCACCTACGCGAAGTGGTGGACGTGCTTCGCGGCGACGCGCCCTGGCCGAGTCCGCCCGCGGCCACTGATGACTACGCCGACGAGATCCCGCTGCCGGACATGGCCGACATCCGCGGCCAACACCTCGGCCGCTTCGCCATCGAAGTCGCCGCCGCCGGCGGTCACCACATGTTGATGCTGGGTCCGCCGGGCGCGGGCAAGACGATGCTCGCGCGCCGCTTGGTGGGGCTGCTTCCGCCCCTGTCGACCGAGCAGGCACTCGAGACGACGCGGGTGCACTCCGCGGCGGGCCTCGTGTTGCCGAGCTCGGGGCTCGTCACGCGTCCGCCGTGGCGAGCGCCGCATCACAACGCGTCGATCGTTGGACTCGTTGGTGGCGGCGGCGCGCGACTTCGTCCGGGCGAGATCTCGTGCGCCACCAACGGTGTGCTGTTCCTCGACGAGCTCGCTGAGTTTGGGACGTCGGTATTGGACGCGTTGCGCCAACCGCTCGAGGAAGGCGTAATCCGCGTCACGCGGGCGGCGGCGTCGGTCACGTTCCCCGCTCGCTTCCTGCTGATCGCCGCGATGAACCCGTGTCCCTGCGGCGACGGTGGTCCGCCCGGCTCGTGTCGCTGCAGCGACTACGCCCGCGCTCGATACGAGCGGCGACTGTCGGGCCCGCTGCTCGACCGGTTCGATTTGCGATTGCCGGTGCACCGGCCCGACGCCTCAGACCTGGTCACCGACGCGGAGGGTGAAGCGAGCGTTCACGTGGCCGAGCGGGTCGCCGCGGTCCGCGAGCTCTCGGCCGCGCGAAGCGGAAGCACCAACGCCGCGTTGACTGACCGTCAGCTGGCGCGGCTCGCGCCGATGAACGCGGGTGCCACCAGGCTCATCGAGATGCGCCTGCGCGCGGGCACGCTCAGCGCCCGTGGATTCGCGCGGGTGCGCCGCGTGGCGCGCACTCTCGCCGACCTCGCCGGGCGAGGCGCCGAACTCAACGAAGAAGACATCGCGACCGCGCTCGAACTGCGCGCCGATTTCGACGCGTTGCAGGGAACGGCGCGATGAACGCGGCAACGAAGTGGGCCGACGCGACCGACGAGGTGTGTGCGGCCGCCCTCGCAGGCATGCCTTTCTGTCGGGCTGATCGTCTACGCGGCCTCATCGGTGGCCGGTCCCCGCGCGACGCGCTCCTGGGTCTTCTCGATCGGCGCAACGACACAGCGCTCATCCGCCAACCTGGGCGCCAAGCCGACCTCAAATGGCCGGCGGAGTGGCGTTCACGCCTGCAGAGCCTTCACCCTGACGCGATCGACGAGCGGCTTCGTCGCGCCGGGGTGGAGGTGTGGCTGCCGGCGCACCCGTCCTTCCCGAAGAGTCTGATCGACGACCCTGAGCCGCCGTCGGTGCTGTTCGCCCGCGGCAACTCGGGCGTGCTCGATCAGCGCTGCGTGGCCATTGTCGGAACCCGTCGAGCTACGGCGTACGGGCGCAACGTTGCCAAGAAGCTCGGTGCCGACCTCACCGACGCTGGAGTTGGCGTCGTATCTGGTTTGGCGATTGGCATCGACGGAGCCAGTCACGAGGGCGTCCTCGCCGCCGGCGGCGCACCGGTGGGCGTAGTTGGTTCGGGGCTCGACACGATTTACCCGCGGCGCCACGCCTCACTCTGGTCGCGTGTCGGATCCGACGGCCTGCTCCTGAGCGAGGCCGCACCTGGGATGACGCCCGAGCCGTGGCGGTTTCCTGAGCGCAATCGAATCATCGCCGCACTGTCGGAGTTCCTCATCGTCGTCGAGTCCGGGCTCGCAGGCGGCTCGCAGCTCACCGTCGACGCGGCGGCCGCGCGCGGTATTGAAGTGATGGCGGTGCCGGGCCCGGTGACTAGCGCGGTGTCGGCGGGCACCAATCGCTTGCTTGTCGACGGGGCCGCGCCGGTGCTCGGGGCCGACGAGGTGTTGGTTGCCCTCGGTATGGGCGGCGCTCGGCCCACGAAGTTGCAGCTCTTCACTCCTGACGACGCCGCGTTGTCGACCGACGCGACGGCGGTGCTCAACGACCTCGAGTTCGCGCCCACACCGACCGAACGACTGCTGAACGTGGTTGGTCTCTCACCGGGTCGCCTCGCCGTCGCGCTCGAAGAGTTGCGGGGCCGCGGTCTGGCCGCGGGCGGCGGTGGGTGGTGGCACCGCGTGACGTGAGGCCTCACGAGAATTGCCTCTTCCGCGGCGGGCATCTCGCCGCTACGTTCGCAACGCCGCTTCCCCCTCGGCCATACCGGAGCACCTGAGGTGCCCGATCGGTAGGGAGACGCCGTGCGCCGCCTCACTGCGGCGCTGGTGGCAGCGCTCGCTGTCATCGTCCTCGCCGGGTTCGCGCCCCCGGCCTCAGCGGTCACCGTCACGTATATCGAACCCGTCACGGGCCGCGTGACCGATCCGTTCCGTCCACCCACAACGCCGTACGGCCCGGGCAACCGCGGCGTCACGTATGACACCACCGCCGGGTCGCCCGCCCGCGCGTCGGCTCCGGGCCGCGTCACGTTCGCCGGGCGAGTCGCCGACGCGCTCCACGTCGTCATACGGCACGCCGACGGCGTGCGAACGAGCTACTCGTTCCTCACCGCCGTCGCGACGCGAGCGGGCCAGACAGTTGAGCAGGGCGACGTCATCGGAAGCACCGGCGACTCCTTTCACTTCGGTGCGCGCATCGGCGACGTGTACGTCGACCCGGCGATCCTGTTGGCGGGCGGGCCTGCGCGCGTCCACCTCATTCCCGACGGCGAGTTGCAAGAAGACGACGCCGGCAATGACGGCGTGGCGCTCTGGCGCTTCGCCATGGACCACGCGCAAGCCGTCACTTCGTCGGCGGTCGATTGGGCGCGCTGGGCGGGTGACAAGTCAGCCGGCGCCACCGGGTGGGTCGCAGGTTCCGCGGTCGCCGCGGTTCGCGCGGCCGCGGGTGACATCGCCGCAGTCGGTGCCCTCACGCTGGACGCCGCGCGCTTCATGGCCAACGCCGCCGAGGCCGAGATCCACGCCATGGCCACTCACCTCGTCACGATCCTCGACGAAATCGTGAACCTGGGCGAGTTCGCCGGGCCGTTCGCGGCGCTAGCAGCGGGTCTCGCGGACATCCTCGACGCGTTCATCGAGCCATGCACTTCACCGGACGTCGATCCGCCCAAGCCGCCGCCCGAACGCATTGCCGTCTTCGTCGCCGGGTTGGGTTCGTCGTCGCGCGGCCCCGAAGACGAGCACAACCTGTCATCCCGTTTCAAAGAGCTCGGCTACGCGAAGTCGTATGACTTCTCGTATCGGGGCGGTCGTAACCCCGAGCCGTACCGACCCGAGGACACTGTGCGTGACCTGCGTCGCGACGCGGCAGATCTCCGCGCGCTGCTGGATCAAATCGCGCTCGCATACCCCGACGCCACGGTGGACCTCATCGCCCACAGTCAGGGCGGGCTGATCGCGCGGGAGGCGCTCGCCGAGCGTTACGACGGCGCCGGGCATGCGCTCCCTCAGATTGCGCACTTCGTCACGGTCGGCACGCCGCACCACGGCGCGGACGCCGCCACCGCCTTGGCGTGGCAACGCTGGTCCGAAGGCGGACGCGCCCGTACGCGCCTTTGCGCACCGCACCCATAAGCCCTTCGATCTCACCGGCGCCGGTCCGGCGCAGCTTTCCGAGACATCCGACTTCATCCACGAGATGAACGCCCGCCCGCTACGGCCCGGCGTCGCGTACACGTCGATCGCTGCAGCGCACGACCTGGTCGTGCCGGCGCCGCGGGCGCGGCTGCGCGGGGCCACCAACGTCCTGGTGGACGTCGGCCGGTATCCGTGGGCCAGCCACACCGCCCTCACCACGGCGGAGCCCGCGCGGCGCGAGGTCCAACTCGCCGTCGCCGACGCGCCTCCCACCTGTCAAAGCGTGGCGACCACTGCGGCGCGTGCGTTCGAGGGCATGCAGATCGCGAACGCCGAAGACCTCGCCGGAGCTGCCGCGGCAGTGGCCGGCCGCATCGCCACACCCAACCCTTAGGAGATCCACATGGTTCGCAGACTTCGCAGACTTATGACGTTGCTACTCGGCGCGCTCGTTGTCACCGGCTGTGTCAGCTGGGGCGTCCTGCGCGCCGGGGCCGACGGCAGATCACAGGCAGACGAGCACGCGGCGTCGCCGCCACACACCCGAGTGATGTTCGTCGAGCAATGGCGGCGCTCTTTCCCCGTGGACTTCGTGGGACTGCCGTCGGTCGACGCTGCTGGAGTCGTTGCGACCGCGGGAGAGTCACAGGTGCTCGCTCTCTCACCGAGGGGCGCGCTCGAGTGGACAACGGCAGTCGAGGGTGCACTGGTGAACGCACCGCGGCTCGATGGCGATCGCGTTTTCGTGGCCGCTAAGCGCGCCGTGGTGGCGCTCGATCGCACGTCCGGCGCGGTCGTGTGGTCGGTGCCGACGGCGGCCGACGGGCAGGATGATGACCGCGCGAACCAGCCCGTAGTCGTCGGTGACATCGTGATCGCGACCACCGAGTCGGGCGTGGCCTACGGGCTGGAACGGTCGACAGGGGCGCGCAAGTGGTCGGTCGCGCTGCCGACCGCGACCACCGCCGAGCCCGCCGCCACATTCGGCGCTGCGGTCGTGGTCGGAATCGGGCAGTGGTGGGCGCTGGACCCCGCGAGCGGCGCCGAATTGTGGAGCGGCGACATCGGGACGTATGGCACGTCGTCACCCGTCGTCTTCGATGACGGCGATCGCCTAGTCGCGGCGGTGGCCACAGCCGGCCACGTCCTGGCGGTTGACGCGCGCTCCGGCGAGGGCATCTGGGATGCAAAGGCCGACCAAAGCGAATATTTCCAAGTACCGACGGTGTCGGCTGCGCACGAATTGCTGGTGCCGGACCACTGGGGTCGTCTCGCCGTGTTCGGCGCCCACGACGGCACGCCCCGATGGCGGGTACGCGGCGCTGATGCGGTCGCGGAGTTCGGCGAACCAGCGCTACTCGGCCCGAAGTTGGTGGCGATGGCGCTCGATGCCGGTGGCCCGCGCATTGGCGGCCCGTCCGGTTCGTCCACCATCAGGCTGCCCGCGTCGGGCCACGGCGTCGCCCGAGCTCCCGACGGCGTACTGATCGTCACGACGTGGGACGGGCCGCAGAACTACCTGCTTGCTTACAAGCTCAAGGTGAGAGCCAGGGCCTAGACCGGCTACCATTGACTCCCGCTCAGCAACACCGTTGGGCGAAATCAAGTGCCGTGCACGCACATATCGGTCGCCAACAGCGCGTTGGCGCGACGTGCACGGATCTTCAACCGAGCTAGGAGTTCACAAACGTGGCTGTAGTCACCATGAAACAACTGCTGGAAGCCGGGGTTCACTTCGGCCACCAGACCCGGCGCTGGAACCCGAAGATGAAGCGATTCATCCTCGGTGAGCGCAACGGCATTTACCTGATCGACCTGAATCAGACCCTTGAGCGCACCGCGCTCGCCTACGAGTTCGTCCGCGACATGGTCGCCGACAACGGCACGATTCTCTTCGTCGGCACCAAGAAGCAGACGCAAGATCCCGTCGCCCGCTACGCGGCGCAGTGCGGCATGCCCTACATCAACGAGCGTTGGCTCGGCGGCATGCTCACCAACTTCCAGACCATCCTTCAGCGGGTCAAGAAGATGCAGGACTACGAGCGCATGCTCGAGGCCGGGGACTTCGAAAACATGCCCAAGAAGGAAGCCCTCATCCTGCGTCGCGAGCTCGTGAAGCTGCAGCGCAACCTGGGCGGAATCCGCGGCCTGAGCCGCCTGCCCGACGCCATCTTCGTGATCGACACGAAGAAGGAGCACCTGGCGGTCACCGAGGCGAACAAGCTGAAGATGCCGATCGTGGCTGTGGTCGACACCAACTGCGACCCCGACGTCATCCAGTACGTCATTCCCGGTAACGACGACGCGATTCGCGCCGGCAACCTTCTGTGCCGCGTCATCGCCGAAGCCGTCGAAGAAGGCCGCTTCATCGCCAGCCGCAAGGCGCGTATCGCCGCTGAGGCCGCCGGCCCCGCCGCGATCGAAGCTGAGCGCAGCGAAGAAGAAGAAGCCAAGCGCGCGCAGCAGCAGGCCGAGGCGCGGCGTCAAGCTGCGCTCCAGGCCCAAGAGCGCGAAGCGCGCCTGGCCTCCCAAACCGGCGCTCCCGCCGCCGAAGCACCTGCGGCAGAAGCTCCCGCGGCTGACGCCCCCGCGGCTGAAGCCCCCGCGGCTGAAGCCCCCGCGGCTGACGCCCCCGCGGCTCCTGTTGCCGAAGCACCCGCGGCTCCTGTTGCCGAGACACCGGTCGTGGCACCCACCGAGTCGGAGGCCGACGTGGCTGCCGACAACGGCGCCGACCCCGCAACCGCTTAGTTCTGCTCCCACCACACGCAAGGATCAACGGATAAATGGCTGTAACTGCCAAGGAAGTACAGGCCCTTCGTCAATTGACGGGCGCCGGAATGATGGACGCCAAGCGCGCCCTAGTGGAGAACGACGGCGACGCCGAAGCCGCCGCGCTGTGGCTGCGTGAGCGCGGCCTCGGCAAGGCGGCCGAGCGTTCTGGTCGCGAAAACGTCGAAGGCGCGATCGCGCTGGCGCGTCAGGACAACGTCGCGTCGCTCGTGAATCTGCGCTGCGAGACCGACTTCGTCGCGAAGTCGCCAGACTTCGTCAACCTTGCCAACGACATTGCGCAAGCGGTCGTTGAAAAGGGCGAGGCGGCCGCGGCCGAGTTCCAGGGCGCGATCGACGACCTGAAGATCACGCTCAAGGAAAACATCGATCTGGGCCAGGTGGTGCGCATCGAAGCACCGGCAGGCCACGTGCTCGACACGTACCTGCACGTGCAGAACGGCCGCGGCGTGAACGGCATCCTCGTCGAACTCGACGGTGGCACCCAGGAGCTGGCCCACGACATCGCGCTCACTGCGGCGTTCAGCCGTCCTTCGGTGGTGTCGGTCGATCAGGTTGATCCTGAGGCCATCGCCACCGAGCGGGCGCAGCTCGAGAAGGAAACGATCGCCGAGGGCAAGCCCGAGGCGGCGCTCGAGAAGATCGTCACCGGCAAGCTCACCGGCTGGCACAAGCGCCAGCCCGGCGGCGTGCTGCTCGAGCAGCCCTTCGCCAAAGAGCCGAAGCAGTCGGTCGGTCAACAACTCGGCGACGTGAAGATCGTCAACTTCTCGCAGCTGCTCATCGAGAGCTAAGCGGTGGGCGACCAGCAACCGCGTTGGGGAAGGGTCGTTCTAAAGCTTTCGGGTGAGGCGTTTGCCTCGTCTTCGTCGGTCGACACGATCGACGGTGAAATTGTCGATCGGATCGCCGGCGAACTCGCCGACGCCCGCAACGAACTCGGTGTCGAGATCGCAGTGGTTGTCGGCGGCGGCAACATCTGGCGCGGCGCCGTCGGCGCCGCCGTCGGGATGGATCGCGCGCAGGCCGACTACATGGGCATGCTCGCCACGATCATCAACGCGCTAGCGCTGCAGGACGCGCTGGAGCGTCGGGGCCAGGAGTGCCGCGTCCAAACGGCCATTCAAATGGCCCAGATCGCTGAGCCGTACATCCGCCGCCGCGCCATCCGTCACCTCGAAAAGGGCCGCATCGTGATCTTCGCGGCCGGCATGGGCAACCCGTTCTTCACCACCGACACGCCGGCCGCGCTGCGGGCGGTCGAGATCGAGGCCGGCGTACTGCTCAAGGGCACCCATGGGGGAGTGGACGGCGTCTACACGGCCGATCCGCGTACCAACCCCGACGCCGTGAAGTTGGCCGAGGTGTCCTTTATGGACGTCGTGAACCAGGACCTCCGCGCCATGGATCTCACTGCGATCACGTTCTGCAAAGACAACGGCCTGCCGATCCTCGTCTTCGACGTGATGACGCCCGGCAACGTGCGTCGCGCTCTTGTTGGTGAACCGATAGGTACGCTGATCAGCTGATGGAAGATGACTCGCTTGTTGGGATGACGCTGGCCGAGTGCCGCGAGAAGATGGCTACGGCCACTGCGCACGCGAACCACGACTTCGCCACGGTGCGCACCGGGCGCGCCTCGCCCACGCTCGTCGAGAACCTTCAGGCGGAGTACTACGGCGCATCCACGCCGCTGCAGCAGCTCGCGTCGTTCTCGGTGCCCGAAGCTCGGCTGCTGGTGATCTCACCCTTCGACAAGAGCGCGATCAAAGACATCGAAAAGGCGATCTTGAACTCGCCTCTGGGCCTTCAGCCGAACAGCGACGGATCGGTGATTCGCATCTCGTTCCCTGAATTGACCCAAGATCGACGCCGCGAAATGGTCAAATTGGTCCATGCCAAGGCCGAGGACGCACGCGTCGTGGTGCGCAACGCTCGCCGAGGCGCCCGAAAGGACCTTGAGGCCCTCGAAAAAGACGGTGACATCACCACCGACGAACTCGATCGGGCTGAGAAGGACCTCGAGAAGATCACGCAACAAGCGGTCGCTGAGATTGATCGCCTGCTCCACGCCAAGGAACAGGAACTGCTCGAAGTCTGAGCCAGTTTTTCTGCACCGCAACCTCTAGGGGGTCAGATGGACGAGTGGGATAGCGAGTTCGAAGAAGAGGTCGAAGCCACACGTCCGCGGGCCGAGGGCGTTCGGATCCTCGGCGCCGAGGAGGCGGCCGCGGCCGTCAACGCCCAGCAAACCGGCACCGAAGCGCCACAGGAACCGCTGCGTTTCGAACGCCGAATTCAGACACCGCCACCCGACGAAACCCAGCTCGGTTTCTCGTTCGACGAGGGCGACGACGCGCCTCGCGCCGTGGCCACCCCGGCTCCGCCGAACCTGCCGCACTGGACCGAGCCGCCTACCGGCGAAGTACCGGCTGTGCTCAGTGGGCGCTTCGGCGAGTCCGACGTCGATGTCGTGGACGACGACGAGCCTGACGACGACCTCGCCGCCTGGTCGGCCCTGTCGGGCGGCGCTCCGCGCTGGCGCGATCAGCACGACGCGTGGGACGACGCCGGCTTTGACGATGCGTCGGTGCTCGCAGGCAGCGAGCCGCCCATGGGGGCGCTCGACGAAACGCGTACATCCATCTTCACCTTCGACGAGGACGACCAGTCCGACGACGACTTCTCCTTCGACGACGACATCGAATCGGCGCCGATCCCGCTACGGCCCACGGGCTCGACGCCGTCGGTCGCCGCGCGTTCGCCGCGTCCGCGCGCCCCGCGCCCGAGCCGGCCCGTTGGCGCCGGCGCCCGTCGCCCGGCGGCTGGCGCCGCCCCCCGCGACTTGCAGGCCGCGGTGATCCTTGCCTCGGTGCTAGCGGTGGTCGCCCTCGTGCTGTTCAAGCTCGGCCCGGCGTGGACGATGATTCTGGCGACGGCGGTCGTGGTCATGGCCAGCGCCGAGTTGTACGACGTGTTGCGGCGGGCGGGTTATGCCCCGGCCACGCTGGTCGGCCTTGCCGGCACGCTCGGCATCATGGTCGCGGCGTACCAAAAAGGTGAGACCGCTGTGCCGCTCACGATCGTGTTGGTACTGGCGGGCACGTTTGCCTGGTACCTGATGCGCGTCGTGCACGCGAGACCCACCGTGAACGTGGCCGCCACGATGATGGCGTTCCTGTGGACCGGCGTACTCGGTAGCTACGCCGCACTGCTGCTCGGCATCGACAAGCACGGACACACCGGCGTTGCCTTCGTGCTCGCCGCGGTGATCGCGACCGCCGCCAATGACATCGGCGCCTACTTCGTAGGAAGTCGCATGGGCAGCAAGCCACTCGCTCCCGAAATAAGCCCGAACAAGACGGTTGAAGGCCTCATCGGTGGCGGCGTCGCATCGATCTTGGCGAGCGTGCTGATTCTGAAGTTCATCCCAGGCGTGTACCCGTGGGACGGCGGCAAGGCCATCTGGCTTGGCCTCGTCGTTGCGATCGTCGCGCCCTTGGGCGACCTCGCCGAGTCGATGATCAAGCGCGATCTCGGTCTGAAGGACATGGGCAATCTTCTGCCGGGCCACGGGGGAGTGCTTGACCGCTTCGACGCTCTCCTGTTCGTGCTGCCGGCCACGTACTACCTCGTCCGCGTCCTCTACTTCTAGCGGCACCGGCCGACTTGGTTGACGTAGCAATTCTCGGATCGACGGGTTCGATCGGTACCCAGACACTCGACGTCGTCGACCAGAACCCGGACCACTTCCGCGTGGTGGCACTCGGCGCCCATCGCTCCGTCGAACTGCTCCTGAGCCAAGCGAACCGCTACAAGCCGCAAATAGTGGCGATCGGTGATGCAGCACTCGTCGACGCCGTGCGCGCCGGGGTGCCCGCTGGCACCAAAGTTGTGGTCGGGGTCGATGGTCTCGCGGAGGCGGCGACGAACGCCGACGCGGTGCTCAACGCGGTGGTCGGTTTCGCCGGCCTGCCCGTCACGCTCGCCGCGCTCGAAGCAGGCAAGCGGTTGGCGTTGGCCAACAAGGAGTCACTGATTGCCGCCGGACCCGTGGTTCAGAAGGCCCGCCAGACGCCGGGGGCTGAACTCGTGCCCGTCGATTCCGAACACGGCGCGATCCATCAGTGCCTACGTTCGGGGCAGGCCACCGAGGTCGCGCGGCTCGTACTCACCGCCAGCGGCGGTCCGTTCCGGGGGCGATCGGTCAACGAATTGCGCAATGTCACCATCGAGAACGCGTTGGCGCATCCGACATGGTCGATGGGTCCGAAGATCACTGTGGATTCCTCCACGCTGATGAATAAGGGACTTGAAGTGATCGAAGCTCATGAGCTGTTTGGCGTGGGATACGACGAGATCGATGTCGTGGTACATCCCGAGTCGATCGTGCACTCGATGGTGACGTTCCGGGACGGGTCATCTGTCGCCCAACTCTCCGATCCGGACATGCGGCTGCCGATTGGGTACGCCATGGGCTACCCCGACCGGCTTCCCACTCCATTCGGCGCGCTCGACTGGGCTCAGCCTCGCCAACTCAATTTCGAAGCGCCGGACCACGAAGCGTTTCCCGCCTTGCGCCTCGCGTACGCGGCCGGGCGCAAAGGCGGCGTCGCGCCGACGTGGCTCAGCGCTGCCAACGAGGTGGCGGTCGAGGCGTTCCTCGGGGGCCGAATTCGTTGGCAGGCGATTGCCGACGTGATCGGCGAGGTGGTCGCGTCCGCCCCGAGCACAATTCCTTGTACCGTCGAGGACGTGCTGGAAGCTGACTTCGCTGCCCGTGACGCCGCGCGCCATGTGATTGCCGGGATGGGTGCGGCGTGACCGCAACCGCCACGCGTGAGCGCCCACCGCGCGAACCCTTGCCCGAGCCCAACGACGGCGACGCCGACATCAGCGATGCTCGCGGGTTCCTGCGCCTCGGCGCCGCGGTCGCAATCCTCACGGTTCTATCGCTGACGTTGCACATCGGCGGTGCCGTGATCGTTATCGGCTCGATCTTGCTGATGATCATGCTGCACGAGTTCGGCCACTACATCACCGCGCGTTGGGCCGACATGAAGGTCACCGATTTCTTCCTCGGCTTCGGCCCAACCTTGTGGTCGGTGAAGCGGGGCGAGACGCGTTACGGCGTCAAGGCGTTCCCGGTCGGCGGCTTCGTGCGTGTGATCGGCATGAACAACCTCGACACGATCGACAACCCCGACGACGAACCGCGGACCTACCGCGCCAAGAGCTACTGGCAGCGCTTGCGGTTCGCGGCGGCCGGTTCGTTCATGCACTTCCTGATCGCGTTCGTCCTGATGATCGTTCTGCTCGCCGGCGTCGGCCGCGTGCTCGACACCACGCCGGCCTCGAACAAACTCCAAAACGTCGCCGCCTCCTTGACCGAGGGCGGCGTGCCCAGCCCGGCCGCGAAGGCCGGCTTCAAGTCGGGAGATCGCATCCTTGCGATAAACGACGTGCAGATCACAAGCTGGACCCGTGCGATGAACATCATTCGTTCCTCGGCGGATAAAGAACTGAACGTCACCGTCGACCGCGGCGGCAAACGGTTCTCGATTCCGGTGACGCCGATCAACGACCCGGCGCCCGAAGAGAAGGCTGCCGGCATTACGTCGGTCGGCCGTATCGGCGTGCAGCCCTATGTTCCCGTGACCCGTGAAGCGTTGCCGAAGGCAGTGTGGAACGCGGCGTTTGAACTCAGGCACATCACCACCGAATCGGCTGGCGCGCTCGTCGGGTTGTTCTCGAAGTCGTCGCTCGAGAAGTACACGAGCCAGGTCAGCAAGCGTGGGGCCGCCGACCCGTCCGCCGAAAGCAACCGTTTGCTCAGCCCGGTCGGCGTGAGCCGCGTGGCCAACGCGGCCGCAAAAGACGGCGTTGCGTCGGTGCTTTCACTGCTCATCGCCATCAACGTCTTCGTGGGCATCTTCAACCTGATCCCGCTGCCGCCCTTCGACGGCGGCCACATCGCCGTGGCGACCTACGAAGCGGTTAGGTCGCGCAAGGGCAGGCGGTACTCCGCCGACATGAACAAGCTGTTGCCGGTGGCGTACGCGGTGATCCTGGCGCTGGTCTTGCTGAGCGCGACAACGCTCTGGCTCGACATCGTGCACCCCTTCAACCTCGGGTAGACAAGACTGACGGTATGCAGTTCGCCGGCACCGCCGCCCCGCGTCGCAAGACCCGCCAAGTCAACGTCGGTGGCGTTCTCGTGGGTGGCGACGCGCCGATCACGGTGCAGTCGATGACGATCACCAAAACGGCTGACGTCGACGGCACGCTCCAGCAGATCTACGCACTCGCGGCCGCGGGCGCCGACATTGTGCGCTGCACCTGCAACGAGATCGAGGCGGCCGAAGGCTTGGCGCAGATCGTGCCCCGCTCGCCGGTGCCGATCGTCGCCGACATCCACCACCAGTACAAGATGGCCCTGGCCGCACTCGACGCCGGTGTCGCTTGTCTGCGGCTGAACCCCGGCAACATCCGCAATCCCGAACACATCAAGACCGTGGCGCGCGAGTCGAAGGATCGCGGCGTGCCCATCCGCATCGGCGTGAACGCCGGGTCGCTCGACAAGGACCTGTACGAGAAGCACGGGGGAGCGACGCCTGAAGCGCTCGTCGAGTCCGCGCAAATCGAAATGCGCTACTTCGACGAGGTCGACTTTCACGATGTGAAGATTTCGGTGAAGGCTTCGAACGTCCCGCTGATGATCGAGTCGTACCGGCAGCTGTCCGAAGTCACCGACGCACCGCTGCATCTGGGCGTCACCGAGGCTGGCCCGCCGCCGGCCGGGCTCATTAAGGGAACGGCCGGGATCGCCACGCTGCTCGCCGAAGGCATCGGCGACACGATTCGCTTCTCCCTCACGGCGGACCCGGTCGAAGAGGCGCGCGCCGGGCGACAGTTGCTCGAGGCGATGGGCCTGCGCGAGCGTAAAAACGTCGACCTGATCGCGTGCCCGTCGTGTGGCCGCGCCGAGATCGACGTCTACAAAGTCGCCAACGAGGCGTTGGCCGCCTTCGGCGACCGGGAGATTCCGCTGCAGGTCGCGGTCATGGGTTGTGTCGTGAACGGCCCCGGTGAGGCGCGCGACGCCGACATCGGTATCGCGGCGGGCCGCAACAAAGGCCACCTGTTTGTCAAGGGCGTCAACGTGGCCGTCGTGCCCGAATCGGAGATGGTCGACGCACTCGTCGAGTGGGCCGAGTACATCGTCGAGCACGGCGCCGACGCCGCGATCGCCAAGGCCGACGTCGCCGTCGCCACCCGCGAAGCCGAGCGCGACCGCGCCGCGTTGCTGCAAGACCAGGGCGACGACGCCAACAACTCCGAGCAAAAGATTGAGTTGATCCACAAGCGCGACACCTAACCTGCGCCGATGGCCGCACCGATTCTCACTCCGCAGGCTGAGGATTTTCCTCGCTGGTATCAAGACGTTGTTGCGAAGGCCGAGATGGCCGACAACGGCCCGGTGCGCGGCACGATGGTCATTCGTCCGACGGCGTGGGCGATCTGGGAACGCATCCAACGCGAGGTGGACGATCGCATCAAGCGGGCCGGCGTCGACAACGCGTACTTCCCGCTGCTTATCCCCGAGAGCTACATCACCAAAGAAGCCGAGCACGTTGAGGGTTTCGCGCCCGAGCTGTGGACGGTCACGCACGCAGGCGGCAAGGAGCTCGACGAACGCGTTGTCGTGCGACCCACCAGCGAAACGATCATCAACACGTATTTCTCGAAGTGGGTGCAGAGCTACCGCGACTTACCGTTGCTGCTGAACCAATGGGCGAACGTGATGCGCTACGAGCTACGGCCGCGTCTCTTCCTGCGCTCGAGCGAGTTCCTCTGGCAGGAGGGTCACACGTGCCACGCCGATGAAGAGGACGCGCGCCGCTTCGCCCTCGACATCCTCAACAACGTCTACTACGAGACGATTCGCGACGTACTCGCCATCCCGGGGTTGCTCGGGCGCAAGACCGAGCGCGAGCGGTTCCCGGGCGCGATCGCAACCTGGACGATCGAGTCGATGATGGGCGACGGCAAAGCGTTGCAAATGTGCACGAGCCACGAGCTCGGGCAGAACTTCGGCCGTGCCTTCGACACCACGTTCGCCACGAAAGACGGCACGACTGACTACGTCTGGCAGACCAGCTGGGGCTTCACGACACGTGTGGTCGGTGCACTGATCATGAGCCACGGCGACGACCGCGGTCTGCGGATTCCGCCGAAGCTCGCGCCGACCCAGTGCGTCGTAATCGTGGTGAAGGACGACGCTGGCGTGGGCGATGTCGCGCAGTCCCTTTTGCACGAACTCCAGGACAACGACGTGCGGGCCAAGCTCGACAATCGTGACGTCGCGTTCGGTCGTCGCAGCGTTGAGTGGGAACTCAAGGGGATCCCCGTGCGTGTCGAGGTCGGTCCGCGCGATCTGGCCGAGGGCAACGTGACCGTCGTGCGTCGCGACACGGGCGACAAGACCAGCGTCCCGACCGCGGGAGCGGCGAAAGCCGTCATTGATGCGCTCGACGCGGCACAGGCCAACCTGTTCGCCGAAGCCAGCGCACGTCTCGCCGACCGCACCACCGAAGTCGATTCGATCGAGGACGCGATTGCAGCTGCGCAGACAGGTTTCGCGGTGATGCCGGGCGCACTCGCCGACGACGCGGGCGAGACCGCGCTCAACAACAAGAGCGTGTCGATCAGATGCCTCCGCCGTCCCGACGGCTCCCTACCCGAGCCTTCCGACCCCGCAACCGACCTCGTCGCAGTAGTCGCCCGCTCCTATTAGCGAACGATGTGGGTGACGCGTCCCGACGTTGACGGGGAGTAATTGGCGGAGCCGCTGTAGAACGCGGTGACGTTGTGGGTTCCCTTGGCGAGCGACGACGTCGTGAGCGCGGCCGTTCCGTTCGTAAGGCTCGCGGTCCCGATCGTCATGGTGCCAATTTTGAACGTGACGGTGCCGGTCGGTGTGCCGCCGCCAGCGGCGACTCGGGTCACCGCCGTGAACGTCACGGGTTGACCGACGGTTGTCGAGGCGCTTGACGCGGTGAGCCGGGTCGCAGTGGTTCCGGCCCGGACCCACTGAATCACTCGTGAGGAGGTTGCGGGTCGGTAGATGTCTGAGCCGTTGTACTCGGCGGTGATCACATGAGCGCCGACCGAGAGCCCTGCGAAGTTGAGCACGGCGACGCCGCGCGCGATTGTGACGGTACCCAGGGTCACGTTGCCTTCCTTGAACGTGACGGTCCCAGTGGGCGTCGGCCCTCGACGAAGGGCTGGGAGGACGACGGCGGTAAAGCGCACCGGTCCGCCGAAGTAGGAGTACAGGATGTGCGACGTCGACAACAACACGGTGGCGGCGGTAGTGCCGGAGGCAACGTCTTTCGATGACGTCACGGTCGCCGCGTCCGATGTGTTGCCCGCCGCATCGCTTTGCGTAGCGCGTGTTGTCAGCGTGCCATTCGCGAGCGGCGTCACGTTGAGCGTCACGCTAAAGGCGCCGTTGACGCACGCCGTGTCGGCAGTGACCGGCAGGCTTGGGTTGGCGGAGTCATCAACCGAAATGTGCACTGTCGTGCCCGAGTCACACGCGCCACTCACATTCAAAGCACCGGCCTGCGACGCCGTGATGATCGGATTCGGGCTGGCGACAAGCGCCGAAGGCGCCGCCGGCGTGGCAGCGTCTTTGACGGCGGTGTCGGTGTCGGCCGGACCGGCGTTGCCCGCTGCATCGGTCTGCGTGGCGCTGAGCGTGATGGTGTCGCCATCGTTCAGGCCGCTGGCCGCGAACGCGCTGGCGTAGTTCCCAGCACCCGGACACGTGACGGTGTTCACGGCGACGGAGTGGCCGTGCGTATCGGTAGCGACGAGCACGACGGTGTTGCCCGCGACGCACGTGCCCGAGTACGGCACGGCATTCATGTTCGCGTTGTTGATGATGGCCGGTGTTATCGCGACGCTGCCCTCGGCCGCGGTCGGTGCGACGGTGTCCTTCGTCACTGGGTCGGAATCGATGAGGTCGCTCGCGAGATTGTTTCCTGGGGGCGCGAACTGGACGACGGTGAATTCGATGATGCCGTCGGGGACAGCCGAGACATCGGCTGAGATGCTCCACTGGCCATCCACGCATGGCACGTTCTCGGCCAAGTCGTATTCGCCCCCTTGCGTCGCGAACACCTCGAGCGTGTAACCGGTGTTGCCGGGGACGCAAGTGCCAGAAAGAGGGACCGCGTTCGACGGCACGGGCGAGGCCGATCCGCCGATCGCGTGGGGGACGACGATGGTCGGGTTCGGGGTAAACGGTCTCGGATCGTTAAATGCGCTGTCGGTGTTCCACGTGCCTCGGTTGCCGAACGGGTCGATTTGCTCGGCGTTCAGGGTGAAGATGCTGGCACCCAACGACCTCGCGTCGAAGGTCCCGGAATAGACGCCGGAGTCGGGGCAGTCCATCGCGGCCGCCAGTTCGTCCACCTGACTGTCGTCGAGGAGGAAGAGGTGCACGACGTTCTCGGGCTGGCAGGTGCCGTTGTACGGCACGGCGGTGTTGTTGTAGCGATCCACGGAGGACGGGCCGATGTTGATACTGCCCTGGTTGGGGCCGGGTTCCACGTCGTCCAGTTGCGACGTCGCGGTCGCCGCCTCGCTCGGCACGCCTCCCAGCGGCGTCTGTGTGGCCGAGAAGGAGATGGTGCCTTGCCCGAGGCCGGTCAAGTCCATGGCAACAGACCAGAGCCCAGCGGCACAGGTCGTGCTGGCGAGCTCGGTGTTCGAGAAAATGCCAACCGCGGCAACGTTCACGGTGTAGCCGGTCACGCACGTTCCGTGCACGGGCACGTTGTAGGAGGGCACGGGTGTGCTCGGGCCGCCGATCATCGCTGGCACGATGAGCGTCGGGTTGGGCGTCAGAGGCCCCACCGTCTTTGTAGCGGTGTCGTCGTTCGATGCGCCATGGTTCAAGGCCGGGTCCGTTTGCACCGCAGTCAGCGTGAGCGAACCGGCCGAATACGCGCTGGCGTCGAAGGCGCCTGAATATGTTCCGCCCGCGGGACAGTCGAGCGCCGCCACCAACTCGACGTGGGCGCCGGCGTCGTCGTCGACGACGAGCTGCACGGTGTTTTCCGGATCGCACACGCCCGCGTAGGTGACCGACGCTTGGTTGGCGGCGTCGATAACTGTAGGCGCAATGTCGACGGAGCCGTCGGTGAGCGTCGGCGCCTGACGGTCGAGCTGTGACGTGGCGGTCGCTGAAGCGCTGGCGACGCCGCCGGGCGGCGTCTGAACCGCCGAGAACGTGACCTCGCCGTCGGCAAAGCCGTTCATCCCTAACTGCGTCGAATACGTGCCGTTCACGCACGTGTCGATGTCGACGAAGTTGTAGCCCCCCGAAGATGCGACGACGGACACCGTGTATCCGGTCACACACGTTCCGGTGACGGTGGCGAACTCCGAGTAACCGGGCGAACTTGGCCCGCCAATGAAGCTCGGCACCACGATCGTCGGCGGCGGCGTGGGGTCCGCGGCGGCTGGTGTGGCGCCACCGACCGTTGCGGCGACAGAGCCAGCCAACACAAAGGAGGCAACCCCGATGCGGCGGGCGAGGGTGAGGAACATGGGGTGTGTCTCCTGTCGGCGAAAGCCCGGAGTCCACCCATGAGGTCCAGAGGCAGAAAGCGTTGATGAGCCCTAAGAATTCCCACCTTACGCTCGCAGGCATCCAAAAGGAGCAGGTCGCCCGAGCCGGCCGACGGCTTTAGGGGCCTTGAGCGGTGGTCGCCCACTTATTAATCTGAGCTGCCGCGGGCCTCGGGGCGAGGAACGGAGTAGCACGGTGCGCCTTCGAAGGATCTCCAGGATTCTGGTCTCGACACTCGCGGTCCTGGGCGGCTGTGTGTTCTCGATCAGCCGAGCCACGCCCGCGCTCGCAGATAGCTGCAGCGACTGCGGTGAGAGCAAGACCGAGTTGTACTTCTACACCGGCGACGGCTCCGCCTCGGTCACGTCCATCCCGTACGGCCAGCCGTTGTTGATGGACGCGCTCGTCCTCGACGACAGCGGCTCGTGCGACATCGGCGACTGCAACACGCCGTCGGGACACGTGTATTTCTTCGACAACGGGGCCACTGGTTACTTCACCTTGTCGCCCACGGACCCGAACTACTACACGCCGATCGGGGACCCCTCGATCAACAACCTGACGTCGTTCGAGGCCACGGTCGCGAACCTCGCGCCCGGCGTCCATTCAATCCGCGCGTTTTACCAGGCCGGCTTTCACAGCGCGTCTAATCCGCACACGTTCGACGACAGCGAGGACACAAAGTCGATCACCATCACGAAGGCACCGGTCTCCGTCACCCTGGGGAACGGCAGCCCGAACCCGTCGGCGTACGGGCAGTCGGTTTCCTTTGCCGTGACGGTGACCCCCAATCCCGCAGTTGACCCGAGCGCAGCGAAGCCCACTGGCAAAGTGCAGCTCACCCTGCCGGGTGATGCCACCGTCTACGCGGAAGCCACGATCGACGCGAACGGCGCGGCGACGCTCACCACGTCGTCATTGCCGGTCGGCACCCACACCCAGTTGGCCGCGGCATATGTCGGGGACACCAATTACGACGCCCACCTCTCTAACAACGTGACCCGAACCGTTTCTAAGGCGACGACGTCGACGGTTCTCACGGCCAGCCCGAATCCGGGCACGTTTGGGCAGTCGACTCTGTTAACAGCCGCGGTCACGCCGAGCACGGCGACGGGCACCGTCACCTTCAAGGACGGCACCAGCAGTCTTGGAACCGGCACGATCAGCGGCGGTACCGCCACGCTGAACGTGTCGAACTTCACCGCCGGGACGCACGCGCTGACGGCGGTCTACGGCGGCGACGGAAACCTGTTGGGCAGCACCGGCTCGCTTTCGTACTTCGTCGGCAAGGCGGCGACCACAACCCAACTCACGTCCTCACCTCAGCCCACGAAATTCGGCCAGGCCACCACACTGACCGCCACGGTCTCGCCGAACACGGCCACGGGCACGATCACGTTCTACGACGGCGCGACGTCGATCGGCACCGGTACGCTGGCGCTGGTCAGCGGCACACCGACGGCCATGATGAGCACGAGTTCACTCGCAGTCGGCAGCCACTCGCTGAGCGCCGCATACGGCGGCGACGCCAACCACGAGTCCAGCACGTCGTCCACGTTCACCCACGTCGTACAAAAGGCGGACACGGCCACGACCCTGTCGCCGGCCTCGACGTCGGTCGATTTCGGGTCCTCGGTGCCGCTCACGGTGAACGTCGGTGCCGTCGCGCCCGGCGCGGGAACGCCCACCGGTACCGTGCAATTACTCGAAGGCGGCGCCCTTGTGGCCTCCACCACGTTGGGCGGCGCCTCGGCTTCCTTCACCGTGCCCGACCTGCTGCCCGGCACGCACACCCTCGTTGCGACGTACGGCGGTGATGGCAACTTCAACGGGAGTACGTCGAACAACTCCGTGATAACCGTCACGTGTCAACAGACCCGCACCGGAACCGTCAGCGGCAATTACGTCGCCGGCAGCGGGTCCACCTGCTTCACCGGCTCGGGCACCGTGATTACCGGGAACCTGTACATCGGCTCCGGTAGTCGTGTGTTTCTCAGCGGTGCCCGCGTTAACGGGTCGATCAACAGCTTCGGCGCCTCCCGCCTCGCGCTGTGCGGGGTCACCAGCTACGGGCGAGTCACGATTTCGGGTACGAATGGCCCGGTACTGCTCGGCGACACCGTCAACGGCCGGTGTGCAGGCAACAAGTTCCCTGCGGTGAGCGTCGACGGTACGGACGGCAGCGTCACGATCGCCGACAACACGATGGCGAGCCTGGGCGTTACGAACAATCACGCCCCGGTCGGCGGGACCATTCTGGTGGCGGCCAACCACATCACGGGCGCTCTCTCGTGTTCGGGCAACACGCCGCTGCCATCGAACGGAGGCCGCGTAAATAGTGCGGGCGCCAAGTGGGGGCAGTGCTCCGGGCTGTAACCGCGCCGTTGTAAGACTCGAAAGTGCTGGTCAGAGGGGTGGCAACGGTTGTAGCCCGCGCGTCCTAACTGGTTATAATTGACCGCCGCAGTCAAAGCGTTCGACACCCGTTGAGCGTGGGCCCTTCAGGGGGCCCACGCCTTTTTATTGCTCATTGGAAAGGAGAGAGGCATGGATCAAGCCACCGCAGTACGCAATTTGGTCGAACCTGCCCTCGCCGCCAAGGGCCTGGAGGTGTTCGACGTCGAGTTCGGCGGTGGCCGTCTCGTCGTCACCGTGGACCGCGAAGGCGGCGTCGATCTCGAGGCGCTGACCGAAGCGAACCACATCGTTTCCGAACTGCTCGACGAACACGACCCGATTCCTGACGACCGCTACCTCCTCGAGGTGTCGAGCCCCGGGCTCGAACGCACGCTGCGCACACCGGAACACTTCATGAAGTCGCTCGGGGCGACCGTCAACGTGAAGGCCAAGCCCACCGTGGAGGGCGAGCGCCGCCACGAGGGGTTGCTCGAAGCAGTCGACGCCGAAGGCGTGACGGTGGGGGGTCGCCGTTTCAACTACGCCGATATCGAACGGGCCCGCACCGTTTTCGAGTGGGGCCCGACTCCGAAGCCCAAGGGCGGGGCACCGTCCAAACCGCATCCGAAGAACAAGAACGCAAAGGCCGACGCATGAACGCAGATTTTCTTGACGCACTCCAGGTACTCGCCCGCGAGAAGGGCATCTCGGTCGACACCTTGCTTGACGCGCTGGCGAACGCTCTGGTCGCCGCGTACAAACGACTCGACACCGCGGCCGAAGAAGCGGTCGTCACGATCGATCCCGACACCGGCGACATCAAGGTGTACGGCCAAGAACTCGACGACGACGGCAACGTCATCCGCGAATGGGACGACACGCCCGAAGACTTCGGTCGTATCGCCGCGCAAACCGCGAAGCAGGTAGTCCTTCAGCGCATTCGCGAAGCCGAGCGCGACATGAAGTACGAGGAGTACGCCGGCCGCGAGGGTGACATCGTCACCGGCATCATCCAGCAGAGCGACAACCGCTACACCCTGCTTGACCTGGGCAAAGTCGAAGCGCTCATGCCCCAGGCCGAGCAAGTGCCCTACGAGCGTTACGAGCACGGCTCGCGGCTCAAGGCGTACATCGTCGAAGTCCGCAAGACCACCAAGGGCCCGCAGATCGTCGTGTCCCGTACCCACCCTGGTCTGATCAAGCGGCTGTTCGAGCTGGAGGTGCCCGAGATCGCCGGCGGTGTTGTCGAACTAAAGGCGGCCGCCCGCGAGCCCGGCCATCGCACGAAGATCGCGGTGTGGTCGAACGACTCGAACGTGGACCCGGTCGGTGCCTGCGTCGGCGCGCGCGGCGCGCGCGTCCGCATGGTCACCAACGAGTTGCGCGGCGAGAAGGTGGACATCGTCCCGTTCTCCGAGGACCAGCAAGAGTTCGTGATGCGGGCTTTGCAGCCGGCCAAGGTCAAGGAAGTGCGCCTCGACGAAGAGACCGGCACGGCCACTGTCATCGTCCACGATTTCCAGCTGTCGTTGGCGATCGGCAAGGAGGGCCAGAACGCTCGTCTCGCGGCTCGCCTCACCGGTTGGCGCATCGACATCAAGAGCGAAACGCAGATCGCCGAGGAAGAAGCCGGCTACTCCGGCGAAGAGTGGGCCGAAGGCGAGTGGGTCACCGATCCCGACAGCGGCGAGCTCGTGTGGAAGGACGCGGAGGGTGCCACGGTTTCGGCCTCTGAGTACGCCGCGGCCGAAACCGAAGTCGAAGACGTCGCGGTCGAAGAGCTCATGAGCGAGCCGGCGGCGGTCGAACCCTCGGAGGCGGACGCATAACGGCGCGACGGACCTGCATCGGCTGCGGCAAAGTCGATGCACCGGGTCCTCTCGCTCGGGTCGTAGCCACTCCTGACAAGGAAGTGGCCTGGAGCCGGGCTTCGGCCGGAAGGGGCGCATGGTTATGCGCCGACTCACCGGCGTGCATCTCGGCTGCGCACCGCAAAAAGGCGTTCAGCCGGGCGCTGCGAACTGAGATCGTGGGGGACCCCCGAGCGCAACTAATGCAAAGGGACCCCAGCGGTGTGAGAAGCTAGAAGGCTGCTTTTACGAGCTTTTACGAAGGAACCAGTTGCCCCAGAAGAAAATTCGAGTGCACGAGCTCGCCAAAGAGCTCGGTATGACCAATCAAGAGACACTCGATCTTGCTCTCGCGCTCGGAATCGGCGTCAAAACCCATTCCTCGAGCATCGAAGACCCGCAGGCCGACCGCGTCCGCCGGCGCGCTGACGCCGACGGCTTGCGCCGCGAGGTGCAGCCGGAAGAACCGGCGCCGGTCAAGAAGGCCGCAGCCAAGAAAACCGCCGCCAAAAAGGCCGCGGCGCCGAAGGACGCGTCTGGGGCGCCCGAGGCCATCGAGCCCGCGCCCGCTCCGAGCGTCGCTCCGACCGACCAGCCGCCGCTGGCGCCTGCAGCAGCCGCGCCGTCCGCCCCGGTCGAGCCGGCACCTCACGTCGAGATTCCGCGCGACACCACCAGTCGCGTCGTTACGTCGCGACCCGCCAGCGAAGTCACCGCGCCGCGTCCCTACGATCCGCCGCCCGCGCCGCGTCAGGCTCCCGCGCCGCGGCCGACTGGCCCCGGTGGTCTTGATGCGCCCACGCGTCCGCGTCCGGCGGCGCCGCCCGTCGCCCCGCCCGTCCAGCCCGCGGCCGCCGCACCTGCACCAGTCGCACCCGCGCCCGTAGCACCGGCATCGGCGCCGGCCACTCCGACCGCGCCGCCGGCAGCACCGGCCATGCCGGCCGATGCGCCCCCGATCGCGCCAGCGGCCTCGGCCGCGGCAACTCCGTCCGCGCCGCCGGCGTCGCCTCCGACTTCTGCGAGCGGCAAGCCAATCCCGCCGCCCCCAGGCCCGCCGCGTTCAGCGAGCGGCAAGCCGATCCCGCCGCCCCCCGGCGCGCGTCGTCCCGCCGCGGGTGGTCCGGCTGGCGCGCCAGGTAGCGCCGCGCGCGGCCCCGGCGGCGGTCCGAACCGCGGCCCTGCTGGCGGCCCCGGTCGCCCGATGGGCGCCCGTCCCTCGGGACAGAGCGGTCAAGGCGGCGGCGGTGGTTATCGCGGCGGTGGTGGCGGTGGCGGCGGAGGCCAGGGTCAAGGCTTCGGTGCTGGTTTCGGCACTCGTGGCGGCCCTGCTGCCGGTCCGGGCAACCGTGGTGGCGGTGGTCCCAACCGTGGCCGCACGCCCGGTCGTAGGCGGCGTCGTCGTCGCGACATGGAGGAGTTGGGTCCCAGCGCGATCACGGCGTACATGCCGTCGAACGCGCCAGTACCCCAGGGTGAAATCATCATCGAGCGCGGCAGCTCGGCCCAAGAGGTCGGGCCCAAGCTGAACCGCACCGCGGGTGACGTCGTGCGCTTCCTGTTCGGCCAGGGCGAGATGGTCATGGCCACGCAGTCGCTGTCGGATGACGCGATCGAGTTGTTCGCCGTGGAAGTTGGCGCCGAGATCAGGCTCGTCGAGCCCGGCCTCGAACGCGAAGCTGAACTCGCTGCGAAGTACTTCGGCGACGAAGACGAGGACGCCGAGGAAGACTTGCGCCCCCGTCCGCCGATCATCACCGTCATGGGTCACGTCGACCACGGCAAGACGCTCCTGCTCGACCGCATCCGTGAGGCCAACGTCGTGTCCGGCGAGGCCGGCGGCATCACGCAGCACATCGGCGCCTACCAGACCGTGAAAGACGGTCGCCTCATCACGTTCATCGACACTCCGGGTCACGAAGCCTTCACGGCTATGCGCGCCCGTGGTGCCGAAGTGACCGACATCGTGATTCTGATGGTCGCGGCGGACGACGGCGTCATGCCCCAGACCGAAGAAGCGATCGACCACGCCCGCGCGGCCGAAGTGCCGATCGTCGTGGCGCTGAACAAGATCGACCGCGAGAACGCGAACCCCGAGCGCGTGATGCAGCAGCTGTCCGAACACGGCCTGATGCCCGAAGCGTGGGGCGGCGACACGATCGTGTGTCCGATCTCGGCGCTGCAGAACACCGGCATCGACGAACTCCTCGAGCAACTGTTGCTCGTGGCCGACGTGCAACTCAGCGATGAGTTGGTCGCGAACCCCGAAGGTCACTGTCGCGGCGTCGTGCTCGAAGCCAACCTCGACACCGGACGTGGCCCCGTCGCCACGGTCATCGTCGAGAACGGCACGCTGCGAGTCGGCGACACGCTTGTGGCCGGCGCCGCGTGGGGCCGCGTACGCGCCCTCATTGACGACAAGGGCGACAACGTCAAGGAAGCGTTGCCGTCTATGCCCGTCGAGGTGCTCGGTCTCAACGATGTGCCCGCCGCGGGCGACGAATTCCGCGTCGCGGACGACAAGGCCGCCAAGGCGCTCGCCGAGCACCGCGAGCAGCGTCACCGCTTCGCCGGTCTCGCATCCACCGCGGCGGCCACCGGTGGCGGCGCCAAGCTCGAGGACATCTTCGAGCAGATCCAGCGCGGCGAGACCGCCACGCTCAACGTCATCCTCAAGGCCGACGTGCACGGCTCACTCGAAGCCGTTACCGCCAGCCTGCAGAAGCTCGAGCGCGACGAAGTGAAACTCGGCTTCGTGCGTCGCGCCGTCGGCGGTATTACCGAGAGCGACATTCAACTCGCGGCCACCTCGGGCGCCACGATCATCGGCTTCAATGTGCGACCCGACCGCAAGGCCCGCGAACTGGCGGACAACCTCGGCGTCGAACTGCGGCTTTACGAAATCATCTACAAGCTGCTCGAAGACCTCGAAGCGGCCATGGTCGGCATGCTCAAGCCCGAGTACGAGGAAGTCATCACGGGCGAAGCCGAAGTCCGGGCGCTGTTCTCTTCTCCGGCAGGCAAGATCGCGGGCTGCTACGTGCAGTCGGGCGTCATCACCCGTAACTCGAAGGTGCGCTACCTCCGCGAAGGCGTCGTCATCTGGAAGGGAACGATTTCTTCGCTCCGTCGCTTCAAGGACGACGTGCGCGATGTTGCCGCCGGCTTTGAGTGCGCCATGATCCTGACGGGCTATTCCGACCTCAAGGAAGGCGACGTCATCGAGACCTACGAAGAGCGAGAGATCGCTCGGGTTTAGTCCTCCGGGCCGGTCAAGCCGGTCCTCCGGCGTGCCCGGCCGTCCGCTTACGTCAGTCGTCGTCGTCTTTGGTGCCGAGTAGACGCGGCTCCAACTGACGAATCGCCAGTCCGCTCGCGATCGCAACGCCGACGCCGAGGCCAAGCGACGCGGCCACAATCAACCGGGCCAACGACGCCGACAGGGCGAACGGCACCTGCGAGCGCGACAGCACGGTGGAATCGGCGAGGCCGCCGACCACGGCCACGATCAGCCCGCAAAACACCGCGGCAAAGAACCCGTCCACGCGTTTGCGCAGCAGGAACCACACCGCGCCCGCGCCGACGATCCACGCCGGGATCGACACCGTGGCGCCCGACAACGTGCGTCCAAGTTGCTGCGTGAACGTGCCCGCGTTGGCGAAGCCAATCGCGAACGAGTGGACGACGTCGATTACGACCAGCGCGGCCGTCGCGATCGCGACCGGAATGAACGGGCGCGTCCGCGTCCCGACGAACGCCATCACGGCGAGCAGCGCGAGCGCGACCACCCACATCGGTACGGGGGACGGGCCGGGCACCCAGATGAGGTCGCCCCCGGCCGTGGTCGTCTTGGACCCCTGCGTGATCGTGATCGTCCAGTCGGTAATCGGATGACGCGCGCCCGGCGCCTGTCGCACCTGCGGCGGGTCGATGCTGCCCATGAAGTGGATCCGGTGATCGTGCCAGCGCGCCACGTGGCCGCGCGACGTTCGGTGCCACTCAGGTGTCGCCTTGGGATCGGCGTCGGTGGGCGGGTTCACGCCGTTGCGGGTCTTGTTGATGTAGGTCGCCGGTGACTTCAGGTTCTCGAACACACCCTTGTCGCCGATGCGGAGATACGGCTCGCCCTGGTAACCCTGCACGACCACTTCGCCCGAACCCGCGTAGGACACCTCGAGTCGGCTGCCGGCTTCGATCACCTTCACGTGCAACCCGTCCAACGCCGGTTTCACGAAGCGCAGCGTCGTCTTGTAGTTCGTCGCGCCGGTGCCGGCGACAGTGTGTGCGAACGCTGGCGTTGCACCTGCCATCAGAATGGTTGCAGCGATCACTACCGTCACGATGATGCGGCGCATGCGGATCATCCTCGCATCCCTGACCCTGGTGGCAGCAGTCACCGTGCTCGGTGCCGCGGCGCCGCGCGCCGACGCACATATCTGCACGAATCCTGTCGAGATCAATGTCGGCGAAGAGGTCAAGCTCAACATCGAAGTCGCGTCCGAGGACAAGCCGATTACGTCCGTCGACATCTCGATTCCGCGGGGCTTCGATCTGAAGGATCAGGTCGGTTACCTCGGCTGGGTTGGCACGCACATTGGCGAGAAGGTGCACTTCGAGGGCCAGACACTGAAGCCGTACTCGTGCGGGTATTTCACCATCGTCGGTACGGCCGTGAAGAAGGGTGCGCTGTTCGCCGACATCGCCGTGCACGCGGATGACGGCACCACGACGAAGTACGTCGACCGCAATCCGTATTCGCCGTACCCGGCGTACGCCATCTTCGCGGGCGTGCCGATTCCCGATGCTGGCGTCACGCCCGGTGAGCCGAGCAGCGGTTTTCCCCTCGTGATGTGGTTGGCGATCGCCATCGGCGCCGGGGCGGTCGCGGTTGGTGTCGCGGTGCTCGCGAACCGACGTCGTTACTCCTAGGCGCTACATCACGCGTCGGGCGACGATCGTGACCGGCATTCCCGGCCCCGGCGTTGTGATGACGTCGTCGTCACCATCGCCGTCTAAGTCCCCGCCAGCCGCGCTGACTCCGCCGTGGAAGTTCTGGTCGTAGGCCATGAAGCCGTCGAACTCGAACGGGCCCTCCGCATCGAACGCCAGGAGCTTGACGTGCGGCCCGCCGCCCCCGCCGGCTGACAAAAGCAACTCGTCGATGCCATCGCCATCGACGTCGGCCGCTGACGGTGTGACACCACCGGTAAACCCGGGGTCATAGGCCATGAAGGACTCCACCACTTCGGGCGCTCCGTTGCCCATCCAGAACACCTGCACGTGCGGGCCACCGCCCGGTCCCGCGCCGGTGACGATCTCGTCGACGCCATCGCCGTCGAGGTCCGCCGCGGTTGCGCGCACGCCGCCCGTGAAGCCGGGGTCGTACGCCATGAAGCCGAACATCTCGTTCGCGGCGCGATTGTTGATGCTGAACGCGCGGACGTGCGGCCCGGCTCCGGCGCTCGGCGAGGTGATGACTTCTTGCCGACCGTCCCCGTTCAAGTCGCCGCCGGCGACCGCCACGCCCACAGTGACGTCCGGTGCATAGGCGAAGAACGAGGACACCTCGGTAACGCCACCGGTCGGCTTCACGTGCCAAATCCGGACGTGGGGGCCGCCACCGGGTCCAGGGGAGGTGACCACTTCCGCCGTGCCGTCGCCGTCGACGTCCACGGCGGCAACCCGGACGCCGCCGAGGAAGTTTTGGTCGTAGGCCATGAAGCTTGCGGCTTCCTTCGTGGCGCCCGTGGCCGGGTTCACCTTGAACACCCGAACGTGCGGCCCGCCGCCGGGTCCGGCCGCCGTGATGATGTCATCGAGGCCATCGCCGTCCACGTCGCCCGACGCTGTCTCGGCACCACCCTGGAAGCTGCCGTACGCGTTAAGCGTGAGAATGTTCTGGCCTCGCTCGACACTGCGCGTGATCGTCGTGCCGACGTTGCCGTAGAAATCCTTGGGCGTCACCCTCACGTAGTACGTGCCGTCGCTCGGGTTCGGGATCGTCAGCCAGTAGAGGCCATTCGCCGGATCGGGTCGGCGTGTGAAGTTCACCGGAGCCCCATTTTTTCGGACGAGGATGCTGGATCCGTTGAGGTCGAATTCGTTGGTGTCATCGGAGATGACGAGCGCAATCTCGCTGACCGCGACGTCGCTCGGTCCGATGTAGAGGACTTGCGGGGCGATGGTGTTGACGCCGGAGATGCACACGCAGGTCGCCGTGGCGCCGTTGGGGTTGGTCCAGGTGACGCTTCGGGCCAAGTTCGCCAATCCGGGGGTGGCGACCGCGGTGAAGGTCGCCCGCGTGGAATCCACGACGTGGGCGTTGCTCGCGGTGATGCCGACGCCGCCGATCGTGACGCTGCCACCTTCGACGAAGCCCGATCCGGCCAACGAATACATGCGCGGTGTTGCGCCGACCACCGTCGGGCCCATCCCCGTGATCGACACGGAGGTGACCACGTACAACGGCAGGTGTGCGCCCGTGAAGCAGCCGCGCGCGGCTGACTGGATGTAGCGCGGACCGGTCGGCGCATTTCCGGCAACGGCAAAGTCAAGCGCCGCGGGGCCCACAGGATCCGACGCGGGTGAGTAGCTGTTCACACTGAGTCCTGGGCCCAGGTCGAGTTCGGATCCGAAAAGGTTGACGCCGTACACCGTCGCAGTCACGTGTGGCATGCCGGTGCCCACATCACCGTTCGCTGTGATCGCGGTGATCTGCGGAATACGGGTCGGGCTGATCCAGGCGCCGTACCCTTCGAGGAATAGTGCGACTTTGGTTCCGTCGGCGCTCAAGGTCATCGGCTGCAACTCGACCTGGGCCATCCCGGGCTGATTGGCCACCCAGGTTCGCTTGTCGCTCCGATCGAATTCGAGCGCGTCCATGTCCGTGAACTCCGTGCCCGGCCGCGGAACTGCGGCGACGTAGGCCAGCTGGGAGCCGTCTCGTGTGAGGGCGAGGCCTGCGTTCGCCTCCGGATTGAACACAGGTGAAGCGTTCTCGGTCACACCCGTGGCGATGTCGCGGACCAGCGCGTAGAGACCGACGCGTGGTGGATCGCTCGGGCTGTTGTCCGCCGATGCGAGGTACGCCAGCGTCGAGCCGTCGCCAGACACGATCGGGTCAACGCCGTAAGAGTTCTCACTCGGACCGGTCATGCGCGTAGCTACGCCGGTCGTACGGTTGCGAAGGACGACGTCGGTCTTGCCGGCGGCGGTCGGACTGCCTCCGAACATGCTCGCGTTCGAGATGAATGCGAGTTGTTGACCGTCCTCGGATAACGAGGGTTGGTAGCTGGCGCCGTCGGCAGTGTGCGCGCCGCCGGTGGCCTCGCTCTCGCGGCTCGTCAGGCCCGTCTGACGGTCACGGACAAAGACATCGGCGAGGTGTGCACCTGTCGTGCTCGGCGCGACCAACGCCGGATGCGTGGAAGAGAACGCGACGTATCGACCGTCGGCGGAGATGGCAGGACGGTCGACCGAAGGTTCCGGCAGCGCAGTGGCGCCGCCGGCCTCCGCGCCTGCGGTCGTCACACTCACCCGTTCGGTTGTTCCGGTCTGCATGTCGTGAACGAAGACGTCGTTGTAGTCGTTCGTGTCGTTGACGACGAGGTTGGACGCTGCGGACTTGAACGCGAGGTACCGCCCGTTCGGTGTAATGACCGCGTCGGTTATGGCCGCGTTCACCGGTGTGTCGTTGAGCCCCGTGCCCGCAACATCGGTTGCACCGGTCGCGATCTCGTAGCGCACCAGTTCGTTCTCAACGCCACCGTCGGGGTTGTCGTGGACCAACGCGACGAATTTGCCGTCGGGCGTCATGGCGCCGCTCGTCGTTTCCTCATTGGTGAGTTGCAACGTGGTCCCCCCGCAACTGGGAAGGTCCGAGAAGCCCAGGACCCGCGGTGCGGCGAAGGTGAGCGCCGAGCCAATGAGCGTCGCGACGACTATCACGCGGCGAAGGAAGACGCGGCGAACAGGGCTAAGAACAGTGTGAGCGGGCACGTCGTCCCATCGGCCCAAAACACAACAACTTGAGAAGTTGTCGGATTCTTCTGTGAATTACCCGGTGGCCGAATTCGCCTGTTCGATGAGTTCGGCCCGTGCGCGGGCCACGCGCGAACGAATGGTGCCGATCTCACAACCACACACTTCGGCCGCTTCGGCGTAGCTGAGCCCGAGCATCTGGGTGAGCACGAACGCGTCGCGCCGGTCCTCGGCCAAGGAATCCACGAGCATTTCCAGCGTCAGGCGTCCACCGGGGTCCGGCGTCTCGGTCGTCGGACGGGCGTGCTCGACCGCTGCTTCGATACGGCGGTGGCGCTGCAACTTCGCGATGTGATCCGCGGCGACGCGGCGGGCGATCGCGAGAAGCCAGGTGCGGGCGCTGCTGTCGCCGCGAAAGCGAGGCAGCGCCGGGATCGCCCGGAGGTAAACGTCCTGAGTGAGATCGTCGGCGTCAGCGCGGCCGATCAGGTGGGCGCAGAGGCGCCACACGTCGGGCTGGCTGAGGCGGACAAACGTGGCGAGTGCGGCGTTGTCACCCGCACCGGCGCGCAGGGCGGCGTCAGTCAGGGCGTCCACACCGAAAGCGTAGGGAGCGGACCGGGAACTTTTCGTATCCGCCGCGTGACTATCGCGTTATGGATTGCGACACGTACCGAGACGAGTTCTCAGCAACGCTCGACGGCGAGGCGCCGATGCTGGCGGCCGGTGTGCTCGATACGCACTTGGCGCGCTGCGCGGGGTGCGCGGACTGGGCGAAGGCCGCATCGCAATTGCACCGCGCCACCCGGGTGGCCGCGGCCCCGGACGTACCCGATCTCGTGGCCCCGATTTTGGCCGCGGCCGCGGCTTTGCCGGCGCCGGCGGCGGCGTTCGACCGCGCCGCGCTCGTGCGAGTCGCCCGTCTCGCGCTCGCCGCGATGGGCCTGGCCGAACTGGTCACGGCGTTCCAGGGCCTGTTCGGGGCCGCCGCCACGGGCTCCACGTTGCACTCGGTGCACGAGTTGGGCTCGTTCGACATGGCGCTCGCCGTCGGGTTCATCTGCGCCGCGTTCCGTCCCGCACTCGCACGCGGCATGCTGCCGCTCGTGGTTGCACTGGTCGCCACGTTCGCGGCGGTGACCGTCGCCGATGTGGTGTCGTCGCACGCGGGATGGGCGGGGGAATCGGTGCACCTGCTCGCGGTGTTCGGCATCCCGATGTTGTGGATCGCGGGTCGAGTGGGGGGCTACGAAGGCTCGCAGCCACGCCCGCGCCTGTCCGCTTCGCCCGGTTTGCGCGCTGCCTAGAAGTCGCCCGATGCCGCATGGCTGTGCGGGAGTGATTCACAATGGGGACATGCCGCAGCGGGATTCATCGCGGGGAGCCACTCGGCGCTACCCCCGGACGGCCCGCATCGACCGGGTCTTGCAGGAGGTCGTCGCCGAGGCGCTCGAACGCACCGACGACGATCGCCTCGGATTGTTGACGGTCACCGGTATCCATACCGACCCTGATCTGCGTCATGCCGTGGTCTTTTACGCCACGCGGGCAAAGGGCGACGCCGAGGCTGTGGCCGAGGCACTTGAGGAAGCCCGCGTCCCGGTTCAGGCGGCGATAGGGCGCGAAGTTCGGCTTAAGCGCACGCCCCTATTGCGGTTCGAGCGTGACCCGGCCATGGACGCGGGCTGGCGCATCGAAGAGATCCTGCGAGCCGAGCGGGAGCGCAAAGGTGAATAGCGCCGAACTCGACCAGGCCGCGGCGGCGATCGAAGCGGCCGAGTCCGTCGCGCTGGCCTGTCACATCGCTCCGGACGGCGATGCGCTCGGCTCGATGCTTGCGATGCACCACCTCTGCATCGCGGCGGGCAAGCCGTCGATCGCGTCGTGGCCGGCTCCCTTCGTCGTTGCTCCGCACTACACGTACCTGCCGGGGCTTGACCTGGCCACACCACCCGAAGAATTTCCCGCCGCCCCCGACGTGATGGTGACGTTCGACTGCGGTTCGCTGGCGCGGCTCGGTGAACTCGCTGACTCTGCCCGCGCCGCTCGCCAACTGATCGTGCTCGACCACCACCTGTCGAACGATCGGTACGGCACGCTCAACGTGATCGACGTCGACGCCGCCGCCACCGCCGTGGTCGTGCGGGCGCTGGCCGAGCGGTTGGGGTGGGCCCTGAATCGCGACGCGGCGATGTGCCTTTATACCGGCCTGGTGACCGACACGGGTCGCTTCCAGTACCAGAGCACGACCCCCGAAGTGTTCGCGCTGGCGCAGGAACTGGCGCGCTTCGATCTGCCGATCGCGTCGCTGTCGCGTCAGTTGTTCGAAGAACACCGCCTCGCCTATCTCCGACTTGCCGGCGCCGTGCTGAGCCGGGCCGAGCTCGATGAGAAGAACGGCTTCGTCATGGCCACGATTACGGCCGATGACTTCTCGCACTACGACGTGACCATCGAAGAGACCGAGGGCCTCATCGATCTCGTGCGCCGCACGAAGGAAGCAGTAGTGAGCGCGGTACTCAAGGAGACCGACGACGGAGTGCGCGTGTCGTTGCGCTCGGTCACCGAAGTCGACGTTTCCGCCGTCGCCGCGAGCTTCGGCGGAGGCGGGCACCGGTATGCGGCGGGCTTCACCTCGCATGCGTCGCTGGCGTCCGTGCAGGAGGAGTTGCGCGCCGCAGTCGCGGTAGCCGTGAAGGCGCTGCACGACGCGACCCCGTGACCGACGGTTTCGTCGTCATCGACAAGCCGGCGGGCTGGACAAGTCACGACGCCGTGGCCCGTTGCCGCAAGGTCTTCCATCAGCGTCGCGTTGGTCACGCCGGCACCCTCGACCCTGACGCGACCGGAGTGCTGTTGGTCGGCTTGGGCCGCGCGACGCGGCTGCTGAAGTTCGTCGGCGACCTCGAGAAGGCGTATGTCGGTGACGTCGTCCTTGGCTCGACCACGTCGACGCTCGACGCGGCTGGCGAGGTAACGGGCACGTTCGACATGGCCGGCGTCACCCGTGACGACGTTGTGGCCGCGGCCGCCAAGTTCGTCGGCGACATCGAGCAAATCCCGCCGATGGTTTCGGCCGTGCAGGTTGGCGGCAAGCGCCTGCACGCGCTGGCCCGCGAGGGCATCGAGATCGAGCGCGTGCCCCGGCCCGTCACCATTCACTCGATCGAGGTGATCGGCGAGCCGGCGCCGGGTGTCTTCACGCTGGACGTCGTGTGCTCGACGGGCACCTACATCCGCACGCTGGCCGACGACATCGGCCGCGCCCTCGGCGGTGGTGCCCACCTCACGCACCTGCGCCGCCGCGCCATCGGCACCTTCGCAACTGACAGCGCGGTGGCGCTCGACGCGCTGGCCGAGGACCACGCGCGACCCGCCGCCGAACTATTGGCGCACCTGCCATCGGTCACCGTCGACGACGCGGGTATCGATGCGGTTTCGCACGGCCGTTCGCTCGGCCAGTCCGACCATGAGCACGGGCCGGTCGCTGTGCTCAACGAGGCGGGCGAGCTGATCGCGGTCTACCGCTACGACGGTGGTCGCTTTGTCGCCGATGTCGTGCTGCTCGGCAGTTAGCTTTCGTCTCTAATGCATGTTGTCACTGAGCCGACTGAGGCTCGGAAGATCGTGGGGGACAGGGGTGCCGTCGTAACGATCGGCGCCTACGACGGCGTGCACCTCGGCCACCGCGCGGTGATCGAAGAGGTGCGACACCTCGCGGAGACCCGCGGCGCGCTCGAGCGCGCTCGTTACCTTCGATCGTCACCCGGCCGAGATCGTGCGGCCCGAGTCGGCGCCGTGCCGGCTCACGTCACTGGACCAGAAACTCGAACTCCTCGAATCGACCGGCATCGACCTGGTCGTCGTGATCACGTTCGACAGCGCACGCTCGAACGAAACCGCCGAAGACTTCGTCACCGAGGTGCTGGTGGACGGGCTCGCCGCGCGCGCCGTGGTGGTCGGGCACGACTTCCACTTCGGCAAGAACCGCGGCGGCAATGTGGAGATGCTGCAACGCGAGGGCGCCGTGCACGGCTTCGACGTGCTCGGTATGCGTCTCGTCGCAACTGGTGACGCCCCCGTCTCATCAACCCGCATTCGCGAGTTGTTGCACCAAGGCGACGTGGCCGGCGCGGCGCCGTTACTCGGCCGCCCGTACGAGCTACGGGGCACGGTCATGCACGGCGACGCCCGGGGCCGCGAACTGGGCTTCCCGACCGCGAACGTCGCGGTGCCCGACGGCGCCTGCCTGCCCGCCGACGGCATCTACGCCGCGCTCTACCGCACGCCCGACGGCGTCGCGCGCCCGGCCGCGGTGTCGCTTGGTCGACGGCCCACGTTCTATGTCGACGCCAAGGCGTCGCTCCTTGAGGCGTACTTGCTCGACTTCGACGCCGACCTCTACGACCAGCCGGCCGAGGTGGGATTCGTCGAGCGGCTGCGCGGCGAGCAGAAGTTCGACTCCATCGACGACCTCATCAAGCAAATGCACGCCGACGTGCTCGATACCCGCACCATCCTCGGCTACTAGTCGTCCAGCCGGCCCTGGCGTCGGGCTTTGATCTGGGAGGTGCGCCGCTTGGCGTCGAGTCGACGTTCCTTCGATGCCTTTGTCGCCCGGGTCTTCACGCGAGGTTTTTCGATGTGGAGGGCGTCGGCCAAGCGCTGGCGAAGGCGACCGAGCGCCGCCTCCCGATTTCGAGTCTGCGACCGCTCGTCCGACGCGACGACCCGCACGGTCGGCCCGAGTTTCTCCAGCAGCCGGGCTCGTTGACGCGGCCCGAGTGACGGGGAGTTGGCGATGTCGAAGACGAGTTCAACCCGTGTATTCGACGTATTCGCGTGTTGACCACCCGGTCCGCCGGACCCGGTAAAACGCCAATTAAGCTCGTCGTCGGGGATCGAACACGAGGACGTCACCCGCAACATGCCGAAAAGGTAATGCGGCTGCTACTCTTTACCCCCGGGTTTGCGCATCTGTGCGCTGCCCGCCCGATTCAGACATTCAAGGACTCTTGCTTCATGCCCACAACTGCTGAGGTCATCGCCGAATTCGGTAAGAACGAGAAGGACTCCGGCACGCCCGAAGTTCAAATCGCGCTACTCGAAGGACGCATCAAGCACCTCACCGAACACCTGCGCCTCCACAAGGCAGACCACCACACTCGTCGTGGCCTCATGCAGCTCATCGGCAAGCAGAAGCGCATCAAGAAGTACCTCGAAAACACTGACATCGAGCGCTACCGCGCCATCGTCGCCCGTCTCGGGCACAGGCGCTAAGCAACAAACACAGGCGACGCCTGGCGGTCAGCTGCCAGTTGCTGTTCCCCGAGCCCAAGAAGTCTTGAGGCCCGCTCGGTGGACGCCATCTGGGAACTGGCCACGGTGTCGCCTCTTACATAAGAGGAGAAACCCATCGTGGGTTCTAAATTTGTATCCGTCTCGGCGCCGATTTCCGGCACCGAGAAGACCCTGTCATTCGAGACAGGAAAGCTCGCCCAGAATTCTCAGGGTGCAGTTATCGCGCGCATCGGCGACACCGTCGTCATGTGCACCGCCAACGCCAGCAAGAGCGTCCGTGAAGGCACGGACTTCTTCCCGCTGACAGTCAACGTCGAAGAGCGCGCATACGCCGCGGGCAAGATCCCCGGCTCGTTCTTCCGTCGTGAAGGCCGCCCGTCTGACGCGGCGATCCTCACGTGCCGGTTGATCGACCGTCCGCTGCGCCCGAACTTCCCCGAGGGCTTCCGCAACGACGTCGACGTCGTGGCCACCATCCTGGGCAACGACCAGGAGAATCCGCACGACGTGCTTTCCATCAATGCGGCTTCCGCCGCACTGATGATCTCGGGCATTCCGTTCGAGGCCGCGATCGGCGCCGTCCGCATGGGCTTCACCCAGGACGGCACGTGGATTCCTCACGTCACTTACGAAGACGGCGACGACTGCACGTTCGAAATCGTGGTAGCCGGCCGCCTCATTGACGGCGACGTGGCGATCATGATGGTCGAAGCGGGCGGCACCGAGAAGGCGTGGGACTACTACGAAGCCGGCGCCCCCAAGGGCACCGAAGAAGAGATCGCCCGCGGTCTCGAAGAGTGCAAGACCTGGATCCGGGAGTCGATCGAGCTTCAGACTCAACTGGTCAAGGAAGTCGGCGACGTAACGCCGCTCGTGTTCAGCGTCGGCGTCGACTACGAGGACGACGTTTACGAGCGCGTGGCCGCGGTTGTCAGTGATGACATCGCGAACGCGTGCACCATCGTCCCGAAGCTCGAGCGCAACGTTGCGCTCGACGCGATCGCGCTCAAGGCGCAAGAGGCGCTGGCTGACGAGTTCGAAGGCCGCGGCAAGGAAATCAAGGCGGCGGTTCGTTCACTGACCAAGAAGGCGGTCCGCGCCCGCGTCGCCAACGAGGGCATTCGTATGGACGGCCGCGGCGCGGCAGACCTTCGCCCCGTGTCCGCGCAGGTTGGTCTTATCGACACCGCGCACGGCACCGGCCTCTTCCAGCGTGGCGAGACCCAGGTGCTCAACGTGTTGACCCTTGGCATGCCCCGCATGGACCAAATGCTCGACACGATCGACGCCAACGGCGACAAGAAGCGGTACATGCACCACTACAACATGCCGCCCTTCGCCAACGGTGAGACCGGCCGCATGGGTTCGCCCAAGCGTCGCGAGATCGGCCACGGCCTGCTCGCCGAGCGCGCATTGCTTCCCGTCATCCCGCACGTCGACGAGTTCCCCTACGCGCTGCGCCTCGTGTCTGAAGTGCTCGCCTCCAACGGTTCCACGTCGATGGGCTCGGTGTGCGCGAGCACGCTGTCGCTGATGGACGGTGGCGTGCCGATCAAGGCACCGGTCGCCGGTATCGCGATGGGCCTCATCTATGCCGAGGGCAAGTACACGACGCTCACCGACATTCTCGGCGCCGAAGACGCCTTCGGCGACATGGACTTCAAGGTTGCCGGTACGGCCGAGTTCGTCACTGCGTTGCAGCTCGACACCAAGATCGAAGGCCTCCCGGCTGACGTCTTGAAGGCGGCACTGCTGCAAGCCCGCGACGCTCGCCTTGCGATCCTCGACGTCATGGCCGAGGCCATCGCCGAGCCGCGTGAAGAGGTTGCGCCGAGCGCGCCGAAGATCGTGTCGATCGAGATCCCGATCGACAAGATCGGCGAGATCATCGGCCCGAAGGGCAAGGTCATCAACGCCATGCAGCAGGAAACGGGCGCCGACATCAACGTCGACGACGACGGGATGGTCGGTACGGTCACGATTGGCTCCACCGACGGCCTCGCGGTTGCCGAAGCCAAGCGCCGCATCGAGCTGATCCTCGACCCGCCTCGCGCCGAGATTGGTGCCATCTACAAGGGTCGCGTTGTGAATGTCACCAAGTTCGGTGCGTTCGTCAACATCCTCCCGGGTCGTGACGGCCTGCTGCACATCAGCAAGCTCGGTCAGGGCAAGCGCATCGACAAAGTCGAAGACGTGGTTGATCTCGGCGACGAAGTCGAAGTGCGCGTCGACGACATCGATCAGCAGGGCAAGGTCAGCCTGTCGATCGCCGGGGACGACTCCGCGCCTTCAGGTGGCGGCGGTGGTGGCGGCGGTCGTGACCGCGAGCGCGCGCCGCGTGGCAACGACGACCGTGAAAAGACGGCGTCCGAGTCCACCGACACCGCTACTGCTACCGCGAGCTTCGACGAGTTCCTCGAGGCCGAGCTGGGCGACTCGCTCGGCGACCTCGGTCCCGCGTCGGAAGCTCCCGCGAGTGACCGTGGCGACGGTCCCCGTCGCAACCCCCGTCGCGGTGGTAGCGGCGGCGGTCGCGGTCGTAACTAACCAAGCATTGCTACAAACAACCCGACTCGATTCGGGCCTAACTGTTGTGACTGAGCGCGTCCTTGGGGCGCGCTCAGTCGCGTACGGGGCCTGGGTCGGCGTCGGCAGCCGCGACGAACCCGACCGCATCGCCGGCGCTTCGCACTTCCTCGAGCACTTGTTGTTCAAGGGCACCCCGAGCCGGTCCACCAAAGACATCGCCGAGGCCATCGATGCGATGGGCGGCGACATGAACGCCTTCACCGCGCGTGAGCACACGGGGTTCCACGTCAAATGCCTCGATGAAGACGGGCCCGACGCGTTGTCGATCCTGACCGACATCATGAGCGCGCCGCTGATCGCGTCGAGCGATGTCGAGGTCGAACGCGGCGTGATCGTCGAAGAGATCCTCGAGCGCGACGACGAGCCTTCGGACTGGGTGCACGACCTGGTGCTGCAAGCCGCGTACCCCGAGCATGCGCTCGGCCGTGACGTGCTCGGCACGCAAGAGACGATTCAATCCATGCCACGCGACGAGATCGCGTCGTTCTTCGCCGCGAACTATGGACCGCGAAACGTGGTGCTGGCCGCCGCCGGTGCGATCGACCACGACGACGTCGTCGCGGCTGGCGAACGCATGGTCGCGAACGGTCCGACCGGAGCGTCCGCGCCAGCTCGCCGGCCACCGGTGTCGATCGAGCAAAGCGTGGCGGTCGACGAACAAGACACTGAGCAGGTCCACGTGTGCATTGGTATGCCGACGATCGCGCTCGGAAGCGAGGATCGATACGCGCTCGCCGCCATCGACCAGCTGCTCGGGGGTGGCCTGTCGTCACGGTTGTTCCAGGAGGTCCGTGAGAAGCGTGGCCTCGCGTATTCGATCTACACGTATCGCTCGTTGTTCAGCGACGCCGGAATCTTTGTGATCTCAGCCGGAACCGCGCCGGCCAAGGTTGGCGACACGCTCGACATCATCGGCACTGAACTCGCGCGCTTGGCGAACGACGGCGTCACCGAACGGGAACTCGACATCGCCAAGCGGCATCTAGTCGGCGCGTTCCATCTCGGCTTGGAGGACACGGGTGCGCGGATGGCGAGCATCGCGTCGTCACAGCTTTCACTCGGGACCGTCGATGACGTGGACACTGTGGCCGGGCGCATTCGCAGCGTGCGTCGGGCGGACGTCGAGCGCGTCGCCCGCGATCTCGCTTCTGGCCCACGCGCCGTGGCGGTGGTCGGTCCAGTTACGGAGAGCATCATCGCCGAGCGCGTCTCGCGCTGGTAAGAAATCCGTCATGAAAATTTGGGGATCCAAAAAACATTTGGTCACACTCGCGGCGTGCGTCGCGCTGCTCGGCGGCGCGTGCGGCGGTGGCGACGGTGATGGCGGCGACGCCGCCGCGGACGCGGAGCACACGGTGCGGGCCGCGCTCGACGCTGAAAACAGCAAGGACGCCGACGCGTTCCTGGAACTCTGGACCGACAAGGGTCTCGAGTCCTATGACAGCGGTACGCGGGCAGAAATCAAGAGCGGCAAAGCCGAAGGATTCGGTGAAGATCCGATCGACATCCTGAAGATCGTCGACACGAAGGTGAAAAAGGGCGGGAAGGCGGCCTCGGTTGAGCTTGACGCGACGCCGAAAACGGCACCGGTTGCCAAGGTCGTGTACCGCGTGCAGTTCAACCTCATCAAGAAGGACAAGGACTGGCTTATCAACGGGTTCGATTTCAACGGCAGCCCGCCCGCGTCCGATGCCGCTGAGGTGATCGACATCAAGGCGCAGGAGTATGCGTTCGGCCTTTCGAAGACCACGAGTGGCGGCGACGTGGCGTTCACCTTCGAGAACATCGGCAAGGAGCAGCACGAGCTGACGTTGTTCAAGGCGCCTGACGGCACGACGATCGAAAAAGCGCTCGCCGCGATCAAGGACGTCGACGGCGAAAACCTTGAGCCCGTTCCCGCCGGTTACAAGGTCGACCACGTCACCTTCGCCGACATCGGCGACAAACTCGACGTCGCCTTCGCCGAGCCGCTGGCGAAGGGCACGTATGTGATGGCCTGCTACATCCCCCAAGGCGGCTTCGGTGAAAACGGCCCGGTCAACCCGGCGGGCAAGCCGCACGTGCAACTCGGGATGATCAACCTCCTCACCGTCGCATAAACCCGGTCGCAGCTCCATCGCTCGGCCAAACTGAACTCATGACGCCCCCTATTCGCGTTGGTGTGTTCGGTGCGGCCGGGCGGATGGGCCGCACCGTGAGCGCGGCCGTTGCCGCGGACGCGGCCCTTGAGCTGGTCGCTGCGGTTGATCCCTATGCCGCGGGCGAAGTCGTCGAAGGCATCGCCGTGGCCAAAGAGGCGCACGCGATGGCCGACGCCGGGGTGCAGGTCGCGATCGACTTCACCGTGATCGATGCCGCCCGGGTGAACGCGGCGTGGTGCGCGTCGCATGGCGTGCATTCAGTGATTGGCACGAGCGGCTTCAACGACGACGACCTCGCGGAGCTCGGCAAGCTGTTTCACGATCCGAGCGGCCCGCACTGTGTGATTGCTGCCAACTTCGCGATCGGTGGCGTGCTGATGGCGTACCTCGCGGCCAAGGCGGCGCCGTACTTCGAGACGGTCGAGATCATCGAGTCGCACCACGACACAAAGAAAGATTCGCCGTCGGGTACCGCGATCGACACGGCGAATCGCATCGCGGCCGCGTCGTCGGACTGGGCCACCGACCCCACCGAGATCGAGCACCTGCCCGGTTCACGCGGCGCGAAGGGCGCCGGGGGAATACCGATTCACGCGGTGCGCATGCGTGGCATGGTCGCCACCCAAGAGGTCATATTCGGCGCCACGGGCCAAACGTTGGTGATCCGCCACGACACGTTCGACCGCACCTCGTTCATGCCTGGGGTCCTGCTCGCGGCGAAGGCGGTGGGGGACACGCCCGGCCTGACGGTAGGCCTCGACGCGTTGCTCGACTTGTCCTGAGCTAGTCCTTCTCGCGCGCGTCGATTGACGCTTCGAGTTCGTCGGCCATCTTGCCCACCGACTCGATTTCGGGCGCGTTGCCCTTTTTCCTGTTCGTGTAGTACTGGATCGCGAACGTCGCGATGGACAACGCGACGAGCGGCCACTGATAGCGGTGCACGAAGTTCAGGATCGGGTCGAGCACGGGTTGGAACAGGTTCGCCGTCGACCGAATGAAGATCAGCCGCGTGATCGTGCCCACGACGTTCAACGACACGAATAGCCACACGCTCATCCCCGACGCGCCCGCAAGCAGGCATACGTACGCGTTGGGTGCGAAGAAGACGATGACGGGCCCCGCGCGGCCGAACCACTTCTTGATCAACGGCACCATGCCGCTGCTGCCGGTCTTGGTCTCGATCCAGTCCAGGGCGCCGTCGCCGAACCAGCGGCCGAGCAGGAAGTACAGGGGGTCGGTCAGCACCAGGCGGAAGAACGCCACGAAGAAGAACATCGGAAGGCTGACGCGGTCCACCGCCAGCAGCAGCCACCGATTGATGGGGTTGAAAAAAATCACCACCAGCGGATGGGATTTGATCAACGCCGGGGAGGCAAAGCCCACGATCGTCCCGGACACCCAGAAGGCAACGATCGGAATCAACAGCCATGTGAGTCGCTTGCGGCGGAGCTTTCGCTCCGCCTCCGTGCGCGCGACCGGCTCGCCGTCCACCACTTCGTCCCCCTGAGCCATCGTCAGAAACTAGACGGGCCATACAGTTCTAGGGATGCGGGGACGAAATGCGCCGACGTCCACGGAGCGATTGCTGCAGGCAACCTTCGCCTGCGTAGCCCGTTACGGCATCGCGAAGACCACCGTCGAGGACGTCGCGCGCGAGTCCGGGATGAGTCGGGCCACGATCTATCGGCAGTTTCCTGGCGGTAAGGAACAGCTGGTGGCTGACACGATTCGGTGGGAGGCGACCGGGTTTTTCGCCAGACTCGCCGAGGCCATCGCGGACGCGCCCGACTTCGAAACCACGCTCGAGGAAGCGGTGGTGTTCGCCCGCGGCGCCCTCGACCAGCACGCCGTGTTTCAGAAAGTGCTCGAGACCGAGCCCGAAATGTTGCTGCCGAACCTCACCGTCAACGATTCGGCGTTGCGCGAGATGGTCAAGACATTCCTCCGTACGCACTTGTTGCCCGAAGCCGACCGGCTCGCGCCTGGTGTCACGGTCGAGGGCGCAGCCGATCACGTCGCGCGTCTCCTGATGTCGTTCATGGGTGCGCAGGGCAGTTGGGACCTCACCGACGCCGCGCAAGTACGCAAAGTCGTGCGCACCGAACTCCTCGCCGGTGTGTTCGCGTCGCCCCTGTCGGCGTAGAGGTGCGACACTGACCCCGTGGCGGATCACGCGGTAATCGGAAAGATCGGGCGGGTTACGAGCAGCATCACGGCGGGTCGGTTGGGTGAAGTGATGATTCAGGTTCGCGGTGGCTCCGAGGCATTCAACGCGCGTGCGACTGACGTCAGCGAAGCCATCCCAACCGGTACGCGCGTGGTCGTCGTCGAATACTTCCCGCCGCGCACCGTCATCGTCACGCCGATGTAGCCAACTTCAACCCCGTAGGAGCACCTCATGTTCGTTTTGATTGCCGTCGCAGTTGCAGTCGTTCTCTTGGTCGGTCTGTTCAAGATGATGTGGCGGGTCGCGGAACCCAACGAGGCGCTCGTGATCTCCGGCCTGCGTGAGCACGCCACTGCGGGTGGCGACGGCGTCGCCGAGAGCCTCGGCTTCAAGATCGTCACAGGCAAGGGAACGTTGGTCATCCCCGGTGTGCAGACCGTGCGCCGGCTTTCGCTCGACCTCAACGAGGCCGAACTGCAGATCGAGTGCGTCACTCACCAGGGCATCCCGCTCGGGATTCAGGGCGTGGTCATTTTCAAGGTCGGCGACGACTACCACTCCATCGCGAACGCGGCCCGCCGCTTCCTCGACCAGCAGGACCAGATGGACCACCGCGTGCACAACCTGTTCGCCGGTCACCTGCGCGCAATCGTCGGCAACATGACCGTCGAAGAAATGATTCGCGACCGCGAGAAGCTCACGATGCTGACCCGCGAGTCGTCGGGCACCGAAATGGAAAAGCTCGGTCTCATCGTGGACTCGCTGCAGATTCAAGAGATCATCGACCCGACGGGCTACATCGAGAACATGGGCAAGCCCCACGCGGCCGCCGTGCAGATGACCGCACGCATCGCGCAAGCAGACGCCGATCGTGAAGCCACGGAGCGCGAGCAGATGGCCGAGGCGCTCAAAGCGCAGGCGCGTCGCGACAGCCAGATCAAGCAGTCCGGCTTCCAGGCCGAGGTCGACGCGGCCGCCGCGCAGGCCCGTCAGTCCGGCCCGCTCATGGAGGCGAGCGCGCGCCAAGAGGTCGTCGTGCAAGAGACCAAGGTCGCCGAACTCGAGGGGCAACGCGAGGAGCAGCGCCTCCAGGCCACGGTTCGCCGTCCGGCCGACGCGAAGGCTTACGAGGAAGTCACCCTCGCCAAGGCCGGGCGCGACGCGCGGATCGCGGCGGCCGAAGCGCAGCGCCAAGAGGTCGAGCTTCAGGCCGCGGGTCACGCGCAACGGGTGCGACTCGAAGCCGAGGCGGAGGCCGAGCACGTGAAGCTCGATGCGGCCGCGCGCGCGGAATCCACCCGAGCCATCGGCATCGCCGAAGCCGACGCCACGTCGGCCAAGGGAGCGGCCGAGGGCGCCGCGGTCCGAGCCAAGGGCATGGCCGAGGCGGACTCGATCAAAGCCCGGTCCGACGCGCTCGCCGAAAACCAAGACGCGGTGATCGGTCAGCAGCTGGCCGAGAACTGGCCGGCGATCGTCGAGGCGGCGGCGAAACCATTCGGGGCGATCGACCAACTCATCGTGTTGAACGGCGCGTCTGGGTTGTCCGACGCGCTGGCCCAAGCGCTGAGTCAAGGCGTCACCGGTCTGCAAATGGCCCGCAAAATCCTCGGGACGCCGTCACCGAAGTCGGAAGACGAGGAAAAAGTTCCGGCCGGAACCGCCCAAAGCGGCTAATTAGACGGTGAGACACCATTGACAATGAGACAGATCCAGGCATATTGTCTCAAGCGATGGCCGTAATCGATCTGCACGATGCCTCAGCCTTCGGCGACGAATCCCAGGCTCGTGTCATCAGCGCCACGCTTCGTTGCATCGCACGCTGGGGTCTGACCAAGACCACGCTCGACGACGTTGCCCGCGAGGCCGGCGTGTCCCGCGCCACGGTCTACCGAATCGTCCCCGGCGGCAAAGACGGGCTGATGAACCTCGTGGCCGCCGCCGAGTTGAACCGTTTCTTCATGTCGCTCGACCGGGCGGTCAAAAAAGTCGACAACCTCGAAGACACGTTGGTCACGGCTGTAGTCACGGCGGCGCGGCACCTTGAAGAGCACGGCGCGCTGCGGTTCATGATTGCGCACGAGCCTGATCTGGTCCTGCCGCGGTTCGCGTTCACGAACCTCGATCTGATCCTGTCGAACGTCCGCGTGTTCGCGGCGCCCTACATCGAGCAGTGGCTCGGCGCCGACGCCGGTGCCACCGCTGAGTGGGTGGCCCGCATTGTCCTGTCCTACGTCGTCACCCCGTCGCCCGAGTTCAACCTCGCCGACGAGGAGTCCGCCCGTCGCCTGGTGCGCACCTACGTGCTGCCTGGCCTCACTCATATTCAGCAACCAGCAAAGGAAGCGGTGTCCTAATGGCAATCACTGAAAACCCAGCCTCTGAGAACGCAGACATCATCGGTCGCGAGGACATCAACGACCTCGAAGCAATCCTCGCGGTCACGAACACCGAGCGGGACGCGGTCGTCAGCCACGTTCAGTCGCACTACGACACGATTTTCACGTGGGACTACGAGAAGGGTCACCGTCCCAAGCTGAACCGCCTGTACGAAAAGGCGAAGACGTCGATGTGGAACGGCGAGACCGATCTTCCGTGGGAGACCGAGGTCGACCAGGAAGCGGTTGTCATGGCCAATGCCATGCAGGCCGGCGGCTTCAACGCCGGCATGGACCTTGCCGGCACGCCGTTCGAGAAGTGGACCGAAAAAGAATTCCTTCAGCTCGGTATCGAGTCCCAGAACTGGACGCTGTCGCAGTTCATGCACGGCGAGCAGGGCGCCCTGATCTGCACGGCGCGCATCGTCGAGTCCGTCCCGTGGATCGACGCGAAGTACTACGCGTCAACGCAGGTGATGGACGAGGCGCGCCACGTCGAAGTGTTCGCCAAGTATCTCGACACGAAGTTGTCGGGCCACTATCCGGTCAACGCTCACCTGAAGATGCTCTTGGACGACATCATCCAGGACAGCCGCTGGGACATGACCTACCTCGGCATGCAGATCATGGTTGAAGGCCTCGCGCTCGCCGCCTTCGGCTTCATCCACCAGATGACCACCGAGCCGCTCCTCAAGCAGCTGCTCCGTTACGTCATGAGTGACGAGGCTCGCCACGTTGCCTTCGGCGTGCTCAGCCTGCAGGACTATTACAAGGAGCTCAGCGTGGCCGAGCTGCGCGAGCGCCAGGAGTTCGCGTTCGAGGCTGCGGTCCGCATGCGCGACCGTTTCCTCCAGCAGGAAGTGTGGGAGCGCATGGGCGTACCCGTGAAGGACGCCGTCAAGCTGGTGATGCAGGCGCCTGAGCGTCAGGGCTTCCAGTCGATGCTGTTCTCCAAGATCGTGCCGAACTGCAAGAAGCTCGGCCTGCTCGACGCCGGCGCCGACAACGGCAAGCCCGGCTGGCTGCGCGAGAAGTTCACCGAACTCGGCGTGATCGCGTTCGAAGATTGGGCCGACACCGGCGAGGAATACGAGATGTTCGCGTTGGCCGAAGGCGACGTACAGCAGTCCTCCAAGACCGCGTAGGTCACACACTTCTACGAGACGAGGCCAGCCTCGGCGCCCACACTCGAGCGAAAGGAAAGCGCTTTCGCTCGCACGTGGGCTCTGAGGCTGGCCTCGTCTCGCGTCGGTGGTCCGGAAGGGTCAGTCGAAGATGATCACGCTGCGGGCGAGTTCGCCGCGCTTCATTTCTTCGAAACCGTCATTGATCTCGTCGAGGGTGATGCGGGCCGAGACGAGTTCGTCGAGCTTGAGTTTGCCGTCCATGTAGAGATCGACGTAGCGCGGCATGTCGAAACGGAACCGGTTCGAGCCCATGTTGGATCCTTGGATCTTCTTCTCGGCCAGGAAGTCGTAGCCCGGCAGCGAGATCGACTGACCGAACGGGATCATGCCGACCACCGTGGCCGTGCCACCCGGGGCGAGCATGGCCCACGCTTGCTCAGCGGTCTGGGTAAGGCCGATGGCTTCGAAGGAGTACTCGACGCCGCCGCCTGTGAGTTGCTGCACGGCCGCGACCGCATCGCTCTGTGAGGCGTTCACGACGTCGGTGGCACCGAACTGTTTCGCGAGCGCCAACTTGGTTTCGTTCATGTCGACCGCGATCACGCGTGAGGCGCCGGCGATGGCGGCGCCCTGCACGACATTGAGACCCACGCCGCCACAACCGATCACCGCCACGGTTGACGTCGCCGGCACGGCGGCGGTGCGGAAGACCGCGCCCAGACCGGTCGTGACGGAGCAGCCGATCAGTGCGGCACGGTCGAGCGGCATGTCCTTGCGGATCTTCACCAGAGCGTTCTCATGCACGAGCATGTGCTCGCCGAAGCTCGACAGGTGCAGGAACTGATGACAGGGCGAGCCGTCGGGCATCGACAGACGCTGGGAGGCGGTGAGGTCACGCGTCAGGCCTTCCTTGGCGCACAGGTTCGGTCGACCACTCAGGCAGTACACGCACTTGCCGCAGAACACCGACAGGCAGGAGATGACGTGGTCGCCCTCTTGCACATAGGTCACACCGGGGCCGACGGCTTCGACCACGCCGGCCGATTCGTGGCCGAGCACGGTGGGCGTGGGGTACGGATACGCGCCGGTCATGAAGTGCAGATCGCTGTGGCAAAGCCCGGCAGCCGATGTCTTCACGAGGACCTCGCCCGGGCCGGGCTCGCCGATCACCACCTCGTCGATTTCGAGCTGACCGGGGATCGTCTTTAAGAGAGCAGCGCGCATGATCAGAGCCTGCCAGTTTGTGGGCCGTAATGTCTGTGAGTGCCGTTCGTGTCCGATCCCGCGTTTTTGACGCTGCACGTGTTGCGCGTGCGCGGGATCACCGAGACCGATGAGGTCGCAATGACAACCGGCCTGTCCCGCGACGCGGTCGTGGCCGAGCTCGACAAGCACAAGGACCAGCAGCACGTCGTGTTACGCGAAGGCCGCCTGCCGGGTTGGGCGCTCACGCAGCTCGGTCGGGCTGAGGACGGCGATCTGGCGCGGGTCGAACTCGACACCGCGCAAGCTCGCAACACCGTCGACGCTGCCTACCTGGAGTTCCTCGAACTGAACCCGGGCTTGCTGCGCCTGTGCACGGACTGGCAACTGCTGCCGCCGGTCGACAACAAGACGCCGCCTGAACTCAACACCCACGAAGACGCCGACTACGACGCGGAAGTATTGAGCCGCCTCGCGAAAGTCGATGGCGCTGCGCGGCCCATCTGCGATGGACTGGCGGATGCCCTCGCTCGCTTCAGCAACTACGGCCCCCGTCTCCAAGAAGCGCGGCGCCGCGTGGAAGCGGGCGAACACGACTGGATGACCAAGCCGATGATCGACAGCTATCACTCGGTGTGGTTCGAACTGCACGAAGACCTGCTCGCCACGCTCAACATCGAGCGCGGTAGCGAGCCAACTGATTCCGACACGGAGGACGAGTCGTGACTTCCATCCCTGGGCGGTGGGGCGCGGTCCTCACTGCGATGGTCACCCCGATGCACGACGACGGCAGCGTCGACTACGACGCCGTCGCGACGTTGGCGAAGTACTTGCAGGACAACGGCAATGACGGCCTCGTCATCACCGGCACCACCGGTGAGTCGCCCGTCCTGACCGACGAGGAGCGCGTCAACACGTGGCGCGCCGCGGCCGAGGCGGTGACGATCCCGATCATCGCGGGGTCAGGTACCAACGACACGGCGCACTCCGTCGAGATGTCCAAGGCCGCCAAAGACGTCGGCGCCGCCGGCGTGCTCGCCGTCACGCCGTATTACAACCGCCCGTCGCAGTCGGGGCTGTACGGCCACTTCATGGCGATCGCCGAGTGCACCGACCTGCCGGTGATGCTTTACGACATCCCGATCCGCACCGGGCGCAAGATCGGCCACGAGTTGTTCCTTCGCCTCATCGCCGACGCGCCGAACATCGTGGCGAACAAGGATGCCGCGAAGGACCCGTCGGCCACGGCGTTGCTGTTGCGCGACACGCCTGACTACTTCGACGTGTACTCGGGTGACTCGTCTCTCACGCTGCCGTTCTTGTCCGTCGGCGCGTGCGGCGTCGTTGGCGTCGCCAGCCACTGGACCGGCGCGGCGCAGAAGCAAATGATCGAGTCCTTCGGCAAGGGCGACGTCGACCGCGCCCGTGAACTCAACGCGTTGTTGGCGGCGTCCTACGAGTTCGAAGGCAGCGATGCCTATCCGAATCCGGTGCCGACCAAGACGGTGATGCGTCGGCTCGGCATCCCGGTGGGGCAGTGCCGTTTGCCGATGGGGCCAGGCTCCGACGAGCTCGATGCCGCCGCCGACGAACTGCTTGCGTCACTCGGGGCACTCGCAGCACCTAAGTTCAACCCCTAATGCCTAAGACCAAGTCCAACCCTGTACGCGTCATTTTCCTGGGGGGACTGGGGGAGATCGGCCGGAACTGTGCCGTTATCGAGGTCGAAGACCGCCTGCTGATCATCGACTGCGGCCTGATGTTCCCTGACATCGACATGCCCGGCGTGGATCTGGTGCTGCCGGACTTCACGTTCCTACGAGAGAACAAGGATCGGGTCGAGGCGTGCGTGCTTACGCACGGTCACGAAGACCACGTCGGCGCATTGTCGTATCTGCTCCGCGATCTGGAGTTCCCGCTCTACGGATCCGCGCTCACGTTGGGCATGGCCCGCAACCGCATTGACGAAGCGGGCCTCGTCAGCCGCACCTCCTTCAATCCGGTGTCGGACGGCGAGCGCCGGATGATCGGGGTCTTCGACGTCGAGTTCATTCCGGTCACGCACTCCGTTCCCCACGCTTTCGCGATCGCGATCCACACGCCGCAGGGTGTGATCTTCCACACGGGGGACTGGAAGCTCGACCTCACGCCGGTCGACGGGCGCACCACCGACATTGCGCGCATCGGCGCACTCGCATCCGGTGACGGCATCCGCCTCATGCTGGGTGACTCGACGAATGCCGAGGAACCCGGCCACACGATTTCGGAAACCGCGATCGGCGAAGTGCTGCGCGATCAGTTCCGGGCCAACTCCGACAAGCGCGTGATTGTCACGTGCTTTGCCAGCCACATCCATCGCATCCAGCAGTTGATGGACGCGGCCGTCGCGAACGGCCGCGTGATCGCGACACTCGGTCGGTCAATGGGCAAGAACGTCGCGCTTGCGCGGTCGATGGGTTTGTTGACCGTCGAAGACAAGTCCATCGTCGACATCGACGACATTGGTGACTACCCGCCGCACAAGCAGTGCGTGATCTCGACGGGTTCGCAGGGCGAACCGATGAGCGCGCTGTCGCTGATGGCTGCGGGCGAAAACAAACGCCTGAAGGTCGGCGAAGGCGACATCGTGATTCTCTCGTCCCACGCCATCCCCGGCAACGAAGCGAACGTGGGCAAGGTGATCGATGGGCTGCACCGCCTCGGCTGTGACGTCGTGCACTCGGGCATCGCGCGCGTGCACGTCTCGGGCCACGCCAAGGGTGAAGAGCTCAAGACGCTGCTGACCCTGGCCCGCCCCGAGTTCTTCATTCCGGTGCACGGCGAATTCCGTCACCTCACCCACCACGCCCGCCTCGCGAAGACACTCGGCATGAGCGACAACCACGTGCTGCTGTGCGAAGACGGCGACGTCGTGGTGCTAAGCGACGCCGGCATCGACTTCGGTGACACGGTTCCGGCCGGCTACCTCTATGTCGACGGCATCGTCGGCGACGTCGGGCAAGGCGTATTGCGCGATCGCAAGGTGCTGGCCGAGGAAGGCGTGGTCGTCGTGGTGGTGACGGTCGACAGCAAGTCCGGCAACGTGGTCGGTCGGCCTGAAGTGATCACGCGTGGCTGGGTCTACGCCCCCGAGGCCGAGGACCTGCTCGACGAAGCGCGCGAAGCGGTGCGAGTACAGATTGAACACGTGACCGCGGGCGCGGATCTCGACGCGCTGCGCAAGACGGCGCGGTCGGCATTGGGCAAGTTCGTCAGCGAGCGCACCAAGCGCCGCCCGATGATCGTGCCCATCGTCATGGAGGTCTGACGCCGCCCTCCCGGGTTAAGCGCCGCGCTGGCGCGGTACGGAAGAGGCCGTGTCCGACAGCGAACGCTTCGTAGAAGTTGCCGGCCGCGCCGGTCTGGTGTCGCGCGCCGCGATCTGGTTCGTCACCGGCGTGCTCGCGGCGCGCTTGGCGTTCGAGGGCAATGCGAATCCCGGCGCCGAACCCGACAAGACCGGCGCCCTGCACACGCTGGCCCGCCAACCGTTTGGTCGCGTGCTGCTGCTCGTGCTCGCGATTGGTTTCGCCGCCATGGTCGCGTGGTCGGTCGCCGAGCTCGTCCGCAAGCGGGACGGGGAGCGGGCCGGGCATTGGGGGCATCGGCTCGTCGCCGCGGGACGCACCGCGATCTACGCCGGCCTGGCGTTCTCGACGTTCCAACTCCTTCTCAGTGACAACCAGCCCGACTCGAACAAGCAGGAGAAGTTGACGGCGCGCGCCCTCGGGTGGCCCGGAGGCCGTCTGCTCGTGGGCGCCGTGGCCGCGGCGCTGCTGGGCGCGGCGGCGTTCAACATCTATCGCGGCGTCTCGCGTCGCTACGAGAAACACTGGGACCGCCAACGAATGGACGCCCGTGCACGTCGAATCGCGGGTCCAGTCGAGGCAGTCGGCAACCTCGGTCACGCGATGGTGTTCGGCCTCGTCGGGTGGTTCCTTTCGCAAGCGGCCCTGCAGTTCGATCCGACGGAGCCCAAGAGCCTCGACGAATCACTGTCGACGTTGGTGCACAAGCCGTACGGGCGGCCCATGTGTCTGATCGTGGCGGCGGGCATGGTCGCCTGGGCGTTGAACGCGCTCGCGCAATCGCGCTGGCGCGAGATTCCAGCCCGCGACTAGCCGGGCGCTCGGCGAAGCCTCAGGTGCCGGTGAACGGCTTGGCGCCGAGACAGAACTCGTTGCCCTCGGGGTCCTGCATCACGGTCCAGCCGTGGTTGGCCCAATCCATCACGTGTTCCTCGACGACCGTGGCACCCAACGCGATCAGGCGATCGCGCGCGTCGGGCGAGGCGTCGAACACGTCGAGGTGCATCCGGTTCTTTGCCGCTTTCGATTCGGGGACCTTCGTGAAGTACCACGCGGGCTCGGCGCGGGTCGGGTCGTTGCCACCAATCGAGGCGAACCACTCGCTCGCGCCGTCGTCCACCGGTCGTTCCAGCGCCGCGGCCCAGAAGCTTGCTATCCGCGCGACGTCGTCGCAGTCGATCGTGATGTTGCCAACCCGGATTCCCATGCCGCCGTCTCTACCACTAAACAATCGTTAAGCCAACGGGTCGGAGGGGTTCATGGGTTTCAGCGGAATCGAAGGCAAGGTCGCGCTCGTCACAGGCGCGGCGCGCACGCGCGGTATCGGACGCGCGACCGCGTTGCACCTCGCGCGCGAGGGCGCCGACGTCATTTGCGTTGACCTGGGTGCGCCGATGCCTGACTTCCCGTCGCACGGTGTGGCGGAGCCGACCGATCTCGAATCGGTCGTGTCCGAGATCGAGGCGATGGGCCGCAAGGCGATCGGTATCAAGGCCGACGTCACCGACGAGGCGCAGGTCGAAGCGGCCGTCGCTGAAGGCACCGCGGCGCTGGGCGAGATCTCGCTGTTGGCCAACGTGGTCGGCGGCGGCGGTTTCGGCATGGGCATGGGCCCGCTCACGTACCTGCCCGCGGATCAGTTCGACAAGATGATTTCGCTCAACCTCCGCAGCATGTTCCTGATGACCAAGGCCGTCGCCGCGCGCATGGTGGCGGCGGGCACGAAGGGCCAGATCGTGAGCGTTTCGTCGCAGGCGGGCAAGCGGGGCATGCCGCCGCTCGGCGCGTATTGCGCGGCCAAGGCCGGCATCATCCTGCTGACCCAGACGTGGGCTCTCGAGCTCGGCCCCGCGGGCATCACCGTCAACGCGGTGTGCCCCGGCACCGTGAACACCGACCTGTTGAACAAGGACCACCAGCTCGAAACGATCATGGGTGGGCAGCCCGGCGGCTTCGATAAGTGGATCAAGAGCGAGATCCCCCTCGGCCGCATGCAGACCGCGGAGGACGTCGCCAACTCGATCGTCTTCCTGCTCAGCGACGAGGGCAACTACATCACCGGCGAGGCGCTGAACACCAGCGGCGGCCAAACCATGGCGTGAGCCCGGTCTCACGCAACAACCGCCACGGCGACAAGCGCCCGCGGCGTCACTTGCCCGACGCCAAGGCATCGGTCGGCGGATGGGAACAGCAACACAGCCCTTACACGATCGAGGGCGAACTCGAAGGCTTTGCGCGACTTCTGGTCAATTCGCGTCGCCTGACGACGGGAATTGACCAGAAGTGGTGGCGAGGTGACGACCGCGCCGAGTTGTCCCGCGGGAACGTGTACCGTCCCCGTTGGGCGGACCGAACATAGGTACGGTTAATTGGCTATGGCCACGACAAAGCGAGGCCCCGCTCGCAAGCCCGTGACTAAGACGGCGGCTGCCCGCCGCGCGTCTTCGTCTGCCCGATCGCGCAAGAAGCCGTCCACGGCTGTCCGCATGCGCGATTCGCTCGCCACGCACCTCGGTCGGCAGTCCGACGACGTGTGGGGCCTGCTGCTGCTCGCTCTGGGGGTGGTGGCGGCGCTCGGCATCTACGCCGATCTCACGGGTCCCGTCGGTCATTTCATTCGCGATCTCGCCGGTTTGCTGTTCGGTTGGGGACGCCTCGCGCTGCCACTGGCGATCGCGGGCGTCGGTTTCGCCCTGCTGCAAGGCCGCCCCCGGCAGGAGCCCGCGCGCGTTGTCATCGGCACGACGTTCCTCGTGCTGAGTGCGGCGGGTTTATTGCACCTGTCCAACGGCACGCCGAAGTGGACTGACCCCGCCGACGACCTCCGCCAAGCCGGCGGACTGGTCGGCGCCGCGATCGGCGAACCGCTGCGCGGCCTGCTGGCGGTGCCGGGCGCCGCGTTGATCCTGAGCGTCGTTGGCCTCGTCGGTCTGCTGATCCTGCTGAAGATGAGCGCGCGCGACGCGTGGAACCACATTGCGAACGGGTTCGCGAAGACACTCAACGCGCTGAGTGGTTCGGCGCGGGCGCTGACCGCGGCGACCACGCCTGAAGTCGAGGAGCGCATCGACGCGACGCGTCGTCATCCGGCGAGCGCACCAACCATCACCACGAACGGTGAAGAACTCAAGGACGAAGACGCGCCGCCCGCTGACGAAGCGCCCGAGCGGGAGATCACCGTCACCGTCGCCGAGAACCCGGAGCCGACCGAGGCATCGCAACTGCCGCTCGACCTCGGCCCGGCCGCGCACAAGGGTGAGTGGCGACTGCCGGCGCTCGCGCTGCTGCAACGCTCGAAGGCCGTTGAGATCGACCGGCGCATGATCGAAGCCGGCGGGCGCACGCTCGAACACGCGCTGGCCGCGCACGGCGTGGAAACCACGCTCGTCGGCATGACGGTCGGCCCGACCGTCACCCGCTACGAACTGGAACTCGGTCCGGGCGTCAAGGTCGCGAAGGTCACATCGCTGAACAAGGACATCGCGTACGCGATGGCGTCGCCCGACGTGCGCATCCTGGCGCCCATTCCGGGTAAGTCGGCGATCGGCGTGGAGGTGCCCAACCGCGACCGTCAACTAGTTGCGCTCGCCGACATTCTCGCCAGCGAAGAGGCACGCAAGGCCACGCACCCGCTCGAAGTGGCGCTGGGCAAGGACATCGCCGGACGGGCTGTACTCGCCAACCTCGCCGAGATGCCGCACATCCTCATCGCCGGCGCCACCGGTGCGGGCAAGTCCAGCTGCATCAACAGCCTCATTACGTCGGTGCTGTGTCGCGCGACGCCCGATCAGGTGCGCATGATCCTCATCGACCCCAAACGCGTCGAGCTCGGCCAGTACAACGGGCTGCCGCACCTGCTGACGCAGGTGGTCGTGAACCCCAAGCGCGCCGCCAACGCGTTGCACTGGGCCGTGAAGGAGATGGAGCGCCGCTACGAGTTGCTCTATGAGGTCGGCGTGCGCGACATCACCGGCTACAACGCGGCCTACGACCGCGGCGACCTCAAGCCCGAACCGGGGGAGGACAAGGAGTACAAGCGCCTCCCGTTCATCCTCGTGGTCGTCGACGAGCTCGCCGACCTCATGATGATCGCGGCCCGCGATGTCGAAGAGTCGATCTGTCGTATCGCGCAGATGGCCCGCGCCGTTGGCATCCACCTCGTGATCGCCACGCAGCGCCCGTCGGTTGACGTCATCACCGGCGTCATCAAGGCCAACGTGCCGTCGCGACTCGCGTTCGCGGTGTCATCGCTCACCGACTCCCGCGTCATCCTCGACCAGCCCGGTGCCGAACGGCTCGTGGGCAAGGGCGACATGCTGCTGCTCACGGCGAACTCGTCGAGCGGCCGGCGCGTGCAGGGCGCCTGGGTCAGCGAGGAAGAGGTGCGCAAGGTGGCCGCGCATTGGAAGCGCCAGGCCCGTCCGCAATATGTCGAAGGTGTCGAGGGCGACGACAGCGCCCCTGGCGGTCAGCGCGCGATGAGCGGCAACACCGGCGACGATTCCGACGACGAACTCATGCGTGCGGCGCGTGACCTCATCGTGCGCAGCAACCTCGGCTCCACCTCGATGCTGCAACGCAAGCTCAAGGTCGGCTTCGCTCGGGCCGGACGACTCATGGATCTGCTCGAAGAGAGCGGCGTGGTCGGGCCGTCCGAAGGGTCAAAGGCGCGTGCCGTGCTGATGACCGTGGACGAACTCGAAGCGCTCGAAAACAAGTAGCGCACCACTAGCCCCCAGACGCGCAACAGGGTCTGCGCTCCATTGCGCAGACCCTGTCGCTACGTGTTGCTGCTGGGTTGGGGTGTTACGGCGAGGAACTAAGCGGCGAGGCGCATATGGCTCTTGCGCACTTCGGGCTCGTCACCTTCGGACGTGCCCATCCAGTGAAGGATTCCGCGCCACACGCTTGTCGAACCGGCAAGAGCGAAGCCTGTGATCCAGACGCCCATGTCGTCATTGCGAAGCGCGATGTCGAAACCACGGAAGAAGCTGTAGTCCATCCAGTACGCCGCCCCGATGCCGAGCGCCAACATCACGAAGCCGTGATAACGCCGTAGCGCCGGAACGAGGTCCTCGAGGAAATTCGCTGCGGCGAAGACGCCGAGCCCCACGAGTGCGACGGTGAGGAAGTCATGCATTTGTACTGCCTCCTGACGGGAGGGGAAGTTGGTTCCCGTCAGCTTTTGGACCATCGACAGCGCGTAAAGGTGACAAGAAATTTCGCGCCCGTCACCTAGCGTTGCGGCGTGCGCGCCCGTTGCCCTTGCAGCTCAGCCAACCTCGGCCCGGGCTTCGACGCGCTTGCACTCGCGCTAAATCTGTACGTCGACGTCGAGATCGTCGAAGCAGATTCGCTAACGATAAAAACGGAAGGGGCCGGAGCGGAACTACCGCAGGGCCCGACGCACCTCGCGGCGGTCGTCGCCCGCCAGGTGCTGGGTCACGACAACGTCGCCATCACGGTTCGTTCCGACATTCCGGTGGCGCGCGGGCTGGGCAGTAGCGCGGCGTTGGCGGCGGCGGCGGCGGCAGCTGCGGGGGCGACCGATCCGCTTGCGATCGCGACGCAGGTCGACGGTCACGCCGAGAACGCCGCCGCGTCAGTGCTCGGCGGGCTCGTCGGCGCGACGGTGGTCGACCGTGCGCCGGTCGCCCGCTCGCTCCTTCTCGACGATCGGCTCGCGTTCGTCGCGTTGATCCCCGAACGGATGCTGTCCACGAAGGACGCGCGCGCCGCGCTGCGCCAAGAGGTGCCGCTCAAAGACGCGGCCGCCAACCTCGGGCGCCTCGCCGTGTTGATCGCCGGGTTTGCCAACGCCGATCTCTTCAGCCCGCACGCGATGGATGACGCGCTGCACCAGCCGTACCGCATCCCGCTGTTCCCAGAATCGGCGGCGCTGATGGACGGCCTGCGCGACGCCGGCGCACTCGGTGCATGTTGGTCCGGTGCGGGGTCGACGATTCTCGCCGTCACCACCACCGACACGGCGAACGCGGTGCGCGCCGCCGGCGAGTCTCTGCTCGCCGCCGCCAACGTCAACGGCCGGTCGCTGCGCCTCGAGCCCGATCGGGACGGCCTCGTCGTAACTCACTAAGTTCGGCGCCCGTGCCAAGCCAGCCGTCGCGAGAACTCACACCGATCGACAATCCGCACCCGGGTCGCGTCTACGAGATCACCTGCGACACGCCGGAGTTCACCTGCGTCTGCCCCATGACCGGCCAGCCCGATTTTGCGACGGTCACCATCAGCTACGTCCCCGGGCCGAGGATCGTCGAGCTAAAGAGTCTCAAGCTGTACCTCTGGTCGTTCCGCAACGAGGGCGCATTCCACGAAGACGTCACCAACCAGATTCTCAACGACCTCGTTGCCGCGCTCGATCCCGTCTCCATGACCGTCACCACCGACTGGCTTGTGCGCGGCGGCATCCACACCACAGTGAAAGTGAGTCATCCCCAGTGAGCGAGCCCACGATTGTCACCGAAGGCCTGGCGTTTCCCGAGGGCCCGGTCGCGATGGCCGACGGATCGGTCATCGTCGTCGAGATCAAGACCGGCAAGCTCACGCGCGTCATGCCCGACGGAGAGAAGTCGACTGTTGCCGACGTCGGCGGCGGACCGAACGGCTTGGCCGTCGGCGCCGACGGCGCGCTGTATGTCTGCAACAACGGCGGCTTCGTGTGGACCGAACTGGGCGAGATCAACTTGCCGCTCGGCGCGAACGGCGTATCGCAGGCCGAGGATTACGTGAGCGGATCGATCCAGCGCGTGGACATCGCGACCGGCGAGGTCACCACGCTCTACACCGAATGCGACGGCAACCGGCTGAACGGCCCGAACGACATCGTCGTCGACCAGGACGGCGGGCTGTGGTTTACCGACCTGGGCAAGACCCGCGCGCGCGACGCGGACCGAGGCTTCATCTACTGGGCCAAGCCCGACGGCTCCGAGATCCGTCAAGTCGCTATGGGCCACACCGGTTACAACGGCATCGGCCTGTCGCCCGACGGGTCGCGGGTCTACTCAGTCGAGACGTCGACGGCGCGGCTGTACGCGTGGGATATCGCGGGTCCGGGTGAATTAACCGGCGGCAATCCACTCATGGGCGGCGGGATCTACCTCGGCGCCGGCCACCCACACTCGGCGTTCGATTCATTGGCGATCGAAGCGAACGGCAACATCTGCGTGGCCACGCTCGCGCACGAGGCGGGCATCACCGTGTTCAACCCGGACGGCGAAATAGTGGACCACGTACCGATGCCTGATCCCTTGCCCACCAACATCTGCTTCAGCGGCGACGACATGCAAACCGCCCACGTCACATTGTCGGCAATGGGCAAGTTGGCCCGAGTTGACTGGGCCCGACCGGGCCTGAAACTTAACTTCAACCAGTAACGCTTTAGCCTTGGGCTGTGGCAACGCAGTCCTATTGGGTCGAGACGCTCGGCTGTCCGAAGAATGAGGTCGACTCGGCCAAGTTGATCGGCCAGCTCGAAGCTGACGGCTACGCGCCCGCAGGCAGCGCGGCGGACGCCGATGTGGTGGTCGTCAACACCTGTGCGTTCATCGATGCGGCGCGGCAAGAGTCGATCGACACCGTGATCGCCCTGGGCGAAACCAAGCGACCGGACGCCCGCCTCGTCGTCACCGGCTGCATGGCCGAGCGCTACGGCGATGAGCTCAGCGAGGCGTTACCGGAGGTCGATCAGGTAGCGGGGTTCGGCGTGGCCGTCACGCTCGGCCGCAAGACCGCCGTGCCCTCCTTCGACCTGCTGAACCTGCCCCGCCCGAAGTCGCCGCGACCGTGGGCCTACGTGAAGGTGGCCGAAGGCTGCGACCGCAACTGCGGTTTCTGCGCGATCCCGTCGTTCCGCGGCAAGCAGCGATCACGCACGCGCGAATCGATTCTCGAAGAAGTCGAGGCGCTCGAGGCGCGCGAGATCGTGCTCGTCGGCCAGGACCTCGCGTCCTACGGCAACGACATCGACGATCGCCGCGCGATCATCCCGCTGGTCGAAGAGGTCGCGAAGCGCACTGATCGTGTGCGGCTGCTCTACCTGTATCCGTCCGACCTCACCGACGGCCTGATCGATGTGATCGGCGCGACCGGAGTGCCGTATTACGACCTGTCGCTGCAGCACGCGTCGGCGCCGCTGCTCAAGCGCATGCGGCGTTGGGGCAACGGCGAGAAGTTCCTCGCACGCATCAACGACATTCGCGCCCGCTATCCGGACGCCACTATTCGCTCGAACTTCATCGTCGGATATCCCGGGGAGACCGAGGCAGACCACGACACGCTGTTGTCGTTCATGCGCGACGCGCAGTTCGACTGGGTCGGCCTGTTTGCCTACTCGCGCGAAGAGGGCACGCACGCCGACACACAGGACGGCCACATCGATCCGTCGCTCATCAAGGAACGTTTGGCCGAAGCCAGCGAGTTGCAGGACTCCATCACGTTCACGCGCCGCGCCGCGCTGATCGGTGCGGAGATGACCGTGCTGGTGGACGAACCCGGCGTGGGCCGCAGCCACCGTGAGGCACCCGAGATCGACGGCGTTGTTCGGCTGCCTGACGCGTACCCCGTCGGGACGTTCCAGACGGTTACGGTCGAGTCCGTGGCCGGGGTGGATTTGGAAGCGTCGAAGTGAAAACCGAGAGTTCATTCGGGAAGTCGGCGTTGGCGACGCCGGCGAATGCGGTCACCATCACGCGGCTTCTCATCAGCCCGCTGCTGCTGGTGATGATCGCGTCGGGCGGGGCGTCGTGGCCCGCGGTCGCGTTCTGGTTCTTACTTTGCGTGACGGATGGCGTGGACGGGTACATCGCGCGCCGCCAGGGCGTCACCAGTTCCGGTGCCTTCCTCGACCCGCTCGCGGACAAGGTGCTTGTGCTCGGCGCACTGGCCGCGCTCGTGTCGCGTGGCGATCTGTGGTGGTTGCCTGCGGGCTTGATCGGCGTGCGCGAAATCGGCGTCTCGATCTTCCGATCGCGCCTGGCGCAACGCGGTATCAGTGTGCCGGCGCGCTGGTGGGCGAAAGTAAAAACGGTCGTCACCGAAATCGCGATCGGGTTCGCCCTTCTGCCACTCACGACCGACACCCGGGGCTTGTATACGAGCCTCATCTGGGTCGCGGTCGTGCTCACGCTCGTCACCGGCGCGCAGTACTTCCTTGAAGGAGGCCGCGAAGCGTGTGCGAGTTGAAGTGGTCGCCGTCGGCACAGAGTTGCTGCTCGGCCAGATCGTCGACACGAACTCGGCCTGGCTGGGCGAAACGCTGGCCGCCGCGGGAATGGACCGCCATTTCTCGACGGCGGTGGGCGACAACTTGCCGCGCATCGTGCACGCCATGCGTGGCGCGCTTGCGCGCGCTCCGACGCGGTAATCGTCTGTGGCGGCCTCGGACCGACCCAGGACGACATCACGCGTGAAGCGTTGGCGATCGTGATGAACGTGTCGCTCGAACGCGACGTGGCGATCGGCGCCCGCATCGAGCAAATGTTCAAAGCCCGCGGTCGCGAAATGGCGGCGAACAACCTGTTGCAAGCCGACGTGCCCGTGGGCGCCACGGTTATCGAACAGACGATGGGAACAGCGCCGGGCTTGATCTGTCCCGTGGGCCACAAGGTCATGTACGCGGTGCCGGGTGTGCCCTACGAGATGTACGACATGGTCGAGCGCGCCGTCCTGCCCGATCTGTTGCGGCGCTCGGGAGGGTCGTCGACGATCCGCAGCCGCGTGTTGCGCACCTGGGGCCTCGCTGAGTCCACGCTTGCCGAACGGCTGGCGCCGCGTTTCGAATCGCTGGCTCGGTCCGATGCCGCGGTCACGATCGCGTTCCTCGCCAGTGGCATCGAAGGCATCAAGGTGCGCTTGACCGCCAAGGCGACCACCGAAGCCCACGCGACCGCCGCGCTCGACGCGGAGGAGGCAGAGGTGCGAGCGGTCCTGGGCGACATCGTGTTCGGCGTCGACGCCGAGACCATGGAAGCGGCGGTTGGCAAGCTCCTCGTCGCGCGGGGAGAAACGCTGGGACTGGCCGAGTCGCTGACGGGGGGCCTGGTCGGGTCGCGTTGCGCCGCCGTGCCGGGAGCGAGCAATTGGTTCCGCGGCGGCGTCGTGTCGTACGCGTCCGACGTGAAGTTCTCGGTGCTCGGCGTGCCCGAGGGCCCAGTCGTGTCGGAAGAGGCCGCCATCGCGATGGCGGTTGGTGCCGCGAAGGTGCTCGGCGCCGATGTCGGCCTGTCGGTAACGGGCGTGGCCGGGCCCGACGAGCAAGACGGCCAGCCCGTCGGGACGGTGTTCTACGGCATCGCCCGCAACGGTGTGACCGAAGCCGTCGCCGGAAGGCTGCCGGGCGACCGCGACCGTGTGCGTCAGTTTTCCGCGATCTCGCTCATGGATCTCTTACGACGTCGACTGTTGGAGGACAGGTAATGGACGAAACCGCCACGAAGGAAGCGCACCAGTACTTCGCCGTTGAGACCTTCAACGGCGCGTGGGACTTAATCGACAAGACCGATCGCACGCCCGACGACGACGCGGAGATGTTGCAGCGCGCGTTCGCGTCGCGGTGGCACTGGGGCTTCGTCGGCGGTCCCGAACAGCTCGCTACTGGGGACTGGCAGATCGCCCATGTCGCATCGCTGCTCGGCTACGGCTGGATGGCGCAGTTCTACGCGCGGCGCGCGTTCGCGGTGTGTGAGAACGAAGGTTGGGGCGACTGGCGCCGAGCTTCGATGCTGGAGGGCATGGCGCGGGCCGCTGCCGCTGCGGGCGACGAGCTGGAGCACGCGCGAGTACTACGCGCTCGCCGAGGCCGCGGTCGCGGCCATCGAGGAAGACGGCGAGCGTGAGGTGATCGCGTCGCAGCTCGCGACCGTTCCCAAGCCTTAGGCCGGCTGCGTCGCCTCGATCAGAAACCGCGTCGACGTGGCGGCGAACGGACCGTTCGCCACGATGTGGTCGTGCAGCGCACGCAGCCGGTCCCGATAGCCCTCGACCGTGAAGCCGGGCACGATCCAGATCACGAGGCGCAGGAAGTAGATGACCGCACCAATGTCGTTGAAGGTCATCGGTAGTTCCTCGTAGCGGAGGTCGACCACGTGGAGGCCGGCGGCCGTCGCGTCGCGTCGGGCGGTGTCAGGGTGACGCGCCATCGACACTTCCTGTCCTGGAAGGAACCACTCGGTCACCTCGCGCGCGCTGCCGTGCCCGACGTGCTGCGCGAGGTAGGTGCCGCCGGGCGCCAGGACCCGCGCGATCTCGTTCCACTCGGCGCGCACGGGATGGCGGCTGATCACGAGGTCGAACGCCTCGGCGCGTAATGGCAACGCGTGCGCGACGGCTGCGAGCATGCCGGCGCCCGGTTGGTAGGCCTCGACGCCGACGACGAGGGGCGGGGGAGTCGGCAGGGAGCGCAGCAGGGCGCCGTCGCCGCACTCGACGTCGAGCAGCGCGGTCGCGCCGCTGGCGCGCTCGGCCACGTGTTCGTGGAAGCGCCAACTGGGCCGAGCTTCGGTGGCGCGGCCGTCGAGCCAGCTGAAGTCCCAGCCCGTGATTGGCGCAGCCTCGCCCTCGCGCACGAGGTCGTCGAAGTCCGCCATCGGAGAATTTTGGCCGAGGGTCCTTGTATCGAACAACCGTTCGGAATTACGCTGGTGTCACTTCACGAAGCGCTTGTTCTGCCGGTGTTACACCCCCTCCGTAGGGTGCCCTCTGTTCAGAACAACATGAGAGAAAGAGGGGCTCCGGTGGAGCGCGAAAAGGCACTCGATACGACACTTGGTCAGATCGAAAAGCAGTTTGGTAAGGGCGCAGTGATGCGCATGGGCGACAAGCCCAACATGACGATCGAAACGATCCCCACGGGCGCGCTGGCGCTCGACTTGGCCCTCGGCGTCGGTGGCTTGCCCCGCGGCCGCGTGGTCGAGATCTTCGGTCCTGAGTCCTCCGGTAAGTCCACGCTCGCGATGCACGTGGTGGCCGAGGCGCAGCGCAACGGCGGCACGTGCGCCTATATCGACGCTGAGCACGCGATGGATCCGATCTACGCGGCGGCGATCGGCGTGAACACCGACGAGTTGCTGATCTCGCAGCCCGACACGGGTGAGCAGGCGCTCGAAATCGCCGACATGCTGATCCGTTCCGGTGCGCTCGATGTGCTCGTGATCGACTCGGTGGCCGCCCTCACGCCCCGGGCCGAAATTGAAGGCGAAATGGGCGACACGCACGTCGGCCTTCAGGCCCGCCTTATGAGCCAGGCGCTGCGCAAGCTCACCGCCAACCTCAACCGCAGCAACACGATCTGCATTTTCATCAACCAGCTGCGAGAGAAGATCGGCGTGATGTTCGGCTCGCCCGAAACCACCCCCGGTGGTCGCGCGCTGAAGTTCTACAGCTCGGTCCGGTTGGACATTCGCCGCATCGAACAGATCAAAGACGGCGCCGAAGTCGTGGGTAACCGCACCCGGGTCAAGGTCGTGAAGAACAAGGTGGCGCCGCCCTTCCGGCAGGCCGAGTTCGACATTGTCTACGGCAAGGGCATTAGTCGAGAAGGCTCGGTCATCGATATCGGCGTGGATCTGGGCATCGTGAAGAAGTCGGGCGCTTGGTACACCTACGAAGGCGAGCAACTCGGCCAAGGCCGCGAGAACGCCAAGACGTTCCTGCTTGAGCACCCCGAGCTGATGGTCACGATGTACGACCGCATCTGCAAGGCCTCGGGCATCGGCGTCGACCCGGAAGCTCCCGCCGACATTGCGCTCGGTGAAGGCGACGGCGACGACGAACCCATCGAGTTGGCCGAACTCGAGCAGTAAAGCCTTCTGCACGGAAGCGAACGCTCTGTCACCTGCTCAGTAACCTGGGTAAGTGGCAGAGCGTTCGTATTTCGTGCGCACCTTCGGGTGTCAGATGAACGAGCACGACTCTGAACGCATCGCGGGGCTGCTCGAGGCCGACGGCTTGGTGCCGGCCACGTCGGCCGAAGCCGCAGACGTCGTGGTGCTCAACACGTGTTGCATCCGTGAGAACGCCGATAACCGGCTGTACGGCACGCTCGGCCACCTGAAGTCCACGAAGGACCGCAACCCGAATATGCAGATCGCGGTTGCCGGCTGTTTGGCGCAGAAGGACCGCGACCTGATCCGGCAAAAGGCGCCGTACGTCGACGCCGTGTTCGGCACGCACAACGTGGGGCGGGCGGCGGAGCTGCTGCGTGAGTCGGCGGCCCACGGCCCGATTACCGAGATCCTCGAAGAGTCCGAGGCGTTTCCGTCGGCGCTGCCGGTACGGCGCGACGTGTCCTACTCGGCGTGGGTCACGATCCAGATCGGTTGCGACAACGCGTGCGCGTTTTGCATCGTGCCCTCGGTCCGCGGCAAAGAGATCAGCCGGCCCATGCACGAGTTGGTGACGGAGGTTGAAGACCTCGTTGCCCAGGGTGTCACCGAAGTCACGCTCCTGGGGCAGAACGTGAACTCGTACGGCCGCGACATCACCAAGCGCGGCCCGCTGTTCGCGCAACTGTTGCGCGAGGTCGGCGCGATCGAGGGGTTGCGTCGCGTGCGCTTTACGTCGCCGCATCCGAAAGACATGCGGCCTGAAGTCTTTGCCGCGATGGCTGAGACCGAAGCGGTGTGCAACCACCTCCATTTCCCGGTCCAATCCGGCAGCGATCGCATCTTGGCCAAGATGCACCGTGGGTACACGGCACAGCGATACCTGGAAAAGGTGGCGGCGGCGCGCGCCGCGTTCGACGACTTGGCCGTCACGTCAGACATCATCGTGGGCTTCCCGGGTGAGACCGAGGACGACTTCGAACGCACTCTCGAAGTGGCCGCCGAGGTCGGCTACGACAGCTGTTACCCCTTCATCTTTTCGCCTCGTACGGGCACCGAAGCCGCCACGATGTCCGACGCGTTTGTGCCCGAAGACGTGATCGCCGAGCGTTTCGAGCGCTTGCGCGTAGTGCTGGAACGTTCGGCGCTCGCTCGTCATGAAGCGCGGGTTGGCCGGGTGGAGTCGGTGTTGATCGAGGGCCCGTCGGCGCGCCACGAGACTCGGTGGTCAGGCCGCACGTCACAAAACAAGCTCTTGCACTTCGAGCCCGTCTTTGATGGCCAGGTGCGCGTGGGCGCGGGCGGCTACGCCGACGTGCTTGTCACGGCCGGCGCCCGGCATCACCTCATCGGCGATGTTGTTGCGATCACGGCCGCGCCGAAGCACAAGACCCGCATCCCCGTCGCCGCGCTCTAATCCATGACCGAGCCCGGTCAGCACATCGCGCTGGTCGGCCCGACCGGCTCGGGCAAGTCGCAGTTCGCGATGGCCATCGCGCGCGCCAACCGCGCCTTCGAGATCGTCTCGGTCGACGCTATGTGCGTGTACCGCGAGATGGATGTCGGCACGGCCAAGCCGACGTTGGCGGATCGAGCCGATATTCCGCACCACCTCGTGGATGTCGTGGACCCGTCCGACGACTACACGCTGGCGCGCTTTCAGACCGACTGCGCCGCGGCCGTGCGCGACATCGAGTCACGCGGTCGACGAGCGCTGCTCGTCGGCGGCACCGGGCTCTACGTGCGCGCCGCGGTGGACGGGCTGACGGTGCCGCCCCAGTTTCCCGACGTCCGGGTAGTGCTCGAGGCCGAGCCCGATACGGCGGCGCTGTTCGCCCGGCTCGAGACCCTCGATCCGCACGCGGCGACGAAAATGCTCCCGAACAACCGGCGCCGAATCATTCGGGCCTTGGAGGTATGCGAAGGCTCGGGCCGCCCGTTCTCGAGCTTCGGTCCTGGTCTCGACGCCTACCGTCCGACAGCCTTTCGCCTCGTCGGATTGTGGCCCGGACGCGGCGACCTGTCCGCACGCCTCGACCGCCGGTTCCGCTCGATGATCGAAACGGGGCTCGTCGAGGAGGTCAGCGCGCTAGCCAAGCGGCCGGCCGGTGTGTCGCGCACGGCCCGCCAGGCGCTCGGCTATCGGCAGATCCTCGATCACGTGGAGGCCGACCGCCCGTTGCCGGAGTGCATCGATGAGGCGGTGCAAGCAACCATTCGCTTCGCGCGGCGCCAGCGGGTGTGGTTCCGCCGCGACCCGCGCATCGCCTGGATCAACCCGGATATTGATCAGTCGGTGCTGGCCGGTGGGCAACACTGGTGACGATGCTGACGCTGACCAAGCATGAGGGATGGGGCAACGACTTTCTCGTGCTCGCCGACGCGCCGGACGCGTTCACGCCCGAGTTGGCGCGGCGCGTTTGTGACCGGCGCTTCGGTATCGGCGCGGACGGACTTCTTCGCTTGGCTCGCGGCACCGACACGGATCTCGAAATGGAACTGTTGAACGCCGACGGGTCACCCGCCGAGATGAGCGGCAACGGCTTGCGGTGTCTTGTGCAGGCCGCGCTGCGTCTGCGCTGGGCGAAAGGCCCGCAGATCAGCGTGGCGACGGCCGCCGGCGTTCGGCTCGCGTTTGTCGACGCCGACGCCGACCCTGAGTCCCAATGCCACGACATTCGCGTCGACATGGGTGCGGTCACGGTGACCGGAGCCGATGAGGACGACATGTTGTTGAGCGTCGGCAACCCGCACCGCGTGCGGCGGGTGCCCGACCCGTCGCGCTACGACCTCGCGTCCGCCGGTGCCGCCCACCCCGACGTGAATCTCGAAGTCATCGCCCTCGGCGTCGGGAAGGACACGGTTGGCATGCGGGTGCACGAGCGCGGCGCGGGCGAGACACTGGCGTGCGGTACCGGTGCGTGCGCCGTGGCCGTGGCCGCGTCGCAATGGGGTCTCGTGCGCGGCACGTCCGTAACCGTGCGTCAGCCCGGCGGCGACGCATCGGTGGACATCGCCGACCTCGAGCACGTGCAGCTCGCCGGGCCGGTCGGCTACATCGGGGCGATCGAACTTCCCGACTAACGCAGCGGCGTGATCGTGACGATCGTGTTGTAGTCCGGCACCTGTGACTTGGGTTCACGGTGTTCTGGGCCGCTCGCAACCAGCACGTTCCCCTCGGGAAAATGCACCTGCACTGATCCAACCGGGAGGCGAGCAAACCTCACGCGACCGCGCATTGCCCCGGTAGGCGAGCGCAGCTCGATGGCGTCGCCTTCGACTACGCCGAGCGCGGCGGCGTCGGCCGGGTCGATGAGCACGTCGTCGCGGGCGGCTCCGTTCAACGGATCCGTCTTCGACTGCACCATGGAGTTGAACTGCTTGCCCCGTCGCGTCGATACCGCGAAGTGACCGTCGGGCAACTCGAAGGTCGGTGTCGGGACCACCGCGAAGCGGCCGCGTCCATCCGCGGTGGGGAACGCGCCGCCGGGCGCGAGATGGCGGCCGCCCCACTGGATTGCGTCGCCGGTTGCGCGCAAGTCCTCGATGCCGGCGTAGAGCGGCACGACGTGCGCGATCTCGGCGCGCAACGCTTGGTTGTCCGTCCACGCGAACCGGCTCGCCAAATCGGGCCGCACCTGCGACGCGAGGTCGGCGAAGATGCGCCACTCGGCCCGCGCCTCGCCCACCCGGTGGCCCGGGATCTCCGGCGAGAACGCGACGCGTCGTTCGGTGGTGGTCTCGGTGCCGCCACCTTCCTGCTCGTACCGAGTCTGGGTTGGCAACAGGATGACGTCGCCGTCGTCTGCCGGCACGAGCATCTGGGTGGTGACGATCACGTCCTGATGCACGCGGAGCGGAACCCGCGCCATGGCCGCGGCCACGCGCGGCGGGTCGGGCAACACGTCGAGGAAGTTGCCGCCTGATACGTACAGGACGTCGAGTTCGCCGCGCTCGGCCGCCTCGAGCATCTCGGGTGCGGTGAGGCCGGGCGCGTGGGGGATGGGGAAGCCCCACTTCGCTTCGATGGGCGCGCAGTTCTCGGGCGTCACGTACTCGGCTCCGGGCAGCATCGTGGCGTAGGCGCCCATCTCGCCTCCACCTTGCACGCCCGAGTGGCCGCGAATCGGCATCAGGCCCGCGCCGTCGCGGCCGACGTTCCCGCGCGCGAGCGCAAGGTTCACAATCGCGTGCACGCTCTCCGCGCCCTCTACCCGTTGCGCGATGCCCATTGACCACACCAGTACGGCTCCCTTCGCCTGCGCGTAGAGAGCCACGAACGCGTCGAGTTGCGCGGCAGTGACGCCGGCAAGCCGGAGCAGCGAAGTGAGGTCTTCCTCGGCGAGTGCGTCGCGCACGGCGCCCCAACCGGTGGTGTGCGCGTCGATGAACGCGTGATCAACGAGGTCCCGCTCGATCAGCACCTTCAGGGCCGCATTCAGCAGCGCCACGTCGCCGCCGGGCCGCACCGGCAGGTGGAGATCGCAGATCTTGGTGCCGAACAGCATTGACTCGGCGCTCGACGGCACCCAGTAACGGTCGAGGCCTGGCTCGAGGTACGGGTTGACCACAACCACTTTCGTGTTGCTCTCGCGCTTGGCTTCGTACAAGTACTTCATGAACACCGGCTGGTTATTCGCGGGGTTCGATCCGATGAGCACGACGAGATCGGTCTCGAGCACGTCGGCGAATGAGCACGTGGTCGCAGCGGCACCAATCGACTCTTTCAGCGCGACCGTCGACGGCGCATGACACACGCGCGCGGCGCTGTCGACGCTGGCGATGCCCATCGCCCGCGCCGCTTTGCCCGTGACGTAATAAACCTCGTTCGTAATCCCGCGGCTCGTGAGGTACATCGCGCAGCGCTCGGGGTCGGTGGCGCCGATCGCGCCGGCAATCGACGACATCGCGTCGTCCCACGAGATGCGGGTGAAGCCGGCCTCGCCGGCGCGGCGCCGCATGGGGTAGGCGAGCCGGCCCATCAGGCGCAGCTCGACGCCGGTCATGCTCGCGAGCGCGTCGACATCGGACAGGCGGGCGTGGTCGAACGCGTCGGCGGTGTTGAGTGACAACAGTTCCAGACGCGTGGTGCACAGGTGGACGCCTTCGATCGTCCAGTCGCGGAAGCCGGCTACACCGAGCGCGCAGCCGTCACACACGCCCTTGGACAGGACGCGCCACGCATAGAACGGGTGACGCCGGTTGTCCCACGCCACCTTGGCCATGGACGAGAAGTGCTTCGGTTTCTGTAGCCCGATGCCGTTAGGCCGCAGGCCCACCCAGTTCCTGGGTTTCCACTTCCGCACGTTCGAGGGGCGCAGCCTCAGCCTCATGCACTCTGCTCGGGCCAGTAGACCGTGCACGAGTCGCCGCGGACGAACGCGGCCAGAGCGAGGTTCGCGGCCCTCGCGGTCTCGACCGCGAGCGACGACGGACCCCCGACCGCAAGCAGTGCGCTGAAGCCCGCCGCCCACGCTTTTTGCACCATCTCGAAGCTCGCCCGTCCGCTGACGAACAGGCCGCGATCGTCGGCCGGCAGGGAGCTGTCGAGGCAGAGGCGGCCCACGACTTTGTCGACGGCGTTATGGCGGCCAATGTCCTCGCGTACGACACCGAGCGCGCCGGTCGCGAGGTCGAAGGACGCGGCCCCGTGCACGGCGCCGGTTTTGGCGAATAGGGGTTGTTGCGCGCGCACCGCCTCGTCGACCATCCGGGCCACTTCAAGCGAGGGCACCCCCGCGTGCGCGAGTGGGGCGAGCCGTTCGCACAGAGCCTCGATACTTTGCGCGCCACAGATGCCACACGCCGCGGTCGTGAGCCCCAGGCGGGCGACCGGCGCGACCGCGGTGGGCCGTTCGGTGTCGACGGTGACCACGTTGAAGTTCGTGTCAAGGGCCGAGCCAGTCGCGCAATACCGAATGGTGCGCACACCGTTGTCGGCCAGCAAGCCCTCGGCCCAACAGAAGCCCACCGCCAACTCGAAGTCGTGCCCAGGCGTACGCATCGTGGTCGCAACCGCGTGACCGTCGAGGCGGATCTCCAACGGTTCCTCGACGATCACGTCGTCGGGGAATCGCTTCGAATCTGCCCGATCGCGTCGGGTCGCCATCACTTGTCTCGTGCGACCGCGTGCCACACCGACGACGGTACTTGGCGCCCCCAGCAAAAATGTGTCCACGGTGGGTCCCTGGAGTTGGCATGCTCACTGGGTCGGACCATCAGCATTAGGAACACGCCTTGACCCTTATTGACCGAAGTTTCCGCGAAAAGATCATCCTCGTCGGCGTCACGTTCGGTCGTAATGATCCTGCCGAGGTCGAGGAGTACCTCGACGAGTTGGCGCTGCTGGTGGACACCGCGGGCGCCGATGTCGAAGCACGCGTACTGCAGCGCCGCGACGCGCCCGACCCCGCTACCTACATCGGCAAGGGCAAGGCCGAGGAACTGCACGAGCTAAGCGAGACCGTCGACGCCGACACCGTGGTGTTCGACGACGAGCTGACCCCGGCGCAGCAACGAAATCTGGAGAAGATCCTCGGGCGCACCGCAATCGATCGCACCGACGTCATCCTCGACATCTTCGCCCAGAACGCGCGCACGCTCGAAGGCAAGGCCCAAGTCGAGTTGGCGCTGTTGCGTCACCGTTTGCCGCGCCTCAAGGGCCGGGGCAAGTCGCTGTCACAGCAGGGCGGCACGAGCGGGTTCATCGGCACCCGTGGCCCCGGTGAAACCCAGCTCGAAGTGGACCGGCGGCGCTTGCAGCGACGCATCACGGCGCTCGAAGCCGAACTCAAGGTGCTGGGGAAGACGCGCGGCGTGCAGCGGGCGCAGCGGCAACGGTCGCGGCTGCACAACACGTCGATCGCGGGCTACACGAACGCAGGCAAGTCGACGCTGCTGAACGCGCTCACCGACGCCGGGGTGCTCACCGAGAACCGTTTGTTCGCCACGCTCGACGCCCGCACCCGCCGCCTCTCCCTGGCCGGCGGCGAGACGATCTTGATCAGCGACACCGTCGGCTTCATTCGCAAGCTGCCGCATCAACTCGTCGAGGCCTTCCGGTCCACGCTCGAGGTCGTGTTGGAAAGCGAATTGGTGCTGCACGTGGTCGATGCATCAGCACCGAACCCAGAAGCCCAAATGGCGACCGTGCGCGAGGTGTTGGGCGAGATCGACGCCGGCGAGATCGACGAGTTGCTCGTGTTCAACAAGGCCGACCTCAACCCCGAAGAGGCCGAGAGGCTGGTGCGCGCCAACCCCGGCTCTGTGGCCGTCAGTGCGAAGACGGGCCAGGGCATCGACGACCTCCTCGAGGCGCTGTCGAACTACCTGCGAGCGAACTCGCGTGTGGTCGAACTGGAGATTCCGTTCTCGCGCGGCGACGTACTGGCGGCGGTCCACCGTGAGGGTGAAGTGCTCGAAGAAGCGCACAACGATCACGGCACGCGCGTCCAGGTGCGCGTCGACGCCGCCGGTGCGGCCCGCTTCGAGAACTGGGTTGTCTCTGCGTGAAGGAGCCGTTTGTCCCGCCGGTCTATCCGTATGACCGGCTGAACGACGCCAAGGCAGCGGCCGACGCGTTGCCCGGCGGCATCGTCGACCTGTCGATCGGCACGCCGTGTGACCCACCGGCAGGCGTTGTGCTCGACGCCCTCGCGAGCAGCAACACCGAGCGGGGCTACCCGCAGTCCGTCGGCTCTCCGGCGCTGCGCGGGGCCGTGGCTGCGTGGATGGAGCGGCGCCTCGACGTCAAGATCGACGCCGCGACGTGGCCGCCTGCGTTGGCACCAAAGAGTTCGTGGGCACCCTGCCCCAATGGTTGGCGCTGCGTCGGCCCGACCGCGACACGGTGCTCTACCCGGAGCTGGCGTATCCCACCTACGAGATGGGTGCCACCCTCGCAGGCTGCCGTGCGGTGGCCGTCCCCGTGGCCGCCGACTTCACGCTGCGCCTCGATGCGATCGACGAAGCCGACGCCGCGCGCGCTCTCTGCCTGTGGGTGAACACGCCCGGCAACCCGGCTGGGCAACTCGACGACCTTGGCGCCGCCGCGGCGTGGGGACGGAGCCACGGGGTCCCCGTGTTCAGTGACGAGTGCTACATCGAGTTCACGTGGGATGGGCCCAAGCGCAGCATCCTGCAACACGGCACTGACGGCGTGATCGCGGTGCACTCGCTGTCGAAGCGGTCGAACCTGGCCGGGTTGCGCGTCGGGTTCTACGCCGGCGACGGCGACCTCGTGCACTACCTGAGTGAAGTTCGTAAGCACGTCGGGATGATGGTGCCGGGGCCGGCGCAGGCCGCGGGCGTCGCCGCCCTCCATGACGACGCACACGTCGACGAACAAGCCGATCGGTATCGGCATCGTCTGCAACGCGCCGCCCAGATCTTCAAGGCCGTCGACCTCGACGCGTCGATGCCCCAGGGCGGGTTTTACCTATGGGCAGAAGCGCCGGATGGTGACGCATGGGGTTTGGTTGACCGGCTCGCCCGCGAGGGTGGCTGCTTGGTTACGCCGGGCGACACCTTCGGCGCCGCCGGCGCTCGTTACATCCGCGCCGCGCTGGTGCAGCCCGACGACCGACTCGAACTCGTCGCGAAGCGCCTCGGCGTTTAGGTTTTCGGACCATGGCCGACCTGCAAGCGACGATCGATGAACTCTGGGAGCTGCGAGGCGACCTGTCGCCCAGCGACGGCGACGCGCTGGCGTCGGTGACCGAGGCGATCAACCTGCTCGACCGCGGCGAGGCGCGGATCGCCGAACTCGTAAACGACGAAGTGGTCGTCCACGAGTGGCTCAAGCGTGCGGTGCTCCTGCTGTTTCGTCTTCGCGGCATGGAAACCATCGAGGCCGGTCCGTTCGAGTACGCGGACAAGCTGCCGCTGAAGCGGAATTACATCGAGTCCGGCGTGCGCGTGGTGCCGGGTGGTTCGGCGCGGTGGGGGAGCTACCTCGAACCGGGCGCGATCTTGATGCCGAGCTACGTCAACATCGGCGCGCGCGTCGGTGCGAACACGATGGTCGACACGTGGGCCACGGTCGGATCGTGCGCGCAGATCGGCACGAACGTGCATCTGTCGGGCGGCGTCGGCATCGGCGGTGTGCTCGAGCCACCGCAGGCTGCGCCCGTGATGATCGGCGACGAGTCGATGATCGGCAGCCGCTCGATGATCACCCAAGGCGCGCGGGTCGGCGAGGGCTGCGTCGTAGGCGAAGGCACGATGCTGAACCCGACGATCCCGGTCGTCGACGCGGAAACCGGCGAAGAGATTTCGCGCGGCGTCATCCCGTCGTGGTCCGTCGCCGTGCAGAGCTGGCGCATGAAGGAATTCGCCGGCGGCACCTTCGGTGCGCCGTGCGTCCTCATCGTGAAGCGCCTCACCGAAGGCGAGCGCCACGACAAGGCGAAGCTCAACGACATCCTGCGCGATCAAGGCGTAAACGTTTGACCCCGCCCGACCTGATGGCCCGCACGGCCGAGCTAATTGACATTCCGTCGGTCAGCCACAACGAAGCCGCCATCACCGATCACATCGCCGGTCTCTTCGAGGGCCTGCCTGCGTTCACGCTGGACCGCGTGGGCGCGAACCTCGTGGCGCGTACGAACTTCGGTCACCCGCAGCGGCTCACGCTCGCCGGGCACACCGACACCGTCCCGGTGAACGACAACGACCGCGCGCGCGTGGATGGCGACACGCTGTACGGCCTCGGGGCGAGCGACATGAAGGGCGGCCTGGCGGTCTTTCTGGAACTAGCGCTCGCGGTCGGCCGGGGCGAGATCACCCCCACGGTCGACCTCACGTTCGTGTTTTACGCGTGCGAAGAGGTCGCGCGGGAAGACAACGGGCTGCTCGAACTCTTCGCATCGCGTCCCGATCTCACGGCGTGTGACGCGGCGATCCTCGGCGAACCGACCGACGCCTGGATCGAAGCGGGTTGCCAAGGAGCGTTCTCCGTTGAGCTCACCTTCGTCGGCGCGCGGGCGCACAGTGCACGTCCGTGGACCGGCATCAACGCGATCCACCGGGCGGGGGCCGCGATCGACCGAGTACGGGAATGGCCTGGCCGCGAACCTGTGATCGACAGCTGCGAATACCGCGAGGCGATGCAGGTCGTGCTGGTGAAGGGCGGCGTCGCCCGCAACGTGGTGCCAGACCTCTGCACGATCACGATCAACCACCGCTTCGCGCCCGACCACGACCTCGATGCAGCGCGCCAAACCGTGCGCGACGTCGTCGGCGACGCGTACGACGAGTCCAAGGGCGACACGTGGGTCGAGATCGACGTGTCGATGGGAGCGCCGCCATCCCTCGGCCATCCGCTGCTGAAGTCGTTGGTCGAGCGATCAGGTCGTTCACCGCGAGCGAAGCTGGGGTGGACAGATGTCGCGTTCTTCGCGGAACAGTCAATTCCCGCGGCGAATTTCGGGCCCGGCGACCCCTTATTGGCGCACACCCAAGGCGAGTTCGTTACGAAGGACCAACTCGACGCGGCCTGGTCAACGATCGTGGGTGTCGTTTCGTCGTAGGCGACTCGGCGGGCCAGGCTCGCCGTGGCACCATATGGCCCTCATGGTGACTTCCTTCCGCCGCGTTTCGCGGCTCATCGCGGCTGGGGCTGCCATCGGACTCGTCGCGCTGGGCGTACATCCCGCCGACGCATCGAACGACACGCTGTACGCCCAGCAGTGGAGCCTGCAGAAGGCGAACGTGCCCGCGGCGTGGTCGACGACCACCGGCAATGGCGTGCGGATCGGGATCGTGGACTCAGGCGTGAACCGCAACCATGAGGACCTCAAGGACCGCGTGGTCCTTTCCGCCACGTGCACGGACACGGGCGGCGACCCTGGCAAGTGCATCGTCGGAACGGGGCAAGGCAACGACGTGGCCGGTCACGGTACCCACGTCGCCGGTATCGCGGCCGCCACGATGGGCAACAACGCGGGCGTGGCCGGGGTGGCGCCCGGCGCCGGCTTGGTGGTGGCGCGCGTATTCAAGGACAACGGAAGTAACGACCCGACCGCCAACCTCGACGACGTGAAGGCCGGCATCGAGTGGGTCGTTGCCAATGACGCCAAGGTCGTGAACCTCAGCCTCGGCGTCAGCAGCGGTGGACTGCTCGGCGGCCTCGTCTTTGGCGGCAGCAACGAGGGCAGCCCGCTCGGCGCCGCCGTCCAGGCCGCGTGGGCCGCCGGAGCAATACCGGTAATCGCGGCGGGCAATGAGAACGGTGCGTTGTTCGGTGCCGACGGCAGCTACGGCGACCTCAACGCCATCGTGGTGGGCGCAACGATTCGTGACGACTCCGTGGCCGGCTACTCCAACGGACTGACCAGCGGCACCAAATGGGGCATCGTCGCGCCGGGCGGCGACAACAACGGTGTTGCCGCCGACATGATTCTGTCGAGCTTCCAGGGCGGCAACTGCCAGGCGGGCGCGACGAATTGCTACGGCTATCTGTCGGGCACGTCGATGGCGGCACCGATGGTCACTGGCGCGGCGGCGCTGCTGTTGTCGCAAGGCCTCAGCCGTGAGCAGGTCGTGCAAACGCTCCTGTCCACCGCCGACAAGATCAGTTGCGGTTCGGGGTGCAAGGGCCGACTCAACGTCGGCAACGCCGTCGCCGCGAACGCAGGTGGTGGCGGTGGTGGCGGTGGCGGCACTACCACGCCGGGCGCGACCCCCACCACGCGCAAGCGCACGACCAAGACCACGTCCGCGGCGCCGGCGGTTACCGCCGCGCCGACAACTGAGGTCACCGCGGCTCCCGAGACCACCGTGCTCGAAGCGCCGACCACTACCGAGAAGCCCCGCCGCGCGATCGTGCTCAACAGCCAGTCGACCAAGGAAACCGGCATTCCGACGGCCACGGGCGCCGCGGGTGTCGTGATGTTGGCGGTGGCCCTCGCGACCACCGGCATCAGCCTGCGTCGCACGCGCGCAAGCGGCATCTCCTAAAAGTTCGCCCCGATACGGCTTCGCCGTGGGGTCGTGGCACGATGGAGGCTCATGCGTGCGCACACTTCCCCCCGTTTTCCGCGCCCGGTCCTCATTGTCGGCGTCATTTGCGTGCTGTTGCTGGGGCTACGCCCCGCTGCCGCCGCCGACGATCCGTTGTCGGGCCAGCAGTGGAACCTGACCCAGATTCACGCGCCAACGGCGTGGTCGGTCTCGACCGGTGGCGGCGTCCTTGTCGGCATCGTCGACTCGGGAGTGAGCCGAAATCAAGAGGACTTGTCGGGCCAGATCTCGGACGCGGTGAGTTGCATCGGCACCAACGGTGCCGCGGGCGGGTGCAAGCCGGGCGGCGACGACATCGACGGTCACGGCAGTCACGTCTCGGGCATCGTGGCCGCGATCGCCGGTAATGGGCGTGGCGTCGCCGGCGTCGCGCCCACCGCGAAGATCGCCATGGCGCGCGTGTTCTCGCCCGGATCCGGTCAGAACGCGGCGCCCACGGCAGATCTGAACGACGTGCGAGCTGCGATCCGCTACTTGGCCGGCACGCTGCACGCCAAGGTCATCAACCTCAGCATCGGTGCGGACCGGCAGGGGTTTCAGCCCTGCGGACTCTTGCAGAGCTGCGAACCGCCGCTGAAGGCCGCGGTCGAAGAGGCGTGGACCCTGGGCGCGCTGCCCGTGATTGCGTCTGGCAATAGCCAGCTCTATGGCACGCAGGGTTACGGCAACCTCGATGCGATCGTCGTGGGTGCAACTGCGCCCGGCGACGTGGTCGCGAGCTACTCGACGGCCATTGGCAACGCGAAGTGGGGCATGGTCGCTCCTGGCGGCGAAGTGCCGGCCAACGAGGCGAACCCGACGGAGGTCGAGAAGGCGCGCATGGTGCTTTCCACGTACGGCGGTCCCGGCTGCGATCCGCCGTCGAACGCCAGTTGCTACGCGTACCTCGCGGGCACGTCGATGGCGGCGCCGCATGTGAGCGCGGTGGCCGCAATGCTGTTCGCCCGCGGCCTTAGTCGACAGGCGGTCGTAGACACCCTCCTGTCGTCGACCGATCCCGTCTCCGGATGCAGCGCGTCGCGTTGCGGTGCTGGCCGGTTGAACGCGGCCGAAGCCCTCGGAGCGGTCGAGAGCACGACACCGGGCACCAACGGCAGCAACCCGACGACTACGGGCAAGAAGGGTTCGGACGGCAAACCGTTGACCACCACCACCGGCGGCGCTTCGACGACCACGTCGACGTCGTCATTCGGTTTCGGCAACAACGCCGGGAACGAGTCCCCCTCGACTACAAGCAGAACTCGCTCGGCGATCGTGTTGAATCAACAGCCCGCGGCCGCGAACAACGGTGTGCCGATGGGCGTAGGGCTTGTCGGAGTGGTGTGCCTAGCGGGCGCGGCGCTGGCGTTGAGCTACAGCCTGCGGAGAACGCTCACGACTTTGCCGTAAATCACGACGTCGTTCGCCGGGAACTCCATGGGGGAGAGGCGGGGGTTGCTCGGCTCGAGAATGACGGTGGCGCCCTTCTTGCGGAACGTCTTCACCGTGGCTTCGCCGCCCGGGATGCCGGCCACGACAATGTCGCCGTTGCGCGCCTCAGGCTGGTTGCGCACGACGACGTAGTCGCCATCGAGGATCGCCGCGTCGATCATCGAGTCGCCGCGCACGCGCAGGACGAACGCGGACTCGGTGCCCGTGAATTCTTCGGGCAGGGGCAGTAACTCTTCGACGCGCTCGTCAGCGATGACGCCGGTACCGGCCGCCACGTCGCCGACCAGCGGGATGTGGCGAACGCGGGCCTTGTCGACCTGCGTGCCTGAGTTGGCGTCGAAGCGCACTTCGATCGCACGGGGCTTGGTGGGGTCGCGCCGGAGGAAACCTTGCTTCTGGAGGGTCGAGAGGTGCGCGTGCACCGACGACGACGACGTGAGGCCGACCGCTTCGCCGATCTCGCGCACCGACGGGGGATAGCCGCGGTCGCGCAACGAGGCTTCGATGACCTCGAGGATCTCCCGGCGCTTGCCGGTAAGTACCTGATCGCTGGGTGACATGAGGCTCCTTCAGATCGTCGCCCACGGGCGAACGTGTGTTCATCGAACCGTACTGACGGCACTTGGGCAATGCAAACACCCGTTCGACTTTCTGCTTGACAACGAACGCCTGTTCGGTATTGTTCGAACAGTCGTTCGGGTGTCACACCCCTTCTGTAAAACGACCTCACGAGATCGACCCGAGATCGAAAGGAGTCCGAGATGCAGGCAGTCCACGGCGGTTACCGCCCCATTCAGATGCGGTCTATGCGGCCCAGCACCGTGCGAGTGCGGCCCTCGCAGGCCGTTTACCGTCGCCGGCGTCTCGCCGTGCTCCTCCTGGCCACGATTACGGGCCTCACGGCTTGGTTCGGCCTCCATCAGCTAACCGGCGTGTCCGGCGGCGGTCCCCTCACCGCCGCTGGGCAGCCGGTAAGCCAGTTCAATGTTCGGCTCGCTACCGACGTCAGGATGATCGTCCAGCCGGGCGACACCCTGTGGACGCTGGCCCGCCGGGCCCAACCCACCGGCGACGTGCGGCCGCTGGTGCAATCGCTCGAAGCGCAACGCCACGGCCGCATGCTGATGGTGGGCGAGCACATCACCGTTTCTCTGGCGAAATAGCCGCCCAAAGGTCGTAGCGTGGGGGCGTGCGGTGCCCGCTCTGCTCGGCTGACGATGACAAGGTCATCGACTCTCGCGGCGCTGAAGACGGCAGCGCGATCCGCCGGCGGCGTGAATGCCTGGCGTGCGGCCGCAGGTTTACGACCTTCGAACGGGTGGAAGAAGTGCCACTCGTGGTTGTGAAGCGTTCCGGCTTGGTCGTCCCCTTCGAACGGGCGCGCATCGTGGCCGGCATCCGGGCGGCTTCCAAGAACCGGCCCGTATCCGACGATCAGATGGAAGCGCTCGCGTTCGAGGTCGAGGAACAGTCGCGCCTGGTGGGCAACGAACTGAGCACCGAGGCGATCGGGCTCGCGGTGCTCGAAGGCCTCCGCCAACTCGACGAGGTCGCGTACGTCCGCTTCGCCAGCGTCTACAAGGGCTTCGACGACGCCGGCGACTTCGCCGCCGAGGTGCACGCCCTCACCAAAGAGAGCGAGCCGAAACCTCCGCGCCGGGTCGGGGAGCAGTAGCGACCCTTGCGGCTCGGCGTGCTTACTGGCGGAGGGGACTGCCCCGGGCTCAACGCGGTTATCCGCGCCGTGGTCCGCAAGGGTGAGCGCAGCTTCGGCGACGAGATCGTCGGCTTTCTCGACGGCTGGCGCGGCCTCGTCGATGACCGCTCCATGGAGCTCAACGTGCAGGTGTGTCGCGGTCTGTTGCCCAAGGGCGGCACCATTCTGGGCTCGAGTCGCACGAACCCATCCGCGATCGAAGGTGGCCCCGAGGCGTGCCAGGCCACGCTGCAACGTCACGGCATCGAGGCACTGATCGCGATCGGCGGCGAGGACACGCTGGGGATGGCGCACCGCCTCACCGAGGCAGGCTCGCCCGTGGTCGGCGTGCCGAAGACGATCGACAACGACCTCAGCGCCACCGAATTCACCTTCGGGTTCCAAACCGCGGTGCAGATCGCGACCGACGCGATCGACCGCCTTCACACCACGGCCGAAAGCCATCACCGGGTGTTGGTGTGTGAAGTGATGGGGCGTCACGCCGGATGGATCGCCGCGTACGCGGGCATTGCCGGTGGCGCCGCGGCCGTGCTCGTACCCGAGCATCCCTTCGACATCGACCGTCTGTGCGCGTCGCTCACGGCGCGCCACGAACTTGGGAACTACGCGTCAGTCGTCGTCGTGGCCGAAGGCGCGGCGCCCAAAGAGGGTTCCCTCGAGTTGGCCGCCGGCGACAAGGACGCGTTTGGCCACGTCCGTTTGGGTGGCATCGGCGCCGTGCTCGCGACGGAAATCGAAAAGCGCACCGGCTTCGAAACCCGCGCCACGGTCCTTGGCCATATTCAGCGCGGCGGCACGCCCAACGCGTTCGACCGGGTGCTCGCCACGCGTTTCGGGGTAGCCGCGGTCGAGGCAGTCCACGACGGCGCCTTCGGCACCATGGTCGGCCTGCAGGGCGGCAACATCGTGCGGGTGTCACTCGCCGAAGCCGTCGGCGTCCTAAAGACCGTCGACCCGTCCCTCCTAGAGATCGCCGACCTCTTCTCCGCCTAAAAAAAACGACGAATCGCGCGCGGAAGTGCGCACCCGGCCACGCACTTCCGCGCGCGGTTGGGTGGATTTAGGAGATCAGGGCCAGGAGTTCGGGGGCGATGCGGGGGTGGGCTACCCACACCAGGTCGCCGGTGAACTCGCCGAGGAGGCCGGCTTCGTGGGCGATGAGCAGGCCGGCGGCGCGGTCCCAGGGAGCCGTGCCCCGTTCGAAGTAGGCGTCGACGCGACCCGCGGCCGCCCAACACAGGTCCAGCGCGGCCGAACCACCCCGGCGAATGTCGCGCACGGTCGGCAATAGGCGCACGAGTACATCGGCTTGTTCGGCGCGCATCACGCGGGAATACGAAAAGCCGGTGCCGACCAGGCAATGACCGATGTCCACCGGCCCGTCGCCCAGGGTGAGTGGGTCCTGGTCGAGCCACGCGCCGGCGCCCCGCGCCGCGCTGAACACTTCGCCCCGCACCACATCGACCACCGCTCCGGCGATCGAGTCCCCGCTCGCTTCGTCGACCGCGGCAACCGACACGGCGAAGGCGGGGTAGCCGTAGACGAAGTTGGTGGTGCCGTCGATCGGGTCGATCACCCACTGCACGCCCGACGTGCCCGCGATACCGGTGCCCTCCTCAGCCATCACGCCGTCGTCGGGTCGCCGGTCGCGCAGAGCGGCCACGATGCGCGCCTCGCTGGCCTTGTCGACGGCAGTGACCATGTCAGTCGTGGTCGACTTCGTGGTCGTGCCCGCCATAAGCACATCGCCGATTGGGCCGGATCCGTCCGTGTCGAACGACCGGGCCTCGGTCACAAAGGCGGCCGCGTCACGCGCCACCGCTATCGCGATCTGGCGTAGGTCCTCGGGGTCATGATTCGTCACAGCGCCAAGTACCGTACGCGGCAATGTCCGACGGCCCCGTAGACCTTCGCTCCGACACGGTTACGCAGCCGACGCCGGCGATGCGCGAGGCGATGGCGAACGCCGTCGTCGGCGACGACGTCTACGGCGAGGATCCGACCGTCAACGCTCTGCAAGAGGCGTACGCCGCCCGAGTCGGCAAGCCGGCGGCGCTCTTCGTGCCGACGGGCACAATGGCGAACCAACTGGCGTTACGGCTGCTGACGACGGCGGGAACGGGCGTGATCGCCGGCGCCCGTCAACACATGGTGATCTACGAAGGTGGCGCGGCCGGAATCAACAGCGCGACGCAGTTCATCACCGTCGACGACACGAACGGCGCGTTCGACGCTGGCGCGGTGCGGCATTACCGCAGCGCGGCGGCGCACCACTACATCGCTCCCAGCCTGGTGTGTGTCGAGAACACGCACCTGCCCGCGGGCGGGCGACCGTGGTCGCTCGAGGAGTTGCGCGCCGTCAACCAAGCGGCCGGCCCCTTGCCCATTCACATGGACGGAGCCCGGCTCTTCAACGCCGAAGTCGCGACCGGTATCAAGGCTGCGGACTACGCGGCCGAAGTCACCACGGTGATGTCGTGTCTGTCGAAGGGGCTGGCTGCACCGGTCGGTTCGCTGCTCGCCGGTCCGGCGGATGTGATCGCACAGGCCCGGACCGAACGGCAACGGCTGGGCGGCGGCATGCGTCAAGCCGGTGTGCTGGCCGCCGCCGGCCTCATCGCGCTCGACGCGATGGTGGACCGGCTGGCTGACGACCACATGCGCGCCGCCAAGTTGGCCGCGGCGGTCGCCGAACGCTGGCCGGGTGCGTGTGACGTCGACGCGGTGCAGACCAACATCGTGAACTTCACCCACGACAACACCGACGCACTGCTCGCGCACCTCGAGTCCCAGGGCGTCAAGGCCGGGACGATTGCTCCGGGCGTCGCGCGGTTCGTGACGCATTGCGACATCGATGACGACGACGTCGCGCTCGCGGTTACGGCGATCCGGTCTGCGCCGTGACGACCGGGACTTCGCCCGTGGGTCGGTCTGCGTCAACGGGTTCGTAGGTCTCGGTGAGTTCGTTGCGGCCCCGCAAGGCGACGGAGCCGACGTACTCCCACTTTTCCTGTTCGATCGCAAGCGCGGCGAACACGGACTTCGACGACGCCAACACCCGGCCCGGCGAACCTTTGGCCAAGTCCGTGAGACGGGACGCCTCGTTGGCCGGGTCGCCGATCACCGTGTACTCGACGCGGTTGCGGGCTCCGATGTTGCCGGCCACTGCGAGGCCGCTCGACACACCGATACCGGCTTGGATTTCCGGGTAGCGGGCGCCGAGCACGGTGAGGGCGGTCGCCAGCTCGCGGGCTGCGGTCAACACGTTCGTCGCGTGCAGCGGATCGTCCTCGAGGGCGCCGAAGACGCAGAGGGCGCCGTCGCCGTCGAAGCGGTTGACCGAACCGTGGTTTCCCTCTATCACGGTCACGACCACCCCGAAGAAGGCGTTGAGCAAGTCGACCACTTCGTTCGCCGGGCGCTCGAGCGCGAGCGCAGTCGAGCCGATGAGATCGACAAACAGCACGCTGACGTTTCGCTGCGTTCCGCCGAGAGCGGCGCCGTTCTCGATCGCGCGCTTCGCGACGTCGACGCCGACGTGGCGCCCGAACAGGTCAGCGAGTTTCTCGCGCTCGCGCAGCCCTTCCAGCATCCGGTTGTAACCGGCCTCGAGCTCGCCGAGCTCGCCGCCGTCGTCTACGGCGATGTGCGCGTCGAGATCTCCAGCGGCGACGCGATCCAGTCCATCGCGCAGCTCGTCGAGCGGGTCGGTGACCGAGCGGGCGCTGATCTCGGTGACCACGAGGCCGACGACCAGCCCGATCGCCGCCAGCACCACGATCGGCGCCACGATCTCGCCCTTGGTCGCGTCGCTGCGACCCGTCGGCGCCAGGATGATGCCGAGGAACGGCACGCCCGATCCCAGCGCCCACATGAGCATCAGCCGGGAGCGCACCTGAATGCCGTTGCGTTCAGGGAGAACCCCGTCGCGTAGCGCGGCGGCGAACGCGGGGCGGTGCATGCGCTCGACCAGCAGGAAACAGAACGCGCTGGTGGTGAGCCCGCCCAAGATGGCGCCGCACGCGATCCGGAAGAGGTCGAAGAGTCCGACGCCCTTGAACAAGTTGAAGATCGTGAACACGAGCGCGGCGCCTACCCACGCCCGGAACGAGTAGCGCGTCTGGGTGTAGGGCTGGTCGAGGACGGCGATTTTTTCGGCCGGGGTGGGCGGGCGGTCGGCCTCGATCCACGTCTGGACGTGGCGGGCTGAACGCAATCCCGCGATCGTGACGACAGGCGTCGCGAAGCACGCGTACGCGATCAACACCAGGAGGTAGTCCGACGTGGGCACCTCTTGGACGCCGCCGATCGGCACGACGTAGGACACGTAGGAGAACACCACGGACGCGCCGATGATGTTCGACAGGGCTAGGCGCACCGCGGTCTTGAACGCGATGGTGCGATACAGCTCTGACGTGTGCGGCTCCGAGGCCTCGAGGTCGGCTCCTTCGGGCTCCACCAGCGCTACTCGTCTAATTCGAGTTGGCCGCGCCACTCGGCCATGGCCCGCAGGCCGAGCACGGCCACCACGGACACGCCGAGGGCGAAGGTGACGCCGCCGATCAGGATTCCGAACGATTCGGGCATTGCGCAGTTTCCGTGACACTCAAGACTCACGAGCGACCAGCCGATAAGGGATCCACAGATTCCGGCGAGGACGATCGAGGCGAAGGCCACGGCGCGTGCCCGGGTTGAAGGGAGCGCAGATGGCCGTCGAGTTGCAGTCACCCGGCGATCATACGGTCGCGCGCCCGCGCGTCCTGGTGGTGCTCCCCACGTACAACGAGGCCGAGAACATCGTCAGCATCTTGGACAGGGTGCGGGCGAGTGTGCCTTTTGTGGACGTGCTGGTCGTGGACGACGGCAGTCCGGACGGCACGGCCGAGCGCGTGCGCTGGGTTGGCCAACGCATGCCCGGCGTGCACCTGCTCGAGCGCAGCTCAAAAGACGGTTTGGGTGCGGCGTACCGCGCCGGCTTCGCCTGGGGGCTCGCGCACCACTACGACGTGTTGGTCGAGATGGACGCGGACGGGAGTCACCGTCCCGATGATCTGCCGAAGCTGCTGTCGGCCATGGAGCGCGGGGCCGACCTGGCGATCGGCTCGCGTTATGTGCCCGGTGGCGCCATCCCGCACTGGAAGCTTTCGCGCCGCCTGCTCAGCCGCGGCGGCAACCGGTACGCGTCGATGATGCTGCACCTCGGCGTCGCCGACGCGACCGCCGGTTTCCGGGCGTACCGGTCCGGCCTGTTGCACCGAATGGATTTCGCCGGCCTCGGCGCCAGCGGCTACGGCTTCCAGATCGAAGGCACGTGGAGGGCGGTTCGCACCGGCGCCCGCGTGGTCGAGGTGCCGATCCGGTTCGAAGACCGCGAGCACGGCGAGTCGAAGATGTCGAAGTCGATCGTCGTCGAAGCGCTGCGCCTCGTCACGAAGTGGGGCATTTCCGAACGGGCGACCCGCCTTGGTACGCGTCTCGCCCATCCGTTCCACGGGCCAAACTGGGCGCATGCGGGCCTGGCGGGTAGCAAGCGCGGTAATTGAGGACGACGGGCAGATCCTGCTCGTCGAAAACACCCGGGCCGATGGACGGGTCGAGTGGTCATTACCCGGCGGCGTCGTCGAGCCTGACGAGGACCCGATCCTCGGCTTGGAACGCGAAGTCCTGGAAGAAACCGGGCTGGTCGTAGAGACGTGGGGCCCCCTCGTCTGGACCACCCTGGCCACCAGCAAGTCCATGGGATTCAACCTCGTGGCCGAGAGCTACCTCGCCCACGCCGTCGGCGGCGAGATCGCGATCGACGATCCCGACGGCATTGTCACAGCCTGTCGGTACTTTTCCCTGGATGAAGCAATTGCGGCCCTCGAGGCCTCCTGGGTTCCGACCCGCGAGCCCCTGTTGGGCTGGCTCGGTGAGCGCTGGCTCGAGCCCCGCACGTTCGATTATTCGGTTGAGGGCAACCGCGGTGACGGGTTGATAGTGGAGTTGCGTAGCGGTTCGTGACGCCTTGGCCGCGCGTCGTGCTGCACCTTGACATGGACTGCTTCTATGCAGCCGTCGAGATGCTGGACAATCCGTCTCTCGTGGGAAAGCCCGTCGTCGTCGGCGGTACCGGCAATCGCGGCGTGGTCGCGGCGGCGAACTACGAAGCCCGCGTCTACGGGGTGCGGTCGGCCACGCCGATGGCGCGGGCCCGGCGGCTGTGCCCGCAGGCGATCGTCCTGCCGGGCCGCTTCGACCGTTACGAGGAGATCAGCCAGCAACTGCGCGTGATCATGCGCGACGTCACGCCGCTCGTGGAGCCAGTGTCACTCGACGAGGCGTTTCTGGACGTCAGCGGCGCCACGCGCCGCGTGGAGGACCCGTCGCCCGTCGCGCACGCGCTGCGCCAGCGGGTGCGCGACGAAATCAACCTCAACTGCTGCATCGGGGTGGCCGCGTCCAAACTGATTGCGAAGTTGGGTTCGGTGGCGGCCAAGCCGCGCGCGTTGCCGAACGGAGTGGTCGAGCCCGGTCTCGGCGTGAAGGTGGTGCCGCCCGGCACCGAACTGCAATTTCTGCACCCGCTACCGATCCGGGCGCTGTGGGGTGTGGGCGCGAAGACGGCGGAACGCCTGGCCGACCTGGGCGTGAAGACCGTCGGCGACCTCGCCGCCCTGCCGATCAACGCGTTGGAACGCGCCTTCGGGCCGCGCATGGGTGTGCAGCTGTACGAACTGGCCAACGCGATGGACGATCGGCCTGTCGTCGCCGAAGCGGCCGCGAAGTCGATCAGTCACGAAGAGACCTACGCCCGCGACATCTCGGACCCCGCGCACCTGCATCGTGAGGTGGTGCGCCAAGCCGACGCGGTCGCGGCGCGCATGGTGCACGCCAACATGGCGGCGCGCACCGTGGTCCTGAAGGTGCGATACGGCGACTTCACGTCGATCACTCGGTCCAAAACCCCGGGCGGTTCCGTAGAAGACGGTGTGACGCTGGCGCGCGATTGCGAACGAGATGCTTGACGCCGTCGACCTGCGTGACGGGGTCCGCCTGCTCGGCGTGGGTGTAAGCAACCTGACCGACCCGCCACCCAAACAACTCGACCTCCTCGGAGAACCAGAGCCGGCTGAGGAAGTGGCCGAGCCGAGGCGTCCCTCCACCGGCGACGCGGTCGCGGCGATACGCGAAAAGTTCGGAGACAATGCCGTCGCTCCGGCCACGCTGGTCGGCCGGGACGGTATACGGAGGCGGCGCTTTGGCCAACAACAGTGGGGACCGGATGGAGACCCAGATGCGTAACTCCGCGAACACGCGTTGTAAGGATCATGGGAAAGTGCGAAACTGGACGCAGTGCCTCTAAGCGAAGAAGAGCAGCGGATCCTCCATGAGATCGAGCGCAGCTTCTACGCGGGCAATCAAGCCCCGGGCAGCTCCGGCGATTCGCACGCGCAAAACGTGCGCGCTATCCGCTTGGCCGCAGCTGGGTTTGTCGGTTCGCTCGTACTGCTCTTGGTCGGCTTCGCCGCCAGCTTCTATCTCGGCGCGGTGGCCTTCCTCGCGATGGTGTGGACCGGCGCCGTGTTGGTCAACGGTGTGCGGAAGGTGGGCGGCGATCGCCTGCGCACGTCTGCGGGGCGCCTGGGCTCGATGGTCTCGGACCCGAACCGCCGCATGCGCCCGCGTCGCTTCCGTCAGTCCGACGACGACGCCGACGCGTAACGCGTAACTAACGCTTCAGGCGTCGGGGGTTCACGGCGAACAGGAAGCGCTGGCGACGGGAGGCGGTTCCGAACGCAACCCTGCGCACTTCTTCCGCGTCGCCGCGCGCGCTGAGCGCGTCCTCTTCGGTCAGACGGGGCGGCGCGTAGGCGGCGAGGTCCACGTTCCCGGCGAGACGCGTGAGCGTCGCAACTCCTCCATCGCCCAACACGTTTGTCGCGCTGGACACGCGCTCCCGCGGCGTGTCGGCGGCGCGAATGGGCGCGCCGGCGAAGCGCAGCGCTTCGTTCGTGTCGTTCCACGCCACCAGCACGCGTTGCGCGGCGTCGGCGGCGCCGGAGTACCTGCGGCGGCGTCGGCTCGCCATGATGAGCGGCACGGCCGAGAGCACGGCGCCGAGCGTGAGCACGAGCAAGGCGGTGATCACCAGCGCGCGAACCGGAAGGCCGCGGTCGTGCTTCAGCGGTGACGTGGCGGGGCCTTGCGTAGTGGTGGTGGCGCCGCCCTCGGCTCCCTCGGTTCCGGCGGCGGGGTCGACCGTCGTCGGCACGAGCGTGCTGGTCGCTCCCGGTCGGGTCGAGTCGGCCTGGGATTCGGTGGCCCCCGTGTAGGCCTCGGCGCCCGGGATGCCCCGGCCGGGGGTGGGCTCGAACGCCACCCAACCGGCAGACCCGAGGAACACCTCAGGCCACGCGTGCGCGTGCAATTCGCGCACCACGTAATGGTTCGCGGTGGCGTCGCCCGGCGTGAAGCCGACGGCAACACGCGTCGGCAGGCCGGCGGCGCGGGCGAGCACGGCCATCGTGCCGGCGAACTGCTCGCAGTACCCACGCTTGGTGACGAACAGGAAGCGAGAGATGTCGTCGTTGCTGTGGCCGGGTGGAACCGCCAGGTCGTACTTGAAGGCGCCGGAGCGGAAGTACTGCTGAACTGCGAGTGCCTTGTCGTAGGCAGTGGTCAGCCCGGCCGTGATCGACCGCGAGAGGTTCGCCACCGCCGGCGCGATCGGAGGCAGCGCGATCTGTGAGGGTGACGTGTTGACGTGCGCGGCGGCGCGGAGCTGTTCGGGCGACAGGTCGCGCACCACCGACGAGACGCGGTAATCCAGCCCGTCGCTCGTCGTGTCGGCGGTGATGAATGCCTCGGCGGCCGTGTCGTAGCTGACGTCCTTGGCCGAGGGTGTCGACGCGGGTCGGTATGCGGCCGGCAACCAGATGGACTGCAGGTCAGCGATGGTGAAGTGCTGCGTGACGCGCGTGCCCACCCGGTCATTCAGTGTCTTGGACGTGCCGACTTCTTTGTAGTTGCCGTGTGACGACCAGATGCGTCCGTCGAAGGAGTCCAGCGACGTGAGGCGCCAATACGCCCGGGCGCTCGAGTCGACCGTGAATGCGACCACGTCGTCGCGGGTGACCAGGCGAGTGCGGATGTCCACGAGCGGGCTGACGGTGGTGCGCGCCTGCGAATGGCCGTGATTGCGCCATGCGACGGCGGGCGGTGTTTGGGTGAAGGGCAACGACAGGCCAACCGCGGCGGCGACAAGGGCGACGCTGCTGACTCCGACCCCGGCGCGTGACAGCGCCCGCCGGCCACGCGTGGCGGTGCCGTTGAACCACGGGCGGGTTCGCGCGATCACCGTCGCGTTGTGGGCGACGAACCACACGAGCAGCGCGGCGCCGAACGCCATCGTCGCGAATGCTCGGTTGGTGGTAGTGCCGAGCACGGCGGCAAACACGAAGATCGTGAACGCCGGGACGGTCGCTTCGATCGTGGCCCGCAGACGGAACGCGCCCCAGTCCGCCAGCGCGGCCAGGACGACCACGGCGAACACGCACGCCATCGTGAAGCCTTCGGTCGGTTGCGTCGGAGCGATCGCCACGCCGAACTGGCGCCGCGCCTCACTGACACCGCGGTTGATCGCGCTGAGCGTGTCGGGCGTCGGCAAACCGAGCAGGGTGTCGTGGGGCACCACGAGCCACGCCATCAGTAGGAACCCGCCGGCCAGCACTACCCCGGCCGTGCCCGCGACGGGCAGGTTGCGCCGGCGGCACTCAAACGCGATCGTGTGCCCGGCCACGACGGCCACGAGGATCGGCACGAGGGGAGCGGGCGTGGTGAAGAGCCGCCCCAAACACGCGGCCGCGACGAGGTCGAGCAGCACGAGGGCGCCCAGGGTGGGCAACTCGGCGCGGATGTCGTCGGTCACTTCGCCACCGCGGCGCGCTTGCGCGACCCGCCGGGGGTGCGGCGCGCCGCCCAGGCCGTCGCGAAGCCGCGGGAGTTCACCGGCACGGTGATCATTTGGGACCGGCGGCTCGCCGCGGGCATTTTCTCTGTGCCGAACGTGAACACGACGCCGACCGCGTGCGGGTCCTTCGAGATGAACGGCCCGAGTTCGCGGGCGCCGCGGGACGTCGTGATGACGCACGGACCTTCCCGTGCGGCCAACGCGGCACTGGTGCGCCGGCCGGCCCCGCCGAGGGCGGCCAGCCCACCCTTGCCGCCGTCGACTTGCGGGTTGGCCAGCGCGAGCACTTCGAGCAGGTGATCGAGGAACACGCGCCCGGCGCCGAAGCCAGAATCGAAGGGACCCGTGGTCACCAGGCGCACGAGGCCGTTGCGGCTACCGCCGGCGAGCAGCACGGACGCCGCGGCCGACAACACGTCCTCGAACGAATCTCGGTCGTGCACGTCGGCTCGCAGATCGACGACCACGGTCGTGCGTCCTCGCCACGGCGTTTCTTCTTGCCGGATCATCAACCGGCCGGTGCGCGCGACCGACGGCCAGTGGACGCGGCGCAGGTCGTCGCCCTCGGCGTATTCGGTCAGCGCAAAGAAGTCGCCGCCGGTAGCGCCGACGCGGCGCGGGCCGGTGGCTTCGGCGATCGGGTCGGCCACGCCAACGCCTTCGAGCGACGTCACGGCATCGACGCGGGGAAACACCGTGAGCTTGGCTGCCGGGGCCGCCTCCGTCTTGCGCGAGACGAGACCGAAGATGTCGGTGCGTTCGACGACGAGGGGTCCCAGTGTGAATACCCCGCGTCTGTCGGTGGGGAGGCGGAACGCCGCGTCGGCCCGTCCACCGCGCTCGAGCGGCGCTAACGCGAAACGGGCGTAGCGCTGTGCCGCCGAGAACGTGGTGCTGACATTCAGCAGTGGGGTGCGGCGCGTGCCGCGGTTGGTGGCCGCGATCGCGACTCGCCACGGGCTGTCGACATGCACGCGGGTCGGCGTGATGTCCCGGCTGACTACGAGGTCTTGGATACGTGTGCGAGTGGTCAGGAAGGCCGCGACGACGAGGCCGAGACCGCCGCCGGCGAGGCCGTAGAACTCACCGAGGCCGAGCAGCCGTCCCCCGATACCGAGGGCAACGCTCGCCGCCACAACGGCGAGGCCGCGGCGCGTGATCATGCGGTTCCCGCTAGGCCCGCGTGTAACCCGACGACGGGACCGGGATCCGGCCCAACAGGTCCGCGAGGATCGCGTAGGCGTCAATGCCTTCGAACTCCGCTTCGGGCGTCGGCACGAGGCGATGGCCGAGCACGGGCGACGCGACGGCCTTCACGTCGTCGGCATTGGCGAAGTCGCGCCCGTTTGCCGCGGCCCAGGCGCGCGCCGTCTTCTGAAGGGCGAGCGCGGCGCGGGCGACGCGCCCAGCGTGAGGCTCGGGTGGCGACGGGTCGCGTCGGCAATGTCGACGATGTACGCGCGCAACTGGTTCGCGACGTGCACGCTCTGGGCGCTCGTGACCATGGTGGTGACGTCGTCGATGGAGGCGACGGCGCGCAACCCGGCCACCGGATTGATCGCGGCGTGCTCGTCGAGCATGGCGATCTCCGCGCGCTTGGCCGGATACCCCATCGGAATGCGCATCAGGAAGCGGTCGAGCTGACTGTCGGGCAGGGGATAGGTGCCCTCGTGCTCGATCGGGTTCTGCGTGGCAATCACCATGAACGGTTCGGGCAACGAGTACGTCGTGGCGTCGACAGTCACCTGTCGTTCTTCCATCGCTTCGAGCAGCGCCGCCTGCGTCTTGGGCGAGGCGCGGTTGATTTCGTCGGCGAGCACGATGTTCGCGAACACGCCGCCGGGGCGGAACTCGAAACGGTTGCCAGTGCGCGAGAACACGGTGACGCCGGTGACGTCGGACGGCAAAAGGTCAGGTGTGAACTGGATGCGATTCCAGTCGCACGCAAAGGACGCGGCGAGCGCTTTGGCCAGCGTGGTCTTACCGACGCCGGGGACGTCCTCAATCAGTAGGTGGCCTTCAGCGGCGAGGCACACCAGCGACAGCTGAATCGCGTCGGCCTTGCCGACGAGCGCATGCCCGATGTTGGTTGCCACCGCTTCAAAGACCGCTTGAAACGCATCGGGACTCGCAGCGCGACGACGAACAGCCATGGCCCGTCACGTTAGGGGACGCACGCACGTAGTTTTCCCCGGCATGGCGGTGATTGCGATTGACATTGGTGGCACGAAGATGGATGTCGGCGTCGTCGATGACGACGGCGCAATTGTTCGCCGTGAGCGCGCCGCCACGAACTCCGACGACCCGTGGTCAACGCTGGCCGGGTTGCTGGCACGGGTGGTCGGTGATGAACGCGGCTTTGCCGCAGTTGGCGTCGGTTGTGGTGGGCCGATGACGCCAGGCGGTGAGACCGTGTCGCCGCTAAACATCCGCGGCTGGCGTGAGTTCCCACTGCGCGCCCGTCTCGCCGAGGCCACCGGCCTGGATGTGTACATCGACAACGACGCGAAGGCGCTCGCATTGGGCGAGGGGTGGCGCGGCGCCGCCCGCGGCGAGCGCAACTTCCTAGCGATGGTCGTGTCAACCGGGGTGGGCGCCGGCATCGTGCTCGACGGCCGCCTCCTGAACGGCGAAGCCGCCAATGCCGGCCACATCGGTCACGTGATCGTCGAGCCCGACGGCGCCGCGTGCGCGTGCGGCGCACAGGGTTGCCTCGAGGCCGAGGCATCCGGTCCGCAAATTGAGCAGCGCACGGGCACGCCGGCGGCGCACGCCGACGCGGCCACGATCGAGCGCACCGGGACACTGGTCGGTCGCGGGGTGGCGAGCGTGGTGAACCTGCTGGACCTCAAACTCGCGCTCGTTGGCGGATCAGTCGCGCTCGGCATGGGCGAGGCGTTCTTTGCGGCCGCGCAACGCGAGCTCGACGCACGTAGCCAGATCGTTTACGCACGCGGTGCGCGCATCGCCCCGGTCGGGCTGGGTGCGGACGGTCCGCTGATCGGCGCCGCCGCTGTTGCCTACCGGCACCTCGGCATAGCCTGAGCGCATGGATCTCACCTGGCCGCCCGAAGCCGAGGAGTACCGCGCGAAGGTCAAGGCATTCCTCGATCAGAACCTGCCCGCGGATTGGCAGGGCGTCGGGTCGCTGACCAACGAGGAGGCCGACGAGTTCGTCGCCAAGTGGCGCGTGACCCTGGCGAACAACAACCTGCTCGCGGTGTCGTGGCCAACCGAATACGGGGGTGGCGGCCTGTCCCCCCTGGAACAGGTCATCGTCGCGGAAGAGTTCGCGAAGGCAGGCGTGCCGACCGGCGGGCCGAACGACGTGTTCGGGATCCAGATGATCGGCAACACGCTGTTGCAGTGGGGAACCGAAGAGCAGAAGAAGCACTTCTTGCCGCGGATCCTGTCCAAAGACGACACATGGTGCCAGGGCTACTCGGAGCCGAACGCGGGGTCTGACCTTGGCAACCTCGGCTGCAAAGCCGAAGCCGACGGCGAGGAGTGGGTGATCAACGGCCAGAAGATCTGGACGTCGGCGGGCCACCTCGCCGACTGGATCTTCGTGCTCGCTCGCACCGACCCGGAGGCGCCCAAGCACAAGGGCATCACGTTCTTGCTGGTGCCGATGACGCAGCCCGGCGTCGAAGTGCGGCCGATCAAGATGATGAGCGGCGAGAGCGAGTTTAACGAAGTGTTCTTCGACGACGCCCGTTGCCCGATCGGCAACGTCGTAGGCCAGGTCAACGGCGGGTGGGCGGTCGCGATGACCCTGCTCGGTCACGAGCGCGGCGCCTCCGCCGCGGTATTGCCGTTGATGTTCAAGACCGAGATGGACCGCCTGCTCGCGCTGGCGCGCGAGACGGGCCATGCGGACGATCCGATCTTCCGCCAGCGCCTGGCGTGGTGCTATTCGAAGGTCGAGATCATGCGGTACCTCGGCCTACAGACCCTGACGAGCTGGCTGCACGGCGGCCAGGCCGGGGCGGGCGCCTCGCTGGCCAAGCTCTACTGGAGCGAGTACCACCGCATCTCGACCGAACTCGGCGTCGACCTGCTCGGCATGACAGCCACGATCCCGAGCGGACGCGCCCCGGGCTCGGCCTTCAACCCCGACGATATGGGTGCGCCCAACAGTTCGATGTCGTGGGCCGCGAAGTTCATGCACGCGCGTGCGGGCACGATCTACGCGGGCACGAGCCAGATCCAAAAGAACATCGTCGGCGAGATGGTGCTCGGTCTGCCGAAGGAACCGAAGGCGGACGACGGACCATGGTCGGCCGCCAGCGGCCGACAGTGAAGGCAGCCGCTCGCCAGTTCGGGACGTACGCCCTTGGCCCGTCAGCGCTTGCGGTGGTGCGCCGTCCGTCGCTCTGGTGGACGGGCGCGCGCCAGGCGTATGTGTTGTTGCGGCCGGGTCGGCGGGCGCAGGGCTACCTGCAATTCCGTTTGGTGACGCAATATGGCGGCGAAGGGGGACCCGCAACCGGCGACGACCTGGTGCAGTACCTGCTGTGGTGCCGCGACGAAACCCGCCGCCGCCTCGGGTAGCGGCTGACTTCTGGTCAGGTCGCGTCGCTGGGCGACGCGAGTTGTCCAGAAGTCGCTTCGAGTTGGGTGACGCGGACTTTTAGTTCGTCGAGCTCGGTCGCGAACGCGGCGACTTGATCGAGCAGCGCTTCGACTACCGCGTCGCGGTCTCGGGCGGGACGGGTGCGGCGGCCGATGTTGGGGGAAGCGGCCGCGCGGGCGGTGACCTCGTCGAGGTCGACCAGGCGCTGATCGCCGTGGGCCCCGGGGACGACGACTGAGCGGACCAACCCGTCGCGATACCACCGTCGTAACGCGGCGAGGCTCGCCTGGGTCTCCTCAGCGGCCTCGCGCAGGGTGACCCATTTTTCGCCGGCATTGTCGGGTGTATCTGATACGGTCATGCGATTAACGTATCACAACACTGTTTAAACAGTGTGCAAAGGAGTTACAAATGTTTGAACGATTCACTGACAAGGGCCGGGTCGTCCTGGTGCGGGCGCAAGAGATCGGCACCGAACTGAAGAGCCCGTTTCTGCGGCGCCACCACATGCTGCTAGCGCTCATCGACGGAGCTACCGACAATCCCGACGACAACCTCGCGACGTGCCTGAACGAGGCCGGCGTCGACTTGGCTGCGACACGGGCCAAGGCGCTCGAGTCCCTCAAAGCAACGGAGACAGCCGGTTCCGAACCGCAGTCGACGCTCAAGTTCTCCTCCGGGGCCAAGAAGGCGCTCGAGCTGTCGCTGCGGGAGGCCCTCTCGCTGGGCCACAACTACATCGCCAGTTCCCATCTATTGCTGGCGATCCTGCGGTCGGCCGACGGGCCGCTGGCCGACGTCATCGGCACGACCGGCCTCGACTACGGCACCGCCCGCGAGTTCGTCAGATTGAGCGCCCCCGAAGGCGGCGCACGGCGGGGACGGGGCCGGGGGCGCGGTCGCGAAGGTCGCATTCCGCGGCGGGGCCGCGGGACCGAAGGCTTCGAAGCAGTGGTGCGCCGGGCGCACCGCCGTGCGTTGATGGAACGACCTACGACGACCGGCGATCTGCTCGTCGCGTTGGCCGAGGTGCCCGACACGCATTTCGCGTCGATCCTCGCGGGCGTCACCTTGCCCGATCCCACTGCGATCGGTCTGGAAGCCGATCGTCTCATCGAAGCGGGCACCGGAGACGGGTCGGTCAACACGATCAGCGTCGACGACGAGGGCCGAGTCACGATCGAGGACGAGTTCCTGGCGCAGGTGATGCGCGAGGGCATCCGCTCGGGCCTCTCCCGAACCGATCTACTCAAATTGATCCGCGAGGCGTTGCGCGACAAGGAGTAGTTGCCACCGGGCGCGAGTGCGCGTCCGGTAAGTTTTCGCCCTAATGGATGCGGGGCCGACGAGCGCAGGGCCATCTGGCCCAACACCCGGACGTCGTAGGTAACGACGATGTCCGGTGCCCTTGTGCTGAACGCGACGTTCGAGCCACTGTGCATCGTCACATCCCGCCGGGCACTGAACCTGGTGCTGGCCACGAAGGCCGAAATGATCTCGGCGTCCGAGCAGTGCTTTCGTTCCACGAACGCGAGTTTTGAGGCTCCTTCCGTCGTACGCCTGTTGTCTTTCGTGCGGGTCCCGTACACGACGCGGGTCGCGCTGAATCGGCGTGCCGTCTTCGCCCGCGACAACTTCCGCTGCCAGTACTGCCACGCGGCGGCGGAAAACATCGACCACGTGGTGCCCCGGTCGCGCGGCGGCACGCACACGTGGGACAACGTGGTCGCCGCGTGCAAGGCGTGCAACGCGCGTAAAGAAGACCGCATGCTCAGCGAGATCAACATGCGGTTGCGCCGCCAACCCGTGACGCCACACGCGCGGGCGTGGGTGCTCGCGGCCACGGGGTCGCGCCGCCCCGACTGGGAGCAGTGGCTCGGCATGCCGGCTCCCGCCGCCGTCGCTTCCGCTTGACCGCATGCGCATAACGCACTGGGCCGGACCGGCCGCCGCTCTCCACGCGCGTCCCGTCACTCCCGCCAACCGCGTCAACCAGTTGCACGCGACGCGTCCGGCCATCGTGTTGGGCCGCGCGCAGAAGGTCCGCGACGACTTCGAAGTCGTGGCCGCCGAGGCCGGGTTCGGCGTGGCTCGCCGAGTTTCGGGCGGCACTGCGGTAGTCGTCGGGCCGGGTGAGTGCGTGTGGGTCGACGTCGTCGTCGAGCGCGACGGGCCGGGTTGGAACGACGACATCGGCAAGGCCGGCTGCTGGATGGGGGACCAGTGGGTCGCCGCGCTGGCCCGGGCCGGATTCGAGGGTGCGAAAGTCCATCGATCCGGGATGGAAAAGCGCCCGGGGTCGGACGCCGTGTGCTTTGCCGGCGTGGGCCCGGGCGAGGTGCTCGCGGACGACGGGGCCAAAATCGTGGGGATATCCCAGCGCCGCACCCGCGGCTGGGCGCTGTTCCAGTGCGCCGTCCCCATCAAATGGGACGCCGCGCCACTCATCGCGGTACTCGGCCCGTCCGCCGAACCCGCCGCAGACGCGCCAGTGCGCGTCTTGAGCCCGGAAACCGCCGCCACGGCCGTCTCCGCCCTCGCCGCCCTCCTCGTCTAGCCCGCCCAACGCAGTCGGAACGTGGTTGGGGTTCGGCGCGTTTACCGGGCGTTTTCTCGCGTTTTCGTCAGGTTTTAGTCACGTTGTGGTTGCAAGTGGCGCGCTGCACCCTTAAGGTGTCACGAAGTGGGGATCGGTGAGGGCCGTTCCACCTATTTGGAGCGGGCAGTGGCGGAATTCTTCAGCGGGCATAGCGAGCACACGCTCGACGCCAAAGGGCGGGTGATCGTGCCCGCCAAGTACCGGTCTCGCTTTGCCGACGGTGCGCATCTGGCCAAGGGCAACAACCGCTCTCTCGCTTTGTGGACCCGTGAAAGCTACGAGCGCCAGGCGGCGTCGTGGCTCGAAAAGCTTGAATCCGGCGACGAGGGCGCCGAAGAGAAGGCCCTCTACTGGGCCGCCAACGTCGAAGAGGTCACGGTCGATCCGTCGACAGGCCGCCTGCTGGTCCCGCCGTACATGCGGGATTACGCCCAGCTCGAGCTCGGCCAGCCCGTCCTGCTCAACGGCGCGCTCAATCACCTCGACGTCTGGAACCCGACGCTGTTTGCGAACCGCGTCGAGGCCACCGCCGAATCCAGCTTTACGAAAGATCAGTCATGAGTCGCGGAACATCTGCAGTCCTCCGGTCGGTCCCGATGGAGTCTTCAACTCCGCCCGCTCCGCCGGTGGTACCAGGGACACACAACCTTGGGCCTTCCCCCCGACCGGGGGACCGCAGATGAGCCGCGCCTTCGAACACGAGCCGGTCATGGTCGGCGAGGTCGTTGACCTGTTCGCCGCCGTCCCCGACGGGCGGGTGGTCGACGCCACCCTGGGCGGCGCCGGCCACGCCGTAGCGATTCTCGACGCGCACCCCGGTCTGTCGGTCATCGGGATTGACCGCGACCCCGACGCGATCGAGGCAGCCACCACCCGTCTCGCGCCCTACGGCGAGCGTGCGTCGGTGCACAAGGCGCGCTTCGACGCGCTGGCCGACGTAGTCGCGGCCGACGGCGGGGGACCGGTGAGCGGCGTGCTGTTCGATCTCGGTGTGAGCTCGCCGCAGCTTGATCGCGGCGAGCGAGGTTTCGCGTTCCGTAACGACGGCCCGCTCGACATGCGCATGGACCCGACCACCGGCCGCAGCGCCGCCGACATCGTCAACGAGGACTCGGTCGAGTCGATCGCGCGCATCCTCCGCGACGGCGGCGAGACGAAGTGGGCGATGCGCATCGCCCGCGCGATCGTGAACGCTCGTCCGATCACGACCACAGGCGAGCTCGCGGAGATCGTGCGCAGCGCGATTCCGGCGGCGGCGCGCCGCACCGGCGGTCACCCGGCGACCCGTTCGTTTCAGGCGCTGCGCATCGCGGTGAACGACGAACTCGCGATCCTGCCCGGCGCAATCGACGACGCGATCGCGTCATTGGCGACCGGCGGCCGCTGCGTGGTGCTCGCGTACCACTCCGGCGAGGACCGCATCGTGAAGCAACGGTTCAACGAAGCCGTCACCGGCGGCTGCACGTGCCCGCCGCACCTGCCCTGCGTCTGCGGGGCCGAGGCGAAGGTCAAGCTCGTGTTCCGCGGCGCCAAGAAGGCGACGCCGGCCGAACTCGAGCGCAACCGTCGGGCCGAAAGCGCGCGCTTGCGCGCCTGCGAGGCGGTGGCGTAGATGGCCACCCGCGCACTTGATCTCGGGCGGCCTTCCCCCCGCCCGAACCTACGCGGGGGATCGCCGCAGCGATCCCCCCGTCCAACTGCAGCACCCGCACGTCCCCGGACCGACCTGAAGGTCGTGGCCCGGCCCCGCGTGCGGTCGGCCCGCCAGGGCCGGCGGCTCCTCATCACGACGTGCACGTTCCTCACGATCGTGCTCGCTTTCGGCGTCGCCGCCTCGCAAGTGTTCGTCGCGCAGAACCAGGCCCGCATCGACCACATGAACGCTGAGCTGAAGGTCGAACAAGCTCGCTACGACCGCTTGCGTTTCGATGTGGCCGAACTCGAATCGCCCGAACGCATCGTGGCTGCCGCCCACGATCGTCTCGGGATGATCGAGCCGCCGGAGGTCACCTACGTCGCTCCGGTCGCGTCGAACGCGCCTGTTGCGACCGACGACGACAGCGCCACTGCGCCTGATTGGCGCAACGTCAAGTCCGAGCTGGCCGCTAAGTGACCACGCTGGTCAACCCGCGCGACGCGCGCCGCGCCCGCGGCTACGCGCCACCGGCGCGGGCTGAAGCGCGCCCCGCGCGCGCAAGCCGGTAGTCAGCGACCGCGCCATTCGCCAGTACCAGCCGGTCGTTTCGATGCCGTCGACGGCGCGCTTCGCGAGCGTCGCCGGCGCGTTATGCCTTGTGCTGCTGGTCGTGGTCGGCAAGCTCGTGATGATCCAAGGCGTTGAACACACGCGGTTCGAAGCGCTGTCAGTCGGGCAGACGCGCCACACGTTCAAGCTCGCCGCCACGCGCGGCAGCATCCTCGATAGGAATGGTCGCGACCTCGCGCTGTCCATCAACAAGAAGACGATCTACGCGGACCCGTCCATGGTGGAGGATCCGCTCGGTGCCGCGAAGGCGCTGGCGCCGATCCTCAACGTGTCGGTGCGCGACCTGCAGGCCAAGCTCACGCAGTCGGGCCGGTTCGTGTACCTGGCCCGCAAGGTCGACGACGCGATGGCCACGCAGATCGCCGACTTGCACCTCTCAGGCATTTCATCGACGACCGAGGCAGCGAGGCTTCGGCCGGCCAATGAGCTCGCGGCGAACCTGATCGGTCAAGTCGGCCTGGACAACGAAGGCCTCGGCGGCCTCGAGCACCAGTACGAATCTGCACTCAAAGGTGAGCCGGGGTCGATCTCCGTCGACGCCGACCGCCATCTGAACCGTATCGCCACGGGCGAAACGAAGGTCCAACCGAGTGTGGCCGGCGACGACATCATGCTCACGATCGATCGCGGCCTCCAGTACGAGGCCGAACGCCTGTTGAGCGCGCAGATTACGGCGACCCACGCCAAAGGCGGGCTCGCCGTCGTAATGAACACGGCCACCGGTGACGTGCTCGCGATGGCGAATCTGACCGCGAGCAAGACCGGCCCGCCCGTGCAGTCCGCGCGCAACACCACCGTCACCGACGTGTTCGAGCCCGGCTCGGTCAACAAGCTGATCACGATGGCCGGGGCCCTTGAGGACGGCGCCGTCCACGTGGGCGATCGCATGCTGGTGCCCGACCACCTCAAGGTCGGCAACCACGTGTTCTCCGATCACGACCCGCATGCGCCGATTACGTGGGGGCCGACCGACATCATGCGCGAGTCGTCGAACATCGGCACGATCATGATTGCGCAGCGCCTTGGGCGCGAGCGCCTGGCCAACTACCTCACCGACTTCGGCTTCGGCACCAAGACCGGCATCGGGTTTCCCGGTGAATCCGTGGGCCTCATCCGGCCCGTAGCGAAGTGGTACTCGACCGATATGGGGTCGATTCCGATTGGGCAGGGCGTGTCGGTTTCCGCCCTGCAGATGCTTGCGGCGTACAACGCAGTTGCCAATGGGGGCAAGTACGTTGCGCCGCGCCTTGTTCGGGCCACCATCGACGGCAGCGGCGTAGAGCACGCCGCCGACGCGGCCCGTACCCGTCGTGCCGTGTCTGTCTCCACGGCGAGCGCGGTAACCGCCATGCTTGAAGAGGTGGTGAAGTCCGGGACCGGAACGCTGGCGCAGATCCCGGGCTACCGCGTCGCCGGAAAGACAGGCACGGCGCGCAAGCCTGCCCCCGGTGGCACCGGTTACATCGACGGTGCCTACGTGTCGAGCTTCGCCGGGTTCGCGCCCGCCGATCATCCCGCGATTACCGCGATGGTGATGCTCGACGAGCCGACACCCATCTTCGGCGGACTCGTGGCCGCTCCGGTGTTCTCCGACCTCGCCCGTGCCGCGTTGCGCGCCCTCCGCGTGCCCCCGTCGGTAAGCGCGATGGCAGTGACGCCACCGTCGCCCGCGGTCAGTCAGCAAGTCGTGAAGGGTGACGGGGACGCGCCGCCGTCGTCGTCCACCACGTCAAGCACCGCGGCGGTGCCGTGCTGCTCGAAGAGGTAGCCGAAGCGCTCGGCGCCTCGGTCACCGGCGACGGTGATCCCGACATCGCGGACGTGACCCACGACTCGCGCCGAGTGCATCCGGGCGCGTTGTTCTGCTGTGTGCCCGGCGCAACGAACGACGGCCACGACTTCGCCGCCCGCGCCGTCGCAGACGGCGCGGTCGCCCTGCTGGTCGAACGCAAGCTCCCGCTTGACGTCGCCCAGATCGTGGTGGATGACGTGCGCGCCGCCATGGCGATCGCCGCCGCCACCCTCCATGGCTTTCCGGCTCGCGCGATGCGCATGGTCGGAATCACCGGCACGAACGGCAAGACGACGACGGTCGCGATGGTCCAAGCCATGCTCGAGGCGAACGCGATCCGAACCGCGGTGATCGGCACGTTGCAGTCACAGGCCGGTATGCCTCCGACCACCCCCGACTCGCCCGACCTCCAGGCCATGCTGGCCGCGCGCCGTGATGAGGGTTATGCCGCCGTCGCGATGGAAGTGTCGTCGCACGCGCTGGTGATGGCCCGTGTCGACGCGATTACCTACGACGTGGCCGCGTTCACCAACCTCAGCCAGGACCACCTCGACGTGCACGGCACGATGGAGAACTACTTCGCGGCCAAGGCACGGCTCTTCACGCCCGAGCGCGCCCGCACCGCGGTTATCTGCATCGACGGCGAGTGGGGTGCGCGCCTCGCAGGAATGGCGGAGGACGCCGGCGTCGAGGTGATCCGCTGCTCGGTGCGCGACCTGGTGACCGATGGAGTCGAAGGTCCGAGGGCAACGGTGCGCTGGCACGGGGCGCAGGGAACGCTGCACCTGGCCGGTCGGCACAACTGGGCCAACGCGGTGGTGGCTGCGAATATCGGCGAGGTCCTCGGTCTTGACGCCCGGCAGGTGCTGAACGGCCTGGGCACCCTCAAGTCGGTCGACGGCCGCTTCGAGTACGTCGAGGCCGGTCAGCCATTCAGCGTCGTCGTGGACTACGCCCACACGCCCGACGGCGTGGAGGTCGCGCTACGCGCCGCGCGCGGCGCGGTCGGTGTCGACGGACAGATCACGATCGTCGTCGGCGCCGGCGGAGATCGCGACCGCGCCAAGCGCCCGCTGATGGCCGCAATCGCCGAACAACTGGCCGATCGTGTGGTCCTGACCTCGGATAACCCAAGGAACGAGGACCCGCGTGCGATTCTGGAGGAGATGCGGACGGGCCTGCGCGACCCCTCGGGGGTCACCATCATTCCTGATCGCGCGGCCGCAATCCGGCTCGCGCTGGAATCGGCCGCGCCCGGAGACCTGGTGCTGATCGCCGGGAAGGGTCACGAGACCACCCAGACGATCGGCGCCGACGTGCTGCCCTTCGACGATCGCGACGTCGCTCGCACCGTTCTGTCCTCGATGGGCTACCGCGCGTGATCGCCCTGCTCATCGCTGGAGCCGTGTCGGTCGCGGTGCCGTTGTTCGGCATGCCGCTGTTGATCCGCGCGCTCGCGCTGCGTGGCATCGGCCAACCGATTCACTCTGACCTCGCCGAGACCCACCAGAAGAAGTCGGGCACGCCCACCATGGGCGGTCTCATGATCGTCGCGGGAGCGGCGTTGGGTTATGCCTGCGCGCACTTCCGCGCCGGCACGATCTTCACGTGGGGCGGTCTTCTTACTATCGGGGTGGTAATCGGCGCCGGCTTCGTCGGCTTGCTCGACGATCTCATCAAAGTTCGCAGCCAACGCAACTTGGGTCTGCGGGCCCGCACGAAAATGATCGGGTTACTCATCGTGGCACTCGCGTTCGCGGTGCTCGCCATCCGCCTCGCCGACGTGCACACCACGCTGTCGTTTACGAGTTTCGACCAGCCCGGCATTGGGCTCGGTCGCATCGGGTGGGTCGTGCTCGCGGTGTTCATGATCGCGGGCACCACAAACGGCGTGAACTTGAGCGATGGGCTGGACGGGCTCGCCGCGGGCTCGGCCGCGCTGTGTTTCTCGGCTTTCGTGGTGATCGGCTTTTGGGAGTTCCGGCACGTCGAGGCGTACCAGATCCCCCAGGCGCTTGACTTGGCGTTGGTTGCGGCCGCGATGATGGGCGCCTGTACTGGGTTTCTCTGGTGGAACGCTGCGCCGGCGAAAATCATCATGGGTGACGTCGGCGCGCTTGGAATAGGCGCGGGCCTCGCCGGCCTCGCGTTGGTCACGAGCACGCAATTGCTGCTCGCGGTCGCCGGGGCGCTCTACGTCATCCAGACGCTGTCGGTGATGCTCCAAGTGACCGGCTACAAGCTCACCAAAAAACGCATCTTCAAGATGGCGCCGATTCACCATCACTTCGAGATGAGCGGTTGGGAAGAAACCACGATCACGGTGCGCTTCTGGATCTTCTCGGCGATGTGCACCGCGCTCGCCCTCGGTGTGTTCTACGCCACCTTCATCGCCAACGGCGGCATCGATTGAGGTACCTCGTGGCCGGTCTCGGCCGAACCGGCGCGTCGGTCGTGCGCATGGCTCGCCGCGACGGCGCTGACGTCCTCGGCTACGACGACAACGAGCAAACCGCGGCACGGGTCGGCGCCGAGCTCGGCCTCGACGCGGTCGGCTCGAGCGACGCGTTCATCGACGCGTCCCTCCGCGACGTCGACGAAGTGGTGGTGAGCCCGGGTTTCCCGTTGGCGCACAAACTGCGCGCGGCCGCCCGCGCGCACGGCGTGCGCGTGGTGGGCGACGTGGAGCTGGCCGCCGCCCGTACGAACACGCCGATTCTCGCGGTGACCGGTACAAACGGGAAGAGCACCGTGACGCGTTTGATCGCGGAAATGCTCAACGCCGACGGCAAGCCTGCGATCGAGGCGGGCAACGTCGGTTACCCGATTCTTGACGCCATCAACGACACGGCCGAGTTCTACGTCGTCGAAGTGTCGAGCTTTCAACTCGCCGATACGCACTCGTTCCACCCCGTTGTAGGTGTCTGGACCAACCTCACACCCGACCATCTGGACTGGCATCCGACCCTCCAGCACTACATCGAGTCCAAGGCCCGGCTGTGGGCGAACCAGACCGAGAACGACCTCGCCATCGTGAACGCCGACGACCCCATCGTCATGAACGCCGCGGTCGGTATCGCGCCGCGACGCGTGACGTTCGGCCGCGACGTCGGCAACGCCCATGTGGCCGGTGACCGTCTGGTTGGCCCGCAGGACGAAGACCTTGGCGCCATCTCGGACCTGAGCCGCCCCTTTCCGCACGAGTTGGCCAACGGTCTCGCGGCCGCCGCGGCCGCGCTGGGCGTGGGCGCGAGCGCGGATGCCTGCCGCGGCGCGTTGCGTGATTTCCGGGGGCTCCCTCATCGGATCGAGTTGGTAGGCCACATTGGTGGGGTGCCGTGTTACGACGATTCGAAGGCGACGTCGCCCGCGTCGGTCCTCACCGCGCTGCGCGCCTTCCCGTCCGCGGTGCTGATTGCCGGCGGCAAGAACAAGGGCCTCGACCTCTCGGTGCTCGCAGACGCGGCGCAACACGTGCGCGCCGTCGTCACGATCGGTACCGCCGCACCCGAAGTCGCGGCGGCGTTCAAAGGTGTGCGGCCCGTCTCACATGCGGCGACGATGGACGAAGCAGTCGCGCAGGCCATCGACGCCGCGCACGAAGGCGACGCCGTGCTGTTGTCGCCCGCCTGCACGTCGTGGGACGCCTACCGCGACTACGCCGAGCGGGGCGACGACTTTGCCCGCGCCGTAAAGGAATTGGCGACCACCCGATGAAGACCGAGCGCGATATCGCGAAGGTCGCGAAGGTCGGGAAGTCGTCGACGCCGCTGAAAGGCGCGGGCGACCCCGGCCGTCCGCTGCTGATCGTGGTCGCGGCGTTGTGCGTCGTCGGCCTGGTGATGGTGATGTCCGCGTCCTCGGTCGACGCGATGCGTAACTACGGCTCGTCGTGGTACTTCTTCATCCGTCAATCCATTGCCGTCGTACTCGGCGCGGGGGCGCTGTGGATTACCTCCCGCGTCGACTACCACGTGTGGCGCAAGTTTGTGGTGCCCGGCGTTGTCGGCGTCGTGATCCTGTTGTTCCTCGTGCTCGTGCCCGGCATCGGGCAAACCGCGTACGGCGCCCGCCGGTGGCTCGGGGCCGGGCCACTGCAGTTCCAGCCGTCCGAGTTGGCCAAGCTGGCGTTGATTCTGTTTTCGGCCGACATCCTCGCTCGGCACCCACCTGCGCAAGAAGGCCCGGCGCCGCTGTACGTGATCGGCGGCACCACGTTGTTCGTGGCCTTGCTCGTGATCGCGCAACCCGACATGGGCACCACGTTGGTAATCGTGTGCAGCGTGCTTGCAGTGCTGGTGCTCGGCGGCACGCCGTGGCGCCTCTTGGCCACCGGCTTCAGCGGCATCGCCGCCCTGGGCGCACTCGTGGCGTTGTTCGAGCCCTATCGACTCGAGCGGCTGAAGTCGTTCAGCGATCCGTTCAAGTCGGCGTCGGGCAGCGGCTATCAGGTGGTGCAGTCGCTAGTCGGCCTCGGCTCGGGCGGCATCCGCGGCGTCGGGCTCGGTGCCAGCAAGGCCAAGTGGGGCTTTTTGCCCAACGCGCACACTGACTTCATCTTCGCCATCATCGGCGAGGAACTGGGCTTGTTCGGCGCGGTGGGCGTGGTCGGTCTGTTCGCCGCGCTCGCGATCTACGGGATCCGTGCAGCCACGCGCGCCCCCGACGTGTTCGGCGCGCTGGTAGCGGGCGGCATCACTGCCTGGCTCGTAGGACAGGCGGCGCTGAACATGGCGACTGTTGTCGGCGCGTTGCCCGTCACGGGCGTGCCCCTGCCGTTCGTGTCCCTCGGCGGCACGTCCACAGTCTTTGGCATGGCCGCGGCGGGCATCGTGGTCAACATCGCTCGGCAGCACCGCGCCCCGGCCTCGCGGTGATCGACCTCGCCCGACCGCAGCGCGTCCACGTCGTCGGCGTTGGCGGAGCCGGTATGTCGGCCATCGCAGTGGTACTGACGGCGATGGGCCACACGGTGAGCGGGTCCGACCAGCGCGACAGTCCCGTGCTCGAGCGGGTCGCGGCTGCCGGTGTCAGCACCAAGGTCGGGCACGACGCGCACGAGGTCGAAGGTGTTGACGCCGTCGCGATATCGACCGCGATCCGGGACACCAATCCCGCGGTCATCGCCGCGCACGCCCTCGACATCCCGGTGTACCGGCGGGCCGAGGTGCTCGCGGGAATCTGCGCCCAGCGATCGACGATTGCGGTGGCGGGAACGCACGGCAAGACCACCACCTCCTCGATGTTGTCGCTCATCCTCGTCGAGGCCGGCTGGCACCCGTCGTTCATCATCGGCGGCGAAGTCAACGAGATCGGTGGCGGCGCGGTGTGGGGCGACGGCGAGTGGTTCGTGGTCGAAGCCGACGAGAGCGACGGCACGTTTCTCGAACTGCCGCGGAAGGCCGCGATCATCACGAACGTCGCGCCCGACCACCTCGAGCACTACGGGGGCTACGACGAACTCCGCGACGCGTTCGCGCGATTCGCGCGTGAGACCGACGGCCCGGTGGTGGTTGGCGATGCACCTGATTTGGCTGAACTCACCGACGGCGCGAACAACATCGTCACCGTCGGCACCGATCCGGCGGCCCGTTACGTGATCGACAACGTCGAACGGCAGCGTTCCGCTGTGCGCTTCTCGTTGCGGCGTGGCTCGCGCGCCGTGGCCGACTACATCGTCCCGACGCCCGGCCTGCACAACGCGCGTAACGCGGCTGTGTCCGCGGTGATGGCTCTCGAACTGGGCGTTCCCGTCGAGGCCACGCAGAGCGCGCTCGAACGCTTCGCCGGCGTGGCTCGGCGGTTCCAGTTCCGCGGGTCGCAGCGCGGCGTTGACTACGTCGACGACTACGCCCACCTGCCCGACGAGGTCGAAGTCGCGATTGCGGCGGCCACCGACGGAGGATGGGACCGCATCGTGGTGGTGTTCCAGCCCCACCGTTACTCGCGCACGCAACAGCTCGCGGCCGACTTCGCGACATCGTTCGACGGCGCCGACCACGTGATCATCACTGACATCTACGCCAGCGGCGAAGCGCCGCGGCCGGGTGTGACCGGTCGCCTCGTGGTGGACGCCGTGCGCGGCGCCCGCCCCGACCTGGGCGTCACCTGGCTCCCCGGGCGCGCCGATCTGGCCGCGCACCTCGCCGGCACCCTGCGCCCGGGCGAACTCTGTCTACTGCTCTCCGCCGGCGACCTCACCTCAGTGCCCGACGAGGTCGCCGCAATCCCATGACGTCGCCGAAGGCAATCGAGGCCGCGGCGCGATTGCTCGGACCCCTCGCTGAGCGCGACGCGCCACTCGGCGCCCGCACCACCTATCGAGTCGGAGGCCGTGCCGCGCTGCTCGTGGTCGCGCGCGACGAGGCCGATCTGCGCCGCGTTCGCACGGCGGTCATGGAAACGAACCTGGATGTTCTGGTGGTCGGGCGGGGTTCGAACATGCTGGTCGCCGACGCCGGCTTCGACGGCATCGCCGTGACGCTCGAAGACGCGCTCGCCGACGTGACATCCAAGGTCGGCAACAGCGGTGATGACTTCGTCATCGCTGGCGGCGGCCGCTCGTTTCCGTCCGTCGCCCGTTTCGCGGCGGCCCACGGAGCTGGTGGGCTCGAATGGGCGGTCGGCATCCCGGGTTCTGTCGGCGGTGCAGTGCGAATGAATGCCGGCGGTCACGGATCCGACGTCGCGTCATGCCTGCGGTCCTGGCAATTCGTCGACTTGCGCGGCGGCCCTGACGGCGAGCGCTCTCTCGATGATCTCAAAGCGTCGTACCGCCACACCGCGGTGGCGAGCACACACGTCGTGACGAGCGCGACGTTCAACGTGTACCCAACCGACCCCGTTGAAGCCGAAGCGGCGATGGCCGACATCGTCCGCTGGCGCCGCGCCAACCAGCCCGGCGGACAGAACGCCGGGTCGGTGTTCACCAACCCGGAACATGACAGTGCGGGCCGACTCATCGACGCGGCCGGTTGCAAGGGCCTGCGCGTCGGCACGGCCGAGGTTTCGACCAAACACGCCAACTTCATCCAGGCCGACCCCGGCGGTTCGGCCGACGACGTGCGCGCACTCATGCTCGAGGTGCAGCGACGGGTGCGCGACGAGACCGGCGTGGAGTTGCAGACCGAGGTTCGTCTGATCGGGTTCGGCGAATGACGGAAAAGAAACCGGCGAAGCGCATCGACCCTCGCGTCGCCAAACGACGGCAAGAGGTTGCACGCGAACGAGGACGTCGCCGGCTGCGCGTCCTCATCTCGATCTTCGCGGTGCTCGTTGTTCTCTTCGCTCTGGTCGGGCTGTTCCGCTCGCCCCTGCTCGACGTGGATCGCGTCGAAGTGCGCGGGGCCCGCGAGACACCCGTCGAAAGCGTGCTCAGCATCACGGGGCTCTCCACCCAGGGCCACGCGATGATCGCGGTCGACCGGTTCGCGCTCGCGGGCAAGATCGAACGCCTGCCCTGGGTCGAGTCGGCCGAGGTCACCCGGAGGTGGCCGAACGTCGTGCGGGTACGGATCCACGAGCGGACGGCGATCGGCGCGATCGCCGTGCCTGGGGGAGTGGCGCTGCTCGATGGCAGCGGACGGGTGCTGGCCACCGCCAAGGAGCCGCCCGCCGGCACGATCGCCGTCACCGCTCCGGACAAGGTGCCCGGCCCGGGACGGATGGCGGGCCCGGCCATCCGCTCAGCCCTCGCGGTGCTGCGCGGGTTGTCGGCCGAACTCCTGCCGAAGGTCCAGTCGGTGCACCGGCTAGACGGCAAGCCTGCGACCTACGAACTGAGCGTGGAGACCGGCGTCACCATCCGTCTCGGCGAGGCCACGCAGGTGGCCGAAAAGCTCGCGGCCGCCGAGGCGGTGCTGGCCGTACAGCACACCCCCGGCACGGTGATCGATGTCCGCGTACCCCAGTCACCGGCGGTTACGCACGGATCGGGCACAACCAAACCTTGACGTTGAGAGATACCGCCGTTATTGTCTCGACCGCCACGAGAGCTTGACATAACACTTACTCTCATCTAGAGGTTAAGGGTTCAGCGGGGGTCCAGTGGCAATTTCCCCAATATCCAGGAGGATCGGGACTGTGCCCGGTGCAACCCAGAACTACATCGCCGTCATCAAAGTTGTCGGCATTGGCGGTGGCGGCGTAAACGCCGTCAACCGAATGATCGATGCTGGCCTGAAGGGCGTCGAGTTCATTGCCATCAACACCGACGCGCAGGCGCTGCTCATGAGTGACGCGGATGTGAAGCTCGACATCGGTCGTCAGCTCACCCGTGGCCTTGGCGCCGGGTCCGACCCTGAGATCGGACGGCAGGCGGCCGAAGAGCACCGCGACGAGATCGAAGAGATGCTCAAGGGCGCCGACATGGTGTTCATCACCGCGGGCAAGGGCGGTGGCACCGGTACCGGTGGCGCACCCGTTGTCGCCGAGATCGCCAAGGCGATCGGCGCATTGACGATCGGTGTGGTTACCCGCCCGTTCGGGTTCGAGGGCCGTCAGCGTGCCGTGCGCGCCGAGACGGGCATCCAGAAGCTGCGTGAGAAGGTCGACACGCTGATCACGATCCCGAACGATCGTCTCCTCACCGTCTCCAACGACAAGACCTCCATGGTCAATGCGTTCAAGGTCGCCGATGAGGTGCTGCTCCAAGGTGTGCAGGGCATCACCGACCTCATCACCACGCCCGGCCTCATCAACACCGACTTCGCCGACGTGAAGGCCGTGATGAGCAGCGCCGGCACCGCGATCATGGGCATCGGTACCGCGTCCGGTGACGACCGCGCCACGGTCGCGGCCCGCGCCGCGATCACGAGCCCGCTGCTGGAAGCGTCAATCGAAGGCGCCCGCGGCATCCTGCTCAACATCAAGGGCGGCAGCGACCTGGGTTTGTTCGAAGTGCAGTCCGCGGCGGGCATCGTGCACGAGCACGCGCACCCCGACGCCAACATCATCTTCGGCACCGTGGTCGACGACTCGATGGGTGACGAAGTGCAAGTCACCGTCATCGCGGCCGGGTTCGAACGTTGGGACGACAAGGGCCAGCGCTCCAGTGAGCGCGGCGGCCTGGGTCTGAGCACGCGTGATGATTTTGACGACGAAGACGGCGACGACGAGTTCGACGTCCCGAGTTTCCTCAAGTAGCGGAGATCGACTGTTGCGGCTTGGTGCCGCCGAGATCCGTTTCACCACAACAGCAGACGGCGACTTCGCGCCGCCGCCGTCGTTTGACGACGACGGATTGGCGCACCGCCGTCGCATCATCGCCGACTTCCCCTGGACCTGGCTCCGGCAGGTCCACGGCGCTGATGCGGTTGTCGTTTCCGAACCCGGCGCCCACCAAGGCGCCGCGGTCGACGCGGCGATCGCGGTTGTGCCCAACGCGCCGGTCGCGGTCGTTACTGCTGACTGCGCGCCCATCGTGCTCGTCGATGACGATGGCGGGTCCGTCGCCGTCGTGCACGCCGGCTGGCGCGGCTTGATGAGCGGCGTCATTGCCACGGCCGTCGACGTGATGCGGTCAAACGGCGCTAGTTCGATTCGCGGCGCGCTCGGGGCCGTGCATTCACGCTGAGTGTTACGAGTTCGTCGGAGCCGATCTCGATGCGGTCGTCGGGCGGTTCGGCCCTGACGTGCGCGGCGTCACCAAGACCGGCACCGCGGCGCTCGACGTACCCGCGGCCGTGCGCATCGCGCTCGACGAACTCGGCGTCGCACTCGTCCACGACGAAGACGCGTGCACGTCGTGCACGCCAGGCTACTGGTCGCACCGCGCCCGGGCCGACAAGGAACGGCAGGCGACTGTCGCGTGGTTGGCGTGATGGCGATGTCGCCCACCGACGACTACGTCGAGCAGGTGCAGTTCAACCTCGGTCGAATCCACGACCGCATCCACAACGCCGGCGGCGATCCGGAAGCCGTCACGGTCGTGGCTGTCACCAAAGAGCAACCGGCCGACGCCGTCGACGCCGCGCTCGGCGCTCGGTCTGTTCCAGCTGGGCGAGAACCGCGCCGACGCTCTCGTGGACCGCGCCGCCTCGCACGCCGTGCCCGGCGTGCGGTGGCATTACCTGGGGCAGATGCAACGCAACAAGGTTCGTCGCGTCGCGCCGTTCGTCGCGTTGTGGCAGTCGGTCGACCGCGCCGAGGTCGGCGCGTCGATCGCGCGGCACGCGCCCGACGCCGAAGTGCTCGTGCAAGTCAACCTCACCGACGACCCACACCGCGGCGGAGCTGCGCTCGTCCGCCGTGCCCGCGCTCGTGCGCGATTTGCACCAAGACGGTCTGCGCGTGCGCGGGCTGATGGCGGTCGGACCGCACGGCGGTGCCGACGCGGCCCGTCCCGGGTTTCACGCCGTTGTCGCGCAGGCCGATGAGCTGGGTTTACCGATTAGGTCGCTCGGAATGTCCGACGACTTAGAAGTCGCAATTGCGTGCGGCTCGACGATGGTCAGGGTGGGTGCCGCGTTGTTCGGTGCGCGTCCCCAGTCCACGCGGCCGCGCCACCTAAACTGAGTATTCGAGGAGGATCAGATGGGCCGCCTACAAAAAGCGATGTCGTTTCTCGGCCTAGCCGACGACGACTATGACGACTTCGAGCCATATGAAGAGCCGATGCCAAGTGGTCCGGTGCGCGTTGGTCGCACCGCGGACCCCGATCCGAGCATGAGCTCGATGCGAACGATTGGGCGTGAAGAGGGCGTGACGCCGTTGCCCCAGGGCGTCGTGCCGCGTCCGGTGGTCCGCCCGCTGTCCGCGCCGAAGTCCTCGAACAAGGTGCACGTCGTCATGGTCAACGAGTTCAAGGACTGCGAAGAAGTCGGCGTGCACGCACGCGAGGGCGACTTCGTCATCGTGAACATGCAATCCGTGCCGAACGAGCTGGCGCGCCGCGTCATCGACTTCATCGCCGGCCTGTCATTCGGTCTCGGCGGCAAGATGGAAAAAACAGCTGCGAAGGTTTTTCTGCTGCGTCCGACCGATACGGATATGTCCGACGACGAGAAGGCCCGCTTGGCTGAGCGCGGGCTTTACAACTAAACCCGTTCCTTCGTGAATCCCATCGCGAGACTCATCCAGCTCTACAGCCTTCTCATCTTCGGCCGCATCATCCTTAGCTGGTTCCCGATCTCGCGTGGCAGCGCGATGGAATCGATTTACAACGTGCTGTACTCGGTGACCGAACCCGTGCTCGGCCCCGTCCGCCGAGCGCTGCCGCCGATGGGCGGTTTCGACCTTTCGCCGATCGTCGTGATTATCGGGCTGCAACTCCTCGGTTCGGTCGTCTCCGGACGGTAACGTCGGGTCCGATGGACCTGACGCCGGAAACGCTTCGCTCAGCCACCTTTCGCGACAAGCTCCGCGGCTATCACCCAGACGACGTCGACGAGTTCCTCGAGTCCGTCGCACGCGGCCTGGAGGTGTTGCTGGCACGGCTGCGCGACGCCTCAGAACGGGCGCGCTCGGCCGTGGTGGCCGAACCGACGCCCGAAGCCGACGAAGCGGTTCGCACCTTGTCGCTCGCGCAACGCACCGCCGATCTCGCGATCCACGAAGCCAAAGCCGAAGCTGAGCGTCTCCTGAACGCCGCCGAGCAACGCGCGCCGCAAGGTGGTCGGTGATGCCGAGGACTCCGCGGTGCAGTTCGCCGAAGCCGCGCAGGCCGAGTTGCGTACCGACCTCGAGCGGCTCCAGGCCGCCCGCGACCAACTCTTCGGCGAGGTGAACAACCTCGGGTCGTGGCTACAAGGCGAACGGTCCCGCATCCGCCGTGCCCTGATCGACGTGGCCGATCGCATCGAGAACGTGCGCGAAAAGGGCGACGCGCCGCCGGTCCGTCCCAGAACGTGCCGCCGCCGCCCCGCCAGAAGCTCGAAACCGTGAAAGCACGTGCCGCGGCCCCGGCCCCGCCCGTCGTCGAGCGACCGCGTCCCACCCCGCCGCCATCTCCGCCGGCCGCGGCCCCGGCCGCGAACCCGAAGGCGACGCCGCCGCGGGGTCAGCCGGCGGTGGCCGCGCGTCCGGCCCCGGCGCCCGAGCCCGCCCGCGAGCCGGAACCGGTCCGTACGCCTGAACGCGTCCGCGAGCCTGAACGGGTCCGCGAGCCTGAGCCCGTGGTTCCTGAGGTCGCGCAGACAGTCGATCCGTCCGACGACGCGGTGTTACAGCGCGCGCAACTGGGCATCACCGAGAGCCGTGACAGCGACCCCTTCGACGATGACCCGTTTTCGCCGAATTACGCGCCGCGATGAACGACGACACGCCGCTGGGTCCGCGCGACGATGACCCGCCGCCGACCGACACCGGGTCCGCGGAGTCAGGCAGTTCCACCAGCTAAAGCTGGCCTTTCATTGACCGGCGACTAGAGTCTCGCCGACCCGCGCCCTACTTCGGAGGATGCTCTCGTGGTGCTCTTGGTAACAATCGGACTCGTCATCGTCAGTGCGGTGACACTTGCCCTTGGCTTCATCCAGGACAACGTCGGCCTGATTTACGTGTCCATTGGCTGCAGCGTCGCTGCGGCTGTGATCCTGATCATCGCGGGTCGCAACAGCGGCGCAGCGCGGGTCGCAACCGCCAGTGGCCCGGCGCCACTGGATCTCCCGGAGAGCGCGTCCGGCAGCTTCCCGATCGCGGACTACGACGAGCTGCTCGTCACCGAAGTCGTGCCGCTGCTGGCCACGTTGTCGGTTTCCGAACTGAACCAGGTACGTGCACGTGAAGAGGGGGCAAGGCGCGTGCGAGCGTGCTGCGCCGGATCGACAATGAGATCGAAGCGCGCGAGTCCGCCGAGCCCCGTGGACGACGAACCGACGATGGCTGTGCCCGCCGATCGACGCCCCGGCCATCGAGCCGTTGTCGCCTGACGAAGAGCCGTTCCCGATCGAGGACTACGACGACCTGCGGGCGAGCGAGATCATGCCGCTGCTGCCGCAGCTGTATGCGGACGAGCTCGAACTGGTGGCCGAGCGCGAGAAGACCGGCGCGAACCGTGGCGCGATCCTCGAGCGCATCGACGAACTGACCCGGGCCGCGTCGGGCGACGGCGACACGACGCGCGTCGTAGCCAAGGCGTCCGCCAAGAAGGCCACCGCGAAGAAGGCGGCTCCGGCCAAGAAGGCAGCTGCTCCCGCGAAGAAGGCGGCTCCGGCTAAGAAGGCGGCGGCTCCGGCGAAGAAGGCGGCTCCGGCGAAGAAGGCGGCGGCTCCGGCGAAGAAGGCGGCTCCGGCCAAGAAAGCAGCTGCTCCCGCGAAGAAGGCGGCTCCGGCTAAGAAGGCAGCTGCTCCGGCCAAGACCGTCGCCAAGAAGGCGGCGGCAAAAAAGGCTCCGGCTAAGAAGGCCGCGCGCTAGCCCAGCGTCAAGCTTTTTCGAGGCGCAGGTCGCCGTCGCTGAGTTCGACGGATACCGCCAGCGTCTCGTTGCCGATCCGTTCCGCGTAGGGCAGCAAGTCCGCGTCGTTCGCCGCGAGCCACAGGCGAATGCGGTCGACGATCTCGAGCCCGGTCTCTTTGCGCTGGTTGTTCACGTGATGAACGAGGTCGCCGACGCGACCTTCGAGTGCGAGCTCGGCGTTGATCGCAGTATCGAGACCAACGGAAACACCTTCATTCGACGCGATGGCCCAGCCCTTGGCCTGCGCGGTTTCGACGAGCACTTCGGTGGGCTCGAGCTCGTGCCCGGCGACGCGGAAACGTCCGCCCTCGAGTTGTTCGAACTCCCCGTCGTTCAGCGCGGTGCGGATCTTGCCGAGCTCCTTCCCCAAGCGGGGGCCGAGGACCGGCAAGTTCGGCTTCACGCGTAGTTCGCTGGCTTCGATCGCGCCGAAGCTGACCGACTTGACGTTCAGCTCGTCGGCGATTTCCTGCGCGTGACGCTCCGCGCGCGGCGCCCCGTCCACGATCAGGCGCGGCAGCGGTTGACGGTTGCGGATACCGGCCTGCTTACGGGCGCGCCGGCCGAGCTCGACCACGCTGCGCATCTCGGACATGTCGTCGAGGATTTCTTGGTCCGCGCCGCGCAGCGTCGGCCAACCCGCGAGGAAGATCGAGTCGGGCGCGCCGTTGGCCGTGCCCGTAACGAGGTTCTGCCACAGGTGCTCGGTCAGGAACGGCATCACGGGCGCCACGACGCGGAGGGCGTTCACGAGCGCGACCCACAACGTGCTGCAGCGCGTCGATGTCGCCGTTCCAGAAGCGACGGCGCGATCGGCGCACGTACCAATTCGACAGGTCGTCGACGTAGTCGTCGAACGCCCGCAGGACGTTGGTCGATAGGAAGGACTCGTATGCGTCGGTCGCCTCGTCGACCAGGCGGCGCGTGCGTTCGAGCAGCCATAGGTCGAGGTCGTCGAGCGTCAGATTTGGCCCGGTCTCGAGGGTGGGGTAATCGGGCGTGAAGCCGGCGATGTTGGCGTACTGGATGAAGAACGCCACGCTGTTCCACAACGTGAGCAACTTGCGCTGGATTTCGTAGCTCGGGCCGAACCCGAAAAGCAGGTTCTGGTTCGGAGGCTGGGCGCTGAACTGCCAGCGCATGACGTCGGCGCCCATGCGTTCGAACGCGTCGGGTGCCTCGATCATGTTGCCCCACGAGCCGTGCATCTCCCGGCCGGTCTCGTCGAGCATTTTCTCGTAGCCGAGCACCTTCTTGTACGGCGGTCGGCCGGTGAGCACCACCGACATGAACAGCTGGCTGTAGAACCACAGCCGGATCTGCTCGCGCATCTCCGAGACCCAGTCCGACGGGAACCACTCCTCCCAGTAACCGTGGTTCGGCAGGTCCGCGTTCGTCAGCCCGGCGGCGGCGCCGGTGGCGTAGCCGCCTTCGACGTACAGCGGGCTTTCCCATCCCAGCGTGGAGAACGGCACGATGCCGGCGTCGAGCCAGACGTCGCCGACCTCCGTGATGCGCTGCACTTCGCTACCGCATTGCGGGCAGGCGATGGGCACGCGATCGATCCACGGGCGACGGAGTTCCTTGAGGTCGTCGAGCGGCACCGTGGCGAGTTCGGCGAGTTCCGCCTTCGAGCCGATCACGGTGAGGTGGCCGCACGTGCACGGATAAAACGGCAGCGGCAGGCCGTAGTAGCGGCGGCGCGAGATGTTCCAGTCCGCCATGTTGAAGAGCCAGTCGTCCATGCGCTTGCCCATGTACTCAGGCGTCCACTCGACCTCCGCGTTGGCGTCGCGCATCGGTTGGCGGATCTCGTCGACCTTGATGAACCAGTCATCCGAGATGCGAAAAATCAGCGGGGTGTGGCAGCGCCAACATTCGGGGTAGCGGTGCTCGATCGTGCCCGCCTTCACCAGCAGCCCGCGCTCGCGCAGATCGTTGATGATGTCGTCGGCCGCGTCGTGGGCACCCCTTCCGGCGAGCCAGCCGAAGTCGGGGTAGAAGTGACCCGACTCGTCGACGGGCATCACGATGTCGAGGTTGTTGGGCTTGGCCAGTTCGAAGTCGTCGGTACCGCAGCCCGGTGCGATGTGCACGATGCCGGTGCCTTCGTCGAGGCTGACTTCGTCCCAACCGATCACGCGGTGCTCGACGACTGTCTCGCGGTGATCGTCGAACGGGCCGGTATAGGTCCAGCCGACGAGTTCTTCGCCGCGCTTGGTCTCGACGACCTCCGCGTCGCCGACGCGGGCGGCGGCCATCCAGTCCCCATTGGGCAACTTGGCGTATTCGGCGTCGGGGCGCACGGCGGCGGCGACGTTTGCGGGCAGCGTCCAGGGGGTGGTGGTCCAAATGACCACGGCTTCGCCCGGACGGTCCTTTAGCGGAAAGCGAACCGAGAGCGACGGGTCTTCGCGGTCGATGTAGCTACCGGCGAGTTCGTGCGCGCTGATCGACGTGCCGCAGCGCGGGCACCATTCGGTCGCGCGATGGCCTTTGTAGATCCAGTCCCGCTCGTGGACGATCTTGAGGAACCGCCAGATGTATTCGATGTTCGTGTCGGAGAAGGTGAAGTAGTCCTTGCCCCAGTCCATCCATTGGCCCAGGCGGATCGAACCCTTCGTCAATTCGTCGCTCGACCACTTCACGACTTCGCGGCACTTCTCGGCAAACTTTTCGAGGCCGTACTCCTCGATCTCGCGTTTGGAGTTGAGGCCGAGTTCCTTTTCGACCCCGACTTCGATCCACAGGCCTTGGCAGTCGAAACCGTTTTGGTAACGCTGATGGAATCCGTTGAGCGCCTTGTAGCGCTGGAAGACGTCCTTGAGGGTGCGACCCCAGGCCGTGTGCACCGCGAGCGTCTTGTTCGCGGTGACCGGTCCGTCGATGAAACGGAACTTCGGGCCCTCCGCGTTCTGGGCGCGCACGCGATCGAAGGTGGAGGCGCGTTCCCACAACTCGAGGATCTCGAGTTCGAGCGCGTTGTGATCCGGCTTGTCGGGCAATGACGAAAACATGGAAGCGGCGATTCTACGGGTGCGTAGGGTTACGCCCTTATGTTTGAAGAACTCTTCGATTACACGGCTGGCGAGAACGAGGAAGACGGCACCGTCGTCGTGCGCCTCCATGTGCAGCCCGGCGCGGGCAAGACCACCGTGGTCGGGCGCCACGGGGACGCGATGAAGGTACGGGTCGCCGCGCCGCCCGAAGGGGGACGCGCCAACGACGCCGTGGTCGCGCTCATCGCACAAACCTTCGACGTGAAGCTCGCGTCCGTCACCCTCGTCAGCGGCCAGACGAGCCGCGCCAAGCGGGTCCAAATTGACGGAATTGCCGAGGCCGAGGTCGAGCGACTGCTGGAGCTGGCCATGGCCCACGCCAGCGAAGGAGGCAAGCGCTAGCGAGCTGGCCGGAATGCCCGCTCCGGGAAAGCTGTTACCCTTCGCCGCTCCCTGACCCAGGGAACGCAGAAGGAGGGGCCCGTGGCCACGGCTAAGAAGGCGGCGCCGGCAAAGAAAGCGCCCGCAAAGACAGCAGCAAAGAAGGCCCCGGCGACGAAGGCGTCAGCCGCAAAAAAGGCTGCACCGGCGAAGAAAGCCGCTCCTGCCGCGAAGAAGGCGACTGCGCCCGCCAAGAAGCCAGCTCCCGTCGCGAAGAAGGCGGCCGAGCCGGCCAAGAAGGCAGCTCCGGCGCCCGCTCCCGCCAAAGCCGCGCCGGTCGCACCCAAGGCGCCGGTGGCAAAAGGACCGGTCGCCAAGCCCGTCGTGAAGCGCGGTGGCAAGGTCGTGCTCGACAAGTTCCAGATGAAGCAGAAAGAACTGTTGCTCTCTGAGAAGGCCGAGTATCTCGAACAGGCGAAGCTGCTGCGCGAAGAGGCCGACGAGTTGATGCGCGACGCCGAACCCGGCGACGTGCAGTTCGACGACGAGTCCGGCGAGGGCGGTTCGCTCGCGATCGAGCGCGAGCGCGATCTGGCTCTCGCGTTGCAGGCCGTCAGCATCACCGAGGAGATCGACGACGCGCTGCGCAAGCTCGAGCGCGGTCTCTACGGCCAGTGCGAGACGTGCGGCAAAGACATTCTCAAGGCTCGCCTCGAGGCCTTGCCGTACGCGCGGCAGTGCATCGCGTGCAAGACCGGCGGGCTATCTCGTCGCTGACGCGACCGAGCCTCGTGGCGCGTTCGCGCCTGTGTCGAAGCTGCCGAGCCGTCGAACCACCGCGGCGCTAGTCGTCGGCGTCGCAACGCTGTCGGTTGCGATCGACCAGATCGCAAAAACGATCGCGGAACACAGCCTGCGTGACCGCACCATCGACCTGATCCTCGGCGCCCGTCTCGTACTCACCTACAACTCGGGTGCCGCGTTCAGTGTCGGTACCGGCCGCAGCGGCATCTTCACGGTGCTGGCGTCGGTCACGGTCACCCTTGTGCTCGCCTATGCCCTGTGGACCCACCAAAACCGGCTGCGCGCGGTGATGTTCGGATTGATCGTGGGAGGAGCAGCGGGAAACCTGGTGGACCGGTTAGCCCGTCCCAATGGCGGGCGCGTCATCGACTTCGTCGAACTGGCGCGCTGGTACCCGGTGTTCAATGTGGCTGACATGTCGTTGTTCTTCGGTATCGCGTTGATGCTGTTGCTGACGCTGCGCGAGCCGAACGCGGGCCGAACATGATCATCGAGGTTCCCGAGGCGCTTGCCGGCGAACGCCTCGATCGCATCGTGGCGCTCGAGGCCGGCGTCTCGCGGCAGGAGGCCCAGGCGTGTATCGACGGCGGCGGCGTCACCGTGAACGGGCGCGTGGTGACCAAAGGCAGCGCGCGAGCCGTGACCGCCGACGTCATCGCCGTCGACATGCCAGTGGCCGCCGATACGAGCGTGGTCCCCGATGCCAGCGTCGAGTTCGAGGTGGTCTACGAGGACGATGACGTCATCGTGATCGACAAGCCACCGGGCTTGGTCGTGCATCCGGGCGCAGGCAACGCCGAGGGCACGCTTGTCCACGGGCTCCTCGCGCACTATCCCGAGATCGCGGTTGTCGGCGAGTCGGACCGTCCCGGCATCGTGCATCGGCTCGACAGCGGCACCTCCGGGCTGATGGTCGTGGCCCGCACGGAAGCGGCGCGTCAGGCGCTGGTGGAGGCGCTCACGCTGCGCGACGTGACGCGCCAATACCGGGCGCTGGTTTGGGGTGAGGTGGACGGACTGGACGGCATCATCGACGCGCCGCTCGGTCGGTCCACGCGCGAACGCACAAAGATGGCCGTGGTCGCCGACGGGCGCGAGGCGCGCACGCGTTACGAGGTTGCGGACCGCTTCACCATGCCGGCGAAGCTGACGCTGCTCGAGTGCACGCTCGAGACCGGGCGCACACACCAGATCCGCGTGCACCTCGCGGCGATCGGCCATCCGGTGGTGGGCGACACCCGCTACGGACGAGCCCGTCCTGCGCTGCGCTGCGAGCGGCCATTCCTCCACGCCGAGCGACTCGCGTTCGATCACCCGGTGACGGGCGAGCCGCTGGCGTTCGAGTCGTTGCTGCCGCCCGACCTCGCCGCGGTGCTGGCCCGACTTAGCTAGAGGAGACGGGCACCGCGGTTTTGCCGCGGGCTGCGTCGACCATCTGGGCCAGCGTGAAGCTGTCGAGCAGACCGCGCATGTGGCGGCCGACGTCGGCCCACACTTCGAGCAGAATGCATTGGCCCTCGTGGTCGCAGGCACCGTTGGTGTGCGGTTCGCCGAAGTCGCCCGCCACGATGGGCCCGTCCACCGCCGCGACGATCTCGCCGAGCGTGATCTCGTGGGGCTCGCGGGCGAGCACGTAGCCACCGCCGACGCCGCGCTTGGACCGCACAATCCCCGCGCCTTTCAGCGCCAGCAGAATCTGTTCGAGGTACGGCTGTGGCAGCCCCGTGCGCTCGGCGATGTCGCGCACGGACGTGGGGCCGACGTCATCGTGCAGGGCCAGGCTCAGCAGCGCCCGGCTCGCATAATCGCCCCGCGTCGACACCTTCACACTTGGAATCGTAGGGCCAGCGAGGGGGCACTACGTTGGCTCCCGCTATGAGCACCTCTGACGAAGCCGCGTCCGCACCAAAACTGGAGGTCGTCGACGGCGCCCCGGGTGAGGAACTGGAGTCGACCGAAACGGTCAATCAGCCTGCCAAGTTGATGCGAATCGGCTCGATGCTCAAGCAATTGCTCGACGAAGCGCGCGCCGCCCCGCTGGACGAAAAGGCGCGGCTTCGCCTGCGGGAGATCTATGAGACGTCGGTCCACGAACTGGCCGAGGGCATGTCGCCCGATCTCCAGAAGGAGATGGCGAGCCTCGCGCTGCCGTTCGATGAGGGCGCACCGTCGGACGCGGAACTACGGGTGGCGCAGGCGCAGCTCGTGGGCTGGCTCGAAGGCCTGTTCCATGGCATCCAAGCGACGTTGTTCGCCCAGCAGATGGCGGCCCGCAACCAACTCGAAGACATGCGCGGCAACCGCCCCGCCATCGGCCAAGGCGGCGACGGCGAACGCCCCGGCACCTACCTGTAGCCCGCGACCCGGTCCGCGGCCCCGCGGGCCGTTCCGCCGCCGCATCCAGACCACTTCTGGTCACTTTCCGTCGCCACACGACGCGAACTAACCAGAAATCAGGGCGGCTCCGTTAGATGCGGATGTGCGACCCGTCGTAGCGGTACGACGCGATGGCCCGACCGTCGTTCGCGAGGACTTCGACGGTTGCTGATGTCGTGCCGTCAACGGCGGCAAGACAAATCCCGAGCGAATTGTCGATCGCGGTAACTCTTCGACCATCGGAGTCGGTGACGGCCACCGCAACGCCGACGATTCCCGTCATGCCGTCGATGGCGCACGCGTACCAACCTTCGCCGCCGGCCCCAGTCTCGCCGCCGAGCCAGGCTCGGTCGTCGGCGATGTCAGCGCGGCGAAACGGATTTTCGTCGTCGTGCCAATTCGACCCGCCGCTGCCGCTCGCTTCTTCCCAGCCGTCCGGCGACCGTCGAAACAGATAGACCTCCGTCGCGACGTAGTCCTCGTCCGGTTCTTCCTCGTCCCAGGACCACTGGAGATGCATTACCGCGCCAAAGGGCGATCCTGCGTATCGGGCGACCGGAACCGACTGGCCCCGGCTGAGACCGCGGGGCGGCGTCGGCAGGCTGTTATCCAACACCCACGCATTCCACTCCGAAGCCAATTCCTCGTCGAACGACGATGGTTTCGGCATGGCTCAAGCGTCACACGCCAAGATCACTGGCGTGAGGGAAATTTCGGAGGGGGACCGGCGGCGGGTGACGCTCGCGGCGGTTGTGGCGAGCGTGATCATGGTGGCGTACTGGACTGCGTGGTACGCCGACCGGTCCCTCGTGGCCAGTGAGACGACGAAGGCGTATTACGACTTCGAGAATGCGTTCCCGGCGGCCGACGCGTGGATCCTCGTGTGCCTCGTCGGAGGCGTCGTCACCCTGAAGCGTCGTTCGCCCATCGCGCTGTTCTGGTTTCTCGCAGGCGGCGGAGCGGGCGTGTACCTGTTCTGCATGGACGTGCTCTACGACGTCGAGCACAGCGTGTGGTGGAAGAACGGCGGCGGTGTCATGGAGCTCGGCATCAACATGGTCACGCTCGTGTTCTCGGTGTGGCTCATGCGCTGGGCGTGGATGCGCCGCTCGGCGTTGCTTTCTGGCGGCTAGGCCAGCTCCCAGAACAGTTCGACCTCGGTTCCGTCTGGATCCCAACAGCGGAACGAGACGTAGTCGTCGTCCGGGCGCCCGTCGTGCACTTCGCCGACGCGGACGCCGTCGGCCATCAGGCGCTGCCGTTGTTCGAGGACGCTGTCGGCATCGTCGAGGTTGAAACCGAGGTGGAAGCCGTCGGGAAGTGATTGGTGCGTAGTGGCTGGGATCAACGCGAGCAGGAATCCCGCTGCGTTGCGCACGAAGTACCCGCCCTCAGCCTCAAACGCCGGCGCAAAGCCGAAATGACGCTCGTAGAAGTCTCGACATGCCGTGGCGTCGCGCACTCGCAGGTTGAGATGGCTCAGGTTCATCAGCGCTCATCGGACCACGGCGCGTGGAGGCACGTCAACGCGATACGTTCGGGGTTCAAATCACACGCATGTATTTCGTCCACAAGTGGCTGTGGACAACGGAGGATCCGTGGGCAAGTCGTTCACCCACCTGCATTTGCACACCGAGTACTCGATGCTCGACGGCGCGGCGCGGGTGGCCGACGTGGTGCGGGCGGCCGTAGCGGACGGGCAGCCTGCGATCGGCATGACCGATCACGGCAACATGTACGGCACCATCGACTTCTACGAGCAGTGCAAGAAGAGCGGCGTCAACCCGATCATCGGGTTCGAGGCGTACATGGCCGGCGAGAGCCGTTTTGATCGGCCGCCACGCCGGGGGCGGGTCGACGACACCGGGGGTGATGCGGGTGACGGCAGCCAGAAGCTCTACTACCACCTGACCCTTCTGGCCGAGAACAACTCTGGCTACCAGAACTTGATGAAGCTCTCGAGCTACGCGTTCCTCGAGGGCTACTACTACCAACCCCGGCTCGACTGGGAACTGCTCGAGCGCCATCACGAAGGCGTGATCGCAACGAGCGGCTGCCTTGGCGGAGTGGTGCTGCAGTCGCTCTTGCATGGGGACGTGCGCGGCGCGACCAAGCTGGCCGGCCGCCTGCAGGACATCTTCGGGCGCGACAACTTCTTCATCGAGCTGCAAGATCACGGCCTCGAAGAGCAGGTCCGCACCAACCCGCTGCTGCTCGAGATCGCGAAAGAGATTCAGGCGCCGCTACTCGCGACCAATGACGGTCACTACACGGACCGCGCCGACGCGGCCTCCCACGACGCCCTGCTGTGCGTGCAGACCAACGCCACCATGGACGACCCCAACCGGTTCCACTTCCACGGCGACGAGCACTACTTCAAGAGCGCGGCTGAGATGCGCCAGTTGTTCAAGGACGTACCCGAGGCGTGCGACAACTCGTTGTGGATCGCCGAGCGCGCCAACATCACGATCGACTTCGATCGCGCGCAGTTGCCCGAGTTCCCACTGCCGCCTGGCTTCACGGACGACGACACGTACCTGCGCCACTGGGCGTATGAGGGCGCGCGCGAGCGCTACGGCGCCGAGCTGCCGCGTGAGGTGACCGAGCGGCTCGACTACGAGCTGCGCGTCGTGAGCGAGATGGGCTTCTCCGCCTACTTCCTCATCGTCGGCGACTTGATCCGCCACGCCCGGGAGCGGCGCATCCGCGTCGGGCCCGGTCGCGGTTCAGCCGCAGGATGTTGCGTCGCGTACTGCCTCGGCATCACGAACCTCGACCCGATCCGCTTCGACCTGCTGTTCGAGCGCTTCTTGAACCCGGGTCGAAAAGAAATGCCCGACATCGACATGGACTTCGACGACCGGTACCGGGGCGAGATGATCCGCTACGTCGCCGACAAGTACGGCCGTGATCGACTCGCACAGATCGTCACGTTCTCGACGATCAAAGCTCGCGCCGCGGTCCGCGACGCGGCGCGCGTGCTCGGCTACCCCTACGTCGTCGGCGACAAGATCGCCAAGGCCATGCCGCCCTTGATCATGGGTCGCGACACGCCGATCGGTGCGTGCCTGCAACTTGACCCGATGCACGAGGGCGGGTTCAAGATGGCCAGCGACTTGCGCACCATGTACGAGACCGACCCCGACGCCCGCAAGGTGATCGACGTCGCGAAGGGGCTGGAAGGCCTGCGCCGGCAGTCCGGTATTCACGCGTCGGCCGTGGTCATCAGCCGTGAACCGCTGATGGAGTACTGCCCGGTGCAGCGCAAGCCGGAGTCCGGTGTCGACATCGAAGACGCACCGATCGTCACCCAATACGAGGGTCCGGCAATCGAGAAGCTCGGTCTGCTGAAGATGGACTTCCTCGGCCTGCGCAACCTCACCGTGATCGAGCAGGCCCTCGACCTGATCGAAACAAACACCGGCGTGCGCCCCGACGTCGACGCGTTGCCACTCGACGACCCAGAAACCCTGGCGCTGCTGCGCACGGGAGAGACGATCGGGGTGTTCCAACTCGAAGGCGGCCCCATGCGGTCGCTCGTGCGTGCGCTGGCGCCCACGAGCTTTGACGACGTGTCCGCTCTGCTCGCGCTGTACCGGCCCGGGCCGATGGCGGCGAACATGCACTACGACTACGCCGACCGCAAGAACGGTCGCAAGCCCGTCGAATACATCCATCCCGAGATGGAAGAACTGCTCGGCGACACGTACGGGTTGATGATCTACCAAGAGTCGATGATGCGGGTGGCGCAGCGCTTCGCCGGCTACTCGCTCGCCGAGGCCGACAACCTGCGCAAGGCCGCGGGCAAGAAGGTGCGGTCGATTATGGCGGCCGAGCGCGAGAAGTTCATCGCCGCCTGCGAGACCACCGGTTACGGCGCCAAGCTCGGCAAGGACTTGTTCGACATCATCGAGCCGTTCGCCGACTACGCCTTCAACAAGAGTCATACCTACGCCTACGGACTGATCTCGTGGCAGACGGCGTGGCTCAAGGCGCATCATCCGGTCGAGTACTTCGCCGCGCTGCTCACGTCTGTGCGCGACGACAAGGACGCGACCGCGAAGTACCTGTCCGAGTGCCGCAACCTCGGCATCGAGGTGCAAGTGCCCGATGTCAACGTTTCCGTGGCTGGCTTCGGTGCCCGCGATCGCGTGATTCCGTTCGGCATGGCCGCGGTGCGCAACGTCGGGCAGCACCTCGTGGCGATGATCGTGGAAGAACGCGAGGTCAACGGCCCGTACATCGACTTCTTCGATTTCTGTCAGCGCGTCAACCCGGTCGTGTTGAACAAGCGCTCGATCGACTCGCTTATCAAGAGCGGTGCGTTCGACAGTCTCGGCCACTCGCGCAAGGGGCTGTGTTTCGCCGCCGAGTCGATCGTCGACATGATCTTGCAGCGCCGCCGGGAGCGCGACGTCGGTGTGATGAGCCTGTTCGACACCCTCGACGACGCCGGCGAGCCGAGTTGGGACGACACCCGCCTGCCGATCGACGAGGGCGAGTTCGACAAGATGACGCGCCTCAGCTTCGAAAAAGAGATGCTCGGCCTGTACGTGTCGGATCATCCGCTCAAGGGCGCCGAGACCACGCTGCGCCGCCTCGTGGACTGCGGCGTGGCCGAAGCGCGCGAGTTGGAGGACGGCGCCGTGCGCGTGGTCGGCGGCGTCGTCACGGCGCTGGCCCGCAAGTGGACCAAGCGCGGCGACCTCATGGCCACGTTCGTGCTCGAAGACCTAGACGGTGCGATGGAAGTGATGGTCTTCCCCAAGACGATGCAGGAGTGGGGGTCGCTGCTGGCCGACGACGCGATCGTGTGCATCAAGGGCCGGGTGAACAAACGTGAAGACGAACCCACCCTCATGTGCATGGAGGTGCGGCGGCCCGAGATCAGCTTCGAGGCGTTACGCGAACTTGAGCTGCGTTTGCCGGCTGGGCTCACCGACGACACCGTGAATGAGCTCAAGCGCTTGCTCGCGGAGTATCCGGGCGACGCGAACGTGATTCTGCGCACCGGCGAGCAACGAGTGCGGCTTCCGTCCGAATTTCGCGTCGATCCGAGCTCGCGACTGCTGGCTGAACTCAAGGTTTTGCTCGGTCCTGACGCCGTCGTGTGAGCGATGAACGATTTCTCGGCCTAAACTGTCCTCATTGACCGAGCGGTCAAGTTCCCGCCGCGGAGGAGAGTTCGAGGTCCATGGCGATCGAAGTCGCAACGAAGGACTGCACCGCGCTGAGCGATGCAGAGTTGGCCGAACTGGCTGATATGTGCACGGGAGGGCCCGCCGGTTACGAAATCGGCGTGCTCTCGAAGCATCGGGAGGACTGGGTGCTCGTCACCCAGGCCCGCGAAAACGGGAAGCTGCATGGTTTCGCGTTTTGCACCCTTGAGCGCATTGGCGGCACTCCGTGCCTGCTGATCGGTCTGGGTTCGGTGAAGCGCTCAGCCAAGCGCGAAAGCGTGCTGAAGGCGCTTATGGCGAACATGTATCGCCGCGCCGTGCTCGCGTTCCCGGACGAAGACGTCGTCACCGGCACGAAGATGATCGACCCTGGCGCCTTCAGTGCGTTCAAGGGCCTCGATGACATCTGCCCGTTGCCCGAGCGCAAGACGACCGGTGAAGAGCGGGCGTGGAGCCGTCGTCTGGCCAAGCGCTTCGGCGCGGAAAACCGCATCGACGACCGCACGTTCATCGTCACCGGCGACAACTCAACACCGGGCGTGCTCGACCACGAGTCACTGAAGCCTGAAACCATCAAGGCTGATGTGGCTGCGTACTTCACGCCGTTGGAGCGCGACCGAGGCGACTACCTGATCGCGTTCGGTTGGGCCATGGCCGAAGACCTCGCGGGCGGCAAGCTTCCCAAGTAGTTGCGGGCATCCGCGCCCATCGCGGCTGGCCGATCGAAACTGACGGGACAATGAAAACAGCCTTAGTTCTTGGCGGTGGCGGAACCGTCGGCCTCGCGTATCACGCGGGTGTTTTGCGCGCCCTCGAGGTCGAAGCGGGCTTCAGTCCCGACGACGCCGACGTCATCATCGGAACCTCAGCGGGCTCGGTCATCGGCGCGTACCTGCGCACCGGCATGACCACCGAGGACATGTGGCTGCTCGCGCTCGGCGAGCATCCGATTCACGAGTCGTTCGGTGGCAGCGCCGATCGCCGGCCCGAGTTGTTCGCGCCGACCTTTCACGGCCCCGTCGACGTCGCTCGCCATCTCGTCGGATCCGGTTACGTGCTGGCCCGATCGATCTCGCCGTTCCCGCTCACCGTGCCCGCGTTCTTGAAATCGTTCTTTCCCGGCGGGCTGTTCACGATGGCCGAGGGTCAGCGTCGTTTCACTGAAGAACTTCCGGCGGCGTGGCCCGACAAAGACCTGTGGCTCACCACCGTCGACATCGTGTCCGGTCGCCGGGTGGTGCTCGGTCGGCCCGGCGCGCCACGCGTCGAACTGCCCCGGGCCGTATTGGCGAGCGCGGCGATTCCCGGGATCTACCAACCGGTGCAGGTCGGCCGTCGCAGCCTGGTCGACGGCGGCGTGCACTCCACCAGCAACCTCGATCTCGGCGTGCAAGCCGGCGCCGACCGCATCATCGCCGTGGTACCGCTGGCCTTCGACACGGCCACGCCGCCCGGGGCTCTGGGCCAGATCGTGCGACGTATCCCGGCGCGCCAACTGTCCGCCGAGGTCGCGCTCGCGCACCGCAAGGGTGTTGAGGTGCTGATGTTCCGTCCGTCGGCGGCCGAGATCGGTGTGCATGGCCTGAATCTCATGCGCCCGACCGGGCTCGAGAAGATCGCCGAGTCGGCCTATGAGGCCACCCGGGTCGCGCTCAAGACCGAGCGCTTCGAAAACATGTTCGCCGCCTAGCCGGGCAGCAGGGCGGGGACGATCTTGTAGCAGTGGCCGAGGTAGGGCGCGCTCAAGGTCACGAGTAGGCGACGCTTGGCCTTTACCGGCCCGTTCTTCGCGGTGACGGCGGCCGCGGCCGACGCGTCGGTGCAGGGCAGTTCGTGGACCACGCCGCGGAAGCGGAAGCGCACGGTGAGGCCTTCCATCGTCGGCGTGAGTACGACGTCGCCGTACGGGTTCACGATCGTCATCGAGGGATGGTCGCCGGCCAGCGTCCAGTACGGCACCGCGGGGCCGGCGAAGCCGAGCAGCTGATCCTTCTCGGGGTGGTGCAACGGCGTGAGCAGGCGTTGCGCCCGGCGCCCGCGCAACCGGCCGACCGCGACCGGCGGGTCGACCAACTCGACGGTCTCGGGCCGGGACGGATCAGGCGGGGGCGGGTTGATGACCGTGCGGGCGGTGACGACGTCGAGCGGCCGTAAACGGATGGGCACCACGTTCGAGGATTCGGGATCCCACACGGCCCACAGCAGGCCGCCGGTGTCGAGGTCGATGCACGCGGCCTCGCCTTCTCCAGGCGCGAGAAGCAGCAGTCGCACCCTCGCTCCCGCGGGCGCGACTGGTCGTCTGAACGACGGATGTCGCGGGCTTTGCACAGCAGCCACACGTCAATGTTCGTCCCCCTGTGGACAAAGTCGGTGGATGGTCTACGTCAGCAGTTCTTCGATGACGAGAGCGAGACCGTCATCCGCGTTGGAGGCGGTGCGCTCCGCGATCTCGGCGAGCACTGACGGGTGGGCATTCGCCATTGCGATCCCGCGGCCGGCCCAGCGCAGCATCGGTAGGTCGTTGGTGTGATCCCCTACAGCGACTACCTGTTCGGATGTGATGCCGTGTTCTTCGCAAAGCAACTCAAGAGCGAAGGCCTTCGTAATTCCCGGCGCCATCGCCTCGACGAACGGACCACCCGAAGTCGTCGCGATCACGCCATCGCAAAGGGGTTGCAGTTCGGAACACAACTCCTCCGGGCTCATCGTCGGGTGACGGAGGAGCACCTTGGTCACGACGTGGTCATCCGCCACCGCTTCGGCGTATTGGATTGAGGCCATGTAGGCGGTCGAGAAGTTGGGGTCCGCAGCAGCAATGGCCTGGTAGGCGCTGGTTCGGAACGACGCCTCAGCTGTCTCCCAGGCGTAGACGACCTCGGAGTCGGCGGTGACGCGGCTGAGGAACGCGCGTAGCGCGTCGAGTGCAAATGGGTGTGACCGCACGACTGAAGCAGTGGCGAGGTCATAAAAGACCGCTCCGTTCGAGCACGCGACGACGCCGCTGTGTACCGCGTCGCCGATAACCGCGCGCATCGAGCGCCAGTTCCTGGCCGTGAGTATCACCACCGCGATGCCGGCGCTGTGGGCCGCGGCCAGAGCCGCCGCGACCCGCGGCGACACCGTCGTGTCTGGTCGCAGCAGCGTGCCGTCGAGATCCGAGGCCAGCAGGCGGGGGCGCACCTACAAACGTTCGCGCAGGGTCTCGGGGGTCGTTACCGGCTTTTCGCACACAAAGTTGCGGCACACGTAGGCGTTTCCTTCGCTGCGCCCGTCCCATAAGGGGGATGCGAACGGTTCACCCCACGCGACAACAGACAGGGGGCGCCAAGCGGATCGATACGTCTGCAGCAGCGCGCGGGCGAGTTCGGTGCGGCCCGGGATCACGACTTCGGTGGGCCCTTGTGCCAGGAAGTGCGCCGCGAAACTGGCGTGGCTGAAGCCCGCGGGGTGCTCGCCGATGGGCAGGCCGTTGACGATCGCCTGGGCTCGCTCGGCGTACTGAGCCTCGCCGGTGAGCGCGGCCAAGCGGGCGAGGGCGAGCGCGCCGGCCGCGTTGGCCGACGGGGTGGCGCCGTCGAAGGTTTCTTTGGGGTTGGCGACTAGAGCGGGAGCGTCGCGGCCGACGGTGAACAGACCGCCCTCGGCGTCGTCCCAGAACAGGGCCAGGAGCGATTCGGCGGCGGCGCGGGCCTCGTCGGTCCACAACGGGTCGCCGGTGGCCTCGCCGAGGCGGGTGAACGCATCGACGAGCCACGCCACGTCGCTGGCAACCGCGAGGTGCTGCGCGCCGGCCTCGGCCTGCCAGGCTCTGAGCCAACGGCCGTCGGCTCGCCGGAGGTTGGCGAGCAGGAACTCGGCTACCTCGGCGGCGGCGGCGATCCACTCGGGCCGGTCGAGCGCGGCGCCGGCGTCGGCGAGCGCGGCGATGAACATCGCGTTGGTCTCGGTGATGACCTTGTCGTCGCGCAGCGGACGGACGCGCTTTTCGCGCGCGGCGAACAAGGTCTCGATGGCGGCGGCAATGTCCGCGGGCACGGCCGGGTCGGCGTCGATCGGACGCACGAAGATGTTGCGACCTTCGAAGTTGCCGGCGTCGGTGACGCCGTAGAACGCGCACACGTCGTTCGTCAGGTGGTCGTCGTGGAGGGCCGCGAGGATCTCGGCGCGCGTCCAGGTTTGGAAGAGGCCTTCGTGCCCTTCGCTGTCAGCGTCCTCGGCGCTCGCCAGCCCGCCGCCGGGCAGCCGCAAGTCGCGCAACACGTAACCGACGGTGCGCTCGATGACGATGCGGTACCACGGGTCGCCGGTGAGTTGGGCGCCGTGGGTGTAGACGCGCACGAACCCGGCCTGGTCGTACAGCATCTTTTCGAAGTGGGGGACGAGCCAGCGCGCGTCGACCGAGTAGCGGGCGAAGCCGCCGCCGACGTGATCGTGGATGCCACCGGCCGCCATCGCGTTGAGCGTGCGCACCGCGGCGCGGCGGGCCTCGTCGTTGCCCTCCTGCGCGCCGACCAGGAGCGCGTCGAGCATCGACGGTTGCGGGAACTTGGGCGCGCCGCCGAAGCCGCCGAGCCGGTCGTCATGGCTCGCGAGCAAGGTGTCGACGGTCGCGGGAAACGGGTCGTACGTGCCGTGCTGTTCCGCGAGAGAGACCGACGACTTCACCCGGAAGCCGCCGCTCGAGCGCTCGCGCACCGCGGCGGTGATCTGGTCGGCCTGTTCGATGACCTCGTCGCGCTTGCTCACCCAGGCGTCGTGCACCGCGTGCAGTACTTCGGTGAAGCTGGGCATGCCGTGGCGGCGCGTCGGCGGGAAGTACGTGCCGGCCCAGAACGGGCGGTGTTGATCAGGCTCGATGAACACCGTCATCGGCCAGCCGCCGCTGCCAGTCATGGCCTGCGTGGCGTCCATGTAGACGGCGTCGACGTCAGGGCGTTCTTCTCGATCCACCTTTACGTTCACGAACAGGTCGTTCATCAACGCCGCGGTGGTGTCATTCTCGAAGGACTCGTGTGCCATCACGTGGCACCAATGACAGGCGGCGTATCCGATCGACAGCAGGATGGCCTTGCCCGTTCGACGCGCCTCTTCGAACGCCTCGTCGCCCCACGGATACCAATCCACCGGATTGTCTTTGTGCTGCCGCAGATACGGACTGGCCTGCGTGGCGAGACGGTTAGGCATGCACAGGACCTACCTCTATGACGGCGCCCGTATTGAGAGCGCCATAGATGTGCGGGAAGCCATCCTCAATCTGCAACGGCGCCTCCAGCAACTTCACATCGATGGTCAGCAGTACGAGTGGTGTCGTGACGTCGGCGTAGTACGCGTCGGCGACGCCGCGCACCTGATGGCGATACGAGCAATGAATGAACCCGACGTCGGCCAGCGACTGATCGCGGGTGGACTGCGCGTAAATACCTGACGCGGTGGCTTCGTCCCAGGCGGTCTGGTCGGCGATGTGGAAGATCGGCTCCATACGGGACGAGAGCGTAGGGGGCGTCGGTCTTCTAGGTTTCCGCCGCATGGATCTACGACTTGACGGCAAAGTGGCCATCGTTACCGGCGGCTCGCGCGGCATTGGACGCGCGATCGCGACATCGATGGCTGAGTCCGGGGCGCGCGTGATGATTTCGTCGCGCAAGGCCGAGGACCTCGAAATCACCGCGAAGGAAATCGGTCATGGGTGCGAGTGGTTCGCAGCGAACGCCGGCAACGAAGACGAAGCGGCCGCGTGCATCGCGGCGACCGTCGAGCGACTCGGCGGCGTCGACATCCTGGTGAACAACGCGGCGACGAACCCCTACATGGGCCCGATTCTCGGCATCGACGAAGGACGGGCGAACAAGACCGTCCAGGTCAACCAGTGGGGCGTGCTGCGCTGGACGCAACTGGCGATCGAGGCGGGCCTCGGCACTCGACCCGGCGCCTCCGTGATCAACATCGCATCAGTCGGAGGGATGCAGGCGGGGGGAGCGATTGGTTGGTACAACGTCACGAAGGCGGCGGTGATTCACCTCACGAAGAACCTTGCGTTGGAGACTGGCGCGAGCGTGCGGGTGAACGCGATCTGTCCCGGCCTGGTGAAGACCGACATGGCCAAGGCGCTGGTCGACGCGGCCGGCGAGCAAATGGCGAAGCGATTGCCAATGAAGCGTCTCGGCGAACCCGTCGACATCGCCAGCGCGGCCACTTTCCTCGCGTCAGACGCCGCGTCATGGATCACCGGCACCACACTGGTGGTGGACGGCGGCGCCCTCCTCCTCGGCGGCGGCTAGCCCGTCCCCGTTCACTAGGCGAGGTCGAGGCGGCGGACTTTGCCTGAGGGGGTCCGCGGTAGCGCGGCGACGACGACGAGTTGTTTCGGGGCGCAGTAGGCGGGCAGCGTCTCTTTGACCGCGGCGCGCAGCGCGTCGAGCGTTGGAGGATTGGCCGGATCCGTGGGCACGACGTAGGCCACCACGCGGTGCCCCCACTCGCGGTCGGGTTGTCCGGCGACCGCGAGTTCGGCCACGCCGGGCGTTCCAGCTAGTGCGCGTTCGACGGCCGCGGGCCACACCTTTTCACCGCCGGTGTTGATGACGTCGCCGATGCGACCGTCGATGTGAAGCACGCCGCCGACGATGGACCCGGCGTCGCCGGTGGGAAGCCATCCGTCGGCGTCCTTGGGGTCGGTACCGTCGCGGTAGCAACGCAGCAGCATCGGGCCCCGCACGTGGACCTCTCCCTGCATGATGCGGAAGCGGACGCCGTCGAGCGGGCGCCCGTCGTACGCGACACCGCTGCCGGTCTCGGTCAGGCCGTAGGTGCGCACGACGTTGTCGGGAAACTCGCCCGGGGCCGCGGCTCCGCCGAGCAATACACGGCGAAAGCGTGCAAGGTCTGTCCGCCGCGCCATCGTCGGCACGAGTGAGACCAGCGTGCAGTCCGCTTCGTCGTCGAACGTGAACGGCGTGTTTGTCACGAGCGCGCGCAGCACGACGGACAGGCCGCCGATGTGGGCGAGGGGAAGGCACGCCCACCACTTGTCGGTGTCGTTCACCGCGAGCGCGGCCGACGATGCCCGCGCCGACGCGGCGATTGCGTCGTGGCTCAATACGACCGCCTTGGGTTCACCCGCGGTGCCCGACGTCGCGACAACCAGCGCGTCGCCGTCCTCGGTCGGATCATCGAGCCGGAAGGCGGCGAGCAGGCTGTCGCGTGCCGCGGCGGGCAGGCGCGGGTCGACGGGCGCGACGGCATCTCCGGCATCCCAGGCTCGCCGCATCGCGTCGACAAACGGCATGCCGACGGCGTCAATGGCGATGAGTCGCGGCACGAGAATTAGCCTAAAACGCGTATGTCCGATCTTTGGCGACCACTGTGACCGCACCGGTCGCCGCCCCGTCGGGCGCCAAGCTGTGGTTGGCGGGCGCGCGACCGCGCACGCTGCCCGCCGCGGTCGTTCCCGTCGCGGTCGGCACCGCCGCCGCGTATAACGCGGACGGTCACGTCATCGTGTGGCGGGCCATCGCCGCCTTGATCGTGTCGCTGGGCGTGCAGGTCGGCACGAACTACGTCAACGACTACGCGGACGGAAAGCGCGGCACCGATGACGTGCGCGTCGGTCCCATACGTCTCGTCGGGCAAAAGCTCGCCTCGGCCGATGCCGTGCGGAACGCGGCGATCCTCTCGTTCGCGATCGCGGCGGGGTTCGGGTTGGCGCTGTGCGCGGCGGCCGGGTGGCAACTGGCGCTCGTGGGCGCGGCCGCGATCCTGGCGGGTTACTTCTACACCGGCGGCCCCCGGCCTTACGGCTACGCCGGGCTCGGCGAGGTGTTTGTGTTTGTGTTCTTCGGCCTTGTGGCGACGGCGGGTACGACCTACGTGCAACTCGAGCGGATCACAACCAAGAGCATCGTCGCCGGCGTCGCGATCGGGTTATGGTCGATGGCGCTGCTCGTCGTGAACAACTTGCGCGACCGCGTCGGCGACGAGCAGTCCGGCAAGAAGACGCTGGCCGTGCGCATCGGCGACAAGAACACGCGCACGCTCTATGTCAGTTGCCTCATCCTCGGCGTCCTCGCCGGATCGATCGTCACTCCGATCGTCGTTCTGGCGCTGGCGGCCGCGCTCGCGCCCATTCGGATCGTGCGGAGCGGAGCGCTCGGGCGAGACCTCATCGCCGTGTTGATGAAGACGTCAACGCTTCAGATCGTCGGCGGCGTGCTGCTCAGTGCTGGGCTGCTGGTTCGTTGACGAACGAGTCGACGACGCCCACGAACGCGTCGGGCGCCTCGAGGTGACACGCATGACCGCAGCCGTTCATCGACACGACGTGTGCGTTGGGCATCGCCGCGGCGGTTCGCGCCGCGATGCCGCTGAACTTTTCATCCAACGCGCCGACCACGAGCATCGTCGGCGCGACGATCTCGCTGAGCCGGTCCCACAGCGGATCCTGCGACCCCGTCCCCATCATCCGCAGGCTGGCGGCGAGGCCCGCAACGGTGTTCGCGCGCCGAGCGTCGAGGCCGGCGTTGTCGTCGGCCAGCGTGGCAAAGAGCGGCTGGGCGAGCCAGCGGGACAGAAACGCGTCCAACCCGTCGCGCTCGAGTTCCTCGGCGAGCAACTCGTCCGAGGCCTGGCGTTCGATTCGTTCGACCGCGGCTTCAATCCCGGGAGTCGCGCCGACGAGTACGAGGCGTTCGACGAGTTCGGGGTGGCTCAGCGCGACGTGCAGAGCGAGGCGTCCGCCCATGGAATAGCCGACCCAGGTGCCCGCGCCGCCCTCGGCCGCCAGCAGGTCCGCGCCCTTCCACAGACCCAGGTGCGTGTCGTGATGCGAGCCGTGACCCGGCGCGTCGAGCGAGACGACCTCGTGCCCGAGCGCGGTGAGTCGGTATTCGATCGCGTCCCAGGACGCGGCGGTCTGCGTAAAGCCGTGCGCGAGAATCAAGCGAGCCACTGCGCATGACCGTACAGGCCGCGTTCTGCGCCACGATCGTCGACGAGTGGATCCGCGGTGGGCTGACCCACGCGGTGATCGCGCCCGGCAGCCGGTCAACGCCGCTCGCGGTGGCGCTGGCGGCGCGACCCGAATTGCAGATCAAGGTCGTGGTCGACGAACGCTCGGCTGCGTTTGTCGCCCTCGGCGTCGGGTTGGCGACCGGTCGTCCGGCGGTCGTGCTCACAACAAGTGGCACCGCCGCGGCCGAGTTGTTGCCGGCGGTCGTCGAAGCGCATCACGCCCGGGTGCCGATGATCGTGGCGACGGCGGACCGCCCGTGGGAAGCCATGGACATACGCGCGCCACAGACCATCGACCAGATTCGGTTGTTCGACGGCCTCACGCGATTCAGTGCCGCACCCGGCGTCCCCGATGCGGCATCGGCGGGAGCGTGGCGGTCGCTGGCTTCGCGCGCGCTACTCGACGCGCGTCACCACGTGAGCGGGCCCGGACCGGTCCACCTCAATCTGGCGTTTCGGGAGCCGTTGCTGGCCGACGGCTCGGTCGAGCCGCACGCGGGTCGCGCTGACGGCAAGCCGTGGCACACGGTCGACACCTCGCCCGCCGGGCTGACGCCGCTCGGCTTGCGGGGACGGCGCGGCCTCGTGGTCGCCGGCGCGGGTGCGCCACCGGCCGGCACGCTGCAGCAGTTGGGCTGGCCGATCCTGGCCGACCCGCGCTCGGGGGCGCGTGTGCCGCACGGTCTCACGGTGGCGGCCGCAGACGCCCTGCTGCGCGTGCCCGCCTTCGCCGACGCGCATCGCCCCGACGTTGTGCTGCACGTCGGCGAGCCGTGGGCCAGCCGCGTTGTCAACGAGTGGTTGACTGCGAGCGGCGCCGAACACGTCGTGGTCGACCGTTTCGGCACATGGCCCGACCCGTGGCGCGTGGCGGCGCGCATCGTGCGCGGTCACGTATCGCCCGTCGCGGAGGACCCGCCGGAGGATGGATGGGTTGACGCGTGGTCGAACGCCGAGGCGGCGGCGCAGTCGGCGATCGAGGCGACGGTCGACGGCGCGACCGCGTCGGGCATCGTGCGCGACATCTATGGGAAGGCCGGCGACGACGACATCGTGTTTGTGGCGTCGTCGATGCCGGTGCGCGATCTCGAATGGTTCGGCGCACCCCGCGAGGGTGCCCGCGCGCTCAGCAATCGCGGTGCCAACGGGATTGACGGGCTCCTATCCACCGCCGCGGGCGTGGCGTGGTCGTCGCCGTCGGTCGGCGTTACCGCCATTCTCGGAGATCTTGCGTTCCTGCACGACGTCGGAGGGCTGCGCGCCGCGGCGCAGCTCGACAACCTCACCTATGTCGTGATCGACAACGACGGCGGCGCGATCTTCGACTTCCTGCCGCAAGCGTCTGCGCTCACGCCCGACACGTTCGAGCAACTCTTCACCACGCCGCACGGACTGGAACTCGCGGACGTTGCGTCCTCGGCCCCCGGTGTGCGCGTCGACGTACGGCGAGTGGCGCAAGGCTCCGCGATGGCGACTCATCGAGCCGTTCACGCTGCGGTAGCCGCCGCGATCAGCACCTAATTCCGCGTTCTTGTCATCCGCAGAGGGGGGTTTTTGCTACTCAGCGTTACAAGAATGAGTTAGGGGCGGACCAGGGCGGCCAGTAGGGCCTGCAGCTTGAGCTGGCTCTCCATGAGTTCGGCCATGGGTTCGGACCCGGTGACGATGCCGCAGCCGGCGCGCAGCACCGCGCGGGTGTCGTCGATCTCGGCGCTGCGGATGCCGACCCACCATTCGCCGTCGCCCGACGCGTTGACCCATCCGACCGGGCCCGCGTAACGGCCCCGGTCGAGGCGCTCGTGGTTGGCCAACCAGCTCAGCGCCTGCTTGCTGGGTTGACCGCCGACCGCGGCCGTCGGGTGCAACGCAGATACGAGATCGAGCACGGACCCCGGTGCGTTCTCGCCGAGGATGCCGGTGATGCGAGTGCCGAGGTGGGTCACGTTGCGTAGCGCCACCACGCCCGGCCCTTCGGGCACCTGGATGGATTCGCACCAGGGTTCGAGGGCCGCGGCGACGCCGTCGACGGTGAGCCGGTGTTCGGCCCGGTCCTTTTCCGACGCGAGCAGCGCGGCGGCGGCCGCCGCGTCGGCGTCGGGGTCACCCACGCGGGCGGTGGTGCCGGCCAGCGGATACGACACGACGTCGTTGCCGTGGCGGCTGATCAACAACTCGGGCGACGCGCCGACGAATCCGTCGATCGAAAACGTTGTGCAGGACGGGTAGAGGTTGTGGAGGCGGCGTACGACGTCGGCGACCACGATCGGTCGGTTGGCCGACACCTCGACGGCGCGCGCCAATACGACCTTCTCGAACTGGCCGGCGTCGATCGCGTCGGTCGCGTCGGACACGAGGTCGCACCAGTCGGCGTGGGACAGCGACGGCGTCAACGAGAACGCATCGGGACCAAGGGGCGAGTCGCCGTCGAACGTGGGCCCAACCCCGTCCGCTGCGAACCAAATCTCGTCAGGCACGACCAGCGACGAGCCCAGCACGCGGTTGAAGGGGAGCGCGCCGATCGCAATGGCGCCCGAGCCCATCGACGCCAACGCGTTGCCGACGATCTCGGCGATGCTCGCGCCGCCGATGCCGGCGGGCACGTCGATGCGGGCGCGCACGCCGCGACCCACGAAGCCTCCATCGCGGCCGCCGACCAATACGAAATCGTCGTCGCGTAGCCCGCCCAGCAGTTTGGTGAGGTCCATCACCGACTACTACGGCGCGCGGTGATGAGTTGGGCGATGCCCCCGGTGAGCGGGCGCCGTTCGGCGTTGACGAATCCGGCGCTCTCGATCAGCCCCAGTAGCGCGGGCGTATCGGGTAAGTAGGCAACCGACCGCGGAAGATAGCGATACGCCGACCCGTCCGAGATGAGGCCGCCGATGAACGGCACGACCCGCCCGAAGTAGATGCGGTGGCCCAGCGCCAGCACGGGATTGGTCGGCGCGGATACCTCGAGCAGCGCCAGCGATCCATCCGGACGTAGTACCCGAGCCATCTCAACGAAACATCGTTCAAGATCCACAAGATTTCGCAACGCGAAGCCGCAAGTGACCCCGTCCATGGACGCGGTGGCGATGGCGAGGAAGCGCGCGTCGGCCTGGACCAAAGGCGCATCGGTGCGCGCATTCGCGAGCATTCCGGCGGACAGGTCGAGCGCGATCGGGCGCATCGAGCGGTGTTCCATTTCGCGACAAAGGTCCCCTGTACCGGCGGCGATGTCGAGGACTCGCGCGCCGGGGCCCAGCGCCATCGAGTCGAGAGTCTTGCGGCGCCAACCCACGTCGAGTCGGAACGTGAGGAGCCGGTTGAGCAGGTCGTAGCGCGGCGCAATGGCGTCGAACATCGCGCCGACGGCCTGCACCTTTTCCTCCCCTTCGGGAAGGGGTGCCACTACCCGAGCCATGGTCCGACACTAGGTTCACGACCAATGAATCGTCACTTCGCGAGGCGTTCATTGCTGCGCAGTCGCCTGGGGTACATCGCCATTGTGGTCGCTGCTGTCGGCATGATCGCGGCCGGAATCCTGGTCACAAAGCCTGAACACAAGTCCATCGTGATCGGCAAGTACGACGCGACGTCGACCACGCAGCCCACCGTCACCCTGCCCGCGCCCGACCTTGGTGGCACGACGATTCCGGCGCCACGTTCCTCCGCCGGCCTGCTCGGCGCCAACGGCTCCGCGTACGGCAAGGCGCTCGCGTTTCATAGCAACATCCCGATCAAGGAAGGCCTGGTGTTCTTCCTCGTCGTTGGCTCCGATGCCCGGCCGGGACAGGACCTGCACAAGACCCGCACCGACTCGATCCACATCCTCGCCGTCGACCCAGCGACGAAATCGGGGACGATCGTAGGAATCCCGCGCGACACCTACGTCGAGATCCCGGGCAAGGGTCAGCACAAGATCAACGAGGCGATGTCGCGCGGCGGACCGGACGTGATGGTGCAGACGATGCGCAACTTCACCGGGTTGCCAATCCAGTACTACGTGCTCACCGCGTTTGAGGGTTTCGCCAGCATGGTCGACGACCTCGGCGGCGTCGACGTCTACGTGCCTCGCAACATGGACGACAAGTACTCAGGCGCCCATTTCGCGCAGGGATACCACCACTTCAACGGTGAGCAGGCGCTCGCGTTTTGCCGTGATCGCCACGACGTGCCCTACGGCGACTTCAGTCGTTCACAGAACCAGGGGTCGCTGATGTTGGCGACCCTCGCCAAGATGCGCACTGACGTCGAAGACGACTCCGGTCTGCGGCGTTGGATGTCGGTGATGGCGAACCACGCCGAGATCGAAGTGCCCATTTCGGAGCTGGACAGCCTCGCCGCGCTCGCCCGTCGACTGGATCCCGCTTCGATCAACAACGTCGTGATGCCGGGCAAGACGGGCACCGCGGCCGGAGGCCAGTCCGTCGTCTACCCGGGTGAATCCGCCGCGGCGATGTGGGGTGACCTGCGCGACGACGCCCGCCTGACGGGGTCGTACGGCTCGCCGAATCAGGGCAGCGTGAACAACGGCGGCAGCACCGGTGGAGGCGACGGCACGGACGACACGACGCCCACGACCGAATACACCGAAGAAACGACGACGATCCCCGACGAGACGACCTCGACGACGCGCGGTTCGATCTTGGGCGGCGGCGGCACCACAACGACGACGACTTCGGAGCCGTAGCCTCCGCCCGCCATCGAGTCGGCGTCTCGATCTACCGTTCATTCATGCGCATTCTCGTTGTAGGTGGGGGGCCGGGCGGGTTCGGAGCGGCGGTGCCGCTCGCCGCCGCCGGCCACGACGTGACAGTGCTCGATCGGGACCCGGCGCCGCCTCCGACCGATGAGGAGGCCTGGACGTCCTGGGAGCGTCGGTCCGTCCCCCAGCTTCGCCAGCCGCACTTCTTCCTCGCCCGCTTCTGCCGTGAGGTATCCGCCGTCGCGCCGGGTCTTCGCGCCGCGCTTGAGGACGCCGAGCCAACGCTGCTGCGCTTCGTCGACCGCTTGCCGCCGTCGGCCTGCGACCGCGCGCCGATGGCGGGCGACGACGAGCTCATTGGCCTCGGGTTCCGGCGACCGACCTTTGAGCGGACGCTGTGCGACTGGGTGACCCGCCATACGACGATCGATGTGCGCTGGTCCGCGTCGGTGAAAGGCCTCGTCGCCGAGAAGGGGTCCGACGTTCCGCGGGTGCGCGGCGTCGAGTTCGAGGACGGCACGACCCTTGATGCCGACCTCGTGGTCGCCGCCACCGGCCGCCACGGTGCGGCGCGGCGATGGTTGGAGGAGATCGGTGCGGGCCCGGTGGAGGAGAGCGAGGCGGACGCCGGACTGGCGTACTTCTCGCGGTACTACCGCCTGGCGGAAGGGGCGACCGCGCCCGAACAGTTCGGCCCCCTGAACGCTGAGTCGGGTTCGATCTTCGTGTTCACCTTTCCCGCGGACCACAACACGTTCACGCTCGCGGCGACGCCTCTGGCCGACGACGCGGAACTGCGTCGCCTCAAGGACAACGACGCGTTCACGCGCGTCATGGAAATGATTCCGCGCACGGCCGCCTGGCTCTCGGACGGTAAGGCCGAACCTATTTCCGATGTCGCGCCCCTCGCGCGCATCCAAGATCGCCGTCGCCGACTCGTCGTGAACGGTCGTCCGGCGGCCACTGGAATCGTGCTTACCGCCGATGCGGCGTTCTGTACCAACCCTGTACTCGGCCGCGGCACGTCGATGGCATGGATGGCTGGCCGGTATTTGACGGACGCAATCGCCGCACACCCAGACGTCGAGAACGCCGCACTCGCCTTTGACGAGGTCTGCGAAAGCCACCTGCGGCCGTGGTACGAAGATTCGCTCGCAGTCGACCGCGCCCGCTTCGCGCGGATGGACGCACTCAAGCGCGGCGACGCGCCGCCGGTCACGGACCGGAGCGACCCGGCCGCCATGATCGGCACCGCGGTGCAGTACGCGATGGCGCATGACGGCGTCGTGTTCCGAGCCGCCGTGCGCCGGTTCAATCTGTTGGATCCGCTCGACGCGATCGCATCCAACGCCGACGTGGTCGAGCGCGCGATCTCGTGGTGGGAGCGTCGCGCCGAATTGCCAGCACCTGACCCGGTTGCCTCGCGAGCGGACCTGCTCGCCGCCTTAGCGGGCTGACACCGGCGTGGCAGGATCAGGCGATGACCTTCCCGATCACGTTTGGTGTCTTCATGCCGCAAGGCTGGAAGATGGAATTGGCCGGCATCGAGGGTGCCGAAGCGAAGTGGAACACCGCGGTCGACATCGCCATCAAGGCTGAGCAACTCGGCTTCGATTCGCTCTGGGTGTACGACCACTTTCACAACGTTCCCGTGCCTGCGCACGAAGCGGTGTTCGAGTGCTGGACCACGATGGCCGCGATCAGCCAGCGCACAACCAAGATCCGCCTCGGACAAATGGTCGGCTGCAACAGCTACCGCGAGCCGTCGGTCCTCGCGAAGATCACGAGTTGCGTCGATGTGATCAGCGGTGGCCGACTCGATTGGGGGATCGGCGCCGGCTGGTACGAGAACGAGTACAAGGGCTACGGCTTCGACTTCCTCGCGCCGAAGGACCGCATCGGGATGCTGCGCGAGTGCGTCGAAATTATGAAGTCGATGTGGACCGAGCCGGAAACGTCCTACGACGGCAAGTACTACAAGATGGAACGGGCCAACTGTGACCCGAAGCCGTTGCAGGATCCGCACCCGCCGATCCTCATCGGCGGCGGTGGCGAAAAGGTCACGCTCCGCGTCGTCGCGCGTTTGGCTGACCGGTCGAACTTCGGTGGCAAGCCCGAAGAGTTCGCCCGCAAGTGCGAGATCTTGAAGGACCACTGCAAAGCCGTCGGCCGCGACTACGACGAGATCGAGAAGACGATTTCGGGCGAAGTGATGATGCGCGAGTCGGAGGACGAGTTGCGCGCCATCGGCACGAAGTCGCTGTGGGGTGAGGAGTTCGATTCTTGGGCAGCCGGGAACCTCATCGGTACGCCCGACCAGGTCGCCGAGAAGATCCAGACCTACATCGACCTCGGTGCCACCAGCTTCATGCCGTGGACGAGCGACTACCCCTCAACCGAGTCCATCGAACTGCTGGCTGGAGTCGCCAAGAACTTCCGGTAGTTCCGCGACGAGCGCAGAATTCGAACGACTTCTGGTCACTTTGCGTCGTCAGGCGACGCGGATCGTCCAGAAGTCGCGGACCTTTCGATGTTTGCGCGGGCTCTGCCCGCGTAAACCTCAAAAGAACAAGAGGCGCTAGTTACTTGAACCAGATGCGCACGTAGTTGCGGGACTGGGTGTGCAGGATCAGCGCGACTAGTGCGATTTCGAACAAGAGGTTGACCAGGTCGAAGTCGAACAGGCCGACGTGGTACTTGATCATGATCAGGACCTTGGCCACGAGCGGCAGGACCGCTACGGCAATACCGACGAACCAGCCGAGCTTCTGCTCGTTCGAGATCGCGTAGCCGGCGTAGACCCCGCCAACCGCGACGAACAGACGAGCGAAGTTGTCAATGGTTTGCGCATTCGCGCCGCCAATCGCGGCGCCGAGTTCCGGGCTGCTGCCGAGCACCACCCACACGGCGCCGAAATAGAGCAGGAACACGGAGATCTGAAGTGTCTGCGGTTGACTCTGATTCATCCATCGGCGCGTTTGCACGCGGTCATTCTGTCAGCGGCGGTTGGCCAACTGACCGCATGCTGCGTCAATCGACGTCCCGCGCGTCTGGCGGACCGTGACATTCACGTCACGATCGGCCAACGCGTCGGCGAACGCGCGTACCGCCTGACGGGTGGATCCCATGACCAAGTAGCCCGGCGTCGGGTTCAACGGGATCAGGTTCACGTGCGCGCCGAGTGCGAAGGCGATCTCGGCGAGTTCGTCCGCGTCCTGCATCCGGTCGTTGACGCCGGCGATGCAGGCCCATTCGAAACTGAGCCGGCGGTTGCGGTTACCGATGTAGCCGCGGCACGCCGCGATGAGCGTGGCCAGCGGGTAGCGCCGGTTGACGGGCACGAGTTCGTTGCGCAAGCGGTCGTTCGCGGCGTGGAGCGACACAGCGAGGCCCACGGGCAGCGATTCTTGGGCGAGCTTGTGAATACCGGGGACGATCCCGACCGTAGAAATCGTGAGGTGCCGCGCGGAGAGCCCCAGCGACTCGTGGATGCGCGTGACCGCGCCCCACGTCGCGTCGTAGTTGGCGAGGGGCTCGCCCATCCCCATGAACACGACGTTGGACAGGCGCCGGTCCGTGGCCTTGGCTTCGCGGGCGGCCCGCACGACTTGTTCGGTGATCTCACCGGCAGTGAGGTGGCGACGAAAGCCGGCCTGGCCAGTCGCGCAAAAACCACACGCCATTGCGCAGCCGGCCTGCGACGACACGCATACGGTCGTGCGTCCGGGATAGTGCATGAGGACGGTTTCGATCTGTTGACCGTCGGCGAGGCCGAACAACCACTTGACGGTGGTGCCGTGGTCTGCCTCCTGTCGGAGTACCTCGGTGAGCGCGGGGGCGAGTTCGGGTTGCGCGGCAAGCTCGGCCCGTAGCCCCTTGGGCAACACAGTGATGTCATCCAGGTCAGTGAGCTGCGCGTACAGCCCGTCCCACACTTGGCGGGTGCGGTAGGCGGGCTGCCCCGCGAGCGCGGGCAACGCGGCGAGATCGTCGGGGCTCAGGTCGTGGCGTGACAACGGCACCATCTGACTCTGCCAGAGTCTTGGCATGGCAATTGCCACCGACCACCACCACCAGCACCGCGACATCAACGGCGGCACCGCCCGCGCCGCGGTCTTTGGCGTAAGTGACGGCCTCTTGTCCAACGTGTCGTTAATTCTTGGCGTGGCCGGCGCGGACCCGGCGCCGTCGGTCGTGCGGCTCGCGGGACTCGCCGGTCTGGTGGCGGGCGCGTTCTCGATGGCGGTAGGCGAGTACCTGTCGGTGAGCGCGCAAGTGGAGTTGACCGAGCGCGAGTTGCGCCTCGAGCGCAACGAGTTGCGCGTGCGTCCCGCGAAGGAACTGGCCGAACTGGTCGCGCTGTACGAGTCACGCGGCGTGAAGGCGGACGTGGCGCAAGAGGTGGCCACCGCCTTGATGGCCGACCCCGAGCAGGCGCTCGAGATCCACGCCCGCGAGGAACTCGGCGTCGACCCCAACAACTTGGGTTCGCCCATTCGGGCCGCGGCCGCGTCGTTCTGTGCGTTCGTGATCGGCGCGTTCGTGCCCTTGATTCCGTGGCTCGCGGTAAACCGCACCACCGGCACCGCGGTGCTCGCGTCGATCGTGCTCGCCGCTATCGGTGCGACCACCGTCGGCTACGTGCTCGCTCGGTTCACCGGGGGCAAACGCTGGAAGGCCGCGGCGCGCCAAGTCGGCCTCGCTGGGATCAGTGCGGCGGTGGCCTACGCAGTGGGCTCGCTCGTGGGCGTCAGCGGCGCCGTTTAGTGGGCAAACCGCGGTCGGCGGCAGGGCGGGCCAAGCTGACCAACGAACGACTGAAGGCCGCGTACCCCGAGGCCGTCTGCGCGCTCGTCCACAACAACCCGTTCGAGTTGCTCGCCGCCACGATCCTGTCCGCCCAGTGCACCGACGAGATGGTGAACAAAGCAACGCCGGGTCTCTTCGCGGTGTACCCGACGCCTCAACTGATGGCGAGCGCGTCACCGCAACAGATCGAGCCGCTCATCCAAACGCTTGGCCTCTTCCGCAACAAGGCCAAGAGCCTGGCGGGCATGGCGGCGGCGTTGATGGAGCGCCATGACGGCGAGGTGCCGACGTCGATGGAGGAACTCACCGCGCTGCCCGGCGTTGGCCGCAAGACCGCGAACGTCGTGCGCTCCGTCGCGTTTGACCTTCCCGGGCTGCCGGTCGACACGCACGTCGGGCGCATCAGTCGCTTGCTTGACCTCACGCAAGAGACCGACGCCGTGAAGGCCGAGCACGCGTTGGGAGCGATGCTGCCGCCGTCGGACTGGGGCGGGTTCTCGTTGCGGATGATCCTGCACGGCCGCGCGATCTGCGTGGCCCGCCGCCCGAAGTGCTCGGCCTGCCCTCTGGTGGACTACTGCCCGTCCGCCGAACCGACCAAGGCCTAAGTCTCCGACTTAGCCCTTCGTCGGTTGTATCTCTGGCTCGTCCGCCCTTCGGGCTCCCTCGCTGGCCCCGGCGGGGACCCCACCCCCGCCGGCACGCCGGACTATTGCTCGGACTCAAACGCGGTCGAGCAGTTTGGTCAGGCGGCGCAGCGCGGAGTTGAGCGATCGCTCGACCTCGTAGAGGTCAACGGCGGTGTCCTCGTCGCCTGAATTGGCCATCGCCTCGGCCCGAGCGGTGATGCGCTTGCGCACGTCGTCGAGGGTCGAGGTCATCGAAGAGAGCTCGGCGTCGGCCATGAGGGGAGTTTGCCTCACGAATTGCTTAGCGGCATTCAAAGGGGTTGCCCGTAGACTTGCCCGCTCATGTTGGCCCGGATCGATCTGCGCGGCGCGTCCCTCGAAGGACTGCGATCGACGCTGCCTCGACCCCAGGCGGCGACGGAGCCGCCGACGGCTGCTGTAGCGGAAATTCTCGCCGCCGTGCGCGCCGAGGGCGACGCCGCCGTGCGGCGATTCACGAAACAGTTCGACCACGTCGACCTCGAAGAATTCCGCGTGCCCGACGCCGATTTGCAGGCCGCGCTCGGCTCGATCTCGCCACTGCTACGCGAGGCGCTCGAGGCGGCGCGCGCGAACATCGTGAGCTACCACCGCAGCCAGTTGCGAGAGGACACGCGCCACGAGACCGACGGCATCGTGTTGCGCGAACTGTTCCGTCCCGTTGATCGCGCCGGCGTCTACGTGCCCAGTGGGCTGGCGCCGCTGATCTCGACCGTGTTGATGACCGCGATCCCGGCACGGGTTGCCGGCGTGCCCGAAGTGATTTTGTGCACCTCCCCGGGCCCGGACGGCACGATCGCCGAAGGCATCCTCGCCGCGGCGGCGTTGGCGAACGTCGACGAGGTCTATGCCATCGGCGGGGCGCATGCGATAGGCGCAATGGCCTACGGCACCGAGTCGGTCAAACCCGTTGATGTGCTCGTGGGCCCCGGCAACGTCTACGTCAGCGAAGCCAAGCGACAGGTCGCGGCGTCGGGTCTCGTCGGCGTGCCGTCGTCATTCCCCGGCCCGTCCGAAGTAGTGGTGGTGGCCGACGAGTCGACGCCGCCCGACCTCGCCGCGATCGATCTGATCGTGCAGATCGAGCACGGCCCCGATGGTCTGGCGTGGCTGATCACGTGGTCCGAAGACGCGGCCGACCGAATTCAGTCCGCCATGGCCGGTCTCGTGGCGGACGCCCCGCGCCGCGACGTGATCGAGGCGAACCTCGCGGCGAATTGTTTCCTGGCGTTGGTGGACGGGCCCGACGCGGCGGTCGAAGTCGCGAACGCGATCGCACCTGAGCATCTTCAGTTGATGTCGGCGGACCCCGAAGCGTTGTTGCCATTGGTGCGCCACGCCGGCGCCGTGTTCTGCGGTGCGTTCGCGCCCGCCAGCGTCGGTGACTACATCGCCGGGCCCAGCCACGTGCTGCCGACCTACGGGTCGGCACGGTTCGCCTCGGCGCTGCGCGTGGACGATTTCCTGAAAGCGATCCACGTCGTGGCCCTCGACGAAGCCGCGTTGTCGCGCGTGGCGCCGCACGTCGCCGCGCTGGCCGAAGCCGAAGGCCTCTCCGCACACGCACTGTCCGTGAAGATGCGGAGCAACCGATGACGGTCGAAGTCCGCCCCGATCTCGGTCTCATGACCGGCTACCACTCCGCTCAAGTCGACGTCGAGGTCCGCCTCAACACCAACGAGTCGCCGGAAGGTCCACCCGCCGAGTTCGCGCGACGCCTTGGCGGAGTTCGTCGCGCACGCCGACTTCCACCGCTATCCCGACCGCGCCGCCACTGCCTTACGCGCCGCGATCGCGGAGTCGCATGGCGTTCGCCCCGACCAGGTGTTCGCGGCCAACGGATCCAACGAGGTCCTGCAGTGCCTATTGCTTGCCTTCGGGGGACCGACGCGCAGCGTGCTCGTATTCGAGCCGACGTACGCACTGCACAGCCACATCCCGAAGATCACGAACACGAAGGTGGTCACGGCGTCGCGCCACGACGACTACACGCTCGACGCGGCGCTCGTCACGGCAGCGGTGGGCGCCGCCGACCCGACCATCGTGTTTCTATGCTCGCCCAACAACCCGACGGGCATGATCGAGACGCCGGAGGTGCTCGATGCCGCGCTCGCGGCGTCCAGCGGCCTCGTCGTCGTCGACGAGGCCTACGGGCAGTTCTCGTCGTGGTCGGCGATCGATCGCGTGAACGACGACGATCGGGTGGTAGTCGTGCGTACTTTCTCGAAGACGTGGGCCATGGCCGGCATGCGCCTCGGTTACGCGATTGCGCCGGTGTCGGTGATCGAAGCGCTCGACGCCGTGGTGCTGCCGTATCACCTCGACATCGTGAAGCAGGCGGCCGGTGTGCTTGCCCTCAAGTACCGCGATGAGATGAACGTGCGCGTTGCATCGATCGTCGAGGAGCGTGGGCGGATCATCGCCGGCCTCGCCGCGCTGCCGATCGAGGTGTGGCCGTCGCAGGCCAACTTCATCCTTTTCCGTCCGCAGGTCGGCGACAGCGCCGCGATCTGGCAGAAGATGGTCGGCGCGTCGGTGCTTGTTCGCGACTGTTCGTCGTGGCCAGGCCTCGAAGGTTGCCTGCGCGTCACCGTCGGCACACCCGACGAGAACACCCGTTTCCTCACCGCCCTCACGGAGGCCCTGCAATGAGTCGTGCCGCGTCCCGCAATCGCGAGACGAAAGAAACCAAGATCAACCTGTCGGTCGACATCGACGGGACGGGCGAGACCAACGTCTCGACAGGCCTGCCGTTCTACGACCACATGCTCAGCCAGCTCGGCAAGCACAGCGGCATGAACCTCACCATCGACTGTGTTGGCGATCTTGAGATCGACGCCCACCACACGGTCGAGGACGTAGGCATCGCGCTCGGCGAAGCCGTGAAGGAAGCGTTGGGCGACAAGGCCGGTGTGCGACGGTTTGCCTCCGTCATCGTGCCGCTTGACGAAGCGCTCGTGGAGGTCGCCCTCGACCTCAGCGGCCGCCCGTTCCTCGTCTACGAAGTCGACTTCGCGTTCGACGACCGCAACCTCATCGGCACGCCGGGGTTCGATCCGCAACTCGCCGAAGAATTTTGGCGCGCCTTCGCGACGGCGGCGATGTTCACGCTGCACATCCGCACCCGCAGCGGCAAGAACACGCACCACATCATCGAGGCAAGTTTCAAAGGCGTGGCCCGCGCCCTGCGCGACGCCGTGCGCGTAGAAGGGACGGGCGTTCCGTCCACCAAAGGGACCCTGTGACGCGCATCGCAGTTCTTGACTACGGCATCGGCAATCTCGGCTCGGTCTACAAGGCGCTCATGCACGTCGGGGCCGACGCGGATCTTGTGACGACGGCCGCGGCAGCCCAAGGCGCTGATGGCGTGGTCCTACCCGGAGTCGGCGCGTTCGGCGCATGCATGAACGCGTTGCGCGCCACGGGTCTGGACCGCGTCGCGCTCGACGCGGTCGAGACCGGAACGCCACTGCTCGCAGTGTGCGTCGGCCTACAGCTGCTCTACGAAGGGTCCGACGAATCGCCCGGCGTTGCAGGATTGGGTGTGCTCCCCGGCGCGCTGAAACGCCTGCCTGCCGGTGTGAAGCACCCGCAGATGCAGTGGAACCGCGTCGTTCCACCCGCTGGGCGTACGGAACCCTCGGCGTTGCTTGACGCGCTCGGCGTCGAGCCGTGGGTCTACTTCGTGCACTCGTTCGCCGCGCCTATGAGCGACGACGTGGTCGGCGTGTGCGACTACGGCGGCGAGGTGGTGGCCGCCGTCGAGCGCGGCAACGTGTGGGCCGCGCAATTCCACCCTGAAAAATCAAGCACGTCGGGCCTCGCGTTGCTACGCGCGTTCGCGACGCGCTGCGACGCCGACGTGGCAGCCGCGGTCTGATGGACCTGTACCCGTCGATCGATTTGCGCGGTGGACGCATCGTGCGCCTGGCGCAGGGCGACTACGACCGCGAGACCTATTACGGCGACGACGCGATCGCCGTGGCCAAGGACTTCGCCGCGCAGGGCGCGCCGTGGATCCACGTTGTCGACCTGGACGCGGCCAAGGGGGACGGGCCGGTCAACGCCGAGATGATCAAAGCCATCGCGGCGGCCGTCGATGTGCCCGTAGAGGCGGGCGGGGGACAGGTGGACGACTCGTCACTCAAGGCGGGTGTGCGCCGTATCGTGCTCGGATCGCTCGCGATCAGCGACCCCGAGGCCGCCAAGCGGCTAGTGCGCGCCTACCCCGGCCGCGTCGCGATCGGCCTTGACCATCGCGAAGGTCGCATCGCAGTGCGCGGTTGGCTCGAAGAGAGCGACCAGACCGTCGATGACGTAATCGTCACGTTCGCTGACGTCGACGTGGCCGCGTTCGTCGTCACGAACATCGCCACCGATGGTCAGCTTTCGGGGCCTGACCTGGCCGGTCTCGAGCGCGCCCTGATGCTCACCCACGTGCCCGTGATCGCGTCGGGCGGTGTCGCGTCGCTCGCCGACTTGAAGGCGCTGGCCGAGATCGACGTGAACGGTCGCCGGCTCGCGGGCGTCATCACCGGGCGGGCGATTTACGAAGGCAAGTTCACCGTGGCCGAAGGTGTCGCCGCGTGCGGGTAGTGCGCGTCATTCCGTGTCTCGACGTCGACGCCGGACGCGTCGTCAAGGGCGTGAATTTTGTGGGGTTGCGCGACGCCGGGGACCCGGTCGAGCTAGCGGCGCGCTACGACGCCGAAGGTGCCGACGAAGTGACGTTCCTCGACATCACGGCGTCGTCCGACGCGCGCAACACGATGGTCGACGTCGTGGCGCGCACAGCTGAGCAGGTGTTCATCCCGCTCACGGTCGGCGGCGGCGTGCGCTCGGTCGATGACGCTCGCAAGTTGCTGCGGGCCGGCGCGGACAAGGTCGGCGTGAATACGGCCGCGGTGACCCGTCCCGATCTCGTCGCCGAGATCGCCGACGAGTTCGGCGCGCAATGCGTGGTGGTGGCGATCGACGCCCGCTCCAACGGCAACGGCGGGTTTGAGGTGTTTACGCACGGCGGGCGTACCCCGACGGGCATCGACGCGATCAAGTGGGCCGAACAGGTCGCGGCGAATGGTGCTGGCGAGGTTCTTTTGACGAGCATGGACCGCGACGGCACGCGGGATGGCTTCGACCTGCCCCTGACCCGGGCGGTGGTCGCCGCCGTCGACATTCCGGTGATCGCCAGTGGCGGCGTTGGTCACGTGGGGCATCTCGTCGAAGGCGCCATCGAAGGCGGCGCCGACGCGGTGCTCGCGGCGAGCATCTTCCACTTCGGCGAGGTCACCGTCGGCGAGGCCAAGAAGGCCCTCACTGATGCCGGAGTCATCGTCCGTCCTTAGTACCCTCGAACGCCGTGCCTGATGCCACGCCCGATGTGAAGCAAGCCATCACGATGCTGGCTGATCGTGTCCTCGTGCAGATCCCGCAGTCCGAGGGTGAGCGTCGCAGCCGCGCCGGCATCCTGATCCCGGCGACGGCGCAGGTCTCGAAGCGCTTGGTGTGGGCCGAGGTGCAGGCGGTGGGTCCGCACGTCCGCACCATCAAGGCCGGCGACCAAGTGTTGTTCAGCCCCGAGGATCGCTACGAGGTCGAAGTGCAGGGCGAGGAATACCTGTTGCTGCGCGAACGCGACATCCACGCCGTAGCGGCCGACCGCTATGACGGAGCGACGGGCCTCTACCTCTAAACTTTGCGGATGCCGCAAGCGACACCGTTCAAAGCCAGCGAGAGCGATCTCGAGAACGTCACGTACAACGAGGACGGCCTCGTGCCCGCGATCGTGCAAGAGCACGGCACCGGCAAGGTCCTGATGCTGGCATGGATGAACGACGAGTCGTTGCGCAAGACGCTCGAGACGGGTCGCACGTGGTTCTGGAGCCGTAGCCGCCAGGAGTTCTGGTGCAAGGGCGAAACGTCGGGGGACCGCCAGTACCTGCGCGAAGCGTCGTACGACTGCGACGGCGACACGCTTTTGCTAACCGTCGAGCAGGAAGGCAACGGCGCGTGTCACACGGGGAACTTCTCGTGCTTCTATCGCAGCCTCGGTGATGCAACCGAATAGGGAGCAGTTCCGCGCGCTCGCAGCGCAGCACTCGGTTGTTCCGGTTTGGCGTGAGGTGCTCGCCGATCAAATCACTCCGGTCGCCGGTTTCGCGCGGCTCGTAGGCGACGAGCCCGGCTTCCTATTCGAGTCGGTGGACCGCGAGCGTTGGGGTCGTTGGAGCTTTGTCGGACGCGACGCGCGCGCCACCCTCGTCGCCCGCCACGGCGTGATCACCGTCGACGGGACGCTCCCGGCCGGCGTGCCCCTCGACCACGGCATGCTCGCCGCGATCGAGGCGATTCTCGGCGCGTACCAATCGCCGCAACTCGAAGACCTGCCGCCGCTGCACGGTGGCGTGGTCGGCTACCTGGGCTACGAAGTCGTGCGCGAGGTCGAGCACCTGCCCGACGCGCCGAACGACGACCGCGGTTTGCCCGACGCGGTGATGTCGATCATCGGTTCGGTGGCGGCATTCGACCACTGGAAGCAACGCGTCGTGTTGCTCTCGAATGCGTTCGTGTCGACCGACATGAGCGAGACAGAAATCGATGCTGCGTATGACGCCGCGGTCGCGCGCGTCGAGCAGATGTTGGCCGACGGGGCGCGCGCAATTGACGAGCCGGTGTTCGACCCGCCCGGCGACACCGACCCTCTCCCGGACGTCACCCGCACGGTGAGCAAAGAGCGTTTCACCGACATGGTGAACGTGGCGAAGGAGCACATCCTCGCGGGCGACATCTTTCAAGTGGTGCTGTCGCAGCGGTTCGACCTTGACCTCGATGCCGACCCGTTCGACATGTACCGCAGCCTGCGCCAAGTCAACCCGTCGCCGTACATGTATTTCATCCGGCACCCGGAAGTCACCGTGGTCGGCAGTTCGCCCGAACCGATGGTGCAGTTGCTCGACGGTCGCGTCATCAGCCGCCCGATCGCGGGCACGCGTCGGCGCGGCCGCACCGAGGCCGACGAGAAGCGCATGGCCGCCGAACTGAGCGAGGACCCGAAGGAGCGCGCGGAGCACATCATGCTGGTGGACCTGGCGCGCAACGACGTTGGCCGCGTCGGCGTGTTCGGTACCGAGAAGGTCGACGAGTTGTTCACGCTCGAGCGCTACAGCCATGTGATGCACCTCACTTCGCAGGTATCCGCCGATTTGAAGCCCGGCCTCACGCCCATCGACGTGCTGCGGGCCACGCTGCCGGCGGGCACCGTGTCGGGCGCGCCCAAGGTGCGGGCCATGCAAATTATCGATGCGCTCGAAGCCACGCGGCGCGGCCCGTACGCCGGCGTCGTCGGCTACGTCGACTTTGCCGGTGAGCTCGATACCGCGATCGCGATCCGCACCATGTTCGTGGCGCCGGGCGGCCGGGCGTATGTGCAGGCGGGCGCGGGCATCGTGGTCGACAGCGATCCGGCTTCCGAAGACCTGGAATGCGCCAACAAGGCCGCGGCGCTGCTGGCCGCGGTCCCCGCGGCGAGGCGCATGACGGCTCAACGCCGCGACGCCGCGGCAAGATGACTGCGTGACGCCGCCGCTCGACATTGTTCGCGTAGAGGGGCCAGACGCGGAGGGCTATCTCCAAGGCCAGCTAAGCCAGGATGTCGCGGCGCTGCCTGTGGGCGGTTCGACCTCGACGTTCGTCCTGGCGCCAAACGGCCACATCGACGCGTTCGCCCACGTGGTGCGCGACAGCGCCGAGCAGTTCACGTTCCGGATCGACCCTGGTTTCGGCGCCGCCCTCGAGGCCCGGCTGCGGCGCTTCCTGCTGCGCACCAAAGCCACGATCACGCTGACTGAAGCGGCTGAGGCAGCTCTCGACCCTGCGGCCGAACGCAGCCGCATCGAAGAGGGCCGCCTCTCGATGGCAAACGAGATAGACGAGCGCACCGTGCCCGCCGAGACCGGTTGGGTGAGTCGCGCTGTCTCGTTCACGAAGGGTTGCTACACGGGCCAGGAGTTGGTGGCCCGCATGGACAGTCGCGTCGCGGAGCCGCCACGCCGCCTTGTGCGGCTCGCGGTCGACGGAGCGAGCCGCGGCGACGCGATTGTCGTCGCCGGCGCCGATGTTGGCGTCGTCACCAGCGCGGCCGACGACATAGCGCTTGGATATGTCAAGCGCGGCACCGCGCTCGAAGGCGCCGCTGAAATCGGCGGGCGCACCGGCACGATTCTCGGACCGGTCAGTGCGTAGCCAGGTTCGTCCCGCAGCTCTTGTGCTTGCGCTCGGCCTGGTCGCCGCGGCGTGCTCGAGCGGTGCCGGGCGGTTGCCCAAAGCACCCGAGATCAACGCGGTGGTCGCGACCACGACCACCGATGTCGACTACTCCGAGATTGGTCTGAAAGGCGTGTCGGGCCACGCGATCACAACCGCCGTACCTTTCGGTCCCGGTAGGGCCACGGTGAGCGGCGTCGTGGTCAGCGAGGGTGGTGCGGTGCCGGGCGCGTCCGTCGTCCTCGAGCGCATTGTTGACGGCGCCTCAGCGCAGATCATTCTCACCACCGGCGAGGACGGCACCTGGACGATGCCCAATGTGCTGGGAGGTCGCTACCGCGCCCGCGCGTTCCGGCCGCCCGACCTCGCGCAGATCACGCCGTCGGCGGTGTTCCTCGGCGCCACCGAGACCAAGCAGGTCGAGTTGCGGGTGCGAACCGCTGGCGGCCTCGCCGTATCGTCCTCGCTCGCGCCCGATCCCCCGCAGCTGTTCCGCGACACGCAACTCGTCGTGCTGGTGTCGCAGAAAATGGTGGACGCGCAGGGCGTCGTACGCGCCACCCCGCTCGTCGACGAGCGCGTTGACCTCGTGGGTAGTTCTTCGTGGCGCGTGATGACGGCGAACCCGGCGATCACGGACTCGCAGGGTCACGCCACGTGGATCGTGCGTTGTCGCGAGGTCGGCCGAAATCCGTTGGCCGTCACCGTTGGCACGCAGAGCATTCCGCTGGACGTCAAGGACTGCGTGGACCCCACGGTCGAGGAAACGACCACGACCACTGACGTCTCGGAGACAACGCAGCCCTAAGCGCGGGGCAACCACACAGTGATGCGAGTGCCGCTGGCGTCGCCGGGGGGCGGCGATTCGATCCCGGTCGAACCGTGCATGGCGGCGACGAGTTCGGCCACGATGGCCAGGCCAAGCCCGGTTCCCAGCCTGCGGCCACGTGACGAGTCCGAGCGGTAGTGACGCGAGAACACCGCGGACTGTTCGACGGCGGGAATCCCCGGGCCGTCGTCCGTCACCGTAAAGCCGACGCGATCACCAGAGGCCACCACTGCGAGGTCCACACGCCCCGCGGCGAAGCTCAACGCGTTCTCGATCAGATTCGCGGCAACCTGCGCAAGACGGTCCTGGTCGCCGAGCGCGACGACGTCGCCAGTGCCGGCTACGGAGAGGGCCACGCCGGCCGCAGTGGCCGCTGGCTGTAATGCCTCGGCCGTGCCGAGCACGACGTCGTCTATCCGCACCGCCTCGAGTTGCAGAGAAAAGGATCCGGCGCCGAGCCGAGCCAGGTCCAGTAGGTCACCCACGAGGCGTTCGAGGCGGCGCGACTCCGACACGATCACTGCTCCGGCGCGGGCGTCGTCGTCGATCGCGCCGTCGGCCAACGCCTCGCCGTAGCCGCGGATCGCGGTGAGCGGGGTACGCAGATCGTGTGACACAGACAGCAGGAAGTCGCGCTCGGTCGCTCGACTGCGCTCGAGGTTGTCGGCCAACGACGTGATCGACGACGCGAGCGAGGCCACCTCCGCGTCGGCATTCGCGGGCAGGTCGACGCGGGCGCCCAGGTCGCCGGACGCGATTCTCCGGGTGGTCGCGTCGGCCCGCTCGATTGGCTCCGCGATGCGGCGACCGAGCCGGCTACCGACGAGTCCGGCCAAGGCCAGCGACACGAGCGCCGACATCGCGAAGAACCACGCACCGCGGTTGAGCGAGTTCAACTGCCGCGTGAAGACAACCGCGGTCACCGGGCCCGTCCGCCCGTTCACGCTGTTGACCGGAGCGGCGGCGTAGACGAGCGTGCGCCGGATGCCCGACACCGTGTTGCCCAGTGCCAGGTCGGCGCGGCGCAAATCTTGCGCGGCCACGCCGGCGGGTAACTCGGTAAGCAATCGACCACCGGCACCGAAGCGCACGACACCCGCTCCCTTCAGGCGCAGCGCCTGACGGAGCACCGCGAACGTTGCCGGGCGGCGCAAGTCTTCCGTCGCCGCCGCAACTTGCCGGGCCTGGAGCGCGACGTCCTTGCGTGCGTCCTCGAGCGTGGCCCGTCGCACGAGGAGCTGGGTGCCGAGCCCCGCCACGGCGAGCGCGGCCGCTACGACCAACAGGAGCGTTCCGATGAGGCGTCGGCGCATCGTCATCCGAGCCGGTATCCCACGCCCCACACCGTCGTAAGTTCGAAGCCGTCACCCAGCTTGCGGCGCAACTGCCGCACGTGCACGTCCACGGTCCGCTCGTCGCCATGCCAACCGGGGCCCCACACGCCGTCGAGCAGCTGTTGACGGCTAAGCACGACACCGGTGTGTTGCATCAGGTAGGCGAGCAGGTCGAACTCCCGCGTCGTCAACGCGATGGTCTCGCCGTCCACGGTGACGTCACGCCGCGCCGCGTCGACCGCGATCGAGCCGTGGGACAGGCGAGACGTTGCGACGGGGACAGCGCTGGCCCGGCGCAAGATCGCCTTGACGCGCGCGACCACCTCGCGGGGCGAGAACGGTTTCGTCACGTAGTCATCCGCGCCCAGTTCGAGGCCGACGACGCGATCGATCTCCGAGTCCCGGGCGGTCAGTATGAGAATCGGCGTCGCGCCGCGCTCGCGAATCTGCCGGCAAAGCCCCAACCCGTCCGTTGAACCCGGGAGGCCGACATCGAGGATCACGAGGACGGGTTGCTCGCTCGCAACGAGGGCAGCGCCGCGGTCGGCGTCGGCCGCAAGGACCACGCGAAAACCCTCGCGGCGCAGGTAGAGGTCGAGCAGGTCGGCGATCGCCGTCTCGTCCTCGACGACGACGATCGTGCCCGCGTCGCTCACGCACGTAACCTACGAGACTGTTGAAGAACTACCGGACACCATTGACTCCGCTTGACGCAAGGCACGGCTCAGGCTCCTTCGCGCACGCCGCGAAGCGGCGAAACCCTTCTTCAACAGGCTCGTAGTCGCACGATGGCCACGTATTTGGACGACATCGTGGCTGCACATCGGGGCTATCCCGAGCCTGTGGTCACTGACGCGGCGCTCGCCGCTGCGCCGACGCCGCGCGGGTTCGCGGCGGCGTTGCGCGCGGCCGACGGCCTCGCCGTTATCGGCGAGATCAAACGCCGCTCGCCGTCGGTGCCCGACATGGCGCCGCACCTCGACCCAGCGCTGATGGCCAAGGCGTATGCGGACGGGGGAGCGGCGGCGTTGTCGGTCCTCACCGACGCCACGTATTTCGGTGGCAGCCCCGAGGATCTGGAAACCGCTCGCGCCGCGGTCGAGTTGCCGGTGCTGCGCAAGGACTTCACGGTGTCGGTCGCCGACGTACGCGCCGCCCGCGCGATGGGTGCCGACGCGGTGCTTCTGATCGCGGCGGTCCTGTCAGACGCCGAGCTCCGCGACTGCCACGCGGTGGCGACCGGCCTGGGCCTGGACGCCCTATTCGAGATTCACGACGAGGCCGAACTCGATCGCGCGTTGGCCGCCGGAGCGACCGTGGTCGGCGTGAACCAACGCGACCTTCACACGTTCAAGGTCGACCACGAGCGGGCGGTGCGCATGGCGACGCAGATACCGGCCGACGTCGTGCGCGTGGCCGAATCCGGCGTGCGGGACGCGACCGATGCGGCCAGTCTGCGCGACGCGGGCTACGACGCGGTGCTTGTCGGCCAATCCGTGGTCACCGCGGGCGATCCGTCCGACATGGTCCGGAGCTTGCGGTGTTCGTAAAGATCTGCGGCATCACCACCGAGGAGGACGCGCTGCTCGCGGTTGCGATGGGTGCAGACGCGATCGGCTTTCTGTTCACGCCGTCCACGCGTCAAATCACCGCGAGCGCGGCGGCCGACATAGTGAAGCGCCTGCCCAACGACGTGATGACGGTAGGCGTGTTCCGTGACGAGGCGCAAGAACGCGTCGTCGAGACCATTCACCGCGCCGGGCTGACCGGTGCCCAGTTGCACGGACACGAGACCCGCGAGATGACGTGGTGGATCGGCGAACGCATTCCCTTCGTGATCAAGGCGTTCGTTGCCGGCGACCGCGGCGTGGCCGACGCGAGCGGTTACCGCGCGTCCGCGATCCTGCTCGACGCACCGAACCCCGGCAGCGGCAAGGTGTTCGACTGGCGCTTGGCCGACGGGGTGACGGATCGCAGCCGCCTGATTGTGGCTGGCGGGCTGAACTCCGACAACGTCGCCGCCGCCATCGGGGCGGTGCACCCGTGGGGCGTTGACGTGTCCAGCGGCGTCGAGTCGTCCCCAGGACGGAAAGACCCCCGCAAGTTGCGTGCGTTCATCGCGAACGCCAAGGCTGCGTTCGAGGCCGAAGGCCCGGGCAACTTTGGTGGCAACGCCGACGACACCCCATACGACTGGGCCGACGAGGGAACATGAGTGACAGATCGATGATGGACGAGCCGACGAAGGACGGTCGGTTCGGCGAGTTCGGCGGTCGTTACATCCCCGAGTCGCTCATGCCCGCGTGTCTCGAACTCGAGGCCGCGTTCCGCGACGCGTGGAGCGACCCGGCGTTCCTCGATGAATACAACGCGCTGCTGCGCGACTACGGCGGGCGGCCGACGCCGGTCACCGAGTGCAAGCGTCTGTCGGCCGAACTCGGTGTACGGGTGCTGCTGAAGCGTGAAGACCTCGCGCACACCGGCAGCCACAAGATCAACAACGTGATCGGCCAGGCGCTGCTGACGCGGCGCATGGGCAAGAAGCGCATAGTCGCCGAGACGGGCGCCGGTCAGCACGGGGTGGCGAGCGCAACCGCGGCCGCGCTGTTCGGGCTCGAGTGCGTGGTCTACATGGGTGAGGTCGACGTCGAACGCCAGGCGCTGAACGTCTTTCGCATGCAGCTGCTCGGCGCGGAAGTGCGTCCCGTCAATTCGGGCAGCCGCACGCTGAAGGACGCGATCAACGAAGCCATGCGGGACTGGGTGGCCAACGTCGAGTCGAGCCACTACTGCCTCGGATCGGTGATGGGCCCGCATCCGTACCCGTGGATGGTGCGCGAGTTCCAGCGCATCGTCGGTGACGAAGCGCGCGAGCAGGTGCGGGCGCTGCTGGGCACCGACCCCGACGTCGTGGTCGCATGCGTGGGCGGCGGGTCGAACGCCGCCGGCACGTTTGCCGGGTTCGTCGACACCAAGGCGAAGCTCGTCGGCGCCGAGGCCGCGGGCGGCGCGGCGATTGGTCACGGCGTGCCCGGTGTGGTGCACGGCAGTCAATCGATGCTGTTGCAGGACGAGTACGGCCAGGTGCTGGAGGCGCACTCGATCAGCGCCGGCCTCGACTATCCCGGCGTTGGCCCCGAACACGCGCACCTCGCCGCGATCGGCCGCGCGTCGTACTCACCGGTCAACGACGAAGAAGTGCTCGACGCACTGCAGCTGCTCGCGCGCACCGAAGGCATTATCCCGGCGCTCGAGTCGGCCCACGCAGTTGCCTGGGTGGCGCGAGCGGCGCGCACCGGCGAACTCGCGCCTGGCACCACAGTGATGATCACGCTGTCGGGCCGCGGCGACAAAGACGCCGAGCAGATCATGAATGTGCTGCGGCCGCCGGTGCCCGAGTGACTCCACCCCAACTCGAACCGACGCTGCGCAAGCGCCGCGACGACGGCCGGCGTCTCCTCGTTCCCTACATGACCGGTGGCCTCGGCGGCCCCGACTGGATCGACGCGCTCTTGGCGATGGCCGGCGCCGGCGCGGACGCCATCGAGATCGGTCTGCCGTTCTCGGACCCGGTGATGGACGGCCCGACCATTCAAGAGGCGTCGCAAACCGCGCTCGAAGGTGGCGCGACGCCGCCGAAGATTCTCGACTCGCTGCGGGGCGTCGACATCGGCGTGCCGCTGGTCGCGATGACGTATTACAACCTCGTGTTCCGCGCCGGCCACGAGCGGTTCGCGTCTGATCTCGTCGCGGCGGGCATCACCGGCGCGATCGTGCCGGATCTTCCCCTCGAGGAATCGGTCGGTTGGGAAGCCACGGCGGCAGAACAGGGCGTGGCCACGGTTCTGCTCGCGTCACCCATCACGCCCGACGAGCGCCTCGTGCAGATCGCGGCACGCTCGCGCGGATTTGTCTACGGCGTGTCGGTCATGGGCGTTACCGGTGAGCGCGGCGCGTTGAGCGACACGGCCGCCACGATCGGCACGCGGCTCAAGGCCGTCACCGACACGCCGGTCCTGATCGGCTTTGGTGTTTCGACTCCGGCCCACGCCGTGGAGGCGTCCGATCACGCCGATGGGGTCGTGGTTGCGAGCGCGTTGATGCGCCTGTTGCTGGACGGAAAAGGCCCCGACGCGGTCGGCGAGGCGGTCGGCGCGATGCGCAATGCACTGGATGCGGCCCCACCCCGGTAACCTGCATCTCGAATCGCTGTGGAAACTGAGACGGGGGAAGCGCCCCCGACCCCCGAAACGTTCGCGAGCCTTGGTATCGACGAAGCGTTGGTTGACGCCCTCTTAGAGACGGGCGTGGTTGCGCCGTTCGCGATTCAAGGCATCACGATCAAAGACGCACTCGCAGGACGCGACGTCTGCGGACAGGCCAAGACCGGCTCCGGCAAGACACTGGCGTTCGGTCTGCCGCTGCTGCAGCGCACCGCACCCGGTTCGCGTCCGCACTACCCACGCGCGCTCGTGCTGGTGCCCACGCGGGAACTCGCGGTGCAGGTTGCCGAAGTGTTGACGCCGCTCGCCGCGGCAATCGGGTTGAAGTTGCGCGCCGTCTACGGCGGCACCGACCTCGACGCCGACATCCGCGCGTTCAATCAAGTAATCGATGTCGTGATCGCGACGCCGGGCCGACTCATCGACCTCGGCAACCGCGGCGAGATCCACGTCACCGACGTTGGCACGATCGTGCTCGACGAAGCCGACCGCATGGCCGACATGGGCTTCCTGCCGCAAGTCGAGTGGTTCCTGCGCCGCATGAGCCAGGACCATCAAACGTTCCTGTTCTCGGCCACGCTCGACAACGACGTCGATCACCTCATGCGCACGTACATGAAGGACCCGGCCGTTCATACGGTGGAGAGCACCACGGTCACGGTCGACGAAATGCTCCACCGGTTCCTGCAGGTGCACGAGATGGACAAAGCCAAGGTGGCGGCGTCGATCTCGAAGGGCGCCTTCCGCACGCTGATCTTCACCCGCACCAAGCGCGGCGCCGACCGCCTTGTGGCCGACCTCAAGACGCACGACGTGCAGGCACAACCACTGCACGGCGACTTGCGCCAGAGTGCGCGCGAGCGGGCGCTGGCGCAGTTCTCCGAGGGCAAGCTGCCAGTGCTCGTCGCCACCGACGTCGCCGCACGCGGCATCCACGTCGACGCGATCGACGTCGTGATCCACTACGACCCGCCGGAAGACCACAAGACCTACCTGCATCGTTCGGGTCGCACCGCGCGCGCCGGTGAGAGCGGCGTTGTCGTCACGCTGGTGTTGTGGAACCAGCAGATGGAAGTCGAGAAGCTGCAGAAGCGCATCGGTGTGAAGCAGCCGATTCCCGAGGTGTTCTCGAACGACCCGCGGTTGCTTGACCTAGCTGCGTGGGATCACGCGGCTGCAGTTACCGAAACCGCCTGAAGTACCAGTCCTTGTCACGCGCGTGCGCGTGGAAGTGGTCCGGGATCTGACGCATGTTGCGGTCGATTGACCACTCCCGCCCTTCGAACACGGCGTCACCGACGCGGGTGAGTTCGCGCATCATGTGATCGACGTCGCCCTCGGGCGGTTCGGTGCCGTGCTTGCGCCACACGACCATCGGGATGCTGCAGACCTCGCAGTCCGCGATCCAACACACGTCGTCCTCGTGGTGCCACTGCGTCATCCGCGCTGCTTCGCAGAGGTCGCAGTGCTCAGGCGTCACTTCTTGGCTTTTGCCTTGGCTTCTTTGGCGTGGGCTTCCATTCGCTTCTGCATGAGCTGGCGCCGTTCCTGCAGTTCGCGGTGGGTCAGCGTTTGCACGCCTTCGCCCACGCCGAAGCTGTTCTTCACCCCGGTGAGGTCGATGTCGAACTCGCCGGGCTCGAGCCCGATCTGCGCCGCGATCGTCTCGCCGTGACGGGTAGCGAGGTGCTCGGCAATGTGAGCGATCTCGCCGAAGATGTCGACGTCGGGGGCGAGGGTCGCGAGCGCGCCGTCCAGGAACAACAGGTCCTTGATGAACAGCATCAGTTCCTTCGGCAGGCGGGCGCCGTAGCCGAGCAGCTTCTTCACGATCTCGCGCATCTCTTCCAGGAGTTGCTCGGGCGTGATTTGCAACGGGTCAATCGGCGGGCGGTCGAGGCCGAGGTCGACAATCAAGGTCGGCAAGTCGGTGCCGTCGGGCAGCGCGCCCAAGTCGATCAGCGCGGCCAGCTGCCCGTTGAGGTCGTTCATGGTCGCGCCGACGATGAGGCGCAGGAACGCGAGGCGCCGCTTCTCGTCGAGGCGACCGGTGATGCCGTAGTCCAACAAGGCGACGCGCCCGTCTTGCTGCACAAGCAGGTTGCCGCCGTGCAGATCGCCGTGGAACACGCCGAACAAGATGGCGCCCTCGAGGAAGCTGACCATGCTCGCCCGTACGACGGCCTCGGTATCGACGCCTGCCTTCTTCATGCCCTCGACGTCGTCGAAGCTGAACCCGTCCAACCGCTCCATCACAAGCATGCGTCGCGTGACGAGCACGGGATGGGGGCGGGGCACGACCATCGCCCGTTGATCGGTGGCGGCGAGAACGCGCGCGACGTCGAGCATGTTTTGCGCTTCGAGGCGGAAGTCGAGTTCCTCGACAATCGTCTCGGCGAACAGGTCCACCAGCGCCGGCGGATTGGCCAGCGCCGCGATCGGGATGCGACCAACGAGGACCGGGGAGATCCACGCCATCGCGGCCAGGTCCTTCTGCACCAACTCGGACACCGTCGGGCGCTGCACTTTCACCACGACGCTCTCGCCGGTCTTGAGCGTGGCGGTGTGCACCTGCGCGATCGACGCGGCCGCGAGCGGCTCGGTGGAGAAGTTGTCGAACACCGCCTCGAGCGGCTTGCCGAGTTCTGCTTCGACGACACGACGGACGGTCTCGAAGGTCTCGGCCGGCACCTTGTCGCGCAGGTAGCGGAATTCCTTGACCAGCTCCTCGGGGAAGATGCCCTCACCCGAGGACAGGATCTGCCCGAGCTTGATGTAGGTCGGGCCCAGCTTGGCGAACGCCACGCGCAGCCGGCGTGAGAGCCCGGCGCGAGCGGTGTCGGGGTTCCGCCGCTTGTCGATGTACCTCCAACCCAGCAGCGCGCCGCCGAGATGCCAGCCGGTGATCAGGGCACGCTGAACCGGCGGAACGCGTCGGCGCCGCACGAGTTCGGGCACCTGCGCCGCCACCCTGAGGCGGAGCTCGCCGATGCCGCGCTGCCACACCATCGTCTCGTCGGGCACCACCCACGGGCCCTCTGCTGAGAATGCTCCACGCTCGAGGTCAGCTGCCGTCACACCGCAACGGTAGGCCGATGACCCTCACCGGCAGAAATTATTGACGCCTGCCACGTCCGTTAACTTCGAACGGCGTGGAACGACCGGCGATGCGGATGTCAGGCCCCGTCCTCGATGCGCCCGACGTCGCCGTGCTCACGCACTTTTACGAACAACTTCTCGGTTGGCTGATCGAGGAGATCGAGGGGCCACGACCAGGTTTCCCTCCCGGGGACGGATGGTCGCGGCTGCGCTCGGCTGAAGGCGAAAAGCTCGAGATTCAGTGGGAGGAACACTTCATCCGCGCCGTGTACCCCGGCGCGCCGGGGGAGCCGGGCATGCAGATGCATCTCGACATCTGGGTGGAGGATCTCGAACGCGGCGTGGCGTGGGCGCTGGCGTGTGGGGCGACGCAGGCGGAAGAGCAGCCGGCGACACGAGACCTCACGCGGCTTCGAGTGATGCTCGACCCCGCGGGCCATCCGTTTTGCCTGTGGGTCTGACCTACTCCTGAAGAACCGCGAGGTGCGACGTAGTGTCGCTACATGCCGGAGGTGAACGGACCGCCGCCGCTCGATTGGGGCGTGGGTCACTACGAGTCAACCGCGGCCCAGCTCGCGCCCGCGGCAGAGGTCGTGATTCAGCGCGCGGGGCTCCGCGCGGGCCAGCGGGTGCTCGATCTCGGATGCGGCACCGGGAACGCGGCGTTGGTGGCCGCACGCACCGGCGCTGAGGTCATCGGCGTCGATCCCGCGACTCGTCTTCTCGAGGTCGCCCGCGCGCGTGCCGACGCCGACGGGCTATCCGTCACATTCGAGTTGGGCAACGCCGGCGCTATCCCGCTGCCCGACCACTCGGTCGACGTCATCGTGTCCGTCTTCGCGGTGATCTTCGCTCCCGACCCGGTCGCGGCTGCGGCTGAGATGGCCCGGGTCCTGATCCCAACGGGTCGTGTGGTACTGAGTGCGTGGCGACCCGGAGGACCGATCGCTGACATGAACAGAGTCGCTAGCGAGACGATGATGACGGCGCTGGGTGCGCCGCCGCCACCACCGGGTGGGTTCGCGTGGCATGAGCGCGAGTCACTCATCGAGGCGTTCGGACCGCACGGTTTCAGCGTCGAGATCGACGAGCACCGCCTCGCGTACGTGGCCAACTCCGTGGACGAATTCGTGGACACCGAGCAACAGAACCACCCAATGGCCGTCACCGGGAAGGCGGTGCTCGAACAATTTGGCAAGTACGACGAGACGGTTCGCGACGAGATGCTGAAACGGATGAAGGCGGTCCTCGAAGCCGCCAACGAGGACCCGCCGCGGCTCCGTGTCAGCAGCCCGTATGTGGTTGCGACCCTGCAGCGGAGTTGAACCACCGCACCGAATAACGTCGGGCCATGTCTCTGAATCCCGGTGATAAAGCCCCTGCGATCTCCCTAACTGACCAGCACGGCGAGACCGTGAAGTTGTCGAGTCTCAAGGGCCGCAAGGTGCTCGTGTACTTCTATCCAAAAGCGGACACTCCGGGTTGCACCCAGCAGTCCTGCGGCATGCGCGACATCTTGGGCGACATCGGCGATACCGCGGTGCTCGGCATCAGTCCCGACAAACCGGCCAAGCAACTGAAGTTCGACGAGAAGTACGGGCTCGGGTTCCCGCTGCTGGCTGACGAGGATCACGCGGTGGCCGAGGCCTTCGGCGTGTGGACCGAGAAGTCGATGTACGGGCGCAAGTACATGGGGATCCTGCGCTCGGCGTTTTTGATCGACGAGAAGGGCAAGATCGCCGAGGCTTGGTACAAGGTGTCTCCGAAGGACACGCCGGCCAATCTGCTGAAGGCGTTGGGCTAGGGAGCCATAGCGCGCCAGCGAGGGTTCACACCGCTTTGATGACGCACTCGGTCTCGAACCGAACGTCCGGGAATTCCTTCGCCAACGAGCGCCGTTGGGCCTGCGTCAGGTTGACGACGCCGACGCGCATGGCGTTCGGCAGGTCGGGCCCAATGGACTGAACCTGGATTCCTCGAGCCTTCAATCTCGGCGCCGCGTCGTGCATGAACGCATCTGTCATTGCGCGCAGCTCGGCCATTGAACGCTTGACGCGTTCGAATCGCACGAACTTCGAATCGATATGTTTGCGAGCCATGAGCGCCTTGATCGGGGCTTGGCTCCCATCAGGCGCGATCTGGACCACGACGATCCCGCCATGCAGCTGGTCGATCCACAGCTGGCCGTATTGGTCCGGGTGTTCGTGGACCACATCTCGGATCGGTTCCGTTGCGGCTGAGACTGCTTGGCGCCGGTCCATCTCCTTGAGCTCGGCCGTTGTCAGTGGGACCCCGTAGCGGTTCAGCCCGTCTTGCGGCGCCGCTGCCGCGGCTGCGATCGCCGTGTCACTGGCGTTGAGACCGAATGCTTGGCGGAATTGGCGAGCTTGGGCGGTTGGTGAGCGGTCTGCAGGCGAGTCGCATGAGACGGGCGCGGCTCTTGGCGGCGCAGTGGCGGTCCTCTGGTGATCGCAGGCAGCAACGCTTAGAAGGCAGACGACGGTCGCGGCCGCGACGAGTCCACGAGCGCGTGAGATGGGGGACGCGTCCCGGCTACGCATACCCTTCGCCGCCAATGAGTGCTGTCGCAGCGATTCGGATGGCGCGACGAAGCGAATCCATTCTTCACTTATCGGCCGAGTTCTCAATTTCTTGAGAAACTGAGTGCTTGGGCTAGGAGGGACAATGGCTGCGTATGTGATCTATCAGGGCGAGGTGACCGACCCGGGCCGCTACGACGAGTACAAGACGCAGGCAGCCGCGAGCATCCTTGGCGCCGGCGGCCGGTACGTGGTTCGCGGCGGCGAGGTCGAGGTGCTCGAAGGTGATCCGCCCGTCGGGCGCACGGTCGTACTCGAGTTCCCGACGAGGCAGGCCGCGCTCGACTGGTACCGCAGCGACGAGTACACGGAGATCCGCAAGATTCGCGATGGAGCGGCGATCGCCCGGATGTACGTCGTTGACGGGGTGGACTGAATCGCCGGTCTCCTGCCGCCCGCGAGTTACTCGGGGCGGAAACCGGAGCAGAGCAAGTCGATCTTGGTGATGCCAGCTTCGGTGGAGTCGCAGTAGGCGGTCTGCTCGATTACGTGCACGCCCGATTCGCCGCTCACGGGATGGGCGCCGACCCGGAACCGCCAGGTCACGCGTGTGCGTCCGCCGGTTGTCTCCTCGCTCTGGTCGATGACCTCAAACGCCTCAGCGTTGGCGAACCACTTCCGAAACCACCCCATGATCTCGTCGCGACCGGTCGCTTCGATGACGCGGGCGGGCAGCATCCCGCGCATCACCGCGTCCTCGGTCAAGCTCGCCGCGACGGTGTCGAAATCGCGTTCACAGAGCGCATTGCGCATGGCGATCGGGATCACGTTGTCCACTGAGGTCGGCATGCAGAAAAGGTTACGGACGCTCGGCTTGACGCGCATGAGGCATTCACCTCATCGCGGGTTCAGGACGACTGGGTCGCTTGTTGCATGCGGCGCCACACCGCATAGGCCCCGGCGCCGACCCCGCCTATCGCCAGGATCAGCAATGCGATCACGAGGCCGCTGCCGCTCCCGTCTTTGCCGTCGGAGTTGATGGCGAGCTCCGTGGTGCTGGTTGTCGAGGACGAGGACGTCGTCGAACTGCCGTCGAATAGGCCGTTCAGATCCTGAGTGGTCTGCGTGGTCGATGTGCTGGTGGATGGCGACGTGGTGGTCGGCTTGATCGTGGTGGCGGTCGTCGTGGTGGTGGGAGCGGGCTTCGTCGAAGTCGTCTGGGCAGGCTCTACCAGGATCGCGCCGTGCACCATCTCGGGGTGGATGTCGCAGTGGTACGGGATGGATGGGGACGCTTGGTTGAATGTGACTGGAGCTGTATCACCGTTCGCCGCGAGCGTTCGAGTGAAGCTGAAGTCGTCGGCGGTGATCTTGTGTGCGAACGCGTCGCAGTTGTGCCAAACAATCGAGTCGCCGGCGTGGATGGTCGTGCTGCCGCCGCCTGATGGGCTGCATCCGCCGCCGTCGACGAACGTCTTATCGGCTACGTGCGCAGCGTGGGTTGCGGCGATCGCCCGTTGAGGGGGCGAGACAACGCCCAGCGCGACGAGTGCGACGGCCGCCGCGATGAGGGCGAGTCGCTTCACGGACGAGGCGGCTGCTTCGACTCCGCTTGTTCCGCCTGGTACTTGCGCACGGCAGTCACGATGCCGGCGATGAACGTCACGCGACGGATCCACTTGAACAGCGTGCGGATCTTCGACTTCTTCTTCGGGGTCTTGTCCTTAGCCACGCTCTGCAGGTTACGACGCCGTCAAGGCCCTACGTCTTCGGTCCGATGAATGTGTCCAGCAAGGCGACCGAGTCACGCTTCGCGACGGACAACGAGTTCCACCGGTTCCGTTTCCACTCGACGCCAAGACGGTCGAAGGCGTCGGCGCAGAGCATGAGGATGTCTTCGGACACGTTGGTGAAGAAGTAGCGCGGATAGGAGTACGGCTTGCCTCGCGTGACGATGTTGTTCACGCAGCGACACCCATCCGAGTGAATGAGCCCCGCGAGAAATTCCCGCGTCTCTGCATTCACGATCTCTGCTTGCCAGGCCTCCAGCGCGATCGAGCGTTCATGCTTGCGGCCCGGTCCGTGTTGCGGGAACAAGCACGGCCAGTGTTTCGAATGCGAATAAACCTCAGCGCAACCTTCTCGTTGCGCGACGCCGACTTTGTTGTCGGGGGTGACCGCGTTGATCGCATCAACGGTGCGCTGACGAATAAGGGGGTAGTCATCGCACGTCGCGATCCGAAGCTTGAACACATCCCGGGGCATCGGCGTGAGGCAGCCGTCGCCGAGGTACTGGCCGAGCAGGTACGCGTACGAGAGCCACGGCATCGCGTCGCGAACGGTGCATTCGCCCGTCGCGTGGTCGTTAGTGCGACGCAGGGACGAGAGCCTGGATTCGGCGTTGTTGATCCAGTCGCGGACGGCCCACCGCGACACACGTAGCTCGCGTGCGATCTGGGAGATGTTCCAATCGAACCGATAAAGCTCCAGAGCTTGTTCGACGGTTTCGAGTGATTCCGTCACTCATGGGACGGTACGGAAGGGGTGTATCGTGACCTTGACCCTAGATAGTGGACCACGCTTGTGAGAATTGGCCCTGTTCGAAGGAGCCGATTTGCCCAGGCATTATCCGCACGAGTTGCGCCGCGAGGTTTGTGAGCGGCTGCTGGCTGGCGAGCCGATCAAGGACGTTGCTGATGAGTTCGAGATTTCGGAGAACACGTTGTATCGGTGGCGCCAGGCGGCGCGGGCCGATGCTGGTCTGACCCAGGACGGCAAGAGTTACGAGCCGGATCCCTTGGTGGCGGCTCGCCGCCGGATCAAGGAGTTGGAGGCCGAGCTTGAGCTGACGCGCAAGGCGAGCGAGTTGTTCAAGGAGGGCGCGGTTGACCCAAAAGGAAGTTCCAGGTTGTCCGAGAGTTGAACAACCTGGGCTACTCCGAACGCCGCGCCTGTGACGCGATCGGGTTGTCCCGGTCGACCTACAACAAGATCAAGCATCGCAAGCCGACCAACTCCGATATCCGCCGGGCTGTGTTGTCGGATCTGGTCAAGGAGATTCACGAGCGGTCCCGGGGGACCTATGGGATGTTGCGGATCCGAGCAGCGCTCGAGATCGAGCACGGCCTGATAGTGAACAAGAAGCTGGTGTGGAAACTGATGCGCCAGCAAGGCCTCAAGGGCCTCCCTGGTCCGCGTCGGGGGGTGAAGAACCTCAAGAACGTGGCGACGTGTGAGGACCTCGTGCAACGTGAGTTCACCGCTTCAGCACCAAACGAACTGTGGTTGACCGACATAACCGAACACGACACCGCCGAAGGCAAGCTCTACTGCTGCGCGGTGCTGGATCTGTTTTCCCGCAAGGTCGTGGGCTGGGCCATCGACCGGCGTTGTGACTCGGCGCTGGTGAATGACGCCATCATCAAAGCCACCGGTTCACGCGCCGGTGCCGCGGCCGTGATTCATTCCGATCACGGATCGCAGTTCACGTCGTGGGCTTTCACCGAGAACGTGCGCCGGCTCGGTCTGACCTCGTCGATGGGCACTGTCGGCGACTGTTACGACAACGCGCCAATGGAATCGTTCTGGGGGTCGATGCAGATTGAGCTACTCAATCGGCAGAAGTGGCGCACGAAACTTGAGCTCGGAATCGCCATGGCCGACTGGATCGACAACTTCTACAACCCGACCCGCAGGCACTCCTCATTGGGCTACTTGACGCCGAACGAGTTCGAAGAAAAGCATTGCCCCCAACCATTGGCCACGTTCTCATAAGAAGTGGTCCACCGATTGGGGGCAAGGCCTTCGAGTGCCCGAGGTGGGATTTGAACCCACAAGACCTTTCAGTCAATGGTGTTTGAGACCATCGCGTTTGCCTAGTTTCGCCACTCGGGCGCATAGTTATGCGGTTGTGATTTGCTGCTCTGAGATTACGACAACAACTCTTGAATGAAGGGGTTGATCATCCGTTCGCGACCCACGGTTGTGGTCGGCCCGTGGCCGGGCAGGACGACGGTCTCGTCGTCCAAGGGCAGGATCTTGGCTCGCATCGAATCCATCAGGGCGTCGAACGAGCCCCCGGGCAGGTCGGTGCGCCCGATCGATCCGGCGAAGAGGTGGTCGCCCGAGAACAGGATTGGCGGGGCGCCTTCGAGGTCCAAGCGCAGGCACACGGAGCCCATCGTGTGGCCCGGCGTGTGCAGCGTGGTGAACGTCATGCCCGCGCCCTTCACGACCATGCCATCGTCGAGCGGCTCGATGATTTCGGGTGGGCGCAGATCCAGCGACGAGTCCATCATCCGGCCGAAGCCGCCGCTGGTGCCGATGGGGTCGAGCAGCATGTGCTTGTCGGCGTCGTGAATGTGGACGGGGACGCCTTCGTCGTGCGTGTGCCCGTCCGCCCCGTGGGCTTGGCGGGCGACGGTGCCGATGCCGCCGACGTGGTCGACGTGGCCGTGCGTCCCGAAGATCGCCACGAGGCGCATGCCGTGTTCGTTGAGCCGGTTGACGATCGCGGAGGGATCCGGTGGCGCGTCGATCAGCACGCATTCACCGCCGGCGCCTTGCGCGGACACAATCCAGGCGTTGGTGTCGGCCACCCAAAGCGGGATGCCTTCGACGATCGGCGGCACTACGAACTCACCGGCTGCGCCGGCTGATGCGCGTCCACGAAGTCGCGCAAAGCCGAAGCATCGAACGACTGGCAGTTCATCTTCCAGAGCCACGCGGTCACCACGATCGGCGATCGCAGGCTGGCATTTGGTGCGACGGTCACGTGCGCAGTCTTCCCCACGAAGCCGCGCAACTGGCGCGATGTGGCGGCGGGCACGGTCCTGTACTGCACCAGCACCTCGCCCTGTTCGAGCAGCGTGACCTGCACAGGGCGCGCGATCGGCCCCTTGACGAACCCGGTGGCGTAGGTACCCGGCTTGTGCGCGCCGGAGGTTGGTGGGTCGGTCGAAAACTTCGGCTCGGGCGCGTTCGGCAGCAGGTGTTGCGAGCTCAGGGGGTCGATGGGCTCAGCGACCGGTGCCGAGCATGCGCCACTATCTGACGGCTTCACGATCAGATAGACGCCCGTTCCAATCACAGCGAGAAGCGCCAAAACCACCAAGCCGACCCGCTGACCGGCTCGATATGAAGGCGACATCATGCCGGCACCGTAGACTTGACCGACCATGTCGCGGTCACTCATCGAGCGGCGCCTTACGGACGTAACCAGTCGGCTCAAGCGCGCCCGCGAAGAGTTGTCGGTCGCCGACGAACAGCGTGCGGCACTGGCCGAAGCAGCCGACGACCTGCGTATTCAAGCGCTCGTCGCCGAGAACGGTCATGCTCAACGCGAGTACAAAGACGCGCAGCGCCACGTTGATGCCATGGACCGCAGTCGTAACGAACTCGCCAAGCGCATCGAGGATTTGCAACGATCACAGGACGAGCTGCTCAACCGGCTCGTTCCCGACCCGCTCTAGGAGTTTCGTGCCAATCCGCGTCGTGATTGCTGAAGACGAGGCCATCATCCGCCTCGACCTCAAGGAGACCCTCGAAGAAGAGGGTTATGAAGTCGTGGGGGAGACAGGCCGCGGCGACGAAGCCGTCGCGCTCGTGCGCGACCTCAAGCCCGATCTCGCCATCCTCGACGTCCGGATGCCCGGCCTCGACGGCTTGAGCGCGGCCCGTGAGATCACGGCGGACAGGCTGGCCGCGGTGCTAGTCCTCACCGCGTATTCGCAGCGCAACCTCATCGAAGAGGCGCGCGACGCCGGCGCGTTGGCGTACGTGGTCAAGCCCTTCCAGCGCAGCGAGCTCATCCCGGCGATCGAAGTGGCGCTCGGCCGTCACCGCGAGATGCGTGCGCTCGAAGGCGAGGTCGCCAACCTCGAAGAGCAACTCGAAACGCGTCGCCTCGTGGACCGGGCCAAGGGTCAGCTCATGGACGACCATGCGATGAAAGAGAAGGACGCCTTCGACTTCATCCAAAAGACGGCGATGCAACAGCGCGTCAAGATGAAAGACATCGCCCAGTCCATCATCAACGGCGAACTCACTCCGTAAGCAACGCAAGTGCGACGGCGGCGGCTGTCGCGACGTTGAGCGAGTCGACGCCCTTCGCCATCGGGATCGCGGCGCGCACGTCGGCACTAGCCAGCGCCTCCTGGGACAGCCCGTTGCCTTCGTTGCCCACAAGTAGGGCGACTCGGTCGGCGCGCACCTCGCGCAACGCGACCGAGCCGGTCGGGGTGAGCGCGACGGTGGTGACGCCGCTGAGCCCTTCAATGATCGCGTGCAGGGGAGCGCGAGCAAACGGGACGCGCAGGGCGTGGCCGAGCGACACCCGGATCACCCGGCGGCTGAGCGCGTCGCAGGTGGTTGGGTCCAGCAACATTCCGTCAACCCCGAACGCGGCGGCGTTTCGGAACAATGCGCCGAGGTTTTCCGGATCGCTGACGCCTTCGGTCACAACCAGCCGAGAGCTGGTCGCTACGACTTCGGCAACTGACAGTGCGGACCCGCGGTGCGCGCACGCGGCGACGCCGCGGTGCATGTTGAACCCGACCGTCGCGTTGATCACGTCTTGCGACGCGACCATCACGTCGCCCGGGAACGCCTCGATGAGCGAGCCGAGCGAGTCGACAAGACGTTCGGCGACCAACAACGAGATCGGTTCGTACGGCGAGTCGAGCAGCGACTCCACGGCGAGACGACTCTCGATGATGCACAGGTCGTCGCCCCGCTCGTCGGCCGCGTACATGCCGGTGTACGGCGCGAGTTGAGGGTCTTCAAGAGAGACGCGCCGCACGCGTGGCTACTCCGCGGCGACGTAGATCTGCGACGTCAAGGCCGCGCCGAGCGAGACCGGCGCGCCATTGACCTCGATCGTGAGCGTGCCGTCGGGCGCGCGCGCCGTGATGGCGGCATCGGCGCCCGGGCGCAGGTTCGCCGCGTCGAGGTAGGCGAGGGCTTCGGTGTCGATCTCGATGCGTTCGGTGACACGCGTGAGGCGCGCCGTGGTGCCGACCGCGCACTCTGACAGCGGTCGCTGCGCGCCTGCGGCTGGCGTCGTGCCGGGGATCGGGTTGCCGTGCGGACAGGTAGATGGGTTACCCAGAAGCACCACGAGTCGTTCTTCGACTTCGTCGGAGATCACGTGTTCCCACCGGCATGCCTCGAGGTGGCTTTGCGACCACGGCAGGCCGATGACGTCGGTGAGCAGACGCTCGGCCAAGCGGTGCTTGCGCACGACACTCTCGGCCCGCTTACGACCCTCGCTGGTCAGCGTGATCGAGCGCCCCGCGATCTCGATAAAACCTTCGTCGCGGAGGCGATGAATCATCTCCGACACCGACGCCGGCGTGTGCTCGAGCCGCTCGGCGAGGCGCGCCTGGATGACGGGGATGTTCTCTTCTTCGAGTTCGCAAATCGCCTCGAGGTATTCCTCTAGCGGCGGGTGGAACCCATCAGTCACCCCACGAGGCTACTGCTAGGCGTACTGGGCGATCGCCGCCAAGGTCGCCTGCGCCAGTTCAGGTCGCACGATCACGAGGTCGGGGAGCCACGTGGACTCGTTGCCATAACGCAAAGGCGACCCGTCCACCCGCGAACAGTGCAGACCGGCGGCGAGCGCCACTGCGACAGGCGCGGCCGAATCCCACTCGTACTGCCCGCCCGTGTGCACATACACATCGGCCTCACCCCGCACGACGGCCATCGCTTTCGCGCCCGCTGAACCCATGCCGAGCAGCGTCCCTTCCAGCGCCTCTACGACCGCCTGGGCGGCGGCCGGCGGACGGGTGCGGCTCACGACGACGACCGGTGCCCGTCCACCGTTGGACGGAACGGTCGGGATGTCGCCGGTGTGCAACGTGAGATCCATGCCCGGCAGCGCTACCGCGCCGCACACCGCTTCGCCGCCGACAACCAACGCAACGTGCACGGCCCAGTCGGTGCGGCCGATCTCGCCGAACTCGCGGGTGCCGTCGAGCGGGTCGATGATCCAGAGCCGGTCGGCGTTCACCCGTTCGGGGTCGGCGGCCGCTTCTTCCGAGAGCACGGCGTCGTTGGGACGGCGTTGCGCGAGCTGGCCGGCGAGCCATGCGTGCGACGCCGCGTCGCCCGCGTCCTTCACCGCTGCGGGCGTGTCACCGTCGTCGAGCCGATGGCGCAGTTCGAGCAGCAGACGGCCCGCGCTAGTGGCCAGTTCGGCGGCGAGCGCGTGATCACTGGCGTCAACCTCGGCGGACATGGGGCCGCACGGTAGTGGTCACACCGCTGGCGTAACGTCGTTGCTCGTGGCGCGACTGCTTTTGGTGGACGGGAACTCGCTGGCGTACCGGGCCTTCTTCGCCCTGCCAACGGACATGGCCACGGCCGCCGGCCAGGTCACCAACGCGGTGTTCGGGTTCACCTCCATGCTGATCTACGTCGTGAAGGAACACGAGCCCGACGGCGTGATCGTGGCCTTCGACCGAGCCGAGCCCACCTTCCGCCACGGCATGGTGGAGGACTACAAGGCGGGCCGCGAGGCCGCGCCAGACATTCTCCGCCAGCAGATGGGCCTGGTCCGCCAAGTCATCGAAACGCTGAAGATCCCGATGATCGAAATCGTCGGATTCGAAGCCGACGACGTGCTGGCCACGCTCGCCACGCAGGGCCGGGACCGCGGCGACGACATCATCATCGTCACCGGCGACCGCGACGCCTATCAGTTGGTCGAAGACCCGTACGTACGCGTGCTCTACAACAAACGCGGCGTGTCGGACTACGCGCTCTACGACGAGGCCGGCATCGTCACCCGCACCGGCGTCCACCCCACGGTGTATCCCGAGTACGCCGCGTTGCGCGGCGACCCGTCGGACAACCTGCCGGGCGTGCCCGGGGTCGGCGAGAAGACGGCAGCAAAACTGATCAATCAGTACGGCGGGCTCGACGGCATCTACGAACACCTCAACGAACTCACGCCGAAGCTGCGAGAGAACTTGGCCGCGCACGAAGAGAAGGTCCGGTCGAACGCCGAAGTCATTCCGCTGATCCGCGACGTCGAACTGCCCGAGATTGATCCCGCGGACATCGTGTGGGGCGGATGGGACGAGGTCGAAGTGCGCGACCTGTTTGCGTTCCTCGAGTTCCGCACGATGATCGACCGGTTGTTCGAAGCGTTTGGCGCCGACGGCCGCGGGACGGCTGCCGCGCTCAACATCAAACCGGTGTCGGCGGCCCCAGTGGCGGACTCCATCGAGGTCACCACGACCGAGCTCACGAAGGCGGCGGAGGTGGTCGCACTCGCGAAGGAACTCACCTGCGTCGCGGTCATCGGCGCATGGGAGGGGCGCCCCGGTCGCAGCCCTTTGACCGGTCTCGCCGTGTGCGGGCCCGATGCCACCGATGCCGCGTCGTGGATTCCGGCCGCGTTGCTCGCTGACGCCAAGGTCGCGGCCGCGCTGAACGAACTGTTCGCCAAGCCCAACGCGGTCACCGCCGCCGACGCCAAAATCCTGATGCGGTCGTTGTTGCCGCTCGGCATCGACATCCCTGGTCTCGCGCTCGACGCTGAGATCGCCGCGTACCTGGTGGACCCAGCGCAGTCCGGCTACGACCTCAATGAGCTGGTCTTCCGGTACCTGGGAATCACGCTTGACGCGGAAGGCGCGGCTTCCACGCAAGGTCAGCTGTTGCTCGACGACACGGCGCCGTCCGCAATCAACGTGGCCGGCACGCGCGCCGTTGCGCTGGCTCGGCTCATCGAGCCGCTCAGTGGCGCCCTCGAAGCGCGCGGCCTCAGCAAGCTCTACGACGAGATCGAACGACCCCTCGTACGCGTCCTCGCCCGCATGGAAGTGGCCGGCATCGCCGTCGACCGTGAGTGGCTGCACGACCTCACTACCTCGTTGACTAAACAGGTCGGCGAACTCGAGGCCGAGATCCACGAACTCGCGGGCGGCCCGTTCAAAGTGAACAGCACGCCGCAGCTGCGCGAGGTGTTGTTCGAGAAGCTGGCCCTCAATCCATCCAAGCGAACCAAGACCGGCTTCTCCACCGACGCCGCTTCGCTCGAAAAGCTCATCGACGAACACCCGATCATCCCCAAGCTCCTGCGTTGGCGCGAGGTCGAGAAGCTGCGCAACACCTACGGCGAAACGTTGGCGGCCGAGATTGCGGAGGACGGGCGCATCCACGCGTCGTTCAACCAGACCGTGGCCCGCACCGGTCGGCTGTCAAGCGAGACCCCGAACCTGCACAACATCCCGGTGCGCAGCGACGAGGGCCGCCAGTTCCGCCGCGCGTTCGTGCCCGCCAAGGGCTGTCGCCTGTTGGTCGCTGACTACAACCAGATCGAGTTGCGCGTGATTGCGCATCTGTCGGGGGACCCCGGGCTGACGTCCGCGTTCGCGAACGGCGACGACATTCACGCCATCACCGCCGCGCGCATCTACAACGTCGAGCCGGAGGACGTCACGGTCGCGCAGCGGTCCAAGTCGAAGATGGTCTCGTATGGCCTCGCATACGGCATGGAGAGCTTTGGTCTGGCGCAGCGGCTCGGCATCCCGGTCGACGAAGCGAGCGTGATCCTCAACGTGTACTTCGTCGCCTTCCCGGCCGTGAAGGCCTATATGGACAACAGCGTGGCCGAGGCCCGCGACCGTGGATACACCGAAACCCTGTTCGGCCGACGGCGTCCGATCCCCGAGTTGTCCTCGCCCAACTTCCGCATTCGCCAAGCCGGTGAGCGCCAGGCCATGAACGCCGGCATCCAAGGCCTCGCGGCCGACATCTTCAAGGTCGCGCTCGTCGCCCTCGACAAGGAACTCGAGGCCCAAGGCCTCACGTCGCGGATCGTTCTGCAGGTGCACGACGAGATCGTGGTCGAGGTGCCGAAGAAAGAAGAGAAGGCGGCGGAGGCAGCGACGCTCAAGGCCATGCGCGAAGCCGCCGCCCTCGACGTGCCCCTCGAGGTCAACCTTGGTTGGGGCGACACCTGGGCCGACGCGAAATAGGAGGACCGCATGTTCGATCTTGACGAGTTCGTGAATCAGTGCCGTGCTTCGCTCGCGGAGTCGCAGCCAATGCTGGCGATCAAGGAACACCTCGATCGCATCATTGCGACCCCCGACGAAATCACAGCCACGATCAAGCTCGACCCGGGCGTCGCCTTGCTGCACCGAAGCGACGAGCTGACGATCATCAGCGTCGTCGTTCCGCCCGGTCTCCCAAAAACGCCTCCGCACGATCACCGCATGTGGGCCCTGGTCGGAATTATCGGCGGGCAGGAGGACAACGAGTTTTTTCGCCGGCGCGATTCGGGGCTGGTTGAAAGCGGCGCGCGGTCAGTCAAGACGTCTGACTCGTTGGCCATGGGTGACGACACGATCCACTCCATTCGGAATCCGCTCGAGCACAGCTCGCTTGCCGCGATTCACGTCTATGGAGGTGACCTCGTTGGTGCGCGCGCCGAGCGCAGCATGTGGGTGGATCCCGACTTCACGGAACAGCCCTACGACGATAACAAGGTCATCGGTCCCGGCGGCTTTCGCCCAGGGTGTTAGCGCAGGCGCCCTTCGACCAGGGCCGCCTCGACGTCGGCGACGGCCACTTCCTCTATTACGAGCAGGTCGGTAACCCTGCGGGCACGCCGGTCGTGTATCTCCACGGCGGGCCCGGGTCTGGATGCACCGAAGGCGCGCGGCGGAACTTTGATCCCGACGCGGATCGAGGCGTGTTGTTCGACCAGCGCGGCGCGGGCCGCAGCACACCGCACGCGAGCGAGAACGGCGTCGACTGGTCGGCGATCGACATGGGTCATCACCTCGCCGACATCGAGCAACTGCGCGAACACCTTGGCATCGACACTTGGATGGTCTTCGGCGTGTCCTGGGGGTCGGTGCTCGGCGCTACCTACGCCGAACGGCACCCCGAGCGTGTGCGGGCACTGGTGCTCGGTGCAGTAAGTCTTGGCACCGCGGCCGACATCGATTGGCTCACGGTCGGCGTTCGTCGCTTCTTTCCCGAGGAGTGGCGGTCGTTCCGCGATCACGTGCCTGCCGAGCTCCGGCCCCTTCGTCTTGTCGACGCATACAACGAACTAATGATGCACGCCGACCCGGCGGTGAACGCGGCGGCCGCAGCGGCATGGTGTCGGTGGGAAGAGGCGCACATCGCGACCACTCCGATCATCAAGGCAAACCCGCGCTACGACGACCCGGCGTTCGCACTCGGCTTCGCGCGCCAGGTCACGCATTGTTGGCGCAACAACAGTTGGCTCGCGGATGACGAGATCATCGACAACGCCGCACAACTCGCTGGCATCCCGGGCGCACTGGTGCACGGCCGCCTCGACATCAGTGGGCCACTGGACAACGCATGGCGACTGAAGCAGGCCTGGCCCGACGCCGAGTTGGTCATCGTGGATGACGAAGGCCACGGCGGGCCGGCCATGGCCACCCACTGGATGCGCGCCCTGCGCGAACTCGCCTAGCCGCGCGCGGTCGGCCGTAGGTTGGGGGGCGTGGGCGGCTTCGACGCAGTAGACGAGCGGTACTCGGCGTTGTACGAACGCGCGGTCGAGGCCGCGGCGGCCGACCAACGCATCGTGCGCGTCGACGTGCACGGGTCCATCGCGACGCAAACCGCGGACAAGTGGAGCGACCTCGACCTCAAGGTGATCGTCCGCGAGGCCGATCTCGCGTCGGTTGTTGGCGAATCCGCGTCGTTCATCGACGCGATTTCGCCAACAGTGCTCGCCGACTCTCCGCTCGCGCCCTTCATCGTCAACGCCGTCACGACCGACGGCCTCACGCTGGACGTCTCGTTCTGGGCCGACAATGCGCCGGAGTGGCCCTTGCCCACCGGTCTGCAGGTCGGCTTCCTGTCGGGGCGTCGCTACGACAACTATCCCGACGCCGTGACTTACGCCGTAAACGAGTCGCTGCGCGGCCTCGCCGGTCCGCTGATCAAGTTCTTGCAGCGCGGCCAACACATCACGCACTTCATGGGCCTCGGCCACACGCTCAGTCTCCTGATCACAGTGCTGCTCGCCGAGGCGGACGCGCCCATCGACGGCCGCCGTCCGGCCGACGCGCTGAACAAAGAGCAGCGGTGGCTCATCGCAAACTTGCCCGCAGCGCAACCCACCTTCCAATCTCTGCTCGCCTACGAGTTCGCGATCGCGAAGGAAGTGCTCACCCGCAGCCGCGCGTTACTCGCCAGCTACGGCCGCGCGTGGCCGTCCGCCTTCGAGGCTGTCGCCGCGAAAAACCTGCGCGAGCAACTCGGCGTCGCGGTGGACTTTGTGTCCGAATGACTGAGGATCACTGGTTCGAGCCACTCGCTGAGCACATGGGCGACGCGTATCTGCGCTACTCGTTCACAAAGGGCACCGAGAACGAAGTCGACTTCATCGTCGAGCATCTCGGCTTGCAAGCAGGGGAGCGCTTGCTGGACGTCGGTTGCGGCCCGGGCCGCCACGCGCACGCGTTGGCCGAGCGCGGCATCAACGTCGTGGGCGTCGACATCTCACAGCGCTTCGTGGACATCGCCAATGCCAACGCGCCCGGCGGGGCGTGTTTCGTTCGTCAGGACGCGCGCGCGTTGCCCTACGTCGACGAGTTCGACGCGGTGATCTCGCTCTGCCAAGGCGGGTTCGGGCTCGTGGGTGACGAAGATGGGTCTGTGCTCGCCGGCATCGCCCGCGCGCTCAAACCCGGGGGACGGGCCGCGTTCTCCGCGTTCTCGGCGTACTTCCTCCTCCAGCATTTGGAGGACACCGACACCTTCGACGCCACCAGCGGCGTCAACACGGAGATCACCGAGGTACGCGACCCCGATGGCGTCGCGCTGCCAGCCCACCTCCACACGAGTGTGTTCACGCCGCGCGAGTTGCGGCTCCTTTGCGGGGCGGTCGGCCTGTCGGTTGACGCGATCTGGTCGGTGACGCCCGGCGCGTACAACACGAATCCGCCGGACCTCACCCATCCCGAGTGGTTGACAATCGTTCATAAATCGCCCGTCCGTAAGTAACCTCCCGCCCATGCAGCGGTCTTTCCGCGCCCGTGTGGGCGTTATGTGTGTGTCGGTTGGCGCCTTACTTCTCGCTTTGGCCGTGTTCGGGCCGTCCGCGCAAGCCGCCGTCGAGTCCCTCGCCGGTTGGACGCAGCAGGGCGCGTCCACCGCCGGCAGCTGGCAGGTCGCTGGCAACGGGCAGAGCGTCACCCAGAGCCAGAGCGGCGCGCCTACCTACTTCGTGGGCACCAAGACGATGAACGCCGGCTCGTTCACCGTTGACATCACACCGAACGGCGCCGACGACGACTACATCGGCGTGCTCCTCGGTTACCTGCAGCCGAGCAACGAGCCGAACTGCGCCACCGCGGACTGCATCAACAACTTCGTGTTGCTGGACTGGAAGCGCACCACCGAGCCGGGCGGCGCGAACGAAGGCCTGAGCCTGATGCGGGTGAACGGCAACTTCAACGTCCGCAGCACCACCGACCAGTTGCCTTGCTTCTGGACGCACGCGGCCGGGACGGGCTGCTCCGTAATCGCCACCGACTTCGGCGCCGGCAAGGGCTGGTCGCCTGATGTCGTGAACCGCCTGCGCGTCACCTACAGCCCAACCAACATCACGGTCGAGAAGATCAACACGATCACGTCCGTGGCGACGCCGGTTTTCAATGCGAACGGTTCGTTCCCCATCGGCGGTCGGTTTGGCTTCTACAACTACGCGCAAAGCACCACGACCTACTCGATCGCCGATGTCGTGATCACAGACCCGGCGCAGCCGGGCGCGACGACCACCACAACCGTGGTGTCCACCTCGACCACGGCTGCGCCCGCTGCGACAACCACGACCGCCGTTTCGACCGCCACGACGCAACGCACCGCGACCACGCTGAAGGCCACGATCGTGCGGACCGGCAACGACAGCCAGACCACCACGCTCGAGTTGCTGGCCGGTGTCGCGTTGATCGTGCTCGGTGGACTGTTCACGGCGGCTCGGGGCAAGCGCCCTGAGGGCCACTTCTTCCGGTAGGCAGCCCCTTTAGCTAGCTCGGCGCCGAGCTAGTACAATCGTCAGGCCTGCATTTCAGCCGTTTTGGTTTCACGCAGGCCTGTCCGGAAAGCCACCCCTACCTACCTATGTCAGACACACTGCAGGACGAGTACGTACCAAAAGTCATCACGCTGAACGACCTCGAGGGCATCTCCCTTGAGGACGCCATGGCCGCCACAATCGTCGAGTTCGAAGACGGCGATCTGGTCACCGGCACCGTGGTCAAAGTCGACAAGGACGAAGTCCTGCTCGACATCGGATTCAAGTCCGAGGGTGTGATCCCTAGTCGTGAGCTGTCCATCCGCCACGACGTCAACCCGTCGGAAATCGTCAGCCTCGGCCAAGAGATCGAAGCGCTCGTCCTCCAAAAGGAAGACAAAGAAGGCCGCCTCGTGCTGTCCAAGAAGCGCGCGCAGTACGAGCGGGCGTGGGGCGACATCGAAAAGATCAAGGAAGACGACGGCATCGTCGAAGGCCCAGTGATCGAAGTCGTCAAGGGTGGCCTCATCCTCGACATCGGCCTCCGTGGCTTCCTGCCCGCATCGCTGGTGGAACTCCGCCGGGTGCGCGACCTGCAGCCCTACGTCGGCAAGATCATTCAGGCCAAGATCATCGAGCTGGACAAGAACCGCAACAACGTGGTCCTGTCCCGCCGTGCGTGGCTCGAGGAGACGCAGAAGGAACAGCGCGAAGAGTTCCTCTTCAACCTCAAGCCGGGCGAAGTTCGCACCGGTGTGGTGTCGAGCGTCGTCAACTTCGGTGCATTCGTCGACCTCGGCGGCATGGACGGCCTCGTCCACGTGTCCGAGCTGTCGTGGAAGCACGTCGACCATCCCGGTTCGGTTGTGGCCGTCGGCGACGAGATCACCGTGCAGGTACTCGAAGTCGACCTGTCCCGCGAGCGCATCAGCCTGTCGCTCAAGGCCACGCAGCAAGATCCGTGGCAAGAGTTCGCGTCGGCGCACAAAGTTGGCGAACTCGTCTACGGACGGGTCACCAAGCTGGTGCCGTTCGGCGGCTTCGTGCAGGTGGGCGAGGGCATCGAAGGCCTCGTGCACATCTCGGAAATGGCCGTGCACCACGTCGACCTGCCCGACCAGGTGGTCACGCCGGGCGACGAATTGTGGGTCAAGATCATCGACATCGACCTCCAGCGCCGCCGCATCAGCTTGTCGATCAAGCAGGCCGCTGAGGGTGGCGAAGTTGCCGCCGAGTACCGCGAGCACTTCGGTGATCACGCGTACGACGACGCCGGCAACTACATCGGTGTCGACTTCTCGGCCGAGTTCGAGCCCGACAACGACAGCCAAGCGGCGTGGGCCGATCTGGCTGCGGTGCCGGCTGCCGGTGACGCCGCACCCGCGGCCGAAGCGGAAGCCGAGCCTGCTGCTCCCGCGGAGTAAACCGCAGGAGCTACGAGCTCAGCTTGATCACTCGCAACTCGCCGTCCTGCGGCTTGCCACCGCCTTGTCCACCGGTCGCGATCACATTGCCGAGCAATATGCCGCCCAAGCGCGAACTGCCGCCGGTGTCCACGATCTGGAAGGCACCGAAGCGTTCGCAGTAGAGCTCGAACGCGACGGGTGGCGTCGCGGCGTGGCACAAGGGGATCGCGAGAACGCAGCCGTTCACGACTCCGTTCGTGCAGGCGTTATTCCCCCCGATAACCGACTTCGACACGTTGATGCCGTGGTCGCCGTTCAGTAGATCCCACACTCCGGGCGTGGGGTAACTCGTCGTGGCGTTCTCGGACAGACCCTTGAACGCGTTGCCTTGACCGCAGCCGATGGTGGTTGGGTCCTGCAGTTCGTAGGTCTGACCAATCGCCGAAGGGATGGCGGGCGCATACTGGCCGTAGTTCATCGAGTTGTCCGGCATGATGATCGGTACATCTTGACCGTCGCCCAGCGACCGGGGGTCCGTATCGCCGGTGCCGCACAGCACGAATGGTGAGTTGCCCGAACGAAGGCCTTCGATCTGCGCGGTCGCGTTGGCGTGCGCCGTGAAATTCTTCGTACCGACCACGCGGATGAAGGACGTGTTCGTCACCGAACCGACGGTCACCTGGACCGCGGTCACCTGGGCTTTCAAGGCCACCGCCTGCGAGGTGTTGGTGATGGGGCAGGCGGTTACCACGGTCAGAACCTCGTCGGTGAGGTGGCACTGAACGAGCGACGCCAGCGCGCCGTTCGACACTGCGCTGGCGAGGACTGCGGTCCAAACTGCGGCCTCACCGCCGACCGCCATGCGGTCCAGGGCGCGTGCGCCTGCGAGAGCAGCGGAGTCGGCCGCGTTCTGCATCTGGCGCCGTTGGGAGTAGGCGTTGCTGCCGTCGACGACGACGCCAATCACCGAAATCATTGCGACCATGCTGACTGCGACGAGAACCAATGCCGCCCCTCGTTCACTGCGAGCGCGAAAGATTCGTTTCATGTTGTCCTCCTAGAAGACGTTCGAGATGGTGCGGCTGCCAGTGGCGGCGTTGCCCGCGCTGTCGATCAAGGTCGTTGTCGGCGTGATCGAGAACGGGCTCGAGTCCGCGCCAGTGCCGAGCCCGGTACAGATCAGCGGGGTGCAGAGCAGCGGCGAGACGATGGTGACGACCACGGTGTTGCCGGACTTCGTGACCAGTGCCGAGACGGCCAGCGACGAGTTGTTTGACGTGTTGTACAGATCCGAGTTCGTCAGCTGCGCCCCCGCGGTGACGCCCGCGATGCTGAGTGAGTCGTTCCCTGCGCCGTTGGGGTCTGTTTCCGTCACCGTCGTCAGGCCGAGCGACGTGCCGATCGGCTCGCTAAACGTGAACGTCAAGGTGTCGAGCGCGCCCATGCGGCCGTTGGTGGCGCCGTCGGTGTCGGTTAGCCCCACCAGGACAGGACTCGCGCGGTCGGCGGTTGTAGTGGCTGCGAACGCGGCCTGGTTGTCGAAGATGTCGAGGACGCCGGTCGCCGACGCCGTGAGCGCAACGGTCATCGCGCCTGGTGCGGTGTTCACGGTCGAGCCCGCGAGCTTCAACGTCACGGTGCGGGCCGACACGGTCGCCGAGGCGAGAGCGTTCGAACCCGTGGGGCTGTTTGCGATCGTGAACGCGGAAGCGGCAACGGTCTGCTTGATGTCCTCGTCGAAGAGCAGGGTCAGCGTGTCGAGCGTTCCGTCGACGTTCGCGTCGGTGGCGAGGATCGGTGGCACCAGGTGCGGTGGAATCGGATCCGGTTCCGGCACCAGGCTGGCCAGGTCTGGTCGGCCGACGATCGTCGATCGCGCGACCGCGGTGTGCAAGTTGTCGGCCACGAACGGCGTTGCCCCGATGTGTCGCCATCGCACCGTGACTTCGATGATGTCCTGATCGAGCGCGACCGTGCCTTTTTCACACGAGATCACCGCACCCGAGGCGCTCCCGCGGCGGCAGACAATGCCGACCGTGACGGTTCCCGTCTTCACCAAACCGTTGAGCCGCTGCATTACCGCAGCCTTGATCACGCCGTAGTCGGTGCTCGGGTTCGCGGTGCAGCGCGTACTCAGGTGGTTATCGGCGCACTCGTACCGGATCGCCGCGACTCGGGCGCCGTCACGCGCGGCCGCCGAGCCGACGTTGTTACCGACGACAACGAGGCCGACTTGGGCCGCGCCGATCAAGAAGAGAATGAGCAGCGGGGCCACGATCGCGAGTTCAACGGCCACGACGCCACGGGAACCACGGAGCCTCACCCCTGGACCGTGACTTTCACGTTCGACTTGATTGTGGGGTTGCCCCACAGCACGCGCGCGAGCGGTGACACAAAGGTGAAGGTCGTGGAGACGGCCACGGTCACTATCTGGCCTGGCTGGATCGTGGAACCCGAGGTCAGTTCCAGACACGTCGCCACCGCGGGACTGACGGTGACTACTAAATCGGCGCCTTCGTTTTGGGCGCGAGCAGTGATGTTGTTGGGCGCCGTACATGCGGCGGCGTTCGCGGTCTGATGCATCGGAAAGAACTGCGCGTACGTAGCGCCCTCGTGGGCGCCGGTTTTGGTCCGGTTCCAGGTCGCAAAAAGGCGGGCCCCGTCAATGGTGCCCAACGTGAGGATCAGCAATAGGGGCAGCGCAATCGCGAACTCGACCATGGCCGCGCCACGTGACCCTCGTCTCATGGATCACCTATCGGTTGCCTGCGACCACAAATAAGGGACCAAAGTCATTTGTCACCCCGAAACCTCAAGCGTTGAGCAACCCCGGTCGATGAATGTGATCGGAGGTTTGAGAATGCCTGCTCGTCGAACACTCATAATTTGTGCCGCGGTTGTCGCCGGATTGTTTTCGGCTATCAGTGCGGCCGCATTCCTTTCGGGATCGGATCAGCGTGCGTACAAAGGCGCGACGCTGGTCAAGGTCTTCAAGGTCAGCAAGGACGTCACGAAGGGTTTCTCCGGAGACGACGCCATCAGTGGCGAGTTCGTCAAGTCCGATGAAATGCCCCAGGAGTTTCGTCCCGCCACCGCGGTCACCGACATCAACTCATTGCGCGGCAAAGTCGCCGTGACTGGCTTGTCGGCGAACCAAGTGGTGGTCGACGGCATGTTCGTGGACCCACGCGTCGCACAGGTCACAGCGGCCCAACGCATCCCCGCCGGGCAGGTCGCCGTCAGCGTGCAGGTGGACGAAGTGCGTGGGGTGGCGGGGCTGCTCGTGCCCGGCGACAAGGTCAACATCATGGTCAACCTCGAGGGCGCCGAGCAGACGCTGTACCAGAGCGTGCAGGTGCTGTTTATTGGCGCCACCGCGGCGCCCGAGGCCGGCAGTACCGCGGCCGTGGCGAGCCCCGGCGGCGGCCTGATCACATTCGCGGTGCCGCAAGAAGCGGCCGCCAAGATCGCGCTCGCGGCCACGCAGGCCGGCGGCCTCTATCTCACGCTGACACCGCCGGACTACAAGCCGACTGAAATACCAGGCGCGACATCCGGCAACCTGCTGAACGGGCCGAACACGCCCTACGGCCCGTAATGTTCGGCCGCGCGCCACGTGAGCAAACCGCTCAAGCTGATTCGGCGAGCGAGCCGCGCGTCGTCGTCGTCGACGTGGACGGCGGCCTGACGGAGCGGCTTATCGCGACGTGTCCCGAGTTCCGGGTCGACCAGGTTCAGCACGTGGACGACGCCATCAAAACGGCCCTGGGGCCGACCACGGTCGTCCTCGGCCCCGAAGCCAGCACCTCTTCGACGCTGGATCGGGTCGAAGAGCTCCGCGATCTGTCGCCATCTACAAACCTCACCGTCGTACTAGCGGTCGCGAAAATCACCACGGCAGTGCTGCGCCGAGCGTTGCGCGCCGGTATCAGCGATGTTGTTGACGTCGCGGTGCCCGACGACCTGGAAGACGCGCTGCGCCGGGTGGCGTCACGGGCCGCGGATCGACAGTCCGTTGGTAGCAACGACACGAGCCGCCGCGGCCGCGTCATCGCCGTGTTCTCGCCCAAAGGCGGAGTCGGCACGACCACGATCGCCGTCAACCTCGCGGCCCAACACGGCGCGACGCCCAATGTGGTCGTTGACACCGACCTGCCCTTTGGCGACATCGCGATTTGTCTCGGCATCGAGCCCGGCAACAGCCTCGCCGACGCCACGGGTTCCGACCTCGACCGCGCTCGGCTTGACACCTTGCTGCGGCCATCGAGCGGGGGCGAGATGCGTGCCCTCGTGGCGCCCTCGGATCCGGCCCGGGCCGAGGTCGTTACGTCGGCCGACGTTGTGCGGACACTCGACCTGTGTCGCGAGGTGGCCAACGCCACGGTCGTGGACACGGCGTCCGCCTTCGACGACATCACGTTGGCCGTGCTCGAACTCGCGGATGAGATCGTGATTGTCACCACGCCCGACGTGGCCTCAGTCAAGAACGTGAAGATCGCGCTCCAGACGATGAATCAGCTGGAGATTCCGATCGACCGCATCCGTGTGGTCGTGAATCGCTTGCCGGCCAAGCCGATGCTGCGCGTCGCCGACATCGAGCGCGCGCTCGGAGTCAAAGTCACGTCCGTTCCGGAAGATCCGGCGGTGGCCCGGGCCACATTCCACGGCGTGCCCGTCGTCACGGAAGCACCGCGCGCGCCAGCTTCGAAGGCCCTCAGCCGCCTGGGAGATCAATTGCAACTCACTGACATCGCCGACATCAACGCGGCTTAGGGGAGACCATGTCACTAAAACGACGCCTGTCTGAAGTGGCGGGCTCGGAGGTCAAGGGACGCGACCCGCAACTAGACGCCCTGCGCTTCCGGATCCATCAGCAACTCATCGAAGACCTCGGACCGATCCTGTCGGACCGCGACGTCCCCGCGGACGACTTGCGCAAACGCGTTGAGTCCTCGTTGAAGGTGTCGCTCGAAGCAGAACGCACACCCATGTCGGCCTCCGATCGCAAAGAACTGATCCGCGACGTCAGCGACGACGTCATTGGTTATGGGCCGCTCGAACGCTTCCTGGCCGATGACCTGATCACCGAAATCATGGTGAACGGGCCTGACCACGTCTACGTCGAGCGAAGTGGGCAAGTCGAGCGCGTGGCGTCGGGCTTTATCGACGAGAACCACGTCCGACGCGTGATCGACAAGATCGTGGTGCAAGTCGGCCGCCGCGTCGACGAGGCCAACCCCATGGTCGACGCGCGCCTGCCTGACGGCAGCCGCGTGAACGCGGTGATCCATCCGCTGTCGATTGGCGGCCCGTTTCTCACGATCCGCAAGTTCTCGAAAGACCCGTTCCAGGTGGACGATCTGATTGCGTTCGGCACCCTCTGCCCGGAAGTCGTGCCGTTGCTCGACGCCGCCGTAAGGGGCCGGCTCAACATCATCATCTCTGGCGGTACCGGCACCGGTAAGACCACGTTGCTCAACGTACTGTCGTCCTACATCCCGGCCAACGAACGCGTCGTCACGATCGAAGACGCCAAGGAACTGCAGTTGCGCCAGGAGCATGTGCTTCCGCTCGAGGCCCGCTCGGCCAACATCGAGGGCCGCGGCGCGATCACGATTCGAGAGCTGCTGCGAAATTCACTGCGTATGCGCCCCGACCGCATCGTGGTCGGCGAGTGCCGCGCCGGTGAGGCGCTGGACATGTTGCAGGCCATGAACACGGGCCACGACGGCTCGATCACCACGATTCACTCGAACAGTCCCCGCGACACGCTCAGCCGCATCGAGACGATGACGATGATGGCGGGCTTCGACCTGCCGATCCGTGCGATCCGCGAGCAGATGGCGTCCGCGTTGGACCTGATCATTCACGTCACGCGATTGCGCGACGGCACCCGGCGCGTCACGCACATCACCGAAGTGCAAGGCATGGAGGGCGAGCTGATCACACTGCAGGACGTCTTCCTCTTTGATTACGACGCCGGCGTCGACGAATCGGGACGATTCATGGGCCGGCTGAAGTCGAACGGCATCCGCCCCCGATTCACCGAGAAGCTCGCGAACTACGGCATCGTGCTGCCGACGTCGGTCTTCAACAGCGAAGCCACGCCCGCCCCCCGCCGCCGCGGCGCGCTCACCCGGCGATGACCTGCCTCCGGCGCGCGGGCGCCGTCATCATCGCGGCGACCGCGATCATCTTCGGCCTCGTGCCCGCGGCGTCGGCACAGACCGACGCCGCTGGGTCCGCCATCGCCATCCGAAGCATCGACACAACGCAATGGCCGCGCGTCACCGCGACCGTGCAGTACACCGGATCGAACCCGCCGGCGCCGGGTGATTTCAGCGTGCGGGACGGCGGCAAAATCGTCCCGCACTTCACGGCCAAGCGAATCGCCGAAACCGCCACTCCCGTTGGCGTAGTGCTGGTGATCGACACATCCGGTTCCATGCGCGCCGGCGGGCGCCTCGAAGCAGCCAAGGCCGCGGTGCGGGCCTTCGTGGCTCAGCGCGGTGCCTCGGAGCAGATTGGGGTCGTCGCATTTTCTGATGCGCCGCGCCTCGCCCACGGCTTCACCGCCGACGGCGGGGCCGCGGCTGCAGTCGAGGAACTCGGCGCCTCCGGGGAGACCGCCCTCTGGGACGCGGTGGCCCTCGGCATCGGCCTGTTCACAGGCCACGCCGGTCTGCAACCCAACGTCGTGGTGTTGTCCGACGGTCGCGACACGGTGTCGACGAGAAACATGCAGGACGTGCGGGCGGCGGCGATCGCCGCCCACGTGGTCGTTCATACCGTCGGCATCCAGGGCGATGGCCTCGACAACAAAGGTCTGGCTGAGCTCGCCGCGGCCACGGGCGGACGCTCTCTCGTCACGGACGGGGCGAACGACGTCAGCAGCCTGTTTGGCGAGATTCGCCGCGCCATCACGCAACAATTTGAAGTGTCGTGGACGTCCGCCGCCACGAGCGCGGTTGACATCAGCGTTGCAATTCCGGGCTCGGTGGCTACCGGTCGTTCAGCTCCGGGCGCGGTCAGCCGCGGCGCCCAGACCCGGCCCGAAATCGTGAAGCACTCGGGCCCGTTCGCGTTACTGGGACGGGTGGGCCGGATGATCGCGGCCGCGGGCGTGCTCGTGGGCGTCGTGTGCCTCATCATCGGGTTCGGCCTTTTCGGGCGAGGCTCGGATTCATTGTCTCGCCGCTTGCGTTCGTATGGCGCCACCGATCCGGAGCTGGCCGAAGAGTCCGACGAGGGTCCGCGAAACCATGCGACCAACTCGGTTGTTCGCCGAGCCGTCGATGCCACCGCGCGTGCTGCGGAGGAGCGCGGGCTGCTGGTACGAGTGGAAGCGCGCCTCGACGCCGCCCGTCTCCCTATTCGCGCCGCGGAAGCGTGCTTCTTCACCGGTGCATTCGCGCTTATCGCGGGCGTCGGTGCGCTGCTCACCAAGGGTCCGATCATCGGTGTCGTCGCGCTCGTCCTAGGGTTCGTCCTTCCGTTCGAAGCGGTGGTGTTCGTCGCCTACCGGCGTCGTCGCAAGTTCGTAAAGCAGCTGCCGCAGATGCTGCAGCTCCTCGGTAGCTCCCTACGCGCCGGCTACGCCCTGTTGCAAGGTTGCGAGGCGGTGTCGAAGGAGATTGCCGACCCCATGGGTGCCGAGCTGCGGCGCGTCATGGCCGAAGCTCGTCTCGGACGCCCGCTCGAACTCGCGTTGGAAGACGCCGCTAATCGGATGAACAGCCCGGACTTCGCCTGGGCGGTCATGGCCATCGGCATTCAACGCGACGTCGGCGGCAACCTCGCCGAACTGCTCGACACCGTGGCCGAGACGATGGTGGCTCGAAACCGGATGAAGGCCGAAGTCAAGGCATTGACAGCGGAAGGTCGCATGAGCGCAATGGTTCTGGGCTTCATGCCGCCGGGACTGGGCGTCGCGATGATGGTTATCAGCCCCGGTTACCTCAACCCGCTGTTCTCTTCGTCGACGGGCCACATCATGCTCGGCGCCTGCGGCGTGATGATGCTGCTCGGGTTCGCATGGATGCGCAAGATCATCGAGGTGAAGATCTGATGGGCTCAACTCTGATCGTCTTCATGATTGCGTGTGCCGTCGGGGCTCTCGTCTGGACCGCACTGTCACAGGTAGTCGAGCGGGCAGAAGCCAACAGCGCACTGGAACGCCTAGGGCCCAACGACGAAACGAGTGAACGCGCCACCATCCTCGCGAGCAACCGGCGTGATCGAATGCTCCTGCCCCTGCTCCAGGGCCTTACCGACAGCGGTCACAGAATTACACCGCTCGGCTACCGGGACAAGATGGCTCGCCGACTTCGCGTCGCAGGCCGCTCAGCGCCCGAAGACCTCGACCGCTTCCTGGCGATGCGAGTGCTCACCCTGGCGTTGGCGCCAGTAGGCGGCTTTCTAGCGCTGACGTTCGTGGGTCATACCAAGGTCGGCTTCGCAGCCGCTCTGGTAGTAGGTGCCGCGTGCGTCATCCTGCCGAGCAGCCGCGTAACCCGCGAGGCCGAGACGCGCCAGAAGCAAGCGGAAAAATGCCTTCCGGACGTGTTGGACCTTCTCGTCATCTCGATCGAGGCGGGTCTGGGGTTCGAGCAGGCGCTCGACCGCACGATTACCGCCGTTCCGGGTGCGCTCAGCGACGAGTTCAGTCGCATGCTCGGCGAAGTCCGCGCCGGCGCGTCTCGGGCGACCGCGCTGCGCGATCTGGCCGACCGCCTCGACGTGGACGACGTGCGTCGGTTCGTGCTCGCCGTTCTCCAGGCGGACAAATTCGGCGTGTCGATTGGGCGCATGTTGCGCAATCAGGCCGACGAAGTGCGCGTATCGCGGCGTCAGAAAGCGCAAGAGCGGGCCCAGAAGGCGCCTGTAAAGATGCTGGTTCCCATGGTGTTTTGCATCTTTCCCGCGATCTTCGTGGTAATCCTCGGTCCCGCGATGCTGAACATCCTGCACAACTTCAAGTGAGCGCCGAGGTCGAAGCGACCTCCTCAGCTTCCTCCGGTGGTTGGTCGCCGAGCCTTGACCAGCTGATCGCGGCCACGTTCGCGTTGCTCGGCGTGCGCCTCGGCGCAGGCCCGATCGGTGACAACTCGGCGTTTACCCACTGGCGCACCGGCATCGACATGGTGCGCGACGGAATCATTCCTGCGATCCCGCGGCGCGACCCGTACTCGTTCACCGCGCTCCATCACGCGTGGACGGTGCAGAGCTGGCTCGCGTCGTACATCGTGGGATGGGTTGACCGCCTCGGTGGCCACGGTGCCGTAGTCGCGTTCGGCGCCTTCACGATGGGCGCGTTGGCCTGGGCGGTGGCGACGATGGCGCGCACGGGTCGCGCCCAGACCACGGCGTTGGCCGCGGGTGCCGCGCTGGCGGTCGGGATGCCGTTCTGGGCACCGCGCCCGTTGCTGGCTGGCCTGTTGTGCCTGGCCGCGACCATCGTGATTGTTCGCACTCGGCGGTCACCGTGGCTGCTGCTACCGGTCGTGTGGCTGTGGGTGAACACGCACGGTTCATTCCCGCTCGGGGTCGTGTGGATCGGCGCCACGTGCTTCGGTGCGTGGATCGACCGCCGCTCCGGTGAAGACGTCGACGCGCCTTGGCGGTATCTCGCCGCGTTCGCGGGCGGCCTGGTGGTCGCCGGCATCAACCCGCTCGGCCCTCACCTGCTGACCTTTGCCGTGACTGCACTCTCCAAGGGCGACGTATTCCGAAGCGTGATCGAGTGGCAGTCCGTAAACTTCCAGCACGCCGAGGGCATCGTGTGTCTCGCCGGCCTCGTTACCGCGCTCGCGGTGCTGACGCGTCGGCGCTTGCCGTGGCGATCGACGTTGCCAGTGATCGGCTTCGTCGTGCTGGGCCTGTACGCACAGCGCAACATGGCACCTCTCGGCGTTGTGCTGGCGCCGGTTTTGCGCGACGCGCTGCGCTCCGACGCGTCCTCGAGCGCGATGACCGAGGTGCGCAGTGTTAACCGTGTTTTTGGCGCCCTCTTGGCGACGATGGCGCTGGTGTTCGCGCTCGGCGCCGCCGCCGGCCCGCCGATCGCACTGGGGGACTATCCGGTGGCGTCGGTGCGGTGGCTCGAACGCCATCACCGCTTCACCGAGTCCCACCGCGTGGCGTCGCGCGAGACCGTCGGGAACTATCTCGAGATCCGCCACGGCGCGCGGGGCGAGGTCTTCTTCGACGACCGCGTCGACATGTTCCCGGTGGAGGTGTCGAATGACTACCGCGCGATGCTCGCCGGCGGCAACGACGGCGTGCGGGCGTTGGATCGTTGGAAGATCGACACGATTCTCTGGACCACACCGAGCGCCTTCGTCGACCGCCTGCGCGCCGGCGGCGACTGGTCGGTCGCGTTCCGTCAATCAGGTTGGGTAGTTCTCACCCGCAAGCAATGATGCTCCGCGTGCTAGGGATCGACGTCGACGAAGACACGCTCGCGGAGTGGACCACCTGGTTCGCGCCGCCGGTACAGCCCTTCTTTGTAGACAACGCTGACGAATGGCCGAGTGTCGACGCGGTCACCGAGACGCCCGAGGTGTACGACACGTTCGCGCTGTGGCGCGTGAGCGATGGTCCGGACCGCATCTGGCTCGACGAGGTCGCGTTCCTTGCTCTGCCGCGCACCGATCGCGCGCGGCTCGTGCGCGAACAGGTCCGGCATCGACGCGGTGCCGTGCCCACGGTGCGCGGTTGGAGCGACGTGGTCGACGCGGCAATGGTGCGGAGCCAGGCAGACGGGCATCGCTTCGTCTGGTGGCCGTCGGTCGTCGGCGACCGTGCCGAACAGATCTTCGACCGGTTCATCGGCACGGGGCTACTGACGACGCGTCACTCTGAAGTGGCCGCGTCGACATGGGACGCGTGCGCAGCTCTCGTGCCTGGCGCCCGCGCCATCGCCGGGACGTTCCCACCGCGGGGCGGGGCGAACTGTTTCGGCACGGTCATGGGCGCGGCCGGCGTAGACGGAGCAGCCGACGAGTGGGTCGTACGCGAGCCGTTCGAAGATTGGTTGTCGACGGCGTGTCGCCGCGGGGGATGCGACGCGGCGCCCGGCACGGTGTTTGTCTGGCGGGACAACGGTGGCCTTGTCGCCCACAGTGCCATCACACTCGGCGACGGATGGGCGTTCGAGAAGCCGTCCCGCGAGTGGTGGACGCCGCGCGGCGTCGCATCGGTGCCCGAGATTCTTCGCGCCAACCGCACAGTGGGTTGGCACCTCGAACGCCACCACATCGCCGTCTGAGTACCGGCGCGCCCTCCGCATACAGTCGATGCCGTGGTGGGCGCGCTCCTAATCGATCTTGACGGCGTGCTCCGCGACTGGCCGCCCGATGACGCCGCCGTCGACCGCCTAAAAGGACTGGGGCTCTCTCTCGACACGGTGAACGCCGCGCTGTTCGACCCTGATCTGCTGCATCGCGTCGTGACGGGAGCGATCACCGACGAGGCCTGGCAACTCGAGGCCGCTGACCAACTCCGTGCCACGCACGGCGTCGAATGCGGCGAGGCACTCTTGGCAGGCCGGGCCTATCCCGGCCGGCTTCGGCCCGACGTGCTCGACGTGTGCCGTCGTGTGAGACAACACGTGCCGGTCAGTCTCCTGACAAACGCGACGAGTCGACTGGCCGACCACCTTCACCAGCTCGCGCTAGCTACCGAGTTTGACCGCGTCTTCAACTCAAGCGAGATGGGCGTCGCGAAGCCGGACACGCGCATATTTGAACGCGCCTGTGATGAGCTTCGGCTGACACCGGACGAGGTCGTGTTCGTCGATGACACCGAGGGTCACGTGCGGGCCGCCGCATCGATCGGCCTGCGCGCGCACCTGTTCACGACCGCCGCAGAACTGGAACAGATTCTCGCAAACGAGGGGATTCTCGACTCATAAGAGGAGCTCCTAATGGATCACCAACCCGTCCCAGGGATCGCGGCCAGCGGCTTCGAGTCGCGCTGCGAGGCTTGAGCAATGGATTTCGAGCCGGTGTCTCGTGGGGTCCTCGAAGTACAGGGAGTCGCCTTCGGTCCAGTTGTCTTGCCAAGTCGGGGCTCCTGACGCGCGGATTCGTTCCGCAAGGGCGTCGAACTGGTCCGGACTGACATCGAACGCGACGTTCGTGTAGTCGGTTGCGGGCGACGGCGATTCGTCGCGTGCGACAAGCGCGATCCAGGTTGCGCCGGCGGTGAGGTACGCACCGGTGGGCCAGTCGGCGACGTGTTTGCAGCCAAGAACGTCGCGGTAGAAACCGATTGCCTCCTCTAGATCGGCGACAGGAAAGGTGACGTGGTTAACACCGGACACTCGCGGAAGAGCCACGACACGGATCATGGCTCATGTGGTTCCGCATGCGACGTCCTGAAATGGCCACTTATGCATTCTCGGCCGACCGGGCGATCACCGGAGTGTCGTCGGTCTAAAGCCAGGCAGCGCCGGATAGTTCGGTCCATCCGACCGGGTGATCGAGGATGGCGTTGACCTCATCAAGCGTGGTTGGGCCTGTGGCGCTCCAGCCGCCCGCTTCGATCACGGTGATGATTCGTTCATCTGCGGTGAGCCGACGGAAGACGCCCGAGACGACGCTGGCCAAGTACCTGTCGAGCGACGCGAGTTCGCTTTGGGAGCCGTGGTCGCAAGCGTCACACCCGCACGGCGGGATAGCGGTGACGTACGTCGCTGGGTTGCCAACAGCGACGGTGACGCCCGCGTCCTCGATGTCTTTAATTCGGCTGCGGGCGACAACGAGCCGCAGACCGTTCGGGGCTTTTGGTGTTGCCACGTCGGTTCGACAGATCGAGGTTCGCGGATCGTCCGTCCACTCGATCTCCTCGTCGCGGTCGATGGTTGCCAGGTCGAGTCGTTCGAGCGCGACCAGCCACGCGTCGACACGAGCACCGAGAATGCGCCATTTGTCTGGCTCGGTAACCCGCGAGTACTCGTCATCGCTTGGCGATCGCCCTGCGTGGGGGTCAGGCCATCGGGCAAGCCCGAGTGCAGTCGTCTCGAAGGCCACATCCACTACAGAGAGCAAGTCAGACATCGTGGCCATCACAGGAGCCTGCGCGACACCACTGTGCGAGTCCAACTAATTCGCCGCCCCCGGAGCCGAGGCGCGGCGACCCGTTACTGATCGGCGCTCATGCGCTCCTCGCCTCATACGCTGGGCCTGTGAAGGGCGAAGAGGTGCGTGCGGCGCGCTTCAGAGAGAAACTTCGAGGCTACGAACCCGCGGACGTTGATCCACTCCTGGAGAAAGTCGCGGCCGAGTTGGATGCGGGGAGATCCGCGCGGCGACTGCTTTACAACGTGAAGTTCGGAACGAAGCTCCGCGGCTACCACGCGGCAGATGTTGATGCCCTCCTGAACCGACTGAAGTCGGGATGACCAGATCGACATTTATGCGATGAGCTGCGCCTGGTCCGCGGCGTCTATGACAAGTCGTTCGTGCCGCGACTGCGCCGCCTCGATTGCGGGGGCAAGTCGGCGGCCACGTCACGTGGACGCGGTTCCAGATCAGGCGTAAGCATGCTGCCCGAGTCCAGCAGGTCGGCAAACTTCGCGAGCGAGCGGACGATGTGGCCGATGTTCTCGCCCGTGAGATAGGAATCGAAGTCGCAGAGCGCCCAGGTTCCGTCCGTATAAAAGGACGTGCCGGGTACCTGCTCGGAAACCCAGCGCCGAAGTTCGTCTGGCGCGGCCTTGGCCGCACCGCGTAGCACCACGCCGGGGTAACCGGAGCGCTTCAAAAGTTTGAGTCGAGCGATCGTGAGGCTCGACCGCGGATAAGAGGCATCTACGCGCGTTGCTGCCAAAACACGGAAGTCGACTGAGCCGTAACGTTGCTCGAGGTCGTAGAGCAAGAGGTCGCGACCCCCATACGTCAGCGCGAACGCGTCGATGATGCGCTCGGACGAACTCGGTGAATAGTTGACCGACTTACGCGCCTCATGCAGTAGTGAGAGGAAACCGCGGTGGTCTGCCGGTCGCAGGTTGAGTTCTTCCTTCACTTCCGCGAAGGCTTCGGTCGCGATGGCCTCCCGCGCCTCACGCCGCTTAGCCAGGCGATTGCTTATGACGAGCATCGCCGCGCCTATCGCGCACCCGGACGCGGCCACGCTTCCGGCCAGCGTCGAGCGGGCAACCTCGTTGCCGACCGCGGCTTCGAACAAGATCCGGCCGGGATATCCGATCCCGACGATCGCGCCGACGATCCAGATACGAATCGAAACGTCCCCCCAGTGCCAGACCGATACGAACTCGCGCACCCAGTCGCTGGCGGAATTTCCAGGCCGACGCTCCGCAGCGATCACACGCCGAGGGTATCTCCGGCTCCAGCCGTTCTTTGCACCGAATTGCGCCTGGTGGCGGCAATCCGATGCATAGCAACGCGAGGGTCAACGTCGAACAACGCGTGCGGGCTCGTCGCCGCGTCCTGAGTCTGCTCCTTACGAATCAATTCGTTGCGATTTTGTAGACGAACTTCCAGATATGACCCGATCGAACTATGCGGGTCGCCCCGTTGGGGTCGATAGGTCGGATAGTGCCGCACCGAGAGGCGGGCGGACCTAAGGAGCTATCAAAATCATGGAACTCATCAACTTCTGGAACACCTGGGTTGCGAGCTTCGTGCGGGCCCGTTTCGGCCGCACCGAGCGTGGCGCATCACTCGTCGAGTACGTCCTGCTTGTTTCGCTGATCGCAGTTGTCTGCATCGCCGCCATCACGATCCTGGGCAACAAGGCGTCGAGCAAGTTCAGTACCGTCGGTTCAAGCATCGGCTAAGCAACACCTCGATCCTCGAGCTTCGAAACAGCGGCCCTTCTCGGAGGGCCGCTGTTTCGCGTCTGGGGTTCATTGTTCCGGACCCCAAACCCAATGGAAATGGCCCGGATTGACTATCAAGCGGGTGCCGGTGGTGCCGATAGGACAGACAGTTCCGGCCCGTGGAGTGGTTGGAAATCTAAAGGAGCGCACAACACATCATGGAACTCATCAACTTCTGGAACACCTGGGTAGCAAGCTTCATGCGGGCCCGTTTCGGCCGCACCGAGCGTGGCGCGTCCCTCGTGGAGTACGTCCTGCTTGTTTCGCTGATCGCAGTCGTCTGCATCGCCGCCATCACGATCCTGGGCAACAAGGCGTCGAGCAAGTTCAGCGACGTCGGCTCGAGCATCGGCTAACCGAACTTTCGCAACACCAGCAGTACCTCTCCCAACCCCAAGCAGTAGTGAGACAGCGGCCCTTCCCCGGGGGCCGCTGTTTCGCGTTAGCGCTGCAGTGACTTCGGAGTGGTCCAGAAGGCGTGGGTGCCGCTTGAGATGCGTTCAGGTAGGCGCACGCGTGCGACGGGGCCGGCGGTGACGTCGGCTGCGTCGAGGATCAGACACTCGGAACTGTCGTGGTTGATATCGGTGGTGAACGTCACGAGGTAACCGTCGTCTTCAGACGAGGATCCTGGGCGAGGCGCGAACACGGTCTCGCTGCCGAACACGCCCTCACCGAACGCGTAGCGATGCTCGCTGCCGGTCACGACGTCTTGCTTGACCACGCCGTCGAACAGGAACCAGCCCGGGAGCCCGGTCATGTTGTACGTGTAGCGGTACCGGCGACCGCCGACACCGCCGTTGATCATCCCGAACTCCATGCAGGTATCGCTCAGGTCTTCTTCCTTGGTTGCGCCGGTCGCGAGGTTGAACCGCCACCGGTGGGGACGGGTCTCGAGCTGGAACAGGTCGAGGTAGCGGTAGATGCTGGCGAGCTTGCCGGCGTCGGGTTTCTTGGCCGGCTCGGGGTTGCCCTGGAAGAACCCGTCCACCACGACCTCGTCGCCGTCCTCGTACGCGTTGATCCAGTGCAGCACGTAGGTCGGGTCGGCTTCGAACCAGCGGATGTCGGCGGCCTCGCCGCGCCGGGGCACGATCGCGAACCGGCTCGGCGTCTCGGGGAAGAAGCGGGGCACATGCGCGCCCTGCGCGAGTAGGGCCGGGTCCCAGAACAACGGCAGGTCGTTGAGGATCGCGTAGTTGTCGGTGAAGGCCATGTCGTGGGGCAGGCGCGGGCCCGGCAGCTCGATCGGCATGTAGTGCACGAGGTCGCCGGCGGCGTCGACCACGCCGTAGTGCATGTACGGGGCGTCCTTGCCGTAGTTGAACACGAGCATCTCGCCCGTGTGCTCGTCGATCTTGGTGTGCGCGGAGATTCCGAGGGTGGACGGGAACTTGCCGTTCCACGTTTCCTTGCCGAGCGCCTCGAGCGTGATGGGGTCATGCGCGTACAGGTCACCGCATTGGTAGAACGACGTGAGAGCGCGTCCGCGGTGCACGACCACGTCGGTGCTCGACGCGTCCTTCATGCGACCACGCGCCCCCCAACCGTCGTCGCGCTTGGCGTCGGTGGGCGCGGCGAGCAGGCCCGCCCACAGGGACTCGGCCGCCACCTGTTCCTCGTTGAAGCCGTCGGTGCGCACGAACCGGTTGCGGTACGTCGCCTCGCCACCCCCAAAACCAATCGCGTGCAGCATGCCGTCGCCGTCGAAGGGGTGATACAACCCGATCGCTTCGTGGACGGGGTTCTCGGTGTTGCGCAGGTACACCCCTTCGAGGTCGACGGGGATCTCACCGACGACATCGAGGTCGGTGGCGTCGTATTCGACGACGTTGGGTCGCCACGCGCCGCTGCGATAGGGATGGTGATCGTCGTCGGGCAGCGTCGCCGCGACGCGGTTCACGACATGCACGTTCATGCGGACACCTTCGCACTCGTTCGGGGCGGGCGCGGGAAGAAGCCGCTCGTACGGGCTACGTAGTCCTTGTATTGAGGTTTGGTGCGGTGCATCTGCTTTTCCAACGGGCCCACGCCGCTGTAACGCATGAGCAGGATCGACATGACGATGGGGCCGACCAGGCCGAGCAGCGTGACGGGGTTGACGAGGCTCACGAGAAAGATGCCCCACCACACACAGAAGTCCCCGAAGTAATTCGGGTGACGGGTGTAGCGCCACAACCCGCGATCCATCACCTTGCCGTGGTTTTCGGGGTTGGCCTTGAACGCGACGAGTTGGAAGTCTCCGGTGGTCTCGAACGCGATGCCGATCACCGCCAGCACGATGCCGGCGATGGTGCTGCCGTTGATGCCGCTGTCGTAGGCCTGGCCGAGTTGCAAGGGCGTCGACACCACGAGCAGCAACAGGGCTTGGAAAAGGAACACCTTCGTAAGCATGAACATCTTGGGGTTCGGCGCGTGCTTCAGCATTGCCACGTAGCGGGCGTCTGGGCCGTTTCTACGCCACCGCCAGAACAGGTAGCCCGCGAGGCGCAATCCCCACGTGGACGCGATGGCGACGAGCAGGAAGCGGCGCGCCGACGATCCGTCCGTCAACACGAACGACACCCACGCCACGACGACGAAACCGGCGCCCCAACACGTGTCGATGAAGGACGGGTCGTTGATGCGCACGGCGATCAACCACATCGCGAACGCCAAAACGAAAATGACCGCGGCGTTCGCCGCGGCCACTTTCACGATCTCGCCGGTCATCGCCGCTCACCTTACGAGCGCCGATGACCGGATGTATGTGCAGCTAGGAGAGCGCCTTAAGGATGCTGCCCGCAGCGGGGAAGAGCACCACGACCAGGATCGAAGGGAAGATGAACAGCACCAGTGGGAACATGATCTTCACCGGGAGCTTCGCGGCCTTCTCCCGAGCCCACTGACGGCGACGGTTACGCAGTTCCGTGGCCTGGGTGTGCAGCACACGTCCGATCGGCATGCCCAACGCATCGGCCTGGGTGAGCGCCAGGATGAAGTTGGACAGCTCAGGCACCTCGTTGCGTGCGCGCAGGTTCTGCATCGCTTCCCGCCGTGACAGACCAAGTTCCATCTCGCGCAGCGTGAGGCGGAACTCTTCGGCCAGGGCGGAGTCGAAGTGATTGCACACGACGTCGAGCGCCGCTTCGAATCCAACACCGGCCTCGACCGAGATCGCCAGCAAGTCAAGGCAGTCGGGCAGGTCCTTGAAGATGGACTCGGCGCGTTCGGCTCCCTTGCGCTTCACAATCGCGCTCGGAGCGAGCAGACCGGCGCCGGGCAAGAAGATCAGGGCAAGCAGCGCGAGACCGGGCTTGCCACTGGTCGACACGAACGCGATACCACCCAGCAGACCCAGCGCGCCCAAGGCCGCCTGCAGTGTCAATAGCTCTTCAGGAGCCACGCGAATGCCGGCGAGCATGAGGTCGCGCCGCGCCTTTTCGAGCAGGCCGGCGGGTGTCACCCGGCGCAGCAGCGGCGTTGTGATGCCTCGCAGGGATCCAAGCGAGCGAGCTAGCAACGGCTCGTGGAGTTTGCGGACGAAGTCGTTCTCGATCTCGTCACTGTCGTCGAGTGATGCGAGGTACTGGGACGCCGAGTTGCCGGCGAACAGCCTCTCGTAGAAGCCCGCGGCGAGCAGGACAGACCCGGCCGTCGCAATGAGAATGAAAAACACGAGTGAAGTGGGCATTTTCAGACCTCGATCTTGACCATTTTGAAGATGACGCCGACCCCGACGCATATCGAGATCACGGTGAAACCGAGTGCGATCAATCCGGAGCCGTGGAACAGCGGTTTGGCGTAACCCGGGTTCAACGTCTGCATGGCAACCAGCAGGAATACCGGCATGGCGCCGAGCACCCAGGCCGACACGCGGCCCTCGGCGGTGAGCACATCCACTTCGCGGCGCACCTCGTCGCGGGCCCGGATGAAGTCGGCCAGCGTGTGCAGCAGGTCAGCGAGCTTGCCGCCGACGGTCTGCTGGATGCGGATGGCTTGTACGACCCATGCGAGGTCGGCCACGCCCACCCGGTCCGACATGTTGCTCAGGGCGTCGACGAGCGGCGCGCCGAGGCGTACCTCGAATACAACGCGGCCGAACTCGTCAGCCAAGGGCGGGTCCGCTTCTTCACACATCATTTGAATCGCGCGGAGGAACGTGTGACCGGCTGACAGCGAAGACGCGATTAGCGAGAGCGCATCGGGCAGCTGACGGCTGAGCGCCTTGCGTCGCCGAGCCTGACGGAACTTCGGAAACTTCACGACCCCGAAGACCGCGAGCGCGAAGACCATGCCGCCGAGGATGATGCTGTTGGTAATCGTGCCGATGAGCAACGCGCTCACGATCGACACGCAAGTGCCAACCACGACGTACTCGCCAGCCCGCAACGGGATGCGAGCACGCTCCAGCGACGCAGCCAGTGTGCCCTGGCCGTCCACCTGAGCGATCAGGCGGCCAGCGAGCGAGACGGCGCCACGCGTGATGTTGCTGACGTCGACGACGGACTTCGCTTCTTCGATCTGGGCTTCCTGCTCTTCGTCGAAAGCATCTTCCCCGAACCGGGCGAGGTCCATGAGCGAGTTGAGTGCCGCGGCGCGATCACGGGCTCGCAGGAGGAACCCGACGACGATCGTGCTGAGGCCGAGACCGACAACGACAGGGACTAAGACGCGCATCATGGGTTCGCCGCAACTTTGGGCTCGATGTAGCCGTCGTGACCTGGGAGCGACGGGCCATTGAGCCGCGTCGCCCGGGCAACGCGAGGGGCGCCACTCATCGCGCGGGAGACACGGAACACGTCGGATGGAATCTCCACACCGCGTTCGGCGATGCGCTCCACGAAACGCGGGCGCAGGCCAGTCGGCACCACGTCGCCGGTGGCGCCGTTCGGGCCGTGGCGCAGCTTGAACACGTCCTGCAACAGGATCGTGTCGCCTTCCATGCCTTGGACTTCGGTGATCGCCGTGACGACACGACGACCGTCCGGGAACCGCTCGAGCTGGATGATCACGTCGATCGCGGCGTTGACCTGTTCACGAATGGCGCGTACCGGTAGGTCAAAGCCGGCCATCAACACCATGGTCTCGAGGCGGGACAGCGCGTCACGCGGGTTGTTCGCGTGCACCGTGGTCATCGAGCCTTCGTGTCCGGTGTTCATGGCCTGCAACATGTCGAGCGCCTCGGCGCCGCGGCACTCACCGACGATGATGCGGTCGGGCCGCATTCGCAGGGCGTTCTTGACGAGGTCACGGATGCGGACTTCGCCGACGCCTTCAGCATTGGACGGGCGGGCTTCGAGCGACACCACGTGCGGCTTCTGCAACTGAAGTTCGGCTGAGTCCTCGATCGTGATGATGCGTTCTTCCTCGGGAATGAACGACGACAGCACGTTGAGTGTCGTGGTCTTACCAGTACCGGTACCGCCCGAGACGAGCACGTTGAGCTTGCCGCGCACTGCGGCTTCAAGCACCACGGCGACGTCGACGGTGACCGAACCGAACGAGATGAGATCCTTGATCTGGTACGGGTCGGTCGCGAACTTTCGGATCGTGAGCACCGAGCCGTGCACAGCGAGCGGCGGGATCACCGCGTTGACACGGGAGCCGTCGGGGAGGCGAGCGTCCACCATCGGCGAACCCTCGTCGACGCGTCGACCGACCCCACCGACAACCCGGTCGATGACCTGGCGGTAGGCGGTTTCGTCGGCGAACTTGTAGTTGGTGTGCTCGAGTTTGCCGCCGCGTTCAACCCAGATCTCGTTGTAACCGTTGCACATGATTTCTGTGATCGTGTCGTCCTTGAGCAACGGATCGAGCGGCCCGTAGCCGAGCGTGTCCTGGATCACTTCGTCGACGAAGCGGCGGCGTTCGACGGGCGAGACCTTCACGTCTTCGCGTTGCAGGATCCCGTCGAGGCAGGACTTGACCTCGTCGGCGAGGGCCTCGCCGGCCAAGTCGCGCATGCGCGGAGCCAAGTCGGCCAGCACCATGTCGCGCACCTTGCGCTTCGACGCTTCCCAATTGGTTGCCTGCGACGCCTTGGGGTTGCGCGCGGGCGGCACCTTCGTCGTCGTGGTTGTCGTCGCGGCGTGGCGGCGAGGCGCGGATGGACGCGTGGCGTCGATCGATTCCGTCTCGTCGTCTTCGAGCGCAGCGAGCTTTTCGGAGAGTTTCATCGGGGTCTCCTAAGAGCCGGCGACAGCCGGCGCGGTTGAGGACTGACGGTGCATGAAGCGGCGCCATCCGGTGGCCTGGGGCGTGGCCATCGCAGCCTCGGCGTCGCCGTGGCCGGTGAGCTCACGGAAGCCGCCGATGATGCGCTTGCTGATGTCCGAGGTCGGGCTCGCGGCCACAACCGGCAAGCCGAGGTTGATCGACTTGCTGACTTCTTTGGCGTAGGGGAGTACGGCCGAGAAGCCTTGCGGGAACAGCTTGCGGACCTGGTCGACGTCGATGCCGACGTCGCGCTCGGCCTTGTTGAGGATCAAGCGGACGTTGTCAGCGGGGATCTTCAGGCGCTCCATCGTGGACAGGAACACGCCCATGTTGCGCACACTTGGAAGGTCGAGCGTGGCGATCGCGTAGAGCGAGTCGCTCATGTCGAACGCCGCGAGCACAACTTCGGATAGGTAGGGCGGCGTGTCGACGATGACCGTGTCGAAGTTCGCACGCACGGCCTGCAGGATGCGGGTGACGTCGGGCGGCTCGATGCGATCGGCCTCGGACGGATCACGCGGCGCCGCCAGCACGGCGATGCCGGACTCGTGCCGCACGACGTAGTCGCCGATGACGTCCTTGAGGTCGATGGAGTCGTCCTCGTGGGCCAGCGCGTCGCAGATCGTGTACTTCGGACGCAGGTGCAGCGTGGTCGACACCTCGCCGAACTGGAGGTCGAGGTCGACGATGCACACCTTGTGATCCGGCACCCGTGAGAGCAGGTACGCGAGGTTGGTGGCGAGGAAGGTCTTGCCGCAGCCGCCGGTGGCGGAGGCGAGCGTGACGACCATGCCCTTGCGCTGATGCACCGCCGGAGCTTCACCTTCGACGACCGGCGCGGCGTGCGCCGCCGCGGCAAGTGCGGCGGCGGCGATGACGCCGCGGAATGCGAGGCCGATCGCACGATTCATCGACGCCGCGATCACGCTGTCATCAGCGGGGAGCTGAATCATGTCGACGGCGCCGGCGCGCACGATGTCGCGCACAGCCGCCGACGGGCGACGCGTGAACGCAAGCACGATCACGAGCGACGGGCAGTTGTCGTGCAACAGCTCGAGGCGGGCGAGACCCGAACGGGTCACGATGCCGGGGCCGGCCACGAGGACGGTCGGACGGTCATCGTCGTCGATCATTTCGACGACGTCGCTGACTCGCAGGCACGCCATGACTTCGCACGACTGGTCGAGGTCCGGGAGCACCTCGCGGAACCGATCGGCCAGCTCGGTCGTGCGGTCGACGACGATGATCTTGGCGCCCGGGGCCGGGATGCCGCGGGGGTCAGTATCAGACTTCATTCTTCGGCGTCCTTCCGATGGTCGTGAGCTCGCCTTGCTTGTCGCGGGCGAGAGTCATGTAGGAGCTCTCGAAGCTGGCCAGGTACACCAACTGCTCGGCTTGTGACGCATTGACGGCGAGCACGTAGGTCGCGTTCGTGCCGGGCGGCGTGCTGGCCGCGAGGACCTCGACGTCGCTCACCACGAGCTTCGCGGCCGGGTTCGGTAGCGAGGCGTTGGCGGCGTTGTTCTTGAACACACCGAAGACGTTCACGTGGTCGCCCGCCTTCACATAACCAGCGACGCTGCTGACGAAGGGCACTTCCATCGCGATGGCCTGCTTGCCGGTGGGAATAACGAAGCCGGCGAGCGGTGCCGCGGCTGCGGGTGCGGCGACTGAGCCGGGCGCGGCAGTGGTGGTCGGGGCGACTGCTGCATTGGGCGAGCCGCCGCCGCCGTCGGATCCTCTGGTCGCTAACGCCGCGAGGCCCGTCCCAAGGACGAACACGACGGCGCCGACGAGCACGAGGATGGTGGAGCGCTTTTTGGGGGCAGGGGACATGACAGGTATTCCTTTATGGGTAGGGGTGGTTGGTTACTGGCCGAGGACGGGTGGACGGAAGCAGGTGGATGGAGACGGGTAGATCCCAAGGGCAGTCACGTCGGCGGCACCGACGTCGATACCAAGGGCCTTGAGCGCCGGAGTGAGCACCGATGTCGCGTTGGTGACCGCGGTCGAGATGACGGTGGCCAACGGGTTGAGCACAGCCAGGATGAGGTTCACCAACACATTGCCGGTGCCCGCGACGCCGATCGTGGTGCTGCCGAGACCGGAGGTCGAGTTCGGCGCACGCTGGGTTTGCGAGGGGCTCCAGGCCGAGGTGTTCGTGTTGTACGCCCAGGTCTGTTGGGTCGAGCTGGCACCGATCGACGTGGGGGACAATGTCAGCGTCCCGGTGATGGCGGTCGTGCCGGTGGCAACAACGCCGGTGGCCGCGGTGGTGGTGAGCACGCCGATACCCGGGGAGAAGGCGGGCGAGCTCGTTGTCGGGCCGCAGACAATCGAGTTCAGCGTGCCCTTGGCTTGGCCGAGTGTGTAGGTCAGTGCGACGTCGACCAGGCTGCCGAGGAGCCCGGAGTGGACGTGAAGCGTGACCTTCAGCACTCCCTGCGAGTTCTCCGCCGTAGTGCCGACCGGGCCGATGGCCGTCTGGGCCGGCGAGATGACCTTCAGGGACGCGTCCATGGTGGTCCCATTGGGGAGCGAGGCGCCTGTGGTCAGTGCGGCGAAGTTCGAGCCGTTCATCAGTTCGGCTGAGCCCGTCACCAACTGGAAGACGTTGAGCACGGCGCCGAGGACCGCGGTGTCGCTCGGCGTGGCGACATTGAGCAGCTGGTTCAGCTTGATCGTCGCCGTCGAAGAGATGTTGGTGGCGATGAGGTCGTTGATCTCGGTGGTGGCCGTGCTCGCTCCGAGGGCGGTCGCCGAGGCGGTCAGCAGGTCGCGGACCTTTATGTCCGTGGTGAGCAGCTGGCTGACGCTGCCGACGTTGTAGCCCGCCGCGAGCAAAGCGGTTTGCAGCTTGCCCAGCGACACGTTGCCACTGGCCAGGCCGTCGTAGCTGACGGCGGACAGGTTGCTGGCGGCGCCGAGCCAACCCTTGAGAACCGGATCGAGGTAACTGCGGCTCGTGTCGAGACCCACCAGCGTCGAGCCAACCGAGAACTCGGCAATTCCAGTGCCGGCGCAAGGCGGAGTCAGGCAGGTGGGATTCGCGCAGGGCGCAACCAGGCAGCCGTTGCCGCCGTCCATATAAGCGATCGGTGCAATGGAAGTTGCGGTGAGGTGCGAATCCGACTTCACGAACGCGTGCTTCAGGATCGAGGTAGCAATGACGCGGACTGCGCTGTTGCCGTTGCTACTGGTGAACACGTTGGTGACCGGATTAATCGAGCCAACGGTCGCGGTGATCACTTGATCTGAGCGCGTGAAGCCGTTGCGGGTCGCAGAAGCCCTGGCTGCGGTTTGGGCGAAGGCGTTGGCGGCACTGAGGGACAGCAAGCTGCTTCGGGCGCTCAAGTCCCGGGCGGCGTCGAGGGCCGCGACATCGGCTACGGATTGGTCGTTGCGCTTGTCGACGGCGATACGGCCGACGTCAACGCCGAGGGCGCACGCAAAAATTGTCATCACCAGAGCCGGAATGACGATCACCAAGACCGCGCCGCGTTCACGGCGCGCGAACCGGCGAGAGACGAACGGAGGAAGGTGCGAGAGCACGAGAACTCCTAACTGACCCGCAAGACCGCGACGGCCTTGATCGTGTCGGGGGTGACCAAGCCGAGCCCGGGCGCTGCGGGAATCAGCGGGTAGGCGTTATACGGATAGCTGACGGTGACGGTGATGCACTTCGACGTATCCGCGGGAGTCGCGCCCGGGTTGCAAAGAGGCAACTGCCCGACGGCGGTGTTGGGAGAAATCGAGGTAGTGATGCTCAAGTGCGATTTCTGGCTCGCGCTCATCCAGTTCAGAGTGCGAAGCACTGTCGCAACCGCGTAGTCGCTGCGTTCCTTGTCGGTCGGCGATGCGACGCCCGGCACCGAGAGCGACGCGCGGGCACCTTCTGTGGCCGCCTGCGTGATGCTGTTTTTCTGCGACAGGATCAGACCGAACGCGATGATCGCGTAAATGAAGAACATCAACGGCAGACTCACGAGCGCCATCTCCACGACAGCGGCACCTCGATCGTCCCTGCGATGACAAAGCTTCCTAAGGCGATTCACAAAAGGCCTATCGGCCTGGTTACAACCGGTCCGTAGGGACCATGCGAGTCATTCCGAGCGGGTGGTCGGGCTAGTTATCCCGCCCGGATTGCTACCTTTCGGCCGTGTTGGTTATTGCGCTCACCGGTGGAATCGGTGCGGGGAAGTCGAGTGCGTCCGCGTTGCTCGTCGAGCGCGGGGCCGTGCTGATCGACGCCGATGCGGTCGCCAAGGAGTTGCAGCGACCGGATGGCGCGGGCTTTCAGCCGATCGTCGACCGCTTCGGCGACGGCGTGGTTGGCGCGGACGGCGAACTCGACCGGCCGGCTATCGCGGCGATCGTCTTCGCCGACGACGCCGCCCGCAACGACCTCAACGTGATCATGTGGCCGCTGATTGGATCCACGATCAACGAGCGCGTCATCGCCAATGCGGAGACGGACAACGTGGTCCTTTTGGACATTCCGCTGCTGGGGGCGTCGGGCAACGCGTACAACGTGGCGGGCACGGTCGTCGTGGACTGCCCGATCGAGATCGCGCTGGACCGCCTCGTGAACCAGCGGGGGATGGACGCCGACGACGCCGCCCGTCGCATCGCGGCCCAGATTTCGCGCGAAGAGCGTCTGGCCCTGGCCGATTTCGTCATCGACAACAGCGGGTCGTCTGAAGACCTGGCCTTGGCCGTGGACGAGTGCTCGGCGTGGATCGGGGCGTTACCAGGGGAAACGTCCTCGGTGGGAGACGTGGTTCCGGCGTAACACCCTCTCGGTAGCATCCAGCGGATGCCTCGCTTCGAGATGGTCTCCGATTACCAGCCTGCGGGCGATCAGCCTGAAGCGATCGCGGGCCTGGTCGAGGGCATCAATGCTGGCGAGCGCTTTCAGACGCTCCTCGGTATTACTGGGTCGGGCAAGTCGGCCACGATCGGCTGGACGATCGAGCAGGTCCAGAAGCCAACGCTGGTCATCGCCCCGAACAAGTCGCTGGCGGCCCAGCTGGCGTCGGAGTTCAAAGAGTTCTTCCCGAAGAACCGGGTCGAGTACTTCGTGTCGTATTACGACTACTACCAGCCCGAGGCGTACATCCCCTCGAGCGACACGTTCATCGAGAAGGACAGTTCGATCAACGACGAGATCGACCGGCTCCGTCACTCCACCACCTCAGGGTTGTTGGCGCGCCGCGACGTCATCGTCGTGGCGTCCGTGTCCTGCATCTACGGCCTCGGTTCGCCCGAGGAGTACAAGAAGAATCTGTTGCTGCTGAAGCCGGGCGACGAAGTCGACCAGCGCGCGATCCTGCGCAAGCTCGTCGACATCGGCTACGACCGCAACGACGCGAACCTGGTGCGCGGCAACTTCCGCGTGCGGGGCGACGTGATCGAGGTGCACCCCGCGTACGAAGAGGCATCCGTCCGTATTGAGCTGTTCGGCGACGAGGTGGAGCGGTTGACCCGTATCGACCCGGTCACCGGCGAGATCCTCGGTGTGTTGGACGATCTCGCGGTCTGGCCCGCCACGCACTACGTTACCGGCAACGAACGCCTACGCGACGCGACGGTCCGCATCGAAGACGAGCTCCAGAAGCGCCTCGCCTTCTTCGAGAAGGAAGGCAAGCTGCTCGAAGCGCAGCGGCTGCGCATGCGCACCTCGTACGACCTCGAGATGATGCAGGAGGTCGGCTACTGCAACGGCATCGAGAACTACAGCCGCCATATAGATGGTCGGCAGGCGGGCGAGCCCGCGTCGACGCTGCTTGATTTCTTCCCGAAGGACTATCTGCTCGTCATCGACGAGAGCCACGTCACCGTGCCGCAGCTGCACGGCCAGTACGAAGGGGACAGGTCCCGCAAGGAAACCCTCATCGATCACGGCTTCCGCCTTCCTTCGGCGGCGGACAATCGTCCGCTGCGCTTCGACGAGTTCGCCGAGAAGCTGAATCAGGTCGTGTTCGTGTCGGCCACGCCCTCGCCGTATGAGCGCAAGCAGTCCTCGCGCATCGTCGAACAGGTCGTGCGACCCACCGGCCTGATCGACCCCGAAGTGATGGTGCGGCCCACCAAGGGCCAGATCGACGACCTCATGCACGAGATCAACGGCCGGGTCGACCGGGGCGACCGCATCCTGGTCACCACCCTCACGAAGAAGATGGCCGAGGACCTCACCGAGTATCTGCTCGAGCAGGGCCTGAAGGTGCGGTACCTCCACAGCAACATCGACACGGTCGAACGCATCGAGATCTTGCGCGACTTGCGCCTCGGCGAGTTCGACGTGCTGGTCGGCATCAACCTGCTGCGCGAAGGCCTTGACCTGCCCGAGGTGTCGCTCGTCGCGATCCTCGACGCGGACAAGGAAGGCTTCCTGCGCTCCGAAACCGCGTTGATCCAGACGATGGGCCGCGCCGCCCGCAACGTCGACGGCCAAGTGATCATGTACGCCGACAAGGTCACCGACTCGATGCAGCGGGCCATGTCCGAGACCACGCGGCGGCGGGCGCTCCAGGTCAAATACAACGAAGAGCACGGCATCGACCCGCAGACCATCCGCAAGGCGGTCAACGACATTCTCAGCGTGCTGCGGCCGGGCGGCGGCGCGCCCGTCCCCAACAAGGGCAGCCGGTCGCGAATGCGCGACCAGAACGTGCTGGACGGTCTGGGCGAGTTGCCGAGCGATCAGCTCGAGCGACTCATTCGCACGCTCGAGGAAGAGATGCACGACGCGGCGGCCGAGTTGCGGTTCGAGTACGCGGCGCGGCTACGCGACGAGATCGGCGGCCTCAAGAAGAAGCTGCACGAAATGGTCGACGCCTAGCCTGTGACCACCGCCAACAAGCCAACCCGAACGCGTGTTCGTCAGGCGAAGAACAACGGTATAGTAAAATCGGGCGCTATGTCCGATCGGCTGGTGGTGCGGGGCGCGCGCGAACACAACCTGCAAAACGTCAGCATCGATCTGCCCCGAGACAGACTCATCGTGTTCACCGGTTTGTCGGGCTCGGGCAAGTCGAGCCTGGCCTTCGACACGATCTACGCCGAAGGGCAACGCCGGTACGTCGAGTCGTTGTCGGCCTACGCGCGGCAGTTCCTGGGTCAGATGGACAAGCCCGATGTCGACTTCATCGACGGGCTGTCGCCCGCGATCTCGATCGACCAGAAGTCGGCCTCGCGCAACCCGCGATCAACCGTCGGCACCATCACCGAGGTCTACGACTACCTCCGTTTGCTGTTCGCCCGCATCGGCATCCCGCACTGCCCGAACGACGGCACGGTTGTGCGGCGCCAGAGCCCGCAACAGATCGTCGATCGCATTCTCGAATTGCCCGAAGGCACACGCTTCGCGGTGCTGGCGCCCATCGTGCGGGGCCGCAAGGGTGAATACGAAGGCCTGCTCGACGACCTCGCCCGTCAGGGCTTCACGCGCGCCCGGGTGGACGGGGAGACGATCGACCTGGCCGAGCGGGCCGACGTCAAGCTGGCGCGTTACGAGAACCACACAATCGAAGTCGTGGTCGACCGCCTGGTCGTGCGCGAGAACATCAAGCGCCGCCTCACGGACTCGTTGGAAACCGCGCTGCGTCTGGCCGAGGGCGTCATCGAGATTCAGGTCGTCACGAAGGACGGCGACGACGAGGGCGAGGCGCTCACGTTCAGCCAGCACCTCGCCTGTCCCCAGTGCGGCATGTCGTTCGAAGAACTGGCGCCCCGTAACTTCTCGTTCAACTCGCCCTACGGCGCCTGCCCCACGTGCTCGGGTCTCGGCACGAAGTTCGAGGTCGACCCCGATCTGGTCGTGCCCAACCCCGAGCTGTCATTGCGCGAAGGCGCGATCAACCCGTGGAAGGGCCAGACCGGCGAGTACTTCCAACGGCTGCTGGAAGCCGTGGCCGAGAACTACGACTTCTCCTTCGACACGCCGTGGGAGAATCTCAAGAAACCCCAGCACAAGATCCTGCTGTACGGCACGGGCTCGTCGTCGATCAAGGTCACCATCAAGAACCGGCACGGCCGCGAGCGCACCTACAACACGCATTACGAGGGCATCATCCCGTTCCTGCAGCGCCGTCACGGCGACTCCGACAGTGACTGGATCCGCGAGCAGATCGAGGGCTACATGCGCGAGGTGCCGTGCGCGGAGTGCGGCGGGGCGCGGCTGAAGCCAGCCACGCTGGCCGTCACCATCGCCGACACCAACATCGCCACCGTGTCGAACATGTCGATCGGCGAGGCGTCGAAGTTCTTGCGGGCCTTCGAAATGACCGAGCGCGACAAGATGATCGCCGAGCGCGTCGTCAAAGAGATCAACGACCGCTTGCAGTTCCTGCTCGACGTCGGGCTTGACTACCTCACGCTGGAACGTTCGGCGGCCACGCTGGCCGGCGGCGAGGCGCAGCGGATTCGTCTGGCGTCCCAGATCGGCACCGGCCTGGTCGGCGTGCTGTACGTGTTGGACGAACCGTCGATCGGGCTGCATCAGCGCGACAACCACCGGCTGATCAAAACTCTGATTCGTCTGCGCGATCTCGGTAACACCGTGATCGTGGTCGAGCACGACGAGGACACGATCGCGATCGCCGATCACATCGTGGACATCGGCCCCGGCGCCGGTGAGCACGGCGGGCGCGTCGTGGTCAGCGGGTCGCTGGCCGACCTGAAGAAGAACAAAGAGTCGATCACGGGCGCGTACCTGTCGGGCCGCAAGAAGATCGACGTGCCCGAAACGCGGCGCAAGCCCGGCGGCGAATGGGTCACGGTCAAGGGCGCCCGCGAGCACAACCTGCAGAACATCGACGTCGAGTTCCCGCTGGGCACCTTCATCACGGTCACCGGCGTTTCCGGCTCGGGCAAGTCGACGCTCGTCAACGACATCCTGCTCAACGCGTTGATGCAGAAGGTGTACCGGTCCAAGGCCCCACCCGGTCGCCACACCTCGATCGAGGGCATCGAAGCGCTCGACAAGGTGATCTCGATCGACCAGTCGCCGATCGGCCGCACCCCCCGGTCGAACCCCGCCACGTACACCGGCGTGTTCGACCACGTCCGCAAACTCTTCGCCGGCACCACGGAGGCCAAGGTGCGCGGCTACCAGCCGGGTCGGTTCAGCTTCAACGTGAAGGGCGGCCGCTGCGAAGAGTGCGCCGGCGACGGCACGATCAAGATCGAGATGCACTTCCTGCCCGACGTGTATGTGCCGTGCGAGGTGTGTAAGGGCGCGCGCTACAACCGCGACACACTCGACATCACGTTCAAGGGCAAGTCCATCTCCGACGTGCTCGACATGCCGTGTGAAGAAGCGCTCGAGTTCTTCGGCAATCAACCGATCATCGCCCGCCACATGCAGACGATCGTCGACGTCGGCCTCGGCTATGTCCGTCTCGGTCAACCGGCCACCACGCTCTCGGGTGGCGAGGCGCAACGGGTGAAGCTGGCGAGCGAGCTGGCCAAGCGGTCGACTGGGCACACGATCTATCTGCTCGACGAGCCCACCACCGGCCTGCACTTCGAGGACATTCGGCGGCTGCTCGGCGTGCTGTCGCGCCTGGTCGATCAGGGCAACACCGTGCTTGTGATCGAGCACAACCTCGACGTGATTAAAACCGCGGACTGGGTGATCGACCTCGGCCCCGAAGGCGGAACCGGCGGCGGCAAGATCGTGGCTACCGGCACACCGGAGGACATCGCGAAGGCCAAGGGCAGCTATACCGGCGAGTTTTTGGCACCGCTGCTCAAGGGTGGCCGCAAGTAGACGACGGCACGACGCCGCCAGCGAATCCGGTGCGGCGCCTCTGGGCCGCACCGCTTGGCGCGCACGCGTTGGCGCTGTTCGCAGTTCTGGTTGCCATGGCCGCCGTGATTGGCACGAGCTATTCCTTCACGTCCGACGAGGGCGCCGCGATCGCGCAAGCCCGTCAGATCTCTGACCACGGAACGTGGATCGTGCCGCACCCATTGCCCCAGATCGACGCGCAGAACCGCTACTACCCGTACGTGCCCGCGGAGGTGGGCACCAAAGGGGTGGCGCCGTTCGGGAAGCATCCGGCGTACGCGCTGATGCTGGCCGGATTGTGGTCGGTCGGCGGGATCGCAGCGCTAGTGGGGCTCTCCATCGTCGGAACGGTCGTGGCCGCGCTGGCCGCCGCAGCGCTCGCACGGCGCATGGATCCATCCCTGGCGCGTCCGGCGCTGTGGGCCGCCGGAATCGGCTCGCCACTGTTCTTCGACAGCTACATCGTCGTAGCCCACACGTTGGGTGCGGCGTTGGCCGGAGGTTTGGTCCTGCTTCTCTCGAGTCGCAGCGAGAGGCCTCGACCCTGGGTGATCGCCGGTGTGTGCGTGTGCGCGGCCGGCGTGGTGCTCATGCGAACAGAGGCCGTCTTCTTTGTCGCGGCGGTTGCGCTTAGCGCGATGGTCTTTCGGCGAACGCGCTGGTTGGGCGTCGTGACGGCGGGCGCCGGAGCCCTCGCGTTCGTAGGAGAACGCGCGTGGACCCGCAGCATCGTGGGGCGCGCGGTCGTGCCGATGTGGAGCATCGCGGACCAGACCGCAGACAACGCCGGCGGCGCGCGCGGCCGCCTGAACGGCGCCGTACAAACGCTGCTGCGCCCGAGCTTCTCGGCGGGTCCGGTGGCCGAGGGGCTGTCCCTGCTCGCATTGCTCGGCTTCGGCGTGGCGGTATTGCTCGCTCGTCGAAAGTCTGCCTTGGCCGGCCCGGTTGCCGCCGGCAGCGCGGCGGCCGTCGCAGCGCGTCTTCTGCTGGCGCCTCTGGACCCGATTCCGGGCCTGCTCATCGCATGTCCGATCCTGTGGGTAGGTGGATGGGCGTTGCTTACTGGTCAACGACGCGGCGAGATCAGGCCGTTTCATGTTGGCTTGGTCGCCGTGTTCGTGGCGGCGGTGCTTGCTACCCAATACGAAGGCGGCGGGGGACTCGAATGGGGTGGTCGATACTTCGCGCTCGCGCTGCCGATCGCCATTCCGATCGCGCTCGTCGGCTTGCGAGCGTTGCCGCGGGCCTTCGTCGTCAGCGTGGCAGTCGCATCGCTCGCGTTGGCGTCTCTCGGCGTAGCTGAGCTGCGGGACACCCACAGGGCAACCGAGCACCTGCTGTCAAGCATCCGCGTGCCTCGCGGCGCCGTGGCGATTACAACCGCGAGCCTCTTACCGAGACTCGATTGGAAGGCGTTCGACGACCGTCGCTGGCTGCTCGTGCCGCCAGGCAGGGTCGAGGCGGTTCTAAAGCAACTCCCGTCGGCTGGCGTGCGGCGCGCCGTCATCGTGTATCCCGAGGATCGAGCACCGAAAGGCTGGTCCACGCGCGGGGAACGCATCCCGGGCTTTGGCTGGCGCATCGTGTCCGTGACCGTCGGATGAAAGCGGACAAACACGGCGACTAGCTCAAGTTGGGTCCCGTCCCGCCGATAGGCATGCGTGGCCCGCGTCTTGCGTTGGATGCTGTACCTGACGTCAACGATCGTCGTCGTTGGCTTCAGCAAGCTGCACGCCGCCCGGGTCGGCCACTACGACATCATCGACACCGGCCGCCTGCCCTGGTTGGGCGCCTTCATTGTCGTGCTGTGCTTAGCCGCCTACGCCGTGGGCCTGCCCGATCTGGCCGGAGCACGAGGTAGTCGCGGTGCCCTTCCGGCGGCGCTGATTGCCAACGCGAGCGCGGTCGGAGCGATCTCATTCCTGCAACTCGCCGACGGCGCCGCCCACCTGCCCCGCTTCGTCGTACTGGCGTCGGCCGCGGTTCTCGCCCCCGCCTACGCCGCGATCGCGCTAGTCGCGAACGGTAGACGGGTGCGGAGCACCGAACGCCAACGCGTGCTGGCCGTCGGTTCCGAAGACGACACGCTCGCCCTCATCGAAGACCTGCGTCGAGCACCCGAGCGTCCAGCGATGGTCGTGCGGTCCCTCACCGTCGAGGCCGCCCGCGGCGGGGGCCCGAGGGCGGCAGCCTCATCGAGGCGGCGCGTCGCACCAAGTCCACGTTGGTGGTGTTGTCGAACGCGGCGCAGGCCGACGACGAGGTCGTAAGTCAGGCCGCGGAACTGCACTTCGAAGGGGTGCGCGTGCGCACACTGTCCGGGTTCTACGACGAGTGGCTCGGCAAGTTGCCGCTGAGCGAGCTCGAGCGCTCGGCTCTGCTGTTCGATATCCGCGAACTGCACGGCAGTTTGTACGGCCGCATCAAGCGATTGGCCGACGTCGTTGTCGCGCTTTGCGTCATGCCGGTCCTCGCGCTGGCGATGCCAACGGTGTGGCTGATGAACCGGTTCGGCAACCAGGGCACGTTGTTCTTCGCCCAGCCCCGCACTGGCAAGAACGGCCGCACTTTTCAGATCTTGAAGTTCCGCACGATGCGCCCATCGTCGGCGCCGAACGCGCAGTGGACGCAAGAAGACGATCCTCGCATCACCCCAGCGGGCAAATGGTTGCGGCGCACGCACATCGACGAGTTGCCCCAACTCATCAACATTCTGCGTGGCGATCTGTCCCTCGTCGGCCCCCGTCCCGAGCAGCCCCATTACGTCGAGGACCTGGTCGAGAAGATCCCGTTCTACGCCATGCGCCACGCCGTTCGGCCGGGTCTGACGGGATGGGCGCAGGTCAAATATGCCTACGGCGCGTCCGACCTAGACGCGATGGAAAAGCTGCAGTACGAGTTCTTTTACCTGCGGCACCAGACGCTTGCGCTCGACGCGCGCATTTTGGTCCGTACGATCCGCAGTGTGATTGGACGAGCAGGGCGGTGAGCCCCGATCTGGCGCAACTCAAGCGCCGGGCGTACTACCGGATCTACGGCGGCGATCGAGTTCTTGCCGGCCTGATGAAGGGTGGGCCCCGGGTGCTCGACGTCGGGTGTTCCGATGGTCGCGGCAGCGAGGCATTGACCGGTGCGTTCGGATGCGACATTCACGGTCCGACCCTGCGTCGAGCCGCCGATAGTGGCCGCCGCCGGCCGGTCACCCAAACCGACGTGCGTACGCTGCCGTTCAAGACGGGGTCCTTCGACCTCGTGGTCGCGCTCGACGTGATCGAGCACTTCGAGAAACCCGACGCGCTACGCGTGCTCGACGAAATGGAACGGGTCAGCCGGGGACGCGTCGTGGTCGTGACGCCGAGCGGCTTCGTGCCGCAACCGCCGACGGAGCACGAGCCGTGGCAAGAGCACCGCTGCGGCTTCGAATCCGAGGAGTTGCGCGCCCGTGGGTACGACGTGCGCGGCTTGGGCGGATGGGCCGGGCTCCGCCGGGATTACGGAGCGTTCAAGGGTGGACCGCTGGGCCAGGTCGCCGCTGTCCTAAGCGAGCCGTACGTACGACTGAACAGCGACAGTGCGTTCCACCTGCTCGCGGTGAAGCACACGCTTGGTTCCTGATCAGCCGTCGGACTTCGGGCGGATGGTCCGCTCAGCTGGCGTGCTCACAGCGGGACGCCAGGTTGGTGCCCTCATCCTTACCGCGGGCGTATTGCTGCTGCCGCGCTACGTCGGCACCCACGACCTCGACGCGTTTCTCTGGGTCTACTTCGCGCAACTGTTGGTGTCCTCGCTGCTCAATCTCGGCCTTGAGCGCTTCACCGCGCGCGAACTCGCCGGTGGCGACGGTCCGCGGCGGTCCGCTGTAGCAGCTGCCGGTTTGCAGGGCCGGTTGTGGAGCGCGCCCCTGACGCCACTTGTGCTCTGGGTCGTGCTCGCGTTCGTGCACGTCCATCTGCCCGCGCAGGGTTGGATCGCCGCGACCGCCTGGACGCTCGCCGTACAGGTGCAGGGTGTCCTGTTTGCTGCGCTGCGCGCCGCCGATCGGGTGCGCGCGGAGGCAACCATTGCGTTCTTCGGACGGGTGGTGCAGACCGCGGTGTTGGTCGCGCTCGCCACAAGCGGTGCGGGCCTGAGTTCGCTGTTGTGGTCGGTCGCCGCGGTCGACGTGGCGGTTGCCGTCGCCGCGTTCGTGCTCGTGGTACGGCTGATCGGCTACGGGCGCGCCGCGCCGCTGCCGATGCGCAAACTCGTGCTTTACACGGTGCTCGAGATCTCGGTCTTTGCCTATCTGCGTGCGGACCTCGTGATTGTCGGCCGGTTGCTGGGCGCGAACGACGGCGCGACGTATGGCCTCGGCTACCGACTGCTCGACGCGCTCGTCGGCTTGGCCGGCCCCGCCATTCTCGTTCTCTTCGCGTACGCGTCGGGTCACGCGCTTCGAGGGCGGGGCATGGCCGACACGCGCCGTCGTGCGGAAGCGTTGTTACCGCATCTCGGCGTCGCGCTCGCCGCCTTCGCGATGCTGGCGGTGACTCCGCTCGTGGCGGTGTTGCCGCGGCTCGAAGAAACCGCGCCGGCGCTGCGCGTGCTGCTCGCAAGCCTGCCTATGACGTACCTCGTCGGGGTTGAAGCGCATCTCCTGTCTGCCGAAGATCGCAACACCGTCGTGGTGATTGTGGCCGCCGCGACACTCCTTCTGAACATCGGGCTCAACCTGGTGCTCGTGCCGCACTTCGGCATGCTCGGGGCGGCTGCCGCGTTGTTTGCCACCGAGGTCGCACAGGTCACGGGCCTCGTGCGCGGTGCCGACGAGGCCGGCGTCCGGCGCGCCGCGATCGAAGCTGCGCCGACGGTGATCCTGCTGCTGCTCGGTGGCATCGCGCTGAACCGCGACACCCCGGCGTTAGGCGTGGCCCTGCTGGTCGGCGCGGTTGGCGTGGCGTCGGTCCGCTTCCGCGCGGGTCTCAAGGCCGAGGTGTTGGTCGCGTGAGCGGCGCGGTGGACGTCGTCATCGTTACGTTCAACAGCGCGAGCAGCCTGCCCGCTGCGATTGCGGCCGTGCGCGGGTGGGGCCGAACCGGGCGCGTCATCGTGGTGGACAACGCCTCGAGCGACGACAGCGTGGCCGTCGCCCGCTCACTCGCCGACATCGTCGAGGCCAATGACACCAATCCTGGCTTCGGGACGGGCCAAAACACCGGTGTGGCGCGGGTGGAGACGCCGCTGTTCCTGGCGCTGAATCCTGACGCGATCGTCGACCCGGCTGGCCTTGAGAACGGATACGCGTTGCTTACGGCGCAGCCAGACGTAGCGGCCGTGCAGGGCGTGGTGCTGCGCCAGCGCGACGGACAACCCGAACGCACGCACGGCCGCGAACCCGGCCTCGCCGACCTCGTGTCGCACCGGTTCCACTTGCGCCAACGCCTGGGCGAGCCCGTCATCCGCCGCGTCGCGCCGATGCTCGGGCTGCAGTACTTCACCGACCGGGTGCCGACGGGCGCGGTCGACACGCCGTTCCTGGCTGCGGTCGCCCCGTTGGTGAGGCGCCTCGCCTTCGATGGAGTCGGCGGCTTCGACTCCGGGTTCTTCCTTTACGCCGAGGACATCGACCTCAGCCGCCGGTGGCGCGACGCGGGATGGCGCCTGGTGTCGCTACCTGACGTGTGGGCGTACCACGTCGGCGGCGCCAGCACAGCGACGAACCTGCCGGTGCGCGACGCCGAATGGTGGCGCGGACATCGGCGTTTCGTAGAGCTTCATTGGACGGGCGTGCGTCGCCGGCTCGGCCTCGCACTGGCGCGGGAGCCGCGCCAATGAGCGCGTCGTGGGCGTCGATCATCACGGTCGTGCGGGACGAGCCAATGGATCGCTTGCAGCGGATGCTCGACCGGCTCGCGCAGCAACGCGTCGAGGGCGAGGTGGAACTCGTGATCGCGGTGCCGTCTTCGGAACATGAACGGCTGGGCGCGCTGCGGCCGGCAGGAGCGATCACGCGCATAGTGCTGGTCGACAATCCGACGGGTTCGCGGACTACCGGGCTGAACCTCGCGATCGAGCGCGCCGAGTCACCGACCGTGCACCGCATCGACGCTCGGTCGCTGCCCAGTCCCGACCATCTCCTTCGTTGCGACGCGCGGCTGCGGGGTGACGCACATATCGGGGTCGTCGGCGGCCGGCAGCATCCCGTCTCGCTCGCGCAGGGTGCCGTTGCCCGGGGTGTCGCGCGTGCGCTCTCGAACCCATGGATGCTCGGCGCGCCGGCCTATCGCCGCCCGGGCGCGGCGGGAGCGGTCGACACGGTGTATCTCGGCGCGTTCCGAAGAGACGAACTCCGCGCCGTCGGCGGCTACGACGAAGCGCTCGACGCGAATGAAGACTTCGAGTTGTGCGAGCGCTACCGCGCGTCCGGCGCCGCCGTGTGGTTGGAGGACGGCCTCGTGGTCGATTACGAAGCCCGCGTCGGCATCGCCGAGGTCTGGCGACAGTACGAAGCATTCGGCCGATCGAAGGTTCGTTTCTGGCGTCGGCATGGGCGGCGGCCAAACGGCCGGCAGCTCATCGGCCTTATCGCTCCGATGGTCGCCCTTGCCGTCGCGCTCGGCTTGTTGCGGCGGCCTCGACTTTTCGGGGCCGCCACGGTTGGTACGGGAGTAGCTCTCGCCGCGGTTGACCACGCCGCAGATTCGGGAGACGCCACAACGGCCGAGCGGGCAATCGCGATCGCCGCTGGCCTCGTTATCCCCGCGGCGTGGGCCACGGGCGCCTACCGCGAGTTCTTGCGGCGCTGAAGTAGCGCGAGCGCCGAGCGGCCTAGCGGGGCGGCGCGCGTGGCCGCGCCCCACGCGACCGACGCCGCTTGGTAGGCGACTGCTGTCGGAAGCGGCAGGTCAAGTGCTCGCAGCGCGGCGGGCTGCTGCCAGCGCGACCACGCAGCCGCGAGGGCGCGTCGTCGGTCCAGGTCGGAGATCGTGCGCCGAGGCAGCGTCGCCATGCGCTCGAGTACGACCCTGGCGCGATCGTCATAGGTATGCGCCGCGAGCACGTGCTGATGCGCCTCGTCGGCTCGCGCCTGCGCGTCGGCGCTGCCGAGGCCGGATATAACCGCGCCGACCCACGCGTCGACACTCCGCTGCGCGACAGTGACGTACGACCCGGCGGGCAGGGCGACGTCGAGGCCGGGCACGCGCTCGGTCACCATTAGCGCGCGCGCCCCGGCGCTTCGAAGGCACGCATGTTCAGATCGTTGTTGACGGGAACGTTGATCACGACGCGGGCCGACCGGTACACATCCATCATCTCGGCAGGCTCGAGCCGACCGGTCACGGGGGCGACGCTCACGCGTGTGCGCAGCGCGTCGACCAACTCGGCGCGGAACGACCCCGGCGGCGCCTGTCCCACGAAGGCAACGTCGTAGGGACGATCGGCCAGGTCAGCTCCGGGCGCGCATAACTCGCGGGGAGCGGCGAGTGGCAACCACTCTGCGTTCGCTCCGGCACTCTTGAGGCGTTCGGCGGCGGGGAGTTGGGCGGTGTAGGTGAAGTCGAACGCATTGGCCAGCGCAGCGCGCCAGCGATAGCCGCGATGCGTGTCGATCAGATACGCGGCGGACGGAGCGGCTGCAAGGTCGGCGGGCGACGGGACCCACGCGATGCCCGACTCGACCCACAGCACTGGTGCTGAGTGATCCGTTGGGCGGTCGGGATGGCCTGGGCCTTCGAGCGTGAGATCCACTAGGCGGCGAAGGGCGGTTTGCAGATGGATCGCCGTCGTCCAGCTCTGGTAGCCGAACGCGAGGCGCAGCGTGTTCACGCCCGGGTGGCGACTATGAGCAGCGACCAGCGCTCGAGGCAGGGCCCTACCTTGTCCACGGTCCACCCAGTAAGCGGCAGCAGCTTGCGCACGAGAGCTTCCGAGAACGCGTGATAGTGCGTCGGGTCGAGGGCGAGCGTCGAACCGGGGTAGCGCTCCTCGTCGGGCACTACGGCCACGAGTCGGCCACCGGGGCGAACAACGCGGTGCCACTCCTGCAACACGCCGACGAGGTCGACATAGTGCTCGAGGTTGTGTCGGGCCACGAGGCAGTCGAACGCGCCCGTCCCGACCGGGAGGTGATCGCCGAGCGCGGCCACATCGGCCTGGCTCACTTTGCCTTCTACGTTGCCGACCTGACCGCGCTCGCCGCCGGGGATCATGTCGACGCCGACAAAGTCGGGCGACGTCTTGCGGTAGCCACAGCCGATTTCGATGACCCGACCGGGTAGGACGTTGGCGAGCACCGCGAGTCGCTCGGGGTGCTCGTCGTCGGCGAAGTCGGGCGGGGCCCAGGGGCGACCAAGCAAGTCGCGGACGCGTTGCTTGAGTTGATCAATTGCGCTCACGTCGCGATCACTCAGACGATCGCCAGCATGCGCTCCAGCGCGACCTTGGCCCATGTAGTGGTATCGGCATCAACGGTCACTTGATTAACCACGCGGCCTGCGACTAACTCCTCGAGCACCCAGCAGAGGTGCGGTGCGTCGATGCGGAACATCGTCGAGCACGGGCAGATCAGTGGATCGAGCGAAACGACCGTCTTGCCTTCGGTCTCGCGGGCCAGCCGGTCGACCAGATGGATCTCGGTCGCAACAGCGATCACTGAGCCGACCGGCGCGGCGGCGACGGCCTTGATGATGAAGTCGGTCGAACCGACCTGGTCGGCGATTTCGCAGACTTCGTGCGAGCACTCCGGATGGGCGATCACGATGCCGTCCGGATGCTCGGCCCGGAAGGCGGCAACGTGCGTGGGATTGAAGCGCTGGTGGACGGAGCAGTGGCCCTTCCACAAAAGGAACGTGCCGTCCTTCACATCGGCCTCATCGAGGCCACCGAGTTCGAGCCGGGGATTCCACACGTGCATCGTCTCGGGGCCGAAACCCATTTGGTAAGCGGTATTCCGCCCGAGGTGCTGGTCGGGGAAGAAGAGCACCTTGGTCGCCTCGCCGTGCTGCGCCAGGGCCCAAGTAAGAATTGCCCGCGCGTTGCTCGACGTGCACACGGCGCCGCCGTTGCGTCCCACGAATGCCTTCAGCGCGGCCGACGAGTTCATGTACGTGATCGGTACGACGGAGGCGATGTCGGTGACCTCGGCGATCGCCTCCCACGCCTCTTCGACGCTTTCGATGTCAGCCATGTCAGCCATCGAACAACCGGCGTTGAGGTCGGGCAGGATCACTTTCTGGCTATCGGCCGTGAGGATGTCGGCGGACTCGGCCATGAAGTGCACACCTTCGAACACGATGAATTCAGCGTCGTGCTGGTCGGCGGCGATGCGCGACAGGCCGAAGCTGTCGCCGCGGGCGTCGGCCCACTTCATCACTTCTTCGCGTTGGTAGTGGTGGCCGAGGATGAACAGCCGCTTTCCGAGCGCTGCTTTGGCCGCGCCGATCCGCGCTTCGAGTTCTTCGGGTGACGCATCCACGTAAGTGGCCGGAAGTGGGCTTTGGAGCCGCATCATTCAGAACAACGATACGCAGAGAGGTCCTGTTCCCAAGAACTCGTTTTATCGACCCTTGAACTCGGGCGGGCGTTTCTCCATGAAAGACGTGATGCCCTCGCGAAAGTCCTTCGTGCCGAAGAGCTGAATCGTCTGCAGCAGGACGTGGTGGGTGTGCGAGCCGAAGTCCTCGGTGAGGCCGTGGCGCATGAGCCGCTTGGCTGACTGCACGGCGAGCGGCGCGTTGCCGGCGATCTCCCTCGCCCAGGACTGCGCCGTCTTCATCACCTGGTCGTCGGGCACGACCGCGTTCACGAGGCCGAGCCGGGTCGCGTCGTCGGCGAGCAGCGTGCGGCCGAGGTAGATGATCTCCGCCGCCTTGGCCCATCCGACGAGGCGGGGCAGGTACCAGGTGCCGCCGCTCTCGGGCACGACGCCGCGCTTGGTGAACGCGGCCGCCAGCTTGGCCGACTCACCCATGATGCGGATGTCGCAGCCCAGCGCGAGGTCGAGGCCGTATCCCGCGGCGCCCCCGTTGATCGCGGCGATGACCGGCTTGTCGATCTCGAACAACACGGTGGTCGGCAGGTGACGCGTCTGCAATGACATGCCGCCGCCTCCGTCGCCACCACCACCGCCGATCCCGGTGCCGCTGGTCGCGTCGACCAGGTCGAGGCCGGCGCAGAAACCGCCCGGCGCCGCGCCCGTGACCACAACCGCCCGCACGCCGCGGTCCGCATCCGCCTGCTCAAGGCGCTTGGTTAGCTCGGTCAACATCGCAGTGGAGATCGCGTTGCGGCGGTCCGGGCGGTTCAGCGTGATCGTCGCGACGTTGTCCTCGACGTCGTACAGAACCGGGGCGGTGTCTTCAGCCATGCGTATTTCTACCCGGCCGGGCCTTCGCTCGGAGGCGTCACACCGATGCGGCATTCTTGGGGGGTGACTGTTGTGCGACCCCCGGCGGGGACAATCCCCGATGCCCCCGGGTCGTACCAGTTCAAAGATCGTGACGGCCGCATCATCTATGTGGGCAAAGCACGGTCGCTGCGGTCGCGGCTGAACAACTACTTCCAAGACGTCCGCAACATGCACCCGCGCACAGCGCAGATGGTCACGGCGGCCACCTCGGTCGAGTGGATCCAGGTCAATACCGACGTCGAGGCGCTGCTGCTCGAGTTCTCGCTGATCCAGCGGTACCAGCCCCGGTTCAACGTCCGCCTGCGCGACGACAAGTCCTATCCGTACCTGGCCGTCACCCTCGATCAAGAGTGGCCGCGGGCGATGGTCATGCGCGGCGCCCGTCGGAAGGGCGTCCGGTACTTCGGCCCCTACGGGCAGGCGTACGCCATCCGCGAAACGCTCGACTTGTTGTTGCGCACGTTCCCGATCCGCACGTGCTCGGACAACAAGCTGCAGCGCCACCAACGGTCGGGTCGACCCTGCTTGCTGTTCCACATCGAGCAGTGCTCTGGGCCGTGCGTCGGCGAGGTCACGTCCGAGGCCTACGCCACCATGGTGCGCGAGCTGTGTCAGTTCCTCGACGGCGACACCGACCCTGTCACCAAGCGCCTCGAACTCGCGATGCTGTCGGCGAGCGACAACCAGGAGTACGAGCGCGCCGCCCGTCTACGGGACCGGTTGACCGCGGTCAACAAGGCGATCGCGAAACAGCAGATCGTCACGGCGACCCCGGAGGACTTCGACATCATCGGTCTGGCCGACGACGAACTCGAAGCGGCGGTGCAGATCTTTTACGTGCGGCGCGGGCGCGTCGTCGGCCGCAAGGGGATCATGGTCGACAAGGTCGAAGAGCTGACGCCGGGCGACCTCGTCGGTCGCATCATCGAGCGGCTGTATTACGACCCACCGCCGTTGGGCGTGCCGCGGCAGGTGCTCGTGCCCACGATGCCCGACGATCTCGATCTCTACACGCACTGGCTGTCGGCGCTGCGCGAAGGGCCCGTCACCATTCGGGTGCCTCAGCGCGGTGACAAGAAGGCGTTGCAAGAAACGGTCACGCGCAACGCGGCCGACGAGTTCGTGCGCGCCCGTCTCAAGCGGGCGACCGATCACAACTCGCGGGCACAGGCGCTGAACGAACTGCAGACCGCGCTCGCGTTGCCCGAGGCGCCGCTGCGCATCGAGTGCTTCGACATGAGCCACATCCAGGGTTCGGACTACGTCGGCTCGATGGTCGTGATGGAAGACGGGCTGCCGCGCAAGAGTGAGTACCGGCGGTTCAAGGTGAAGGACGTCGGCCAGAACGACGATTACGCGGCCATGGAAGAGGTACTCACGCGTCGGTTCCAGGCGTTGCTCGCGGAGCGGCGGCGTCCGTTGGAGAAGGGCCAGAAGTTTGCCTACCCGCCGCAGCTGTTGCTGGTCGACGGTGGCAAGGGCCAGCTCGGGGTCGCCGTGCGCGTGCTCGAGGAACTCGGTCTCGACGACGAGATTCCGGTCGCGTCATTGGCCAAGCAGTTCGAGGAGGTGTTCGTGCCGGGCCAGAGCGAGCCGATCCGCATTTCCCGTCAGAGCGAGGCGCTGTATCTGTTGCAGCGCGTGCGCGACGAGGCGCACCGCTTCGCGATCACGTATCACCGGCAGCTGCGCAACAAACGCATGACCAAGAGCGTGCTGGACGACATCCCCGGCCTCGGCCCGAACCGACGCAAGAAGTTGACCGACGTGATGGGCGGCGTGCGCGCGGTCCAGAACGCGACTCGGGAGGATCTCGCGACACTCTCGTTCCTGCCGGAAGCGGTCGCCGACGCGGTTTACGCGAAGCTGCATCCACGGGGCTGAATTAGTCCGCCGAGAACGGTTCGATGGGGCACTCGCCCCTCGTGCGCTCGTAGATCGCCTTCACGCCGGCACGGAGTTGCTCGAGCATGGGCGGCTCACTTCCGAGCGACAGGACACAGCGACCCTGCGACCAATGGATGTCAATGGCCTTGCTTTCGCCTGGCTTGTCGAAGGTCCAACCCTTGGCGGTGGGCACGCCGGGTACGTCGAAGGGCACAAAGTTCTCGACGCCCGCGGGCGCGTCCTTCGCCTTGTTCTTCACGAGATAGTCGAGTTCGCTCGTCGCGCCGTCTGCCGAGGCGAAGAGGTCGACCGTGGATATGCCGTCGCCGTCGGGCCCTTCGAGCATCACGGTCGTCGTGGACATGAAGCCGTGGTCCCGTAGACGCTGCTGTTCGGCGGCCGAAGGATGGAATTCGTCCACTAGTGCCTTCAATGACCCCAGGTGCAGCGGTTCGCCCGATGGCGACAGACCCGGGGCCTCGTCGGCTCGGAGGAGCAGTTCATCCACGTTTGTCGACAGCGTCGACGTCGTGGAGGCTTCGCTCGCGGATTTCTTGTCGTCCGAATCGCCGCACGCCGCGCAGGTCATTGCCAACGCAACTCCAACGACGATTAACGGGTTACGCATCGCTCGCATGACTATTTGGCCTCCCCGTAGCTTGGAAGAAGGTATACCGGCGGGCGTCACGATTGTTCGGACAAGCAAGGGGGGCCCCAAGTGCAGACTGTGAGCGACGTCAACGCGCTGTTCGCTTCCACGCCGATCCATGCTGCGGCCGTCCTGGTTTGCGATGAAATGGGAGACGGGCGCGCCGTCGTCCACATCCCGGAAGGGGAATTCGTGCGCAGCGGTCATGCGCCTCTTCACGGCGGCATGATCGGCTTGCTCCCCGATGTCACGAGTGCGATGTGCCTCGCGGGCCTGTACGAACTCGGTGTGGCAATTCCGGTAAGCGTCGATCTCAATGTGCGCTTCTTCGGCCAGCCGAAGAAGTGGCCGGTCACTGCCGAGGCGACGGTCGTTCACAAGGGTAAGAAGATCCTCGCCACCGAGTGCGTGGTGCGGGACGCGGACAATCGCCAGATCGCGCGGACGACGGCGAACTATGTCCTCCTGGAGGGGTTCGGCGACGTCGCTCTGTACAAGCCGAAATGAGCGACGACCTGTGGGAGCAAAACGCGGACTGGTGGGTATCGGGGTTCACCGAGGGCGCTGACCCGGAATACGTCGAGCAGATCTTGCCGTTGGCGGTCGACGAACTGCAGGGACGGGCGCGCGTGCTCGACGTCGGCTGTGGCGAGGGACAGATCGCGCGTCTCGCGGTGGCGGCGTGCGGGGCGACGCTTGCGGTCGGCATCGACCCGACCCGATCGCAAGTCGTCGAGGCGCAGATCCGCGGCGGGGGACCGGTGTACGCGCGGTCGTTCGCAGCGCCCCTGCCATTCGCCTCCGGCTCGTTCGACGCGGTGGTCGCGTGTCTCGTCTTCGAACACATCGATGACGCGCAGGCCGCGATCGACGAAGTCGCTCGGGTCCTCGCGCCCGGCGGCCGGTTCTGCTTCTTCCTGAACCACCCACTGCTGCAGACGCCCGGATCGGGCTGGATCATCGACGTCGACCTCGACGAGCAGTACTGGCGCATCGGCCCCTACCTGGTCGAAGACCATTCGATCGAGGAGATCGCCCCAGGCGTGCACCTGCCGTTCGTCCACCGCCCGATGTCGGTCTACGTGAACGCGCTCCTCGACGCCGGCCTCGTCCTCAACCGCATGCTCGAACCCGCGCCCCCCGAGGGTTTCCTCGCCGTCGCGGAGGAATACCGCGACGCCGCCACCATCCCCCGCCTCTTGTACCTCCGCGCCGACAAACCCGCCCCCTGACCCCACTTCTGGTCAAGTCGCGTCGCTTAGCAACGCGAGTTGTCCAGAGACGAGGCGACGGCGAGCCTCGTACGCAGCGCGCATCTCGCGAATCACATTGCTCTGCTCCTGCGTCACGTGTTTCCACGTGTACTCGAGGATGGAGTAGCCGGCGACGATCAACGAGTTGCGCCGGGTCTTGTTGCCGTAGAAGGCGGCGAATGACGAGTGATACATCCAGCCGTCGACCTCAATCGCCAGCATCAAGGCGGGCCAACAAAAGTCGAGCCGATACTCGCCGTTTTTTCCAACGATCAGCTCGCATTCCGGTTGTGGCAGTCCCGCCCTACTGATCAGCCGGCGCGTCTTCGCCTCGAGCACGGACGGAGGGTGGCTGCCGCTAATGCCCGCGTCGTCGAGGAGCTCGCGAAGCCTCGCCGTCCCGCGAACGCCGACACCACCGCGGCGGTCCAGCTCCGCGAGCGCGGACATCGGCGTTAGAACCTTGCTTGCGATCGCGCGGTCGAGAGCGTCCCTCACCTTGTCCAGCGGGACCACCGCGCCCAGGTCGAGCAGCGTTTCGGCGGCAGTGCTCACCGGGACGCCGAGACGCTCGACGGCATCGCCCAACGTCGTGACCGTGAAATGCGTCCTCACTCCCTTTAGACGAGCACGCTCTCCGACCGTCGTGATTTCCGGCTTCTGGGGGTACGGGGTCATGCCCCACAGCCAGGCACCCGCGCGATGCGACGAGCGCGCGGACGCGCCGCCGGCCAGCACCGACACGAGGTGCACTGCCGCCGGCGGTAGTGCAATGCCGCCCATCGCATAAACGTTCCAATGGAGGCGCCTTACAGAACCGCGCCGAAGCTTCGTGCGGCGCATCGCGGCCGTAAACCCAACTGAGTCCGCTTGTTGCGTCGTGAAGAGTCCTAGCTGACCCTCAGCGATCGTCATCAGCTTCGCTTCCGCTCGTACTGCCGCCGGCGTCGGCGGCTCCTCGTCGTGCACCGGACGCTCCCTTCTGGTCGATTCGCGTCGAGAGGCGACGGGACCTCGCCGGAAGTGGCGACCGGTCGCGATACGGAGTGACAGCGGCAGGTGCGGGGGAAGGGGAAGGGGAGTGAACGGCAGTAAAGCAGGGCGGTGTAACACTGGGGTTGTGGGTGAACTCGTCGTGGTCGCGGGCATGTCGGGCGCGGGACGGTCGACCGCGGCGGCGACGTTTGAGGACGCCGGGTGGTTCGTGGTTGACAACTTGCCGCCGGAACTGGCTGGGCGCGTCGTCGACCTGGTCGCCCGACCGGGTGGGTCCGAGCGCATCGCCCTCGTCGTCGGACGGGCCGGCACCGAACTCGGCGAGCTGGACGAGGCCATCACCGACCTGCGCCACAGCGGCACCCCCGTGCGCGTCCTGTACCTCGACGCCGCCGACGAAGTCCTCGTGCGGAGGTACGAAGGCACCCGCCGCCGTCACCCCATCGAAGGCGAAGGAGTCGAGGGCGCGATTGCCGTCGAACGCGCCCTACTCGCGCCCGTAAGAAGGCTCGCCGACGTCGTGGTCGACACCACCGACCTGAACGTCCACCAACTCCGCGATCGCATTCTCGATCTGTTCACCGAGGGCCACGAGGGACACAACGCGCTGCGCATCGCGGTCGTGTCCTTCGGATACAGCCACGGTCTGCCCCGCGACGCCGACCTTGTCCTCGACTGCCGGTTCCTCCCGAACCCGCACTGGATCCCCGAGCTGCGCCCCCACACCGGCCTCGACGTCGACGTGCGCGACTACGTCCTAGGACAGCCCGCGGCCAAAGAGTTCATCACGAAGGTTGACGACCTCCTCGACCTGCTCCTGCCCGCATACATGGCCGAAGGCAAGGCCTACCTGACGATCGCGGTCGGCTGCACCGGCGGTCGCCACCGCAGCGTCGCTATCGCGAACGCGCTGCACGAACACATCGAAAACCGCGGCTACCTCGCCAACATCGCGCACCGGGACGTACAGAAGTGACCGCCACGGCGCCCACCCCCGGAGGGCCTGCGGTCGTGGCCCTCGGCGGCGGACATGGCCTCGCCACCACGCTGCGCGCCGCCCGCACGTTCGCGGGACGGATCACCGCCGTGGTCAGTGTCGCGGACGACGGCGGCAGCTCAGGACGGCTCCGCAAGGCGTTTGGCATACCGGCGCCGGGGGACCTGCGTCGCTGCTTCGGTGCGCTCGCCGACGACGACTCGCTGCTCGCGCAAGCCTTCGAGCATCGCTTCGACAGCGGCGAACTCGACGGTCACCCCGTCGGCAATCTCCTCATCGCCGGCCTCACCGCGGCCAGCGGCGACTTTGTCGCGGCGTTGGCCGAGACCGGCCGGCTCCTCCAAGCCTGTGGCGACGTGCTGCCCGCCACGGCAGACCCCGTTGAGCTGATTGCCGACACCGAGCACGACACGATCCGCGGGCAGGTCGAAGTCGACCGAACCCCGGACATCGAACGCATCCGTCTCGACCCACCGGCTCCGCCGACGCCGCGGCCGGTGCTCGACGCGATCGCGTCCGCCGACCAGATCATCATCGGCCCCGGCTCCCTCCACACGAGCCTGCTGGCCGTGCTCGCCGTGCCGGAAATCAACGCTGCACTCCAGCGAGCTACCGCCGACACCGTGTTCGTCGCCAACCTCCGGGCCGTGCGCAGCACCACCGGCTGGAACCTCGCCCGTCACCTCGAGGCCCTCGCCGCGCATGGAATCCAGCCGCACACCGTTCTCATCGACGAGAACTCGCATTTGGGTGACGGCGACCTCTCGCATTCGGCCCGGATCGTGCGGCGCCCCATCGCCCGTTTCGACGTCCCCGCGCACGACCCCGTCCAGTTGGCGAAAGCCCTCGCCGATCTGGTCGGATAGATCAGATAGAACAGACACGTAAACAAATCTGAGGAGTAGGTACACATGGCAATCCGCGTCGGCATCAACGGCTTCGGCCGGATCGGCCGCAACTACATCCGGGCCGTTTTGAAGTCCGGAGCCGACGTGGAAGTAGTCGGCGTCAACGACCTCGTTCCGTCGGCCACGAACGCCCACCTGCTCAAGTACGACAGCACCCACGGACGCCTCGGTCTGTCCGTCGAGCACACCGACGACTCGATCACGGTGGACGGCAAAAAGATCGCCGCCTTCGCCGAGCGCGATCCCAAGGCGTTGCCCTGGAACGACCTTGGCGTGGACGTCGTCATCGAGTCCACCGGGTTCTTCACCGACCGCGACGCCGCGAGCGCCCATCTTGACGCCGGCGCACCCCGGGTCATCATCAGCGCTCCCGCCACCGGTGCGGACGCCACGTTCGTCGTCGGCGTGAACGACGACACCTTCGACCCGGCCGCGCACACCATCGTTTCCAACGCTTCCTGCACCACCAACTGCTTCGTGCCGATGGTGAAGGTGCTCGACGACGCGTTCGGCGTGGAGAAGGGCCTTATGACGACGGTCCACGCGTACACGAACGACCAGAACCTGCTCGACCTCGCCCACAAAGACCTGCGCCGTGCCCGGGCCAGCGCGATTAACATCACACCGGCGAGCACCGGCGCCGCCCGCGCTACGAGCCTCGTGCTCGAAGCGATGAAGGGCAAGCTCGACGGTACGTCGCTGCGCGTGCCCGTGCCGGACGGTTCGATCACCGACTTCACCGCGGTCCTCAACGCCGAGGTCTCGGTCGACGAGATCAACGAGGCGTTCAAGGCGGCGGCCGAGAGTGGGCCGCTCAGCAAGGTGCTCGTGTATTCGACCGACCCGATTGTCAGCTCCGACATCGTGGGACAGGCGGCCAGCTGCACCTTCGACAGCCCGCTCACCATGGCGCTCGGCAACATGGTCAAGGTGCTCGGTTGGTACGACAACGAGTGGGGTTACTCGAACCGTCTGGTCGACCTCTCGCTCATCGTCGGCGCCGCCAACAAGTAAATCGTGAACCCAGCTGAGGGCGTGCCCGTCCTCGAAGACCTTGGCGACGTCAAGGGTCAGCACGTGCTGGTCCGGTGCGACTTCAACGTGCCGGTGCAGGACGGCGTGATCACCGACGATCTGCGCATTCGCGCCGCGCTGCCCACACTTACCTACTTGCTCGAACGCGGTGCGAGCGTCACCGCGTGTTCGCACTTCGGCCGGCCCAAGGGCTTGCCCGACCACAAGTACTCGCTGGACGCGGTGAGAGCTCGCCTGAAGCAACTTGCGCCGGGCGTGGAGTTGTTAGAGAACCTGCGTTTCGACCCGGGCGAGGAGGGCAACGATCCGCACTTCGTCGACAAGCTGATCGCTGACGTCGATCTCTACGTGAACGACGCCTTCGGCGCATCGCACCGCGCGCACGCATCGATCGTCGGTCCGCCCCGCTTTGTGCCCTGCGCCGCCGGTCGCCTGCTCGCGAAGGAAGTCGACGTCCTCGGCAATCTGCTGACTGCGCCGGCCAAGCCGTTCGTGGCGATCCTGGGTGGGTCGAAGGTGAGCGACAAGCTCGGAGTGATCAACGCGCTGCTTGACAAGGTCGACCGGCTCCTTATCGGAGGCGGAATGTGCTTTACCTTCCTGGCCGCTCTGGGCCACGACGTGGGAGATTCGCTCCTTCAAGAGGATCAAATCGACGCGTGCAAGGACCTACTCAGCCGCACAACCAAGATCGACTTGCCCGAAGACGTGGTCGCGTTGGGCCCGAGCGGTGAAGTGCAAACTGGCGGCGTGAACCTGCCCAAGGGCTGGAAGGGCCTCGACATCGGTCCATACAGCGCGGCGATTTTCAGCGACGTCATTGCAACCGCACGCACCGTGTTGTGGAACGGACCGATGGGTGTCTTCGAAGACCCGCGCTTCGAAGCGGGCACCCGCGCGATCGCGCAAGCGTGCGCGGACGCGGACCGCGCGTTCACGGTGATCGGCGGGGGAGACAGCGCCGCCGCGGTCGCGCAGTTCAAGCTCGACAAGTACATCGACCACATCTCTACCGGCGGCGGCGCCTCGCTGGAACTCATCGAGCAGGGCGACCTGCCCGGCCTCGCCGCTCTACGCAACGGAGTGAAGGCCTAACCATGGCGACCAAAAGAACCCCCCTGATCAGCGGCAACTGGAAGATGCATCACGATCACCTCGAGGCGATCCGGGTGCTGCAGAAGTTGAACTTCCGCCTCCCGCTCGACGCGTACAAGACGGTCGACGTGTCGGTGCATCCGCCCTTCACCGATCTGCGGGCACTGCAGACGCTGATCGACGTCGACGAGATGTCGATCATCCTCGGGGCCCAGCACTGCCATTGGGACGACAAGGGTGCGTTCACCGGCGAGGTCAGCCCGGCGTTCCTCAAGAAGCTCAACGTCGGCCTCGTGATTGCCGGCCACTCGGAGCGGCGCGAGATATTCGCCGAGACCGATGAGATGGTGAACAAGAAGGTCGTGGCCATCCTCAAGCACGAGATGACGCCGATCCTCTGCTGCGGTGAAACCCTCGACGAGCGCGAAGCCGATCAGGCCACGGCCAAGGTGCAAGCGCAGGTGACGGCCGGCCTCGATGGCGTCGCCCCGGGGGACATCGCCCGCCTCGTGATCGCGTACGAGCCCATTTGGGCCATCGGGACTGGCCGCACCGCCACCGCTGAGGACGCGCAGGCGATGTGCCAGGTCGTGCGCGACACCGTCAAGGACATCGCCGGTTCCGACGCCGCCGCGGGCGTGCGGGTGCAATACGGGGGATCCGTCAAACCGGCCAACATCAAAGAACTGATGGACATGCCCGACATCGACGGCGCGCTCGTCGGCGGGGCCAGCCTCGACCCCGATGAGTTCGCCGCCATCGTCACGTACTAGATTTCTGCGCCGTGATTACGGGTCTCCTTGCCGTCAACCCAGTTACTGCCAGCATCGTCGTGCTGCACGTAATCGTTTCGTTCGCCCTCATCGTCCTCGTGCTGCTGCACAGCGGCCGCGGTGGCGGCCTGTCCGACATGTTCGGTGGCATGGGCTCGGTGGCAGCAGGCTCGACCGTCGTCGAGCGCAACCTGGACCGCATCACCATTGCCGCAGCGATCCTTTTCGGATTCACCACGCTGATTCTCGCCCTGCGCATGCAATAAGAGCGCAGTGAAACGCGCCGGGCTGGGCGCGCTCCTCGCGCTAACCATTGCTCTCGCTGCCTGCACCAACGACGGCGGCAAACTCGTTCCGAAGTCAGCGCCGCATCCCAAGCGCGACGCCGTGCGCATCGGCGTCTTCATGGCGCCGAACCCTGCGGATTCGACCTATGGCGCGGCGGCGACGCGCTCGCTCATCTACCCACAGTTGTTCCGCGCCACGCCCGCGGGGCGATGGAGCCCAGACCTGGTCGCGCCGGGATCGGACCGCACCGCCCGCGATCACAAGTCGGCCCGGTTCCGCTTGCGTGCACGTGCGAAGTGGTCCGACGGCACGCCGATCACCGCCGCCGACCTGCGGCGGACGGCCGACAGCCGTTACGTGCAGGCGGTCGACGAACCGACGCGCCGAGGCGTGATCGTGGTGCGTTTCACGCAAGCGCTGCCTGGTTGGCGCCGCTTGTGGTCGGGCCTGGACACGATTGCGCCTCCGCGCGATGGCCTCTACGGCGGGCCGTTCATGCTCGCAAGCCAAACGGCTGGCTTGGAGGTCGTGCTCACCCGCAACCCGCGGTTCTACGGCACCCGGCCCGCGATCCGCGAGGCGCATCTCGTGTTCGTGCCCGACCCCGAAATCGCGGCCCGGCTCATGGAGCGCAACGAGCTGGACGTGATCGCGCCGCTCGCCTTTAGCGACCGCACCGCACGGCTTCGCCGGATCAAGGACGTCCACGTGCTGCTTGGCGACGCGAGCCGCGGCGGCTGGACCGTGGCGCTGACGGCGAACCCGGCGCGCCTGTCCAAGGAGAAACGCGCCGCGGTGTTTTCGTTGGTCGACCGGAAGCGCTTCACCGACGTCTTGCTCTACGGCGAAGCCCGCGCCGCCGGCCCGAGCACCGCCACGGAAATTCGCGGCCCGATTACCGGGGCGACTCCGTCGATCTCGGCGCCGGTCGAAGAACCGCAGCTGAGCCTGTTGCTCAAAGCCATGCAGCGACTTGGTCGTGATCGTGGCATCACGCTCGATCTGCGCCAGGCTGACTTCGATCAGGTCCTGCGCTCCTACAGGGCGAACGACTTCGACGTGCTGGTCCGGGTCCTTCCAACGACGCCCGACGAGGCGGTCGCGCAGGCCGAGCGCGGAACTCGAGGCGGACGCGCTCGTGTTGTCGCTGTGGCGGGAGCGGCCCGTTGTCGCGGTTCGCGATGGTCTCGAGAACGTGGCGGCCAACGGCTTTTCAGCCGCGGGGCCGGCCTGGAATCTCGACTCCTGGCACTGGCGTAGCTAGAAACCGGAAAAAATGGGTAGGGGTTGGACGTGCCGGTTCTAGACGTTCTTGCGCGCACGTGCTTAAGTTCTGCGCGAACCAACGCTCAAGATTCCTACACCGGCTGGGGACAAAGCCGTCCGACCAACCCAGGAGGTACGTAGTGAGAACACCCCGCCGAGGAGCAGCGCTCCTTGCAGCCGTATTGAGCCTCGCGTTACTAGCGAGTGCGTGCGGCAAGGACGACAAGAAGGACGCAGGTTCAACGTCTACGACGGCGGACGCCTCCGTACCGAAGGGCGGCACCCTCGTAATTGGTGCCGAACAAGAGCCCGACTGCCTCGACTTCATCTCGAGTTGCAGCGGCTCGACCTGGGGTGACTACATGGTCAAAGAGCAGACGCTTCCCGCGCCCTACGTGTTCGAGAGGAACTCGTCGGGCGGCTACGCCTACAAGTGGAACGAACTCGTGCTGTCGGAAGAGCCGAAGCTCGAGACCACACCGGTCCAGAAGGTCACGTACAAGATCAATCCGAAGGCCGTCTGGAGTGACGGCGTCGCGCTCACGTCAACCGACTTCAAGTACACCTGGGACCAGGTCGCGAACGGTGCCGACGTCTATGACAAGTCCGGCTACGACCTCATCCAGGGTGTCGACGACTCCGACCCAACTACTGCGGTCGTCACCTTCAAGGACGGCAAGACCTACGGCGACTGGCGCGGTCTGTTCGTCGGGAACTACGGCGTTTGGCCCAGCCACATCCTGCAGGGCAAGGACCGCGAACGCGGAAACGAAGGACGGCTACGCCTTCTCCGCCGGTCCGTGGATGATGGAAGGCGGCGCGGCTGGTTGGGTGAAGACGGACCACATCACGCTCGTGCCGAACCCGAAGTACTGGGGTCAGAAGCCCAACCTCGACAAGGTCATCTTCAAGGTGCAGGCAGATACAGCGGCGGAGTTCACCGCCTTCAAGTCGGGACAGGTCTCCGCGATCTGGCCGCAACCTCAGCCCGATGCGGTCGACCAGATCAACGCCGGGCTTCCGGGCGTGAGCAAAGACATCATTTCCAAGACCGGCAGCTTCGAAGCGCTGTGGCTGAATAACGGCGTCTTCCCATTCAACGATGTGACCGTGCGCAAAGCGATGGCCTACGCCGTGGACCGAAACGCGCTCGATTTCGCGGTTGTTCGGTGGAATCGGCGTGAAGGAGCCGTCGCACGACATCAACGGTTACATCGTCAACGAGTTCACCGACGTCAACGCCTACTCCAAGTACAAGCTCGACCTGAAGAAGGTCGACGAGCTGCTCACCGGTGATGGCTGGGCGAAGGGCGCCGACGGCATCTACGCCAAGGCCGGCCAGAAGCTGTCGTTCAAGATCCGCACGACGTCCGGCAACAAGCGTCGTGAGCTGACCGAGCAGATCCTGCAGCCCATGCTCAAGACCGCCGGTTTCGACATGCAGGTGGAAAACCAAAAAGCGGGCGACCTGTTCGGCAAGTCGCTTCCCCTCGGTGACTTCCAGGCGGCGATCTACGCCCAAGTGTTGACAACATTGAACGCGAGCACCTGCAACCTGTTCTGCTCCAAGAACATGGGCCCGATCGGCAAGGCGGGTGGTAACAACTACACCCGGACCAACATCCCGGCGCTCGACGAGCAACTGCTCAAGATGGACAGCGCGACCAGTGACAGCGACCTCGCTGCCGCCGGTAAGGCTGCGAGCAAGATCTCAGCCGACAACGTCATCAGCTTGCCCTTCGATCCGCTGCCCAGGATCTTCCTGTGGAACTCCAGCAAGATCATCGGCGATCTAAGCGACAACGTCCTGCAAGGTCCGTTCTGGAACATGAACACCTGGGGCGTGAAGAGCTAAAGAACGGGGGGCCGAGGTGCTCACCTACTCCATACGGCGAGTCGCATACTCGGTCCCCGTTCTGCTCATCGCTTCGTTCCTGTTGTTCGCGTTCGTGCGAACGACGTTTGATCCAACTGCCCGGCTGGCTGCTTCGCGTGATCCGGAAGTACGCATCCGCGAGCAGCACCGGCTGGGGCTCGATGATCCGTTGGTCACGCAGTACGGCCACTGGTTCAAAGGCGCAATTCATGCCGACTTCGGCAACAGCGAAATCACCCGCGAGAGCGTCACGAAAACCATTAAGCGGGGGATGGGCAACACGCTGCAACTAATCATCATTGGCGCCGCCGTGTCGTGCATCTTGGCGTTGGCGATCGGCGTGTTCTCAGCGGTCAAGCAGTACTCGGTCCTCGACTACGTCTTCACGGGCGTGTCGTACATAGGCATCGCGATGCCTCCCTTTTGGTTCGGTCTCATCGCGATTGAGTTCTTTGCTGTGCAGCATCACTGGTTGTTGTCGCTCGGCCTCCACAGCGGGGACCGGAGCGGCTACTTCAACCTCGACTACCTGAAGCACTTACCGTTGCCGATTGCGACGCTGTGCGTGCAGATCATCGCCTCGTGGAGCCGCTACGAACGCGCCTCAATGCTCGACGCGTTGAACGCCGACTACGTCCGCACGGCCAAGGCCAAAGGCCTTCGTCCACGTCAAGTGATCCTCAAGCACGCCCTGCGGAATGCGCTGATTCCCTTTGTCACCGTGGTCGCGCTCGACTTCGGTGCACTCTTTGGCGGCCTGATCATCACCGAGTCGATCTTCTCGATCGGCGGCATGGGACGCGTCTTCTTCTCCGCTATCCAGCAAGGCGATGCGTACGTGCTCGAGGCGTGGATGCTCGTGGCCGCCGTCATCATCATCGGCTTCAACCTGCTTGCCGACCTGCTGTACGGCGTTCTCGACCCAAGGATCCGATTGTCGTGATGGAGCAAATGGAGCTCATGAACGAGGTCGAAGCGGAGCCCCGCACGCAGTGGCAGCTCGTGCGCCGCCGTTTCTTCCGTCACCGCATCGCGGTGGCGAGCATCGTCATCCTGTTGCTGCTCATTGTCCTTTGCTTCGGGGCCAAGTGGATCGCGCCCTATCCCCGTGGGCAGCAGAATCTGCTCGTTGGTCCGCAGGGGCCGAGCGGCAAGCACTGGTTTGGTACCGACAACCTCGGCGTTGACCAACTCAGCACGCTCCTGTACGCGGGGCAGGTGTCGTTGAAGATTGGGCTTGCGGTTGCGCTCATCTCGACGATGATCGGCACCGTCGTTGGCTCGGCCGCCGGCTATTTCGGCAAGGTGTCCGATCAGTTCCTCATGCGAGCGACGGACTTGTTCCTGGTCGTGCCTCAGATCGCGGTGCTCGCCATCGCGCTTAAGAAGTTTGGCAACACCGTCAACTGGATCATCCTCGTGCTCGCCGCGCTTGGCTGGATGTACGTGGCCCGAATCGTGCGCGGCCAGGTGCTGTCGATCAAAGAGAAGGAATACGTCGAGGCGGCGCGCGCCAGCGGCGCGTCCAGCTTCCGGATCATCGCTCGGCACATCCTGCCGAACTGCATCGGTCCGATCCTCGTCAACGCCACACTGGCGATCGCGGGCGCCATCATCACTGAGTCGACGCTGTCCTTCCTCGGCTTCGGCATTCAAATTCCTCAGGAGTCGTGGGGCCACATGCTCTCGTCGGCCGAGGGCAACTACGACATCAACACGCATCTGCTCTATTTCCCCGGGATCATGATTTTGCTCACCGTGCTGTGTGTGAACTTTCTCGGCGACGGACTGCGCGACGCGTTCGATCCGCAGAGCAGACATTGAGCGCGACGACGAATCCGCTCGAGCCCGTCCTCGAGGTGACCGACCTGCGCGTCACGTTCCCGACCGACGACGGCGACGTGCAAGCGGTGTCGGGCATGACCTTCGCCGTGCACGAGAACGAGACGCTCGGCATCGTGGGCGAATCCGGATCGGGGAAGAGCGTCACGTCGATGGCGGTGCTCGGCCTGCTGCCACGGTCTGCGAAAGTCACCGGCAGCGTGAAGTTGCGCGGACGCGAACTGATCGGCCTCACCGACGAGGAGATGCAACCAATCCGCGGCGAAGAGATTTCAATGGTCTTCCAGGATGCGCTGACCGCGTTGAACCCGGTGTTCAAGGTCGGCGACCAGATCGCAGAAGCGATCAAGGTGCACCATGACGTGAAAGGCGCCGAGTTGGAGCGACGCGTGGTGGGGCTACTCGAGACGGTCGGCATCCCGAACGCCGATCGCCGGGCCGGGCAATACCCGCACGAGTTTTCGGGCGGAATGCGGCAACGGGCGATGATCGCGATGTCGATTGCGAACGAGCCAGCAGTGCTTATCGCCGACGAGCCCACCACGGCGCTTGACGTCACGATTCAGGCACAGGTGCTCGAGGTGTTCGAGCGGATTCAAGAGCGCACACGGTCGTCCGTCATCCTGATCACGCACGACCTCGGCGTCGTAGCCGGCACCGCGGATCGCGTGATCGTGATGTACGCGGGGCGCGAGGTCGAGACGGCCAACGTGGACGATCTGTTTTACAACCCACGCCATCCCTACACGCGGGGACTGCTGGCGTCGCTGCCGCGGGTGGACGGCTCGCGCCTGTCGCGACTGAACCGGATCAAAGGCCAGCCGCCGTCGATGATCGTGTTGCCGTCGGGCTGCGCGTTTCATCCCCGTTGTGACGACGCGGAGGTGCCCGGGATCTGCAACGAGGAGCGGCCCGAACTCCGCACCATCGAACTGCGGCATCGTTCCGCCTGCCACTTCGCCGAGCGGCTGGCGGCTCTGAGCACGACCGACCTCGCGGCGGACACTGGCGGCGAGAAGACCGTGGACCAAATATGAGTAATACCGACCCGATCCTCGAGGTCACGGACCTGGTGAAGGACTTCTCGGTTCGCGGCGGCTTGCTGCAGCGCGAGATCGCGCGCGTGAGCGCGGTCGCCGGAGTCAGCTTCTCGGTAGCCAAGGGCGCGACGCTCGGCGTCGTCGGCGAGTCCGGCTGCGGCAAATCGACGATGGGTCGCCTGGTGCTGAATCTCATTCCCGCGACGTCGGGCTCGGTGAAGTTCCGAGGCCAGGAAGTCGTAGGCCGCTCGAACCGCTCGATGCGGCCGCTGCGTTCGAAGATACAGATCGTCTTCCAAGACCCCTACGCCTCTCTGAACCCGCGCATGACCGTGCAGGGAATCATCAGCGAACCGATGGCGATTCATGGCACGCACAAGGGCAAGCGGGCCGAGGCGCGCGTCCTCGAGCTGATGGAGTTGTGTCATCTCAAGCCCGAGTTCGCGAACCGCTACCCGCACGAGTTCTCCGGTGGTCAACGCCAGCGCATCGGCATCGCGCGGTGCCTCGCGCTCGACCCCGAACTGCTGGTGCTCGACGAGCCTGTATCCGCCCTCGACGTGTCCATTCAGGCCGGCGTGGTGAACCTGCTCGAGGACCTGCAGGACGAACTAGGTCTCGCGTATGTCTTCATCGCCCACGACCTTTCCGTCGTGCGTCATATATGCGACAACATCGCGGTGATGTACCTCGGCAAGATCGTTGAGATCGGCGATCGCACCACGGTGTACGACTCGCCGATGCATCCGTATACGCAGGCGTTGCTCTCAGCCGTGCCGGTGCCCGACCCGCGCAAGGAACGCCAACGCACGCGCATTGTGCTCGAGGGTGACGTGCCGAGTCCGGTGAACCCGCCGTCGGGGTGCCGCTTCCGCACCCGCTGCTGGAAGGCGCAAGACGTGTGTGCCGAGGTTGAGCCGCCCCTGGTTGATCATGGCAACGGGCAGAAAGTCGCGTGCCACTTCGCCGAGGTCGCGACGGTCGTCTAGCGCTTGGCGGCAAGGTGGCTGATCCGGCGGCCACCGTAGGGACGCAGCGTCACGACGGAGCGGTCGGGTAGTACGAGGTGCACGCGGCCGAACGGCGCGGACGCCAACGCGTAGCCCTCGTCGTAGGACCATGTCGTGAGTACTTCGCCCGGGTGCGCGAGCCAGCGAGACGCGGCGAGTGCGATGAAGCGTCGGTTGGTCACCGCCAATATGAACCCTCCGCGCGGCAGCCCACGCGGACGCCGCCGACGCCCGCCAACGATCACCCGATCGGCGTCAAACAGCGTCTCGCCGGGGTCCAATGCGGACTCCAACGCGTCGCGGTGTCGGGCGGCCCAGGCGTTCACTAGGCGAGTGTACGAGTGCGATCGCGAGTGCCCGGTGCGCTAACTTGACCGGTCCCAACGTCGAAGTGGCGGAATAGGCAGACGCGCTAGCTTGAGGGGCTAGTGCCCGAAAGGGCGTGGGGGTTCAAGTCCCCCCTTCGACACCAAAAGGCCTTGCCCCCAATCGGTGGACCACTTCTTATGAGAACGTGGGCAATGGTTGGGGGCAATGCTTTTCTTCGAACTCGTTCGGCGTCAAGTAGCCCAATGAGGAGTGCCTGCGGGTCGGGTTGTAGAAGTTGTCGATCCAGTCGGCCATGGCGATTCCGAGCTCAAGTTTCGTGCGCCACTTCTGCCGATTGAGTAGCTCAATCTGCATCGACCCCCAGAACGATTCCATTGGCGCGTTGTCGTAACAGTCGCCGACAGTGCCCATCGACGAGGTCAGACCGAGCCGGCGCACGTTCTCGGTGAAAGCCCACGACGTGAACTGCGATCCGTGATCGGAATGAATCACGGCCGCGGCACCGGCGCGTGAACCGGTGGCTTTGATGATGGCGTCATTCACCAGCGCCGAGTCACAACGCCGGTCGATGGCCCAGCCCACGACCTTGCGGGAAAACAGATCCAGCACCGCGCAGCAGTAGAGCTTGCCTTCGGCGGTGTCGTGTTCGGTTATGTCGGTCAACCACAGTTCGTTTGGTGCTGAAGCGGTGAACTCACGTTGCACGAGGTCCTCACACGTCGCCACGTTCTTGAGGTTCTTCACCCCCCGACGCGGACCAGGGAGGCCCTTGAGGCCTTGCTGGCGCATCAGTTTCCACACCAGCTTCTTGTTCACTATCAGGCCGTGCTCGATCTCGAGCGCTGCTCGGATCCGCAACATCCCATAGGTCCCCCGGGACCGCTCGTGAATCTCCTTGACCAGATCCGACAACACAGCCCGGCGGATATCGGAGTTGGTCGGCTTGCGATGCTTGATCTTGTTGTAGGTCGACCGGGACAACCCGATCGCGTCACAGGCGCGGCGTTCGGAGTAGCCCAGGTTGTTCAACTCTCGGACAACCTGGAACTTCCTTTTGGGTCAACCGCGCCCTCCTTGAACAACTCGCTCGCCTTGCGCGTCAGCTCAAGCTCGGCCTCCAACTCCTTGATCCGGCGGCGAGCCGCCACCAAGGGATCCGGCTCGTAACTCTTGCCGTCCTGGGTCAGACCAGCATCGGCCCGCGCCGCCTGGCGCCACCGATACAACGTGTTCTCCGAAATCTCGAACTCATCAGCAACGTCCTTGATCGGCTCGCCAGCCAGCAGCCGCTCACAAACCTCGCGGCGCAACTCGTGCGGATAATGCCTGGGCAAATCGGCTCCTTCGAACAGGGCCAATTCTCACAAGCGTGGTCCACTATCTAGGGTCAAGGTCAAAATCTCGTGGCGGTGACCTGCGGGTTCACCGCGCCAGGTGTGTCCCGACGACACAAGTTCGCGCACATCGGTCACGATCCGACGGCTACGTATGCCGGGCCCTTGCCGAAGTGTTCGGTGATGAAGGTGTTCAGCCCGTTCGTGTCGATGCCCAAGCAGCTCTGCCTGTACAACCAGGTGTCGCGACGACGCGTGCCGGTAGCGAATCGTTCGGGAGGACGAGGAGGTGTTGGGAGGCAAGGGCGCTGAGCTGCGCCTTCTCGTTTGCCGACAAGCCGCGGTGCTGCAGGAGAACGCTGCCGCCTTCGAGCGCGCCCACCTGCGCGGGCTTGGGAAGCCGGAACGTCGAGCTCACTGAGCAACGAGTATCGGGCGATCCCGCGCAGAGCTTGCCTGTACCAATGTTGTCCGACGGGGTCTAGCTCCTTCGCGGCCCCGCCGTGCGAGACGCCAGCGGCCGCCGCAGCGAGCGTTCTTTCCGAATTCGCCGTCAGCCTTCATCACCGCCTCCGACTGCTCCTGTGGTCCGCGCCAGGCCGTGAGGGTCGAACGGGGTGAAGTCGAATAAGTTGACGGCATGTCGGGTGCGGGGTGGATGCGTACATGACGGTGGTTAGTGATGAGGAGGTGGAGCGCGGGCGCATGGCCGCGGTGCGGCGCTATGACGTGCTGGACTCGCCGCCTGACGGCGCCTTCGATCGGATCACGTCGTTGGCGGCGCGCCTATTCGAGGTGCCGATTTCCATCGTGAGTGTCGTCGATACCGACCGCATTTGGTTCAAGTCGCACCACGGTGTCGACGTTGATGAGATCCCGCGGGAACCTGGTTTTGCGCGTCGGCGATCCTTCAAAACGAGCCGTGGGTGTTGACCGATGCAGCGGTGGATCCCCGCTCCGTCGCGAACCCGTTGGTTGCTGCGGAGAATGGTTTTCGCTTTTATGCCGGCGTACCTCTGTCGACGCACGACGGGTTCAATCTCGGCACGTTGTGCGTCATAGATCACGCACCACGAACCGTCACCGACGACGAAATGGCGTCGTTACGCGACTTGGCGGCCGTGGTCATGGATCAACTCGAGCTTCGCCTTTCGGCGCGTCGCACGATCTCTCTCGAGGAGCAGCTCCGGCGCGCTGCGGAACGTGTTGCTACCACCCTGCAGGCGTCCCTTCTGCCGCCAGCTATGCCAGACGTCGCCGGCCTTGATCTAGTGGCGCGGTACCACGCGGCAGATCGTGCGGAAGTCGGCGGCGATTTTTACGACGTGGTCTTCGACGACGACCGATGCGTTGTCATGGTCGGCGATTCGTGCGGTAAGGGGACGGGCGCGGCAGCGTTCGCGGGTTCGACCCGGTGGTGCCTGCGCACCGTGGCGTTGGACAACTGTGCACCGTCGGAGGTGCTGCAACGCGTGAACTCGGTGCTGGCCGGCGCCCAGGATCAGCCGGACAAGTACTGCACCGTCGCGCTCGCCGAGATACACCGCATCGACGACCACCAAGCCGTCGTCAGGGTGGCCCTTGGTGGACACCCGCACCCCCTCATCGTGCGTAATTCCGGGGTAGTGGAACCGCTCGGAACGACGGGGCCGATTCTCGGCTGGCGTGGCGATGTCGAGTTCAACGACGCGGAAGCGGCCATGGAATCTGGCGAAGCTCTCGTGTTGTTTACCGATGGCCTACTCGACATTCTCGCCGGACCCGGAGCCGACCCCACCGCGGCGCTGCAGGCGCTGTTGGCGTCACCGGGTCAATCGACAGCGGCGCGCATCGCGGACCGGCTTGACGCGCAACTACCCGCAGATGAGTTCGATGACGACGTGGCGTTTCTCGTGGTCCGCATTCAATGACTGGCGACACAGGCGACCAACTCGTTGTCGAATGCTCACGGTTGGGCGCTGAGCTGCGACTAGTGGTCTCCGGCGAGCTCGATGCGGCGACCGAGCCCCAACTCGTCGCTGCGGCGACTGCGGCGATCGACGAATCGGGGATCGAGACCGTCGTTTTCGACGCGGCGGCGCTGTCGTTCATCGACTCCGCTGGGCTTCGGGCTCTCATGTTGTGCCGCGACCATGCGGCGAAGCGCGGCGTTCCGATGAGACTGATCCCCGGCGACGGCGTCGTTCCCAGGCTTCTGGAAGTCGCGGGCGTTTCTGACTGGTTTTGTTACGACTGATTGACCGAGCGCTCCTTCGCGCGTCCGCTATGCCTCGGACAGGTTGGACGAGATCACGGGTCTCCCCTCGGGCGGCAGGCGAAGGCAGATAGATTCGTTTCTTGGGTGGTCGCACGGCGGGGACCTGGGCAAGACCGGTTCCTCGCCGTGGCGCCCGTGAAATCGGTGGCGCGTTTGACTCACGACCGTTTCGGGACCCGCACGGTATGACACCGGCGCGACATAATTTCGCCGTGCGTACGACCGGGCCGGCTGAGTCGACAAAGGGTCTCGTTCGCCACGATCACGCGTGCTGGGCCTTCGACAGCCGCCACGAATGGTGCGCCCAGGCAAGCGCGTTCCTTGCCGACGGGCTGTCGCAGGGCCAGGCCCTCGTGTACGCCGGCGCGAGTGCTCCCGAACAGCTTCAGGCGGAACTTTCGCTGCCCGACGTCGCCGGTCTCATTCGCAAAGGCGGATTGCGGGTACTGAGCACTGATGATGCGTACGGGCCCGCGGCCGACAACGCCGAGGCGCAGGTTGCCGCGTTCGAGACGATGGCTGTCGAGGCGCTGCGCGCAGGCTTCACCGGACTGCGCGTGGCGGCTGACGTGACCGCCCTGGCGGCGGGCGACCGCATTGACGATTACGGCACCTACGAGCGGCTCGTCGACTCCGCGATCGCGCGCTCACCCCTGACAGGCCTGTGTGGGTTCGACGCGCAACTCCTACCCGCTGAGACAATCGAACGCCTGGCCGCCCTGCACCCCGTCGGTTCACCGGCGTCGTTTCGCTTTTTCACGAGCGGCGAGGACACAGCGCTGCTCGGCGAGGTCGACGTGTTCGTCGCCGAAGCGTTCGAATGGGCGTTGACGCGCGACGCGTCCCGCGGGTACGTGATCGACGCCCGCGACGCAACCTTTATCAACCATCACGCCCTCGCAGCGATCAACCGGGTCGCCCAAGGGCGACAATCAGTTACCGAGGTGGTGACCAACTCGCACACCGTGGCCTCGATCGCCGAACTGCTCGGTCTGTCGCACGTAACTGTGCGCCTTTCCGCATGAATGGCCCCACAGCACCGCACGGTGCAGGGTTAGTGCATTCGGCCGCGTTCTATTCGTCCGACGATGAATACGTTGCGGCGGCGCGACCATTCGTGACTGAAGCCCAGAGCCGGCGGGTGCCGATCTACTTGGCGTGTTCCGACCGAAACGTCGCGGTCATGAGAAGCGCGCTCCGCTCCACAGATGGCGTTACGTTCGTGCCTGCTGAGGAGCAGTTGACCCGCCCGGCCGCGACTATTCACGCGTACCGCCGACGGTTCGCGCAAGATGTCGCGAACGGCGCTAACCAAATCCGAGTGCTTCAAGATGTCCCGCACCCCGGTGTCGGAGCTCCGTGGGACGTGTGGCGCAGATACGAAGCCGCGACAAACCTCGTCTACGACGACTTTCCTGTCTGGGCCTTATGCCCGTATGACGAACGTACCGCGCCCCGACGCGTCCTCGACGATGCTCGAGCTGCACACCCTGTCGTCATCGCATCCGACGGCACAATCACTCCGAATCCGCACTTCGTCGAACCGGCCGTGCTTCTCGCCACGCCCGCTGATGAGGACGATCCGTTGGAAAACCGCTCCGCCGCGGTCTCGCTTATCGACCCCTCGGCACGTGCTGCGCGCGCCGCTGTGCGCGCCGCGGCGCACGGCACCGGCGTTGCCCAGTCTGCAATTACCGATCTGGTTACGGCAGTCAGCGAAGCAGTGACGAATGGTTGGAAGCATGGAGTGCTACCGCTGACGGTCAGCGTGTGGGCTGCAACGCACCGCGTGTTGGTCACAGTGCACGACTGCGGCAATGGGCCGACTGACCCGCTCGCCGGTTTCCGGCCCGCGTCCGGACACGGCGACGGCGGGCGCGGGCTTTGGATCGCACACCAGCTCGTCCAACACGCAGCTCTGCGCCGCGACGAACACGGATTCACCGTCGCCTTGAGCACGGCGCCTCCGCCACAGCGTGCGTTTAGCTAACGAAGCAAACGAGGCGAGGACACAACTCCGCGCTCAGGGCGAGTCGCTGAGCGGCGTGTGCGGTGCGACCCGAGAGCCGTTAGCCCGGTCGCTTTACGTGGCTTCGTTGGGCCGCCTCGCGGATCAGGTGTGTGAGCCAAGCAATGCCGCTGCTATTGAACGGATGTTGCCGATCGCTAAGACGCAGACCTAGGTGCCATTGTCGAGCCCATTACGTGATCGTCATGTCGCCGATGACGGCGGCAGGCCGAACGGTCTGCACTAAGCCGAGGCGACGCCGGTTTGCGCCGGCATTTCGAGGGGCAGGACTCGACAACGAGCCGATTCTCGGGCGCCCATGACTCCCCGGGCCACAAAACGAGACAGAGGCGACTGCACTTCAAACTGCGAGGTCAGCCGTAGTGACTCCCCCCAGAGCGCTCTGGGGGGAGTCACGCGACTCCACTACGCCTTGGGAGTAGCGTCGTCTCAGACTCCCTTCGCGGGATCGCCCGTTTAACCCACAGCGGACGTGCGTCGATTCCCAGCGCTCGCTGGGGATCAGCACGGCACTCGCCGGCACCTTTCCGTCGACGTCTGTCAGTCAGGAAAGACTGCAGTGCAAGACCAACCGACGGTTCCAGCGAGCGCGCTCGCCGCGCTCGCGCAAATCATCCTCGAAAGCGGAACCCTGGACGACACGCTGCGCCACGTATGCGGCGTGGCTGTGGAGGTGCTCGCCGCAGACGACGCATCGGTCACTCTGATGACCGACGGCGTGGCCAAGACGTACGGGGCGACCAGCGAGTTGGCGCTCGCAGCGGACGAGAAGCAGTACGACGCGGGGAGCGGTCCGTGCCTCGACGCCGGACGGGGAAACCAGATCGTGTCGGTCCCGGATCTCGCGGGAGACGACAGGTGGTCGGCGGCCAAGGAAATGGCCAAGGTCGGAGCCGGGTGTTCGTTGTCGCTGCCGCTCCCTGTGCAAGGTGAGGCGATCGGGGCGCTCAACCTCTACGCACGCCAGGTGGGCAGCTTCGCTGAAGTTGACGAGGCTCGCGGCAAGGAGTTCGCGTCCTACGCCGCAGTCGCGGTCGCCAACGCAGTGTCGTACAGCTCGGCGGCAGAAGCCGCACGCCACCTGAGGGCCGCGATGGAGCACCGCGGCGACATCGAGCAGGCAAAGGGAATCCTTATCGCCAACACCGGCTGCACTCCCGACGCCGCGTTCCATCTGCTCGTCCAGCAATCGCAATACGAAAACCGCAAGCTGCGAGACATCGCGGCCGAAATCGTGCGCATCGCGATCCGCGCCGACGGCTCATCGCCGAGGCCTGCTTGACGCGCTCAGGCGAAACGCGGCTGAGGCTCACGCGCTCAGTTGGATTCGTGTCCTCAACGGTGGAGTCCCCTTCGACACCAAAGTTCCTGGCGCGGTGACCTGCGGGGCGTCGGTGTCACCGCCCTCCGTCACTGAAAGGTGGGTCCTGCCGGAGTTGCGCAAAGCGTTCCCGTAGTACCGATTTCTCACTCCTTCCGCTAATGCCAGGACGGCTCCGGTCGATGGAGCCTGGGTGAATTCAGCGGTTCGTGTCCACATCGAGGACGACCACCAAAGCTTGCGTGAAGCGTGCCCTCTCGATGACAACCCTGGCATCCTGGTTGTCGGCCACGTGGACACGAGGGCCGAAGCGGCGGCGTCTGTTGGTGCGATGCGCCTTGACGCCTTCGAGCTGGATCATTGCGAGCCCGACGGCGGCGCGCCGCGGACTACCGAAGAACTCGGCGCCCGCTGCGTAAACACCGTGCGGAATCATCTGAAGGGCATCCTCAACAAGCCTCACGCCCACTCGATCGCGGCGCGTGGCGGGTCGTCGTCGCTCCGCGCGCAAGGAAGCGGCGGGTGACGAACACGCCGGTGCATTTGCATCACGCTGGCAACGCAACAGCAGCCGATCGACACGACATGCATCGGCGCTCTGTCGTCGCGAGCGCGCCTAAGTGCGACATAGCGCAGAGCGTTGACGCTGCCCAGCTCAAGACGAACTTCCTCGCGAACATCGGTCACGAGATGCGCACACCTCTGAATGCCATTATCGGTATCGGAGAGATCCTCGCCGGTACGCCGCTCGATGAGCGCCAAACCTCGTATGTCGAAACGATGCGCGACGCCGGCAGCGGTCTGCTTCAGCTCTTGAACGACGTCATCGACCTCGCGAAGCTCGAAGGGGGCGTGCTCGCCATCGAGCCCCGCGCCTTCAATCTCCACGAGATGCTCAACGACCTCGGCGCTCGCTTCGGGGCGGCGGCTACGTCACGGAACCTCACGCTGAGCATCCGTATTGATTCGGACGTTCCCGCCCGCGTCGTGGCGGACGAGGCCCGGTTTCGGCAAGTGGTTTCGAACCTTGTCTCGAATGCCGTGAAGTTCACCGACGACGGACTGGTCGTCGTCCGGGCTTCCGTCATCGGGGATGAGGGGCGTTTCGGCGGGGTTGTCGTCCACGTGCGCGACACCGGCGTCGGCATTCCAGCAGAGCAGCTCGATCGGATCTTCGAACCGTTCACCCAAGTCGACGAGTCGTCTACTCGCGGCGGGAGCGGCTCGGGGCTGGGACTCGCGGTTGCGCGTCAGGTTGTCTCCCTCTTGCAGGGAAGCGTCGCCGTGACTTCGTCCGTCGGCGAGGGCAGCTGTTTCACCGTCCGCGTGCCAATGACGCTCGAGCCCGCGCCCGTCGCCCTCGTCGCTCCGCCGGCGCCGACCGCAGCCGGCCCCGCGCCGCGAGTGCTCGTGGCCGACGACAACCCGGTCAACCAACTTGTCGTACAGACGATGCTGCGCCAGCACGGCTGCCACGTCGACGTCGCCGATGACGGCGCCGCCGCGTTGCGCCACGCGACGCACGCTCGGTACGACTTGGTGTTCATGGACGTCCAGATGCCGGTGATGGACGGCTATCAAGCGACGACTGAGATTCGCGCCCTTCCGGCGCCGCACGGCGACGTACCAATCGTGGCGCTGACGGCGTCGGCGCTCCCGGAGGACCGGGTTCGATGCATCGGGGCCGGAATGGATGACTACGTCGCCAAACCCATAGCCAAAGAGACGCTCGTGAAACTTCTGGGCCGCTTTGTCGCGCGCACCGAGGTGCCGGCGTGAAATGCGTCGAGGCGAAGCGCCCGGCCGGAGGAGGGCAGGTTGCGCGCAACTTTGGCGTTGCGATGGCCGGCCTGCTCGTGCTCGATCTGGTCGCGAGCGTCATAGGACCAGCCGCGGCTCCCGTGCAGGTGGCGCTCGCGTCGGTGATGTTCGCAAGTGTGATGACGGCCATCGTCGTCGGCGTACGTCGGTATCACCCGCGTGACGTGTTCGTGTGGCGGTTGATCTTTGTCGACCTGCTGCTGTGGTTGGCCGACATGATCGCGAGAGTCACCGCGACCGACGTGAAACATGACACGCCGGTGGTGGCGAACGTGATCGTGTTCGTCCAGTACTCCGTCATGCTCGCCGTCCTTGTGCGCGTTGTGCGAGCGAGGCGCGGCTTCGACAAGAGCGTCGATCGCGCCGCGGCGCTGGACACGCTGGTTGTTTGCACGGGCGCCGCACTGCTGTGCTGGAAGCTATTTCTCGGATCGCTCCCGCACACGCCAGTGCTTTCTGCCGCTGCGCTCCCGCGTTACGGGTTCCCGGTGCTCGACATGGCCATCCTCGTGCTGGCCGTTCGCGCGTCGATCGGTCGCGGCTATCACGCGTTCGCGTTGAAGCTGCTCACCGCCGCGTTGTTCGTCCTGTTCAGCGCCGACACGTTGTACGCGTGGCAAGACGCCCGAGGCGTTTATCGCCCCCATAACTCACTTGAAGCCTTGTGGTGCTGCTGTTTGGCGCTTCTCGGGTGCGCCGCGCTTCACCCGTCCATGACGAGGTTGACTGAACGACCGCGCGTGAAGGTCAATCGGCTGACTGGCGGCCAAACCATCGCGATGGCTGGCGCGAGTTCGCTTGCGCCGGTGCTGCTCGGGATAAACGCCGCTCGCGATGCCGACGTCGCCGAGTTCGTGATCGCGCTTGGTGCCCTCGTGATGTTCGCGGGCGTGTTCGGTCGCGCGCACATTTCCGCGCGCAGCGATGCGCGAGCGAACGCGGCGCTGGAACAAAACCAGGCAGAACTCGAGCAGGCGTTGTTCGCTCTGCAAGCGAACGAACGCGAACGCCGCGAGTTGCTGGCATCGGTTATGCGTGCTGGCGAGAACGAGCGCATATGGGTGGCCGCGGAGCTGCATGACGGCCCCATCCAGCAGTTGGCCGCGCTCGGGTTCCGTCTCGACCGCGTGCGCCGCCGTCTTGCTCGTGACGACGTGGACGCCGCGCGTGACGGCCTCGAGCAAACGCGGGACGACGTGACAGCCGTGGTAGACGACCTGCGGCGACTGATGGGCGAACTGCGACCGCCCGCTCTCGAGCAGCGCGGTATTGACGGTGCGCTCCGCGACTACGTCGCGTCGTTCGCGAACGAAACCGGCGTTGACTGCTCGCTCAACGTGGAGCTCGCCGGTCGTGTGGCGGGAGACGTGGAGACGGCGCTGTACCGGGTCACGCAGGAAGCCTTGCAGAACGTTCGGAAGCACGCCAAGGCCCGGCACTTGCACATTGTCATCGGCGAAGCCGGGGAGGAACTGGTGCTTCGGATAGAAGACGACGGGCAGGGCTTCGCGTCACGGTCATGGGGTGACGAGCCCGTTACGAGCCACTATGGCTTGATCGGCATGCGGGAGCGAGTGGAGCAGCGCGGCGGTGTTTTCCGGATCGACTCGACGGTGGGCTTGGGCACCGCGCTTGAGGCACGCTTCCCCGTGGAACGACGCAGCAGCACCGCCGTCGAAGAAGCGTCGACGACGACCCGTCAAATGGAGGAACTTGTATGAGTCAGTTGGTTCGCGTCCTGGTGGCCGACGACGACCAGTGTCTTCGCGAAGAACTCGTTTCGATGCTGAGCGAGGAGGGATTTCACGTGGTCGGCGAAGTGGCAGACGGCCGGGAAGCAGTTGATCTGGCAGCGGCGCTCCAACCCGATGTCGTCCTGATCGACCTGCGAATGCCGACGATCAACGGCATCGAAGCCACAAGGTTGATCCGTGCGCAGCGTTCCTCGCCGTCTGTTGTGGTCCTCTCGGCCTACGACGACGCCACGCTCAAGGAATCCGCCGCCGAGGCGGGCGCGTTCGACTACCTCGTAAAGGGCTGTCGGGCCGAGTTCGTCGTAGGCGTCGTTCAACTTGCCGCCAAACGAGCCTGAGCGCCGCCGATACGACGTGATCCACGGTTGCGCAGGCGGCGCTTTCACGTCGCGGCCTGCGCTGCGGTCGAGCCGGCCACGGTTTGGTATGCGGCGCGAGCGGCGTACAAGGTTCTCCGTCATCGAAAGACCGCGCCCTAAGCCACTCGGGCCGCACCGAACGGGAGGTCACCGGAGCAGGACCAGCCGTGTCTTTAGCGGTGAAGTCCCCCCTTCGACACCAAATTTCCTGGCGGCGACCCGCCACTTTTTGGACTTCCGTGCTGCGTGGCAACACCGAGCTGCCAACAGTCACTAGATGATGGGTACGCCCGGCAGGGTCGGGACTATCGAGGACGGCACGTGCACCGACGGGATGAGTTGTGGGCCCCGCGGCAGAGTGCGCGGCAGCGGTGCGATGACGTGCTGGTACAGGAACGGAATCCAGTCGTTGATGCCGACCTTGCTCGAGTGGCCGGCACCTGGGTAGCTGTGCACCTCGCACACATTCAACATGAGCGTCGCCACCAGGCAGTCGACCTGCTGCGTTTCCTTCGGTGCTTCGTCCTGTTCCCAGTGGTAATTCGCCACCGGCGGCTCCGCCGCGAGATCCGGGTGCACGTCGACGAACGCGAAGTCGGTCGGACCGGTGCCGATTGCCGCGGTCACGTCGGACGGGTAGCCGGCGTTCCCGCTCGTGCCGGGGTCGTCGGAGTTCCACGCCGTCGCGACCGATGCCGATGCGCCCGCGGAGTGTCCGCCCGTGGCTACGCGGGTCGGGTCGAGCCGGTACGCAGCCGCGTGCGCGCGGACCCAACGTACGGCTGCCTGCATGTCGTGCTGGCCGTTGCGGACGGCCTCGCCGAGACGCGCCAGGTCGAGAGGGAGCTGCTCACTCGCGCCGTAACCAGCGACGCCTTCGGGCAGTCGCGGGTCGAGGCGGTACTCGATCGAGATCGTCACCCATCCGCGCTTGGGCATGAAGTCCTTGATGGTGCCGATCTGCGACTTGTCACCCTGGGTGAAGAACCCGCCGTGCGCCCACACGAACACCGGCCGCCGCTGTTCGGTGTCGCCGGTCGGCTCGTACAGGTCGAGGTGCAGCGTCTGCAGCACTCCCGCGGCGTTCACCGCTTGGCCATACGCGATGCCGGTCGTGGCCGTAACGCCGCTGAAGACCTCGTCCCGGTAGCGGGTTGCGGCGTGTGCCGGAGTAGCCGGTAGGGCCAGCATGATGAGGAGAGCAAGGAGTCCTGCGACGGTTGCCCCGCGCCGCGAAGTTGTTTTCACCCGCAGGACAATAGGTACTGCGAGAAAAAATCGCGGTCCAAGACCGCGAAGCTCAGATCGAAGTCTGAAAACGGCGCACCGCGATACCCGACCAAATCAACTCGACGACACCAAAGGGCCATGCGCCGGACAGAAAGCCATAGACGCTCGACAGAAGGCAACCGAGCGCGAAGCCCAACACGAGGCGACGTCCGCGCGACTCGAGCGCGTACATCGTCATCATGAACGTGACCGCGCAGACCCCATAGACCGTGACCGCCATGCCGACCAGTCAAACAGCTGAGCCGCGACGGCAGCTACGGCGCCAGGACGTAGCCGGTTCCGCGAATCGTTTGAATCATGCGGGGCCCGTGCGCCTCGAGCTTGCGCCGCAGGGAGCTCACGTGCACCTCGACGAGGTGGTCGTCGGCGTCGTAACCCCAGACTTGGGCGAGTAGCTGACCCTTGGGCACGACACGGGTCCGGTTGCGAATAAGGACCCCGAGGATGGTGAACTCTGTCGCGGTGAGCGACAGCGCGGCGCCGGCGCGGCTGGCGCAGTGGGTTCCTTCGTCGAGCACGAGGTCGCCACATTCCATGCGCTGCGCAACGGCGTGCCCGCTGCGCCGCAACACTGCGCGCACGCGCCAGGACAACTCCTCCGGGTCGAAGGGTTTGAGGATGTAGTCATCGGCACCCATGCGAAAGCCGTCGTGAATGTCTTGGGCGGAGTCTGCGCCTGTCACGAAGATGATCGGCAGGTCGCTGCTCTGGCGGAGACCGCGCGCAACCTCGACGCCGTTGCTCTCGGGTAACGCGCCGTCGACGAGCGCGAGGTCCGGCTCAAAATCTTTCGCTGCTTCGAGTGCAGCCTGCCCGTCACTGACAGCGAGGACTTGGTAGCCGTCGTCTTCCAGAATCTTGACGAGTTGCGCCCGCGCCGCGGGCTCATCCTCGACAATCAACACGCGCAGTGCGGCCATCAACTTCTTCCCAACATTGTGTCAATCGAGAGCTTACCTTGAGCTGACCTTGAGGTTGGCGGCCGTTGGGTGATCTATGCGAACACGCCCACTTGTCATATTTCTTCTCGCTTCCGCGCTGACCGTTGGCGTGGCCTTGCCGGCGTCGGCGGCGATGAGCGGGATCACGCCGGTAGGCGTCACCCTGACTGGTGGTGTCTTGGCCATCACCGCGCCGGTCGCCTCCGTGGGCCTCGGCACGCGTGCCAACTCAGTGGGTGGGGGCCTGCTAAGCGGTTCCCTCGGAGTCGTGCAGGTAACCGACGCGCGCAGCGCGAGCGCCGGATCCGGATGGGTCGCCAGCGTTATCGCGAGCGCGCTGACACCCTCAGCTGGCCCAACCATCGGCGCGGCCCAGATCGGTTACACCGCGGGCACGATCACGCAGGTCGGCACCGCCACGTTCACCGCCAATGACCCAACGAATCTGACCGGCGTCGCTCCTGCAGTGACCGCAACCGGGATCACCGGCGACAACTCCGCGACATGGAATCCGACGATCAACGTCACAGTTCCCGGCGGAATGGCCGCCGGTGTGTACACCGGCACGATCACGCATTCCCTGATCTAGTCGCATCACATGGCGTGTAACCGGAACGGCCGCGCGTCTGCAGTGGTCTTCTGCATCCTGTTGGTCGCGCTGCTCAGCGCGACGAACAGGACGCTCGCGGCACCGGCGTCGACTGCGCCCGCCGGAAGTATCGGCGTGCGGCTCGTCGACGGAGGCGCCACCCACAGCTCGGATCCGCGCGCCCACCTCTACATCGTCGACCACGTAGCGCCCGGTGCGCGGGTGCAACGTGAGATCGAGGTTTCCAACTCGACCACTGCGGCCGCGCACGTACTGCTCTACTCGGCGGCGGCCACGATTTCGGACGGCTCGTTTCTTGGGTCCGAAGATCACACCCAGAACGATCTGTCGACTTGGACCACGGTTGAGCCGGGGGCCGTCGACATCCCCGCTGGCGCGGTCCGCACGACGCGCGGTAACGATCAGCCCGCCGCGCGACGCTGCTCCCGGTGAGCAGTACGGGGCGGTCTGGGCTGAGGTCAGCTCGGGACCGTCCGCGGGCGGCATGGTCCAGGTCAACCGCGTGGGCGTGCGCCTGTACGTCTCAATCGGTCCAGGTGGTCCTCCGGCCGCTGACTTTAGGATCGACTCTCTGACAGCCCAGCGCGCCGCGAACGGCGACCCTGTGGTCGTCGCCTCCGTCCACAACACCGGTGGTCGCGCGCTGGACATGGCCGGGACGCTGGCACTTACGGGTGGCCCGAGCGGTCTGAGCGCCGGTCCGTTTGCAGCCGCGCTCGGCACAACTCTCGCTGTCGGCGCGACCGAAGCCGTCACGATCGGTCTGGACAAGGGCCTTCCAGCGGGTCCGTGGATGGCCGAGATAACGCTGCGCAGCGGTCTCGTCGAACGCCGCGCGAGCGCGACGATCACCTTTCCCGTCCGCGGTGCCGCCCGACCCGTGATCGCGACACCTGCGAAGGGTCGTTCGATGGCTCGGCTGCTCGCGGCCGCGGTTGCGTTCATGGCCGTGGCCGCGGCCGGCCTCGCCACCCACAAATGGCTTCGGCGCCGCTCCCTGTAGCCGTTTGAGCACGCTGTGGCATGCTCTCGACTGTTCCTCGGGCTAACTCGGAAGGAGACCCCGTGTACGGAGGTCGTTTCTGTCGGAGATTTACGTTCTTCGGATTCTCCTTTCTTTTTTGTTTGCGTATCCCGAGCGTCTCGCAACGCCTGGACCTGCTGCCAATCTCGCATCACGCCGATACCGCGGGGGGGATAACGCCGATGGTGTTGGTTGTAATGGCCGGCGCGGTCGCGATGGCCGCCGGGGGACTCGTCCTCTTGCGCTTCGCGCTGCAGCGCAGCAGATAGCGGCCAACCCGGCGTCGGGTTCGTGAGCGTCGGGACCGGCTTCCTCGGGTTTCTTCTCTTCGCAACGTTCCTTGCCTATGTAGGCCTCATCGCCGTCCCTTTGGTGCGACACAAGCCCGGGACTGTGGGCGATGGCGGCGTCTTCGACTGGCACTTTCTCGTCCCCTGTCTCAACGAGGAAGCGGTGGTCGAGCGGACGGTCCGTCAACTCCTAGCGAGCTTCCCGCAGGCCATCGTCTGGTGCATCGACGACGCATCGAGCGACGCAACCGCGGCGATCGTGCGGCGACTCGAGACTGAGCTTGCCGGCGTTCGTGGCGTGTACCGGCGATTCCCGGATGCGCAGAAAGGCAAAGGAGCGGCGCTCAACGCGGGCTGGGCGATGCTCCGGCAATCGGTGGATTTGCAGCTGGCCGAGCACACGATCGTCGGGGTGGTCGACGCGGACGGCCGCCTCGACCCGCATTGTGCCGACGTGCTAGCCGGTCTGACCCACTTCGGCTCGGCGGGGGTTGGCGCGGTGCAGGTTCGCGTGCGCGTCGAGGCGCCGCCCACCGAACTCTCCCGCTTCCAGCGCGTCATCGTGGAACTCCAGGACCTCGAGTTCTCGGGCCCGATCGCAGCGATGCAACTGCTGCGCCGCCACCTCGGCAGCGTCGGGATGGGCGGCAACGGCCAGTTCACGCGGTTGTCGGTCTTGGAGCGACTTGGCGAGAAACAGGGGCAACCCTGGCAGCGAGCCTTGCTCGAGGATTTCGAACTGGGCCTCCACGTATTAATGGCGGGCGCACGAACTTCGTACTGTCACGACACCTGGGTCGCGCAGCAGGGGCTGTGTTCATTGCGACTGCTGGTTCGCCAGCGCAGCCGCTGGGCCCAAGGGCTGATGCAATGCTTCAAGTACTTCGTGCCGGTGCTGCGCTCCCGCGACATCAAGCTTCCCGCCGCGATGGAAATTGCCTACTTTCTCTTCCTGCCTTGGCTTCAACTGCTTGGGAGCCTGTTGTACGCCGGGTCGGTCATCACCTTGACCTGGCTGGCGTGGACGCAGGGTGGTGCAAGTTTTCTCGCGTGGCTTGACGCCGCCGGGCTTCTGCTGCTGCTCGGGATAGTCCCCTTTGTGGTGTGGGGCCCGCTGTATCGGTTCGCTGACGGCGTCGACATCTCCCGACGCCGCGCTCTGCTGCTCGGAATCGCCAACTGGCCGTACTCGTGGGTGCACCAGGCCGCCACCTGGTGGGCGGTCGTTCGGTTCGCGCGTTCGCGTAACGACTGGAAGAAGACGGTGCGCAATCCGGTAGAGGTTGCAAGGATCGACCTGCGGAACGAGGCGGTGACCTTTCCGACGAAGCGGCGAGTCATGCTGATCCTCGGCACCCGGCCGGAGGCAATCAAGCTCGCGCCGATCGCGTTGGCTCTCAAAGCGTCCGCCGACTTCGATCCGTTCGTGGTTGTCACCGGTCAACACCGCGAGATGCTCGATCAAGTCCTGCAGACGTTCGCGATCAAACCCGACTTGGACCTCGATCTCATCAGAGACGGTCAGACGCCGGCAGACATCCTCACGCAGGCGCTGCCTGCTTTGTCCTCGGCCATCTCCGAGCTAAGGCCGGAGTCCGTCCTCGTACAGGGCGACATCGCGTCCACCTTCGTAGGTGCGCTGGCTGCGTTCTACTCCGCGGTTCCGACCGTGCACGTCGAGGCGGGGTTGCGGACTGGTGACGCCCGTTCACCCTTTCCAGAAGAAACGCACCGACGAGTAACGACTCTTCTCGCGAGCCTCCATCTCGCGCCGACGGCGTCTGCGAAGGCCAACCTGCTCCGAGAAGGGATCGCCCCTTCCGACATCGTGGTCACTGGCAACAGCGTCATCGACGCTCTGCAGTGGACGTCGCGGCAACACGAGGCGATATCGGACTTAAGCCACTACGGCGCCGCCGGACAGCGAATTCTTTTGGTGACTGCTCACCGCCGCGAGTCCTGGGGCGCGCCCATGCGCGCGATTAGCCGGGCTCTTGCCGAGATCGCGCGAATCGAGCCCAATGTTCACATCGTCTTCCCCGTGCATCGAAATCCGACGGTGCGCGACGCTGTCATGCCCGCGTTACAAGGTCTGGCGAACGTGGCCGTGATTGAACCGCTCGACTACGAGATGTTCGTCCAGCTGATGCAACGGTCCTATCTGATCCTTACTGACTCTGGCGGCATTCAGGAAGAAGGCCCGAGCCTGGGCAAGCCGGTGCTCCTAATGCGCGACACGACGGAAAGGCCCGAGGCGTTGAACGCGGGAACGGTTCGCCTAGTGGGAACCGACGAAGAGCGAATCATCCGGGGCGTTCGCGAGCTGTTGCATGACGACGTTGCCTATGAAGCGATGGCCCATGCCGTGAATCCGTACGGTGACGGGCACGCCGCAGAACGGACCGTCGAGGCGCTGCGCTATTTCCTCGCTGGAGGGCGGCGTCCCCCGGACTTCACAGGCGCAGCCGCCCTTGCGCGATGATCTGGCCGTGCCTTGGGCGTTGGACGATGGCGTTGCCGATGACGCGGTGTCGGTGTGGAACGTTCTCGAATGCGATGAGGAAGTCTCTCTGTTGCCCCGCTGGTACCAGCCGGCCCCGATGCGGCGCGCGCGTCTGCTCACCGGTTGGCAACGACGCGTCGCCATCGCGACGGTGGTGGCGTTCGTGGCGATCGACGCCTTCGGCCTGTGCAGCACCTACGGCCACGTCGTGTTCGCCTAGTCCGTGCGTATCGACGACCGGCTCGATCTCGTCGACTGGGCGATAGCGAAAGGGCGGCTGGGCGCGGACGACTTCGACAACGGGCGCAGCCCTGACGCGCTACGCCGGTCCTAAACAGACATCGGCGCAAGGGCATCGGTTGGGGGATGGTCCGTCGTCTCGATGGCGAAGGTGCCCGGTCAACACATCGGTCTACAGAGCGATGACGGCGCAGCGTTCTACGACTCGATGGGGTTCGGTCGTCAGCCTGAGTTCCTGTTCGTCGTGGTGGGCGCCTGGCTCGACAACGACGCCAATCGATAGGCCCGACCGCACGCTAAGGGCGGGGACTAACTTCTAAACGACGACATAGGAGGTAGTCGATGCCTGGTTTTCCAGCAATCGCGCACGTCGCCGTCACGGTGACCGACCTCGGCAGGAGCCGGCCCTGGTACGAGCAGCTGTTCGGCGCCGCGCCTGTGCTCGACGAAGACACGGGGCCCTTCCACCACGTCGTGTGGGCGGTCGGAGGAGGCACGCTGTTCGGTATCCACCAGCACACGCAGCCGGAGAGCGGTGCGTACACCGAGCTCGCACCCGGACTCGACCACGTCGGGTTTGGCTGCGCAAACCGGGCCGAATTGGAGACGTGGGAAGCGCGCCTCAACGAACTTGGCATCACCAACGGCGGCGTCGTCGACGCGCACTACGGATCGGGCCTGTCGTTCCGCGACCCCGACAACATCGCGCTCGAATTCTTCGCGCCTCCGGGCTAGTACCACGCGGCCGTCCTGACGAGCCCGAGGTCCCATAGGCTGCGATTTCAATGGCGGGCACCGCTACGGTCTCGATTCTTTTCGTCGACATGGTCGGGTCGACGGACATCCTCCGGCGCATCGGCGACGACGCCAACGATGAGCTTCGACGTCGATACATGGCAACGCTCCGTCAAGCAGTGTCGGAGGCGGGTGGCCGCGAGGTGAAGAACCTCGGGGACGGCCTCATGGCCGTGTTCGAGCATTCGGTCGCGGACGCCGCGAGCGCGGCGATCGCGATGCAGCGGTCGGTCGAGCAACTCAGCAAGTCGGATCGTCTCGTGCAGATCCAGATTCGCGTGGGCCTGTCGGTTGGCGAAGCCGCGCCGGGCGAAGCCGGCGACTGGCAGGGGACGCCGGTGGTGGAAGCCGCCCGCTTGGAACCCAAGGCGCGCCCGGGGCAGATCCTGGCGAACGACGTCGTGCGTCAGCTGTTGGGCAACCGCGGTGGTTTCGTCTGCACGCCGGCGGGCGACTTCGACCTAAAGGGCTTTACCGAACCGCTGGCCTGTTGCGACGTGGCGTGGGAACCGGACACTGGCCTGCCCGAAATACCTCTCCCCGCCGGACTCGGTCGCGGCGCGCTCGAGTTGGCCGGACGCGACCCGCGAGATGGAGACGCTGCGCGGTCAGTGGGCGTCGGTGTCGAGCGGCGGCAGCGCCGCGGTTGCGATCACTGGCGAGCCGGGGCAGGGAAAGACCCGGCTGGCAGCAGAACTGGCGACGGTGGCCCACTCCGCCGGCGCCACCGTGTTGTACGGGCGCTGCGACCCAGAGTCGATCGTTCGCGACCAGCCCATCGCCGAAGCGCTGCGATGGTATGTGGCCGCCTGTGAGCCGGGCCCGTTGCGTGACCAGGTCGCGGGCACCAACCTGCTTGTGAGCCTCGTTCCATCGCTGGCGGCGCGCCTTCCCGAGTTAGCGAGTGCGGCCACCCCGGTTGCCGAGCGAAGCGAGTTGATCGCCGCGGTCGTCAGCTTCATCACTCGCGCCACGGCAGCCAAACCGATCCTTCTTGTTCTCGACGACCTGCAGGACGCGCTTGCTCCCACGCTCGAACTGATCGTGGCGCTCGTGAACGCGGCACCGCCGGGACTGATGGTGGTCGCGTTGTCACGTCGCGACGACGAACTCGGCGACGTCGCCGGCGTTGGCCGGATCAGCCTCGACGGCCTGTCGGTGCCGGGTGCTGCGGACCTCGTTCGAGGTCGTCTGGCGATGCTGCCCGAGGCGCTCAGGGTGGACGTCGACGTTGATGACATCGCGGCGTCGGTCGTCAGCGAGACGGGCGGTAATCCCGAACACGTGCTCGAAGTGATCGACCACGTGATCTCTGCGGGAGGATTGAGCTCGGACATCGAAGCGCAGCGCGCCGCGGTCGCGGCCGCCGCCGCCGAGACCTGTCCGTACAAGGGCCTGCTGGCCTTCCAACCCGAAGACGCCGACATCTTCTTCGGTCGCGACGAGGACGTCGCCGCCTTGCTCAGCCGCCTAGCGAGCCAGCACCTGCTGGCGGTGGTGGGCGCATCCGGCAGCGGCAAGTCGTCGATCGTGCGCGCCGGCGTATTGCCCGCGCTGCGGCGGGGCGCCCTGGCGGGTAGCGCTCGATGGCCCATCGCCATTCTCGCCCCCGGCCCGCATCCCGTCACGGAGCTGGCCGCCGCGGTGGCCACGCAACTCGGAACCAGTGCTGGCGCGTTGCTGGGTCGGTTGGATGGAAACCCGGCCGGACTTGCCGATGCTGTCCGCGACGCCGGCCTCGAGAAGCTCGTGGTCTTCGTGGACCAGTTCGAGGAAATGTTCACGCTGTGTGGCGAGGCGACCGAGCGCACCCGCTTCGTCGACGCGCTTCTCGGAGCGGCCACGACGCCGGGCGGGCCTGTTCTTGTACTGCTGGCGATGCGCGCCGACTTCTTCGGTTTCGGCGCGTCAGTCCCGGGTTTGGGTGCGGCCCTTGAAGCGTCGACCGCGCTGCTCGGGCCAATGGACGAGACAGAGCTGCGCACGGCGATCGAAGGACCGGCGCGTGTCGCAGGGCTGAAGGTGGAACGCGGTGTCGTGGACCTCATGTTGCGCGATGTCGCGGGGGAGCCGGGGTCGCTCCCGCTGCTCTCGCATGCGCTTCTTGAAACGTGGAAGCGACGCACGGACCGGACCCTCACGGTCGCGGGCTACCGCGAGTGTGGCGGGGTGCGAGGCGCGATCGCGCGCACGGCGGAGTCGGTGTACGTCGGGTTGCCGGAGCCTCAGCAGCACCTGGGCCGTTCGGTGTTCTTGCGCCTTACCGAACTCGGCGAGGGCACGGAGGACACGCGGCGACGCGTGACCCTCGACGAGTTGCGAGCAGAAGGGGAAGCGTCGCCCGACCTCGACGCGCTGCTACGCACCCTGACCGACGCACGTCTACTCACGACCAGCGAACACACCGTCGAAGTCGCGCACGAAGCGCTGATCCGGGAGTGGCCGCGGCTGCGGTCCTGGCTGGACCAAGACCGCGAAGGAATCCGGACACTCAGGCATCTCACCGACGCCGCCCGCGCGTGGGATGACCTCGGTCGCGATACCGCGGAGCTCTATCGCGGCCAGCGTCTCGTGGCCGCGCTCGACTGGTCCAAGGGCGAGACCGCGACACTGAGCCCACGCGAACGGGCGTTCCTTGACGCCAGCCGTGACTATGCCGATCGCGAACGACAAGACGCCGAGCGTCGCACCCGCCGCCTCCACGGCCTGCTTGGCGCCGTCGCGGTCTTGGCGGTTCTTTCGTTGATCGCCGGCGTGGTCGCTATCGGTCAGCGCAACCACTCGCGCGAGTCGGCGATCCAGGCCGAGGCAAGGCGCATCAGCACGCTCGCGCTCACCGTCGACGACTTCGACCAGGCGTTGTTGCTTGCGGTCGAAGCGCGGCAGCTAGACGACTCGGTCGACACGCGGTCGAACCTGTTGGCGGTGCTCAACCAAAAGCCGCAGGTCATCGGCGTGATCGGGAACGACCCTGGTGACAGCCTGTTCGACTTCGTTGTGACGGGAGATGGCAAGCATCTAGCTACCGCTCGGCGTAGCGGCGCTGAGATATACGACGCGGCGACGCTCAGGCCCACCGGTGCGTCGTTCGCGACCGAGATCGAGTGGAACGACGCGATACCGACGGCCGACGGCACGGGGATTGCAGTGCTCGACTTGAAACATGACGAGGAACCCGGAGGGCGAGTGCAGTCCGTCCGCTTCTTCGACGGCGTCACGGGCAAAGAGACCCGCAAGGCGATTCCTCTACTGCCACGGACAGACAACGACTTCTGGCCGGAACCCACCATGGCCCTGAGCCCTGACGGCCGGTGGTTGGCCGTTAGCAACACGACCAACACGGACGCGGGGATTCCGGGCTACGAGATGATCTGGGACCTGCGAGAGCCGACTCCCGCGCCGCGCCGGGTCGAGTACGGCACCGACTATCGCGAGGTGGCATTTACTCACGACAACCGCCTGATTGTCGCCAGTGATGACGCCGACACCGCGGCGTTCGTTATCGATCCAGCCATGGGAGCGGTACTGGCCACGATCCCTGGCGCGCAGGCACCGATCGCCGCGGATCCGAAGGGTCCACGGCTCGTCGCGCGAACGCCGGAAAGCGACCAAATGGCGGTGTGGAACCTCGACACCGGAGTTATGGAACGCCGTCTCCCGAGCAGTTCTGTTGTCGAGCACCTCGCCTACTCACGCGACGGTTCAACGGTCGCGACCGCGTACCTCGATCGCAGCATCACGATCTGGGATCCGGCCAAGGGCGAGCAGCTCCAGAACCTCGCCGGTCACACCTCGCCCGTCGAGTCCATCCAGTACGCGAACGGCGGGTCCACTCTCTACACAACTGGTGCCGACGGCGTGGTCATCGCCTGGGATCTCGCGGGCGAGCGCCGAGTGGTGAGCCAACTCTCTCCCGCCGACAGCGGGGCGGGCGAGACGGTCATGTTGGCGCCAAACCCCGACGCCACCTCGGTCGCATACATCGTCGACTCGGACAAGGGCGGTGATTTTGAGTTCTTCGACGTGAAGAGCCGCACGTTCGGTCCGCTCTACAACACGCGATTCGACCGCGTGGGGTGGCATGACTGGACGGCAGACGGGCGCTATGTCGTGACGATGGGTCAGGAGGAGCCGCTGGCCCGCCTCTGGGATCCCAGGTCCGGCGCGATGGTGGCCGAGCAGCATTTGCCATTTGATTCGCTGAGCGCGTCGATCGGCTCGCGTCCGGGCGGCAAATCGATCTTCGCCGGCATGCACCAGCCCGGCGGCGTCGTGGAGCTTGACGCGCGCACCTTGAAGGTCATCGGCAAGCCGATGAAGTTCGACAAACTCGTAACGAACGTGGACATCAGCCCGGACGGGCACACGCTCGCCGTTTCGCTATTCGAGGAAAATCGCAGCGGCGACGAGGGTGCAACCTCAGTACTCCTCCTCGACTACGAGACGAGGAAAACTCGGACAACCCTCGAGGGTGTCGACGCGTCCTGGAGGCTTCTGTTCAGTCCCGACGGGTCCGTGCTCGCCGCCGGCGGCAACAACGGCCTCATCAGCCTCATCGACCCGGTGAAGGGGGAGCGGATTGGCACACCACTGAAAGGCGTGGACGGGCCGGTGAGTTCGGAGGCGTTTTCGCCCGATGGCAGGCTGCTCGCGGCCGGCAGCTTCGATGGCACGGTCGAGCTATGGGACCTTGAGAGCCGAGCGCGTATCGCGCGGGTTACCCCGGGCAGTCCAGGTCGCCCAACGTTCGTGTGGTTCGACGCCACCGGCGAGAACGTGTTCGTCGCGGGCGATAACGGCGCCCTGTGGTCGCTCCCTTCGAGCCCCGCCGACTGGGCGTCGCGGGCGTGTGCGATCGCAGGCCGGAACTTCTCGCGCGACGAGTGGCGCGAGCTGATGGGTAGCCGCGGGTACCGCACAACCTGCCCCCGCCGAGCTAGATAGCGCTCGCGCCCCATTCGGCCAGGATCTCGTTCGCCGGGGTCCTAGTGACCTGCCGGCGAGTTGAGCCATCCGGATGGCTTGTGTACACATCGGCGAACGGGCCGCCTCGAGCGAGCGAGAACGCGATCCACGCGCCGTCGGGCGACCAAGACGGACCGAAGGCGGCGGCAGCCGGAATAACGATGCGGTGAAGGACCTTGCCGTCGAGGTTGACGGTCACGATTCCCGGGGGGTCGGTGCCGCCCGACGTAAGAATTGTGGTGCCGTCCGGTGAGTAACGGCCTGGGTCTTCGAATGGATCGGTCGACAGCTGGCGCGTCGACTTGTCTTCGAGATCGAGAATCGTGAGCGGGACCGAGTCCTCGCCCTTGGCGCGTTTGAAGATGAAGTGCTTGGCATCCGGTGAGTAATCGCCCGGGGCATCCTCCAGACCTTCTGGTGTCGTTGTGAGGCGCTGCAGATCTGAGCCGTCCGACGAGCGGACGGTGTAGATGCCACCGCGGCCGGGCTTGACGTCATCCCAACCCTCGCACGCCAGCCGGCTGTCATCGGGAGACCACACCTCGCAAACCAAGTTGATGGTGCTATCCGGCAGCGGAAGCAGCCGTTCGACGGTGCCGTCCGGAGTGATGATCGCCGTGGCGAGACGCTTATCGGGGAACGCCCGCATCACCGCAATGTGCTTTCCATCATGCGACCACCGCCCGCCACCGTCGGGCCCAGGCAGTTTCAGCTCGACTTCGCCAGAGCCGTCGGGGTTGATGACGTGCGTGCTTACGAAGGTGTGCGTCGACTCGTCGAACCGCGAAAACATGATGCGACCCGGGAGTTGGACCACGGCGGGCACGGTGGATGAAGTGGACTCGGCCGTTGAGGTCGGCGCCGCGGATCGCGGTTTATCCGAGTCGCTCCCGCAAGCTCCAAGCGCGACGGCGAGCGCCACCGCGGTGGTCAGGCGCCAGTGGCGCCTACCTGTCCAACGACCACGATCCATTCGGCACCCCCCGGTTACGAGCGAAAGCTATCCGACGGAAAGTGGCGAAAGAAGCCTGACCGAGCGCGAGACTCATCCGCTCATGACGGCACCCGCGCGTCGGACCACCGAACGAATCGAATACAAGTGGATCGTCGCCGCGATCTTCGTGTGCGGAATGTTCATCGACATTCTCGACACGACGATCGTCAACGTGGCGCTGCCGGACCTCGGGCGGGAGTTTCACGCCTCGACGGCGTCAATCGAGTGGATCGTCCTCGGCTACCTGTTATCGCTCGCGGTGTGGATCCCGGCGTCGGGTTGGATCGGGGACAAGGTCGGGACGCGCCGCACGTTCCTCTTTGCCCTCGCCGTGTTCACCGGCGCCTCGGCGTTGTGCGGCCAGGCGCACAGTCTCGGTGAATTGGTCGCGTTCCGCGTTCTCCAAGGCGTCGGCGGCGGAATGCTGGTTCCCGTTGGCACCGCCATGCTGTTCCGTGCTTTCCCGCCGATCGAGCGAGCGAAAGCCTCGACCGTGCTGATCCTGCCGACGGTCATTGCGCCAGCACTCGGCCCGGTGGTCGGCGGCTACCTCGTTACCGACGTGTCCTGGCGGTGGATCTTCTACGTGAACCTGCCCGTTGGCGCCGTGGCGTTTGCGATTGGCTTTCTGTATCTCCGCGAGGACCGTGAAGGCGCGGCCGGGCGATTCGACGTCCGCGGCTTTGTCCTGTCGGGCGGCGGCCTCGCCCTCCTGTTATTCGCGCTGAGCCAGGGGCCCGAGAAAGGATGGCGCTCCGCCGAAGTGGTCGGCAGTGGGCTCGCAGGGCTCGCGGCGTTCGCGGCCCTGGTCGCCGTAGAGACTCACATCAGTGAGCCGATGCTGGCCCTGCGCCTGTACCGCGAGCGGATGTTTCGTAACGCGAACATTGTTCTCACGCTGACCTACGCCAGCTTCATCGGGGTCATCTTCCTCATGCCGCTGTACTTGCAGAACCTGCGAGGGCTCACGCCGTTCGAATCGGGCCTGACGACGTTCCCCCAAGCGCTGGGCGTGATCGTGTCGAGTCAGATTGTCGGCCGGCTTTACCACCGGGTTGGGCCCCGCCGGCTCATCTTCTTCGGGATGCTCGGCATGACCGCGGCGACGTTCCCGCTGTCGCGGCTGGGCCTCGATACGAGCCTGTGGACCATCCGCCTGATCATGTTCGGACGCGGCCTCGCGGCGTCCTTCTCGTTCGTACCGCTGCAAGCCTCCACCTACGCGAACGTCTCGTCGGCTGATACCGGACGGGCCTCGGCGCTGTACTCGACCCAGCGCCAGGTCGCAGCGGCGCTCGGCGTGGCCACGCTCGGCACGGTGCTCATCAGCCGTGCGACCAAACACGCGCCCCGCGGCTCGCTCGCTGGCTTCCACGCCGCCTTCTTGGTGGGCGCGCTGCTCGTGTTTTGCGCGGCGTTCTCAGCGCTCCTGATTCGCGACGACGACGCGGCGGCCACGATGAGCTCCCGCGCCGCTCAGGCGCCTGCCGCAACGCCGTAGGGGCAGGATTACGCCGATGGCCGAAGCGTGGCGGACCGTGGTGTTCACAGACATTGAAGCATCGACGCGTCTCCTTCGATCGCTCGGGACGCGGTACGACGCAGTCCTTGAGCGTCACCACGCGCTGATGCGCGAAGCGGTCGCGTCGTTCGGAGGGGAGGTCGTTGGCACCGAAGGCGACGCGTTTTTCGTACTGTTCGACGATCCCGCTGTCGCCGTGGAGGCGTGCGTACTAGCCCAATCGTTGGTTCGCGCCGAACACTGGCCGGCCGACGGGGTGATCCGCGTGCGAATGGGCCTTCACATCGGCGAGGTGCGAAGGGGCGGTGACAACTACATCGGGATGGGCGTGCATCAAGCGGCCCGAGTGGCGCCGACCGCGCACGGCGGGCAGATCGTTCTCTCCGAGGCAGTCGCTGACGCGTTAGGCCAAGAGCTACCGCAAAGCGTTGGTCTGCTCGACCTTGGTGAGTTCCACCTACGCGACTTCGACAAGGCCCAGCGCCTGTACCAAGTGTTGCACCCGAACCTCGAGGCCGAGTTCCCGCCGCCGCGCGCTGCTTCGGCGGTGGTGCACAACCTGCCTGCGGCGCGCACCTCGTTCGTCGGTCGGGGTGCCGAACTCGACGAACTTGTGAAAGCGATCGACACGGCTCGGCTCGTAACACTCGTCGGGCCAGGCGGTGTGGGCAAGACGCGTTTGGCCAGCGAGCTGGGTCTCCGGGTCGCCGGGCGGTACCCCGAAGGCGTGTGGCTCGTCGCGTTAGCGAACGTCGAGGACCACGACGTCGCCGGCGAGATCAAGCGCGCAATCGGCGCACGTGACCAGCCCGAGGCCACCGCGGCCGAGGTCATCGCGCAACGTTTCGCTTCTGGACCGGCTCTGCTCATCCTCGACAACTGCGAACACGTGCTGGACGGGTGCGCCGAACTCGTGGACGTCCTCCTGTCCGTATCGACGCAGATCACCGTGCTGACGACAAGCCGCGAGCACCTCGGCCTCATCGGTGAGGAACTGGTTCGGCTCGGCACCTTGCCGCTGCCAACCAACGACGACCAGGTAGCCGAGAACGCCGCCGCCGCCCTTTTTGTGGCGCGGGCGGCGCAGGCGCGTCGCGACTTTGCCTTGACCGACGCGAACGCGTCGACCGTACGTGCAATCTGTTCGCAGCTTGATGGCATCCCCTTGGCGCTCGAGTTAGCCGCTGCTCGGATGGCCATCATGACCGTTGACGACCTTCGACAACAGCTCGAGGCCGAGGGCCTCCTGGATGCCTCGCGTCGCGGTGGCGATGCGAGACAACGGACTCTTCGTGCCGCGATCGACTGGAGTCATCGCCTCCTTGACGCCGACGACCAGGTGGTCTTCCGGCGATTGTCTGTGTTCCGAGGCACCTTCGACCGCACGGCTGCAGCAGCAGTCGTGGGACCCGGCGTCGCGACTCTGAGTCTGGAGCGGTTCGTCGCGCAGTCCCTCCTCGAATCTGACCCCGACGCCGAACCGGCACGGTACCGATTTCTCGAGACAATCCGAACCTACGCAGCCGAGCGTCTCCGCGAATCCGGAGAAGGGCAAGTGCAGGCTGAACGACATGCCGCGCACTACGCGCAAGTTGCTCGCGCTTGCCGCGAACTCACCGAGGAGGCCGATGCCTTTGATCGCCTCGGTGCCGATCACCCGAATCTGCTCGCCACTCTTGAACACCTGGCCGGGTCCGATCGACTGGCTGATCACCGCGGCCTCGTCGTCGACCTCTTTCCATTCTGGAACGTCCGCGGACACTGGCGGCTCGCTCGGGAACACCACCTTGGTTACCTCGCCCGAGACCAACGCGACGAAACCCTCGACGGGCAGGTCCTGGGTCAACTGGGCGTTCTCGCGTACAACCTCGGCATGTTCGCGGATGCACGTGCGGTCCACGAGAGGGGCCGCCTGGTCGCTCGCAAGGTCGGCGACCGCGACGCTGAAGGCCGGCGTGTGGCCAGCCTTGCCGGCGTTGCCGCAATTCTCGGGGACTATCGCGAGGCCCGCGCGCTCAATGAGGAGGCGCTTGCGATCGCACGCGAGCTGGGGGACCGGCGCGGCGAGGGTCAACGCGTCGGCGGCCTTGGCGCGGTCATCGCCAACTTGGGTGACTACCGGGCGGCCAGCACTCATATGGAGCAAGCGATCGCGATCGCGAGAGAACTCGGCGACCGCCGCGGCGAGGGCCGGTGGGCTGGCGGACTCGGCGCGGTCGCGAATAAGCGCGGCGACAATGACCAAGCCCGTGCCCTGTTCGAGGCAGCGGTAGGCATCGCCCGGGAGTTGGGCGACCGCCGTAGCGAGGGCCGGTGGGCCGGTGGCCTCGGCGTCGCTCACTTCGATCTGGGCGACTATGCCGAGGCCCGTCGACACTTCACCGAAGCGCTCGTCATCGCCCGGGAGCTCGGCGATCGCTACGGCGAGGGCCAGTGGATAGGCGGCCTCGGGGTGGTCGCGTGCGAGGGCGGTCAATTCCAGGAGGCCCGCGCCCACCTTGAAGAAGCTCTCGGCGTCGCCCGGGAACTCGGCGATCGGCACGGGGAGAGTCAGTGGGTCGTGGCGCTCGCTCATTTGGCGTCCGACCTGCGCGACTCTTCGGCGGCCCGGGCTCTCTTCGCTGAAGCACTGAAGCTTGCGCACGAGCTCGGAACACCGGATAGCGAACTACTCGTGGGCTGCGCCGAAGCGCTCGCCGGGGCGCATCGTTACGAAGAAGCCGCACAACTCCTCGCCGCGGCCGACGAACTAAACGCTCAGGCAGGCAAGGTGCGAGCCGCTCCGACTCGCCGCCGGTACGACGGAACTGTCGCGATGGTTCGCGAGGCGCTCAACGAAGTGGTGCTCGGGTTGGCGGCGCGGCGCGGCGCCGCTCTCGACTGGGAGGCCGCAATCGCCATGGCATCGTCTTGCATGCGATGACATCACGCGCCTCGACCAAACGCGTGAGCGTGATCGGCGGCGGGCCCGCGGGGCTTATGGCCGCCGAAGTGATCGCGTCAGCTGGCGTTCCAGTCGTGCTGCGCGAGCGAATGCCGTCGGTCGGTCGCAAGTTCCTGCTTGCCGGGCGGGGCGGGTTGAACCTCACCCACACGGAGGACCTCGACGCCTTCCTCGACCGGTACGGGCCGGCGCGTTCCCGGCTCGAGGCCGCGATCAAGATGTTCGGACCGGCCGACCTGCGGGCGTGGTGCGCGGGGCTGGGCGAGGATCCGTTTGTTGGTTCGAGCGGCCGGGTGTTCCCGGCCGGATTCCGCGCGACCGCGGTGTTGCGAAAGTGGCGGGAACGGCTCGACGCCCTCGGCGTTGACATCCGCGTGCCGCGACACCTGGACCGGATGGACTTCGTCGGCCGACGCCGACGCGGTGGTGCTTGCGCTCGGAGGTGCCAGTTGGCCAAGCACGGGATCCGACGGCGCGTGGACCGGCGTCATGAAAGGCAGCGGGATCGCGCTGGTGCCGTTCCGCCCCGCGAACTGCGGGTTTCATGTGTCCTGGAGTGACGCGTTCCGTGACAGGTTCGGCGGCCAGGTGCTCAAGAACGTCGCGCCGTCCATCGGTGACCGCGTTGCGCGCGGTGACGCGGTGGTGTCCAACGACGGGCTCGAGGGTGGGCCGATCTACGCGCTATCCGCCGAACTCCGCGACACGGTTGCGCGCGACGGCGACGCGACACTCGTCTTCGATCTGTTTCCCGACGTCACGGTCGACGATCTGGCCACGCGCCTGGCGCGCCGGCGCACGGGCGACTCGACCTCATCTTGGTTACGTCGCGCCGGTCTGCCTCCGATCAGCATCGGGCTCTTACGCGAGTCGACGACGAACCAACTTCCCGATAGCGCGGCGGGAGTCGCGCGCCTGGCGAAGAGTGTGCCGATTCGCCTCGCTGCCGCCTATCCGATCGATCGGGCTATCTCGACGGCGGGAGGCATCGCACTGTCGGAGGTCGACGACGCGTTCATGCTGCGGCGGCGCCCCGGCACGTTCGTCGCAGGGGAGATGCTCGACTGGGAGGCGCCAACTGGCGGCTACCTCCTCCAAGCGACCTTCAGCACTGCGGTGGCCGCGGCGAAAGGCGTGCTCACCTGGCTGGCCGACGGCGAGGTCAGCGACCGCGAGTAAGCCGAACAGCTGTGAGCGACGAGAGCGGGCTGCACGTGGCCTCCCATTCGGCGGGAAATAGCGTCGTCGCGACGGACACGACCCAGTGGGCGGCCGCCGACGCGGACTCGGGGTCTGCGCACATGGCGACGACTTCGCCACCTGGGTGCTTGCGCTTGTCGAGACGCTGCAGCGACTGGAGTAGTTCGGGTGCGTCGGCAACGCGGAACCGTTCGGGCCAGGGGATGGTCGGTGGGCGCCCCTTGCGTAGGTCGTTGCAACGTTTGTGCGCGAGGCGCACCACGCCGCGGCCCTTGACGCCCTTGGCCGCAGGGGCGATCTGATCGGCCACCGGTTGATTCGGATCGTTGGGCTTCGCGCTCCGAGGGATTTCCTCGTCGCAGACCCAGCAACGCCAGCCCGCTTCGTCGCCCAGGTCGATCAGGTTGCTCACGCGGGCGACCCTAACGCCAGGTCTGAGAAACGGCGTGAAGGGGGATAGCTCCGGCGTGTACAAGCTCGGCTACTGGGTGTTCGCCGCGATCCTCGTCGTCCTGACAATCGCCGCGTTCCGTTTCACCGTCATGCACGGCTGGACCGCTAAGGGCATGGCCGGGCTCGCGGCCACGCTCGTGTCCTTCGCCGTGCTTCTGGCCTTCGCTCTGTCGATGCGCGACCGCGACCGACGGTCACCGCCGATCGCCCGCTGAGCCAGCGGACCGTCAACGATCAGGCGGTGGCGCCAACGCCTTGTCGTGGCGTGCGGCTAGTGCGATCTCCCACGGCAGCGGCCACGGGTTCGGCAGGCAGCCGTTCAGCTCCGTGGACTGCTGGTTCATCACTGGCGCGAGTTGGCCGGGCCGCGGACATTGTGGCTTCGGATGTCTTTGGCCGAGCAAATGCCCGACCTCGTGGTTGACGAGCATCTGCCGGTAGGTCGGCAGATCACCGGTCCACTTCGGGTCGGCCGAACGCCATCGGTCTGCGTTGATCGCGACGACCGGTCCGTTCTGGCACGAATACTTGCCGTAGGTGTCGTAGGGGAGGCACAACCGGTCCACTTCCTCACCCTCGGCCAACACCACGAGATACGGAGCGTTGGTGTCGTCTTCGAGGCGGAAGCCGGCGCGGCTCCAACCGCGGGGGTCACCGAGGGTGCGGTCGACGACATCCACGAAATCGGCCGTCGCGTCGTCACCGACATGACGCTCGACGCGGTAACGCACGAGTACAGGCACCTTCGCGGTGACCGTGGTGGCCGCCGCCGCAGTCGACGGCGGGACCGCACTCGTCGTGGTAGTCGAAGTAGTCGTGCTGCGCGGCACGCGCGGCGCGCTGGCGCCACAGGCCGCAAGTGCGCCGACGCTGCACACCGCGAGGAGGCGTTTCATCAGGGCACGAGTTTCGCGGCCCTAGCGTGGTGATGTGACCAAGCAGCTGACGCTCATGGCGGTGTGTCCGCATCCGGACGACGAATGCACCTCGGCGGGCGGCGCCCTGGCGCTCTACGCGTCCGAAGGCGTGCGGACGATCGTGGTCACGTGTACCAACGGCGAGTTGGGGGACGGGCCGGGTGGGGTGAAGCCGGGCGAGCCGGGCCACGACGAGCAGGCGGTAGCCGCAACGCGTCTCGAAGAACTGGCCGAGTCGTGCCGCATCCTCAACGTGACCCACCTCGAAACGCTCGGCTACCGCGACTCGGGGATGGCGGAGTGGGAGTTCAAGGGGCATCCGGACGCGTTCTGCAACGTCCCTGTGGAGGTCAGCACGGCGCGCTTGATCTCGTTGATCGAGAAGTACCAGCCCGACGTGGTAATCGCGGACGACGATCAGGGCGGCTACGACCACCCCGACCATGTGCGCGCGCATCTGATTGCCACGAACGCCGTCGAACAAAGTGGCGTGCCCGCGAAGCTGTACATGCCGACCTTCGGTCGCAAGACCTTCGAGACGCTCCAGGCGACGCTCCTCGAGTTGGGCGTCGAGTCGCCGATGGGGGAGTTCGACGAGAACACCTTGGCCATGCTCGACGCGGCGGAGCGACGTATCACGACCACGCTTGACGCCACAGCCTTCACCGAAGAGGTTCACAAAGCGCTGAACGCGCACGCCAGCCAGATCGCCGACACCTGGTTCGGCCAGATCCCAACACAAGCCTTCGAAGCGGCGTTCGGAAAGCAGAACTTCATTCGCAGTTACGACACGACCGGCGCGCCAGTACCCGAGACCGACCTCTTCGCGGGCATCCGCGACTGACGGCTACGAGCGGAAAGGCCGCAGGTGCGACCACAGGTCGTCGCCGGTGGTGCGGTAGTCGTAGATGCTGCCGCCCAACGAACCGCGCTCGACCGCGGCGCGCCGGAACGCGTCGATGTCATTCGCGTTCGTCGTATCGCCGATTCCGCCGATCGGATGCACCGGTAGGTCGGCCCGCCCGAGTTGGGCGCGGAGGCGGTCGATGTTCTCGGCGGTGTAGCGGTACGCGTCGCGGTACCCCGACGCTTGCGTGCGGCTCGTCCAATACGCCATCGGCATCCAGGCGTCGTAGGCCGGTGCGATCTCGCGGTAGGGAAAGCCCGGCCAGTAGTTGGGGTTGATGACCTCCATCACGACCGCGGGCATGACCACGGCGGACATCGGCATGCCCGGCAGACGCTGACGTAACGCGATGCTCAGATCGACCAGCCGGCGACTGCGCTCGGCCGCGTCGCTGACGGCCCGGCTCTCGATGTCGACGCCGACGCCTTCGACACCGAGCGCGGCGATGGCGAGAAGTTTGCGCATGTCGAGCGCCGGGTCCTGCAACGTCGGTACATACCACACGACAACGCGCATGCCCCGGACGTGGGCGCGGTTGATGATCGGGCGCAACAGGCTCGGGTCGACGACGTCATTGGCTGACGCTTGCTTCGCGGCTTGCACGTACAGGACCTGCACCCCGAAGTCGGCCATACGGTCGACCTCGCCTGGTCCGACTACCGGCTGGTTCTTCGTGAACTCCGCGCTCCAGTCGTAGACGTCGATCCACGCGCCGAATCCGCGAAAGACGTCGTCCGAGCCAGCGACGAGCGGCGCGCCGGTCCGCAAGTTGGGAGCGGGCGCCAGCGTCGTGGGCGCCGCGGTGACGGGCACCGCGGCGGCGCGTACCGGAGCGGTGGTAGGCGGCGGGACGGTCGTCGAAGTCGTTACGGGCGCCGCCGACGTGGTCGTGGTGGCGACAGATTTTGAAGACGACGTGGTCGCGGGCGACGCCGTCTCGGCTAGCCGCACGCTGTCGCCCTTTGGTCGGATGGCGCCGACTCCGATGCCTACGAGAGCGAGCGCGACGGACGCGGCCAGTAGTCGCGTCCTCACGTCCTCCAGCGTGACACGCTCCGGCGAACGTGTCTGGTCAGTCCGTTCCAGCAGCAGCCGTGGCAGGATCAGCGCGCTTATGGTCGATTCACCCAGCCTCTACGAGGGCCTCGTCACGACGCGAGCCATCCGTCGGTACTTGTCCGACGACGTACCGGCTAAGGACCTCAACGACATTCTCTTTGCTGCGACCCGCGGCCCTTCTGGTCACAACACGCAACCGTTTCGGTTCGTGGTGCTGCGCCGCACGCCCGACGCCGCCGAGGCGCGGGCGATCACGGCCCGCGGGTTCGTCGAGGCGTGGCGGTCGCAGCGGTTCGAACCAGACGACGACGACGCCAGCCGAAAAGCCCGCATGGCCCGAACGATGAACCACTTTGTCGACAACATCGCCGACGCTCCAGTCATTGTGTTCGCCGTGCACGACGAGGCCCGGCGGGGCCGCGACATCACCGCGGGCGCCTCGGTGTATCCGGCGTGCCAGAACCTTCTCCTGGCCGCGCGCGCGTTCGGCTACGGCGGCGTCATCACGCAGTGGCACCATCCCGTGGCTGACGAACTCGCGGCGGCGCTGAAATTGCCGGACGGCGTCACGATCGCCGCGACCATTCCGCTCGGCAAGCCCGCAGGTCGGCACGGAGCGGTCCGGCGACTACCGATGGCGGACCTGGTCTTCGAGAACCGCTATGGCGAGCCGGCCGAGTGGGCCCAGGATCCCGAGGGGACGCGCTACACCGGTGGATAGCCCACGACCGCGGCGCGAGCGACCGCTGGTGGCGGCCGGACGCGAGCCGCCGCCGCCACCTCCGCCGCCGCGCGAGGACCGCGTAATCGTCGCCTTCGAGGGCCCGGACTGGCAGCGGCGGTCAACCGTGCTGTTCCGCGCCGTCATGGCCTTCCCGCACTTTGTCTGGCTCGGCGTTGTCAGTCTGGGCGCAGTGATGGCCGTGGTCGTCGGATGGTTCGCGGCGTTATTTACGGGACGCGTGCCCGACGGAATCGTCGAGTACCTGGCGAAGGTCTTGCAGTACCAAACCCGCGTCATGGCGTACGGCTATCTCGTGATGACCGACGACTACCCCAGGTTCTCGCTTAACGACGTCAGTCATTCGCTCGCGGTTGAAACCTCGCCGGGCGAGTTCAATCGCCTCGCCGTCCTGTTCCGCGGCTTCCTGATGTTTCCCTCGGTCGTGGTTTCGGGGTTGGCTCTGGCGGGCGCGCAGGTGGTCGGGCTCGTGGGCTGGGTGTGCACGCTCGTTCTCGGTCGCATGCCGAACCCCTTGTTCCAAGCCGACCTCGCGCTCTTGCGTTACCAAACCCGCATGAACGCGTTCGCGTTCATGCTCACGGCCGAGCAGCCGCGTGGCCTGTTCCGCAGCGATCCGGTGTTCGTGAAGCCGACGGGATCGGGCGTGTTCGAACCCGAAAGCGACGTCCCGGAAATAGGGGACTGGCCGCGCATGACGCGCCTGGTTCTGTCCAGCGCGGCCAAGCGTCTTCTCGTGCTCTTTCTGGTTCTTGGCGCCGTGGGTGTCGCGCTGGACGCCCGCATCGCCACAACCGTTGCCGATGGGGGCCTCTCACATGAGACCCGGGGCCAAGTCGTGCGGACCGCGCACGATCGTCTCGGCGCATCGCTCGTCCAGTTCAACACCGACGTGCGCGGGTGTAGCGGTGACGGACAACTCGACTGCCTTCGCGCCGCGGACCAGCGGTTCGCTCTCGCGTTCGATGCCTTCGACGCCAAGGTCGCGAAGGTGAAGTCGAACCCGTCGTTCAATGCGTCCGACGTCGCCGCGAAAGCGCGGGCCTGCGCTACCGCCTTACGGGCGCGGGCCGCCGCCGTCGATGCCGCGGCCTACGACGCCGCGGCCTCCTCTGTCACGCGGGCGCTGACGGAGTTCGACGACGCGTACGCCGCCTTGTTCCCCCAGCAGCCCGCCGGCTAGGCATCCGCGCCGGTGGCGAATCGGTGAGCGACACTCGGCCGATGTTCGATTGTCCGCGCTGTGGCGCCAAAGACATCACGGCTCGGTTCTACGGACCGTGCGAAACCTGCCGCGACGCGATGAACCTGGCGGCCTACAAGGAGCCGACGAGCCGGGCCGACGCCGAGGGTTACGTCCCGAAGATGAACGTGACCCCAAACGCGGTCGCGCTCAAAGCCGACGACTAAACGCGTCAAGCTGTTCAGATGCCAGGGCCGTTGCCGCTTCGCTTTGTGCTTTCCGCGCAACAGCTCGACCAGTTACCGCCGAGCCCGGCCGAGCTCGCGATCGTCGGACGCTCGAACGTAGGTAAGTCGTCTCTGATCAACGCGTTAGGCGGAAGTAACAAGCTCGCGCTTACCTCCAAGACGCCGGGCCGCACGCGCCTGCTGAATCAGTTCAGCCTGGGGGACGCCACCCTGGTCGACTGCCCGGGATACGGGTACGCCAAGGCGTCGGCGTCACTGCGCCAGTCGTGGCAGGCGATGGCCGAGCGCTATCTGCTCGAACGCGACGGCCTAGTCGGCGTGCTCGCGCTCGTCGACGGCGAGATCGGGCCGACCAAACTCGATCTGCAACTGCTGGATTGGCTGCACGCGAACGATCGGACCGTGCACCTGATCGCGACCAAGCACGACAAGGTGAAGTCGTCGCTGCGCGATAAGCGCAAACGCGAGCTGGCCGAGGGCTGCGGGCTCGTGCCGAGCGAGGTGGTCTGGGTCAGTTCCGCCAAGGGCGTCGGCATCGACCGCCTGCGGGGCCTCATCCTGCATTGGCTCCACGAGTGAGTCTGGCGGTCGTCACGGGAGGCAGCCGCGGGATTGGGGCCGCGACCTGCGAGTTGCTCGCGGCGGCCGCCTGGGACGTGTGCCTCGGCTTCAGGCAGGACGAGGCTGCCGCGGCTCGGGTGGTGGATGCCTGTCTCACGCACGGCCAGCGCGCCGTCGCGGTGCGCGGTGATTTGTCCACGGAGGCAGGCGTCCTCGCATTGTTCGAGGCGGCCGATGCGCTCGGCCCGGTCGGTGCGCTGGTGAATAACGCCGGCATCGTCGACGTTCCGGCCCGGGTGGACGAGATGTCGGTCGCGCGCATCGAGCGGATGATGACGGTGAACGTGGTCGGTCCGTTCCTATGTGCGCGCGAGGCGGCGCGGCGAATGTCGACGAGCCTGGGCGGAGCCGGCGGCGTGATCGTGAACGTGTCGTCGGCGGCCGCGCGCGTCGGTAGTCCAAACATGTACGTCGACTACGCGGCGAGCAAGGGAGCCATCGACACGATGACCATCGGCCTGGCCAAGGAACTTGCTGCCAGCGGCGTACGCGTGAATGCGGTGCGACCTGGCGTGATCGACACCGATATTCACGCGAGTGGCGGCCTGCCCAACAAGGCGCGAGATGCGGCGTCGCAGATCCCCATGGGTCGGGCCGGCGAGGCCAAGGAGATCGCGCACGCGATCGCATGGTTGTGCTCAGAAGACGCGTCGTACGTCACCGGGGCGGTGCTGGACGTGAGCGGCGGTCGATGACCGATATTCGCGTGCCGACCCCGGCCCTCGTCGTGCTCGTCGGTCCGGCGGCGTCCGGCAAGAGCACGTGGGCGGCGGCGAACACGCGTCCGGGCGAAGTGGTGTCCAGCGACGCGTTGCGTGAGCAAGTCGGCGAGAACCACGGCGACCAGCGCGCGAGTACTGACGCATTCGCCGTGCTCGACGAAATCGTCCAGCGACGTCTGGCGCGCAAACTTTTCACCGTCATCGACGCAACCTCACTCAATGCCCAAGGCCGTGCCAAATACCGCGAGTTCGCGCGCACCGCGGGTGTCCCGTGCATCGCGATCGCCTTCCCGACCGATGCCTCGACGTGTCGGCGCCGCAACAAGGCGCGCGCGAACCCCGTGCCCGCGCCGATTCTGTCCAAACAACTCGAGGAGTTCACAGAGGTGGCCGCGCTCCTCGCGAGCGAGGGGTTTGCCGCGGTCTACGACGTACCCGGCACGCTGCGTCGCGTCGCCGTCGACACCGGCGACGGGCGCGCTCCAGCGTCTCCGATGCGCTTCGGCCTGCAGCTTCCGCGCCACGGCTGGCCCGAGGGGCCCGAGGGAACCAGCACGCGGCTGCGCGACCTGGCGCAAGCAGCCGAGGAGGCGGGCTTCGCCAGCTTGTGGTTGATGGACCACTTCATTCAGATTCCGCAGGCCGGGCGAGTCTGGGACGACCTGCTCGAGGCGTATACGACGCTCGGCTTCCTCGCCGGCGTGACGTCCGAAATTCATCTCGGCACGCTGGTCACCGGCGTCACGTACCGGAACGTGGCGCTACTCGGAAAGATGATCGCGACGCTCGACGTCGTGTCGAACGGGCGCGCGATCGCCGGTCTGGGCGCGGCCTGGTACGAGCACGAGCACAGCGCGTACGGCTTCCCGTTCGCCCCGCTCTCCGAGCGCTACAAACTGCTCGAAGACGCCCTGCAGTTGCTGCCGGTGATGTGGGGCAAGGGCAATCCGCCGTTCATCGGCCAGCTCATCAGTGTGCCGGACACCACGTGTTACCCACGCCCGCTCCAAGAGCGCGTTCCGATTCTGGTCGGCGGGTCCGGTGAGAAGAAAACCCTGCGTCTTGTGGCCCGCCACGCCGACGCCTGCAACCTGTTCGGCGATGCCGAGACGGTCCGCCACAAGGTGGACGTGCTGCGCGCGCACTGCGAGTCGGAGGGGCGCGAGTTCACCGACATCGAGGTCACGAACCTCACGACCGCGCTCACCGCGTTGACCGACGAAGGGTTTGAGCGTGCGTGCGCCCGGCTACGTCCCGATGGGATCGACCCTGATATGTGGATGGCCCGCGTCGGCGCCGCGACGGTGGAGGACCAGATCGCCCGGTACGCGCGCTACGCGCAAGCGGGCGTGCAAACCGCAATCGTGAACTTGCCCGGCGCGCCTGACGCCGCGGACGTCGCCGCCTTCAGCCCTCTGATTTCAGCGTTCGCCATGTAGCTTCGGCCTATGTTCGAGTGGACCGAAGAGCAAAAGATGATCAAGGACGCGGTGCGTCAGTTCGTTGAGAAGGAGATCGCTCCGCGCGTCGAGGAACTCGAACACGGCGACACCCCGCCCTACGAAGTGTTGCGCCTCATGTTCAAGACCTTCGGGATGGACCAGATGGCCGGTGCGGGTTTCGACCGTCGCATCGCGAAGGAAGAGGCCGGCGAAGCACCCAAGCCGATCATGCAAGAGGACGAGGAAGAGGCTGGCGGCGGAGGCGGCGGGATGATGATGCTGCCGATCATCGAGATCTGCCGGTACTGCCCGGGAATGATCACCGCGATGGGCGTGAGCGTCGGGCTCACCGGCGCCGCGATTATGTCCAAGGGCACGCTCGCCCAAAAAAAGCGGTGGGGCCGCGACCTGCTCACGCTCGAGAAGATTGGCTCGTGGGCGATCACCGAACCGGGTTCGGGGTCGGACGCGTTCGGCTCGATGTTGTCGACGGCGCGCCGCGACGGCGACGAGTACCTCCTCAACGGCTCGAAGACGTTCATTACGAACGGTCCCTATGCCGACACGATCGTGTTCATCTGCAAACTCGACGAGGGCAACCCGCCGGCCGAGCGCAAGGTGCTCACGTTCGTGCTCGATTCGGGCATGCCCGGCCTCACGCAGAGCAAGCCGCTGCGGAAGATGGGCATGCACTCGTCGCCGACCGGTGAACTGTTCCTCGACGACGTGCGCGTCGGCAAGGACCGGCTGCTCGGCGAGACCGAGGACGTTCCCGGCGGTGGCCGCGCCGGCGCCAAGGACACGTTCTCGATGGAGCGCTCGGGCGTGGCCGCGATGGCGCTCGGCATCATCGAGATGTGCCTCGAGACCTGCGTGCAGTACTCGAAGGACCGCGTGCAGTTCGGCCAGCCGATCGGTGAGTTCCAGCTGATCCAAGAAAAGCTGGCGATGATGGAAGTGCACCGCCTGAACGTGCAAAACCTCGTCTTCCGATCCCTCGAGATGGGCGCGGCCGGCCGCGGCCTCACGCTCGCCGAAGCGTCAGCGATGAAGCTGTACTCCGCTCGCGCCGCGACCGAAGTCGCGATGGAGGCCGTGCAGCTACACGGCGGCAACGGATACATGTCCGAGTTCCACGTCGAGCAACTCGCGCGCGACGCGAAGGTGTTGCAGATCTACGCCGGCACCGACGAAATTCAGATCACCCACATCGCGAAGGACCTGCTCCGCCGCTAACACTTTTGGCGGGAGCGAGGTCTTCTGCGCAAAACTCTGCGCATGAGGCTTCTTCCCCGCCTCTGGGGCTCTTACCTTTCGCGTGCTGGTGTCGGCGTGGCAGCGGTTGCGCTGTTCTTGTCGCCGCTGCCTGTCCGCGCGTCATCCATTCATTTCAGCGTGAACGGTCAGGGCGTCGACCTCGCCGCGTCCGGCGTCGACGTCCGCGCCGCTGCGGCGGCCGCCGGCATGCCGCTGCGGGCCGGACTGATGCGTTCGGTCGGGACGGGCGACGCGCTCACGGTTGGTGTGCGCGAGCCCAGAATTTGGCGCAACGGCGCTCCGGCGCGGGCAACGGACAAGGTGAAAACCGGCGATCGTCTACGCGTCGTCAACGGGGAGGACTACGTCGAGCCCTCGGACTCGGTGATCGAAGCCATCCCGGTCCCGGGGTTCCCGGACGTCGAGTTCCAGATTTGGCACGGCGGGACACCGGGCCGAGTCGCCCGCCAACTCGGCCGCTACTCGCACCAAAGCAGCCACGACCAAGTCCTCGAAGCTGCTGTTCCGCCGACGCCCGTCAACGGAGCCGAAGTGCTGCTCACGTTCGACGACGGCCCCGATCCGCGGTGGACGCCGGCCGTGCTCGGCATTCTGCAGGCTAAGGGCGTGAAGGCCGTGTTCTGCGTGGTCGGCGGCCCGATGGCGCGGCATCCCGACCTGGTGAAGCGCATCCACGACGAGGGCCACGTGTTGTGCGATCACACCGTGCATCACGACACGCGTATGTCGACCAAGTCCGATGCCTACGTGGCTGGCGAGATTCAGGATCCGTTCAACACGATCAAGTCGATCACCGGTTCGCCGCCGAAGTTCTACCGCGGCCCCGGCGGCAACCTGTCGCCGTTCATCATCGGCGAGGCACATCGCCTCGGCATGCGCGTGCTGGGCTGGTCCGTCGACACCACCGACTACCGCAAGCCTGGTGCGGGAGTCATACAGAACCGCGTCCTCGCGAATGTGCACGGCGGCGGCGTGGTGTTGATGCACGACGGTGGCGGCGACCGCCGTCAGACGGTCGCGCAGCTGCCCAGTCTCATCGACCGCCTGCGCGCGGCCGGTTACTCGCTGGTCGTTCCGTAGAGCTTCATCGCGTCGTCGATTGACCCGGCCTGCACGCCGGGCGTGTCGAGCACAGCGACCAGCCAGTCGGGGCGCGCGATCGCGGCGACGGTGATTGGGATGTCGTTGTCGGACAGCCACGTTGCCTGCCGGCAGTAACTCGCCGCGTAGTCGGGTGGGCGAACGTCGCGCGCCAACTCGACGAGCACGAATGGATCGGGAGCGTCGGCGGGCCGCGTGTCGTCGGGTTTGATCGCGACCACCACGGGCGTGGAGGGGGACGGGCCCCCGCCGTTAAGCCCGGGGCCATCGCAGAGCACGGCGCCGTGCACGAGCTCAGGGCGCGCGCCGGCGATGAGAAGTGCGATGTACGCGCCCAGGCCGCGACCGAACACCGTTGCCTTGCCGATGTGGGCGAGCGCGGCGTCAGCGTCGGCCATGAGGTGTTCGCACGTGTAGCCCCCGCCCTTGGATCGGTCGGAGGCGCCGTGGCCGAGGAGATCAAGCGCCCACACGTCGCCGCCGGGCCACCCGGTCACCACGAGTTGCGTAAGGACGGACTGGGCGTTCTCACCCAGACCATGGAGTACGAGCGCGGCTGGGCCGTCGCCGCGACGCACGTGATGCAGGGCCAGATGGCCGAGCCCGTGGCTGACCTCGACGGTGTCGGTCACGCCAGGAACTCCGTGACGAGCGCGGCGACGCGATCGGGCTGCTCGATGTGGATGAAGTGACCAGCGTCGTCAAACACTTCGAGACGGGCACCGGGCGGGAGGAACGGCTCGATGTCGTCCACCTTGGTGCCGAAGCCCATGCGTTCGGGAATCGTTCCGATGATGCCGAGCAGCGGCACGCCGACGCTCACCAGCCGGAACATCGACCATTCGGGGCGCCACGGCCCGAAGCCGCCGAAGCGCATCACCGGATCAATCTTCCAACGCCAACCGTCATCGTCCTTACGGGCGCCGATCGTCACCAGATATTCGAGCCACTCCTTGCTTAGACGCGGGTTGATACGTCCTCGGCGCTCGGCCAGGCCCTCGATGGTTCCCGGCTTGCGCTGGAGCGTGGCCGCCTTGCGACGGTGTTCGAGCCAGTTCGTGAGTTCGCTCGACATCATGCGGGTGCGCTCGCGGTCGCTCACATCAGGCAGATTGCGTTTCGACGGCAGCCCGTCGATGTTCACGAGCTTCGAGACCCGGTGCGGGCACGCGTCGGCCAGCTGCAACATCAGGCCGCCGCCCTTCGAGTGCCCGAGAATCGGAACGGCGCCGGGCGTGACGCTGTCGACCACGGCCAGCGCGTCACGGATGTCGGCGTCCCAGCTGTAACACGTCGCGTGTTCTGAATCGCCGTGGCCGCGCTGGTCGTGCGCGATCACGCGCCACCCTGCGTCGGCCAGGCGGGCGGCGAGGCCGTCGAACGTGCCGGCAAAGTCGAAGCCGCCATGTACGAGAAAGACCGGCGGTGCCGACTCGTCGCCCCACTCGTAGACCGCCAGCGACAGCCCGCTGCTGTCGACGCGCCGCGACCGATCGGGACGGCGCGCGCCAGGGAAGGTTCGTGTTTCGTCTCCAGCCACGCAATGAACTTAGTGAGTAGCTTTCACGAGCGATGAGTACGGGGGGAAACACCGAATACGCCGACTACGCCGCCGCGGCCGAACACGGGATGAGCATCGCTCATGCCGCGGCCCGCGACCCCGACCGCATCGCGGTGTATTCCGAGTACGGCAACCGCACGTACGGCGACCTGAACGCGAACGCGAACCGCATCGTGCGCGTCCTGCGCGAAGCCGGAGTGCAGTACGGCGAGCGGGTCGCGCTCCTGTGTCGCAATCGCGGCGAGTTCGCCGAAGTCGCGGCCGCGACAGCACGCGGTGGATATTGGCTCACCGCGGTCAACTGGCACCTCACCGCCGACGAGGTGAACTACGTCGTCGAAGACAGCGGCGCCAAGGCGTTGTTCATCGACGCGTCGATTCCGTGCGCGGAGGCCGTCGCCGACATCGCGTCCGCGCCATTGCTCGTGAGCATCGCCGGGAAGTTGGCGCGGTGCACGCAGTACGAGTACCTACTCGCGGGCGTGGACGGCTCCGACATCGACAACCCGCGCCGCGGCTCGACGATGCTGTACACGTCGGGCACCACCGGGCGCCCCAAGGGCGTGTACCGCGAGTACGTGGGGCCGCCAGGTCCGAACATCACCGGCTACGACGAAACCACGAAGCACCTTGTTACCGGTCCGCTCTATCACGCGGCGCCGTTGCTGCTCTCGCTGTATCCGCCGCTGATGTGGGGTTCGTCGGTGGTGATGATGGACGGCTGGTCGCCCGAGGAAACGCTGCGGCTGATCAAGGAGCACCAGGTCACGCACTCCCACATGGTGCCGACGATGTTCAACCGACTCGTGCACCTGTCCGACGAGGTAAAAGCAGAAGCGGACATCTCGTCATTGCGCATCGTGCTGCACGGCGCCGCGCCCTGTCCTGTGCCGGTGAAGCAGGCGATGCTGGACTGGTGGGGCCCGATCATCTGGGAGTACTACGCGGCGACCGAAGGCAGCGCCACCCTCGTGGACCCGCACACCTGGCTCGCGCACCCGGGCACCGTTGGCAAACCGGCCGCGGCGGACGGCGTCATCGTCCGCGACGACGACGGCAACGAGTGCCCGCCCGGCACGCCGGGCACGGTGTGGATCAAGACCGTCGCCGGTGCCGAGTTCGAGTACTACGGCGACGCCGACAAGACGGCCGAGACCGTGGTCGACACGCACTTCTCGCTCGGCGACGTTGGCTACCTCGACGAAGAAGGGTTTCTCTATCTCACCGATCGCACCGCGAACCTGATCATCAGTGGGGGAGTGAACATCTACCCGGCCGAGGTTGACGCGGTGCTGATTCAACACCCCGCCGTGGGCGACGTTGCGGTGATCGGCGTGCCCGACGACGACATGGGCGAAGCGGTGAAGGCGGTAATCGAACTGCGCGACGGTGTGGAACCGTCCGACGAACTGGCAGCCGAGCTCATCGCCTTCGCGCGGGAGCGAATCGCCAAGTTCAAGTGCCCGCGAACGGTTGACTTCATCGACCGGTTGCCGCGGGAAGACAACGGCAAGATTTACAAACGGCGGCTGCGCGAGCAGTACCGCGCCACCCTCTAGGAGACCAACACATGCCCATCAACCCCGATGCCGTAGGCGCGACGGGAACCGCCGAGCGTTCGTGGAACTCGAAGGACGCGCTGCTCTACGCGGTGGGCGTCGGCGCCGGCGCCGACGACCCGCTCAAGGAACTGCAATTCACCACGGAGAACAGCCACGGCATCGACCAGCAGGTGCTGCCGAGCTTCGCCGTCATCGTGGGCGCAGGCGCCGGCGTCATGCGCGAGATCGGCGAGTTCAACATGGCGATGGTGCTGCACGGCGAGCAGGCCTTCACGCTGCACAAGCCCATCCCGCCCGACGGCAAGGTGCGCTCCACGTCGACGCTCACGGGCATCTGGGACAAGGGGAGCGGCGCCGTGGTCGAGACCACGACCCAATCCGTCGACGCCGAAACCGGCGAGCCGATGTTCGACACGCGTTCGGCTGCGTTCATCCGCGGCGAAGGCGGATGGGGCGGCGACCGCGGCCCGAGCGGGTCGGCTAACACCCCGCCCGAGCGCGCCCCCGACCTGGTCGTGTCCGCGGCCACGCGTCCCGACCAGGCGTTGACGTATCGCCTGTCGGGCGACCGCAACCCGTTGCACGCCGACCCCTGGTTCGCCGCCGCCGGCGGATTCGAACGCCCGATCCTGCACGGACTTTGCACCTACGGCTTCACCAGCCGCCTCTTGCTGAACGCCTTGTGCGACGGCGACCCCGCCAAGTTTGGCGGCATGGAAGGGCGCTTCAAGAAGCCCGTTCTGCCCGGCGAGGAACTCACCGTGTCCATATGGAAGGACGAGGGCGGCGCGATCTTCCAGACGGCCACTGGGCAGGGCGTTGTAATTGACGGCGGCAGGGTTACCCTTCGCTCATGAACTCAAAGGCCAACCTCGCCGACAATCTGCTGCTGTACGCGGTGATCGCGGTGGTTGCGTTCGTGCTCTTTGGCGTTCTCGCGACGCTCGTTTCCACGATCGTGTTCGCGATCAAGGTGATTGTGCTCGTCGTCGCGGTCGGCGTCGGGGTGAAGGTCGTGAGCGCGATCTCGGGCGGCGAGAAGCGCCGCGAACTCAAGCGCTAAAGCAGCGACAGCACCAACAACGCGAGGGCGGCGTGATACGTCACCATCGTCGCGAGGTGTCCGTGCGGTAGCGGCTTCACGAACCGATTGTTCGCGAGGATCGTGTCGCTCGTGACGAATACGAGCGCACCCGCGATCGCGACCAGTGAGCCGGTCACGCTCGACGTGGCCAACATCGCGGCGATGACGACCGCGTAGACGAGCACCGGCACGAGCAAGTCCGGATGCTCACGGCGAACGGCGCCCAGGATTGGGCGAAGCACGACTGGGACAGCCACCACGGCGAGCAAGATCGTCGCAATCGGATTGTGCTGCGGGTCGTGACGTAAGAACCCCACGACGAACAGCACGTGGCCAATCAGAAACGATGCGAGACCAGGCACGAAGAGATCCTGGGGCAGCATCAGGAATACGTCGCCCATGAGGCACAAAACGAGCGCCGCCACAACCCACGCACGCTCACCCGAGTTGTCGGGGTTGAGCGCAACGGCGGCTCCGATGAGCAATGCGGTCGTCGCTGGCTTCGCGACGTACTCGAGCATCTTGGTCTTGCGCTCGACGGCAATCCAGTTCAGGAGAGCGGCGACACCCGCGAGCGCGAAGAACACTTTGGCACGCTAGTTACGATCGAGGCATGGACCCGGCCGAAGCGCTCGACGCGATCGCGGAGATTCTCGAGACCAACCGAGAGCCGACCTATCGCGTGCGTGCCTTTCGCAGCGCGGCGAAGTCGGTGCGCAACGCTGGCCTCGAGCAGGTCAGAAGCATGGTGGCCGAAGGCAAGGTAAAGGACCTGCCCGGTGTCGGCGACAAGACCGCGGCCGTCATTCAACAGGCCCTCGAGGGGCGCACGCCCGACTACCTCGAACGCCTACGCAAGGCGCAGCCCGAACCGGTGAATGGCCCCGGTGCGCCGCTGCGCGCCGCACTCAAAGGCGACCTGCATCTTCATTCGGACTGGTCCGACGGCGGCAGCCCCATTCGCACAATGGCCGAGACTGCGATCGCACTCGGCCACGAATACATGGCGCTCACCGATCACTCGCCACGACTCACGATCGCGAACGGACTCAGTCCCGAACGGCTGCGTGAGCAGTTGAAGCTGCTCGACGAGCTCAATGCGGAGTTGGCGCCCTTCCGCATCTTGCGCGGCATCGAGGTCGACATTCTCGACGACGGATCGCTCGACCAAGACCCGAAGGTGTTAGCCGGGCTCGACGTCGTGGTCGCGAGCGTGCACTCGAAGTTGCGCATGGACGCACCGGAGATGACCAAACGCATGGTGGTCGCGCTTGCCAACCCCAACGTCGACATCCTCGGTCACTGCACGGGGCGTCTCGTGGTCGGCAAAGGCCGACCCGAATCGACGTTCGACGAGGAGATGATCGTGCAAGCGGCCAAGCGTTTCGACAAGGCCATCGAGATCAACTCACGGCCCGAGCGGCTCGACCCGCCTCGCCGCATCCTGCGGATGATGGTCGACGAGGAGGTCAAGACCTCGATCGACAGCGACGCGCACGCACCCGGTCAACTCCACTGGCAACCCTTCGGCTGCGACCGCGCCGTCGAGGAAGGTATCGACGCTTCGCAAGTGGTGAACACCCGCACGGTCGACGAGCTCCTCGCCTGGACCGCCTCACACGCCTCCTAATTCATTCTTGTAACCGTCAGTAGCAAAAACCCCCTGCTGCAGACGACAAGAACGGATTTAGTAGCCGCAGGCGGCGCCTGAGCGGGATCGGGGGTCGGCGCCGCCAAGGAGTTGTTCGCCGTCGACGGTGATGGCGTGGGCGTGTCCGAAGCCGTGATCGAAGGCCGGGGACGGCTCGACCACGTGGCCACGCTCGGTCAGGCCGGCACTCCACGCCGCCGGCGCGTTCGCTTCGACGCGAACGCGCACCGCGCCGTTCTGGGACCACGTGTCGAATCCGGTCCCGTTGGGATCGGCGGAGGCAAGGGCGAAGCGGCCCGCGGCCACCGCCTCAGACGGCGTTGCCCCGTGCACGAGCATGCGCACCAAGAGTTGGAGGAGCACCTGGGGCTGACTGTCGCCGCCCATGGTTCCCAGCGCGATCTTGAGATCGCCGGATGGATGAGTAACGAGCATGGGCGACAGCGTGTGCGGCGGCCGCTTCCCCGGCGCCATGGCGGCCGGGTGGGACGGGTCGAGGGAGAAGCCCATCCCGCGGTTGTGCAAGAAAATCCGCGTGGTCGGCTCCACGAGGTTGCTGCCCCATCCGCTGGCGTTGGACTGGATGAGCGTCACGCCCATGCGGTTCTTGTCGACCGTGGACATGCACATCGTTCCGCCACCCCGATAGGAGTCGCCGATGTCCGCGGCGGCAAACTCGTCGACGGCGGCGCGTAACGGAGCGAGACGGTCGGGCGACACAAGCGCGTCGCCGTCGGCGCCGTCGAAGAGCACGGCGTTCCGGTCGAAGGCAGCTTGGCGTGACGCTTCGACGAGCAGATGCGCCCACAACGGATCGTCGGAGTCTTCGGGCAGCGACAGACCATCGAGGATCCACGCCGCGGCCAGCGCCAGATAGCCCTGCGAGTTCGGCGGCGCGGCCCACAGGCGGTGGCCGAGTGCCTCCACGCCCAGTGCGTCGGTCCATTCGACGTGCCGCGTTGACAGGTCTTCGTCCGAATACAGCCCGCCGCCCAGCGCGCGCAGGCCGTCGCCGAAGGCGCCGCGATAGAACGCGTCGCGTCCATCCGACGCAATCTCGCGCAGCGCGGTGGCTACGCCGGGTCGGCGCACAAGTTGGCCAGCGGCCGCGTAGTCGTCGCCGTTCGGAAGCGCGCCCATGACGCCCCGCGTGAGACGAGCGGTGAAGCCCAGCGCGAAGCCATTCGCGGCGTAGTCGATGGCGGGGGCGAGCACGTCGGCCAAGGGCAGGTGCCCGTAGCGGTCGTGCAAGGCGACCCACCCGTCGACACACCCGGGAACCGTGACCGCGGCGATGTGGTCGTTGAAGGGCACGGCGGTGTGCCCCCCGTCGCGCAGCGCGTCGGCCGCGGCGGCGGCGCCGCTACCGGCCCGGCCCGAGGCGTTCAGGCACTGCGGCACGCCGCCCTCAGCCGGGTCGTACACCACCGCAAACAGGTCGCCGCCCATGCCGCACAGATGTTGCGATGTCACGGCCAGCACGGCGGATGTAGCGACGGCGGCGTCCGCCGCGGTACCGCCGGCGCGCAGCATCGCCAACCCGGCCTCAGCGGCGACATGATCGACCGCCGCCACCATGCCGTTGGGCGCGGCGCGCTCGGGAACCGGAATCATCAGTGCGTTACTTCGCCGCGGCTTCCCAGTACCGGTCGCGGAGGAGTCGCTTGTACAGCTTGCCGGTCGGATGACGGGGCAGCTCGGCCTCGAAGTCGATCGACCGGGGGCACTTGATGCCTGCGAGGTGCTCCTTGCAGAACGCAATGAGCTCCCGCTCGAGTTCGGGCCCCGCGTCGTCCCAGTGGACGGGCTGCACCACGGCTTTGACCTCCTCGCCGAAGTCCGTGTTGGGCACGCCGAACACCGCTACGTCCATCACCTTCGGATGGGTGACCAGGAGGTTCTCGGCTTCTTGCGGGTAGATGTTCACGCCGCCGCTGATGATCATGTAGGCCTTGCGGTCGGTCAGGTAGAGGAACCCGTCCTCATCGAGGCGGCCAATATCGCCGAGCGTGCTCCACCCGTTTCCGAGCCGCGATCCTTTCGTCTTCTCGGGATCGTTGTGGTACTCGAACTGCGCACCGCCCTCGAAGTAGACGGTGCCGGTCTCGCCGACGGGTACTTCGTTGCCGCTCTCTTCGTCCACGATGTGCACGATGCCGGTCAGCGCTTTGCCGACGGTGCCCGGGTGCGCGAGCCATTCCTCGGAGTTGCATGCGACAAAGCCGTTGCCCTCGGTGCCCGCGTAGTACTCGAAGATGATCGGGCCCCACCACTCGATCATCGAACGCTTGGTCTCGACCGGGCACGGCGCCGCCGCGTGGATGCACGCCTGCAGCGACGAAACGTCCGCGGTGCGCTCGCTCGGGTCGAGCTTCAACATGCGCACGAACATCGTCGGCACCACCTGCGTGTGCGTGACCCGGTACTGCGCGATCAGCTTCACGAATTCGGCCGGGTCGAAGTGCTCCATCACGATGACGGTGCCGCCCATGCGCTGCACCGACATCGTGAAGCGCAACGGCGCGGCGTGATACAGCGGCGCGGGGGACAGGTACACCATGTCGGGGTTGAAGCCGTAGAGCATCTGGCCCAGCACCTGCACGGCGCTCGGTTGCCCCGCCGCCGCATTCGGCAACGGGACCTTCACGCCCTTGGGCCGACCGGTGGTGCCCGAGCTGTAGAGCATGTCGGCGCCCTCGCGCTCGTTGGCGATGGGCGTAGTCGCCTTCGAAGCCGTCACCTCTTCGTACGACTCGTAGCCGTCGATGACGCCGTCCATCATCAACGCGACCTTGACGTGCGGCATCTTGCCGACGAGGCCCGCGGCGGTCGAAGCCAAGTGCTCGCTCGTGATGTAGGCCTGCGCGCCGCAGTCGTTCACGATGTACTCGGCTTCTTCGGGCGTGAGCCGAGACGAGATCGCGGTGTAGTACAGCCCGCTTCGTTGCGCCGCCCACACCACCGCGAAGTAGTTCACGTGGTTTTCGAGCATGAGCGCGATCGAGTCGCCTTCGACCAGGCCAGCGTCGGCGAACACGTGGGCGAGGCGGTTCGAGGCCTCGTCGAGTTCCTTGTACGTCACCGCCTGGCCGGTGCTGGCCATGATGTAGGCGGGCTTGTCCGGCGTGTCTTGGGCGATGGCTCCGGGGTACATGCCGGCTAACCGTACTGGTGCCTATACCGTGGCTCGGTGCCAGAGATCCGGCCGATCGCAGCCCGCGACACCTACGACTTACGACGCCTGGTCCTGCGCGAAGGCGATATGGCCGCCGACGTCGCCTTCCCGGAGGACGCGAATCCCGACGCGTTTCACCTCGGCGCATTCGACGGCGACGCGCTTGTCGGAATCGCCAGTTTTTCGCCGGCTCTCACTCCGCACCGCCCAGCGCCAATCGCGTGGCAGCTTCGCGGCATGGCTATCGCCCCGAGTCATCAGGGAGCGGGCATCGGCGCACGAATCATCGCCGCCGCCGTCGATCGCGTCCGCGCCAACCAGGCCACGGTGCTCTGGTGCAATGCGCGTGACTCCGCCGCGAACTTCTACAAGAAGCTCGGGTTCGTCACCGAGGGCGAGGGCTTTGCCACCAAGGCCACCGGCTTGCCGCACCATGTGATGGTGCTCGACCTCTAAGGCCGGGGGACGGGCACATGCGACGGCACGTCCATGCGCGGTCCGTACTTTGGTGGGCGCACGCCCGACAGTTCGATGAACCGGACCGCCCGGGCCCGCTGCGGACGGAAGGGCGCGAGTAGCTCGATCATGCGGTCGTCGGTGCCGCGCGGCTCACCGGCCAGCGCGAACGACACGATGTTCTTCAAGTGATAGTCGCCCACCGAAACTGCGTCCGGGTCACCCATCGCGACAACGGTGATCTCGTTCGCAGTCCAGGCGCCGACGCCCGGCACCCGCTGGAGCGCGGCGCGCGCGAGCGCAGGCTCAAGCGTCACGACAGCGTCAAGATGGTCGGCCACGTTCGCCACCTCGCGCAGTGCGGCCGTCCGTGTCGCGTCGATGCCCAACGTTGTCGCGCCGTGACCCGCGAGCGCGCCGAGCACCTGTCGCGGCGAGGGTGGAAGAAACAACGGTCGGCGATCGACGGCACCGAGCGGCGCCCGCTCGCCGCCGCGTCGGGCGAGGGCCTGGAACGAGCGCTTCGCCTGCAGACCGGTGACCTTCTGACCCAGGATGGCTCGTACGGCTGCGTCGAAGATCGCTCCGGTCTTGATCAGCCGCACACCCGGCCGGGATCGGGCCACGTCGTGAACGAGCGGATGCCAGGACGAGTCGAAGCCCGCCGGGTCGTCCGTCAGGCCGGTGAGCGCGGGCACTCCATCCAACGCCTCCGTGGCGCCCGGACCCCAAGCCTCGGCGCGCAGCGTCGACCCGCTCGTCCAGACCGACAGCGTGGCGGCTCCGCTCGGGAGACGGCTGGCCCGCCACACCCGACCGCCGCGCACGAACCCGGTTGGGTCGGCCCGGCCGGTGCGCGTGAGCGCAGTGTTGGTGACGACCTCGAGGGGCCCGTCGAGCGCCCAGGTGGCGCCAATTGGGTTCACGTGTTCCATCGTGGCGTGCGATGCTGCGCGGCATGGCGCGGCCAAGTTTGTGGGAAGACTTGAACTGGCGCGGCCTCGTGCATCAGACCACGTCGCCCGATCTGCCTGAGAAGCTCGACACCGATTTCCTCACCGTCTACATCGGGTTCGATCCAACCGCCGACAGCCTGCACATCGGCAGCTTGCTCCAACTCACCACGATGCGCCGACTCCAACAGGCCGGGCACCGGGTGGTCGGGCTGGTCGGCGGCGGCACGGGTCTCATCGGCGACCCGAGCGGCCGCGACACCGAGCGCACGCTGCTCGATGACGGAACCCTCGAGCGCAATAGCGCGGCGATCCGCGCGCAGATCGAGGGGTTCTTCGACGGGCCCGACGAAGGACTGGGCTCAATCAAGCTGGTCGACAACGCACACTGGCTACGCGAACTGCGCGTCACGGATTTCCTGCGTGACATCGGCAAGCTGTTCTCCGTCAACGAAATGATCCGCAAAGAGTCGGTGCGGGCGCGCCTCGAAGGCCGCGACCAGGGCATCTCGTACACCGAGTTCAGCTACATGCTCTTGCAGGCCTATGACTACCTGCACCTGTTCGACGCCGAGGGCTGCACACTGCAAGTCGGCGGATCGGATCAGTGGGGCAACATCATCGAGGGCATCGACTTGATCCGGCGCCTGCGCGGTGGCGTCGCCTACGGCCTCACGTCGCCCCTCGTGACGTCGCCCTCCGGCGCCAAGTTCGGGAAGTCCGCCGCCGGTGATCAGATTTGGCTCGACGCGAAGCGCACCAGCCCGTACGCCTTCTTCCAGTACTGGCGCAACGTCGACGACCGCGACGCCGGCATGTTCCTGCGGCTCTTCACCTTCCTCAGCCACGACGAGATCGAAGCGCTGGACGCGGCCACGCAACAGCACCCGGAGCGCCGAGCGGCCCAGCTCGCTCTGGCGGAACATCTCACGACCCTCGTGCACGGTCCCGAGGCCACGGCTGGCGCAATGCGCGCGGCCGAGGTGCTGTTCACCGAGGACATTGCCTCGCTCGACGAGAAAGTCCTACTCGAGGTCTTCGCCGACGCGCCCTCAATCGCGCAAACGTGCGCGGACTTCGCGAGCGGGTTCGACGTCATCGCCGCGCTCGAAGCTGCGGGGCTGGTCAAGTCAAAAAGCGAGGGGCGCCGCGCCATGGAACAGGGCGGCGTGTACGTCAACAACCGCAAGGCCACGGCGGACACCACGATCGGCGTAGGTGACCTGATCCACGACAGGTTCCTGGTGCTGCGTCGCGGCAAGCGCGACCACGCCCTGTTGCGCGTCGAGTAATCATTCAGGTCGTGAGCGACCGCCCCGTCAACCTGACCACCGGCCTACCCGAGACCGTCCTGGGTGCCGACGCGCTCGACGCCACCGTCGCCGCCAATCCTCCTAAAAGCTACGAAGCCGCCGCCGCGCTAGTCGCGGGGCACCCGCGCTCGTTGGTCGGTTGGGCGACCCTCGGTGAGATGGCCACGGATCAAATGTCGCGTTACGCGTTCTTCCGTGTCGGTTACCACCGCGGCCTCGACGCCTTGCGCGCTGCGGGTTGGCGCGGGTCGGGCTACGTCCGCGGCACGCACCCAACCAATCGAGCCTTCCTTCGATGCTTGGACGGCCTGCGCATCGAAGCGGCCGCGATCGGCGAGAACGACGAAACCGAGCGCTGCGCGCAGTTCCTCGCGCAACTCGACCCTGAGTGGCCACACCACTAACCCGCTCCACCCGCCGCGGCATCGTCGCTCTCGCGCTCGTACTGGGCGTGTGCGGATCGGGTGGGGATCGCACCGGCACCGGCGTCGGCGCGGCTACCTCTTCGTCTTCGAGCGCGGACACGTCGGGGGCGGTTCCCAGGGCGACGGACGGCGCGGGGCAACCCGTCACCACCCTGAAACGCGGGCAGCCGTCCACGACGACGCACGCCGCCACACCCACAACAGCTAGCGCGACGATCAGCCGCGCCGCCGTCCGGGCGCCGGGGCAGTTCGCTGGAGTCCTTCTGGCGCCTGGCGCGGCCCGGACGGTAGTGCTCGACCTACGCGTGCAACCGGGCGCCTCCGTGGGAACCGACGTGGCCGCGCGGCTCGCCCAGATTCTGCGGGACCAATCGGGCAAGAGCGTCGTGGTGGACGGCCCGACGCCGCTGAAGGACAGCGCCCAGGTCCACACCGCCGACGACATCCGGCGCCTCGCAGATACGCAGGGTGAGCCCGACGGCGCCGACGTCGCGGTGCTCCATCTTCTGTATCTCGCGGGCCGCTCCGATCAGGACGGCGTGTTGGGCGTCACCGTTCGCGCCGACACCATCGCGGTGTTCCCGGACGAGATCGCATCCGCCACCTCGCCGCTGGTTGGTGCCACGCGGATCGAGCGCGCCGTCGTGGTGCACGAACTCGGTCATGTCCTCGGCCTGGTCGACCTGTTCCTGAACGACCACCGTGAGGACCCGGACCATCCCGGTCACTCCACGAACCGCAACTCCGTCATGTATTGGGCGGTCGAGTCCGATGTGGTCGCGCAGCTCTTCGGAGGGCCGCCGCCGGTGGACTTCGACAGCGCCGACCTCGCCGACTTGCGATCGATCCACGCGGGAGCTGCCTCGCAGGATTAGTTCGTGTCTTCGGTGGTCTCGTCGCGCCAAACTTCGAACACGCCCACCGCGACGCTCGTAGCGAACAGCGCGAACAGTGCGCCGCCGATGCCGTACAACTCAAGGCCGACGCTCGCCACGACCAGCGTCAGAAACGGCCCCACGTGGACCGTGCCCCGCTCGAGGCGGCGCTGCAGGAAGATCGCCTCGAGCACCTCGTAGGCCAGAAACACGAGGAACACGAGCACGCCGGCGGTGGGCGATGACGCCGCGGCAAGAATCGCCACGGGCAGGCCGCCGATCACCGCGCCGAGCATTGGCACGACGTCCCACAGGGCGGCCCACACGCTGAGGGGAGCAGCGCCGGGCACGTCGACAATCCGAGCGGTCGCGGCGACGAGCCCTCCCGCCAGCGCGGCCATGCCGAGGGAGCCGATGGTGTACTTCACGCCGCGCCGGCCGCCTTCGCGCAGAACGGTCCGCACCGTCGCTCTTCGCTTCTCGTCGCTGATCTGCTCGACCGCGGCGATCACGAGCTTGCGCCCGTTCACGACCAGGAACACGGTCAGCACCGTCGTCGCGAGATAAGCGACGCCGCGGGTGCCGGCCGACCGAAGCGCGTCTGCGTTCGATCCGCCGCGAAGGCGGCTCGGGATGTCCTTCACCAGCGCGCGGGTCTTCTTCTCAAGCTTGAAGCTGCGAGCGACCGAGCCGAAACGTTCGGATTGTTCGAGTTGGCGAGCCCGCCTGGGCGCCGACTCTTGCAACACGCGCATCTCGTGCACGACGTCGTTAACCGTCAGAAACGCGATGCCGCCGACCGTTCCGAAGACGATCAGCATCGTGATCAGCACGGCGAGTCCACGGCGCACGTACCGCGTCAGCAGGTCGACGAGGGGCTCGAGCAGCGCCGCGATCGAAGCGGCCGCGGCCATCCACCCCAGGACGCGCAGTGACGCGCTCACGATGCCGGTCACGGCGACAACCGACGCAGCGGTCACCGCGATCCACGCGATGGAGCGGCCGGACAGCACGAGATGCGTCCGGCGAGCATTCGGCGACGCAGGAGGCATGCGCCGGTAGCGTAGGGCGATGCCCACCAAGGGAGTTGGGACCACACGTCGGGCATCGGCCAAGAAGCCACCCGAGCGCCTGATCGTCGACCTCGAGGTCTGGACCCTCGTAAAACTCGCGGCGACGTTCCTGGCCTTCGGCGCGGTCGCCGCGGTGGTCGGGGCGGCGCCGCGTACGGTCACGGCGCTGGGTATCGCCGGCATTCTCAGCGTCGCCCTCGACCCGTTGGTCACGCGGCTGTCGACCGAACTGAACTCTCCGCGCGGCGTCGCGGTCGCGATCATCGCCTTCGCCGCGGCGTTGGCTGCCTCCCTCGCGGCGGCGCTCATCGCGCCCCCGACGATTCACCAGGCCAACAACTTGAAGGACGACGTGCCCGACGTGGTCCAAAGCTTGACGGAGCTACCGATCGTCGGTTCGCGTCTCGACGACGCCGGTGTGCCCGCGAAAGCACGCGAGTGGATTGAGGATCTGCCCGACCGGTTGGCCGGCGACACCACCCCGATCCGCAACGCCGGGCGCACGGCGTTCCACGGCTTCACCGCCCTGCTTCTAGTCCTGCTGTTCACCGCCGGCCTGCTTATCGACGGGCCGTTCCTGGTGGCCCACGTGCAGCGGGCGATTCCGAAGCGCAACCGCGCTGCGGTGAAACGCGCCGCTGTCGCCGCCCGGGATGTGGTGGGGCGCTACGTCGCCGGCTCGCTGACGGTGGCCGGGATCGCCGGCCTTTTCACGCTCGTGGTCGGCCTCGTGATGCGAGTACCGCTTGCCCCGTTACTTGCGGTGTGGGTCTCGATCTGGGATCTGGTGCCCCAGGTTGGCGGTGCCGCCGGCGGAATTCCGTTTGTCCTGCTTGCCTTCACGGTGAGCCCGCTCACGGGTGTGATCTGCGCTGTGCTGTTCGTGCTGTACCTGCAGATCGAGAACAACGTTGTGCAGCCGTTGCTGGTCGGACGCGCCGTGTCGCTGTCTCCTCCGGCGACGATGGCCGCGGCCCTAATCGGCGTGTCCGCCGGGGGAGTGGTGGGCGCACTTTTGGCCGTCCCCCTCACGGGCGCGGCGAAAGCGATCTACCTTGAACGACGCAAGTGACAGCCACCTTTGAATGGATCGACACCGACGCCGGTTTCGCCGACGTCTGCAAAGCCGCCGCCGGCGCAGACTTCTACGCGCTCGATACCGAGTTCCATCGCGAGCGCACCTACTACCCGCATGTCGCGCTGCTGCAGCTGAAGTGGGACGACACGACCGTCCTCGTGGACACGCTGGCGGTCAACATGACACCGCTCGCCGACCTGCTCACGAGCGACGCGCTGCCGCTCCTGCACGCGGCGGATCAAGACCTCGAGGTGTTCCGCCGCGTCTGCGGGGTGCTGCCGAGCCGCATGTTCGACACCCAGATCGTGGCCAACTTCGCGGGCTTCTCCACGCCGTCACTCTCAGCACTCGTCGAGCGCATCGTCGGCATCCGGCTTCCCAAGGGCGACCGCATGACGGACTGGACGCGTCGGCCGCTCACCGAAGGCCAGCGGACGTACGCGGCGGCTGACGTCGAACACCTCGGCGCGATCCGGGACCACCTGTCGGCCGAACTCGAACCGACCGGGCGCCTCGCCTGGGCCGAGGCTGAGTGCGTGTCGTCACTGGCCCGCTCGACCACGCCGAGCGATCCGGCGACGGCCTGGTGGCGCATCAAGGAGGCTCGCCAGTGCCGCGGCGCCGCGCGTGGGATCGCGCAAGAGCTGGGCGCGTGGCGCGAGCGTCGGGCCCAGGCAACCGACGTCCCGTTGCGCTTCGTTCTGCCGGACCTGGCGGTGGCCGGCATTGCGCAGGCCGCACCCAGCACCATGGCGCAGCTCAACGCGGTGCGCGGGCTCAGCGGACGCGGGTTACGCGGTGACGTTGCCGCCGAAGTACTCGAAGCCGTCAAACGTGGCAAAGAGTTGCCGCCGGACCAGCTGAAGCTGCCGCTGACCGACGACCTCGAACGCGAGCAACGCCCGGCCGCCGCACTGGCTGCCGCGTGGGTCGCGCAGTTGGCGAAGTACGAACGGATCGACGCCACCATGCTGGCGACCCGCTCAGACCTGACCGCGTTCCTTGCCGGTAGCCCCGACGCCCGGCTGCGTCACGGCTGGCGGGCCGAACTCGTCGGTCGACCCTTGGCGAAGCTCGTAGCGGGGGAGGCCGCGCTCGTTTTCGACGGCAACGGTGGGCTGTTGCTCGAGGAACGCAGCGGCGTGCCGCTCGAAGGCCGGCTTTAGCTCTCGCTCGGTGGTTTGGGGCGCAGGTCCACCCGGAAGGTGAGCACCCCGTCCTCGAGGCTGGCTTCGGCGTCGGCGATCATCGCAAAATCGGAGAAATCGACCCGGGCCTGCTCAATGAACCGTTCGCGCTCCGGCCCCTCGATCGGCGGCATGCCCCGTTTCTTCACGGCATCAGCCCGTTCCTGGAACCGTTTCACCATCGCCTGCGGGTCAAAAGCAGCCACGGGGCCACCGTAACCGAGGCCGACACACCGCCCGCCGTGTGGGCGATACAGTGGCGGCATCACGCTTACAGCAGCACCGGGGAGTTTCGTTGAAGAAGGGTCGGCACCGTCGATTCGAAGAGGCGCGAGCGCTTAAGCACACGCGCGAGGGGCACGCCAAGCCGTGTCCTGAATGTCACGCGGAACCAGGAGATCAGCACGCGTCCTGGTGTCTGTACGAGGACGAGGACGACGACCTCGGCTTGAAAGGGCTACTGGATCCTTAGCTTCGTCGTACAGGGTGGGGTAGTGGCGTACCGCCGCTCTCGCGCCGGTCGAGATAGCTCGCGAGTTCCAGGTACACGATCTCGCCGGCGATCCCGATCAGCTCGGGCTTGAGTTCCTTGTAGACGGCTTGATGTCCGACGAAGGCCTCAGGCGCCTCGGTGCACCACCAGGCGAACTCGTCGCCGCCTTCGCCCCAGTGGTCGCGGCTCCACTCGGTAACGGTGCTCGTGACGCGCTTCGTGTCGTCGTCGACCTCGTCAAAGCGGCGCAGGGGTAGCTGCCAGCAAACGTCCGGCTTGAGGTCGGAGTGGGGTACCCCGCGCTCCATCGCGGCGACGTGGAAGGCACAGCCAGCGCCCTTGGCGAAACCCGGGCGGTTCAGGAAGATGCAGGCGTCGTCGACGAGCCGGCTGAGCACCTCGCCGCTCTTCTTCCGCTTGATGATGCCCTTGGCCCCCTCGGCCTTGAACTGCCACTGCTCCGCGGTGAGGGTCTTCGCGGCTGCCTTGACGCGCGCGATGTCCTCCTCATCGGTGAAGTGCGCCCCGTATGAACAGCACCCCTGCACGAGTTCGGGCGCGGGCTCGGTGAGCACGCCCTGACACCCGTTTCCGAAGATGCACGTCCAACGGCTCGCGAGGAACGTGACATCGAACATCCACACACGATCCTCTTCCGGGTCCTCGATGCTGACCCACTCACGCGCCGTCGTCGGTGTCACAGGGCGAAAGTAGCTTGTCCACCGATGGTGTCTGATCTTCGCGACCGCCTGGCGGCAATCGGTGAGGAACTCGCTGATGCCGCACTCGACAAACTTCGCGCCGCCGCGAACGGTGACACCGAGGCGGCCAACGACGAGCGCAAGATCACGCGCGCCCGCCGCGCCGTCGAAAAAGCCGTGCACCTGCTTGACGGCGCCAACGAGACTGACTGAGTGCTCCCCGTCCTCGAGGCCGTCGGCCTCGTCAAGCAGTACCGCCGCGTGCGCGCCGTTGACGGCGTGTCGCTGTCGGTCGCTCCCGGCGAACGGGTCGCCCTCTTAGGCCCGAACGGTGCAGGTAAGACGACGACCCTCTTGATGCTGCTGGGTGTGCTCACGCCGGACGCGGGCACGGTGTCGATCTTTGGTCATCCGCTGCCGCGCGAACGTCAACGCGCTATGGAGCACGTCGGATTCGTCGCCGGGTATTTGCCGCTCGCCGAACGGTTGAAGGTACGCGAGTTTCTCGGCCTGTACGCCCGGCTCTACAGCGACGCCGACGTGGATGACACGATCGCGGCCGGCCTTGCACGGTTCGGGGTGACCCATCTGGCCGACGCCATGGGCGGCGAACTCAGCTCGGGCCAGAAGACCCTCGTCGGAATCGTCAAGGCCACGCTCCACCAGCCTCGATTGCTCGTGCTCGACGAGCCGACCGCGTCCCTCGACCCCGACGTGGCCTTCCGAGTGCGGACCGGCCTGTTGGACTACGCCGCCGCGACCGGCGCGGCCATGCTCATCACGAGTCACAACATGGCCGAGGTCCAACAACTCGCCGACCGGGTGGTCTTCGTGCAGGCCGGCAAGATCGCGGCCGACGACACCCCCGATGCCGTGGCCGCGCTGTTCGGCCGTGCCGACCTCGAAGGTGTCTTTCTGCACCTGGCGGAAGAAATATGAGTGGTGTGACGATGCTCCATCGGCCGATGCCCGGCGCGGTTCGGCGCATTCGGGCGATCGCGTGGCGGCACGCGATCGTGCTGCGGCGCAGCCCGCACCGGCTCTTCGACGTCACGCTGTGGCCGCTCGTCGACATTCTGTTGTTCGGCACGCTCGCGGTGTACGCCACGCGCCTGTCGGGCTCGGGGGACGAAGTGGTGGCCTACGTGCTCGGCGGGACCGTCCTCTGGCACGTCGTCTACCAATCGAGCATCGGCGTCTCGACTGGGTTCCTCGAGGAGACGTGGACCCGCAACCTCATCAACGTGATGGTCACGCCTATCAGCGAGCTCGAATACATGGCGGGGGTCGCGCTCTTCGGGGCGCTCAAGATTCTCGCCGGTGTGGCGGTCACCGCGGTTGGTGCGTTCGTGGCCTACTCGTTCTCGGTGAACACGATTGGCTGGGCCATCGTGCCGATCGCCGCGGTGCTGCTCACGGTCGGCTGGTCGGTCGGGCTGTTCGTGGTGGGCCTGGTGCTGCGGTTCGGCTCGGGCGCCGAGGCCCTCGCGTGGGGCCTTCTGATGTCGGTGATGCCGCTCTCGGGCGTGTTTACGCCGGTCGCGAACCTGCCCGGTGGTATCCAGCCCATCGCCCACGCGCTGCCGACCACCCACGCGTTCATTGCACTGCGAGCCGGTATCGCGGGCCACGGCATTGCGTGGGGCGAGCTCGGCATCGCCGCGCTCTTGGCCGGTCTGATGCTGGTGTTGTCGGGTTGGTTCGTGGTGTCGATGCTGCGACTGTTCCGCAAACGGGGCTACGTCACCCGCTACTCCTAAAGTCCTGGCGTGGAGTTCAACCTTGCCCAAGTACACACGGCGGTGGCCGCGGCCGTCCCCGACCGCGAATGCATCGTGTGGCGCGACCGACGCCTCAGCTACGCGCAGGTCGCCGAGCGCACCAATCGACTGGCCAACCACCTGATCGCGGCGGGACTTGGAGTCCAGACGGACCGTGCCGCCCTGGCCGGCCACGAATCCGGCCAGTCGCACCTCGCCGTCTACCTGCACAACGGCAACGAGTACCTCGAGGCCATGCTCGGCGCGTACAAGGCGCGCGTTGCGCCCTTCAACGTCAACTACCGCTACGTCGCCGAAGAACTGCGGTACCTGCTGACGGACTCTGCGGCCCGCGGCGTGATTTTTCACAGCGCCTTCGCCGACCGCGTCGCGGAGGTCCGCGGCGACCTGCCCGACCTGGAGGTGCTGATCCAGGTCGACGACGGATCGGCCACTCCACTGCTCGACGGCGCGGTCTGGTACGAGGACGCGCTCGCGGCGGCGAGCGCGGAGGCACCACCTGTCGAGCCCAGCCCCGACGATCTCTACATCCTCTACACGGGTGGCACCACCGGCATGCCCAAGGGTGTGTTGTGGCGCCAGGCGGACATCTTCGTGGCGTCGCTCGGTGGCCGCGGCCCGGCCGGCGAATGGGACAGCCTCGAGACGATCGCGACTGCCGCGGCGAACGGCGGCGCGCGCATGATGCCCGCCCCTCCGTTCATGCACGGCGCCGGTCACTGGATGGCGTTCAATGCCTTCACCGGCGGCAACACGGTCGTGATCCAAAACGACGTGATCGGTCTGGACGCCGACGACGTATGGGGCACGATCGAACGGGAGAAGGTCAGCGCGCTGCTAATTGTGGGCGACGCGTTTGGGCGGCCGCTGGTCGACCAGCTCGAAAAGAAAGGCGAAGGCGCCTACGACCTGTCCTCGCTGTTCGCCATCATTTCGGGCGGCGCCCCGCTCAACTCCACGATCAAAGACCGCCTGCTCGCGGTGCTGCCCGGCAAGATGATCGTGGACGCGGTCGGCGCATCCGAGACCGGCAGCCAGATGTCGCACGTGAGCGCCGGGGGCCAACAGGCCTCGACGGGAACGTTCACGCCCGGGCCCGGTGTCGCGATCGTCAGCGACGACATGTCCACGGTGCTGGCGGCCGGCCACGAAGAGACAGGCTGGCTCGCCCAAGAGGGCCGCGTGCCCCTCGGCTACCTCGGCGACGCCGAGAAGACAGCGCGCACATTCCCGGTGATCAACGGAGTGCGCTACTCGGTGCCGGGTGACCGCGCCCGCCTCACCGCCGACAACATCATCGAGCTGTACGGACGCGACGCGGTCACGATCAACTCGGGCGGCGAGAAAATCTTCGCCGAAGAGGTGGAGCAGGCACTCGCGCATCACCCCGACGTCTACGACGTCGTCGTCGCGGGCCGGCCCTCTGAGAAGTGGGGCGCCGAGGTCGTGGCGATCGTGCAACTGCGCGAAGGCGTTGCCGGCGACGACGTGATCCAGAAGGGCCTGCTCGCCGAGGCCGAGAAGCACGTCGCGCGGTTCAAGCTGCCCAAGGCGTTCAAGTTCGTGGAACACGTGCAGCGATCACCCAGCGGCAAGGCGGACTATCGCTGGGCCAAGGCGCAAGCCGCCGACGAGTAGCACCAGTCGTCAAAGATGCCGCGCGCGAGATCCGCGACAGCGCGAGGTCGCGCTCGAATGCGCTCCCGCCAACTGGAGTCGCCAAACCCACACGATTTACGGCCATTTAGCTCAAATCATGTGGGTTTGGTGACGTGAGTTCCAGTTCAGCCCGCACTTGGAAGTGCCGGGCAGGGTCGCGCCAGCGCCGCTCTGACGCCTACCGCAGGCGACGGAACGACGCTCGGCTAGAGGAACAAGCGGATCGCCACGAGCATGAGCGTGACGACGCCAAGCACAGCGAGGTTGCGCGGTCGCGCGACCTCTCGAAAACGGTCAAACAACGCCTGGTTGTAGTCGGCGAAAAAGTCGACGACTCGGTTGTACACGTCCGTCAGCGTAATTTTGTTTTAGCTGGAGCGTGTGGCGGCGGTGCGGATCACGCGACGAATAGGCGGTTAGACGAGCGCGTTCAGCGCGTTGATGAACTCGCGCAAGCGGTGGTAGCTCATCAAGTTGAAACGGAACGCGAGACGCTTCAGGTCGAGCGCGTCCTTGTCGGCGATCTCTGACCGGCTCGGTTCGGTCGCGTGAATCGCGCCTTCCACGAGCATGTCAGCGTAGGACAGGTTGAACTCGGCGAGTTGTTCGTCGCTCGGTAGCACCTTCATTCGCAGCACCAGGTTCTTGCCGACGAAACGCAGCGATTGATAGTTGCGGTAGAAGCCCAGGATCTCGGCCACGCCGATCGCCACCGAGTCGGTCCGCAACCAGAACGCCTCGTCGCCCGGAGTGACGAAGCCGCCCGATGCCACGGTGCCGGTCACGAACTCTTCCCACGCCCGCCAGTAGTTGCCGCCGAGCATCTCGAGCATCACGATCGGTGCCGGCTCGGCCTTGCCCGTCTGGAGCAGCGTCAGAAGCTCAAACGCTTCATCGAGAGTGCCGAACCCACCCGGCAGGCACACAAAGCCGTCGCTCTCTTTGATCAACATCAGCTTGCGAGTGAAGAAGTACTTCATCTCGACGAGCTTCGGATCCTTGGCGATGAACGCGTTCGCGCCCTGCTCGAACGGAAGGCGGATGTTCACACCGAAGGCGTTTTCGAGCCCGGCCCCTTCAAGCCCGGCCGCCATGATCCCGGGGCCGGCGCCGGTGACCACCATCCATCCGTTGGCGGACAGTTCCCGCGCCATTGCGCGGGCCTGGGCGTATTCGGGGTCGTCCGGGCGCGTGCGGGCTGACCCGAACATCGTGACCTTCTTGCGGTCGCGGTATGGCGCGAAGGCTCGGAAGGCGGCGCGCATTTCTCGCAGCGCGGTAGCCGTGATCTTCAGGTCCAAACGCGAGGCGTTGTCCGTGGCCATCCGCAACGACGTGTTGACGATGTCCGCCATCACGTCACGGTTGACCGCCGTGGCCATCTCGTCGAGCAGATCGTTAACGCGCGCGTCGAGTTCGGCTTTGTTCAGCCCCACCATTCCTCCGGCAGCTTCGCTTCGATGCTGCGTATGTTCTCGCGCAGACACTCGCTGCAGTAGCGCAGCACTCGGCCGCGCTCAGTCTCCATCGACCAACCCAGCGGCACCGAGTCTTCGTCGCACTCCTCTTGCTTGCCGCACCGACTACAGCTGGCGGTCACGTATTACGCGGTGGCGAGGCGGCCGTAGAGCGTGGTGCGCTGCACGAGGCGACGCGTGCCGGTGTCGATCGCATTGGCGTGGCCAACGATCTCGCCAAACCCGACCTCGTCCATCATCTGGCCGTGGCTGGCGCCCGCGGCGCGGCTGATGTTCTCGTCCATGAGCGTGCCCCCGAGGTCGTTTGCGCCGGCCGCCAGCAACTGGCCGGCACCTGGCGCGCCGAGCTTCACCCACGAAACCTGGATGTTGTCGATGCAGCCGGCATAGACGATCCGGGCAACGGAGTGCATCAGCATCGACTCTCGGAACGTCGGGCCCTGCCGGCTCTTGCCCTGCAGGTACATCGGCGCGGCCATATGAACGTAGGGGAGTGGCACGAACTCGGTGAAGCCGCCTGTCTCGCGCTGCAACGCCCGCGTACGCAGCATGTGCCGCGCCCAGTGCTTGGGGTGCTCGATGCTGCCGAACATGATCGTGATGTTCGAGCGCAGCCCGACCTTGTGCGCGGTGCGGTGCACCTCGAGCCATTCCTCGGTATTGACCTTGTCGGCGCAGAGCACGGCGCGTACCTCGTCGTCAAGGATCTCGGCGGCGGTGCCCGGCAGCGTCTTGAGCCCGGCGTTCATCAGGCGGATCAGATAGTCCTCGAGGCTGGAGTCGGAGCGGCGGGCGCCCTCGCTTACCTCGAGCGCGGTGAAGCCGTGAATGTGGATGGTGGAGGACGCGGCGCGCACCGCATCGATCACGTGCAGGTAGTACTCGCCGTCAAAGTCGGGATGGATGCCACCCTGGAGACACACCTCGGTTGCGCCGAGGGCCTCGGCCTCAGCGACGCGGTGCGTGATCTCGTCGAGTTCCAGCAAGTAGGGCGCGCCGCGAAGGTTGAGCGAGAGCGGCCCCTTGCTGAACGCACAGAACTTGCACTTGAACGTGCACACGTTCGTGTAGTTGATGTTGCGGTTCGACACCCAGGTCACTTCGTCGCCCACGATGCGCTCGCGCAGCTCGTTGGCTACCGCGGCCACCGCCGCGACGTCGGTGCCGCGCGCGCCGAAGAGCGTGACGATCTCGTCCTCGCCGACCTCCTGGCCTTCGAGTACGCCGGCGAGCACTTCGGCGATCGCACCCGTGGCCTGCGACGGAGCCGGTAGGAGGGTCGGCGGCGCGACGTCGCCGCCTGAGCACCACGGGTCAAGGTCGCGTCCCAACCCGAACGCGTCGCTGCGCCGCATGACGGCGGTGCGCATCTCCGGAGCGATCCAGCGTTCCCGATCGTTCACGAATTCGGGGTACGCCGTCAGGCGCGGCGCGAGCCGCATGCCGCGGGCCTCGGTCTCGCGTCCCAGGGCATCGAGCGCGGGCCAGGGTCGTTCCGGGTTGACGTGGTCGAGGGTGACGGGCGAGACGCCGCCCCAGTCGTCGATGCCGGCGTCGAGCAGCGGGCCGAAGTCGTCGCTCAAGTTGGGCGGTGCCTGCAGGTGGACGTCCGCCGGCAGGATGATGCGGGCGACGGCGATGCTCCACAGGAATTCTTCTTCGGGGCACGGCTCGGCGTTGTGCATCGCCGTGTCGTCCTTGGGCAGGAAGTTCTGCACGATCACTTCTTGCACGTGGCCGTACTTTGCGTGCGACGCCGCGACCGCTTCGAGGGCGACGATGCGGTCGGCCCGGTCTTCGCCGATGCCCACGAGGATCCCGGTCGTAAAGGGGACCTGGGCCCGGCCGGCGGCGTCGAGGGTGGCGAGGCGGCGCTCGGGCGTCTTGTCGGGCGCGCCGCGGTGGCAATCGAGATCGGCGCGCAGCGTCTCGATCATCATTCCCTGGCTGGCCGATACGGCGCGCAGCTGGAGGAGCTCGGCTTCGGTGAGGGCACCGGCGTTGGCGTGGGGGAGCAAGCCGGTCTCGTCGCGCACCGCGGCGCAGGCGGCCACGAGATACTCGACGGTGGACGAGTAGCCGTGTTCGCTCAGCCAGTCGCGCGCAGCGGGGTAGCGGTCTTCCGGCGCCTCGCCGAGGGTGAACAGCGCTTCGTGCACGCCGGCGTCGGCGCCCCGGCGGGCGATCGCGAGGACGTCGTCGATCGAGAGGTAGGCGCTGTCGAGGCGGGCGGGAGCGGTGGCGAACGTGCAGTAGCCGCAGCGGTCGCGACACAAACGCGTCAGGGGAATGAAGACCTTGGGCGAATAGGTGACGGTGTTGCCGAAAGCAGCGTTGCGAATGGCGCGGGCACGCGCCATTAACTCGTCTAGCCCTTGCCCCTGTAGATCCTGCATCGACGGACCTTAGGCCTTGAGCTTCGGGCCTAGCGTCGACAGGAGTTTCTCGTGGGCATCCGCGAATGCGGCCACACCTTGGCGTTCGAGCACGTTGGCGACGTCGTCCATGTCGACACCAACCGCGGCGACCTGCGAAAGAATTCCGCGGGCGCCTTCGATGTCGGCATCGGCGGTGCGCTTTAGCTCGCCCTGAGCGTCGAAGGCCTCAAGGGTCGGCAACGGAAGAGTGTTGACCGTGTCGGGCGCGATGAGGCTGTCCACGTAGAGCAACTCGGCGTAGTCCGGGTTCTTGGTGGACGTCGACGCCCAGAGCGGGCGCTGCCATGGCAGCGGGCCGTCGTCAGCGACGAAGCGGCGGAAGTTCTCGTAGGCGACCTGGGCCTGCGCGACGGCCACCTTGCCCCGCAGCGCCAGCGCCTCCGGAGAGCCGATGGCATCCAGACGCTTGTCGACCTCGGTATCGACGCGGCTGACGAAGAACGAGCCGACGCTGTGCGGCGCGACCAGACCGGCATCGCGGGCGCGGATCGAGGCCGCGCTTCCACGCCCCGAGCACCTCGTCGTAGCGGTCCAGGCTGAAGATCAGCGTGACGTTCACGTTCACGCCGTTCGCGAGCAGTTCCTCGATCACGGGCACACCCGCCGCGGTGGCCGGCACCTTGATCATCACGTTGGGCCGGTTCACGCGCAGGAACAGCGCCTTACCGGCGTCGATCGAGGATTCGGTCTCGTCGGCAAGCCGAGGATCGATCTCGACCGACACGTAGCCGTCGCTCCCGGCCGCCTCGCTGTACAGGCCCTTGAACAGATCGGCGGCGTGTTGGATGTCATCGACCACCAGCGACCAGTACGCGTCATCCACCGACGCGCCATCGCTAGCGAGCACCTCGATGTCCGTGTCGTATTTCACCGAGCCACTGATCGCCTTTTCGAAGATGCTCGGATTCGACGTGACCCCACGCACCCCGCGCGCAATGAGCGCGGCGAGAGTGCCGTCTTGAATGTCGTCGCGGGACAGCGCATCAAGCCACGGCGCCTGCCCGCATTCGGAAAACAGTCGTTGGAGCCGGGACGGTTCGGCCATCGGTTACCTCCAGTCGTCCAGCAGCAACTTCGCGCGCGTCGCCACGTTGGAGGGTGTGTACCCAAACTTGGCGAGTACCTCGTCACCCGGGCCCGAGGCGCCGAAGTGGTCGATGCTGACCGAGTCATCAGCCCACCGCTCCCAGCCGAAGCTGGCGGCGGCTTCGACCGCGAGAATGGGCCGCTGATCGTCGAGCACGTCGTTGCGATACTCCTCGGGCTGCATCGCGAAGAGCTCCCACGACGGCATGGACACGACCCGGGCCGCGATCCCTTCGCTGGCCAGCTCGTCGGCCGCGGCCAGGCACAGGGCGACTTCGCTGCCGGTACCGATGAGCGTGATCGCGGCGTCGGCCACGTCGCGCAGCACGTACGCGCCGCGGGCGACGTCCGCGTATGCCTCCGCCGTGCCCTCGAGCACGACCAGGTCCTGCCGGCTGAGGACCAGCAGGGTCGGTCCGTTGCTGTCGATCGCGATGCGCAGGCCGTGCGCGACCTCGTTCGCGTCGGCCGGCCGGATCACGCGCAGGCCCGGCATGGCGCGCAACGACGCCAGGTGCTCGATCGGTTGATGGGTGGGCCCATCGGGGCCGAGGCCCACCGAGTCGTGCGTGAACGAGAAGATCACCTTGGTCTCGGAAAGCGCGGCGAGGCGAATCGAGGGACGGCAGTAGTCGGCGAACACGAAGAATGTGCCGACCACAGGCGTGTTGCCGCCGTGCATCGCCATGCCGTTCGCGGCGGCGGCCATGCCGTGCTCGCGCACGCCGAAGTGCACGAGGCGTCCGCCCGGGTTCTTCCGGTCGAGCGGTTCGAAGGACGTCACCTTGACGCCCGTGTTGTCGGTGAGGTCGGCGCCGCCGGCGATCAGGCCCGGGATCACGTCGGCGACCGCGTCCAGACACTTCTTGAGGGCGTTGCGCGTGGCGATCTTCGCACCCGGTTCGAACGCGGGCAGCTTGGCGTGCCAACCCGCCAGGGCGCGCCCCTCGAGGCACGCCATGAACGAGTCGGTGTCGCCCTCGTACCGCGCAACGCGCTCTTCCCACTCGCGGCGTGCGGCGGCGCCGCGGCCCTGCGTCAGGCGGTAGTGCTCAACGACGGGAAGCGGCGCGTAGAACGGCTCATCGACCGGCAGGCCGAGAATCTCTTTCGTCAGTCTGATTTCCTCGGCGCCGAGGGGGTTTCCGTGCGCGCCGGCGGTGTCGGTTTTGTTGGGCGACGGGTAACCGATGTGGCTGCGCAGGATCAGCATCGAGGGCTTGTCCTCGACGGTCTGCGCGCGGCGGATCGCGGCTTCCAACGCGTCGAGGTCATTGGCGATTTCACCGAGCTCTTCGACGTGCCAGCCGTAGGCGCGGAACCGGTCCGCCGTGTTGTCGGTGAACGCGAGCTCGGTTTCACCGTCGATCGTGATGTGGTTGTCGTCGTAAACGCAGATGAGGCGGCCGAGTCCGAGGTGCCCCGCAAGCGACGCGGCTTCGTGGCTGATGCCCTCCATCAGGTCGCCGTCGGAGCAGACCACGTACGTGTGGTGGTTGCACACCTCTTGGCCGAAGGTGGCCCGCAGCCATGACTCGGCCATGGCCATCCCGACGCCATTGCCAAAGCCTTGTCCGAGCGGGCCCGTCGTGACCTCGACGCCCTTGGTGTGGTGTACCTCGGGGTGGCCCGGCGTCTTGCTGCCGAGCTGGCGGAAATCGCGCAAGTCCTGGAGCGACAACCCGTAGCCGCAGAGATAGAGCATGGAGTACTGCAGGATCGACGCGTGACCGCACGACAACACGAACCGGTCGCGGTCGGGCCAGTCCGGCGCCGTCGGGTCGTGCGCCATGATCCGCGTGTAAAGGACGTGGGCCAGCGGGGCGAGCGCCATGGCGGTTCCCGGATGTCCGTTGCCCGCAGCTTCAGGGCCGTCCATCGCGAAACCGCGAATGACCTTGACGCCAAGTTCCTCTATGTCCGACGTCGGCATTTGCTCACCCTACTTTTCGTCTAAGCGGACGGAAGAAGCGTCAGCGGCACCACGGTTTCGGGGCCCTCGTCGAGGCGGCAGTGCGCCTGAATCGTGCCGTAGGACTCCCACCGCAGCTCGGCGCGGACCAAGCGGTATCCGAACTTGCCCGGCTCGACCTGGAACGGCTGCGCGTTGCGCGCCACCTCGTTGCCCGCGTCGTCAAAGAAGGTCACGACCAGCGCGGCGTTGCCCGGTTCGTCGGCCCGGCAACTCACCAGGATCACCAAGTGAGGCGTGAGGACCACCGGCAACGGATCGGGCGACGCGAACGAGAACTGCACCCCGCCCAGATCGATGCGGGTGGAGGGCCCTTCGGCCTGCCGAAAGTCGATCGTGTCAATGAAAAGCGCCGCCAAGATCTGCATCCCAGCGACGGTAGCAACCATCTGAACGGACCCTGCCTGTAGCCTTGACGCATGGCGGCAGCAACTACTTCCGCTCCCACTACGCGTGAGCAGATTTTGGGCGAAGCCCGCCGGCTGTTCGCCGAGCATGGGTTCGATGGCACCTCCTTGAACGACATCGCGGAGGCGGTGGGCATCCGCCGGCCCAGCTTGTTGCACCACTTCACCTCGAAAGAGGCGCTGTACCGAGAGGTCTTCGAGGTCTCGTTGAGCGACTGGTTCATTCGGGTGGCCGACGCGGTGAACGGCTCGACCGGCGGCCTCGAGCAGATCGATCGCATCCTCGGAGCCGGTTTCGAGTTCTTCATGGAGAATCCCGAGTTCGTGCGCTTGTTCCGCCGCGAGGCGCTCGAGGACAACAGCGAGTTCGCGAGTGAGTTCGCCGCCGTGTTGCGTCCGCAGATGGAAGCGGCGTGCGGGTTCTTCGAACGCGAGATGGCGGCGGGCAACTTTCGCCGCCACGACCCGCAGCAACTGATGCTCACCGGCTACGGAATGATCCTCACGTACTTCAGCGACCTGCCGTTTCTCGAGGCGCTTACCGGTGACGACCCGATGACCACCGCGGCGGTCGAGGCCCGGCTGGCCCACGTCCGCGGCTTCTTCCGCGCCGCGCTCGAGCCGTAGTACTCGATGCCCCAAACTCCCGGCGTGCAGGTGCCGCCGAACTGCGACCTCACCCTGGGCATGGTCTGCATAAAGAAAGACGAACCCGGCGTCACGGTCTGGACGATGACGGTCGAGGAGCGGTTCTGTAACCCCGTGGGCATGCTGCAAGGCGGCTTCCTCGCCGCGTTCGCCGATTCGGCCATGGGCGCGTCGAGCATCACCGCTGCGAAAGACCGCAAGATCTTCAGCGCCAACGCCGAGATGAAGATCAGCTTCCTGCGCCCCGTGCCCATGCACAGCTTTCTCACTTGCACCGCGACCACGATCAGCGTCGGGTCGCGGGTGGCCTTCGTCGAGGCCGACATCGTCGATCAGGACGATCGGCTCGTGGGCCGCGCCACTTCCACCTACATGCTGCGCGATCGGACGTGACGAGCCGTCGTCGACGCCTCACCGTCACCCTCACAACTTCCGTAGCAATCGTCACCGGCGGGAGCGCTGGCGCACTGGCCTTTTGGCCGACCGATGCGACGGACCCGGCCACGTCCGCGCCAACGGCGGCGCTGCTGTCGGTGCGCCGCGCGCCCGCCGTCTTGCGGACATTTGTGGCCGGCACCCGGCTCGCCACACGAATCGACGCATTCACGGCCTCGATCAGCCCGACGTCCTGCGTCGTCGTCGACGCCGGTGACGCCGAGGTGTACTCGTACAACCCCGACCGGTCCCTGATCCCGGCGTCCTCCTTGAAGCTGACGACGGCGGCCGCGTTCCTGGCGCGGCTGGGCGGCACCGGGACGTTCAGCACGGTGGTGCGGGGCGCCAAGCCTGACGCCAGCGGGACGGTCGCCGGCGGGCTCAGCCTTATCGGCGGGGGCGACCCGATGCTGTCCACCAGTGGCTACGTCGCGTCGCGCAAGCACCCGCCGAAGCCCGCCACCGACGTCGCCTCTCTCGCCAGCAAACTGGTGAGCGTCGGCGTTCGTCGCGTCACCGGTGGCATCACCGTCGACGACAGCCGCTTCGACAACGAGCGACGCGTTCCGACCTGGAAGCCGACGTACACCACCGACGGCGACGTCGGCCCGATCGGCGCGCTGGCAGTGGATGACGGCTTCACGTCGTATGCCCCCCGGGTGATCGCGGCGTCCGACCCGGGCGTGGCCGCGGGCGAGAAACTTCGCGCCGCGCTCGCAGCGTTAGGCGTGACGGTGGACGGGCCGACCGTCCGCGCTCCGAGTCGCGGCGGGAGCCAGCTGGCGGCGGTTGCGTCCGCGCCGTACGCCGAGATCGTGGGCGAGATGCTGCGCGAGAGCGACAACAACACGGCCGAGCTGTTGTTGAAAGAGCTGGCCCACGCCCGCGGCAGTACGCCGGCCACGCGCGCCGAGGGCGCCGCCGCGCGCGTGGCCGCGCTGCGCACCCTCGGCGTCGCCACCGACGCGGTCAAGGCGATCGACGGATCCGGCCTTGACCGCAGCGACCGGGCCACCTGCGACGCGCTGCTCGCCACGCTGACCACGAAGCCCGGCGGCTTCGACCTCGAAGACATGCTGGCGACGGCGGGAAAGACGGGCACGCTCTTCGACCGCTTTACTCGGTCACCACTCGCCGGCCGGATGCGGGCCAAGACGGGCTCGCTCGAGGACGTGACCGCGCTTGTCGGTGTTACCGACCCGACCATCACCGATCCGCTGCGGTTCGCGTTCATCGCCAACGGCAATTTCACGGACGCGGGAGGCAAGGCACTGCAAGACCGGCTCGTCAGCGCGCTGGCCACCTACCCCGAGGCGCCCGAGGCGACAGTCTTGGCACCATGAGCGACGAGACCCCGCTGCCCATGTTCCCGCTCGGCGCCGTAGCGCTTCCGGGCGCGTCCTTCCCGCTACACGTCTTCGAGGAGCGGTACCGCCAAATGGTGCGCGACGTGCAAGCGGGCGACGGCCGCTTCGGCATCGTGCTGATCGAGCGCGGCAGCGAAGTGGGCGGCGGGGACGTGCGCAGCGATGTCGGCACGCGCATGCGCATCGCCGAGGCGCAGGAGTTCGACGATGGCCGCTGGGCCATTCTCGCCGTGGGGGAGGATCGCATCCGCGTGAACCGGTGGCTGCCCGACGATCCGTATCCACTGGCGCTCGTCGAACCGCTGACCGAGGAAGCCGCTCCGGGCGACGAGGCAGTGGCGGTCGCCGAGTCGGCGGTGCGCGAGGCCCATCAGTTGGCGGCGCGACTCGGCTACGACGTGCCGTCGCTCGACGACTTCCTCGTGGAAGAGCCGACGACACGGCTGTGGCAGCTGGCGATCGTGACCCCATGTCCCGACGCCGACAAGCAAACGTTCTTGCGGGCCGACGGACCTGAGCGACGGGCCGACGCCATCGCCGCCGCGGCGCTGGACGCCGCGGAGCTTTTTCGCCTGCAGCTGCGGGGTCGAGAAACGCCGTAGCGGCAGAACGTCCTAGATTGCGCACGTGGCGCGCATGAAACCAGCGGAGATATCCGAAGAGCTCAGCGACGTGTGGCGACTCGTGGTCGGCTACGCGAAGCAAGAGACCACCGCACCGCTGCGCGGCATCGCCGCCTTCGCCCGGTACGGCGTGGTCGGCATGACCTGCTTCGCAATCGGCGCGGGCTTCGCGGCGCTGGCGATCGTGCGGGCGCTGCAAACCGAAACGACGGTGGGCGACGGAAACTGGTCCTTCGTGCCGTATCTCGCCAGCATCGTCGGGTGCGCGCTGGTGCTCGGTCTGGCGATCCGTTCGGTTGCGAAGACACCCTGGAAGGCCAAAGGCCAAGGAGACGGCAAATGACCACCGCTGAAGCGCCGCGGATTTCGCGCAACGACATCGAAACCAAGATGCGCCAGCTCAAGGGCGACGCCGAAGACATTGCCGGCGGGGTCCAGAAGAGCAACGGCATCGTTCTCGCGGCCGTCGGCGGCCTGGTGCTGCTCGCGCTGGTCTATTTCCTGGGTCGCCGCAAGGGCAAGAAGCGGTCGGCCTTCGTCGAAATTCGCCGCCTCTAATGATCGAAGGCGCGATCTCGTGGGCGTTGCGCAGCGGACTTCGCAAAGGCGTTGCCGGCGGAAGCGGCCCGTGGCTGGTGATCGCCGTCGCGGCCGGTCTTATGAAGTTGGCGCGACGTCCGAGCAAGGGCGAGTCGATGCAGCTCAATTTGCGTCCGGGCGAGCGGTACTTAATCGTCTGCGCTGAAGAACCTGGCCGCACCGCCCGCTAAGGGCCGCGGCTTCACACTTCCCCCAAACGCTCATGACCACTTTTCGCTACGGCGACCTCGTGCTGTTGATCGACCGTAAGAAGCGGCGCTACCTCGTGCGCCTCGCCGAGGACGCGCAGTTTCACAGTCACGCCGGCTTCCTGGGCCACGCGGACATCGTCGGCCAACCCGAAGGTTTCGTGGCCCGGTCGACGATGGGTGCTGCGTACATCGCCGTGCGGCCGACGCTGGCCGAATTCATCCTCGAGATGCCGCGCGGCGCGCAGGTGATCTATCCGAAGGACATCGGCGCGATTCTCATGTACGCGGACATTTTCCCGGGCGCGCGCGTCCTGGAAGCCGGCGTGGGCTCGGGTGCGTTGTCGATGGGGATGCTGCGCGCCGGTGCGTCCATTGTCGGCTACGAGTTGCGCGAGGACTTTGCCGCGAAGGCGGTCGCGAACGTCACGTCCTTCCTCGGCGCTGACGCGGCGAGCCGCTATCGCGTCGAATTCCGCGATGTCTACGACGGCATCGACGAGCAGGACCTCGACCGTGTCATCCTCGATCTGCCGGAACCCTGGAACGTGGTGAAACACGCCGAAGCCGCCCTCCACCTCGGAGGGATGTTGTTCGCCTACGTTCCGTCGGCGGTGCAGGTGGCGCGACTTCACGAGACGCTGGCGGACAGCCAGTTTGCGATGGCGAACACCTTCGAGGTGTTGCACCGCGGCTGGTATGTGAAGGGCGACGCGGTTCGACCCGATCACCGCATGGTCGCCCACACCGGGTTCCTCACCGTCGCTCGCCTGATGGGCGCGGCCGACAGCGATCTCGCATGAATCAGCTCGATCTGATCATCCTTCTGATGGTGGGCGCCGCCGCGCTCGGCGGTTGGCGCCTCGGCTTTCTTGCCCGCGTGTTCTCGTGGGTGGGTCTGGGCATGGGCGTGTTCCTGGCCAGCCGGTTGCTGCCAACTGCGTTGAACGCGCTGTCGAGTAACGATCCGGCTTACCGGGCCGCCGTCGCCGTGCTCGTGCTCCTAGGCGGTGCCTTCGCAGGACAGGCGCTCGGGCTTATGGCCGGTCTGCGTATCCATCGCGTCCTTCCGCTCGGGCCGATTCGCATGGTGGACCGGTCCGTCGGAGCTGCGCTCGGCGCGGGCGGCGTCCTGCTCAGTGTCTGGTTGTTCGTGTTGCCGTGGCTCGTCGACCTGCCGGGGTGGCCCGCTCAGCAGGCGCGTACCTCCGCCGTGGCGCGCTTCGCCGACAAGTACGCGCCCTCACCGCCTGATCGGTTCCAGGCGCTGCGCCGTCTCATCGGCGACCAGAACTTCCCGCAAGTCTTCGACAAGCTCGGCCCGGCACCCGAGACCGGACCGCCGCCCGCCGAAACCGGTTTTCCGCCCGGCGTCCAAGAACGCGTCGCGGCTTCGACGGTCAAAATTGAAGGCGAGGCGTGTCGCCGCATCCAAGAAGGCAGCGGCTTCGCCGTCGCGACAGATCTGGTGGCCACGAACGCGCACGTCGTGGCGGGCGTGTCGAAGCCGAGCGTGATCCGTCCCAACGGCAAGCGCCTCGCCGCCACGCTCGTGTTCTTCGACTCCGACCGCGACTTAGCACTCCTATCGGTGAAGGGGCTCGACGAAGTTCCCCTCGAAATCGCCACCGGCAAGGTGGCCGAACGCGGCGCGGTGTTCGGTCATCCGGGTGGACAGGATCCGCTGCGCGTCGCGCCCGCCCGCGTGTCCCAGGAAGTCACCGCGCGCGGCCGCGACTTGTACGACTCGCACCGCACCGACCGCGACGTGTTCGTTCTGGCGGCCACGCTGCGGCCGGGCGACTCGGGTGCGGCCTTCACGAACCTCGCCGGCAAAGTGATCGGCGTCGCCTTCGCGATCGCGCCGGACGAGCCCGACACCGCATACGCGCTCACGTCGAAGGAACTGCAGGCCGCGCTCGCGGGCCCCCGGCTGGCCCAGTCGAGCGGGCCATGCCTCACCTCAGGCTGAGTCTGGCCAAGAGACCGCGTTTGATGCTCGGCCACTCTTCGGGCACGGCCGAGAAGTATGCGGTGTCTCGATAGGTGCCGTCGGCACCGACCATGTGCCGCCGGCGCACGCCTTCGAACGTCATGCCGAGCTTGAGCATCGCGGCGCGACTCGCGGCGTTCCGCGCGTCGGTGCGCATTCCCATGCGAGCAATGCCCCATGTCTCGAACGCATGGGTGAACAGCAACAACTTGCACGCAGGGTTCACCGAGGTCCCGCGGACCTGGGGGACGTACCAGGTGTGCCCGACGTCGACCACGGTCGGCATATCAGACGCCGTCCACCATTCGAGGTCGTAGTAGCCGGTCTGGCCGACGACGCGCCCATCGACGCGCACGACGTAGATGAGCCGATTCGTCTCGGCGAAGTAGTCGATGGTTCCCCGCACGCTGTCGGTGTCGCGCGACACAAAGGTCCACCGAAATGCGTCGTCCGGCGTGGCCGCGGCAACCGCCGCCAGTTCCTCGACGTCCGCCTCGCTCGTCAGCGAAAGCTCGACGCCGTATCCCGACAAGTTCGGGCTAAGACGCGAAGCGAGGCCCCGCGCCTGCGAGGCCTCGTCGTTCGTTGACATGTACGTGAAGCTAAAGCGCTACGCGACCTCGATGAAAATGCATTCTCCGGGACATTCCTCGGCCGACTCGACCGTGGCGTCTTCCATGCCATCGGGCACAACCGCGAGGCCTTCGGGGCCGCCCGGGTCAGAGAAGACCTTGGCGCCTTCCTTCACGTAGGCCAGACCGTCGTCAAGCAACGTAAAAACTGAAGGAGCGATCTCTTCACAGAGACCGTCGCCGGTGCACAGATCCTGGTCGATCCAGACCTTGTAACCCATCGAGCACTCACTTGTGTGGTCGGGCTCCATTGCTTGGAGCAGTGGATTTCCATGGTAGCGCGTGCGAGGCATTTCCACGGCAATTGCCGAAAAAACTCGTCACCTCGCCGGTACACCCTGCGTGTAGGGTCGAAAACACAACCAGGGGGACAGGAGGCAGCGACTTGAGCGACGACTTGGAGCCGATAGATCTACCGGCCGCCTTGGACCAGATCTTGGCGCTTGAGGAAGAGATCGTCGCGCTGCGTCGCCGCCTCCAAGACGCACCCAAGCGCGTCCGCACGCTCGAAGAGAAGCTGCTTGAGACCAAGGGTCAGCTGAGCCAGGCGGTATCGCACAACGAGAAGCTCACGTACACGCTGCGTGAAGCGCGTGAGCACATTTCCGCCCTGCGCGAAGAGGTCGACAAGCTCACCCAGCCGCCCGCCGCCTACGGCACGTATCTCGGCGCGAACGACGACGACACGGTCGACGTGTTCAGCGCCGGCCGCAAGATGCGCGTCTCGGTTCACCCCGAGCTCGATCTCGACGACCTCAAAAAGGGTCAAGAAGTCGTACTCAACGAGTCGCTCAACGTGGTGCTGGCCCGCTCGGCCGAGCTCTCAGGCGAAGTCGTCACGCTCAAGGACACGGTCGACGAGCACCGCGTGCTGATCGTGGGCCGCGCCGACGAGGAGCGCGTCGTCGAACTGGCCGACGACCTCATCGGCGTCAAACTGCGCGCGGGGGACACGGTCCTGCTCGACAGCCGCACCGGGCTCGTGCTCGAAAAGCTCGAGCGTCCCGAAGTGGAAGACCTCGTGCTCGAGGAGGTGCCGGACATCTCCTACGAAGACGTCGGCGGCCTCGACAGTCAGATCGAAGCAATCACCGACGCGGTCGAGTTGCCGTTCCTGCACCGCGAGCTTTTCCTCGAGCACAAGCTGCCGGCGCCGAAAGGCATCCTGCTGTACGGCCCGCCGGGCTGCGGTAAGACGCTCATTGCCAAGGCCGTGGCCAATTCGCTCGCCAAGAAGGTCGCCGAGGCCACACCCGGCTCGAAGGCCACCGCGTACTTCCTCAACATCAAGGGCCCCGAGCTCCTGAACAAGTACGTCGGTGAAACCGAGCGCAAGATCCGCCTCGTGTTCCAGCGGGCCCGCGAGAAGAGCGAAGAGGGCATGCCCGTCATCGTGTTCTTCGACGAAATGGATTCGCTCTTCCGCGCCCGCGGCACCGGCATCAGCTCGGACATGGAATCCACGATCGTGCCGCAGCTGCTGGCGGAGATCGACGGCGTCGAGACGCTCAAGAACGTCATCGTGATCGGCGCCTCCAACCGGGAGGATCTGATCGACCCGGCGATCCTGCGGCCCGGTCGCCTCGACGTGAAAATCAAGATCGAGCGTCCCGACGAGAACTCGGCGGCGCAGATCTACTCGCGCTACCTCACGTCTGACCTGCCGCTGGACGAAGACGAAGTGCAGAGCCTCGGCGGCGGTGACCGTGACAAGTGCGTCGCGTCGATGATCGAGACGACCGTGGAAATGATGTACCGCACCGACGACGAGAACCGCTTCCTCGAGGTCACGTACCAAAACGGCGACAAAGAAATCATGTACTTCAAGGACTTCTCGTCCGGCGCCATGATCGAAAACATCGTGCGCCGCGCGAAGAAGCTCGCGATCAAACGCGTCATCGCCGGCGAGGGCCGCGGCATCCGGGTGGACGACCTCATCAAGTCGATCAAGCAGGAATACAAGGAACACGAAGACCTGCCCAACACCACGAACCCGGACGACTGGTTGAAGATCTCGGGCAAGAAGGGCGAACGCATCGTGTACGTCCGCACCTTGATCACCAAGGAAGACTCCGCCGCCGAAGGCGGCCGCGCCATCGAGCGCGTCGCCACCGGCCAATACCTCTAAGCCGCTCACGGCGGCCGACGCGCCTCCCGCCCCGATATCGGCGCACTTCTGGTCAAGTCGCGTCGCTCAGCGACGGGAATCGTCCATAAGTGCGGCCGAACCTCGGCCCGGGTCGTAACCGAGAGCGCGGCGTAGGCCGGCGAGCGGCGGGAGCACGGGGGTGATCTCGGCTTCGCGCTCGCGCCACTTTTCGTCGCGCGGTGCGGACAGGGTGTGCTTTGACGGCGACATCGCGTCAACGGCTCGCTGCACGGCCACGCTCGGGGACAGGGCGGCGAACGTGAGTAGGTCGGCGACAACTTCGCCTGGGTTCGCAACAAGGTCCTCGTAGCGCACCCGCGCGTGATCGAGTTGAGCGAGGTTGTCCATCGCCGTTTCGTTGCCGATCTCCCATTGCCACGCGAACTGGTCGGCGGGGGAGTCGTTGAGGTGGTCCTGCCAGCCGGGCGGCATGAGGAAGTGCCAGTCCATGCCGCTCCGCTTCGGCCAGTCGCGCACCGCGAGGCCGGCGTCACGACCTTCGAGCAACGACGCGATGTTCGCGGGCGCGTCACGCGTGAGGAGAATGAACCGCGCGTCGGGCCAGATGCGCGCCAGCGCGGCGACCCGGATGACGTTGGCGGGCGTCTTCTCGACGAGTCGGTACGGACGGATGCCTTTGCGTCGTAGCCACGACATGCCGGGCGATGCCGCGACAACTCCACCGTGCAACACCGAGGCGGCGCGTGCTGCGGCGTCCTCGTCGATCGGCAGGCGAAACGCGTCGCCTTCGGCGCCGCTTCCTACAGCGGGGTCGATCGCAGCCCACGGCGGATAGGCCTCGTCCCCCCAAGACCACACGTCTTCGTGGGCGGCCAACAGGTCGAACAACAGCGTCGAACCCGACCGCGGCATCGCGATGACGAAGATCGGCCGGTCGAAGTACCGCGTCATGCGGCGGCTTCGATCTCGGCAACTAGTGCGTCGAGATCGACCGTTCGCGTTGTGTCGACGCGGATGACTGGCCAGCCACCGTCGATGAGCTGGGGATGGCGATCGACCCAGCCCTGGACGCTGCTGCCTTGCTCAACGTCGAAGTGCACGGGATGGCGCGTGCCGGTGCGGGCGACGTAGCGCTGGTGCGCGACGTCCGGCGGCACGTCGCAGAAGACTTCGACGATCGGGCAGGGCAGCTGCTTTAACTCGACCGTCGCCCACGGCGCCCTCCACGTGCTTTCGATCACGGCGCCTCGGTTGGTCTTGGCTAGCGCGATCAGTACGTGCATCGTGGCGAGACCCAACCGCTGGGAGTCCTCGAGCGTGGCCGCGCCGATGACGTCGCCGAGTGCTTCCTTGATCACGTCCTTCTCCAACAAGGGCAGGTCGAGCCGCGGCGCCAACGCCCGAGCGAGCGTCGACTTGCCCGACCCGGGCGCGCCCGAAACGACCACGAACAAGTCACGCATGTGAACAGCGACGCTAGGTGAACCCGCCTGCCAATAAATGCCGTTACCGTTCCGTCGTGGCTGTTCCCAAGGTTTGCGGTATCGAAACCGAATACGGGATCGCCCTCCGCGGGGGCGATCCGAACCCCATCGCGGCTTCGTCGATCCTGATCAACGCCTACGTCCAGCATCTGCATCGTCAGGTCGGGTGGGACTTCGAGGACGAGTCGCCTGGACGCGACGCCCGCGGCTCGTCACGCGCCGACGCCCGTCCGCCCGAAGTCGAGACGCATCTCGTCAATGCCGTGCTCACGAATGGCGCGCGTTATTACGTCGATCACGCGCACCCCGAATATTCGTCGCCGGAATGCCGCGACGCGTTCAGCGCGCTCACGTTCGACCGCGCCGGCGAAGTGATCTTGCAGCGGTCGATGGAATACGCGTCCACGATGCTGCCCGGCGACGCGCACATTGCGATCTACAAGAACAACTCGGATGGGAAGGGCAACAGCTACGGCTGTCACGAGAACTACCTGATGGATCGCTCGATCCCGTTCGCCACGATCGTGCGGCGCATCATCCCGTTCTTCGTCAGCCGTCAGTTGTTCACGGGCTCGGGCAAGATCGGCAGCGAGGTGCCCGGTGGCGACTCAGGGGCGTTCCAGATCACGCAGCGCGCCGACTTCTTCGAGGAGGAAGTCGGCCTCGAGACCACGCTGAAGCGGCCGATCGTCAACACGCGCGACGAGCCGCACTCCGATTCGCAGAAGTACCGCCGGCTGCACGTGATCTGTGGCGACGCGAACCTGGCGGAGGTCGCGACGTTCCTCAAGCTCGGCGCCACGGCGATCACGCTGGCGATGATCGAGGACGACGTGCGCAGCGGCCGCGACATCGACCTCGCGGCTCCCGTTGCCGCAATGCGTCACGTCTCAAGCGACCTGACCCTGCGGAGCGCGCTGGCTCTCGACGATGGCACGTCGATGAGCGCGCTCGACATCCAGTGGGAGTACCTCGGGCTGGCCAAGAAGTGGGCGGATGAGTTCGGCTTCGAAGCCGTCGGAGGCGACACGGTCGGGCAGATGATCATCGACCGGTGGGAGACGGTGCTCACGGGTCTTGAAACCGATCCGATGAGCTTGGGCGACCAGCTCGACTGGGTGGCGAAGTTTCGACTGCTCGACGCGTACCGCGAGCGCAACGACATGGAATGGAGCAACGCCCGCCTGCGGGCGATGGACATCCAGTACCACGACCTTCGCCCGGCGACCTCGCTCTTCTACCGGATGCCGATGGAGACGCTGGTCTCGGAGGCGGACGTCCTCAACGCCGTTTCCGAGCCGCCCCGCGATACCCGGGCCTATTTCCGGGGTAAGTGCCTGCAAAAGTGGGGCTCGTCGGTGGCCGCCGCCAACTGGGACTCGATCGTCTTCGATTTAGGTGGCGATCCGTTGCGTCGCGTGCCGATGATGGAGCCGTTGCGTGGAACAGCTGCGCACGTGGATACGTTGTTGGAGTCATGCGCTACACCAGCGGAACTGTTAGAGAAGCTGGGCGCGTAGGACATTGACGAACGAGAGCCGAAAGACACACAACGATGGCTGAACGAGAACAAAAGAAAAAGCAAGCACCGGCCAAGGGCGAAGAGGAAGTGGTCGACGCCGCGCCTGCAACAACTGAACGCGGCGACAAGCTCAAGTCCGACATCGATGACTTGCTCGACGAGATCGACGAAGTGCTCGAAGAAAACAGCGAGGACTTCGTGCGGTCGTATGTGCAAAAGGGTGGGCAGTAGCCGCCCACATGAGCCTGCCCATGTTTTCACCGGCGGAATCGCCGGGTCCTGACTTCGCCCGCCTGCTCGACCGCTTGGGCTTCACCCCGCGCGTGCCCGACGGGGGTTCGCTCGACCGGGTGACGCACGGCACCACGATCGTCGCGCTGCGTTATGCGGACGGGGTGCTGATGGCGGGCGACCGGCGCGCCACCGCGGGTAGCGACATCGCTCACCGCAACATGGAAAAGGTTTTTCCCGCGGATCGGTTCTCGGGCATTGCGATCGCGGGTGCTGCCGGCATCGCGATCGAGATGGTGCGCCTGTTCCAGACCCAGCTCGAGCACTACGAAAAGCTCAGCGGCAACACCCTGTCGTTAGAGGGCAAGGCGAACCAACTGGGCCAGATGATTCGCGGCAACATGCCGATGGCCATGCAAGGCCTCGCCGTGGTTCCGTTGTTCGCCGGCTTCGACACGCGCCGCGGCACCGGTCGCATCTTCACCTACGACATCACCGGCGGGCGCTACGAAGAGTCCGACTTTCACGCCACCGGCTCCGGTGGACGCGATGCGCGGACCACGATCAAGCTGGGTTGGCGCCCCGGAATGACGCGCGAGGAAGCGATCGAACTCGCGGTGCAGTCCTTGTACGAGGCGGCCGACGAGGACTCTGCCACCGGCGGTCCCGATGTCGTGCGCGGCATCTATCCGATCGTGGCCACGATCACCGAGAGCGGATTCACCCGCGTCGAGGACGCCGAAGTAGCCGAGCGCTTCGCCGCCATCGTCACCCGCCTCAGTGCCGGAAACGCGTAGGTAATCCGATGTCGATGCCGTTCTATGTAGCGCCCGAGCAGTTCATGAAGGACAAGGCGGACTTCGCCCGCAAGGGCATTGCCCGCGGTCGCGCTCTTGCCGCCACCGTCTTCGACGAAGGCATCCTGCTGTGCGCGGAAAACCCGTCCACCAACCTGCACAAGGTCAGCGAGATCTACGACCGCATCGCGTTTGCGGGGGTCGGCCGGTACAACGAGTTCGATCAGCTGCGTCAGGCCGGGGTGCAGCACGCCGACGTGAAGGGCTACCAGTACAGCCGTGAAGACGTCGACGCCCGCACGCTGGCCAACCTCTACGCCCAGCAACTCGGCATGGTGTTCACCCACGAGATGAAGCCGTTCGAGATCGAGATCCTCGTCGCGGAAGTCGGTGCGGTCATCGCCGACGATCAGCTGTTCCGCGTCCTGTACGACGGCACCGTCAGCGACGAGTCGGGTTACGCCGTGCTCGGCGGGGACTCCGAGACCATCACCGAGCGCCTCAAAGAGTCCTTCGCCGAGGGAACCACACTTGGCGCGGCGTTGAACGCAGCCGTGGGTGCGCTGGCCGGCCCCGAGCGCACGTTGGCAGCGGCCGACCTCGAAGTCGCCGTGCTTGATCGGGCCGCGCCACGCCGCGCCTTCCGTCGGCTCACCGACGGCGAAGTCGCCTCGCTTCTCGCATAACGCGCTTTTCTTACCCGGGCGGGCACCCCGCAGGCCCGCCCTCCTCCACCAAGTGGGGCCCCTCGCTCCGCTCGCCCCACTGTGGCCGTTAGGTTGACTGCGTGGACCGGCGAATCTTCGGACTCGAGAACGAGTACGGCGTCACCTGCACGTTGCGCGGCCAGCGCCGCCTGAGCCCCGACGAAGTCGCCCGCTACTTGTTCCGCCGCGTCGTGTCGTGGGGACGGTCGTCGAACGTGTTCCTCGAAAACGGCGCTCGCCTCTACCTGGACGTCGGCAGCCATCCCGAATACGCCACGCCCGAGTGCGACACGGTCGGCGAATTGGTCGTGCACGACAAGGCGGGGGAGCGCACGCTCGAGCACCTGGTGATCGAAGCCGAGCAGCGCCTGCGCCAAGAAGGCATCCGCGGCGTCGTCTACTTGTTCAAGAACAACACGGACTCGGCCGGCAATAGCTACGGCTGCCACGAGAACTATCTCACGAGCCGGCGGGATGACTTCGGCCACTTCAGTGAAGTGCTCATCCCGTTTTTCGTCACGCGTCAGATCTACGCCGGCGCCGGGAAGGTCTTGCAGACGTCGCGCGGTGCCGTCTTCTGTCTCGCGCAGCGGGCCGAGCACATTTGGGAAGGCGTGTCGTCGGCCACGACGCGCAGCCGACCGATCATCAACACGCGCGACGAACCGCACGCCGACGCCGAGAAGTACCGGCGCCTCCACGTCATCGTCGGGGACTCGAACATGAGCGAGTACACGACGTTCCTCAAGATTGGGGCGACGTCGATCTTGTTGCGCATGCTCGAGGACCCCAAGGTCGTCTTGCGCGACATGACACTTGAAAACCCGATCCGCGCAATTCGTGAGATCAGCCACGACATCAGCTGCACCCGCAAGGTGAAGCTCGCGAACGGCCGTGAGGCGTCAGCGCTCGACATCCAGTTCGAATACCTGAACCGGGCCGAGCGGTACGCGAAGACTCATGACCTGCACCCGCACGAGACCCAGGCGATGCAGATGTGGAAGCACTGCCTCGAGGGCATCGAGAAGGACCCGTTCAGCCTCGACCGCGAGGTCGACTGGGTGATCAAGCACAACCTGATCGAGAAGTACCGGGAGAAGCACGACATCCCACTCGGGCACCCGCGGGTGGCGCTGCTCGACCTGCAGTACCACGACGTGAGCCGCACTCGCGGCGTGTTCTACAAGCTGCAAAACGCGGGCGTCGTCGAACGCACGGCCAACGACGCCGACATCGATCACGCGATGGACAACCCGCCACAGACCACGCGCGCCAAGTTGCGCGGCGACTTCATCCGCAAGGCCAAGGAACGACGTCGCGACTACACGGTCGACTGGGTGCATTTGAAGGTCAACGACCAAGCGCAACGCACCGTGCTGTGCAAGGACCCGTTCAAGGCGAAGGACGACCGCGTCGACCGCCTCATCGCTTCGCTGTAATCCGTGCCGAATTTCCGAACCGGAATCGTCACAGCGGTGCTGTCGGATCGTCCCGGCCTGCAACGGATCGAGGTCGACGGCGAGCCCGCGTACGTCCTGATCGAGTTGGTCGGTGTCGCCGATGTTGGCGACCGGGTGATCATCAACACCACAGCCGTCGACCTCGGGCTCGGCACCGGCGGGTGGCACGTCGTGCACTGGATCGGCACACGGGAAGGCGCGACCTCGATCTCCCGGGCGCAGGCCGGCCACATCATGAAGCTGCGATACACGAGCCTGCAGACGGCGACGGGCGCCGCGGAGGAAGACGGCGAAGTGCCCGACGACCTCGACGGCACACCGGTCGTCGCGCTGGCACTGCACAGCCAGCTCGCCAGTGGCGTGGCCGCGGCGAAAGTCGTGAACCCCGAACTGCGGCTCGTCTACGTGATGACCGACGGCGCGGCCCTACCGATTGCCCTGTCAGATCTGGTTCACGAGCTGCGGCAGTGGCGGCTCCTGGACGCCACCGTCACAGCCGGCCACGCGTTCGGCGGCACCGCCGAAGCCGTGAATGTGCGCTCGGGCCTCGCGGTCGCCCGTCACGTGCTCGGTGCCGACGTGATCTTCGTCGGCATGGGCCCCGGCTCGGTTGGCACGTCCACTACGACCGGGTTTTCCGGCCTCGAGGTCGGCGCCACCATCGACTCGATCAACGACGCCAACGGGCACGCCATCGCCGCGCTCCGCGTCTCCGACGCTGACCGGCGGCCGCGGCATCAGGGTGTGAGCGATCACAGCCGCACGGTGCTGCGTACGGCGGTGCACACCCCCGTCGCCGTGCCCGTTCCGCGCGGCACGTCCGATCTACCCGACCTCGGCGCGCACGCGGTGGTCGTCGAGGAAGACGTACCCGACTGGGAGGCACGCCTCGCCAAGCACGGCATCGAACCGACCTCGATGGGCCGCGACGCGCAGGCCGATCCTCGGCTGTTTGGTTTTGCGGCCGCGGCGGGCGCTTATGCCGCGCGCCGAATCGCCCGATAGCGTCGCAGACCTCATGTCAGTCGTAGTCGACGAAAACGCCCCCTCCGCCGCGGCGAAAAAGAAACACTCCCGGCGTCAACTGATCGAGTGGGGCGTGGTGATCCTCGCCGCGCTGCTCACCGCGATGGTGCTACGGCTGGTCGTGGTGCAGGCCTTCAGCATCCCGTCGATCTCGATGGAGCGCACGCTGCTCGTGGGGGACCGGGTGCTCGTAAACAAGCGCAACCGGACCCCGCATCGGGGCGATGTCATCGTGTTCAAGCGCCCCCCGGGCGAGGAGGCAGCGGCGATCAAGGATCTGATCAAGCGCGTGATCGCGCTGCCGGGCGAGACGGTGTCAGCCAAGGACGGCAAGCTCCTCATCAACGACAAGCCCCTCGACGAGCCCTACCTGCAGCCCGGCACCCAAACCATCATGGATGAGTCCGTCACGGTGCCCAAGGGCTACGTGTGGGTGATGGGGGACAACCGCAGCCAGTCCCGCGACAGTCGGTTCTTCGGCCCGATCAAACAGTCGCTCATCATCGGCCACGCCTTCATCCGCGTCTGGCCTCCAAACCGATTCGGAAGCATTTAACGGATTTGATCTTCGAGGGCGCTTACTAGGCGGTCGACGTGGTCGCTGTAGACGCCGTCGATGCCGTACGCGAACGTCAACGCCAAGGCGCGGGGTTGCTGCGCGTCCCACGCGAACGTCACGCGCTCGAACCGGTGCAGCAGCGTCACGAGGCCGCTGTTCCAGTCGGTCCAGTGCATGTTCAGCGCATCGATGCCGACGTCGGCCAGCGTCGCGGCCCGGCGCTCGGGGCCCTCGGCAATGCGGCGCAGCCGCGTCGAGTCGACGAGCTTCACCGCGTCGCTGCGCGTCCGCCACGTCTCCACGAGGCGCCAATCGTGGTGGCACAACCAGAGCTGCTCGGCCGCGCCGGCCGCGTTTGCCGCCGCGAGCGTGGCGTCGAGCGCGGCGGGATCTTTCACGTCGAGGGACAGGGCGAAATCGCTGCCGCACGCGTCATAGAGCTCGGACAGCGCCGGGATGTGCGGCGGCAGCTGTGCACGGTTCAGATCGGCGATCGCGCGCCGCCGCAACCCGGAACGGATGACCCCGTCGTGGTCGAGCACGGCCTCGCCGTCCTTCGTTAGCCACACGTCGCTCTCGAGGCCGGTTGCGCCCAATTTCAGACCCAGCTTGAACGAATCGAGCGTGTTTTCGGGCGCATGCGCACGCGCGCCGCGATGCGCGAACGCGAGCGGCGGCCGCAGGAGACTGTCCACCCGTAGATATTGCCGCGGAGAGTGGCAAAAATGACTAGTCCGTCCTAGTCACCGAAAAACGGTCCCCGTGGGCCATAGCCCTAAATCGGTCATCCGGCGCATGCTGGCCCCAACGTCATAACGACTTAGGAGACCGCCGTGGAAGGAAAGAACACCGAGCCGCTCGTAGCGCTGGTGCGGGCTAGCTGCCCCGCCTGCGGCGACGTGGAGCTTCCCGGCACCGCACTCCACGCCCGCATGTGTGAGACCACCGGTGAGGGCTCGTATTCCTTCGGTTGCCCCGAGTGCGGCACCGTCGTGGTGAAGCCGGCCGACCAACGCCTTCTCGACCTTCTCGTGGCGTCTGGTATCGGTCTCACAAGCTGGAGCCTGCCGAGCGAGCTCGCCGAAACGCACGAAGGCGACCCGATCTCCTACGACGACATCCTCGCCTTCCACGATCTGCTCGCCACCGACGACTGGTTCTCGATCGTCGAAGACCTGGCCAAAGGCGACGCCGCCGCGTAATCCAGTTTCACTAGCTGCGTCGTAGGATCCCCGACGTGGGAAACATTGGAACTCCGGAGATTTTCGTTGTTCTGATCATTGCCCTTTTGGTGCTGGGCCCGAACCGGTTGCCGCAAGCGGCGCGCTCGTTCGGAAAGGCGATGGCCGAGTTCCGTCGGGTCACGGGTGGTCTTCAAGCCGAGATGCGCGACGCCGTGTCCCACATCGAGAACGAACTCAACATCCTGAAAGACGATCCCGCGCCCCAGGTCCCGCCGCCGGCGCCCTACGTGTTCGATCCGCCGGTCGTACCGAACCAGCCGGGGCTCCCGATGGCGGGCGAGGAAGTTCCGCCGCCCGTTGAGGAACCCCTCGTTACCGACGACGTCACCGAGATCCAGCCGCCGGTCGCCCCACCTGTCGCGCCGCCTGAGGCGTAGGACCAGTGTCCGATGAGAAGGCGGTAGACGCCGACCACGAAGCGCCGACGCTTGCCACCATGACGCTGGTCGAGCATCTGACGGAGCTACGCAAACGGCTGTTCATTTCGTGCGCGGCGATAGCCGTCGGCGCCGTGATCGCGTTCATTCTTTACAACCGGATCCTGGCGTTCCTGATCCATCCGTACTGCGAGATCAAACACGGCAAGTGCAACTTGTACGTCACCTCGCCGCTCGAGGGCATCGCGACTCGCCTCAAGATCGCGGGCTACGGCGGGCTGATGCTTGCGAGCCCCGTGGTGCTGTGGGAGCTGTGGCGTTTCATCACGCCGGGCTTGCACAAGAAGGAAAAGAGGTACGCGATCCCGTTCATCGTCGCGTCGACCGGCCTGTTCTTCTTCGGCGTACTGCTGGGCTACCTCACCTATCCCAAGGCGCTGGAGTTCCTGATCGGGATCGGCGGCGAGCAGCTTCAAGAGATCTTTAGCCCGAAGGAATACGTCTCGTTCTTCCTGAAGGTGATGCTCGCCTTCGGTGTGTCGTTCGAATTCCCCGTTGTGCTGGTCTTTCTGCAGCTTGTCGGGCTGCTCTCAGCCAAGAAGCTGAGCAGCTGGAGACGTCCGGCGATCGTGGTGATTGTCGCGGCGGCCGCAGTGATCACGCCCAGCCAAGACCCGTACTCGCTGTTCGCGATGGCGGTGCCGATGTACGTGTTCTACGAATTGTCGATCCTGATCGGCCGTATTCTCAAGAAGTGAGTTCCCCCAGGCAGGCGTTCGTGGCCGGCCTGTCGTTTCCCATCGACCAGTTCCAGTCGGACGCGATGGACGCGGTCGACGCCGGGCATTCCGTTCTGGTCGCCGCGCCGACAGGATCGGGCAAGACCGTCGTCGCCGAGTACGCGATCGAATGCGCGCTGGACGCCGGGGGGCGGGCGTTCTACACGACGCCGCTGAAGGCCCTGTCGAACCAGAAGTTCGGCGATCTCGTCGCGCGCCACGGCGCCGACAAGGTTGGGCTGCTGACGGGCGACACCGTGATCAACGGCGACGCACCGGTCGTCGTGATGACGACCGAAGTGCTGCGCAACATGATTTACGCGGGCTCGTCGGCGCTGGCCTCGTTGCAATGGGTGATCCTCGACGAGGTCCACTACCTCCAAAACCCTTATCGCGGCGCCGTGTGGGAAGAAGTAATCATCCACCTGCCCCAGTCGGTGAACCTCGTGTGTCTGTCCGCCACGGTCAGCAACGCCGAGGACTTCGCCGACTGGGTGGGCACGGTGCGGGGTGCCACCGACGCGATCATCGAAGAACGCCGGCCCGTGGAACTCGAGCACATGTACCTGGTGGCCGAGCGGGACTCGGAACGTATGCATCTGCTGCCGACGTTCGTGGATGGGCTGCCCAACCGTCAGGCGGCCGCCCTCGACAATCGCGTCGAGAAGAACACGTACCCCAAGGCGCGCGGGCGCCGAAAGCTCGCGACCCCGCGGCGGGCCGAAGTGACCCACGTGCTCGCCGACAACGCCATGTTGCCCGCGGTGTACTTCATCTTCAGCCGCAAAGGATGCGACGAGGCGGTGCGCCAGTGCATGTACAACGTGCTGCGCCTGACCACGACTGAAGAGCGGCAGCAGATCCGCGCGATCGCCGAGTCCCATGTGCGCGGCCTGAGCGACGGCGACCTCGCCGCGCTGGGCTACGAGACGTGGATCAGCGGGCTCGAGCTCGGCATCGCGGCGCATCACGCCGGTCTCGTACCGCCGATGAAGGAGGCAGTGGAGGAACTGTTCGCGTCCGCGTTGGTGAAGCTGGTGTTCGCGACAGAGACGTTGTCTCTTGGAATCAACATGCCCGCGCGGACTGTCGTGATCGAGAAGCTCACGAAGTTCACCGGCGACCATCACGAGATGTTGACGGCGGGGGAGTACACGCAGTTCACCGGGCGCGCCGGTCGCCGTGGCCTGGACGACGTCGGCTACGCGGTCGTGCTGTGGTCCCCGTTTGTGCCCTTCGACCAGGTGGCGGCGCTCGCGTCTCGGCGGACGTACGCGCTGCGTTCGTCGTTCCGGCCCACGTACAACATGGCCGCCAATCTCATCCGCCGGTACGCGCCAGACGAAGCGCGCCATCTGCTGAACCTGTCCTTCGCGCAGTACCGGGCCGACCGTGTAGTCGTACAACACGAGGCCGCGATCGAACGGCTCGTCAACGACATCGCGAAGGCGCGGGCGCAGGCCGAGTGCGAACTGGGCGACGTCGAGGAGTACCGCCTCCTGATGGCCGAGGCCCAGGAGGCGTCGCGCAACGCGCCCTCCGAGACCAACCTCGTGATCGACGCGATGACGCGGCTGCGCCCAGGTGATGTCGTATTCGTGCCCAACCACCGCACCAAGGGCCGGGTCGCGGTGCTCACGCCGGCGCGGGGCAAGGGCGTCGGCGGCCTGCTCCTTCCGGTCGTGACCGACGACGGGCGACGCCTGCAATTGCGAGTGAAGGACTTTCCGGTGCCGCCGCGGCGCGTCGGGCACATCAAGCTGCCCACTCCGTTCGAACCTCAGCAACAACGCTTCCTGCGGGCGGCGGGCGAGATGGTGCGCGACCTAGACGTGGTCGAGCCCGACGACGTGCGCGACTACACCCCGAAGTGGCAGGGCGGCCGGTCGCGCTCGCAACGCCGCACGCCGCTCGATCGACTCGCGGCGAAGCATCCAGTGGCGTCGTGCCCGGACGCACCGCAACACATCCGTGCCCTCGCGCGCGCAGAGCGCCTCGAACGTGACCTGGCGAACCAGCGACGGCAACGGCGCAATGACGACGCGTCGCTCGGCCGGCAACTCGACCGGGTCTTGCACGTCATGGAGCAACTCGGCTTCGTCCGGGACTGGTCACTCACCGACAGCGGCGAGCGTCTGTCGCGGATCTATCACGAGTGCGACCTGCTCATCGCCGACTGCCTTGACCAGGGCCTGCTCGACGGGCTGGATGCGCCCGAGTTGGCCGGCCTCGTGTCGGTGTTCACGTTTGAGTCGCGCAACGCCGACGCGGTCGGGCTACCGCCCGGCAGCGCACTCAACGCCCGCATTGCCGAGATCGAGGTGCGGCACACGCACGTGAACAATCTCGAGAAACGCGCGCACCTGCCTCTGACGCGCGCAGTGGACTCGGGCTTCGCGGACGGGGCGCGCGCGTGGGCCCGCGGCGAGGCGCTGGCCGAGGTGCTTGAGGGCGGCCTGCCGGGCGGCGACTTCGTGCGCAACATCAAGCAACTCGTCGACCTGCTCCGCCAGATCGCCATGGTGGCCTCCGATCCCCACACTCGAACCACTGCGGCGGCGGCGGCCGACGCGATCTTCCGCGGCGTAGTGGCCGCGTCCACGGGCGTGAGCACTCCGTGACCATTACGAAGGGGCAGCCGTGGGGTTCGCCGGCCTCACTGCCTGATGACGCGGTTCTGGCGCGCTCCGACCGTGACATCTCCGTCGCCCTGGATGAAGCGCGGCGAACCGCGTCGCCCTATCCCACGTTCGGCGTTCTCGGCGGAGACCTGTGCCACACCCTCGGCGGCCGGGACGACGTCCAGCGGCTGCGCTCCGGGGCCACCGCCTTCCCCATCGACATCGGTGAGGTGCTCGTCGACGGACGGCACCGGTTCTTTGCCGCGCACGTCGTCGCCCACAGCCGCGGGTGGCGTCGCTTCGCCGTGGCGATGAACGCGCAGTGGGTGGGCGAGTGGAACTTCGGACCCAAGGCGCATCCGAACGACGGCGTGCTCGACGGCTACGAGGGCGCGCTCGACTTCTTCGAGTGGCGCAAGGTGAAGGCGCGTTTGCCCAGCGGCTCGCACCTGCCGCATCCGCGCATACAGCCGACCCGTGCCGCCGCCGTCACCTTCGAGTTCCCGACGCCGCTGCCCGTCTACATCGACGGCGAGCCGATCGGCTCCGCTCGGCACCTCGCCGCCCGGGTGATCCCTGACGCAATTCGGGTGATTGCCTAGCTCCACGTAGCGTTACGGGCATGGACGCGTGGATCCTCGACGAATCGCCCGGCTCGTATCGCTGGGGAGAGATCGACACGCCCGAACCCAAGGCTGACGAGGTGCGGGTGCGACTCGTCGCGTCCGCGCTCAATCACATGGACATCTGGGTCACCAAGGGCGCGCCCAAGCCGCACACGCCGCACGTACCGGGCGCTGACGGTGCGGGTGTGATCGACGCGATCGGCGCCGGCGTCGACAACGTGGCGGTCGGCGACGAAGTAGTGCTGAACCCTGCTCTCTCCTGCGGGCACTGCTCGTATTGCCTCGCCGGTGAGAGTCCGTACTGCAAGCAGTTCGGCATCCTCGGCGAACACCACTGGGGCACCCACGCCGAGTTTGTTGTGCTGCCCGCGCGCAACGTCGTGGCCAAGCCCGCGTCGCTCGACTGGCCCGAGGCCGCCGCGTTCGGCCTGTGCTGGCTCACCGCGTGGCGCATGCTGAAGCGGGCCCGACTCAACGCGGCGGACACGATGATCGTGGTCGGCGTCGGCGGCGGCGTGAGCACGGCGGGCCTCGTGCTGGGTGTGGCGAGCGGCGCGACGGTCTACGCCACCTCGCGCGAGGAAGCCAAGCGCAACAACGCGATCAAACTTGGCGCGGCGGACGCGTTCGACTCGAACGAACCGTGGCCGATCCAGGCGGACGTCGTGTTCGAAAACGTTGGTGCCGCGACGTGGAAGAACTCGATCAAGTGCCTGAAGCCGGGTGGTCGCCTGGTGACGTGCGGCGGCACCGCGGGCAGCGTGGTCGAGGTTTCGCTGCCCCGGCTGTTTTTCAAGCAGCACGAGATCATTGGTTCGACCATGGGCTCGCACCGCGAGTTCGACGAGGTCCTCAAACTGGTGGCCGGAGGCGTCCCCGTCCCCGTAGACCAGATTTTCGACGGCCTAAGTGCCTTCCCGGAGGCCCTGGAACGCCTGAAAGCGGGCGATCAGAGCGGAAAGATCGTCATCCGCCACTAATGACCGCCCCGGTTCTACTCTCACCTTTCCCATGACGAGGTACGCCGTAGAGACGTTCACGCCCGATGAGGCGGTGATCCTGCGGCGCTACTTCACGAACCTGGATCAGCCGGTGTTCGCGCTCACGAACCTCCCCGAAGTGGTCAAGGGTGCCCTGTTTGCAAGGTATTCGCGTTCGGCCAAAAGCCTGCGCCGCCTCTTCCTCGACGAATTCGTCGGCGAGCTGGACATGACCGGCGACCTGACGATCGACGCCACCATGGGCCTGGAACGGGCCGAAGACCTCTACAAGAAGGTGTTCTTCGAATACGGCGACGACTCCGTCGCCCAGCTCGGCGGGGTGCACCTCGCCTGCGAGCAGTCCTCCAACCTGCTCACCAAGATCCTCGAGTGGGGCCGCCTCATGGCCTACCTCGAGCAATCCACTCGCTACATCGCCTACGACACCCGCCTCGGCAACGGGCGCTACCGCTACTACCGCGACCCCGACGTGCTGAAGTCCGGGCTCGGGCTGCGTTACGTGGGCGACATGGACCGCATGTTCGACACCTACGCCGAACTGCTGCCCGTCATGAACGCGCACTACGCCAAGGTGCACCCCCAGCAAGCCGGCGATTCGGACTTCGTGTGGCGTCAGGCCGTGAAGGCCAAGGCGTTCGACGCTCTCCGCGGCCTGCTGCCCGCGGCGTCCCTGTCGAACGTGGGTATCTACGGGACCGGGCAGGCCTACGAACAGCTGCTGATCCGCATGCACGCCAATCCCTTGCCCGAGGCGCGCGACTACGCCGAGATGATGCTCATCGAGCTGCGCAAGGTGATCCCGTCGTTCCTGACGCGGGTGGACCTGCCCGACCGTGGGCGAGCTTGGTCGACGTACTTGGCCGACAATCGCGGCGCGATGGACGACATCGCCGACCGGTTGCTGGGCGAAACCCAACCGGAACCGCGCGGCGGCGTGACGCTGGTGAACTGGGATCCCGACGGCGAAGACCGCATGGTCGCGTCGATGCTGTACCCGCACACGGAACTACCCGACGACCTGATCCTCGAGCGTGTGAAACAAATGAGCGCGGCCGACAAGGTCAGCGTCGTGAAGGCGTACGTGGGGGAGAGGACCAACCGGCGGCACCGTCCCGGGCGCGCCCTCGAGACCGTCTGGTACCGCTTCGACCTGCTCACCGACTACGGCGCGTTCCGCGACCTGCAGCGCCATCGCATGCTGAGCATCGAGTGGCAGACCCTGTCCCCGTTGCACGGCTACGACATGCCCGAGGCGGTTTCCGACGCAGGCGCGGCCGAGGCGTTCGACGAATCCCTGGAGCGCTCGGCGGCGCTGCACGACGCGCTGCTCGATGACTTCTCGAACCAAGCGCCTTACGCGGTGTCGCTGGCGTACAAGGTGCGTTACGCGATGACGCTCAACGCTCGCGCCGCGATGCAGATGCTCGAACTGCGCACCGAACGTCAGGGGCACCCGTCGTACCGCAAGGTCTGCCAGGACATGCACACGCAGATCGCGGACAAGGCCGGCCACCACGCTGTCGCCGAGATGATGCGCTACGTCGACCACGAGATGTACGACCTCGAGCGCCTCGACAGCGAACGCCGCGCCGAGTCCAAACGCCTCAACGTCTGACCCGAGCGCGTGTTGTGACGAAGGTCACAGGCCTGATTACGCTGCGACACAAGCGCAATTTCTGCGAAATCGACCAAAAAACGCCTTAGGGGGGTGCAGTGGCCGACGAAGCAATCATCTCGTTGCGGGACGTGACCAAGTCGTTCGGCTCGCACACCGTCCTGCAAGACATCAGCTTCGACGTACCGAAGGGCCGGATCACCGCGATCATGGGCCCGTCGGGGACCGGCAAGTCCGTCCTCCTCAAGAACATCATCGGCCTGCTGCGTCCGGACTCGGGCGAGATCTGGGTCGACGGCGAGCAGACCGTCGGCATGAGCGAACGTGACCTGTACCGGGTGCGGCGCAAGTTCGGCGTGCTGTTTCAGGACGGCGCGTTGTTCGGATCGATGGACCTCTACGACAACATCGCGTTCCCGCTGCGCGAGCACACCAAGAAGAGCGAGCGCGAGATCCGCGAAATCGTGATGGAGAAGTCGGCGCTCGTCGGCCTCCTCGATCACATGAAGAAGGTGCCGGGCGAAGTGTCGGGCGGCATGAAGAAACGCGCCGGCTTGGCGCGCGCCCTCGTGCTTGACCCTGAGATCGTGCTCTTCGACGAACCCGACTCCGGGCTCGACCCCGTGCGCGTCGCCTACCTCGACGATCTCGTGGTGAACGTGCAGAAGGAAACCGGCGCGACCTTCTTCATCATCACGCACAACATTCCCTCGGTGATGCGCACCGCCGAGTTCATCGGCGTGCTTTACCGGTCGGGTCTGGTGAAGTTCGCCAGCAAAGACGAAATGGCGAAGACCGACAACAAGATCATCCGCCAGTTCCTCGCCGGTCGCGCGCAGGGTCCCATCGGCATGGACGAGATGGCGAGCGACGACGACGAAGACTCCGAAATGTCCGGCGACTACGACATCATGACGGTCTGACTTTGGCGACTCGTCTGGCTGATTTCACGGACAAGCCGACCACGCTGCTGCGTGAGACCGGCAACATGTTCGCTATCGCCCTCGAGGCGTTACGCCGGACGTGGCATGTGCGCCAGTGGTACAAGGAGTACCTCGACCAGTGCTGGTTCATCGCCAAGGTCACGTCGATACCCGTCGTTCTGATTTCGATTCCGTTCGGCGCGGTGATCGCGCTGCACATCGGGTCGTTCAGCAAGCAGCTCGGCGCCGAGTCGAACACGGGCGCCGCGATGGTTCTCGCGATCGTGCGCGAAGCCGCACCCGTCGCGACTGCCCTGCTCATCGCCGGCGCCGGCGGCTCGGCCATGACCGCCGACCTCGGCTCGCGCAAGATTCGTGACGAGATCGCGGCGATGGAAGTGATGGCGGTCAACCCGATCCACCGGCTGGTGACGCCGCGCATGTGGGCCGCCGCGACCATCTCGGTCCTGCTGGTTCCGCTCGTCAGCCTCGCCGGCCTCGCCGGTGGCTTCGTCTTTAACGTGCTCGTGCAGAAGACCACTGCTGGGGCATACTTCTCCGGCTTCACGGTGCTCGTGCAGCCCGCGGACCTCTGGTCGGCGCTCGCAAAAGCGTTCCTGTTCGGCCTCGTCGCCGCGATGGTCGCGTGTTACAAGGGCCTCTACGCCAAGGGCGGGCCGAAGGGTGTGGGCGACGCGGTGAACCAGGCGGTCGTCCTGTCCTTCATCATGATCTTCTTCGTCAACTTCGTCATGACCACGCTGTACTTCGCGGTGATCCCGCAAAAGTTCTGATGCTGGCCGTTCGCCGCGCCCGCTTGCGGTTCTCGTCGATCTTCGAGGAGATCGGGAAGCAGATCGGCTTCTACCTGCGCATCATGCGCGACGTCGCGACGATGCAGATCTTCCGGCGCGGCTACACCAGCCAGCTGGCTGCGCTCGTCTCGGACATCACGATCGGCGCCGGCGCTCTGATTGTCGGCGGCGGCATGGTGTTCGTGATCTTCTCGATGTCGTTCTTTACCGGCACCGAGGTGGGCCTCCAGGGATTCAAGGGCCTCGAACAGATCGGCGCGCAGGCCTTCACCGGCCTCGTCGGCAGCTTCGCCAACACCCGCGAGATCACGCCGATCATCGCGGGCGTGGCGTTCGCCGCGCAGGTCGGCGCCGGCTTTACAGCCGAGCTCGGGGCGATGCGCATCTCAGACGAGATCGATGCGCTTGAGGTGATGTCGGTTCCGAGCTTCGTCTACCTCGTGTGCACGCGCGTGGTCGCCGCGTTGATCTGCATCATCCCGCTGTACCTCTTCTCGCTCTACGCGAGCTTCTTCGCGACCAAGCTCGTCACTACGAAGTTCTTCGGCTTGTCGCCGGGCGTCTACGACCACTACTTCCGGCTGTACCTGCCGCCCATCGATGTCTTTTACAGCCTGGCCAAGGCGTGCATTTTCGCAGTGGTGGTCTCGCTGATCCACTGCTACTACGGGTACTACGCGACGGGCGGCCCGGCCGGAGTCGGCGTCGCCGTGGGCCGCGCCATTCGGCTCAGCATCGTCACCGTCGTCGTGTTGAACCTGATCCTGTCCGTCATCTTCTGGGGCGGCGGCAACACCGTCCGCGTAGCTGGTTGACGGACCGCGCATGAAGTCGATGAGGCCCCTTACCGACCGTCAGTACAACGCGGTGTCCGGCGTGATTTTCATCCTGTTCATGGTCGCGGTCGTGGTGCTCGGCGGGAAGCTCGCCTACGGCGCCAACGACCCCGTGTACCACCTGAGCGGGACCTTCTCGGCGGCGGGCCAAGGCATGCTGCCCGGCAGCGACGTGAAGGTCCACGGCGTCAATATCGGCACGGTCTCGTCGATCAAGCTCGTGAAGGGCGAGGCGGTGATACGCCTGACCATCAAGAAGAGCGAGACGATCCCCGTCGCCGCCGAGGCAACGATCCGTCCGAAAACGCTGTTCGGCGAGAAATTCGTCGACATCGAACCGGGTAGCCACGAGGCCCGCGGTCCGTTCCTGCATGACGGCGGCACGATCAAGAAGACGCTGGGCGGGTTCGAAGTCGAGCGGGTGCTCACCGACGTCTATCCGATCTTGAAAGAGATCAATCCGGCCGAACTCGGCACGATCTTGAACGAGTTGGCGCGCGGGGGAGCGGGGCTAGGCCCCAACGTGAATCACGCGTTGCAAGGCCTGAGTGTGTTCGCGCAGGGCCAAGCGAGAAACGTGGCCGAAACGCAGCGGTTCATCGACGACATGGCGCTGCTCACTGAGACGCTCGACCAGCACGCGGATCAGGCCCTCGCGCTGGCGCGTGACGCGCACGCCGCGCTGCCCGAGATCAACCAACGCTCAGCTGAGTTCACCCAAGTGCTGAAGAACAGCGCGCGGCTTACCGGCGACGTGGCCGACATCCTCGAGAACAATCAGTCGCTTCTGAACAAACTCGCGCCGGAAGGTGGCAAGACCCTCGCCGTGCTGGACGCGCAGAAACACCGGCTGCCCGCGGTCGTCCTGGGGCTCCGGCGCTTCTTCGAAACCCTCGCCGAAGCAGGCACGGGCATCCCGTACGGCGACGGCGCGCTGGCCAAGATCAAGCTCGTATTTCCCGGCAGTTGCGACCCCATCCTGGCCGACTGCTCCACCGACTTGCCAGGGGGCACAACCAGCGACCCCACCAAGCCCACCGCGGCCAAGCGCCCGTCGCTGCTCGACGGGTTGCGGGCACCGACGCATGGCCGCGAAGCCGTCCGAGATCTTCTCCTCGCCGGACTGGTCGACTAGTGCGCGGGACCCTCATCAAGCTCGGCCTCTTCGTTGGGCTGTGCCTGTCGATCACGATCGCGTTGATCTTTTCGATCGGCAACGTGCAGTCGCTGCGCGTGGGGCCCGTGCAGTTGCTCGACGACACCTACAAGCTCACGGCGACATTCAATGACGTCACCGGGCTGTTGATTAACGACAACGTGAAGATCGCCGGCGTACGCGTCGGCAAGATCACGAGCATCCAGGTCGTCAAGGGCAAGGCCGTCGTCACGATGCGGGTAAAGCATCAACTCAAGTTGCCTAGCGACACGGCGGCCACGATCCGTTGGCGCAACCTGCTCGGTCAGCGCTACGTGTACTTGTATCCCGGCACGTCGTCAGTGGCGCTGCAGCCTGGCGATCGGGTCCGCAAGACCACGTCGGTCGTCGATCTCGGCGACCTGCTCAACCGTTTGGGCCCGATCGTTGCCGCGATCGACCCGGCGAAGGTAAACGAGTTCCTCGACACGATCGTGGGCGCCTTGAGCGGCAACGAAGCGAAGATCGGCGCGTCGATCGACAACCTCGCGAAGATCGCTGACACTCTCGGCCAGCGCGACGAGGCGATCGGTCGGCTCGTCGGCAACGTCGATACCGTCGCGGCGGCAGTAGCGGATCGTGACGCCGAAATCCGTCAGGTGCTCGACAATCTGAACGCGATCACGAAGACGTTCAGTGACAACACCGATGTGCTCGACAACGCGGTGGTGGAGTTGGGCGATTTCAACGGGCACCTCTCGGCGATCCTCGGCAACAACCGCAAACAGATCGACAGCATCGTGTCGAATCTCGCCACCGTGGTCGCAGCGGTGGGCGCCAAGTTGCCGACGCTCGATCGCATTGTCGGCGGCCTCGATGACGCGGCGCTGCGGCTGGCCAACGTGTCGAGCTACGGCGAATGGCTCAACCAAAACATCCTGTGCCTCAAGGTCGGCTACCAGCCGACCCCCGTCGTACAGACGCCGTGTATTGAACTGCCAACAACGAACACGTCCGCGAGTGCAACTCACAGCGCCCGCGGGAAGCGCGGCGCCGCCGCCGTGCGCGAGCAATTGACACTGGGGCTTGGCCGTTGAGCAAGAGCTTCCGAGACCGCAATCCGTTCACGATCGCGATCGTCACCCTCGTGGTGATGTCGTTGATCCTGGCGGGCGCGTTCTTCTCCAAGACGGTCTTGACGCATCGCTTCACGATCGCTGCCCAGTTCTCTGACGCCGCGGGAGTCACTGCCGGTGCGCCCGTCCGCGTCGCCGGCGTCCAGGTGGGCCAGGTCAAATCGGTGAAGGCCGACCGCCGCAACGGGCGAGTAATCGTGCGCCTCGCGATCAACAACGGCGTGCAGCTCGGCGCGAAGACCCACGCTGAGGTCGCGCTCGCCACGCTCCTCGGCGCGAAGTACGTGCGCCTTACGGGCCCCGTGATGGCGCCCTACCTGAAGGCGGGTGCAGTCATTCCCAACGGCCGCACCGTGACGCCGTACGACATCTTCGAGCTCACGAAGGTCGCGACGCGCCGCATCGAAGCCACCGACAACGAAAAGCTGAACACCCTCATCAAGCAACTGGCCGCGGTTACAGAGGGCAAGGCCGAGTCGTTCCAAACGCTCATCAACGGCATCGCCAAACTGTCGACCGCGATCGCGTCGCGTGACAGCCAGCTCGACGACCTCCTGACGCGGGCCGACACGATCTCGAACACCCTCGCGGTGAAAGACCAAACGCTCGTGAGTCTGCTGGACCAGAGCGACGCCATACTCAAGGTGCTCGCGGCGCGGCACGATGCACTCGCCGAGGGCATCGATGATGCCGCCTCCGCCTTCGGGCAGCTCGCCGGCGTGGTGCACAACCACAAGGCTGAGCTCGCCGGGATTCTGAACACGTTGCACCCGACCGTCGACATCCTCGATCACCACCAAGCCGACCTCGACCGAGCGCTGGCCTGGCTGGGTGAAGGCGCGTACGGCCTCGCGCTCGCCCCCGCGCACGGCCCGTGGGCCGACGTGTACATCCGCGCCCTCGGCCCTGACGTCCTCGGGCTCATCGGCTCGCTTACGGGGCAGGGCAATTGATGCGGCGCGTGCTCGCCCCTCGGCGTTTGACCGCGCTATTGCTGGCGGCCGCCGTCATCAGCGTGGGCCTGGGCGCCTGCTCGACGATCAGTGGCGGTGGTGGCAGCAGCTACCAGGTAACCGCCTACTTCCCGAGCGCCATCTCGCTCTACAAGCAGTCCCAAGTTCGCGTGCTCGGCCTTCCCGCCGGCGACGTGAAGTCGATCAAGGTCATCGGATCCCAGGTCCGCGTGGTGATGGCCATTCCCGAGGACATCCCATTGCCGGCCGATGTCAGCGCGACCATCATCCCGCTGTCGTTCATCGGTGAGCGCTACGTCCAACTGTTTCCGGCGTGGAAAGCGGGGCAGCCCCGGCTGAAGCCGAACTCGGTCATCCCCGGGTCGCGCACCAGCGTCCCCGTGGAACCCGACGAAGCGCTCGCAGCAGTGAAGCATCTGTTGGACTCGATCGACCCGCAGGCCACCGGGCGGCTCGTCACAAACCTCGCCGCCGGCCTCGACGGCACCGGCGGCGCCTTGAACGACGCGCTGAAGGGGCTGGGCACGATCACCGAGACCCTCGGCAACAAGGACGCCGAGGTCGGGCGCATCATCGACAACTTCGACAAACTCACCGCCACCCTTGCATCACGCGACCAGACACTCGGTCGCGTGCTCGACACGTTCGCGCGCACGACCGACGCGCTCGCGCAAGAGCGCACCGCTATCCAGGGTTTGCTGGCGTCGCTCGCTTCGCTCTCGACCGACGCGTTCGATCTCGTGAACGAGCACCACGTCCAACTCGACAAGGACCTCACGGTGCTGAGCCGCACGCTGCGGCTCGTGCAGCAGAACATCGGCCAAGTCGACAAGGTGCTCCTGGCCGGGCCGACGCTGGTCGCCGGCCGTGATTACGACGGCAAGAGCGGGCTCGCGGCGGCGTACAACTCTGAGCTGCACGCGCTCGACCTGCGCGCCACGGTCGCGCCGAGCCTCGCCCAGGCATTCCAGGCGCTCGGGTTGCCCGTCACGGTCGCCTGCGTACCCGTGACGGTTGCCTGCGAGGTTCCGGGCACCACCGTGATCATTCCGCCCACATCCGCGGGCGCAAAGACCGCCACCCCCGCGTCGCAGAAAGCTCCGAGCGCGGCGGCGAAGAAGGCGAATGCTGACGCGAACAACACGCCCAAGAAAAAGGGCGGACTGACGGGTCTCATCCGGTCGATCAGTTCGGTGTTCGGATGAGTCGGCGCTTCCTCACGAGCGCGCTGCTCAGCGCGGCGCTGCTCGCCGGTCTGCTCGCGGGCTGCGCAAGGGGCGGCACGACCGTCACGGTCACCTTCGACGACTCGGGTGACCTCCAGCCCCGCGGCTCGGTACAAGTCGCCGACGTGCGCATCGGCCGGATCAAGTCGATCCACCTCACCAAGGATTTCAAAGCGAAGGTCACGCTGATCATCAACAACGGACGCGACGTGCCGCGAAACTCGATCGCCGTCCTTCGCACTACCTCGCTCCTCGGCGAGAAGTTCGTGGAGCTGCGTCCCGTCGGCAAGCCGGGCGTCGGGCCGTTCTTCCGCAATGGGGACGTGATCACACACGTGCAACAGGCGCCCGAGCTCGAGTTCGTGGCCGAGCAGGCCGTCGCAGTCTTGGGTCAGGTGACCGCGGGCGACGTGGCGACCTTGATCGACACGGGAGGCACCGCCTTCGCCGGACGCAAGGATGACCTGCGCACCCTCATCACCTCGCTCGACACCTACAGCGCCGCGCTCGCGAGCCGCGCCCAGAACATCGGCAAGATCGTCGATCACCTCGACAACGCCACCGCCACCTTGGCGGGAGACATCGAGTCGATTCGCGGCGTGCTGGGAGACCTAGCGACAACGACGCGGGTGCTGGCCGAGAACCGCGACCGCACCGTCACCGTGTTGCGGAACCTTGCGCGCATCGCCGCGACCCAGAACGAAGTCTTCGACAAGTACCGCGCCGACATCGAAAAACAGATTCACCAAGTCGACGACATCGTGAAGATCGTGGCCGGCCAGACGACCGAACTGTCCACGTTGATCGACTGGTTGGACCGTTTCGTGACGGTCTTGCCCGAGATCATTCCCAACGACTTCACCCAGGTGTTCGGTTGGGTCGTGCCGGCCGCACTGGATCCGAGGGCCGGCACATGAAGCGGCGCATAAACATCAACCTCGCCGTGTTTGCCGTCGGCTTCCTTTTGATGGCCGCGTGGCTCGCGAGCAGCGTCGTGAGTTTCAAGCAGGTCGACCAGCCCTACGAGCTCAGCGCTGATTTCGAAAACGCCTTCGGCGTGCTCGCCAATGCCGAGGTGGCCTACATCGGCGTGCCGTTCGGTCACGTCAGCGGTGTCAAACGGATAAATCACGGGGTCCGCATCACGATGTCCATCGAGCGCGGCCGCAAGATTCCCGCCGGATCCACGGCGAACATCGGCCGCAAGTCCGCCATTGGCGAGCAGTTCATCGACTTCTTCCCGCCGCCGAATGCGAAGGCGTCCGCCGGCATTTTGAAAGACGGCGACCACATTCCGCGGGACCGCACCACCGTCCCGCTCGAGTTCTCCGAATTCCTCCGTTCGGCGAGCGCGGTGCTGGCCGCACTGCCGCCCGGCGCGGTCGGCACGATCGTGCACGAGACCGCCACCGGGCTTGAGGGGCGGGCGGACTCGCTTCGCGCGTTGGCAGTCGAGGGGGACAAGCTCGCCTCGGTGCTCGCCGCCAAAACCGCCGCCCTCGACCGCATCGCCGCGAACGGGGGACGGCTCACCTCAGTCCTCGCCACCCATCGCGCCTCACTCGGAGCGTCGCTCGACAACCTGGCCGCGCTCAACGCGGCCCTCGCCGGGGCAAAGGACGACCTGGCCACCCTGCTGGTCAAAGGCGCGCCGCTGACCAAGCAACTCGCCGACCTCGTGGGCAACCACAAGGCGGAACTGGACTGCGACCTCAAGGCGCTCGAGGTCGTTATCGACCACGCGACGACGGCGAAGAACGTCGACGGACTGCGGGCGCTGCTCACCTGGGCGCCACCGGCCTTCGCCGCGGTGTGGGATGCCCGTGACATCGAAGCCGACGGCGTGTGGGTCCGAGTCGGGACGGTCCAAAGCCCGCTGAGCAATCCGCCGGTTCAGTTCAACCCGCCCCGGGCGCTGCCGCCGGTTCTGCCAGCCCCTGGCTGCGTGAGTGGCATCCCGCCGTCGGGCGTGAGCTACTCGACGGCAAGCCCGGCCGGCGCCGCGCAGCCCATCAACGCGCAGGGCGCGGCCGCCGGCCTCGGTCTGGCGATCGGCACGGCTGTGCTGGTGCTGCGGTCGGCGACCAAGATGGTTTCGTGAGCACCGACGAACCGTCAGCCGAACCCGATCCTCAGCCCGAAGTTCAGCCCGAAGCCCAGCCGGCACAGGCGTCGAATCGCGGTCTTCGCACGGCGCTGGTGGCGCTCGCCGCGATCGGCCTCGGGCTCGCGATTCTCGCCGCCTCGCTGAGCGCGACCCATCGCAAGACCACGAGCCGACTGGCGGACGTGCGACGCGTCGCCGCCGCCTTCGCCTCGGCGTTCAACGCGTACGACTATCGCCATCTCGACCGGCAGAAGGCAGCCGTGCTGCGGCTCTCCACTGGCACCTTCAAGAAGGAGTACCAGTCGGGATTCGACGACGGCCTGGCCCCAATCCTGACCGCGACCAAGGGCATCTCGACCGTTCGCGACATCACCGTGTTCGTCGGAGAGCTGAACGATCACACCGCCGACGTGATCGTGGTGGCTGACCTCATTCGGTCCGGCTCAGGCGGAAAGCGTGCCGTCACTTCCTATATCGAGCTGAGCATGGTGAAGGCCGGCGACTGGAGAATCGATGACGTCGCAAGCCTGAATTTGGGGCTGCCGGCAGCCGGCGGAACCACCACAACGACCACAACTGCGCCCAGCGCACCAACAACGTCCCGCTGAGGTCTATAGTCCGCCGCCGCGCAAGGCGAGTGGAAGGGCAACCATGGCCGACGAACCCGTCGACGACATAGAAGTAGATGACGATCAACCTGGGGAGATCGACGAGGAAGACCTCGAAGGCCTCGCCGAAGAAGACATTCTTGATGATGACCTGGCCGACGACGCTGACGTCGTCGTGGAAGACGACGCCGAGGAAGAGATCGACCCCGAGGCTGTAGCGGCCGCGGCAAAAAAGAAGAAGGAAGAAGACGACGAGGACGAGCTCGAGGTCGACCACGACGTCGAAGCGACGCTTGACGAGATCCTCAAAGAGCGCCTTGTTGTTGTCGAGGAAGAGGAAGAAGACGACGAGCCCGCCGACACAGAAGAGCGCGGCGACTCCACGAAGGTTGCACCGAAGCGGCCCGACGAGTTTGTGTGCCAGTCGTGCTTCCTCGTGAAGCACCCCAGCCAGCTAGCCGACGCGAAGCGGCAGTATTGCCGCGACTGCGTGTAGCGAAAAGGAGCGGCGTATGGGCTATCGCAACGTGGTGGTAGGCACGGATGGTTCGGAGACGGCTGAGAAAGCCGTCGCACACGCGGCGGAGGTGGCCAAGACCTTCGGCGCCCGCCTTACGATCGTCACGGCCTATGTGCACGACAAGGTCAAGGAAGCGCGCAAGGTCAGCGACGTGCCCGAGGACCTGCGCTGGATGGCCGCCGATGTAAACGAGGCCGAAGCTCGGGCCAAGCGCGGCAAGGCCATGGCGAAGAAGCTCGGCGTCACCGACGTGGTCGTGCGCACGGGCGCATCGGACCCCGCGCTCGCGCTCATCCAGGCGGCGGAGGAAGGCGGCGGCGACCTCATCGTCACCGGCAATCGCGGCATCACCCAGGCGACGCGCGCGATCAAGGGCAACGTGCCCAACAAGGTTTCGCATCACGCCCCGTGTGACGTACTTATCGTGCACACAACAGACGGTTAGGAACGGCCATGGCTGAAGACGAGAAGTCCCCAATCGAGCGCCTCATCGAGACCGCGGTCTTCGCGCCGCTAGGTATCGCCGCGATGATCCGCGAGGAGCTGCCCAAGCTCGTGTCGCGTGGTCACCAGGAAGCGAACATGGCGAAGATGATGGGCCAGTTCGCGGTGGGCATGGGCCGCCAGGAAGTCGAGAAGCGGCTCAAGCAGTACACCGAGCGGCCGGCACCCAACGCGGCGAAGCCTCCTGCGGCCACGCCGCCGCCGGCGCCCGCTCCTTCGTCCGCGCCCACACCCGCGCCACCCGCCCCTGCACCAGTTGCCGCGACTCCGTCAGACAACGGCACACCGGTCACGGTCCATGACGCGCAGAGCCTGGCCATCCCGGGCTACGACAGCCTGTCGGCGTCACAGGTGGTGCAGCGCCTCGCCGGGCTGAACCCGGCCGAGCTCGCGGCGATCGGCTCCTACGAAGCGGCCGGTCGGGGTCGGCGCACGATCCTGAACCGGGTCGCGCAACTTCGCGACGCGTAGGTCCCGCGCGTGACGACCGGCGCGGTCGTTCCTGTCGCCACTGTGCGCGACGCCACATCCGCCGACGTCGGCGCGATCACCGCGATGGCCGAGGCCGCGGCGGACACGTTGCGCGGCCAACGCGGCGCCGACGTGATGCTCGCGCGTGAGGCGCCGGTCCCGAGCGCGTCGCAATTGGCGGACTGGATGTCGCGCGGCGACGCCACGGTGCTGCTCGGCCTGCTCGACGATCAACCGGTCGGAGTAATCGCGGCGCACGTCGACGTGCTGATCGGTGGCGAACGCCTCGCGGTTGTCCCGATGTTGTGGGTGGACCCCGAGGCGCGCTCGGTCAGCGTGGGCGAGGCGATGCTCAACGCGATCGTCGAGTGGGCCCGCAGCCAGGACTGCGCGGCGGTCGACGCGTACGCGCTGCCCGGCGAACGCATCACGAAGAACTTTTTCGAGGCCGCCGGCTTCAAGGCGCGGCTGCTCACGGTGCATCATCGGCTCGATGTCACGCCCTGAGATCTGCGTCGGTGCCGTCGTCGTAGACGAAGACCGCCTGCTGATGATCCGCCGCGGGCACGGTCCGGCTGCAGGGGAGTGGTCGGTGCCGGGTGGACGGGTCGAGCGGGGCGAGTTAATGGTCGAGGCGCTCGTGCGCGAGGTGCTCGAAGAGACCGGCCTCGAGATCGTGGTCGACGACTACATCGGCTACGTCGAGCGCATCTCCGACGACGCCCACTTCGTCATTCACGACTTCCACGCTACGGCCTTCGACACCGAACCCCTCCGCGCCGGCGACGACGCGGAGGAAGTGATGTGGGTCGACCTGCCCGCCGTCGCCGACCTCAACCTGGTCGAGGGCCTCGCCGAGTTCCTCGCCGACCACCACATCATCCCGCTAATCACGTAGGACAGGTCCACTTCTGGTCACTTTCCGTCGCCAGGCAACGCGAACTGTCCAGAAGTGCGCGGCAACGGGCCTAGGGCGAGGCGAGCAGCGTTCACGATCGGGTCCGACGCTTGCACCGTGATGTCACCTCCGACAACTGCGGGTTGGCGCGCGTCGGCCATCGCCGCAGGTCCCCTGAGCGTTACTTGCCCTTCCAGACGGGGGCGCGCTTTTCGATGAAGGCTTTGGGGCCTTCCATGAAGTCTTCAGTTTGGAAGAGGCGGCCCATCGCGGAACCGCTCATCTTCCAGAGCGTGGCGTCGTCTTCGGCGTAGGCCGCCATCACGATCTCACGTGTGGCGCGGACGGCAAGCGGCGCGTTGACGTTGATGCGCTCCGCGAGTGCGATGGCGGCCGACAACGCCTGGCCTGCGGGCACTAGTTCGTTCACGAGGCCGAAGTGGAACGCGCGCTCGGCCGAGATCGGATCACCGGTCAATGCAGCTTCCATCGCGATGTTGCGCGGGATGGCGCGGGGGAGACGGAACAGTCCGCCGGCAGCGGCCACCAGCGAACGCTTCACCTCCGGGATGCCGAAACGCGAGATCTCCGACGCAACCACGAGGTCGGAAGCGAGCACGATCTCGCAGCCACCGGCGAGCGCGGGCCCGTCGACCGCGGCGATCACGGGCTTGGTCCGTTCACGCGCCACGAAGCCGGCGAAGCCGCCGCGCTCAGTTTGCAAGCCACCGGCTTGGCCGCTGTTGATCGCCTTCAAGTCGGCGCCGGCGCAGAACACGTCGCCGGAACTGGCGATGATGCCGACCCACAGTTCGTGATCGGACTCGAGTTCGTCGATCGCGGCTTCGATGCCGCTGGCGACCTCGGCGTTGACGGCGTTCTTGGCCTCGGGGCGGTCGATGGTGATGATCCCAATCGCGCCTTTTTTCTCAAACTTGATCATGCGTCGAAAGCTACTCAGGAGGCGGGGGTGCCTGCGTAGTGGGGGAGGTGTCGGTAGCCTTGTATCTCGTGCTTCGGGGGGAACACTCCCGTGCAGAGGGTGCACACCTCGCGTGTCCATTCTGCTCGGGCTACGAGATCGACCGGTTGTACGTCGCGTCCGGAAATCTCGACAGCTGCGAGTGCCTCACCTGCGGCGCCCGCTGGGACGAAGAGCGGGGGAGCGGTGCCTACCTCGGGCGCGGCGCCCGATCGTCGGTGCTCGCTCCTCGCAGCGAGTGACGCCACCCGTCCAGGCGATCATTTTCGATCTCGACGGCACGCTGCTCGACTCGGATCGCGCGCTGGTGGAGGCGTTCGTTCGGTGTGGAGTGCCGGCCGAAAGCGTGACGTTCGGTCACCTCATTACGGACGAGTGCGCGCGTCTGGGCATCCCGGTCGAGACGTACATCGCCGCGTACGAGCCAAACGACGTGCAGCCCTTCGCGGGCATCGACGCGATGTTGCGCGCGGTGCCGCGCTGGGCTGTTGCTTCGCACAAGGACCGCGAGGTCGGGCGCGCCGAACTCGTTGCTCTCGGATGGAAACCTGAAGCCGCCTACTTTGCGCAGGACTTCGGAGGCGTGAAACGCCTCGATGTGGTGTTAGACGTTCTCGGGCTCGGAGGAGACGACGTCGTTTTCGTTGGCGACACCAGTCACGACCGGCGCGCCGCTCTCGACGCTGGTGTCCGGTTCGTCGCTGCTGGATGGAACGCTCGGTGCGACGTCCTCGACGACGACCTCGTCGCTCGGAGCCCCGGCGACCTCCTCGACTACCTCGGGCGCTGACACTTCCGGCGCCGCGTGCGGGCGCGGGGGAGGCGGGATGGCCCGTCCCCCGATCATCACGCGTGGCGCACCTGCGGCCACCTCGGCCGGACGCTTGATTGGGCCCGGAGCCGGCTTCTTCGCGACGTTCTGACGCGGGGGACCCGACGGCTTACGCGCCGTACTCGGCTTGCCCGGCGCGGCTGGCACCTCGATGCCGATGCTCGTCGCGATGGCGGGTACCCGCGACGCGATCTTGGTGATCGCGGCCTTGAGCGTGTCGGTAACTTCCTTCGGGGGAGACGCCGGCGTAACCACGCGGCGCACCGAGGATGTGGCCACTGCCTCGGCGACCAACTGCCAGCGATCCGGCATGGTGTCCTCGCTCAACGCCGCGCTGGCCTGCGCGGCGAGTTCGGTGGCGAGCTCTTCGGGGAAACGGCTGCCGGGCTCGGGTGGCTGACCCGAGATCTTGAGAGCGCGCACGAGGCGGCCCTCCTTGATTGCGGCGGTGAGCTCCTTCACCCAGTTGGCCTTCATCGCCTCGACGCGGGCGTCGAGCGCTTCGCGTAGTTGCGCGGCCAGCAGGCGCGTCTCGTCATCGCGCGTGCTGCTGCCGGCCTTGGCCACGACGGACCGAAGGTCGCGCAACGCGATCTCGTTCGCACTACCGATTGCGGCTTCGGCAAAGTCGCGCCATTCGGCGGCCGCGATCTTGGGCATGAGGTCGTCGGCGAGGGTGAGGATCGGGGCGCTGTCGACGGCGTCCTTGCCCTCCGCGGCCCCGGCGCGCGTTCTGCGCGTCGAGGGCCTGGCGCACGGCATTGATGCCGCCACTCATCAGTTGATCGGCGATACGGCGCTCCGCCTCGCTCAGCGACTCGAGCAGCGCGTCGCGGTTCGTGCGCGCGGCGACCAGGCGCTTCGGCTTCGGCTTGGGTTCAGGCGCAGGCCGCGGCGCGCGCTCGGGGCGAGGGCCGCGCGGCGCGGCGCCCTCAGGACGGGGACCGCGGGGAGCACCACCGTCGGGACGCGGGCCACCACGGCCCGCCGGAGCACCACCGGTACGGGGCGCGCCGGTACGAGGCCCGCCGGCGGGACGCGGTCCACCGCGCCCAGGCCCACCAGGACCATCGCGGCGCGGCTTGCGCTCACGTGTATCGCCGTCACGCAGCGGACGACGCAGGTCGCTCGACACGCCGCCCTCGACCGGTTTCGTGCCCTTGATCTCGATCAGCTCGGGTAGTGGCGACGAGGACTTCGACTGCAGGATCTGCTGCACCGTGATCCCGTCGATCTCTTGCTCAACTTCTGCCCGTAAGACGTCGCCGATCTTGGCTCCTGCCGGTAGCAACGCAGCCGTGACGACACCCTTAGGTTGCCGGGCCCCAGCAGCGCGCCACGTCCAAGAACCATCCGCGCGCGCGCTCGTGAGCTCGATTTCCATACGGCGTGACATAGCCCGCCAAAGTTAGACGACAACGTTCTGTGCACCCGCAGCCGGGTGGGGACCGGTTGTGAACGCACCGTTCGGTTGGGTGCTTACATAATCACTCTTTAGTAAGTAGATTACGGGATATGCCGGACGCCACCTACGGGACGATGATCGAACGGTTCTTGCAGCGGCTGGCCAACGAGGGACGTTCTGCGTCGACGTTGAGCGCGTACCGATCCGATCTGGACGACACCATGGTCGACGTTGCCATCGAGATTGGTTTGTTGCCGTCGCGGCGCCGGCTGCCCGAGGATCCAACCGAGCGCGAGGCCGCGATCCTGTCCGCCTACGACCGGCTGGCCCTGGCCGACATCACCCCGGACCATCTCGACGGCGCCCTGGCCGAGTTCCGCACCCGTCCCGACCCGCGGTTCCACACGCACCCTGAGCGGGCCCCGGACGAGCGTTCGCCGGCCACCGTGGCCCGACGCACTTCAGCTCTCCGCTCGTTCTTCGCCTGGGCCTACAAGACCCAGCGCATCAGCGCCGATCCCGCCGCGTTGCTGACACCGCCCAAACGCCGCAAGCGCATCCCGCGGGCCCTCGAACAAACCCTCGCCGGCGGCGCGCTCTCGAACGCTAGTTCGAACAGCCAATGGCCGGAGCGGGACGCCCTGATCCTGGCGTTGGCACTCGCGTGCGGCCTACGGCTCGCCGAGATCGCCGGGCTCAAGCTGGTCGACCTGGAGGGCGACCCGCCCACCGCGATGGTCGTGAAGGGCAAGGGGGACAAGGAGCGCCGCCTCGGACTCCCCCCGGTCGTGACCGAAGCACTCGCCCACTACCTGCCTACCCGCGCCGCCCACCTGGCCGAGCTGAAGCTCGAGGCCAACACGGTGATCATCTCGTCCCGCCCGCGCGCCGGTGAAGAACCGCGACGGTGTCCGTATCGGCGAGACGGTGGAAGCCAGCCGCGAGTCGGTCGTCTATGTGGTGGACCGGGTGTTGCGCGCCATCGGCGCCCGGCGCCCGGGCATTCGCGTCCATGCGCTGCGCCACACGTTCGCCACGTTGGGGCTGCGCGAAGGCGCGTTCAGCCTCCGGCAGCTACAGGTCGCGCTCGGTCACGCATCGTTGGCCACGACACAGATCTACACCGAAGTCGCGGACGAGGAGATCGCGCAAGCAATGCGCCTACATCCCCTCGCGGACGGCTAAGTCGCGCGGCGCTTGGTCCCCTTGCGCTGCTTCGCGTCGGTGAGCAGATCGAGCACCTCGCCGATCGGCCGTTCGTAGCCCGAGTCGGGCAAGGGCAGGGCGCGCTGCACTTGGTACCGGTTGCGCCGACCGTCCTTCTCTTTGACGACGTAGCCCGCCGCGGTGAGATCCACGACAATTCCGTAGGCGGTGCGTTCGGTCACATCTAGCTCCACGGCAAGGTCGCGTAGGCGCGTGTCGGGCTGATCGGCGATGAACAGCAGCGCCCGCGCATGGTTCGTGAGGAAGCTCCACTTGGCCATGGGTTAACTGTAACCCAATACTGCAAACCTAATACTGGTAGTTGGTTGCTAGTTTTCTGCAACGCCTGTAGGGTCGCGCATGATCCTCGCTCAGAACCTCACCAAGGCGTACGGCTCGACGCTGGCAGTCGACGATCTGTCCTTCGAGGTGAAGCCCGGGAGAGTCACTGGATTCCTCGGCCCCAACGGTGCAGGCAAGTCCACCACGCTTCGCATGGTGATGGGCCTGGACAATCCGACCAAGGGCTCGGTCACCGTTGACGGTAAGCCGTACGCCTCGTTGCGCAATCCCCTGTTCAAGGTCGGTGCGATGTTGGAGGCGGCCGCGATCCACGAGGGACGCTCGGCGCAGAATCATCTGCTGTCCATCGCGCAAAGCAACGGCATTGGCCGGTCCCGCGTTGCCGAAGTGCTCGAGATCGTCGGACTGTCCAGCGTCGCCAAACGGCGCGCCGGCGGCTTCTCGATGGGCATGGGCCAGCGGCTCGGCATCGGCGTCGCGTTGCTCGGCGATCCCGAGCTGCTGATCTTCGACGAGCCCGTCAACGGGCTCGACCCCGACGGCATCGTCTGGATTCGCAACTTGATGCGGTCGCTCGCCGCCGAGGGCCGCACCGTTTTCGTGTCCAGCCACCTCATGTCAGAGATGGCGCTCACCGCGGAGTACGTCATCGTCATCGGCAAGGGCAAGCTCCTCGCGGAAACGAGCATCGAAGAGCTCATCGCCGGCAGCTCCCAGAACTTCGTGCGCGTGCGCTCGAGCTCGAACGCCAAGCTGGCGAAGGCGTTCAAGGCCAAGGGCGCGGCGATCAAAGAAGAATCCGATGGCGCGCTCGCCGTCACCGGCATCACCGCCTCGGTAATGGGTGACCTCGCGCTCGCCAACGGCGTAGCGCTGCAAGAGCTTTCGCCCCAGGAGGCGTCGCTCGAGGAGGCCTACCTCGAACTCACCCACGACAGCGTCGAGTATCTCGCCGGCGTGCCCGGTTCCCGCGCACCCATTGTCCCCTCGCTCCCAGGAAGGGTGGCCTAGTCATGGCTGTCACCACCATCGCAGTCGGTACCACCGGCGCCCGTCTCCAGCCCACGGGGCGGAACAGCCTCAACATCTTGAAGTCGGAGTGGACCAAGATCCGCAGCGTCCGCTCGACGTACTGGACCCTCGCCGCCGCGGCCTTAACAACCGTCGGCTTGTCCGCCATCATCTGCGCGGTCTTCGTGGCGCAGTTCAAGCACCTGTCCGCCAGCGACCTACGAAGCTTCGACCCCGCCTCCACGAGCCTGACCGGCGGCATCCTGGCGCAGTTCGCCATCGCCGTACTCGGCGTGCTCGTGATCACCAGCGAGTACGGCACGGGGCTTATTCGAACCACGCTCGCCTCTGTGCCGCAACGGCTCAACGTGCTGTGGGCGAAGGTGACGGTATTCGCGGCGCTAACGCTCGTCGTCACCAGTGCCGCCTGTTTCGCCGCCTTTTTCATCGGCCAAGCGATCCTGTCCACCAAGGACATGGGCGTCAGTATCGGAGATCCGAACGTGCTGCGGACGGTGATCGGCACCGCGCTGTACCTCACGCTGCTCGGTCTGCTGTCACTCGGGATCGGTGCGCTTATCCGCAAGACCGCCGGTGCGATCTCGGCCATCGTCGGCATTCTGTTCGTCTTGCCCGTGCTCGCCAGCTTCCTGCCGGGCTCGGTCGATTTCATCCAGAAGTACCTGCCCAGCGAGGCCGGCACCGCGATTATCAACACCAAGCCCGACCCGACCGCCGACGTGCTCGGCGGCTGGATGGGTCTCGGCGTGTTCGCGTTGTACGTCGTCGTTGCCCTCGCCACCGCTGCGTACCTCCTCCAACACCGCGACGCCTGACACCGCCAGGCGTGCGGTCGTAAGCTTCACGTATGGCCGTCGAATTGCTCCACAAGCTGCCCACCTTCAACTCCGTTGAGGAGGAGCGCCTCCATCGCAAGCAGCGCTTGGCCGCCGGATTCCGGTTGTTCTCCAAGTGCGGCTTCGACGAAGGCGTCGCGGGTCACATCACCGCGCGCGACCCCGAACTCCTCGACCACTTCTGGGTGAACCCCTTCGGTATGCACTTCGGACAGATCAAGGTGTCGGACCTGCTGCTCTGTAACCATGAAGGCGAAGTGGTCGAAGGCAAGTACGAAGTGAACCGCGCCGCGTTCGCCATCCATTCGCAGGTGCACGCGGCGCGTCCCGACTGCGTCGCCGCCGCGCATTCGCACTCACTGCACGGCAAAGCGTTCAGCTCCCTCGGCAAGAAGCTCGACCCGTTGACCCAGGACGCGTGCGCGTTCTTCGGCGACCACGAACTGTTCGACGACTACACCGGCGTCGTGCTCGATACCGAAGAGGGCAAGCGCATCGCGGTCGCGTTGAACGAGGCGAAGGCGGTCATCCTGCGCAACCACGGGCTGCTCACCGTCGGTCATTCGGTGGACGAGGCGGTCTGGTGGTTCATCACCATGGAGCGCACGTGCCAGGCGCAGCTGCTGGCGGAAGCCGCCGGCACGCCCGTGAAGATCGACGACGAAATGGCGGCGATCACCCAGACCCAGGTCGGCGGCCATTTCGCCGGATGGCTCAGCTTCCAGCCGCTCTTCGACCGGATCGCGGCTGAGCAGCCCGATCTGTTCGACTAGCCCCGCCTCCCCGCTCCCCTACCCCAAGGTGTTTATGCGTCGACTCGGAGTACTCATCCTCGCGGCTACCGCTCTCTTTGCCGGTGCTTGCGGGGGCGGTGACAAGAAGCCTGCTACAAACGCGGACGCTTCAGCCAACGCGTCGAGCGGCCTCGACAAGGTCGCCGCCGGCACCGCCATTAAGGACGTGTGCGAGGGCAAGGCCGCCCTCGGCGTCGGAGCCGCCTTCGCGCAGGCGGCGAACACCGACGGCACCGTTGACTACAGCGATGTCGCGGCTGGTCTGCGCAAGGCGGCGAGCGCGGCGCCCGAACAGATCAAAGCCGACTTCACGATCCTCGCCGACACGCTCGGTCCCTACCTGCAGACCTTCGAGGATGCCAAGGGCGACTACATGGCGCTCGCGAAGGACCCAGCCTTTGTCGAAGCATCCAAGAAGCTCGCCGCCAGCGAATACACACAAGCCGCCGAACGGGTCAACGCGTGGTTCACCGATCACTGCAAGTAGTCGCGCTCGCGGTAGCGCTCCTCACGCTCGGCGCGTGTGCGGACAAGAAGGTCGATCCAGCGATCGCGGCCGTTTGTCAGACGCGGGCGCGTACGCAGTCCGCGGTGAACAGCTCGAGTACCGCATCGGTCGATCAATACCCCGAGGTAATCAAGGGCCTCGAGGACGCAATCAAAGTCGCCCCGGCCGAGATCCGGGATGACTTCGTGCGGGTCCACGATGTGCTCAAGCCCTTCGTGCAAGCGCTCGTTGCCGCCGGCGGAAACACCGAGGTCGCGGCACAAGATCCGACCTACGCCGCGAAGGTCGCGGCCGTAGGCACGAAATCGGCGACGGCGGCAGCCAAGCGCATTCGCGCGTTCTACGCAGATCATTGCTAGCGGATAGCGGCCGCATCGGCCGCTCGTTGGAACGCCGCGACGTGCAGGTGGCGTTCTGGCTAGTGCTCACAGGAGTGCTCGTCGCGTTTGTCCTCGCGCGGCGGCCCTACCCGAATTACGACAGCTACTACGCGCTCATTTGGGGTCGCGAGATCGCGCACGGGCACCTCCCCGACTACAGCGTGTTTCGCACGCCGACGCCGCATCCGCTGTTCAACGTGTACACCGCGCTCCTGTCCTTCACCGGTTCCTACGCCGTCCGCGTTATGACGCTGCTCTCGGTCGGCATGTACCTCAGCCTGCTCTACGGCATCTACCGGATGGTGCGCCTCAAGATGTCAGCGGTCGTGGCGTTCGCGGCGGTGCTGGTGCTGTTGACCCGCACCGACCTGCTCGCGTTCGCCCTGCGGTCGATGCTCGACATTCCCTTCTTGAACCTCATCGTGTGGGCGGCGGTTCTCGAACTGAAGCGTCCGCGGCGTGGCGTGGCGCCGCTCGTGCTGCTCGGCCTAGCCGGCCTGCTGCGCCCCGAGGCGTGGCTGTTGAGCGGGATCTACTGGGCGTGGCTCGCCCTGGGCGTGGTGCGGCCGGGCTTGCGTCTGCCCGGCGACGCGCCTTCGCGGCGCCGGCTCGTCCAACTCTTCTCGCTCGTGGCGCTGCCTCCGCTGATTTGGGTCGGGCTCGACTGGTGGATTGCGCACGACCCGTTCTATTCGTTCGTCTCGACGCGTGACGTTGCCGGCGAACTCGGCCGCCAGAAGTCGTTGCTGGACGCCATCGTTCTGGTGCCCCGGTTCGTGGGTGGAGGCGAGCCGGTGGTGAACGCGGCCGCGGGCACGCTTGGCATGCTGCTGGCGCTGTACGTGCTGCGGTCCCGGATCTTCATGTTGGTGGCGCTCACTCTCTCGGGGCTCGCGACGTATCTCCTCATCGCGATCGGCGGACTGTCCGTGATCGAGCGCTACCTCCTGCTGCCCTCGGTAGTGGCGTGCATCGGTGTCGCGTTCGCCCTTACCGGCTGGATGCATCTCGACGGCAACACGAGGCATCGCGCGCGATCGTCGCGCTCGTCGCCGCTGCCATCGTGCTCGCGCGCGTGCCCGCGTACGCGGGCGAGTTCCGTTCGTTCAACACAGAGTCGCGGCAAGCGTCGTCGCGCTTTAGTGGGATCGAGTCGATCCTCGACACGGCGCCGGTCGCCGACGACGTGAAGACGTGCCGCCCGGTCCTCTCCCCCACACACGAGGCGGTGCCGGTCATCCGCTATCAGTACGACCTGGCCAAGGACGAGGTGGTCGCCTCGACGCAACTGCGCCGTGCGTCGACTCGCGGGCTGCAGCTGCTCCAAACCGGTTACCTCGACCCAATCGGCCTAACCAACATCTCCCACGTGCAACGCAAGCCGTGGACCGTGTTTCCTTTGCCTGGCTTCGCCTACCGGGCCGAGAACCCCGCGTGGATCGCATACGCGAAATGCTGAAGCGAAGCGTGCTCGCGCTGCTGGCGTTCACACTCGCGGCGTGCGGAGGAAGTGCCTCGGCCGCTAAGAGCTCGACCAACAGCGCCGGCGTTTCCGGCGTGGAGTTCGACGGCGTTGAGGTGGGCGTGCCCAATAGACCCGTCGCCGTGACCGCTAGTCCTAAAGCAATTTGGGCGGCGAGTGTTACTGCAGGATCGGTGTCCGCCATCGATCCGGCGACGCACAAGCGGGTCGGCGGCGCCGCACCGGTCGGCAACGCGCCGTACTCGATCCACTTCGCGTTCGATCGCGTGTGGGTGGCGGCGTTCCGCGACGACACCGTGGAGACGATCGACCCGCTCACCAGACGACGCGTTGGGCACCCCTTTGCCGTTCCGGACCGTCCGTTCGGTCTCGCTGACGGCTTCGGGTCGTTATGGGTGGGCGGCGTGTCGCGCGGCGTCGTCGCGCGCATAGACCCCGCGACGAACAGTGTCGTCGGCGATCCGATTGCGATCGACGGCGTACCGCACGGAATTGCGGCGGGCGCGTCGCTCCTGTGGGTGGTCGACATCCGCGACGACGAGGTGGTGCGCATTGATCCGTCGACCGGAAGCCTTGTCGGCGAACCGATCGCAGTGGGCGCGTTGCCCGACGCGATCGCGGTGCGCGACGGCGTCGTATGGGTAACCAACGCGCGTTACGGCACCGTGGTGCGTCTCTCGGAAGCGACGGGCGAACGCATCGGTCGGGCGATTCGCGTACCCGCCCGTCCGCAGGCGATCGCCGTCGATGAGACATCCGCGTGGGTCGTGAGCCTCGACGGCGACACGCTCACGCGCATCGATGCGAAGACGGGCAAGCGCGATCGGTTGCCGATCCTGATCGGCAACGCCCCGACCGACCTCGCCTTGGCGCCGTCGGGCGTGTGGGTGACGAACTCGAAGGACGACGCCGTCGCCAACTACGCGGGCTCGTCGTAGGTCGAGCAGATCCCTTCGTTCAAACGGTAGATGTCGATCCGCGGGCCCGGTCGCACATACGTGAGCGGATACCAGTTGTACGAGATGTCGAAGTTGAAGCCCGGCAGCGAGGAGCCTCGCCGAACCGGACTGAACGAGGCCATGTGCGTGCCGCGCGTGCCCAGCTGCCGGTAGTACTCCACCGCCGCGGCTGGCGCCTCCGGGTCCTTCAGTGCGCGGTCGCGAATGATGCTGCCCGTCATCACGAAGCAATAGCCGTTCGCGACGTAGTCGTCGATCGTGGCCGGGGTAAGAGTCAAGGCGTAGCGCTCGATGTCCGCGCCGCGGGGCTGCGGGTACAAATCGAACAGCGGCGCACCCGTACGCCGGCTGCCCGCGTTGAAATACGGCGGCGGACCGACCAGTTCGGACGCGAGCTTGGCGCCGCGACCCACGTGCCTGAGCAGCCAGGTCTTCGCGAGGTCGCGCGTGTCAGCTCGATCGATGATCACATCGCTGTGAAGCACGCTGACCAACGGTTGGGCGAACACGATCGCGCCGAGCGCGAGGCCGGCCAGCGTTCGACCGCGCGGCACCGCCTTCGCGCCTTCCACGAGCGCGTAGGCCGCGAACACGGCGAGCACGGGATAGACCGGCATGAACCAACGGGCGTAGAAGCGCTGTTGGGCTCCCATGAAGATCCACACGGTGAGCGCGAACGCGACCCACGGCAACGCCCGTCGCCAACTGCGCCGCAGCGCGAGCGCCGCGCCCGCCGCGGCGAGCGCGCACGGCACCACGCCGAAGCCCCAGGTGAGCGTCCAGAGGTAGTAACGGAAGCCGCTCGTATCGTCGGTGCCGAGTTTGGCGATGTTCGCGGACTGATCCTGTTGCCGGGTCACCCCGTCCACGAAGGCCGTGTGGTCCAGCACGCTGTAGGGGTTGAGCACGATGAAGCCAGCCACCGCCGCCGCGCCGGCGAGCACGAGGTTGGTGAGTTCGCGCCGCGCCGCGGCCCGGTCGTCGAGGACGCGCACCGCGGCGGCGATCACGATCGCGACTACGAGCGCGGCGGCGGTGTACTTCGTGGCCGTCGCCACGCCGACTCCGGCACCCGCGAGCACGTAGTCGACGCGGCGGCCCTTCGTCGTGATGCCGGCCACGCCGACAAGGCCGAGCGCCAACGGCAACAAGGTCGGGACGTCGTTGAGCGCGAAGTGGCTGTAGAAGACGGGCAGAAAGGTGACGCCGAGCAGGGCCGCCGCCACGAGGCCGACGGCGTCGCCGTACAAGCGCCGGGCCGCCACGAAGACCCCTGCTACCGCGCCTACGCCGAGCACGGCCGTGACGACCCGCGCGATCACGTAGAGCGTTGTCGGATCCCCGTCGAGGGCGGCCTGCATGGAGCCGTGGAGCGGCAGCCCCGGTATGCCATACGCGACCGAGAACACGACGTGGAGGAGGTACGTGAGCGCGGGCGGATTCTGGAAGTAGTGCGGATTAAGCGACGCGCCGCTGATGCGGACGGCGCCCGGCACGAAGTGCGCGTACTCGTCGAGGTTGTAGACGGCCGGAAGGCCGCTGCCAATGCCCCACAATCGCAACCCAAGGGAGAGAGCCAGAATCGATGTCAGCGCGACAGGCACAGGGGCGATTCGTCGCGGCATGGCGGTCAGCTTGTCCACTCCAACCATCGCCCGTGCGGATGGCACCGGCCCACGACGTCGACGCGCAAGCCCGGCCCATCGAACACGGCGACGCCGACATGGCTGTGGCCCGAAAGGCGGCTGTCCCCCATCGTCGGGACCGACGAAGCGATGCCCACGCCCTCCGCTGACACCCACGCGAGGGGTTGCCGGGCGCCGTATTCGTCGAGGCGGCGCAGAAACCGCAGCCGATCCTCGAGCGAGAAGTACGCCAGCGCCCACGTCGTTACGACCACGGGCACGGCACCAGCAGGCACCATCCGGAGCGCCTCCGGCAGCAGCTCAAGCGCGTCGCCGCGCAACAGGGTCGGCGAACTCTTCGCGCTGAGTCGCATGGCCGCGTCGAGCCGCGCCGCCCGCTCGGGCTGGTCGGGCCAAAGGCAGGCGCGCAACCAGCGCGCGTCCGCCGCGTCGTTGATATCGACCGGGTTCAAGTCGACGCCGATGCGCGCCACCACCTCGGGCATCGACCTATCCGGAATAGGCCGTTCGCCGCGCCGCTCACACTGCAGTTGCAGTACCGAATCGCGGTGCCCAAGAAACAGTCCGTCGTTGTACTGGATGCCGGCATGGTCGACGTTCAGATTGAGCCCCGCGGAGCATCCGATGTCGATGAGCGCGATGCGCTCGGCGTTGACCCGCGCCGCTGCCTCTGTGATGGCCGGGTACAGCACGGCACAGCGACCAGTCTCGTTCGTTTGTGTCTGGCGCGACGTCGCGGTAGCGACCACCGCGTCGGCCAGCGAAACGAGCGCGCGCACGGCAGCCGTGCCGGCCGCCCCGGCGTCGCCCGACGCGTAGGCAGCCGCCAGGTCGGGCGCGTTGCCGAGCAGCACCTGGTCGTGCAAGGCCGCGAGGATCACAGTCGGATGGCGCTTGAGGGCCGGTGCCTGTTCGACCACCGCCAGCGCCTCGGGAGAATCGGCGATCGCAACTGCGACCGCCTCATACAGTGGCGAGGAGTCCTTCACATCCGTCAGCCCGAAATGGCGGTATGCGCCGGCCAACGACATCGCCCGCCCCAGCTTCTCCGCCATGGCAGGGATTCTCGCAGCCGTGTGCTGGACTCGCAGCAATGGAGATGACGTCGCCCGAACTCGTCTACGCCTCCTGGCCGCGCCGCCTCCTATCAGGCCTGATCGACGCGGCCGTGATTTCCTTCATGGCTCTGCCATTCCCCGCGACGCGCCACGTGGTCGAAGCATTCTCCAAGGGGACAGAGGTCAGCGGCAGCGACCTGCGCGCCGCCTCGGTCATCAATCTTCTGCTCACCGTTGGCTACATGACCGCGCTGCACGCGATGGGCGGCTCGACGTTCGGCAAGATGGCTGTCCGAACGGCGGTTCGCAACGAGGACGGCACGCACGTGTCCCCGCAGGTCGCCTTCGTGCGGGCCGTGTCGCTCGCCGGCATCCAGTTCGTCTCCGCGTTTTTGATCGCTCCGATGATCGTGAACGAGCTGCGCCCGCTGTGGAGCCCGCGCCGCCAGACTTGGCACGACGTCATCGCGAAGACCGTTGTGGTCACGCTCGCGTCAGAGTCGCAGCAAACTTGACCAACTAGTCAAGAACGGTTAGCAAGCGGCCCATGGATTGGCCCCTGAAGTTCGGAATTTTCCTCGCCCCGTTCCACCCGGTCGGCCAGAACCCGACCCTGGCGCTGGAGCGCGACCTCGAGCTCATCCAGCGCCTCGACGAGCTCGGCTACGACGAAGCCTGGATCGGTGAGCACCACTCGGCCGGCTACGAGATCATCGCCAGCCCCGAAGTGTTCATGGCCGTCGCGGCCGAGCGCACCCGCAACATCAAACTGGGGACGGGCGTCAGCTCGCTGCCGTACCACCAGCCGCTCATCCTGGCCGACCGCATGGTCCTGCTCGACCACCTCACGCGGGGCCGCATCATGTTCGGCGTCGGGCCCGGCGCGTTGCCGTCAGACGCGTTCATGATGGGTATCGACACAAACCGTCAGCGCGAGATGATGGAAGAGTCGCTCGAAGCGATCCTGCTGCTGCTCACGAGCGACGAGCCGGTCAACATACAGACGGACTGGTTCACGCTCAAGGACGCCCGGCTCCAGCTGCGCCCATACACGCACCCACACTTTGAAATCGCGGTCGCCGCGCAGGTGTCACCTTCAGGACCTCGGTTGGCGGGCCGCTTTGGGCTCAACTTGTTGTCACTCGGCGCCACGAGCACTGGCGGGTTCGACGTCCTCGGTTCGCACTGGTCCGTGATGGAAGAACGTGCGCAAGAGTTCGGCACCACGGTCGAGCGCCAGAAGTGGCGTCTCGTCGGCCCGATGCACATCGCCGAAACCGAAGAGCAGGCGCGCAAGGACGTCGAGTACGGCCTCGTGGAGTGGATGGATTACTTCCAGCGTGTCGCCGCGCTACCGCTCGCTCCGGACGCCGACACGCCTGAGCAGATGGTCGACGCGCTGAACAACTCGGGCTTGTCCGTCATCGGCACCCCGGACCAGGCGGCCGCGCAGATCCAACGACTGATCGATCAGTCTGGCGGCTTCGGGACGTACCTGTTCATGGCCCACGAGTGGGCCGACCGGGAGGCCACGCAGCACAGCTACGAATTGTTCGCCCGTGAGGTCATGCCGCGCTTCCAGGGCCAGATCGATCGCCCCGTCGACTCCCGCGACTGGGCTGCCGCCAACCGTCCCGAGTTCATCGGCGCCGCCACTACGGCGGTGATCAAGGCCATCACCGACCACGCTACGGAGAAGAAGGCCAAGGCCGAGGCGAGCGCGACGACGGATTAGCCGTCCGGCTCAAGAAACTGTGGCGGGTAGCCAGCGGGCCAAGACTGCCTGCAGTTCTTCGGGGCGGACCGGCTTCGAGATGTAGTCGTCCATGCCGGCGCTGAGGCACCGCGTGCGGTCCGTCGTCATCGAGTGCGCCGTCATCGCAATGATCGGCGTATGCGTGCCGGCCGGTTCAGACCGCCGTATCTCCTTCGTGGCTTCGTAGCCGTCCAGCTCCGGCATCTGACAATCCATTAGAACCGCCGCGAAGTTGGCGCCCTTACGGAGCTCGACCGCTTCGCGTCCGTTCTGCGCCACCACGACGTGGTAGCCGAGCTTGGTCAACATCGTCACCGCCACCCGCTGGTTAATGCGGTCGTCTTCGGCGAGCAAGAGCTGGCGCCGCGGGCGCCTCTCCAATACCAGGGCAGGCGCAGCAAGCGCGGCCGCGTCATCGCCGAGTTCCTCGTCGCCGGCTAGCAGCGCGGTGAGGGCGTTGTACATGGTTGAACGCCGCACCGGCTTCTGTAACTCCACGAAGTTCCCGCCGTCGAGAACCTCGGAGTCGGTGACGAGTTCGCGGGCGCTGAGCAAGAGCAGGGGCACTTCGGGCCACCTTGCCCGAACTCCGAGCGCCAGACTTACCGCGTCACCGGCCCGGGCGGATTCGTCAACCACGATCACTTCAGGTCGCGCGTCGGGAATCGATTCGAGGGAGTCCGGCGTCACCGCGGTTGTCACCATGCCCCAGGAAGAGAGCAGTCGATCCAAGCTGGTGCGTCCGGCTTTTGCTCCGAGCACGACGACGGTGTCGCGGTCGCGCAGCGCGGCGCCGCGCACTCGTTGGAGTGACCGCGCCACGGTCACCCGCACGGTGAACCAAAACACGCTGCCCTGCCCGGGAACGCTCGACACCCCGGATTGCCCGCCCATCGCTTCAGCCAAACGCTTGACGATTGCGAGACCGAGCCCAGTGCCGCCAAACGTCCGGGAGGTACTGGCGTCACCCTGAGAGAACTCGCCGAAGATCGTGTCCTGCAGCGCCCGATCGATACCAGGGCCGGTGTCGCTGACTTCAAAGCGGGCACACCCGTGCTCCTCGGTGACCGTTACGCGAACCCAGCCCTCGGTCGTGAACTTGACCGCGTTGCCGACGAGGTTGCTGAGCGACTGCCGAACGCGTTGTGGATCACCTTGCACCGTTCGATCGAGCCCGGGTTCAATTGCCAGGTCGAAGGCGAGCCCCTTCGCCTTGGCCATCGGAGAGAACAAGGTCGAGACTTCCTCGGCCAGGTCCACGATGTTCATGTCGGTTTGCTCAATCTCGAGCGCACCCGCCTCGATCTTCGAGATGTCGAGAATGTCGTTGATCACGGCCAGCAACGAATCGCCTGACGCCCGGATCATTCGCACGTAGTCGAGTTGCTCTTCATCGAGCGCGGTGTCGAGCAGCGCCTCGGTGATGCCGATCACGCCGTTCATCGGCGTGCGGATCTCGTGGCTCATGTTGGCGAGGAAGGCCGACTTCAGCTGCGAGGCCTTTTGCGCCAACTCTCGCTCTTCGCGCTCCGCCGCCAGGCGTTCGTCGGCCTCACGCGCGATCGCCGACTTCTTCGGAATGACCGATACCTCTAGGTGACGACCGCAGACCACCACGAAGAGCCACCCGCCGATCACCTGCGGTATGTGAAAGGTCAACTCGTGCAGGCTCGCCGTCCCCGGGTCGAGGACGAGATGAACCGCCATATGGATATGTGTGAGGGCGCAGCCCATGAAGAACGCAATCGCGCCACCGCGCACAAGCAGGATGATGCGGGGATCGGCCTTCTCGAGGTCGATCCTCGGCACGATGTACACGGCGATGACCACGTAAACCAGTGACGTGGCTATCGCCAGAACGACGAGGGTTAGAGCCAGCGCCGACATCTCAATGCTTCAATCGGTACAAACCCGGCTGAGGATGAGCGCGCTCCCAATGTTTTGGGAATTGGATTGGATCAGCTGGCCGGGCGCATGTCCTCGGTGGCAATGAGCTGGCGGGCGGCGCGGGCTTCGTCGACGCGGCCGACGGGCGTGTTGTGGGGCGCCGTCACCATTAAGTCGGGGTTGGTGGCCGCTTCGGCGGCGACGCGTTCAAACGCTTGCGCGAGCGCTTCGAGCGTCTGCAGGCTCTCGGTCTCGGTCGGCTCGATCATGAGTGCTTCGGCCACGATCAGCGGGAAGTACATCGTCGGCGTGTGGAAGCCCTCGTCGAGTAGCCGCTTGGCGATATCGAACGCTTTCACGCCGTGCGCCGTCTTGATGTTCGTGGCCGACGCTACAAACTCGTGCATGTTGGGCCGGTCGTAGGGAATGTCGAAGGTGGACCGCAACCGGAGCCGCAGCCAGTTCGCATTCAACACCGCGCCCTCGGCTACCCGACGCAGGCCGTCGCCGCCGTTGGCCACGATATAGCTGTAGGCGCGCGCCAGCGCGAGCGCGTTGCCGTACCAGCCGTGCACGCGCCCAATCGACTGGGGCGGCGTCATCCACGACCACACGCCGTCGGCGTCGCGCGTCGGCAACGGGCCGGGCAGAAAGTCGGCGAGGCGTGGGCTCACTGCGACTGGGCCCGCTCCCGGCCCGCCCCCGCCGTGGGGCACGGCGAAGGTCTTGTGCAGGTTCATGTGCACGATGTCGAAGCCCATGTCGCCAGGCCGGGTGACGCCCAAGATCGCGTTGAGGTTCGCGCCGTCGTAATAGAGCAATGCGCCGACCTCATGCACAGCGGCCGCGATCTCGGTGATGTCTTCCTCGAAGAGGCCAAGCGTGTTCGGATTGGTCAGCATGATGCCGGCGACGTCGTCGTCCAGTCGCTCGCGCAACGCGGCCACGTCAACGAGTCCCCGCGCGTCGGACGGCACGGTGATCGTCTCGTATCCGCCCAGGGTGACCGACGCCGGGTTCGTGCCGTGGGCGGAGTCGGGGATGATGACCTTCGTACGCTGACGGCCCTGGGCGGCGTGGTACGCCCGCATGAGCAGCAGGCCGGTGAGTTCACCGGAGGCACCGGCGGGCGGAGCGAGCGTGATCGCGGCCATCCCGGTGACGGCACAGAGCGTGTCGCCGAGCGCGCCGAACATCTCGAGCCAGCCCTGCGCGTACGCCGCGGGCGTGGCCGGGTGCACCATGCCGAAGCCGCGCAGGCCGGCGGCCTCGTCGCACAACTTCGGGTTGTACTTCATCGTGCACGAACCGAGCGGATACGCCCCGAGGTCCACGGAGTACTGGCGGTGGGTGAGGCGCGTGGTGTGCGCGACCAGGTCGCGCTCGCTTACCTCGGGCAACGCCGCCGCCGCGGGCCGCCGGTGGGCGGCGGGCACGAGTTCGTCGAGCGACCACTCCGGTGTGCCCGTGGTGCGCAGCGGCCCGGCGCGGCGCCCGTCGACGGACATCTCGAAGATGGTCGGCTCAATCTCGCGGCCGACGACGGGCGCCGACGAGGCCTGCCCGCCGCTGATCACCGGGTCGCCGGTACGCAGTGCAGTCATCGGATCGCCTTTGTCATCGCGGTTACGTACGCGTCGATCTGGGCTTTGGTGCGCTTCTCGGTGACGGCGACGAGCAGTCCGTCATGGCCGGCGCCGTCATCGGTCGCCGTGCCGGCCAAGAAGCCCGCGTCAGCCATCCGCTCGATCACAACGTTCGGATCGACCGGCAACGCCACGGCGAACTCGCGCAGCACCGGCGCATCTGCGAGCGGAGTGATTCCGTCGATCGCCAGCAAGGCTTCGCGGGCATAACGCGTGCCGCGGGCGCACTGCGTAGCCACGTCGACGAGGCCCGCCTTGCCCAGCCACGCCATCTGAATCATCGCGGTGACGGCGATCAGCGTCTGGTTCGTGCACACGTTGGAGCTGGCCTTCTCGCGCCGGATGTCCTGCTCGCGCGTCCGCAACGTCGTGGTAAACGCCCGCCGGCCGATGCTGTCAACCGTCTCGCCCACCAGACGGCCCGGGATGCGCCGCACGTGCTCCAACCGCGCCGCAAACAGACCGAGGTACGGGCCGCCAAACGACATCGGCGTGCCGAACGGCTGGCCCTCGCCGACGGCGACGTCCGCGCCCCACTCCCCCGGGCTCTTCAGCACCGCGGCCGAGACCGGGTCGAAGGCAACCACGAGCATCGCTCCTGTCGACTTCGCGACCGCGGCGGCCGCTTCCATGTCGTCGAGCACGCCCAACCGGTTCGGGTACTGAATCACGATTGCGCCGGGCGCCTCGCCATCCACCGCCGGCCACGCCGTCAATCCGTTCGCTAACGGCATCGTGGTGATCTCGTGCCCGGTCCCAGCCGCAAAGGTCCGCACGACGTCGGCCCACTCACGTAACAGGCCGTCGCTCATCCACACGCCCTGCCGGCCCGTTGCCGCGACGGCGAGGTTTACTGCCTCGACCGCGGCGGTGGCGCCGTCGTAGAGCGACGCATTGGCGATCTCGAGGCCGCTGAGGCGGGCGACCATCGTCTGGTACTCGAACAGGGCCTGCAGCACGCCCTGGGCCACCTCAGGCTGGTACGGCGTGTACGCGGTGACGAACTCGGTGCGGCCTGCAAGGCGGCGCACGGCCGACGGCACGTCGTGGTCATACGAGCCGCCGCCTGCGAAACAGATCAGGTCGGCGCCGGTGTTCAAACCGGCGAGGCGCTCCATTTCCGCGGCGGTGTCGAATTCGCTCAGCCCGTCCGGAATCTCGAGGCCGCCGGCAAGGCGCAGCGCTTCGGGTACGCACTCGAACAACTCGTCGAGCGACGAGAGGCCGACAAATTCGAGCATCGACGCGATCTCGGCGTCGGTGTGGGGCAGGTAGTGGGCCACTTACAACCTTTTCTCAACGAAGGGCAGGTCCGCGATGTAGCCCTCGAGCGTGCGGCCGCGGACGTCGAAGCTCACGGCGTCACCCACCGCGGCGTCTGGCGACACGAACCCAAGGGCGATCGCCGTCTCGAGCATGGGCGAGTAATTGCCACTGGTCACAACACCGATCGGCGCACCGTCTGCGCTGATCACTGCGCCGTCGCGCGCGGGCTGGCGACCGGTCACGATCATCCCGCGCAAGACGCGGCTCACGCCGGCGGCGCGTTCAGCCACGAGGGCAGCCTTGCCGGTGAAGTCGGGCTTGTCCCACCCGACCACCCAGCCCAGGCGGGCTTGCAGCGGCGTGATGCCAGGGCCCAGTTCGTGACCGTGCAGCGGCAGCCCGGCTTCAAGCCGCAGGGTGTCGCGTGCACCCAATCCCGCGGGCTCAACGCCAGCGGCGAGCAGTGCGTCCCACACCGCCCTCGCACCGTCTGACGGCACCGCGATCTCGATGCCGTCCTCACCGGTGTAGCCGGTGCCGGCGACGACACACGGCCGGCCGAGGACATCGAGGCGCGCAACGGTGAACCGGGCCACGGCCGCCGCCTCCTCGCTGAACTTGGCCACCCGCGGCGTGCCTCTGGCCCTTGTACCGCAAGCACGCAACGCGTGGTCGTGGTGTCGGTGCCGCCAAGGGCGGCGACTACCCGATCAGTGTTCGACGCGTTTGGCATGACGTCGAAGGTCTCGTCGTCGAGCCACCACACGATGATGTCGTCGAGGACAGAACCAGCCTCGTCGAGCAGGTGCGTGTACTGCGCCCGTCCCGGGCCGACCTTGCGCAGGTCGTTGGTCAGCGCGCCTTGGAGCTGATCAAACGCGTCCGGGCCCTCGACCCGCACCGTGCCGAGATGGCTTACGTCGAAGACAACCGCGCTTGTACGACAGGCGCGGTGCTCGTGGAGGGTGCCGCTCGGGTACGCGACGGGCATAAGCCAGCCGCCGAATTCGACGAGCTTGGCGCCTAGCTCCGCGTGCGCGCTTTCAAGCGCAGCGTGACGCAGGTCGGCTCCCATTGCGCGCCGACTTTAGGCGGCGCGCCCCAGTAGTTAGTGACTACAGGTTGGCAGCGACGCGCACCGGCGCGTCTTTCTCGCCCAGGCTCACGATGGCGGCGTCGAGCTCGTCGACCACGCCGGCCATGGGGAAGATATTCAGCACGCCCTGGCCGCCCTTGACCAGGTCGAACAGCTCGTCGTTGTTGCTGGCCAGGACCGACGACGCGTCGCTGAGCACGATGTTGGCCGAAGCGAGATCGTCGCCGGCCTGGCGCAAGCAGTCGATGGCGCGGCGGGCCGCGGGAAGCGCCAGACCCGCGTCCAGAAAGGTCTTGATCACCTTCAGGCTTAGGACGTCGTGGTACGAGTAGAGGCGCTGGGTGCCGCTGCCCGCGGCATCGGCCAGGGATGGCCGCAGCAGATCGGTGCGGGCCCAGTAGTCCAGCTGGCGATACGTGATGCCCACGAGCTTGCAGACCTGAGGTCCACGAAAACCCAGTTGTTCGGGCGCAGGGGAAGTCGCCATCAGTACTACTCCTTGAGCGTCATCGACGTAACTACGCCGGTGTGGTTCTCAACGTACGACCACAACCGGGTTCCGTCAATGATTCAGGCGAAGTCCTCGGGATTCAGCCCTTCGAGGAATTCACGGAACTCGTCGACGATTTCCTCAGGGGTCTCGTCGTCCTCCTCGTCGTCGTCAACCTCGTCGGACCACTCGACCGTGGTGCCTTCGGCCTCGAGCTGATCCATGAGGTCACTGTCCACCTCGATCTCGCAATCGGCGCGCACCGCCAGGGCGACCGCATCCGAGGGACGGGAGGACACCACGACGGTTTCGCCGCGTACGAGGATGTGGAGTTCGGCGTAGTACGTCTGCTCGCGCAAGGCGACAATCGCCACGCGCTGGAGCACCGCGCCCATGGCGACGAGGGTGTCGCGAAACAGGTCGTGCGTCAGCGGGCGGCCAGGCACGCGGCCCTCGATCGCCGCGATGATCGCGGCGGCTTCGGTGTCGCCGATGTAGATCGGCAGGGTGCGACCGGCGCCCTCCGTCTCGGTCAAAAACATGACGGGCACGTTGGCCGGCATCTCCAGCCGCACGCCCGAGATTCGCACCGTGGACACGCCCACGAGCGTAGCGATCTACCCGGTGATATTGCGTACGGCTTGTCGCACCAGCGCGCTGCGCAGTGCTTCGCCGAGATCACCGAGCTGGGCCAACGTGTCGGCGGCCTGTTTGCGGGCCGCCGGGTTGCGCTGCTTGAGCAACGGCAAGACGATCTGTTCGAACAACCCAGCTTCGCGTTCGGCCGCGCTCTTGAACGGGCGCAGGTGGCGTGATTCGATGCCGAACTGCAAGAACCCCGCGGCGGCCTGGGCCACGGCGAGAGCGTCGGCGTCGTAGTAGTCCGTGCCGCCGAGCGTGCGTGCTTCGATCAAGCCGTACTTCGCGAGCTCATTGACCCGCGCCTCGGTGAGGCCAGTGGCAGCCACCAGCTCGTCCACGGTGAGCGCGACGTCGCCATGGTCGACTTCTTCCTCGCTCGGCTCGGGTGGCGTCGGCGCAGGCCGACGCGTGGCCGGCGTGATCACGGCGTCGCCGGCCGGGCTGGCCGACACGGGCGACCGGCGGACCTTCGCCGCGATTGGCGTGGGCTCGTCCTCAACTGGGTACAGCGGCGTGCGCGGCGGTGCCGGGATTGGCGCCGGCGCGTTGGTAGGCACGATCGGCGTGGGAGTCGCCGTGACCGCCGTCGGATGATTCGCGCTAACGGGCTCGCGCTCGCCACCCTCGTCATCGGCCGGCGTCACCTCGTCACCGAGGCGGCCACGAATGACCTTCAGCGGAAGGAAGTTCTCACGCTGCTGACGCAGGATCCACTTCAAGCGCTCGACATCGGTCTCGTAAAACTTCCGGTAGCCAGACGGCGTGCGCTCGGGATCGATCAAGCCCTGGCTCTCGAGGAACCGGATCTTGGAGATCGTTACGTCGGGGAACTCCGCGGTCAGCAGCGACAGCACTTCGCCTATCGACAGATAACTCCTGTCGCTCATTGCGCGCTCAGGAAGACAAGGCGGTACTTGCCGATCTGCACTTCGTCGCCCGACACGAGTGGCGCGTCGTCGATGCGCTCGCGGTTCAGATAGGTGCCGTTGAGCGACCCGGTGTCCCGCAGCGTGTAACGACCGTCGAGGCGGTGCACCTCGGCGTGACGACGCGACACCGTGATGTCGTCCAGGAAGATGTCGCTGTCGGGGTGCCGGCCGGCCCGCGTGACTTCGGCCTCGAGCGGGAACCGCTCCCCTACGTTCGGTCCGCGGCGCACCACCAGAACCGCCGCGCCTGCCACCAGATCGCCGGCAGCCAACGAGATTTCGTCGTCTTCGGGCTCGACCACCGGCACCACGGCCGATATCGAGGCCGTGGCCTGGTCGCCGGTCGCGTCGGTGAGGCGCCCGCCACACGACGCGCAAAATGCTCCGCTATCGGTGTTGCGGTGCCCGCAGTGAGTACAAACCACCCGTCGAGCGTAGCGAAACCGGAACCCTCAACCTCAGGTGGAGATCACAGCGCTGTACGCAGCGGCATCGAGCAGCCCGTCATCACCGGTAGATGCGGGCTCGATCACGAACATCCAGCCCTTGCCGTAAGGATCGGCGTTGACCTGTTCGGGGTTGTCGGCGACTCCCCCGTTGACCTCGACCACGACGCCGGAAACCGGTGCGTAGATCTCAGAAACCGACTTGGTGGACTCGACTTCGCCGCACACGCCACCGGCCGTTACCTCGGCACCAACCTCGGGGAGGCCGACGAACACAACGTCGCCAAGCGCGTCTTGCGCGAAGTCGGTAATGCCAACGCGCAACCGGCTCCCCTCGGCGCGCACCCACTCGTGATCCGACGTGTATTTGAGGTCTTCGGGGACGTTCACGAGAGTGAATCTATGCGATCACATCGTTAAAGCCGGCGGGGGTGGGGTCCCCGCCGGGCACGGCAGCGCAGCCCTCGGGCGGAGCTGCCCAAAAATGCTGCTACTTATCGGGGCGGCCGGTTCGGAACTTCGGTGGGTTGCTTAGGGCCGGCGCGTCAAGTTTGGCAACGCGCTGTAGATCCACAGCTACGCCGCGGAGCGACGACAGCACATCGATCACCCCGCCGGGGATCTTGAGCCCGCCTTCAAGGGTGGCCCCCGGTCCGATCGCGTTGACGGTGTAGGGAGCGTGGATCGAGATGCCGTCGATCGTGATCGTGTCGTCCTTTGCCCCGAAGGCGGTGCCCGCCCCGATGCGACGGCCGTTGATCGCGATCGCCTCGGCGCCCGCGTCGCGCAACTCCTCCACGATGTCGATCATCGTGTCGTACAGGACGGACCCTTCGGGATCGTCAATCCTCGCCGTGAGTCCCGGACCCGATACCGCGACGGTTCCGGCGAGGACCCGCAGCGCGCGCAGCTGTGACTCGGCCGCGGCGATCGACGCCGAGTCCGCGACCTGCGAGTTCTGGAGCTGCACGAGTTGGAGCTTCAGGTTCGAGATCTCGTCGCGCAGAGCGTCCGCCTCGGTCGTAAGGCCCGCGAGGATCCGAGTCAGGTCGCCCTCGTTCTCGGCCTGCAGACGGTTCTTGAACGCCTCCGAGCCCCGCAACTGCCCGACGGCGAGGAATCCGACCAGTCCGGTGACAACCAATACGAGCAGCAGCGAACCGATCCGTTGGGCGGAGGTGCGCGCGCCCGCGCCGGGCAGTCCATCGTCGACCGGCGCGGTCGTCGCCGTCATCGCCTAACCGCCGAAGACGCGACGGCGCAGCGCGGCGACGTTCTGGAAGATGCGCACGCCGAGCACGACTACGACCGCAGTGACCAGGTCAACGCCGAGCTGGTCACCCACCCACACAATCGCCACGGCGACAATCGCATTCGCGGCGAACGACACCACGAAGATCCGGTCGTTGAACGTGTGCTCGAGGTAGGCGCGGATGCCGCCCAGCGAGGCATCCAGCGCGGCCACGACGGCCATCGCCACGTAGCGACCCAACTCCTGCGACACCGTCGGATGGACGGCGATCGCGAGCAGCGCGCCGACGAGCAGGCCGAGTAGCGCGAACACTTACGTCGCTCCCGGAGTGGCGACGTCGATACCCACCCGTCCGGCGTAGGCGGGCACGGTCAAGGAATCGACCTGACGGGCGGAGAAGCCGAGCCCGAAGAGCGTGTGCCAGCGCCGCATACGGCCGGCGATGTCACTCTGGCCGAACACGCGCGGGTCGGCCGCGATGGCGTCGAGCCGGTACGGCGGCGACAGCGGACGGAAGTTCACGACGATCGTTTCGCCTGCGGCGCGGATCGATGTCGTGGCCACTACCCGGTTGCCATTCACGGCCACGGCCTCAGCCCCGGCTGACCAGAGCGCGTTCACGAGCAACTGGAGGTCGGTGTCAGAGATCCGGTACGCGCCGGCGTCGCGCGTGTCGTCGGGGATCGAGCTCGCGTCGCTCACTTTCACGCGCAACCCGCGACCGGTTACGCCTGATGCGCCCGCCTGGGCCGCCAGGACCGCTTGCGCCTTGGCCGCGTCTGCTGCCGCGTTGCCCTGCCGCGTGATCTTGCGCTGGGCGTCGTCGAGTTGGCCCCGCAACCTGCGGACGGCCTTGTCGAGGTCGCTCATCGTCGAGCGCCGCTCTTGGATCAACGAGATCAGCCGCTCCTTGCGGGGCTGCTCGGCCACCTTCGTGGCCGACGCCGACTGCGCGGCGGTCACGAGCAGGAACCCGAGAAGCGCGAGAACCACAACGAGTGCCGGGGAAGTCTTGCGAGGCACAGAGGAAAGTTACCGGAGCAACTGGCGGATCCGGCGCGCATACTCCTGGGCGCGGGCGCGCGCTTCAGACGGCGTGGGTGCTTCGGCCGACACCAACGTCGCTGGCTCCTCCGGATCGGGAACGACCAGGACCCATCCGTCGTCGAGGATCACCTTCACGCCGTCGATCAGATCGAGTGTTCGGTTCGCGTTTCGCTCGACCATCTCGCGCATCACCGCACCCTTGCGTTCCCACGGTGTCACGACGGTTTCCTCAGCGATGCACGGCACCGCGATCTCCTTGACGAGCTTCGACAGGGGCTCGTCGGCGATGGCGACGTGATTCATCATGTGAAGCAGCGCGGCCACGCCGTCGAACGCCGGCAGGAACTTCGGGAACGCGATGCCGCCCCGCCGGTCGGCGGCGAGCGACGCATCCTGCTGATGGGCTTCGTCGAGCAGGCTCGCCGCTGACCGCTTCGTCCAGACCACGGTGATGCCCCCCTTCTCGGCGATGATCGCCGCGTCGGCAGGGGTGTCCACCGGCAGCGCCACCGGCCCCTCACCCCGCGACGCCGCCATCGCCACGAAGGCGAGCTGGGTCTGCTCACCCGACAAGACGTGGCCCTTGTCATCCACCAGGACGATCCGCTCACCGTCGGGTGACAACACCGCCCCGAGGTCAGCACCCGAGGACTTCACCAGGCTTGCGACGTTGGCGGCATGCGCGCCTGCGTCAAAGGTGGCCGCGGCCGAAGTCGCCACATAGGGGTTAACCACCAGCACGTCGGCGCCCACTTTGGCGAGCACGCTCGGCAGCACGAGGCTGGTCGCGCCGTAGGCAAGGTCGAGCACGATCTTGAGCTTGCGCTCCGCGAGCTGTGTGACGTCGACGGTCTGAATGAGCGCGGCGGTGTAGTGCTCGATGGCGCGCGGGGCGAAGCCGATGTCGCCGATCTCGCCCGCCACCACGCGACGAAAATCCTCGCGGTGGTAGAGACGCTCGATCTTGCGCTGAGCGCCTTCGGCCAAATCGATGCCGTCGGCGTCGAAGAACCGCAGCGTGACCTTCTCGGGATCGTCCGGCGCGAGGCGCACGGTGATCGACCCGGCCTGGCGCTGCGCGCGCGCGTGGAAACGGGCCAAGGGCGCGGTGGCGAGCTCGAGGTCGTCCACATTTACGCCCGCAGCATTCAGCCCGACCATCAGGGCGCGCTTGAGCACTCGGCCGGCGCGGCTCGAGTCGCGCGAGGCGGTGACCCAGGAACCCTTCTTCAGGCCGGTGCCGTAGGCCATGGCCACCCGCAACGCGAGCTCGGGCGACAGGTCGACGTTGGCCAGCCCCGTGACCCCGTCGCGTCCGAACAGGCTCCGTGCGCCGCGGGATTCCCAGACGAGTGACGAGTTGATTACCGCGCCGGGCTCGACGGTCTTGAACGGATAGACCTTCACGCCCTGGTTGATCACCGCGTGTTCGCCGACGAAGCACTCGTCTCCGAGCACGACATCTTCCTCACAGCGCGCGCCGTAGCGAAGGTCGCCGCGGCGGCCGACGATCGTGCCCCGCAACCGCACGGAGCGCCCGAGATAGCTGTTGTCGTGCACGACCGACCGCTCGACGTACGCGTCAGCGCCAACCCGCACGTTGTCGCCGAGCACCGTGTACGCGGCGAGGTGCGCGCCGGCCGCAACGCGGCAGTCGTGGCCGATAACGCACGGCCCGTCGACGCGCGCTTCGGGGTGCACGTCGGCACCCTCGCCGACCCACACATGGTCCGACACTTCGAAACCCGGTAGCGCCAACCGCACCCGGCCGTCGAGCGCGTCGCTATGCGACCGCACGTACGCCTCGAGCGTGCCCACATCCTCCCAGTACCCCTCGACAATCGAGCCGTAGAGAGGCTTGCCGTCCTCCAGCAGTTTCGGAAAGACGTCGGAGGAGAAATCGACCTGGCCTTCGCCGATGTAGTCGAACACCTCTGGTTCGAGCACGTAGATGCCGGTGTTGATCGTGTCGGAGAAAACCTCGCCCCATGTGGGCTTCTCGAGGAAGCGTTCGATCTTGCCGTCGCTGCCCGTGATGACGATGCCGAACTCCACCGGATTCTCCACCGACTTCAGCGCGATGGTGGCGACGGCCCCGCGTTCGTCGTGCTCGCGGACGACCGCCCCCAGGTCGATGTCGGTAAGCACGTCTCCTGAGATCACGAGGAAGCGCTCATTGAGCTCCGCGCGCGCGTTGCCGACCGAGCCAGCGGTGCCGAGCGGCGTGTCTTCGGTGGCGTAGCGGATGCGCACGCCGAATTCCGATCCGTCGCCGAAGTACGTGCGGATGTTCTGCGCCAGGAACGCGACAGTGACGACGATGTCGTCGAAGCCGTGCTCGCGCAACAAGCTGATGATGTGCTCCATCATTGGGATGTTGGCGATGGGCAGCATCGGCTTGGGCGTTGACAGGGTCAACGGCCGCAGTCGCGTGCCTTCACCACCGGCCATGATCACGGCCTTCATTGCGTAACTCCTTCAGCGGCCGCTCGTGCGGCCTGTCCTTCGGCGATCGCCTTGCGCGCATCCGGGATGTAAAGCGCGGCGGCTATGTACCCAAAAATCAGCCCCGGGATCGCGGTGAAGTACCCGAAGAACTGCGCTTGGTCCTCCCAGCTCACGTGCGCCTTCGCCCCAAGGAAGAACGGGAACGCCATCAGCAGCCCGAACGTTCCGGCCTTGCCGAACCAGCGCACCTCCATCCGGCGAGCACCCTTGGCGGCAATGACGAGCGCCGCGATCGCGATGCCTACCTCGCGGAACACGGCCAGCCCGATCACCCAGTACGGGGCGGCGTGGTCGATGGCGATGCTGCCAATGCCGATGATGAGCAGCAGGCGATCGGCGGTCGGGTCGAGAATCTTCCCCAAATCGGACACTTGCCCGAAATGCCGGGCGATATAGCCATCGACGAAGTCGGTCGCGCCGAGCACGGCGAGCAGATACGCCGCCAGGGCGCGCTCATGCCGGCCGAACATCAAGTACACGAACACGGGCATGCACAGCAGGCGGATGACCGAAATGACGTTCGGAATCGTCAGGATCGCCGACGACGAGACCTCGTCCTCCGTTTCCTTCGCTGTCACCGCCACAAACCTGAGACTACGGCTCTATTTCTGCGCGAGATGTCAACTCGTGGACAGTTGGTACCGATAAGAGGTGTTGGGTATGCACAAACGAGCTCGGGGAACGGAACTCGACCCGCTTAGCGCGGCGTCCGCCGGTCTCTTCGCGCGCGGCATCAAGGGCAACCGGCGCTCCGAGGTGCTCGAACTACTCAGCGCCATGCTCGACCTGTCCGACGCAGACGGCCGCGTCGCCCTCGACGAGGCCCTGTACGCAGTCGAGCAGCGTCTCGGCGTCAACTACTGCCTGGAGGCCTACACCTGGCTCGAAGAGATGGGCGTGGTCGTCCGCACCGGCGACGGCTGGTCCATCCCCGCGTTCGCTCTGCACATCGGGCCAGTCGGCAACACCGTGGACTCGATGCAGGTGTTGCAGCGCCACCTCGCTGCCATGCGCGACGAGCGCCTGGCAGCTGACTCCGCGCCGTTGACGCTCGTGCCGGCCATACCGGCCGACGAGCCCTCGGTGGTTGTGCCGATGAAGCGCTGGCGCCGGGCCGTGCCGATGGCCGCGGCTGGTATCGCCGCGTCAGTCGCGGTGGTCGCCGGCGTTTCGCAGTTCGTGCCGCAGGCCGCGGTCACCGGCCACAACGCCGCGCTCCGCGCCGACGCGCCCACCTCGGTCGTCAAGCGCGCCGCCGACGCCACCCGCACCACGGTGGCCGGGGTCACGGGCGCGGCGACCTCTGCTCCGACAATCGCGGCTCGTCCGTCTACGTCCCTAGCGGCCACACCGACGACCGGCGCCTTAATCGGAGGCGTCGCCTGCCTCGCGCCGCAGGTGATTACGGCGATCACTTCAGTCGACACGGTGCGCCTCCTGCTTGCCGGCGATCACGGCCAAACCATCTGGGCCGCGGTCGTGAAGGGAACCGCCACGCTGACGGGTTCAGACACTGCGCTCCTCTTGCCGGGTCTGTCCGTTGTGGCCCACGTCGTCGATGGCGACACCGACGCGGTGTTGGCCACGCTCGCGGCACCACTACTGACGCCCAACACTCCATCGGTGTTCACGGCAGTGATTGCACTCGGCGATCAGAAGCCGACTGCACCCGTCAGCGCTACCGCCACTCCCGCCGGTCTCAAGACCTGTCCGTAGCGGGCCGCGCCAGAAGCGCGCGTGCCCGTCGGTAACCTGTCCGGCCATGTTCAGGCGCCGCCAACTGGGTGTCACCGCGCTCGTAGTGGCGCTGGCGCTCATCGGCGCGTCCTGCAAAGCAGGCGGACACGAGACATCTTTCACGCGCGCCACCACGACGACGCGGCCGGTCGAGGTCAAGGTGGCCGCGGTGCTACCCGAGGGCGTGCCAACGCCGACGAAGATCGCTCTGGTCGCGGTCGCGGTGGGTCCCACCGTTTCGGTCCACCCCGCCCCCGGATCTACCGCTGTCTCCAAGATGCTGACGAACCCGACGATCGAAGGGATGCCGCTGGCGTTGCTCGCGGTCGATCAGCAGGCCGACTGGTATCAGGTGCGCTTCCCTGAGCGGCCCAACGGGTCGATGGGGTGGGTCAAAGCCAACGAGGTCGACGTCCGATCGGTTTCGAACCGCATCGTGATCAGCACCTCCCAGCGATCGCTACGCGTCCTCGACAAGGACCAGAAGACCGTCTACGAAACGAACGTCGCCGTCGGCAAACCGTCTACGCCGACGCCGCTTGGGCGGTTCTACGTCGACATTTGGCTGCCGAACCCGGGCCGCCCCTACGGATCGTTCATGCTGAGCATCGCCGGATTCTCCGACGTGTTGCGCAGCTTTGGCGGTGGACGCGGTCAGATTGCGATGCACGGTTGGGCCGACACATCGGTGATGGGGCGCAACGTCAGCAACGGCTGCATCCGCATGCGTAACGTCGACATCGAGCGACTCTCGCAACTGGCCCCGCTCGGCACGCCTGTCGAGATAATCGCCTAGTCGTTGATCGCGGGGTAGACCAGCGTCCGCAGTTGCCCGCGGAAATTGAAGGTCCCCGACGGCATCAGCTGGGTCATGAACACGACGGTGAGGTCCTCAGCGGGGTCCACCCAAAACGCGGTCGAGGCCGCACCGCCCCAGTAGAAGTCGCCGGCCGATCCGACTGTCTGGGTCGCGACAGCGCCTAGCCCCACCGCCATTGTGAGCCCGAACCCGACACCCTCGAAACCGGTTTCGCCGTAGCCACCCGGAGCGGAGAAGTCGGTGAGTTCGCCGTTGTTCGGCAGGTGGTTGAGGCTCATCAGTTCCACGGTCTTGCGTCCGAGGATCCGCACTCCGTCCAACTCGCCGCCGTTCACGAGCATCTGCGTGAAGCGCAAATAGTCGGGCGTAGTACCGACCAGTCCCCCGCCGCCGGACAGGAACTTCGGGTGCTTCAGATACGTGCTCTGCTCCGGGTCCTCCATCAGACGCGTTTCTTTTTTGGGGCTGCGGAAGTAGTTCGCGGCGAGGCGCGACGCGGCTTCGGGCTTCACGCTGAAGCCGGTGTCGACCATGCCCAGCGGACCGAAGATCTCGTCCTGCAGAAACGCGTCGAGCGCCTGACCTGACATGAGCTCGACGAGTCGTCCGCAGATGTCGGTGGACAAGCCGTAGAGCCATTGGGTGCCCGGGCTGAACTCGAGCGGGTGGCTGGCCAGGTTCGTCACCAAGTCGGCCAGCGTGCCGTCGGCGCCGCCACGGATCGACATCATCGCGGGCAGGAACTTGTCCATCGTGAGCGGCGGGTCGATGCCCCAACCCAGCCCGGTCATGTGCATCAGGCAGTCCCGCACGTTCATGGGCCGGTCAGGCGCGACCGGGCCGTCTTTGCCGCGCACCTTGAGGTCGCGCCATTCGGGGATCCAGCGGTGGACGGGGTCGTTGAGTTGGAAGATGCCGCGCTCGTACAGCTTCATCAACGCCACGCCGACGATCGGCTTCGTCATCGAATACAACCGCCAGATCGTGTCTTCCTCGACGGGACGGTTGCGCTCACGATCCATGAGGCCGAACGACTCGAAGTACCCGACGCTGCCGTGGCGCGTGACCGCGACCTGGCAGCCGGCGATCTTGCCCGGCTCGATGTACCGCGCCGTGATGTGTTCGTCGATGCGCTTGAGCTGCCGCGCATCGAGACCGGCAGCGTCTGGATCAACCTTCATGTGTCCCCCTAATCAGTTCGCCGCAGCATGCCGCATGCCGGACGTCGTCGTCAGGGACCGATGCCGTACGCAGCGCGAAACTCCTCAGCCGACAGGGCGGAGTCCCACTTGTGTTCGAGGACGATCATCTCGGTTTCGCGGTCGATGACGCGCACAAGGGTTTTTGTCGGGAGCGAAACACCGCCGTCTGAGATAAAGGACAGGGCCAGTCGGCCGAACATTCGAAACCACGACGCCTTCTCGCCGACCGCCACGACTCGGTAGATGTCAACCGCGGCTTTGCGTGCTTCACTCATCGACGATGGTGATCGCCGCTTCGTCGGAGCGCCCGAAGCCACCGAGGCCCATGAGCAGCCCGTAGTGACCGGCGGGCAGCGCGTAGTCGCCGGTGGCGCGACAGTCGTCACTGCCGAAGCGGAACTCGAATTCGGACGTCTGGCCAGGCTCGACCGTGATTGTGCGCGCCATCGCGGTTTGCGCTTCGAAGAGCCAACCGATCCGATCCGCGGTTCCCGGCTTCACAATCGACGCGTACAAACTGGAACCCGTCTCGGCGGTGAGCCGCGTCGTGCCGTGGTTCGTTATTCGAGCGGTACCGGTGCCGACCTCGCCGCGCCCAAAAGTCGACGACTTCAGAGCGAGGCGGAATTCCACATCAGGATTCCGGTCGCTCATGGCGCCGATGGGCGGACACGTCGTCGTGTCAGGCCAGGCGCCTTTTGGAAACGGGTGACCGGCAAGCGTTACGCAGAGGGCGCCACCCCATCGAGCGGCAAGTGCCCTCGAGACCGCGCGAGCCCGGTTGCTTGGCTGTAGGTCAAGGGTGATCACGCCCGTCGCGCCGCTAAAGCTCTGGCGCATCAACGGTCGCACGTCCGTATCGTCCTGTAGCGATTGCTGCATTCGTTCTCGGTCACGATCGGACTGTGCACCCTTACGCACCTCGAACTGGTCTGGATGCTGAAGCTGGCTCCGAATGGCCGACTCGTGTGCGTCGAGATGCGCCGTGAAGTAGCCGACGACCTTGAGATCCGGGTAGTTGTCGAAGCCCGCAGACGTGAACTCATCAGGGTGCGCCCCGCCGTACGCCTGAAGAGTCTCGACGTCGTGCTGAAGGTCTGCCTGTGACGCGCCTATGGCCTGGCCTTCCGGTGTGTTGTAGTTCGTGGGGTCGGGCTCGGCCACGCATTGCGGCTGGGACACCGTTCGAGCCACAGTGGTCGACGCCGCGGGCGTGTTCGGCGTCAATGCGTCCGCGATGGTCGAACTGGTGACCGGAATCGACTCCCCCGCATCTATCCGCCCCGAATTGCCGCATGCGCCAAGCGCAGAGATCGTCACCGCGACCACGGTCGCCGCCCCCAAACGGCATCGCTTCGTCACAGTTGGGGAGGGTACGCTCACGAACGCAAAAAGCGCCTCCGCAGAGACGCTTTTCGGTGTTGCGATGGTCGGGTCGGGGAGATTTGAACTCCCGATCTCTTGACCCCCAGAAATACCTATTACTACGCGCCCCTAAAAGTATAAGACAGTATGCAACACCCCACAGAAGTTGTCAATACCTTCAACCGGAGAAAGTTCATGATTGTCGGAAGCGTTCGGAACTGTGAGGTTGTGTACGGCAGCTGCATTTCCGGCTGCCGTTGTCCGAATAGAGAGGTATGAGAAGGCGACTCCCCTCCCTGCCGCACGACCATCCGCTTGACGTCTTCGTAGGGCCCGAGGTTCACATCAACGAACCCATCGCGACGAGCTGTGGCGACTTCGAACGCGCGGGATGTCGACGTCGGCTTCGCCACGACGCGTTTGGCGACGCCGAGCAAAGCGGCCGGTTGCGTAAGGCCGAGTGACGCCTTATCGGTCGGGCGTTGAATCGAGAAGTCGTCGCACCTCCGCTGCGGTTACCCGGATGAGCTGTCCGACCCGTGTCGACTTGATCTGCCCTGCTTTCACCAGCTCGTAGACCGTCGTCCGGTGTATCCCGAGCAGGTCGGCCACCTCACTAACGGAAAACATTGCTTTTCCCTCGAACCTGACCGGGGGGTCCACCACGACTTCCGGCGGACAAGGGGTCGGCGGCTCTACCTCTACAGCCGCTGTTACTTCGTCCGGGCGCGTTCTGTCTCGAAGGCTTGCGGCGTAGGCCTCAAGCGCGTCTGCGAGCGCCTTCGTTACAAGGACCTCAATCTCCTCGCTTCTATCCATGATCATGCAGCGCCCGAGCAAGCGCCGCGAAGGCCTGGCGAACGGGTTCCTTGATCGCGCCGTCGCCAAGGATCGCCGCCTCAGGCGCAAGCTTGCCTCGCAAGGACACGTAGCCGGCGGCCGCGAGAATCGTGCCTGTTTCGAGTTCGAGGGCCCGCTCGACCCAGTAGACGTCGGTTACGGAGAGATCCACCAGACCTTTCTCCCAGCGCGACATCGTGGTCTGCGGCATCGGAACTCCGGTTAGCCGACCAATGGCTATGCCCAACTCGGCCTGGGTCATTCGGCTTTCACGAAACCCCCGAATTGTCTCGCCCAATCGCTCTGGACTCGGCACTGACTTTGGAGATGCGGGACGTCGTGGTGTGCTACTCATAGGATGGGTTACCATAGAGTGTGGACGTATAGAGGGCAACCGCCAATTGTGTCGGAATGGACTCGGGGCTGCGCGCAGCATTCGGAACGCGCGTGCGGACGCTGCGGGAAAAGCAGGGGTTCTCCCAGGAGGGGTTCGCTCTTCACTGCGGCTTGCATCGGACATATATGGGGGGAATCGAGCGCGGCGAGCGAAATCCGACGCTCGAAAGCATGGCGGTGATCGCGCGCGGCCTGGGCATGACTATTTCGGCCCTAACGAAAGGTCTGGGCTAGCGGGCAATGCCTGCGACGCAGCGCGACGGAAATACAACGGGTCGCGAGTAACACCCCCTAGGTACGATCCGTGCATGCGGCTCAAGTCGTTTCATGTACGTCTCTTTCGCAACATCATTGACAGCGGCCCCATAGCCGTCGATGACGTCACGTGCCTCGTCGGTAAGAACGAGGCTGGGAAGTCGGCGCTTCTACAGGCACTACATCACCTGAATCCGGCCAAACCCGAGATGACGCTCAGCATCCTCGATGAATACCCGAGGTGGCTGAAGAAGAAGCACGAGTCCGCGGGCGACGACCTCGGCAAAGTGACGCCCATCACCGCGACATTCGAATTCAGCGATGACGAAAAGAAGTCGTTGAACGAACGGTTTGGACCCGGGGTCGTCGTGGGGTCCGAAATTGAGGTCGTTCGGACCTATGCCTCATCGCACCCAAGCGTCGAGCCCAATATCAACTACAAGAAATTCCTAGAGCCATTCGTTGACGGGCTGAGCGAGCGGCTTCAGGCCAAGCTGGGAAGCCTTGAGACCACCGATCAACTACGGACTGGTCTCGCGTCGCTAGTTGATGCCCGAGACGCTGAAGACAGCGAGTCCGTGGCACTCGCGGGCGATGCACAGACAGCGATAGGTCAGCTAAACGAGCGTTTGGGAAGTGGCAACCTTCGCAACGCCGTGGTGGCGGCCATTCGGGAGATGCTCCCTCGCACGTTCTATTTCAGTACGTACGCGCAGCTACTCGGCCGATATCCGCTCCAACAAGTGTTTGCTGCGGTGCGGAATGGAACGGACGAGGAAGAGGTTCGGGCGGCCGCTGACTTTCTTCGGCTCGCGAAAGTGGTGCCCGAGACGATGGAGACCTGGGACTACGAAGCCTCCAACGCCGAGCTCGAGGCGACCTCGAGTCTTTTGACGCAGAGCGTGCGAGAGCACTGGAAACAGAACGATCAGCTGAAGCTCCGCGTGAACATTGAGAACCAGCCAGGAACGGCCCCGAATGGGCAGCCTTCGATAGATCGTTTTCTTCAATTTCGAGTCGAAGATCTTCGCCACGACTTCACGAACCGGCTTGATCGACGTTCAACAGGCTTTCGGTGGTTCGTCTCCTTCATGGCTTCTTTTCTGGAATTCGAATCTGACCAGAATCTCATCCTGCTTCTCGATGAGCCCGGCCTAAGCCTTCACGCCCGCGCACAAATGGACTTGCTGAACACCATCGAGGGCACGCTCGCTGCAGGGCGTCAGGTTCTCTATTCCACACACTCGCCCTTCATGGTTCGTACGGGCAGCCTCAGTCACGCCCGGATAATCGAAGATCAAGGTGGAGAGCTGGGAACCATTGCCGTGAATGACGCGGGTGTCGTGTCGGACCCGGACACGCTGTTCCCACTGCAGGCCGCGCTCGGGTACGACATCGTCCAAAGCCTCTTCATCGGAAACCGAAACGTGGTCGTGGAGGGTATTTCGGACTTCATTTATCTTTCGTTGCTCTCCGATCACTTGAAGTCCCTCGGCAAAACATCCCTTCCAGACGACTGCCGGGTGCTGCCGGCGGGCGGAGCAACAAACATCCCAACCTTTATCGCTTTGCTCGGCGGAAAACTGGACTTCGTCGTACTGGTGGACGGGGGCGCGGACCAACAGAAGATCGCCACCGCCATCGCAAAGGGAAAGCTCGACGCGGCGCAAATTGTTTCGTTGGACGCATTTACCGACGTTCCGAAGCCAGACATCGAGGACCTCTTTGAACCCGCGGAGTACGTGACGCTGTACAACGCGGCATTAGGGCTCTCAGTTTCGCTTGACGACCTTGATGGCGACGATCGCATTGTGAAGCGACTCGAGCGTGCGAATGGCGAGTTCAACCACGGCGTGGTCGCGGCGTATTTCTTACGGAATCTCGATGAGTCGATCACTTCGTTGTCGACGGCGACAGTGGACCGTTTCAACGCATTGATCGAGGCACTCGTCGCGGCGTTGCCGTAGAACGTGCGACCGGATCGAGCTAAACCAGTGTTGCCTGGGCCGGAGCGTCTCGATGCCGAAGGCGGGCAAATTCCAGAAGCTCGCTCGCGCGAGCATTCTTCGCCTCCCAGTCCCTCACTGTTGCCTCCCCAAGCAATACGTAGTGCCACTCGCGTCCATCGCGGTCATCAAGCTCGAGCGTGTTGAGCTGGTCAACCCAGGACAGAGCGGCACGCTGTTTCCGCTGAACGTTCTCGTCACTCATGGACGTTTGGGCCTTTGTTTCAACGATGTACACAGCCGCTGCCGTGCGAACGATGAAGTCGGGCGAGTATGACGCCGGCATGCCGTCGGCTTTCAAGTACGGGCGGTGGAGAAAGTCGTGGCGATACTCGTGGATCTTCGCCAGTGCCTCGATGTCAGAATCGGCGTCAGCCCACTTGAGGAAGCGGCGCTCGAGGCCGCCTGCCTTTACCGGAACAGGAAGCTGCGGATAAATGCACTTTGCAACTTCGACGGCGCTGGTCGTTCGCACGCTGATCGTCTTCACCTCAGACAGGTAGCGATGCGAGACTTCTCCGCCAGCAACTACTTGGTTCGCAGCAACATCGGTCAACGCCGTTGCGAACGTCCCGGCTATTCCGTGTGCAACGTCGTCGACCAATAGGACGCGCCAGTTTTCGTCCTCCAACGGATCAAATGCTTCGTCAAACAGTCGAAGACGCACGTAATCGTCAATCCAACCCGTTAGCAGCGGCCGGTATGCCTGCAACAACGGGAACTGCGCGGCTTGGCTGTAGTTCTTCGCGCTCTTGGTGATGGCGCTGCCTAAGGCCTCGGCGATCCGGTTCGTCATACGAGCGAGGTAGTCGTTGTAGCCGGTAGCGGTCATCACTCCGCCGTCCACGCGATAGTCGCCGTACTGGGTGCCCGTCTGCGCGTCCTCGGCAACAAAGCGGTCGCCTTTGCCTATCGACTTCTTCAGTAGGTCGAACGGGTACTTGCTGGGCGCCAGCTTCCGCGGGTTGATAGAAGGGGCCTTCATCTCCTCTTCTACGTCGCGGATCACCATCGGAATAGCGAAGTCGAACTGCGCGTAGTTGGACCGCAGCTCCACCGACACGAGGTCACCGTTCGGATTGACCTGGTCGCCCTCATCCCCTATCTCGCCCGCAAGACCTTCGGCGAGGAGATCCTCGTAGAACTTCGCAAAGGCAGGGTGTTCAACGACGAAGAGAACGTCGAAGTAATTGGTGGGCTCGAGCTTCTGCCTGAAGCGTTCGCGTGTCTCGCGCTTCAGTTCATCGATCCGATCATCCCCGCGCCACATCAATCGGAGACCGCGACCGATTGTCTGCTCCAACAGAATCTGCGCCTCGCTTGATCGGAGCGGCACGATCACACAGATGTTGTTGACGTCGAATCCTTCGCGAAGCATTAGGACACTGACGATCACCTTCGGCTGCTTGTGCTGATCGATATCGAAAAGTCGCGTCCGTACGTCGTCCCAGTCGCTCTTGCTCAGCGTCTCCTTCCGCTTGGAGTCGACCGCCAAAACGTCGTCCTCGCTCAGGCCAGTCGTCTTGAGAAACTCGACGACGTGCGGGGTGACCCCGGTTTCCTCACACACGACGAGCAGCTTCGGATGCCTATTGGAGTCCACGCTGCTGAACTGCGCCTCCAAGATCTGCAGTCGCTTGAGGCCCGCTCTCAACATCACGCGCTGGCCGTTGGAAAGCCCGGTGACATTTCGCTGCTCGTCGCGCTCCGCCTTGAAATCGAGCGGAAGCGCGGCGACCTCCTTGCGCTTGTCGAGCGCGAGCGACTTGACCAAGCCGGCAGTCATCGCCTCGTTCAGATCAAAGTCAATGATGATGTGCGGGAAGTACTGCTTTCCTTGGTTCTTCCCAGACCCGACTTGGTTGTACGGCGTCGCGGAAAAGTCGATCTGAATAAATCGTCGACCCTTCGTCGAGGCGATCTCCGTCAGACTCCGTTGCCACTCGACCTCGGAGATCTCCCCGGACTTCTTGATGTCGTGGATGTGATGAGCCTCGTCGTTGAACACCAATAGGTCTGGTAGGTCCTTCAGAGACTCAAGCGGACCACCACGCAAGAACTTCCGGTCGAGCCCAGCGAGCGAGTTGCCCGCGTTTAGGCCAGGGCTGACCGGAAGGAAGCTTGCGACGACAGCGGCGGGATCACCATCGGTGCCAGGGGCCTCCACATCAGCGACAAAGTCGGGATCTTCAACGCCGGCGAGCAGATGCCAGTTCGTGATGGCCACCATGCCCGAGCCCGTAACTTTGTGCCCGATGTCAGCCTTAGTAACGACACAGGACTGCAGAAATCCGAACACCGCATCGCAGTAGTTGTCAGGGACAAAGAGCTCCTGTGTGCTCCTGATGTCGGCGGTCTCGAAGTCCCGCTCGCCGTCACGCTCCTTTCCGAGGAAAGAGTCAAGCAAGCGGTCGTAGACAATTAGCCCTGGTGCAACGAGCAGAAAATTGCTCGTGAACCGCTCGTCTGTAGGTGCAGCGACTTTGTTTAGGTACTGCCAGATCAGGAGCGCATTCAATACCCACGTCTTGCCCGTGCCGGTAGCCATCTTGGCTGCGTATTTCGGATGGTCGTGTACGGATCGGCTGACGTCGCCGAGCATGCCTCCGTGCAGTAACGCCTCCGGAGCGACGGCTTCGTAGAGGTCACGTAGGCGCGTCGTCTCGAGGACCTCGTGCGCGTAGATGGTGTGGAGAATCGCAGACCGTTGGCCGTCATGAAAGTTGCGAAACCGAACGTCGCAATAGTCCTGCTGAAACCAGAACTTGATCAGCTCAGCGGTAACCGGCGTCACGTTGCCGAGCAGTTCGTTTGGCTGGCCCAGCACGATGTCGGGAATCTGCGGTGCGAGACGCTTCGCGATAGCAGTGGCCAACGGGAATTGGTCGGTCATTCGCCTGCCTCAAGATTCTCGATGACAACCTCCGACTCCAAGCCAAATACGTCGACAGCGCGAACGCACACACGCCTCGACCCCGGCATGGTGGGCGACCGCAACACTGCCTCGGTTATGACGCGCAACGCATCGCCGTCGTTGTCGGTGTTGCCGCGGTAGTCCTGCCAGACAGAGCGGAAGAGTTCGCCGTCGTACGAAGGATCAACGGCCCAGTATTCGATGAGTGCGAGTGGCTCTGCGTTCATGACTGCTTGCAGCTCGAAGCGACTCTTCTCGTCGAGGTTGATGGCGTCAGGAGAAAGAAGGATGTAGTTGTCGAGGGCGACGCGAATCTCCTCCTCATCTCCCAGCACCTGGCGGCTTACTACGTGCGCCTGCAGGTACTGAAGACTCGAGAACCGGATCTCGCCCGCGAGCTTTTCGAGAGACCCCTTCTTTTTCGGTCGGTCTAGGAGGTCCGGCGGAATGACCAGGACTTCAAGTTTGTCGTCGTTCAGCGCCGTTATGTCCTGTCCAATACTCGCGGCGAAGTTCCATCCAAGAACAACAACCCGCTCGAATCCACCCATTACGGAGTCGCGCTGTTGTTGCGCTCGCCGAAGTGTCGACGCGGTTGTCAGTCGCGACGGGCTGTCCGCGAATACCAGCGTTGACCCGCCTGGCAACCGCCCGAGGTTGCCTGAACTGTTTTGCTCTGCCGGAAGCGCGACCGCTCCAAATAGCCCGAGAACAACGCGCGCGAGTTCTCCTACGCGGAAGCTACGACCCAGGGTCGAACGCGCCTGCTCGACCTGGTAGTCGCCGATCGCTTGGTACAGAAAAGGCCGGGCGTCTTGGTCGATGAGACGTTTGCGGGAGACCATCACGGCGGGCTTGCCGAGATCCGACACGACCCATCGCCGACCGAGGCGTTCGGCGACGGCAGCAGTTGTCCGCGAGCCCACAAAGAAGTCCGCCACTATGGAGTCTTCGGCCGAAGACGCCTTGATGATCCGCTCGAGAAGGCGCTCTGGCTTTTGAGTCCGATAATCAAGCCGCTCCGAAGCGACCGGGTTGATGATCGGAATGTTCCAAACGTCGCCTACAGGGCGCTCCTCCGCTCCCATCTCGTACATCAGCGAGCCGTCCTCGTTTTTCAACCAAACCCGTTTGCCCTCAACCTTTTGTGTGACCGGTTGTTCTTTGCGGTTCTTCACAGGCTCCGTGACCGGACTGTGTAGGTGCTTGCCCTCGACCTTGGAGTAGAGGAAGAGAATGTCGTGCCGCGAGTCGAAGGTTTTCGCGCCCCAACCCGTCCCCAACTTGTTTTCGTAGTGCCAAACGACATCGTTGCGGAAGCAGTTCTTTCCGAACACCTCGTCGAGCACGATCTTGACGTAGTGACCGACATGCCAGTCCAGGTGAACGTAGAGCGAGCCGCGCTCGCTCAGCAGTTCTCGAATAAGCACGAGCCGGGGCGTGATCATCGCAAGGTACGAGGCGGTTCCATCCGCCCACGTGTCCGCGTACGCAAACTGTTCGAGGACCGTCGGACGCTGATCGAGCGTGGTCCCCGGAAGCGTGATTTTCGTTCGGTAGTCGGCCTTGGAGTCGAAGGGCGGATCGATATAGATCAGGTCGATCTGTCCTCGCAGGCTCGGCGTCCCCTCGTCTCCCGCAAGCAACGCTGCCATCGCTAAGAGGTTGTCGCCGTAGATCAGGCGATTTGGCACCTCGCCAATCTCCTCGGACGCTCTGGCGTCCCGAAAGAGGTCCGCAGCGGCGGTGTCCTTCGACGGGATGACCATCTCGCGCGTTTGTAGCGTGACGCGATGCCTGCCTTCGAGACTCTCAAGGATCTGCGCTGCCTGGCGCTTGCCGGCAGCGACGATCGCAGGGAGTTGTTCGAGTAGCGATTTGCTCATAGCAGCGTTCCGTTCAGATGCGGGTCAAGTCTGATCCAGCGACCTTAGGGTCTTGTAGATCGCGTCGTCCCAGAACGGAACAGGTGCCGCTTCGGTACTACTCGTCGGGCTGACAGGACTTGAACCTGCGACCTTCCGGCCCCCAGCCGGACGCTCTACCAAACTGAGCCACAGCCCGTGGCATTGCCAACCCTACCGGAGCGGGCTTTTCGGCAAGGAGTCAAGAGGTCGGGATTCTCCTGTGCCCAAAACACTCCCAGAACACCTTCGTCGCGAGCCAGACAACGCTCTGACCAGGACTTTTACCGCCAAAATCGGACCCGGCCCTAAAGCCCCCAGTCAAGCGCCTTACCAAACTAGGCCACGACCCGCGGGGTTATCAGCCTAGGCGATGGGCCACCCAGACCACGCCTTGCGCCGCCCGCCAGAACAGGTACAACCCGGCCGCACCGACCAGCGCCTTGAAGTGCCAGGGCGCTTTCTCGACCTTGCCGATCACCCGTCCGCACGTCGGGCACTCGCCGCCCTGACCCATCGACGTCGGGTTGAAGAAGCGGGCGCACTCGTCACACCACGGCATCAGGTTGCGTCAGCCAGCCGACTCCGCGGACCGGCGGCCGCGATGTTGCTGGCGACGGGGTGGCCGATCATCGTCGCCAGCGTCACGTCGACATCGAGCAGCGCGTTGAGGTCGATGCCGGTGGCCACGCCAATGTCGTCGAGCATGTGCACGAAGTCCTCGGTCGCGAGATTGCCGCGAGCGCCGGCCGCGAACGGTGAACCACCGAGACCACCCACCGACGTGTCAAATCGAACGACGCCCCGTTGCAAACCCGCGTACGCGTTGACGAGGGCAGTGCCGCGGGTCTCGTGCAGGTGCAAGCCGACGTCGTTGCCGGTCTCGTCGATCACGTCGTCGACTCGGCGCGGCGTAGCCATGCCGGTGGTGTCGGCGAGCGTGACCGCGGTGGCGCCGGCGTCCCACGCATCACGCACCAACGCGCCGATGTCTTCGGGCGCGAGGTTGCCTTCGTAGGGCGAACCGAAGGCGCAGCTGATCACCACGTCGATCGGCAACCGCCCGTCGACGAAATCGCAGATCTCTTCGACCGACGCCAGCGACTCGGCAATGGAGCGCTTCGTGTTCTTCTGGCTGTAGGTCTCCGACGCCGACACGGTGACGGTGAGGCCGTCCACGTTGGCCTCCAGCGCCGACTGCGCGCCGCGCAAGTTGGGCACGAGGGCGACGTAGGCGACGTCGGGGTGGCGCTGGATCTTCGCCATCACGTCGGCGGCTCCCGCCATCGACGGCACCGCCTTCTCGGACACGAACGACACCGCTTCGATGGTGCGCAAGCCCGTGCCGCTCAGTGCCTCGATCAGCGCGACCCGTTCGTCGATGGATACGGGCGCTTCAGCTTGCAAGCCATCGCGCGGACCGACCTCGCGAATCGAAATCTCGTAGGGCAGCGGGCTCATGCCGACTCCCGTTTCGCGAGACGTTCGGCGCGCAACGCGGAGCGACGCACCTTTCCGGCGTCGTCGCGAAGGGGCTCATCGACGCGCTCAAACGTGCGCGGCAGTTTGTACGGTGCCAATCGTTCCCGCAGGAACGTACGCAGTTCATCGTCGGCAACCTCGCCGGCCACGTCGATGAGCGCGTGCGGTGCGTTCCCGAGGTCCTCGTCAGGTAGACCGATGACGCAGCTCGACCGCACGGCCGGGTGCTCATCGATCGCCGCCTCGACCTCGGCCGGATACACGTTGGAGCCGCCGACCACGATCATGTCGGTGAGCCGGTCGCTCAGGTACACGTATCCCTCGGCGTCGAGGTGACCTAAGTCGCCGAGTGACTCCCAACCCTCGGTCGCCGCTTTCGCGGTCGCGCCGACGTAGGCGTAAGGCGACGGTTGGCCGGCACCACGGCGCATCCACAGTTCACCGGTCTCGCCGATCGGAAGTGGGTTTCCTTCATCGTCGCGGACCTCGATCTCACCGAGAACGACCCGTCCCACTGTGCCGGGGTGCTCCAACCACTCGGCTCCGGTTACAACCGTGATCGCCTGTAACTCGGTACCGGCGTACAACTCCATGATCACGTCCGGTCCCAGCCAGTCGATCCACGCCTGCTTCAGCCATGGCGGACAGGGAGCGGCCATGTGGAATGCGACTTTGACCGACGACATGTCAGTGCCGAGTCGCTGCGCTTCGGGCAGCCGCCAGATCCGCGACATCATCGTCGGCACGAGATAGAGCCACTGCACGCGGTGCTCGGCGACGAGCTGCAGCGCTTCCGACGCGTCGAACTTCGGCATGACGACGACGTGGTTGCCGAAAAGCAAGCCGACCGTCGCCACCATGAAGGGGGCGTTGTGCGACATAGGACCGGTAACCAAGACCGTCCCGCCGTGCGGAAACGCGAGGAGTGTGCCCAGGCCGGCCACGTTTGCTAGTTCGGCCGGTTGTGTCGCCTTAATCAGTTTGGGTCGGCCGGTGCTGCCGCCGCTGGTCACGATCTTCCACACCGATGCCAACGCGGCGTCGGGCGGCGGTACGTCACGTGCGCACGCGACGTTCAGGTCGTCCGCCGAGAGAGTCGTGATCCCGCCGGCGTCGGCTTCGCTCACTCCCACCACCAGCGAGGGCCGAGCCAGCTCGATGATCGCCTCGCGTTCGATCGCCGGAAGTCGATGGGACACCGGCTGCGGTGTCGCTCCGAGCCACCACGCTGCGAACATCGCGAGAACGAACTCGGCGCCGTTGGGCAGCCCGATTGTGACCGTGGAGTCGCGCGTCACGCCGAGTTCGGCCATGTGCGCGGCGAGCCGACCCACGCGATCGACGAGGTCCTGGCGGCTGTAGGTGAGGGCGCCGCAGGTCAATGCGACGCGATCGGGCTCCGCGGCAGCGAGGTTCTGGAGCTCCTCGACGAAAAGCATCAGACCGGTGGCACGCCGTGGTGCCGATCCGAGAAGTGGCGGTCGCGACCGCGGCCCATCGCGAAGCGGGCGATCAAGTCGGCGCGCAACGCCTCGGGCTCGATCACCGAGTCCACGATCATCTCGCTGGCCAGACGGAGCAGGTCGACGTCTTCGAGGTACTCGGCCCGCCGCTCGTTCACGAAGGCGGCGCGCTCCGCCTCATCAGCGATGTCGGCGATCTTGTTCGCGTAGACGGCGTTCACCGCGGCCTCGGGGCCCATCACCGCGATGTTCGCGGTCGGCAACGCCAGCACCGCTTCGGATCCGAAGGCGGGGCCGGCCATCGCGTAAAGACCGGCGCCATACGCCTTGCGCAGGATCACGCAGATCTTCGGGACGGTCGCCTCCGACACCGCCGTGATCATCTTGGCGCCGTGGCGGATGATGCCCTGCCGCTCGACTTGGGTGCCGACCATGAAGCCGGGAATGTCGGCGAGGAACAGCAGCGGGATGTTGAACGCATCGCAGTTCCAGATGAACCGCGCCGCCTTGTCCGCAGAGTCGACGAAGAGCACGCCGCCCTTGACCGCCGGGTTATTGCCGACGATGCCGATCGTCTGGCCGTCGAGCCGCGCGAAGCCAACCACCAACTCGGGCGCGAAGAGCGGCTTGATCTCGAAGAACGAGCCGGCGTCAACCAGACCGTTGATGACAGCGCGAATGTCGTAGCCGGCGCTCTCTTTTTCGGGGATCACCGACGCGGTGAACGGCGTCTCGGGCGCCACACCCTCGTACGCCGGGGGGTCGTGCCAGAAGTTCACCGGCAGGTAGCTGAGGTAGAGCTTGGCCTGCGCGATCGCGTCGGCGTCGTCAACGGCAAGGTTGTCGCCGCAGCCCGACACGGTCGCATGCATGCGTGCGCCGCCCATCTCTTCGAGCGTCGCCTTCTCCCCCACCACCATCTCGGCGAGCCGGGGCGATCCCAGGTACATCGACGCGTTGCCCTCGACCATGATCACGATGTCGCAGAACGCTGGGATGTACGCGCCGCCCGCGGCGGACGGGCCGTGCAGGCAACAGATCTGTGGCACCCGGCCACTGAGCTTCACCTGGTTGTAAAAGATGCGGCCGGCGCCGCGGCGGCCCGGGAACAGCTGCACCTGGTCGGTGATGCGCGCGCCCGCGGAGTCGACCAGCCAGATGATCGGGGTCGCGTGTTCCAGCGCGTACTCGGTGGCGCGGATGATCTTCTCGACGGTCCGGGCGCCCCACGAACCCGCCTTCACGAGCGGGTCGTTGGCCACGACCACCACGGCGCGTCCGTCGACGCGTCCAACACCCGTGATCACGCCGTCCGCCGGCAAGTTCCCGGCCGAAGCGTTCGCGAGCAGCCCGTCCTCCACGAAGGACGCTTCGTCCACCAGGAGCGCGATGCGGTCGCGCACGAACATCTTCTTGTCGCGTTCCAGCTTCTCGGCCCCGCCGCTCGCAAGATTGCTCTGCAGCGCCGCCGCCTTGGCCGCGATCGGATCGTGCCCGGTCATGCCAACATCATGCCCCTCGGCGGCGCACGCGCAGCTTGAGGGGCGATGGTCCGAACTTGAAGTGCTCACGGATCTTGCGCTCGAGGTACCGCAGGTACGGCGCCGGCACGTTCTTGTTCGTGAACAGCGTGAAGGTCGGCGGATCCGACGCACCCTGCGTGGCGTAGAGGATGCGCACGCCCGGCTCGGGGTGCGCGGCCTGCGCCCCCTGGATCACGAGGTTCAGCTCCCGCGTTGGGACGCGGCGGTGATACGCCTCGATGGCTTCGTGCAGCGCCGGCATCAACTTGTTCGCGCCGAGGCCCGTCTTCGCGCTGAGCTTGAGGATCGGTGCGTAGGCCAGGAATGGCAGCTTGGCTCGCACGCTCGCGCTCACGTCGGCGCGCTGCTCGGCGTTCATCAGTTCCCATTTGTTCAGCACGATCACGATGGCGCAGCCGCCCGCGTCCACTCGCTCAGCTAGGCGCTGGTCCTGGTGGGTGATGCCCTCGGTGGCGTCGATGAGCACAACGGCCACATCGGCGCGGTCGATCGCGGCCAACGAACGCACCATCGAGAAGTACTCGCTGCCGTCGTCGATGCGGTTCTTGCGGCGCATGCCCGCGGTGTCGACGAAGCGCAGCGGTCCCTCGTCGGTCTCGATCACGGTGTCGATCGCGTCGCGGGTGGTGCCAGGCATGTCGTGCACGATCGAACGCTCCGCGCCGACCAGCCGGTTGAACAGGGTCGACTTGCCCACGTTGGGCCGACCAACGAGCGCGACCGACATGATCGTGTCGTCGTCGTCGTTTTTCGCGGGTGCGAATTCAAACTCGTCGTCGGCTATTGCCAGGTCTTCGGCGTTGCCCCCGGCCGCTTCAATCGCGCGATCGAGGATCTCGTCGAGCATGTCGCCCGACCCGCGGCCGTGCAGGGCGCTGATCGGGATCGGTTCGCCGAGCCCGAGGCCCATGAATTCCCAGATGTCGTTGTCGCGGCGCTCGCCGTCGACCTTGTTCGCCACCACCACCGTCGGCGTCTTGCGCTTCCGTAGCCACGTGGCCACTTCCTCGTCGTCGCTCGTGATGCCAACGGTGACGTCAACCACGAAGAGCGTCAGGTCGGCCTCGTCGACGGCCTGCTCGGCCTGGCGGCTCACCTTGTCGTCGAGCGCATTGCCACCGGTCATCCAGCCGCCGGTGTCGATCAGGGTGAAGGGCACGCCGTTCCATTCGGCGTCGAGGCGCTTGCGGTCGCGCGTGACGCCCGGGCGTTCTTCGACGATCGCCTCGCGGCGGCCGACGATGCGATTCACGAGGGTCGACTTGCCAACGTTGGGCCGACCGACGATCGCGATGATGGGCTGGCGGCTCACGAGGACGCTCCCGCGCCTGCGGTGGCTAACGCTTGTCTCAGTGCCGCGCCGTCGGCCGCGACCACTTCCACCGTCGCCGGCAGTTCCGTGACGGCAATGCCGTCGAGGAAGCGACCGTTCGACAAACAAGCATCAGGCACGAGATACCGCCGGCCGGGCGCATCGTCCTTGATCGACGCCGTGATGTCTTCGCCGGTGAGCAGTCCGGCCACGCCGATGTTGCCGCCGAAGTAATTGTTCGGCACCACGCGCACCTCGACGTCGCCGCGTCCGTCGCGCGCAAGCAGCGGCCGCAGCACTTCGGCGCCGTACTTGCCGGTCAACACGGTGACAGGCGCGTTGCGGCGGGCCTTGAACGTGACCGAACCGGCCGCGGCACGAGGACCGCGGTAGGCCTCGAACTCTGATCCGTCGACGGATTGGAAGAAGCCGCCGCCGTTCTCGGGCGCGAGCCGGCCGTCCCATTCTTCGACGAACCGCGCCGCCATCCCGATGCCGTTCTCGTGCTGCGAAAAGTCGTCGTAGACGTTCGCGTCGGGGAACGGTCGACCCGCGAGCACGTAGTACTCGTCGGCGGCATAGATCACGCGCCGGCCCGTCACCGCGAGAAATTGGTCCTGCGCGGTATGCACTGCGTCGACCACGAATTCGGCTTCAGCTTGCGTGTGATTGCGCAGCGACTTCTCGGTCGAAAACTTCGAGATGCCGAGTGGCACGGCCGCGCACGTCGCGAGTTCCGGGTATTCGTCGAGCACGCCGGTCAGCGTTTCGACAAACGCGTCGCCGTCATTGACGCCCGGGCACACCACGATCTGCCCGTGGACCTCGACGCCGGCGTCGAGCAGTGCGCGTAGCCAGCGAAGGCTCGTGGCCCCGCGGCGGTTGCGCAGCATGCGCGTGCGCAGGTCGGGATCGGTGGCGTGGATGCTGACGTAGAGCGGCGCCAGCCCCTCGTCGATGACGCGTTCGAGGTCCGCCTCGGTGAAGCGCGTGAGCGTGGTGAAGTTCCCGTACAGGAACGACAGGCGGTAGTCGTCGTCCTTCACGTACAGGCTCGGGCGGAGTCCCTTCGGCAGCTGATAAATGAAACAGAACTCGCAGTGGTTGTCGCAGGTGCGCACCTGATCGAACAGCGCGCTCGACACTTCTGCGCCCAGAATCTCGCCCGCGTCCTTCGCGACCGTGATGGCGCGCTCAAGCCCGCCGCGACGCAATTCGATCGTGGGATCGGCGTCGTCGGTGAGCAGGCGGTATTCGATGATGTCGCGAGGAACCTGACCGGCGATGGAAACAATCTCGTCTCCAGGCGCCAACCCGGCCCGGGCCGCCGGCGAGTTTTCCTCGACGGCCACCACAACGGGTAGGGGCACAGCAGACAGTCTACGGCCCGCATGGGGCGAGCGAAGCGAGGGGCCCCATGCTTGGGAGGAGGGGCGGGCCTGCGGGGTGCCCGCCCCGGGCGATAATGACTGCGTGGATGTTGACCGTGTCTTGCTCGCAGCCCCCCGGGGGTTCTGCGCGGGTGTCGAGATGGCGATCAAGGCGCTCGCATGGATGGTGAAGGTCTTCGACGGGCCGGTGTACTGCTACCACGAGATCGTGCACAACCAGGTCGTGGTCGAACGCTTTACAAACCTCGGCGTGGTGTTCGTGAATGACATGTCCGAGGTGCCCCCCGGTGCGCCGGTGATGCTGAGCGCGCACGGCAGCGCACCCGAAGTCGTGGCGGCCGCCCGCGCCACCGGCGGTGTCGTGGTGGACGCGGTCTGTCCGCTCGTGACCAAGGTGCACCACGAAGTGCGCACCCGAGCAGGCAAGGGTTACACCGTCGTGTACGTCGGCCACGCCGGCCACGACGAGGCGATCGGCACGATGGCCGTGGCGCCGAACTCGGTCGCACTGGTCCAGAACGCCGAGGAAGTGGCGAATCTGCCCGACTTCGAACAGCCCGTGGCGCTGCTCGCGCAGACAACGCTGAGCCACGACGAGTGGTCCGGCGTGCAGGACGCCGTGCACGACCGCTGGCCCGACGTGTGGCAACCAGGACGAAGCGACCTCTGCTTTGCAACCACCAACCGGCAAACGGCGTTGCGCGCGATCGCCGCGAAGTCTGACGCGGTGCTCGTGGTCGGCTCAGCCAACTCGTCCAACACCGTCGCCCTCGAACGCGTCGCCCAAACGCTCTGTTCGCGCGTGATTCGCGTGAACAGCCCGGAGGAGATTCCGGACGACCTCACTGGCATCGTGGGCGTTACCGCAGGCGCGTCCGCGCCCGAGGATCTGGTCGACGCGGTGATCGCCCGCCTCGATCCGTCCAACGGTGTCGAAGAGGTACAGGTGACCGAGGAGGACGAGTACTTCCCGCCCCCGCGTGAGCTACGCGACCTGCTGCGCGGGTTGAGCGCCGGCCTCGCCGCGTCGTTCGGCGCACCTGCGTCGAACTGGTTGCTCAGCGACGACCGGAACATCACAGCCAGCGACGTCCTCGAGTCCATCGCGACCTAGGCCGTGGCCGACCGACGACCAGGTGCAGGTCGTTACGCGTACCTCGAGCGCGAGCAACGTTGGCTGCTCTCGTCCCTGCCCGCCGACCTCTCGGCGCCCACGGACATCTACGACCGCTACCTCAGCAACACGAACCTGCGGCTGCGGCGCGCCGAGAACGCGGACGGCGTCGTCTTCAAGCTCGGGCAGAAGGTGCGCGCTGGCGACACTCCCGAACGCGTGATGTTGACGAACATCTATCTGTCGCCCGCGGAGTACGAAGTGTTCGCCGCGCTGGAAGCCCGCGAGCTGCGCAAGACACGACGTCAACTGCACGTCGATGGACGGACGTTCGCGATCGACGAGTTTCCGACACTCGGCCTGATCCTGGCCGAGGTAGAGCTGGACGCCGACGAGGACCGGTTGCCCCTGCCGCCGTTCGCGGACGCCGACGTCACGGATGACGACCCTTACTCGGGTGGTGCGCTCGCCGCGGGACCCAAGTGACCTTCGGGCGCGGCTAAGGCGACTCCGCTACCTCCTCGAAACGCCAGAGGCGACGCATCTCGTCAGAGCGCTTCAAGAGGTCCTGGAGCGGGCCGATGTCATCCACTACGCCGTCGCGCAGCACCACCACTTGGTCCGCTCGTTCGAGCACGGCGCGGCGATGCGATACCGCCAGCACCGTGCGCGATCCGTCGGCCAACACGCGGTCCCACAGGACCGCCTCCGTCTCGACGTCGAGCGCGCTCGACAGGTCATCGCACACAAGGAGCTCAGGGCGCCGGACAAACATGCGCGCCGCCGCGGTGCGCTGCACCTGGCCGCCCGACAGGCGCACCCCGCGCGAGCCGATTTGTGTGCCCAGACCCTCCGACATCTCCGCGAGATCCGCCTCAAGTACAGCGAGCCGCACCGCCTCGTCGAGGTCGCCTTGTACCCCCAGCAGGATATTGTCCTCGAGGGTATCGCTGAACAGTTGCGGCACCTGCGACGTGTAGGCCGTGCGTGGTGGCACGAGGAACGTGGCCGGGTCGGCGACGCGTTCCCCGTTCCACGTGATGGTGCCCGTCGCCGGAAGCAGCCCGAGCATGCTTTGCAGCAGCGTCGTCTTGCCGGACCCGACTCGCCCGGTGATGACGGTGAACGACCCCCGCGGCACCACGAGGCTCACGCCGGTAACCCCGCCACTGCCGTGGTCGTGGCGGTACGTGAGCTCGTCGATACGCATCTCCGTCAGAGGCGCTACCTCGCGCCGGGGCTGGGTCTTGGGCGGCAGTTCGCCTCGTTCGTAGATCTCGTCGTTCTGCACCAGCGCGTCGGGCGGCAGTCCTGACAGCAGCTCATCCAGGCGTCCGAACGACACCCCTAGCTGTCGGTAGCCGGCGAGGCTGCCGCCAAAGTCGCCGGTGGCTTCCTCGAAGACGCTCAGATAGAAGACGAACAGCGCCAGGTCTCCGACGGTGAATGAGCCCGAGCGAAGCGCCCGTCCCGCGAAGATCAGCACCGCTCCGGTACCGAGGTTGATCACCCAGAACGCACTCTTGAGTAGCTCTTCGAGGAGGCGGTCGCGTACCGCGGCGTTACGCCTGTTCGCGTTGAGTTCGCGGAAACGGTCGACCACGCGTTGCTCGGCGTTGGCGACCTGAACGGTCTGGGCGGCGGCAAAGACGTCGCCGATGTAGCCGGTCACCGCGGCCGTGCGCACCTGATTCGCGCGTCTGATAGACAACGATTCGTCGCCGGGCGACTTCGACGATTGTCACCACCGCGAGGAGCGGCAGGAACACCCCGAACGTGATCAACGGCTGAATGCGCGCCATCACGATCACGGCGATCGTGGCCGTGAAGGCCGAGCCGATCACGTTGTTGAAGCCGATCGGCCACCAGATCACATGCTCGGTGTCGTCGCGGAAGCGACTAACCGTCTCACCCGGCGACGCCGGTACGGCGCGCCCGCCCGGCAGCTGGAGGATGCGCCGGAAGACGTTGCGCTGCAACATCGCCGCGTTCGCGTACGCGAACGCCCCGTTCGTCGACTGCAGTGTGAAAGCGGTGATGAACATCGCGAGCAGCCGCATGCTGAGCAGCGCGAACGGCGACAGCAACCAACTGAGCGAGTCCGTCGACGCACCCTTCGCCAAACGATCGAACACAATCTTGGCGGCGAGTCCCGGAAGAATGTTCGAGCCCCAACCGAGGAGGACGCCGGCAAGGTTGATCAGCTGGCGTCGCGGCCGGAAGCGATGCAACCGCCACGCGTAGCGCCATGACGGCCAGATGGTCGTCATCCCGGCACCACGTCGAGGCCGGCGCGCAGCAGGGCGCCGAACCGGGACGCCGGGTCGCGCGCGAGGTCAACGCGCCGTCCGAACTCGACTATGCGGCCGTGGTCCAGCACGCAGATCGTGTCGCATCGTTCAAGGGTCGCGAGCCGGTGTGCGATCACTACTCCCGTACGTCCGTGGAGGAGCGCGTCGACGGCGTCTTCGAGCACCCGCTCGGTCGCCGGATCCAACCGCGACGACGCTTCGTCAAGCACGACGACCGATGGATTCGACAGGAAGGCGCGTCCGAAGGACAACAGCTGGGCTTCGCCGGCCGACATCCCGGCGCCGCCCTCGCGCACGATGGTGTCGAGGCCCTCGGGCAGGGCGTCGTACCAGCGCCCGAGCCCAAGGATCCGAAGGGCGGCGATAATCGTGTCGTCACCCACCGATGGGTCGAACAAGGTCAGGTTGTCGCGCACCGTGGCGCGCAAGACATGCACTTCCTGGGTGACTAATGCGACGCGTTCACGCAACTGGTGGCGTTGCATCTCGCGGACATCTACGTCGCCGACCAGGACGGCGCCGCGGCGCGGATCGTGGAACCGCACCAGTAGTCGTGCGATGGAGGACTTTCCACTGCCGGTACGGCCGACGATCCCAAGCACGCTTCCGGGGGCGACGTCGACGCTGAGATCGTGCAGGACGTCGGCATCCGCGCCATAGCCGAAGGACACGCCGCGCAACGTCACCGCGAGCGCACCCGGCGGCAAACCCGCTCCCGGTCCGTCGACGACCTTGGGCTCGATGGCCAAAAGCGCGAGGACGCGCCGACCACCAGCAATCGCCTGCTGCAACGCCTCGACCTGGTGTGACATGTTCGCCAGCGGCTGCATGAGTAGTTGGGCGTAGAAGTACAGCGCGAATGCGGCGCCGACAGAGATCGACCCGCGCTGGACGAGCACGGCGGGAATGGCAAACGCAATCGCGTTCGAGGCTGTCTGCACGAGGTTGTTGTTGGCCCAGCCGATCGCGTCCATCTGGCGCGCCCGACTGGTGGTCCAGAGGCGGTCACGGGCGCGGCCGTAGAACCCGCGCAGGGTCGTCTCCTCCGCCCCCGACGAGCGAATGTCTTCGATGCCCGCGAGGCGTTCTTCGAGGTAGCCGAAGAGCGCTGCGCTCGACTCGCGCGAGCGGCCCCACGCGTTCGCGGCGACGCGGCGTAGCAACGTCAACTGGAGCACGGCGAACGCGGCAAAGACGGTCAGGATCACGCCGGCGTAGACACTCTGGAACCACACGACGACGAGCACGCCGGTCAACAGCAGCGCGCTGCCCACGACGCTGAGCAGGAATTCCGCGAAGAACATGCTCAAGCCAGTGAGGTCACCGTCAATGCGCTCGATGAGCTCGCCGGGCGGATGCGTTTCGTGGAAGTCCGGATCGAGCGCGAGGCAGTGCGCCATGAGGTCGCCGCGCAGGTCGTTCGTCGTGAGCCACCCCACGACCTCGCTCAGCCACGCCGTCGTAACCGCGAACAGCTGCTGCACGAGCACAGCACCGATGTAGAGCGCCGTAAGCAGTCCGAGCCCACCACCGTCGGCGGAAGTGGCCCGATCGATGAACACGCGCACGACCTGGGGCGTCGCGACTTGGAGGCCGATCGTCAGGAACAACGCGCCCGCCAGCGCTCCCACGATGCGCCGGTGAGGAAACAGGTAGGTCGTGACGAGGCTGCGCCACTCGCGAAACTTCATCGCAGGTAGGACTCGATTACGGCTGCTTCAGCGCGGAGTCGTTCAGCCGCGTCGGCGCGACCACCGTCGGCGTATTGCTGTGCCGCTATCTCGCTTTCGTCGAGCTCGGCTTGCAGCAGCCGCCGATGATCAGCCTCGGACAACGCCAGGCGGGGCACTTCCGTTGGCCTGTCCGCGCCGTATTTGTTCACGGGTTGGGCCGGTGGGGCGGCCGCGTTGTCGAGCAACGCCAGGGCGCGCTTCAGCGCCACCTCGGCCACCTTGTCGCGGGCCTTGCGGGCCACGAGCAGGTCGGCGCGCATTCGCTCGACATCAACCACGGCGTGCGACGGTACGGGCAGATGAGCAGACCTGCCCGCAAATAACCAGTCCCAGGTAGAATGTCGTCATGACCGTCACCACCGATCGAGGCACCGAGCAGTTCACCCGGATGGACGAGTCCACCAAGGACCAGTGGATGGAAATCGTCACCGAGCACGGCAAGGGCGCCGCCCGCGTGCCCGAGCGCATCCTCGGGATGCTGCGCTCGCTCCGTGAGATCGTGGACGGGTTCTCCACCGACCAACTGACGCACTGCCTGCAAACCGCGACGTACGCGGAGAAGGCCGGCGCCGACGAAGAAGTGATCGTCGCCTCGCTCTGCCACGACATCGGCAAGGCCATCACCGTGTCGAACCACGGCGGCATCGCGGCCGAGATCCTCAAGCCCTACGTGCGGTCGGACGTCTACAACATGATCCGCGTCCATCAGGACTTCCAGGGCCGCCACTACTACGAGCACCTGGGTATGGACCCGAACGCCCGCGAGCAGTACCAGGGCGAGCCGTGGTTCGAGCTCACGGCGCAGTTCGCGGATGAGTGGGACCAGATCGCGTTCGACCCGAACGGCGAGACGTACCCGCTTGAGCACTTCGAGCCGATGGTGCGCCGCGTGTTCACCCACGGCGCCGTCGCCGGCTAACGAGTTAGTCCTTTACGCCCGCCTTGGCGCGGGCGACGTCGAACACGCGCTGTAGTTCTTCTTTTAGATGCGCCGTTGTCGCGTGCAGTTGCTCGCGTGACGCGCGTCCTCCGTCCTCGCCGACGGGCGCAGGAATAGGTGGGCCGAGCTCGTAGTGCAGCTTCACGGGTCGGATCATCTTTGAGCCGACCGGCATCGCCTGTTCGGTGCCGCCGATGCCGAGCGGGATGATGGGCACTCCGGCCTTTGACGCGATGTACGCGGTTCCTTCGAGCAGTTCGCACACCACCGGTCCGCGTTGCCGGGTTCCTTCCGGAAACAAGATCAGGCCTTCACCGTTCGCGGCCACGTCGATGCACTGCTTGATGGCCTTGCGGTCGACCTTGCCGCGATGCACCGGGTAGCCACCCATCATGTCGAAGAACCAGGCGCCGATCTTGTGCTTCCAGAGTCCGTCCTTGCCCATGAACGACATGCGCCGCCTGGTCATGCCGACCATCGGGAACGTGTCGATGTTCGAGCGGTGGACAGGCGCCACAATGAAGCCGCCGGTCTTCGGGATGTACTCGGTTCCGCTGATGGTCGCACGCCAGAAGACCTTGACGAACGCCGTCAGGACAGTGCGCACGACGAAGTACGTGATGCGCTGGGCGCGCGTGCGCCGGCGAATTCCCGGGTCTCTCACGCCGGCACCAGTCCGAGCACAACGTCGACCACTTCTGCGATCGACAAGTGGGTCGTGTCAATCTCCGCCGCGTCGTCGGCCCGCATCAGCGGCGACACCGCCCGTTGCGAGTCCGCCTGGTCGCGCCGGGCCATGTCGTTGGCCACCGCCTCGTTCTGCTCGGCGGCGCGCCGCTGGGCCCGCACTTCTGGGTCTGCGATCAGATACACCTTCACCGTTGCGTCAGGACACACCACGGTGCCGATGTCGCGGCCCTCGAGCACGCCGCCGTCGTGGCGCTCGATCCAGTCGCGTTGCTTGGCCACCATCACCTCACGCACCGCCGGGTTCGACGCAACGGCGGTGACCGCCTTCGTAATCGCCTCGGTGCGGATCGCCTCCGTGGCATCCACGCCGTCCACCGTCACCGTCTCGTCGGCCACCTCGATCGTGAGGCGCCGAGCCAAATTCGCCACCGCTTCGAGGTCAGCGGTGTCGACGCCGCGGTCGAGGGCGGCGAAGGCGACGGACCGGTACATCGCACCTGTGTCGAGGTGCGCGAGGCCGAGTCGCTGCGCGACGGTGCGAGCCACCGTTGACTTGCCGGAACCGGCCGGCCCGTCGATTGCAATGACCATCACGTGAGCAAACTATCCAGCACGTCCCAGAAATCGGGAAACGTCTTGGCCACGCACGCCGGATCCTCGATAGCCATGCCGGGCGTCACGAGGCCCAGGACCGCGAACGCCATAGCCATGCGGTGATCACCGGCGGGGTCGATCACGGCCCCATGGCGTGGCCCGGGGTGGATGGTCATGCCGTCATCGTGCTCGTCAACGGTCAGCCCGCACTTGCGTAACTCGCGCACGGTCACGGCGATGCGGTCGGTTTCCTTGCGGCGGATGAACTCCACGCCGCGAATCGTGGTGGGCGAGCTCGCCGTGGCCGCGACCACCGCGACAGACGGCACCATGTCCGAGCAGTCCGACATGTCGACGTCGATGCCGTGCAGCGGCGCGCCGCCCACGACTGCGTCGTGAAACCCCATCGCGACGACCGCGCCCATCTGTTGCAGGATCCGCACGAACCGCACGTCGGCCTGGGTGCTGAGACTGCCAAAGCCGTCGACTCGGACCTCACCACCGGTCATGGCCGCGGCCCCGAAGAAATATGACGCCGCGCTGGCGTCGGGCTCGATGGCGTAGTGCGCGACAGCCTTGTAGGTGCCGGGCGGCACCGCGCACGCGGACGGATACAACGCCGGACCCATGGCGAACTTGGACATCACCGCCGCCGTCATCGCGACGTACCCGGCGGACACTTGCGCGCCCTCAAGGTTGATCTGAATGCCCTTGGCGAACAGCGGGCCCGCGATCAGCAGCGCCGATATGAACTGGCTCGAAATGTCCGCGGGCACGGTGATCGCACCGCCGCGCGCGGGGCCGACGATGGTGACCGGCAGCGCACCGTCCGTGTCCTTTACCTGCGCGCCCAACGCGGCGAGCGCGTCGAAAAGCGGCTTCATCGGACGCGCCCGCAGTTGCGGGTCGGCGTCGATGGTCACGGCGACCGGCGATGCCGCGGCGACCGCGGTGAGGAAACGGCCGACCGTGGCTGCCTGGTTCGCGTAGAGCGCGATCGCGTTGGCCGGCAGCCGCCCGCCGGTTCCCTCCACGACGAGTTCGGTGCCGTCGGGCGACACCAACACCGACGCGCCCAGCGCGCGCACCGCGGCGATCATCGCCCCGCTGTCGTCGGCCACGAGGGCGCCGGTGAGCGTGGACGTGCCCTGCGCAAGACCGGCGATCAGCAACGCCCGGTTCGTGATGCTCTTCGAGCCCGGCACCGTGGGGCGCCCGTAGATTGCCCCGGTCGCGGGAGTGATGACGCGCGGCGTCATCGGCCTACGGGCGACGCCGAGGGCTTGTACCCGCGGTCGGTGAGGGCCTCGCAGACGCGGTCCGATGCCAGCGCGTCAATTGTGACGATGAGCACGCCGCGATCGCCTTCGACGGAGTGTGCGATTTCGAGGTCGACGATGCTCACGTCGAGGTCGCCCGCCAGCGTGGTGATCTCGGCCAGCACGCCCTTGCGGTCGGGCACCGGGATGCGGACTTCGACGAGTTCTTCCGCCATGGCAAAGCGGGCCGGCAAATTGATGCGAGCCGCCCGCGCGACTTCGAGCCGCGCCAGCAGTCCGCCGCGGTCGCCGTCGGCAACGGTGGCGCGCACCGCGGCCAAGGCGTCGGTCAGGGCGTCCAGCCCCTCAAGGATCGCGTCGCGATTCTCAGCGCAGATGTCGGGCCAAATCGCGGGATGGCCGGCGGCGATGCGGGTCATGTCCCGAAAGCCACCGGCGGCGAGCCGCAACAGAGCCGAGTGCTCTTCGGCCTGCGAGGCCGCGATTCCCATCAGGGTGGCGGCGGTGAGGTGGGGCACGTGGGACACGAGGGCGACGAGCGCGTCGTGGCGGGCCGGCGCCAGTTCCACCACATCGGCGCCGATGCTCGAAATCGCAGCGCGAAGGTTCGCGTAGCGCGTGGCGTCCGTTTCGTCGGTGGGCGTCAGCACCCACGTCGCGCCGTTGAACAGGTTGGCGTCGGCACCCTTCAGTCCATCCTGCTCGGATCCCGCCATCGGATGTCCGCCGACGAAACGGGCGTCACCCACCGCGGCCACGATCGGCGCCTTCACCGAACCGACGTCGGTGACGGTGGCGTTCGGGCAGGCGGTGAGCGCCTGAGCTACCGCGGCGGCGACCGACGACACCGGAACCGCGATTACGACCAGATCGGCGTCGGAATCGAGCCCCACTGCATCGATCACCCCCGCGGCGAGCGCTTCGCGCGCGCGCGACTCGTCCGTGTCGGTGCCCGTCACTGTCCAGCCTTGCCCGCGCAACGCGAGGGCGACCGACGCACCGATCAATCCGGTGCCGACAATCGACGCTCGATGGGGCTCGTTCATGACCGGACCACGCTACGCGTCCGGCCGCGCCGCTCCCGCTGTTTTCGACAGGTCCAACACTTCCTCGGGGGTGAGTTCACGCCACTCCCCGGCTTTGAGCGCGGTGTCGCGCAACGGGCCGATACGCGTCCGCACCAGGCGAAGCACAGGAAAGCCGACGGCTTCACACATGCGCCGAATCTGACGGTTGCGGCCCTCGTGGATCGTGATGCGCAACAAGGACTTGTCGAGGACTGCCACCTTCGCCGGCGCGGTCACCCCATCCTCAAGCTCGACACCCTTGCGCAGCTTGCCGACGGCGCCCGCGTGCGGCTCGCCCTCGACGTGGGCCAGATACTCCTTGTCGACGCCGAAGGACGGATGCGTGAGGCGCTGCGTGAGTTCGCCGTCGTTCGTCAGCAGCAACAAGCCTTCGGTCTCGAGGTCGAGCCGGCCGACGGGAAACACGCGCGGCTCGTCCGGCACCATCTCGACCACCGTCGGCCGATCGTGTGTGTCCGCGGCCGTGGTCACCACACCGGCGGGTTTGTGCAGCAGGTAATAGACGAGGCCGGGACGGATGCCGACGGGGATGCCGTTCGACTTCGAGCACGTCGTTGTCGACATCCACGCGCCGACCGAGCTGCGCCACCTCGCCATTCACGGTGACGAGCCCGTCGGCGATCAGGTTCTCGCACACGCGCCGGCTTCCGAAACCAAGCCGGGCCAGCGTTTTCTGTAGCCGCTCACCGTCGCCTTCGACGGCGGCGTCGGTCACGAAGTTTCGACCGGTTCTGACTCTTTTGCCACGTCGGAATCCGCATCGGACACCTCCGTGGAGGGAACCGAGCGCAGGCTGTTCTCGAAACCGGCCATCACCTCGGGGCCGGGCACGAAGTCGGCCAGCGGCGGCAAGTCGGACAGGCTGTCGAGGCCAAGCTTCTCGAGAAACATCGGCGTGGTGCCGTACAGCACGGCTTGGCCCGGGCCGGGGTCGCGCCCGACTTCGGCCGCGTAGCCCCGGATAACGAGCGTGCGCAGAGTCGAGTCGACGTTCACGCCCCGGATCTCGGCGATCTGTCCACGGGAGATCGGCTGCTTGTACGCCACGATCGCGAGTGTCTCGAGTGCGGCGTTCGACAGGCGGGCCGACTGGCCTTCGAGCACGAAGCGCTCGACGTAGGCCGCCAGGTCCGGATGGCTGTAAAAGCGATAGCCGCCTGCGACCCGGCGCAACACGAACCCGCGGTCGGACGATTCGTATTCGGCGATCAGAGTGTCGGCCAACTCGTCGAGATCGGCCTGGCTGATCTCGAGCAGCTGCGCGCACAGGCCCGCCGGGATCGGCTCGTCGGCCACCATGAGCAATGCCTCGAAGGCTCGGCGGCTCTCGGTTGAAACGGTCATCCTTGGTAGTCCTCCACGAGCAAGTCGGCCACGGCGTCCGGGTCGTCGCCGCCGATCCACACGACGCTCAGCGCCGAAAAGCGTTCTTCCTGGCCGAGGTCGATCAGGCCCTGCTTGTACAGCTCGAGCAACGCCAAGAACGTGACGATCACTTCGAGGCGGCTCGCGACTTCTCCGGCGAGGCTGCGGAACGTAGTCGGCCCTCGCTGCGGCAACTTCGTCACCAAACTGGCGACGGCCTCGGCGACGCTGAGCCGAATCGGCGCCACGTGCTCGAGATCCACACTGGGGATCGGCTTGGGCTCCGCTGCGCGTCCAAACGCGGCCGCGAGCTGGTCCGGCGTGACGCCGGCGAGCAGGTCAGGGGCGATGCCAAGAAATGCTTCCTCGATGCCGGACGTGCGCGGCAGCGCCAGGCCGGCGCGGTCGCCCAACTTTTCGAGCGCGCGCGCCGCGTCCTTGAACGTCTTGCATTCGAGCAACCGCGCGATAAGGAGGTCGCGCTCTTCCCACAACGCCAGCTCTTCGTCGAGATCGCCGTCGTTGCGCCCCGGCAGCAACCGCCGGGTCTTGAGCTCGACCAGCACCGCGGCGGTCAACAGGAAGTCCGTCGCGACATCAAGGTCGAGCCCCGTCATCGCCTCGAGTTCGGCCACGAAGGCGTCGACGATGTCCGAGAGCTGGACCTCCCACAGCTCGACCTCGTCCTTCGTGATGAGGTGCAACAGAAGGTCGAACGGCCCCGAGTACACCGGGGTTACAACGTCATACGGCACCCAGCAAGATTACCGGTGGCCCGCGCCGGATCCGTTGATGCGAGGCCCATTCCCGTAGATTTCTTGCATGACGCGGGTTCTTTCGGGCATTCAGCCCACAGGCGGTTTCCACCTCGGGAACTACATCGGAGCCGTGCGTCACTGGGCGAACGACCAGCACGACCACGACAGCCTTTATTGCGTGGTCGATCTGCATGCGTTGACCTCGGGCGACCACAACCCGGCCGAACTGCGGCGCGCCACCCTCGAGATGGCCACGGTGCTCCTGGCGTCCGGCATCGACCCGTCGATCGCGTCGGTCTTCGCCCAAAGCCAAGTGCCCGAACACACCCGGCTTACCTGGCTGCTGGAGTGCGTCGCCAACATCGGGGAACTACGCCGCATGACCCAGTTCAAGGACAAGACGGCCAAGGGCGGCGAAGGCGCGGCCCGGGTCGGCCTCTTCACGTATCCGGTGCTCATGGCGGCCGACATCCTCTTGTACGACGCCGACCGCGTCCCGGTCGGCGACGACCAGCGCCAACACCTCGAGTTGACCCGCGACGTCGCCGAGCGCTTCAACAGCCGCTACGGGGACACGTTCGTGATGCCGGACGCGGCGATCCCCAAGGTCGGCGCCCGCGTGATGGACATGCAGGATCCGCTCATCAAGATGAGCAAGTCGCGTAGCTCGCCCCAGGGCAAGATCCTGCTGCTCGATCCGCCCGAGGCGATGACGAAAAAGATCAAGCGCGCCGTCACGGACACCGAAACCGAGGTGCGCTACGACCCGGCGAAGAAACCCGGCGTGTCGAACCTGCTCGAGTTGTTGTCGGTGGCAACCGGCACGCCGCCGGGCGAACTCGCCGAGCAGTACGAGCAGTACGGCCCGCTCAAGAACGACACGGCCGCCGCGGTCGTCGAGTTCGTGCGCCCGGTGCGCCAACGCTTCGACGAACTCGCCGCCGACGGGGGCTACATCCTCGACGTACTGCGCCAGGGCGCCGAGAAGGCCCGCAGCATCGCCTCGGTCACTTACGCCCGCGCCGCCGAAGCCATGGGCCTCCTGACGTAGCTAGTCGTCGTCGGCGTCTCTCGCGTTCTTGTGACCACGTAGCCGCCCTGGTCGGCCTGACCCTTTCTGTGTTGGTTTTTGCACCTACTCGGTGCAAAAACCATCACAGAAGGGGTTCGTGGCGAAAAAAAAGGTCAGTCGTCGTCGGCGTCTTTTAGTACGGCGCCGATCGCTTCGGGGATGGACCACGCACTCAGCGGTAGGTGGTGCTCCGCGGCCCAGGCGACCGTCAGCGCGTCCGCTCCGCCCTCCCGCAAAAGCTGCGCCCCGATGACGGGGTGGTTGGTGTACCGCGCCATCCGGCCGGTCCCGGACGCAGCCCGCTCGGCCCCGAGCAACGCCGCCCGCACGGTGGCGAGGACGCGCGCGAAGACACCCAGGTTGCTGTCCACCTTGCCGACGTCATGCAGCAACGCCGCAGCCATCACGGGTCGCGTTGCCTCGTCGCCCATCGCGGCGCTCACGCGTTGCGCCACGCCCACCGCGTGACGCCGGTCGAAGCCCTTCATCCGCCGCCACAGCACCAACTCCCCCGCGCCCAGATTGCGCGTAGCCCAGGCGTCATCGGCCGCGGCCGGTCCCCCGGGCCACAAGGATCCCACGAACCGGCTCGCCAGATGTGCGACGCGGGCCACAACTAGCCCCGCAGGCCGGCCACGTGTTCCCACTGGCGCAGCAGCGGTTCGTAGATGTGCTGGAACACCTGAGGAAAGAGGAACACGACACCGATCACCAGAGGCATCGAGACGCGACGGAACCGGAGGTACTGCGGCCACATCGACTGCGGCAGTAGTCGTTCGAGCAGCGCGGAGCCGTCGAGCGGTGGTATCGGCAAGAGGTTGAACGTGCCCAGCAGCACGTTGACCGCGCCCACGGAGTACACGAGCTGCGCCCACCATCCGTAGTGATGCACGGTATGAAACAGCGCCGCGGCAATACCGGCGATTACGTAGTTCGTCGCTGGGCCCGCGAGCCCGACGAGCAGGCTGTGGTTGCGCGGGTGGCGGAGCCGGCCCACGTTCACCGGCACCGGCTTGGCAAAACCGATCGGTCGCACTCCGGCTATCACGAGCATCGCGGGCATCAGCAAGGTGCCGAACAGATCAATGTGCGCGATCGGGTTAAGCGTCAGGCGTCCGGCGCGCTTGGCCGTGTCGTCACCAAAGATGTTGGCGACAAAGCCGTGCGAGACCTCATGCAGGATGATCGACGGGACGATCGCTCCGAAGAAGTACAGGTCGTCGGTGTGCAGCACACCCTTGAACAGGGCGTACGCGACGATCGCTCCGAGGACGAGCACGACCGCGCGGCGTTCGCCACGGCGAGGGTCGGGCGCCGGTTCGACAACGCGCTGCTGGTCGGCAGCGTCAGACATTTACCGGTGGTTCGACGCGTGCGTGATGCAGAAACGGGCCGCGGGCATGGCTTCGAGCCGGGCCGCCGCGATCGGTTCGCCGCACTCTTCGCACAGGCCATACGTGCCGGCATCGAGCTTGGCTAGCGCGGCCTCGACCTCGTCGAGGGTCTCACGCAACGAGTTCGCCAGCCGTTCCGTTTCGCCGCGTTCGGCCGTGACCTGGCTGCTGTCGGCGAAGTTGGCGTCGTAGTCCAGCCCACCGAGTTCAGTCAGTTCAGACCGCAAGGCGTCCCGTTCAGCCTCAAGCAGGGCGCGTGCAGCGACAGATGTGACCTCACTCATACCGGCAGGCTACAACTCCCCCATCCCGCCTCGTTCAGGATTCCGGCTCCCGGTGCCTGGCGTTGGGTGTGGCCCAGATATGCCGCCACTGCGGTAGGCGCCAGTCCTCGCTCGGCCAAATGGGCGGCGCACGCCCGCCGCAACGCGTTTGGGGACAGGGAATCGCCGATGCCGGCCCGATCGGCCACCGCGCCGGTTACCAGCCACAACCCTTGCCGGGTCAGCCGCTTGCCCCGCCGGTTCACCAGCACGGCGTCCGTGCTGGGGCGAAGCCGGTCGCGACCGGCAGGAGCGGTCCAGCGCGCCAAAGCGGTCTGCAAGGCCGGCACCACGGGCAGCACCCGCTCGTGGGCCCCCTCCCGATCCACCGTGAGCACCGCGCCATCGAAGGCGACGTCGATGAGATCCAGCGAGATCGCCTCGCTGGCCTTGAGGCCGGCGAAGTACAGCAGCGCGACACACGCGGCGTCACGGCGTCGCTCGACCGTGTCGCCCTTCGCCGCTTCGAGAAGCCGACCCACCGTTTCCTCGTCGAGGTCGTGGTCATGGTCGGCCGCGACGCGCGGCAGGCCGGCCAACTCGGCGCGGGCCGCACCGTCTGGGTCGTCGTCGCGCCAGCGGTGATAGATCCGCAAAGCCACCACGGCGCGCGCCGCCGAGCTCGGACGCTTGGTCGCGCGAACGTGGTCGACGTAGGCGGCCAGCGTGCGCGGCACGCCGTCGGCGGGTCGCAAGGTGGTCCAGCGCAGGTAGGCGGCGACGTCGCGCTTGTAGGACGCCACGGTGTTCGCCGCCCGGCCCTGCGCGCTGAGCCACTCCGCGAATTCGTCGGCGTTATCAGCCAACGGCGTCGAGTGGCGCCAAGAACGGTCGACCGAGCGCCTCGGCCACCGCGGGCTGGGTGACCGCGCCGTCCACCGCCGTGAGACCGCCCACGAGCTCCGGGTGCGCGGCGAGCGCGCCCTTGACGCCGTCGGTTGCGACCGCGACCACGTACGGCAGCGTGGCGTTCGTGAGCGCGTAGGTCGACGTGTGCGGCACGGCGCCGGGCATGTTGCCTACGGCGTAATGAATGACCCCGCCCACTTCGTAGACCGGGTTGTCGTGGGTGGTCTCGTGCGTCGTTTCCACACAACCACCCTGATCGACGGCGACGTCGACGATCACCGCGCCCCTTTTCATCGCACGGACCATCGGCTCGGTCACCACGCTGCGGCGCCCGGCCGCCGGCGACCAGCACCGCGCCGATCACGAGATCGGCCTCAGCCACGGCGCGCTCCACCGCGGCGCGGTTCGAGGCGAGCGTCATGATGCGGCCCTTGTGGATCTGGTCGACCCAGCGCAGGCGATCAAGGTCCTTGTCGAGCAAGATCACCTCGGCTTCCATGCCTTGGGCGATCCACGCGGCGTTCCACCCGACGTTGCCGGCGCCCAGCACCACCACGCGCGCCGGCCGCACGCCCGGGGCGCCGCCAAGCAACACGCCGCGTCCGCCATGGGTGCGTTCGAGGAAGTGCGCACCGACCTGGGTGGCCATGCGTCCGGCGACTTCGCTCATCGGCGCAAGCAACGGCAGCGCCCGATTCGCCAGCTGGACGGTTTCGTACGCAATGGCCGTGGTGCGGGCATCGAGGAGGGCGCTGGCCACCTCGGGATACGCGGCGAGGTGCAGGTAGGTGAACAGGACTAAGTCGGGCCGGAGGAACGGAAACTCAGTCGCCTGCGGTTCCTTCACCTTCACGACGAGTTCCGCGCCCCACGCTTCGGTGACGTCCACCATGCGCGCACCGGCGCGCGTGTAGTCATCGTCGTGGATTGACGACCCGTCCCCGGCCCCGTGCTCGATCAGCACCTCGTGGCCGTGGGCGACGAGTTCGGTCACACCGTCGGGTGTGAGTGCAACGCGGTACTCCTCGTTCTTTATCTCGCGGGGCACACCAACGCGCATGGTCGCCTACCGCCCCGACGCGATCAGGTCGCGGGCGAGCAACAGACCGATCATCGTTTTCGCGTCGACGATCTCGCCGGTGCCAATCATCGCGATCGCGTCGGTCAGCGCGTGGCGTTCGATCGTCATGGCTTCCTCCTCGACGGAGTGGGCTTCGGCTCGCCACCTCGGTGAGGTCGCGGGCGAGGAACGTAAACGACAGCTCGTCGCAGAAGCCCGGTGAGTTGTAGAAGGTGCCGAGCAGGTCCATGCGTCCAGCTTGCCTTCCAACTTCCTCGGCCATCTCGCGATGCGCGGTGAGTTCGGGTGGCTCATCCTGCACGTCGCGCTTGCCCGCCGGGATCTCGAGCAGTTCTCGATCGATTGCGGCGCGGTATTGCCGCACCAGCAGCACCGTTCCGTCCGCCTCGTACGGCACCACCGACACGGCGCCGGGGTGATGCACGATGTCGCGGCTGAACTCGGCGCCGTCAGGCCCGACGAAGGTACCCTCGCCGAGCGAGATCAGAAAGCCGCGGTGTAGCTCGCGCTCAGAGAGCTTGCGGAATCGGATCGTCAAGTTCCAAGAGGCGCGGCGTGCGCTCGTTGGCGCGTTCGAGCGCGGCGCCGACCAACCCGCGGAACAGCGGGTGCGGTCGGTCGGGACGGCTCTTGAACTCGGGATGGGCCTGTGTGCCGACCCAGAACGGATGCGTCGGCAGCTCGATGAACTCGACGAGGCGACCGTCGGGCGACTCGCCCGAGCAGATGAGTCCCGCGTCCTCGATGCGGCTGCGGAACCGCGGGTTGACCTCATAGCGATGCCGGTGACGTTCGTAGACGACCGTCTCGCCGTAGGCCCTCGCCACTTGCGAGTCAGGCAACAGTCGCGCCGGGTAGGCGCCGAGCCGCATCGTGCCGCCCTTGTCGACCACGTCGAGCTGCTCGTCCATCATCGCGATGACGGGGTACGGCGTCGCCTTGTCGACCTCGTGTGAGTGCGCGCCGGTCATGCCGCACACGTTGCGGGCGTATTCGATCACCATCATCTGCAAGCCGAGGCACAACCCCAGACACGGGATGTCGTTCTCACGTGCGACGTTGGCGGCGGCGATTTTTCCTTCGAGCCCGCGTTCGTCGAAGCCACCCGGGATGACGATGCCGTCGAGCGACTTGAGTCGCTCCTCGGCGAGCAGGCCCGACACCTCTTCGGCTTGAATCCAGTCGATCTCCACCTTGGCGCCGTGGGCGTAGCCGGCGTGACGCAACGACTCGACGACCGACAGGTACGCGTCGGGCAGTGAAGTACTTCGCGATCAGACCGATGCGTACCGGCGTGGTGGCGTTCTCCACGCGGCTCGACCAACGCGTTCCAGCTACGCAGATCCGGCAGCGGAGTCTCGAAGCGCAGCAGGCGGCACACGTAATCGTCGAGACCCTCCTCGTGGAGGGCCAACGGAATCTTGTAGAGCGAGTCCGCGTCGATCGCGCTGGCGACGGCTTCGATCGGCACGTCGCACAGGTTCGAGATCTTCTGCTTCAAGCCTTCGGACACCGGGCGGTCGCTGCGCAGCACGATCACGTCGGGCTGGATGCCGCGGCTGCGCAACTCGGTGACCGAGTGCTGCGTCGGCTTCGTCTTTTGCTCGCCCGACGTGTCGAGGTAAACCACGAGCGTGCAGTGCAGGTACAGCACGTTGTCGCGTCCGACGTCCTTACGGAACTGCCGGATCGCTTCGAGAAACGGAAGGATCTCGATGTCGCCGACCGTGCCGCCGACCTCGGTGATCACGACGTCGACGTCGTCGGTCGCCAGGCGTCGGATGCGGTGCTTGATCTCGTCGGTGATGTGCGGGATCACCTGCACGGTCTTGCCGAGGAAGTGCGCCGCGGCGCTCGTTGGCGATCACCGACGAGTAGATCGAACCCGTCGTGGCGTTCGAGCTTTGCTGCAACGCCTCGTCGATAAAGCGTTCGTAGTGGCCGAGGTCGAGGTCGGTTTCGCCCCCGTCGTCGGTTACGAACACCTCGCCGTGCTCGTTCGGATTCATCGTGCCCGGGTCGACGTTGAGGTACGGGTCGAGCTTCTGCATCGTGACCCTCAAGCCCCTGGCTTTGAGGAGTCGGCCGAGCGAGGCGGCCGTAAGGCCCTTGCCTAGCGAACTCGAGACGCCGCCCGTAACGAAGATGTGCTTGGCCACGGGAGGCCAGCTTAGGTCAGAGGGTCGAAGGACAGGTGCACCGTGCCGTCGGCGTCTGTAACCCGTACCAGCGCGCGGGTGAGATGGGCGTCGACATCGACGGGAACGTGGCCTTTGCGCAGGGCGCGCAGCGTGCGGCGTTTGCGGGAGGTTGTGTCCACCCCAACCAGTGCCGGAACGACTTCGTCGGTCCACAGCGCGAGCTCGCCGTCGGGTCCGGCCACGAACGGGCCGTCGGCGAAACCTTGGTCGACCTTGGTCAGCCGCCCGTCGCCGAGGTCGCGTTGGAACAGGACCGAGTCGGCCAAATACGCGACGTTCTCATCGTCGACGAACGACGGATTGCTCTCCTCGGTGGTCGATTCGAAAACGTTGACCGCGCCGGTCTGCAGGTCGACCACGGCGAGGTCGGTGTGGATGGCACCGCCGATCGGGTCGCGGCTGACGGCTATAGCCGCGGCCTGTGTGCCACGCGAGTCCACCGCGAGGCCGAAGCCGTCACCGAAGCCGATGGACGTCTTCAACTTCGCGAGCCCCGCACTCTTGCCGTTCATGTCGATCGCCGCGATTTCGCCGGTTGGGATCGGGCCTTCGACCACGATCACGCGCTTGCCATCGGGCATCCACGCGACATCCACGATGTTCTCGCCCGCAGCCATCACGCGGGCGCCGTCGCGGCTGCGCACGATCGTTACGACGCCGCTCTCGACGAAAGCGACCTTCGTCGAGTCCGGCGACAAACGGATTTTCGTCGACGTCGATACCGCGACGTTGCTCAAGCCCTTTCCGAACCCCGGCGTGCTGGCGACCAGTCCACTGTCGCTCGTGAACTTCGCGAACGCGTAGGCGGCCAGCAGGAGCACCGCGAGCAGAACCACCGCGGCGCGCAGGATCCTCACCGCTTGCGTCCGAGACGATCAAAACCGCGTAGCGGCGGGGTGCGATCGATTACCTCGCTGAAGCTCACGAACTCGCCCGCAACATTGATCACGACGACCGTCGCCGCGGCGATAGCGAGCGTGGTCGTGCCTCCCCCGCAGGCGCGCACCGCGGCGACACCGACGATTGCGCCCAGCGCGTTCGCCCCGGCGTCGCCGAGCATGAGGCGCTCGCGCAGTTCGGCGGGCACAAGACCGAGCGTCGCCGCGTAGAACCAGGCCGGCGCTCCGTCGATCGCCTGCTTCAGACCGGCGGCGATGGCCAACCCGACCAAGGCGATACCGGCCACCTTGGTCGCGCGCGCCGGAGCGAGATCCAGCAGGTTCGCGACATTCGCGGCGCCCGCGATCACGATCACCACCAATGCGCGGCGCCAACCGTCGGCGTAGAACGGCGCGATGGCCGCGGCGAGTGCGAGCCCGATCAGCAGTTTGGTCGCACCAGACGTGAGCTGCCCGCGCAGCCCGGCGGTGATGTGACCGCGCAGGCCGCGGGCGGAGTGCGAACCGACGACGTCGTCAAAGAATCCGACCGCGGCGAACCCGGTAACGGCAATCAACTCCGCGGCAGGGATACGACGGTCATGTCCGAGCACGTACAGGCAACTGACAATTACGAACGCGAATACAGCGACGATTCCTCCGGCGGTCGGGATCGTCGCCCCGCGATAGTTCGTGCGTTGCAGCGGAGCGACGTCGAGCGTTCGGTTGAGCGCGCCTGCGAGTACGAGCGACAGCACGAGCGCGAGCGCTGCCCACCACCAGTCCATCCCTGCATCTTCACCCGTCCTTCGTATGATCCGTGGCATTCCAAGGCGACGTACGGGATTGTCGGGGCGCACGCGCCTAGCGCTGCGGCTCGCATTCGTCGCCGCCGGCCTGGCGTTTGTCGTGCGTGCCGTATGGCAGGGGGTCGACCAAGGATCCTTCTCCGATGTGCAGTGGGGGTGGCTGGCCGCCGGGTTCGGTGCGGCCGCGGTGGCAATGACGACAATCGCGGCGCGCTGGTCGAGCGCGGTCACGCTGGTCGGCGGCGACCTGCCTGTCGCCGACGCGGTCCCGCTCTACTTCCAAGGTGAGATTGGCAAGTACCTGCCCGGTGCCGTTTGGGCGGTGGTCGGCCGCGCTGAACTCGCCCGCCGCGCCGGCCTGGCGCGCTCCGCCGCGTATGCGTCGGTAGCCAGCTCGCTCGCGGCCACGTATCTCGCCGGCGCGCTGGCCGCGGTTCTGCTGCTGCCCTTCGCCGCCGGCGCGCGGGGCGCGACCGCCGTCCTCGGGGTGACCGCGTTCCTCGTCGTCGGTCTGCTCGCCCTGCACCCCGCCGTCGTCGGGCGCTTCGTCCGGCTGGTCGAACGGGTCGCCCGACGCGACCTCACGATCACGATTCCGTCGTGGCGCGACGCCGTCACACTGGTCGTCGGCTACCTCCCGGCCTGGGTGGCCATCGGTGCCGCCCACTGGCTTTGCCTTCGCGCCCTCGGCACTTCGGCGCCATTTACGCACGTGGCGTTCGCGGCCGCCATCTCGTGGTGCGCGGGGTTCTTGGCGATCCCGGCGCCGGGGGGCATCGGCGTGCGCGAGTCGGTGTTCGTGCTGACCAGCGGTGTCGCGCACCAGGACGCCGCCGCCGCAGCACTGCTTGCTCGCGTCACGTTCGTCGTGGCGGACGGAGCCGGAGCGGCCATCAGTGCACTCTGGATGACTCGTCGGCCCACCAAGTGATCTGCGACACTCGGGTACGTGAGCCCCGCTAAAGCGCCGTTCGTCTCGGTCGTGCTGCCCGTCCACAACGAAGCCGAATGTCTCGAAGAAGAGATCACGCGCATTCGCGACGGACTCGACGCATCTCCGTACACGTGGGAAATGGTCCTCGTGGACGACGCGTCTTCCGACGACTCGCCGGCGATCGCCGACAAGTTCCCGTGGATCCGTCGCATTACGTTCCCGACCAACCGCGGGTCGGGCGCCGCCCGTCGCGTTGGTTCGGCGGCCGCCCACGGCGAGGTCGTGGTGTGGACCGACGCCGACATGACCTATCCCAACGGCGAGATCGCGGACCTAGTCGCGGCGCTGGGCGACGCCGATCAAGTCGTCGGGGCCCGCGTGTCCGAGAAGGGCACGCTTCGGCTCTTGCGGGCGCCAACCAAATGGGCGATCAAAAAGTTCGCAAGCGTGCTGACCAAGACGGACATCCCCGATCTCAACACCGGCTTCCGCGCCTTCAAGCGCGAGTCGGCGCTGCCGTACCTGCCGCTGCTGCCGAACGGTTTCTCGCACGTCACCACGATCACACTGACGATGCTGATGGACGGCAAGCGGGTGATCTTCACTCCGATCACCTATGCCTCGCGCACTGGGCGCTCGAAGTTCCACCCGATCCGCGACACCTACGTGTACATCATGCAGGTTCTGCGCATGGTCACCTTCTTCAGCCCACTCAGCGTGTTCATGCCTGTCGGGCTGACACTGCTCGGCATCGGTGGGCTCAAGCTCGTGTACGACGTCATCGATCACCCCCTGAGGGTTGCGATCAACACGATGCTGCTGCTGTTTGCGGGTTTCCAGATCATCGTGCTGGCGCTGCTCGCCGACCTGGTCGTTTCACGCACGCGACACGGCGCCGACGAATGACGGTCCCCACCGGCAACCTCGTTCACAAAGAGGCGACGAAGAATCCGATCGAACGGCGCATGGTCGACGGATTCAGCGCCGCGCTGCAACGAGCCCTGCCGCCCACCGCTTCGCGGGTGCTCGAAGTCGGATGCGGCGAGGGCAGGCAGCTCACCGCCATCGGCGACCGCTACCCGGACGCCGCTCTCGTGGGCCTTGACCTTCCTGACGTCGAACTGGAAGAAGCGTGGAGCGCGGTGCCGTCGCAGATGGTGCAGGCCTCCGCGCTCGACCTGCCGTTCGCAGACAACACGTTTGATCTGGTGCTCGCGATCGAGGTGCTCGAGCACCTGCCCGATCCGGCGCAGGCGATCCGGGAGATCGCACGCGTGGCCAGTGACGCCGTGGTGATCTCGGTGCCGTGGGAACCGGTGTGGCGCCTCGGCAACCTGGCCCGCGGCCGCTACCTATCGGATCTCGGCAACACCCCGGGACACATCCAGCACTTCACGCGACGCGGGCTGTTGGGATTGGCCCGCCGCGTCCTCGACGTCGATCTCGTGCTGAAGCCCGTTCCCTGGACCATGATCCGAGGCCACGCCCGCCCGTGATGACCGTCCGGCGACGCGTACCTGACGCCGTCGCCGCTCCGTTGGTCGTCGCAGTACTGCTCCGCGTGCTGTTCGCGTTCGCCGACAACGTCGTCGGGCCCGACGAGGCCGCGTACCTCGCGACGGGAAAAAACATCTGGGCCGGCCGCGGCATCGTCTACCTCGGTCAACCGCAGCTGCACTTCCCGCCGCTGCTTCCGGTCGTGCTCGGCGCTCTCGCGAAGGTCACGCCCGAGCCGCATCACGCGACGGTGATCCTCACGTTCCTCACCAGCGTCGCCCTGGTCGGGGTGCTCGGCGCGCTCGCGTGGCGGGTCGCCGGCGAGCGGGCAGGCGTCCTTGTCCTGTGGATCGCCGCGCTGTCGCCCGGCTTGAGTGTGATCGTTACGCGCGGGGCCGGCGGCTCCGAGGCGCCCTACGCGTTTCTTGTCTTCGCCGCCGCGCTCGTCGCGGTCGGATCAGGTCGGTGGGACGACCCGCCGTCGCTTCGCCGCAGTTTTGTCGTTGGCGTTCTCGTTGGCGCCGCTTACTTGGTTCGCCCCGAGGGCGTCGCCATTGTCGCGGTCTTGGGTGTGATCTTGGCCCTGCGCGCGGTCGGCGGCCGCGTTGGTCGGGCGACCTTCACGCTCGCCAACGCACGCCGCGTCGGGGCGCTCGGACTCGCCTGCGGCGCGGGGCTGCTGATGTTCGTGGCTCCGTACGTGGGCTTCTTGCACGCGCACTCGGGCAAGTGGGAACTCACGGCCAAGAGTGTGGACGTCGACATCCAAGCGTGGCGAGACGTCGCCGAGAACGACCGCATCGGACGCGACACCCACCTGTACAAGCTCAGCGCGAACGGGCTATCCACCCACCAGAAGACGTACGCCCTCTCCGCTCTCGCACGCGCCCACCCGAAGCAATACCTGGGCGTCGTCGGCGAGAACCTCCGCCAGTTTTACAAGTCGCTGATCAGCCCGAACATCACGCTGATGCCCGGTTGGCGACTGATCGCGTTGCCCCTGCTGCCGTTCGCGTTCATCGCACTTTGGCGCCACCGGTCGCGGTCGACGGTCGTCGCGGTCTCGGGAATTCTCGGGCTGTCTCTTGTGACGGTGCTCGGCTTCTTCGTGCTCAACCGTTACCTGCCGCCAGTTGTCGCGGCGTTCGCGCTCTTCGCGGGCATTGGCTTGGCCGACCTCGCCCCGAGACGGCGCACCCTTTGGGTCGCACTCGGCTTGGCCGCTTCCGTCTGCTCTGTGCTCACGTATTTCGAAGGCGCGCACGGCCCGCAATTCGTGCGCGAACGGCCCGACCTACAGGTAGCCACCCGCTGGATGCGCGGCCGAATCGATTCCACCGCGATCGTCATGACGCGCAGCACCGCGCTGCCGTATTACCTGCCGAGAAATCGCCTACTGGTGCCGCCGGTCACCGATGTGCCGCGCCTCTATCGCTACGCCGCGCACCACGGCGTGAAGTACTTCCTGTTCGATCCCACGACCCAACTGTTGCGCCCCGACCTGGCCGCGCTCGCAGACGGGAACGACCATTCGTCGGAGGGTTTCAAGACGCTGCACACGGTGCGCGTCGAGGACCGCACGACCTTCATTTTCGAACTGGTGCCGCGGCCGGCGCCGTAACCGGACCGCCGAGTGCGGTCAGCGCCATCGCCGGGGCCAGCACGACGAGGCACAACACGATCACGACCGGCCCCGAGTCGTTGACCGCGAACCCGAACAAGCTGACCACGAGCACGCTGATCGCGACCACGCGAAGCGGCGATCGCGGTGGCAAATAGTCGGGCCACCGGCGCTGCAGCACGAGGAGCACAAGCCCGGCCGTGGCCACGGCGATGCAGAGAAATCCCCAGGGCTGATGCACCAGCAAACCGGCGTTCACATCCGCGCGATGGATCAACGTGTTCCCCAAGGACGAATTGGTGCGGGCGGCGCGACCGAGATGCGTGCCCGAACCGAACGTGGCCTCGGCCACCGTGAGCGCGCCAAGCGCGATCAGGGCGAGCACCCCGCCCGTGGCCACGACACGGGGCGTGAACGCTCGACCGAAGAACACCCAGGCACACGCGAGGGTCACCGGGAGCATCGTGAGCGTCCCGCCGATGTCGTTACCCAGCCACGGTGCAACGAGAAACACCACGCCGGCCGCCAACACCGTTGTGGCCGCGGCGGCCCGCACGGGCGTCGGTGCACGTCCGGCCGCCGCCGCGGCCAGCAGCAGTAGGCACGACGCAAAGATCGAGAAGGTCGCATTCGCTAAACCGAAGAAGCGCCCGGTGGTCTGCAGTGAGTACCCGACAACGCTCGCGGCCTGAATCGGGCCGGTCACCGCCACGTCCACCACAATCACCGCGACCGTCATCGCGGCGAGGGCATACACCGGCCGAAGCCCTCGCAAGCGCGACGCGGCGCCTCCGAGCGCGGCGCCGAGCAGCAGCAACAGCAGAGGCGACTCTCCCCCGCGTCCCGTCCAGTGCTGCAGCGCGCCCTGGGTCAGGAGCGCGAACGGAAACGCGGCCGCCATGCACGTACCGAAACGAAGCGCGCGGCGAACTCGCGCATCGGCACCCAACAGGAGCAACGCGATGAACCCGACGTAGAAGAGCAGGCCAACCGCGGTGTATCCGACGGCCGCGGTCACGAAGAATCGGGTCCGCGCCATGCCGTCTGAGTTCAGGCGGCGCATGCTGTCCAGGTCGAAGGGCGTGCCCACGGAGCGCATAGCCGTGCCCGTCATCGTGACGGGCACGGGTAGACCGAGCAGCTTCAGCGTGGTTGGCGCCACGTCGGCGATCACGGCGAGCGAAGCGCGACGCGTCGACGACGACGCGATCGTGCCGGGTCTTCGCGGGGCCCCGCCCACGAAGATCGGGACGAGCGCGGCCGATCCACCCGGTGGCGTCGGCGAGAACACGATCACGGTCGTGTTAGCGGGTCGTACCTGGAGGAGCAGGCCGAGTAGCTCGTCCGTGTGGCGCACGGCGGCGGCGCGGAGCGACGCGGCGTTACCCGCCGCGGACGCGCGACCCGTGTCACCGGGATCGACCAGCACCACGTCGGCATCCCGCAGCGCCTTCACGGCCTCCACCACGAAGACTTCCGTCGCTGACTGCAGACCGAGCGGAGCGGCCCCGGCGCGTTCGAGCAAGCTCGGCACGAGGGCGGCGTGATCGACGAGTCCGTGGCGGTCAGCTAATGCGGCGTACGCGGGCTGACCGACGGTTTTCCCGGTCGGCTGCGCACCCGCCACCACACCGGTCCGTTTGCCGGCGGCGTGCAAGCTGTCGCCCAACGCGCCCGGAGGATTCGCGGCGCGTTCATGCCTGCTCACTTGGCGCGCCCGCGCCATTCCGGTCAGGCGGGCACCGTCCCCCTCTGCCACCGGGTTCGCCAACTCCGGCACCGAGCGCACCCGTGCGGACGCGCCGAGCGACGCGTACGCGCCGAGCGTGGTGGGTCCGCCCCGTCCGCCCTCGAGCGTGTTCACGTTCAACGCACCGGCAGCGCTGGACGACCGCAACGATCGCAATGTCGGCAGATCTTCGCGGCTCAGGTCATCGAGCGACAGGTGGTCGAACGCGAACAGCAGGACGCGGTCGGCACGTGCCAACGGCACGCCGCGCGCGGGTGCACTGGCGCGACTCAGCCCCGTGAGCCCCAGCAGAACGATCGAAGCGGCGATCACGATCGCGGCGATGCGCTGGCTGGCAGAGGTCATGCGGGGCACGAGCGCGCCGGCGATGTCGCGGCCCTGTTTGGCCCGATGTAGGAACCCGCGCCACGAACGTCCGGTGTGGCGATGGTCCACCTCAACCGGCCGCTCCTCCACCGCGCCGCCCGCCCGCAAGACGTCGATCGTCATCCCAACCTCGACGCCAAAGCGCGGCGCCAAAATCAGGGCCCGAAGCTGCTCGGCACCGATGAGCCGCTGGCCTGACAAAGGAGCCACGCCGTCGAACCCCGTGGCGCGCCTAATGCCGGCGCGCGCGAACCGCTTCACCATCCCGAAGCCGCCCCGCCTACCCGCGGACGGCAATACGCCGACAACGAGGTCGGCGCCGCCCGACAGCAGTGGACTCAGGCCGGCTGCGGTCGCGCCGAGATCGGCGTCAGCGAGCAAGTACATATCCGCGTGTGGCGTCGCCGCGACGCCCGCGGCCAGCGCACCGCCTTTCCCGACATTCGTTTCGAGACGAACTACTCGTGCGCCGGAGCGTTCGGCTTGCGCAGCAGTGTCATCGGTCGACCCGTCGTCGACTACCCACACCTCGTCGATGCCTGACAGTGCGGAAAGAGCGACCACGGTCGCGCCCACGGACGCCACGGCATCCTTCGCTGCGATCAGCGCAACGGTGGTCATGCCGCGAACGCGTCGAGTGCGGTGCGGCGCATCCCGCCAAGCCAGAGCACGGCGGCGTAAATCGTCAGCCCGACCAACGCGGCGCACAGCACGGTCGCCGTCGCTCCGATGCGAGTTGTTCCATCAACGGCGTCCGCCACGAGCCGCGCCGCCAGCCCACCAACCGCGGCCCCGGCCGCACCGACTATCCAATGCTTTGCATCCAGCAACAACACACCGCGGCGAACCAGGACCGTCACGATCACCCCGACCATCACGGCTGCCATGACCGAGTGAGCGAGCCCGATCCAGCGCAGCGTGCCCGTATTCGCCCCGGTGGCCGCGGTGACCAGCACGAGCGCACCGCACGCGCCCGCGCCCAGCGCCGCGAGTCCGGGCATCCGCACATCGCCCGTCGCATACGACACGCGCGTGACGAACAGCGACCAGGAGTACGCGGTGAGCCCAACGGCGTAGCCCGCCAACGCAGCCGCGACGACGGTCGGCCCAGCCCCGCGCGCCAGCGCTCCTACAGAAAGAATGCGCACGATCCACGGCGCCAGCGCCGCGAGCAACGCGGCCGCCGGCGCCGTGAGCAGCAGTCCCGTGGTCAGGCCGCGCCCGGCTTCGCGTCGAACTCCCTCGGTGTCGTTGCGCGCCCACAACGCCGCGAGCCGCGGGTACGTCACGGTCGCGATTGGATGGCCGAGGAGCGCGTGCGGCAGGAGGAACAACGTGAAGCCGATCTGGCACGCAACAACTCCGCCCGGCACCCGCCCCGCGACGACAAGAGAGGCCAGCAGGAAGAGTTGAGCCGGGATCACCACGAGGGAGGCCCACACGACATCGGTCCACGAGATGCTGGTGTGCGGGGCCGACCGCCAGGTGGGCGCGACCGAAAGCCCGGCGCGACTCGCGGCGATGGCCGGAATGAGCGTCATGCACAGCACCCCTGCCAGCGCGCCGCCACCGAGTAATGCCTTGTCCCACACGCCGAGGGTCAGGCTCGCCGCACCACGCCACCAGAACACTCCGAGCGCCGAGGTTACGACCACGTTGTTGGCGACGGGTGCGAGCGCGGCCGCGGCGAAACGACCATCGGCGTGCAGCATTGCGGTCACCACCGCGCCCCACGCGTAAAGCACTAGTTGCGGTAGGACAAACAGGAGCAGGAACGCGCCGAGGCGCACTTGGGCGTCGCGCGTGGACGTGTCGTTGCCGGAAAAGAACAGGTGCATCGCGGGCTTGGCGAACAGTGCGCCGAGCACCACGATGGGCGCGAGCACTACCAGCGCCCGTCCCAGCAGCGCTCCCGCAAACGCGCGGGCACTGTCTCGATCGTCGGCGGCGATGCGGGCCACGAGGCCCGGCACCAAAACCGCCGAGAGCGTGCCCGCGGCGAGGAACTCGAAGAGAATGTTCGACACCTGGTTCGACGCTTGGTACGTATCGCCGAGCCGGGTCGCGCCGAGAGCTCCACCGAGCACCACCACCCGAGCGAACCCGGTGGCGCGGGAGACGAGGTTCCAGGTCGTGACTGTCGCGGCGTCGCGCCCGGCGCTCCGCGTCGGCAACGGTGCGGGTGTGGTCACCCGCCGGCAGCGGGGGCGGCGCGATCGGCCCCAGGCCCGCTGCCGTAATCACCGATCACCTGGCGATCGAAATCGTGCAGCGCGAGCACCGCCGCCACGCGTCCTTGGGTGGACCGAATGTGATCCACGGTGCTGAGGCGAGCGTCTTCGGGCTTCGCCCGCAGCAGCCCGACCAGCGACACGCCGATCTCGTCGTCGGGCCCGGAGTCCGCGACGAGAATACGCGCGGGCATCGACACGCCGAGCGCGCGCACCAGTGGCTCCAAGAGTCCGGTCGGGGGCCCGTCGTCGAGCACGAGGATCCGCGCTTGTTCACCGGGAATCGAGGATCCGTCCCCCGAATCGACGTGCACCAGGTTCTTCGCGGCGAGAGCCGTGAGGGTCGGACCTCCCCCGGCCGCGAAGTCCTGGGAGATGCGAGCAGCTGCAGTGGCGATCACCGTGCCCAGACTGGTGGGCCCCACGATCCCCAACGAGTCGCCGATGTCGTTGAGCGTGGTGGCTGACTCGTCGGCCCAGGCCTTGTCGATGGTGACCGTGCCTGCGTCAATCGCGCCGGCGGCGCCGAGCACGGCGTGCATCTTGTCCGTGACGTCGCTGCTGATGCTCTCCGGAGCGATTGTCAAGACGCGCACGCCGTCGAGCCGGCCCGTGATCAACGCGGTTTCGGCGTCGTCGCCAAACTTGCTCCACACCGACAGCTCGCCCCGCGCGTCGGCGGCCTCTCGGCGCACCGTGGCAATCCGGTCGTCGAGCAGCTTGACCGTTGCCTGGTTCACCACCGTCGCGCCGAGAACGATCCCGAGCGCAAGCGCGAGGAACACGGCCGTGAGCGAAACGAGGTGAAAGCGGAACGAAATCATCGAATGGAATCCCAGAGAATGCCGAAGGCCTGCGCGAAGAAGTCGCGCACCGTAAACCCTGCGACCAGGAAGGCGATAGTCACGGCCGCTAGCAGCATCGCCAGATCACGCTTGCGAATGCGCCGCTCGTACAGCCGGCTCACACCCTTCGCATCTACCAGGATCGGCCCGATCTTCAGGCGCACCAGGAACGTCGACGCCATGCCCGGGCGGCCCTTGTCGAGGAAGTCGATCATCGATCCGTGAGAGCCCACGGCCACGATCAACTCCGCGCCCTTCTCATACGCCAGCAGCAACGCAATGTCCTCGCTGGTACCGGCGAACGCAATCGTTGAGTACTCCAGCCCCATCCGATCGAGGCGCTCCGCGCCAGGCGCCCTGCCGTCGGGATAGGCGTGCACGACGAGGTGGGCGCCCGAGCGCAGCGCCTCGTCCGAGACCGAGTCGAAGTCACCCACGATGAGGTCACAGCGGTGGCCGCGTTCGCGCAAGGCGTCTGCACCTCCGTCGACCGCGATCACCACAGGTCGCATCTCGCGGATGTAGCCGCCCAGCGCGGCGAGGTCGCTGCGGTAGTCCGCGCCGCGCACCACCACGATCGCCTGGCGGCGTCGCAGGTCGACCCCCAGGTCAGGCAGCGATGGCGCGTCGAACAGCAGTTGCCGCTCACGACGCATGAACTCGAGCGTGTTCTCGGCGAAGCGCTCCAGTTCCTCGCCGACGGTGACCTTGGCGGCTTCATACTCCGCCTCGAGGCTCTTCAAGGTCTGTCGCGTGCCAGCGGCAATGAGCTCGGTGCCGACGTAGACGTCGCCGCGTTCGACGCGCACGGCGACGCCGGTTTGGATCCGGGTCATGACGTCGTCGCCGACCCCGTCAACCAGAGGGATGCCCGCGGCCGCGAGAAGCAGCGGCCCGACGTTGGGGTACTTGCCCGAGATCGAACGCGCGGCGTTGATGATCGCCGCCGGGCGGGCTTCGACCAATCCCTCGGCAGCAACGCGGTCGAGGTCTTCGTGGTTGATCACCGCGATCTCGCCGTGATGCAGTTGCGGGGTTAGGGACTTGGTGCGCGTGCCAACGCGCGCCGCCCCCGTGACGACGCTGTCCCGATGCACCGCGCGCGCTCTCATCCGGCCCGTCGCTTTCGGCCTGCGGCCAACAGCTCTTTCGCGTGGCGACGCGCGGCGGCGCTGTCCGCGTCACCGGCCAACATCCGCGACAGCTCCACCACGCGGTCGGCGTCGGTGAGCCGCTCGGCTTGCGCGATCACGCGGTCTCCCGCGTCGGCCTTGACCACTTGCACTTGCGCGTCCGCGAACGCGGCGACCTGCGGGAGGTGGGTGACCACGAGCACCTGGCGCTCGTCGCCCAACCGCGCCAGGGCTTCTCCGACCGCCACGGCGGCCTCGCCACCGATGCCGGCGTCGACCTCGTCGAAGACCATCGTGGGCGGTCCCTCCGTCAGCACCAGTCGCAACGCCAACATCACGCGCGCCAGTTCGCCGCCCGACGCGACCTTCCGAAGCGGCAACGCGGGCTCGCCCGGGTTCGCCGCGAACAGGAACGCCACATCGTCGGCGGGTGCGTCGCCTTCGACGCTGATGTCGATCACCGCCCGGGGCAGGGCTAGCTCTCGAAGATGGTCCTGTACGGCGGCGCTCGCAGCGGGTGCGTGCTTCCGGCGGGCCTGCGCGATTGCCTCCGCTGCGGCTCGCTCGGCCCGGACCGCGTCGTCGCGCGCTGCGAGCAAGCGCGCGACTTCAGCGTCGTGGCTGCGAAGCGCGTCCAGCTGCCTGCGCGCGTCCTCGCCGTACCGGAGCACATCGGCGATCGTCTCGCCGTATTTGCGCCGAAGCTCGACGAAGAGCTGGCGGCGGGCCCGCACCCGGGCGAGTGCCTCCGGATCCTCGTCGATACCCTCGGCGGTGCCGCGCAGTTCGCGGGCCAGATCGTCGAGTTCGGCCAACGCGTTGCGGAGCCGTTCCGCAACGGCGTCAAAGGGCGCTCGGTTGGTAATCGCTCCGAGAGCAGCCCGAACCCGGTCGGTTGCCCCGGCCTCATCGTTGAGGATCTCGTAGGCGGACGCCGCCGCTTCGCGGTGCGCCACGGCATTCGCCAGGGCTTCCTCCGCGGTCTCGAGGGCCGCTTCCTCGTCGGGCGAGTCGAGCCCGGCCTGGTCGATCTCGTCGACCTGGAACGCGAGCAGATCCAGTTCGCGCGCGCGCTCACGCGGGTCGCCGCCAAGGTGGCGGAGCCGTTCGTCGATCGCGGTCACGTCGGCACGTGCGGCGCGCCACGCGGTCAGGTCGATCGATCCGAAGGCGTCGAGTGCCCCGCGTTGCGCCGCGGTGCCGAGCAGGGACTGGTGCGCGTGTTGGCCGTGGAGGTCCACGAGCGACACGCCCGCCTCGGCCAACTCCGCGACCGTCGCCATCGCGCCATCGATGTAGGCGCGGGAACGACCGCTCGTTGGCACCACCCGCCGCAGCACCACCTCCTGGCCGTCGACGTCGAAGCGTCCCTCGATGATTGCCTCAGCGGCGCCGGTACGCACGAGTGACGGATCGGCTCTTCCGCCGACGAGCAGTTCGATCGCGTCGACCACCAACGTCTTGCCCGCGCCGGTCTCACCGGTCACGGCCGTCATGCCCGGACCGAAGACCAAGTGCAGGTCGGCGATCACGCCCAGCTCCTGCACACGCAACTCGACGAGCATCAGCGGTCCGACAGACCGAACTTGGCCCGCAGCACCCGGTGGAAGTCGGGCGGCCCGAAGCGAACCAGCGCCGCGCCGGTCTCCGAGGCGCGCAGCTCGACGGGCGTCGAACCATCGACGTCGGCGATGACCTGGCCGTCAACCACCAGCCGCGCGTGCTTGCCACCGAGTACGTGCACCGAAACACTTTGGTCGGGGTCCAGCACGAGCGATCGGTCGAAGAGCATGTGTGCGGAGACCGGCGTGACGACTATCGCGCGGTGCGTCGGCGAACAGATCGGGCCGCGCACGGACAAGTTGTACGCGGTGGACCCGGTTGGCGTCGCGATGATCAGTCCATCCGCGGCGTAGGTCACGAGCGGGTCGCCGTCGATGTCGAGCCCGAGTCGCACCGTGTGGCCACTCGTCTGCTTCTCGAGCACCGCTTCGTTGAGCGCGCGGTGGCAGGCGCCGCCAACCAACACGTCGAGGGTCATCCGCACTTCGAGCCGGTGCTCACCCTTGAAGAACCGATCGAGGGCAGACACAAGATCGTCGGGGTCGACCTCCGTCAGATAGCCAAGGTGACCGAGGTTGACGCCCAGCACCGGGATCGGACGCGCCCCGACCAGCGCGATGCAGTGCAGCATCGTGCCGTCGCCACCCAGGCTGACCACCAGCTCGACATCGGGCAGCGAGTCGCCCGGCTGCACCACGATCGCGTCGTGGCCGTTCTGCTTCAGCCAGCCGCCGGCGTCGCCGGCAAGAGCCAGGCCGGTCGGACGGTCGGGGTGCGGGACGAAGGCGACCGTGGCCACGACTACGCGCCTTTGACCGCGTGCAGGAGAAACTCCACGTTGCCGGCGGCCCCGGTGATCGGCGACTCCACGAGCCCCATCATCGTCGCTCCGCAGGCTTCAAAGGCGCGGACCACCCGATCGACGCTCGCGGCGCGTTCCGCGGGGTCGCGGACAACGCCCTTTCCCTTGGACGCGACGGCTTTCGATACCTCGAACTGCGGCTTGACCAGCACGATGATGGGTGTGCCTGCGCCGGCGAGCCGGGTGACCAGTGCGTCCGCGATCGACGTCAGCGAGATGAACGACACGTCGGCCACTACGACGTCGAACGGCGCTCCGAGGCCAACCGCGTCGGCCTCATTCACGTGGGTCCGTTCGACCACCGCGACGCGCGCATCGGCCCGAAGCCGGGCGTCGAGTTGTCCGTGGCCGACGTCGAGCGCCACGACCGACGTCGCCCCTCGCTGCAACAAACAGTCGGTGAAGCCGCCGGTCGACGCGCCGACGTCGATGGCTCGGGCACCCGTGACCGACACCCCGAAGGCGTCGAGCGCCGCGTCGAGTTTCTCGCCGCCGCGTCCGACAAAGCGCGAGGGCGGCGCTTCGAGCAGAACCGCGTCACCCGGCGCCACCAGGCGCGAGGCATTGTCGGCCATCGTTCCTTGGACGCGTACAACCCCGTCGGCAATCAATTCCCGGGCCGCCTCGTCAGAAGTAGCCAGCCCTCGACGGACCAGCTCGGCGTCGAGGCGGCGCCGCGGGCTCAGGACGCGCCCGTGGCCTTTTTCTTCGCGGCTCCCGCGGTCTTCTTCGCCGTTGACTTCGCCGCGCCCGCGGTCTTCTTCGCCGTTGACTTCGCCGCTCCCGCGGTCTTCTTCGCCGTGCTCGTGGCCTTCTTCGCCGTATTCGCAGCCTGCTTCACCGGCTTGGCATTGATGAGGCCCAGCTCGGTGAGTTGCCGCGTGACCTCGACGCGGACGGTGTCGGCCAGCGCCGAGCTGGCCTTGCGGCTGCGGTCGAGAAGATCGTCGACGCGCGCCTGCGCGTGCTCACGCTGCACCTCGCCGGCCTTCACGAATTCCTTCACGATCTTCTCGGCGCGGTCACGCGTGAGGTTTGTGAGTTCCATGCCTGCATCGAGGTAGCGCTTCCAGGGATCAGATCCGGCCATAAGCGTTCATCGTAGAGAAACGGTCCTCTAGCGTGCGCATCGCATGCTGCCGCTGAAAGACGACAACCCCACGACGCGGCCGCCGATCGTGACGGTTCTCGTGATCGCGGCGTGTGTGGCGGTGTACTTCTTCGTCCAGCCCTCAGGCAGCGCGTCGATAACGGGTCGCAACGCTGACGACGACGCCGCCTTCACGGTTGAGCACGCGGCCATTCCGTGCGAGATCGTGCAGGGCCACCCGCTCACCATCAACGAACTCGAAGCGACGTTCCAGCGCGGCGACACCGATGCGTGCGAAAAGCACGACTCTTCTCCGGAAGGTTTTCCGAACAAGAGCATCTACGTCGCATTGCTCTTGTCGATGTTCCTTCACGCGGGCCTCCTGCACCTAGGGGGCAACATGCTCTACCTCTGGGTGTTCGGCAACAACGTCGAAGACCGCATGGGCGTCGTCCCCTTCGTGGCGTTCTACTTGTTGGGCGGGCTCGCGGCCACCTTCGCCCACGTCGCCCTGGACCCCAACAGCACCGTCCCCGTGATCGGCGCGTCCGGGGCCATTGCCGCGGTGATGGGTGCGTATCTGGTCTTGTATCCACGCGCCCGCGTGCACACCGCGATCATCTTCGGCATCATCTTGTTTCGGCCGATTCCGGCGTGGGTCGTGCTCGGGTTTTGGTTCCTCTCACAGTTCATCGTCGACCCCACGTCGGGCGTGGCATGGGCCGCCCACGTCGGCGGATTCGTCTTCGGCGTGGTCGTGGCGCTCATCTTGCGCGCCGTCGGCGGACGATCCGAGACCCGCAATCCGTGGGACTCGGTCCCGGTCTGAGCTAGCCGGGCACGAGCGACGCTAGGTCGGCCGACACCGCCGCCGGCTCAGGCACGACGGGCAGCATCGCGGCCTCGGTCACGCCGCTCAGCACCAGGGCAAAGCGCGCTCCCAACCGGTGCGCCAGCGTGCCGTCGGTCTCCGCCCGGTCGCCGACCATTACTTCGATCGCCCCAAAGCGCTCCCGCACCAGCTGGACCATTGCCTTGTTCGGCTTCCCCGCCACTTCAGGCTCAACGCCCGACGCGTACGCCACCGCCGCAAGCAACGCGCCACCGCCGGGCAGCGGACCGGTCGTGGTCGGATAGGTCGCGTCCGCGTTGGTTCCGATCAAACGAGCGCCGTTGCGCACAGCTCGCACGGCGGCGGTGAGCCCGTCGTAGTCGAACTCACGGTGCCATCCCACCACGACCGCATCGGACCGGCCCGACCGCACCGTCTTGACCCCGCGCCGTTGGAGCGCCTCGTCGACGCCTTTGCCCGCGCACACCAGCGCCGTCTCGCCCGGCTTGACCAGTGTCGCCGCGGCCTGCGCCGACGTGGCCACGTCGTCGTCGGTTGCAGGGATGCCCATGTTCTGCAGTTTGCGCACGACCTCGGTCACGACGTGTGCGGAGTTGTTCGTAATGAACACCACCCGGGTGCCGCTCGATCGCAGGCGCGAAATCGCGGCCGCCGATCCGTGGATAGGGCTGTCCCCCAACCAGACGACTCCATCCAGATCGATTGCCCAAGTCACGACCGCAGGATGCTAGGCAAGGCGGCATGCCTCGGTTCGTTTCGTTCCCCGGTCTTCGCTACGCGCTCGACCACGTTTCCCTCCAAGACGTCATCTGCCCCCCGTATGACGTGATCGGCCCCACCGAGCAAGCCGCGCTCGAAGCGCGTAGCCCGTACAACGCCATTCACGTCGAAATGCCTCGCGCCGAGGGCGACGTGTACAACGCCGCCGCGCAGCGCCTTGTCGCGTGGATCGACGCTGGCGTCGTCGCGTTCGACGAGCCGTCGCTCTACGCCTACGAGATGGCCGGCACCGACGAGTTCGGCACGGCGCGTCGCACCCGTGGCGTGTTCGGCGCGCTCGCCGTGGCCGAGGGCGATGTGTTGCCGCACGAGCAAACGACGAAGAAGGCCAAGACGGACCGGCTCGAACTGCTCCGCGCTACGGAGACCAACGTTTCGCCTATCTGGGTGCTCACCCCCAGCCCTTTGACCGACGCGGTCAGTGACCTCGGCCCGCCCGACATGGAGGCGACCGATGACGAAGGCATTGAGCATCGCCTCTGGCGGCTCACGGGTGACCGCGTGGCCGACGTGACCAAGCTGCTCGCCGACGCCCCGGTTCTCGTGGCCGATGGTCATCACCGGTACGAAGTCGCCAAGAACTATCGGCTCGAGCGCCAGCTCACCGAGGGCGACGGCCCCGCGCCTTACGACTTGGTGCTGGCGCTCGCAGTCGAGCTGGCCGACGACCAACTCGCCGTCGGCGCGATCCACCGTTTGATCAGCGGCGTGCCCGCGGCCGACGTGTTGGCCGTACTCGAGCGGCACTTCGTGTTCATTCCAACTGATCCGGTTGACAAGGGCATCGGCGAACGCATGGTCGCCGCCGGCGGTCTGGCCGTGATCACCACGGACGGAACCTGGCTCGCGCCGCCCACCGGTGTGACCATCGAGTCGGCGGAAATGGATCTCGACAGCAGCCGCCTCGACGTCGCGATCGCCGAACTGCCCGACGCCACGGTGGTGTACCAACACGGCTGGAGGGAGTGCGCCGACGCCGTCGCCGCTGGCGACGCCACCGTGGCCGTGCTCTTGCGGCCGGCCACGGTCGAGCAGATCGCCGCGGTGTCCCACGGCGGCGACCGCATGCCGCCCAAAACCACGTTCTTTTGGCCCAAGCCGCGCACGGGCATGGTGTTCCGGCGCGTCTCCGCAGAGGCGTAGGCGATGTCCACCGGTGCCAACCTCGGTTACACGCGTCCGATCGACCTGTCCGCCCGAGACGCGACCACCGTGTTCGAAGTAGCGAACCTCACCACCGATGGAGTGTCAGCCGTGGCCGAACGGGCCGATCGCGTGCACGTGGCGGGCCACAAGCTCCTCGTGATCGTCGACGCTGACGACCCCGAGGGGGCGATCACGGCCGCGCAACGTGCGGGTGCGGAAGCCGACGTATGGGCCGTGGCCCACGTGACGGACTCGGCCCACGCCGCTTCGGTAGCCGCGGTGGCTCGCGCGGGCGGCCGCGCGAATGTCGGATGCGTTCGCTACGCGCCTGACCAGGAGCCCACCGAAGGTGTCGACGGCTGGCTCGGCCACGTGCGGCCGTAGAAGACCGCTAGCTCTCGACGTCGGCCACCAACGCCGCCAAGCGCCGCTCGATAGCCCGCGTCTTGCTCGCGGTAAGCACCGTGTCGGCCACCAACTCCATGCGGCTGGCGGTGGCGCCGTTGCTCATGCGAAAGAACCGGCGACGCACCCGACCGGCGACGAACACCTCTTGGCCCTGCCGTGGCATCTTCGAAAGGTCGGGAGCGTCGGTCCATACGACTTCGACGGTTTCGCCCGGCCCTTCGTCGTAGGTGATGCCGACATCGATCGACACTTGCCGACCGGTGCTGAGTTCACGTTCGGTGGGTTCGCGCAGCACGCGGCCGCGGACTACTGCAATGTTCATGTGGGTTTCCCCTTCTCTGCCGGCGCGACGCGCCGGGGAAGCAATGTCGAGGGGAAGCGACAGCCGTAACGCTACCGCAGCGGTGTGACTAGTTAGCCAAGTCCGTGAAGACGATCGGCGACGTCCACGAAGTCGGGGTCCGTCTTGTAGATCCGCTGGAACAGCGCGCGGCTTTTGGAGAGCTCGCCCGAACGCTCGTAGAGATCAGCGAGGGCAAACCACGTCCGCAAGTGCCGCTCGGCTACCCGCCCGCGTACCGGCGGCGCCGTCTCGAGAAGCTTGATGCCCTCGCTCAACTTGCCCTGATCCCCCAGCGAGCCGGCGGCCACGATCCGGCCCTCAGCGACGATCTCGGGCGACGGCGATGTCTCACGCAAGTCGGTCCACAGCTCGGCCACTTTCTTGTGGCGGCCGAGGGCGCGGTAGCAATCGGCGAGCATTGGATGCTGATCGGTGGACGAGGTCAACGCGACAAAGGCCTCAAGCTCGCCGGCGGCCTGGCGATAGCGCCCCAGTGAGTAGAGCGCTTGGCCGTACAGCTCGCGCACCGACGCCGCCTCCGGCACCTCTTGGGCCAACGAGCGCAGGATGCCCACCGCCTCTTTGTCACGGCCGTGCTGGATGTGCCGCGCCGCCTCGCCCAGCCGCTTCTGCAGCATGGGCGCCCGCCGCGCGCTCGTGGACGCATTCGCCACCTCGGCCACCACATCCGCCGGCAACGATTTCGCCCGCGGCGGCCGGCCGGTTGGCAAGGCTTTCTTGGCGGACCGGCGCGGCGCGCCCGCGCCGGTTCCGGGCGCACGGTCGTCGCGTTCCCATCGGTCGACTTCGGGACGCGGCGCCCGTGACCCCTCGCGGCGCTCGTAGGCCTTGGACTCTTCGCTGGCCGGCGTCGGGTTCGTTACCTGACGCGCGCCGCGCCGCGTAACTCCGCCCCAGCCCTTCGGGACCTTCGGCTCGGGCGGCGCCGCCGGTACGTCGCGGCGCGCATACGGCTTGCGGTCGCCCTCACGCCGGGCCGGCCGGTCGTCACGTCGCGCATAGGGCTTCCGCTCGCTGTCGTCGCGCCGCGCGTACGGCTTCCGTTCGGCGTCGCGACGCGGCGGGCCGCTGCGGCTGCCCGCGCCACCGCGCTTGGTCGGGTCGGCGCTGCGGAACTTACGGGGTGACTCGTCATCCCGACGAGGACGAATGGGGGCGCCGCCGGCCCGCGGTGCGCCGTCGCGGCGCTGGTACGGCTTCTTGTCGTCGTCACGCTTCACGTACGGCTTCCGTGGGCCGCCAGACGCGCTACTGCCACGGCTAGGCGGACCACCCGAACGCCGCGGCCCACCGGATCCACCTGCGGGCGGCCGGGCGCGACGAGGACGGGGGTCAGAACCTTCAGGCATGGGGCGGTCGATCGTAATGGCGAAAGAGGTACAAGCGCGAAACGAGCCCCCGCCGGTTGGCGGGGGCTCGAATCTCAAGAATATTCCGGCGACGTCCTACTCTCCCAGGGAGCTACCCCCCAAGTACCATCGGCGCTGACAGGCTTGACTTCCGTGTTCGGGATGGGAACGGGTATATCTCCGTCGCTATGGCCACCGGAAACTGTTGAGTCGCAAGGCCGCGAGGGCCTTGAGATCTCCATAGCGAGCACGGGCATCTGTGTCCCCAAGCCCTCGGCCGATTAGTACCGGTCGGCTGAACGCATTACTGCGCTTACACCTCCGGCCTATCAACGTGGTCGTCTGGCCACGGGCCTTACCTGGTTAACCCAGTGAGAAATCTCATCTTGGAACGAGCTTCGCACTTAGATGCTTTCAGCGCTTATCCCACCCGCAGGTCGCTAACCAGCCGTGCCCTTGGCAGGACAACTGGCACACGAGAGCTGCGTCCGTCCCGGTCCTCTCGTACTAGGGACAGCCTTCCTCAGATTTCTTACGGCTGCATCGGATAGGGACCGAACTGTCTCACGACGTTCTAAACCCAGCTCGCGTACCGCTTTAATGGGCGAACAGCCCAACCCTTGGGACCCGCTTCAGCCCCAGGATGCGACGAGCCGACATCGAGGTGCCAAACCTTCCCGTCGATATGGACTCTTGGGGAAGATGAGCCTGTTATCCCCGGCGTACCTTTTATCCGTTAAGCGATGGCGCTTCCACACGCAACCACCGGATCACTATGCCCAGCTTTCGCTCCTGCTTGACGTGTCAGTCTCGCAGTCAAGCTCTCTTGTGCCATTGCACTCAACGGCTGATTGCCAACCAGCCTGAGAGAACCTTTGGGCGCCTCCGTTACACTTTAGGAGGCGACCGCCCCAGTCAAACTACCCATCTGGCGCTGTCCCCCACCCCGATAAGGGGTGAAAGTTAGAGTCCCGGCATAAACAGGGTGGTATTTCAACGTTGACTCCACCATGGCTGGCGCCACAGCTTCCAAGTCTCCCACCTATCCTACACAATTCATACCAAAACCCAACACCAAACTATAGTAAAGGTGCACGGGGTCTTTCCGTCCTGATGCAGCTAACGAGCATCTTTACTCGTACTTCAATTTCGCCGGGTCTGTGGTTGAGACAGTAGGAAAGTCGTTACGCCATTCGTGCAGGTCGGAACTTACCCGACAAGGAATTTCGCTACCTTAGGACCGTTATAGTTACGGCCGCCGTTTACTGGGGCTTAGGTTCAGAGCTTCGCTCAAAGAGCTAACCCTTCCCCGTAACCTTCCAGCACCGGGCAGGCGTCAGAGCGTATACGTCGTCTTACGACTTAGCACGCTCCTGTGTTTTTAGTAAACAGTCGCTTTCCCCTGGTCTCTGCGACCCCCTCGAGCTCGCGGAGTAAATCCGTCCACTCTACTAGGGCCATCCTTCTCCCGAAGTTACGGATGTATTTTGCCGAGTTCCTTAACCACAGTTCTCCCGATCGCCTTGGTATTCTCTACCTGTCCACCTGTGTCGGTTTGGGGTACGGGCGCTCAATCAGCTCGCTAGAAGCTTTTCTAGGCAGCATAGGATCAGTGACTTCGACTCGATCGTCTCGGCATCGCGTCTCGGGATATATGGGATCCGGATTTACCTAGATCCCTCCCTACTCGCTTACCCCAGGTCAACCAACGCCTGGGCTCACTTACCTTCCTGCGTCCCTCCATCGCTGTCCGCCTCCGAGTGGGTCGGTTCGTCCCGAAGGACAGCCCCTTAGTACCTCGAAATTGGAATTGGCGCGGATTGAGCGGTACAGGAATATCAACCTGTTGTGCATCGACTACGCCTTTCGGCCTCGCCTTAGCTCCCGACTTACCCTGGGCGGAATAGCCTTCCCCAGGAACCCTTGGACTTTCGGCGGAGGGGTTTCTCACCCCTCTCTCGCTACTCATGCCAGCATTCGCACTCGACCACGCTCCACGACGGTTTCCACCGCCGCTTCACTGCAAGATCGACGCTCCCCTACCACTCCTACTTACGTAGAAGTCCGTAGCTTCGGCTTTGGGCTTTAGCCCCGTTACATTGTCCGCGCAGGATCACTCGACCAGTGAGCTATTACGCACTCTTTCAAGGGTGGCTGCTTCTAAGCCAACCTCCTGGCTGTTTTCGCAATCCCACATCGTTTCCCACTTAGCCCAAAATTAGGGGCCTTAGCTGACGGTCTGGGTTGTTTCCCTTTCGACCAACGAAGCTCATCCCTCGTGGTCTCACTGCCGCGTTCTGGAGCAATGGCATTCGGAGTTTGATTGGGGTCAGTAAGCTTGTAGGCCCCCTAGCCCATTCAGTGCTCTACCTCCATTGCTGAACACGCGACGCTGTACCTAAATACATTTCGGGGAGAACCAGCTATCACCGAGTTTGCTTGGCCTTTCACCCCTTGCCTCAGGTCATCCCCCATGTTTTCAACCATGGTGGGTTCGGCCCTCCACGGGGTCTTACCCCCGCTTCAGCCTGCCCAAGGCAAGATCACTCGGCTTCGGGTCTACCGCATGCGACTAAATCGCCCTATTAAGACTCGCTTTCGCTCCGGCTACCCCTCACGGGTTAACCTCGCCACACACGGTAACTCGCTGGCTCATTCTTCAAAAGGCACGCTATCGCGGCTCATAGATAAATCTATGAACGACGCTTTAACTGTTTGTAAACCAACGGTTTCAGGTACTATTTCACTCCCCTCCCGGGGTGCTTTTCACCTTTCCCTCACGGTACTAGTTCGCTATCGGTCGCCTGCTTGTACTTAGCCTTACGAAGTGGTCTTCGCAGATTCACGCCAGTTTTCACGGTCCCGGCGTTACTTGGGATTACTAATAGGAGACTGAGTGCCTTTCGCATACGGGGCTATTACCCGCTATGGCGCGACTTTCCAAAACGCTTCTGCTAGGCATCAGTTTTGTAACTCCTTGAGGGATCTGGTGCCCCCTCCATTAGGTCCCACTACCCCATACCGGCAACGCCACCAGGCTTTAACACCGGCACGGTTTGGGCTCTTCCCGTTTCGTTCGCCACTACTCAGGGAGTCGCTGTTGCTTTCTTTTCCTCGCGGTACTGAGATGTTTCAGTTCCCGCGGTTCCCTCTACCTGCCCTATTTTATTCAGGCAGGAGTAATACCCCATGACGGGTATTGGGTTTCCCCATTCGGACATCTACGGATCAACGCTTAGTCGGCAGCTTCCCGTAGCTTTTCGCAGCCACTCACGTCCTTCATCGGCATCAGGCGCCAAGGCATCCACCGTTGGCTCTTTGTAGCTTGGAGAACAAAGATGCTCGTGCTCGCTATGCAGTTCTCAAGGATCGCGTGGCTAACGAGAGCGGCCGGCCGATCGAGCCAGCTTCTTTCGAAACTGGGCTCAAGAAAGGCCGGCGTCATCGTTGCCTGAGGGATTACTCCCTCACAACGGAACAGAGATACGTCGTTGCACTTCAGTTTCAGGATTCCCGGGAGAACTGAATCTGCGACCGGGTGATTCTGAGATGCCTACTAACCAGTGATCGACTCGGAGATTGTCTCGAATGAGACAAGCTCTCCTTAGAAAGGAGGTGATCCAGCCGCACCTTCCGGTACGGCTACCTTGTTACGACTTCACCCCAATCACCGACCCCACCTTCGACAGCTCCTCCCCTTACGGGTTAGGCCACTGGCTTCGGGTGTTGCCGACTTTCGTGGTGTGACGGGCGGTGTGTACAAGGCCCGGGAACGTATTCACCCCGGCGTTGCTGATCCGGGATTACTAGCGACTCCGACTTCATGGAGTCGAGTTGCAGACTCCAATCCGAACTGAGACCGACTTTATGGGATTCGCTCACCCTCGCGGGATAGCAGCCCTTTGTATCGGCCATTGTAGCATGTTTGCAGCCCTAGGCATAAGGGGCATGATGACTTGACGTCATCCCCACCTTCCTCCGAGTTGACCCCGGCAGTCTTCTACGAGTCCCCGGCATTACCCGCTGGCAACATAGAATAAGGGTTGCGCTCGTTGCGGGACTTAACCCAACATCTCACGACACGAGCTGACGACAGCCATGCACCACCTATCGCAGACCCTTTCGGACACTGCATCTCTGCAGCTTTTCCTGCGTAGTTCAACCTAGGTAAGGTTCTTCGCGTTGCATCGAATTAAGCAACATGCTCCGCCGCTTGTGCGGGCCCCCGTCAATTCCTTTGAGTTTTAGCCTTGCGGCCGTACTCCCCAGGCGGGGCACTTAATGCGTTAGCTACGGCACGGAACCCGTCGATAGGGTCCCACACCTAGTGCCCAACGTTTACGGCGTGGACTACCAGGGTATCTAATCCTGTTCGCTCCCCACGCTTTCGCGCCTCAGCGTCAGTACTGGCCCAGAACACCGCCTTCGCCACTGGTGTTCCTCCTGATATCTAAGCATTTCACCGCTACACCAGGAATTCCGTGTTCCCCTACCAGACTCTAGCCATGGCAGTTCCGAATGGCCGCTCCAAGTTGAGCTTGGAGGTTTCACATCCGGCTTACCAAGCCGCCTACGCGCTCTTTACGCCCAATAAATCCGGACAACGCTTGCTCCCTACGTATTACCGCGGCTGCTGGCACGTAGTTGGCCGGAGCTTCTTCTGCAGGTACCGTCAATTTCGTCCCTGCTGAAAGCGGTTTACAACCCGAAGGCCGTCATCCCGCACGCGGCGTTGCTGCCTCAGGGTTTCCCCCATTGGGCAAGATTCCCCACTGCTGCCTCCCGTAGGAGTCTGGGCCGTGTCTCAGTCCCAGTGTGGCTGATCGTCCTCTCAGACCAGCTAGACGTCGAAGCCTTGGTAGGCCGTTACCCCACCAACAAGCTGATATCCCGCGAGCCCCTCCCAAAGCGAAATTCATTTCCTCATCAGACCATGCGATCCGACGAGGACATCCGGTATTAGCTCCGGTTTCCCGGGGTTATCCCAGTCTTTGGGGCAGGTTGCTCACGTGTTACTCACCCGTTCGCCACTAGATCTTCCGGAGTATTGCTACTCCATGGATCCCGTTCGACTTGCATGTGTTAAGCACGCCGCCAGCGTTCGTCCTGAGCCAGGATCAAACTCTCCATCGAAACCATGTCACCAACAAATGTGATGACAACGATTGTGTTTGAACCTATATGGCGCAGAACGGACGATGTTTCGTGTCCGTTTTTGCGTCAAAGTTTATGACAGTTGTGAACGCAGCCCCTAGAAGCTGCGCCCGCACTGGTTTTTGGCGCATCTCTGTTCCGTTGTCAAGGAGCATCACCAGCGTTCCGGCACACGCCTCTTAGACCATTTCGATCTGTGGAGGGCGGAGGTGCTTAGGGAGCGCCTGCTCTCGAGGGTTGCTCCCGGTCAATGTCCGGGGCACTTCCTCTACCGCTTCATTGCACCCGAAGGCACTGTGGGGCGGGACGGAGACTGTACGACACGGATGTAGTTGCCGTCAAGCCGAGGCAGCAGTAAAGCGCTGCGCATCGGCGCGCAACCGCTCTTCGAACCGTTTGCGCTGCTCAGCTACCTGATTTGGGCCGGTGCCACCCACGGTCTGGCGGCGGGTGACGGCGACGCCGATGCCCAGCAGCGCGACGGCTTCGGCGCCGAGGCTCGGGTGGGTTTCGACGAGTTCGGCCATGGGGACGTGGCGTTCGAGGCTGTCCCGCACAATGGCGCCGACGATGGCGTGCGCTTCGCGGAACGGGGTCCCGCGCTCGACGAGCCACTCGGCCAGGTCAACGGCTGCAGCGGCCGGCGCGTCGGCGGCGTCGGCCATGCGGGGCAGGTCGAACGTGGACGTGGCCATCAGACCCCCGAGGGCCGCCAGCGCCAGGCGAACCTGGTCCACGGCGTCGAACAGCGGCTCTTTGTCCTCTTGCAGGTCGCGGTTGTACGCGAGGGGCAGGCCCTTGAGGGTGGCCAGGAAGCCGGCGGCATGGCCAATGAGGCGACCGGCCTTGCCGCGGGCCAACTCGGCGATATCCGGGTTCTTCTTCTGCGGCAGCATCGAACTACCGGTTGCATAGGCGTCCGCGAGCTTGAGGAAACCGAACTCTTCGGTCGACCACAGCACGACCTCCTCGCCGATGCGGGAGAGGTGCACGCCGAGCAGGGCGATGGTGTGCAGCAGCTCGGCCACGAAATCCCGGTCAGAGGTGACGTCGAGGCTGTTTTCGAAACGGCGGGCGAACCCCAGCTCGTCCGCCACGCCGTCCGGGTCCAACGGCAGCGAGGAGCCGGCGAGCGCGCCGGCACCGAGGGGCGACACGTCGAGGCGGGCTCGGGCGTCCGCCAGGCGGTCGACGTCGCGGCTCAGCGCCCATCCGTGGGCCAGTAGGTGGTGGGCCAGCAGGATCGGCTGGGCGCGCTGAAGGTGGGTGTAGCCGGGCATGTAGGCGTTGCCGACTTCGGTCGCCCGGCTGAGCAGGACATCCTGCAGCGCGAGCACGTCGAGGGCGACGTCCGTGGCGGCTCGTTTGCACCAAAGGCGGAACGCGGTGGCGACCTGATCGTTGCGGCTGCGCCCGGTGTGGAGCTTGGCGCCGGTGTCGCCCGCCATCTCGGTGACGCGCCGCTCGATCGCGGTGTGGATGTCCTCATCGGAGTCGACGAACTTGAACGTGGCGTCGGCGAGTTCCGACGCGACCTGGTCCAGCGCCGCGAGCAGGGTGTCGCCTTCCTGCTTGGTGAGCAAGCCGCCGCGCGCGAGGCCGCGCACGTGCGCTTTGGACGCAACGACGTCGTCAGGGCCCAGACGCTGATCGAAGGGCAGGCTGACCGTGAACTGCCAAAGTGACTCGGCCGGCCCGTCGGCGAACCGCCCATGCCACAACGTGGTCATTTTCGGCCAGGGCCCTGACGGCTCGCCCAGGTCTGAACCGACAGTCCCCAGAGCCGCACGAAGCCTTCAGAATCGGCATGGCGGAAGGTGTCGGCGGCGTCGTAGGTGGCCAACTCGTAGTCGTACAGGGCATCCGGCGACCGGCGACCCGTGACTCGGCAGGAGCCGGGCGACAGGTGGAGTCGGACGTCGCCGGTGACGAACTTCTGGCTGTCGTCGATAAAGGCGTCGTAGGCGCGCTTGAGCGGCGAGAACCACAGCCCGTCGTAGATGAGCTCGGCGTAGCGCGGTTCGAGCCGGGCTTTCTCCCGGGCGAGGTCGCGCTCGAGCGTGATCGATTCGAGATCGTTGTGGGCCAGGATCAATGCCAGCGCGGCGGGGCATTCATACGTTTCACGGCTCTTGATGCCGACGCGGCGGTTCTCGACCATGTCGATGCGTCCCCAGCCGTACGAACCGACGATCGCGTTCAGCCGGTTGATCAACTCGACCAGGCTGATCTTTTCGCCGTCGAGGGCCACGGGCACGCCGGCTTCAAAGGAGATCTCGACGTCGCATTCGTCCGTGGCGGTCTGTTTGGTGAGTAGCCACACACCGGGCGGAGGCTGGCGCCAAGGATCCTCCATCTCGCCGCACTCAATGGCACGGCCCCAGAGGTTGTCGTCGATCGAATAGAGCTTTTCGCGCGTCGCCGTGATCGGGATGCCGCGCGTTTCGGCGTAGCGGATGGATTCGTCGCGGGTGAGGCCCCAATTGCGGGCCGGCGCGATGACCTCCAGGTCGGGGGCGAGGGCGCGGGTCGAAACCTCGAAGCGCACCTGGTCGTTGCCCTTGCCGGTGCAGCCGTGACCGACGGCGTCGGCCCCGTGCCGGCGGGCCGCGTCGACGAGGTGCTTCACGATCACGGGCCGGCTGAGGGCGCTCACGAGCGGGTAGCGGCCTTCGTACATCGCGTTGGCCTTGAGTGCGGGAACCAGGAAGTCAGCCGCGTACTCGTCCTTGGCGTCGATGACTTCGGCTTCAATCGCACCGGCCGCGAGCGCGCGCTCGCGGACCTTGTCCATCTCAACGCCGGCGCCTTCCTGGCCGACATCGACCGCTACTGCGATGACTTCGAGACCCATCTCTTCTTGAAGCCACGCGACAGCTACAGATGTGTCGAGGCCGCCGGAATACGCGAGTACAACTCTCTTCGGCACGAAAACTCTTTCGGTTGGGGGCTACAGCCCGGCCAATTCAGCGAACATATCGGCAACCTTCTCGCCGCCTACTTTTTCGGCCGCGATCACCATCAAGGTGTCGTCGCCGGCCACGGTGCCGAGGATGTCTTCGAGCCCGGCGCGGTCGATGGCCGACGCGACGACGTGGGCCGAACCCGGCGGCGTGCGCAACACCACGACGGGTCCGTTGAACGCGACGTCGACGAGCCACTCGGACAACACGCGGCGCAGGTGGTCCTCGGGGGCGACGCGTTGGCTCGGCAGTTCCGGCAGCGCGTAGGCGGTCTCGCCGCCGCGCACCCGGATCTTCACCGCGCCCATGTCCTCGAGGTCGCGCGACACGGTGGCCTGCGTCGCGACCACACCGGACTCGGCGAGGAGGTCGACCAGTTGTGCCTGGCTAGTCACGTTGCCCGCTTCGAGCAGCGAGGCGATGCGGTACTGGCGCTGCTGTTTGGCCAGTCTCATTGCTGAGTCTCCAGCAGCCACCACAGCACGCCGCGGGCCGCCGCGAGGCGGTTGGCGGCCTGCTCGAAGACTGCGCTTTGGGCGCCGTCGATCACGTCGGCGTCGACTTCCTCACCGCGGATTGCCGGCAGGCAGTGCAAGAAGATCGCTTCAGACTCCGCGTGGTCGAACAAGCCGGACGTGACGTTGAATCCCTCGAACGCTCGCCGCCGCTCCTCGGCCTCGCTCTCCTGGCCCATCGAGATCCACACGTCGGTGTACACGGCGTGCGCGCCCTTGGTGGCGTCCAGCGGTCGGTCCGTCACCGTCATCAGCCCGTTGAGCGATGCAATGTGATCGATGTCTATAGCGGACGGCCCGTATCCAACGGGCGACGCGACCACGAGGTCGACACCGGTGTACGCGGCCGCAAGCGCGAGCGACCGCGCCACGTTGTTGAAGTCGCCAACGTAGGCAACACGTAGACCCGCCAACGCGCCGAACCGCGCTCGCAGCGTGAGGAGGTCGGCAATTGCTTGGCAGGGATGGGCCAGATCGGACAGCAGGTTGAAGACCGGGACCGGTGAAACCGCCGCCATACGTTCGAGCACGGCGTGGGATTTCACCCGCGCGCCGATCGCGGCGTGGTAGCCCGCGAGCGCCCGCACGACGTCCTCTGCCGTCTCGCGCGTGTCGATACCGACTTCGTCGCCCCGCATGCTCACGGGATGGCCGCCGAGGCCGACCACCGCCATCTCGGTGGCGTTGCGCGTGCGGCCACTGGCCTTCTCGAAGATCAGGCCCACGCCCTGGCCGTCGAGGATCTGGGGCGGAGACGGATCTTCAGCCTTGGCGATGATGTCGGCGAGTTCGGCCGGGCGAAGATCGTCGATGTCCAACAGATGGCGTGGCATTAGACCAACACCTCCTTGCAGATGGCGAGCGCGGCGTCGACTTCCGCGTCGCTGACGTTGAGCGGGGGCGCGAACCGCAGGGCCGTCTCGGTAACCGCGTTGACGACCAGGCCGGCGTCGAGCAGAGCGGTGTTCATGGCCTTGGCGTTTCCCGCGGCCAGTTCGGCGCCGAGCAGCAAGCCCATGCCGCGCACGGCGGTCACGGCGTCGAGCGCGGCGAGCCCGTCCGCGAGGCGGGAGCCTTGCCGCCGCGCACATGCAGGCGCGTCAATGGCGATGAGTTCATCGAGGGTCGCCTTTGCCGCCGCGGTAGCGAACGGTTGGCCGCCGTAGGTCGAGCCGTGGTCACCTGGTTCGAACACCGACGACACCTCCGCCCGCGCCCAACACGCCCCGATAGGCACGCCGTTGCCGAGCGCCTTGGCGACCGTGACGATGTCGGGCCGCACGTCGCTGTGCTGGAACCCGAACCATTCGCCGGTACGGCCGAGACCAGTTTGTACTTCGTCCACGAGCATCAGCACGCCGCGCTCGTCGCACAACTGGCGGAGCTCCTTTACGAAGCCTGCGGGCGCCGCGTGCACGCCGCCTTCGCCTTGCACCACCTCGATCAGAATTCCGGCCGTCGACGCGTCGGTCATCCGGTCGATGTCATCGATGTCGAACGCAACGGAGTGCGCGAAGCCTTCGGGCAGTGGCTGAAATTTCTCGTGCTTCGCGGGCTGGCCGGTCGCGTGCAGCGTGGCCAGCGTGCGGCCGTGGAATGAGCCGAATGCGCTGATGATCACGTGCTTGCCGGGGCCGCCCGCGAGACGCGCCAGCTTGATCGCGCACTCGTTGGCTTCGGCGCCCGAGTTCGAGAAGAAGACCTCTCCCCCGCCCCCGACCAGCCCGTCGAGCGTGTCGGCGACCAAAGGAGCGAGTTCATTCTGGAAGAGGTTGCTGACGTGGAGCAGCGTGTTCGCCTGCTGCGTGACCGCGGCAGCGACCTTCGGGTGCGCGTGACCTAGCGACGTGACGGCGAGACCGGACAGGAAGTCCAGATACTCCTTGCCGGTTTCGTCGTACAGATGTGTGCCTGCACCTCGCACGAACGTGACCGGCGCGGGCGCATAGGTCCGCATGATGTGGGACGTCACTGGGTCACCATCGTTCCGATGCCTTCGGGGGTGAAGATCTCTAGGAGCAGCGCGCGCGGCACGCGGCCGTCGAGGATGTGCGCGACACCCACCCCGCCCTCGACCGCGGTGACGCAGGCCTGCACCTTCGGGATCATGCCGCCGCTGATCGTGCCGTCGGCGATGTATTCGTCGATCTCCTTGACCGAAATCGACGACAGCAGCGAGGACGCATCGGCCACATCGGTGCGGATGCCGTCGATGTCCGTCAGGTAGACGAGCTTCTCGGCGGCGAGGGCAGCGGCGATTTCGGCCGCCGCGGTGTCGGCGTTGATGTTGTACGCCTGGCCATCATCGTCAACGCCGATAGTCGCGATGACCGGGATGAGTTCTTCACCCATGAGGCGCGTCACGAGGGCGGTGTTCACGCCGGTGACCTCGCCGACGAACCCGAGGTCCGGGCGCAGCTGCCGGGCACTGAGCAACGAAGCGTCCTCGCCGGACACACCGACGGCCAACGGCCCGTGAACATTGATTGCCGAGACGATTTCGCGGTTGACCTTCCCCACCAAGACCATCCGAACGATGTCGAGGGTCTCGGCGTCGGTAACCCGCAACCCGTCCACGAAGGACGACTCTTTGCCGACCTTCCTCAGCAGGTCGCCAATCTGCGGCCCTCCGCCGTGCACGACGACTGGGCGCATACCGACGGAGTGCATGAGGACGACGTCAGCCGCGAACTGCGCCAAGCCATCTTCCTCGTTCGCCGCGCCGGCGAGCGCGTTCCCGCCGTACTTGACGACCACGGTCTTGCCGAAGAACTTGCGGATATAGGGCAGCGCGTCAGCGAGGATCTGCGCCTTCTCCGCGGCGCTGCTCACGAGGTCCCCATGTTCTCGTCGACGTACGCGTGCGTGAGGTCATTGGTGAGCAGCCACCACTCGCCGCCGCCGAGGTGCAGATCGACCGTGACTTCGAGACGGCGGCGCTGCATGTACTCGGCGACCGCCTTCTTGTCGTGCGCAACCTCGACGCCGCCTTCAGCCACGACCACGTCGCCATAGGAAACCGACACCTTGTCGATGTCGAGTGCCGCGCCGGCGCTGGCGGCTTCGCTGACGACGCGACCCCAGTACGGGTCCTCGCCGTAGAACGAGCACTTGACCAGATTGCTTTCCGCGATTCGGCGGGCCGCCTTGGCCGCGTCGTCGTCGCTTACGGCGCCCACGACGCTCACGGTGACAACCTTGGTCGCGCCTTCGGCGTCGCACGCCATCTGCTCGGCGAGGTCGAAACAGGCGCGGGAAATCAGGTCGCCCAGGACACTCGTGTCCTCCGTCGCTTGGTCGGCCTTGCCGCTGGCGAAGATGATCACGGTGTCGTTCGTGGACGTACAGCCGTCGACCGTCAGCCGATGAAACGAGTCGTCCATCGCACGCGCCAACAGCTGCTGGAGCTCCGCCTGCTCGACCTTGGCGTCGGTAGTGAGCACGGCGAGCATCGTGGCCATGTTCGGGCTGAGCATCGCCGCGCCCTTGGCCATGCCGCCGACAGTGATGCCGTTCGAGACGATCACGACCTCTTTGCGCTGCGTGTCCGTGGTCATGATCGCTTCGGCCGCGTCCCCGCCACCCTTGGATGTGGCGTCGAGCTGCGCGACCGCCGCAGGCACGCCCTGCTCAAACGGCGTCAAGGGCAGCGGAATGCCGATCAATCCCGTAGAGCACACCAACACTTCATCGGCGTCGCACCCGAGCGCCGCCGCGACCAGGTCGCAGGCGCCCTGTGACGTGGCCCGTCCGCCTTCGCCGGTCGCGGCGTTGGCGTTGCCAGCGTTCAAAACGACGGCCGCGGCGCGGCCACCCGTCGCATGCAGGTGCGCGCGACTCACTTGAACGGGTGCCGCGGCGGCGAGGTTGGTAGTGAACACCGCGGCCGCAACGACCGGCTGGCGGTCATCGGTTGCCACAATCGCGAGATCAGCCAGGCCCGACGCTTTGATCCCGGACGCGACGCCGGCGGCAACAAACCCTCTCGCCGCTACGACACTCACGGGTACACCTTCCTCCCGGCCGGGCGCCCGCAGGCCCGGCCTCCTCCGCAACGTGGGGCCCCTCGCTTCGCTCGCCCCACGGCGGCCGTCCGCGCGGTCACGTTCACGGGTACACACCAATCGTCGTTAGGCCGGTGGTCTCGGGCAGACCGGCGATCAGGTTGGCGCACTGCACCATCTGCCCGGCGGCGCCCTTGCCCAGGTTGTCGAGCGCGCAGATCACGACGGCCCAGCCAGTGCGTTCGTCGTAGCGGGCGGTGACGTGCGCGGCGTTGGAGCCCAGGGTCGCCTTGGTGGAGGGGCTGCGCTCGCTTACGACGACAAACGGCTCGTCGGCGTAGGCCGTGTGGAGCGCGTCCAGCAGCGCGTCGGTGGACGTCGCGTCGGCGGGACGGGCGTAACACGTCGCGAGGATGCCTCGGTTCATGGGCGCAAGGTGGGGGGTGAACAAGATCTGCGCGCCCGTCGCCTGCTCCATCTCCGGCGTATGCCGATGGTTGAGCAAGCCGTACGCCGTGAAGTCCTCGTCCACCGTGTTGAAGTGCGTGGTCGGCTTGGGCACCTTGCCAGCACCGGATACGCCCGAGGCCGCGTCCACGATCACGCCCGTTGTCTCGATCAGACCCGCCGACACCAGAGGCGCGAGCGCGAGCGACGCCGCCGTCGGGTAACACCCAGCGGCCGCGACGAGCTTCTTCTCGATGATCTCCGCCCGGAACAGTTCAGGGATGCCGTGCGCGAAGCGGGGCAACAAGTCGGGGGCAGGGTGATCGTCGCCGTACCACTGGGGGTAGAGGGCGGCGTCCTTCAAGCGAAAATCGGCGCCGAGGTCGACGATGCCATCGACTCGGCCCACGAGTTGGGGCACGACCGAGCCCGACGCGCCGTGCGGCAGGGCCAGGAACACGATGTCGTGCGCGGCGGCCTGGTCGATATCGACCGATTCGTACACCAACCCCGGGTAGGCGGCCGCGAGCGACGGATACGAGTCGGCCACCGCGGTTCCGACGGCGCTATCGCCGGTCGCGTACGTGACCTCGAACTCGGGGTGGCCACCGAGAAACCGCAGAAGTTCCGCGCCGGCATATCCCGACGCACCAAGAACGGCAACCTTCATTGCATAATCATACGTGCGCTCGCGCAATCGTGCAAGCTAACGCATGATTATGCAAGGGGGACTAGCGGAGCGTGGCCCCGTGGGCAGCTTCGACGGCGGCGATGCACGCGGCGCGGCGCTCGCCGACTTCCGCGTCGGTAAGGGTGCGGTCAAGCGCGCAGAAGCGCAATCGATAGGCCAGGCTTCGAGCTCCCTCGGGTACACCGGTCCCCCGGTACACGTCGAACAGTTCGACAAACTCGAGGAGGTCCCCGGCGGCAGACTCGAGCGTGGCGAGCACGGTGCCGGCGGCCACGTCGTCGGGGACGACGAATGCGAGATCGATGTCGCTCGAAGGGAACCGGCTCACGTCGTTCGCGATGGGCGACCGGCGTGGGGCGGCTTGTAACGCGGTGAGGTCAAGATCCAGATAGGCGATCCGGCCTTCGATACCCAGACGTTCCACGACGACGGGGTCGACCTCGGCGATTACGCCGATCGCGATGCCCTCGACGATCGCGACCGCCGTGCGGGTGGGGTGTAGCCCGTCCGCCGACTCGGCGGCTGCGGCAATCCCCGGTTTCTGCAACCGCAGCGCGTTCGCCAGGACGGTCCACACGTCGGCCGCGGCGTACGCGTCGGCCGGCCACAGCACCGCGGCCATGCGATCGGTCTCGTGGGGCAAACCGCCGGCGGGGCCGGTGACGCTTCGATCGATGTCGTCAAGCAGTGCCACCGGTTCCTGTGGGCGCTCCCACACCGGACCGATCTCGAACAAGCGCACTTCGCTGGCGCGATGACGCGCATTGTGCGACACCGCCCGCAGCAGGCCAGGCAACAACGACGAGCGCAGTACGGACTCTTCGAGCACGAGTGGCCTGTCTGCACTGATGAGTTTTTCCTCCGGCAGGCCCACCCGGTCGTGATCACCCGGGCCGAGCAGCGGCGCGGTCATCGCTTCGCTGATGGACAGACCACAGAGGACGTCGCGGATAAAGCGGCGCTCCTTCTGTTTCTTCGTTAAGCCCCCGCTGTTTATGCCGGAGGAGGACCGCAGAGTGCGCGGGACCGACTCGTAGCCGTAGTGGCGCGCGACTTCTTCAATCAGCGCTTCCTCAATGGTGACGTCGGGACGCCAGGAAGGAGACGTGACCATCGCGACGCCGGCCTGTTTGCGGTCGACCGCGAAGCCGATAGCCGCGAGGTAACCGTCGATCGTGGCGTCATCGAGTTCGGTGCCCAAGAGCGTGTTGACCCGGGCCGTTCGCAACGGCTGGGTAACTGGCGTGGGCATGCACGCTTCGGCGCGAAACACCGTGCGCGGCCCAAGAGTTGCGCCCGCGAACTCGGCGGCCAAGGCGACAAACCGGGCCACCGAACGCTCGATGCCTCCGGCGTCGACGCCTTTTTCGAACCGAGCCGATGCCTCAGACCGCAAGCCCAGCCGCTTGGAGGTGCGCGCGATCGCCATCGGCTCGAACCACGCCGCTTCGAGAATTACGGCAGTGGTGCCGTCGTGAATCTCGGACGAACCGCCGCCCATGATGCCGCCGATGCCTACGGGCACTCCGTGGGCGTCGGCGATCACGCAGTCTTCACCCTGCCCGAGCGTGCGGACCTCGCCGTCGAGCGTTGTAATCGGTTCGTCGGGCTCGGCCTGACGAACCACGAACCCGCCGCCGGGCAGGCGGTCGGCGTCGTAGGGATGCGTGGGCTGACCCAGTTCGAGCATCACGTAGTTCGAGATGTCGACGATGTTGTTGATTGGGCGCATGCCGGCCAGCGTCAGCCGCCTGGCCAGCCACTGCGGCGACGGATCGATCGACACGTTGTCGAGCCGCGTGGCGGTGAAGATGGGGCACAGGTTCGGCGCGTCGACCGCAACCGAGGGTCCGGCGTCGGACGGCGCCGGTAACGCCATGGCCGGCTCGGGCTCGGCGAAGGGCAGGCGAAGCTTCGCGGCGAGGTCGCGGGCAACACCGAGTACGCACAGCGCGTCGGGCCGGTTGCCTTCAATCGCGAGGTCGAAGACCACATCGAGCTCGATGCCAAGCGCCTCGGTCAGTGGCGTCCCGGGCCTGAGCGCGTCGTCGAGCACCATGATGCCCGCGCCGTCCTCGCCAATTTCGAGCTCACGCGCCGAACAGATCATTCCGTTGGACTCGACGCCTTTCATTTTGCGCTTGCCGATCGCAAAATCGCCCGGCAGAACCGAGCCCACGGGAGCGAACGCAACGGTGGCGCCCTGCTCGAAGTTCTTGGCGCCGCACACCACTTGCACAGGCCCGTCGCCGTGATCGATGACGACGCGGCGGATCTTGTCGGCGCCCTCTATCGAATCGACTTCGAGCACTTTGGCGACGACGACGTCCTTAATGCCGGCACCGACGTGGTCGACGCCTTCGACCACGAGACCGAGCGCGTTCATCGTGTCGACGAGCAGATCAATGTCGTCGTCGAATGGCGCGAAGTCGCGCAGCCACGAAAGGGGTACGAGCATTACGAGTCCTTAAAACTGACGGATGAAGCGCAGGTCGTTGTCGGCCATCACGCGCATGTCGCTTATGGTGTGGAAGACCTGCGCGCAGCGGTCGATCCCGAAACCGAACGCGAAGCCTGACCACTCTTCGGGATCAAGGCCCACGGCGCGCAGCACGTTCGGGTGCACCATGCCGCAGCCACCTAACTCGATCCAGCCGGTGTTGGAACAGGTACGGCAGCCGTCACCGCGACAGATGGCGCAGGTGACCTCGAACTCAGCCGACGGCTCGGTGAACGGGAAGTAGGCCGGGCGCAGGCGGGCGTTGATGTCGGCGCCGAAGTACGCCTTGGTGAACGCGTCGATCGTGCCCGCGAGGTCGCCGAAGGTGATGCCCGTGTCGATGACGAGCCCCTCGATCTGGCTGAACGCGGGCGTGTGGCGGGCGTCCGGCGTGTCCTTGCGGTACACGCGGCCGGGGCAGATCGCATAGATCGGCGGGGTCTTGGCCAGCATCGTGCGGATTTGGACCGGCGAGGTGTGCGTGCGCAACAGCGTCGTCTCGGGCGCGCCGAAGTCGAGGTACAGCGTGTCCTGGTTGGCCCGGGCCGGGTGGGCCGGCGGGATGTTCAGGGCCTGGAAGTTGTGCCAGTCGGTCTCGACGAGGGGCCCCTCCTCCACGCTGAAGCCCATCGCGACGAACACGTCCTCAAGATGCTGTTGGGTTTGCGTGACGAGGTGCAGGTGGCCGCGCGCCGTGGGCGGGCGCCGCTCCGTGAGGTCGACGCGGTCGGCCTCGAGTTGCTTGGCCCGCTCGCCCGACGACAAGGCTTCGCGCCGCACTGCGACCGAGGCCTCGACCGTGGCCCGCGCCTCGTTGATGCGAGCGCCGGCGGCGGCGCGATCTTCTGGCGCGAGTGCGCTGAGTGCCTTCTTGGCCGAGGCGAGCACGCCCTGCTTGCCGAGCGCGGATGACTCGGCCTCGCGCAGCTTGTCGAGCGTCATAGACGCCTCGACGGCATCCAGCGCGTCTCGTACGGCGGTGTCGAGTTCGGGGAGGTTGTCAGCCATCGTCGGATCCGTGAATGTCTTCAAACGCGGTAGCGGGCAGGGTAAAGCGGAACGTGCTGCCTTGCCCGAGATTTGATGACGCGGTGAGTTCGCCGCCGTGCGCTTCGACCAGGCCCCGGCTGATCCACAGCCCGAGGCCGGAACCCGTCGGGCGGCCCTCATTGCGCCGGAAGAACTTCGTGAACACCTTCGGAACCTCGTCGGCCGGGATGCCTTCACCGACGTCGCCCACGCTCACCACGATCGTGTCGTTGGCGATGTCGCGGCTCGCAATGAGTCGGATGCCGACCGGCGACGCGTACTTGCACGCGTTTTCGAGCAGGTTCGTGAGTACCTGTTCGATCTTGTCCGGGTCGGCGTACACCTCGGGCACGTCGTCGGCGAAGGACAACGTGATGTCGAGGTCGGGATACTCCATGCGGACTTTGTCGATGATCGCCTTCGTCAGCGTCGACAAGTCCACCATCTGGCGGCGCAGCACCAGCCGGCCCGTCTCGAGCCGGGAGATGTCCAGCAGCTCGGTGATGAGCCGCGTGACGCGATCGGCGTCGTGATGCACCTGCTCGAGCATCATCTTCTTCTGGTCGTCGGCGAGACGGTCCCAGCGGTTCAGCAACAGGCTGGTGTAGCCCTTGACCGAGGTGAGAGGTGACCGGAGTTCGTGACTCACGGTCGACACGATCTCGATGCCGGCGGTGGCGGCGTCACCCAGGACCCGTGCGCTCACGATGACCGATGTGGCGGCGCCCTCGCCGTCGCGGATGAAGCGGCCGGTCGCGCTCACAGTGATGTCCTCGCCGTTCGCGGCCCGCAGCACGACGTTCTGTTCGGGCATGCGGCCCGACCCCGTGGCGTTCCACGACACGAACGGCGACCCGTCCACTCGGCGGGCCTCAAGCAGCGTGACGGGCTGACCCACGAGCTTGTCTTTGGTCATGCCGACCATCTCGGCGAACGCGAGATTCACGTCGACGATCTGGCGCGTCGCATCCAGTACCATTACGCCGTCGGCGAGAAGGTCGATGTCAGTCACGCCGATGCCACCCGCGCTTGCCGGGCCGCCTCGAAGCACAGAACCGCAGTCGCCACTCCTACATTCAAGCTTTCAACGGCGCCCGGTAGCGGAATGGTGACTCGGGCATCGATGCCGGAAAGGTCATCGGGCAGTCCGTGTGCTTCGTTGCCGACCACGAAGGCGACAGCTCGGGTGAGGTCGACCGACGCGTAGTCCTGCCCGTCGCGAGCGACCGCGGCCAAACGGACACGACCCGATGCACCCAGAGCGGTCAGCGTGTCGTCCACATTGACCGACGTTACGACCGGAATGGAGAACAGCGCGCCAGCCGTGGCCCGAATCGTCTTGGGGTTGTGCAACTCGACGCATCCGTCGCAAAAGACGACACCACGAGCACCCGCCGCGGCCGCCGACCGCAAGAGCGTCCCGGCGTTGCCCGGGTCGCGCACGTCAACGGCCACCACCACGACGCCGTCGGCGGCCAGTTGATCAATCGGCACGTCGATGGACGCGATGACGGCGCATACCGGTTGCGGCGTAACGGCGTCGGCGATCGACTCCATCACTCCGTCAGCAAGCTCGAAGATGGTTGCGCCGGCCTGTGCCGCCTCGCTCAGCAAGGCTGCGTCGGCGCCGGGCGCGAAAAACACCTCGTGCGGCACAACGCCGGCGGCGAGCGCCTCGCGTAAGAGCGTGACGCCTTCGGCGACGAAAACCCCGTCCGCCTGGCGCTCTGTGCGCTTTTGAATTAAGCGGCGGAGCCGCTGCACCTTGGCGTTCCGAAGCCCAAGGCCGCCGCCCGAGGCAGACACCGAGCCGGAGCTCAGCTCGCGGCTTCCTCGGCTGCGACCGGAGCGGGCGCCTCGGACGCGGGCGCGGCCTCGCGAGCGAGCTCGACCAACGCCTTGAAGGAGGCGGGTTCGGTGACCGCGAGATCGGCCAGCACCTTGCGGTCGACTTCGATCCCGGCGGTCTTGAGGCCGTTGATGAAGCGGCTGTAGCTCAGCCCGTTCAGACGGGCGCCCGCGTTGATGCGCTGGATCCAAAGCTTGCGGAAGTCGCCCTTGCGCGCCCGACGGTCGCGGAACGCGTAGTTGCCGGCGTGCATGACCGACTCATTGGCGGACTTAAAGCTGCGGCTCTTGTTGCCGTAGTACCCCTGGGCCTGTTCGAGAATGGCCTTGTGGTGCTTCTTGGCATGTACTGCGCGCTTGACCCTGGCCATAGCGGTTCTCCTTGTTCCTTAAAAGATCTGTATGGACGGGTAGTTAGATGCCGAGTTGGCGCTTGATGCGCGGCACGTCGGCGGGCGAGACGTCGCTGACGCGGTTGAGCCGACGCTTCTGGTCGGGCGACTTCTTCTCAAGAATGTGGTTCATGCCCATGGAACGGCGACGAAGCTTGCCCGTCCCAGTGATCTTGAAGCGCGCCTTGGCGCCCTTGTGGGTCTTCATCTTCGGCATTGCTTTTACTCCTCGGTACTCGCTGCCGGAGCCTCGACGGGCTCCGGGGAAGGTGCTGGTGCGGCATCGACCACTGCTGCTGCCGGTTGGGCGTGGGCGGCCTGGGCCCGCTTATCGGGGGCCAGGACCATGATCATGTTGCGACCGTCGAGCTTGGGGCTCGACTCGACTTTGCCGACAGCGGCGACCGCGGTGGCGACGTTGTCGAGAATCTTGCGGCCGAGTTCCGGGTGGGTGATCTCCCGGGCGCGGAACATGATCGAGATCTTGACTTTGTGCCCTTCAGACAGGAACCCCGCCACCTTGCGGGTCTTCGTGTCGAAGTCGCCAACTGCGATCTTGGGCCGGTACTTCATCTCTTTCAGGCCGACGTTGGTCGACTTTCGGCGAGATTCCCGGGCCTTCTGGGCGGCTTCGAACTTGAATTTTCCGTAGTCCATGATGCGACACACCGGCGGATTCGCCGTGGCGGCAACTTCGACCAAGTCGAGGTCCATGTCTCGGGCGATCTGCAGCGCTTCGTTGAGCGCGCGGATACCGAGCTGTTCCCCGTCGGGATCGACTAAACGGACTTCACGAGCTCTGATGCGATCATTGATCCTGGGCTCGTTGGTGGCGGGCGGTGGGGCGATGGCCTCACACTCCTTGTGTGGTTGATGGGCGGTGATTCTTGGCAAAACAAAAAGCGGACGTCACGAAAGCAACGCCCGCTGTGCGGTTGTTCGACCCGTACACCAGAGGTGTGAGGGTGGGATCCGGAGACCCGCTTTCATTCAGTTGTACTTCAGCCCTTTCGGGCCGCCGATAGGGTACCGCAGCTATGACGAGTTTGTGGACTCCGGATGGTGAAAAGCCCGTGGACAGGCCGGCTGACGCGCCTGAAGAGCTGACCGAGGAGGAGCTCGCGGACCGCATGGAGGCGCTGCGCCAACAGATCGCCACCACTCCGGTCGAAGGCATCATCAGCCAGTCGGCCTACCAATTCTTCGAGGTCGCGGCGCTGCATCTGTCCCTAGTTCCACCCCAACTCGACCAGGCCAAACTCGCCATCGACGCCTTCGGGTTGCTGGTCGAGGGCCTCGAAGGCCGCCTCGGTCCCGACGGCGACACCCTCAAGGACGGCCTCGCCCAACTGCGCATGGCCTTCGTGCAGGTCGCCAAAGCCGGCGACCCCGCTCCCCCGGCAGACAGCTAGACGATCTCCGTCGCTTCGAACATGCCGAGGTGGCCGGCGGCGATGGTGAAGGTGACGGAGCGGCCGACTTGGATTTCGCGGGTGCCGTCGGCGATCTGGGTGCAGTGGAATGGGTAGGTCGAGCCGTCTTCGCCGGTGATGACGCCCAGGCCCGCGGGCGAGTCGTATTCGGTGACCGTGCCCGCCGCCGGGCCGAAGGTCGCGGTGCGCAGCATCGCGTCAGTGAATGATCTTGGAGAGCGGCAACTCGATGATGTCGGTCGCGCCCTCGTCCTTGAGTTCCGGGATGAGGGTGTTGATCACGTTCTTCGGTACGACGGTTTCTACGGCGTAGGCGTCGTCGCCAAACAGTTTGGACACCGTCGGCGACTTCATCGACGGCAGCTTTGCGATCACCGCATCGAGTTGGTCCGCAGAGACGTTGAGTTTCACCAGAACCTTGCCCCGCGCTTCGAGTGTGCCTTGGAGCAGCGTGAGGATCTGGTCCATGGCGTGGGCTTTTTCAGGGTCGGCGTAGGCCTCTTTGTTCGCCATGAGTTCGGTGTGGCTCACGAGCAGTTCGTCGATGATCCGTAGACCGGCGGCGCGTAGCGCTGAGCCGGTCTCGGTGAGCTCGACGACGGCGTCGACGATGTCGGGCACCTTGGCCTCGGTGGCGCCGTGGCTGTGCTGCACCTTCGCTTCGACACCCTTGGCCGACAGGAAGCGTTGCGTCAGGCCGACGTATTCGGTCGCGACTCTCACTCCGTTGGGCAGGTCTTTCGCGGACTGCCACGGCGAGTCATTCGCAACGCACAGCACGATGCGGACGGGCCGGGCGCTGACCTTTGAATACAGGAGCTCGCCGAGGCTGACGACGTCGCTCGCGGTCTCTTCGATCCAGTCCCGTCCCGCGATGCCGAGGTCGAACAGTCCGTCGGCCACGTAACGCGGGATCTCTTGCGGACGGAGAATCCGCACGTCGGCGATGCGCGGATCGTCGATCGTCGCCTTGTAGTTGACGGCGGAGTCTCGGCTGATCGCGAGGTCGGCGTCAGCGAAAAGATCGAAGGTCGACTTCTCGAGGGAGCCCTTGGGCACGACGAGTCGCAGCATTTAGGAGGTGGCCTGTTTCGCGTAGGCGGCGATGCCGCGGAGGGTCTGAATCATTTCGACGGCCGTGTCGGCCGCCTCTCCACCCTTGTCCATCTGGCGGACCGACGCACGTTCAATTGCCTGCTCGATGTTCTCGACCGTGAGCACACCGAACACGACGGGCGCGCCGCAGTCGAGTTGTACGCGTTGCAGACCCGAGGCGCACTCGCCGGCGACGAAGTCGTAGTGGCCGGTGTCTCCCCGGATGACGCAGCCCAGAGCGATGACGGCGTCACAACCGCCGTCGGTCAGCATGGCTTGGGCCGCGAGGGGCAGCTCGTAGGCACCCGGCACCCACACCTCGCAGATGTCGGACACGCCGTGGCGTTCGAGTGCGGCGAAAGCGCCGGTGCGCATGCGCACGGTGATCGCGTCGTTGAATCGGCCGACAGCCACGCCTACGCGAAGCGCGCTGGGGTCAAAGGCGGTCATTCGGCGTTTTGGTCACCGATGAAGTGGCCCATGCGCTCTTGCTTGGTGCGCATGTAGTCCGCGTTGTGCGGATTGGGTTCGATCTCGAGCGGCACCCGTTCGACGATCTCGAGGCCATAACCCTCAAGCCCGCCGCGCTTGGCCGGGTTGTTCGTCATGAGCCGCATCGTCGTGATGCCGAGGTCGACGAGGATCTGCGCGCCGATGCCGTACTCGCGGCTGTCGATTGGCAAACCGAGATCCAGGTTGGCGTCGACGGTGTCACGCCCCTGGTCTTGCAGGGCGTAGGCCTGGAGTTTGTGCGTGAGGCCAATGCCTCGGCCTTCGTGTCCGCGCAGGTAGACGACCACGCCGCTGCCCTCCTCACCGATGCGATGCAGCGCAGCGGCGAGCTGCGGACCGCAGTCGCATCGCAACGACCCGAACACGTCGCCGGTAAGACATTCCGAGTGCACGCGGACCAGCACGTTGTCGGCGCCTTGGGGTGCGCCGGCGACAAAGGCGAGGTGCTCCTCGCCGTCGATCAGGCTGCGGTACGAGTAGCAGGTGAACTCGCCGAACTCGGTGGGGATACGCGCCTCGGCGATGCGGGTCACCAGCTTCTCGCTCTGGCGGCGATAGCGGATGAGGTCGGCAATTGAGATGAGCAGCAGGCCGTGTTCGTCGGCAAACGCTTCGAGCTCTTCGAGCCGAGCCATGTCGCTCTTGTCGCTCGTGACGACTTCGCAGAGGATTCCCGACGGGTACAGGCCGGCCATGCGGGCCAGGTCGAGCGCAGCCTCGGTGTGGCCGGCGCGGTTCAACACGCCGCCTTCCCGATAACGCAGGGGGAAGATATGGCCAGGCCGGGCCAGATCGCTGGGACGGGTGTCCGCGTTGATCAGCGCCTGGATGGTGGCTGAGCGGTCGGCCGAGCTGATGCCGGTGGTCGTGCCGTTCCGCGCGTCGACCGACACGGTGAAGGCCGTGCGGTTGGACTCGGTATTGACCGCCACCATCAAGGGCAGGTCGAGTTCGTCGAGACGCTCGCCGAGCAGCGGCTGGCAGATAACACCCGACGTGTGCTTCAAGAAGAACGAGATCGCCTCGGGCGTGGCGAACTCGGCCGCCATGATCAGGTCGCCCTCGTTCTCGCGATCTTCGTCGTCAACGACTACGACAATCTCGCCCCGGCCGATCGCGGCGACGGCCTTTTCGATGTCTGCAAACGGCATGTTGGCTCCTAGCCCGCCCTGTTTCTTAGGGCTACCTAAGTACCAGTTTGCCCTGTCAGCAGCCGTTCGACGTACTTGGCCAGCACATCGACCTCGAGGTTGACCTTGTCACCCTCGCGCCGGTGACCCAGCGTGGTGACGTCGATGGTGTGTGGGATGACCGCGACCGTGAAGCCGCCGTCGTCGACCGACACCACCGTGAGGCTGATGCCGTCGATCGTGACCGAACCCTTCTCGACCATGTACCTGAGCAGAGAGGCGTCGCAGCCGATCGACAAGTCAGGCGCGGCGTGACGCAATACGCCGACGCCATCGACGTGGCCCTGGACGATGTGGCCGCCCAACCGGTCCTGCAGGCGGACGGGCCGTTCGAGGTTGACAGGGTCACCCACGGCGACGTCGTCGAGGGCGCTGCGAGCGAGGGTCTCGTCGACTGCGTCCACGGCGAACCAGTCGTCCCCGTATGCCGTGACGGTGAGGCATACGCCGTTCACCGCGATCGAGTCCCCCAGGCCGGCGTCTTGGACCACCGTCTTTGCGTTGAACTCGAACTTGCCGCCGTTGCGGGCGCGGACCGTCCCGAGTTCTTCGACGATGCCGGTGAACACGTCAGGCCTGCGGCTTCGGGATAAGCGTCACCCGTACATCGTTGCCGATTCGCACGGCGTCGACGACCTGCGCGTCCCACATGGCAGCCATCGCGGCCCCCGCGACTGCCGGCTCGGTGTTGGCGACGTACAGCACGTAGCGGTCCACGAGGCGTTGCGCGTGGAAGTCGCGCGCCACGCTCGGCCCGCCCTCGACGAGCACACTCATCAAACCGGACTGCGCCAACTCGCGCAGCACGGCGACCAAGTCGCCTGATCGCTCGAGGCAGGGCTGCACGGCGGCGTCAGGGTCGACGGCGCCGAGCACGATCCGCAGTGGATCAGGCCCTTCCGCGTCGCGGGTGGTGAGCCGAGGATTGTCGGCGCGCACCGTGCCGACCCCCACGAGGATCGCGTCGTGTTCCGCCCGCAGACGATGGCCGTCAGCCCGCGCCTCGGGCCCGGTGATCCACTGCGTGGTCGGATCTTCGCTGACGGCCCGGCCGTCGAGCGTCGTCGCCAGCTTCAGCGTCACGAAGGGTCTGCCGGTGCGGCGGTGCACGAAGTAGTACTCGAGGTCGCGCGCTACTTCGTCGGCGTTCACGCCGACTTCAACGCTGACGCCGGCGTCACGCAGTCGATGCAGGCCTTCGCCCGCGACCTTCGCGTCGGGGTCTTCCAGGGCAACCACGACGCGGGCGACTCCGGCGTCGATCAACGCATCGGCGCATGGCCCGGTGCGTCCCTGATGCGAGCACGGCTCGAGCGTGACCCAGGCCGTCGCGCCCGTCAGATCGGCACCGGCCTCGCGCGCGGCGCGCAGAGCGTCTATCTCGGCGTGGTCGCCGCCCGGCGGCTTGGTCGCGCCCTCGTAGATCTCTCCGGCCGCGGTCGCGATGACGCAGCCGACACCCGGGTTCGGTGAGGCCAGGCGGCGGGCGGCCCGACCCAACTCGGCCGCCCGCGTCATGCGCACGACGTCAGTGCGAGACGCGGTCAGCTTGTGGTCGTGCCGTTCTGGTTGCTCGAGTTCTGGTTGGTGCCGTTCTGGTTTCCGAGTTGCGGGACCGCGGCGAGGGTGACGCCGTTGATCGGATTGCTCCCGTAGGCCATGAACTCGAAGATCGGCGCACCGCTCGAGCGGAGCGCACGCACGTGTGGCCCGCCCCACGACGCGGGCGCGGTGTAGATGTACCCGAGGTCGCCACCCGTTGGCAGGGCCAGCGCGACGTTGACACCGCCGTAAAAGCTCGGTGCGTATGCCATGAACTCGTGCTTCACCGTGCCTGACGGAGAGAACACGCGGACGTGGGAGCCGCCGCCCGGGCCGGCGCCGGTGACCACAGCCTTGGCTCCGTCCATCTCACCTGCGGCCACGGACACGCCACCGGTAAACGACGGCGCGTAGGCGAACCATCCGGCGGCTTCGGCCGGGCTGCCACTGCCGAGGTCCCACACGCGCACGTGGGGGCCACCCCCCGGACCGGGAGCGGTCACAATGTCTGCTTTCGTCGAGCCAACGACGTTTCCGACCGCCACCCGTACACCGCCCTTGAATCCGGGGTCGTACGCGAACCAGCCGACCTTCGCGACGAAGTGTCCCGAGCCGTCCAGGTCCCACACGATCACGTGCGGACCGCCACCGGAGTCGGCCGCAGTGACGAGCTCGTCGACGCCGTCTCCGTCGACGTCGCCCGCGGCGATGTTCACGCCGCCTTTGAACCCGTCGTAGGGCTGGAACGTGGAGTTGAAGGTCTGATCGAGCGAGCGGGCGGTGACGCGCGAGGGTGCCCCCGGGCCTTCGGCCGTGATGATCTCGACTTGACCGTCGCCGTTGAGGTCGCCGGCGGCCACCCGCACGCCGGTGTTGTTCGAGTGCGCCAAGAAGCCGCCGACCTCGGACGCGCCGTCCCACATCTTCACGTGCGGCACGGTGCCGTTACCGGTACCGGTAAGCAGCTTCGGCGTCAGATTCGGGCCCGCACTAGCGGGCGAAGAGGGAGCGACCACCAGGGCGGCGGCCCCGAGGGTGAGAGCGGCGAGGACGACGCGTCGAAATTGCATGAGCAAAGGCTACCCAGCCTTCGCGGGGCTTTAGGCGGCGACTGCCGCGTTCGCGGTGTTTCGCAGAGTGGTGATCGCCGCGGCGGGATCCGGTTTCCCGAACACTGCGGTGCCGGCCACGAAGTTGGTGGCGCCGGCCGCGGCGGCCGATCCGATGGTCCCGATGTCGATGCCGCCGTCAATCTGGATGACTGCCGAGAGGTCGCGCGCGGCGATGTCGTCACGTGCCGCTTTGACGGTTTCGAGCACGTCGGCGATGAAGGACTGGCCTCCAAAACCCGGGAACACACTCATTACGAGCAGCATGTCGATGTCAGCCATGAACGGTTCGACCGCTTCAAAGGTTTGATCCGGATTCATGGCGAGCCCGACGCCGAGGCCGAGTTCTCGCATCTGCTTGATGAGGTCAGCGGTGCCGCCGATCTCGACGTGGACGGTGCAGCTGTCGGCCCCCGCCTTCCGAAAGGCCTCGAGGTACTCCCCCGGGTTCGTCATCATCAGGTGGCAGTCGAGCGTGAGGTCGGTGACTTGGCGCAGCGCTTTCACGACGGGCGGCCCGATGCTGAGGTTGGGCACGAAGTGGCCGTCCATCACGTCGACGTGGAGCAGGTCAGCCGTGTCGGCCACGAGGGCCACGGCGTCGCCGAGATGCGCGAAGTCCGCGGCGAGAATGGACGGGGCGATGAGCAGCGGAGCCACCGCCGCATCGTAGGAGCGGCGCTACACCAAGCGGCGCACCCGCAGCACGAACATGCCGTCGGTGCCGGCGACCTGGGGTAGCAGCAACGCGCCGTGGCCGTGTTCGCGCCATGGGCCGCCGGGTGACGGCAACGCCGTGAATCCGTCCAGATGGCGCACCGCCCACTCCCCCACGCCGATGGTTTCCGCGGCCGTGATCGTGCAGACGGAATAGACGAGCAGCCCGCCGGGCACGACCAGCGGCGCGCTCGCCTCCAGCAGCCGGATGCTTTCGGCCGCCAGCTCGGTGACGTCGGACGGCTCGACGCGCCATCGGGCGTCGGGCCGACGATGCAGAACGCCGAGGCCCGAACAGGGCGCATCGATCAGGACGCGATCAAAGGCGCGGGGCCGCAACGGCGGCGTCCGTCCGTCCGCGACTACTGCATGTACAGCTGAGCGGGTGCCGGTCGTGCGGGCGTTGTCGGCGACAAGGTCGACGCGACCGGGCCGCACGTCGGCCGCGACGACGAGGCCGTCGCCCACGAGATGCCCCAAGGCGGTGGCCTTGCCGCCGGGGGCCGCGCACACGTCGGCGATTCGATGGCCCGGTTCGGCGTCGACCAGACCGGCGACCCAGCCCGAAGCCGGATCTTGGATGTAACCGTCGTCGCGGACGTGCGGGCGCGACGGTTGGTTCATCGCGTCCAGCGCGCCGAGCGCGTCGGCGTCGCCCAGGTCGTCGCGAAGCTGTTGGACGATCCAGTCCGGGTACGACAAGCGCGTTGCGTCGTCCTTGGCGAAAGTTGCACCCGCTTCCGAGACTCGCCGCATGACGGCGTTCACGAAGCCCTGCGCCCGCTTAGGCGCGAGGGTCACCGTGGTGCTCACTGCGGCGTGCGGCGCGACACCGGCGAATAACAGCTGGTAGGTGCCGAGGCGAAGAACCGTGCGCACCGCGGGCTCGATGTCGCGCTGCAGATGCGGCGCCAGAGCGGCGTCGATCGCGCGGCGCATGCGCGTGCTGCCATACACGAGTTCGGTGACGAATCGCTTGTCGCGGCCGCTGAGCTGCGACCGGTCGAGCATCGACGGCACCACCAGGTTGGCGTAGGCGTTATCGGTCTCGATGCGCGCAAGCGCGTCGCGGGCCAGCGTGCGCGCGGTGAGGTCCTCGTTGTTCACGAGCCGAGTTCGACCGGGCCGACACCGCGAAGCCAGTCCTCCGCCTTCATGCGGCCCTTGCCTTCGGGTTGTACTTCGATTGGTTCGAACCGTCCGTCTCTCGCGCGCGCACGCCAGATGATCACGCGCTTGCCGTTGACCGTCGTCCAGGCCCGGCCGAGGCGGACCACGCGAACGAGTTCCTCAGCGGGTCGGGCCAGATCGAGTTGCAGTTCCGCGGGGTCGATCTTGGCCGCGTAGGTCGGCTCGCCCTGTTGCGGTTCGCCGTCGCCGAGCCCGTCCCGCAGTTTCGCGACGAGCAGGCCGGCACCAACGTCGGCCAGGCGCGCCGTCAGATCGGTTGCGCTGATGTCGTCGTCGATCGCGAGTTCATGGCGCGCGAAGACATCGCCGGTGTCGAGGCCGACGTCAACACGCATAAGACACACACCCGTCGTGGCGTCGCCGGCGAGGATTGCGCGCTCGACTGGCGCGGCGCCACGCCAGCGCGGCAGCAACGAAAAGTGCACGTTCACCATCGGCAACGCGTCCAGCACGTGCGGCTTGATGATCTTGCCGTAGGCGACGACGACGCCCAGGTCGGCGTCGACGTCGAGCACGTCGTCGATGCGGTCAGTCACCGTGAGGCCGTGCTGCAACGCCGCCGCCTTGACCGGCGTCGGTACGAGGTCGCTACCGCGCCCGCGTCGGCGGTCGGGTTGGGTTACGACCAGAACGATGTCGTGGCCGGCCGCGACCAGCGCTTCGAGCGACGACACAGCTGCTTCGGGTGATCCGAGGAAGACGAGACGCATAGAGGGTGCGGCGAGCCGCGAAGGTGCTTAGACCGCCAACCGCTGGCGCAGCTCGCGCAACGCGGCTTTGCGCTGGTCGGCGTCGAGGTGCTCGAGCAGCAGGGTGCCGTCGAGATGATCGAGTTCGTGTTGGAAGGCGCGGGCCAAAATTTCGTCCGCTTCGATTTGGACCTCGTTGCCGTCGAGATCAAACCCGGTCAGCAGCACTTCCTTGGGCCGCGTGATCGGGAAGTACAGACCGGGAATCGACAGGCAGCCTTCGTCAAAGGTCCACTCGCCGCTGGCCTCGCTGATCGTCGGGTTGATGATCGTCTTGGGGCCGGTGTCGTCGTAGAGGTCGTAGACGAAGAGTCGCTTCTGCACGCCGACCTGCGGTGCGGCCAAGCCGAGCCCATGCACCTCATACATCGATTCGAGCATCGCGTCCGACAGGGCCTTGATCGTGCCGTCGATGTTGTCGATGGCCGCGGCCCGCTGCTTGAGCACGGGGTCGCCGTATAGACGGATGGAGTAGGCGGCCATGCGAGCAGGATACTGGGCGCTTAGATGCGCACTGGATCGACCGCGACGCGCAGGCGGCCCGATGGGCGCTCCACCCGGACGAGGGCGTCGCACAACGTTTGATGATCGGGAGCGCTCACCAGGAACGCGTCGTGGTTGTCCGGACCCATGACCTCGACGCCAAGTACGCCCCGTACGCCGTCGACGAATGCCGGCGCCGCCTCGCCCGAAACCTGCGCGAGCGCGGCGAACGGGGGCAGCGCCAGGTCGCTTCGCATCTGGCTGTCCGTGTCGGCGAGGCGGGCGGGGTCGCTGGCGACGGCCGCGCCCAACACGGGGTGGTCGGGTTGGCGAGTCTGCACGAGGACGCGACCGTCGTCGATACGGCCGCGCACAACGCGGGACGCGCGGGCCAGCAAGGCGAGCGCCGCCTCGTTGGCTTGGTATCGCGGCGCCGACAACTCCGAGTCGAGGTCGACGAACACGACGAGGTCGGCCCTTCCGACGCGATGCAGTAGTGCTTCTGTGCCGACGATGGCCGTGGTGGCGGGCACGCTTTCGGACGCGCCGGTGACCTCACCCACGCGCGCTCCGATCAGCGCGCTGAGTTCCTCGGCGGCGCGGGTAGTGCCGACGCGCAGCAGCTTCAGCTTGGTGCCACCACACACCAAGCACAGCGTCGGGCGGGTGGTGCCACAACGGCCGCATACGAGTTCCGCCGCGTCGTCTTGGTGGACGGCCGCGGCGCATTTCTCACAGGTCGCGATCGTGGCGCACTTGGCGCAGGCAAGGAGCTTGGCCCGACCCGTGCGGTTGAGAATGCACAGGGTGCGCTCCGCCTCGCGGATCGCCTCTACGGCGCGGGAGGACCACAGGCCGGTGCGAGGGTCGTCGCCGCGGCGATCGACGACCTCGAGCTTGGCCCAGCCGCGTCGCTCGATGTTGCGGTCGGTTTTGACGAGGGTGCCCCATGCGAGTTGCTCGATCGTCGGCGTCGCCGTGACGAGCACGCACGGCGCGTCGGCGCGGACCGCACGCTCAGCGGCGACCCGCCACGCGTTCCACGTAGGTGCGCGCTCCTCGGCGTACACCTCATCGTGCGCATCGATCACCACAACCGATTGGAGGCCGTCACACGCCGCCCATGCGCCGGCGCGAGCGCCCACCGTCACATTCGCGATGCCGGCGTCGCGCAGCCGCCGATTCATCCGGTCCACCCGAGCTAAAGACGGAACCAAGACCAGAGCCGGGCCGCGCTCGGCGGCCGTCACGACGATCGTCCACGGGTCGATCGCCGGTCCCAGCCGCACAACCGCCCGCGCGTGGCCGAACGGGGCGCTCGCCCATGCCGGTGTCTCACTCGTTCTGTGCGCCGACGGCCGGCCGTCAGACGGCTGCGGACGCACAGCAGGCTGCTGGCTGGCGGTGGATAGGAACGAGCGGCGCTTGCCGGCCCAGCGCCACGCGGCCCACTCGGACAGCGACACCAGTTCAGGCGGAACCCGTCCGGGGCTGACCTTGGCGATGGGCTTCAACGCGACGTCCGCCGACGCGCCCGCCCCTTCGGCAACGACCCAACCGCGCACGCGGCGACCGTGCAGATCGATGCGCACGATCGACCCGAGGCCGATACGCGCGTCGTCACGCTCGGTTACTTCGTAGTCAAAGACGCGATCAATCGCCGAGACGTCCGGCAGTACCTGGACGACTCGGCGATCCGTTACAGCCCGAGCGCTGACTTCAGGTCGTCCTTGCGCGGGGTCTTTTCCCACGTGAAGCCGTCGCCGGTGCGGCCGAAGTGGCCATAGGCGGCGGTGGCCTTGTACACGGGGCGACGTAGGTCGAGGTCGCGCAGGATGGCGGCCGGGCGCAAGTCGAACAGGTCGCGCACGGCACCGTCGATCTTTTCGGGATCCACGGTGGCGGTGCCGAAGGTCTCGACGAGCAACGACACCGGCTCGGCGCGACCGATCGCATACGCAACTTGCACTTCGCAGCGCTGCGCGGCACCGGCGGCGACCACGTGCTTGGCAACCCAGCGCGCCGCGTATGCCGCAGACCGGTCCACCTTGGACGGGTCTTTGCCCGAGAAGGCGCCGCCGCCATGCCGGGCCGCGCCGCCGTAGGTGTCGACGATGATCTTGCGACCGGTGAGGCCGCAGTCGGCGTGCGGGCCGCCCAGTACGAACTTGCCCGTGGGGTTCACGAGGATCGACGGCGTCGCGCCCTTGAACGCCTTGGGGATCAACGGCTGGATCACGTGGTGTTCGAGATCGGCCTGAATCTGCTCGCGTTCGACGTCGGCCGAGTGCTGCGTGGAGATGAGCACAGTGAGGAGCTCAACCGGCGCGCCGTTCTCGTAACGGATCGTCGTCTGCGTCTTACCGTCGGGGCGCAGATACGGCAGGGTGCCGTCCTTGCGCACCGCGCTGAGACGCTCAGCCAGGCGGTGCGACCACCAGATTGGTAGCGGCATGAGATCGTCGGTCTCGTCGCAGGCGTAACCGAACATCATCCCCTGGTCGCCCGCACCCTGGGCCGAAAGGATGTCTTCGCCGCTCGTACCGGTCTGTACTTCGAGGCTGGTGTCGACGCCTTGCGCGATGTCGGGCGACTGCTTGTCGAGGGTCATGAGCACGCCGCAGGTGTGGCCGTCGAACCCCTTGAGCGCATCGTCGTATCCGATGCCGTTGACCGTGTCGCGCACGATGGACGGAATGTCGACAGTGGCCGTGGTCGTGATTTCACCAGCCACCACCACGAGACCCGTCGTGATGAGCGTCTCGCACGCGACCCGCGACATCGGATCCTGCGCCAGCATCGAGTCGAGGACGGCGTCCGAAATCTGGTCGGCCATCTTGTCGGGGTGACCCTCGGTGACGGACTCCGAGGTGAATACGAAACTGCTCACGAATTACTCCTAGATGAGAGGCGCTCGACAACGGCGTCGAGCAGTGCTCGAGCCACATCGTGCTTGGACGACAAGGGAATGTCGAGGATGGGACCGTCGCGCCCGATGATCGTGACGGCGTTGGTGTCATGGTCGAATCCGACGCCGGGTGCACCGACGTCGTTCGCGACGATCAGATCGAGGTTTTTGCGCTGCAGTTTGCCGAGCGCATTTGCGACCACGTCATCGGTTTCTGCCGCGAAGCCGACCAGGATCTGGCCGGGTCGCTTCGCGTCGCCGAGGCCGCGCAGGATGTCCTCGGTGGGCTCGAGCACGATTTCGGGCACGCCGGCGTCCTTCTTGATCTTGCCGTCTGCCGGTGTCGCGGGACGGAAGTCGGCGACGGCGGCCGCCATGACGATGACGTCCGAAGCGTCTCGGCGCGCGGTAACGGCCGCGTGCATGTCCGCCGCGCTTGCCACCGCTACACGCTCAATGCCGCGCGGCACCGACCGGTCCGTCGTAGTGACGAGGGTGACGCTCGCGCCGCGGGCGGCGGCGTCCTCGGCGATCGTGTGGCCTTGCTTGCCCGACGACCGGTTGGTGATGACGCGCACGGCGTCGATCGCTTCGCGGGTGCCGCCCGCAGTAACCAGCACGCGCACGCCTTTGAGATCCTGCGGCGCGAGCACGGCCTGCGCGGCGGCCACGATCGCCGCCGGCTCGGGCAGGCGGCCAGCGCCGACGTCGCCACCGGCGAGGTGGCCGACCTCGGGATCAAGCACATGCACGCCGCGGCGCCGCAGCACCTCGAGGTTGTCTTGCACTGCGGGGTGTTCCCACATCTCGGTGTGCATGGCCGGGCAGAGCAGTACAGGCGCCCGGGTCGCGAGCAGGGTCGCGATCAGCAAGCCCTCAGAGTTGCCCGTGGCGTACGCGGAGATCACGCGAGCGGTGGCGGGCGCGACAACGATCAGGTCGGCGGACTGACCGAGCCGCGTGTGCGGGCTGGGCTCACCGCTGTCGTAGAGCGATGTGAGCGCGGGCTCGGACGCGACCGCCGAGAACGTGGCCGTGCCGATGAACTTCGTGGCATTTGGCGTGAGGATGGGCGCGACGTGCGCGCCCGCGTCAACGAGCCGACGACAAACCTCGACCGCCTTGTACGCGGCGATGCCGCCGCTAACTCCTAGAACTACTCGCCGCCCCGCGACAGACATGATCGGTTCAGTCGTCGCAGGACGGAGGCTCTAAGCCTCGGGCTCGGCGTTCGCCGCGGCTTCTGCGGCTGCGGCCTCAGCGGCTGCCAGCGCGGCGGCCTCGACGGCTGCGGGCTCGATGTACTGGATCTTGCCGGCGGCGATCTCTTCGAGCGCGATGGACAGCGACTTGCGTGAGGTGGACGACACCTGCGGCGGCACGATGGTGCCGATGCCTTCGGAGCCCAAACCGTTGTAATAGGAGTTGATTTGGCGTCCGCGACGAGCCGCGAGGGCGACCAGCGTGAACTTCGAGTCGACCTTGTCGAGCAGATCCTCGACCGGCGGGAACATCATCGTGGGCGGGCGTTCAGCCATGCGTGGTTGGTTCTCCTACTGCGAAGGGTTCGGCCCGGCGGATTCGCCGGAAAGACGGCCCTCCAGTATACGCCTCACCTCGCCCAAAGCCCGGTTCAGGTCGTCATTGACCACGCTGGCATGGGCAATTCCCCGTCCATCGGCCAATTCTTCGAGGGCGGCCGCCACCCGCCGTTGCACGGCGGCCTCGTCGTCGCCGCGATCGCGGAGGCGCTGTTCTTGCACATCCGGCGATGGCGGCTCCAGCAACAGCATGAAGGTGCTGTCGGGGTATCGCTCGAGAATCTGACGGGCCCCCTGCACCTCGATCACCAGAACCAGGTGCCGATCGCGGTCCGCTGGGTCGGGCACGGGCGTGCCGTAGCGGTGGCCGTGGTACTCCGCCCACTCGAGGAAGCCGTCCTCGTCGATGTGGCGTTGGAACGTCGGGTGGTCGACAAATACGTATGCGTCCGGGCCCTCGCCGGGACGGGGATCGCGGGTGGTCCAAGAACGCGAGAGGACGAAGCGGTCGTCTTCAGCGCACAGGAGTTTGGCGATCGTGTCCTTTCCGACCCCACCGGGGCCGGAGATGACGACGATCAGGGCTTCGGCTGGTCGAGCAGATCGAGCAGCTTGGCCTTCTGATGCTCGCCCAGACCTTGGATGCGGCGGGTCTCGCTCACGCCGGCCTCGTCCAACACGCGACGCGCCTTCACCTTGCCGAGGCCCGGCAGAGACTCGAGCACGGCGAGCACCTTGATCTTGGCGATGATCTCGTCATTCGCCGCCTTGGCGAGCAGTTCGCGGAAGTTGATCGACCCGAGGCGCAGCTGTTGCTTCAACTCGGCGCGCGCCCTGCGAGCGATGCCCGCCTTTTCAAGCGCCGCAGCGCGCGCCTCAGGGGTGAGCTGGGGAGGAGACGGCATAAATCGGACGCTAGCGGTTAATCAGCCGGTTGGACACTGGATCCCACTCCGGGATTGTTCCGTCCCACTCAGAGAGCGGTGCGCAGTGCCATACCCAACGATCTCCTTGTTTCGCATGGTCACCCAGCGCGATCCGTCCGCTGGCCCACTGAAGCGCCAACCACGGATCCTCCCCCTCGGGCCACCACGGAAAGAGACGGTCGAGCAGGCCTCGGATCGTGAAGTCGTCTGGCTTGTACGGCGCGTCGAAGGCTGACGCGATGTCATGGGTGTGCAGCACCAGCTCCGCGGCCATCATCGCGACGAAGCCCGGCGCGTCGGCCACGCCCGCCGGATGAAACGCGCGCGTATCCGGGGGCGCGGCGCGCGCGACTTCGGCCACGATCACGGCGGTCGTACGGGCGGTGACGAGCAACCAGTCGATCGGGAAGTTCTCGTATACCGCGAAGGCGAGCTTCGGGATCGTGTCGGCGCGCAACGCGAGCATGGGCGCGTAACTCAGTCCGCATACGTGCTCAAGCGTTTGGCGGCAGGTCCAGTCGGTGTTCTGCGCGGGCGTTTCCCAGTCGCGGTCTACGAGCGGGGCGAGTGATCCGATGCAATGGTCGGCGACCGCAATGAGGTCGTCGCTGTCAAGCAAGCGCGGCGGCTGCCTCGTCATAGGCCTGCTGCGCCGCCGTCTCGGGATCGGCGGCCTGCGTAACCGTGCGACCAAGCAGGATCACCGTGGCGCCAGCGCGGAGCGCGTCCGTCGGGGTGGCCGGCCGGCCTTGATCGTGGGCGTCGGTGCCCGGCAGGCGGATGCCCGGGATGATCGTGATGAGCCCCGGCGCGATTCGGTTGGCCACGCCGATTTCGGCGGCCGCGCACACAAACCCGCCGCAGCCGCCGTCTCGGCCGATCGTCATGCGGCGCTCGACCTCAGCAGGGTCGGCGGTCTTGTCCGAAGTCAGCACCGTCACTCCGATTGGGACGGCGGCTTCGATTCCCGCGGCGGCCGCTCCTTCGGCAAGGCCGGCGACGCCGGCGCGGATCATGTCGACGCCGCCGAGGGTGTGCATATTCACGTACTTCGCGCCGAGCCGGCCGGCCGCCCGGGCCCCGCTTTCAACGGTGTTTGGGATGTCGTGCAGCTTGATGTCGAGGAACACGTCGAACCCACTGGCCCGGAACTTCTCGACCGCCGCTGGCCCTTCGGCGATGAACAATTCGAAGCCGACCTTCACGGTGCGGAACCATGGACGCAACCGGTCGGCGATGGAGACCGCGTCGGTTAGGGCCGGGAAGTCGAGGTTCAGCGCGAGCCTGTCGCGCACAGTTGGGTCGATGCTCACGAGCGGTGGGCCTTTCCGATGAGTTGGTCGATGTTCGAGATGTCGTGGGCGTGGCACCACGCTCGTAATTCCTGCAGCACGCGGTGCGGCGCCCGCGGATCGGCAAACGTGGCCGTGCCGACTTGCACGGCGTTCGCGCCCGCCGCGAGCAGTTCGGCCGCGGACTCGCCCGAGTCGATGCCACCGACACCAACGATCGCGGCCTCAGGGAACGCCTGGCGCACGTCGAACACTGCGCGCACCGCGACCGGATGGATCGCCGCGCCCGACAGTCCCCCGCCGCCGTTGCCGAGTCGCGGCTTGCCTGTGGCGGGGTTGAGGGCGAGCCCCATCACGGTGTTGATCAGCGTGACCGTGCTTGCGCCGGCGTCGAGCACCGCGCCGGCGACCGGCGTGATGTCGGTGACGTTCGGGCTCAGCTTCGCCCAACGAGGGCGACCACAACCCGCCGTTGCTTCGATCGCGGCCGCGGCCTTGATCGGGTCGTGGGCGAACATCTGACGACGGTCCTCGATATTCGGGCAACTGAGGTTCACCTCGACGGCGATGACCTCCGGACCGCACTGCGCGAGCGCATCGGCCGCGGCCTTGTAGTCCTCGACGGTGAAACCCCAGATCGAGGCGACGACGCGCGCACCGGCCGCGCGCAGCGCCGGCAGTTCGGTCTCGCGCCAGGCGTCGACGCCGGGGTTCTGCAGCCCGACGGCGTTCATCATCCCCGCCGCAACCGGATGCAAACGCGGTGCCGGGTTTCCGTCCCAGGCCTTCGCCGAGACCGACTTCACGACGACCGCGCCGAGGTCACTGAGGTCGAAGTACGCGCCGAGCTCAGCCCCGTGCCCCCCGGTGCCACTGGCGGTCATTACCGGGTTCGGCAACGCGACCGACCCAACCGACACCGACAAATCAACGATCTGGTCGCGGGCTCGGGCGCCGGACGCCCGCTGGCGCGACCAGTTCGGCATTTTTAGACGTCGAACCGCTGTTGGTCGACGGCGTGGTGGTCTTGGAGGGGTGTGACGTGCAGCGGCCCGTCCTTCAGCGCGGCGATGCCGTAGGCGGCGGCGCGAGCGGCGGCGACGGTGGTGAGACAGGGAATGTTGCGGACGTTGGCCGTGGTGCGGATGTGCTGGCCGTCGGCCCGCGGGCCGCGCCCGCGGGGCGTGTTTACGACCAAGTGAATGCGGCCGGACTCGATCAGCTGGACGGCGTCCGAGCCGATTTCGTCGCCGACTTTCGCGACTTCTTCAGTGACGTGCACGCCGTGCTCGTGCAGGTATTTCGCCGTGCCGATCGTCGCGAAGATGTCGAAACCGAGCTCGACGAACTTCGCCGCGACCTCGCCGCCGACGCGTTTGTCGCGGTCGGCCAGCGAGAAGAACACGCCGCCTTCGGTCGGCAGCCCGTTGCCCGCCGCGAGCTGGCTCTTGGCGAAGGCCATGCCGAAGTTCGAGTCGATGCCCATGACCTCGCCGGTCGCGCGCATCTCGGGCCCGAGGATCGTGTCCACGTCCGGGAAGCGGTTGAACGGAAGGACCGCTTCCTTCACCGAGACGTGCCCGCCGGTCGCCGGTGGGCGCAAGAGCCCTTCGACGCGTAGTTCCTGCAGCGTGGCCCCGACCATGATGCGCGCGGCGATCTTGGCCAGCGGGACCCCCGTGGCCTTCGCCACGAACGGCACGGTGCGACTGGCGCGCGGGTTGGCCTCGATTACGAAGACCTGCCCGCTCTTCACCGCGTACTGCACGTTGATAAGACCGCGGACGTCGAGCGCCTCCGCGATCTTGGACGTGTACTCCTCGATCACTTCGACCACGCTCGCCGGCAGGGTTGGCGGCGGGATCACACAGGCGCTGTCGCCCGAGTGCACGCCCGCTTCTTCGACGTGTTCCATCACGCCGCCGATGAGCACTTCGCCGGTGTCGTCGCGCAGCGCGTCGACGTCGACTTCGATCGCGTCTTCCAGGAAACGGTCCACGAGGACCGGCCGCTCCGCCGAGAGTCCACCTTCTTTGCCGAGCGAACCGAAGCCGGCCAACTCGACCATCGCAGCGCGCAGGTCGGCGTCGTTGTAGACGATCTGCATCGCCCGCCCGCCGAGCACGTAACTCGGGCGCACCAGCGCCGGGTAACCGATGCGGCTGGTTACCGCGAGAGCCTCTTCGCTCGTGACGGCCACGCCACCGGCGGGTTGCGGGATCTCAAGCCGAGCGCACAGCGCGCCCCAGCGCTCACGGTCCTCGGCCAGGTCGATCGACTCGGGCGACGTACCCAGGATGAGGTGCGGAGGCAGGAGGCCCGCGAGCTTCAGAGGGGTCTGTCCCCCGAGGCTGACGATGATGCCTTCGGGCTGCTCGGCGTCGATGACGTTGAGCACATCCTCTTCCGTGATCGGCTCGAAGTAGAGACGGTCGCTGGTGTCGTAGTCGGTCGACACGGTCTCGGGGTTGCAGTTGACCATGATCGTTTCGAAGCCGGCGTCGCGCAGGGCGAAGCTCGCATGCACGCAGCAGTAGTCGAACTCGATGCCCTGGCCGATGCGGTTGGGCCCACTGCCGAGGATCACGATCTTGCGACCGGTGCTGGAACGCACCTCGCTCTCGTCCTCGTAGGTCGAGTAGTGGTACGGCGTGTCCGCATCGAACTCGGCCCCGCAGGTGTCGACGGTCTTGAACGTCGCGACGACGCCGGCGACCTCGCGGCGGCGCCGCACGTCAGCCGCGTTCACACCCCAGAGGTATGCGAGCTGCGCGTCGCCAAAGCCCAGCCGCTTGGCCCGGCGCCACGTGGCGCGGGTCATGGCCTCGAACCCGGTCTCGGTGAGCGCGGCGCGCTCTTCGACGATCGCGAGAATCTGGTCGAGAAACCAGGGGTCGACCATCGTGGTGGCCGCGAGCCGCTCGACCGAGATCCCCCGGCGCAACGCCGCTTCGAGGTGGAAGGCGCGATCGGGTGTGGCGATGGCGGCGCGCCGCACGAGTTCGTCGTCGTCGAGCTCGTCGTACAGCGACTCGCCCGGGTCGCAGTTGAGCCCCAGTCGGCCGTGCTCGAGGGAGCGCATCCCCTTCTGGAGCGACTCGGGGAACGTCCGGCCAATCGACATGGCCTCGCCAACGGATTGCATGCGGGTACCGAGGACCGCGACCGAACCGGGCAGCTTCTCGAACGCCCACCGCGGCACCTTGGTGACCACGTAGTCGATCGTCGGCTCGAAGCTGGCGGGGGTCTTCTTGGTGATGTCGTTCGGGATCTCGTCGAGGGTGTAGCCAACCGCGAGGCGCGCCGCGATCTTCGCGATCGGGAAGCCCGTGGCCTTGGACGCGAGCGCCGAACTACGCGACACGCGGGGGTTCATTTCGATGACGACGCGGTCGCCGTTGCGGGGGTTCACCGCGAACTGGATGTTCGAGCCGCCCGTCTCCACGCCGATGCGGCGAATGCAGGCAAAGGACGCGTCGCGCATCTCCTGGTACTCGACGTCGCTGAGCGTCTGCGCCGGCGCGACGGTGATCGAGTCGCCGGTGTGGACGCCCATCGGGTCGAGGTTCTCGATCGAGCACACGACGACGCAATTGTCGGCGCGGTCGCGCATGACCTCGAGCTCGTACTCCTTCCAACCCGCGATCGAACGCTCGATCAGAATTTCGTGGATCGGGCTCGCGTCGAGGCCTTCGGCGGCGAGGCGCATCAGTTCTTCTTCGTCGGCGGCGATGCCGGTGCCCTTGCCGCCGAGGATGAACGACGGTCGGATGATCACCGGGAACCCGATCGACTTGGCCACGTCGAGCGCCTCGTCGAGCTTGTACGCGAAGCCCGATGCGGGCACAGCGAGACCGATCTCGGTCATCGCGGCTTTGAACTTCTCGCGGTCTTCCGCGGTCTGGATGGCGTCGATCGAGGCACCGATCAACCCGTGCGGAACCATCGCGAGCGAGCCCATCTCACTGAGGCTCATGGCGAGATTCAGAGCGGTTTGACCGCCGAGCGTCGGCAGGATCGCGTCGGGCCGTTCCTTCTCGATGATCGCGGTGAGCACGCGCGGGTCGAGGGGCTCGACGTAGGTGCGGTGCGCGAAGTCCGGGTCCGTCATGATCGTGGCCGGGTTCGAGTTGGCCAGGATCACCTTGTAGCCCTCGGCCTTGAGGACACGGCACGCCTGCGTGCCCGAGTAATCGAACTCACAGGCCTGGCCGATCACGATCGGGCCCGAACCGATCACCAGGATCGACTCGATATCTGTCCGCTTCGGCATTACTTGGACCGCTCCATCAGTTGGTCGAACTCGGCGAACAGATAGGACGCGTCGTGCGGGCCGGGGCCGGCCTCGGGGTGGTACTGCACCGAGAAGGCGCGCTCGCTCTCCATCTTCAAGCCCTCGATAACTCCGTCGTTCAAATTCACGTGGGTGATCTCGGCGCCGGCGATCGAGCCCTCGGTCACCGCGTAGTTGTGGTTCTGACTCGTGATCTCCACCGCGTTGTCGCGCAGGCGACGGACGGGGTGGTTGCCACCGTGGTGACCAAACGCGAGCTTGTGCGTGGAACCCCCGAGCGCACGGGCCAGGAGCTGATGGCCCAGGCAAATCCCGAAGATCGGAACGTTGCCGAGCAACCCTTGGATGTTCTCCACCGCGTAGGTGACCGCGGCGGGGTCACCCGGACCGTTCGAGAGGAACACGCCGTCGGGCGTGCGGTCGAGCACGGCTTCCGCCGGTGTGTTGGCAGGCACGACCATCACCGTGGCGTCGCGGGTGAGGTGGCGCAGGATCGTGCGCTTGATGCCGAAGTCGTACGCCACGATGTGCTTGGCGCCGCTTCCGAGGAGGTACGGCTCTTTGGTGCTGACGAGCCCGGCGAGGTCCTGGTTGTCCGTTCCGGGCTCGGCCTTCGCCGCCGACAGCAGCTGACGCTCCTCGGCGATACCGAAGGCCCCCGGAATCGCACCGGCATCGCGCAGGTGTCGGGTGAGGCGCCGCGTGTCGATGCCGGCGATTCCTGACATTCCCGCCTGCTCCAGGAACTCGTTGAGGCCGCGTTCGGAACGCCAACTCGACGCCCGCCGCGCGAGGTCGCGCACGATGACGCCACGACACGCCGGTGTCGGCGCCTCGTTGTCCGACGCCGATACGCCGTAGTTCCCTATATGTGGATATGTGAAGGTGACGATCTGCCCCGCGTAGGACGGGTCGGTGATGATCTCCTGGTAGCCACTCATGGCGGTGTTGAACACGACCTCGCCCGTGGTGATGCCGTCGGCCGGCTGGGCGCCGATCGCTTCGCCCTCGAACACTTCGCCGTCGCTCAACACCAGCGCTGCTTCGCGAATCATCGTTGCGCGCTCCCGTCGATCACCATCGGTATTCCTCGACAAATTGTGTGACGCACTTTGCCTACGAGTTTCCTTCCGTCATAAGGGGTGTTGCGACTCTTGCTAGCCAGGCCCAACGCGTCCACGGTCCACTCGGCGCGCGGGTCGATGACGCAGAGGTTGGCCACGCCACCTTTGGCGATCGCACCACCGTGCGCGTCGGCGACACCCGCGATCTTCGCGGGCTGCCAGCTCAGGTACGCCAACACGCGCTCGATCGGGAGGTCGAGTTCGGTCAGCGCGAGTGCCAGCGCGGTCTCGAGGCCGAGCATGCCCGGCGGGGCCTGATCGAAGGGCAGTTCCTTCAACTCCGGCGCGTGCGGCGCGTGGTCTGTCGCGATGGCATCGACCGTGCCGTCGATCAGCGCGGCCTTCACCGCGTCCACGTCAGCGTCGGTTCGCAACGGCGGGTTCACCTTGAACGTCGCGTCGTAGTCGCAGCAGCAGGCGTCGGTGAGCGTGAAGTGGTGCGGGGCAACCTCGGCGGTAACGGGCAGCCCGGCCGCGCGCGCCCGGGCGATGGCTGCGAGCGACTCGGCCGTGGACATGTGCAGGAAGTGAATCGGCGCGCCGGTCAAGCGGCACAGCTCGAGGTCGCGCAGCACCATCGCGGTTTCGGCCGACGAGGGTTGTCCGGGCACGCCGAGCTTCGAGGACCACGCGCCTTCGTGCATCGCCCCACCGGCAGCCAGCGCGTTGTCTTCGCAGTGCTGGGCCAGGGTTACGCCTAAGCCTTTGGCGTATTCGAGCGCGCGGCGCATGAGCGCGCCGTCCTGCACGCCGGCGCCGTCGTCGGTGAAGAGACGCACCCCAAGTTCAGCCATCTCCCCCAGGGGCGCGAGTTGTTCGCCCTTGCGATCCACGGTGATCGCGCCCGACGGAAATACCTCGCAGCTCACACCGTGGGCCAGCGCGAGCACGTCGCGGATCACCGACGCGCTGTCCATAGCCGGCTCGGTGTTCGGCATCGCAACGACCGCGGTGTAGCCGCCGAGCGCGGCCGCGCGGGCACCGGTCTCGATCGTTTCGGCCTCCTCGCGTCCGGGTTGGCGCAGGTGCGTGTGAAGGTCGACCAGCCCGGGTGCAACCACGCAGCCCGACGCGTCAATGACGTTCTTCGCCTCGAGATTCTCGCCGACGGCAACGATCACGTCGCCAGCGAAGACGACGTCGGCGATGCGGGTGCCGGTGGCGTCGATCACCGTGCCGCCCTTGACGACCGTCTCGACGGGCTTAGGCATTTAGATCTCCGGATCCGAGCATGAGGAAGAGCACGGCCATCCGAACGGCGACACCGTTGGCCACTTGCTCGGTGATCACCGCATTCGGCGCGTCGGCGACGTCGGCGGCGATCTCGACGCCGCGGTTCATCGGCCCGGGATGCAGGATGAGAGCGCCAGGCTTGAGGCGAGCGGCGCGTTTCGTGTCGAGGCCGTAGGAGTGCGAGTACTCGCGCAGCGAGGGCAGCAGTGACTGGTCCATCCGCTCCTGCTGGATGCGCAGCAAGTAGACGACGTCGGCGTCGTCGAGGGCGCCGTCGAGGTTGAACGTAACGTCGACAGGCCAGTCGTCCATCGCCGCGGGCAGCAGCGTGGGCGGAGCGACGAGCTTCACCTTGGCGCCGAGCGCGCTGAACGCCGCGATATTCGAGCGGGCGACGCGGCTGTGCTTGATGTCGCCGACGATGAGGATTCGCTTGCCGTGCAGGTCACCGAGGTGCGACCGCAGCGTGTAGCAGTCGAGCAGCGCCTGCGTGGGGTGTTCGTGCTGCCCGTCCCCCGCATTCACGACCTTGGCCTCAGACCAATTCGCGATCTGCGCCGGCACCCCCGCCGACTTGTGGCGCACCACAAAGGCATCGGCACCGATGGCTTCGAGGGTCTCGACGGTGTCACGCAGCGACTCGCCCTTCTTCAGCGAGGAGCTTGCAGCCGAGAACGTCATCACATCGGCGCCGAGGCGACGAGCCGCGGTCTCGAAGGACAGGCGCGTCCGCGTCGAGTCTTCGAAGAAACACGACACCACGGTCTTGCCGCGTAGTGCCTGCACCTTGGGGATTGGCCGACGGTTGACCTCGGCGAAGGTGTCGGTGGTGCGCATCACCTCGTCGATGCCATCCGCGCCCAGTTCGCGAATCGTCAGGAGGTCATTCATTTCATCTCCCCTAGGTACACGCCGTCCTCACGCACATCGACGAGTTCGTCGCGACGCGTGGGCAGGTTCTTGCCGACGAAGTCCGGGCGGATCGGGACCTCGCGATGCCCGCGATCCACCATCACCGCGAGCTGGACGCACTTGGTGCGCCCGAAGTCGGCCAGGGCGTTGAGGGCGGCCCGCACGGTGCGACCAGTGAAGAGCACATCATCGACCAGCACCACCGTCTTGCCGGTGATGTCGCCGGGGATCTGCGTGGGCGCTTCGGCGATTACCGGCCGCAAGCCGAAGTCGTCGCGGTAGATGGCGACGTCAAGCGTGCCCTTCGGCACCTCGACACCCTCGATGCGGTTGAGCTCTTCGGCGATTCGATCGACGAGGGCGGCGCCGCCCGTCTGTAGGGCGACCAGCACTACATCGGTGAGCCCGTGATTGCGCTCGACGATCTCGTGCGCGATCCGTGTCACAGCCCGGCGCAGGTCGTCGCCCGACATCACCTGGCTGCGAGAAACAAAAACGGCGGCGCCAGGCGCCACCGTTCGCTCGCGTTCAGCCACTTACTTCTCCCTCATCGTGCCGGCCTCACAGGACCGGCTTTACGACTCGCATGAGTGTAGTCACCACAAATGCATCGACTGAACCTCTCCGGAGGCCTACCGTCGGGGCATGCCAAAGGTTCCCGCACCCAAGAACAACAAGAAGGTCGGCAAGTCCCTCAAAGAGAAGCGGGCCGCCAAGCAAGCCAAGAAGTCGGGTTAAGCCGGGCGCAGTTCGGCTGCCGCGGAGGCCAGTACGCCGTTGACGAAACGGCCGGACTCTTCGGTTGAATACCGCTTCGCCAGCGCGACCGCTTCGTCGAGGATGACCGCGGTCGGCACGTCGGGGCGCTCTGCGAGTTCGTAGACGCCCAGACGCAGGACCGCCCGGTCGACGGTGGGCATCCGCTCCATCGGCCAGTCCGGCGCCAGCCGCGTGATGACTTCGTTAATCCGCGTCGCGTGCTCGGTGACGCCCGTAACGATGTCGATGGCGTAGTCGTCCGGCGCGACCGGCAAGGCGGCGAGGACTTGGTCGACGGTCTGGGTCTTGGCGTCTGCTTCGTAGAGCAGTTCGAGCGCCCGCTCGCGCGCCATGGTTCTGTCGGCGCCGGACACGTCCGGCCTAAGCCCGGGTGATGTAGTCGCCGGAGCGCGTGTCGACCTTGATGCGGTCACCCTGGTTCACGAACAGCGGGACCTGCAGTACATGGCCGGTCTCGAGCGTGGCCGGTTTCCGCGCACCGGAGACGCGGTCACCCTGCACCCCGGGTTCGGTTTCCGTGACGGTCAACTCCACCGAGGCCGGGAGATCGACGCCGACGACCTCGTCGCCGTAGGTCTGGATGATCGCGTTGTCGGACTCTTTCAGGAAGCCGGTGGCTTCGCCGAGCACGGCCGACGTGAGGTTGCGCTGGTCGTAGGTGCCCGTGTCCATGAACACGTACTCCTCGCCGTCGCGGTACAGGAATTGCATCTCGCGCTTCTCGATGATCGCCTGCTCGAGCTTTTCGTCGGCGCGATATGTGCGGTCGACCACGGCGCCGTTGCGCACGTTCTTCAGTTTGGTGCGCACGAACGCACCGCCCTTGCCCGGCTTGACGTGCTGGAAGTCGACGATCTTGAAGAGCCCCTCGGGGAGGTTGACCGTCATTCCGTTGTTGATGTCGCTCATGCTTATGGTCGGCATACGACTGCAAGTTCCTTGGTAGTGGTGGTGAGCGGGTAACAACCGTCGTCGGTAACGACGACCGTGTCCTCGATGCGGACCCCGCCGAGCCCCTCAAGGTAGACGCCCGGCTCGACAGTTACGACATGGCCGGGCGCGAGCGTGTCGGTCGACGTGGCGCTGACCCAGGGCGCCTCGTGGATATCGAGGCCGACGCCGTGACCGGTTGAGTGCATGAACGCGTCGCCCCAGCCCGCCGCGGCGATGACGTCGCGGCAGACCTTGTCGACCTCCGCGGCGCTTACGCCGGCCTTCACCGCGGCCACGCCCGCGCGCTGGCTTGCCGCTACGACGTCGACCATCTTCTGCAGTTCGGGGGACGGCTCGCCCGCGCACACGGTGCGGGTCATGTCCGAGCAATACCCGTCGACGATCGCCCCGAAGTCGAGCACAACGAGTTCGCCCGCTTGAATCTTGCGGCTGGACGGCCGGGCGTGGGGCTTGGCGCCGTTCGGACCAGCGGCCACGATGGTCTCGAAGCTGTTGCCGGACGCGCCCAGCTTGCGAATCTCGAAATCGAGCGCGATCGCGAAGTCCTGCTCGGAGATGCCTTCGGCGAGCAGGGGTCGGACCGAGGCGAGCGCGTCGTCGGCGATGCGGGCGGCCTCGCGCATGCGGTGCAGTTCCCCGTCATCCTTCACCCGGCGCAGTTCTTCGACGACGTTCTCGGTCGGCACCAGTTCAGACGTGGCGAACCAGTCCTGCGCAAACGTCCGCTGGCGCGCCCACGTCACATCCGTCGCCTCAAGGCCCACGCGCCCGATGGCATCGGCGGCTCCGCTGATCGCCGTCTTCTGCCCGGCGAGATTGCCGATCTCGATACGGGCGTCGACACCCGCGGCCTTGAGCTGATCGGCGGACTGGAACGCGTAGCGGCCGTCGGTGGCCAGCACGAGTTCGTCGCCGGTGACCAGCAGCAGCGCGGCCGAGCCGGTGAAGCCCGTCAGGTAGCGGACGTTGGTGAGGTTCGTGACGAGCAGCGCGTCGCACTTCGCCGCGTCCAGCGCCGCGCGCAGCTTGGGCAAGCGTCCCGCGATATCCATCTTCGGTACGTCACTCATGGATCAACAATCTCGCAATCGCTTCGATGGCCAATTCGTAGCCGTGGGGGCCGAGGCCCATGATCGTGCCGTTGGCGACGGGCGTGAGCACCGACGTGTGCCGCCACGGCTCGCGCTTGGACGTGTTCGATAAGTGGACTTCGACGACCGGGCCTTCAAAGGTCGCGAGCGCGTCGTGCAACGACCAGCCGTAGTGACTGATCGCCCCGCCGTTAATCACGATTCCGGCGCAGCGACCACGCACCTCGTGCACTTTGTCGACCAGTTCGCCCTCATGATTCGACTGAAAGAACTCGACGGTGAGGCCGTGGCCCGCCGCCGCTTTCTCCACCAACGAGACGAGGTCGGCCTCGGTGGTGGTGCCGTAGATGTCGACCTCGCGTTGGCCGAGCAAGTTGAGATTCGGCCCGTGCAGCAGGGCGATGACGGGGCTCACCGGCTCAGTCTCCCAGAGCTACAGGTCAACCGCGTAGCTGTTTCATGGCCGCGAGCACGATGTCCTCGGGGACATCCGCTACCAGCTCCACGCCCCGAGGCCCGTCGAGCACGAACGTAAGCCCGTCCCCTGTCGCCTTCTTGTCACGACGCATGATGCGTACGAGTTCGTCGGGCTCGGCGGACGGCGGGATCGAGATGGGCAGGTCGTGCGCAGCGAGCACACGCGCGTGCTGCGCCACGCGGGCGTTGTCGATGCGGCCAAGCATCTCGGCCAAACGGGCCGCGTACATCAGCCCTATCGCCACCGCTTCGCCATGGCGCAGGTCGTACTGACCGGCAGTCTCGAGCGCGTGCGCAAGCGTGTGCCCGTAGTTCAGCGTGGCCCGCACGCCCGTCGTCTCGTGCTCATCGGCGCTCACGGCGTTCGCTTTGATCCGCACTGCCGCCGCGATCTGTTTCTCCAGCGGGAGACCGTCTAGGTCCTCCCCGGTCAGGAAGTGATACTTCGCCAACTCGCCCAGACCGGACCGCATCTCGCGCGGCGGCAGCGTCGTAAGGGCGTCGGTGTCGCACAGCACGGCGGCCGGCTGCCAAAACGCGCCCGCGAGATTCTTGCCCGCCTTGAGGTTCACGCCGGTCTTGCCGCCGATCGCGGCGTCGATCATGCCGAGCAGGGTGGTCGGCACGTGTATGACCGCCACGCCGCGGTAGTAGATCGAGGCGGCGAACCCAGCGACGTCGGTGACGACTCCGCCCCCGACGCCCACAACGGTGTCGGCGCGTGTCAGGCCTGCGCCGACGAACTCGTCGCACAGCATCTCGACGGTCGCGAGCGTCTTGGCGGATTCGCCGTTAGGGATCATGTGGACACTCTCGTCCGCGTCCGTCGCGAGATGGCTCGCCCACCCGATGCCGTCCTGGGTGACGATGGCCACGCGCCGGGTCTTCTCGGGCAAGTAATGACCCAGTTCGTACGACGCCCCCGCCCCGACGAGGACGGGGTAGCTGCGATCGCCAAGATCGACGGTGACTTCGATCACGCGGCCAGCGCCTTCACGACGTCCACGGCGATCTCGTTCGGGTCGAGGCCATCCACCTTCACCGTCACCGTGGCGGTCTCCGCGTAGAGCGGGGCCCGCTCATCGAGCAGTCGCCGGAGCGCGGACTCGGCGCCGCCCGCCAGCAGTGGCCGTCCCTCGCCCGCGCCAACGTGGTCGAGCAACGTCTCGATCGACGCGCGCAGCCACACCACCGGCCCGGTCGCGCGCAGTGCCGCCCGATTGTCGGCCGCAAGGATCGCTCCCCCACCTACGGCGACGACCGTGGCCGGCGCCGCCCCATCCCGAATCGCGCGCGTAACTGCGTCGACGGCGGCGCTTTCCCGCGCGCGGAACGCTTCCATGCCGTCGGATTCGATGAACGCGGGGACGTCACCGACCTCATGGGCCACGACGTCGTCGATGTCGACGAAGCCCCACTGCATCAACTGCGCCAGTGCGACGCCCACGGTGCTCTTGCCTGCTCCCGGCATCCCGATCAACACGATTGCCTGGCTGGGCTCAGTCAAGGCCGGCGACGAATGCGTTGCGATTGGCGACGAACTCGTTCACCGAGTCGCCGCCGAATTTGCGCTGCGCTTCACCGGCGAGCACCAGCGCCACCATCGTCTCGGCGACGACGCCCATGGCCGGCACGGCGGTGACATCGGTGCGCTCTTTGAAGCTGACGGTCTCTTCCTTCGTCAGTACGTCGACGGTTCGCAGCGTCGGACGGTTCAGCGTGGCCAGCGGCTTCATCGCCGCCCGCGCCACGAGCAACGCGCCGGTCGACATGCCGCCTTCGACACCGCCGGCGAGATCGCTGTCGCGGCGATACCCCGAGTCGGCCTCCCAGACGATCGCATCGTGCGCGTCGGAACCGCGCCGGTGCGCTACCTCGAACCCATCGCCGATCTCGACACCTTTGACCGCTTGGATGCTCATGAGCGCGGCCGCGAGCAACGAGTCCAGCTTGCGATCCCAGTGCACATGGCTGCCGAGCCCAACGGGCAGCCCGTAACCGAGCACTTCGACGATGCCGCCGAGCGAGTCGCCGTCTTTCGCCGCGGCCTTGATCTGCTCGATCATCTCGTCGCCCGCGGCGACATCGAAGCAACGGACCTCGGACTCGTCCACGCGGGCGAGGTCAGCCGGCGTGGGACGCGGCGCGCTCGACTTCACCTCGGCCGTTCCCATCGAGATCACATGGCTGAGCACGTCGACGTCGATCGTGCGGAGCAACGCTTTCGCGCAGGCACCGGCCGCCACGCGGGCCGCCGTCTCGCGCGCGCTCGCACGCTCGAGCACATCGCGGGCATCGGTGAAGCCGTACTTCTGCATGCCGGCGAGGTCGGCGTGGCCGGGCCGGGGCTTCGTGAGCGGCTTCTCGGTCGCGCCTTTCGCGGGCGACATCTCTTCTTCCCACTTCGGCCACTCGGTGTTGCCGATCTCGATCGCGACCGGTGAGCCGAGCGTGCGGCCGTGGCGAATGCCCGCGAGCAGCGTCACCTCGTCCTGTTCGAAACGCATGCGCGGGCCGCGTCCGTATCCGAGCCTTCGCCGGGCCAGCTCGCCCTGCACGTCCTCGACCGCGATCTCAAGCCCCGCGGGCAGGCCTTCGACGATGACAACGAGGCCTTTGCCGTGCGATTCGCCCGCGGTTAAGTAACGCAACACGCGCTCAAGGTTACTGACGGCAAAGAAAACACCCGAACCAGTTCGCGTACGGCCGCCGCGGGGCGAGCGGAGCGAGGGGCCCCGCATTGCGGAGGAGGGCGGGCCTGCGGGGTGCCCGCCCGGGAAAGTCTTACTTACGAGTGAGTCCGAGTAATGAGTCCCCGCCCAGGAGCACGAAGACCGTGCCCGCGGCCAGGAACGGTCCGAAGGGCACCGCGTCGCGTCGGCCCTTCTTGCGCGTGGCCAGCAGAGCCAGGCCGACGACCGCCGCGAGGATGAAGCCAGCGAAGATTCCTAGGAAGACCTGGCGGGCGCCAAGCCAACCCAGATCGAGCCCGAGCAACAACGCCAGGCGGACGTCGCCGAAGCCCATTCCAGCGGGGCTGATCATGTGCAGGACGAAGAGGGCGCCCCACGCGCCCAGGCCGCCGAGCAACGCGCGTTGCATCGCCACGCCGCTCCCGTCCACCAGAGCGGCGACGCCCAGCAGGACCACGGTGGCCGCGAGCAACGGATACACCAGCCGCCTCGGTAACAAGAACAGGTCGAGATCGATGATCGACAGCACCACCAGACCGATCGCGACAGCAACGTGCGCGGCCACGTCGGGGTGAGCCCCGGTTCGCGCGGCCACTCCGCCGGCGGCGACGGCCAGAAGTGGAGCGAGCAGGCGGGTCCGTTTCAGCCACGGCCCGACGACGGGAACGGGCTGGGGATCGTCTTCCGGGTCTGGGGGCGTCTCCTCGATCACGCGCGTTGCGAGCGGCGTCGCGAGGGCGCCGGCGATCGCAGCGATGACGGTGACCGCGATATCGGCCGACGTCATCGGTGACCGTGGGCCAACGCCGCCATCGCGGCGGCCGACATCGCCGGCAGCGGTGCCTCTTGACCGGTCCACAGCGTGAACGCGTGGGCCGCCTGGTGCACCAGCATCCCGAGGCCGCCCACCGCGTGCGCACCGGCGGCGCGCGCCGCCTGGATGGTCGGGGTCAGCGGGGGCGCGTAGACGAGGTCGACCACGAGTTGGTTGGCGTGAAAGAGCGACGCATCGATCGCGGGCACGTCGTTGCCAATCATTCCCAGCGGTGTCGCATTCACGACGAGGTCGGCGTCGCTCGCCGATTCCTCAGCACCCACGATTCCGACCGGGCCGGCCAGCAGGGCCGCGAGCTCGGCATTGGCCGCCGTGCGGTTCACGACGATGACGCTGGCCGCACCGGCCTCGGCCAACGCGAGAATCACCGCGCGCGCCGCGCCACCGGCGCCGATAACCGCGCACCTCTTGCCCGCCGGCGAAAAGCCTTCATCGAACTGGAGCGCGTCGATCAGGCCCGCACCGTCGGTCGAGTGACCGACGAACTCGGTGCCCTCGCGCACGATCGCGTTCACGGCGCCGAGCTTGCTCGCCGTCGGCGACAGCCGGTCCAACGCTTCGATGACCGTGGCCTTGTGCGGCATCGTGACCGACAGCCCGTCGATGCCCAAGGCCCGTGCGCCCGAGACCGCGCGGGGCGCGTCGCCGTCGATCACTTCGAACGCGACGAACGTCCAGTCGAGGCCCGCCTCGGCGAAGGCGGCATTGTGAATCACCGGCGAGAGCGAGTGGCGTACCGGGTCGCCGATCACGCCGGCGACGCGGGTGGTCCCCGTGATCGTCATGGGTTAGGGGTTGACGCCGCGGCGTTTGGCGTCGGCGATGGCGGCGTTGTGTTGCGCCAGCGTCACGGAGAATGTGTGGGCACCGTTGTTTTCCGTCTTGACGTAGAACAGCCACGGCCCATCCGCGGGGTGGAGCGCGCCGCGCAGCGCGGCGCGACCGGTGGCGCTGATGGGTGTGGGAGGCAGGCCCTTGACGACATATGTGTTGTAGGGCGATTGCGTCTTCAGATCGCTGTACAGCACCCGACCCCCGGGGCGGCGCACACCGCCGCGGGCGTAGATGACCGTCGCGTCGACCTGCAGCATCATGCCGACCTTGAGGCGGTTCTCGATGACGCGCGCGATCTTCGGCCGGTCCGCGGCGACCTTGCCTTCGCTCTCGACGAGCGATGCGATCTTGAGTGTTTCGTAGGGAGTGTGGAGGGTCGCGTCCGCGAGGCCTTCCTCAGTGGCGACCGAGTCGAATTGATCGACCATGCGCCTGAGGATGTCGGCCTCGGTGTCCTTGCGCTCCACGAAATACGTGTCGGGAAAGACGAGGCCTTCGAGGTTGTGTACGTCGGCGGGCTCGAACTCGGACCGGATGGCGTCGCTCGTCGCCGCGGCCATGAACGCCTCGGCGGTCCGGCCCGGAAGCTGGCCCACCTTCGCGGCAATCTGTTTCAGCGTGAAGCCCTCGGGAATAGTCAGGCGGTCGAAGGTGGTCTCGGGGCCCGCCTTCAGTTTCGCGATAACGCGCCCGAACGACTCGTTCGCCCGCAACTCATACGCGCCGGCCTCGAGCCCATTCGTCGGGTGCAGCTTCAGATAGATCTTGAAGATACGGGCGCTCTTGATTACGCCCTTCTCGTCCAGGATGGCTGCGATCGAGCTCGAGGACGCGCCAGTCGGAATGTTCACGCTGATCGGCGAACCGGGGGATCCGGGGGGATTCACCTGGCGCTGGAACCAGACCACGCCGCCGCCCGCAACCAGCACGAACGCCACAACCGCAATGAGAACCACGCGCAGGCCGCGACCCATCAGCTTCCTGTTCTCCGCATGGCACTGAAACTACCCCGAAGGTCGCAGCGCTCAGTCCTCAGGACAGCCCGCGTCCACCCACGACTGCAAGATCACTGCTGCGGCCACCTTGTCCACGTTGCCCTTGCGAGCTTTGCGTCGCATGCCACCCTCGATCAGCGCGCGCTGCGCGGTGACGGTGCTGAGGCGTTCGTCCCACAAGACGACGGGGACCGACAACGCCGTCTGCAACTCCTTGACCTCGGCGCGAATCAGCTTGGTTGCCGCGCTGTCCCGACCGCTCATCGCGCGAGGCAATCCGACCACCACGATCGAGGCCTCAGATTCAGCGACCGCTTCCGCAATGCTCAGATGGTCGGCCGCGTGATCGGCGCCGCGAGCAATGACCTCGGAGGGTGACGCGATGATCCGACCCGGGTCCGTTATCGCGACACCAATCCGGACCGACCCGAGGTCGAGGCCGAGCGCGCGGCTCACGGTTACTTGATGCCCGCTGCCTTGCGGGCCAGGTCGAGAGCATCGTCTATGCCCGCGGCGTTCTTGCCGCCCGCCATCGCCATGTCGGGATTCTTGGACCCGCCGCCCTGGACCGCCTTCGATGCGTCGCTCAAGAGCGCGCCGGCATCGAGGCCGCTATCGCGGCCCGCCTTGCTGACAACCGCTACGAGCGCGGCCTTGCCCGGCTCGGGCGAACCGCCCAGCACGACGGCCCGGATGCCGTTGTGGTCGCGCACCGCAACGGCAAGATCCCGCAGTTGGTCCTGCACCAGCCCATCCCGGCGCGCGACGACCACACCATCGACCGCCTCAGAAGCGAGCGCGGGCGCCTCGGCGCGAGCGGTAGCAGCCTGGAGAGTCCGGACTTCCTGTTCGAGCGCCTTTGTGCGGTCCAACGTGCGAGCGACCGCTCCGACCAACTCTTCGGGCGACGCTCGCAGCAGCGACGCGGCCTCGGTCACCATCCGGTCGCGTTCGTTCATCCACGCCAAGGTGCCTTCGCCGGTGACCGCGAAGATGCGGCGCATGTTGGCGCCGATTGACTCTTCCGACGTGATCTTGATCGCTCCGATGGTGCCGAGTGCGTGGACGTGCGTGCCGCCGCAGAACTCGATCGAGTTGGACCCAGCCTGAATCACGCGGACGCGGTCGCCGTACTTGTCACCGAAGAACGCGATCGCGCCCATCTTTTCGGCGTCCGACTTGGAGTGCTCGCCCGCGCCGACGTCCGGATTGGCCAGCACTTCGGTGTTGACGATGCGTTCGACCTCGGCGATCTCGGATGGTGTCATCGGTCCGTGGTGGCTGAAGTCGAACCGCAGCTCCTCGGGCCCAACGCGTGAACCCTGCTGCTTCACGTGATCGCCAAGCACCTGGCGCAACGCCGAGTGCAGCAAGTGCGTGGCCGTGTGGTTGCGCATGATGGCCTGCCGGCGCGCGACGTCGATCGCAGCGGTCGCCGTCTGACCGATGGTGATCTCGCCGTCGGTGACGCGACCGGTATGCCGATGCAGTCCCGGCAGCGGCGCGGTGGTGTCGTCCACGGTGAGCGATCCCGTAGACGTAGTGATGGTGCCCGTGTCGCCGATCTGCCCGCCGCTCTCCGCATAGAACGGGGTCCGGTTGAGGAACACCTCAAGCGTCTTGTCGGGACGCTCCAGGATCGCGACGATCGTTGCGTCCGTCTCGTTCTCGTCGTAGCCCGTGAACTCGGTGCGCCCGTTCGCGTCGAGGATGTCGCGATACGCCGTGACATCGTTCGCGTCCGCGGCGACGACTTTGCGGCCGGCCTTGGCGCGACGCCGCTGCTCGGCCATGCGCTCGTCGAAGCCGGCACGGTCGAGTTCTATGCCTCGCTCTTCGGCGACCTCCGCCGTGATCTCGACGGGGAAACCGAACGTGTCGTGCAGCAGGAACGCGACGTCGCCGCGCACGCGTCCCGTCGCCAGCTCGTCCTCGAGCACGGCCGAACCGTCGCGCAGCGTGCGGCGGAACCGGACCTCCTCGCGCTCGACTATGCCGAGGATCGTCTCGCGGTTCTTCACCAGTTCAGGAAAGGCCAACGCGCTTACGTCGATAGCCGCACCGACGAGTTCGGGGAGCACCACCCGGTCAACGCCGAGCTGGTACGCGCGTCGAACGGCTCGACGCACCACGCTGCGACAGATGTATCCGCGCTCTTCGTTGGACGGCACAACTCCGCCGTCGATCAGCACGGCCATCGTGCGCGCGTGATCGCCCAAGACTCGCAACGCCGCGGTAGTAGCCGCGTCGCTCCCGTAGCGCGCGCCGGTCAGACGCTCGGCTTCGGCGATTATCTGTCGAAGCTCATCGGTGTCGAACACGGTGTCGACACCTTGGAGCAGCATCAGCCACCGCTCGAGTCCGCCGCCGGTATCGACGTTCTTGCGGGGCAGGTCGATGACCGCGCCGCCTGCGGCGTACTGGTTCTGCATGAATACGAGGTTCCAAAACTCGACGTACCGGTCGCCGGCGCCGTGGGCGGGGCCACCCGCGTCGCCCCATTCGGGCCCGCAGTCGAGGTGGATTTCCGAACACGGGCCGCACGGACCGGTGGGGCCCATGTCCCAGAAGTTTTCTTTGTCGCCGAGCCGCTGGATGCGATCCATGGGCACGCCGATCCGCTCGTGCCAAATGGCTTCGGCTTCGTCGTCGCTGGTGTGCACAGTGATCCAAAGCCGATCGCCGTCGAAGCCGACCTTCTCGGTGAGCAGCTCCCAGGCCAGCGAGATCGCGTCTTCCTTGAAGTAATCGCCGAAGCTGAAGTTGCCCAGCATCTCGAAAAACGACATGTGACGACGCGTCTTGCCCAACTCGTCGACGTCGTTGTGCTTGCCCGACAGGCGGATGCATTTTTGGATGCTGGTTGCGCGCGGGAACGGCGCCGGCTCTTCACCCAGGAAATAGGGGACGAACTGATTCATCCCGGCGTTGGTGAACAGGGGTGCGGTCGGGTGGTGCGGCACGACCCCGGACGACGGCACTTCGGTATGGCCGCGTTCGACGAAGAAGTCGACAAAAGCGCTGCGCAGCGAGTTCGAATCCATCATGACTGCGCCCAATCTACGGGACGACCACGAGTCGGCCCGTACCGATTATCGCTACGAGGCGACGCCGTTCGTCCGCGACAGGTTCGGGTCGCGCGTGGCGACGCCGTCACCGGTCAGGTCTTTCACGGCGTCGCGCACTTGCGAGGCGGCGGACTTCACGGTGCCGACCAGGTCCTCGCGCATCCGCGCCGGGCGCAACCGGTCGGCTGCCTTCGCCGCTTGCTGCACGCGGACGGTGACGAAATACCCCGCGGCGGCTCCGAGAGCGAACCAAAACATGCGCCGAATCATGGGGCAAGCCTAGAAGACCGCTAGCTGTCCTTCAGACCGTCTTGACGCGCCTTGACTTCGCCTTCAAAGCCGTGTTCCGAGGGCGCGTAGTAGGTCCGCCCGATCAAGTCCTCGGGGAGGTAGCTCTGGTCGACCCAACCGCGTGGGTCGTCGTGCGGGTACTCATACCCGACGCCGTGCCCGAGTTTGCGCGCCGACCGGTAGTGGGCGTCGCGGAGATGCGCAGGCACCGGGCCGGCGGGCTTCGCGGCCACATCCTCCATCGCGCCCCAGATGCCAAGCGCACTTCGGTTGCTCTTTGGTGCGGTGGCGAGGTGCACCACCGCCTGCGCCAGGTTGAGCTGCGCTTCGGGCAGTCCGACGTATTCGACGGCGTGGGCGGCCGCGGTTGCCACTACGAGAGCCATCGGGTCCGCCATGCCGACGTCCTCACTGGCCAGGATCACGAGGCGCCGGGCGATGAATCGCGCGTCCTCTCCCGCGGTGATCATGCGGGCTAACCAGTACAGACCCGCGTCGGGGTCGCTGCCGCGGATGGATTTGATGAACGCGGAGATCACGTCGTAGTGGTCGTCGCGTTCGTAGCGAAGGGCGCGGGCGCCGCGCGCGGCTTCTGCGTGTTCGAGCGTGACGTGCTTGTCGGGCAGCGCCAGCGCGATCGCGACCTCGAGCGAGGTAAGCAACGCCCGACCGTCTCCGTCCACCAGATTGATCAGGTGCGCGATCGCATCCGGGTCGGCGGTGGCGTCCTCGGCGTCAAGGCCGCGTTGCGCGAGCAGCTGCAGGTCTTCCTCGGTGAGCGGCTCGAGCCGAAACAGCGTCGACCGGGACAGCAGCGGCGCGTTGACCTCGAAGAACGGGTTCTCTGTGGTGGCGCCTATCAACGTCAGGGTGCCGTCTTCGACCGACGGCAACAGGGCGTCCTGCTGCGCCTTATTGAAACGGTGCACCTCGTCGAGAAACAGAATCGTTGGGCGGCCGTGTTCGGCCAGCAACGTCTTGGCCCCGTCGACGGTGTCGCGCACATCCTTCACGCCGGCGGTGACCGCGCTCAGCGGCACGAACGAGCGGTTGGTCGCCGTGGCGATTACTCGGGCGAGCGTCGTCTTGCCGGTCCCGGGCGGACCCCACAAGATCACCGAACTGAGGCGGTCCGCCTCGATGAGCGCGCGCAACGGCCGGCCGGGACCAAGCAGGTGCGGCTGGCCGACAATGTCGTCGAGCGTTTTGGGCCGCAGTCGGTCGGCGAGCGGTGCCTGCTTCGCGAGCTGATCGCGCAACGCTGATTCGAAGAGGTTGTCCTGGTCCTTGCGTGGAATCACGCCAGACTACGGCCGCTGCTTCTAATGCAGTGACGGAGGGGTGCCTTCGCGGGGACGGGCGAAGCGGCCGACGCCGCCGAGCTGCGCCGAGACCGGCGCGTGGCGGCTGATGCCAACGTCGACGAGCGAGCGCGGCGCCGGCAAGGCCTGGCGCGACGTCCCGTAGAACAGCGCCAGGCTGGCCAGCACGACGACCGCCCCCGCGAGTTCCTGGCCACCGTCGCTCTTTGGCGGCGCGTTCGCCGGTTGAAGCGCCAAGTTCGGCTTCTGCTCGCGGCCGCCCAGCGCGGGACGCACGAGCGGCCGGCTCGCGTCGCCGCCACCGATCAGTGACGGCACGAGACCGAAATCGGCGCCCGAGCTCGACGCGAACGCGCTTGGGTCGGGCCCGGCAAAGTCATCCCCGGCCGGCTCAGCTTTCGGCGCGAACACCATGTCGGCCGGCGTCGGGGCTACGAACGTGATCTGGAACGGCGCGAGCACCCCTGTTTGCGCATCGGCCGTGGGCACGATCACTACGTCGGTGCCGGCGTCGGACGCCAACGGTCCGACGGGAAATGTCCACGTGGCTCCGTCCTCAGAGCGGATCCCCGCGACCGATCCCCCGCCGTTCGCGAGGTCGCACGCGACGATCGGCTTGTCGTCCCATCGGCCTCCCGCGACCGCGGTCCACGGCGACGTGGTGGCGCAGGCAAGCAGGTGCGCGACCGCACCGGCCGAGTCGCCGTTGGTCGCAACCTTCAGAGTGATCGACGTCGCCGCCTCGGTCGAGCGAACCGCCGCGATCGCGAGGGCTCCGTCGGGTGTGGCGCCGACGAGTAACCCTCCATCCGCAGTCGGTGGTGTCGGCGGCGCGGGTGGCGTAGCCGGGAGCGGTTGGTTCGGTACCGGTGACGGCAGCGCGGTTGTGCCGCCGACGTTGAGCTTCCACCACCAACCACTGGTGACTTCGGCCGCCTGGCTCGGCGCGCTGCCAATCAGGGCGACACCGACGACGACGCCGGCCACCGCGATCACCCGTATGAGAGGGCGAGCGAATCGCACGGTCAACGACGCGCCGCGGCCACGCGCTTGGCCTTCGTTGACGCCTTGCCCGACCGGTTGATCGCAGCCATGTCGCCGCCCAGGTACGACGACACGACCAGCGGGTTCCTCACGACATCCTTCGGCGGACCCTCGGCGATGGGATGCCCGAGCACGAGCGCCATCATGCGGTCCGATATCTCCGTGATGAGGGGCATGTCGTGCTCGATCACCAAGAGTGCACAGCCAGTGTCGTGCTGGATCTGTCGGAGCAAAGGCGCCAGCGCCTCGGTCTCGCGCTGCGCGATTCCCGATGACGGCTCGTCGAGCAGCAGCACCTTCGGGTCGTGACCGATGCACATCGCCAGGTCCACAATGCGGCGCGTGCCGGTGGACAGTTCGCGCACGAACTTGTCCCGGTACGCGCCGAGTGACATCAACTCAATGAGATCGTCAACCGTCCAGGCCACGTCCTCCTCTTGCCGCACGATGAGGGGCAGGTGCAGGAACGACGCCAAGTGGTCACGCAACTCGATGTGACGTTCGAGACCGATGGCGATGTTCTCGGCGACGGTCAAGGACGGCACGAGCCGCGCGTCTTGGAACGAACGGCCGAGGCCGAGCCAGGCGCGACGATCGGGTGACCAGTCCGTCACATCGATGTCGTCGACGATCACGCGGCCGCTGTCAGGCGATTCGAAGCCCGAGATCAAGTCGAAGATCGTGGTCTTGCCCGCGCCGTTCGGGCCGATAAGACCGAGCACTTCGCCGGCGCGCACCTGCAGCGACGTGTCATCCACGGCCCTAATCCCGCCGAAGTGCTTCGAGAGTTCGACCACATCGAGCACGACCGGCGCTTCGGCGAAGGACCTCTTGCGCGCGACCGCAGGCGCCTTCTTGCCAGGCGTCTTGCCGTTGCCGTTGCGGCCGGCGCCTTCCAGGAAGACCGAACGCACGATGTCGTCACGGCCCATCAAATCCTCGGTGAGGCCGTCGAAGCGAACCTCGCCCTTTTCGAGGAAGTAGGCGCGGTCGGCGACCGTCAACGCCACGTTGATGGACTGCTCGACCAGGATGATCGCAGTGCCGTTCGCTTGGATACGCCGCACGATGCCAAGGAGCATCTCGACGATCGTCGGTGCCAAACCGAGCGAAAGTTCGTCGATCATCAACAGCTTGGGCTTGGCGATGAACGCCATCCCGAGCGCCAGCATTTGCTGCTCGCCACCCGACAGGTTGCCGGCCATCTGATCGATGCGTTCCTGGAGTCGTGGGAACGTGGTGAGCACATCCGCGTTCGCTTCGGCCAGATAGTCCGGATCGCTGCGATACAGCCAGCCGGCGGCGCGCAGGTGCTCGGCGACGGTGAGCGTCGGGAACACCGCCTTGCCGCCGGGTACTTGAATCACGCCGAGGCCAGTGGTGGCCACGGCGTCGGTGTGGGTGATGTCGCGGCCGTCGAAGTAGATGGTGCCGCCGATCGGGTCGGTGACGCCGCTGATCGCCTTCAGCAGCGTGGACTTACCCGCGCCGTTCGTACCGAGCAGCGCGACGACCTCTCCGCGGGCGACTTCGATGTCGACACCGAACAGCACCTGCACCTGGTCGTAGGCAACCTCGACGCCGCGGCACACGAGCAAGGTGTCGCCGCCCTCGGACTCAAGTCGGCGGGCGCGCAGCTCGGCCGTGAGGGCGAGCTGGGCGTTCGCGCGCTGCACGTCGGCCTCGACGAACTTGTGCGCCGAACGCAGAACGAGGCCGCCGATGATCCAGTACGGGACCGTCACGAACAGGCCAACCCGGAGACCGTGGTTGTCCGGGATGCTGGATATACCGGGCAGGAAGTACAGCAGCCACACCCCGGCCACGAGATAAAGCGCCCCGAACGAGAACGAGAGCGTACGAACCCGCGCCGGCGACACCAGCGCCTGCGTCGCGTAGAAGCCTGGGTAGAAGATGCCGGCCGCGAAACTCGTGGCCGCGGCCAGCGGGATCCACAGGGCGAGCCAAGGCGTCGCCGACAGCAGCGCGATGCCGAGCCCGACCGCACCGAGCGACAAGCCCGCGCGCTTGACGGGCTCACCGAGACCCTCGCTCATCCAACCCAGCGTGCGCTTGCTCGACCATTGGATGCCGGCGAAGGTGGCCGCAGCATTCACGGCGCCAACCACGCCGCGCACGCCGGGGCCGAGGTTGAAGACCCGGTCCAGGAACAGCGGGAGCAGGTACGCGAGCGGCAGAACGCCAGCGCCAATGAAGAGCCACGCGGCGAACTGGCGCCGCAGGGTCTTGACCGAGTTGAGGATGCGGCGCGCTTCGGCGAAGGGCACCGGCTCTTCGTCCTGGGCCAACTGCGCGGCCTCGAGGTCGTCGGTGCCGCCACGAAGTGGTTCGACGAGGCCGCGGGCGACGAACACCACGGCGAGCAGCGGCACGATCAACGCGACGAACGCGACGCGCCAGCCGAAGACGGCGCCCAGCAGACCGGTGAGGCCCGCACCGACGATCGCGCCGAAGTAGACGGCGTTGCGGTGCAGCCCGAACACCTGGGCGCGCGCGTCGACCGGGTAATAGTCGGCCAGCAACGAGTTGTGGATGGAGTCGTTCATCAGCCGACCGAAGCCGTTGCCGATCCGGAACACGATGAGCAGGCCGAGGAACGGCGCGAGCCCGGTGGCGAACGAGAAGAGCCCGGCTGCAGCGGCGCCCACCAGGACGAGATTGCGCCGAGGCAGCCGGTCCCCGTAGTACCCGACGGGTACCGCCGCCAGCAGCACGACGGTGAGGTTGCCGATCACGAGCAAGCCGAAGGCGTTGTCCGTCAGATGGAACGCGCGCTGAATGTCGGGGGCGAGCACGTTAAACGCGGCCGTGTCGAACTCGTCGACGAAGAAGATGAGGAACAGCGCGAAGAGCGGAAAGATCGGCGCACCGTGCGCGGCGGTCTCGAAGCGTCTGCGTACGGCGGCGATCATGCGGTCACCGGATCCAGGTCTTCGAGTTCGGCGGCGACTTCGTTCAGGTCGACGTCAGGAATGGCCGCCACTTCGCGCGAGTCGGCCACCATGCTGGCGACCACGATGCCGTGCCGCGCCGCCACGCGTTTCAGGAACACGTCACGCACGCGGTATGCACCTTCGGCAAAACCGCCCGGCAGGAACAGCAGCACACCCAACACGCCGAGTCCGGACGTCAGCAGTTCGATGTTCTGCACGTCGCGCAGCCCGGGAATCAGAGGCACGCCGATCAAGTACACCGCACCGAGCACAGCGCCGAGCAGTGACCCGACGCCGCCGATCACCGCCATGACGAAGAGCGCGATCGATTGCTCGGGGCTGAACGCACCGGGAGAGAACACGACGTTCTGATACGCGAGCAGCGCTCCCGCCAGTCCGGCAATGAAGCCGGAGATAGCAAAGGCGGAGAGGCGCGTGGCCGCAAGGCTGACGCCGAAGCTCTGCATCACGCGTCCGTTGTCGCGCACTCCGATAAACAGGCGGCCCGAGCGCAGGCGGCGCAGCGACTGCGCCATCGCGAGCACGAGCGCGAGGAACGCGAGGCAAACGAAATAGAACTTGGCGTCGCTGTCGATCGTGACAAAGCCGATTTTCGAGGTAGTTGTTAAATCGAAGTGCTCGTACAGGTGCGGTCGATCGGCGAACTTGTTGTCGCCGGGGACCAGCCATGCAAACCACTCACGGCGCAGTACGAAGTTCTGCACGGTGAACGCAAACGCGAGTGTGGTCACGGCGAGGAACAGTCCCTGGATGCGCAGCGCCGGTAAGCCGATGATCACGGCGACGAGCGCCCCGGCCATTGCCCCGGTGAACAACGCCCCAAAGAAATCCCACCCGTGGTTGGCCGCGAGACCTCCGGCGACGGCCGAGCCGATGCCGGCGATCGCGTATTGGCCGAGGGAGATCTGCCCCGCCCAGCCGGTGAGGATCACGAGCGAAACGCCGATCATGGCGTAGAGCAAGATCAGCGTGGCCGCTGACGTCTTGAGCGAACCAAAGATCCACGGCCCCGATATCGCCAGCAGCGCTCCGCCGAAGGCCACGAGTAATCGGGCGCGTTTTACCTCTGGGAGGCTTCGCAGCTCGATGGGTATGGGACGTATCTCGCGCACCACTTGCCACGACGACGCGCCGAGATCCATGGCCCGGCTCAGCTTGCCGCGTTGCGCCAACAGCGCGACCACGACGACGACGAACATCGTGGCGGACGCAAGCGCGGCGCGGTGCGTGGCGAACAGCGCCGAGCGATCGATGATGCCGATCAACATGCCGCCGAAGAACGCGGTGGGGAGGCTCTCCATACGTGCGATCACGGCGACCGCGAGACCGAGCAGGAGGATGGACGGGCCGACAAAGCCCGACAGGGGCAAGCCGACAAGTGGTGTACGAAGAAACACGCCGATCGCGGACAACATCGCGGCGATGGTCCACACGATCGTCGAGACGCGTCGCACCGGAATACCGAGCAGTGACGCACGCTCGCCATTCTCGGCCGCGGCGCGGACGGCGATCCCGATATCGGTGAAGCGGAAGAACGCGCCGAGTGCGATGACGATTACGCCCACAACCGCGATCGCGAACAGGTGGTCGCCGGTGAGCGTGCTGGGGCCCATGTGGATTTGCAGGCGTTGGAAGGGGGTCGGGAATGTGAGCCCGACGCTGTCGATCAGGTCACCCCCGACCCACTGCTTGGCGTAGAACTCGAAGATCAGTAGCAACAGGCTGACGCCGATGGTCACGACCGTCAGGATCAGCCGCGGCGCATCGGCGAACCGCCGCACCAGCGTCACCTCGACGCCCGCACCGAGCAGCGCTGAGCCGATCAACATGATCGGGATCGCGAGCAAGTACGGCGTGCCGTGCCGAGTAATGAGCAGCAGCGCGATGATCGCGGGCACCGCCCCGAGCTGCGCCTGCGCAAAGTTGATGATGCGGTTGGCGCGGTACACGAGGATCAGGCCCATCGCGACCAGCGCGTAGAGCACGCCGATCACTGCGCCGCCAACTATCTCGCCGCGCGGAACGGCCAGCGGGTAGCGGCCGATGTCGAGCCCGAGCAGCTGAATGCGACCGAAGATGCCTTGGACGCCGATTTCGATCAGCACGACGTACGCGGTTACGAGCTTGAGTACTGGCCCGAAGCGGGGGTGATTCCAGACCTCGCGCAGAGGGCTCGTGGCTCTGCGCAACGTCGGGAGTGCGGCAGTCATCGACGGCCTAGCTCGCCGCTACAGGAATGCCGCCTAGGCCGTCGGCCGGCCAGTTCCCCAGCGTCCAGCGGCGCCCGCCGTTGACGTTGAGATACGCGCCCTTGCTGCCATCGGTCGGCGTAGTCGCGGTCGAACTCCAGTACACCTCGCGCACGTCGGTGAGGCCTGTGTAGTCGTTGGGCCCGTACTTATAGAGCGTCTGGGACGGGTTTTTCTTCGGCTCCCAGCCGCCTTGTGCGGGCAAGTTGAGCATGCCCTTCTCGAGGTTGAGCGCGTTGAAGGTCGGTCCCGCGGCTTCGATCGCGATTCCGGCGGCGTTCAGGAAGGCCCAGTTCAATCCACAGCCGTTGTTCCCGCACGGGTGGCCGCTGTGACCCTCGGCCCGCCACACCAGGGCCGGGTCGCTCTGGTCGAGCGAAGTCGGCTGTCCGAGGTGACTCGGGCCGAACGCATGCTGCATCTGCGACGGGTCATAGAGCTGCCCGAGGAGGTCGTAGTCGAGCAAGCCCAGGCCAGGGAGCAGGAACTCGGGGTAGTAGCTGTTCTTGGTCATGCCGGTGGTGAGGAACACGGGCGCGATCGGATCGCACATGCAGGTAACGGTCGTGACCTTGTTCTGAATGAGGTTGGCGACCGTGGCCTGGGTCTGTTCGTTCGCCTTCTCGATGTCGGACGCGTAGGTGAAGATTGGCGAGTCGCCGCCACCGCACGCTTTCACGCGCGCAGCGACTTCCTTCGCGGTGGCCACGTTCGCTTCGATCTCGGGCACCACGATGCCGAGTCGACGCTTGACGTTGCCGCGTGCGCCGACCGACGAATGGATGATGCGACCGCTGTGATCGGCGTTCTTGCCCGCCATTTTCTTGCAGTAGTACTCGCCAATGTGATCGGCAGCCTGCGTGCCGTCCATGGCGAGGTCGTACCGGAACGGACGGCGGTCCGTGTAGTACTTCGCGTCGAATGAAGACCCGCCGATGCTGGGGATGCCGGCTTTGGCCCAGATGTCGAACACCGACGCGTAGAGCGACGTATTCCAGATGATTAGCGCCGGCCTCTTCTTGACAACTTCCTGCGCGGCGGCGTTGCACTTGTCGTAGTCGGGTGGCGTGGTCGGGCAGTCACCCACCACGTACTCGACCTGCATCTTGCGGCCGTACAACTCGTAGTGCTTGTTGATGAAGTTGATCGCCGCAGCATTGAACGCGTCCTGGTCAGCCTGAGACGCGGCCAGGCCCTTGGCGCCCAAGATGGCGTTGACCTGTTCGTTCGGTGCGGACTGAAAGACGATCACCTTGATCGCCTTGTCGGTGACGCCCTGGAACGTGGCGCCGCCGTTGTTGCCCGTGAACTTGGGGATGCAGGGCGCCGGGTTGTTGAGCACCAGCTCGTACTGGTGGCCGTTCTTGCAGTGCTTGGTGTCACCGGCCGCGGCGCTCCCGACGCCCTGGCCACCGGTGCCGGAGTCAGCGCCGTCCCCGGTTCCGGTGCCGTCGCTCGCGGTGCCGGTTCCAGAGAAGTCCCCGCCCGCCACGGTGTCCGACGTCTCACCGGTACCGCTGCCGTCGGGGGTGGTCCCCCCGGTACCGCCGTTCCCACCGGCGGCGAAGCCTGGCGCATTGGCGTTAACGGCCTGCTGGCCGCCCCGCGACGGTGCGACGGCGACGAACAGCGCCTGCACGATCATTAAGACCAGGAATGGCGCATACAGCTGCGCCCATGACTTTCGCATCGGTTTCGCTTCCCCCTCGTGGGCGCTCCCCAGCAACCCGAGAAGGCGAGCGTAGACCGGTGCCAGGCGGCGCGGGCAGCAGAGCAGGTCAAATTTGCGCGCGTAGCCTTGGACGTATGCCGCTTAAAGGTGAATACGAACCAAGCAAATGGGATTGGGTACGCGAGCAAGTCGAGACCTATGAACGCACCGGCGGCGCCGAGGCGAACACCCTGATGAACACCGACATGCCGATCATCATCGTGACAACCCGCGGCGCGGCCTCGGGCAAAATCCGCAAGTTGGCTCTGATGCGCGTCGAACACGATGGTGAGTACGCGCTGGTCGCGTCGGTCGGCGGCGCGCCCAAGAATCCGGCTTGGTACAACAACCTGGTCAAGTACCCCGAGGACGTAGTCATCCAGGACGGGCCTGAGCCATTCGACGCGGTGGTCCGCGAGATCACCGGCGACGAGCGCGCCGAGTGGTGGGAGCGGTCCGTGGCCGCCTACCCGCCGTATGCGGAATACCAGCAGAGGACCGACCGCATCATCCCCGTCTTCATCGCGTCACGCGCCTAGAGCGCGCCGTCGCCTAGGTGGGCGGCGGCAGGGTCTTTATGTGGAGTTCGGCGAGCGCCTTCGGGTCGACGGGCGTCGGCGCACCCGTGAGCAGGTCGAGCCCCGACTGCGTCTTCGGGAACGCGATTACTTCGCGGATGTTCTCTTCGCCCGCCAAGATTGCGACAAGTCGGTCGAGCCCGAACGCGAAGCCGGCGTGGGGCGGCGCGCCGTACTTGAACGCATCGAGCAGGAAACCGAAGCGCTCTTGCGCCTCCTCGGCCTCGATGCCAACCGCGTCGAATACGTGCTGCTGGATGTCGCTGCGATGGATTCGTACCGAACCCGAACCGAGTTCCCAGCCGTTGAGCACGAGGTCGTAGCTCTGCGCCCGCACAGCGAGTGGGTCCGCCTGAAGGTTGTCGATGTCTTCGAGGTTGGGCATCGTGAACAGGTGGTGCGCGGCGACAGGGCGGCCCTCGTCGTCAATGCCCTCGAACAACGGGAAGTCGACGATCCATGTGAAGTGCAAGCCGCCTTCGGTCACCGGCATGCGACCCAGCTCCACTCGGAGCAATCCGAGCACGTGGCGCACTTTCGGGCGTTCGTCGGCGACAAGGAGCAAGAGGTCGCCGGTGGCTGCCTTCGTCTCGGCCTTCAGCGCGTCGATCTCTTCTGCGGTGAGGAACTTCGCGACGGGTGAGTCCACTCCATCGTCGGTGACCTTCATCCACACGAGGCCCTTGGCGCCGTAACGCTTGGCCATGTCGGTGAGGCTGTCGAGGCGGTTGCGCGACGCGTCGGCGCCGCCTTCGACCCGGATGCCCTTCACGCAGGGAGCCTTGAACGCGTTGAACTCGGTACCGGCAAAGACCTCTGTGAGCTCCATCAGTTCCATGCCGAAGCGCAGGTCAGGCTTGTCAGATCCGAAGCGTTCCTGCGCGTCGAGCCACGTCATCGTTTCTATCGGCGGGATCGTTTCGCCTGTCACTGCTTTGACCGCCGACGCGATCGCGTGTGACGTCGCCGCCAGCACGTCGTCTTGCGACGCGAAGCTCATCTCGAGGTCGAGCTGCATGAACTCGAACTGCCGGTCGGCGCGCAGATCCTCGTCCCGCAAGCAGCGAGCAATCTGGTAGTAGCGATCGGCCCCGCCCACCATGCAGAGCTGCTTGAAAAGCTGCGGGCTCTGGGGCAGCACGTAGAACGTGCCGGGTTTCAGGCGCGAGGGCACCACGAAGTCGCGGGCGCCTTCGGGGGTCGACGCGATGAGCATCGGCGTCTCGATCTCGAGGAAACCCTGTTCTTCCATGGCGGTGCGCACCGCGCTGTTGACCTTGGCCCGGACGCGCAGGTTCTTCTGCATCCGGTCGCGCCGCAAGTCGACGTAGCGGTAACGCAGGCGGACCGACTCGTCGGCGTCCACGCGGTCGTCGACCGGGAACGGTGGCGGCTCGGCCGCGTTCAACACCTCGACGTTGCAGTCGCCCAGTTCGACCTCGCCCGTCGGCAGCTGGTCGTTCACGGTGCCCTCGGGTCGAGCCCGCACGGTTCCGGTAATCGCCACGACGTACTCGTTGCGTAGGTCGCTCGCGCCGTCGACCACACACTGCACGACGCCGGTGTGGTCGCGGACGTCGATGAACGCGAGATGCTCACCGTGCTCGCGACGCTTGGCCACCCAGCCGCAGACTGTGACCGTCCGTCCGATGTCGCTGGAGCGAAGCGCCCCCGAATAGTCGGTGCGCAACACCTAAACCGCCACCCTTCGGGCGGCGGAGGTGTTGCAGCAATGCAGTCCCTTTGGAGCTGCGCTCCTCGCTTCGCTCCGGTGCTCGCTCATGACAGCCTTTCGGTGAGGGTGGATACAAGGTCGGCGCGATCGACCGCGATCGGTTCGCCTTTTTCTTGCAACGTGCGAATCGTGATACCCGCTTCTTCGATAGCGACTGCGAGGCGCGCCCCGGATCGCAGCGCCGCGGTCAGCTGCGACTTGAACGAACGATTGTCAAAGGCGCGGTCGACGCGAAAGCCCGCAGCCCGAGCGTCGCGCGCGATATCGCGCCCAGCGTCTCCGCCGGTCGTGTCGATCACAAACACGTCGAGCCGGTCGACCGGAACCGGGAACACGCCTTCGGCGTCACAGGCGATGAGGATGCGCTCGATGCCAAGACCGAACCCGATGCCGGGTGTGGGCGCGCCGCCCAGTTGCTCGATCAGCCCGTCGTAACGACCGCCGCCGCCCGCGGCGTTTTGCGCCGACTCCAGCGCGTGCGCTTCGAACTCGAACGTGGTGCGCGTGTAGTAGTCGAGGCCGCGCACCAGTGAGGGATCGAGTACGTACGCGATGTGCGCTGCGTCAAGGCCGGCCTTCACCCGGGCGAAGTGCGCCTCGCAGTCGTCACACAACCGGTCGACCATATGCGGCGCTTCTTTGGTCGCGTCAACGCACGCGTCGCGTTTGCAGTCGAGCACCCGCAGCGGATTCTCCGCGATGCGATCGCGGTGCTCATCGCACAGCTGATCGCGGCGCTCGGTCAAGTAGGCCTCGAGTTCGGCGCGGTACGCGGGCCGGCACGTCTGATCGCCGAGCGAGGTGAGCCGCAATGTGAGACCGGTGAGACCGAGCGCGGCGTAGAAGTCGCACGCGAGCGAGATGACCTCGACGTCGACATCGGCATCTGCGGTGCCGATCGCTTCGACCCCGACCTCGTGGTGCTGGCGGTAGCGACCCTTTTGCGGGCGGTCGTAACGGAACTTCGGGCCGACGTACCAAACCTTCCACGGCGGGGTCGGGTGGTGTTCGAGGTAGGCCCGCGCCGCCTGCGCGGTGCCCTCAGGTCGCAGCGCGATGCGGCGGCCACCCTTGTCCTCGAAGTCGTACATCTCCTTGCGCACGACGTCGGTCGACCCACCCAATCGCTGGAACACGCCGACGTCCTCGAACAGGGGCTGCACCAACAACGCGAAGCCGTACCGCTGCGCGTGCTCGGCGAACAGCGCTACGAGGGCTTCGTAGCGGGCCGAATCAGGCGGGAGGACGTCGAAGGTGCCCTTCGGGGCTTTGAACTGAGGCGCCATGTCTGACGCCAGCCTAGAGGCGAAGGTCACAGACGACCGCGGCCAGCGTTGACAGACTTTCGCCATGCAAGAGGCCACCCCGTCGCGCCTGTACCGGCTGGTCGAGGGCAAGCATCGGTCCGGACTGGAACTCATTGTCGGCCCCGCGCGCTATGTCGACGAGATGGTCCGCAACAGCCTTGCGTGGATCGGCATGGCGGGCGGCGGCACCATCGGGTTGTTACTCGCTGGCTCACACCTCGGCGTGCGCCGCGACGCCCTCGCCCTTGTCGTCCTCTACTGCGTCGTGATGGCTGCCGTGATCCCCGTTATGGGCCGAAGAGGCCCTCCGGTGTTCTTTCCGCTGCTCGCTATCTCCGCAGGTGCGCTATGCGGCGTCCTTGTGTGGCTCTCCGGGCCCAACTTTGGGGTCAGTGCGGCATTACCTCCGGCGTACGTTGCCGCGGCGTCAGTGTTTTTCTCGCGGCGCACAACGGCCATCGCCGCAACTCTCGCAATCGTGACCTTCGGCGCCGTCGTCCTTGTGGAGCCGGGCTACCCGCGACCTTGGGCCCGCATCGTTTTGATAGCGGCAACCACGCTCGCGACCACGTTCGTGATTAGTCGCTTTGTGGACGGGATCGAACGGCTCTCGCGCAGCGAGCGCGTCCTGCACGAACAGGTTGCTTCGGCGCGCGTCGAACTGGAGGCCCGCGTCACGGCGCAGGTAGATGAAATCGAACGGCTGGGCAAGCTTCGTCGCTTCCTGTCGCCTCAGGTCGCCGACGCCGTGTTGTCGTCCGGCGGCGAAAACATGCTCGCAACCCACCGCCGGCAAATCGCGGTCATATTCGTCGACCTCCGCGGGTTCACCGGGTTTTCGGCGGTCGCCGAACCGGAAGATGTGGTCGAGGTACTGACCGAGTTCTACGAAGCCGTCGGTGTGATCGTGAAACGTCTCGGCGCCACGGTCGGCGGCTTTGCCGGAGACGGCGTGATGGCGTACTTCAACGACCCGTTCCCGTGCGACGACCCACCCGGCCGGGCCCTTGAGATGGCGACTTCCCTGCGCGAGCCGATGGCGCGCCTGGGCGAACGCTGGCGTCAGCGCGGCTTCGTCATCGGTTACGGCGCAGGTATCGCGTACGGCTATGCGACCTTGGGCACGATCGGGTTCGAAGACCGAACCGACTACACACCGATCGGCTCCGTCGTGAACCTCGCGTCGCGCCTTTGCGACGAAGCGCCACCGGGCGAGGTGCTCCTCGACGGGCGAGCCCACGAGGCGGTGCGCGACAACGTCAAGACCGAGCCGATGGCGCTCGAGCTGAAGGGCTTCAACGGACCGGTCGCTGCCTTCCGGTTGACGCTGTAAGGAACTACCGGCCGAGGAGCCGGTGCCAGGACTTGATTGACTCGGCGTAGCCGGCGGGCAGCGGCAGCGAATCGAGTTCGTTCACGGGAAAGAGGCGCACCTCGGCGTGTTCCTCGCGCAACGCCAACGGGTCGGGCAGGTTGACCGAGCATCCGTAGCTGATGACGAGTTCGGGGGCGGTGCCCGCGAGTTCGTACACCCAGGTGTCGAGGAGGCGTTCGGCTGTCGCGTAAAGCCCCAACTCCTCTTCGATGGCGCGCTCGGCGCACTCCTCGGGAGACTCGTCGTGGGCAAGATGGTCGCCCGGCAGTTCCCACTCGTCGCGGTCGTTGCGCAGCAGGATGACCTCGTCCAGCCAGATCAATACGGCCTTGACCGAAACGGCCCAGGTATCGGCCATTACCCGGAACGGCCCGGTAGGGCCCGGTAGGCGTCGTAGACCGAGTCCACGCGTTTGATAGCGGCGAGCAGCGTTTCGAGGTGGGTCGGATCGGCGAGTTCGATGTCGAAGCGCATGCGACTCAGCCGGTCGGAACCCGCGCCGGTGGAGCTGCCGAGGATGTTGATGTGGTGCTCGCTCAGCACCCGCGACACGTCGAGCAGCAGTCGCGTGCGGTCGAGCGCCAGCACCTCGATCGACACCATGAACACCCCGGGCGTCTCACGGTCCCATTCGACTTCGATCAGACGCGACTCGCCCGTGTCGGCCATCGCGGTGAGCGACGCCGCGTTCGAGCAGTCCACGCGGTGGACCGACACGCCGCGACCGCGCGTAACGAAACCAAGGATCGCGTCGCCCGGCACCGGCGTGCAGCACTTGGACAGACGCACCATGACGTCATCGAGGCCCTCGACGTACACACCGGCCGGATGCTGCTTGCGCGCCGATCGGCGCTCTTGGCGCGCGGTGGTAGGCAGTTGCTCTTCGTGATCGCCGCCGCGCAGTTCGCGGGCGATGCGCTGCGCGACCGAGTGCGCCGAGACGTGGTTCTCGCCGATCGCGGCATAGAGCGCGTCGAGGTCAGCGTGGCCGACCTCGACCGCGATGTTCGGCAGCATCGTGGAGTTGCTCAGCTTCTGAACCGGCAAGCCCTCGCGCCGCATGGCCTTGAACAGCTCGTCGCGTCCGTTGTCGATCGCGTCGTCGCGACGCTCACGGCTGAACCACTGACGGATCTTGTTGCGCGCCCGCGGCGACGCGACCTGATCGAGCCAGTCCCGCGACGGGCCTGCTGTGGGCAGCTTCGACGTGATGATCTCAACGGTGTCGCCCGACATGAGCTTCGAGTCGAGACGGGCGAGGCGTCCATTGACGCGGGCGCCGATGCAGCGGTGGCCGACCTCGGTGTGAATCGCGTAGGCGAAGTCCACCGGCACCGAGTCGACCGGCAGGGTCATGATGTCGCCCTTGGGGCTGAACACGTAGACCTCGTCGGTGTCGAGGTCGAGCTTGAGTGTCTCGAGGAACTCGGCGGGGTCGGTCGTGTCCTGCTGCCAGTCGACGAAGCGCTGCACCCACGCGATGTCCTGAGGGGTCGCCTTCTCCTTGTAACCCCAGTGCGCGGCAATACCGAACTCTGCGCGCCGGTGCATGTCGTGGGTGCGGATCTGCACTTCCAGCGGCTTGCCCTGCGGCCCGACGACCGTCGTGTGCAGCGACTGGTACAGGTTGAACTTCGGCGTCGCGATGTAGTCCTTGACGCGACCGGGCAGCGGTGGCCACGTCGCGTGGATGGCGCCGATCGCGGCGTAGCAATCTTTCTGCGACTCGACGAGCACGCGGATACCGACGAGGTCGTAGATCTCGTTGAACTCCTTGCCCTTGACGACCATCTTTTCGTAGATCGAGTAGAGGTTCTTCGGACGGCCGGTAACCACGGCTTCGACGCCGAGCTTCTCGAGATGATCGCGGGCGGTCTCCAACACGGTGCTCAGGTACGTCTCGCGCTCGGGGGCGCGCACCGCGACCATGTGATCGATCTCGGCGTACAGCTTGGGGTGCAACACGGCAAAGGACAGGTCCTCGAGTTGCCACCGCACTTCCTGAATGCCGAGGCGGTGCGCGAGCGGCGCGTAGATGTCGAGCGTCTCCTGGGCGGTGCGCCGCTGTTTCCACACGGGCATCGCGGCCACGGTGCGCATGTTGTGCAAGCGGTCAGCGAGCTTGATGATCAGGACGCGCCAGTCCTTCGCCATCGCGACGAGCATCTTGCGCATCGTCGCCGCCTGTTGCGCTTCCTTTGAGTCGAACGCGAGACGGTCCAACTTGGTAACGCCATCCACCACCGCCGCCACAACTGGCCCGAAGCGCTCGGCGACGTCGTCGACCGTGAGCGTGGTGTCTTCGACCGCGTCGTGCAGGAGCGCGGCGGCGATCGTGACGTCGTCGAGACCGAGGCTCGCCACGATGCCGGCCACCGCGACCGGGTGGTGGATGTAGCTCTCGCCGGATTGGCGGGTTTGGTGACGATGCGCTTCGGCCGCACTGTCGAAGGCGCGCACGATCAGGGATGCATCACCCTTGGCGTGACGTTCCTTGTACGACTCGACGACCGGCGTAACCAGGCTCTCGGAAACGATCCCGCGTCGCCACGGCAACACGCGATCGACGGTGGCCACGGTTAGGTGCCTCTACTCATAGGTGACCAACGTCGTGACGTCGCGTCCAGCGAGGCGATCACGGCCGTGGAGGAACCCCAACTCGATTAGAAACCCGAGGCCAACCACCACGCCGCCGAGGCGTTCGACGAGTTCCACTGCCGCCGCAGCGGTCCCGCCCGTGGCCAGGACGTCGTCGATGATCAGCACGCGGGCGTCGGACGGGATTTGATCGGCGTGCACCTCGAGGGTGTCCTCGCCGTACTCCAGCGAATAGACGGTCGACTCGACGAGCCGCGGCAGCTTGCCCGCTTTGCGCACCATCACCACGCCCGCCCCCAAGCGGTACGCGACCGGCGCGGCCGTAATAAAACCGCGCGCTTCCACCGCGACAACGACGTCGATCTGATCTCCCGCGACGTGGTCGGCCAGCGCGTCAACCGCAAAACGGAACGCGTCGGGGTCCGCGAACAGCGGCGTGATGTCCTTGAAGTCGACACCGGGACGTGGGAAGTCCGCGACCTCCGTGATGTGATTCTTCAGCCAGCCGAAGTCGGGTGACATAAAGAGATGGTACTAGCGACGTCGCCGCTGCTTGCGAGCCCGCGCCGTGATGGCGGGACGCGCGGGCGCACCTGCGACAGAACCCGAGCTCGACTCCGGCTCGCGCGTTTGGCCCGGCACGAGCGGCGGACCGGACGCGGATGCCGACGTTGAACCGCCGCTGGCCGCGGCCATGCCGGGCACCAGGCGCGCTCCACCGGTCGCGCCGACCCCGCGCGAGACGCTCGCGCACAGCGCGGTACCGCGGCTCGCGCTCTTTGAGGATTGCGAGGAGTGGCGAGGCGATGAAAATCGATGAGTACGCGCCGGCGGCGAGGCCGACCAGAAGCGCTATCGCGAACTCTTGCAGCGTGCTCGCACCGAGAATGAACGCGCCGATTACGAGCAACGACAAGATCGGCAACAACGCGGTGAGCGACGTGTTGAGCGTCCGCATCAGCACCTGATTGAGCGAAGTGTTGACCATCTCGGTGTAGCTCATGCGACCACTGGCGGCCATCGACTTCGTGTTCTCCTCGACCTTGTCGAACACCACGATGCCGTCGTAGATCGAGTAGCCGAGGATGGTCAGAACGGCCACGACGGTTGGCGGGGTGACCTCGAGTTTGAACAGCGAGTACACGCCGATCGTGATCGCGATGTCATGCACCAGCGCGACCAGCGTGGCGATCGCCATCTTCAGTTCGAAGCGAAGCGTGATGTAGAGCGTGATCGCGATGAGGAAGATGACTAGGGCGCGGCGCGCCTTGGCCGTGATCTCATTACCCCACGACGGGCCGACGTCGTTGACGCTGATCTTGCTCTGGGTGATTCCCGCAGCTTTTGCCAGCCGACCCGTGACGTCGTCGACGGCGACCTTCTTGGCTTCCGCGCTGCCGCGGGGGTCGGCCTGCACTCGAATCGTGCTGCTCCCGAGTTGCTGGACTTTCGCGTCGCGCATGGATGACGGCAACGCGTTGCGCGCCTCGGTAACGCTGAAGCCCTTGGCGGGAATCTCCCACGAGGTGCCGCCGCGGAACTCGATGCCCAGGTTCAAACCGTTGAACACGAGCGAGATCAGTCCGGCCGCGATGATGACCGCCGAAATGGAGAACCAGCGCCGGCGCGCCTTCATGAAGTCGATGGTGGTTTCGCCGTGGTAGAGCCGGGTCCAAATGCTGCGGCGCTCGGTGGTGGGGTTCGTGTCGCTCACGACGCGCCTCCGCTGTTCACGGCCAGACCGCGCGCTACGCCCAGTCCGCGAGCGTCGGTGAATGTCCTGTTCCTTGCGAGCAGCGCGACCACCGGCCGCGTGAAGAAGTACGCCACGAAAAGGTCAAGCAGCGTGGACAGGCCGAGGAAGAAGGCGAAGCCGCGCACGGGCCCGACGGTGAGGAAGTAGAGCAGCCCGGCGCCGATGAGGCTCGAGACGTCGGCGGCGACGATCGTCTTGTACGCCTTCGAGAAGCCGCGATCAACCGAACTGCGAATGGTCTTGCCCGACTTGATCTCGTCCTTTAATCGCTCGAAGAACACGACGTAGGAGTCGACCGTGACGCCGATCGACACGATGATGCCCGTGGCACCGGCGAGCGAGAGCGCCAGGTTGTTGTGCACACCGAGGTAGCCGATGATCGACCACAGCAGCGACGCCGACACGATGAGTCCGAAGACCACCACGATCCCGAGCGCGCGGTAATAGAAGATCATGTAGAGCAGCACGAGGGCGAGGCCCACGGCGCCGGCGATCATGCCGGCGTTCAGCGAGTCCTTGCCCAGGGTCGCAGAGATCTTCGAGACGTTCTGTTCCTTTAGCTGAATCGGTAGCGCACCGAACCGCAGGACGAGCGCAAGGTTCTTCGCTTCACCCTGGGTGAACTGCCCCGTGATGGTGGGCTTGCCCTGGAAGGACGAGGCGTTAATGGTCGGCGCGGATTGCACGATGCCGTCGAGCACGATGGCGATCTGCTTGCCCTGGTTCGCGGCCGCCATGGCGTCGAACTGCGGGCTGCCCTTGCCGGTAAGCCGAAGCTGCACGAACCAGGTTCCGTCGCTCTGGTTGAACTGCGCGGAGGCGGTGCGCACCACTTCGCCGGTCAGCAGCGCCGGCCCGAGTGCGAAGCGCTGGAGCACCTTGCCCTTGTCGTCCTTCTGGGGCAACAAGACCTCGCTGGTCGCGATGTCCTTCTCGGGCGGGGTGGTCGGGATCACCGCCGGCTTCGTCGTGGTGGAGGTCGTGGTGGTGGGTGCCGCCGGGTCCGCAGACGTGGTGGTCGCGCCCTTCGCCGTGGTGGTGGTTGTCTTCGGTGGGATGTAGTCCTCGGGCGCGATACCGGCCTGCAGCACCGGGCGGAACCGCAGCTCCGCGGTCTGACCGATGATCTCGCGGGCCTTCTCTTGATCCTTCACGCCGGCGAGTTCGACGATGATGTTTTGGCCCTGACGGCTGATCTCGGGCTCGCCCACGCCGAGCGCGTCGACGCGGTTCCGGATGATCGCGATCGACTGCGCGAGCACGCCATTGTCGACCTTCTTCGCCGGCTTGAGCACCAGTGAGATGCCGCCCTGAAGATCGAGACCCAATGTCGGCTTGTTGTCGTTGATCAGGGTGTACGCGAGCGAGCCCAGCGCGACCACGACAATGATGAGAACGGACAGCCCGTTGCGACGACGTTTCATTCGGCGGCGTCAATCGAGTCGGGTTCGATGGCGTCGGGCGCCTTCTGGGCGATGGCGCCCTTCACAATCTTCAACACAACCCCCGGAGAGACCTCGACCAGCACGTCGCGCTCGTTGACGCCGGTCACGTTGCCGACGATGCCGCCGGCCGTGACCACCTCGTCACCGACCTGCACCGAGGCCACCAGGGCTTGGTGCTTGCGCACCCGCGCCTGTTGCGGCCGTATGAGAAAGAAGTAGATGCCGCCCAACATGATGGCGGTGAATATGAGTGCGCCCATGCGGCGGACGAACTTAGTTGGTCGCGCTCGGTTCCCAGATGTCAACGACTTCGGCGCGCAGCGTCGCAAATGTCTGTGAGCGGATGGCAGCACGGGTCCGCGCCATCAGGCCGAGCAGCCAAGCCAGGTTGTGGATTGTCAACAGGCGCGCCGCGGACGGCTCCCCGACCTGCAGCAGGTGACGGAGATAGCCGCGCGTGTAGCGGCGACACGTCGAGCACTCGCACGCCTCGTCGATTGGCAATTCGGATACAACGTGACTGGCGTTTTTCACCTGATATCGCCCAGCCGACGTGAGCGCGGTGCCGTGGCGCGCCAACCGGGTCGGCAATACGCAGTCGAACATGTCGACGCCACGGGCGATCGCTTCGACAATGCCGATCGGGTCGCCTACCCCCATCAGGTACCGCGGCCGATCCTCGGGCAAGTGCGGCATCGTCGCGTCGAGAGCGGTGAGCATCTCGGGACGGGGCTCGCCCACGGATAGGCCGCCGATGCCGTAGCCGTCGAAGTCCAGCGCCGCCGTTCGTTGCGCGGCCTCGACCCGCATCTCGGGGTCTACACCGCCCTGGACGATTCCGAAGAGGGCCTGGCCCTCGGGGCGAGGCTCGTGGCGCGCCCGGGCGGCCCACAGCGCGGTGCGGTCGAGCGCGGTGCGGATGATCTCGGGCGTCGACGGCAGTGAGGAGCAGACGTCGAGCACCATTTGGATGTCCGCCCCGATCGCGGCCTGTACCGCGACGGCGCTTTCGGGGGTGAGGCGGTGCGTGGATCCGTCATACGTCGAGCGGAACGTCACGCCCTCGTCGTCGACCTTGGGGTTCAGCGAGAAGACCTGAAATCCACCCGAATCGGTGAGGGTATGACCGTTCCATCCGCTGAACGCGCCCAGGCCCCCGAGCGCGGCCACGACCTCTGCGCCGGGCCGCAACATCAGGTGGTACGTGTTGCCCAACACGACCTGCGCGCCGACCGACTCGAGATCCGCCGCGTCCACGGCCTTCACGGAGCCGCGCGTGCCGACGGGCATGAACGCCGGGGTTTGGAACGTCCCGCGTGCGGTCGTGACAACGCCCGCCCGCGCCGCGCCGTCCCGCGCCTCGACCGTTATGGGCGCGCGGCCCGCGCTCACGCGTCCCCCCGGTCCACCAACATCGCGTCGCCAAAGGACAGGAACCGGTAGCCCTCGCGCAACGCCACGTCGTAGAGCGAGCGCCACGCCCCCTGGGTGAACGAGTCGAGCAGCGCGAGCAGCGACGAACCGGGCAGGTGGAAGTTCGTGAGGAGGCGGTCGACCACACGGAAGTCGTATTCGCCATAGATGAACAGTTCCGTTGAACCGCTCGTCTCGCCGGTCGCGGCCCACGCTTCGAGCGTTCGGAGCGACGTCGTGCCCACAGCCACCACCCGCTCGGCGCCGGCAATCGCATCCAGCGTGTCCTCGGGCACCGCGTAGCGCTCGGCGTGCATCCGGTGGTCGGCGACGTTGTCGGTCGTCATCGGGCGAAACGTTCCGAGACCGACGTCGAGGGTGACCGTCGCCACGCCGGCACCGGCGACGCGGCACCGCTCGATTACTGCCTCGGTCAGGTGGAGACCGGCGGTCGGCGCGGCGACCGAGCCAGGCACGCGGGCAAACACCGTCTGATAGCGGTCCACGTCGGCGAGGGGCTCGTGGATGTAGGGCGGCAGCGGCATCTCCCCGAGGCGAGCGATGAGCGACTCGGCGGAGTCGGCGGAGTCCACGCCGTGCAGGCGAACGGCCCGGCAGCCCTCATCGCCCCGAGCCTCGCCCACCGTGACTACGGCGGCCCCGTCCCCGTCGAAGAGTTCCGTGCCCGGCGGCACCCGCTTACCCGGCCGCACGAGGGCTTCCCATTGCGATTGATCGGCGGCGACGGGGCTCAGGAGCAAGACCTCGGCGGCGCCACCGGTGGCTTTCTGCAGGCGCAACCGGGCCGGCAGCACCCGCGTGTCGTTCACCACTAGGAGATCGCCGGGGCCGATTAGCTCCGCCAAATCGCTCACGTGACGGTGCTCGATCGGGGTGCCCGCGAGGGCTACGAGCAGCCGAGCGGCGTCCCTGGGCTCGACCGGATGCTGCGCGATCGCCGAGTCGGGAAGCTCGTAACGGAGGGATTCGAGACGCATGACGGGTCCGGATCGTAGGACTCGTACCATTTCGGCCGCTTACCAGCGCAAACGTTGACGCAGGTTAGACAGCCGTCCATTTTTTTGTAACGCGTTGCACCTATACGCGGGCCGCAAAACTGGTTACCCTGTCCCAGTCCCGGGTGGCTCGGGGTGCAGGTTGGGATAGCGGGTTGGGGTGTCGCAATGGCAGTCCGTGCGGATGATGTAGATCTCAAGCGGGACAGAAGCCTGGTTGAGCTTTGCCAAGCCGGCGATCAGAACGCCTTCGCAGACCTCTACAACCGCTACTACGCCCGCCTGTTGCGCTTCTGCACCCGCCGCGTCGGCGATGTTCACGAAGCCGAAGAGATCACGCAAGAGGCGTTCGCTCGTGCGTTCTCGGCCATGCCGCGTTTTGCCGGTGAGCGCCGTTTCTACCCGTGGCTCACGGTCATCGCGAGCCGGTTGTGCATCGACAGCCATCGGCGCGTCTCCCGCACCGAACCCGCCGCCGAGATCGATCTCGGTGGCGTCGAAGGCGGCCAGCAGCAGATTGTCGACAACGTCGACATCGTCTATCTGACCCAGGCGATGGGCCAGCTCGGCCCGCGTCATCGCGAAGTACTCGACCTGCGCGAGTCGCGCGGCTGGAGCTACCAGCAAATCGCAGAGCACTACGACGTCACGATGGGCACCGTCGAGGCGCTGCTGTTCCGGGCCCGCAAAGCGCTCAAGCGCGAGTTCCTGGCCATTGCTGGCGAAGAGCGCCTGGCCGCGGTCCCTTTGCTCGGCATCGCGTTCCGCGGTCTGCTGTCGATGCGCGCCCGCCTGAACGACCTGCACCAGAACGCGCTGCCAATCGCCGCGATCGGCGCGGCGTCGGTCGCCGCCGTAGCCGGCGGCATCGCCTTGGCCCCATCGCATCCGGTCGCCACGCCGGCGCCCACGCACACGGCGCGCGTCGTGAGCACGTCGCTACCCGTCGCCGTGGTGCCGTCAGGCGAAACGTCGGTCGCGCCCGCGTCCGTGGCCATTGACCCGCCCTCGCCCACCACCCCCGAGGCGCCCACTTCGCTCACCGTTGCCCGCGGCAGCGCCGCTGAGGGCAAGGCCCGAACAGAGAACGATCCGTCCGCCCTGAACGTCGGTGGCATCACGCTTTCAACCGATCTCGGCGACCCGACTTCCCTGCTCAAGATCCTGCCGCGATGAAACGGCTCATTCTCCTGGCGGCTGCTGCCGCCACCGCAGGCGGCCTCGCCGCCCCGCACGCTGCTCGAGCTGAAATGTTCAACGCCGGCGACTACGCCAGCACCACGAACGACATCCTGTCGAAGATCCCCGGGTTCAGCGGTGGCGATACCCGCCACATTTGCCTGATCTCGGACGGCATGGACCGGTCGTGGTGCATTTACGTACCCCTGCCGTAGACGTCGCCCGCTACTTACTCGTCGAACAGCTCCAACGCCTCTGACGCCTGTGCCGGCGCGCCCGCCGGCGGGTCAAGGTTGAGGTGCAGCCACGCGGCCGGCGTCGCCACCCGGCCCCGGGCCGTGCGGATCAAGAATCCGCTCAGCAATAGGAACGGCTCGTGCACGTCTTCGACGGTCTCGGGCTCCTCACCGACCGCAACGCTCAGCGTGGACAGACCGACGGGTCCGCCGCCGAAGCTGACGCACAGGGCGCGCAGCACTGCCCGGTCCACCTTGTCGAGGCCGAGTTCGTCCACGCCGTAGAGCGCCAACCCCTCGCGAGCGGACGCGGCGTCGATCGTGCCGTCACCGTGCACCTCCGCGACATCGCGCACGCGTTTGAGCAGGCGATTCGCAATGCGGGGAGTGCCGCGTGACCGCCGCGCTATCTCGTTGGCACCGTCGGACGTGGTGGGCACGCCCAAGATCGTGGCGGCGCGTTCGACGATGATCTGCAGATCCTCGGGCGGGTAATGGTCGAGGCGGGCCACGATGCCGAAGCGGTCGCGCAGCGGCGCACTCACCAGTCCTGTGCGGGTGGTGGCGCCGACGAGCGTGAATGCTGGCAATTCGAGGCGCAGCGAGCGGGCGGCGGGCCCTTTGCCGAGCACGACGTCGAGCTGAAAGTCCTCCATCGCCGGATACAGCACTTCCTCCACGGCGCGCGGCAGACGGTGGATCTCGTCGATGAACAGCACGTCTCCGGCCTGCAGGTCCGTGAGCACCGCGGCGAGGTCGCCGGCGCGCACGAGCGCGGGGCCCGACGTGACCCGCAGGTTCACGCCCATCTCGGCCGCGATGATGCCCGCGAGCGAGGTCTTGCCCAGCCCGGGCGGGCCTGCGAACAGGACGTGATCGGCCGGCCGCCCTCGCCGGCGGGCGGCCTCGAGTAGGACGGAAAGGTGGCCGCGTACTTCGCGCTGGCCAACAAATTCACTGAGGTTGCGCGGCCGCAGGCTCATTTCTTCGGCGCGCTCGATTGGGTCGGAGCTCGCCCCGAGCAACTCCTCGCGCGGACTCATCGCGCACCCGCCAGGGTTTTGAGCGCGACGCGCAGCAATGCCGATGCATCGTCGGATTCGTCGGGCAGATCTTGGATCGCGAACGTGATCTCTTCGGGCGCATAGCCGAGGTTGGCCAGCGCGGTGCGAACGTCGGCCCGCGCGCCGATCGGCGCCGCGTCGCCGTTCACCGCTGCGAGCGTGGCCTCGGGGTCGATTTCGCCGACGAGCTTGTTCTTCAGGTCGAGCATGAGCCGCGCCGCGGTGGTCTTGCCGACGCCCGGCACGGCGCACAAGGCGTCGACATCGTTCGACGCGATCGCGCGGCGCAAAGCCATTGGCGTTAGGTGGCTGATGATGCCGATGGCAAGCGCCGGCCCGACTTTGTGGGCTGACAGCAGCGCTTCGAACGTGATGCGTTCTTCGCTCGTCGCGAACCCGAACAGCACGATCGCGTCCTCCCGAACGTGGGTGTGCACGTGGAGGAAGATCGGTTCACCCGGCTCGCCCGCCGCCGCGAGGGTGCGGGGCGGGACCGTGACGCGGTAGCCGACGCCGCCGACCTCGACGAGCATGTCGCCGTCGGCCGAGCGGTCGAGCACCTGACCGCGCAGGGATCCAATCACGTCGACGCTGCCGTCATGCGGGCCCTTCGGGGGCCGAGTGTGCAGTGGGTCAACGCCAGTGCGAGCGCGTCGGCCGCGTCGGGAGGACGGGGAATCTCGGCCAAGTTCAGCTGGCTTTGCACCATGCGTTGGACCTGTTCCTTGGTGGCCGCGCCGTAGCCAGCGACGATCGCCTTCACCTCGTTGGCCGTGTATTCCCCGACCTCGCATCCCATGGCGTCGGCCAGCGCGAGCGCGATACCGCTGGCTTGGCCGACCGACATCGCGGTGCGCACGTTGGTCTGGAAGAACACCTTCTCCACTGCAACGGCGTCGGGCTGCAACTCGTCCATGAGCGACCGCAAGTCGGCCATCAGAATCGACAGTCGACGCGGCAGCGGAGCGTCCTTATCGGTGCGCAACACGCCTGCGGCCTCAGCCACGAACCGCCCCGCGCTGTCGACGCGCACGGCTCCATAGCCACACCTGGAAAGCCCCGGATCGATCCCTAATACGAACATGCGTTCGCAAAGTGTATTGCCGGGGTGTGCCACCCCGGTGGACCCCTACGTCGACGCCTTGACGGCCGCGATGAGTTCGCTGGAGGGCTTGAAGGTGAGGCCGGCGACGGCGCGGTGGGCGTAGCGGATGACGCCTTTGGCGTCGATCACGAACACTGAGCGGCGGTAGAAGCCGAGCGGGCCGAGCACGCCGTAAGCCTCCCCGACCTTCTTGTCGGTGTCGGCGAGCAGTGGGAACCCGTAGCCGCGCTTGCACGAAAACTCGTCGTGGCTTTCGACCGACTGCGGACTGATACCGAATACCTGCGCGCCGACTTCTGCGAAGGCGCCGATGTCGCCCTGGTACGAGTCGAGTTGCTTGGTGCACACGGGCGTGTTGTCGCCTGGGTAGAACGCAATCACCACGGGCCTGCCGAGATACGACGACAACGAGAACGACTCGCCGCCGGTCCCGAGGAGGGTGAACTCGGGTGCCTTGTCGCCCACTCCAACCGCCATTACGCGCCCACCAGTTCGAACATTTCGTCGGAGATGTCGAAGTTGGCGTAGACGTTCTGGACGTCGTCGTGGTCTTCGAGTGCGTCGAGCATGCGCAGCACTTGCTTGGCCACGTTTTCCTCGGTCACCGGGATCGAGTTCTGCGCCAGCATCGTGGTCTCGGCCGACTCGAAGCGCACGCTGGCTTCCTCGAGTGCGGTGCGCAACGCGGTGAGGTCGCTCGGCGCACACGTGAGTTGCCACATGTCGCCCTGCGCGGTGAGGTCGTCGGCGCCGGCGTCAAGAGCGATCGCCATCAGGTCGTCCTCACTGATCCCAGCGGGGACGAGGATCACGCCTTTGCGTTCGAACTGCCACGCCACGGCGCCGGGCTCGGCGAGCGCGCCGCCGTTCTTCGAAAAGATCGAGCGGATCTCGGCGCCCGTGCGGTTGCGGTTGTCGGTGAGCGCGTCGACCAGCATCGCGACACCGCCGGCCGAGTACCCCTCGTACATCATCTGCTCGTAGTGGACGCCTTCGAGCTCGCCACTCCCCCGCTTGATCGCGCGGTCGATCGTGTCGACGGGGACAGACGAGTCGCGCGCCTTCGCGACAGCCGAGCGCAGGGATGCGTTCGTGGTGGTGTCGCTGCCGCCTTCCCGGGCGGCGACTTCAACCAGCCGGATCAGTTTGGCGAAGGTCTTGGCGCGCGCCGCATCAGCGGCGCCCTTCTTGTGTTTGATCGTCGCCCATTTGCTGTGGCCACTCATGCGCTTACTCCTTCGAGAAACAACTGATGGATCCGTAAATCGTCGGACAATTCGGGGTGAAAACTGGCCACGAGCACGGAACCCGACCGGCACAGTACGGGTTCGTCGTCGATCGCGGCGAGCACCTCGACGTCGTCGCCGACGCGCTCGACGCGCGGCGCCCGGATGAACACGGCGGGAAAGTTCGATCCCTCGATGCCGCTGACCCGCAGGTCGGCTTCGAAGCTGTCGACCTGGCGGCCCCAGGCGTTGCGGCGTACGCCGATGTCGATCACACCGAAGTTGCGCTGATCAGAGCGGCCGTCCAGTACATCGGACGCCATAAGGATCATGCCGGCGCAGGTACCGAGCGCGGGCAACCCGTCTTCGAGCCTCTTCAGCAACGGGTCAAACATCTCACTCGACTCGAGCAGCATCGACATGGTGGTGGACTCGCCACCGGGCAACACGATCGCGTCGAGGTCGTCGAGTTGATCAGCGCGCCGGACAGATACCGGCGACGCGCCTGAGCGCGTGAAGGCGTCAGCGTGCTCGCCGACCGCGCCCTGCAAGGCGAGGATCCCGATGCGCACCTGGGGGCACCGAGCTACCAGCCACGGTCCGCCAAGGGCTGCTCGACGGACTGCGCGTCGATGCCGCGCATCGCCTCGCCCAGACCGCGACTCACCTTGGCTACGACGTCGGCGTCCATGAAGTGCGTGGTCGCCTCGACGATCGCGGCGGCGCGGCGGGCGGGGTCGTCGCTCTTGAAAATGCCCGACCCCACGAACACCGCTTCGGCGCCGAGCTGCATCACGAGCGCGGCGTCGGCCGGCGTCGCGATGCCACCGGCGCAGAACATGGGGACCGGCAGCTTGCCCAGCGTCGCGACTTCTTCCACGAGGCCGATCGGCGCTTGCAAGTCTTTGGCCCAGCGATAGCGCTCGGGCTGGTCCGCGGTGCCGATGGCGCGGATGTCGCCGAGGATCTGACGCAGGTGACGCACTGCGTGCACGACGTCGCCGGTGCCGGCCTCACCCTTCGAGCGAATCATCGCCGCACCCTCGCTGATGCGGCGCAACGCTTCGCCGAGGTTTGTCGCACCGCACACGAAGGGAACCTCGAACGCCCACTTGTCGATGTGGTGGGCCTCATCGGCGGGCGTGAGCACTTCGGACTCGTCCACGAAGTCGACGCCGAGGCTTTGCAGGATCTGCGCTTCGGCGAAGTGGCCGATGCGGGCCTTGGCCATGACCGGGATGGTGACGACAGCCTTGATGCCCTCGATCAGCGCCGGGTCGCTCATGCGAGCGACGCCACCGTCGCGGCGGATGTCGGCCGGGACGCGTTCGAGCGCCATCACCGCGACTGCGCCGGCGTCTTCTGCGATCTTGGCTTGCGCCGCGTCAACGACGTCCATGATCACGCCGCCGCGCAACATCTCTGCCAGTCCACGTTTGACGCGGTCGGTTCCCGTAGTCCGTTCACTCATTAGGGACCAATCGTACTCGGGCCTTCGGTCGACCTTAAAAGCGTTAACGCGTGGTGGCGGTCAGCTTCGTCGTCGGCTTGGTGAGCGACGTGGTCGGCGTGGTGACCGGTGTCTTGAGAGTGATGGTGCCATTCGTCGGAACGAGCGACACCCACACCCGGCCGACGGGCAGCTTGACCGGCAGCCCCGTCGCGGTGTTCGTGTAGGTCGTTACCGCTTTGGCCGAGGGCTTGGCCCACTTCGCCTGCACCGCGAAGCCGTCGCACGCGATCACCGCCTTGCCAGTACCCGTGACCACAGCCTCGTCCACGCCCGCACCGGACCGGTCGGTGAACGGCGTCGACTGATACGCCACGGTCTGCTGGATCAGGCAACGCGTGCCGAGGCGCGTGCCGTCTTCGAGCACGTGGGGCGTGTTGTTGGTCGAGCGCAACCAGAGGCGCTTGCCGGCGTCCCACGTCCAATCGGCGGTCGTCAGGGAGCCGAACACGACGCGCATCCCGGTGATGGCCGACGCGCCCGCATTCCCATCGATGAACGACGTGCCCAGCGGGAGCCGCGGGAACAGCGCGGGCGGAGTCTTGCTGCCGGCTAACGGGCGAAGCCGACGCGTGTCTGCATAGGTGCCGTACGGACGGGCTTTGCCGGCGCGCTTGAACACTGGGGCGTTCGAACCGTCGCCCTCCACGATCGTCTTGACGCCGGCCGCCTCCACCTTCGCGATGAACGGCTTGATGCCGCCCGAGAACGCAAAGATGCCGCCCAATGGCGCGAGCACATTGGCATCGGTCGAACGCACCGATCTCACGGGCCCGACGACACTCGCATCGCCCGTCTGAAACAGCGTGAGGAAGCGCACTACCGAGCCTTCAACGCGTTCCTCGTAGATCACGTCTGCCGCGTTCAAGCCGGCCTGCGGGCGCGCTTGGGGCGAATTGTCGACCTTGATGATTACGACGGGTCGCCGCGCTATTGCCGGCGCGACCATTTCCCCGGTCAACGGGGACGGGAGGGTCGGCAGCGTCGTCGTGCCCTTCGTGCCAACGGTCGTTGCCGGCCCCGCGTCGGGAAGCTCGGAGAACGGACCCTTCTTCTTCGACGAACAGCCCGACGCAACGAGGGCGAGGGCCAGCGCTCCAAATGCGATCGCGCGGACGCCCTTACGCAACGGTTCCGTTTCCGGGCGACGGCAGCTCAATCCACGTCTGTCCGGGGAGCAGCGCGATACGCGCTCCGCGAGCGTCCGCGAGTTCGATGGGTGCTTCATCGGACGACTTCGCCCACGTGCCCTTGATCAGGACGCCCTCGCGGATGATCCACGCTTCGCCGTTGCCAATGAGCTTGGCCTCGGGCACGGCCGAGTTCGACTGATCACGCTCACCGGTGTCGACGTAGTTCACGAACAGCGTGACGATGTTGCGCGGCGCGATCGCGGCGCCGCTCGCATCGATGACGGGCGTGCCGTTTTGGATACGGCTCCACGTTTTGCCGTCCCAGTTCCACTGCACATCGGTGCGGACCTTGTCGACCCAATGGACGTTGAGCTTGCTTACGGGCGTCCCGGCCGCGGCAGACGTGGGGCCACCGATGTCGACCAGCTTCTTCGCCGCAGGGGCGCCTGCGGGTGTGCCCTTGTAGAGCAGTTGGGTGCCGGAGAACAGGTTGTACGGGGCGGGTCGCTTCGAGTCACGGTGGTAAGCGGCCGACAGATGACTGATGCCGACGTCAACGAGCGGCGCGCGATCGATCAGTGCCTGGAAGGTGCTGTTGGTGCCCGAGTACGCGAAGAGCGGATGATCCAGCGGCGTCGCAATGTGTAGGTCGCTCGACCGCGCCGAGCGCACGGGCCCAACGAGGTCCGCGTCCTTCGATTGGAAGATCGCCGCGAGTCGGGTGATGCCACCCTCGACGCCCTCCTCCACGACGATGTCGGCGGCGCCCAACCCGTACTGGGGACGCGCTTTGGGCGCGTTGTCGATCTTCACCACGAGCGCCGGACGGTTCTTGGTGGCGGCTTCTTGAGGCAGCCCGGTCAATGGCGCGCCGTCGGCGATGGCTGATGCCGCGGTGGACGTCGTCGACTTGTGCGTAGTGGTGCTCGACGCCTTGTCATCGTTGTTCTTCGACGAACAGCCGGCGGCGAGCAGGGCGAGCGCGGCAACTGCCGCGCCGAGGCGCCACCTCATAGCTCTCGCAGCGCTTCGATGCGCGCGTCCAGCGGTGGGTGGGTATCGAAGAGCCGGCCCAGCCATGCGAGACGACCTTCCTCTTCTTTGCGGGCGACCGGCGCCTCTATCCAGAGGTGCGCGGTAGCGCGGGAACCTGAGTGCACGACGGTTTGATCGTCCTTCAATTTCTCGAGGGCAGAGATAAGGCCCGGCGGATAGCGCGTCAATGTCACGCCAGAAACGTCTGCAAGAGCTTCGCGCCGACGGCTCACCGCGAACTGCATGAGCCGGGCAACTATCGGCGTGAAGATCAGCAAAGCAAAGCCCAACAGGGCAAAGATTTGGTTGCCATTGTTGCCTTCCCGGTCGCGGCCGCGCGATCCACCCCAGAAGATCGAACGCAGGCCCCAGTCCGACATCAGGGCGATCACCCCGACGAGCGTCACCGCGAGCGTCGACACGAGGATGTCGTAGTTCTTGATGTGGCTGAGCTCGTGTGCGAGTACGCCTTCGAGTTCTACGCGGTTCATCTTCGCGAGCAATCCGGTCGTAACGGCCACGGCGGCGTGCTGCGGGTTACGTCCAGTGGCAAATGCGTTGGGCGCGTCGTCATCAATTATGTAGAGCCGCGGCTTGGGCAGTCCCGCCGCGATGCAGAGCCCTTCGACGACATTGTGCAGGCGCGCGTACTCCGTCGGATCGGCTGGCTGGGCGTGGCTCATGCGCAGCGCCACCGCGTCGCTCTTCCAGTACGCGAAGCCGGAACTACCGACAGCGAAGAGCAGCGCGATCAGTAACCCGGCGACGCCGTATCCGATCAGGAAGTTGAACGCCCACGCGATCGCGACAATTAGGACGATGAAGGCCGCGACGAGCGCGATGGAACGGCGTTTATTGGACGCGACTTGGTCGTACATAAGGAAGTGGGTGGGTGCTTAGAACTGCACGCGCACGGCGCCGCGGGCGCCGTCGTCGGCCTCGTAGTACTCCCGCGCCTTGAAGCCGAAGTTGTTGGCGATGAGGTTGGTCGGGAACGACTGGATCGACGTGTTGTAGCCGCGTACCGCGTCGTTATAGAACTGGCGTGAATACGCGACCTTGTCTTCCGTCGCCGACAACTCTTCCTGCAGCGACAGGAAGTTCTGGTTGGCCTTGAGGTCCGGATACGCCTCGGAGACCGCGAACAGCGACTTCAACGCTCCGGTGAGCATGTTGTCTGCCGCGGCTGTTTCGGCGGGACCCTTCGCGTTCATCACCCCGGCGCGCGCCTGGGTAACGCCTTCGAGCACGCCCTTCTCGTGAGCCGCATAGCCCTTGACGGTCTCGACGAGGTTCGGGATGAGGTCGTTCCGGCGCTGCAATTGGACGTCGATCTGCGACCACGCGTTTTCGATGCGGTTCCGCAAACGGACGAGTTTGTTGTACATCACCATTAGGAACAGGGCGAGTACCACGACGATCACGACAACGACGATTACAACCATGTCGTCGAGTGTAAGGCTCGCCCGCGGCGCCGCGGTCGCACTCTCTTTTTGCCCTCATCGAGCAACTTGTCCAGAACGTCCGCGCGGACGAATCGGGCAATCAGATGAAAGCCGTGCATGACTAGTCCGTTCGGGCTGGCCCGGTTGTGTGGCCGCAAATGACACGCGCGAGCGATGGTTACCCACGCCCTAGTCCCGCATCCTCCCTAGGAACACAAGTCCCGACGACCTCCGTCCCGACCCTCTGGGGAGAACCCACATGCGCTTCACACGGGTGGCAGCTGCTGCCACCGCCCTAACCCTCGTAGGAGCTGCAACTTTTGTCAGCCCCGCGAAGGCCGCCACCCCGGGTGTCGGCACTGCCCTGTCCTCCAGCTCGCTGCTCGACGTCAAGCTCGGTTCGCTGTTGAACCTGAAGCTTCTCGCCGACGAAGCGCGCTCAACGATTGACCCGTCGGTCGCGCAGCCTGAGGCGTTCAGCCGCTTGAACGCGCTGTCGCTCACCACGGCTCTGCCGGGCGCGCTGAGCAACATCAGCCTTCCCGTCGTCGAGTCCAAGTCCCCAGGCGGCGCCGCTTCGGTAGACGGCCCCGGCCTGAACCTCGGCACGCTCGCCGGCTTGAACCTGCCGGTTGGTCCGGCTCTGCTCGGCGGCCTGCTTTCGCCGGCCAAGCTGACCTCGGCTGCCAGCGGTTCCGAAGCTCACTCCGGTCTCACCTCGGGTCTCGGCAACGTGAACCTCGTTGGTGGGCTCATCTCGGCCACGGGCCTCACGTCCGTGCTCGGCACCAACGCCAAGGGCACCGTCGCTGACGGCAGCCGCACCATGAAGGCCGGCGCCATCAACGTCCTCGACCTCGGCGCCCTGCTGAACGGTCTTGGTCTGCCCCTGGCGAACCTGCCCATCAGCGCAGTCAGCAACATCCTGTCGACCCTCGGCGTGCCGGTTGCCGGCGTCCCGACCGGCGGATCGCTGAACGGCGTGGTTGGCACCTTGAACGCCACCATCGACACCGTGCAGGATCAGATTGACGGCACGATCAACACCGTCGTCGGTACCGCCGCTGGTTCGCTGCTCGGCACCCTCGGCCTCCCCGTTCCCGGTGTCGGCGCAACCCTCGCCACCCTGAACGGCGTCATCGATTCAGTGCAGGGCCTCATCTCCGACGTGCTCACCACTGCTCTCGGTGTGCTCGACGGCGTCAGCCTGCTCAAGGTCGAAGGCGTGGAGATTGGTACCACCACCAAGGCGTCCGACACGGTCGCCGGCTCGGTGGCGGACATCGTCGCCAAGATCGGTGCCATCAAGGTGGGCGGCCTCGCCCTCCCGGGTCTCGACCTCGGTGCGACCACAGCCCAGCTCAACGGCGTGCTGGACACGGTCAACGGCACGCTCGGTAGCGTCCTCGGTGGCATCAGCCCCGACCTCGCCAACCTGGTGAAGGTCAACCTGTTCGCCAAGGATCCCGCCACCGGCGTGACCTCGGGCGGCGGCTACATCAAGTCGCTGGCCGGCGTTAGCGCCCTCACGGCGTCGATCGTCCCCCCGCTGAACCTCGCCGGCATCCTCGGCACCCTCACCGCTGCAAACGGCATCGGCTCGGCCATCACCGGACTCGGCGGCACGCTCCCCGTCCTGTCCAACCTGATGCCCACGCTGAACGGCCTGCTCGGCGGCGTCACCTCGGTGCTGGGTGAAGGCGCCACGATCAAGCTGGCCAGCGTTACCTCCGGCGCCAGCTTCACCACCCCGGTCGCCGCAACGAACGGGGCCCTGCCCCGTACCGGCGGCACCGCCCAGGCGGCGCTCCTCGGCATGGCTCTGGTCATCGCCGCTGTCGCCTCTCGCCGCTTCGTCATGGCGAATCGGGTCGGCGCCTAGCGCTGAGTAGTACCAGCAACTTTTGAACCGATCCCCGTCGGTTCTCTCCGAACCCCCCTGGCCGACCACGCCAGGGGGGTTCGGCGCGTCAGGATTCAGATATGAAGAGATGGCTGGTCGTACTCGTGGTGTTGGGGCTGACGGCGTGCGGCGAGTCGTCACCGTCAGATGATGCGGTGGCGACCACGGCCGCTCGTACCTCGACGACGCTGAGTGCGACGTCGACCACGCTCGGTGGGTTCGCCAACACCGCGGTCTCGACGCCGGAGTCATCGCCTCCCGCGCTACTGGCCGATGTGCAGCTCGGATCGCACGACGGCTTCGAACGCATCGTGTTTCGCTTCGGCCGATTCGACACGACGCCCGGGCATTCCGTTGCTCACGCAGCCGGGCCCTTCACCCAGGACGGGTCGGGCGAGGCTGTGGCCGTCGCCGGGAACGGCCACATCGCGGTGCGGTTGACCGCGGCCGCGCACAACGAACAAGGGCACGCGACCTACACCGGCCCCCAACGCATTCCGGGGCGCGGTTCGGTCACGGAAGTGGTGATGCTCGGGGACTTCGAAGGCGTCGTCGGTTGGGTGATCGGAACCACTAGCGAGCGACCCTTCCGCGTGTTCACGTTGGCGGACCCGGCCCGGCTCGTGATCGACGTGGCGTCGCCCTGATCTAGGAGCGAATGGCTTCGAGGTGGCCGATCCGCCGTTGCCGAGCGGCGCGCTGCCTCACCGTCCATGAAGGGTTCTCGGCCGCGACGCCGCGAAGCACCACTTTGTGGTTCTTGCTTCCGAGCGCGTCGAGCACGAAACGGCTGACTTCGGTGATCGGCTCGAACCCGGCCACCACCATCATCTGCCGGATGCTCGCGACGTTTTGATACCACCACGTCTCGCCCGGCGCGACCAACTGCGCGACCGGCACCTCGCCGAAGGCTTCGAGTTCGGGTGAATACACGTCGGCCACGATGAGCTCGCCCTTGCACACGGAATACGCGCGCTCGATCGCGAGCTGGGGGTCGCGCAAGTGGATGAGCACGTCAGAAATGAACACCAGATCGAACATGCCGTCGACGGCGGGGTCGAGGTCATACACGCTCTTCTCGACGCGCTTCACCTTCGACTGCAAGATGTCGTGCGCGACCTTGAAGCTCTCGCCCATGGTGCCGGTCAAGTCAAAACCCTCGGGGTCGCGCAGCAGCCACCGCGGGCAGTCCACATCGGCTTTTTTCGGGATGTCGATGGCCACGACTTCGTCCGCACCGCGCTTTTCAAACTCGAACGCGAAGAACCCGTCGAAGGTCGCGATGTCGAGGCACCGCTTGCCGGCCAGGGAATCGGGCAGCCCGTACATGGGCAGCTGGCGGCGATGGTCGGCGAAGCCCGGCGTCTCGACCCCGTGGCCGAGATCGATCGTGTGGTACCAGGTCAGGCCCTTGATCCGGTCGACGATCTTGCGCGCTTCGGGATCCGCGTCGGCAATGCGCTCGAGGTCCTCCCGGGTTACGCGGGCGGCGGTGCTGTCGAAGCCGGGAACCTTGCGGGCATAGCGGCGCTGGAGCGGCCGGGTGACGGGATTATCGAGCAACCGACCGGTCAGGCCTGTGCCCTTGCCCGCGACGTCGATCGGGCCGAGTCGCAGCCGCCGGATTCGCTCATATGACTTCGCCATGACCGCCAACGTACCAATGCCGCACTTCTCGCAGTGGGTAAGAAAACGAACCCCTCAAATCAACTTATATCGGTCAATTTCGCGCTCGATCAGGCGAGCACCAGTGGACTTGGCGATCGCGCGCGCTTCGTCCACAAGCGGAGCGACTTCGTCGATCCTCGCACCGCTAAGGCGCCGAGCCGCCGCGACCCGCACGAGTTCGCGGCCCCGGAAAATAGGAGTGCTGCGCCGACGACTCGCCGCCGCCGCGCGCGTCGCGGATTCCTGCGCGAACGCGACCGCGCCCGCCGTAAGCGCGACCTGCGCGAGGGCCAGGTCGACGGTGCCGATCACGGTCTGCGGCATGTCTGCAATCGACCCCGAGTACGGACCAAGGATGTCCAGCAACTGGTTGGCGGCGGACACGTCCTGCAGCATCTCGGTCACTTCGGCCAACGCGATGAGTGCCGCCAGCCAGCTGAAGTTCCGAGGCACACCACTGAATGCGGCGACGGCGAAGGAGTCCAAGATCTCCTGTGCTTCCGCAGCGCGTCCGGCGTGGGCATACGCCACAGCCAACGCGGCGCGGTAGATGTTGCCGATGCCGGGCTGCTCGACCGCGGGCTCGATCAGCGGCAACAACTCGCTCAGGCGATCCTGGCTGTGCCGGATGACCAGCACCGCGGGGCCGTACCAGTTCATGGGTGAGAAACCTTCGGACTCCAGGGCCCACACCTCGTCTGCGATGGCTTCGGCCTCTTCGAGGTGGCCCGCCAGCATCTGCTGCGTCGATCTGAACAACGTGACTGCCGCGGCGTAAGTGGGCGGCAAGGCCCGAGCGCCGCCGAGCGCACTTGCGGCGTCGGCGGCCTTCTTGGCCCCATGTAAGTCGCCCTCCGCCCGGCAACTCACCGCGCGGTGGAACAGGCCGAGCATGGTGAACGCGGTCTGGCCGGTTTGCGCGCCGATCGCGACAAGCTCGTCAGCTGTGGGGTGGCGCGCCTGTGTGTTACCCGGTGTGTCTGCAGAGACCCGGTACGACAACAGCACGTGACCGAGCGTGACGGGATCGTCGAGGCGGCGCGCGATTGCCAGTGCCTCGTGCGCCAACACCGACGCTTGCACGGGATCGGTAAAGCACAGGTCTTCTGACGCTGCGGCCAGAGTGCGCGCTCGCGCGGCAGTGGGCGCGGGGCCGAGTTCGCGCAGCGCCTCTTGCGCGATCGCTGCGAAGTCGGCGTCGCGGCTCGGGTGGCGCGGCCCGCCGTACTTGACCATGGCCCAACCCACCTCCGCCAAGGCCTGCGCGTCGCCCAGTTGGCGCGCTATGCGCGCCGCGTCGGTCAACACGGTTTCGTAGCCCGGCTCATTCCCACCCTGCATCACTTCGCCGAGGCGAATGGAGACCGCCAGGCGTGCGCGCGGGTCCGGAGGATCGAGCAAGTCGGCGACCTCCAGCGCGCGCCGGTAGTGAGAGGCCGCTTCATCGAACGCGAGCGCCTGTTCCGCTAATGCGCCAGCACGCATCGCGTAGCCGAGGGCGACACGCGCGTCACCCAACGGAGCGGCGATTGCTGCGTGTCGCGCCAACTCGGGCACGACGCGGTCATCCGTACCCTGGCGCGTCAACGCCTGGGTGATCCGTTGGTGCAGAGCCAACCGCGCCGCGTTGGGGATCGCGTTGTAGCGAACCGACCGGAACAACGCGTGAACGAAAGCGAAGCGCGTTGCGTGACCCGGTGCGCGCGCGACAAGTCCGGCGCCCTCGGCCGTGTCGAGCGACTCGATCACATCGACGGCCGAGCGGTCCAGCACCCGGGCGACGAGTTGCGCGTCAAACTCGGAACCGAGAGCCGCGCCCACGTCGAGCGCCGCTGAGGTCTCGCGGTCTACCAGCCGGTTGCGCCGCGCGAGCAGCGCCGTAAGCGTGGCGCCCTCGCTATTGCCGCTGGCGACTTCCCGCACGAAAAGTGGGTTGCCACCCGTCTCGGCTGCCGTTGTCACCGGGTCGGCGTCGCCGCCGAGCACGTCGATCAGGTCCGCAACCGCCTGCTGATCCAGACCCTGCAGCGAGATCCGTTCGACCGATGGAAAGCGCGCGACGTCACCGAGAAATTCGGCTAACGCCTCGTTCACGTCGGGTGCGCTGTCGCGGGTCGTGAGAACCATGAGGAAGGGAACGAGTCCGCCGACTGTGGCGATGTACTGGACGGCGCCGAGCGTCGTGGCTGAAGCCCAGTGCACGTCCTCAACCACGAGTAGCAACGGCCCCGCCTGCGCGGCCCGCTGGAAATACGTGTGCAGCCCGGCGTACGAATCGGTGCGCGCCGACGCGGCGTCGAACACCAAGGCGTCCGCGGCTACGCCCAGCCGGCCCGCCAACTGGGGCACGACCCGCGCGATCGCTTCCGCTGAGCCGTCGGCGCGTTCGCGCAGAGCGTCGTCGGAGAGCGTGGCCGCGTCGGCGACGATCGCTTGCACGAAGGGCTCGTACGGGCGCTGTACATCCTCGAAGTCGGCGCCCAGTAGCACCCGACCCCCGGTTGCATACACCTCGACCGCCAGCTCGGCCACGAGCCGCGACTTGCCGATGCCGGCCTCGCCACTGATAAGGCCGACGAGCGAGACCCCTCCGGCCGCTCGTTGCCAAAGCGCGCGGAGCTGCTCGCGCTCTCCTGCACGTCCGCAGTAACTCGACGGATCAGCGAGAAGTTGGAGGGGCGCCGGCAGCGGGGCTCCTTCGGCCGGCCGGCTCGAGGCCAACTCGCCGAGTGCCAGTCGGTTGGGCGCGTGGAGTTTGCGCAGCAGCGACGAGACGTGGGATTCCACGGTCCGCTCCGACAGAAACAGTTGGGCCGCAATCTCGGCGTTGGTGAGGCGCTTGCCCAGGGCCGCAAGCACCTCCGCTTCTCGTCGGGTGACGCCCCCCGGCTCGCTCGTCACCGCCGTAGCTTGCCATCGGAGATTTCCGTACTCGCCACGGATGCCTGAATGCCCGAATTCCTTCATTCTCAGGCGCATGGGCCTTTTTTCACGTATTTCATGGTCGCGACGCGTCGTCATGCTGCTGCTGCTGGCGGGCGGACTCGCTGCGGGCGCGAAGTGTTCAGAGCCGGCCCAAGCCGGCCCCCTCGACTCGCTCGACAGCCTCCACTACGTGCTGCGGTACCAAACGGCGGGCTTCTACGGGTCCAGCTGCGGTGAGGACCGGTTCAAGAACGGCACGATCGGCGTGCCTCTTACCGTGGACCTGGGTGGAAGCGCGGTGCCCGACGTCACGGTGGAGGTCGCCGCGGTGCCTGGCGTCGGCGGTCAGCCCAGCCGCCTCCAGGTGAACGTGACCAAGCTGGTCGATACGTCGCTGAAGTCGCTGCTTGAGGTTGTGCTCAACCCCGGCGCCGACTCGGGGCGAGTGGCTTTCGGCTACGACGGCTGCCAGAAGGGCACCCCGAAAGGATTCGCGGCGACGATCACCTCCAGCGCGGCCAAGCTCACGCTCGACACGACGATCAGAAGCGCCCAGGAAAACCTGACGATCCTCGGGTCGTCCTTCACCAACGGTCCGAACAACACGCGGCTGAATCCCACGTCGTTGGCGGCCCGCGTGGCCCCAGTCCCCCAGACTGTGAACGCGGTCGTCAATTTCCTGCCGAACGATTCCTATACGGCGACGGTTACACCGAGCTCGCCGACTGATCTCAATGTCGCCTTCCAGAAGATTGCCGGTGCGCGCACGATGGACTTGATCGGCGGGCTCAAGACGTTGCAGGGCAAGCTGGACTTTGACTTCAGCCCAACCGTCATCCACTACAAGACCGGCAAGCCCTTTACGACCGTCAAGGTGGCGCTCGACTCCTACACCCCCGCGGCCGGCACGACTCCGGGCACGACCGACCACCTCGGCATCGACCTAACCGATGTACCGCCCGAAGCTGGTGTCATTCGTTCGGGCAAGGCGATCGAGTTCACGACCCCCGTCGGCAAGATCGGCAGCACGATCGTGCACTACTCCTCCCGCGAAGACGGCGGCGCCGCGGTCGGTGCACTCACGATCCCGGTGGCCCCGGAATACGTCGCCGGCAACATCAATGTCGGTTCGCTCAACACGCAGACGCGGATCCGTGGCCTGTCCCACGCCGTGATCGATACGGGCGATCCCGTCGTGGTCGACGTGACCCACGACGCGGGCGTGATGTTGATGGACGTGACCCAGACGTCGAAGTGCACCGACTGCGGCGTCAACGGTCCGGCGTTGGTGACTCGTCACCTGAACGTGGGCGTGCGCAACATCCCGGCCACGGCGCGGGTGACGTATTCACCCGCGAGCGGCGACTACACGTATACGGGCGGCGCGGTTATCGGCGAGTTGACCGCCGACCTCACGTCTACGGTGCCGCTGGCCGACGACGCCAACGAATCGCACCTACGGCTCCTCGGTGTGCCGACCGGTCTTGTCGGTCGGGTGAACACGACAGCGAAAACCTTCACCGCGCATTTGACGACGGGTGCGATCACCACGACCGAGGTGCAGCTGACGAGCGGCGACAACGATCGTCTGCCTGACGGCATTGACGGCATCATGCTGCACGACCACGCCGACGACTACGTCGTGTTCCTCCGCATCTCGGGGCTGTCCGACGCCACCGTTGGCTGGGCCGACACGCAGTTCGCGACGCTGACGCACAAGGCGGGCCCGTTCCTGATGCAGATCGCCGCGGATGACCCGGATGCGAAAAGCACACCCATGACGGTGACCGGTCAGATAACGAATCTGCCCGGCACTGCGCACGTCGCGTACACACCCGCGCAGAAAGCACGCATCTTTTTCCCGCCGCGCCGCCCGGCCCGACCTATGACCTTCGTCTACGAAGGTTCCGAACTCATCAACGAGCTGCGCGTCGACGCCGTTGCGGGCGAAGCCCTGAACGACTCCGGTGTCACCACTATCCACGTGCTCGCGCGCCGCGTCCCCGGGATGACCCTCGTGCAGAACGACGCGACCAGCACCACGACCGCGAACACCGCCGACGGCGCGAACATCGGGTACCTCCACGTGGAAGCGTGCGCGCCGAACGGCTGCCAGGCGACGATCCCAACCCACGGCGACCTCGCCACGCCCGGTGACCCCGACCTGGTCACGGTGTCGGATCGGAACAACGACGCGTACGACGTGTTCGCGCTGATACGGGGCTTGTCGTCGCTGACCGCCACGGTTAACCGCACCGCGGCCGACGAACTCGATAGCGCCACGGTCGCCCTGACACATCTGCAAGGCCCGCTCGAGGTGCACACCGTCGCCGACAAAGAGGTCACCGTCAGCCTGCCAAATCCGTTCCCGGGCGGCGATCCGATCACCTTCACGCAGCCCTACGTCGAAACCGCCGACGTCGTCGCGCACGATCTGCCTGCGTCGGTGAAGTTCAGTTACTCAGGCATCCAGCAGCACCTGAACTACACCGAAGCATCTGGGCCGATCGGTTGGCTCGACATCAAGTACTCCAAGGGAGTCGTGCCCGTTGCCGCACGCGCCCACAACCTGCATGTCAACTTGCTCGACGTGCGTCCGGGAGTCGACCTCACCTACAACTTCGGCGACGCAGGCGACGACCTCGTACTCGACACGGGCGCCGAGAAAATCGGAAAGGCGGCCGTCGACCTCGTGAGCGACACGTCGGTGATGTCCAAGCCGAGCGTCACGCAAATGCGTATCTACTCCGAGGGCTACGACGGGATGATGTTCTGGGACCTCGACGATGGCTCGGGAGTACATGACGGCATCGCCGACCCGTACATCCTGTCGGGACGCGTGACGAACTTGAAGCACTTCGAATATCACACCGATCACGGGCAATACGGCGACGACAACGCCGACGACAAATACGAATCCCGCACCGTTGACCTAACGCGACTCGGGGGTGGACCCGACATCCAGGTCGAGCTACTGCAACTCAACATTGGTAAGCCGTACGGGCACCTCGATGGATTCACGAACGACTACCGGTTCGACCACACCTACCTCACCTACGCCGGCCCGCCCGAGGAGCTCGGCTTCAAGTTCGCCAAGCGGGAAGGAGCGGGACCAAAGCAATACTGGATCGACGCGTGGGGCTCGGGCGTGGGCACCGCCGTCAACCTCGACACCAATGCAGGTTCGCTCAGTTCCATCCTCGTCGGCATCGATGACATCCCAGCCGGCACCCCGAGCGACCCCGGTATTGCCACGTGCATCGCGCCGAATGTGATGTCGTGCGTCGACTCGCAGTACGACAACCCCGACGCCAAAGACGGACCCGCCTCGGCCAGCGTCGCGGTGAACTCGCCGATCTACGTGGACCTAACGGTGGCCGTCGACCATCAGCTGATCAAGGTGAAGACACACATCTCGTCGATCCTGAACTTCGCGAAGGAAAGCCACAAGGAAACCTGCTGTCCGAACAGTTCGTTCGTCTATCTCGACACCGCGGGCACGCCCGTCGACGCCGACGTGAAAATCTGGGACCACGGCGATCCAGACACCTTCGTATTCGCGCCACCGAATACACGGGCCATCAACCGCTACGTAGAGGTCGAGAACTTCGGCGTCAATGAGGACCGCAACCGGGGCCAACTCATGTGCCCCTACGGCTTCGATGCCCACACGTGGGCACTCGGATTCGAGCTGAGCCTCAACGACGACGTGTGCTCCACCTCGGTGCTCACGTCCGTCGAGAACAACGTGATCCCCGACGACGGGCAGCCGCACACCATCGATCTGTACGGCTGGTCGATGGTCGACCAGACCTTCGACGGCAGCACGTATCACGACGGCACGCGTGTGCACTTGAGTGCGTCGCCGGGCGGCTTCAGCATCGTGCTGCCGAACCCCGTCTGGGTCGCTGTCGACCACATTCAAATCACTGTCCAGTTCCCTGTAGGCAGCGCCGGCACCTACTACTTCTCGCTCGAGAACCCCACGAGCGAGTCGCGCACTTCGCAGGACACGCCTTCTGCGTGCGAGTGCACGCTCGAGGTCGTCTAAAGGAGCGAGGCGTAGATGTCGGCGTACGCCCGGGCCAGCAACGGCATCCCAAACTCCTCCGCCCGTATCCGGCCGGCTGCGACCAGCTCTTCTCGCCGGGTCTGGTTCTTCAGGAGGTCGCGCAACGCGTGGCCCAGCGCGGCGGAGTCCTCGGGCGGGACGAGGATGGCGTGCTCTTCGGGTCGGGCCACGGCGCGGTAGCCCGGGAGGTCGCTCGCGACGATCGCGGTGCCGGCGGCCATCGCCTCGATGAGCACCACGCCAAAGGACTCGCCGTGCAGCGACGGCAAGCACGCGATGTCGGCCCCGGCGAGGCGGCTCGCGAGTTCGTCGTCATCCACGCGCCCGAGCCACACCACGCGTGGGTCGTCGGCCGTGAGCTCTTTGAGCTTGTCGGTTTCGGGCCCGGAGCCACCGACCCAAATCGTGACGTCGTCATCCAGCAGGTGGCGGGCCTCGAGCAACACGGCGAGGCCCTTGCGCGACTCGTGTCGCCCGAAGAAGAAGACGGTCGGGCCGTCGGTGGGCCACGGCTTCGCGTGTGAGAACCGTTCGACGTCGATGCCGTTGAACAAGATCCGGTAGTCACCCCCGATGCCGTCGTACGCGGTGCGCCGCGCGTCCTCCGACACTGCGACGCGCAACGTAAGGCGGTTGCCGATGCGTCGCACGATCGGCTTGAGCAGCGCGTACGCGGTGCTCGCGCCGGCGCGATGGAACGTGCCGACGAGTGGGCCGTCCGAAAACAGCAAGGCCGTTAGCGACGGGCCGGGGACGAGGGGTTCGTGGATGTGCACGATGTCGAACTGTTCGTTGCGCAGCGCGCGGATTGTTCGCACCGCCGCCGACGGGTCCGGCGCGATGGGCGCGACGGATCCGTTCGTCGAAAACGGAATCGACTTGCCGAGCGGCGTGACCGCGGACTCGGGCGGCGGGCCGTCGCTCGGCGCCAGCACCTGGACGGAGTGTCCGAGTTCGCGTAGCGCGCGGGCGAGGCCGAGCACCTGCATCTGGACGCCGCCCGGGATCGTGAGGCTGTAGGGACAAACCATCCCGATGCGCAGCGACGACGTCACGGCGCGGACGTTACTGACTCCGGCAACAGGTCAGGCCAATTGGGTTGCAAGACGTGCCACTGCTCGGGCGCAAGAGAGATGAGGTGCTCGAACTCGCGCGCCATCGCTTGGGTGATGCGCTGTACGTCCTCGCGCAGGCTGGCCTCGCGGGCGACCTCGATCGGGGGACGCACCACGCCGCGATGCATCCCGTTGTCCTCGAAATACACCGCCGACGACACCAAGGCGGCGCCGGTCCGCAGCGCCAGCGTGGCCGGGCCGGCCGGGATCGTCGTGGGGTAGCCGAAGAAGTCGACTTCGCTTCCGGTGCCAGAAATGTCGCGATCGCACACAAGACCGACCAGGCCATTGGTGCGCAGTCGTTTCGTGATCGCGGGCGCGGCGGTTTCACCGAGGCCGACGACTTCGAGCCCGAAGCCTTCGCGCAACGATTTGAAAAACGTGAACAGCTCAGGGGGTTCGAGGGTCTCGGCCACGACGGTGGTTGGGTAACCCGACGCCGCGAACCACGCGCCGCCCCAGTCGAACCCGCCGATGTGGGGCATGGCGACGATCGCGCCCTTGCCTTTCGCCAGCGCGCGCTCGACGTGGACAAGGCCCTCCCACTCCATGCCGGCGTCGAGTTCGGCGCGGCTCAGCGTGGGGATACGAAACGCCTCGGCCCAGTAGCGACCGTACGCGGCGAAGCACTCTTGCGCGACGTGTTCGATGGTCTCGTCGCTGACACCGGGCCCGAGCACGCGGCGCATGTGGGCGCGCACGACGTCGCTGCGTTCGCCCAGCCGCGCCGAAAGCCCCCGCATCACCGTGGACGCCAGACGGTCGGCGACGGGCGCCGGAATCGACTTCGCGAGCCCGTCCACAGCGCGGTAGCCGTAGTAGGGCGCGAGGCGCCGAAACTCAGTAAGCCGCGACACGGTTCGCGTTACGGACGATTTGTTGGACGGCGGCGAACGCGTTCGCGTCGCACTGCGCCGGTACGCACACGGCCCTCAGTGGCCAACTGTTCACGCCACGCCCGCCAACGCTCGGCCCGCGCCGCCCACGTGACGCGATCAACGCGCGCGGAGCGGGGACGGCTGGCGCGACGCACGCGAGGCGGCTTGGCCGCCTGGCGCCACACCATCACGAAGCGGTGCACCGCTGTGAAGGAAGTAAGCCCAACCAATAACCACAGGACCGGAATCAACAGGGCCGGAAACGCCAGGCCGATCATCAACGCGATGGTGCGCTCGGCGCGCTCCATTAATCCGCCCTTGGCGTTGTAGCCAAGCGACTCGGCGCGGGCCCGTTCGTAGGAGACCAACGTGGCGACGGCCATGGCGGCCATCGGCAACATGGCCGCTCGTCCCCCGTTACGCCCCGCCAGGTAGAACGCGATGCCCCCGAGGATCGCCATGTCGGTGACACGGTCCGCGACCGAATCGAAGAAGGCGCCGCGTGAGCTAGACGTGCCGGTGGCCTTGGCCACCGCGCCGTCGAACATGTCGGGCAACGCGGCCGCGATGTACAGGCCGGTTCCGAGGGCCAGGTGGCCCGAGCCGACGGCCACCGTCGCGGCGGCAGCGAACACGAGCCCGGTGCCCGTGAGGTGGTCAGGCGAGATTCCGCTGCGGCCGACGGAGTTCCCGATGGGGACCGTGATCCGCTCGACCTGGGATCTCCAGCGCTTGTCAAACATCCGGGGCGCATTCTACCCGCCAGAGTTCTAACCTCACTTCCACTCGCCGAATCGAAGCGATTTCAACCAAACAGGCACGGAGGGAACGTCTTTGAAAACGTTCACGTCAGCCCAAATCCGCAATGTCGCGCTGGTAGGTCACGGTGGCGTCGGCAAGACCACGCTTGCGGAGGCCCTTTTGGCTGACGCCGGTGTGATCGGCCGAGTAGGCCGGGTCGAGGACGGCACTACCGTCACCGACACTGAGCCCGAAGAGATCAAACGCCATCTGTCGGTGTCGACCGCGTTGGCAGCTTTCGAGAGTCACGGCTGCAAGCTGAACCTTCTGGACTGCCCCGGGTACGCCGACTTCTTTGCGGAGGTACAAGCCGGGCTGGCCATGGCGGACCTCGCCGTCATCGTGGTGAGCGCCGTCGAAGGCGTCGAGGTCCAGACCGAAATCGCCTGGGAGGCCGCGGCCGCGCTCGGGCTCCCCCGCATGATCTTCATCAACAAGCTCGATCGTGAACGCGCCAGCTTCGATCGCACGCTCGATCAGCTTCGCACCATCTTCGGTGCCGGTGTCGCCCCGCTGGAGCTGCCCGTCGGCGAGGAAACCGATTTTCGGGGGGTCATAGACCTGCTGCGCGACAAGGCGTTCATCTACGGGGACGACGGCGTCGGCGTCGAACAGGACGTGCCGGACGAACTCGCGAACACCGAACACGTCGTGCACGACGCACTGGTCGAAGGCATCGTCGTCGCCGACGACAACTTGATGGAGCGCTACCTCGAGGGCGACATCCCGTCCTTCGACGAACTTGAAAAGACCCTCGCCCAGGGCGTCGCTGATGCGACGGTGTTCCCGGTGGTGTGCGGTTCAGCGACGCGACGCATCGGCGTTGACCGCCTGGCCCAGTTCCTCGCCGAGATCGCGCCTTCGCCACTTGCTCGTCCTGCGCTGCACGTGATTGCCGGCGACGGGGAAGCCGAGATCGCCTGCGACCCCAACGGTGATCCGCTCGCGGTGATCGGCAAGACGATCGCCGACCCATTCGTCGGCCGCGTGTCGCTGCTCAAGGTGTGCAGCGGGACGCTCAAAGCCGACGCCGTGCTGACCAACACGCGCACCCGTTCCGATGAACGGCTGCACGGTCTGTTCACGCTGCGCGGCAAGGAGCACGAGAACGTTACCGAAGTGCCCGCGGGCGACCTCGTCGCGGTCGCGAAGCTGGCCGACAGCGCGACGGGCGACACGCTCGCACCCAAAGGCATGCCGGTGCGCGCGCCGATGCCCGCTCCCCCGACACCGTCATTGTGGGTAGCGATCAAACCGAAGTCCCAGGGCGACGACGACAAGCTCATGACGTCACTGCATCGCCTGCAAGAAGAAGATCCGACGCTGTTCGTCGAACGGAACGAGGAGACCCACCAGTCCCTGCTCGGCGGCGCCGGCGAAACGCATCTGGCGGTGATCAGCGAGCGGCTCACGCGGAAGTTCGGCGTGGAGGTGATCACCGAGGACGTCGCAGTGCCTTACCGCGAGACGATCACGAAGCCCGCGACCGCGGAGGGCAAGCACAAGAAGCAGAGCGGCGGGCACGGCCAGTTCGGCGTGTGCACGATCACGATCGCGCCGCTCGAGCGCGGCGAAGGGTTTCGTTTCGTCGACAAGATCGTGGGCGGCGCGATCCCCCGCCAGTTCATCCCGGCGGTAGAGAAGGGCGTGCAGGAAGCTATGGCCCACGGTGGACCGATGGGTCACCCCGTCGTCGACCTCGAAGTCACGTTGACCGACGGCAAGTTCCACGCCGTGGACAGCTCGGAGATGAGCTTCAAGATGGCCGCCGGGCTCGCGCTACGCGAGGCCATGGCGAACGCCGGCCCCGTCCTGCTCGAACCGGTGTCGCGCCTGAACGTCACGATGCCGATCGCGCAGCAGGGCGACGTAATGGGAGATCTGAACGCGCGCCGCGGCCGGGTGCAGACCACCGACTCGTCCGCCGACGGATCCCGCGTCACGATCACCGCGATGGTGCCCACCGCCGAACTCAGCCGCTACGCGATCGACCTGCGCTCAATCACCGGCGGCCGCGGCTTCTTCACCATCGAGCACGACCACTACGACATCGCCCCCCAACAAGTCGCCGACAAGGCAATGCGCGGCGCTGCCAGCTAATCGGCTCGCAACCAAAGGTTGCTCGCCGAGCCCAATATCGACGCCGCCTTCGGCGGCGCAGCTTGTGGCCTCCGGGCCGATCAAGTCGGACCCTCCGGCGGCCCGTGGCCGACCGCTCCAAGTCGAACGGCTACGGGCAGAAAGTCAGCGGCCGCAGGCCGTCTGAATGGGCTCGCTTCGCAACCTCTGGTTGCGGAGCGACGGAAGCATCAGCTCCAGATCTTGGGGTCCTCTGGATTGTCTTCGACGTAGTCACCCAGGACGGTGCCTTTGGAGCCGTCGATGAGGACCATGCCGCGCTTCTTGGGCGGGTTGTCCGCGCTGTAGAGCAGGATGCGCCACGTTGGCCGGGAGCGCAGGCCCTGGAAGCCGAGTTGCGCGGACGCGTGGCCGACGGGGAAACCGACGTGCTCGGACGCCACCATCAACGCGTCGGTTTCGCGGACCTTCAGCCGCGTGCCCGCAACCAGGTGGTACAAGCCGACGAGGCCGGAGCCGATCGCGAAATAGAGCAGGCCCTTGTTGACCAGCACGCCGTCGGTGCCGTTGGCCGCGACGATCAGGCCGGCGATCGCACCCACGACGAGCCACATGGCGCCAACCACGCGGCGGCGGCCCGGATCGGGAAACGTCGTGATGCCGACGTACTCGTCGAGGTTCAAGTCCTCGGGTAACGCGTCGCGATGGTCCTCGGTCGAACTCACCGGTTCCACGCCTCCGTCACTTTGTCGTAGGTGGTCGCGAGATCCTCGGGCAGCACGCGCGTCTCGGCGAGTGCGGTCATGAAGTTGCTGTCGCCGCCCCATCGAGGCAGCACGTGCAGGTGCAGGTGGCCCGGCACGCCCGCGCCCGCCGCGCGTCCGAGATTCGCTCCCACGTTCATGCCGTCGGGACCGTAGGCCTTCTGTAGGACTTCGGACGCATCGACAACGAGCGCGAACAACTCGACCCGCTCGGCGTCGTTCAACTCGTGTAGGTCGGCGATGTGACGTATCGGCATGACGAGCAAATGGCCGGACCCGTACGGGTACAGGTTGAGCATCGCCACACAGGTGTCGCCGCGATGCACGATCAGCCGCTCCCGATCCGTTGCGTCAGCCGCGAACACTCCGCAGAACGGGCACTCGCCGGGGACGGGCTCGACCTGCGCGACGCCGCTGACATACGCGCTGCGCCAACCCGCCCAAATGCGTTCGAGGGTCATGCGTTACTTCGCGTGGGAGTCGATCTCGCCGCGCAAGCGCGCGATGAAGTCGTCCAGGGCGACATCGCGCTCGGGCCGTTCGGAGCCGCGCGCATTCACGCCGACCGTTCCCGCCGCGGCGTCATCGGCACCAACCACGAGGACGTAAGGCATCTTCTGCATCTTGGCTTTACGAATGCGGGCACCGAGTGGTTCGTCGGCCGCGTTCATCTCGACGCGGAACCCTTCCTGCTTCAACCGGTCGTGAACGGACTGCGCATACGCGAGGTGATCCTCCCCCACGGGCAGAACCGCGACCTGCACCGGGGCGAGCCACGCGGGGAAGGCGCCGGCGTAGTGCTCGACGAGTACGCCGAAGAACCGCTCGACTGAGCCGAACAGCGCGCGATGGATCATCACCGGCTGTTGCCGGGTGCCGTCGTCGGCGTCGTAGGTCAGCTCGAAACGAGCAGGGGTGTTGAAGTCGAGCTGAATAGTCGACATCTGCCAGGTGCGGCCGATCGCATCACGCGCTTGCACGGAGATCTTCGGCCCGTAGAACGCGCCTCCGCCCGGATCCATCACGAGGTCGAGGCCTTCCCCGAGCGCGACGTCGCGCAGGATGTTGGTTGCGACCTCCCACTGTTCATCGCTGCCTGCGGCTTTGCCTTCGGGTTTGGTCGACAGCTCGAGGTAGAAGTCGTCGAGGCCGTAGTCGCGCAACAGCGCGAGCACGAACTGCAAGAGACTGGCGAGCTCACCCGCCATCTGGTCGCGGGTGACGAAGATGTGCGAGTCGTCCATAGTCAGACCCCGCACCCGGGTAAGGCCGTGGATCACACCGGACTTCTCGTAGCGGTAGACGGTGCCGAACTCGAAGAGCCGCAACGGCAGCTCTCGGTACGACCGGCCGCGCGCGCGAAAGATCAAACAGTGCATCGGGCAGTTCATCGGCTTCGCGTAGTACGTGGCGCCTTCGAGTTCCATTGGCGGAAACATGTTCTCGGCGAACCACTCAAGGTGACCCGAGGTTTCGAACAACCCCGCCTTGGTGAGGTGGGGTGAGTAGACGAACTCGTAGCCGGCCTTCTCGTGCTGTTGGCGCGAGTACTCCTCCATGATGCGGCGAATGGTGCCGCCCTTGGGATGGAAGACGGCCAGGCCGCTGCCGATCTCGGTCGGGAAGCTGAACAGGTCGAGTTCGGCGCCGAGCTTGCGGTGGTCACGCTTCTCCGCTTCGACGAGGCGTACGAGGTGCTCCTCGAGTGCCTTCTTGGATTCCCACGCGGTGCCGTAGATGCGCTGAAGCTGCTGGTTGTGCTCGTCGCCGCGCCAGTACGCGCCGGCGACGCGCATCAGCTTGAAGTGGCCGAGCTTGCCGGTGGACGGCACATGCGGGCCGCGACACAAGTCAACGAACGACTCGCTGTTGCGATAGCTGGTGACTACTCCGTCGCCAGCGCCTTCGGCCGCGTCAACACCTTGAATGATCTCGCACTTGTAGGGCTGGTCGGCGAACAGCGCCAGGCCCGCCTCGATCGTGTGCTCTTCCCGCACGAACGCCTGGTCCGCTTTGACGATGTCGCGCATGCGTCCTTCGATGCGAACAAGGTCGTCCTCGTTGAAGTGCGCGCCGCCGGGCAGGTCGAAGTCGTAATAGAAGCCGTCGTCGATGGGCGGGCCGATCGCGAACTTGGCGCCCGGCCACAGCTGGGTGACGGCCTGCGCCAGCACGTGCGCGGTCGAATGCCGCAGGACGTGGCGGCCCTCCTTGGTGTTTGCGGTGATGATCGCTACCGACGCGCCATCGTGCAGCGGCACGTTGAGATCGACCTCTTCGCCGTCAACCACCGCGGCCAACGCCGCCTTCGCCAGACCCGAACCAATCGACGCGGCCAGTTCCGCCGTCGTCGCGTCCTTCTCCAGAGACTTTTGTGAGCCATCCGGGAGAGTGACGGTGATCTGGTCTGCCATCGCTCAAGATTACGGGCGCGACCAGGGAACGCCGAACTGATTACGGCTAGCGGTGGCGCAGCGCGTCGATGAGGTCGTTGGTTTTGAGTCCCACCGTCGCCAGCGCGGCATCAACGATGTAGTCCGAATTGCCTGGCCGCACGATCTCCACGCCCATCGCCTTGAAGAACTCGAAGGGCGCGGCGTTGCCCTTCAGCAGTGCCAACTCTGCGATCAACGAGCGCGAGTCGCGATAGGCCCGGATGATCTGCGTTTGGGTCCCCGCACCGAACTGGTCATTGCGGGGTGGCGTGTCCTGCAACTGCGGTGTTGGCGCGTCGGGCTTGGCGAACCCGCCCGCGATCCAGTCGGCGAGTCCTTCTTGTGCCCACGCGGGCGTATACGGGCCGGTGTAGGCCGCGCCGGCCGCATGCGTGAACTCGTGCACCAGCGTCTCGGCCTGCTGCGCCGCGCCGTATCGGGACAGATTGGTGTCCTGGATATACAGGCGCGGCGTCGTCGCCCGCAGCGTCTCGGGATCGAACGCATAGCTGATGAACGCGACGAATTTGGTGACGTCAACGGTCGCTTGAATGATCGTCGTGAGTTCGTCCGGTGAACGGGGGACGAAGCCGACCAGGTGGCCGGGCCAGGGCAGGGTCCACCGTTCGGCCAACGTCCGCAGCGCGCCCTCGGTCGTCGCGACCAACGCCTGGGCCCGATCGCGGTCCTCGGGATGTGCGATCAACATCACGTGCGGGCCCTGGACCGGCACGACCGGAGCCAGATCCCACATCGATTGCGCCGGTTCGAGGCCGAGATCGGCCACGTCGTCATTGCCCGCGACATACCACTTGCCATCGCGCTCGACGAAGGTGAACCACATGTCGTCGAGGTTGGTGCCGGAATCGAGCGTGAACTGCAACGAGCGAATCGTCTGAGGTAGGAACACCGGCGCGCCGCCGTACTCGGCACGGTTCACTGCCCGGGTGAGATCGCCGAGGAGATCGACGCGCACCTCGTAGGTCAGCGACTTCAGCGGCAGCGGCGCGAGCCAGTCGAAGGACTTCAGCTGCGCGTCGCGGAAGCCGGCGGGCGCCTTCGGGTCGATAGTCGCGTCGAACGCGGCGCGGTCGTGCGCCACCTCCGCCTTGGCGCGTGCGTCGAGCAGTGCGCGTACGGCGGCGAGCGGGCTCTCGGTCTCAGCCCTCGTCGGCGCGACCAACGTGGCGCTGAGCGTGAGCGCCAGCAGCGCGGCGGCGAACGCGCGCCGCGGCACTACAGCGTGACGCCGAGGAGCTTGGCGGCGGTGGAAACGCCGTGGCCCGTCTTGGCGGCCGCGTCGATCGCCGCGATCGCGCCCGGTGTGTCGAGGTCGTCGTCGAGGCAGGCGCGCACATCCTCGAGCGCGGCGTCGCCGTCGCCGCGCTCACGCCACGACGCCAGACGCGCGGTCGCGTTGGGCATCAGCCGGTCGTTCCAGTCCCATCCGGGCCGATAGTGGTTGTCCAGACACGCGAGCCGTACCGCGGCGGGCTCCCACTCCTTGAGAAGGTGCTCGGCGAATACGAGGTTGCCCAGCGACTTGCTCATTTTCTCGCCGTCGAGGCGAACCATGCCTTGATGCATCCAGTGGCGGACGAACGGCGCGCCGGTCGCAGCTTCGGACTGCGCGGCTTCGCATTCGTGATGCGGAAAGATGAGGTCGCCGCCCCCGCCGTGAAGATCGATGGTCTCGCCGAGTTCGCGCATCGCCAGCGCGGAGCACTCGATGTGCCAGCCGGGCCGGCCCCGTCCCCACAACGACTCCCACCACGGCTCGTCATCGGCCGACGGTTGCCACAACACGAAGTCGAGCGGGTCCTTCTTGTTGGGGTCGTCGACGTTGCCGCCGCGCTCACGCGCGTACGCCAGCATCTGATCGCGCGTGTAGTTGCTCACCGCACCGAACTTCGGCCAGCTGTCCACAGAGAAGTACACGGCGCCGCCCGCCTGGTAGGCGTGACCCGAGTCGAGCACCATCCCGATAAAACCGAGGATGTCGGGGATCGCGGATGTCGCGCGGGGCTCGGAGAAACTCGGAATGAGATCGAGCGCTTCCATCGCCGCGTCGAACTTCGCGATCTCCTCGGCTGCGAGGTCGAGGTAGTACACGCCCACTTCGCGTGCCTTCCGCAGGATGTCGTCGTCTACGTCGGTGACATTGCGCACGCACTGCGTGTCATGGCCCCGGTCGCGCAGGCGGCGTTGCAGCACGTCGTAGGTCAGATAGGCAGCCACGTGGCCGATGTGCGCCGAGTCGTACGGCGTGATGCCGCACGTGTACATCTTCACGGTCGGGTCCGGCGTGAAATCGACCACGGCCTGACGGGCCGTGTCGTACAACCTCATGACCATCAGGCGTCGATGCCGGTAAGGCGCACCGCGGCCCGCGTCTTGTAGCGGACGTTCAGCTGCAGGATCACCGCGGCGAATGCCTCGATGGCAAGGGCGTTCGACAGGCGGCCCGAGTCCAGCGCACGACAGCCCGGGATCAATCGCACGATCTCAGCCGTCGCTTCGATCGCAGACTTGTGGTCCGAACAGATCAACACGTCACTCTCGACGGGGTGGTCGATGTCGGCCAACTCGCGCGCCGGAAGATGGTGGAAGGCGGCGGCGACGTGGGATGCGGGCAGCACGGCTTGCACCGACGCGGCCACAGATCCGCGCGGCGGCACCAAGGGCTGGAACTCGTCGCCCACCTTGGCCAGCGCGTTCGCCATCGAGATCACGACCTTGCCAGCCAGTTGGTTCGCCACGCTCTGCACCGTGGTCGCCGCGGCGTCCCACGGTGTCGCGAGCACAACTATGTCGGCCGACGCGGCGCGCTTGTTGTCGCCGCCGTCAAGCAGAAAATTTCGGTCCGGCCACTTCTTCAGCAGTTCCTCGACCTTGTCGTCGGCGCGGTCCTTGGTCCGCGAGCCGATCGTCACTTCGAGGCCAACCGAGGCCAACCGCACCGCCAACCCCGAACCGGCAGGGCCGGTTCCACCAAGTACGCCCACATGCATGGCGTCAGCCTGCCACGCGAACCGAGGTGGCGACGTCTCAGGCTCAGGCAGGGTGACCAGGGTCGATGTCTCGGGCTTCGCCGAATTGAAGATTGTCGACGGGCGCAGCGTGCGCGGCCACCGGTTCGACCAGATGGCCAATGTGGTCACCGAGGTCGATGCGTTCGAGGATGTGACCCACGAACCACGCGTCGACGTCGTCGAGGATCGGTACGCCGTGCGGCCCGTCGTGCCACGCGCACCGCGCGAACTTGTCCGTCGTGTCCTCCGTCTCGCCGCCGAAGAGCTCCGCGAGATCCTTCTCATCCCGGTCGAGCACGTGCACCGCGAGATGGGTCGCGCCGCTGGCCGCGGCGAAGGTGTGGTTCTTGACCGAAAGCCCGACCAGGAAGCGGGCGGGCTTGATACTGCACTGGGTGGCGAAGCCCACGAGACACCCGGCGCGCTCACCGTCATGGCCTACGGTCGTCACGACGAACAGCGGGTAGTCAAGCGAGGCCACCAACTGTTCGAACTCCGCGTCTTTGCTCACGCGGCGGTCGTACCCGCTCGTCAGGCGATGTACTTCGGATTCGCGACCGCGAGCTTGTCCCGCACCGTCGCGCGCACAACCGCCACCACCTCGTCGAGCCGGTCGTCGAGCGCCCCGGACTCGATCGCCTCGGATAGCTCCTTCTCCGAACCGAGCCCAAGCGAGGCGAGCCGCTCTGCGTGCGCGGCCGCCTGGTCGGTGCCCAGCGTTAGCTCCCGTTGGACCATGTTCAGCACGTTGATCGCGACCCGAGTGTGGAACTGGACGCGCCCCTCGGTCGCGGCCATCACATCCTTCTCGAGAAACTCGCGTACCGCCTCGACCAGCTCGGCCCCGGTCGGCACGTCATGCATCTCGCTCATGACGGCCAGCCCGCCGCGTCGAAGTTGCCCAGCAAGTCCCACTCCGTTTCACAGACGCGCCGACCTATCGCCGCGAGTTCCACCGACCGCACGGCGCCGCTGCGGTGCGTCGCCGCTTGCGCGATGCAAATCACACCCCAGGACAAGTTCGCGGCCGCCTCCCACCAGTTCAGCGCGGCGCGGTCGACCACGACTCCCGACGCCTCCTCGTATCCCGCAACCAGGTCGTCGTAGGTCCCGAACCCGCCGACGGGCATCGCACCGCCGAACCGCCACGCGTTGGCGCACAGCCACCCCAGGTCTTCTATTGGGTCCCCGATGTGGGCGAGTTCCCAGTCGAGCACCGAGCGCACACCCTCAGGCCCCACGATCAGGTTCCCGTTACGAAAGTCTCCGTGGACGACCGTTCGTCGCGTCGTGGCCGGACGCCGCTCGCGCAACCATTTCAAGGCGAGGTCGAATGTCGGATGTGGTTCGCCGAACATCTTGTAGACGCCTGCGTATTTTTCAAGCGGATCGTCGTCGGGCAATCCCGCCGTTGCGTCGGTCGGGATCGAGTGGATCGCGGCGAGAATCTCACCGCACTGGCGCGCCATGAGCGGCCGTGCGTTCGCGAACTCGTCGTCGCGCAAGATCCGGCGCGCGATCGTCTCGCCGTCAACGTGGTTCATCACGATGTACGGCGCGCCAACACCGTCGCTGCCGTCGCCGTTCGCAATCACATCGGGGACGGGCACGCCCGCGGTGCGCGCGGCGCGGAGCAACTCGGCCTCGCGGGCGAGTCCCCCGGCCACGGCGCCGGGCGGGTCCTTGCGCAAGATCAGGGCGCGGCCGTCGGCCGCGAACGACCAAGTCTCCCTGCTCGCTCCCCCAGACAGACGGCGCAGACCGTCGATCGCCTCGGCGTCGAGAATGGTTGCGAGAGCGTCGGTAAGCGAATCGGTACTCAGCAGTAAGTCCGGAGGGTGCCGTAGGGGTTCACGGCTGCACCGTTGCCCGGGTGGATCTCGAAATGCAAATGAGCCGGCCCACCACGCGCGTTGCCGCTGGTGCCGACGTAACCGACCACCTGGCCTTGCGCCACGCGACCCGTCGCACCAAAGCGGCTCAAGTGCGCGCCGTAGTACGTGTTGCCGTCCACTCCGTGCAAGAAGAAACCCTTACCGCCGAGCCCACTGTCGTGGTCGACGACGGAGCCCGCGACCGGCGCGACGACGGGCGTGCCGGACGGCGAGAGGATGTCGGTGCCCTTGTGCCGGCGACCGCCCGAGCGAGGCTGTCCCCAGTCGTTGGAGAACGCCCGTGGGCCTTGCACCGGGCACACCCACGGCCCCTTCGCCAATACACGCAGGCCGCTCTTTTGCGCCTTCATGGCTTTGCCGAGGCTCGTCAACTGCGCCATCAACGCGGCGCGCTGCGCCCGCTGCTTCGCCACCGCGTTCTCGCGATCGCGCATACGCGCCTCGAGGGCGCGCTGGGTGATCGACTCGTCCTCGAGCAGCACGCGATACGCATCGAGTTCGTCGATCGAGCCGAGCGCGACCGTGCGTTGCAGGTAGTGCGTCCGCGCGAGCGTCGCGGGGTCGTCAACGAATACGTAGCTCGCGCCCCCACCCGATTGGTACTCGCTGATCGCGTAGCCGCGCAGGTTCGTCTGCAACGCGTTGAGCTTGGCGCGGTTTGAGGCGGACTGCGCCCGGAACCGCTCTACGTCTGCCTTCGCTTTGTTCGACTCGTTGATCGCCTGGTTCAGCTTGGCCGCGGACGCGTTCGCGGCCTTCTGCGCGGCGGCAATCTTCTGCTCGACCGTCGGCCCTTTGGCGTGCGCGGGTGTTGCTGGCGCGAGGACCGCAATAGCGGCGACAAGCGCAACAACCGCGGTAAGGCGAACGCCCCTCGCAACCACGGCCGGACAGCCTAACGAGACGGCAAAAGAAAAGGCCGGGCCACCCCTTGGGTGACCCGGCCTTCTCTACACGAGAGCGGCGTGACTAAAGCTGAAGGCTCTTGATCTCGAGAAACTCTTCAAGGCCGAACGTGCCGGCTTCACGGCCGAGACCGGACTGCTTGTAGCCACCGAACGGCGCGGCGAGATTGAACGAACCGCCGTTGACCTCGACCTGACCGGTGCGGATCTGCAGCGCGACGCGCTTGGCCCGCTCGGGGTCGCCCGACCACACACCGCCGGCGAGGCCGTAGATGGTGTCGTTGGCGATCTCGATCGCTTCGTCTTCGGTGTCGTAGGCGATGATCGACAGCACGGGGCCGAAGATCTCTTCCTGCGCGATCGTCATGTCGTTCGTGACGTTCGAGAACACGGTCGGCTTGACGTAGTAGCCCTTGTCGAGGCCTTCGGGCGCCTCGGCGCCACCGGTAAGCAGCGTGGCGCCCTCGTCGACACCCTTCTGGATGTAGGCACGCACGCGTTCGCGTTGCGCTGCCGAAACGAGCGGGCCCAACTTGGCTTCGCCGCCGAACGGATCGCCGGGCGTGAACGCTTCAGCCGTGGCGACCGCGATCTGCTCGGCTTCGGCGAGCTTGTCGCGCGGCACCAGCATGCGGGTGAGTGCCGAGCAGGTCTGGCCGGAGTTGAGGAACGCTTTGCCCACGCCGTCCGCAACCGCGGTAGCGAGATCGGCGTCGTCCAGGATGATGTTGGCGGACTTGCCACCGAGTTCGAGGGCGACGCGGGCGACGCGCTGCGACGCCAGTTCGGCGACGCGCTTGCCGGCGCGAGTCGACCCGGTGAAGGAGATCATGTCGACGTCCTTGTGCGCGGCGATGGCTTCGCCGACGACGGGGCCGACACCGGTGACAAGGTTGAACACGCCGGCGGGCAGGCCGACTTCGTCGATGATCTCAGCGAGGATGAACGCGTTGAGCGGCGCTACTTCCGACGGCTTCAACACCACGGTGCAGCCAGCGGCGAGCGCCGGTGCGACCTTGAGCGTGATCTGGTGCAGCGGGTAGTTCCACGGCGTGATAGCGCCCACAACGCCGACCGGCTCACGCACGATCAACGAGCTGCCGACCTGCGTCTCGAACTCGAACGTGTCGAGCAGGCCGCCGATGGCGCCCCAGTTCGCGGCGGGAAGGCCGGCCTGGATGAGCATCGACAGGTTGAGCGGCATGCCAACTTCGCCGGCAACGGTCTGCGCGATTTCTGCCATCCGCGCGCCGAGGCCTTCGGTGATGCGCTGGATGTACTTGCCGCGCTCTTCCTTCGGCGTCTGCGACCACGACTTGAATGCCGCCTTGGCCGCGGCTACTGCCTTGTCGACGTCCTCGGCGGTGCCTTCGGGGATGGTCCCCATGACCTCTTCGGTCGACGAATTGATTACCTCGAGCGTGCCCGCTCCTGTTGACGGCACCCACGCCCCGTCTACATAAATCTTGTCCCGAACCTGCATGTGAAAACTCCTCTCGTGTGGGAACAACGTTATCGACCCGGGGACAGGCCCGTCACCCGGCAGTAACCTGGCCGTGTGCTGCCGGCTGAACGCGAGGACCGACTCGAACGAATTGCCCGGGTTGCCTTCGTCGCGCACGCACGCACATACGTGGTCGTGAACGGCTTTCTCATCGGCGTATGGGCCCTTGCGGGCTTTGGTTACTTCTGGCCGGCATGGGTGATCCTCGGCTGGGGCCTCGCCTTGGTGTTGCACAGCATGGCCACCTTCGCTCGCAGCTCTCGATAGGCCGGCGCCGGCGATGACCGACGCGACCGCCTCCCGATTGCCCGAAGGTGTCGTGACCTTCCTGTTCACCGACATCGAAGGCTCGACGCACCTCGTGCAGCAGCACGGCGACGCCTGGCCCGACTTGCTGATGACGCACTACGACCTGTTGCAAGAGCCGCTCGCGCGCAACGGCGGCTACCAGGTACGTACAAGCGGCGACGCCGTATTCGTCGCGTTCGACGACGCGGCCAGCGCGCTCGCGGGTGCGATCGAAGCCCAGGCCGCGGTGTCGAATCACGACTGGCCCGACCCGCCGCTGCGGGTGCGTATGGGCTTGCACACCGGCGAGGCAGTTGTGCGAAGCGGCGACTACGTCGGACTCGCGGTGCACGAAGCGGCGCGCATCTGCGCGGCGGGTCACGGTGGGCAGGTGCTGTGCTCGGCGTCGGCCCTGCACTTCGCCGGCGGAGCGCCCGAAGGCGCCACGCTCACCGACCTCGGCCGGCACCGCCTCAAAGATCTCCCCTCGCCGACGCACCTATTCCAACTTGGCCGTGACGGGCTGCGCTCACAGTTTCCCGGCGTGCGCGCGGACGCGGTCCCCGGCAACCTCCCCAAGCCGATTACGTCGTTCATCGGCCGCGATCCCGAGCGCGCCGAGGCGGCCGAACGGATTCGGCACGGCGCCACATTGGTGACGCTCACCGGCACCGGTGGCTCGGGCAAGACGCGGCTGGCGTTGCAGGTCGCCTCGGATGTGGTGGACGGGTTCCCGCACGGCGCGTGGCTTGTCGAACTCGGGGGTGTCAGCGACCCGGCCCAAGTCGGCGGCGCGATCGCGAGTTCGTTGGGTCTGCGCGACGACCTCGGCCGCACTCCCGCCACATCCCTCGCCACCGCACTCGGCAGCCGTCATCTGTTGTTGGTGCTCGACAACTGCGAGCACCTCGTTGACGCCGTCGCGTCGCTGGCCGCCGAGCTTTTGACGCACTGTCCCCAACTCGTGGTGCTGGCCACTTCGCAAGAGGCATTGGGCATTCCCGGCGAGAGCGTGCTGGCCCTCGGGTCGATGAACGACGCCGAAGGCCTGCAGCTGTTCGCGGATCGGGCGGCCGAGCGACGCGCCGGGTTCGCGCTCACGGACGCGAACGTCGCCGTGGTTCGCCAAATCTGTCGCCGCCTTGACGGCATCCCGCTCGCGATCGAACTCGCGGCCGGACGGGTGGCCGCGTTGAGCGTCGAAGAGATAGCGGCGCGCCTCGACGACCAGTTCCGCCTGCTCACCGGCGGCTCACGCGCGGCGATGGCCCGTCAACAAACCCTCCGTGCCACGGTCGACTGGAGTTACGGCCTCCTCGACGAAACCGAGAAGACCTTGTTCGCTCGCCTCGCCGCATTCTCGGGCGGCTGGAACCTCGACGCCGCGGTCGCGGTGTGCGCGTGCGGCGCGCTGTCGCCCGACGAAGTGGTCGACACACTGGGGCGGCTTGTGGCCCGCAGCCTTGTGATCGTCGACGAGCAGGACGGCGCGTCGCGCTACCGCATGCTCGCCACGATCAAGCAGTACGCGTTGGAACGCCTGAAGGACAACGACGAAGTGCCACTCATGCGCGACCGTCACGCCACGTTCTTCCGGGCGCTGGCGCTCGCGGCCGAACCGGAACTCACCGGGCCCATGCAGTCCGAGTGGCTCGCCCGTCTCGCGGCCGAAGAAGCGAATCTGCGCGCCGCGCTGAACTGGCTCGGCGCCGCCGCGCTCGAACCGGCCGTCGCGTTGTGGCGGTACTGGTTGGTGCGCGGCGACTGGGACGGTGGTCGTCGCTGGATCGAGCAAGGCCTTGACGACACCGACGGCGTCGACGCGTCGCTCATTGCCCGCGCTCTTGATGCCGCCGGCGCGCTCGCCACTGAGCAGGGCGACAACGAAAAAGCCGAACAGTTCCTGAACTCGGCCTTGGTGCGTTGGCGCAACCTCAACGACCCCGCGGGCACGGCGCGCACCCTCAACCACCTCGGCACGCTCGCCCGCAACCGCTTTGCGTACGACGAGGCGCGCGCCCAATTGCGCGAGGCGCTGGACACCGCCGACGGCGCGCGACGACGACCGCCATCGCGCCATCGCACTGCGCAACCTCGGCCACCTCGCGGCCCAACAGGGCGATCAAGAAACCGCGGGCGGCCTGTACGAAGAAGCGCTGGAGTTGGCCCGCCTCGAAGGCGACAAACGCGTGGTCGCCACGCTCACCCACTTGTTGTCACGCGTCGCCTTCGAGGATGGCAATCGTGTGGCCGCGCACGCGCTGGCGGACGAAGGTCACTCACTCGCCCGTGATCTCGGTGACAGCCGCATGGTCGCCGAACACCTCACCGTTCTGGCCGGGCTCGCCACCGCGGACGGCGACGAGTCGCTGGCCACGGCTCGCCTAGAGGAAGCGCTCGCACTCTGGCAGCGCTTGGGTACGCCGAACGCGGTCGCGTGGCTGCACACGACGCTCGGCGAGATGGCGCTGGCCCATAGCGACGCACCGGCGGCGCGGCGCCACTTCGATCAAGCCGCTGACGCGTGGCGCGACACCGCCGACGAACCCGCGCTGGTGCGCGCGTTGAACCTGTCGGGCTGGTCCGCCCTCGAAGCCAGTGACTACGAGCCGGCGACCGTCACGCTCGATGACGCGCTGGCGCGGGCGCGTGTCGTGGCTGACCCGATGCAGCTGTCGTCGGTGCTGCACAGCCGCGGCGAACTGGCCCGCCGCGTCGGCGACCGCGCCACCGCCCACACCACGCTGGATGAGAGCCTCGCCTTGGCGCGCGAGTCGGGCTGGCGCAACTTGTTGTGGTGGCCCACGTGGAGCCTCGCCGCCCTTGCGCGCGAAGAAGGCCGGCTCGACGACGCCGACGAGTTGCTCGACGCGGCCGAAAAGCTGTCGCCCAAGATCAGCCGCGGCCCTCGCTTGGGCGACGTGTATAGGGAACGCGCGCTCGTCGCCGAGGCCCGCGGCGATTTCGATCGGGCCAGGGATCTCGCCGAGACCGCGGCGAAGCTGCGCGCCGCTTCGGCTGTCGCGTCCGACTCGGAGTAACGTCGCAGCCCGCAAGGGCGTATGGCACAGCTGGTTAGCGCGCAGCCTTCACACGGCTGAGGTCACAGGTTCGAGTCCTGTTACGCCCACCAATTACACGGAAACGGCGAACAGCTGCCACTCGCCCGGCACGCCCTTGAGCACGTGGCTGCCGGCGTCCACGAAAGACAAGCCTGACCCAGCCACGAGATCCGTGACCGTGCGCGACACGAGCACTTGACCGCCCATCGCTTTCGCGGCCACGCGCGCGGCCAAGTGCACGGCGATGCCGCTGAGGTTGTCGGCCCGCAGCTCGACCTCGCCGGTGTGCAGCCCCGCGCGCACCTCGATGCCCAGGTCGCGTGATTCACGGGTCACCTCCTGCGCACAACGGATAGCACGCGCGGGTCCGTCGAACGTGGCCAGATGGCCGTCACCGGTGTGGTTGACGACGCGGCCGTGATGGCGGGCGACGGACCGGCCCGCGATCCCGTCGAACCGATCGAGCAGACCTCGCCACGACTTGTCGCCCATCGCTACGGCGCGTTCGGTGGATCCCACGATGTCGGTGAACAGCACCGTCGCCAAGACCCGATCCGGCTCGACCGAGTGCACCTCACCGGTCATGAATTCCTCCGTCTCGGCGAGGATCAGATCGAGGTCTGGTCCGAAGTGCGGCGCGTGATCGACGCCCTCGAGTTCGACGTAGCGAGCGTTCGGCAGATGCTCAGCGAGCCAGCGGCTTGCCGCGACAGGTATTAGCGGATCGCCAACTCGATGCATCACCAGGGTCGGAGCCTGCACCGACGCCACTAGCGGACGAACGTCATACGCGAGGTTGAGCCGCATCGTCTCGAGGAAGGTGGTCGGTGAGCACGACGCGCGTTCGAACCGATGCAACCATTTCAGGAACGTCGCATCGTTCACGCGACTCGCGGCAAAGAACGCGGCCGTCGGCGAATCCTCCGCACCCCACAGGTCCGCCCATGCCTCGAGAATCGGGTCGACCTCTTCGGGCACGACCCCCCACGGAAAGTCCTCCGCCCAGGCGAAGCGCGGGGAAGCCCCGAAGAGACACACGTGACTGACACGCTCTGGATGCGTGGCGGCAAACATGATCGACATGAGCCCGCCTTCTGATGCTCCCCAGAGCGCCGCGCTCTCGACGCCCACTGCGTCCATCACGATCTGAATGTCGTCGACGCGTTCTTCCAGCGTCGGGACGCCGACAAGGCGGTCGGACAGACCCTGGCCGCGTTTGTCGAAGTTGATCACGCGGCCGAACGTGCCGATTCGTTCCATGAACCGGGCGATGGACGGCTCTTCCCAGTCCAGGTCGATGTGGTTGATCACTGGCGGGACGAGCACTATCGGCAGTTCGCCGTCGCCAAAGACCTGATAGGCGATCCGGGAGTCGGGCCCCTTGGCGTAGTGCGTCTGCGGCGGGTCCATGCCCGATAGTACGACCGGGCGTCTAGCGGCCGTTGAGTGTCTTCCAGCCGTTGGCCTTGAACAGGAAGTCCTGCACCGGCTTGCCGGTCACGGACGGCGTGTTGCTGCCGTCGGGTGTGAGCAGGCAGTAGTCGCTCGTCTTCCCGCTGCACCACAACCACGCGATCCAGCCGATGTGGTGATCCTCCGCCCACTGAATCGGCGCGCGCATCTCGCCGTCGATGGCGCGCTGCGTGCCGAACTCGGTGAGCATCACGGCGCGTTTGGCGAGGGCCGGCGCCACCTGGTTGTCGAGAAAGCGCGGGTACTGGCGCCCATCACACTCGTAGGGCTCGCTCGGCGGAATGGTGGTCGTGCCACACGTGTACGGATACGCGTGCGCGGCATAGACGACGTCCGCGTCATTGGCCAACGGGTCGGTCGCAATCGAACGCAGGTCGTTGCCCCACTGCGGACCGGTCGCAAACACCAGACCGTTGAACCCCGTGCCGCGTACAGCGTCGAGTAGATCCTGCATCCCAACCGCGGTGTACGCGCCGTCAACGCTACCGCCGTGCTGCCACGTCTCCCAGGAGATGTCGTGCGGTTCGTTGTACAAGTCGATCGCGACGTAGGGCCGGTCCTTGTAGCGAAGGCCGAGCATCTTGACGAACGCGAGGTTGTATTCGTCCGGCGCCTTTTGGTTCGCGCTCCACGCGCCTCGACCACAGGACAGGCCGCGCGTGGCGAAGTGATCGTCGAGCACGATCAACATCCTGAGTTGCTCGCCGTAGGACACGATGTCGTCGATCGTCGACAAATACGACTCGTCGAAGTTGCACATCTCGGGGAGGGCAAACCGGTCGGACAACGCGACCCGCACCACGTTGGCGCCCCAACTGCGCATTCGCTCGAAGGTGCCCTTCGAGTTGTCGTAACCGTCGACCGAGTACTCGAGCCCGCTCTTGCTCACACCGCGCAGCGTGACGACGGATCCGGCGGGACTGACCACGTCGCGGCCGCGCACGTGGAATCGGCCGTCAGCGACGAAGGACCGATGCGAACGCGGCGCCGTGGTGACGCTGACCACCGGCGGAACGGTCGTGCTGGTGGGCACCGCCTCCAATCCGACCTGTCCCTCAGCCGGCGTGGCCGAATTGGATGTCTGCGCCGCCGGATTCGGGGCAGTGACGGCCAAGGCCACCAAGGTCCCGACCACGGCGACCACCAAAGCAACGGCCGCTGCGATGCGTCGATTCAACGACCGGAGCGTAGCGACGCAACGGCGACCGTTAGGGTCAGTGACCGACGAGAGGAGCCGCTATGGAGCGCACAAACGTCAATCCGTGGGATTGGTCCAAAGCCTTCGGTTTTTCGCAAGCCGTACACGTTGCCGGCGAGGGGCGGCTCCTGCTGTGCTCCGGCCAGACCGCCATCGGCGCTGATGGCAGCCCGCCGACCACCTCAAACATGGGCGAGCAGGTGACCATCGCCTTCGCGAATCTGAGCACGGTTCTAGAAGCAGCCGATATGTCGCTGGCCGACGTTGTCCGACTCACCGTGTTCACGACCGACATCGACGAACTCCTCGCGGACTACGGCTCGGCGGTCGGCCCGCTCGGAGAGACACTGCCGGCGATGACACTCATCGGGGTGACCCGACTCGCCTACCCCGAACTGAAAGTCGAGATCGAGGCAACTGCCATCAAGTAGTTGCGCTCAACGCCGTTTGCGGCGTTGCGGCAGGTCACTGAGCTGAATCGCGACAAGCAACGCGAGCGCGGACACCGCGGCGATCATGAACAGCACGATCGCGAGCGCCGGGTAACCGAAGAGCTTTGTGTTTGTCGGGATGCGCATGATCAAGGCGGCGCCGATCACGAGCGACGCCACCACGAGACCCGTCGTCACCCGGTTGGCAAGTTTCTGCACTCCGCGCATGATGTCTTTCTCGTCGATGCCCTGAATATTCAGCGTGATCTGGCCCTCCGCCAGCGCGTCCATGACCTTGTTGACGCGATGCGGAAAACGCTCCGCGAACTCCTTGGCTTCGACCGCCGCCGCCACCACGTTGGACGGCGTCGCCGCTTGCAGCAGCTTGCGGCGCATGAGCTCGCTGCCTTCCCGCTCTATGGCCGCGTTCGGATCGAAGGCAGGGTCGAGCGAGCGGGCAATCTCGTCGAGGTTCAGCAGCGCCTTCCCCAGCATCGTGAGTTCGGGCGGCAACCGAAGACCGCTTGCTCCCGCCAGCCGCGTGAGCTCCCCGACGACGGCGCCGGCCTGGATCTGACCGATGGTCGCGCCCTGATTCCGCCCGACCAGATCAGCGGCGCCACGGCGGAAGGTGTCCGCGTCAAAACCGTCGAGCGGCTGCCCGATGTCGATCGCGACGTCGGCCGCGCGTTGGCCGTGGCCCTCGCTCACCGCCAGCAGGAGCTTGATGAGGCTGTCCTGCATCTCAGGCGCGACCCGCGCCACCATGCCGAGGTCGAGCAACGCGAGCCGATTGTCGGTGGTGACCAACACGTTGCCGGGGTGCGGGTCCGCGTGGAAGAACCCGTCCACCAAGATTTGTTTCAGGTAGGCCGAGAAGAGTGCGGAAGCAAGCGGCGGCCCGTCCACTTCCATCAAACCGAGCGGGCCCATCGAGGACAGGTTGCGACCGTCCACGTAGTCCATCGTGAGCACGACCTGCGTCGTGTAGTCGTGCACCGGCAGCGGAACAACGATGCGCGCGTATTCGATCAGGTTTGCGTGCAATGTTTCGAGGTTGGCCGCCTCGGCGCGGTAGTCAAGCTCGTCCATCAGGGATCGGCGGAACTCGTTGACCATGTCTTCGAAGCCGTAGCGCCGACCCATTTCGGTGTGGCTGTCGGCGAACTTGGCCATCGACTCGATGATTTCCATGTCCTCCACGATCTGGTCGCGGATACCTGGCCGCTGCACCTTCACCGCGACGGGACGACCATCGCGCAACTGGGCGCGATGCACTTGCCCGAGGGATGCCGACGCGAGTGGCTTGTCGTCGAAGCTCGCGAACGCCTTCGACATGCGGACACCCAGTTCGGATTCGACGATCTGTTCCACGTCCGCGAACCCGAACGGCAACACGTTGTCTTGCAGCCGGCTCAGCGCGGTCAGGTACGTGGGCGGTAGCAAATCGGCGCGGGTGGACAGCAGCTGGCCCAGCTTGACGAAGGTCGGCCCCATGCTTTCGAGGTCGGTCGCGAGACGTTCGGCGTCTGCCTGCACGGCGTCGTCGTCAACCGCCCCGTCCAGGGCGGCGCGGCCAGGCCGGGCGTGCTTCACCAGTAACAATCCGAGGTCGCGGTAGCGGGCGAGCCGCGCTGGGCTTAGCACCGGCGTATCTGCGCGGCGGACGCGTAGCAATTCTGCACGTGGCCCAGGTACCCACAAACCCAACTCCGTATCAATCACGTCTAAAGAAGTGACTCGGCGAGGCCGAAGGGATCCCTACGGACGTTCGCCGCCTTTGGTGGCGCGGGCGGTACTGAGAGGTTCGATGGCACGCGAGGACGAGGAATTGGAGACCGCTTCACGTCCCTCCAACGAGCGCGCCAAGTTTCAGCTCGCCTTGCTCGTCGCCGCTGGCTGTTTGACCTTTTTCACCGTTGTCATCGCCATCGGCTTCGGCGGCGAATGGATCACGACGGCGATCGATGACTGCGGAACGGCGGTTGCGGCCGTGATCGGCACGCTGCTGTGCGTCCGCGCCGCTGACCGAAATCGGGACCACCGCAGCTTCTGGCTGTTGCTCGCCGCTTCCCTGGCGTGCTGGTCGGTCGGTGAGTGCATCTGGGCGATCTACGAACTGGTCCTTCGAACCGAGGTGCCGTTCCCGTCTCCCGCCGACATCGGCTACCTGCTCGCCATCCCGTTCGCCGTCGCCGCGATGGTCGCGTACCCGACCAACGACGGACCACGCCCCTCGAACCAACTTCGCGTCATCGTTGACGGCCTCATCATCGCCAGCAGCGTGCTGTATGTGAGTTGGGCGTATGTCCTTGGCCCAATCGCGCACGAACGCGGCGTGTCGACGCTCGCGACGCTGGTGACCATCGCCTACCCGGTCGGTGATGTCGTGATCGCGAGCGTGGCGCTCAACGCCGTGCACCGCGGCAACCTGGCGGGGCGGGCCCCGCTCATGCTGGTGGCCGCCGGCATGTTGTTGAACGCGGGGTCCGACAGCGTCTTCGCATACCTCACCCAGCTGGGGCACTACACCACCGGCGAACTCGTTGACGCAGGGTGGTTCGCCGCGTACCTGTTGATCGCGCTGGCCGCGTTGGTGCCAATGGCGACGGGGAAACGAGTGCGTGTTCGACGCGGCGCCCTGGGCGACCTGATCGTCCCCTACATCGCGCTGGGCCTTGTGGGCCTTACCGCGGTGTATCGAATCGCTACCCACCGCTACGACGATCAAGTGTTGCTGTGGCTCAGCGTCGCGTGCGTCACGCTGGTGCTCCTGCGCCAGATCATCGCGTTGATCGACAACAACGTCATCATGGGAGACCTGGCCGCCCGATCGGCGGAACTCAGCGTTGCCCTCGACGAAGCCACCGAGGCGTCGCACGTCAAGAGCGCGTTCATCGCCAACGTCAGCCACGAGATCCGCACACCGATGAACGGCGTAATGGGCTTGCTAAGCCTGTTACGCGACCGCGACCTCGGCGAGGTCGAACGTGACTACGCCGAGACGATGGCCCGATCGGCCGAAGCGTTGATGGCCGTGGTCAACGATGTGCTCGATTTCTCCAAGCTCGAAGCTCGCCGGCTCGAAGCCGAGCGCGAACTGTTCTCGATTCGCGCGACGGTCGCGGACGCGGTCAGCGGTATCGCAGGACGAGCAACGGCCAACCATGTGGACGTAAAGGCCGAGATCTCGTCGGACGCGCCCGACCTCGTGTTGGGCGATCGCCTACGGCTTGGGCAGGTCTTGGCGAACCTGCTCGACAACGCCGTGAAGTTCAGCGAGGGCGGCGATGTGCTCGTGACTGTGTCTCCCGACGCAGACAGCCGAGTGCGTTTCGCGGTGATAGACGCCGGCATCGGTATCGCGCCCGAAGGTCGATCCGAGCTGTTCGACTCGTTCACGCAAGCAGACATGTCCACCACCCGACGCTTCGGTGGCACCGGTCTCGGGCTGGCCATCTGCAAACGGCTCGTCGAGCTGATGGGCGGCGAGATCGAGGTCGAAAGTGAGCTTGGCTCGGGCAGCACGTTCTCGTTCGCCTTGCCCTTGGAAGCGCCGGAACTGCCGGACGCGACGCCGGAGACCGAGGCCGAACCCACCGCGGCCCCCGAACCGGTTCACGCCGCCGAGTCCGTCGAGACAGACGATGCGCGCGCCACGATCCTCATCGCCGAGGACAACGAGATCAACGCCAAGGTCGCCGTCGCCACGCTCCGCATGCTCGGTTACGACTCGCTCGTGGTGCGCGACGGGGTTGAGGCGCTCGACGCGCTCGACCGCGACACCTACGGAGCCGTGCTGATGGACGTGCAGATGCCGCGACTGAACGGCTACGACGCGACGCGTGAGCTGCGGCGACGCGGCTTTACCGTTCCAGTGATCGCGATGACCGCGATGGCTCAGCCGTCCGACCGACTCGAAAGCCTGGCCGCGGGCATGGATGAGTATGTGTCGAAGCCGATCGACCGCGCCGTTCTCGCCGAAGTCCTGCAGCGCTTCGTGCGCGAATCGTCCTCCGCAACCAGCGCCGCTTAGTTACACCCGTTGCCGCCGACACCGGGTGGGTTCTTGATCGTCGGATCGACGACTTCGACGTGGACGTGCGGCCACGGCGGCGCGGCGCTGTAGTCCTCGACCTGTGATTTGAACGGCAACCGCGTGGGGTGCGCGGCCAGCGGGGTGACGCCTGCTTCAACCCGTTGGCCGGCGCGGACGGCCAAGCCGGTGATGTGCAGGATCTTGACTTCCCATCCGGGATGGGCGTCGGGTTCGATCACCGCGTATGAGTCGGTGTACTTGCAATAGAGCGTGTAGGTGCCGCCGCGCTTGACGGTGCCGGTCACGGGTACGCGCACTTCGCGGTCGGGGTCCGAGAGGATGTCCGCGGCGGTGCGGCCGGGGGTCTTGCGCTCGCGTGAGGGCATGTCGATCGTTTCGCCGGCCCCGGGCAGCACGACCAGGTCGCGCGCGCCGGCACGGTTGGATTCGTGAAACCCGACTCGCTCGACCCGCGGCGTCGGATAGTTCAGGGTGACGTCGCCGGCCGCGAGAAACGGGCGAAAGCCGGTGTCGAGCACCGATCGCGCCGCGGTCACGGGCACCGGTGGCGACGTAACCCGTGTCGTGGTCGGCGCCGCGGTGGTCGTCGTCACCGGCGGGGCCGTGGTTGTACTGGTCGAGGTAGTTGCGAATGTCGCGGCTTGCAGATCCGCCCCAGCCGAGTCTCCTTTGCACGCGGCCGACGAGACGGCCAGCGCCGTCAGCGCGAGCGCGGTGGCGCGCCAGGAAAAGTGCAGCCGGCGCATGCCGACGAGGGTATCGACCGCTGTGGCGGATTACTCGTCGGCCGCGCAGGGAAACTCGTCGATGCGCAACGGCAGGAGCGGCGTAGCCGAGCACGACAGGCACCAGGGCGACCCAGGGCGCAACAAAGCTGAGCGCGAATGCCACCCCAAAGCCACCGACGGCGGCGAACATCAGCCGCACCAGCCAACCGTGGTGCTCGGCGGTGTAACCCTCGAAGAAGTAGCCGGCGCGATACGCGTGCAGCGTGGCAATTACGAGGCTGAGCGTTGACAACAAGCCCAACCCCGACACCAGCGCTACCGCCACCTTGAAGTTCGCCTGGTCACCGAAGGACGCCGCGAGTGCGGACGTGGAGAACGGGATGAGCGACACGAACGCGAGGCCGAGCCCGAGACTCAGAATCGTCCACTGGTCGATGCCCCGCAACCGAGCGGACAGCCGGTGGCTGACCGACCAGCCGCCGAACGTCTGCAGGAACCCGATGCCGTACGCGACGAAGTCGGGGCGCAGTTCGCCGAGCATGTGACCGAGCCGGCCGTCGGGCACGTGCTCGGGCAGTCGCAACTCGAGCACAAGCAGCGTTGTGGCGATCGCGAAAACGCCGTCGACCAGCGCGAAGAACCGCCCGTGCGACATGCGTGAGTGCCGAGCCGATCGGAACGAGAACACGCGGGTCGGGCGCTCAGGCACGGCCCGCATTCTGCCCGGCTTCGTTCCGTCCACGCCGGACTGCCATCATCTGCGGCAATGCGCATTGCTGTGATCTCTCCGCCATGGGCCCCGGTGCCCCCCGTCCTCTACGGAGGAATCGAACTCGTCGTTGATCGGCTCTCGGTCGGCTTTCAGGACGCCGGCCACGAAGTGCTCCTGTTCGCGACGGGCGACTCGACCTGCGCGGTGCCCACGCAGTTCGTGCTGCCGGTGTCGGAAGGCCAGCGCATCGGTATGGCCGTGCCCGAGCAGCGACACGTGATGGCCGCGTACGAGGCGGTCAGCGCGTGGGGTGCCGACGTCGTGCACGACCACTCGATCATCGGGCCGTTTCACGCGGCGGACCGCTACCCCGACCTGCCCGTCGCGACGACGATCCACGGTCCGTTCAACGAAGAGCTCACGGACCTCTACGAACGTTTGAACACGAGCGGCACCCCGATCATCGCGATATCGCACGCACAGGCGGCGAGCACCACCGTGAAGTGCGAACGCGTGATCCACCACGGCATCGACGCCGAAGACTTCCCGGTTGGTGACGGCGCCGGCGGCTACTGCCTGTTCTTGGGTCGCATGTCGCCGGACAAGGGCCCGCATCGAGCGATTGCCGCGGCCAAGGCGGCGGGAGTGCCTCTGCTCATGGCGGCGAAGATGCGCGAAGCCTGGGAGCGCGAATACTTCGACGTCAATGTCGCGCCACATCTCGACGACAACATCAGGTACCTCGGTGAAGTGCCGCACGAAGAGAAGCTGTCGCTGCTCGCCGGTGCGACCGCGCTACTCAACCCGATCCGGTGGAACGAGCCGTTCGGTTTGGTGATGATCGAGGCGCTGGCGTGCGGCACCCCTGTGCTCGCGTTCGCCGAAGGCGCCGCACCCGAAATCGTGCAGGACGGTGTGACGGGATTCCTATGCGCGGACGAGGACGCGATGGCGACCGACATCGTGCGCGCCGCCGATCTCGACCGCGCTGCGTGCCGCACGTCGGTTGAGACGTACTTCTCGACCAAGCGGATGGTCGACGAGCACATCGAACTCTTCGAAACGATGGTCGGCCGCTAACGCATGGGTTCTGACGCGTACCTCGATCATCTCGCTGTCGCGTCCGAGTCATGGAACGAGTTGTGGCCGCGTTACCGCGGCGAACTGGGCGGCACGTGGGTATCGGGCGACGAGGATGGACCGGGCTTCGCGCCCGCGCAGCTGCGCTACGCCAACGGCATGAAGGTCGAGGTGCTCATGCCGAACCTGCCTGAGCAAAACGACTTTCTGCGGCGTTTCCTCGATCGGCGCGGCCCCGGGCCACATCACGTGACCTTCAAGGTGCCGAGCATCACCGCGGCCATCGGCAACGTGGAGACCGCGGGCTACCGCCCAGCAGGTGTCGACTTGCGCGACCCGACGTGGCAGGAGGCCTTCATCCACCCGAAGGACGGGCCGGGCATCGTCGTGCAACTCGCCGAAGCGCCCATGGAGTGGAGTTCACCGCCGCCACGCGCCTTCCCACCGGCCAGCATCACGACGGCGGCAACGTTCGACTACGTCGGTCTGGCGGTGGCCGACCGGCCAAGAGCGCTCGAACTATTCGTTGATCTGCTGGATGGCGTGGAGACCGCGGCCGGACACGACCAGTTGCTCGGCGCGGACTACGTCGAGCTGGGCTGGTCGAGTGGCGGACGGATTCGCTTGTTCACCGCGCCGCAATGGATCGCCGACGGCGAGAACGGGGTCATGCACCACGCCGCGTTCACGGTGGCCGACGCGGCCGCCGTAGCCGACGCCAAGCCGCTCGAGGACGGCCGCTTCGAGGTCGCTCCCGAAACCAACCTCGGTGTGCGACTCGTCCTGACGAGCGCTACGTAGAGGCCCGGCGCCGCGGCGCCCGTGCGTCGCGGTGCAAACGGTCAGCCAGGCGCGAGCGCAACTCTCGGGCCACTTTGTATTGCTCGCCCGGCGCTGTCACTGCTGTCACTCGCACCAGCGGACCGTCGACTGCCGAAAGGTTTTGTACCCCGAGCACCAGCGGCGGCTCGACGAGGTGTTCCGCCCACTCCCTCGCAAACTTGTCGACCTCGTCTCGGATCGACTTCAGGCTGCGAGCCACGTCCGAGTCCTTGCCGATCGGTACGTCCACGACGGCACGGCTGAACTCCATCGACGCGTTGCCCACGCGACGCACCTCGCCGTTGGGCACGAACCACACGGTGCCGTCGGCGCCGCGCAAACGCGTCGTGCGCAAGTTCAACTCCTCGACCACGCCGACCGCGTCGTTGCCGAGGTCGATTGTGTCGCCGACGCCGAACTGGTCCTCCAAAAGGATGAACAGCCCGGCCAGGAAATCCTTCACGAGGCTCTGCGCGCCGAAACCGATGGCGACGCCCGCGATGCCGGCACCGGCAATCAGCGGTGCGAGGTTGAGCCCGAGCTGGCCCAGGGCCATGAGCGCGGCGATACCAAGAATGCTGAGCCGCACGATGCTGCTGAGGACGTCCGCCACGGTGTCGCCGCGCTGGGACGCTCGCGGTGACGCCGCCCGCAACGGTGACCGGCGCTGCGCCGTGCCGACAACGCGGCGGATGGCGCGGGTGGCCAAACGGCCCAGCAGCATCGCGCCGACCAGGATGAGGACAATCTTCAGCGGCCGCACAAGCAGGAACTCGCCCGTCGACGCTTGGAACGTCGACAGGCCGAGCTTGCTCAGCAGTTCGTAGATGTAGCCGTGCTTATCGGTCACGCGGCGCCGATGTTAGGAGGCGGCCTTCTCCTCCGAGGCGATCAGCATGTCGATGCAACCGTCCAGGCCGACTATCTCGATGTCGTCGCGGCGTCGCTGCTCCCATTCCTCGCGCGTCAGGAGAAGCCGGATCAGCCGGTCCGGTTCACCGCGCCGCAGCATGAGGTCGTCGCCATTTTCCACGTAGCCCAACGACCGCGACACTCCGAGGGAGGGGCCGTTGTCGTGCCACGCACCGCTCAGGCAGCGCACGGCGCCGAGGCCCTCGAACATCAAATGCACGATCGCGGCCCGCATCTCCTTGCCTATCCCAAGACCTTGGAAGTCCTGGCCCAGCCAGGAACCGGTTCCGGCGACGCGCAACTGCGTGAAGTCCTTGGCCGATGCGTCCTGGATGCCGGCCAATTCACCGTCCACGAACACGGCCATCGGCAGCGCCCAACTGTCGACCGAGAGGTTCGCGCGTGAGCCCCAGTAGTGCTTGAGGGCCTCGCGTTCGAAGGCGGGCGACTCTTGGTCGGTCCACGGGATGCTGAAGGGCATAAACGCGGGATCGTGCACGCCCTGGCGGGCGAGAGCCGTGAGGCCCATGAAGGCGGCCTCGTCGGGATAGCGCAGTTCGATTCGGGGCGTACGGACCGAAAGGTTGAATAGAGGCCAGTACGCGGCGGCGTGATCGAGGGGTGCCATGCGCAATCGTGGCGCGCCACGGTGTTTTACGGCACGTGATTTACGATGACGCCATGCGCCGGTTCATCGCTCCGTTTGCCGGCGCGCTCATATTTCTGACTTTGACCGGTCTCGCGTGGACCGCTTCGGCCGAGGAAGGAACGCCGCCGACCACCACCACGACCTCGTCAGGGGTCATGACTACGACGTCGAGTCCGCCGGTCACGTTCCCGCCCGAGACCACCACCACCACGACCACTCGCCCGAAAGCCACTACCACGACCACCACGGCCAAGGCCGGAACCGGCAAGCCGGTGCCGCCGCCCGCGTCGGGCGCCTCCCAACCCCTGGATCCGAGTTTGCTGGGCGACACCATCATCCCGATCAACACCTCGACCACACTTTTCGGCGTGGAGACCACGCTGCCGCCGACCACGACCACGACCGTCACCTCGAACGCAATCGGCATCAACACGACCAAGAACGGGCCTTCCGGGCCAACCCTCGGCCTCGCGGCGGTGGCCTGGCTGGCCTCGCTAGGAGGTCTGCTGGTGTACGCCGAGGACCAGCGCGCCAAACAATGGAGGCACCTCGCCCGATGAGTGACTTCGAGGCGCCGTCCGTGACCGAGATGGCGATAGTTGATGCCCCACCGCGCAACTCCAACGACGGCTACGCGTTCGCCGCCATCATCTGCGCGATCGCCGGTTTCCTGATTCCCGTGCTGCCTGCCGCCGCGGCGTTGATGCTGGTGCGCGCAACGCAGTCGCCGTTCGTCGATCAACCGCTCAGCCCCAGCGCCGAGAAACTGGCGTCCGCCGCGCAGACGCTGGCCTACATCAGCCTGACGATCATCGCGGTGGTCTGCTCGGCGTTCCTCCTTGGCATTCTGGGTCGCGCCATCAGCTGACCTCGGGTTACCGGTTTCTGACATCGGGTATTGGTCGCTGTTCCCGAGTGTCAAGGAGTGGGTATGTCGATTCGAAGTAGTGCTGTTTCCAGAACGCCGCGGGTGGTGGTGGGGTTACTCGTTGCCGCGTTTGCGATCGCGTTGATCGCAACTGGCTTTGCCTCGGCGGACACAATGGGCACGAGCTTGACGGTCACGCCGTCCTCGGGACTCACCGACGGTCAATCGGTGGCATTGAGCGGCTCGGGCTACACGCCCGGCGCCTCCGGCACGGTGTCCGAGTGCGGCAACAACGCCGCGAACGGCATCGGGTGCACCACGATCGGAACGCTCTCCACCGACGGGAGCGGCAACCTTCCCGCCGGCACAACCGTCAACGTGCAGAAGACGTTCACGGCTATGTCAGGACCCGCAAACGGCACCACGATCGACTGCGCGACCGACGCTTGCTGGATTGACGTCAGCGCTTACACGACCAATGCGACGAAGGCGATCAGCTTCGCCGCGCCGCCGGTACTCAACCCCGCGGTGACGGTCACCCCGAACACGAACCTGCCGTCGCCGACCACGGTGAATGTTTCCGGCACCGGGTTCCCGGCCGGCGGCACAACGAACTTCTTCGAATGCAAGACCGTCAGCGGCGTGGTGAAGGCTTGCGCCCCGGTCGGTTCCGGTACGACCACGAACGGCAGCGGCGCATTCGGCCCGACATCGGTACCGGTCACCGCGAACTTCACGCCAACGCAGGGAGACCTCACCCCGGTTGACTGCCGCGTCGACACGTGCGTGGTGAACGCGACAGTCGGTGCCTCAGACGCATTCGCGCCGATCTCGTTCGCACCGCTGCCGCCCGCTGCCACTCCCGCGGTAACGGTCACGCCCAACGCGAATCTCTCGGCGAGCCAGAACGTCAATGTGTCCGGTACGGGCTTCCCGGCTGGCGCGACCACGAACTTCTTCCAGTGCAAGACCGTCGACGGCGTGGTGAAGGCGTGCGCTCCGATTGGAACGGGAACCATGACGGACAACACGGGCGCCTTCGGCCCCGTTGCAGTGCCCGTCACCAGGACCTTTACCCCAACCCAGGGCGACCTCACCCCGGTTGACTGCCGCGTCGACACCTGCGTTGTCGATGCGTCGGCGGCTGGCGTTGATGCCTTCGCGCCAATTCATTTCGCCTCGACCCAGGGTCCTGGCGTACTGACCGTAACGCCGAACAGCAACCTCACCGTCCCGAGCCAGCAGGTAACGGTTTCGGGTACGCACTTCTCTGATCAGGCGTCGGTGAGCATCTTCGAGTGCAAGCCGAACACGCCGGTGCAGAGCTGCGTGCTGATCGGTACCGCCTTCACCGACAACAACGGCAACTTCTCGACGATGGTGACCGTGACGGAGGCCTTCACGGCAACGTCGGGCACCACCGGGCCGGTGAACTGCCTGCCGGAGAACAACTGCAATGTGGCGGCATCCGACCCGGGCGGCCGCGAAGGCGTGGCCGGCATCACGTTTGCCGTGAACTCGCCGACCACGCTGGCGCCAACTACGACCACGACGACGGCACCGGAATCACGCATCTGCGCATCGTTGCGCGCCGCTCGCGCCCGGTACAACGCGTCGCTCGATCGTGTGATCGCGTTGTCGCCTGCGTTCATTCGTCCGATCCTCGAAGCGGGTCGCGCCGCTGGCAACGCCGGCTACGACCTCTCGCTTCGCTTGGCCGGTTGCGCCCCCGTGAACGTGAATACGCAACGGTCCGCGTCGGTCCAGGCTGCCGGCACAACGCGTGCCGCGGCAGTCAGCGCGGCACCAGCAGCTGAGGCGTCGTCCGCACCCCGCACGTACACGGTTGCGGTAGGCGACAGCCTGTCGAAGATCGCCCGGCAGGTGCTCGGCAACGCGAGCGCCTACCCGGTGCTCGCGCAGCTAAATGGCATCGCCAATCCGAGCCTCATCCATCCCGGACAGGTATTGCAGCTTCCGGCCTAATCACCGACGAGGCGTAGACCCGACGGCGCGATCGACGCGTCGTCAACCTCGACATTCGGCAACTCAACCAAAAACTCACTGCGATGGGCAGGGAACACGTGCTCGGACACCAACACTGGTGTCCGAGCCGTGTCATATGTGACCCTCTCGCAACGAAGCACCGGGGAGCCGACTGGGATCTCCAGCAGGGCCGCGTCGTCCGCCGTCGCGGCGGCGGCGCCGATCGTCTGCGTGGCCCCGCCCAATTCCACGGGCAGTAACTCGTACACAGGCTGCGCGCTGACCGCGTCGCGCGACAGCGCCCGGCCGAACCGTTCCGGCACCCACACCGTCACCCGGGCAAACGGCTCGTTGTCGGCGAGGTTGATGCGCCGCACCCGCAACACCTGTCCCGCGCCCAGGTACACCCGGACGCGGCTCGGCGCGTTGACGAAGCCGAAGTCGAGGATGCGCCGCTCCGCCACCGCGCCGGTCGCTTCGAGTTGCGCTTCGATCGTGCCGAGCCGCCCCAGGGTCTGGCGGACGGGATCGGCCGCGACGAACCACCCGAACCCCTGCCTTGCGTCGACAAGACCGTCGTGGCGAAGTTCCTCCAGCGCTTTGCGAATCGTGACCCGGCTCGCGTCATACGCTCGGGCCAACTCGGCTTCGCTCGGCAACAGTCGCCCGGCGGCGAATTCGCCTGCCTCGACTCGGCGCTGCACGTCGCCGGCGATTTCTTTGTAACGCACGGTTCGCATCACTTGTATTATACTTGTATCACCAGTCAAATTGAAGGAGCCGGACATGGTTGTTGCCGCGAACACGCCGATCGAACTTGTCAACGAGGTTTATGGACGGCTCGACGAACGCATCGCCATCGCCCGCCGGCGCCTCGGCCGCCCCTTGAGCCTGGCCGAGAAGATCCTCGTCAACCACCTCGCCGACCCTGAGGGCCAGGATCTCGGCAAGGGCACGGCCTACGCCGAGCTGTATCCCGATCGCGTCGCCATGCAGGACGCCACCGCGCAGATGGCGCTGCTGCAATTCATGACCGCGGGGCTGCCCCAGGTCGCGGTTCCCTCGACCGTGCACTGCGACCACCTGATCCAGGCCCACTTCGGCGCCGACCGTGACCTCGCCGTCGCCGAGGACATCAACTCTGAGGTGTACGCCTTCTTGCACACCGTGTCGGAGAAGTACGGCATCGGCTTCTGGAAGCCGGGCTCCGGCATCATCCATCAGGTCGTGCTCGAGCAGTACGCGTTCCCGGGCGGAATGATGATCGGCACCGACAGCCACACGCCGAACGCCGGCGGCCTCGGCATGATCGCGATCGGCGTTGGCGGCGCGGACGCAGTCGACGTAATGGTCGGCTCAACCTTCGGCGTGCGCTGGCCCAAGGTGATCGGCGTGCACCTCACCGGTGAACTCAGCGGCTGGTCATCACCAAAAGACGTCATCCTCAAGGTCGCCGAGATCCTCACGGTGAAGGGCGGAACGGGCGCGATCGTCGAGTACTTCGGTCCGGGCGTCGAAACGATCTCGGCTACCGGTCGCGCGACTATCTGCAACATGGGCGCCGAGATCGGCGCGACCACGTCGATCTTCAGCTACGACGACCACGCGGCGGGATATCTCAAGGCCACGGGCCGTGAAGCGATCGCCGACGCGGCGGCCAAGGTCATCGAACACCTGCGCACCGACGACGACGCGTTTGAGCAAGCCGACGCGGTCTTCGACCAACTCATCGAGATCAACCTCAGCGAGCTTGAGCCGATGATCAACGGGCCGCACTCCCCCGATCTGGCGCACGGGGTGTCGACATTGGGCGACGATGCCCGTGCCGCGGGATGGCCGCTCGAGATCAGCTCGGCGCTCATCGGTAGCTGCACCAACTCCTCCTACGAGGACATTACGCGCACCGCGTCGATCGCGCGCCAGGCCGCGGCGGCCGGCATCCGGGTGAAGACACCGCTGCTTGTCACGCCCGGTTCCGAGCGCGTGCGCGCCACGATCGAACGCGACGGCTTGCTCGCCGACCTTGAAGCGATCGGGGCGACCGTGCTCGCCAACGCGTGCGGGCCGTGCATCGGCCAGTGGCAGCGCGACGACGTCACTCCGGAGGACGTCAACGTGATCGTCACGAGTTACAACCGCAACTTCCCCAAGCGCAACGACGGCTCCGCCAACACGCTGTGCTTCGTCACGTCCCCTGAGACCGTGATGGCGTTCGCGCTCGCGGGCACGCTCGACGTGGACCCGCGCAACGACGAGATTCAGGGCGTCAAGCTCGACCTGCCGGTCGGACAAGAGCTGCCGTCCGCGGGCTTCGAATCGGGTGAGGACGGGTTCGTCGCGCCGCCGGCCGACGGGTCAAGCGTCACCGTCGTGGTGAACCCCGCCAGCGATCGGCTGCAGCTGCTCGAGCCGTTCCCGGCGTGGGATGGGCGGGACTTTCTCAATCTGCCGATCCTGTTGAAGGCCAAGGGCAAGTGCACCACCGACCACATCTCGGCGGCGGGGCCGTGGTTGAAGTACCGCGGTCACCTCGAGAACATCAGCGGCAACCTGTTCCTCGGCGCGATCAACGCGTTCACCGATGCCGCGGGTCAGGGCCGGTCTTTCATCGACGGTGAGACCCACAGCTTCCCCGACATTGCGAAGGCGGCGGCGCAAGCGGGCATCCCGTGGATCGCGGTGGGCGACGAGAACTGGGGTGAGGGCTCCTCACGAGAGCACGCGGCGATGGAGCCGCGTTACCGCGGCGCCAAAGCGATCCTCGTGCGCAGCTTCGCTCGCATTCACGAGACGAACCTGAAAAAGCAAGGCGTGTTGCCGCTCACGTTTGCGGACGCGTCGGTGTATGACCGCGTGCTCGAGGACGACACGATCTCCGTGCTCGGCCTCGCCGAGCTGACTCCCGAGTCATTCGTGCGCTGCACGCTGAATCACGCCGACGGCACCACCGAGGAGTTCCAGGCCAACCACACGATGAGCGAAGAGCACATTCAGTGGTTCCGGGCTGGTGGCGCGTTGAACGTCATCCGCCAGAAGTACCTACACGACTAACCCGACGGCGTCGCCAAGCGGATTTCTTCTTCGGTGGGTTTCCGCTTCTTGCGAGCTTCGGGCGGGAGGAGGCCGACGAGAGTCGCCATGATGCGCTGCGTGTCGGCGTCTTCGTCGTCGTAGGTGAGCTCGACGGGCGCCCCGACGCGCACGGTGATGTGGGGCGGGCGCAGGAGGTTCCAGACGCGGGGCACCCGCTCGGAGCGCGGCCACACCTTCTCAGTCCCCCATAACCCGACCGGGATGACCGGCGCCCCGGTCATCGCCGCGAGGCGGGCGGCGCCGTAACGGCCCTTCAGCACCGGGTCGAAGAACGCCTTGCCACGCGGGATCGTGCCCTGCGGCATGAGCGCAACAACTTCGCCCGCTTCGATCGCCTCAGCCGCCTTCTTCAGTGGTTCGGCGGAACCGGTCCCCCGGTCGACGCGAATGCCGCCAAGCGCAGTTGCGAGTTGGCCGACAACCGGCGCGTCGAACACTTCCTTTTTGCCGAGAAAACGCGGCGACCGACCGGCCTTCAAGATCGTGAGACCGAGCGCGACGGTGTCGAAGTAGGACCGGTGGTTCGCCACGATGATCGCGGGCCCGTCCTTCGGGATGCGCTCGATGCCGGCGAAGTCGAACCGTGCGTACGGATAGAAGGCGGGGCTCGCCGTGAGCTTCAGAATGTCGGCCGGTTCGACGCGCATCACTTTCGGGATGCCCGCGGGAACGTCGAAGTGCAGCACGGGCCACCGCCGCACCGATGCGAACAGCTGGAGCCGCGGGTCGGGGTTTACAGCAAACGGATGACCGACCGCGTTGAGCAGCGGCGCGTCATAAATCGAGTCGGAGTATGCGTAGCTCTCGTCGAGATCGACCCCGCGCTCACTCGCCCACGCGCGCACGGCGTCGAGCTTGCCCCGTGACCACACGAAACCACCGGCGAGCGCGCCCGTGAGCACACCGTCGGCATGCTCATACATCGTGGCGACGACGTCGTCGAAACCCAGCAGGTCGGCGAGCGGACGCACGAGCGCCTCGGGCGTGGTCGTGGCGAGCACGATCGGACGGCCCGCGGCCTTGTGCTCGGCGATGATCGGCCGGGCATAGGGCGCGACCAGACCCTCCAGGCTTTCGGCGGCCGCCTTGCCCGCCTCGCGCATCGTGTCGAAGGACCAACCCTTGGCCGCGATCGCCGCCGCGCGCGCGAGGCCGATGGACGGCAGGCTTTCGCCAACAACGTCGAAGACCCGGTAGATCGCCTGCTGTGCCGGCAGCGTTCGCTCGCTCACGAGGCCCACTGCTTGCAGCGCTTCGGTAATCAACGGACCCGAGGCACCGCGCAAAAGCGTGCGGTCAAGGTCGAAAAACGCAGCACCAGGCATGCAAGCAAGTTAACGGCAGCCGACCCGTCCCCAGACGCGAAAGAAGGGCCGGTGGGGGGGTACCGGCCCTTCTTTCTTGACTTGCTGGGTCCATTCTGGCGGGCCCGGACCTATCTGTCCAGCAGTTTATGTTGATACTGACTATCGTTTCGAGCGATGGATCTCCGGCAGCTCTCCGCACTCGTCGCCGTGGCCGACGAAGGAAGTTTCTCCGCCGCGGCCACGGCGCTGCACACCGTGCAGTCCAACGTGTCGACACACATCGCGCGGCTCGAACGCGAGCTGGGCTCAGTGCTGGTCGACCGCTCCGCCGGGCGGCTCACCGAAGAAGGTGAAGCCGTCGCCAACCGGGCCCGGCGGATCAAAGCCGAACTCGACGCGCTCGTCGCCGACGTGGCCGCGCTGCACGACGTGGTGTCGGGCACCGTGCGCTTCGGCGTCATCGGCACGACCGCGCGCTGGTTGGTGCCGCGGCTGCTCGAGAAGATGGGCGAGCGGCATCCGCACGTGCAGTTGTTCGTGGTGGGAGGTGACTCAACGAGCCTCGAGCCACAGCTGGCGTCGGGCCAAATCGATCTTGCGGTTGTGAACCTCCCCATTCCCGCGCCCGACCTCACGGCCGAGCCACTCTTCGAGGAAGACCTCGTGCTGGTCGTCCCCGTCGACCACCCCCTAGCGGAGAAGGAGGCGGTGAAGCTGAAGGACCTCGACGGGCTTGAATTGCTGATGGCCGCGCCCAACACCGTCTACCGACAAGTACTCGATGCCGCCAGCGCCGCGGCTGGAGTCACGCTCGTCCCGAAGGCACAGTTCGACGGCCTTCGCCTGATGGCGTCATTGGCATTCGAGGGCCTCGGCCCTGCGATCCTGCCCGCCACCGCGATACCGCAGTGGTTGCCGCAGGGTGCCTGGACACCGATCGTGGTGGACGGACTCCCCCGCCGCACGGTCGGCCTGGCGCAACGTCGCCGCGGTCTTCCCGCCGCACCGGCCCGTGCGCTCATTGACATCTTGCGCGACGTGGTCGGAGAAGGCACGACCACCCAGCCGGGCCTACACCCCGCGACTTAGTTCGCGATCACGCGGTACGGCGTCACTGGATCGTCGTAGCCCTTCAGCACAACGGGCGGCAGCTCTTCCGTCCCAAGCCCCGCGACGCGGGCGTCGACGACAAGCTCGCCGGGTGCGGCCACGCCCGAGAGTCGCGCCGCGAGGTTGACGACTGGACCGAAAACATCTCCCTGGCGGACCATGGCGCGACCCGTCGCGAGACCCGCTCTCCGCGGCGGTAGCTCGGGATGCTCACCCACAAATTCCAGTCCCGCTGCGACCGCACTGTCGGGAGTCGGGAAACGAAACATCGCCCCGTCACCCAACAACTTGACGAGCCGGCCACCAAAGGTGTCCGCGGCCTGAGAAGCGACTCGCTCGAACGACCGAACGATCGACGCCAGTTCGACGGCGTCAATTCGCTGCGACAACTGCGTGAATTCGACCAAGTCGACGAACAGAATTGACACGTTTGCCTCGGCGGTGGCGTAGTCGCCAATCATGACGGGATCGTCGAGCGTGGCTTCACACGTGAGGCGCGAAAACAGGCCGAGCAGAAACGCGGGCCAGCGGTCGCGGATCGCGTCCGTGGTCGCCACCGTCATCTCGCTAAAGACGACGTTGGTAATGCCCTCCGCCTCGAGTGCGACCTGCACCCCGCTGCGCCACACGTCCTGCAGGCCGACCGCGAGTTGCTGCATGCATGCACCGACGACGCGTAGAGCGTCAGCCGCGTCGGGCTCGGGAAGGCTGCGAACCAAGTCCCGTACTGAGAGAGCGATCGGCACGTCCGCTTCGCTGAGCCTTTTGCCCGCTTGCGTGAGCGACGGCAGGCGCAGCAGCCGCCACCACTCGTTGAGGGTCTCCAATGGCACCCCCGCGCGTGCGGCCACCTCCTCCGCGTCCAAAACTGTCGGGCCCATATACAACAGCTCGTTGCGCAGGAAGTAGACGTGGTTGATTCCTGCCGTCACCGCGCGTGCAAGCTCGTCTGCGTCCACGCCGCGGTTGAGCAACCACCGCATGAAGTCGTGGAAGTCGGCTGCGGTTTCGTACGTGTAGGTCGGGTCGTCGAGACCGAGAGCGATCAGCTCGTCGTCGCTCAGTTGTTTAGCCACCGCGCGCGAGCCGATACGGCTTCACCGGGTCGTCGATGCCTTTGAGTTGTACGGGGTACATGCGCTCCGCGTCGTCGACGGGCGCGGAGTCGTCCACGGCGATCTCGCCCGCTTCGACCACACCGGCGAGGCGCGACGCGAGGTTGACGACGGGTCCGAAATAGTCGGCGTGACGCATCATCACCGCGCCGGTTGCCACACCGGCTCGGCTCGCCGGTAGCGAAGCGTCTTGCACCAGCGAGCGCGCGGCCTGGATCGCGGCGTCGCGGCTGGCAAAGGTGAGCATCGCGCCGTCGCCGAGCAGCTTCACAAGCCGACCGCCGTAATCCGTCGCGGACGTCGATACGGCCATTTCAAATCCATCGAGCACCTCGGCCAGTTGCGCGCTGGCGCCTTGGGCGATCATCGAGTAGTCGACGAGGTCGACGAAGACCATCGTTCGTTCGCTCCACACTTCGCCGCCGCGGTTCACCGTCAGGTCGGCGCGCGCGCCCTCCACCGTCGCGTGCCGGAAGATGATGCCCATCGCTTCGAAGAAGTCGGGCAAAAGGAGTTCGAGTACTTCGCGGTGGGTGCGCGCGACATCGAGCGCCGACTCGCCGCGGGCGCGCGCGGGTTGATCGAGGCCAATCCGAAGCGTGTTCAACATGGACTCGGCGATCGCATCAACGCTCGACGAGGTGGTGCGCAAGAAGTCGGAGATGACGTCGATCGGGAGGATGCCAAGCGGGATGCGCTCGGCCAGAATCGCGAGCAGCCGGACGTCGTACTGATTTAGGAGCGAGCCGGGAAGGGTGGGGTCCGGCCATCCGAGGTGATGCCACCACGTCCGAATGTCCTCGACAGGAATGCCGGTGCGCTCGGACGCTTCCGCGATGTCGATCTCGCCGGGCGGGTAGATGCCCAGCGCAACCGACAACGCCGACAGATGGCTCTGCCCCCGCTGCGCCGCCCGCCGGACATCGTCGACGCTCGCCCCGCGTTCGAGCAACATCCGTACGAACGCGGGCCGGCTCGTCGTGAGCCGGTCAGCGTCGCAGAGTCCTAGCGCTACTAATTCGTCGTCAGTCATGTCCGCCCCCTTGGACATTCCGTTAACCGATGAGTGCTCCGGGTTTGGCGAGAATTGCCTCGGCGTCGCTTACGAACTGACGCACGAGATCACCCGCCGGGATTAATTCCTTGATGCCGCCCGCGCCTTGGCCCGCGGGGAAGAATTCGCGCTCGGGGTCGACGCCCTCGGTCTCGAGATTGCCACCCATGTGGAACACGCCGTCACGGAAGGCGCGACCGATCTGCTTCGGAAAGCCCTGCAGTTCGTCCTTGTGCTCTTCGAAGTACTCGGTGTAGGAGTTGCGCACAACGCGACAGGTCTTGCCCGTGTAGGCACGGCTCACGGTGGTGCCGTCTTCGCCCAGCTTGATCAGCGTCTCCTTGTAGCCCTGCACGCTTTGCGCTTCGGGCGTAGCGATGAAGCGAGTGCCCACCCACACGCCGTCGGCGCCGAGGCAGAGCGCGGCGGCGAGGCCGCGGCCGTCATAGATGCCGCCGGCGGCCACGACGAGGGCGCGCCCGTCGACCGCGTCGACGATCTGGGGTACCAGCGGCATCGTGGCGACTTGACCGGTGTGGCCTCCCGCTTCCGTGCCTTGGGCCACCACGATGTCGCAGCCCGCTTCCACGGCGAGGATCGCGTGGTGGACTTTGCCGCACATGTTCACGACGAGCACGCCGTTCTTGTGGCACAGGTCCACGACGTCGCGCGGTACGCCGAGGCCGGCGACAAAGACGCGTCCGCCTTCGCGGATGATGGTCTCGACCTGCGGTGTGAGGTCGCCCGCGGCGGTGAGCAGGTCGACGCCGAACGGCTTGTCCGTGAGCGCTTTGGTGGCGCGGATCTCCTCGACCATCGAGTCGCCCATGGCCGACGCACCGAGGCAGCCGAACCCCCCGGCGTTCGAAACCGCGGCGACCAGTTCGTGGTAGGAGACGCCGCCCATTCCGGCGAGCATCACAGGGTGCTCGATGTCAAGCAGTTCAGTCAGGCGAGTACGCATGACTGCAAGCTAGTGGGCGATACAAGATTCGAACTTGTGACCTCTTGCGTGTCGAGCAAGCGCTCTAACCAACTGAGCTAATCGCCCCCGAAGGGAGGCGGCAGCATATCCGCAGGCCGGCGTTTCCGGAGAAGTGGGTCCGGACAGACCACACGCCCAGGACGACCGAAGTCGAGCCTGGGCGCATGGGGTTTCCCGGGGGCGGGATGCCGTCATTCTTACCCCATTTGTCAAGGAATGTGTACGTACCCTCGGTATCGCAAATCACCCCTACGATCAGCGCCTTATGGCCACCGAAAAGATGCTTGTTCCCTGTGAAGGTGGCCCGTGCGGTGGGCTGGGATTTCTGGTGGAACTGCCCGTCCCCTTGGAGATTCAGCGCGACGGCGGCGGCATGTACGTGCTCGAGGAACGCGGCGATCCTGAGGAGCCGCACCTCGTTTTCGTCTACATCGAAGGCGCCTGAACCCCTCTTCGAAAGTTGAGTGCATAGGGAACAAGTTTCGCCGGGAGACGGTTAACTCCCGCATGACTGATCTCGCAACCCTCACGCTCCCCGTGCTGCCTCTCGGAACCGGGGTGTTGCTCCCGGCGATGTTTGTGACCATCGCGCTGGAGACTCCAGAAGCGATCGCGGCGGTCGACGCCGCGGGCGCGGACGGGCAACTGCTGGTAGTCCCGCGTGTCGGAAGCGCCTACGCACCCGTAGGCACGGTCGCGCACATCGACGATTCGGGCGACCTGCCGAACGGCAAACGGGCGATCGTGGTCCGCGGCCTGTACCGAGCGTCGATCGGCGTCGGTGTGCCCGGCAGCGGCTCTGCACTCTGGGTGCAGGCGGCGCGCGCCGTCGAAGTGAATGCCGACACGGACCGGGCCCAAGAGCTGGCGCGTGAGTACAAGGGCGCCGTCTCGAACATCCTTGAGGCCCGTGGCATGGGCGGACTCATCGCCGCGGTGCGGGAGACAACCGAACCCTCCGCGGTCGCCGACCTCGCGGGTTACTCCCCCGATCTGTCGGTCGAACAGAAGGTGCAGGTCCTCGAAGCGCTTGACGTCGAGGCTCGCCTCGAACTGGTCGTGGGCTTCGCGCGGGACATCCTCGCCGAACAGTCGGTGCGCGACTCGATCCGTCGTGACGTGAACGAAGGCATGGAAAAGACCCAGCGCGAGTTCCTGTTGCGCCAACAGCTCGCGGCGATCCGCAAAGAGCTGGGCGAGGGTGGGGACGGCGAGGGCTCGGATCTCGATCGCTTCGAAGCGCTCGTCGACGATGATCTGGTGCCCGAGCAAGTTCGCAAGGCCGTCGAGCGCGAGCTCGGCCGGTTGGAGCGCACGTCGGAACAAAGCCCGGAACACGGGTGGATCCGCACGTGGCTCGACACGATCGCCGACCTCCCGTGGACGGCCAAAGCCGATGACCAGTTGGACGTGGTCGAGGCGCGTCGCGTCCTCGACGAGGACCACAACGGTCTCGAAGATGTGAAGGACCGCATCGTCGAGCATCTCGCGATCCGTAAGCGCCGCAACGACCGCGGCTTGCAGTTGGTCGGGGAACGAGGCGCGGGAGCGATCATCACGCTCGTCGGGCCGCCAGGCGTCGGCAAGACCTCGCTCGGTGAGTCTGTCGCCCGCTCGATGGGCCGCCCGTTCGTGCGCGTCGCGTTGGGCGGCGTGCGCGACGAGGCCGAGATCCGTGGTCACCGCCGCACCTACGTGGGCGCCATGCCCGGCCGCATCGCGCGCGCCATCAAGGAAGCCGGCGTGCTCAACCCGGTGGTCATGCTCGACGAGGTGGACAAGTTGGGCAACGACTGGCGCGGCGATCCGTCCTCGGCGTTGCTCGAAGTCTTGGACCCCGCGCAGAACCATACGTTCCGCGACCACTACTTGGAGGTTGACCTCGACCTGAGCGACGTGATGTTCATCGTCACGGCGAACGTGGTCGAGACGATCCCCGGGCCACTCCTCGACCGCATGGAGATTGTGCGGCTGGACGGCTACACCGAAGACGAGAAAGTTGCGATCGCGCGCGATCACCTACTGGCGCGGCAATTCGAACGCAACGCGCTGCATATCGACGAGGTCCACGTCACCGATGACGCGCTGCGCGTGGTCGTGGGCGACTACACCCGCGAGGCGGGCGTGCGGAACCTGGAGCGCGAGATCGGCAAGTTGTTGCGCAAGGTGGCGACCGCCATCTCATCTGCGCAAGAGACCGCTCCGGTGGAAGTTGGCAACGCCGCAGATGTGCGCAAGTGGCTGGGCCGACCGAAGTACTTCTTCGAGGCGCCCGAGCGCACGTCGGTTCCCGGCGTTGCGACTGGCCTGGCCGTTACCGGAGTCGGCGGCGACGTGTTGTTCGTCGAGGCCACCTCGATGTCGGGCGACAGCGGGCTCACGCTCACGGGCCAACTCGGCGACGTGATGAAGGAGTCGGCGTCGATCGCGCTCAGTTACGTGCGCTCGCACGCAGTCGAACTCGGCATCGACCCCACCGTCTTCGAAAACAAGCGGTTCCATGTGCACGTGCCTGCGGGTGCGGTGCCCAAGGACGGCCCGTCAGCGGGCGTCACCATGACTACCGCCCTCGTGTCGTTGCTGACCGGTCAGGCCGTGCGCGGCGTCGTCGGGATGACCGGCGAGGTCACGTTGCAAGGCAAGGTGCTGCCGATCGGCGGTGTGAAGCAGAAGGTGTTGGCCGCGCACCGCGCCGGACTCACCGAAGTGATCCTGCCCGCCCGCAATGGACCGGATCTCGAGGACGTGCCGGAAGCCGTGCGAGACGAGATGACGTTCCACCTCGCATCCGAAATCGGCGATGTGTTGACGGTCGCGCTCGATCACGCGGTGGGAGCGGTAACCGCAGCCGCCTAATAGGTTGACGCCACATGAGAGAGCCGGAGGCGAACGAATCATGAATACTCGCGCGCCGCCCACAGGCACCATCGAAGATGGTGCCCTAAGTGGGCGTGAACCTCACTAAGGACTCCATCGACCTCGGGATCATCACGAATGATCCCGAGGCGATGATTTCGTTCTACCGCGACGTGCTTGGCCTCACGGAGGCCGGCAGCGTGCCAATGCCCGGCGGCGGCATGACCCGGCTCATGTGTGGTTCGAGCACGATCAAGATCGTCACGATGAAGAAGCCGGTCGAGAACAAGCCCGCGCCCGGCGGGCTGGGCGGCGCGACCGGCTATCGCTACTGGACCATGAGCGTCTCGAACCTGGCCGAGATCATCGCCACCTGCGAGGCGGCGCAAGTGACGGTGGCCGTGCCGATCACCGAACTCATGCCCGGCGTCACCATCGCGATCGTCGAAGACCCCGACGGCAACTGGGTCGAGTTCCTCCAAGTTCCCTAAATGGTCGATTACACCGAGGGGCGGTTCACGGCGAGACCCGGGGCGCCCGCCGCCGACCTGCTCGAGCCGGGCCTGCACCCACTGGGGTTGAGCGAAGGCGATCGGGACGGGCTGATCTACGTCCCCGATGCCGACGGGCCTCGTCCCCTCATGCTCGTGCTGCACGGAGCCACGATGAAGGCAAAGTGGATGGCCCGGCCGCTTGTGGCCGCGGCCGACGACGCGGGGCTGATCATGGTGATCCCCGACTCCCGCGAGGACGGCACCTCGTGGGACGTGTTGCTGGGTGGGTATGGCCCCGATGTGGCCTATTGCGACTCCGCCCTCGCCTACGCGTTTGCGCACTGCAACGTGTCGCCCACGCAGATCTCGGTCGGCGGGATTTCCGACGGCGCGTCCTACGCGTTGTCCTTGGGCGTGATGAACGGCGACCTGTTCGAAGCGATCGTCGCGTGGTCGCCCGGGTTTCTGGCTCCGAAGGTGCAAGTGGGCAAGCCCCGCGTGTTTCTGTCGCACGGCACTCAGGATTCGATCCTTCCGATCGATAGGTGTGGAAGACCCATTGCGGTCGGCTTGCACAACAACGACTACGAGGTCGAATACATCGAGTTCAACGGCGGGCACGAAATGCCCGACCCGATAATTCGCGCGTCGTTCAGTTGGCTGATCGATCCGGTGGCTTGGGCAGGACGAAAGGAACCAATTGAAGACACCGATTAAGAGCGCGTTGCTCGCCGCCATCGCCGCGCTCTTGGTGCTCAACGTCATCGCCCTCGGCACGATCAAGAAGGACGGACCGAAGTATCCCGCGCACTGGGACAAGCAAGTCGCTCCACTGGCTGCGTTCGTCGAAGACACGCGCCACCTGCGCTTCGACCACGCGGTGAAGATCAGCTACCTGTCCCCCGCCGCGTACCGCAAGCGGATCTTGGGCGATGGCAGCGAGGCGATGACGCCCGCCGAGAAGGCCGACCTGAAGCGCTTTACCGGACAGATGCGCGCCGTTGGCCTGATCGACAAAAAGACCGATCTGCTCAAAGAAGTTGAACAACTCCAGACGAACGGCACCGACGCGTTTTACGACCCCGAGACCGAAGACATCGTGGTGTTCGGCACGAAGATCGACGTGGCCACGCGGGTCACGTTGGTGCACGAGATGACCCACGCGCTGCAGGACCAACACTTCAACCTCTCCCGCAGCTTCAGTTCGGACGGCGCCAACTCGATGTACGAAGCGCTCGGCGAAGGCGATGCGAGCCGCATGGAAACTGCGTACGTCGACACGCTCAGCGACGCCGACTCCGAGGCCTACGACGCGTCGTTCGATGACTCGAGCGACGACGAGCACGGTTCGGTGGACGTGGCCCCGGTGTTGGAGCAGCTTTTCGGCGCGCCGTACGTCCTCGGTGAACCGATGACCACGCTGTACGAGCAGATCAAGGGGACGAAGGGCCTGAACGCGCTCTTCAGGAAGCCGGTGCCAAGCGACGAAGGGCTCCTGAACATCTTCTCCCTCCTTGACGGCGATCAGCCGAAGAAGGTCAGCGCACCCAAGGTTGTCGACGGCGAGAAACTCACCGACCACGCGACGTCGTTCGGCACGCTCTCGTGGTTCCTCATGCTCTCGGCTCACATCGACGAGCGCGTCGCGCTGCGAGCGGTGGACGGGTGGGGCGGCGACTCGTCGATCGGTTACACGGCGGGAGGACGCGACTGTCTGCGCGCCGCGTTCGTCGGCGACACGCCGACCGACGTCACCGAGATGCGCGCCGCGCTCGACCAGTGGAAGACCTCGTTCACGGCCGAACGGGTCAACGTCACCGGTGGCCCTGACCGCGTCGAGTTTGCCGCCTGTGAGCCCGACGTCATTCCTGCGCCCAAGGCCGGATCAGAGAACGCGCTGATCGTGCCGGTCTCGCGCCTGCAGTTCCTGCAAGGCGCGTTCGCGGCTGGCGCTCCGCGTGCCACCGTTGAGTGCCTCGGCCGTGAGTTCCTCAACGTCGTCACGATCGATGCGCTGCTCAAGGCGGACGAAGACGCCAAGCCCTTTACGCAACAAGCGCGGGTTATGGCGGGGAACTGCGCCCGCCAGCGGCCGGCCTAGTTCGACGGCGCGAGCGCCTCAAGCACGTCCCAGTCGACGGCGCCCAAGCGGTTCTGTGGGTCGAGCGGCTGCACGCACACCTGGTCGGCGCCGGCGTCGATGTGCGCTTGCACCCGAGACGCAATCGCGTCGGTGGTTCCCCACGCCACCACGGCGTCGAGAAAGCGCGGGTCGTTCCCGTCGATCTCCGCGTCGGTGTAGCCGAGCCGCAACCAGTTATTGCGGTAGTTCGGCAGGGTGCGGTACATCGCCAACGCGTTGGCGGCCGCCGCCCGCGCAATTGTTCCGTCGGTGGTGCCCACGACCTTCTGCTCGACCAGCAGCAGCTTGTCGGGCCCCAGGATCTTGCGGGCCAGCTCCGTGTGCTCAGGCGTGGTCCAGTACGGATGGGCGCCGTCGGCCTTGTCTCGCGCCAGCTCGAGCATCTTCGGCCCGAGCGCGGCGAGCACACGCTTGGGCGGCTCAGCCGGCGGATAGGCCATGTACGGCGAGGCGTCGTACTGGTCGAGGTATCCGCTCATCGACGCGAGCGGCTTCGAGTAGTCGAGGCCGCGCAAACCCGCGACCATCGGGCCGTGCGATACCCCGATACCAAGCAAGAACCGTCCCCCGCTCTGCTCGGCGAGCGTGAACGCGGCCTGCTTCATCACGCCGGGGTGGCGATGGAAGATGTTGGCGATGCCCGTGGCAAACCGCAGTTCCGTCGTGTCCGCGGCCAACATGCCGATCAACGCGAACGGATCTTTGCCCGCGGTCTCCGGCAGCCACAGGGTCGAGTATCCGAGCGACTCGATTCGTTGGGCCAACGCAACGGCGTCGGCGGCGGGCATCGTCTCGGTGTGGGTCCAGACCCCAGTGGTCGACAGGTCGCGCATGCGGCGACGGTAATCGGGCGGTGTGAGTTGCGGCCGATCCGGGTACCGCCTCGAATGGAAATTGTCCGCAATGACGACGGCACGCTCGTCGTGCCCGTAGTGCCCACCCGCTCCCACGAGGGTGACGAGCCGGTAGCGGATGCGCCCACAACGCGCGTTCTGCATCCGGGCGAAGGCGGCTACGACGAGGCGCTCGCCGAGTGGGACCTCCAGCAGAACCCTGATCGCGAGCCCGCTGTGTCGACGGCCAGTGGCCGTGAAGAGGCGATGGCCGTGGTGCACGAAGTCGCCGAATCCCCCGACCACGACGTGGCCACCGCCCTCGAGCACATCAGTGACCCTGAGGCGAGCGGCGAAGCACTACGGCACGTTTTGGTCGGCGGTGTGCACGCCGTCGAAGACTTCGCCAAGGAAGTGGCCGAAGCCGAAGGAGGCGAGCCGTTGCCCGCGCATGAGGCGACCAAGGTGATCGGCGAGGTCCTCGCCGCACTCGACTAGCTAGTAGCTGCGGGGCAGGCCGAGCACATGCTCGGCCACGTAGTTCATGATCATTTCCTGCGAGATCGGCGCGAGCCGGAACACGCGGGCTTCTCGCCAGTAACGCTCCACGTCGTACTCCTTGGCGTAGCCCATGCCACCGAGGGTTTGGACAGCGCGGTCGGTAGCGAACCCGGCCGCTTCCGCGGCGAGCCACTTCGCCAGATTCGCCTGCTCCGCGCACGGTTCGCCGGCGTCATAGCGGCGCGCGGCGTCGGCCACCATCAGCTCGGCGGCGCGGAGATGCGCGTGCGCTTCCGCCAGCGGAAACGCGAGGCCTTGGTTCATCCCGATCGGTCGACCGAAGACCACGCGTTCGTTGGCGTACGCGACCGCGCGCGCCAGTGCGCACTGGCCGGTTCCCACCGCCTCGGCGGCGATCAGGATGCGCTCGGGGTTTAGGCCGTCGAGTAAATGGTGAAAGCCGCGACCCTCCTCGCCGACGAGGTCGTCGACGCTGACGCGCAGGTCGTCGTAGCGAACCTCGCACGACGCGACTGCGTTGCGGCCGGCCTTGGGGATCGGTGCGATGTCGACCGCCGGGTCGCGCAAGTTGGCCAGCAGCAGCGTCATGCCGTCGGTGCGCTTCGCGCATTCCTCGAGCGGAGTCGTGCGAACGAGCAACAACACCTTCTCGGACTCGAGCGCCTTGGACGTCCATATCTTGCGGCCGCGCACGATGTATTCGTCGCCGTCGCGCCACGCCCGCGTCGAGATGTTCGTCGTATCGGTTCCCGCGTCGGGTTCGGTGACACCGAACGCCACGTGCAAGTCTCCCGACGCGACGCGGGGTAGATACTTCTGCCGCATTGCGTCGGAACCGTGCTTCAGGACCGGGTTTATGCCGAAGATCGACAGGTGCAGCGCGGTCGCGCCGTTCATCGCTGCGCCTGACGCGGCGACGGTCTGCAGAACGACCGCGGCTTCGGTGATCCCGCCTCCACCACCACCGTATTCCTCAGGAATAGCCACGCCGACCCAACCGGCTTCGGCCATCGCGTTGTAGAAGTCCCACGGGAACTCGTGGGCGTCGTCGCGGGCGCGCCAGTACTCGTCGGGAAAGCGCCGGCAGACTCCCGCTACCGCGTTTTCAACTTCGGCAAGAGTCGGGTCGTCTGCCCACACGGTCGCCACAGGTCTGACCTTAGGACGCCGCGATTACGGACTCGCCGAATGCGGCGAGCGTGTCGGGTGACGCGAAGTCGGCGAACCAGACGTAGACGCGCTCGACGCCACGATCACCTAGGCGTCCGAAGTGGTCGACGAGTTCTGCGCCCGCACCCACCGCTGGCTCGGCGTAGCCAAACCGGCGCTGCGCTGACGCAGCGACGTCTTCGCGCTGAGCTTCGTCGTGCACAAATCCGACCACCTGCTGCACCGACACGCGCGCCTCGCCTGCCGCGGGCCGTAGTTCCTCGAGCCGGTCGATCGAGGTGACGTCGACGTTCCACCAGTCGGCGAACTCGCGGACCAGCGCCAGCGTCTTGCGACCGGTCCCGCCGATGACGATCGGAATCGACGACAACGGTGTCGGTTGCTGCCGCGCGCTCTGGAGTTGGTGGAACTCGCCCGCGTAATCGACGGCCTCACCCGTCCAGAGCGCGCGCAACACTTCGAGTGTTTCGCGTAAACGCTGCACGCGGGCGGCGGGTTCGACGGGTCCGGTCCCGAAGGCGACGAACTCGTCGGTGACCGACCCCCACCCGAGGCCGAGTTCGAAGCGACCGCCAGACGCGTGGTCCAACGACACCGCTTGGCACGCCAGCACCGCGGGGTGCCGGAACGCGTCGCACAGCACGAGCGACCCGACCCGCAGCGTTTGGGTGTGCGCGGCCAGCCACGCACTCGTGGTTATCGCCTCGTACATGGGCTGCGCGTCCGCCATGGGCGGCGCGAGGTGATCCATGCCCGTGATGCCCGTGAAGCCGGCGGCTTCAGCGGCGCGGGCTCGCGCGACCAAGTCGTCGAAGGACAGGCGCATCTGCGGCAAGAAAAGGACGAATTGCATGACGAGCGCGCCAACGTAGCGCTACGCGAGTCAGGTTCTCGCTGTCATACAGTGTCGTTCTCAGTCGGGCGGTAGTTCAGGAGAACCATGCGGATCGTTGTCGTAGGAGCGTCGAGCGGACTCGGGCGTTGCGTCGGCGTCGGGCTGGCGCAGAAGGGTGCAACCGTCGCGCTGATGGCGCGGCGCGTCGACCGCCTCACCGATGCTGCGAAAGAAGCCGGCCCGGGCACGCTGGCCATCGAGTGCGACGCCACCGATGCCGAATCGTGCGCCCGCGCGTTCGACGAAGCCGCCACCGGGTTGGGCGGCATCGATGGGCTGGTATTCACCCCCGCGGTCGGCCCGCTGGAGCGCATCGAAGACGTGACTGCCGAAACGTGGCAGCGCGTGTTCACGACCAACGTGGTGGGCGCGTCGGTCGCTACTGCTGCGGCGCTTCCACAGTTGAAGCAGAACAGCGGCACCGCGATCTACTTCTCGTCGGTGAGCGCGTCGCTCACACCACCGTGGCCGGGGCTCGCGTCGTACGCGGTGACAAAAGCGGCGCTCGACAAGTTGGTGGATGCGTGGCGCGCCGAGCACCCGCAGGTCGGCTTCACCCGCATGGTGGTCGGCGAGTGCGCGGGAGGCGAAGGCGATTCGATGACAGAGTTCGCCAACGGCTGGGACGGCGCACTCGCCAGCGAACTGATGCCGGGCTGGTTCATGCCGCGGCTACATGAGCGGCACGCTGATGCCGGTCGAGCGACTGGTCAATGCGGTGGAGCTAGTGCTGAAGGCCGGCGCGACCGACGCGGTGCACTCGATGATCGTCGCCCCCCGTCCCCCGGCGTAGCTACTCGTTCTTGTAGATGACGCCGCCCTTCATCACGAAGCGCACGTCTTGCGTCATCGTGATGTCGGTTGACGGGTCGCCGGGCACCGCGATGAGATCGGCCAGCAGACCCTCACGGATGCGACCGCGGTCGTCCACGTCGATGAGCTCTGCACTCTTCACGGTGGCCGCCCGGAGTGCTTCCATCGGCGTCATGCCGCGGTCGACCATCGCCCACAGTTCTTTGGCGTTCTCACCGTGCGGGATCGCCGGCGCGTCCGTGCCGCACGCGATCTTCACGCCGGCCTTGATGGCCTTGCCGAGCATGGCGCGCGCCTTGGGAAACACCTCGGCCGCCTTGGCCTGCAACTCCGGCGCCGCGCGCGAGATGTCGAGGCCTTCGCTCAGGTAACTCGTCGGCACGAGGAACGTGCCGTGTTCGACCATCAACGCGATCGTGTCGTCACTCGCAAGTGAGCCGTGTTCGATGCAGTCGACGCCAGCGCGAATGCACGCCGCGGATACCGGCGTCGCCGTGGGCGTGCGCCGCCACCTTGATGCCGGCGCGGTGCGCCTCGTCGACGATCGCCTCCAGCTCGGCGTCGGAATACTGCTGCGCGCCCGCCAGTCCACTGTGGGACATCACGCCACCCGACGCGGAAATCTTGATTAGGCGCGCCCCGTATTTGATTTGGTAGCGCACCGCCTTGATTACCTCAGGCACGCCGTTGGCGATGCCCTCTTCCACGCTCAGCGGCATGATGCCCGGCCCCAGGCGCTGGAACATGGTCGGGTCGAGATGACCGCCCGTCGGCGTAATCGCATGACCCGCGGGCACGATCCTCGGGCCGTCGACCCACCCGTTGTCCACGGCCCGCATAAGCGCAACGTCGAGGAGAATGCCGCCGGTCCGCACGAAGAGACCGAGGTTGCGCACGGTGGTGAAGCCCGCGAGCAGCGTCGTCTTGCAGTTCACGATGCCGCGTAGGGTGCGGAAGGCCGGGTCGTCCTGCACGTCGCTGCGCGGGTTGCCGCCGCTGGGCCCGCCGAGGAGAAGATTGATCTCCATGTCCATCAGGCCGGGCAGCAGGGTCACGTCGCCCAAATCGATGACGGTTGCGTTGGCGGGCACGTCGGCTGGATTCACCGCGACGATGCGGTCGCCTTCGACGATGACGAGCGCGTCGAGCGCGTAGCTCGCCGGCGTCTACGTCGACCCACCGGTCGGCGCGAATGGCCAGGACGGTTGCGGCGCTTTCGGTCATGCGATCGAGCCGAGGTAGGCGGTCTGCACGGCTGGATGCGCGCGCACCTCGTGGGGGCTGCCGCTAGCGATCAGCTCGCCGAAGTCGAGCACGAAGATTGTGCGAACACAGGTCCATTACCAGCGCCATGTCGTGCTCGACCAGCAGCACGCCGAGGTCTCGCTCAGCCAGCGATCGCAGTACCTCCGCGAGCCGTTCGGTCTCGGTTTCGTCGAGGCCCGAGGCGGGTTCGTCGAGCAAGACCACGATTGGGTCAGTCGCCAGCACGCGGCCGAGTTCCACTAGACGGGCTTGGCCGGTCGGTAACGCATCGGCTCGCCGGTGCGCAATGGCCCCCAGCCCGAGTTGCTCGACGATGCCGTCGGCCACCGCGACCGCGCCCCGCATCGACTGGCGGCGACCGCGGGCGGCGATCTCGGCGGCGGTGCGGATGTTGTTGTACGCCGTCATCGACCCGAAGACCTCGAGGCGTTGGAACGTGCGGTTCATCCCGAGGCGCGCCCGGCGGTGCGCCGGCGCCTTCGAGATGTCAGCGCCGTTCAGAACCACTTTTCCTTCGCAGGCCTGTACGCCGGAGATCGCGTTGAAGGTGGTGGTCTTGCCCGCGCCGTTCGGGCCGATCAACCCGACGATCTCCCCGGCGTCGACGCTTAGGTTGACGTCACGAACTGCGTGATGTTCGCCGAACCGGACGTTTAGGTCGCGTGCTTCCAGCACTGCCATTGCGGGTGTCCTCCTGGGCGGCGAGCGCCGTCGTGACGGATTGGAGTGCGTCGATCAGTTCCACGTGATCGCGACGCCGGGCTGCTTCTTGCGCGCGGCTCTCGCGTATCGGAAACGGTCAGCCAGTGCGTGAACAGCGTGAGCGCGCCGATGACCGCCAGGGCCACGCCGAGCAGGCCACCCGAGATCACGTAAGGCAACTGCTCCTCGACGAGCGTCGCGTGCGCGGCCCCGGCCCAGCCGATGATGATCACGGCAATACCGAGAGCCATCAGCGCCGCGGCGACGCTCAGCAAGAAGTGATCACGCCGGAAGATCGAGGTGCGACCGCCGTTGCTGACCAGCTCGTCCGCTCCTTCGGTCAGCCGGGCGTCGCGCTCTTCAACGCTCGGCCCACCGCTGAGCACCGTGAACGGCTCGGATGTGCTCATCGTTCCTCCCATGTGCAGATTTCGGATTCGTTGGTCGCCAGCACCGCCACGGAGCCTCGCGCTATGAGTTCGCCCACGAAGGGAACCGCCAAAAGCGCGAGCAGAATCAGCGCGCCGACGCCGGTGGCCGGCGGCAATGTCCCGGTCCTCGTAGCCCGCAGAACGGAACGGGGCGCGCCCGGGGTGAGCGCGATCGGCGCCGACGGTGCAACGTCAAAGAAGCTCGGCGCGAGCGACAGATCGGGCAGCGCGTCATCCTCGATCGGTGCCGGGTCATCGAACACTGCGGCCGATCGGGCCGACAATGAAACCAGGCCGCGACCGATCTCGATCGACGTGAGGTGATGCGCCTTCGCGGCAGCAATCAGATCCTCGGGGCCGACGGGCGCGCCCGGCACGGGATTGTCGATTGGGGGCAATGAGTTGAGCAGTTGCTCCAGCAACGCAACGGACTGGGTAGAGAAGTTGAAGTCGATGCGCAAACCCGTCGACCCGAGTTCGCCGGTGTTGCCGCCCGCGAGCTTCACCGGGCCGGCGACGGTGATCTGGATACCCAACTGCTTGAGCTGATCGTTGAGAGTGCCCGTGAGCGCCCCGAGGCCGAGCGGCAGCACCGGCTTGGCGCCGGGCTTCTGGCGAACACCGTCCTCGTCGATGATCACCGACTGGCCGAGCACCTTCGCCCCGGACACCGTGGTGCCCCCGGCCAGCTTCGTGGCCCCGCCGGTGGACGTGGCGGTGAGGTCCGTGAGGAGCGAGTCGATCGCGATCACGCCGAGGACATTGATGCCGCTCGTCTTGGTACGGGCGTGAACCGTGACGGTCGTGTCGTCGGTCTTCGTGGTCCCGAGCGCCGACGAAGTGCCGAAGGTCGCTATGGCGGGCGCGTGGGCCACAGGCATGCTCGCCTCGGCGCTGGACTCGCCCGGCTGGGCGGACACTCGGGCGTTCAGACCCGGCCCTGGGGTCGACTCCGCGCTCGGCGAACCCACGCCCGATTCGGCACTAATGCGATACGGGTACGGCGGCACCGAGCCCGCCGGATAACCGGGGACCGCGAGTCCGAGCAAAACGTCCGGGCTGGCCAGCAACGCGCCCGGGTCCGCCACCGACGCGCGCGCGAAGGTGGCCGGGCCGGTGGCGATTGTCGTGTACGCATCGGGCGCGCCCAGATCAACTGGCGGAGGCAGCGGTAGGAGGCCAGCCGGGTTGTACAGGGCGTGGACGCCCGAGGCGGCCGCGACACCCTGGAAGCCACCGAGGCTGCTGGTGTCCGCGCCCGCTCCCGTCGATGGCGCGACAAAGGCGACGGCGGCGACAACCAGCAGAACTCCTTGCAGCACACGCCGGCTCACGAGACGCCTCCGGCGGTCGCCGGCTCGGATACGACCAGTCGGCGCTCCTGCTCCTCGGCCGGCGCCGCACGCTCGGCACGCCGGAACAGTGACAGCGCCAGGCCGGCGATGCCATCGGGCTGGCGGCCGAGGCTGATAGCTGCGGTGGCGATTGCCAGAAACACCACGCCGGACAGCCCCGGATATGTCGACTCGGCGTACACGAGGGCGGCAAACAGCAGACCGGCGGTCGCAGCACCGGACACCGTGGTGATGCCGCCGACGAAGGCGAACAACACGATCACGAGGCCGTTGACGGGTTCGAACTGGGGCTGATCGATCGATGCGGACATCCCGCCGAACAACGCGCCCGCGCAGCCGGCGATGAACGCCGCGAACGCGAACACGATCACCTTGGTCATCCGTACGCGCATGCCGAGCGTGGCGGCGGCCAGTTCGCTGTCGCGAATAGCGGTGAGCTGGCGCCCGAACCAGCTTCGCCGCACGATGACGACCGTCAGCGAAAGCGACACGAAGACCAGCGCGCACCAGATAGCGAAGGCGGCGTCGCCTGACGTGGACATGCCCAGGATGTGCGGCCGCCCGACCGCTAGGCCGGAACGACCGAGAACGCGCGGGTCAGCCAAGATCGCCTCACGGGCGATCAGCGCGACACCGAACGTGCTCAACGCCAAGTGCAAGCCGCGCAAGCGCGCCGAAGGCAGAGCGGCGAGCACGCCCACCAGCGCGGCGACCACGCCGCCGGCGAGCATGCCGAACACGTTGGCGCCGCCAAACGTCTTCCCGGCGACGAACGCACCGATGCCGAGGAACAGGTATTGCGTCAACGAGATCTGACCCGATAGGCCGGTGACGGCTACGAGTGACAGCGCGATGGTGGCCATCACCAACGCGCGCACAACGTGCGACTGCAGCGAGTCGGGTCCCACGTTGACGATCGCCGCGACCGCGACCACGAAGAGCAGACCCGCAACGAGGGACCGGCGCACGGTCGGCACGGTGGGTTGGTCACGCCCGACCACGCGCCCCGCTGACAGCCGGAACGAGGGCACCAGCAACACGGCGAGCACCAAGAAGAGTCCAGGGATCGCTAACCGAACCCGGGCGAACAGGTCGCCGTCGGGCCACAGCCAGGACACATTGGTCAGGGACTGGCACAGACCGAGCAACAGGGCTCCGACGAAGGTCATCGGCAAACTGGTGAGTCGCCCGATCATCGCCGCGCCGTAGGCGTTCAACACCAGCAGCGTGAGCACAATCGCGTTCACGTTCGTGCCGGCGGCAAAGAGCACACCACCGAGCGCGGCAAGGGCGAAGCCGATCATCCAACTCGACCGCGCAACCGCGACCGATCGCACGCCGTTCAAGCGGGCGAGTTCGGGGTCGTCGACCACCGCGCGCATGCGAGCACCGAGGGGCGTCCGGAAGAGCAGAAAGCGAAGGCCAAACGCGACAGCGATCGCGATGACCACCTGGGCCAGTCGGTCATAGGTGATGGGCACGCTGGCGACGAGGAAGCGTCGATCCCCGAAGAGGTAGGGAATGTTGCGCGCGTCGGTCGACGGAAAGACTTTGGCGGCGAACCCGAGCAGGCCGACGGTGAGCGCGATGGTCACCACCAGCGAGGTGGCGTAGTCCGCACCCTGGAACCGGCGCAGTAAGCGTTCCGCCCCCAGCCCGGTGATCGGCGCCAACACGAGCACCACGAGCGCGAGTGCGATCGGCGTGGGCACACCGTGATGCACGCGCAACTCGAAGTACGCGTACGCGGCCACCATGCCGACGGCGCCGTGCGCAAAGTTGAACACGCCGGTGACCGTGTAGGTGAGCACCAGTCCCATCGACGCGATCGCGTACACACAGCCGAGCATCAGCCCGAACAGCGTGTACTGGAGCAGCTCGGTCACCGGGCTACCCCGAGGTAGGCACTCTGCACCGCGTCGTCCGCGCCCTTGCTGGGGCCCGAGTAGGTGACGTTGCCGTGGGCCATCACATACGCATGACTGGCGTATCGCAGACCGAGCGTCGCGAACTGCTCGACCACGAGCACGGACACGCCGGCTTGGGCGACTTGGGCCACTGCCTCATAGAGCTGGCCGACGACGATTGGCGCGAGCCCGAGCGAAAGCTCGTCGATGAGCAGCACACTCGGGTCGGTGCCGAGGCCGCGCGCCAACGCCAGCATCTGTTTCTCGCCCCCGGAGAGCGTGCCTGCGAGCTGCTTGCGTCGTTCGCGAAGGCGCGGGAACAGCGTGAAGGCAACCTCGGTGAGACGACTCATCGACGCACCGCCCGACGCCGCGACCGTGAGGTTGTCAGCCACGCTGAGGTTCGGGAACACCGAACGACCCTCGCGGATCAAGCAGATGCCGAGGCGGCTTAAGGCTTCGGCCCCGGCGTGGTTCAGGTGCTTTCCGCGCACGTGTCGACATCCGCGCGTCGGCGTGAGCAGACCACTCATCACCCCAAGCGTCGTGCTCTTGCCGGCCCCATTCGGACCAAGCAGTGCCGCGATGCCGCCGTTGGGCACCGCCACGTCGATGCCGTGCAGCACTTCGATCCGGCCATAGGCCGCGCCAACGCCTTGCAACGCCAGCGGCGCGTCGGCTGCGCTCAACAGAGGAATCCGCGATCAGGAGTCAGCCGCTTCCACTTTTGCGACACGACCTGCATCGCGATGTAACAGCCGTTGCTGAGCTTCTTGCCGAGTTGGATAGGACCGAAGAACCCGCCGGCGTCGAACGTGGTGACCGACTTCAACTGGGCGAGAACGGCGTCGCGCGAGATCGGACCGGGCAGCGCGCTGACGGCGTCGAAGAACGCCTTGGCCGCGGACCACGCGTCGGCGGCGAAGGTGTCTGCCTCGACGCCAGGTGCAGCGCGGTTCATCCAAGTGAGGAACGCGGTTTGCTCGGGCACCGTGTTGGGCTCTTCGTTCGGCAAGGCGCGCGCCCAGCTGATCGCGCCTTCCGCCGCCGACCCCGCTAGCTCGATGAAGTTCGACCCATAGGCCGTGAGGTATTCGCCGTACTTGAGCTTGTAGCCCGTGTCGGCCATGGATTTCGCCATCGACGCGTTCAAGTTTCCCGCCGCGGGATAGAAGAGATAGTCGGCCTTGCTGTTCGCGACACCACGCGCCGCCTCGTCGTAGCTCAACGTGCTCAACGGAACGGCCTTGTCGTAAACGATCTTGATACCGACCGCTTCCATCTGGTTGCGCTGCTGGTCAACCTGCGTCTTCACCTGGGCGAGGTCGATGTACACGAGTGCGGCGGTGCGAACGCCATGGTCGTACAGCCAGCGGTACTTCGCGATCACGGCGTGGGTATTCGCGAAGGGAGGGTTGATGTCGAACACCATCGGCGAGGCCTGGAAGGTGTCGGCGGTCGCGGTCGAGACCACCGGAATCTTCTTCGACTCGATGACGTCGACGCCGCCACCGTCACCGGTCCCCAGGCCACCGGAAATACCGAGGATTTGGGGCTCCATCGACACGACGAGCGCGCGGTACCGGCTGTTTTCGTAGCCGTCGTCTCCCGTCTTCAAAACGACCTTGCGCCCGCACACGCCGCCGGTGGCGTTGCGGTACGCGACATACGCCCGCACCGCGGCCTGTGACGTCTCGCCCAAACCGGGCACTGGACCCGACACGGTGTTGATCGTGCCGGTGGTGAGGGTGGCGGCGGTGACGCCAGGCGCGTTCGACGCCGCCGCGCAGGGACGATTTGCGGTGGCAGCGACACTCGGATTCTTCGTTCCGGTCGCGGCGTTGCTGACGGCATCGTTGGAGCCCGTCGCACCCGGGGTCGTGTCGCTCGTGACGGCATCCGTGGTCGCGTCGTCTGGGGTAACAGCCGCAGCGCGGTTCGCCGTGCCCGCGTACCGCGCTTTTACGCTGGCGCGCTGCGAATCGGACCACCGGGTCCCGCAGGCCGCCGTGCCCGTGAGCAGGGCCGCGACGACGACATAAAGCGCCAGACGCTGAACCCTTCGGTCACCAACGATCATCTTCCCCCCTACTGCAAGAACCGGCTATCCAGAAAACGGAAGCATAGTTCTCATTCCGGGTCGCGGACCATCGCGGAAAGCCAAGGACGCTGGCGTGAACGCGGTTCTCATCTTTCGCTAACGTCGCTGCCATGTCTCTCTTTGACGCGTTCAGCTATCAGGGCAAACGAGTACTCGTGGTGGGCGGTGCCACTGGCATGGGTGCGGCGGTCGCCGAAGTGGTCCGCGATGGCGGAGCCGAAGTGGTGGTCATGGACCGAGCGGCGGTGGAACTCGACGGCGTGAAGTCGATCGCCCTGAACCTGGCCGAGAAGGAGTCGATCGACGCCGCGGTGGCCGAGTGCGGCGGGCCAATCCACGCGCTCTTCTCATGCGCCGGTGTGGCCGACGGCACGCCTGGCCTCGACCGCATCAACTTCATCGGTCACCGCCACATGATCGATCTGCTGCTCGCCGGCGACATGCTGCCGCCCGGTTCGGCCATCGGCTTCATCTCCTCGGCCGCGGGGTTCGGCTGGGAGCAGAACCTGACCAAGGTGAACGAGTACCTCGACACGCCGGACTTCGACAGCGCGGTGGCGTGGTCCGAAGCGAACGGCAAGGGCGCCGACTACCTCTGGAGCAAGTTGACGGTGAGCACCTACGTCGCCCGCCAAGCGATGCCACTGCTGAAGAAGGGCATCCGCATCAACGCGATCCTGCCGGGGCCGACCAACACGCCGCTGGCGCGGGCCAACGCGGACACGTGGCTCACATTCGGCGAGGACTACCGCGAAGAAGTCGGCATCGAGCCGTCGACCCCGCTCGACCAGGCCTATCCCCTCGTGTTCCTCTGCAGCACCGCGGCCGCCGGCGTCACCGGCATCACGTTGGTCACGGACTCGGGCTATCTCGCTTCGGGCATGAGCGGCACGTACCAACCGGCCGCTGACGCCGTCGGGTTCTTCCGCCTCGAGTTCTAGAAGGCGGTGCCCCTGCTCCCCGAGTTGACCCCGGCAAACCGCCGGTTCTGGACGTCGGGCGAGGACGGCAAGCTTCGCGTCGACAGCTGCGGTGACTGCGGGACGATGGTGCACCCGCCGTCGCCGGTCTGCATCGTGTGCCGCAGCATGAACCGCGCCGAAACGGTCGTGTCGGGCAACGCAACGGTGATCGGCTTCACCGTCAACCATCAGCAGTGGCTGCCCGACCTTGTCCCGCCGTACGTCGTGGCGAACGTCGCGCTCGACGAGGACCCGTCGGTCCGCCTGACCACCAAAATCGTGGACTGCGACGTGGACGACGTGGGAATTGGGATGCGGGTCGCGGTGCGCTTCGAACAACACGAAGATGTATGGCTGCCGCTGTTCGCGCCGAACGGCGAATCCGCAGTTGAAAATATTGTGCCGGCGCCGACTCGACGCACCCCTCGGGCTCCGCTGACGACCGACCGCTTCGAACACAAGTCGGTGCTGTCGGGCATCGGCCGATCGAAGCTCGGCCGGCGGCTCATGGTCGATCCGTTGTCGTTGACGATCGACGCGTGCCTGCAAGCGATCGCCGATGCGGGTTTGACCGTCGAAGACATCGACGGCCTGTCCACTTATCCGGGACCGGTTAGTGGAATCGGCATCAGTGAGGGTGGGGTGCAGGCGGTCGAAGAGGCGCTGCGCATTCGGCCGACCTGGTTCAACGGTGGCGGCGAACTACCGGGCCCGGCCGGTTCGGTGATCGCGGCGATGCTCGCGGTGGCAGGCGGGCTCTGCCGCCACGTGTTGTGTTTTCGAACCGTGTGGGAATCCACCTATGCGACGCTCGGCCTCGGCCGCAGCGGTGGATCCGGTCGCGTGTCGGGTTACAACTCGGAGTGGCGTGCACCGTTCGGCGCGATGTCGGCCGGCAACTGGATCGGCATGAACGCGAACCAGTACATGCACCGGTTCGGTGCGACGAAGGAGATGCTCGGCTGGATCGCGTTGAACGGGCGCGCCAACGCGGCGTTGAACCCGGCCGCGATTTATCGCGACCCGATGACAATGGACGACTACATGAACGCCCGTCCGATCACCACGCCCTTCGGGTTGTACGACTGCGACGTGCCGTGCGACGGGTCGATCGCGGTGATCGTGTCCGCGGCGGACACCGTCGGCGATCTGGCCAAGCCGGCGATCCGCATCGACGCCGTGGGCACGCAGATCCTCGAGCGCATCTCGTGGGAGCAGGACACCGTCACGCACGAACCGCAGGTGCTGGGCCAGTGCGCGCACCTCTGGACGCGCACGTCGATGACCCAGGCCGACGTCGACGTCGCGCTCATCTATGACGGGTTCACGTTCAACGCGATCTCGTGGCTCGAAGGTCTCGGGTTCTGCGAGCTCGGTGGCGCGCAGGACTGGCTCGACGGCGGCAAGCGCATCGCGCTGGATGGCGAGGTGCCCGTCAACCCGCACGGGGGCCAACTTTCCGAAGGCCGCACCCACGGGTACGGCTTCATCTACGAAGCGATCGCGCAGTTGCGCGGCGAGGCCGGTGACCGTCAGGTAGCCGACGCCGAAGTTGCCGTGGTCACGTCCGGCGGCGGCACCCCATCCGGCGTGATGCTTCTCACCCGCTGAGCAGTTTCACGCGAGGGACCGCAGGACGGCGGACTCGGGGAAGGTCATCGGGTCGCCGTAGCCGTTGTCGGCCAGCCAGCGGATCGCCAGCAGGCACCGCATCGCCCACCACCCTCGGATGAGGTCGCGATCGACGTCGCGGCCGTAACCGGCGAGGAGGTCGTCGAGGTGTTCCTCGTTGGCCAGGGTGAGGCTGGCGAGGTCGAACAGCGCGTCGCCCTGCGACGCCTCCGACCAGTCGATGATGCCGGTGACCTCGTCCGCCTCGACGAAGACGTGCTCGATGTGCAGGTCGCCGTGGATGAACGCCGGCGTCCACGGCCGCAACACGGTCTCGGCGAGGCGGCGGGCGTGCGTTACGACGCTGGTGGGCAGCACGTTGTTGGCCACTAGCCACTCGCATTCGGGGTCGAGTCGCGCCGCGAGGTCGTCGATGCTGCGGCCCGGCCAGGGCGGCAGCGGCGCATCGTGCAGCGTGCGCAGCACCGCTCCCACCGCGGCCCACGCCGCGGGCGACGCCGTCGGTGGCTCGCCGAGCACACCGAGCGGAGACCCGGCGACGCGCGCGAGCGCGAGCACCGGCGGGTTGCGCCACAGGATGGTCGGCGTGGGGACCGGCGCCAACGCGATCGCCTGTACCTCGACGTCGATGCGTGTCTGCACGGCGTCGATTTTCAGGAACGCGTCGCCGACGCGCAACGTCACCCGATCGTTGTTGGTGAGTATGACCTCGACGCGTTCCACGCGGCCATCATCGCGGCACGCCGTCGCGGCGCGGTCTGATTTATGCGCGCCGCTTGCCGCGTTGCGTGGTCGCGCTCGGCGAGGTTGGGCGCGTGGCGGGCGGCCTCGGCGTAGAGACGCGCCGCGGCGTCGAGGTCGCCGTTCTTCTCGTGCAGGTACGCGGCCACCGCGTCGTGGCGCGGAATCGACGGGTCGATCTCCGCCAGTGCCGCGAGCCCGGCCTCTGCGTCAACCGCTTCACCCACCGCGACGGCACGGTTGAGCCGTACGACTGGCGTATCGGCGAAACCGAGTAGCTCGTCGTACCACTCGACGATCTGCACCCAGTCGGTCTCATCGAATCTCTGCGCGTCAGCATGAAGCGCGGCGATCGACGCTTGGCACTGGTACTCGCCGAGGTGATCGCGCGCCAGCGCCGTTTGGAGGATCCCGACGCCTTCGGCGATGAGCGCCGTGTCCCAGCCGCCGCGGTCCTGTTGGGCCAGCGGCACAAGCGCACCTTCGGGCGTGGTGCGGCTGCGGCGGCGAGCGTGGTGCAGCAACATCAACGCCAGCAACCCGTCCACCTCAGGATCCTCGACAGACACGGCCAGTTGTCGGGTAAGCCGGATGGCCTCGGCGGCGAGATCGACCTCACCGGAGTGGCCCTCGTTGAAGACGAGGTAAAGCACGCGCATCACCGTGCGCACGTTGCCGGTGTCACCCACGCCGGCGTCGCCCACCGTGCGCTTCGCTCGACTGATGCGCTGCGCCATCGTCGCCTCGGGCACGAGGTACGCCTGCGCGATCTGGCGCGTGGTGAGCCCGCCGACGGCGCGCAACGTCAGTGCAACCGCGGACGATGGTGTGAGCTCGGGGTGCGCGCACAGGAAATACAGCCGGAGCGTGTCGTCGGCGTCGGGCACCGCCGCGATGGGTGGAGTCGCACTGAACTGCACCTCACGGTCGCGGCGCGCCGCGTCCGACCGGGCGAGGTCGATGAACGCTCGCCAGGCGACGGTGATCAACCATCCCTTGGGGTCGGCCGGACGGCCGTCGGCCCACGCGTCAGTCGCGCGCAGAAGCGCTTCTTGCACCGCGTCCTCGGCCGTCGCGAAATCAGCTCCGCGACGGACGAGGACGCTCAAGACCTGCGGGACGAGCGCGCGCAGCGCGACGTCGTCCACGATCAGTCGCTGAACGCGGGCGGTGCTTCCATGAACGGTCGCACTTCCAGCCACTCGTAGATCGGTTTACCGCCGGCGCCGGGCGCAGCCGACAACTCGCCGGCGAGCTCGATCGCCCGCTCGTAGGTGTCGACGTCGATCACCATCCAACCAGCGGCCAGGTCCTTCGTTTCGGCGAACGGGCCGTCGGTCACCGGTGGCCTGCCCTCGCCGTCACCCCGGACCCACACGCCGTCGGGCGACAGCGCCTGCGCGTCGACGAACTCGCCGGTGCCTTCGAGCTTCTTTGCGAAGTCGCGGATGAAATGAACGTGGGTCTCGAACTCTTCGGGTGTCCATTGGTCCATCGGCACGTTGTGCACCGGCGCCGGGGCGCCCCGGTAGTGCTTCAGCAACAGGTACTTGGCCATCGTGTTCTCCTCCTGGGACTGCGACCACTCTGGCCGCGTTCACTACAAGGACGGAGCCGCTTTTGGATTCTCGACACGCGGACGGGATTTTTTACAAAATTGCTCCGGCTACGAGGTGAAGACGGGAAGGGTCTCCCAACCCCGCACGGTCGAGGTGCGCGCTTGTTTGGCGTTGTCCCAGTCGACCGTCCACTCAGGCCAACGCTGCAGCACCTCGTCGAGCGCGACCCGGCCTTCCAGACGAGCCAACGCGGCGCCGAGACAGAAGTGGATGCCGTAACCGAAGGAAAGGTGATGATCGATCTTGCGGTGAATGTCGAACTTCTCGCCGTCGGGGAACTTGCGCTCGTCGCGGTTGGCGGCCGCGTTCAGCAGGAGAATCGCGCTGCCCTGTGGCACGGTGTCGCCGTAGTGCTCGACGTCGCGCGTCACGTAGCGCGCCTGCACTGGCGACGGCGCCTCGTAGCGCAGTAGTTCCTCGATGGCGTTGGGCACGAGGCCGCGATCAGCTGCGAGTTCGGCCCGCTGGTCGGGGTGCTCGGCGAGCACCTTGCCGGTCCAGCCGATGAGACGGGTGGTCGTCTCGTTGCCCGCGGCCGCGATGAGGTTGATGTAGTTCAAGACCTCCTCGCGGCTGAGGCGACGCGTCGTGCCGGTCTCGTCTTCGAACTCGGCTTGCAGCAGCTCGGTCATCAGGTCGTCGGAAGGATGCTCGGCGCGCCAATCGATGTAGTTGCCGAATTCCTCGAGTGGGCCGTAGTTACCGCTGATCGGCGTCGTGCCGTCCTCGCTGTCGAGGCGGAGCGTGGCGTCGATCTTTTCGCGAATGGCGTCCTGATCGGATTCGGGGATGCCGAGAAGAAAGCCGATCGTGCGCATCGGCATCTGCGCGCCCAGGTCCGCGATGAAGTCGAACTTGCCCGAACCGACCAATGGATCAAGCGTCCGCGCGCAGTACTCCCGCACTTTGGGTTCGATCGCCGCCATCTTGCGAGGCGTAAACACCCGCGACAACAGCCCCCGGTGCAAGTCGTGCTGGGGCGGGTCTTCGAAGATGAACGTGCCCGGCGGCATCTGGATGTCGGCCTTGATGAGTTCCAGCACCGAGCCCTTGGCCGACGAATACGTCTTCACATCGACGAGCGCCGGTTCGACGTCGCCAAAACGGCTCAGCGCGTAGAAGTCGTGCTTGTCGTTGTAATAGAGCGGTTGCTCGTCGCGCATCCGCTTCCAGATCGGGTACGGGTCGGCGTCGATGCCGAAGTCGTATGGGTCGTAATACAGGTCTGGTCCTGTCGCGGTCACGGCCACACCCTAGGCCAAATCCGCCGGAATGAGATTGCGGTTACACTCAGAGAAGAACGTAATTCTCGCTCGGCGGGAGGGGAGGAAGCACCGTGCGCATCGGGGTGATGGTCGGCCCAGAGCGCGGCCGTTACGCGACGAAGGTGGAACGCCTCCAAGCCGACGCCAAGTGGGCGGAGGAGGCCGGATTCTCGTCGGTGTGGGTGCCGCAAATCCCCGACGAGTTCGACGCGCTCACCGCTGCGACGCTCGTCGGCCTTGCCACGTCTCGCATTGAAGTGGGCACCGCGGTCGTGCCGGTGCAGCCCCGTCATCCCATCGCGTTGGCGCAACAGGCGTTGTCGGTGCAGGCCGTCCTCAGCGGACGTCTGGCCCTTGGCCTCGGCGTGTCGCATCACTGGATCATCGACGACATGCTCGGCCTCCCCTACGAAAAACCCGCGGCGATGATGCGTTCCTACCTCGATGTTCTGGACGCGGCCCTCGCCGGCCCCGGGCCGGTCGATGTCGAGAACGAGATCTTCACGGTGCACAACCCACTCGACATCACCGACATCGCTCCGACACCCGTCCTCATCGCCGCACTCGGGCCGATCATGCTGCGCCTCGCTGGCGAGCGGACCGACGGCACGATCCTGTGGCTAGCCGACGAGCGCGCGATTGCGTCACACGTCGTGCCCCACATCACGCGGGCGGCCGCCTCGGCGGGGCGTCCGGCGCCGCGCGTCGTTGCCGGCGTTCCGGTGTGCGTGTGTGACGACAGCGACGTGGATGTCGCGGTGGCGCGGGCGAATCGCATCCTGAGCGAAGCCGAGGTGTCGCCCAACTACCAGCGACTGCTGGACGCGGGCGACGCGACCAGCGTCGGCGACATTCTCGCCGCGGGCAGCGAGGCGTCGGTAGAGAAGCGGCTGCGGTCCTTCGCTGACGCCGGCGTTACAGACGTGTCGATTCGGATCGTGCCGATCGGCGACAACCGTGACGAACTGCTCGCCTCGCGGCAGCGCACGCGCGACTACCTGACGTCACTCAACGGAGAACTCTGAGCCCAGGAGGCTTTCATGTCTGCACCCATCCTCGACATCCCGGTCTTCGACGCCGACAACCACCTGTATGAAACGCAAGAGTCGTTTCTGAAGTTCCTGCCCGATCGATTCAAGGGCGCCATCGACTACGTCGAGGTGAGGGGCCGTACCAAGATCGTGATCCGGGGCACGATCAGCGAGTACATCCCGAACCCCACCTTTGACGTAGTCGCGCGTCCGGGCGCGATGGAGGAGTACTACCGCGTCGGCAATCCGGACGGGAAAAGCCGCCGTGAAATCTTTGGCGAACCGATGCGCGCGATTCCGGCCTTCCGGGGCCCCGAGGCGCGCCTCGCATTGATGGACGAGCAGGGCATCGACCGAGCGTTGATGTTCCCAACCCTGGCGAGCGTGCTCGAAGAGCGCATGCGTGACGACCCGTACCTCACCCATGCCGCGATCCACGCGCTCAACGAGTGGATGTACGAGACGTGGCAGTTCAACTACAAGGACCGCATCTTTGCCACACCGGTGATCACGCTGCCGATAGTGGAAGACGCGATTGCCGAGTTGGACTGGGTCGTGGAGCGCGGCGCCCGCGTCGTGCTCATCCGTCCCGCTCCCCCGTCCGGCGTGCGTGGACCGCGCTCCTTCGGCCTACCCGAGTTCGACCCCTTCTGGGAGCGGGTGGTGGAACACGACATCCTCGTCGCGATGCACTCATCGGACAGCGGCTACGAGCGGTACACGAACGATTGGATGGGCAGCAACAGCGAGATGCTGCCGTTCCAGCCCCAAGCGTTCCGGATGCTGTCGGCATGGCGTCCGATTGAGGACGCGGTGTCGGCGCTCGTTTGCCACGGCGCGTTGTCACGCTTTCCGAAGCTGAAGGTCGCGGTCATCGAGAACGGCAGCAGCTGGGTCGAGCCGCTGCTGAAGAACATGAAGGACCTGTACAAGAAGATGCCGCAGGACTTCGCCGAGAACCCGGTCGACGTCATCAAGCGCAACATCTACATCAGTCCCTTCTGGGAAGAGGACCTCGGCGCGCTGGCTGAACTAATCGGCGAAGACCACGTGCTGTTCGGCTCGGACTATCCGCACCCCGAAGGGCTCGCGGACCCGCGTAGCTACGTGGACGAACTCAAGGGCGTTCCCGAGTCGACGGTGGCCAAGATCATGGGCGGCAACCTCGCTCGGCTCATGAACGTGGAGGACAAAGTCCTCCGGTGAACGTTCCGGAACTGCTTGCGGCCACCGCGGAACGCGACCCGGATCACCTTGCCGTCGTCGACGGCGACGTGCGGCTTACCTACGGCGAACTGCGCGACGCGGCGCGCCGGTTCGGCGCGCCCATCGGTCAAGGAGACCGCGTGGCGATCTGGGCGCCCAATTCTTGGAAGTGGATCGTCGCAGTGCTCGGTTTGTGGGAGGCGGGCGCCACACTCGTGCCGGTCAACACGCGGTTCAAAGGCGCTGAAGCTGCCGACATCCTGCGTCGCAGCGGCGCCACCACTCTGCTGACCGTGGGTGAGTTTCTCGGTGTCGATTACTTGTCGATGCTCGAGGACTTCGAGTTGCCGGCACTCACGAGCACGCTTCGGATGGACTCGGCTAAGTGGGACGCGTTCGGTGGCGCCCCACATGACGTGAAGGTGGCCGACGACGACGTAAGCGACATCCTGTTCACCTCGGGCACGACGGGAGTGCCCAAGGGTGTGGTGATGACCCACGCGCGCACGCTGTGCGTCGCGAACGACTGGGTAGCGATGACCCGGTTGACGGCGGCCGACCGCTATCTCATGGTCAACCCCTACTTCCACATGTTCGGACTGAAGGCAGGAATCCTCGCCTGCACGGCGGCCGGCGCCACGATGTACCCCGAGCCGGTCTTCGATGTCGCCCGCGTGTTGGCGCAGGTGGAAGCGGAACGCATCACGGTGCTGCCGGGCGCGCCGACGATTTACCAGTCGATCCTCGACAGCCCTGACCGCGACGCGCACGACCTGTCCACATTGCGACTGGCCGTAACCGGCGCAGCCGACATTCCCGTAGAGCTGATCCGCCGCGTGCGTGAGGAGCTGCCGTTTGAAGTGATCATCTCCGGTTACGGACTGAGTGAAGCGGGCACGGCGACCGCGACCGACTTCGACGACGACCCCGACACCGTCGCGACCACGGTCGGCCGCGCCCGGCCCGGCTTCGAGATACGCATCGACGACAGCGAGATCCTGTTGCAGGGCCCGTCGGTGATGCGCGAGTACCTCGACGATCCCGACGCGACCGCGGCGACCCTGTCTGACGACGGATGGCTCAAGACCGGCGACCTCGGCGTGCTCGACGACCGCGGGTACCTGCGCATCCTCGGGCGATCGAAGGACATGTTCATCGTCGGCGGGTTCAACGCGTATCCCGCCGAGATCGAGAACGCGATGTTGCGCCACCCCGACGTGCAACAGGTCGCAGTGATCGGCGTGCCCGACGAACGCTTGGGCGAAGTTGCGATGGCGTTCGTCGTCACCACGTCTACGGACGCGGCCGCCGACGTCGCCGAGCGCATCCGGGCGTGGTGTCGCGACGAGATGGCGAACTACAAAGCTCCGCGCACGATCGAGATGATCGACGCGCTCCCCCTCAACGCCACCGGCAAGGTGATGAAGGACGCGTTGCGGGCGCGGGTGGCGTCGTGATCCACGATTCATGGACGCGGGCCGCCGACCTCTTCGGCGAGCGCGACGCGCTGCGTTTCGGCGACAACGGGCTCACGTTCGCCGAGGTCTGCGCCCGCAGCGAGGCGTTAGCCGACGAGCTGCGCGCGCTGGGCGCCGAGCCGGGCGATCGCATCGCACTCCAGCTGACCAACCGTCCGGAGTTCGTGCTGTACGTGAACGCAATCAGCCAGCTTGGCGCCGCGACGGTGCTGGTGTCGCCCGCGTGGAAGGAACGAGAAGTCGCGCACGCGCTGGATCTGACAGCACCGCGCCTGCTCGTCACGGACGACGATGTGGTTCGTTGTGACGGTCGCGGCGGTGCCCGCGAGGACGAAGCCATTCTCGTGTTCAGCTCGGGCACCACCGGCATGCCGAAGGCGGCCCGCCACACCCACCGCAGCCTCGGTGTAGCCACGCGTCACTGGGTCGACGCGCTTGGCTTGACGGCGGACGACCGATTTCAAGTGGCGACGCCGCCCTCGCACATCCTCGGCTTGCTGAACCTGTTGGCTGCGGCTGAAGCCGGCACGACGGTGCGACTGCACGCGCGGTTCGACCTCGACGAGATCTTGCGCTGCATCGAATCCGACCGCATGACCCTCGAGATGGCCGTGGCCCCGATCGCCCTGGCGATGGCGAAGCACCCCACGATCGAGGACTACGACCTGTCGTCGTTGCGCTACATCATGTGGGGAGCCACCCCGGTCACAGAAAGCGTCGCCCAGACCGTCACCCTTCGGACGGGCGTGGCGTTCCTGCCCGCATACGGTGCCAGCGAGTTCCCCGTGCTGGCCTGCAACCCCGTGAACGAGCCCTCGCGGTGGCGCCTCGATTCAGCCGGGTTGCCCCCGAAGGATGTGGAACTGCGAGTGGTCGACCTCGACACGCGCGCGGTGTTGGAACCGGGTGGCATCGGTGAGATTCAGGCGCGCGGGCCGTCGGTGATGGCCGGTTACTTACCCGACGACGCGAACACCGACGCGTTCGAGGACGGTTGGTACCGCACCGGCGACGTCGGCTGGTTGGAACCCGAGGGCTGGGTGCACCTCACCGACCGGTCGAAGGAGATGATCAAAGTCAACGGGTTTCAGGTCGCGCCAGCGGAGATCGAGGCAGTGCTCCACGGACACCCGGCCGTGCTCGATTGCGCCGTGTTCGGCATCCCCGACGAGCGCGCCGGCGAAGTACCCGTCGCCGCCGTCCAACTCGATCCCGAGGCGACCGTGACCGAATCCGAGTTGGTGGCGCTGGTGGCCGAGTCGCTCGCCACCTACAAACACCTGCACCAATTGGTTGTGGTCGAAACGATCCCGCGACTGCCGTCGGGCAAGGTCCTGCGGCGCACGCTGCGCGACGAGTGGGTGGACGCGTAATGGACGTCCGCCTGAGTGTTGAGCAACGCGCCCTGCAAGACGCCGCCGCTCGACTGGCCAGCGATCTTGGCCCGAAGACCGTCGCCGATCTCGACGACGCTGAGCGCCGCGCCAAGCTCGACGCCGCCGTTGAGGCGACGGGCTGGCGCGAATTGCTGCACGACGCGTCCGCGGTCGAAGCCGCGATCGTGATCGAAGAGTTCGCCCGTCACCTCGTGGACGTGCCCTTCATCGCCCCACTCCTCGAACTGGGCGCGCCTGGTGCCGGATTCCGGCATCAGACGGGCCCAGTTCGGAAAAGGGCGCGGACCTGACCGGGGCGTGGGACGGCGTGGTCGAGACGGACGGCAACCGAGCGCTCGGCCTCGCGCTCGCGTGCGCCGATCTGGTCGGCGTGATGCAAGGCGCGGTTGCCCTCGCCACCGACTACGCGAAAAACCGGCACCAGTACGGCACCGCGATCGGTTCGTTCCAGGCGGTGCAACACCTGCTCGCCGACGCGTTTGTGGCGATGGAGGGATCCCGCAGCTTGGCGCTCCACGCGGCATGGGCCGTCGACGCTCTCGCGCCCGACGACGCGCTAGTCGCCGCGTCGGTCGCCAAGGCCTACTGCGCTCGCGCTGCGCGCACCGTGTGCGAAACCGCGATCCAGGTCCACGGCGGCATCGGCAACACCTGGGAGTGCCTCGCCCACGTGTACCTCCGCCGCGCGCTCGCCGGAATCGACGCGTTCGGCGGAGTCGGCCCGTCGCTGCAAAGGGTGCTCGATGGACTTCTCTGACTCCCCCGACGAAGCGGCGTTCCGCGGGCGTTTGCGCGACTGGTTGCGCACCAACAACCCGGGGTTACCCGCCTCCTCGACGTCCGACGCGTACTGGGCCGGGCAAGCCGCCTGGCACCACGCGCTGTACGACGCCGGATTCTTCGGCCTCTCATGGCCCAAGGCGATCGGCGGCCACGAACTGCCCGCGGTCTACGACGTGATCCTCGACGAGGAACTGGCCGCCGCGGGCACGCCGCCGCGGCCCAGCCTCGGCTACTTGGTCCAGGGCATCCTCGAACACGGCAGCGCGGAGATCCACGCGCGCTTCCTGCCCGGAATCGTCACCGGCCAGGAACGGTGGTGCCAAGGATTCAGCGAACCCGACGCCGGATCTGACCTTGCCGCGTTGCGCACGCGCGCGGTCAGGGACGGCGACGACTACGTGATCACCGGCCACAAGGTGTGGACGAGCTACTCGGACGTGGCCGACTGGTGTCTCGTGCTCGCCCGGACCGACACCGAGGTGCCCAAGCACAAGGGGCTATCCGCCTTCGTGGTCGCGATGGACCACGCCGGCATCGAACAGCGTCCACTCAAGATGATCAACGGCATCACCAAAGAGTTCGGTGAGGTGATCTTCGACGCCGCCCGCGTGCCCGCGGCCAACATGATCGGCAACCCGGGCGACGGGTGGCGCCTCGCGATGACCGTGGTGAGCCACGAACGCGAACCGGGCGAACTCGGGTACGTCGCTCGCTACAAGAAGACGACTTCTGAACTCGTCAAGCGGGTGCGCGCCGAATCGCGACGCGTTCGACGACGAACAATTGCGCGACCTCGCCTGGGCCATCGTCGAGGCGGAAATGCTGCGCGTGCACGTATGCCGGCGGCTGTCAGATCGGCTCGACGGAATCACCCACGGACCGGAAGGGTCGGTAGACAAGCTCTTGATGACATCAGTGGAACAACAGGTAGGACACGCCGCGCTCGCGATCGGCGAAGGCGACGCCGCGCTGAACACGTACCTCTACAGCCGAGCGCAAAGCGTGATGGGCGGGACATCACAGATTCAGCGCAACCTCGTCGCCACGCGCATCCTCGGGCTGCCCGCGTCGTGAGCGCCTACGACGTCCCCGACGAGATCCAAATCGAGATCGACGGACCGATCCGCATCGTGCGGCTCAACCGGCCCGACGAGTTGAACGCGACCAACCACGCGCTGCATCAAGGCCTCGCCGGTCTGTTCCCACAGATCGACGCCGACGACGACGCCCGCGCCGTGGTCCTCACCGGCAACGGCCGCGCCTTTTCCGCTGGCGGCGATTTCAACTACATCGACGCGTTGTCGAAAGACGAAGCGGCGCGGCGGGAGACGCTGACGCACGGCAAGCAGATCGTCACTGGCATGGTCGCGTGCCGGGTGCCCATCGTGGCCGCCGTCAATGGCCCGGCGGTCGGTCTCGGCTGTTCGCTGGTCGCGCTGAGTGACATCGTCTACATGGCGCGCAGCGCCCACCTGGCCGATCCGCACGTGGCGCTCGGCCTCGTCGCCGCAGACGGCGGTCCGGTTACGTGGCCGCTGCTCATGAGCCTGCAACTCGCCAAGGAATACGCGCTGACCGGCGACAAGATTCCGGCCGAGCGCGCCGCCCAGATCGGTCTGGTGAACCACGTTTGCGATGACGACGCCGTGTTCGGTGAGGCCATGGCGTGCGCCAAACGCATCGCCAAGCTGCCGAAGCGCGCGACCGAAGACACCAAGCGCATCCTCAACCTCCACCTCGAGCGGGCCGTGCTGGCCACGCTCGACTTTGCGCTGACGGCGGAGGACCGATCCTTCACCTCGCCCGAGCTACGGGCCAACCTCGACCGCATGATGAAGCCCAAGGACTGAGAGATGGACTTCGAGCTGACAGACGAACAGGTCGCACTCCAGGCGATCGCCCGCGAGGTAGCCGAACGCGAGATTCCCTCGTCACTAGTCCGGTCCGTCGTGGAAGACGGCGCCGACACCGATGCGCTCTGGAAGACGCTCGTCGCGCTCGAGTGGCCGGGACTGACAGTGCCGCTGGACCGCGGTGGCAGCGGCGCGTCGGTGGTCGAGCTGGCGGTGCTGCTCGAGGAGCTCGGTTGGGCCGCCGACCCGTCTCCGCTGTTGGCGACTACCTCGCAGTTCCTGCCCCTCGTGCGCGCGTTGCCGGCGCCGGTGTGCGACGCGCAGCTCGCCCGTATCGCCGAGGGCCATGCGGGTGCCGCGATCTTCGACGGCATTACGGCACGAGCCGACGGTGAGAGCTGGTTGCTCGATGGCGTGGCGCAGCATGTGCTCGACGCCGACCGCGTCGACATGCTCGCGGTGGCCACCGCGGACGCGGTGTTCCTGGTAGCCACCGACACTGTCAGCGTGACGCGCGAGCGGTCCACCGACGACAGCCTGCATCTGTGCACCGTGCGCTTCCAAGGTGTGCGCGTCGCAGCCGAGCATGCATCCGCCGACGTGGCGCCAGCTATCGAGCGCGCTCGCAACGAATCGCTCATCGGGATCGCTTCAATGATCATCGGCGCGTCGCAGCACGCCTTCGACTTGGTGCTCGACCACATCAAGCAGCGCCACCAGTTCGGCGTTCCGATTGGCTCGTTCCAAGCCGTGAAACACATGGCGGTGGACCTCTACACCGCGCTCCAGCGTGCGCGCGCGGCGGTGCACTTTGCCGCGCTCGCCATCACCGCCCACAGTTCCGAAAGTTCGCAGGCCGCCGCGATGGCCAAAGCCGCGGCAAGCGACGCACAACGCCTCGCCACCCAGCACGGCATTCAGCTGTTCGGTGGGCTCGGGTTCACCTGGGAAAACGATCTGCAGCTCTACCTGCGGCGAGCCAAGACGGCCGACGTGTTGTTCGGCAACGGCCACCATCACCGTGTCGCCCTGAGCCGGATGGTGCTGGAGCGCATCGCGTCAGGCGAGGCACCGGCGCAGAATCGTTTCGACGACGAGACCGAAGCGTTCCGGGCCGAGTTCGACGCGTGGCTCGACGCCCATGTGCCTTCGGACGAGGAGGCATTGCGCGAGCGATCGGAGTCGAGCGCGCACATTCCCGATTGGGCCCGCAGTTTCCAGCGCGCGATGTTCGACGACGGCTGGTTCATGCCCGGCAACCCGCCCGAGTTCGGCGGACGCAACGCCACGCTGCTGCAACAGTTCGTCCACCAGGAGGAACTCGGCCGTCGACGGATCTACCAAAGCTTCAACCCGCAGGGCGTGTCGATCATCGTGCCGTCGATCCTGGCCTTTGGCACCGACGACCAGAAACAGAAGTGGGCAGTCCCACTGTTGCGGGCCGAGATCACCGCGGCGCTCGGCATGAGCGAACCGGATGCCGGATCCGACTTGGCCGGGCTCCGCACCCGCGCTGTGCTCGACGGCGACGAGTTCGTGGTGAACGGACAGAAGGTATGGACGTCGGGCGCCCACGACGCCGACGTCATCCTCGCCTTCGTGCGCACGGATCCCGATGTCCCCAAGCACAAAGGGATCAGCTGCCTGCTGATCCCGACCGACACCCCGGGCGTGACGCGCCGACCCTTCGGCTCAATCCAGGGCAAGGACGAACTCGACTTCAACGAGGTCTTCTTCGACGACGCGCGCGTGCCGGTCGAGAACCTGATCGGCGAACTCAATCAAGGCTGGCGCGTCGCCACCGGATCACTCGGCCACGAGCGGGCCATGCTGTGGCTCGGTTACTCCGAACGCCTCGACGATCTCGTCGAACGCGGTGGCCGCGAACTGCTCGATCACCGCCTAGCCGACGACAGCTACGCACTCGACTGGTTCGGCCACTTGGTGATCGACGGTCACGCGTTGCGGGTACTGGGTCACCGCACGCTGGCGAAGGCGGCGAAGGGCGTCGAGCCCGCGGAGCAGTCGATTCTCAAGCTGCTCGGCAGCGAAGCCGTGCAGCGCGCCACGCTGCACGTGTTGGAGGCCATCGGCCCCGACGCCCTCGATCCCGACGTGCGCAGCGCGCCCATCGAGCCGCTCAACCTCGACGTGTGGACCAACCCGTGGTTCGACATGTACCTGCGCACCTTCTCGATGACGATCGTGGGCGGAACCTCGCAAATCCAGCGCAACATCGTGGCCGAGCACGTGCTCGGTTTACCGCGCTAGCCGCTACGGAATGGTGGTCGGCAGCGTCTCCCAGCCGCGCACGGTTGAGGTAGGCGACAACTTCGCCTTGGCCGGGTCCACCGTCCACTCGGGGAAACGCTTCAGTACCTCTTCGAGCGCGATCCGGCCTTCGAGACGCGCCAGCGCCGCGCCGAGACAGAAGTGGATGCCGAAGCCGAACGCGATGTGGTTTTTCGCCTCACGGCGGACGTCGAAGCGGTCGCCGTCGGGGAACTTGCGGTCGTCGCGATTGGCTGAGCCCATGAGCAGCAGCATCACGTTGCCTTCGGGCACGGTCTGGCCGTAGTACTCGACGTCCTTCGTCACCGACCGGGCGACGTGGGGTGCGGGCGGCTCGAAACGCAGCAGCTCTTCGATCGCGTTGGGGATGAGCGACGGGTCGTCGACGAGCAACTTGCGTTGATCCGGGAAGTCCCCGAGCACCTTGCCGGCCCAGCCAATAAGACGCGTGGTGGTTTCGTTGCCCGCGCCCGCCACAACGGTGACGTACATCAGCACTTCTTCGCGGGACAGGCGACGCGTCGCGCCCGTTTCGTCCTCGAACTCGGCGTTGAGCAACTCGGTCATCAGATCGTCGCTCGGATGCTGCGAACGCCACTCGATGTAGTCGGCGAACATGTCCGAGCCGATGTCGAGCTGATCAGTGTCGAACTGCATCTTCTCGCCCTCCTTGACCCGGAGGTTGTTGTCGGCGTGGTCGCGCACGGCGGCCTGATCGGCCTCGGGAATGCCGAGCAGCATGCCGATCACTTTCATCGGCATCTGCTTGCCGAGGTCGTCGATGAAGTTGAACGCGCCGGTCCCGACGTGAGGATCGAGTGCCTGCACGCACAGTTCGCGGATTTGGGGTTCGAGCGCGTTCATCTTGCGCGGTGTGAACACCCGCGACAGCAGGCCGCGATGCATGCTGTGGACGGGCGGATCCTCGAACAGCACGATGCCCGGCGGGATCTCGATGCCAGCCTGAATGAGTTCGAGGATGGCGCCTTTCGCCGACGAGAACGTCTCCCAGTTGACGAGCGCCTTCTCGACGTCGGCGGCGCGACTGAGCGTGTAGAAGTTGTGTTCCTCGTTGAAGTACAGCGGCGCCTCGTCGCGCAATCGACGCCACGCCGGATACGGGTCGGCGTTGATCATCACGTCGTACGGGTCGTAACGCAGGTCGGTCATGAATTCCTTTTGGTGTGGGGGGCGACGATGTCGCCCTCAGCGGCACGAATCTTTCCGATGAGCCGCACGAGCAATTCGCTCTCTTCGTCTGACAGCTCGACGGTGCCGAAGAGCTCGGTGTTCAGCGCCTCGACGGCGCGGTCGAACAGGCGCGTGCCCTTGGCCGTTATCTCGGCGAGCGTGGCTCGCGCGTCGGTCGGGTGTGACACGCGGCGGATTAGCGCGGCGCGTTCGAGCCGGTCGATGGCGCTCGTCACCGTCCCCGGCGTGATCCATAGGCGGTGGCCGACGGCGCCGAGCGTGAGCGGCCCCGCCCACCGCAACATGCCGAGTACTTGGTAGCGAGCGAAGGTCAGACCGAGCGGCCGCAAGACGGCGGACGACCGGTTTTGAAAGATCTGCTCGGCGCGCATGACCGACGCGACCACGGTCATGCCAGCGGCGCTGTCGGCCCATCCCTGAGCGATCCATCGTTCGCGCGACGCTTCGACCGGGTCATACCCAAGCGAGTGGCTCACGACTTCTTCGCCATATCGGGGACGCGCCCGGTCACGCCGTCATCGGCAAGCTGCGCGAGGTCTTCATCGGACAGGCCGAGGTCGCGCAGCACCTCTTCGGTGTGTTCGCCGAGCAGGGGGGCGGGTGCGCGATGGCACCGCTGGGGTCCACGGGAGAACTGCATCGGCAGACCGGCGTGACGCGCGGTGCCGCTCACCGGCGTATCGACTGTCTCGAAAAACCCGCGGGCCTCCAGTTGCGCGAGCTCAGGTTGCTCGTGTGGCTGCATGACCTTCGCGACCGGCACGCCTGCGGGCCAGAGAGTGTCGACGATGTCGTCGCTTGCGCGCTCGGCGCACCAGGCGGACAGCTCGGCGTCGATGGCGTCATGCGCCGCCCGGCGACCGGCCGCCGTGAGTAGCGCCTCGTCCTTCGCCCACTCCGGCGAACCGAGCGCGTCGCGCAGCGCGAGCCACTGCTCGTCCGTCGCGACCGCGAGGGCGACCCATGCGTCGTCGCCGTCGTTCGCGCGGTAGAGGTTTTGCGGCGCCGCCCCCGGCCCCCGATTGCCATCGCGTTGGAGCAGCGCTCCATACGCGGAGTATTCGATTACCTGTTCGGCCGCGATGTTGAGCGCGGCGTCCACCATCGACGCCTCGACAAGAACACCCTCGCCGGTGCGGCGGCGGTGCTCGAGCGCGAGCAGCAGTGCGAGCGCGGCGTGGGTGCCCGCGTTCGAATCGCCGACGCAGTACGGCGACACCGGGTTCTGATCGGGGTAGCCCGTCAACCATGTGAGCCCGGCGGCGTCTTCGATCACGAACGCGAAGGCGGGGTTCTCGCGCCACGGCCCGTCCAGACCGAAGCCAGGCATGCGCACCATCACGATGTCGCCTTTGATCGCGCGGACCGCCTCGACGCCGAAGCCAAGTTGCTCCATGACGCGCGGCGTGCTGTTTTCGACAATCACATCGCACGTCTCGATCAACCGGGCCAACAGGTCGCGCCCGGCGCCCTTCGACAGGTCGAGCGCGACGCTCTTCTTGTTGGTGTTGAGCCCGGCGAAGATGCCCGAGCGCTCCCACCAGTTGTCCTCCGAGAAGCGCAGGCCCGATAGCAGGCGGGTGCCGTCCGGCCGTGCCGTCGACTCGATGTGCTGCACCTCGGCGCCGAGCATCGCCAGCACATGCGTCGCCAGCGGGCCCGCCCAAAACGACGTCAGGTCCAACACCCGAAGGCCCCCGAACGGCAACTCCTCCCCGACTTTCTGCGGATTCTTCACAGACGTGGGTGAAGAGTCCGCAGAAAGTGGGAAAGGGGTGAGGCGGTAGGGCGGGCCGGGGGCGACGAAGGTGTCGTCGGCGCTCGGGACGACAGAGTTGCGGGCGACGAAGTGGTCGGTGGACGGGATGGTCGCGCCGTTGCCGATCGGGGCGTGCGGGATGCGGAACGCGTCGGTGAAGTCGAGGATCTCGGCGACGGTGTGCTGTGCCATCCATGCTTCGATCTCTGGCTTGAGGTGGCCGCGATTGGCGAAGAGCTTGCGGTCCTCCATCCACTCGGGGTGCCCGACCATCACGCAGAAGTCGAGCCACTGCTGGCCCGTCCCTACGCCGAGCCCGACGATGCCGTCGCTGGCCGTCTCCACGCCCGGCGTAACCAGGGACCGGCCGCTACGGAAGGGCCGGTCGACCATGTCGAAGTAGGTAACCGGGTAGTAGGTCATGCACAGCGCCATCACCTCGAGCATCGAGACGTCGACGAGCTCTGCCCCACCGTGCGCGCGCGACACGAGCGTGCCGATCGCCGCGTGCGCGCCCGTCAACCACTCCCCCACCTGACCGCCGACGTGGACCGGCGCCCGGTCCGGTGTGCCGCGACCGAGCCCGACGATGCCGCCCGACCACGCCTGCAGCGTGAACTCCGTCGCGGCGCGGTCGGCCCACGGGCCTTCGAGCCCGAACGGCGTGATCGTGGTGACGGTCGCGTTCGGTGCGGCGACACGAACATCATCGAGCGACGCCGCCGCGCCGGGCGACCACACCACGACCTCGGCCTGCGCGAGGGGCGCGTCGTCAGCGAACTCCTTGCCCGCTGACAGGAAACGGAACAACGCACCGGCTTCACCGTCAGGGATGGACGCGCCCGAGGCGGACCAACGGCGCAGCGGATCGCCACCGGGTGGTTCGGCCTTCACAACGCGCGCGCCGCCGTCGGCCAACAACTTCGTGCAATACGCGCCCGCGATGCCGGTCGACAGATCGACGACGAGGTAGTCGATCATTCGGTCGCTTTGCGACCTTTCTTGCTGAGCCGCCACTCGGGCGGGAACCGCTCGTCGAAGTTCTTGACCGCTTTCGTCAAGCCCTTCTCGATCGCCTCGTCCGTCGTCTGCTCGCCCTGGTCGGGTCGGCCGTAGCCGGCCATCGACTCGAGCATCCCGCTGATGAGGCTGCCCATGTATTCGCCCTGCGACTGCTTCATGATTTCGAAGAACGTCTTCTGCATGAAGATCACGTCCGTGGACCGGTTCTGCGCGCAGGCGAGCGCGTACTTCTGCACTTCGGCTTCGAGTTGATCGCGCGGCACCACGCTGTTGACGAAGCCGCATTCCGCCATCTCGTCAGCAGTAAACGGACGACCGGTGAAGACCATCTCTTGGAACTTGCGCAGACCCATCGACTGCGCCCACCACCACATGCGCGGCGCCGCACCGGCGTAGCGGAACGCCGCGTGCCCGAAGAGCGCGTCGTCCGACGCGATCACCAGGTCGGCGTCGCCGGCTTGGTAGAAGTGCCAGCCGTAGACGTAACCCTTGGCTTCGACGATCGAGATCTTCTTGAACTCTTGCAGCGTGCGACAGCCGCCGCGCGGGTCCGTGAACCAGGCCTGCGTGGTGGTGGCGCCGTGTCGGAAGTTCTTGCGCGGCGGGTACGTCACGTCCTCGCCCTCGAGGCCGACCTCGCGCAGCAGCCCGTCCTCGGAGTTCACGGCCTCCATGAACTCGGGTAGGTCTTGACCGGTACCGAAGTCGTCGCCGGCGCCGCGAATCACGAGCACCTTCACGTCGTCGTCGATGTTCGCGTGGTGCAGTAGCTCCGCGTAGCGCAGGCGCATCCCGATGGTCGGCGCGTTGAGCATGTCCGGGCGATTGAGGGTGATCGTCGCGATCTTGGTCGCGCGGTCTTTCTCGTACAGCACCCAGCTCGGGTCGTCCTTCGGATGCTCCGTCACGCGTTAAGCCCCAGGAACTTCTTGACGTTGGTGCTCACGATCTTCACCGCGTCGTCGACGCCAACCGCGTCCACCACGGCCTGCACCGACTGTTCCGAATAGCCGAACGTGGACTCGTTGTGCGGGTAGTCCGCCGACCACATCACGCGATCGATGCCGATCCGGTCGATCAACTCGAGCCCGAGCGGGTCCACCATGAACGACGCCATCATGTTGTTGTTCCAGTAGTGGGCGACGTCATGCTCGATCGGATGGTCGGCCATGTGCGCCAGCGAGGCGTAGAGGTGCTCGGCGTCTTGCAGTGCCGCGGGAACCCAGTTGATGCCACCCTCGAACCAGCCGACCTGGATGGATGGATGGCGGTCGAGGATGCCGCCGAAGATGTAGCGACCGAACATCTCGCGGAACGGCGCCACGTTGTGCATCATCCCGACGAGGATCGAGTTGTCGCGGCAAGGCGAGCTCAGCGGCGCCTCGCCGATGTGATGCGCCACCGGGACCCCGCTCTCCTCCACCGCTTCCCAGAAGCCGTACATCGCGGGACTGTTCCAGTCGATCGGCTTGCCGTCATCATCGGCGCCGGGCTTGAGCGGCAGCCAGAACGTCTTGATGCCGAACCCCTTCAACTCGGCCAGCGTGCGGCGAGCGCCGTCGGCGTCCCACCAGTTGATGATGCCGGCGCCGTAGAACCGTCCGCCCGACTTCTCTTGCAACTCGGCGACGTATTCGTTGTACGTGCGGAAGCACAGCTCGCGCACCGCCTTGTCTGGCCAACCCATCAAGCCAAGCAGCGCGTTGGGGAAGGCCAACTCGGCGTTGATGCCGTCGGACTCCAGCTCGGCGAGGCGAGCATCGATGTCGCGTGTGCTCGAACCCTCGAGCGGGTCGTAGCTCATCAGCACCGCGCTGAACTCGCGGGGCAAGAAGCCTTTGCCGTTGACCGCCAGGGTCCACGCGCCGTCGTCGTAGATCACGCGCGGGGCGCTGTCCTTCATCGACTCGGGGAAGCGCTCGTAGAAGATGTCGTCGGCGAGCGAGATGTGATCGTCGGCCGAGAAGACCTGGGTGCCCGCGGGCAGGCCGTTGGTGCCCGTGGCCGTGCCCGTACGATCTTTCGGTGCGCCGAGACCCTGGGGTGGATACGTCACCATCCGACAAGGTTTACTTTGATATCGTAATATCTGTCAATGGGTGAGCTTGAAGGCAAGGTCGCGATCGTCACCGGCGGAGCGAGCGGCATCGGACGCGCGATGGTCGAACGATTCGTCACCGAGGGCGCGCGCGTCATGATCGGCGACCTCGACCCCGAGGCCGGGAATGCCCTCGCGGCCGGACTGGGCGACGGCGCCGCCTTCACGCAGGCCGACGTGACGAACGCCGATCAGGTGCAAGGCCTCGTCGACGCCACCGTCGCCCAGTTCGGCGGTTTGCACGCGATGGTCAATAACGCGGGGATCGCCAGCGCGATGGTGCGCTTCCTGCATGACGACCTTGCCGACTTCGACAAGGTCATGCAGGTCAATGTGATGGGCGTGCTCATCGGCTGCCAGCGCGCGGCGCGGTACATGAAGGACAACGGGGGCGGCTCGATCATCAACACCTCGTCGACCGCGGGCATCGACGCCGGTGCCGGGCTAATCCCCTACCGCGCGTCGAAGGCGGCGGTGATCCACGTGTCGCGTTCCATCGCCCTCGACGTCGCCCGGTACGGGATCCGCGTCAACTGCATCGTGCCCGGCCAGGTCCAGACGGCGATGACTACCTACGACATGGACGCGGTGATGAAGTTCACCCAACCGCTGCCCACTCGCACCACGCCCGACGACGTCGCCAACGCCGCCGTCTTCCTGGCCAGCGACCGGTCCAAACAGGTGACCGGCATCACCCTGCCCGTCGACGGCGGCACCACCGCCGGCCCTCCCGCCGGCCAACTCAAGCTGATGATGGGCGCCGCTAAAGAGCAATAACCACCGAACTGGTCGCGCCAGAGGGCGCGAAGCGCCCGATTGCGCGACCAGTTCGCTCAGTTTTTGGCGGCGTGGCGGGCGGCGATGTAGCCGAAGACCATTGTGTTGGCGATGCTCGCGCCGGGGCCGAGGTACTTGCGGCCCATGACCGTGGCGGTGCTATTGCCCGTGGCGTACAGCCCGGCGATGGGACGATCGTTCTGGTCGAGCACGCGGGCGTGTTCGTCGGTGAGCAGGCCGCCGCAGGTGCCGATGTCGCCGGGCAGGATCGCGCAGGCGTAGAACGGCGCCTCGTCGATCGGGCCGAGGCACGGGTTGACAACCTTGCGGTTCGGATCGCCCAGCGAGCGGTTGTAGGCCGACTCGCCGCGGCCGAAGTCGGGGTCGACGCCGCGCCGCGCGTTCTCGTTGAAGTGATCAACCGTCTCGGCGAGTCCGTCGGCGTCGATGCCGCACAACTCGGCGAGCTCGGCGAGTGTTGCAGCTCGCTTGAGCTTTCCGCTCTCCAACATTTCCTTGGGGAAGTAGCCGGGATGCGAGCGCACATGCGCATACCGCTTGCGGTAACGGTCGTCGAAAATCAGCCAGCACGGCACCGCTTTGCTCGTCTTGTCGCGCGCGTACATCGCCTTGCCCACCTCCATATAGGAGTTGGATTCGTTCACGAATCGGCGGCCGTCGGCGTCGACGAAGATCGTCCGCGGCCGCTGCCGCGCCTGGTCCAAGGTCGACTGACCGAACTGGCCCGTCCGCGGCAGCGGCATCCACCAGGCCTCGTCCATCAGCGCCGTCTGCGCACCCAGCTTCATCGCCGTCTCGATCGCCTCGCCGGTGTCGCCCGCATTGGACATCGACCACTTGCCCTCATTCGGTTGATCGCCACCGTGCTGTTTGCGCATCGGGCCGTTGCGGGCGAAGCCGCCGGCGGAAATGAGCACGCCCTTGCGCGCCCGCACGGACACCGGCGTGCCGTCGCGCACAGTGCGCACCCCGACGACGCGCCCCTCCTCCACGATCAGGTCCTCGAGGGGCGCCTCGGTCCACACCGGAACGCCGCGGTCGAGCGCGATCTTCAGGAGTTGACCGACCAGGGACGCGCCGTTCGTGAGCACCTTGCGACCGGTGGCCTTGGCGGCCACGGTTCGTATCGCAACGCGCGCCGCAGTGACAAAGGCGCGCAGGCTGCGGTTGTAGTTGGACAGGTAGCGCGCCTCGTTCGTCTTCACCGCCATGCCGAGGCTCTGGGCCAGGCCCGGCTGCAACCGCGGCAACCACGGGCCGAGCGTGTTGCCGTTCCAGGGGACGGGTTCGAGGCCGCGGCCGATGTCGGAGCCGCCTTTGAGGTTGGAGTAGTAGTCGCTGTAGCCGGGGCACGTGAGGAGGCGGACGCCCTGGCCCTGGAGGAAGGTGGTCATCGCGACGCCCTCGGTCAGGAAGGCGTGACGGCGCTCGTGCGATGAACACGGGCCGACGTCGCCCACCACGGCCTCGAAGTGCGCCATCGCATCCTCGTAGGAGTCGGCGACGCCTTCGGCTTTCAGCAACGGGTTGTTCGGGATCCAGAAAATGCCCCCCGACATGCACGTCGAGCCGCCGATCAGGGCCTGCTTCTCAAGCAGCAACACCTCGAGCCCGGCGTCAGCTGCGGCCAGCGCGGCGACTAGTCCGCCGCCCCCCGAGCCCGCGATCACGAAGTCGACGGTGACATCCCAGTCGGTCATGTGAACTCGACGTGCACGGCCTTGAGGCCGCGGAGGAAGTAGGTCGGCAGATACTCGTAGCGACGGTCGTCGACCGAGCCGTGCTCGGCCTCGTCGATCGTGATCGTCTCGGTGCGGTCGAACAACCGGTTCAGGGTGACGCGCGCTTCGGCCCGCGCCAGATGGGCGCCGGCACAGTGGTGGATCCCGTGGCCGAAGGCCACGTGCAGATTGGCGTTCTCGCGCGCCGGGTCGAACGTGGCCGGATCGGCGAACTTGCGCGGGTCGCGGTTGGCGGCGCCGGGCAGCAGCAACATGCTGGAACCCGCGGGCACGTCCACCCCGGCAACGGTGGTGCGCGTGCGCGCCATGCGGAACTGCGCCCGCAACGGCGACTCGTATCGCAGCGTCTCCTCGATGAAGTTCGGGATGCGATCACGGTCGGCGCGCAACGCGTCCTGAATGTCGGGCCGTTCACCCAACGTGCGCAGCGCGAACGACAACAGTCGCACCGTTGTCTCCTGTCCCCCGGTGAACAGGTTGGCCGCGAGCAGGGCGACATCGTGCACCGACGGCAACTCGCCGCTCGGGAACGTGGCCATCGCCATCGCCGACATGATGTCGTCGCGCGGGGTGGCCCGGCGGTCCTCGATGTAGCCGGCGAACTGTTCGTAGAGGAACTCGAGCGGCTTGTGCTCCATCTGGCCCGGCAGCGCGTTCAGCTTCTTCTCGAACACGTTGTGATCTTCCTCAGGCACGCCTTCGAGGTCGGCCACCACTACGAGCGTGTAGGGCGCCGCGAACTCGCGGATGAACTCGCACTTGCCGTCGCCGAGAAAGTTGTCGAGCAAGCCGTCGGCGCTGCGCCACATGAACTCTTCGTTCTCACGCAGTCGCCCGGGGGTGAGCAGGCGCATCATCAACGCTCGGTGCTCGGTGTGGCGGGGCGGGTCGAACGCCGGCAGCTGATCGCTGAAGGGCAACTCGTCGCGGTACGTGTCGATGATCTCGCTGACATCGTCGCCCTCGAAGGGGACGGGGAACTTCTTGAACGGCCCGGCCACGGTGTTGCACGACGAGAACGTGCCTGGGTCGTGGTACACCGCGAGCGCTTCCTCGTAGCCCGTCACCATGAACACGCCGTAGTGCGGTTCCTGGAAGATCGGCGCCCGCTCGCGCAGCGCGTCGAAGTACGGGTAGGGGTCGCGGTGAACGTCGCTGTCCCGGAAGAAGTTCGTGGTTTCGATGTCGATCACGGCCGCGGCACCTCGTGTCGGAATTAGTACGACATCAAACTATTGCACACTCACAGCGGAATCGTCGGGGGAAGCGCGTGCTGGCGCAGCAGCGTTGCGCCGATTTCGCGGGTCAGCGATCGGTAGTCGCCGGCCAAGTGGTCGAGTACGAGGGCCCGCCGGAAGAACGTGTGGAACGGGTGCTCGGCCGTGAAACCAATGCCGGCCAGCACTTGCTGGCAATGGCGGGCGACGACGCGCGCGCTGCGCCCGGCGGTTGCCTTGGCCACCATCGCGGTGAAGCCGTCGCCAACGGCCCATGCTCCGCCGATCGCCGCCTTGGCCGCGTCCATCGCGACACGCGAGTCGGCCAAGCGGTGCCGCACGGCCTGGAACGACGCGATCGGCACGTCGAACTGGATGCGCTCTCGGGCGTGAGTGCACGCCAGGTCGAGCATGGCGTGGGAGGCACCGACCAGTTCGTGGGAGAGCGCGCGGCGTACTGCGGCGAGCCCGGCCTCGTCGAGGGTCGGCAACGTGACGCGCCCGAAGGCGGGATCGATCCCGACGCCGACTTCGCGCTGCATCGGAGCGAACAGGGCCAGGGCATCGGTGACGGCGTTCGTAGCGCCCTGCAACTCGAACCACAGCGCGACCGCCGCGGTCGGGTCGTCCACCACGGCGTCGCGTAGGAGCGACACGTCGCCGGTCGGAAGCGCGGCGAACACCGAGCGGGCGTAAAGCTCGCGTTCGGCGGTGTCCATCGTCATCGGTCGGGCCCCAGATCGAGCAGTCGCCGGGCGACGATGTTGCGCTGGATCTCGGCGGTGCCGCCGTAGATCGTCGCGGCCCGCGAGTACAGGAACTCGGAGCGCCAGTGGCTGTCGGCGAAGAGAACGTCGTCGGCAAGTCCGTCGGCCGCCAGGTCGTACACCGACTGCTCGGCGGTGGCCAGGAGGATCTTGTCTATTGAGGTCTCTGGCCCCAGCGTGTCGCCGGCGTCGAAGCGGTACTGCGTTTTGCGGGAACGCTCGCGGAAGCTGAAGAGGTCGAGAAACGCCTCGCCGACCTGATCGGCGCTCGACGACGGCTCACTCGCCACGACTTGGTCGAAGCGATGCCAGAGCAGCGCGGCCCGGTGCCACAACGCGGTGCTGCGCTCGTGCGGGAGGATGCCCATGGCGACCGCCCAGCCCTGTCCTTCGTCACCGAGGGTGCGGGCGACGGGCACGACAACGTCGTCGAAGAACACCTCAGAGAACTCGGGCGCGCCGTGCATGGTTTCGAGCGGCCGCACCGTGATGCCCGGTGAGTCCATGTCGACGAACAACGCTGTGATCCCGCGATGCGCGTCCTCGACCGTGCCCGTCCGCACGAGCAACACACACCGCTGCGCGTACTGCGCGAGCGACGTCCACACCTTCTGCCCGCTCACCCGCCAGGTGTCGGCGTCACGCGTCGCCCGGCAGGCCAAGGCCGCGAGGTTGCTGCCGGTGTCCGGTTCGGAGAAGCCCTGGCACCACGTTTCGTCGCCACGCAACATGCGCGGCACCATCCCGGTCGCCAGCGCCGGGGGCGCGAAGTCGATCATCGTGGGCACGAGTACTTCGGTCATCGAATAGATGCCGGGCTCGACGAGGTCGCGCGCCGTCAGGGCCTCACCGAGGTAACCGCGCAACAACGGAGAGCCGCCGAACCCACCCACGTGTTCGGGCCAACCCCACCGCATCCACCCGGCGTCGTACGCGGCGCGCTTGACCGTGGCCAGGTGTGCCATCTGCTCGTCGAGCGACATGAGGCCGTCGCGCGCGGGCGCCAAGGGCCCCGCGTGCGCATCAAGCCACTCGTCGACCGCGGCCCGGAACTCCGGGAGGTTCACGAAGGCACGGGACGGGTCGGGTCGTGCGCCCGTCCCGCGTCGCGTTCGCCGCTGCGACGCAGGAACGTCATACGACGCGTCTTGAGGCGCCACCCGTCTGCCGTGCGTTCGTAGGTGTCGGCGTACCAGCCGATGCGCATGTCGTGATTCGTCTGGTCGACGAAGCACAGCGGCTGCTCCCCCGTGGCCGTGTCACCGTGCAGTTCGATCGCCGGCGTGCTGGTCATGAACAAGCCCTTCGGCGCCGCCGCCACCAGGCGCGGGAAATCTGCAAGCGCGTACGTGTCACCGAACGCGCTGTAGGTGCCGTCGGGCGTGAAGACGTCGATCACCGCTTCGATGTCGTCTTTGGTCATGCCCACCGCGTAACGAGCGAGCAGCTGCTCGATCTCGATTACGTCGGCGATGTCGGCGGCGTTCATCGCTCAATACTCGTACGTGACGCGCACGACGGGCGACGTCGGCACCGACTGACAGGTCAGGACGAAACCGTCAGCGACCTCTTGATCGCTGAGTACGTCGTTCACGCGCATCTCCACCGTTCCTTCGAGCAGCTCGGCCATGCACGTGGCGCAGTTGCCGGCCTCGCAGGAGTACGGCGGGGACAGCCCGAGTTCTCGAGCGGTTTGCAGAATGGTGGTGTCGGGATGATGTTCGCCCGTGACGGTGCGGCCGCCGAGTTCGATCGTGACCACGGCGGGCGACGGCTGCGGAACCGGCGAAACGGACACGGCGATAATGTAGTTCTCTTTATTTGATAACGCCACTGAGCGCGAGCACGCGCTGGCCGTTAGTGTCGCGACCGTGCGAAGGCTTGCAATTGTCATTGCGGCCGTGCTGGGGGCAGTACTGCTGTCACCGGTGCTGCCCGCCGCCCATGCTGCGCCCGGTTGCGGTCACCTCGATATGCCCGAGACGGGCGTTGCGGGCGAGGTGCCACTCCCCGATCAGATCAGCGGGCGCGCCGAGCTTGGCTACAACTGCGGCGTCGCCGTGGTCGGCTACAACGACCTCGGCGGGCGCGGCGGCAACGCCAACATGGCGTGGTCACAGGATTGTGCCTACATCGCCGGCGACGGCGTGGCGGTCGTTGATGTGCACGACCCGACCCGGCCGCGCCTGGTTCGAACGCTACACGGTGCCGGCTCTGACAAGACCACGGAGACGCTCCACGCGGTGGACACGAGCACGCGTCACCTGCTCGTCGCCGGGAAGTACGGCATCGGGGGTTACTCAGGCGAACCGGGGAAGGGCCCGGTGGACATTTACGACACGTCCGACTGCACCCACCCCAAGCTGCTCTCGCATTTCGACTTCCCGGCCAACGTGCACAACCTCACCCTCAGCGCCGATGGCACGCGACTCTTCAGCACGTTGCCACTTCAAGCGGCCGACCTCACGAACCCTCGCCGCCCGACCTACCTGGGCGACCTCGACGTCGCGCTCCGAGCGGCGGGAGTGCAGAACATTTCGTCGGCCCACGAAGCGTGGCCAAGCCCCAACGGCAAGCGGCTGTATGTCGGCAACCAGGTGCCGCGCGACCGCATGGTCGTGCTCGACATTGCGGACTGGCCACGCCGACCGCTGAAGGTGGTCGGCCGCGCGCTGTTGCCGGGGCACTCCGTGCGCCCAGCCAACGTGAACGGCAAGCCGTATCTGCTGATGTCCGAGGAAAGCATCGGCGGGCCTACGGCCAACGGCTGCCTCCCGAAAGCGCTGAACCCCTTCGCCGGTGCCGCGCAACCATTTCTGGTCGACATCTCCAACGACCGGACGCCGCACGCGGTGAGTCAGTTCCGGCTCGCGATCAACGAACCACAGAACTGTCTACGCGAAGCGGCGGCCGGCATGGACGCGTCCGTCCACTACAACGACGTCGACGACCCAAATCACACCACGTTCGCGTTGCTCTCCATGTGGAACGCCGGCCTGCGCATCGTGGACTGGCGCGACCCGCTGCACCCCACCGAGGTCGCCTACTTCAACCCGGGCAGCTTCGGCGGGGCACTCGACCAAGCGTGGGCCCACATCCGGTATCAACCGGCCACCGGCCTGATCTGGTTCACCACCCAGACGGGCGGGTTGTGGGTGCTCGAGCTTGAACCGCAGGTGCGGGCGTTGCTGGACTTGCCGTCCAAGCCCGCGCACCATCCGCGTGGGCGCGCCCCCGACCGATCGCGTCGACCGTGACCGTCGCGCGAAGCCGCGCGGGCGTTCCATCGAGCCTGTACTGCCCAGTGAATGCGGCGTTAGCGACCCGATGACCCAGCGCAACTGGGGACGGGCGCCGGTACCCGCCGAGCTCGCGGCGCACTATCGCGCGCAAGGCTGGTGGACCGACGCCACCCTTGGCCAGACCGTGGCCGCCGGCCTCGCCGCCAACCCGGGCGCCGCCTTCCGCGTGCACTCGAAGGTGCGGCCCTGGGAAGGCACGATCGGCGACATCGACCGCGCCGCGCGCACCCTGGCGGCCTCGCTGCAGTCGCGCGGAATCGGGCCCGGTTCCGTCGTCGTCTCACAAGTACCCAACTGGGTCGAGGCGGGGATCACCTTCTGGGCTGCCGCATACCTCGGCGCGGTGATGATCCCGATCGTCCACTTCTATGGCCCGAAGGAAGTCGCGTACATCCTGCGCACGGTCGCACCCGATGTGGTGGTGACGGCCGACCGCTTCGGCGCTACGGACTTCCTCGCGAACTACACCGAGCTGTTGAAGGAGTTTCCCGACACGCCGTGGTTCGTCGCCGGTGAGACGCCGCGCGATCAGTTGCCGAGCGCCGCCATCGCCTTCGGCGACACGTTGTCGGGCGCGGCGCTGGCCGAGCCGCTACCGGTGGACCCGGACGAGGCAACGCTCGTCGCGTTCACGTCGGGCACAACCCGTGACCCGAAGGGTGTCGTGCACTCGCACCGCACGCTTGGCTTCGAGACGCGCCAGCTCAACGACATGCTCCCCGACATCGGGCCGCCGCTAATCACGGGCGCGCCCGTCGGTCATTTCATCGGCATGCTCAACGCGTTCCTGTGCCCGCTGCTACGCGAGCGCCCCGTGAACATGGTCGACGTGTGGGACCCCGCCGAAGTGTTGCGCATCATGCGGGAGTTCGGCCTCGGCATGGGGGGCGGCGCGACCTTCTTTCTCACGAGCCTGCTTGACCATCCGGACTTCGACGACGACGTGTTGCCCCTCATGCCCTTCGCCGGTCTCGGGGGCTCGACGGTGCCGCTCGCGGTCACCGAGCGGGCCGAGGCCCTCGGCATCCGCCCCTACCGGTCCTACGGCAGCACCGAGCATCCGTCCATCACGGGTTGCCACCTGGACGACCCGGCCGACAAGCGGCTGGGCACTGACGGCCGGCCGTTGTTCGGATGCGAGATCCGTCTTGACGATGAGGGTGAAATCTCTAGCCGCGGCCCCGACCGCTGCATCGGCTACACCGACCCCGCGCTCACGGCCGACATGTTCGATGCCGACGGCTGGTACCGCACCGGTGACGTCGGCGTGCTCGACGACGAGGGTTACCTCACGATCACCGATCGCGTGTCGGACATCATCATTCGCGGCGGTGAAAACATCTCGGCCCAAGAGGTGGAGGAACTGCTCCTGCGGGTAGACGGGATCGCCGAAGTGAGCGTGGTCGCCGCGCCCGATACACGCCTGGGCGAGCACGCGGCCGCCGTGGTGCGCACCATGCCCGGAGCCACGGTGTCGCTCGATGCCTTACGCGCGCACCTCGCCGCCAGCGGCCTCGCGAAACAGAAATGGCCCGAGTCGCTGTACGCGGTTACCGACTTCCCGCGCACCCCGTCGGGCAAGGTGCAGAAGTTCCGCCTGCGCCAACAACTTCGAGACGGCACACTGGAAACGTCGTTCTCAGAAAGCTAGAGTGCCTTTTGCAAAGAAGGGGGACGCAGTGAGCGTGATCACTACCGAGAAACTCACCGACACCGTGGGCGCAATGGTGCACGGCGTCGACCGCGACCGCTTGATGCACGACGACGACCTCGCCGCGTGGACCCTCGACGCGCTGGAAGAGAACGGTGCGTTGGTGTTCCGCGATCTCCACCTCGACGACGAAGCGCAGATCGCGTTCAGCCGCAAGCTCGGGACGGTGGAGAAACTCGGCCAGGGCGCGCACCCGGAGATCTTTCTGGTCACTCTCGATCCGACGAAGAACCGTTCGGCCCAATACCTCAAGGGCACGTTCGACTGGCATATCGACGGCTGCACCGACGACATCCCGATCATGGCCACCATGCTGAGTGCGCACGCCGTGGCCGAGAGCGGGGGCGAGACCGAGTTCGCCAGCAGCTACCTCGCGTACGACGCGTTGGCGCCCGAAGAGCAGGCCTATCTCGAGACGCTGCGCGTCGTGCACACGATCGAGGCGTCGCAGCGCCACGCCAACCCCAACCCGTCCCCCGAAGCGCTCGAGATGATGCGCAAGCGTCCGGCCAAAACGCACCCGCTCGTGTGGACGCACTTGTCGGGGCGCAAGTCGCTCGTGCTCGGCGCTACCGCGGACTACGTCGTGGACATGGACGCCGACGAGAGCCGCAAGCTGCTCGACGATTTGCTCGACCGGGCGACGCAGCCCGACCGCGTGTACCGGCACGAGTGGCAGGTGGGCGACGTGGTGATCTGGGACAACCGCGGCGTACTGCACCGCGCCGCTCCGTACGATCCCAACTCCCCGCGCGAGATGCACCGCACGACGTTCGCCGGCGACGAACCAATTCAATGACGGCACGCGTCGCGATTGTCACGGGTGCCGCGTCCGGTATCGGCCTCGCCATAGCCGAGCGGCTGATGAAGGACGGGCTAACTGTTGTGGTCTTCGACCGCGACGAATGCGGCGTGGGCGCGGCGAACTACCAAGTGGACGTATCGGACCAAGCCCAGGTCAACGACGCGGTGGCCCAGGTAGCAAGCGATATCGGTGCACCGACCGTGCTCGTCAACAACGCGGGCGTCGACGGCTTCAAGCCATTCCTGAAGATCGGGTTGGACGACTGGAACCGGCTGCTCGCAGTGAACCTCACCGGCACGTTCCTGTGCTGCCAAGCAGTACTGCCCCACATGCTCGACGCCGGTTGGGGGCGCATCGTGAACATCTCGTCGTCGAGCGCGCAGGGTGGTCAGCAGGGCATGGCGCACTACGTGTCGAGCAAAGCCGGCGTGATCGGGCTCACGAAAGCGCTCGCGCTCGAGTTCGGCCCGAAAGGTGTCACCGTCAACACGATCCCGCCTGGTTTTATCGACACGCCGATGTTGCGCGAAGCCGAGAAGAAGGGCTTGCTCGGGCCCGGCGTCGATGCCGCGATTGCAACGACGCCCGTGCGCCGGGCCGGGATGCCGGAAGACATCGCCAACGTGTGCGCCTTCCTCGTATCTGAAGAGGCGTCGTACATCACGGGTCAAGTCATCGGGGTCAACGGCGGGCGGAACACGTAGGTGCCTCCTCGTTTGCCACCGCTCCCACCCGGCGAGTGGCCCGAGGAGATGAAGGACGCGCTCGCCGCGCTCCATCCACCCAGCCCGCGGCATCCGTTCCCCGAGCGTGAACCCGGTCGACCCCGAGGCCTCAACGTGCTCGGCACGCTGGCGCGCCATCCGGCGTTGGCCCGCGCCTTCCACACCCTCACTGGGCATGCCTTGTTCGCGACGACGCTCTCGCCCCGCCAGCGCGAACTCATTGTCCTGCGCGTCGCCGCCGTGCGCGACTGCGAATACGAGTGGGCCCAGCACGAAGTGTTGGGCCGCGACGCCGGCTTGACCGACGACGAAATCGCACGCGTGGCCACCGATCCGACGAGCGACCAATGGCCGACTGCGGAGGCCGCGCTGTTATCCGCGACGGGCGAACTGATCGCCACCGGACGCATTGCGGACACCACGTGGGCGACGTTGCGAAGCGAACTCGACGACCAGCAGCTGATGGACCTGATCTTCACCGTCGGCACCTACGACACGCTCGCCATGGCGATGCTCTCGTTTGATCTCGAACTCGACGAGGACCTAAAACGGAAACCTACTTCTCCATAATTGAGAACGTGATATCGTGCCGCCAGGCACGCTGACGGAGGAACCCCCTATGCCCAAGTTCAACAAGCCCGCGGAGGGCAGCTGGACCGAGCACTATCCCGACTTGGGCACCGGCCCCGTTTCCTATGAGGACTCGATCTCGCCCGAGCACTACGAGAAAGAACGCGACGCGATTTTTCGCAAGACGTGGCTGAACGTCGGGCGCATCGAACAACTCCCCCGCAACGGCAGCTACTTCACACGCGAACTCGATGCGGCGCGCACGTCGGTCATCATCGTCAAGGGCACCGACGGCGAGGTGCGGGCGTTCCACAACATCTGTCGTCACCGGGGCAACAAGTTGGTGTGGAACGACTTCCCGATGGAAGAGACCGACGGCACGTGCCGCCAGTTCACGTGCAAGTACCACGCGTGGCGTTACGACCTCGAGGGCAAGCTCACGTTCGTGCAACAGGAGAGCGAATTCTTCGACCTCGACAAGAACGACTACGGGCTCGCCGGCGTGCGCTGCGAAGTGTGGGAGGGCTTTATTTTCGTCAACTTCGACGCGGAAGCGGCACCCATCGCGGATTACATGGGCAAGCTCGGCGCCGGGCTCGAGGGCTACCCGTTCCACGAGATGACCCAGGTCTACAAGTACCGCTCAGAGATCGGCGCGAACTGGAAGCTGTTCATCGACGCGTTCGCGGAGTTTTACCACGCACCGGTTTTGCACGCGAAGCAAGCCGTGGCCGACGAGTCGCGCAAGCTCATCAACGTCGGTTTCGAGGCGCTCGCATACGACATCGACGGGCCCCACTCGATGGTGTCGTCCTGGGGTGGCATGTCGCCGCCGGCCGATCCGTCGATGGTCAAGCCGATCGAGAACAAGCTGCGCTCGGGTCTGTTCGGTCCGTGGGACAAGCCCGACATCAACTACGACTTCAGCGTGCTGCCGAGTGCCTTGAACCCGGCGCAACACCGCGCCTGGGGCATCGACTCGTTCGTGTTCTTCCCGAACTTCATGCTGCTCGTGTGGGAGCCCGGCTGGTATCTCACGTACCACTACTGGCCGACCTCGTATAACTCCCACATCTTCGAAGGCACGCTGTACTTCGTGCCCCCGAAGAACGCGACCGAACGCGTGCGCCAAGAGCTCGCGGCGGTCACGTTCAAGGAATACGCGCTCCAGGACGGCAACACGCTCGAGGCGACGCAGCGCATGATCGAGTCGCGGGCCGTCACGCAGTTCCCCTTGAACGACCAAGAGATCCTGCTGCGCCACCTCCACAAGACCGCGCGTGACTACGTGTCGGTGGAGAGTTAGCCATGGCCGTGTTCCCCGACAAGTTCGCCGACCTCGAACCGTTCGCTGACTGGGCCTTGGAGACCGAGGCGCAGCGTTACGCCAAACGGCTGTCGAGTTCGATGGACGAGTTGCAGTCGTTCTACGACGCGGCGTTTCCGCGCCTAGAGGACGCGCTCGGCTACTTGGACGCGCTCGATTTCAACGCGCTGCCCGAGGATGCCTCGCACCTGCTGTGGCTGCTGTACTCACTCGTGAACGCGTCGTTCCCGGTCGAGGTGTGGCGTCAGCCGCGAGTGCCCGACAGCGGCGCCGCCAAGATGGACGTGGTCGTAGAGCCTTCCGTATAGGGAGAACGGCGTTCTACCGAGCGTGTGACTATTGTTTCCGTTGTGGCTGTCGACGATGTCTCGGAACTCGGGTCGCGGCGCGACCTCGCAGTAGCGCGCTCGCTCGATCCGGCGCGAGCGCGCGCCGAGAAGCGGGTGCAGCGTTTCCTCGACGCGGCGATGGAGTTGATGATCAGCTCGCCGCAGAAGGAATTCACCGTCCAAGAGGTCGTCGAACGCTCGGGCCAGTCGCTGCGGAGCTTCTACCAATACTTCGCCGGCAAGTACGAACTGCTGCTCGCACTCTTCGAAGAGTCGGTTCGCTCGACCGCGGTCGTGTTGGCCGAAAAGGTTGAAGGCGAGCGCGACCCGCTCACGCGCTTCCATATCGCGGCCGTGGAGTACTACCGCATCTGTCAGCCCGATCCGAAGGCGAAGACGGCCAAGAAGGGCGTGGCGCCGGCGCTCGCCGACTTCGCACAGCAGTTGCTGACCAATCACCCGAAAGAGGCGTCGCACGCCTTCGTTCCGATCGTGGACCTCTTCGTGGGGATGCTCGACGAAGCCGCGGCCGCAGGCCAGGTGCGCCCGGGGCTGGATCATCGACGCATTGCGGGGATCATCCTCGAGGGCGTGATGTTCAACGCGTTTGCCGCCACGATCAGTGGGACATCCGTCCGCACCGACGGTGCCGGCGAAGAACTGTGGACGCTCATCCTGCACGGCATCGCGGCGGAGAAGTAGCCAGCCGCACATCGTTAGGGCCACTCTGCTAGAACGGGAACGACGTTCTCACACGGGAGGGACCCAATGGCCGAGATCGACGATCTCATCCTCATCAGCGTGGACGACCACCTGATCGAGCCACCGGACCTGTTCCTGAATCATCTCGACGCGAGGTACCAAGACCGCGCCCCCAAGCTCGAGCGCAACGACCAGGGCTCGGACGTCTGGGTGTTCAACGGCATCGCGATGGAGACCGTCGCACTCAACGCGGTCGCCGGCCGTCCCAAAGACGAATACGGGATGGAGCCCCAGAGCCTCGACGAGGTCCGGCCCGGTTGCTACGACGTGCACGAACGCGTGAAGGACATGAATGCGGGCGGCGTGCTCGCGTCGATGAACTTCCCGTCGTTCCCCACTTTCACGGCCCGCGTTTTCCAGACCGACGACCTCGACCTGTCGCGCGCGCTGGTCCGTGCCTATAACGACTGGCACATCGACGAGTGGTGCGGGGCGTACCCGGCGCGGTTCATCCCGATGGCCGTGCCGATGATGTGGGACGCCCAAGAGACCGCCGACGAGATTCGCCGCACCGCGGCCAAGGGCTGTCATTCGCTGAGCTTCACGGAGAATCCGGCCGCGCTCGGACGGCCGAGTTTCCACGACGAGTACTGGGATCCGGTGTGGACGGCGTGCTGCGACACCGGAACCGTGTTGTCGGTCCACCTGGGCTCGTCAGGACAGCTGTCGATTCCGGCCGTTGATTCGCCGCCCGACGTGATGATCACGCTGCAGCCGATGAACATCCAGTCCGCGGCGGCCGATCTGTTGTGGTCGCGGGTGATCAAGAACTTCCCGCAACTGCGCATTGCGCTCTCTGAGGGCGGCACCGGTTGGATCCCGTACTTCCTCGACCGCGTCGATCGAACCTTCGAGATGCACCGCGCCTGGACGCAACAAGACTTCGGCGGTCGTCTGCCGAGTGAAGTGTTCCGCGAGCACTTCCTCACCTGTTTCATCAGCGACCCGATCGGCGTCGAGATGCGCCACCACATCGGCGTGGACAACATGTGCTGGGAAGCGGACTACCCCCACAGCGACTCGATGTGGCCCACCGCGCCCGAGGAACTCAACGCCGTGTTCCACGCGAACGACGTGCCGGACGACGAGGTGCACAAGATGTCGCACGAAAACGCGATGCGGTGGTATTCGTTCGACCCGTTCACCCACATGCCGCGCGAAGACGCGACCGTGGGGGCGCTACGTCGCGCCGCCTCCGGCCACGACGTAGCGGTCACCTCCCTCAGCACGCGCAAGCGGACGCCCGACGAGAAGCTCGAAGGCTTCCGGGCTCGCGCTCGCCGCGCCGTCGCCGCGCGTAGTTGACGAAACCGATCCGCGTCGTCCAATGGGCGACGGGAAACATCGGGACGCGGGCGCTGCAGGGTGTCGTCGAACACCCGCACCTTGATCTGGTCGGCGTATGGGTGCACTCCCCCGACAAGGTCGGCGCCGACTTCGCGGGAGTTACGGCGACCAACCGCCTCGATGACGTCGTCGCGCTCGGTGCCGACTGCGTCCTTTACATGCCGCGACAGACCGACATCGATGAGCTGTGCGCTCTGCTGGTCAGCGGCGCGAACGTGGTGACGACCCGTGGCGACTTTCACCGTCCCGCGAGCATGGACTCCGCGGTGCGGTCGCGCATCGAAGCGGCGTGCGCGGCCGGCAACTCATCGATCCACAGCACGGGCAGCAGCCCCGGCTTCATCACCGAAGCCGTGCCGCTCGTGCTGGCGTCGATCCAGCGTCGGCTCGACCTGCTCGCGATCGAAGAGTTCGCCGACCTGTCCAAGCGCGACTCCCCCGATCTGCTCTTCAACCTCATGGGCTTTGGGCAGGCGCCGGCCGAGGTGAACGAGATGCGCGTCGCCCACTTTCGCAACAGCTTCGGACCGTCGCTGCAACTCACGGCCGACGCGCTGTCGATCCCGATCGACGATGTGATCGCCGACGGGTCAGTGGCAGTCGCCGCGCACGACATGACGATTGCGGCGGGCACGATCCGCGCGGGCACGGTCGCCGCGCAACGCACCACGGTGCGCGCCCTACGAGGCGGAGAACCGGTCATCACCTTCACCGCCACCTGGTATTGCGGCACCGATCTCGACGCGGACTGGGACCTGCGCGCCACCGGCTGGCGCGTCCGCGTCGATGGCGACGCACCGCTCGACATCGACATGCGCTTCGCGGTAACACTCGACCACATGGCCGCGACAACGCCGGGCTACACGGCCAACCGTGCGGTCAACGCAATCGCGGCCGTGTGCGCGGCGCCGCCCGGCATTCGCACGACGCTCGACTTGCCGCCGATCGTCGCCGTGCTCGGAGGAGGCCAATGACTCTGGAAGACGTGGAGGCAATCAAACAGCTGAAGGGCCGTTACTGCCGCACGATGGACACCAAGGACTGGTCGGCCATGCGCGACCTGTTCGCCGACGACGTGATGATGGACACCTCCGCATCGGGCGGCGGCGTAGTGGAAGGCGCGGACGCGTTCATGGCCTTCCTCGTCGAGGCGATCGGTGAGGTCGTCACCGTCCACCACTGCCACACCCCGGAGATCGACGTCACTTCGCCGACCGACGCGACCGGGTGGTGGGCGATGGAGGACATGTTGCGCTGGCCCAACGGGATGGAGCTGCACGGGTTCGGCCATTACCGCGAGACGTACGTCAAGTCGGACGGGCAGTGGCGCATCGCCAAGTCGGTCCTCACCCGTCTCCGGATGGACTTCACGAACCCGACCACGTCGTGAGCGCGTTCTTCGGCCTGCGCTTCGACTTCCGCAACCCGGCCTTTGCCGGCACGTTGCCCGCCGACCGCTACGCCGCCGCACTCGACATGGCCGAGTGGGCCGACCAACTCGGGTGCATCACGATCGCGGTGTCCGAGCACCACGGTTCGCCCGACGGGTACATCCCGAGCCCACTGCCGATGATCGCGGCGCTGGCGGCGCGCACCACGAACGTCCGCTTCATGGTGGCTGCGCTCATCGCGCCGTTCTACGAACCGATCCGGCTCGCCGAAGACCTCGTGGTGCTCGACCACATCAGTAAGGGCCGCGTCGACCTCATCGTGGCCGGGGGCTACGTCAGCGACGAGTTCGCGATGTTCGACGTCCCGATGAAGGAGCGAGCCAAACGCGTCACCGAGGTCGTCGCGACCCTCAAAGCTGCGTTCTCCGGCGAACCGTTCGAATTCCGCGGTCGCACGGTGCACGTGACGCCCGCTCCATATCGCGCCGGGGGCCCGGGGATCACGCTCGGCGGCAGCAGCGAAGCGGCGGCGCGGCGCGCCGCGCGCATCGCCGACGGGTTTCTTCCTTCGGTGCCCGAGGTGTGGGAGTTCTACCGCGACGAGGTGCAGGTGCTTGGCCGTCCCGACCCCGGCCCGAGCCCGATCGGCGAGAACCGAACGGTGGCCCTCGCCCAGGACGTCGAGCAGGGTTGGAAGTTGATGGGGCCGTACTTCCTGCACGAGGCGAACGCCTACGGCACGTGGCAGGCCGAAGAAGGCGTCGCCTCGCCCTACCGCAACGCGGCGGACGTCGACGAACTGCGCGCCAGTGGCCAGTACGCGGTGCTCACACCGGATCAGATGGTCGACGAACTGCGCGCGGCGCCGTTCCCGTTCGCGTTCTTTCATCCACTGTGTGGCGGCATGCCGATCGACCTCGCGTGGTCGAGCCTGCGGCTATTCGAACAAAAAGTGCGACCCGCGTTCGAGGAGGCAACATGACCGTCGCCGTCATCACCGGCGGTGCGTCCGGCTTTGGACTCGCGCTGGGCACGCGTTGCGCGGCCAACGGGTTCCGGGTCGCGCTGCTCGATCGCGACGGCGAGCGCGCGGAGGCCGAAGCCATATCGGTGGCGGCATCGCACGGTGTCGAAACGTTGGGCGTGGGTGTCGACGTGGCGGACAACAACGCGGTGGTGGCCGCCGCGGCTGCGGTCGAGGCCCGCTTCGGTGGCGCCGACCTCGTGATCTCGAACGTGGGCGTGCAGTTATTCGGCGCAGTTGACCGGCTCACCGAGGACGAGTGGCGGTGGGTGCTCGACGTCAACGTCACCGGCTCGGCCCGCGTGGCGCAGGCATTTCTCCCTCTGCTTCGCCGCGCCCCGAAGGGCCGGCTCGCCTTCACCACCTCGGCGTCAATGCTCGACCCCGCCAGCCGCATGGCCGCGTACCAGGCCAGCAAGTTCGCCGTGTGGGGCCTCGCCGAGACGCTGCGTCTCGAACTCGCCGACGACGGCATCGGCGTCACCGTGATCTTCCCGTCGGGGATGATCACGCGGCACTTGGAGACGAGCGGCGAGGCGCAGCCCGAAGCGATCGCCCGTCCCGTGGCCGACGGAGAAGACTTCGCCGCGATGATGAAAAGCAATCCGGATATGACACTGGCGGTCGTGCCACCGGAAGAGGCGGCGGCCCGCGTGATCGACGCGATCCTGAACGACGAGCCCTACGTGGTCACCCACGGCGACCTGGTCGCCGCCGTGGACAAGCGCAGCGCGTTGTTGCGCAGCGCGGCCGAGGCGGCGCGGTGAGCCCCAGTTCGAACGACGTGTGGGACGTGCTGTCGACGGCGCGCACGATCCGGCACTTCACCGACGAACCGGTCGGCGACGCCGAACTCAACCGTTGCCTCGAAGCGGCGTCGTGGGCGCCAAACGGCGCCAATGCGCAGGCGTGGCGCTTTGTGGTGGCGCGCTCGGACGAAGCGCGCGCCGCGGTAGCCGCGGCCGCGCGTGAGGCGCTCGCGGTGATCGAACCCGTCTACGGGATGACCCGTCCGGCCGACGACGACACCAGCCGCTTCGCCCGCAACAACCGCGCGATCTACGAACTGCATGACCGCGCCCATGAGCGCACCTCTGTCCTCTTCTGCACCTATAAGTACGAGACGGCGTCGGAGATTCTTCTCGGCGGCTCGATCTACCCGGCGATGCAGAACTTTCTCCTGGCTGCTCGGGCGCAGGGACTCGGCGCGTGCATCACGAGTTGGGCGTCGTACGGCGGCGAGAAGGTGATGCGCGATGCGTTTGGCATCCCGAGCGAGTGGTTGCTCGCGGGCCACGTCGTGATCGGCTGGCCGCGGGGCCATCACGGCCCGATGCGTCGTCGACCGCTCGGCGATGTCGTCGACCTCGACCACTTCGACCAGCCCGCCGTGGCGCTGGCGGGCGAACGCACGCCGGGCGCCGACTTCGACGTACTGCGCTTTCGGGGCAAACTGCCGGACTGATCGGTGCTACATCTTCGGGATGAGCCCGAAGAAGCGCGACGCCGCGCTTGAGGAAACGCTTGAGCAGTTCGTCGAAGAGTTCGGGCTCTGGTACATGCGCGCCGGTGTGCCGAGGATGGCCGGCCGCATCCTCGGTTGGCTGCTCGTGTGTGACCCGCCCGCCCAGACCATGCAGGAGATCGCCGACCGTCTGAGCGCCAGCAAGGCCTCGGTCAGCACCATGACGCGCATGCTGGAGCGGGTCGGACTGATCCAGCGGACCAGCACGCCAGGCGAGCGCCGCGTGCGCTACCGCGTCGAGCCATACGCCTTCTCGAAGATGTGGGAAGAACAGCTGCAGAACGCGAAAAATCTGCAGGGGTTGGTGGATCACGCGATCGACGCGATGAAGGGCACCGACCCGGAGCGGCAACACCGCCTCGAGATAACGCGCCAGTTCAACGGTTTCTATTTGGCACAACTCCCCCGCCTGATCGCCGAGTGGGACAAGGTCGCCCGAAAGACCAAACGGCCGTAGCGCCATCGTCTAGTTTGTTCAGTAAACACTGAACAAATGCGGCACCGCCGCTGGGGGAACCAATGAGACTTCGCTTCACGACGCTGGCCGTCGCCATCACGCTGCTCGCCGGAAGCGCGCTCGCGTCACCGGCCCGGGCCGCTACGCCGGTACAACTGGACTGGGTAGCCGTTGGCGATCCCGGCAACACACCCGACACCGAAGTGATGGCCGCCGACCGCACCACCGGATACGGCGCGGTGCCGTACACGTATGAGATCGGCAAGTTCCTCGTCACCAACCTGCAGTACGCGAAGTTCCTCAATGCGGTCGCCAAGAAGAGCGACCCGTATCTGCTTTGGCACCCATGCCTGAAGACTTTCGCCTGTTACTTCGCCGGTAGCGGGATCGTCCGCACCGGCAACCCAGGCAACTACTCATACGCCGCCGAGCCGGGACGCGAGCGTCGCCCGGTGAACTACCTCAACCTGTTCGACACGCTCAGGTTCGCGAACTGGATGAACAACGGCCAAGGCAACGCGGACACCGAGACCGGCGCGTACACGTTGCGCGGACGCTCCCTCGTGCCGACCAACGCGCTCACGATCAAGCGCAACCACGGCGCCAAGATCGCGGTCGTAAGCGAGGACGAGTGGTACAAGGCCGCGTATTACGACGGCACCAAGCACGTGTACTACGACTACCCCGCGGGCACCAACACGCCGATGACCTGCGCGCTTCCGAGCGCGAAACCGAACACCGCCAACTGCGGACTCATCACCGCGCAAACGAACCCGAAGAACCCGGGCATCCCGAGCGCGGGCGCATGGTCGTACGCCGACGTGACCGACGTGGGCGCGTACAAGAACTCGGCCAGCCCCTGGGGTGCATTCGACATGGGAGGAAACCTCTTCCAGTGGACTGACACCATCAGCTACGCCGTGGTCGGCCAGTACCACTCCGGCGCCAAGATCGCCCCCGTCCTCGACGCCACATTCGGTCTGACCGGGAACCCGTTCGTAGGCGGTGTTGGCCCCACTGGCGTGCTGCGGGGAACCGACTTCGGTGACGGCCCTGAGTTCAACGCCTCCAACGGCCGCACCAACGACTTCTCGTTCTACAAGTGGGACACCTACGGCCTGCGCCTCGTCCGCCTGAAGAAGTAGCCGACCGTTACGCGTTACGAGAGCGCGTTGTCCAGTAGTCGAGTAGTTCTTCGAGGTCGCCCTGGGCGACGGGCTTGATCAGAAAGCCGTCGACGCCGACAGCGCCGCAACGATGGGCTGTTTCACTTGAGCCCGACACCGTGACCGCGATCACCGGCGTGTGCCGCGTTCGACCTTCGAGTTTGCGCAGGGTCGCGGTGGCGTCAAAGCCGTCCATCTTCGGCATGTAACAGTCCATTAGGACCGCCGCGTACCCGCAGTGGCACAAGGCCTCGAGCGCCCCTTCACCGTCGCATGCTTCGTCGCAGTCGTATCCGAGCCGCTCCAGCATCTCCCGCTCGATGCGCCGCGTCAGGTCGTCGTCGTCGACGACGAGCACGGTCCCTTTGGTGGACAACGCCTGGTGTTGGGCACTTATGGACAAGTCGGTCTCCTGGTGTCTTCCAACAGGAATCGGCACACCAACCCACCTGGCACTCAACACGAGCCCAATAGAGTCGGTCCGTGGCCGATGGCAGCCGTTACCGCCATTTGGGGGCGACCGGCGGCGTCGTCGTCCGCCTGCCGACCGAATTCGTAGCCCGCTACCGCGCCGTGGACCGCGAGGTCATCCCGGCGCCGTCACACGTCGTCGATACGCCAGCCCACCTCGACCAGCTCACCGAGAGCGTCGCCGTCGACGGCATCCGGGTCCCGCTGCGCATGGGCTTCAACTCGAGCTACGGCTATCTAGACGGTAACCATCGCATCGCCGTCGCGCTTCGCCTCGGCTTGCCCGATGTGCCGGTGGAGCTGATCCGCGAGGACGAAGGCACCCCGCGAGGTCACGGGCAGCCAATGCGTCCGGACGACTTCACGGTGCTCCTGTCCGCCCTGGACGGCCGCTAGACGGCGCGCGCCTCGTTGACGTTCCGGGCGATTTCTTCGAAGTGCGTGTCCCACGTGCCGCAGCAGCCGCCCCAGATGTCGACGTGCGGATACCGCCGCGCGAGTTCGCCCATCAGCGTGCCAAGTTCAGCCGGGTTGCCTTCTTCGAGGTGCCCGAGCGTGCACAACGAGATCTTGTCGGCCATCGCCGCGTTGGGACGCAATGATCGGACGCGATTGATCCAGTCACCCGGTTCGAGCGCGGGCATGAACTCGAGCGGGTGCGAGCAGTTGATTCCGTAGAAGGCCGGACGGGCATCGCCCGCGAGCGCGTCGACGGTTTCGATCGCGTTCTTCAGCGTCGGGCCCGTCTGCAGGCGACTGGTGTAGTGGTCGATGATGAAGGACATCGACAGCGGAAGACCGAAGCTGGCGGCCGCCCGTGCAACTCCGACTGCTTCGTCGACGCTGTTGAAGGTCAACGCCGATACCAGATCGACGCCCGCTTGCACGAGCGTCTCCATCTGTACCGAGTGATATTCCTCGGCTTCATCGGTCGTGATCGTCGCGTTCACTTCGTACGCGTCGCCGCGCGGCCCGAGGGTGCCGACGAACTTCACCGCGGGCAGTTGACCGTTGTACGGCTTGGCCGCGTCGCGCAAGAACGCGATCGCGCGCAGCTGTAACTCGGCGAGCTGCTCAGGCGAGTAGCCGAGCTTCCCCGCCCAATCGGGGCTGGCTCGGTAGTCGAACCCGCCCATGAGCGCGGCGAAGCCATGACGTGCAGCCGTGTCGAGATACCGCTCGTACATCCCCTTCAGCTCAACTACCGCGCGCGGGTCGTCGAGCAGTGGGAACACCGCGAACTCGGGTAAATCAAACCCGAACTTGTACATGATCTCGGTTTCCGTGCCGCCCTCGGTCAGATAGTTGAGGCCCGGCACCTGCTCTGGGAAGACCATGAGTCGCAGCGTAAGTCGTTACGCGACGACGCCGTCCACCTTCAGCTGGATGATCGCATCCCAATCGAGGCCGAGGCTTTCGAGCACAGCATCGGTGTGCTCGGCGAACAGCGGGGCGCGGCGCAGTTCAGTGTCGGCGCCGTCGAACTTCACCGGGCTGGCCACGAGTTCGAACTCAGCTCCGTCGTCGGCCTTCACGGTGGTGATGTAGCCGTTGTCGCGGATCTGCGCGTCGGCTCCCGCTTGCAGCGTGTCTTGGACCGGCGCCCACGGCCCACTCATGGTGGCGAAGCGGGTAGTCCAGTGCGCCAACGGTTGCGCGGCGATCGCCTCCGCGATGAGCGCGCATGCCTCGGCCGAGTTTTGCTCGAGCACCTCGTAGCTGTTGAAGCGCGCGTCGTCGGCCAAATCGGCGCGATCGATGTGCTCACAGAACTCAGCCCAGTAGCGCATCGGCTGGAGCATCACGAGTGAGATCCACCGGTCGTCGCTCGTGCGGTACATCGACGTCAGCGGGTTCATCGCGGCGCGCACGCCAGTGGGCGCGGCGACGGCGGGCTTGTTCGCCATCAGGGACGAGTCGATCGCGAGGCCCATCGACCACAGACCGCTACCGAGCAACGACACGTCGACCACCGACGGTTCGCCGCCGCGCTCGCGCGCGAACAACGCCGCCGCGATGCCGCCGGCCAGGTTGGTGCCCGAGATCGTGTCGCCGTACGCGGGCGCCGGCGGGCCGATGATGCCTTCGATGTCGGGCGGCGTGAGGCTTTGCGCGGTCGCAGCGCGGCACCAGAACGCGGTCATGTCGTAGCCGCCGCGTTCGGACTCGTCGCCCCGCGTGCCGAGCGCGCTGCCGCGCGCGTAAATGATGTTCGGGTTGACCGCGCGCACGTCGTCGACCTCGATCTTGAACTTGCGCTGGGCGCTCGGCAGCAGGCTCGTGAGGAACACGTCGGCGTCGCGAATGAGGTCGTCGAGTACGGCCCGTCCGGCGTCCATGCCGATGTCGAGGCCAATGCTGCGCTTGCCGCGGTTGGGGTGTTCGAAGTTGACGTTGGTGTCGCCCTCGACCACGAATTGGCCCGTGCGTCGCAACCCGCGCTGTGGGTCACCGCTGACTGCGTGCTCGACCTTCAACACGTCTGCGCCCCAGTCCGCCAACACCGCGCCGGCGGACGTGACGAACCCCCACATCGCCACTTCGACGACCTTCACACCACTGAGCGGCTGCTTCATGACGCCGGCAGCGCGAGGGTCTTGCCCTCGAGGTATTCCTCCATGCCGGCCACGCCCATCTCGCGTCCGATACCCGACTGCTTGAAGCCGCCGAAGGGTGCATCGGCGCCGTAATAGAGGCCGCCGTTAATACTGATCGTGCCGCTGCGAATGCGACGGGCAATCGCGGTGGCGTGGTCGTTGTCGGCACCGAACACCGCGCCCGACAGGCCGAAGATCGAGTCGTTGGCGATCGCGACCGCGTCGTCCTCATCGCGATACGGGATCACGCAAAGGACGGGGCCGAACACCTCGTCCTGCGCGATGGCCATGTCGTTGGTGACATCGGCCAGCACGGTCGGCTCGAAGAAGTAGCCGCCCGTGCCCTTGATCTTGTTGCCGCCGGCCACCGCCTTAGCGCCGGCCTGCAGCGCCGCCTGCACCATGCCGTCGACCTTGGCCAACTGCTCCGCGCTGATGAGCGGGCCCATGTAGTTCATCGGGTCGCTCGGGTCACCCACTGCGATCGTCTCGATCATGCCCATCACGCCTTCGACCACTTCGGCGTACTTCGACTCGGGTACCAAGAGGCGGCTCGTGATCGCGCAACCCTGCCCGGCGTGTGAGCAGATCATGAAGCTGGCGAACATCGCGACGACCGCCATGTCGGCGTCGTCGAGCACGATGAACGCGGACTTGCCGCCGAGTTCGAGGAACACCTTCTTCACGGTGTCGCTCGCCGCCGCCATGATCTTGCGACCGGTGGCCGTGGACCCGGTGAAGCTGACCATGTCGACGCGTGGGTCGGTCACGAGTTGTTCGCCGACCGCGCCATCCGACGAGGTGAGCAGGTTGACCACGCCGGCGGGGATGTCGGTCTCGGCAATGATCGCACCGAGGGTGGCGCTGACCCAGGGCGTCTGCGGCGGGCTCTTCACGACCACGGTGCAGCCGGCGGCGAGCGCCGGCGCGACCTTCGCGATCGTGATCTGAATCGGATAGTTGTACGGAATGATCGCGGCGACCACGCCGATCGGTTCCTTCTCGACCCAGCGCTGGCTCTTCTGCCCCATGCTCTCGGCCACGCCGAGGTCGGTGGAGTACTGGTAGTTCTCGGCCAGGTCCGCGTAGAACGGCAGCATCCCGATCGGCGCTTCGAGTTGCGGGCCGCTCGTCAACATCAACGGCGCGCCCACCTCAGCCACGATCAGCGCGCGCAACTCTTCCTGGTGCTCGAGCATTTTGGTGTGCAGCTGGCGCAGGCACGTGGCGCGGAACGTCGGGTTCGTGGCCCAGTCCGTCTCGTCGAAGGCGCGGCGTGCCGCGGCGATGGCGCGGTCAGTGTCGCCCTGCGTCGCGTCGGCCGCGGTGCCGAGCACTTCGCCGGTCGCCGGGTTCAGCGTCTCGTAGGTGCGCCCGCCCTCGGCGTCCACCAACTCGCCGTCGATCAGTAACTGTTCGCTGTGCCACATCAGACTGGTTTGTCCCCCTGAAGAGTGATTCGGTGCATGACGCGTTTATGGCCGTGGTAGTCGTTGACCGGGTTGTGCTGCACGCAGCGGTTGTCCCACAGCGCGAGCGAACCGACCTCCCAGTGGAAGCGGCACGTGAACTCGGGCTTCACCTGGTGTTGGAACAGGAACTGCAAAAGGCCGCGGCTCTCGTCTTCGGTCATGCCGTCGAAGCGCGCGGTGTGCGCCACGTTCACGTACAGACACTTGCGGCCGGTCTCGGGGTGCGTGCGCACAACCGGATGCACCGCCTCGTAGGACGCCAAGTCGTCGCCCTCGGTTTCGCGGATGCGGTCCTCGCGGGTCTTGCTCACGTCGGCCATCGCGGAGCTGTTGACGGCCCGCAGCGGCTCGAGCAGTTCCTTCATCGCGGGCGACAGCGCGTCGTAGGCCGCGTACTGACTCGCGAACATCGTGTCGCCGCCGGCCGCAGGCACTTCACGCGCGAGCAGCGTGGTGGCCATCGGCGGTTCGTCGAGATACGCGGTGTCGGAGTGCCAGATGCCGCCGAAGTTGATCTGCTCGTGGGGCAGCTTCGTCACGGCGATGATGTCGGGCGCCCCGTCGATGCCGGGCAGGAACGGGTAGCGCGCCAGATCACCGATGGAACGGGCGAACGCGAGGAACTGATCGGACGTGAGTTCTTGGCCGCGGAAGAAACGACCTGATGCTCGAGCCACGCCTCACGAATCGCTTTCACCGCGGTGTCGTCGAGGTCGGCCAAGTCAACGCCCGAGACCTCGGCGCCGATCACACCTGCGATGGGGGAAACGGTAATCATGGAATAAGAGAACGACGTTACCGCGTGAGGCCGACGATTGTCTTCTCAACGAACGCGAGCGTCGTGGCGTGTCCCGTGGTGACACCGATTGTCTGTTCGATCCCCATCACTTGAGACAGGCCGGTCATCAGCAGCAGGCCGACGATGGCCGGTAACTCGTCCTCGCCGATGCCCCGCTCGGCCAGTGCGCGGCGTAACGCGTCGAGCTGCGCGGTGCGTGAGCGCTCGGCGTAACTCGCTATCTCGGCCCGGATCGCCTTGCGGTGGTTGGCCAGCGCGACGAACTCGAACATGAAGGCGGCGCCCCGCGGATCGGCGTTGAGGCGCCACAGGTTTTCGAGGGACCCGTCCTCCGCAATGGCGCGGTCAAGGCGGGCCAGATTCTCCTCGGCCCTCCGGCGAAAGACCTCGAGGAACAAGTCGTCCATCGTGCGGAAGTAGTAGTGGACGAGCTGCGGCTTGAGCCCGGCGGCCGCGGCGACCCGGCGCGAGGTGACCGCGGCGTAGCCCTCGTCGCGCAGCAACATTTCGGCCGCGTCGAGTAGTTGGGCGCGGGTCTTGGAGTCCTCCGCGCCGATCCGTCGAGTCGAAGCCGCCACCGCCATGGTCACAAGCTTGCCACGTCCGCGACCAAATGCTAAGCAACTGCTCAGCATCGGCTGTGCAACCGCACAGCAGCACAGCGAGGACGACCATTGGGCGACTGGCAGACCACGGACTTCTTCACCGACCAAGCGTTGGTTGAGGACCCTTACCCCTACTTCGACGAACTCCGCGCGCAGTGCCCGGTGCTGCCGCTCCCCCACCTCGGCGTCGTGGCGGTGACGGGTTACGACGAGGCGTGCGACGTCTACCGCGACACCGAGGCCTACTCGTCGTGCATCTCAGTGGTCGGGCCGTTCGCGCAGTTCAGCGACCCGGTCGAGGGTGACGACCTGCATGCGTTTGTCGCCGAGCATCGTCACCAGTTGCCGATGCACGAGCACATGGTGACGATGGACCCGCCCGATCACACGCGTGAGCGCGCGCTGTTGATGCGCCTGATCACGCCGAAGCGACTGAAGGACAACGAGGCGTTCATGTGGCGCCTCGCCGATCAGCAGCTCGACGAATTCGTGGCCGACGGCCACTGCCAATTCATCTCCGCGTACGCGCAGCCTTTCGCCATGCTCGCGGTGGCCGACCTGCTCGGCGTGCCCGAGGAGGACCACGCGCGCTTTCGCCGCGGCTTCGGCATGAGTGGCCGCCCCGGTGAGGTCGGCGCCGGCGCCGACGGCAACCCCGGCGAGAACCCGCTCGGCTGGCTCGACATGTTGTTCGCCGCGTACATCGAGGACCGGCGCGCCAATCCGCGTAAGGACGTGCTGACCGATCTCGCGCTCGCGACGTATCCCGACGGGTCGACGCCCGACGTCACCTCGGTCGTGCGTACCGCGACGTTCCTGTTCGCCGCGGGACAGGAGACGACGGCGCGTTTGCTTGCCTCGTCGCTCAAGCACCTCGCCGAGCACCCCGAATTACAGGACGAGTTGCGCGCCGATTCGTCGAAGATCCCCGCGTTCGTCGAAGAGGCGTTGCGCATCGAGAGCCCGGTGAAGGCCGACTTCCGCCTCGCGCTGCAGCACACCGAGATCGCCGGCGTCGACATTCCCGCCGGCACACCGGTGATGCTGCTCAACGGCGCCGCCAATCGCGACCCCCGCCGCTTCGAGTGCCCGAACGACTTCCAGCTCGACCGGGCCAACGCGGAGAGCCATATCGCGTTTGGACGCGGCGCCCACTCATGCCCCGGCGGTCCGCTCGCACGCGCCGAGAGCCGCATCAGCCTCGAGCGCATCCTCGCCCGCACCCGCAACATTCGCCTGAGCGAAGAGCACCATGGTCCTCCCGGCGCCCGCCGGTTCAGCTACGAGCCGACGTGGATCCTGCGCGGCCTCACCAACGTCAACCTGGAATTCGATCCCGTGGAGGGGAACTGATGAGTCGCGTCGCAGTAGTAACCGGTGGAGCCTCGGGCATAGGCCTCGGGGTCGCGCAACAGTTCACCGCCGACGGGCACCGCGTGGCCCTGCTCGACCGCGACGGCGCGGGCGCCAAGGCCGCGGCGGCGGATCTCAAGGGCGCGATCGCGGTGGAGTGTGACGTGGCCGATCGCGCCTCGGTGGCTGCCGCGTTCGATCAGGTGCGCGCCGAACTCGGGCCGGTCGAGATCCTCGTCACCAGCGCGGGCATCGAGTCGTTCCAGCCGCTGCTCGAAATCGGTGCAGACGACTGGGACCGCATGATCGCCGTGAACCTGACGGGCACGTTCTCGTGCGTGCAAGCAGCCGTAGCGGACATGCTCGTTTCGCAGTGGGGTCGCATCGTGACGATCGCCTCGTCGAGTGCGGAATCCGGGGCGCCGAACATGGCGCACTACACGGCGTCCAAAGGCGGCGTGATCTCGCTGACACGGTCGTTGGCCGTGGATCTGGCCCGCAACGGCATCACCGCCAACAGCATCACGCCGAGCATCGTGGACACGCCCATGGCGCGCCACGCCGCGGACGAGGGCAAGGTCCCCGACATCGCGACGCTCGGCACGTTCGTGCCTACTGGACGCGCGGGCACACCTGAGGACATCGCGGCCGCCGTCTCGTATCTCTGCTCGGACGCCGCCAGCTACGTCACCGGTCAGATTCTCGGCGTCAACGGCGGCATGCGCATATGACGCTGCGCGTCGTGCAGTGGACCACGGGCAACGTGGGCAAGCGCTCGGTCCGCGCCGTCGTCGCCAACCCCGACCTCGAGTTGGTCGGCTGCTACGCGTGGTCGCCCGACAAGGTCGGCGTCGACGTCGGCGAGTTGTGCGGAACCGACCCGGTTGGCATCACTGCGACGAACGACGTGGACGCGCTGTTCGCGCTGAAGCCGGACGTGGTCGTCTACAACCCGATGTGGCCCGACACCGATGAGGTCGTGCGCATTCTCGAAGCGGGCATCAACGTGGTCAGCACCGCGGCCTTCATCAACGGCAAGCGACTGGGCGCCGACGGCGACCGCATCGCGAAAGCGTGCGCGACCGGCGGTGTGTCGATGTTCGGCACCGGCATCAGCCCCGGATGGGTGAATCTCATGGGCATCGCGACTGCCAGCATCTGCGACCGCATCGACAAGCTGACGATTCACGAGGCCTCGAACACGACGCTCTATGACTCGCCGACGACGGAGATCCCCGCCGGCTTTGGTCGCCCGATCGACGATCCCGAGTTGCCGGGCATGGCCGCGCAGGGCACCGCGGTGTTCGGCGAAGCCGTGGCGATGATCGCGGACGCGCTCGGTATCGAACTCGACGACATCGTGTGCGAGGCGGAGTACGCGCAGACCACCGAGGACGTCGTGATGGATTCGTGGACGATCAAGGCGGGCCACATCGCCGGCGTGGCCGCGAGCTGGCAGGGTCGCGTGGGTGATCGCACGGTGATCGAGCTGAACGTCCGCTGGCGCAAGGGCGCCACCCTTGACCCGGACTGGCAGATCGAGGAAGGCCACGTGATCGTGGTCGAGGGTCGTCCGACCGTGAAGGCCAAGCTCGAGTACCTGCCGCCGCCGGACTTCCAGGCGACGTCGTTCGCCGACTTCATGGTCCTCGGCATGATCATGACGGCGATGCCCGCAATCAACGCGATCCCCTACGTCGTGGCCGCGCCGCCCGGCATCGTCACCTACACCGACCTCCCGCTCCCCCTCCCCCGCCACCTCGTCGCTACGTAGGCACGACGTCGATGACGACTTTGCCGATGGCCTTGCCGTCGGCGACGTAGCGGAGGGCGGCCGCGGTGTCGTCGAGCGCGAAGCGTTGGCCGATGTGGGGAACGGCGACGCCGTCGGCCAGGAGTTCCAACACTTCGGCGTCATTACGGATCGCCTCTTCGGTGCGGTTCGCCGCGAAGCTCAGGAACTCGAAACCGAGTATCTCGATGCCCTTCAGCAAAACGAGATTGAGCGGGATGCGCGGGATCGTGCCTGCGGCGTAGCCGACGGTCACGAACCGCCCGCCGAAGCGCAGCGATCGCAGCGCCGCTTCGGACAGATCGCCGCCGACCGGGTCCACGACGACATCAGATCCCCCCGGCAGCGCCGCCTTCAACGCGCGACGGAGTTCGTCGCCCTTGTGATTGAGCGTGCGGGTCGCGCCGTAGGACGACGCGACCGCGAGCTTGTCGTCCGACGACGCCACCGCGGTGATCGTCGCACCGAGCGCGACACCGAGTTGCACCGCGGCCAGCCCGACCCCGCCGCCGGCGCCCAGTACGACCACTTCCTCACCCGGCTGCACGCGCGCGATCGTGCGCAGCACGTTGTACGCAGTGCGGTGCGCCACCCCGAACGCGGCGGCGCTCGCCGCGTCAACGCCGTCGGGTGTGCGCGTCGCCGACGCCGCGCCGATCACCGCCTCCTCCGCGAACGCACCAACGAGACCTGTCGCAAACACGCGGTCACCGACGTGCCAAGCGCTAACGCTGTCACCCACGGCGATCACTTCGCCGGCGAACTCGCTGCCCGGCACAAACGGCGGCGGCACCTTGATCTGGTACTCACCTGCCACCATCAACACGTCGGGAAAGTTGACGGACGCGGCGTGCACAGCAACCCGAATCTGGCCCGCGCCAAGCAGCGGCGCGTCCACGTCGCGCACCTCGACCACCTCAGGCGGGCCGTACTCCGGACACACGGCGGCGCGCATCAGCTGACCGCGTAGTCCGACGTCTCGGCCAGGTCGGCGGCGTCGCGCATGAGGTCGAGCACGATAGGCCCGAAGGCGTTCAGCTTCTCGTCGTCGCCGGCGCGCTGGAACCCCTGCTCAAGCACGACGGCGAGCTTCCATTTGGCCAGGATCACGTAATAGTCGATGTCATCGACTTGGCGGCCTGACACCTCGGAGTAGCGCGCCAACACTTCGTCGCGCGTCGGCATCGCGTACATGTCGACGTAGCCCGATGTACTGGCAGCGGTGTCCATCATGTCGGTCGGCCAACTCTGCACCACCCATCCGAGATCGAGCTTCGGATCACCGACGGTGCCCATCTCCCAGTCGACGATCGCGGCTAGTTGCGCCGGCGCGCCGTCTTGGTACATCACGTTGGCGAACTGGTAGTCGCCGTGCATGAGACCGGGCACGAAGTCAATCGGACGATGTGCGCGGAGCCACGCCGAGGCTTCGTCGAAACCAGGAAGGTCGCGGCCCTTGATGCGTTCGAGGAACGCCGTCCAGCGTTCGACCTGACGTTCGTGAAATCCGTCGGGACGCCCGAGGTCCTGCAAGCCCTTGGCCTGCCAGTCGACGTTGCCGAGCAGCGCAATGCCTTCGACGAGTTGGTAGGCCAAACCTTGACGGGCTTCGAGGTCAATGTCGAAGGGCGCCGGCCACGGTCGCGTGCCGTCGGGAAGCGTTTCGAGGCCCATCGGCGACCAGCCCTTGACGAAACCCATGATGTAAAACGCGCGGCCGAGGACGGACTGGTCGCGGCACGCCGCGATCGCCGGCGTATGCGGCACGTCGCTGCCATCGAGCGCCTCGATGATTCGCCACTCGCGCCAGATGCCCTCGTCGCGACTGTCGGGTGCCGACGAGGGCGGGATGCGCAACGCGCCGTGCAGGTCGCCGCGGCGTATTTCGTAGATCTCGTTCTGCGATCCGCCCGCGATGAAGTTGTGGTCGATCCGTTTGCCCTCAGCGATGCCCTGATCGTCGAGCCAGGCCGCGAGGCGCTCAACGTTGATCACAGGTTGCCGACCTCGAGTTCGAGCAGGTCCGCGTATTGCGCCTTCGCCGCGTCGATCTTGCCGGGGATCCATTCCGTAGGCCACATGCCGTCGGTCGCCTTGTAGTCGCGAAGAACTTGGCGGGCGACGGTGATTTTGTGCACCTCGGTCGGCCCGTCCGCCAACCCCATCACTCCCGCGCCGTGGATCATGCCGAAGAACGGCATCTCGTTGGTTGTGCCCAGCGCACCATGGACCTGCATCGCTCGCCACGCGATGTCGTGCAGCACGGTCGGCATCACCACCTTGGCTACGGCGATGTCCTTCCGGACGCGCTTGTAGTCGTTGTATTTGTCGATCTCCCACGCCGTGTACAGCACAAACAAACGGAACTGCACGAGCTGCGCGTAGGAGTCGGCGATGTAGCCCTGCACGAATTGCTTGTCGGCGAGCAGGCTGCCCTGCGTCTCGCGGCTCAGCGCGCGTTCGCACATCATGTCGAGCGCCTTCTGGGCCATGCCGATGGTGCGCATCGCGTGGTGGATGCGGCCGCCACCGAGTCGCGTCTGCGCGATCGCAAACGCCTGGCCTTCGCCGCCGAGCAACGCGGACGCGGGGACGCGCACGTCTTCGTAGTGGATGAGTGAATGGAAGCCCTCGTTCATCGCCTCACCCCAGAGTCCGACGTTGCGCTCAAGCTTCACGCCCGGAGTGTCGGTGGGCACCAGGAACATCGACATGCCCGCGTAGGCGCTCACATCGGGATTCGTCACCACCATCACGATGAGAAACGACGCCGTCTTCGCGTTGGACGAGAAGTACTTCCAGCCGTTGATCACCCACTCGTCGCCGTCCTTCACGGCGCGCGTCGTGAACATCGTCGGGTCCGCGCCGGCGTGGGGTTCGGTCATCGAGTAACTCGAGAACATCTCGCCGTCGAGCAGCGGTTGCAGGTAGGTGGCCTTCTGCTCATCGGTGCCGTAGTGGGCGATGATCTCGGCGTTGCCGGTATCGGGGGCTTGGCAGCCGAACACGATCGACGCCCAGAGCGAGCGGCCGAGGATTTCATTAAGCAGGCCGAGCTTGAGTTGGCCGTGGCCTTGGCCGCCCAGCTCCGGGCTTAGGTGCGTGGCCCACATTCCCTGCGCGCGGACCTCGTCTTTCAACGGGTCGATGATCTTGCGCTTGGCGTCGTTGAGCGGCACGAACTGCTCGTGCGGGAAGAGGTAGTCGAGCGGCTCGACTTTCTCGCGGACGAACTCGTTCACCCAGTCGAGCTTCTCTTGGTACTCGGGATCGGTTTCGAAGTCCCACGCCATGCGCTTCCCCCTTGGGTCGCTGCCGAACTGTGCGGTCAGATTATGATTCTTGTATACCAGAACGCAATTCTTGCCATGACTGAAGACATCGCGACGCGAGTCGCCCACCGAACCCTCGAGCAGCGCAGCGCCGAGTACACCGACGAGGTCCGCCGGCTGCTGGACGCCGCGCTCGACATCATGCGCAGCCGCGGCACCGAATCGCGCCCGCGGGTAGCCGACATCGTGGCGGCAGCCGGGCTGTCCAACGACGCCTTCTATCGACACTTCCCTTCGAAGGACGCACTGGTAGCGGCACTGCTCGAAGACGGCACCGAACGCCTGCGGAGCTACCTCGATCATCAGATGGCCAAAGAACGAACGCCTCAGGGCAAGGTACGGCGCTGGGTCGATGGCGTGTTGGCGCAGACCGATGCCGCCGTCGGCGACACGACGCGCGCCGTGCTCTTCAACGCGGGCGGTGTGGCGGACGGGCGGGCGTCGGGCCGCCACCCCGCGAGCGGCGTGCTCGCGACGCTGCTGCACGAGCCGTTGGCCGCGCTCGGCAGCGTCGATCCACACCTCGACGCAGCCTTCGTCACGCACGCCGTGATGGGCGTGCTCGCGGACCACCTATGGGCCCGCACGCGACCGAGCCGCAAAGAAGCCGAGCGCATCGTCAACCTGTGCGTCAGCGCGGCCAAGGCCTCTACGGTCAAGTCATGAGCCAAGTCGCCCCCGAAGCCCCCACCGCGATTCACCGCGCCGACGACGCGCTGCCCTTCATCACGTTCCCCGACGGCATCGGCATGAAACTCGTGCAGGTGGACCTGTCCCAAGGGGTGTGGGTCGTGCGCAGTCGCTTTCCCGCCGGAATCACCGTGCTCACCCACAAACACACGGGACACGTCTACGCGTTCACGCTGTCGGGCAGCTGGCACTACCTCGAGTCCCCCGACGCCGTGAACCGCGCCGGGTCGTACCTGTTCGAACCGGCCGGGTCGGTGCACACGCTGCACGTGCCGCCGACCAACACCGAGGACACCGACGTGTGGTTCACGATCTACGGCGCAAACCTCGACCTCGACGAAAACGGCAACGTCGTCACCGTCACCGATGCACCCGCAGTGCTCAGCTACTACCGCTACTTCTGCGAGAGGCAGCACGGCATCGCTGATCCGCCCGTGATAGTCATCGGGGAGTGAAAGCCGTTGCGCTGACCGCAGATCGTCCACGCCTCGAGGCGGTCGACCTGCCAGATCCGCGACCCGAATCCGGCGAAGTCGTCTTGCGCGTCACTGGCTGCGGCGTCTGCGGCAGCGACTTGCACGTGGCGAGCAACATGGGCGCGCCCGGCACCGTGCTCGGCCACGAGATTGCCGGTGTCATCGAAGAACTCGGCCATGACGTCGATGGCGTCGCGGTGGGCGACGTGGTCGCCGTGCGGCCCTTCTCGGCCTGCGGCGCGTGCCGGTGGTGCGTCGCCGGTCGCCAGGATCACTGCTCCGCCTTCGAACTCATCGGAATGCAACGCAACGGCGGATTCGCCGAATACACCGTTGCGAATGCGTCGGAGCTGTTTGCGCTGCCCGGGTCTGTGCGGGCCGAAGACCACGCCTTGGTCGAGCCGTTCGCCGTAGCGCGGCGGGCGCTGCGTCGCGGCGGTCTCGTCGCGGGCGAATCGGTGATCGTGCTGGGCGGTGGACCAATCGGGCTCGCGGTCACCCATTGGGCGCGTGCGCTGGGAGCTGGTCGGATCGTGCTCAGCGACCCGCTCCCCCAGCGCCGAGAACTGGCCGTTTCGCTCGGCGCCGACGATGCGGTCGGGCCGGAGGAAATCGCCGAGATCGCCGGTGACGGCGCGCCGCTCGTCGTCGAATGCAGCGGCAAGCCACGCGTGACCGACCAGGCGATGCAACTCGCCGCGATCGATGGACGCGTCGCGGTGGTGGGCATCTGCCTAGCCGAAGACACGATCTTTCCGTGGTGGGGCCTGCACAAAGAGCTCGACGTTCGTTTCAGCATCTATTACGGACGCGAGGACTTCACCGACACGATTGACGCCCTCGCCAGCGGCGCGCTCGCGCCCGACGGTCTCGTCACCGAAACGGTCACCCTCGACGCGTTGCCCGAACGTTTTGCCCGCCTCGCCGCGACCGGCGACGCGGGCAAGATCGTCGTCACGCCGTAGAATTCGTCTACATGACCGACGTGATGGAGCGGATCAGCGTCGCTTTGAATGCGCACGATCTCGAGGCGTTCGTCGCGCTATTCGCCTCCGATTACCGGAGCGAGCAACCCGCGCATCCCGCCCGGGCCTTTCAGGGTGCCGACCAAGTACGCACGACCTGGGCGGCCGTGTTTGCGGGCGTGCCGGACCTCACTGCGGAATTGTTGACCTCAGCCGAGCATGACGGTGTCGAGTTCGGAGAGTGGCGCTGGGACGGCACGCACGTAGACGGAACCTCATTCGCGATGCGAGGCGCGATGGTGCTCGGCGTAGCCAATCGCCGCATCGCGTGGGGCCGGCTGTCATGGAGCTGCTCGAGGCCGACGGTGCCGGCATCGACGACATGGTCCGCGATACGTACCGTCCGCCATCCGGGTGACGTAGACCAACACTCGACGCTCGGCACGATCATCGTGATGCCTTAGCGGCGCGCTTCTTGGGACGGCTACGAGCACCCGAGCGTTCGATCGCGATCACGTCGGTACCGAGGTAGCTCGCGATTACCGCCGGGTTGCTACGAACTTCTTCCGGACTGCCTTCGGCGAGGATGCGCCCCGTTTCCATCGCGTAGATGCGGTCGCACAAGCCCATGAGCAGCGGCATGTCGTGCTCGATGATCAGGATGCTGCAGTTGAGTTCGTCGCAGATACGCCGCAGCACCGGGCCGAACGCCTCGCCCTCGCGCTGGGCGACGCCCGCGGTGGGCTCGTCCAGCAGCAACACCTTGGGCTTCGCGGCGATCTGAATGGCGAGGTCGGTCATGCGCCGCAACCCCGTCGACAGGTCCGACGTCAACGTGTCCGCCCAGTCCGTCAAGCCCATCGTCGCGAGCAGTGCCATCGCCTGCGCGCGACTGTCGCGTTCCACGGCGCGGGCCCACGGCGCGCGCACCATCGCCGAGAACATGCCGACACGACGCGCCCGCGTCAGCGCAACCTGTACCACCTCCCCGACCGTGAGACCAGGGAACAGCCGGGCGTCTTGATAGCTGCGCCCGAGGCCGTACGCGCTGCGGATCTCGGGCGCGAATTTGGTGACGTCGTGTCCGTCGACCACAACCGTGCCGTCGCTTGGTGTGAGCTGGCCCCCGATCACATTGACCAGGGTGGTCTTGCCAGCGCCGTTTGCGCCGATGAGTCCGACGATCTCGCCGCGTTCGACGTGAACGCTCACGCCCTGCAGCGCTTTGATGCCGCCGAAGTCGAGGTGGATGTCGGTGACCTCGAGCGGCGCGACATCGGCGTCGGGCCGCCATCGCTCGACGGCGCGGTTCATCGACCGCAGGAACCGCTCCCACTGTTGCTGCACCGCACCGGCGATACCGGCCGGATAGGCCAGCGGGATGAACACCAGCCCGAGCCCACCGAGCACAAGCTGAAAGCCGACGTTCTGGCTGAAGTCGCCGAAGATCCCACTGAGCGATGGGCCGAGAAAGAACGCCGGCGCATAAATCAGCACCGCGCCCGCGATGGCACCGGCGATGGACCCGAGCCCGCCGACGACGGGGATCGCCAGCACGGCGAGTGACTGCGACGGCGACACGAGGTCGGACGAGATGTTGTGCCACGCCATGCCCCACACGACTCCGGCCGAGGCGGCGATGAAACCGGATACGGCGAGCGCGGCGAGCTTGACGGTGGCGGGCGTTACGCCGAGCGACGACAGCGCCCGATCGTTGTCGCGGGCGGCGACGATCAGCCGACCCGGTCCGGAGCGCTGCAGCGCACTCGCCGCGATCGCGGCTATCGCCAGCACCGCGAGGCCGCAGTAGTACACCTCGAGTTGGGTGTGCAGCGTGCCGGTCTTGGCCAACCCAAGCGCGGGCACGCGGGCCACCGGCTGACCCTCGGGCACGAACCAGTGTTGCGAGAACAACCACGCGGGCGCGGCCACGGCAAAACCGAGCGTTGTGACCGCGAGGCTCATGCCGCGTAGCCGCAGCGCCGGAAGGCCGACCACCGCCATCGTGAACGCACCGACCAACCCGGCGACGACCAGCACAACGATCAGCGAGCGGTGCTGTGCGCCGAGCTTGGCCGCCATGAAGGCACCGAGCCCGACGAGCGCGAAGTGCCCCAGGCTCACCTGGCCGACCCATCCCAGCAACATCGTGAGCGCGACACCGACGGTCGCCATCACCATGATGATCACGAGGTAGAAGCGTTTACTTTCGGGGTGGAAGTAGGGCAACAGCGGCACGACGAGCGCAACCACGAGCGAAGCGGTGCCGAGCACGAGCCGATGGGAACGTACGAGAAAACGCTGCGCGACCGCGACGGGCACGACGGTCCGCGGGCGGTTCTCGGCCACATCGTCCGCGTGGCAGATGCCGAGATCTGGCGACCCCGCACGAACAGCACGACCATCACCGCGATGAACACCGCGAGTTCGGCGGTGCCACCCCGCTTCGTGGTGGCCAGCGTGACCTGTTCGATGAGACCCAACCCGACCCCGCCCACGATTGCGGCCGGGATGCTCACGAATCCGCCGAGCGCGGCCGCGCCGAGCGAGCGTAAGAGCAGGCCGGGGCCGAGCGCGGCGGCACTGAACGCGGTTTGGCCGGGCGCAATCAGAATCGCGGTGACCGCGCTCAACGTCCCCGCGATGGACCACGTCACCGCGTTGACGCGATCGACCGAGATGCCGCAGAGCCGGGCGGACTCGGGGTTCGTCGCCGCCGCGCGGATGGACTTGCCCATGGCGCTGTACCGCATGAACGCGGCCAACCCGATCACGGCTGCTGGCACGAGCAGCAGGATCATGATGTGTGCGCCGGTGATGTCGGCGCCACCGATCACGTAGTGCACCGAGAACGGCAGCGGGTAGCTGTTGCGGTAGAGCGTCGACTCGTCGGGCGCGAGTGCGGGCACGAAGGTGAGCGCCAGCAGGATCTGGCCAACGCCGATTGTGACGAGTAGGTACGTGATCGCGCGTCGGTGTTGGTGGCGCAGCTTGCGGATGATGAACCGTTCGACCACGACGCCGGTGGTCGCGCCGACGGCGACACAGAGCGGGAACGCCACCCACCAGCTCCAACCGTGATCGAGCACGAGCGTCGCGAGCAACAGAGCTGACAGCGCGCCGAGTTGTCCGTGGGCCAGGTTCACGAACCGACTCGCTTTGTAAACGAGCACGAGGCCAACGGCCAGCATCCCGGTCAGGAGACCGAAGATGAGCCCGAGGACCACCCCAGACGTCAGCGCGGTCACGGGGCGGCCTTGAAGCCGTCCAGCACCTTCCAGCAGCGGCAGTCCTGTCGCCACTCAATCGTGCGGATCTGATCGCCGCCGCTGAAGCGGCCGGGCCGATCGAACATGATGTCGCTGTAGGCGATGCTCTCGAAGAGTCCGCCCTTGGTCGAGAGGTTCGGTACCAGCGTTGTGCGCGTGAGCGTCGGCGCCGACGCGTCGGCCGCGGTCTTGAAGAGCGTGAAGAACGTGCAGAAGCCAAAGGCGGCATCGCCGTCTTTGTCGGGCGGCGGCACGTTCGCCTTCTTGTACCAGTCCTGGCAGTGGGGCACGAGCTTGTGCTTGATCCCCGAGTTGTACTCGCCGCCGCGATCGCTCGTGATGGCCACCGCGCCGTCGAAGCTGTTGTGCCAGTCCCCCTGTGAGGTCGTATTCGGAATAGCGCCGAAGTCGGACGCGAGGTACGCGGGCTTCCAACCCAGCGCGCCGGCGTTCCGCACGTAGGACTTCGCGTCGATCTGCGCCAGCGACAGCAAGACGTGACTCACGCCCGCCTGCCGGTGTTGCGACATCGCCTGAGCAAGTTGGTTCGGGGTCGCCCCCGAGGCACACGAGAGCTTGAAGATCGACATCTGCGCGTCAGACACGCCGACCGAGTGCAGGTTCTTGATGAGTTCGCCGGAGATCTTGTTGTCGCACTCGAACGTGAAGAGACCGAGCTTCTTGAAGCCTTTCTTCGTGTCGAACGAACCGCGCGCCGCCGCGCCGAACACCCAGTTGCGCAACTGGCGGTCGGCGCTGGCCGAGGGCGTGTAGAGGTACGGATACGACGCCTTGCCCTCCTCCTCAGTGATCGCGAGTGCGGACTGGAATGGGAGCTTGTGTTCGACGAAGCACGCTCGCGAAACCGGGTCGATGTAGCCGCCGAAGTCGATGACGGCGAACGGCTTGGCCGCGACGATGTCGAGACACTTGGCCCGCGTGTCGTTCTGGTCCAACGGGTTGACCCGGAAAATCTTGATGACCATCTTGCGGCAACCCACACCGCCGTCGGCGTTGATGCCAGCCGCGGCCGCCTTCGCCACGTCTTCGAGGTCCCCGCGGATGCCGAAGGTCTCGTTGCCGACGTCGCCGCCGAGGCTGATGATTGCGACGGCGACCAGCACTTCTTTGGGTGTGACGCCTTGGTCGGTGGCCTTCAACGGGGACGCGCACTTGTTGGCATCGGCCGTCGGCGCGGTGGTGTCGGCTTGCGTGTCGGTGCTGCTTGCGTCCGGGCCTGTGGCCGACCCGGGCGTCAAGGACGTGGCGTCATCCGTCGGCGTAGTGGTTTCTGACGTCGCGCCATCGACGATCGTCGTGTTTGTGGTTCGTTCGGCCCCCGCGCCCAGCGCCGTTGACGCGTCCTTTGCAGCGGATGCGCCATGGCTCAGCGGGACCAACGCCCACCCGAACAGGGCGAGCGCGACCAGAGCAGCCAGGCCGGCAATCACACGCTCGCCTGCGGGACCGCGGCGAAGCCACACCCGGAACTCGAGAAACGGACTCATCGGCGGCCTCCAGCCACGGGCGAACGGTCAGCACCAAGGAATACGGCGCGGGCGATGTCGTCGCGTTCGAGTAGATCGGCGGTGCGTCCTTCGAAGCGCGACTCGCCCTTTTCCAGGAAGATCGCGCGCTCGCAGATCTCCGCCGCGACGTTCAGGCTCTGCTCGACAATGACGATCGCAACTCCGGTCGCATGGATGGCCCGAACCGTGGCGAGCAACGGTTCGACGGCCACCGGCGCCAGCCCGAGCGTGAGCTCGTCGATGCACAGCAGTTTGGGATCGAGCATCAATGCCTTGGCCAAAGTGAGCTGCTGTTGCTCGCCGCCTGACAGGCTGCCCGCCTGCTGCGTCAGCCGCTCGCGCAGACGCGGGAAAATGTCAAACACGCGCTCGCGGCGTTCCGCGACGACCTGGCGCTGCTTACGCAACAACGTCGCCTGCACTTCAAGGTTCTCGGCGATTGTCATGTCTGGAAACACCGTGCGTCCACCGACGATCATCACCAGGCCACGGCGCACGACCTGCTCGGCCGGCTCGCCGGTGATGTCGTCCCCGCAGAACTCGACGGTGCCCGACGTCGGCGGCTCGAGGCCCGAGATCACCTTGAGCAGGGTCGACTTCCCCGCCCCGTTTGTGCCGAGCAGCGCCAGGGCCTCACCGGAGCGCACGTCGAGCGAGATCCCGAACAGTACCTGCAGCCGCCCGTACGAGAACTCGACGTCCTGCACGCGTAGAACCAGGTCAGATTGCAACGGTCACCTCCGGCTGAATTCGTCGATAAGACGCGCGAGCTCGTCTGGTCGCTGGAGGCCGACGGGGTGGCCAACTCCGTCAAGCACAACGAGCTCCGCCTGGGCCAGCGCGGCGGCGAGGCGACGCGCGGAACGAACTGGAGCCGTTCGATCCTTGCTGCCGACGACGACTAACGACGGAAGGTCCACTGTGGGAAGTCGGTCGAAGACGTCGTAGGTCAGGTTCGCAACCGCGCACGCGGCGGCGACGCTTGGCGCCGTGCGCGTGCCGATTGAGAGCAGTCGACTCACGTCCGCGGGATCGGCCGACCCACCGAACGAGCGCTTTGTCATCGCTACGACCAGCCGCCCGCGTGGCGGTGTGCTCGATGGCTTGCGGCGACTCATCACCGACGCCATCGCGGTGGTCTGGATCCGACCGAAACGCTGGCGCCACCAGCCCTCGCCGATCAGTGCAGCCGCGAAGGTCCCCACAAAGATCAACCCGCCGACCCGCTCACGCGCGACGTCGGAATGGTCAACGACGAACTGACCGATGTTGGTTCCGCCGAGCGAGTGGCCGACCAGCACCGCGTCGTGGAGATCTAGCGAGGTCAAGACGGCGGCAACGTCGTCGGCAAACAACGTCGGCGAGTAGCCCTCCACGCCGGGCCCGGAGTCGCCGTGGCCGCGGAGGTCGATCGCGATCACGCGGTATCGGTCGCGCAACCTTCGAATCTGCGGCAACCACGCGTCATGAGTGAGCGCCAACCCGTGGAGCAACACGATCGGACGGCCCGCGCCAGTTTCGGTGACCGCGATCTTCGTGCCATCACGTGACGCGACGGTGTGGCCGACGACGGGCCAGTCCGCGGCGTCGAGCAGTCCACTCATGCGCTCACCTCGATGCCACTTTCGATCGCGGCGGCGCGCAGGATTAGGTCGAGCCCGCGGACCAACTGGGCGAGACTGCGATCGTCATCGAAGTCGCGTGCGAACACGGCGTACTCCGGCGTGCGCTCGATGACCGCCTTCATTCGCTCCGAATACTTCGCAATCGCTTCGCTGTGCGTCTGGTGCTGATTCGAACGCTCGACGTCGATCATCATGAGGTGGCCCCACGAGAATGTCGAAAGCGCGTCGAACACGTCCAGAGCGTGCGCTTCGTCAAAGCCGGCACCCGTCAACAGCTCGAGGGCGTAGAGACAGTTTGCGAGCGTCGCGTCAGTTGGCTCGGAGGTCACGAGCGCGCCACTGAGTCCCGCGTAGGCGGTGAACTCCTCACGCGTCGAGAGGTAGAAACGACGCAGCCGTTCGAGCCACGTGCCGTAGTCCGGGCCTGGCCGTTCCGTGCGCGCCGACGCCCGATCGACCAGCGAGCGAACGAGCGCCTGTTTGTCTTCGAGGTGCCAGTACAGGGCGGCGGGCGTGACGCCGAGCTCGGAGCTGACTCGCCGGATGGTCACAGCGTCGAGACCCTCGGCGCGCGCGATCTGTTCGGCCGCATCAACGATCTGGTCGCGGGTGATCGCCGCTGCCACCCCCCGTTGCCGTCCCCTCACGGTGCTATTAAACACCGTTTATTAAAGCGCCGCTGGTGAAAGCTGCGGGCCGTTAGAAGCCGATGTCGACGATCGGCCGCGTGAGTGGGTTCACGTTCACCTCGCGCAGCGCCGGCAGCAGCTTTTTGTACGGCAGGCCGGCGAGGTACCCGTCGATCGTGCGCTCGAGATTCGACAGGTGCCCCTCGCCCTTCTCGGATAGGCGCATGTACTCGAAGCCGCGCGCGTGCAGACCGGCGGCTTGGCGGGGCAGGTTGGAGAAGTCCTGCGCTGGAATCGGCGGCCAGCGTGGGTCGTCGCACTCCCACGCTTCGGGCGGCGTCAGCTTCGGCCGCTCCTCGCCCTCGGGGAACCGCGTAAGCGACCAGATCTCCATCAGCGTCTCTTCCGGGCCCAACGGACGGAAGCGGTACGACGACGCGCTCGAATACATCGGCAGCACGAAGTAGTGCGGGAAGCAGTAGCCCATCGGTTCGTTGATGCCCTTCGCCTCAAGCTCGTTGAGGTCGGGGACGTCGTGGCCCTGCTTGGTATGCCACTTCACGACGGCGTCGTTGAGGTTGCGGTACCACGCGGCCATCGCCTCTTCGGGGTCCTTGGGGAGCTTCTTGCGGCGCAGGCCCTCCGCGATCTTCACGTCGCTCGCATGCATCATCCCGGCCATGCCTTCGCTCATCTCGCGCAGGTACTGCAGCTCGGCGTCGACGAACTTGCGCGCCTCGAACGCGCCGTCCTTCGCGCCGTAGCGCATGTTCGGAATCACCAGCTGGGGGTGCGCTTCCACCACGTGGTACTGCTCTTGGAACGCAGCTTGGGCCAGCTTCCAGTTGATCGGCAGACGCGCCGCGTACCACCACTCGGTGCGCAGCGACTCGACCTTCCAGCCGTCGAGAATCGTCGCCGCGGGCTCGAGGCAGTCGCGCAGCGGCGGCGCCTTCAGGTCGAAGTTGATCCAGGCGCAACCACCCCAGGTCTCGCAGCGCACCGGCGTGAGGTTGATCTCGGTCGGCTGCAAGTTGTGCTCGGCGAACATGCGCTTCTGGGGGACGAAGGTGTTCGTGCCGTCCTGCGCGTAGGTCCACCCGTGGAAGGGGCAGATGAAACTGCTGGCGCAGTTGCCGTGGCCTTCCGCAACCTTCACGCCACGGTGACGGCACGCGTTCTGGAACGCGGTGACGCCCAGGTCGCCGGTCCGCACGACGATGACCGATTGGTCGAGGATCTCGTATTCGGCAAAGTCCCCCGGCTGGGGGATCTCTTCGAGCCGGCACGCCATCTGCCACACGCGGGGCCACAGCTGCTCCGCTTCGAGCGCAAAGAACTCTTCGTCGTAGTACCGCTCTTTGCGCACACGGTCGACCTGGTCGACCGCATAGGGCACGGGTAGGGGCGCGCGCTTCTTCATCTCGTCCTCTGGCAATAGGTTGGTCGACCATGACGTACGCCGATGTCGCCGAAGCAGTACGAACCACGATCGCCGCGTACACGCACGCGCTTGACCAAGGGCACACCGACGACGTGCTGGCGACGTACTGGCCCGAGGGCGTGTTCGACTTTCCCGCGCTCGGGACCTACGAAGGCGTGGACGCGCTGCGCGGTGCCTACGAAGGCTGGAAGCCGCGCGTGCCGCAGCGTCACCTCGTGATGAACACGCTCGTCACCGAGTGGAGCGACCGCGCCGCGCAGGCGCTGAGCGACGTCGTGCTGCTCGTCAAGGGCGACCGCGGCTGGTCGGTGCAGTTCGTGGCGAAGTATCAGGACTCGCTCGAACAGCGCGACGGCGCGTGGAAGTTCGTGCGTCGCACCGTCGACGCCGCCTGACTCAGTCACCGATGCCCTCGAGGTGTTCGGTGAACTTGGATGACCACTGCATGAGATCGCGCGGCACGAAGTAACCCGTCTCGTCGTTGATGGCCGCCCAGTTGTCGGCGACCGCATCGATGGACGGCTCGACATTCAGGTGGCCGGGCGTCGACGCGATGAACAGGCGGGCGAAGCGACCGGCGCCCGCGGTGTAGATCTCGCCCGTTACCGGGCAGTCCTCATGGGCCAGGAAGGCCGCCATCGGTGCGACAAGTTCGGGTGCCATCGCAGGCGACTCGACGTCGCCGCCCATCCGGGTGGCCGCCGCGGGGGCGATCGCGTTCACCTTGATGCCCGCCTTTCGTCCACTGAGGGCGAGGCTGCGGGTGAGGCCGATCACACCGCCCTTGGCCGCCGCATACCCCGTGTTCGTCGGCAGCCCGAACACCCCAGCCGAGGTCGTCATCACGATGCGGCCGTAGCCCTGTTCGACCATGTGCGGCCACGCAGCGCGGGTGGTGTTGAACGAACCGAGGGTGTGCACGGCGATGTGATGTTCGATGTTGACGGCGTCGACGTCGGGTAGGCCGCCCCACTCGATGATCCCGGCGTTGTTGATCAACGCGTCGAGGCGGCCGTGGCGCTCGATGGTCGTGTCGATCAGCGCCTGCGCGCCGCCGACGGTCGACACGTCGTTCGTGTCGTCCGCGCCGGTGTCCGGGTCGATGTCGTTGACGACCACGGTCGCCCCGAGTTCGGCGAGGAGCGAGGCATACGCCGCGCCGATGCCCCGGCCGGCGCCGGTAACGATCGCAACCCGTCCGTCGAAGCGGTGCGCGCTCACGAAGTGACCTCGGCGCGCTCCGTGTACCGTCCGTTCCAATGGAGCGCAGCGAACGATGGACGGCGCGACGAGAAACCATCGTCGACACGTCCGCCCGGGTGTTCGCGAAGCGCGGTTACCACGCGACCGGCATTGCGGAGTTGTGTACCGCGAACGGCTTGGGCAAGGGCGCGTTTTACCACTACATCGGATCCAAGGAAGCGCTGCTCGCAGCCATCCACGACCGCGTTATGGACGAAGTGATGGGTGGCGCCGAGCGCGTCGCCGCTGCGGGCGGATCGCCGTCCACCCAACTCGCGATGCTCGGCGATGAACTGCTCGACGTCATCCATCGCTACCCCGACCACGTGTGGGTGTTCCTGCACGAATTCCCGGCGCTCACGGGTGAACGCGCCGAGACGTTTCGCGTGCGTCGGCACGCCTACGAGCATCGCGTCGAGGCCGTCCTCAAGGCCGGTATCAAAAACGGCGAGTTCCGCAAGGTCGACACCCGTCTCACCGCGCTCGCGTGGTTGGGCATGCACAACTACACGTACCTATGGCTCAAGCCCGGCGACCGGCTGACGGCCCGCGACATTGCCAAACCGTTCGCGGACATTTTCATCAAGGGCATCGCGAAGTAGCGCTTACGCGGGCACCGGCGCTTTGAGGCCGAGCAGCCCACCGAGCGTGCCGCCGACCATTGCCTTGCGCTCCTCGGCGGGGATGCCGGCGAACTGCCTCTTGATCAGTTCTTGGCTGCCGCGGAACGTGCCCTCGGCGTGTGGATAGTCGTTGCCCCAAATGAGTGACGACAGACCGGTGATGTGCCGGCACGCGACCGCCACCGGGTCGTCCTGGAAGGAGATGTGGAACTGGCGCTGCACGTACTCACTCGGCCGCAGGGCGTACGGCCATTTCTCGTTGAGTTTGAACAGCCGCGCCATGTTGGGTTGGTCGTTCGCGGGACGGGTGTCGTCCCAATAGCCGAGCCACCACTCGTCGTCCTGCCCGATGCCGGTCGTCCACGCCTTGTCCATGCTGCCGACCAGCGACGCCAACCAATGCGCGTTGAACTCGATGAGCGCGAAGTGCAGGTCGGGAAAACGGTCGGCGACGCCGCCGCCGATCAACTCGCATATGACCTGCTGCGGCGTGACGGTGCTGTAGATGCACTGCGTGATCATCCGCTTCGACGCCGACTTTTCGGTGACGGGTTGGTTGACCTGCGCGGCGTTTTCCATCACGACCTTGAGCGTCGTGGACTGCGGGTCGTTCACCTTCACGCCACCGGTTTGCGTGTGAATGAACACCTGTCCCCCGATGCCCTGGATCGCGGCCCACACGGGGTCGTAGTCGCGTGAGTAGTAGGGCTTGGGCGGGATGGCGGGAAGCAGGATGGCGCGCATGCCGGCGGCGCCGACGCGCTCGATCTCGGCTACTGCCTCGTCCACGTCTGTGATCGGGACCGGCGCGGTGGGCACGATGCGGGCGAAGTAGGGCGAGAAGCGCTCCACCATGTAGTCGTTGTAGACGCGGGCGTGGGCCATCGACAGTTCATGGTCGTCGGAGTACAGCCCGAACAGCGAGAGGTTCGGGTGCATCACGGCGGCGTCGACGCCGTCGGTCGCGAGGTCTTCAAGAATGAGTTCGGGATCACCCTCGGGCGTGCGGCCGCTGGTCTGGCGGTAGCGCGAAATCGTCCAGCCCTCGTACCCCGGCGTGTGCAACCGGCGGAACGTGGTGGCGCCGCCCTCGACCAACGGCTCGATCTCGAAGTCCTCTTCCCACACGCCCCGCTCGCGCAGGTGCTTGGGCAGGCGAGTGCGGAACAGGTCCGTGGGTTCCAGGATGTGGCCGTCCGCCGAGACCACGAAGTCGTTGTCAGCCATGTGCTTCCCTCCCTGGCCTGTGGAAATGCCATTCTCGCATCTCGCGAGTGCCTTATGCAATGCTCGTCTCCGTGACCGCGGAACGGCGCTGGATACAACGGCCTGACGGCTCCACGTGGGGCGACTGGGGCGACGACGACGAGCTGGGTCGCATCAACCTCGTCGACGCCGAAAAGGTGTTGCAGGGGGTGGCCGAGGTCCAGGCCGGCGTTACGTTCTGCCTCTCGCTCCCCCTCGACTTCCCCGGCGGCACCGCGCTCAATCAGCGGCGGCCGCCGCCCCGCCTCGCGCCCACGGAGGACATGGACGGCACGGCCGACGTGTTCTTCAACGTCCACATGAGCGAGATGCCGGACTTCGGCGACGCCAAATACGTCGACGTGTGGGCGGACGACGTCGTCACGCTGTCGCTTCAGTACTCGACGCAATGGGATTCGCTCGCGCACGTCGGGGCCGAGTTCGACGCGGACGGCGACGGCGTCGAAGAGGCCGTGTATTACAACGGGTACCGCGCCGGCACCGACCTCGTCGGCCCGTCCGACGATGCCCGTGGTGACGGCAGCGGGCACCGTTCGTTCGCACATCACCTCGGGCTCGAACACATGGCGTTCCACGGCGTGCAGGGGCGCGGCGTGTTGGTGGATCTACACGCCCATCTCGGCGACGACTGGACGCCGGTCGGGTTGGACACGCTGCAGTCGATCATGGACGCCGACAAAGTCGTGGTTGAGCCCGGCGACATGCTGCTCCTCCACACCGGCTTCGCGACGCGCATTCTCGAGTGGGACCGCCAGCCCGACCCACGCAAGCTGTTCACCACCGGTTCGTATCTCGACGCGCACGACCCCGCGCTGCTCGACTGGATCGCCTCGTCGGGCATCGCCGCGCTCGTGGCCGACAACTACGCGGTCGAAGGTCTCCTCGGCAAGGACAAGGACCCGTCCCGGCACTCGTTCCTGCCGATCCACCACCTGTGCCTGTTCAAGCTCGGCGTGCCCCTGGGCGAGCTGTGGTACCTGGACGAGCTGGCCAGGTGGTTGCGGGCCAACAACCGCTCGCGCTTCCTCCTCACGGCCCCGCCGCTCCGCCTCCCCGGCATCGTCGGCTCCCCCGTCACCCCCATCGCCACCGTCTAACCGTCGAGGCGCCGCGGGCGCCGCGTCGCTCCAGCGACGTCGTTAGTGTGCGAGTACCCACGAAAGGGAGGCCTGCCTTATGAAGAAGCGTCGAGCTGTAGGCGTCGCGTTGGCGTTGGCGACGCCGATCGCCGCGGTGTGTCTAGATGCAACGCCGGCAGCGGCCGCGAATGCGTGGCCGGTGAAATGGCAGGGGCCGACCCTCAACGGCCGGCCTTTGGTCAAACCGGTTGAGTTCACCGTCTACACGCCCGAGCCGGCAGAGCTGTTGCTTCCTGCAGTCCAAAAGATCCGCGAAGCAGCGAACCGCCTCAATCCTCAGCGGTAAACGCGAACGTGAACGCTTCGTAGTTGGTGGCTTTGACGCGGGCGATTTCTTTGAAGAGCTTGGGGCGGCCGCCGGCGTTGAGTAGGTAGCGGCGGGGCTTTCCGGGAATGTTCGTGCCGTAGTACTGGCCGAACTCACCGAAGGGTGCTTGGAGCGCGGCCTTGTCGACCATCGCGGTCCAACGCGCTTCGGCTTCGGCTGTCACTTCGATCTCGTGGTAGCCGTGCTCGCGCGCGTAGACGAGGGTCTCGGTGATGAAGTCGACCTGGTCGCCGTTGTAGCGGGGGTTGTTACCCGCCGCAGCATGCGGGCCGCCCGGGAAGAAGAAGTTGGGAAAGCCCGCGGTCTGCACGCCGAGGAACGTCTGCGGACCGTCCGCCCAGTGATCGGTGAGCGCGACGCCGCCGCGCCCGACTACGCCCATCCGCGATAGCGCGCCAGTCCCGAAGTCGAAGCCGGTCGCCCACACGATGATGTCGAAGTCGCGCACGCCGTCCGCCGTTTCGACGCCGGTGTCGGTGACGCGCAGGATGGGCGTGGCCTTGAGGTCGACGAGTTCGACGTTGGGCCGGTTGAACGTTTCGTAGTAGCCGGTGACGAACGGCGGACGCTTCTGACCGAACCGGTGATCCGGGATGAGCTTGTCGGCGGTCGCCGGGTCGTCAACGAGCGAGCGCACCTTGGCCTCGATGAAGTCGCACCACGCCTTGTTGGCGTCGTGGTTGAACATCAGGTCGAGGTAGTTGCTGCTCAGTTTCGTGAACCCCGGGCTGTTCCACATGCGCTCGAAGAACGCGAGGCGTTCCTCGTCGGAGTCGTCGAACGCGCCGCGGTCATGCGGCTCGTGCAGGAAGCCGGCGACGGAGGTGTTGAGCGTCTCGCGCATCGACTCGAAGTCGGCGCGCAGCTGGTGCTGCTCTTCAGGCGTGATCGGCCGGTTGTTCAGCGGCGTGCACCAGTTGGCCGAGCGTTGGAAGACGGTGAGCGCCGCGACCTCGTCCGCGATCACGGGCACGATCTGCACGCCGCTCGACCCCGTGCCAATCACCGCGACGCGTTTGCCCTTGAAGTCAACCGGCGTCGTCGGCCACAGGCCGGTGTGGTGCTGCTCACCGGCGAACGCGTCGCGACCGGGCACGTCAGGAAAGAAGGGCACCGACAACACGCCGGTGGCGGCCACCACGAACCCGGCCCGCTGCTCGGTTCCGTCGCTGAGGGTCACAAGCCACGTCGACGATGGCTCGTCATATACGGCCGACGCCACCTTGGACCCGAAGTGCATGTGCCGCCGCAGGTCGAAACGGTCAACTACGTGGTTGAGGTAGCGCTCGGTCTCGCTCTGCTCGGCGAAGTGCTCTTGCCACTGCCACTCGTCGAACAACTCGCGCGAGAACAGGTACGCGTACGTGTAGCTCTCGGAATCAAAGCGGGCTCCCGGGTAGCGGTTCCAAAACCACGTGCCGCCCACCCCGTCGCCTGCCTCGATTAGCGACGCGGCGAAGCCCTCTTGCAGCGCGCGGTACAGCTGATAGATGCCGGTGACGCCGGCGCCGATCACCAGGACGTCGTCGATGGGGAGTTCGGTGGCGTCCATGGGCGGGCCAGGATTGTACCGATCGGTACGATACGGTGCCGCATGGACTTGGAGCTGACCGAGCCCGAGCGCGAACTGGCTGGGTTGTGCCGCGAGTTCGCGCAGAACGAGATCGCCAAGCGCGCCCCGCAGGCGTGGGAGGACGCGGTGTGCCCGACCGACCTGCTGCGGGAGATGGGCGCACTCGGGCTGCTCGGCGTGCTCGTGCCCGAGGAGTGGGGCGGCATCGGCATGTCAACGGTCGGCTTTGTCGCCGCGATGGAGCAGATCGGTCTGGCCGACCAGTCCGTCGCCGCCGCGTGGCAGGCCCACGTGACGATCGGGTCGCTGCCGCTGCTGCTGTTCGGCAACGACGAGCAGCGCGAGCGGTGGCTGCGTCCGCTGGCCGAAGGACGGGCGCTCGGCGCGTTCGGCCTCACCGAACCCGACGCTGGTTCCGACGCCCGAGGCATTCGTACCCGCGCCGAACCGAAAGACGGCGGCTGGCTCATCAACGGCACGAAGACGTTCATCTCGAACGCCGGCACCGACATGTCCTTCGGCGTCACGCTGCTCGCCCGCACCGAGGACAACTACGCGACGCTCGTGGTCGAGAGGGACACGCCCGGCTTCACGATGGGCCCGAAGATGCGCGGCATCGGCTGGCGCGGGCTCGACACCCGCGAACTGTTCTTCGACGACGTGTGGGTGGCCGCCGACCACCTGGTGGGTGACCCCAACCTTGGACTGTCACAGTTCCTGCGCACGCTAGAGGTGGGACGGATCTCGATCGCCGCGCTGTCGCTCAGCCTCACGCAAGCGGTGCTCGACCTGGCCATGGACTACGCCAAGCAGCGCGTGCAGTTCGGCCAGCCGATCTCGAAATACCAAGCAGTCCAGTTCAAGCTCGCCGACATCGCCACCGAGCTCGAGGCCGCGCGCTGGCTCACGTACCGCGCCGCGTACCTCCGCGACACGGGCAAGCCGTTCCTGAAAGAAGCGGCCATGGCCAAGCTGAAGGCGAGCCGGCTCGCGGTGGCGGCCGCGTCCGAAGCGGTGCAGATCCACGGCGGGCTCGGCTACATGCTCGATTCGCCCGTCGCCCGCTTCTACTGCGACGCCAAGGTGCTCGAAATCGGCGAGGGCACCAATGAGATCCAACACATGGTGATCGCCCGCGCCCTCGGCTGCTGAACTCAGATGACTTAGGTCGCGGCGAGGCGGTGAATCGCCGCCGCGATGTCGTCGCGGTCGGGTAGCCAGGCCTTTTCGAGGTCGGGTGCGTAGGGCGGCGGAGTAGATGCGGCGCCGACGCGTTCGATCGGGGCGTCGAGATCCCAGAACGCTTCACGGGCGACGACCGCCGCTATCTCGGCACCGATGCCGAACGGGATGACCGCCTCGTGCGCGATGAGCAATCGCCCGGTCTTGGCGACCGACTCCAGGATCGGCGCGACGTCGAGCGGGGCGACTGTGCGCAGGTCGATCACTTCGACCGACACCCCGTCCGGGGCCAGCGACTCCGCGGCCGCCAACGCCTCATGCACCATGCGCGACACCGACACCACCGTCACGTCTGCCCCCGGTCGCACGACGCGCGACACCCCGATCGGCACGATGTGATCCGCGGGTGATTGCGGGCCCTTCATGCCGTACAGCAACCGGTTCTCGATGAACACCACCGGGTTCGGGTCTTGGATCGCCGCGCGCAACAGGCCGTAAGTGTCGGCCGGCGTGCTCGGCATGACCACGCTGAGCCCGGGAATGTGGGCGAGCAGCACTTCGAGGCTCTGCGAGTGCTGGCTGCCCGAGGACCGGCCAGCGCCGAACTGCGTGCGCACCGTGAGCCCCATCTGCGCGGCGCCGCCGGTCATGAACGGGAGCTTGGCCGCTTGGTTGAGCAACTGGTCGAGGCACACCCCGACGAAGTCGAGATACATCAACTCCACGACCGGCCGCATGCCCGCCATCGCTGCGCCCACGCCAAGGCCCATCACGGCCGTCTCCGAGATCGGCGTGTCGCGCACCCGATCGCCAAAGCGGTCGCGTAAGCCGCGGGTAAGGCCGAACACGTTGCCGCCGTCGCCCACGTCGATGCCGGCGACGAACACGCGCTCATCGGACTCGAGTTCGATTTCGAGCGCGTTGTGGATCGCATCCATCGTGCGGAAAATCGGTGCGTCGGCGGTCGGGTCGGGTGGCTCGGGACGTGAGGGACGTTCGCGCACCACGAAGTGGTGCAACGCGTCAACGGTCGGGGCCGGTAGGGCGCGGGCGGCGTCGACCGCGGCGTCCAATTCGTCGGACACGACGGACTCGAGCGACTTGAGCGCGTCATCGTCGAACCCGGCGTCACGAAGAGCCGCCGCGTGCGCCACGAGCGGGTCGCGTCCTTGCCACTCGTTCAACTCGTCGGGCGTGCGGTAGCGCTGAGGGTCGCCCTCGTAGTGGCCGTGCCACCGGTAGGTCGTGGCCTCGACGATTACCGGACCATCGCCGGAGCGCACCCCATCGACCACTTGCCGCATCGCCGTGGTCGTGGCGACCACGTCATTGCCGTCGACGGCTACGTAACCAACGCCGTAGCCCGCGGCGCGTTCTTCAAGCGCTGCCGCGTGCTGCGCTGACGCGGGTGAGAACTCGGCGTAGCCGTTGTTCTCACAAAAGAACACCACCGGCGACTTCCACACCGCGGCCAGGTTCACCGCTTCATGAAACGCGCCCTGCGCGACCGCGCCGTCGCCGAAGAACGCCACGGCGACGCTGCCGTCGCCCCGCAGTTGCCCCGCCGTCGCCGCTCCTACCGCGATCGGCAGGCCCGCACCGACAATCCCGTTCGCGCCGAAGACGCCGAGGTTGGGATCCGCGATGTGCATCGACCCGCCGCGTCCGCGATTCGATCCCGCGTCGCGCGCCATCAACTCGGCGAACATGGCAAGCGGGTCGAGCCCCTTCGCCAAGCAGTGCCCGTGGCCGCGATGGGTCGACGTGATGACGTCAATCGGGTTGAGGGCCCAGCACGCGCCGACCGCGGAGGCCTCCTGTCCTACCGACAAGTGCACGAACCCCGGCACCTCGCCGTCGCGATACAGACCAGCAACGCGTTGCTCGAAGCCGCGGATCACGAGCATCCGCCGATACATCTCAAGCAGGTCGGCGGGCGTGAACACGAAGTCGGTATTGTACTGGTCGGTACAATGGAGCGTTCAATGACGGAAGACATCGCGATCCCGCCGTCGCTGCCGCGCGGCGGCGACGTCGAAGGCAAGCGCGTGGTGATCACCGGCGCCGGCCGCGGCCTCGGTCGGTTGCTCGCCCACGCGTTCGCACAAGCCGGATCGAAGGTCGCCCTCGTCTCGCGCACCGAAGCCGAGTTGAAAGAGGTGGCGCAGGAACTGCCGGCCCCGTCCCTCGTGTGCAGCGGCGACGTCACCGACGCCGCGTTCAACGACGCGGTCGCCGACGCGGTTGTCGCGGAGTGGGGCGGCCTCGACGTGTGGATCGGCAACGCCGGCATTTCGCCGGTCGTGGCCCCCGCCCTGAAGACGGCCCCGGCAGTGTGGCGACAGGTGCTTGACGTCAACCTCACCGGCGCATTCCTCGGCGCTTGTGCCGCCGCCCGCGTTATGACCGACGGCGGTCGCTTGATCTTCACCGGGTCGGTGCTCGGCGAGCGACCGGCCAAGGGCCTGAGTGCGTACAGCGCGTCGAAGGCCGGGCTTGTCGGCCTGGCAAAAGGCCTCGCGGTCGAACTGGCGCCGAACGGCATCACGGTCAACGTCGTGGCACCCGGTTGGTTCGACTCGCCGTTGGCCGACGGCTGGAAGGCGAACCCGAAGCTGGAAGCCAAGGTGCTCGGCCACACCGCGCAACAACGATGGGGTCACGCCAACGACCTCGCCGGCGCGTACCAATTCCTCGCGTCTGACGCCTCGGCCTTCGTTACCGGCACCGTGCTCAACGTCGACGGCGGATACCTGCTCGTATGACACGACGAGTCATTGCTATTACTGGCGCCGGCGGGGCGCTGGGCGGCGCGCTTTCACGTCACTTCGCGGCCGCGCCCGACACCGACGTCGTACTGAGCGACATCAATGTCGACGCCCTCGACTCCACTGTTGAAACGGTTGCCGCCGACGTCAGCGACTTCGCCCAGGTCGAGGCGGTGGTGGCGCGCGCCGTCGAACGCTTCGGGCGCCTCGACGCCCTGATCAGCAACGCGGGGGTCCTGTCCCCCAACGGACGCATCCACAACCTGGCCACGGAGGACTGGGAACGCGCCTTCCAGATCAACGTGATGGGCGCGGTCAACGGCATCAAAGCCGCGGTGCCCGTGATGCGGGCGCAGGGATCAGGTTCGATCGTGTTGACCGCGTCGGTATCTGGCCTCACCGCGTGGTCGCACGCGGCGCCCTACTGCGCCACCAAGGCGGCCGTGATCCAGCTCGGCAAGGTCGCGGCCGTCGAATACGCGCGGGACGGGATCCGGGTGAACTCGGTGTGCCCGGGATCGTTCGCGTCGGCGATCCACAGCGAGTTGCCGCAACAAGCCATCGACACGATCGCAGGCAAGCACCCGCTCGGCCTCGGCGCGCCCGACGACCTCGTAGGCGCCTACGACTATTTAGTCAGTGACGCCGCGCGCTGGACCACGGGCACCGCCGTCGTAGTCGACGGCGGTTACTCCGCGCCCTAGGCGAACTCGGGCATGACGTCGCGGGCGAAGGCCTCGATCTGCGTGCGACCGGCTTCCGGCCATCCGCACACGAGGTAACCGGCGCCGCCGTCGCGCCACTTGGCGGCGTGCTTGCGCGCCGTGTCGAGGTCGTCGAGCGACAGCGAGCTGGCGCGGATAATCGCCTTCGGATCGCGTCCCGCTTCGGCCGCGAGTTCGTCGACGCGCGCATTCGCTTCACGCAGCGAGTTCGGCGTGCCCCATGTATGCCACACGTCGGCGTATTTCGCGACCAGTGGCAGCGTGCGCTTCGGACCGCTGCCACCGATCCAAATCGGAGGGTGCGGTGTTTGAACCGGCGTCGGGCGCATCTGTGCGTCCTTGAGCGACACGACCTTGCCGTCGTAGCTCACGACGTCACCGGTGAAGAGCCGCTGCACGATTTCGAGCGCGTCCTCGAGCAGGTCGAAACGTTCGGAGGTGGACGGGAAGGGGATCCCGAATTCGTTGTGCTCTTTGTCGTGCCACGCGGCGCCGAGCGACAGTTCGAGCCGGCCGTGCGAGGCGTGATCAATCGTCAGCGCCTGGGCCGCGAATACCGAGGGGTTGCGATACGTGACACCGGCCACGAGCAAGCCAAGCCGGATAGTCGACGTCGCTCCAGCCAGGGCGGCCAGCGTCGTCATGCCCTCGAAGATCTCGCCCGGCCCCTCGCCATACATCGGCTCGAAGTGATCGAACCCCCACGCGCCGTCGAAGCCGAGTTCCTCGGCGAACTGCACGCGGCTGACTACTTCGTCCCACGGCATCCGTTGTTGGGCAACATCCAGTCCGAAACGCATCGCTGCAACCTAGAGGCCGAGGGTGAAGCGCGTGACGCGATCTTTGATCGCCGTCGGCGTGAAGTTCTCCATGAGACTGAGCGCCTGCGCGTCGATGCCGACGAGGTAACGCGCCCGTGGATTGCCTTCGATCGCATCGAGGATCACGGCGCCGCAGTGCGCGGGCTGGCCCATCAGCGGCTGCATCAGCTTCGTGGTCGACAGCGTGCGGCTGTAGTTCGAGTCGAAACGCGATCCGGAGCGTTTCTCGACCTCTCGTTCGGTCTCGGCCCAGATACCCGTCTTGAATCCGCCCGGCTCGACCAGCACCACTTTGATGCTGTCGCGCGCGACCTCCATACGCAGCGCGTCCGACAAACCTTCGAGGGCGTGCTTACAGCCCTGGTACCAACCCGTAAGCGGCGTCGTGGTGCGCCCATATATAGAGGACACATTGATGATGCGCCCCCACCGGCGCTCGCGCATGTGGGGCACCGCGAGCCGCGCAAGGCGCATCGGCGCGAGCACCATCGTCTCGAACGCGAACCGCGCCTCGTCATCAGTGACGTCCTCGATCGCGCCCGTGATCGAAAACCCCGCGTTGTTCACCAGCGCATCGGGACGGATCTCGTCGACCACCTGCACGGCGGTGGCCGCGTCGGTGACGTCGAGAATGGCGGTCTCGACCTCGACGCCGGCCTCCGCGGCTGCTGCGTGGACGACCTTGGCCTTGTCGTCGGAGCGCACCGTGCCGACGGAGCGGTGGCCGCGTCGAGCCGCTTCGATGGTCGTGGCCAACCCAATGCCGGAGTTCGCGCCGGTCGTGAGGACGGTTCGCTGTTTCGTAGCCATGTGATGGTCATCTCCAGAACGGTTCGTAGCGAAACCCTGTCACGCGGAGCGTCCGCGGCGGGTAGGCGCTGATCTACCGTTCGCAGGTGGCCGCCACCGAGCTTCCGACCGGCACCGTCACGTTCCTCGTTACCGATATTGAAGGGTCGACCCGGCTCTTTCACCGCCTGGGAGCGCGCTACGACGAGATCCTCGACACCCACCGCGCCTTGTTGCGCGCCGCGTTCGAACCGGAAGGGGGTGCTGAGTTCGGATGTCCGGGCGACGGGTTCCTCGTCGCGTTTCAAGATGCCGCCGCCGCGGTGCGGGCCGCGACAAACGCGCAACGGGCGCTGGCCGCTCAAGACTGGCCCGTTGAGGCGGATGTACGCGTACGCATGGGCATTCACAGCGGATCGGTTCGGCTCACGACCACCGGCGGCACGTACACCGGCATGGCGATACACGAGGCCGCCCGCATCGGCGGCGCCGGTCACGGTGGGCAGATCGTGGTGTCCGAAACAACGTTCAATCTCATCGCCGGCCAGATACCCGATGGGGTCACGACCACCGACCTCGGCGAACACGCGTTGAAAGACTTGGAGGGACAGCGGCGCCTCTATCAGCTTTCGATCGACGGCGGCGGCGCAGGTTTTCCGCCTCTGCGCACAATTCAGCGGCCCGCGCTTCGTTCCTTTTCGACGTCGCTGCACGGACGCAGCGCCGACCTCGACGCGGTGGAACGTGCGCTCGGCGCCGGTGCCCGACTCCTGACGCTCGTTGGCCCCGGCGGCGTAGGCAAGACAACGTTGGCGCTCGCGGCGGCGGGCTCACGCCGCTCGGCCGAAGGCGGAACGTTGATCGAACTAGCTCCGCTTCCGCACGGTTCGGATGCAGATCGAGTCGCCGTGGCGATCGGAGCCGCGGTTGGCGTGGAGGTCGCCGATCTCCGATCGCTCGTGGCGGTGCTCGAACGACGCGCCGCGCTGCTGGTGCTCGACAACTGCGAGCACGTCATAGGCGGTGCCGCGGCGTTCGCCGCCGAATGCCTCGAACGCTGCCCAGGTCTCACTGTCATCGCAACCAGTCGCGAAGCCCTCGGGGTTCGCAACGAGAAGATCCACCGCGTGCAGCCGCTCGCGCTAGACGACGCCGTCGAAATGTTCGTGGCCCGCGCGACCGACGCACGACCATCCTTCGTCGCCGACGAAACGAATCAAGCGTCGATTGCCAGCATCTGTTCCCGCCTCGACCGGCTTCCGCTCGCCATCGAGTTGGCGGCGCGTCGGGTGCGCGCCCTCAGCCCGCAGGAGATCGACGCTCGGCTCGACGCGCGGTTCAGGCTGCTCACCGGCGGCGAACGCACCGCCGATCCGCGTCAGCAAACCCTGGAAGCGGCGATCGACTGGAGTCACGAGCTTCTCAGCGAGTCCGAGCGCGTGATGCTTCGCCGCCTGGCCGTCTTTGCCGGGGGGTTCACCCTTCGCGCCGCCGAGCAGGTTTGCGGTTTCGATCCGATCGAGGAATTCGACGTCGTGGATCTTGTCGCGGCCCTGGTTGATCGCTCACTACTCACAGTCGACGACCGCGACGGCGCCATCCGGTACGGAATGCTTGAGACGATCCGGGCGTACGCGGCGACCCGGCTCGAAAGCGCGGGTGAGACCGAAACCCTGCGCGCCCGCCATCTCGGGTGGACCGCCGACACCTGCTGGACCCTGCTGCAAACGCTGGCGTTTTCAGGCGCCGGGTCGCTGCACGACGTCGCGTACGAAGCGGACAACGTGCGCGCCGCCATCGACTGGTCGCTGCACGGCGGCGACCCGGTCGACGGGCTTCGTGTCGTCGCCGGTACCGGCATCGTCGGGATGGAGGTCGGCGGCAACTGCTTTTACTCAGTCCCCCGCTGGGCCGATGCGTTGTTGGCGACCGGCGCCGGCGAGCCCGCGCTCCGCGCCCAAGCGATGTGCAGCGCCGCAAACGCGGCCAGCGGTTCGCGGGACGAAGCGCGAACGCGCGCGTTCGCGGAATCGGCGGTGGCGTTGGCCCGGTCCCAGCAACTCGGCCCCGAGATCGAGGCGCAGGCGATTGCGTGCACCGCGTTCGCGGCGGCGGGTTCGGGCAACTGGGAGCAGGCGCGCGCCATCTATACGGAGGCCGCCGCGTTGGCGCGCGAGGCGGGCGCTGACGGTTTCCGCGTGTTCTGTCACACCTTCGTCGCTGACGCCGCGATCGCCGAAGGTGACTTCGACGGGGCGCGGGCCGCAGCCGAGGAGGCGCTCGACCTCGGCCGACGAATCGGCGAAGGCTCGGGCACCGCACGCGCCCTCGTTCGCCTGGGCGACGTAACGCTGAACGAAGGTGACCGCGAGGGCGCCGCATCGCTGTACGCCGAGGCCGTCGCAACCGCGCGGGCCGCGGGGGCGTTGAACGAGGAGGCAATTGCCGAGGGGTCGCTCGCTCAGTTTTGTGCCCAGGCTGGCGACGCCGCCGGCTGCGTCGACCACCTGGATCGAGCCATCACGCTGTTCGAGACGGTCGGTCAGTGGTTTGGCGTGGGGCAGTGCCGATCCGGCGCGGCGCAACTCGCCGCCGTTGGTGGCGACCTCGAAACAGCCGAACGGGAGTTGGCCGCCGCGACTGTGGCCTATGAACAGTGCGGCAGCACAGAAGCGCCCGTCTCCCTTCTCTTCACGGTCGCGGGTATGGCTGAACTCGCCGGCCGCCGCGAGCTGGCGGAACGCTGGTTCGCCCGCGGCACCAAACTCGCCCGCGAACGCGGACTTTTGGCTCTCGCGGCCCAAGGAGACGCCCACATGTCGCGCGTCTCCGAAGGCTGACAGCGCCGCCGGGCTGGCTTCCCGGCGCCGAGGTGTGCCAAATGTCACACGGAACGACATAGTCCGAGCGGTAAATTTTCCAGATTGGGTTGCCCGGGGCGGGCACAACGACAGGGGCGGGCACGTGAAGTTTCATCTCGGGGGTAGTTCTCGTTCGCGCGCGTGCGTAGCGACGCTGGTGGCTGCCGTCGTGGCGTCCATTCTGGTCGTCCTCCCCAACCTGCCTGCTCGGGCGGCCGGTGTCGGCGACGTCGACGGCGGGTTCGGCATACACGGCACCGTCGAGAAGGATTACGGCGGCATCGACATCGCGCAGGCGGCGGTAGTCGACGCCGCGGGACGTATCGTCACCGTCGGCTGGTCCCAGGACACCCCTGACCACGGGATCATCGGACGCACCTTGCCAGCCGATCCAACCAGCGCGCAGGACGGCACAGCTGAGCTGGGCTTCCGCGACCCCTCGTTCGCGCCCGGCGCGCCGTACGCCTTCGGCGACGGCTTCCAGATGATCGACGACATTCCGTTCGACGGAGCGACGACGACTGCGATGGCGACTCGGTTCACCGATGTGGCGATTGACAAGAACGGCCGCATCGTGATCGTCGGCACCGTCCAGGACGGCGCCGCGCCCGCGGCACGCCAGGGCCTGCTCATGCGACTCAACCCCAACGGCTCGCTCGACACCACCTTTGGCAATGGCGGTAGCGGAGGCCTGATCTTCGACATGGCCGTCGGCGCGACCGACAACCAGGTGCAAGGCGTGACGCTCGACCAAGCCGGCAGAATCCTCGTCGCGGGTGCGGCGACGTTGAGCGGCAGCCAGCGCGCCGCCGTCGCACGATTCGTCGATCCAGGTGGGTTCGACGGCAGCTTCGGCAGCGTGGGTCGCTACATCGACCCGAGTGCCAACACGAATGCCGCGTACACCGACATCGCCATCCACCCGACCAATTTGACGATCTACGCCGTGGGAACGGGATTCAACGGCACCGACACCGATGCGGCGGTCACGCGCCTCACGATTAACGGCGCCCATATCGCCACCAACGACTTCACGTTCGGTGACGCCGGCCAGCCCACCATCGCCACCGCGGCCAAGTTCGACAGTGCGCAAAACCTGATCGTGGTCGGACGCGCGCAACGGTCGGGCGCAACCGTCGGCTTCGTCACCCGCTTCATCACCCCCGGCCTCACCGTTGACACGGCATGGACAGGCGGGCCCAGCGCGCGCACCGTAAACCTCGCGGGTGCGGCTCGGACGTCCTTCGAAGGCCTCACCATCCAGCCCGACGACACCTACGTCATCGTGGGCCAGCTCGGTACTGGTGCCGGTGCCGACACCTTCGACGTCGGCCTCTACGCGCTTACGGCCGCGAGCCCGCCAGTCGTTGTGCCCTTGGGCGACCAACTGTCCACGACCGGTCTGCGCCGCAATGAGCGGGTGCTCCGGCACGGCGCCGCCATCAACAGCAACATCCGCGACATCGTCACGCAGGCCGACGGCAAGGTCGTGGTGCTCGGCGACCACATTCACAACGTCCTCGTGCGGTTCCTCACGTCGCCGGTGCAAGGCACCGACGCCGGCTCGCCCGTGCTCTCGTACTCCGGCGACGGGCTCGAGGACAGCTTCGGGATGTCCGCGGTCCACAAGCTCGTCGCTGACGCTGACCAAACCTGGTTGGCGGGCGAACGCAACTCCAGCCAGTTCGTCGTTGCCACCCAACCCGCGGCGGGCGGTGCGGTCACGAGCCGTATCGACGGGATTCCCAAACCCGGCGGCGGCAACTTCGCCTCGTCGCGCGCGAACTCGATAGTTCACGGCCTCAGCGGCACCCTCGTAGCCGCGGGCCAGTCCGGCGCAGGCGCGAACTCCCAGTCGCCGACATTCGTGCGGTTCAACGCGGACGGGTCACTTGACCCGACCTTCGGCACGGGGGGCGTGGCCGTCGTGCCCCGCACCAACCCGTACGACTCTGCCGACAACATGGTCGACGACGTCGTGGTGAACGACGTGGCCGTCCTCCCGGACGGCAAGATCGTCGGCGTCGGCTTCTGGCAGACGCCATCGGGCGATCCACAAGATCTGTATGTCGTGCGGCTCAACGCCGACGGATCGCTTGATCCCACGTTCGACGCGTCGGGCGAGTACCACGGCTCGGCCGCGAACGCGGGCGGGACTGACGATCTCGACGGCGTCGTAGTTAATCCCGACGGCTCGTTCGTCGCGGTCGGTCGCGAGCAGACCAGCCCGGGCGTGAACGAGTGGGTCGTGGTCGTCCGCCATTACGCCGCGAACGGCGCGCTGCTGACCGTGCGGTCGACACCCATCGACGCCCTCGCAGTCCCGAGCGGTCCCAACTCGATGCAGGTGCACGGCGCCGGGCTCGGGCCGGATGGACGCATCTACGTGGTCGGCGACTTCGGGGGCTGCACCAACAGCTCGGACCGCGCCGCGTTCGCGCTGGCCTACAAATCCGACGCGCAAACCCTCGACGCCAACTTCGGCAGCGGAGGTCTCGTCCAGTACTGCACCAACAACTTCGAGACCGGCTTCGGCATCGCCGTAGCCCCCAACGGCGACGTCGTGCTCGCAGGCGGCTCGGGCCCGTCGGCTCAGAACGCGTCGCTCACGCGTTACGACTCGGCCGGTCACCCGGACATGAGCTTCGGCGTCGCATCTGCAGCCGCCTACATCCCGAGCTCGTCGACGCACGCACAGTTCGAAAGCGTGGGCATTCGTGACGACGGAACGATCGTCGCCGCCGGCGCGCACAAGCCCGCTGCATCCTTCGTCGGCCTCGTCGCGCAGGTGGTCGGCGACCCAGCTCCAACACCTACCGACTTCGGACCCACCGGCCGCGTCGTGTTCGACTCGAACCAGTCCGGCCACTCCGAACTGTGGGCGATCGACTCCTCGGGCGCGCGCCTCGAGCAAGTGACCACCTCGGCCAACCAACCCGGCCGTAGCTCAGCGGACCCGACGTTCAGCCCCGACGGCCGCGAGATTGCCTTCACCTCGGTCAGTGACACCAACGCCTTCGACGCAAACGTGCGCAAGCGCAACGCGGCCGGCGCCTTCGTCGACCTCGCGGGCGACGTCACCGCCTACGAGGCGGACGCGGACTGGTCGGCTGACGGCACCAAGATCGCGTTCGTCTCCGACGGCAACGGCCCGAGCTATGGAAACTTGGGTGTCCAGCCGTTCGATATCTGGACGATGAACGCCGACGGCACGGGCAAGACGCGGATCACCAACACCGCGGACTTCGACCAGTTCCCGGCGTGGTCGGCCGACGGCAGCAAGGTCTTGTTCCAGCGGTCCAACGGCGGCACGCACGACCTCTTCTACCGTTGGATGACCGGCCCGCTCACCGGCACCCTTGTGCAGGTAACCAGCGGGATCGATGCCTACAGCGGCTCGTGGGGCCCCAACGGCGAGATCGTGTTCACCGACGCCACGGTGCGCGCACCGCGCACCTCGGTTTGTTATCTGTTGCCGAACGACGCCAGCTTCACGACCTTTCACGAGACGTGCAGCGCGTCGGCCCCGGTCTCGAATGAGGACGCCAACTCGGGTGTCTTCGTGCCCACCTCGGACCCGGCCCGTCCCGCCACCGTGCAGTACACCGTCGGCTCCTCGACGTTCAACAACCGTCTCGACTCCATCAACTCGACGGACGGCACGCTGCGCACCATCTACAAGCCTGAGATGGGCCTCATCGGCCAGAGCGACTGGGTCGAGAACCTGAAGGTGTCGACGTCGACGACGGCGATGGCCGCGAGCCCCGCGTCTATCCCAGTGGGTTACGTGCCGATCCAGTCCGACGCGGCCGCGATCAAGGGTCAGTTCGACGGAGCCGGCTTGCCGAATCTCACGTTGTTGAAGTCGGGGCTACTGAACCTCACGTTGTTGAAATCCGGTCTCCCCTTCCTCACCCTCCTGAAGTCGCCCCTGCCGAACCTCACATTCTTGAAATCCGGTCTCCCCTTCCTCACCCTCCTGAAGTCGCCCCTGCCGAACCTCACATTCTTGAAATCCGGCCTGCCCTTCCTCACCCTCCTGAAGTCGCCCGTGGCCAATGGACTTCGGCAGACGAGCCTTGCCGAGTTGACGCTTGAGCGGCCCGGAGGCTGGCAGCAGTTCAACGCGGACATTCCTGAACTCGCCAGCTCACCTGCGCAAAGCCTGACTCTCTACGACGAGCTCAAGGCGTTGCAGGCGCACCCCAACCACGCGACGTTCAGGCTCCAGGAACTCTCTTATCAAGGCACGCCCTTCGGGCAGGTCGAGCGCGACGGCCCTGACACTCGCCTCTATGCCTGTGAGTTCCATCACTAAGCAGGGCGTCGACTTCTGCGGGTACGTGCACTCACATTCGCAGGCGTTCTCGTCAGATTCATGTTCCGAGATCGGCGCGTTGTCGCTGCTTGACTTCCAGGTCGCCGGCGTTGATCTGTCCGGCCTCGCCGATCTCGAGGGCCTTACCGTCGGTGACCTCAGCTACCCGTCGAACCCTGGAGCGACCGGTCGGCCCGCGTTGGCGGACTTCCGCCTCGCCGACATGGAGCTCGACCTGATGAACCTCGGAACGGTTCCTCTGTCGACGACACCGAACCGCTCGACCATCACGACGTGCACCACGTGTGCGACCCTCGCCGACGCGTTCAGCGCCAACGCATTGAAGTCGACCGCAGTCTTCTCCGATCTCGGCCACGCGGCTGACGAGTTCACGATCGGCGAGTTGGTAACCGGATTCCTTCCGACGTCCTACAGCCCGATCGACAAGGTGTCAGCCGACCAGCTCGGTATCGAGGGCTACAACGGCTCGGGTCCCAACGAGTCCAGCAAGCTCACCTACAGCGTCGACTACGCACCCGACAGCGGACCGTTCAACGAGCCGATGTCAGGACTGTCCTTTACCGTCGAGCTCCCGGCCGGGTTCCGGTACATCGCCGGTTCCGGGTCCCTGTCGCTGGCAGGAACACCCATCGGTTCGATCCACCCGACGCGCCTGTCGGGCAACCGCCTCGTATTTGCCGTCCCCCGCTCGGTCCCCGGCACCCAAGTGCTGCACCTCGGCTTTGACGTTCGTCCAGGGCTCGACCTCGCGGCGGATCAGACCGTCGGCGTGCGGGTTTCGTCGCGCTCACTCGACCAGCAGGTGCACAACCGCGCCGCGGTCGACGTGCAAGACATCTTCGAACCCGCCAACGACACGATCGCCGGCGCACCCGCGATGGACTCGGACCGTCTCTACCTCAATCACAGCCAGACGGGCACTGACCTCGACTTCAGCGTGCTCAACGCCCCCGGCGGTGGCTCCACGCTGACCGCGGGCACCCTGGTCACCGCGATTCTCACGCAAGGCGGCGGCGACGCCGACCTCGTCGTTTACGGGCCCGCCGGCCTCGCGGCAGGACAGGCGCTGCGGCGAAGCAACGCCAACACAACGCCGATCGTTCCGGTCGGTGACCCGGGGAGTCTGCGCAATAGCGGCGAGCCGCTCGACCCCGAGACTCTCAGCGAGATCTCGATCGCGAACCTGCCGGTGGTCGGCATCTCAACCAATCGCGGGACCGCAAACGACACTGTGACCTTTACCGTCCCTGTGACCGGGGTCTACCGAGCTGAAGTGATTCCGTTCAATCACCTCGCCAGCCCGAAGACGCAGACGATTCGGTTCACCGCCACGCCGCCGTCTGCGCCGGCCGCGTGTACCGGTCGCTCGGGGTATAGCGCCGGTCTCGCGAGTCGACCGACTCCGACCGCGGCGACGGTCGCCGGTAAGACGAGCCTCTTCCTGGTGAACAAGGGCCGCCTCGCCGCCTCATACGGGCAGTCGACGGTCGACGCGATGTCGACCAAGTTGACGGAACTCGCGGCGCGGCCCGAGGTCAACGGCGCTGTCGTTGATCTCGACGGGTTCGCCGCGGTGCGCAGCGCCTACGCAACCTGGGACGCCAACTCCTGCTCCACCGACGCGGCCAACTCCGTAGTGCGAGCGATCAACGACGCCGTCGATTCTCTGTACGGCGCCAACGGACTGTCTGCCAGCAACGTCAACAACGTGGTGGTCGTCGGCAACGACGAGATGGTCCCGATGGCCCGCATCCCCGATCTAACCCAGCAGACCAACGAGCGCGGGTACGCGGCCGCGTTGGCCTTCAGCGGTTCCAACAACGCGCTCCAGGCCGCGTTTGCCGGTGGCTACCAGCTGTCCGACGACCCGTACGGCGACAAGGCTCCGTCGCCCTACCTCGGCCGCTACCTCTACGTGAGCGACGTCGGCTTGAGCCGGATGGGTGAAACCCCGTCCGACGTCACCGGCTACGCGCAGAGCTACATCGACGCCGACGGAAAACTCGACCGAGCCAGCGCGGTCACGGCGGGCTACGACTTCATGCGCGACCTCGCGACCGATGTCGACTCCACCCTCGGACGTTCGGTGCCGTCGTCCGGACGCACGCTGCTCGACGACGACACTTCGACCAACGCGGCGCCGTTTACGCGAGCGAACGCGGCCTCCGCGCTCGACGACAACCCGGACATCGCCAGCCTCAACGCCCACTACGACCACGCGTCGCTGTTGCCGGGCGTCAGTTCAGGGTCGGGAACCGCGGCCGATCTGTACTCCACCGCGGCGTTCGACCAGAGTTCGGCGTCGAACCGCAGCCGCAGCCTGTTCTTCACGATGGGCTGCCACTCCGGTGTGAGCGTGGCCGACATCCTGATCGCCAACCCGAACGCATCGCAGGCTGCGCGCCTGCGTGACTGGGCCCAGGCGATGGCGGCGCACAAAGCCACCTACCTCGGCCAGACCGGCTACGGCGTCGGCCTCAAGCACACCATGGGCCTGTCCGAGAAGATCCTCTCGGACTTCGCCAAGAACCTGACCACCACCGGCACCTCGGTCGGTGACGCGCTGCGTCTGTCTAAGCAGCACTTCGTTGGTTCAATCGGTGTCTACGGCGTCTACGACGAGAAGGTCCTCAACGAGGCCGTCCTTTACGGCTTGCCGTTCTGGACCCTCCCCGGTGGCGTCGCCCCGACGGTCCAACCCGCCAATCCGGCGACGAAAGTCGATCCCTTCACAGGTCTCGACAGCTTCGGCTTCGCCGCTGATCCAACCTTCACGACCCACGACACGGGAACCGACGGCAAGTTCCTCACCGCGTCGCAAGCCGATGCGATCAACTCGGACCCGTTGACGGTTATCGGGCGTCCGCTTGAGCCCAAGCTCGAGCTCGATGTCACGCAGCCCGCCAAGAAGATCGCCGATGGGCTCGTCACCGAGCTGACCTCAGACGATTCGCTGACGTCGTTCAACCCGGTCGTCGCCAGCCAGGTCGTGGACGATGGCTCGCACGAAGCTGAAATCGACTCGTCCGACGTCTTGTTCCCGTCGACCATCGTCGGGGCCTCGCAATACCTCGACCGCTCCGGACCGCGGCACAGCGTCGTAGTAGTGCCCGGTCAGTTCAAAGCAACCGGAAGCCAGAGCGACGGTCAGACCGTCGGTGTGCAGCGGCGTTACACCCACGTCGCCGGCTTGGCGTATTTCTCATCGTCGCTCGACCGCATCCGACCGATCGTCGCCAAGAGCGCGGTGTCGCGCGTCGGCCCCTCGGTCGCCTTCGACGTCATCGCCAGCGATCAGGAGCCCGGGCCCACACCCGAGTCGCCGCTTCCCGGCGGGATCAAGCGCGTCGTTGTACTCGCACACGACGAGACCACCGCGCAGTGGGCTCGCGCCGAGTTGACCGCGGATCCGTCGGACCCCGACCACTACACCGGCGCGCTCAACCTCACCGGCAACACGGTGGAGTACCTCGTCCAAGCCGTCGACAACAACGGCAACGTCGGCACGACCACGAACAAGAACTTCTTCGCTTCGCCGGCCGTGGCTCCGGAGCCTCCCGAGGGCATCACCGCTACCGCCGGTGGCCCGAACACGCCGAACGGCGCCAGCGGTTGGACGAGTGACGCGACAGTCACTCTGGAGGGGCCCGCCGGTGTCACGTTCACGTACCTCGTCGACGGGGAGGGCCGCAACGGCTCCACTACCGCCACTGACTACGCCGGCCCGTTCCACATCACGCAGGAAGGCAGCCATCGCGTTGACTGGACTGCGTCGAACGGCCAGTCCGGCTACCTACTCGCGAACGTCGACACCGCTGTACCGACCGTCACGATCCTGTCGCCGATCAACGGCGCCCGGGTCCGCGCGGGTTCGGAGATCGTGCCCGCATACCGATGCGACGACACCGGCTCCGGGATCCAAAGCTGCGACGTAACCGCCGGCGGCAGCGCGACCGCGCTCGACACGGCCAGCCCCAATGCCGACACCACGAAGACCTTCAAGGTCAAGGCCGTCGACAACGCTGGCCGCACGGCGACCGGATCGGTCACGTTCGTGGCCGACGGCACCGCGCCTGTCATCACGCTCACGAACCCGAAGGCCGACGGAACATCGGAGTTCGTGCAGAGTTCTGACCCGGTCGAGGCCGTGACGTGCACCGACGGCGGCCAGCCATTGGCGTGCGTCGTGCCGACCATCAACACCGCGACGGCGACGCTGAGCCGCGACTACTCGGTCACCGCGACCGATGCGGTCGGTAACTCGTCCACGGCGTCGACGCACTATGCGGTTTCACCCGGCACGCCGCCGACCATCACCATCACCTCGCCCACTGCTGGCCAGAGGTTCAAGTCGGGCAGCAACGTCACACCCGCGTTCCATTGCGACGACGTCGGGTGGGGCGTCACATCATGCGTTGTCACCTCGGGCGGTTCGGCCACGGCGCTGGACACCGCCAGCCCGAATGCCGACACCACCAAGACCTTCACGGTCGAGGCGACCGACAGCCGCGGTCGCACGGCGACGAAGTCGGTCTCGTATGTCGCCGACGGCACCGCCCCGGTCATCACCCTTCTGAACCCCAAGGCTGACGGTACGTCGAAGTTCGAGACGGGCGCGAACGAGGTCGAGTCCGTTACCTGCACCGACGGCGGCCAGCCGATCGCTTGCACGGTCCCGACGATTAACACCTCCACGCCTACCGCGAGCCGCCCGTACTCGGTGACCGCCACCGACGCCGTCGGCAACTCCGCGACTGCGTCGACGCACTACGCGGTCGCCGACGCCGCTGCACCCCACATCGTTGTCACCACTCCGGCCTCGGGCCAACGCTTCAAGAGTGGTGCCGCGGTGACGCCCGTCTTCAATTGCGAAGACGTCGGGTGGGGCGTCACGTCCTGTGACGTCACCTCGGGCGGTTCGGCCACCGCGCTCGACACCGCCAGCCCGGGCGCCGACACCACGAAGACCTTCACGGTCAGGGCGACCGATAGCAAGGGACGCATCTCAACCCTGTCCATCAACTACATCGCCGACGGCACGGCGCCCGTCATCACGCTCACGAGCCCGAAGGCCGACGGCACGTCGAAGTTCGAGACCGGGTCGAACCCGGTCGAGGACGTGACGTGCACCGACGGCGGTCAGGCGATCGCGTGCACCGTGCCCCAGATCGACACCGCTACAACGACGGCGAGCCGCGCGTATTCGGTCACCGCGACCGACGCGGTTGGGAACTCGGCGACAGTGACGACGCACTACGCGGTGGGCGACGCCACTCTGCCCGGCGTGGTCATCACGACACCCGCTTCGGGCCAGCTGTTCCGGGCCGGCGCGAGCGTCACGCCCGTGTTTGCCTGCTCGGACACCGGGTGGGGAGTTTCGTCGTGTGTCGTTACCGCAGGTGGTTCGGCCACCGCGCTCGACACCGTGAGCCCCGGAGCCGACACCACCAAGGTGTTCAAGGTGACGGCGACCGACAGCGCCGGCCGAACGCGCACCGCCTCGGTGTCGTACTTGGTCGACGGCACCGCGCCGGTTATCAACCTCACGAGCCCGAAGGCCGACGGCACCAGCGTCTTCGCCACTGGCGCGGCGGCGACGCCGACGGTCGCCTGTCTCGACGGAGGCGCCCTGATCGCCTGCACGGTGCCGCCGATCGACACCTCGTCGGCCACGCCGAGCCGGAGCTACTCCGTCACCGCGACCGACCCCGCTGGCAACACCACGACGGCCACCACGCACTACGCCGTGGCGAATCCGACGGGACGTTTCGAAGGTTGGTTCTCGCCGATCAGAAACCGACCGGACATCAACACCGTCGCGGTTCTGTCCACCACGCCGATGCCGTTCCGGATCTACGACCGCTTCGACGCCGTCGTCACCGATCCGAGCGTCGTGCGGTCGGTTTCGAGGAGCACGATCAACTGTCCGGGGTTGCTACCGAGCCTCGGCATCACGATCAACATCCCGCCGAGCTCCGGGGTGACTGCGTGGAACGCGGCGAACAACCGGTTCGAGTACCCGTTCGTCGCCCAGTTGGGCTGGCTGTTGTCGTGCCAGCGGGTCTATATGGCCTTTGATCCGGGCCTGCTCATCCCGACCCAGTCCGCCGACTTCAAGTTCACTCTGTAGGCGGCGGGCCTCCGGGCACCGGAATCCAAATCACGCCGAGGCGCTCCTTCAGTTCTTGAAGGAGCGCCTCGGCGCGTTTGGCGTTCGTAGCGTCGCCGCGACTCTGCGCGACAACGACGCGAAGTGCTTGCTCAAGGACGAGCCGATCCCAGTCGAACGCTTCGGTCGGCTCGGCGGCTGTCTCGTCGGCCGGGAGCACGCCTCGTCCTTCCGCGGCCAACCACAGTCGCAACCACACTCGGTCGGGCCCGGACTCATCGATATCGGCCAGGTGGACATCGTCAGCGCGACCGCCCATAACCAGAGCGATGTCTTCACCGACGCGCCCGACCGCAGGCATCGCCTCCCGCGCCGCCCGCGCGAGTTCAACCGCGCGGTCCGAATCCCCGCATCGCGCGAGTGCGCGGGCGAGGTTCGTCGCGATGAGTGGCCAGTAGGCATGACCGGCGGCACTCAGCGCTGAATACGCGATCTCGAGCAACTCGGCCGCCCGGAGCGGTCGACCTTGAGCGATAAGAACCTCACCGAGGTTGTTCCGACTGACGGCGGCACCCATTTCGTGATTTAGCCCATCCAACTCCGCGATCGACTGTTCGAACAGGTCGACGGCGCGACCGAGCAACCCGCGACGGGTCTCGAGCAAACCAAGGTTCGAGAGCGCGGTCGCCGCGGCAAAGGTGTCCCCGACCTCGCGGCGCGCGTCGACGGCGATAGCTCCCTCCGCCGCAGCTTCGTCTAGGTCTCCGCAGTAAGGAAGGGCGACCACGAGGACGTCGGCCGCGTGTCCCCGGCCGGCTCGATCGCCTATCTCGATCGACAGATCGCGCGCGCGGAGACCGAGACGCGCCGCGGCGCGGAAGCGCCCGAGGTCGATTTCCAGCCCAGCTCGGGCCACTAACAGTCGAACCGCGGCGGCGTCGAGAGTCCCGGAGAGTTCAAGCTCGCGGTTGGCGCGCGTGTACGCCCGCCGTGCGTGTGGAAAGTCGCCCTGCAAGCGGTACGCCTCGCCCTCGACGAAGTAGCTCCGAGCGACTGCCTGAGGGTCGGGTAGCCCGACGCGTCTTGCGCGCTTCGCGGCGGCGACGGCGCCCCCGAGATCACCCGCGAGCGCCAGGCTGCTGGCCGCCTTGGCCCAGGCCCACGCAACGTCGGTCTTCGTGACGCCGCTGGACGCGCCGGACCGTGCCGCGCGCTCCCACTGCTCCGCGCATGCGCCCGCGTCCACCTGTTCGAGCAGCTCGGCCGACGCGATCGCGTATGTGTACGCACGGGCCGGCTCACCACCGGCATCGAAGTGTCGCGCCAGCGCGGCTGATCGATCGTTGGCATCGTCCGTCGTCTCGAGGAACTCGCCGATCGCGCGGTGGATCCTTCGTCGATCGCGATAGCTGAGCCCGGAATACGCGGCGTCACGCGCGAGGTCGCTGCGGAACCGCATCGTGTCGTCAAACCACGGCGCCACGAAGTCAGCCAGTCCCACCCAGTCGGTGTCTACGCCGGTGGCGGCAACGACGTCTGTCGCGAAGACTGCGCCAACCGCGGCCGCGGCCCGAAGCGCGGCCCGGTCGGTCGGATTCAAGCGATCGATCGAAGCGGAGACGGCGCTGGCCAAATGATCGGGAAACTCGTCGGTAGACGCGCTCGCCAACTCGCGCAGGAAGAATGCGTTTCCTTCGGCCGTCGCCAAAATCTTGCGAAGGTGCTCGGTGAGAATCCCCTGCGGCCGCGATGCAAAGACCAACTGCGTCGCCGCATGTTCGTCGAGCGGCGTCAGCGGTACTTGCTCTGCGCTGGCGAGGGCTGGACTCTCGCTCGCGGCAACCACCAGCAACGCGCTCGGCACGTTCGTCAATCGCCCGAACAGCTGTTTCGACGCATCGTCAAGGTGGTGGGCGTCGTCGATCGTCAACACCTGGCCCGGCGCGGCGATGAGCCACGACTCGAGAATCGACGCAACCCCGACGCTCGGTGCGTCGGGTGACGCCGCTTCGATCTCGCTGTCGAGACGCAACCCAAGCGCGGTAAGCATCGGGCCGAGCATCGTCGTGTCATCACCCAACCGGCGCGCGACATCTGACTCGGAATTGATGGCGAGAAGCACCCTGATCGCGGACGCGATGGCGGCGAATGGCTGACCGCGCGTGTACGGGTCGCACACCGCCTCGACGACCGGCAGGTTCGCGATGGAGCGCAACTCGGAGAGCATGCGGGTCTTGCCGATTCCCGCCGGGCCGAGCAGTTCGATGACCTGACCGCGGCCGTCATTCCGAACGGCGTCGACTGCTTCGCGCAGCCGTGCGAGTTCAGCGTCGCGGCCGACGAGTGGCAGTTCGTCCGCCATCGCGACCTTCGGTCCCAGGTTCGGCCCGACGCTCCAGGGCTGCAGCGGTTCGGTCTTTCCCTTGGCCGCGAACGGTTCGCCTTCGGTCGCGTCGAAAAACGATCGGCTCTCGTCGAGTACGGGCTTGAGGCACAGCACCTCCCCCGCCTTCGCCCGTCCCATCACGCGCGCCGCGGTGTTCACGACGTCGCCCATCACCGTGTAGGTGCGCCGGAACGGCGGGCCAACCGCGCCGAAGAACGTGTGACCGCGATGGATGCCGATGCGCACGGCGAGCGGAGTCTGCGTCTCGACGATTCGCCGCGCGGCGCGCAGCATCCGTTCCTCGTGGTCTTCATGTGCGATGGGCGCTCCGGAGACCGCCAACACTTTGGCTCCGTCGGCGATGAGATCGGTGCCCAGCATCGCCACGCCAAATTCCTCCAGCGCTTCCTCGATCACCGACAGCGTGGCGTCGAGGTCGCGCGCCGCGTCCTCCGTTCGGCCCTCAACTACGTACGCGTCGAGGCCCATCATCTGAATGAACGCAACCGTCGACACCCGGTGTTCGGAGTCGGTACCGCCGGCGGCGAGGTGGTCACGGACGAGTTGCGGCAAGAACGCGCCGGCGTTCGGATCGGGCTCGCGCGCCACGGGAGCGAACCGACGCGCCCACGGGAGCAGTCGCAACAGCTGACCCGGCCCTTTGGCCTCGCCGAGATAGCGCGGACCGACGAGCTCGGCGGTCGTCGGCGAAAGGACGATCTCGGTCGCGTCGGCCGCGGTCTCCATCGCCGCGCACGTCGTAGTGGCGGGCCCGGTGACGACCAGCTCTCGGTGACGTTGTCCTACGACGAAGAAGTCGAACGCGCTTGAGTGCACGCCAACGGACATCCGCAACTTCACGCTGCCATTGCCGGTGTCGACCCGGCCGATCGACCGAAGCCGACGTTGCATCTCGAGCGCGGCGGCCGACGCGCGGAGCGCATGCTCGTCTCCCCGGAAGAACAGGAGCATCGCGTCGCCGCCGTACTTCAACATCTCACCGCCACGTAACGCGGCGACACCCAGCAGGTCGGCGAAGAGGAAGCTGATGATGTCGGTCATCTCCTCGGCACCGACTTTGCCTTTGCGGGCGAGGCGCTCGGACAGCGCGGTGAAGCCCGACACGTCGGCGAACACGAGCGTGCCCTCGATCGACTGGTGGGTCTGGCCCGGAAACTGCTCGTCCCAGTCGAGCAACAACCGCGGCGAATACGGCGTGAGATCCCGTTCCACTGCCCCCGTTACCGCCATTGCCCCTCATTCTAAAGATCGTGCTTAGGGTGCCGGCGAGGTCGCACTAAATCGAAGGTGACAACAAGCAGGCGATCAGCAACGCGGTTGTCAGCGCTGATGATCTTGCTACCGCACGCCAGCGGTAGCCGTCCGCGGCTCAGATGAGCCTTAGCGACAAGTTGTTCGCTGCGTGCAGCAGAGCCGGTCCGCCCAGACTGCGACACCGGAGACGGAGCGGAACGAAGATCGCCTGGCTAACTGCGAACATCGCCGCGACCGTCAACCCGACGTTCCATGATGCCTCTAGCGTCCAGCCGCCGTCGGGCAACGCGTCGGGAATATGCCACGCCGCGAAACTCAGGCTGACGAGGGCAAAACCGACACGGTCAAGTCCGGCGCGCACGGCCAGAACTAGAAGGAGCCCTCGAAAGAGAATCTCCTCACCGAATCCGATTACCACGACTGTTCCGAGCGCCTTTCCGCCCGCGCCGTGCACTCCGGCGAGTTCAAATCCGCCGAGATCCATCCCGAAGTCCACGCCACGAATAGCCGATAGCCCGAGAACGCCAACCCAGAGCAGCGTCGCCGGCGCGACAGTCCAGAGCAGCGCCCGATCGGGCGCTTCGCCGATACCTCCAAGGCTTCTCCAACCGAGTTCGCGTTTTCGCTCCCAGATCGCCAGCGCCGCTAGGGGAACGAGCGCCGAGCACGCGATTAGCGTTGTTCCCCGGGTTGACGAACCAGACAAGTGCGCAAGGACTGACAGGCCACACAACATTGGCGCCCCAATTGCCAGTACGAAGCGAGCCCACCGCCAATCTGCCAGCCAACGACTTTGCGGGGCAGGGGCTGGCAAAGCGATTTGATCGCCGCCTAGCGACGCGAGGTGATGGCGCGCGACGACTACCGCCGCAATCGATACTCCGGCAAGCAGCACCAGCTGTCGGTCGAGGTCAGACGCGTCCGAACCCCCGCGAAGCTGCCACCACTTCAGCGCCGGAAGGGCAACGGCGACACCGACGCACAGGATCCGAGAAACGAGGAGTTCATCCGATCGCTGTAGACGAAGTCTCATCGCGTTTCGGGTCACGAGGCCGCGTCGCAAGATCCGCCGCAAAAACTTGTCGGCGGCGTCAACTCCTGGCCATGAAATCGCCACTAGCGCAACGGTGATAGCTAACGCCGCCTGCCACCTTTCAAGGGGTAACCAGTGTGGGTAGGACGCCGGGACCCAAGAGGTCGGCATTACTGACGCGAAACCGACGATCGCGACCAGGAGGATCGTAAGCACGCTCGTTAGCGGAGCGACCACCGCGTAGACAAGGAGCACCGCCGCTACCGCCAACCAGACAATCGGCGCAACCACTCCGAGGTTCTTTGCGCTTAACGAAAGTGGTGCGGCGAGGGAGACCGCAGCGCCGACGCGACTCGGCCAGGCACGAGGTCGGGAGCCAGGACGCGGGCGTATCGCCTGCGTATACCGATTCGCAATTACTAGAGCCCCGCGAAGCGGTGCGAGTCCCTTGTCGAGAATTCCCGCGAGCGGCAGATCGGCGCGTCGGAGAACCGTCAGCGCCGTCGCCGATGCGCGCACGCCGACGCGGGCCATCAGGCCAGTCGAGAGTTCGTCGCCGATGGACTCTTCGCCAATACGACAGCGCACTAAGAATTCTTCTTTGGCTTCAACAGAGTCGGGCGGACTCGAAATATCGAGCAAACCGCACACCTCCTCCCAGGAAGTGTTCGGCTCGATATGAGTCGCTTTGTTAAGCAACTTCTGACCCCGCGGTGACGACGCTCCAGCTTTGCGGTCTTCGATCACGGCGGCGCAAATGTGCGACGCCTCCTCTCGCACGATCGACGCCTGGACCAGTCGCTTCGCGTCGTTGGTCAGCGGTTCCCCGCGGTCGTCAAGCAAAGCGAAAAGAAAAGCCGAGGCGTCGAGGCGACCCCACATCCAGTCATTCGCCCGCCACGATCGCTTCAGGAAGGCTCCGAAGTGGCCCAATTCATCGCCCGCGAGCTTCTCCGCAGCCGAGGTCCGTGGGACTGTGCCGTCCAATGGCGACGCGGCGACGCGGCGTCAGCAGCCCGAGGCGCACTGTTTGCTCCGGGGTTTGCTGAAACGCGCCAAAGGCCTCGCTCACAACCTCGAGAGCACCCAGAAGCCGGATTGCGCGCTCAAGACGTGCCGCGGCATCGGAGCCGTCCAGGATCTGTTCGAGAGCTCGCGGACAGTCCGGCCACTCCTCGACGAGATCGACAAGCAAGGTCCCAGAGGCGGTCACCAACGAAGCAAGGATTGCTCGCTGTTCCTCGACTTCTTCAAATAGCGAACCCGGCGGAAGGGGCCAGGCAGACACATACGCGGACGTAGCCGCGGATATGTCGGTCGGAGCTGGCGACTCGCCCGGATCCGCCGGAGATACCCAGTCAGCGGCGACCCGCAGAGTGTGGATTCGTTGCCGTAAGGCCGGTGATCCGCGCGCCTCACTGTGCAGCTTCAAGAGCACCGCCACATGGCGCCGGACGGTGGACGCACCCCAGCATTTCTGGAGTTGCGCCCAGGCCGGCGGGAAGAACGGCAACGGTTCGAGCCGCCTCAGTGTGTCCGCGATCTCATCATGACGAGGTGCTCCGAACTGCGTGGCGAGTTGCCCAGCGACGGCAGCCGTGCGTGACGCGCAATAGCTCGGCCACATCGAATCCGCCGTTTGAAACAGACGCGCTAAGTCGAGCGTGAGCAGTGTTCGCCACGCGACAGAGCGCCCAACAGTCGCCGCGTTGTGTTCGCGAACCCCGTCGATGAAGGCTCGCACCGTCTGATTACGCGGAATCCCACTAAGGCTCGCTGCTACGACTTCCTTCACGGACGGCCCCGGCGACTCTGGCAGCTCGGTGCCCACGTCCGAGGTGGATGGGTCCGGTACGATCGCGATCAGCCAGCGGTCGACGGGACCGTCGGCGGGCATCTCGAATATTGCAGAGATCGCCTCGTCGACGGGCAGATTGTTCAGGACGCCACCGTCAAGCAGATCGTGATTAAGCCCCGCGCCATGAAGGTGGCCGACTTCGTTCGTGTCGCACCGGCTCGGCTCGAACGCAAACGGAAACGAGGCCGTTGATCTGGCGGCCCGAGCGAGTTCGGCTGCCAGCGCTGCCTTCGACTTCGAGTCTGTGAAGGTGAGATCCGACTGCCAGGAATGCGCCGAGGACGCTCCGTCGATGAATCGAAAGCTCGCCCGATGGTTGCGCTCCACTACCCGTCCACCGAGTTCGTCGGTCACCGGGTATGGCGTTCCCTGCAACGAGGTCGTCGTGAGCCGAAGGTCTATCCGCTTTCGGTTTTCGTTGTCACAGAGGTTCGGATCCCGCAAGAGAGCCGATAACGCTTCTCGTAACTGTCCGAGAAAGAGATCTCCGTCAAGAAGGGATTTCGCGCCGAGAACTGGCTCGCGGAGCAGGTAGTCGGCATCTGGCTCAGCGCTAGCCGATGGTTCGAGACCTCCTGCGTCCAACCAAAGCTGGCGTAACAACGAGAGAGAAACGTCGTAGCGCTGAGCGAGCGCAAGGAAAGCCGCGTTGATTCCTCCTGCGCTCGTGCCAGCGAGCACGTCGATATCAATCTCGGTGTGGGTTCCGATCAGCTCAGCCCAGCCATCCTCCTTCCGACTGAAGCGATTCAGCTCGTGCGTGACACCGGCGATCCATACTGCAAGGCTCACTCCGCCGTTGAGCGCTACAGCGATCCGAAGCGGCTTCGCTCGGACAGGCCGCCGCACAGGTTTCACGCGGGAAGACCCTATTCGGGTAAGTCCAGAAATGCTGCGGAACGGACGCGACTCGAAACGAGCGTGCGCCGTCTACTGCGAGGGTTTGGGCGGATGGAATGAAGCGTCGACCGGAATCGAATCGGTGCGGGGCTTTGGCCCCTGCCCGCGCGGCAGTCCAGTGGGCGGTGTTGGTCTCCGCGGTCCTGTCCACGAGACACGGTCGGACGACCGACCGACGCCGCACCACGACGGTGGCTGACACTTTTGCGTCGTGTGTAGCCAACCCCGCACGACGGCCCGAATGAGTCCGCGTGAACCCCGCCGGGAGTTCTGACAGCCGACGATCGGGTGCAGCCTTCGCCCGCGTCCTGCATCATTCGTCAGAAGCCAGCGACCGAAAGGGACCTACGCCATGACGCCGATCAACGATCCAGACCGCCTGAGAGCGCGCCGACTCGGAACTCAAGAATTCATCGGATACTTCCACACCAAGGTTTACTTCCAACTCGTCGACGACTCAGGGAATCGCTCCGATATCTACACGGCCACTGGCGGCAAGGGCAAGGGCCGAGGGGGCACGGCCATAGCGGCGCAACTCGTCAGCGGGCACCGGCTTACGGAGAACGACGATCAGTGGTTCATCGGCCACCTGTGGTGCGAGCAGCTGCAAAACATGGTGTCGCTCTGGGACAACCCGATCTTGGAAAATCGCGGGTGGACTGAATCCCACACGTCCGAGGCTGATTTCCCCGCAACGATGGTCTTCGTCAAGTACGTCGTGATGAGCACCCCACTTCGAGGACCCGACCTGCGGGTTATGCACGACGATGATGGGGTCGCTCAGTTTCTCCATCTCGCGAACCCCGCGGACCGGCCCATCGTCGTAGCAACGGACTTGGAAGCGGCGCTCGGCGAGTCGGATGAACGGCCGATCTACAAGATGCAACAGGAGGAGGTGCCGCTCTACCCGTTCGATCCCGAGACGTACTCCTTCCTGGAGACGGATCCTGTCACCGGCGCAACGGCGTCCCCGCGTGCCTATCTGCTTCGCCTTGGGCCGGCCGGCGAGGAGGAGTACACGGAAGCGGTCAATATCTCACGTCTTGATCCCGTATCGGGATCCTTCGCTCGGTTGGTGTAGGAGACCGAAGATGTCCTCATGTGAGGAGATCGCGATCAAGTTTGTCGATGCTCCCCGCGCCGACGAGATTCATGGTGCGCGTGATGTCCGCCTGGAACCAGTCGAGCAAGCGATCCACCCCTCGCTCCCCCGCCGCGCCGAGCGCGTACAGGTACGCGCGGCCCGCCATCGCCGCGTCCGCTCCAGCAGCGACTGCCTTCACGATGTCGCTGCCGCGACGCACGCCGCCATCGCAAATGATCTGCGCACCATCACCGATCGCGTCACGAACGGGCGCGACCAACGGCAACGTGGCCGGTGCGCCGTCGAGCTGACGACCACCGTGATTTGACAAGCAGATCGCGTCGACGCCGCGCTCGACCGCGAGCACCGAGTCCGCCACGGTCTGGATGCCTTTCACCACAATCGGTCCGTCCCAAACACCACGTAGCCAGTCGATGTCGTCCCACGACAGCGCGGGATCGAATTGCGTGTTGATGTAGTCCGACAGCGTCACGGGCGACGCGCCGTCGCCCACCGTCGAGCCGACAACATTCGCGAAACGGATGGGGTCGCTGCGCACGAACGCCCATGTCCACGCTGGGTGGAGTGCGCCGTCGATAAGGGTGCCGGGCCCGATCTTCGGTGGTAGGGAGAAACCCCGGCGCACGTCGCGCTCGCGGCGACCAAGTACCGCAGTATCGACGGTCAGCACAAGCGCCTCGTACTGGGCATCGGCCGCGCGCCGGATCATCTCTTCGACGAGACCGCGGTCGCGCCAGGCGTAGACCTGGAACCACAACGCGCCGTCGCTGACCGCGCGCACCTCTTCGATGGACCTCGTGCTGAGCGTCGACAGCGTGTACGGCAGGCCGGCTCGCGCCGCCGCGCGGGCGACCGCGAGTTCACCCTGCGGATCGGCGATCCGCGTGAAGCCGGTCGGCGCGAGCACGAGCGGGTACGACACTGGCCGCCCGAGCAGCGTTGACGACGTGTCGACCTTTTCGAGGCCTCGGAGTACCCGGGGCCGGAAGGTGGTGTTGGCGAACGCGGCTTCGTTGGCGGCGTAGGTGCGCTCGTCTTCGGCTGCTCCGTCGATGTAGTCGAACACGCCGCCGGGCAGCCGTCGCTTGGCGATGCGGCGAAGGTCGGCCACGGATGCGGCGCCCGCGAGGCGGCGCTCGACCAGGTCGGTCTCGATCTTTTTGAAGCGGACAACTGAGCGAAGCGTGTCGAGAATTTTCATCGGGGTTCGTACCTCGGGATCGAAATGGAGGACGCCAGCACCGAACGCATTCCTCAAGCCTCGCAGGAAGCACGCCGTTGGCGCGTGGGGTTGAGCGAGTTGGACGGCCTCTGGCCGTCCGGCGGCATACTGGGCAGCCTGTCCCGACCGCAACGCTGGAGCGTCCGTGTCTGAACCAGCCAACATGCCCGCCTCCTCCGATCCGACCACTTTCCTTTCCGGTGGCACGAAGTGTGCGGTCACGGTGTTCCGTCCAGACACCACCTCAGAGGTTCCGGCGATCGTGATGGCGCACGGCTTTGGGTCTCCACGCGCGCTGCGCCTCTACGCGTACGCCGAACGGTTCGCGGCGGCAGGTTATGCAGCCGTCGTGTTCGACTATCGAGGATTCGGCGACAGCGAAGGCGAACCGCGCCAGCTCTTGGACGTCTCGATGCAGCACGACGACTGGAAGGCGGCGCTTGCCTTCGCGCGTTCGCTTCCCGGAATCGACGCCGACAGGATCGTGGCGTGGGGAACGTCGTTTGGTGGCGGCCACGTCCTCACGGTCGCCGGACGCGGCGAAGGGCTGGCCGCCGTCATCGCACAGGTGCCGCACGTCAGTGGGCCCGCGGCCGTGCGAGCCACCGGCTTCGCGGCCTCGCTGAGAATCGCCCCCTACGCCATTCGCGATCAGGTCAACGCCCTATTGGGGCGGGACCCCGTGTACGTGCCCCTCGTGGGTCGTCCCGGAGATTTGGGGATCATGACAACGCCCGACGCGTTGCCGGGGCTGGAACAACTCATTGTTGACTCCAACCTGAAACCTGATGCCTATCGGCAAGACGTCGCGGCGCGAATCGGTCTCAAGATCGGTCTCTACTCACCCGAGCGGGTCGCCTCGAAGATCACCTGTCCCACACTCATTCAGATCGCACGGAACGACGCCATCACGCCGTGCGCCGTCGCTGAAAGAGCGGCTCGACGAATCGCCCACGCGACCGTCCGCATCTACGACTGCAGCCATTTCGACCCGTACGTCGAGCCCGCGTTTACGGGCATCATCACCGATCAGCTTGCGTTCCTGCGAGAGAACGTTCCGCTGGCCCCCTAAAGCGCCGTGGGCGTGGGCCTGGACCATTCGTTGGAGGCGGCGACCGGAATCGAACCGGTGTACGGGGCTTTGCAGCAACACCTGTTCGATCCGTAAACGTCCGCGGTTGTTCAAAAGTGCTGGTCAGCGAACTGTGCGACCGATGACGAACGACGGCGAATCGCCGCACGCGTGGGGCTGGCGTGGGGTTGGGGGGTTTGGATCGCTAAGGGGGCGCAAACGCCGCGGCGCGTTTTGAGTATCACCAATCGGCACTTCGGGGACACCCAGTGGGGCCACAATCGACCAAGGAACGCTCTGCCGCAGTTCTTTGGTCACTCGTGGCTCCTGTGCGACCACTAGTGACCAAAGAACTCGCCGCCACCGTGCCCCCGTACCGCCGGCTAGGAGACTGCGAGTCCGCTGCCGGGTGCGAGGGGGGCGGGCCGGCGGTTCGCTGCTTGCTTGAGGTGCCAGCGAGCGCCACGTCCTGCGAAGGGTTCATCGTGGAATCGGGGGATGACGTGGAGGTGGACGTGCGCGACCTCTTGGCCGCCGTCGGGCTCCACGTTCCAGATCAAGTTGTAGCCGTCGGGGTTGAGGCGCTCGTCAAGGAGACTCTTGGCGCGGCGCAGCATCTCGCGGGTGTCTGCCCACTCTTCGACCGACAGGTCGAACGGCGACTCCCGATGCGCCCGCGGACAGATGATCCCGCCTCCAGGTAGTACCTGTGATGTCTCGAAGGCATCGGACGCGAAGAACGTCAGCTCGGCTTCGATGAATATTTCCGCGCGGCGAAAGGTCTCCAGGTCGCAGAAGTCGCACTCGATGCCGCCGTCGCCGTGCACGATCAGAGTCTCGCAACTTCGCTCGCACAAAGCTGCGAACCTCGCCGCGACGTCGGCTCAGCGCCCTACGGTTCCCAATATCTCGTCCCTTACCGTTCCTGACCGCGACCCTTGCCCGTATTGCGAGAACTTCGCAGGCAGGTTCGCGTCGCACGGCCCGCCCGCCGTGATCATCGACCTGGAGTCCGTGTCCGTTTCTTGGCTCCCGCCGCGCTGGGTGGACTACCGGGCCACACGCTCGTTGTGCCACGTCGACACGTCGAGACAATCTTCGACTTGACCCGCGACGAAGAGTCGGACCTTGCACACGCAGTCGCTGACGCGTCCCGCGCGATACGACGCGCGCTAGATCCCGAGGGCCTCGTTGTTCGCCAGCACAACGGACTTGCCGGATATCAGACGGTTCCGCACGTCCACTTTCACGTCGTCCCCACGAAGGCCGGTACGCAGTTCCCTCCCGCTGAGTGGATCCCCGTGATCCCGTTTGAAGTTCGCGGCGGAACTTGCCTCGGTCCTCCGTTCGCACTGGCCCTAGTGCCCATACCGCCGGTTGTGACGTCGGCCGACTTCAGTCGTCGATTGGCTCTGTCGTCGCTTGCCGCGCGATGTCCTGCCAACCAGCGGCAGTTCGGCGCCACACGTTTGTGAAACGCCGAGCTGTGCGCTTCCCATCAAGGTCGGATCCGGTGCCCTCCCAAACCAACGATTCGTAACCCATAACGATGACCACGTCCTCTCCGCTGGCGTAAGCGGACTCGATTCGGCGCTCAACACCGACATGGCGCATCTGCGTCCGCTTAAGCAGGTCGATCGTCTCTAGCCGCGTCTGAATTCGGGACGCCGGGCTGTTGATCGTGAACTCTGGCGCGTAAAGCCGCTCGATCACCTCGTACTTGCGCTCTTCCAACGCACGACGCAACTCCTCATCAAGAGCAACGACCTGAGACACAACATCCGGATCTGGTGCGGTCACGTCGCCATCCTGTCAAAAGCTGTCCAGAGGGAGCCGGAGCGTCACCTATCGCCGATTGGCCTGCCCCGGTCAGTTCACCACTCTGTTGTGCAGGGCGCCTGTATCTCTATGAGATTGATGTGGCGTTCGTCATAGGCCGGGCTTCGGTACCCGCGTAGGTTGCGCTGCACATAACCGGGGGCAAGTGAGAACGAACGTGACAGTAAAGGCCATTCGGCGAGTTCTGGTCGTGGTTTTGGCCACGGTGGTGATCGCCAACACAAGCAGCGCAATGGCGCGCTCCGACGTGCGTCCGAGACCGGGCCGACCCACGGCCGAACTCATCGACCGAGCTGAGCGCCGTGGCGTCATAAGTGCACGCCAAGCCTTCGAGCTGCGGGTGCGAGCCTTGCGCAATCTCGCTCTGCCGGCCGCGTTCCGGTCCACGACGCGCTCGGACGGCACGATGGCACTTCTCCAAGCCCAGGCCTACGCCCAAAAGGCGGGCGAGGACAGCTCACCCCGGGCAATTCTGGGACTGTCGCCCAGCACCACCACTTGCATCGAGGGCGCACCCTTTGCAGGGTCACCGCAACTCCGTCAGCTGGAAACGGCCCACTTCGTGTTCCAGTACACGACCAAGCTGATTGGAGGAGGCCTCACTGTGCGGGACTACGCCCGGGCGTTTGAGGCGTCGTGGGACGCGGAGGTCGTTCGTGATGGATGGGCCCCACCCCCGCCTCCCACGCACGACGCGCTCGGCGGTAAATATCTCGTCGTCATCGACGCCACGGTCGCCCCGGTGTTCTACGGATACGCGGTCGCGACCGGCGTCGTCGGCGACAATCCCGCCACGCCCTGGAACGAGGGCGATGCGCAGAGTTCCTGCGTCGTTATCCAAGCGGACATGAGCCAGGTCTCGTCGTCGCCTCTGAAGGCAATGTTCGCCACGGCCGCTCACGAGTTCAACCACTCGCTGCAGTACGGGCTCGGCGTACTGCACTCGCGGGTGCCCGACAGCGTTTTCGTCGAAGGCGGCGCGACCTGGATTGAGGACGAAGTCTTCGATGAGGTGAACGACAACTACAACTATCTCTGGCCCGACGTAGGGCCGAGCATGGCCGAGTACGACGACAACATCTACGGCTACTGGGTCGTATTCCGCGGGCTGAGCGAACGGCTCGGCCCCAACGGGCGAACGATGATGCGCCGCTTTTGGGAACTGGTCAGCCAGCGCAAAGCCCAGAACGTGAATGCCCTTGTCGCTGCTTTGCGCGAGCAAGGCCTAGAGATGGGGCCGGCTTTTCACGACGCGATCATTTCTCTGACGACGGTGCGCTCCTGTGGCGGGGGCTACAAGTTGCCGCACTGCTTCGAAGAGGCCCAGGGCTATCGCGACCGGCGAGGCGTGCGCTTCTACGACGGTTCGGTCACGCGCGGCGAGGGCTATGACGGCACCGTGGCCGACGATCTCGGCTCGAAGCGCCTGTGGCTGCCGAGTACCGGAGCGCCCTACGGCGTACGGATCAAGAACACATCGCTCGGCGGCGTGTTGCGGGTTTCGGCAGTCTGCGACACCGGCTCGGCGCTACGAATCATTCCGTTGGGCACGACACTGCGGGCGGGTGCCGACGCCACGACCCCGACGATAAACCCGGCGGGCTGCCAGCTCGTGCGCTTAGTCGTCACGAATGAATCGATTGCCCCAGGCAACCCCACCACTGTCGCCGAACGGCCATTCACCGTGTCAATCGTGTAGCGCCAATGGCGGCACGATGGGGGACGGTCCTGTCCCATCTCGCCGGATGGGTAGCGGCACCGGGCGTGAGTAGTGAGCTCCCGCAGGCAGGATGTCAGAACGCGTGTCCGAGTCCCTAACGTTTGAGATCGGTTGGGCTCTCCGCCCGAGTACTGGGGCAACGGGCACGCGTCGGAGATTGGCAGAGCCGGCCTTCAGTACGCGTTCGGGGTGCTTGACGCGCGCGCCGTCGTCTCGTGCACAGCGCGTTACGACGAGCGCTCGTGCTCTGTGATGGAGCGCATCGGCAATGGCTCACGTCGGTGAAATCCGTAGCCGAGGCGTCGCCGAAGGCGAGGAAGTTGAGCGGGACGACGCGCCTTTCGCAGTCTGCGTACTGGTTAGAGATCGGTAGCGGAAGTCGCCGAGCGAGTAGGTATCCCTGAACGCCGGGAGTGTCCCACCGCGCGATATCCGGCAATGCGGGCGTCTCGCGCGTGATGCTTCCGATGCCGTCAGCGAATCTTGAGAAGCACCAACAACAGCGCTGCTGTGAGCATTAACTGCAGCGCAGAGAACCGGACGAGTACCTGAGTGTTTGACCAGTGCTTGTTGTGGCGCACGTGATCGTGAAGCGGGAAGCGCGTCGTCTTGAAGATGCTGATGCGCCCGAACCGTAGGAGCGCGACTTTGACCAGACCCGTCCCGCCGTTGGCCACGAGTACGGCCGAAACAATCAAGAGCATGAAGGGGTTGCCGGTCGTTATCACGAGAACACCCAGAAGAAATCCGAGAGGGCGTGAGCCCGCATCGCCCATGAGCAGAATGCTCGGCGGTGCGTTGTACCAGAGGTAGCCGAGCAGGGTCCCCGCGACCGAGAAAGCCAACATTCCCCATACGGCGCCGTAGGGGGCGATGGGAACCAGTAGGTATCCGGCGATCCGCTCGTTTCCCAGGACGATGTAGAGCAGCCCGCCTAGTGCACTGAACGCCAGCAGCGAGAGAGTCGCTGACAGGCTGTCGATGCCGTCGCTGCAGTTCAACGCGTTCGTGGCGAGCCAAATCAGCGCGGTGCCGCCGGCGATGAAGGCCCACGCGGGTACTTGGTATTCACCCTTCGCGAACGGCAGCCAGATGCTCGCGGAGTGCAGCCCTGAGAGCACGGTCGCCGCGCTTGCCGCAAGGACGAAGTCGAAGAGGCCTTTCTTGTACTCACTCCAGGCCAGTGGCGCTCGGTCGTCGAGGTAGCCGAAGACCATGGCGCCGAGCGTCAGGACCAGCACGCTCGATGTCCTCCAGGTCAAAGGCAGGCACAGAAACTGCACCGCTACGAAAACCGGGATGAAGATGACACCGGTGCCTGTCGGCTTGCCCTTGGCGCCCTCTCCGTCAACCGCGTGCTCCTTACCTCTGTCAACCGAGACACGGTGCATCAGTCTTGGGAGCAGCAAAAAGGTGAGCGCGAAACAAAGACCTGCTGCGAGCCCTCCCAGGAGCAGGCGCGACGTGAGCAGGCGCGCAGGACCGAAGTCATCTACAAGGCGCCCGCCCAGCCAGAACAACACGCCGAAAGCGTACGACGCCGCTTAACTCGGAGCGCGAGAGCGTCGAGCGCGCGTGTGACGCCTGCTTCGCCGGTCGGCCTATTAACAGACTACCGAGATCGCGTCGGTTGCTTCCACCGATCGCTTCCGTCAAGGTTCGGCCCAATTCGAGGGAGGGCGAATGGACGGCTGGGATGAGAGCGACCGGTCTGCGCTGCAGACGTTGATGGCGGTTACACCTGCGCAAACGATCGCGGTGTTGAATCATTTCGGGATAGCGGACCTGTTGCGAGACGGGGCACGCAGCGTCGACGAGTTAGCGAACGCGTGCGGCGCACACGCGATGACGTTGTACCGGTTTCTGCGATTTGCTGCGTCGCACGGCGTCTTTACTGAGATCGAGGCGCGAGTGTTTGACAACACGCCGATGAGTTCATGGCTGCGCGCTGACGCGCCGCGATCGCTTCGGTGGTGCGTGGAGGGCGACGTCCTCGTGAAGCCCTGGCTTCCGTGGCAGGAGTGGATAGCCACTGCCGTGACGGGTGAGGCGGCGTATGACCGCATGCACGGTCGCCCTTTCTGGGAAGCGATCGCTGAAGACGAAACTGCCCGGGCCGCTCTCGACTCCGAGGTGCGCGCAGCCGCTGAACTGCAGCTGCCGGCGGTCCTGCCACTGCTCGACTTTGCCGGCCGCCGGCACGTGGTCGACGTTGGTGCAGGCTGGGGCGGTTGGCTTGCCGCGATCCTCCGCGACAATCCACATCTGACCGGTGTCGCCTTCGATCGACCGGAGGCCGCCCAAGTGGCGACAGCGACACTCGAGTCCGCCGGCGTAAGCCAGCGGTCCGCGTTCGTGGCCGGAGACTTCTTCGAATCCGTCCCTATGGGCGACGTAATGCTGCTCGCCAACGTCTTGCATGATTGGGACGACGCCCGCGCCACCGCGATCTTGCGCCGCTGCCGTGACGCGCTCGAGCCTGGGGGCGTAATCGTCGCGGTCGACCGGGTGCTGCCAGAAGGCGATGCGCCACACGTCGGCAAAGCCGTCGACATCAACATGCTCTTTCTCCTCGGAGGACGCGAACGAACCGTGCGCGAGTGCAGAGAGCTGTTCGCGGCCGCCGGGCTCGAAGTGGACCGAATCACCGAAACATGTTCGGATGCGAGCCTCCTCACGGCCACCGTCGCGTCGTGAACAGCGAACTTCGAGGCGAACTGCTACGTCGCTACGCGGCCGATCAAGCGGCACTGGCCAACTCGTTGCCGATCTCGCAACGCCTTGGCTGGGGACCGCTACACGACCACCTACTGACGCCGACCGAACGCGAGGACCTCGCGCACACGCGCCGCGTTCAACGCGAAAACGTCGACTGGTTGCGCGGAGTCATTCAAGAACACGGCTGGCCCCACCACACAATGGTCGGCGAGGACGGCGCCGAGGCCGCCTGGCTCCTCGCGCAGCACGCGGACACCGATGTCGAGCTTCAACGCCTTTGCCTCGCCCTTATGACCGAAGCGCACGCTCGCGGGCAAGTCGCAGCTGAACATTTCGCGGCGCTTAGTGACCGCGTTGCACTCGCTGAAGGTGAACCGCAGATCTACGCAACACAGCTAGTTGTCGTGGACGGCGTATGGACAGTACGTCAGCCCTGCAACGTGCAATCCGCGGCCACGCTGCGTGAAGAGCTTGGCCTCGACCCAATCGAAACGACGATCGCTGAATTTCAAGAGGCGCATCCCTCATCTGCATTCAACGAACGATGTCCATAGCGCCGGCTGACGGGCTCAGGCGCGACCCAGCGGGCATGAGTTCAGTTCCGCCAGGCCGTCCGAACGCCTGCCGCAACATCCTGGCCTGCCGGGATCGTCAGCAGCCATGCGGCGTGAAGCAGCTTTCGTGCGTCGTAGAGCGCGGGTAGCGAAAGGTGTTCGTCGTCTTCGAGGTGGTTGATCTCGTCGTACCCGTCGACGAATGCCTCGGCGACGGGCGGGTCTGGAATGAAGTGCAGCGCCGTCGCGATGTCGGCGGCGCGTTCATCGACGTGGGCGAAGTCGAAGTCGAGGACCGCGGTACGGCCACGATGAACGCGCAGGTTGCGATGGTGAAAGTCGAAGTGAGTCATGGCCTCCGGCAAGGTGCCGGTAACTGCGAGCCGTTCGCTAACGGAAGCAACTGCCTTCTGCAACGCACGCCGCAGGTCGCGCTCGAGCGGCGCCGTGGCGATGCCACTCGAAAGTGTTTGGCCGCTCGGCTCGAACGGCCAATGCTCGATCTCTCGAAGCCGAAGTCGGGGAACCTGCGGCAACGCGTTGAGCTTCGAGGCCGCGTTATGCAACTGGGCCAACAGCCGACCTGTTCTCCGGCCGAAGCCGACCGAGTCCCGAATCGGTGCCCGCCCGGGAATCCAGTCAGCGAGCCACCACCGCGCGCCATCAACACCGGCGAGGGTGGCGCCGGTCAGCGTCGGAATCGGTCGAGGCACGAGCCATCCCGCGTCATCAAGTGCGTTTAGCAACGCGTGTTCATGCCGTAGCTCGGCATCGGTACGAACCGGCGTGACGCGTTTGAGCACGTAACGGCGACGGCGATCTTCAACGGCCCACACCTCATTGACCCAGCCGCGCGGTATCCGTCTTACTCGTCGCGCATCAATGCCGAAGGCCGCAACGGCGTCACGCAACATCAAAAGACACCGACGATGGCGACCATGCGTCCATAGTCGCCGACCGACGAGACGCTCGCCGAACTTTGGCGACGTGATCGCGGCTGCCCCAGAATGCCGGATACGCCGCACCCGTCGCGGGTTCGTCTGACTGGCACCTCGGGGAAGTCGAGTGTTGACCGTTTCCCACGCCTCATCGCGCGAGCAGGGCAGCGATCGAGCCAGCGGCCTCCTCAGGTGACGTGTTGCTGGTATCGATCGTGAGCGCCGTGTCCGCTGCCACGAGCTCGCCAGTCTCCGCAAGGAGGGAGCGGAGCCGCTCGCGGTCGATCAGCTTTCCGTGTTGGCGACGCGACTCCGAGTCGACGCGCGATTCGAGCGCGTCCATCGATGCCGTCAGACGGACCAATAGGAACGTCCCCCCAGCTTCGGTCGTAACCGTTCGCGCCTGTTCGACGAATCCGAGGAACGCCTCGGGCGGGAAGCCACGCCAAGCCGAGTTGTTAGTGAAGATCAGGTCGATGCCATGACGCATCGCTGTCTCGAACACGTCAAGCCGCAGACGCGTGCTGACTTCGACGAAGGCGCGAGACCGGAAGTCGAAAACCTCACGGATCGCGTTCACAGTGAGATGGTTGTGGAAGAGGCGATACCCAGTTCGTTTCTCGAGAGCCCGAGCGACGGTGAGCTTGCCGACCGCCGGCGGTCCGTAGAGGTAGATCAGGCGCGTCGTTGTGTCGTCCACGTCGGCTTCAACGTACTCACAAGGAGTAAACAGACCCCACGCTTGCCGTGCCTCATCGGACGCACGTGGAGCCAACCCGCCCCAAACCCCGGATCGCGGCGGCCCACATGTTCGGCTCGCGGCCGAGCCAGGGGTCTTGTCTTCGGCTCCTCGACACGCGTGTTCAGTGGCGCCACGAGTCGCGGTCGTAACCAAAAGCTTCAAAGTCGCGTTCGTAGACCGCGTAGACGCGTTCGGCGAGATCCGCGTCGTAGAAGTCGCGCAACGCGGTGTCGGAGGTGGCGTTGTATCGGATGTCGGCCATGGCAAGCACCTCCGGCGGTGCGCCGAGGCTCCCGAAAATGCGACGGAAATCGTCAGCGAAGTTCTCGAAACGACCGATGACGTCATAAGCGATTTCTTCGGGATGAAGCAGGTCGCACTGCGGCCTCCAGTGCCAGTCGCGGCCGACGACGTAATCCTCGCCTGTCACGTAGTCGAATGCGTCACGAAAGCCGATGGGCTCAGGGACGTCGGCGGGACAGTTGAGCGCCTAGCGCATCGCATCGCGAAGCCAGGCGTATGCCGTGTCACCGTCCGAGACGACCTTCGACTTCCACGCCGATATGACCCGGTAGTACGGGTTACGAACGAAGCAGAACCTGAACCACTCCTGCGACGACAGGATCTCGAGCACGACCTCGTCTGGCTGATCCAGCGCGCGCCAACCCGGCCATTCCGCGTGGGTCTGCCACCACTCGATCTCATTGCTCGGATCCTCAAAGGTGTGAACGGCGAACTTCAGGGTGCTGCACGCAACCTTTGGCACCGCCACACACATGTACTTGCGGCGAACCGAGACGCGCGACGCCTCACTCCACGAGTTATCCGCCGCGCGCGACGACGCGATGAAGTCGAGTAACCCAGCCTTCTCCGTCACCCAAGGAGATCTAGCTGGTTCCGTGCAAGCGGTCGATTCAATAAACGACTGCCCCAGATCGCCGGGTCGGTCGCGAGCGGTTGGCATCGCCGACCCGGCTCGGTATTTCGCTGCCGAGCCAAGAGTCCACAAGTTCTCGTTGAAACCCTCGTCCGCGGCCTGCCGGGAAGAGATGGCGCATCATCGCCGTCGACGACCGGTTCCCCGAGGGCTGGCGGCGCCGCGCCGAGCACGCGCAGGCGCGAACAATTTGTCGAGGTGGTAGTCGATCGCGGCCTTGGCATCGTCGACTGAGTGAATGCCGAGCAGTGCGGCGAGGACCAGCCCAGTGTTTCCGAAGAGGACAAGCCGGGCTTCGTGCACCGGGTCGCGGCCAGGGTCAACCTCACCGCGCTGTTGCGCCGTGCGAATGATGTCGGCGAACGAATCGATGATGAGGCCCTGCCCCGCGGCAATACCGCTCTCGCCGAGTGCATCGTCGGCGAGGCCGGCAACCAGGAATTGGTAGAAGAGCACAAGGTCACGCCGGCGTTCTTGGTCGCCCGGGTGTGCTCCCTCGATCGCGGCGCGCAGCAAGGCGGCGGAGGCCGGATCCGGCCCGAGGGCGGCTATGAGCTGCATGCCGCGGCCGACGATGCGCACGCCCAGCTCCTGCATTGCCGCGGCGAGCATCGCTCCCTTGGTGGCGAAGTAGTACTGCACCTGCGGCGCGGGAACACCCGCCTCGGAGGCGATCGTGCGGTAGGTGGCTGCGGCGAGTCCGCCGCGTTCAGCGACTCGGAACAGTGCCTCGACGATTCCTCTCCGTCGCGCCTCGTGGTCGACGACCTTTGGCATTTGCCAACCTCCAATTGAAACCATACAGTCGTATGGTGATGACTGGGTGGATGATCGAAATCGATGATGTTGCCAAGTCGTTCGGCGACGTCGCTGCTCTCAAAGGCGTGTCCTTCGTCGCCGGGGCAGGAGAGGTCGTCGGGCTCCTCGGCCCGAACGGCGCGGGGAAGACAACCCTCGTGCGGATCCTCGCCACGCTGCAGCAACCCGACCGCGGTGCTGTGCGCATCGGCGGGATCGATGTCGCCACCGACGCCGGCCGCGCGCGCCAACTCATCGGTCTGGCGGGACAGGTCGCGGCAGTCGACGAGCTTTTGACCGGTCGCGAGAACCTCGAGCTGATGGGCGCGCTCTACGGCGTAAGGCGCGCTGAGTGCCGCGAGCGCGCCCACGAACTCTTGGCGCGCCTCGATCTCATCGACGCGGCGGACCGGCGCGTCGGCACGTACTCCGGCGGCATGCGGCGCCGCCTCGACCTGGGTGCCACGCTGATCGGTCGACCTGCGGTGGTCTTGCTCGATGAGCCGACCGCGGGCCTCGACCCGCGCAGCCGCAACGAACTGTGGGCGCTCGTAAGTCAGATCGCGGCTGACGGCACGACCATCTTGTTGACTAGCCAGTACCTCGAAGAGGTTGAGCGACTCGCCGATCGCATCGTCGTGCTCCACCATGGTGAGCTGCTCGCCGATGCGCCGCCGTCCGATCTCAAACAGGCGATTCGTGCAGAGACTTCAGGCGGACTACTGGAGAGCACGGTGGTCGCCGAAGCCGCGGCCGTATTGGCGGACGCCGGCATCCTCGTTGCGGACCTGGCGTTGCCGTCCCTCGACGATGTGTTCCTCGCGCTCACGGGCGACGCCACGATGACCGAACCGATCGTCGTCACGCGCGGCGAACCACCCGGTGCGCGAGCACCGATTACGGCGGCAACACCTCGACCATTGCGCGACATGGCGACGGTCACGAGCCTCTACTTGCGTCGGTTCGCGCGCGTGCCGCAGATCCTGTTCTTCAGCGCGCTCCAACCGCTGTTCTTCGTACTGGGTTTGAACGCGGCGTTCGGTGGTCTCGTCGAAGGCGCTACCGGCACGAGATACATCCAGTATCTGCTCCCCGGCGTCGTGGTTATGCAGCAGCTGTTCTCGGGTGGTGTGACCTCGGCGGGCCTCGCCGGCGACATGCAGACAGGCATCATCGATCGCTTCCGGAGCCTGCCGATGAGCCGCGCCGCGGTCCTCGTGGGGCGCACCTCCGCAGACCTCGTGCGCAACGCGATCGGACTCGCGGTCGCGGTTGGCACCGGGTACGCGCTGGGCTTTCGCTTCGCCGGCTCAGGCGCCGACGCAGTCGCGTGTCTCGCGTTGCTCCTCGCGTTCAGCTATGCCTCGTCGTGGCTGTTTGCCTGCATTGGTCTAGCGGTAAAGGACCCGCAGGCCGCGCAGCTCGCGGGCTTCTTGCCGTCGCTCCCGATGGTGTACCTGAGCGGCGCATGGGTGCCGGTGGAATCGATGCAACGCGGCCTGCAGGTCTTCGCCCGCAACCAGCCCGTCAACGTTCTGATCGCCACGATGCGCTCGCTCGCCGCGGGCGAAGCGGCGCCGGTTGCCGGCCAGGCGCTGGCGTGGACGGCGGTGCTTCTCGTGGTGTCAGTACCGCTGGCGCGACGGCTCTACGGCGGTCGCGCTAGGGCATAATCACGACCCGTTCGGCGTCGCAGCCCTAGATTCATCGCCCGCCCCCTAACGCCGGCTACGGGAACGTCAACGCGAACCAGTAGTTGACGGTCGGCCCTTGCGCTGCGAGCGATGTTGGTCCGTCAACCGTGCGTTTCGATGGCGGCCGCTGCTGGCGCCGCGAACGCCTGGACCCACGATTTGAACGTTGGTTCGGTGAACCAGTTCTGTGCGGGGCGAGTGCCGAACTCCCAGATGACGAGGAGATCGAGGACGACATAGACCCAGAGCCGGTCGAGCGGTACCCGGACCTGCGCTGCGGTCTCATACGCACCGAGGAACACGGTTACGAGTGCTGGATCGCGATGAGCGAGGTCCCACGTCGTCCGCGCCAAGTCCTCCAGCGGGTCACCGATCAACCCTTCGCCGAGATCGAATAGACCCGTCACTTCGCCGTCGCGACACACGCAGTTAGCGAGCTTCAGATCGTGATGAACGTAAGTCGGCACGACCTCATCGAGATCGTCAGGTAGCAGTGAGTGAACCCAGTCGATGTCCGAGGCCGCGAGCGGCCGGGCTTGAGCTGCGGCCTGGTCAATCCACACCCAGGTTCGTTCGCATAACCACTCCGCGGCTGACCCGTTGAACGGTATGAGCGCGTCAGTTTCGCCTGACCACGAACCGAATGAGTCGAACGTGACGCGACGCAACTCGGCGGCCGCGCCTGCCAAGGCTGTCGTCGAATCGGGGTCGTACGCGGTTGTGCCCGGCATCCACGGTGTCAGCTGATACGGCCAGCCGAAGACTGACTCGTCGGCCTCGATGTGAAACGGCCATGGCACCGGTACGTCGCACTTTGCTCGGACGCACGACGCCCAGAACCGCTCGCGGCGGAACTGTTCGTCAATGTGCGCCGGCCAGGGATCACCCCGGAGAACCCATCGTCCGGTATCGGTGACGATGCCGACGTTCTTGCCGAACAGTCCGTCCGTGAACGCTTCAGCCGATCGAAGCGTGCCCAGCTCAAAACGATCGAGGGCAGCTTGGAGCTGAGCATCGGACAGATCGCCGAGCGAGCCGTAGCGCGTCACCGTGGCAGCTTCGCAGTCCTATCTCCCTAGACACCGGCGTTTTACGTCGCGACGTCCGGCCGATCGGGCGGCGGGCCAATACGTTTGATCGAAGGCTCGTCATGAGCAGTTCCGCACACGACGGCTTGTGTAGTCAGCGAGGCGGGTTGCGCATCGCGACCGGTGCCCCGACGGGAAGCCCTCTCTCAGCACGCTCGGCGTCAACAACCCGTTGGATGAAGTCGGTCTTGCCCGCGCTGTAACCGCGGCGGTCACGATCGCCGGCATGTTCCGTCGCTAGGCGAAGCTTCAGCACCTCGTACTCCAGGCGCCGATCGGCGTCGCGCCGTAGTCGGTCACGAAACAGGATGTCCTGGTGCTCAGTCGCGCTCGCTGGCACAACGTGGAGATGGTGCGTGCGTTCGCCGCTCGGCCCATCGCGCCGAAAGGTTTCGCGATCAACGAAGTCCCCAGGCCGGTGGACGTAACCGACCTCGCGAACCGCCGCAACGAGCGCATCCGTGGAGACCGCAGACCGAACACCCCCCATGATGTCGATGATCGGCTTTGCCACCAGCTGTGGAACTGACGTACTTCCGATGTGCTCGATCCAGTCGAACACTCCCGTTGAGGCCAGTTCCGCTCTCGCCTCGGCGAACATCGCGCCCCAGTTGCTGCTGTGGGCCTCAAGCGGGATGCTCACTCCGCCTTTCTAGACCGCGTCGGCCTGTCTCTGGCTGAGGGACTTGAGCCGTCCCACAACGCCGGCTGCGTGACGCCACCCGGCACTTCGGGGATGCGGTGGTTACACCGCGAGCACAGATTTTCGACGAGCGGCCCCCAGCATCACCTCGCCCGGCAGACGATCTCGACGGGCGCCACGATGCCCTCGCTGATGGCGCCGATCATGTGGGCGATCTTCTCGGGAGCCTCCGAGCCGATGAGCACGTGGAGCCCGAGGGGGGGCGGGCCCCCACCGTCTGCACTCCGTCTTTTGATCTCGGCGAAGAACTGGAGCGCGTACTCGCGACGATCGCGGACGTCGAGGATCTCGAAGCCTGCAGCAGTGAGGGCCGACTCGTAGGTGCTGGTGTCAGCCAGGAAGCTGGTGGAGGCGTCTGACGCCCACGGCACTGGGAATGTGAGGTCGCCTTCGGCAGTCCTCATGATGTCGTACACGCCGAACATTCCGGTGGACGACAAAACGCGGCGTACTTCGGCGAACAAATGGTTTTTGTGTTGGATGTTCATGCCGACGTGCAGCTGCGTCGCCGCGTCGAACGATGCGTCGCCGAACGGTAGGTCGAGCACACTGCCGACTTCGTATGCGACCCGGTCGCTCAGAGCGGTCCAGTCGGTCAAGTTGCGGGCCACCTCGATGTAGCCGGGGACGAGGTCGACGCCTGTCACCCGGCATCCGATGGTGGATGCCAGCAGCCGAGAGGTTCCTCCGATCCCGCAGCCGACGTCGAGCACGTGGTCGTCGGGTCCCACATGGAGACGGTCGCAGAGGGCGCTCGTTGCGTCGCGGCCACCGATGTGGAACTCGTCGACGGACCCGAGATCGTCGACGGTGACGGTGGCGGTCGTCTTTCCCAGGGCTTCGACACCCCTCTCGATGGCGGTGAGCAGGTGCGCTGCGCCGTAGTGCTCCACGATGCTGGTCTCGACCGACATGGCGTTCCCTCCAGATCGTTGATGAGTGCCTCCACCGAGCTTAAGGCTCAGTCAGGCGTCCTCCAGGACCAGTGGCCGAGCTGCCCATGTGTCTCAGAGATTGCACACATATGGCCAACATGCGACACGCCGCAGGTTCGAGGCACCACTGTCGCCGCCGGGAAGGAGGCTGGCCTCACGCGTTATTGCGATGCATAACTGCTTGGTTCGTCGAAGCGAATCCAACCTTCTCGTACAGCGACACGAGTTCGTTTCCGCAGAACAGGCTCACGATGTCGATGTCGGACAGGAGCGCAAGAAGCACTTCCAACATGCGCAGCGCTGTGCCTCGGCCACGATGATCGTCCCGAACGACGACGTCTTCTACGTAGGCGCGGAACGAGCCGTCGGAGACGGCGCGGGCGAACCCGACGAGGTCATCGCCATCCCACGCTCCCACGGCGGGTCCCCGTGCAAGGACCGCCAAAACTTCATCGGCCGATCGGGTCGGCCACCAGGCCACGGTCTCGTACAAGCGCACGACCGCCGCGCCGTCGATCGGCCGCTCGAGCGTCGACATCACATCCATGGACCGAGCTTCTCAAAGCACCGCCCTATACCGCCGGTTGCGCGAGCCGAGTTGGCTAGTTCTCCCGACAAGAGGAGGAATAGCTATGACCATCATCGAGACGTCAGCTGCGACGGTCGAGATACCTGGGGACGACTTTGTCATCGACGATGCGCAGCTGGCCGCTGTTGCATTTCTGGCCCGGTACAGCGGCCGGACGTTGGACGCGTACCGCCACGATCTCCGTGGCTTCTTTCAGTGGGCGGCCGACAAGAACCTCGCGGTACTCGCGGCGACGCGGCCTCACATCGAGTTGTACCGAAGCTGGATGGAAGAGCGAGGACTGGCGGCGTCGACGATCGACCGTCGACTCTCGACGGTGTGCGGCTTCTACCGCTTCGCCCACATCGACGGACGCATCGCCTCGAACCCCGCCCAGTACGTCCGCCGGCCGCAGGTGCACCCGTCGACCGGACGAGGACTCGACCGCTCCGAGCTTGGCGTGTTCTTGTTCACCGCCGAGCAGTACGACCGCGCCCACGCAGCCCTGGCCGTGCTCCTCGGCTTGAACGGACTGCGAGTGAGCGAAGCGTGCGGCACAAATGTCGAGGACCTCGCTATTGAACGCGGCCACCGCACGCTGCGCATCCTCGGAAAGGGCAACAAGCCCGCCACCATCCCGCTCGTCCCGCGTACAGCGCGAACCGTCGACCTGGCTGTCGGCGAACGAAGCGAGGGTCCGATCCTGTGCCGCCGCGATGGGGAACGCCTCGATCGTCGGACCGCACACCGCTGGGTGCGGTCAATCGGAAAGCGGGCCGGCCTAGGCGCGGTTCATCCCCACATGCTTCGATCCGCGTTCATCATGGCCGCGCTAGACGCGGGCGTACCGCTGCGTGATGTGCAACTCGCCGCGCGACACGCGGACCCGAGGACAACGACCATCTACGACCGGCGCCGCGAGAACTTCGACCGGCACGCCGCGTACGTAGTCGTCGCCTTCGTCGCTGGCGGCTAACGACTGCAAGCGGCACTTCGGCGACTGCCCGGAAGATTCCGGCATCATGCGCACGTGTCTGAGGACATCGGCGCCGCCTGACAGACCCGCTCAGCGCGCCGGGCCCGTCTCGGGGGGTCGGGACAGGTCGTGGTGTTCCACAGCGGCGTTAGCTGCCGGGCAGTCCCCAAGACTGCGGCCGCAGGCCGCGAAATCGCACATCCGGCACAGCCACGCCGAACTGTGGTCGCTATCTACGCGGGCGGCGAGGCGTTGCCGAGTGACCGTGGTCAGCATCTGCTCGATTAGATCGCCGAGGGCCCGCCGATCATCACCCCCGAGGTCCTCGAGCGCCGGGGCAATGGCCGCCGCCCGCGCCTTCGTGATTCGGCGGCTCATCGCCCGCCCGGACGCGGTCAGTACGATCGACGACGAGCGGCCGTCACGGCCCGCGCGGCGTTCGACGTAACCCGCGTTTGCGAGACGGTCGACAAGCCGGACGGCGCCCGAATGCGTTAGTCCCGTCGCCTGGGCCAGGTCCTCCGTCGACCGACCCCCCAGGAACTGCTGGAGCGCGATGAGCCCGGTCGCGGCCACACCAGTCATCCCGCTCACCGCCTCCGTCGCGTCACTGGTCCGATCGGTGACGGCCAGCGCCAGCGCCCCAAGCAGGTTGACGACGCGTTCGTCGCGTGACTCACTCACACTTCAAGCGTACGTTTCTGATTCCCGCGCGGTAACCGATCCGGCTTCGGTTAATATGACTAAGTCATATATTGACTGAGGGAGAGATCAGTGAGTTCTGAGATAAGCGCAACCTTCGAGATCAAAGACTGGGACGAGAACCCGTTCGACGAGGCCGTAGGTGTCGCGAAACTGACGCGCGCGACGGTCGCGAAGGAATATTCAGGTGATGTTGAAGGCACTTCGGCCACCGAATGGCTGATGGCCTACCACCCGGACAAGTCCGCAGACTTCGTCGGCCTCGAGCGCATCAAAGGCACCATCGACGGCAAACACGGCACCCTCGTGCTTCAACACGTCGGGACCTTTGCGGACGGCGTCGCCAAAGCTACGCTCACCGTCGTGTCGGGCACCGACGAACTAAAGGAAGCAACCGGAGACGGCGAACTCGTCGCCGACCCCGCGGGTCGCATCACACTGCGTCTCAACGCCTCGTAAACGGACCGCGCTGCCGCTCTCTGCGAGGGGCCCGTCGCCGACGAATCCGGACCCACGTCGCTCGCGATAGGTCGACATCGTCCGGCACTTCGGGACACACCCGCAGTGGGTCGGTGACCGCGCGGAGATAGGACTCAGCTGAGTTCTTGGGCGATCCCGATGAGAATGCCTTCGGGCCCGCGGACGTAGCAGAGTCGGTACGAAGTCTCGTACTGAACCACTTCCTTACTGACAAGCTGCGCGCCGTGACGAATTAGCCGGCCGAGTGTTTCCTCGATGTCGTCCACGGCGAACATCACTCGTAGATAGCCGAGAGCATTCACCGGCGCGTTCCGGTGATCAGCGATCACGGGTGGAGCGAGGAAGCGCGAGAGTTCGAGTCGGCCGTGGCCATCGGGCGTCCGCATCATGGCGATCTCGACGCGTTGGTCGCCGAGGCCGGTGACGAGCCCTGCCCACGCGCCTTCGACCAAGCCTTGGCCTTCGAGCTCGAGGCCGAGTTCGAGAAAGAACTGGATCGCCCCTACGAGGTCCTCGACAACGATGCCGACGTTGTCCATTTTGAGTGCCATCGAGCGAGCCTAAAGGTAAGATTTAGCGTCCTCTACGCTGGCTACGCGTCGCTCGGATCCGGCTCCCAACGAACACGGTGAGCCCACTGGTTGGCAGCGGCCCACACGAGATCACACGCTGGATCCTTTATGGCGTAGTAGGCGTCCCAGTCGTCTGGGAGGCGATTGGCCAGCTCACGCTTGACCGCCTCGTATGCGGCGGCGACATGGGCGTCCGTTCGCAAGAAGTCGCGGAAGAGCAGCGCATATCGCTGATTAGGCCGTCCCTCCTCCCGAACGTGCAGGTGAATATCGCCGGCTCGCGACCACATGCGTTTCGTCCAATCGGCATCTTCCTCGGAGCCGCCGGGCGGGACATGGTCACGCGTGATCTGCGGCATCCGTTGTAGGCCCGGCAGAAGCTCGTCCGGCCAACCATCGGCCACAGCCAGAGCAGCGACTGTGATCTGGACGTCCACGACGTCCTTCGCTGCAAGCCCGGCGACTGACGTCGAGCCGATGTGGTCGATCCGGACAGCATCCGGACCGAGACGGCAGCGGAGGTCCTCTCCGAGCTCTACGAACCGCTGGGCCCACGCAGGGTCAGGATCGACAATCCGGAGTTCTCTCTTCGCACCCACACGTCGACTGTAGGGGCGGCACCGCCGCCTGCCCCATATCGCCGGTTCGGAGACGTTCGGGGCGAACGAGTCACTCACGCGATGGCGGGCTTTGTCCGTTTCTTCGCCGGTCGCGGAGGAGTCGTTTGGCGATGCCTCACGTCGACGTCGACTTCATATCCGAGCACGTAGAGCAAGGTCATGAGTTGTCGTACGGACTTTGTGTAGTTCGTCGGGTCGAGCAGGCGGTACAGCTGCGCGGGTGATGTGCGCATCACTCCGGCGACCTCGCGCGCGGAGAGAGCCGATGCCTCGAATCGTTCTTTGGCTTCTTGGCTCAGCCGATACAGCGTGAGGTCGGCCAGGTACGAGGGGTCCTCGTTGTACTCAAGCACGGCATCGATATGCACACTTCCCTCCGATCCCGACTCCAGCCGGTAAGTGAACCCCTCGCGCCCGAGTTCGGGATCCACGAACAACTCAACGATCGGATCACCGCTCGAAGGTGAAGGAACACTCTTCGCAAACGGGAAGCTAAAGGCGCGACCTCGCGTCTGAATCTCGAACCGGTGCCGACGATTGTCCGCCGCGACAGTTTGAATTTTCATAGTCGTCCCTCCTCAACAAGTTCTCGAATCAGACGCTCGATTCGCGCGGACGCCTCACCCTGCATTGGCCCCCAATTCTCCAAGTCCCATTTCACGATCAGCTTGCCGTCCCGGTAGACGTGGACGTGCTGTGGACTGTGGTCGCCGATCCATGAGAGAAAAATGAAGCCGCCGCGTCGCTGTTTCGACACGCGCAAGATGTTACCACGAGCGGTAACGTTTCCGGGGGAAATGAGGGAGACGCGAAAAGCCCCGTACATCGCTCCGCACGCATCCTCGATTGATGCTCTCACCAGCAAGTTTGTGCGGGTCTACGCGTGCGCTTTGGCATAGAACCCCACGCAGCGATCGCGGAGTGTGGGGTTGGTGTGGGGTTGCGCGAAAACCTCGCGGCGACCGAGGTCGCTCGCGGCGCGCTGACCAGGACTTCTATTGGAGGCGGCGACCGGAATCGAACCGGTGTACGGGGCTTTGCAGCAACACCTGTTCGATCTGTAGACGTCCGCCATGGTTCAAAAGTGCTGGTCAGAGCGCTGCGCGGACCATGGCGAACGAGGGCGAATCGCAGCGCGCGTGGGGCTGGAGTGGGGTTGGCGTCAGGAACGACCGCCGCGGGACCTGGCAATCGGCGGCGAAGATGTCAACGTGCTTCGACAGGAAACGCTCGCTCTCGAGGAATCGAACGGTGATGACTGCCGCCGGAGTTTGGTGGCGGGCTTCAACCGTGACACCGGAAGAGACTGGCAACCGGACCAACTAACACCCGAGCAATTGACGACACCGTCGGCGTCCAGCAGTTCAAGCTTTTCGTAACCCTGCGACGGCATCGTGGCGGTGCGCGTGAACTTCCGGACCGCGACCGTCGACGAGTTGTTCGTCACCGCCACCTTGTACGTCGTGGCACCCGTCACCGGCCACGCGAGTGACGCAGTGCCAGTCGCGTTCGACGTCGACGCCAACACCGTGCCCGCCGCGTCCTTCAACGCCAACGTCACATTCGGCGTCGAACCACCGGGATCGGTCGACCATGACACTGCTTCCGACAACGTGCCCGACGCATCAGGCACCACCGACTGCTCCGACGTCGCCGAAATCGCCAAGCCACCAACGTAGGTGTCGGTGCCACGCGTCGTCGCCGACCAATTCAACGTCGGAGTCGCCGTGTAGGTCGACGCCGACTGGTTCGTCAGCTTCCAGCTGTAATTCCCGCCGTTGGTCACGAGCTGTGCCGGAACCGTCAGCGACCCCGTCGCACTCGTCACCGGGGAACCGATGGTGGCGTTGGACGGGTCCTTCAACTCGGCCTGCAACGTCGGATACTTCTGGCTCAGGCGGCATCGCGGCATCGGGTCAACAATGAACCTCGGAAAGCTTCGCGCCTCTGTTCGAGACCTCGTCGACCTGCCAACATCGGAAGCGGGCGGGACGGTTCGAGGTCGCTGGGCGAACCTCAAGAACAGCGCCGTTCTCTCCAAGATCGATCACGCATTCGACAAGCGTTTCGCGTAGGTGTGGAAGAACAGATGCGATCTGGATACGGGCAGAAACCGCGTCCGCCGGAAAGAACCGGACGCCTGATTTGTCGACCCTTCCGCACGTTTGCACGCGGCGACCGACATGGATTTCCACTATCTCGAAAGCGCGGTCGACCTCGACAAAATTTAGGTAATCGGGTTGATATCGAAGCACAACGTGCACCCCCTTCTTTCCCTTCTCTCGGACAAGGGACTCCACGAGAGTCGCGCCGCGCCATCGGGGAAAACCGGGCACCAGCACTGAGGTTATGAAGCTACGAACCGTCGACCAGCGCCGGATTGTCCGAGCCACGTCTACGCGCCAGTCACGTGGTGATACAGCCTGCGCGTACCGTCGAGGCCGAGTCCCGCTGCGCCGACTCGGACCGACCCGTTGCCGAGACTGCGACCTGCGGCGCTCAGGCCGCGGCCCATGAGCCGTGCGAACTTCCCGCCCCCGGCGAGACGTCCACCTCCGAACTTTGCAAACTTTCCACCCGCACCGAGGAACGTGGATGTACCCCCAAGAATTGCCGACGCATAGCCGATACCACAGCTAACCGCCTGTCCGGCTTTGCATGCTCTGCTGGTCTGATAAATCGAGATGCCTGTCGCTATCGCCCCACAGGTCACGCAGCCAAATACGGACGCGACCGACATGACCGTTCCAAAGTTCGAGAGTGTTACGTGCTTCTTTTTCCATTTCTTGATATTGCTCCAACCCCATGTGCCGGCCAGATCAAAGTCGTTGACCGGGTCCGCGTTGACGTAGTCGTAGTCGTTGGCGGAGCCGCCTTCTATTGGGTCGACGCTGGTGAAGCGCCCGGTGCGTGGGTCATAGAGGCGGACCCCCATACGTGTGAGGTTGTTGACGCCGACCTCGAACCGCAACTGTTTGCCCAACCAGCCGAGCCTTGACGTGGACGCGGCGTCTTGGAGTCCGTATTCGTCGGCGGGTGTGATCGGTGTGAACACGCCGCTGCTGGTGGAGGTGCCGATGATGTCGCCATGCAGGTTGGCGTGTTGGAACGTGACCGTGCCACCCACATCGATCGCGCCATCCAAATACGTCGTCACCGGACCACCCGTAGTGGCACGGGAGTAGGCGGGTGAGTCGCCGTCGTCGTCGTAACCGATCAGCGTGTCCTCCGTTGCCGGTCCGCCCGCGGATGGGCCGACGACGCGTCGGATGACGCGGCCTGTCGGCGACAGGTATTCCTGGACTTTGGTGGTGCCGTCGTCAATCGTGATCGCATGGTCACGACCATCGAAGGTGGTGGTCTCGCCCGGCACACGGCCCGGGAACGTCGCCGTGCCCGTGCCCGAACCCACACCGGAAACAGGTGTGATCCGCAGCGTGTAGGAACCCGGCGCCACGTTCTGCGCGATGGCCTGGGGTTTGCGGCCCGTGCCGACATGCTTGACCACACCGTCGGCGTCGAGCAGCTCGAGACGTTCGTAGCCTTGTGACGGCATCGTCGCGGTCCGCGTGAACTTCCGTATGGCGACCGTCGACGAGTTGTTCGTCACCGCGACCTTGTAGGTCGTGCCGCCCACCACCGGCCACGCCAGCGACGCGCTACCAGTCGCGTTCGACGTCGACGTCAACACGGTGCCGGCCGCGTCTTTCAATGCCAACGTCACGTTCGGTGTTGTACCACCGGGATCCGTTGACCATGACACCGCTTCGGACAACGTGCCGTTCGCGTCGGGCACCACCGACTGCTCCGACGACGCCAACGTCGCCAGTGGCCCGACGAAGGTGTCGGTGCCACGCGTCGTGGCCGACCAGTTCAGCGTCGGCGTCGCCGTGTACGACGAGCCGGACTGGTTAGTGATCTTCCAGCTGTAGTTGCCGCCGTTGGTGACGAGTTGCGCCGGCATTGTGAGCGACCCCGTCGACGACGTCACGCCGCTGCCAACAGTCGCGTTTGACGGGTCTTTCAACTCGACCAGGAGTGTCGGGAACTTGGCGTTGGGCGTCGACTGCGACATCGCCACCGCCACATCATCAGTGGTCGTGGCCACCAACTTGTAGGCCACCCCACCCGTCACCGTCGCCGATATCGTCCGGGCGTTCTGACCCGCCACCGGTGTCGAACCCGCCACCAACGTGTTCGTGGCGTTGTTGCGCAACTCGAAGCCGACCGTAGGTGTCACCGGATACTTCGATGGGTTCCCGAGCGCGCCATTAGCGATCGTGAACGCCGTCGACTGGCCGCCGACCTTGATCACCTTGACCGTGTACACGCGCGACTGGCCCACCGCCAAGCCTGTGACGTTGTAGCCAATGTCCTCCCAGTTGTAGCCGTAGAACGACGTCGCCGAGTTCGCGACCCGCGTCGCACCGTCCCACAACTCCAAATCCAGGTTCGGGTTGTTGAGCGTCTTGAACGGCCACGACAATTTGATGTCGAAGGTCCCGTTCGCTGACACCGTGACGTTCTGGGTCCACGGCACATTGTTCTGGGTAATCGTCGGCCCGGCGACGGTGTAGAGCCGGTCGACCTGGCCCCACGACGCCGAGGCGGTCAACGTGCCGTTCGTATTGGGCGTAAAGGCCGGACCGTTATAACCGGACGCGGCGGTGACGGTCGGGTTCGCCGACCACGGCTCGTAACCGAGAGCCTGCGGCCACGTGACCGTCGCGCCCAACTCGCTCATACCTTGCACGGTCATCGCCGCAGAGGTGTTGTTGCCACCGACAATCGACGGGCTGGCGGTGCCAGTGCGGTTCGCCGGTTGGGTCGGGTTCCAGTCCAACGCTGCGTTGATCGCCCCGGAGCGGCCCACCACCAGAGGAACCGTGCGCGGCGACGATGTCGTCGACGTGTCGAAGCCGGCGGTGTCGTTCACCGCGCCGGACGGCTGCGGCCCGGAGTAGTTCACCGCAGTCGTGTTGCCGTGCGCGTCATACGAATAGGACGTCGCGTAGGGACTGGTGAGGATGCGATCCGCGTTGTCGTAGGTGAACGTCGGGCTCGAACAGTTCGCCGCGTTCGCGCACCGGTTCGTGTTCGCATCGAACGCGTAGCGACGCGTGAAGGCGCCCTCGGTTGTCTGCGTCAAACGGCCCGCGTTGTCATACGTGAAGCCGCGGACCCGGCCCGCGCCGGTTTCGGAGGTGATCCGGCCGGCAAGGCTGCGGGCGTAGGACCAGTTCGACAACGCCGTCGACCCTGACGCGTGGTTCAGCAACGTGACAGTGCCGAGATTCGCGTCGTAGCCGGTGGTCGTGGTGAGGTTGTTGGGCAGTGTCGTGGTTTGTGGGCGCCCGGCGCTGTCGTAGGAGTAGTTCGTGGTCCGCGCGCCACCTGAGGCGTACTCCGACGACGACTGAAGTCGGCCGTTCGTCGCATATGCCATTGAGGTCAGCTGCGCCTCAGCGGCGCCGAATAACGACCGATACGTCGCCGTCTGGCGGCCAAGCTGGTCATAGGTCGTGCGCGTGACGGTGCCGTGTTCGTCGGTGTACTTGACCGCCTGGCCCGCCAGGTTGGACTCGGCGGTTGTGAACCGGGCCGTGTTGCCCCAGTCGCTGTACGCGGTGACGACCTTGGTCGGGTCCGAATAGTCAAACGTGGACGTCTTGCCTGCCGAGTCGGTTTGACTCGTGGCGCGGCCCCGCCCGTCGTAGATCGTGCAGGACCAGTTCGCGTCGCCCACAACTCGGGACGCGATCACGCGGCCTGCGGCGTCGTAGACGTACTCGCGCTTGATCGCGGTCTGCGAGCCCGCGCCATCGGGATCGGGATCTTCCTTGTAGCGCAGCGCTCCGCCCTGATTGATCGAGCCGAGCGTGCCGCATGGGTCAACGGCCGTGCTGGTATTCCCGTAGTACGTGTTGGTCGTGACGCCGCCCTTGGGCATTGTCGTGTTCATCACGCGGAAGTAGTTCGTGCCGACCGGCTCATACGAAGTCTGGCTGCGAATGTTCAGACCGTTGGGATCCTGCGAGGTGGCGCTGGCGAGCGAGAACTGTGGTTGCGCGTACTCGGTAGCCGTCTTCTTGCCGTCAGCGTCGATCGACGAGGTGGCCAAGCCGTAACGCGGCGCCAAGTCGTAGCCGGGCACCACAAGATTGGCGCCCGACGGCGGCGTGTACTCCAACTGCATCACCGCACTACCCGTCAGGTTGAAATACTCCATGCGGATGCGGTGCCAGGAGTCACCGGCGTTGACGAAGTCGCCGACCTGATACGCCGGCGCACTCGCGACCCAATGGTTCACCACCAGCGTGTCGTCGATGAACAGGCGCACGCCATCATCGACGTACAACCGGAACGTGTAAATGCCTGACTCACGCAGACGGATCTCGCCCGTTGATCGAACCGAGAAATTCGTGGCCGGGACCGGACTGGGAGGCGGGCTCGCCGCGTAGTCACGAATGACCTGCCCGTCGGCACGACCGACACCAAGCTCGATCGCCCTGGGGTTTCCGGCGAGGTTGGCGTTGTCCCAATACGACACCGACAAGCTCTGCATGCCCTCGTCGTACGCGGTGGTCGCATGTGGGATCTGCGACGCGTAACCAGACTGCGGCGTGCCATCCGCGTTGAACCACGCACTGTTCGCAGGACCCCACGTGTCGGTCGGTCGCTCGGCATGGTCATACAGCGTCGACGTCCGCATGCCCTCGGGCCCCGTCACCGTGACTGGTAGGTCCTGCAGCGACGACCGCCATGTCTTAGTTGTTGTTAGCCCGGTGGCGTCGGTGTCGGTGAGCGAGCGTCCTCCGCCGTCGTAGGTGACAACACGGGCGTGGCCTGAAGGTGGCGAAAAGCCGTCAACGTCGACGGTGGACTGCGACGCCGACGGGTACGTGTAGGCGTGACGTACCGGAGTGCCAGTCATGCCCGTCTCCGGATCGGGCAGGCGGACGGACGTGACGCGGCCGTTGCCGTCATACGCGATGCGCGTGCGGACGCTGGAGTCGTCGGCGCGTTTGCCGGCGCGAACAAAGTCCACGGCGCGCGGATCGCGAATCTCCATCATGCGGCCGTTGGCGTCGTACGCGAATCCGGTGGTTTCTGGCGCGCCTGACAGCCCGGGATCATCGATCTGAGCGAGCTGGCCGTTCGAGTTGTACCAGTAGTCCGTGCGGGTGCCATCCCAATAGCTGATGCGGCACAACATTCCGACGGGCGGAGTATTGACAGCGCCCGAGGGAGCGCCGGTACGGGCATCGCAGACGCCGTCGGAACCGCTGCCGTAATTGAGACTGATGATCCGGTTCGACACTGGGTCCTTCACCTCGGCCAACCGGTTCTGGCCCGCGTTGTACACAGCCGCGTACGTGTAGACGGGCGCGGCCGGGTTACGGATGTCGAGCGTGGACTGCACCGAGATGAGGTTCCCGGCTGCGCTGAACCGGTATTGGCGGCCGTCCTGTGAGAACAGGTCGAGCGTGCCATCTGATGCCTGCGTGAGCGTTTCGTCCTGGTCGGCCGGGCCGATCCAGCCGCCGCCCGGTTGCGCGGCGAACGACGTGGTTGAGCCGTCCGGCGCGGAGACAACGACCGAGTTCGATGACACGCGTGCCCCGGTGTAAGCGAGATCGCCGTCGAGGTCGGTCGAGAAGTTCCAACCTGTCGGCATCGACTGCGGGTTCGGCGACAGCAACGAACTCGGCAACAACGCCGAGCTGTAACCAGGCCCGCTCAAATACAAGCCCACATACGAGTTGCCTGTGATTTCTTGGTAATCGATCTTGATCGGGACTGTCTGGCCGGCGTTCAACGTGATCGATGAGCCCCAATGAATCACATTCGTCGGCGTCACCGTGCCCCACTCGTCCAAGGCCGGGTAGCTGATGTCGCCCCAGTAGAGCCGCACACCGTCGTCATGCACCGCGCCGAGGCTGTAGGTACCCGCCGTCGGCGCCGTGAAGAAGCCCGTCCAGCGGACCAGGTAATAGTCCGCCGGAACCGACGTCGCCGGTGCGCCGGTGCCCCAGGCGAAGTTGATCGATGAGTCCACACGTCGGAACGACAAGGGGTCGTTGAAGTTGCTGTCGTGATTCCCGTCGCTGAAATACTCGCCGGTCAACCCCGTCTCCTTCGCGACCGACGAGTTGTAGGTCGCGTTGAAGCTGATCGCACCACCCACCGTCGAGAACGACGGAGTCGAGGTCTTCAAAGCCATGTTGCCTGTAGCCAGATTCACAGTCGTTGGCCCAAAAGTGTCCGTGGGACTTGGCCCGCCGTCACCCAAACGTGAGTCGATTCGAAACGATTGAATCGCCGACGGATCCTGGATGACGCCGGGATCCTGCGCATCCCACGTAAAGACGTGCCAGTAATACGTGGCGCCATCACGGAGATAGCCGGTCGGAACCGTCCAGGACAGCTGCCACGGCAACCAGCCCGAGTCCGCGCGCTCACCGCTCTCGGCGTCCGGCGCCGTCGATAGCCGGTAGAAGTAATAAGTCGTGTCGCCATCGGCGTCAGGCGCGGCCGCGTTCACCGAGAGCGTCGGCGTCGTGGTCAACATCACTGCCTTGTCGGCCGGTCCGGCGGGCGTCGCCTTGCCCGGAAGATTGTCGTAATCGATGTACAGCGTCGAAGGGTTGCCTGCGTCGGCCGACGAGAAGCCACGACCTGCGTTCAACTCCCATTCGGTCAATGGCGCGATGCGCACGCCAAAGTTGCCGAAGTGGTTCCGGACCCAGCCGTCGACCATCTCGGTGATGTCAACGGTGCGGTCGGTGTGCGCGCAGCTGTCAGAGAACGCAACCTGATCGGGTCCGGACGTCGGGGACTGGCCGTTCCAGTTCTTCGCTGTCGCAGCTGCCGTGTTGCGCTGAACGACCAGCGACTTGGTGGTGCACGTGCCGGCCTCGGTTACGTGGTGCAGGGTGAGTTCAGCATCGACAACGCCGGCGTTCGTGGGGAAGTTCATCTGCGGGAAGACGATCTCGGTCCGGTAGTTCACCCAGTTGCTCGCGGAGTCGATGCCCCAGTTACCGACGAAGAGCTGCGAGGCGGTATCGCCGGACGTGTTCGTCGTGTCGCTTGAAACCACCCACCAGTCACCGCCCCAGGGCTCGGCCGTGGAACGCGTCATCGTGGGGTCGATGGCGATCGGATAGACCCGCGCAGGGTCAGCGAGCCATGCCGGATCAACCGTTTCGATGATCACCGCGACGCCAGGCGTGACCCGCTCAAGGGCGGTGACAACAGGAACTCGGGATGGCACCGCCGCGCCATCAAAGGCAACGCCGTTGCCGTACGCGGCCGCGACCTTTCCGTTCTCGTCGAGAAATTCGACGCCATTCGCGATTTGCCGCGCGCTCCATCCCAGGGGCAGCCGGATCCGTTCACGGATGGGCTGGGTCAGTTGATCCGCGGAGTCAGCGGTGTACGTGGACTCGAAGCCATGCACGAGGGGTTGGACGAGCACGCTCAGACCGCTCGGGCCACCGCGATTGAAGAACGATCCGTTTAGGGACGCAGCGGTCTTGCGCGAGCCGGTCGCGTTCTGGTCCATTCCGTCGACCGAGATCGAAAGCGAACGGCCACGGTCAAGCGGCATTTCTGCGAGCTGCTGGTCGCCACGAGTCGCGAGCAGCACAGGGGTCGGGCTGCCCGTCGGCGAGAGGCGACCATCCTCTCGGCTCGCCAGATCGAGGTCGACATCTTTCCAAGCACCGGCCGCGTCCTTGAACCACTTCTGTCCCGCCGCCTGCTCGACCGTGACCGTGCCGTCCGGGTTCTGGTACGTGCGAGTCGCCTCGGTCGTGTCGATGATGGACGACCGCGCCTTGTCGAAATGTCTGGCTCCCCGATCCCGAACCGCGGAGCCCGGTGCCGTTAGATCAACCTGCGGCTCGTTGACCTTCGGCGGGCGTAGCGGTTCCGACGAAAGGGCGCCTATCGCCGGCGTGGAGTTTTGGGCTTCACCCCCGAGCGCGTCGGCGACCGCGGGCAGACCACCGACAACGGCGACGACCACAGACAAGCCAATGATTCGCGCCCGAGCGCGTGTGAACGAACGACCCCTGCTAATTGCCCCTGACAACACTCCAACCCCATCTCGAACGATTTCCGGACGATGGGTAACGGCAATCGGCCGGTCTTGATTACGAAGATTCTTCGAGAACTACGCGATCTGGATCGTTTTGGACCGGCCGGGGAAAGCCCTCCCAGAACAAGGTGTCGATAGAAGGCAACGGCGACTTGATGCACTGGTCCGGAAAGATGAGGACCTGTCCGCAGTTCAGGTTGCCTTGGTCTTCTTCGCGCGTGGGCCGCAAAACGATCCACTGCCGCGATCCGTCGGGCGCCGGCACAAAGGGAATCGCCATTGGCGGGATTGGGGTGTAGTTAAGAAACGCTGACGCCGCGCGCTCCTCGGCTACCAGAGCCGTGCGCACCTCTTCGCTTACCCGAGTAATGGCTGGTCGCGTTCGCAGCAACTTGTAGGGCGATAGCGCTGCGCGAGGACTGTCGGCGGCCGAAGAACGGCGGTCCTGCTCGGACCTGGTCGATGGAGCGAAAAACGAGGCGGCTGCGATCGCCGCAGCAGCCGCAGCGGCCGCCGCGGCGGAGGGGTTAGAACCCAAGGCACCCAACGCACGCCGCGCCGCCGTACTGGCGGCCCGAAGCGGGGCACACGCCGCGCTCTCGTAAATGGGGCGAAGTTTTTCTCGGCCCCGCATCCGAGCGACACCTTTGCGGTTCGCAACTGCCCGATCAGGCTCCGGCTGCCCTGCCTCCCTGATCGCGGCCCGCTCAGCCGGCGGCAGCACGCTGTCGATGGCGTCCTGTACGGCCGCAAGCTTCACTCGCGCCACGACCTCATCACCGATATCGCGGCTGTCGGCAACTATCGGAAGCTCACCGACACATTCACGTTTGTACTTGCGAACGTCGTCAATCTTCTTGTTGGTTGCGACGCGCCGGCACCAGTTGGTGAAGTGGTCCTGACTCGTGAAGGCCTTCTCGGTAACGAGTGCCTCCATCGCGGTCATCTGGAGCACGTCATCGACGTCGGCTTCCTGCATCTTGCGTAACAGCCCGGCGCGTAGGCGCGGCTCGGCCTCAAGCCATCGCTGCTGAAAATCCACCTCGTTCACGTAACGGCCCCGAGCCCTTCGCCGTGTCACCGGCAACCCAATTGGAGGTTGTCATGTTACGTCGAATCACTGTCCTCGGAATGTGCGCGGCGGCGCTCATCCTCGCCCCTTTAGCGGCACCAAAGGCCTTGCTTCCCCAGGCCGAAGCACTCTGCATCGTGATCCCGCCTATTCCCGTCATTTTTCCCACCGGCGACACCATCTGCATCTGACCACCCCGTAGCCGGCGGCCGTTGCGCGGCCGCAGCAAGGTTCAATGCCAAGGGCTTGGTTACGCGCGCCCATTCATCAGTAATCAAATGCCCTCGTCGCACGTATGGAAACCGACTACGCGCAACACGCACGAGAAGGGGCATCCCATGGTGAGCACGGGGCGATGGCTGGTGGCATGTGCATTGGTGATTTCGCTCGGAGCCGCAGCCTGCTCAACGGAAGAACCCAAGCCGTCGAGCAAGGACACCGGCACGACCCTCGAAGTCGTCGATCTCAACCAAGTACGGGAGACGTCCACAACAACCGAGCCGACCACACCGCCAACGGACCCACCTACGACCGCTCCTCCGCGGCCAGCGGTCACCGCTGCTGTTAGCCCCGTTACGAATGCGCCGGCGTCAACGATCTACTACGCGAACTGCGATGCGGCCCGGCAAGCCGGTGCGGCGCCACTTCATCGAGGCGATCCCGGATACCGATCCGGCCTTGACCGAGACAACGACGGCATCGCGTGCGAGTGACGACCCCTCGTGTCGACGAGTTGCGCCTGGATTTCGCAGCGGAACGTAATCAAGAAGTCGCGCGAAGCGTTTGCGGAGAAGAAATCTCGAGCGGCGGACACGTCTCTCACCAACCAGCATCGACTAAGGGGAACAGATGAGTGCGTTTAGTGCAGGCACGACAGCATTTGCGGTTCAGGCGTCGGAGCGCCAGTCGGAATCAATAGCCGCCGCTGTCGGCGTCGACGACGACGACAAGAAGAAGGCGATCGCAGCGGCCGTCGCGCCTTCGAAGGAAGACGGACTCTCCACAATCATCAAGTGGGTCCCAGGCGAAGTGATCGGCACCTACGCAGCGGTAGTTGCCGCGCTGATCGCTACGTCCGAAGGCCACGCTGATCGAGCCACCGGCGCCGAAGGTTGGCTGCTCGTCATCTTCATGTGCTCGGCGCTGCTCATCACGGTCCTCGGCGGTTACCTCGTTTTCCGGAAAGTGAAGGTTTCGGGCCCGATGCCCGGAGAGCAACGCGTCGAACTGCTGGTGCGCGGACTCCTGTCCGCGATTGGTCTACTGATCTGGAGCTGCGTTATCCCCGGCACGGTCAGTAATCGCTCGGACTTGCTAACGACCTACGAGGGAGCGGCGTCGGCGATGGTGCTGTTTGTTGCGGTCATCTTCGGCTTGCTCGCGGAGTGGATGGTGCTGCCGGTAACCATTCGCAGCATTCGCCGTCGCTTAGGTGGATGACGAGCGCCCCCCGTCCGGCGCCGGCTCGGATGAGCGTGCGTGTTCGGTCCTCCTCGCAACTTCGACCACACGCGGCGGCCCACGACCCCGCGACTTAAGACACGGCCGCCAGGCGCGACAGCAAATGGCGGCATCCTCAAAGTGCAAATCGCCTTGCTCTGAACGCCACGAGTGCTCACTTCGTCACCGCCGCACTCGACGGGTTCGGTCGGCGCACGGGTCTCACTGCCCAGTGGTCCTCGAAGTTGGCTCACATCAGATTCGTCCACTTGGCTGTTGTCGAACCGTCTGTCCAACGCGTTCACCGTTCCCGCCGCCACGAGCGCGCCCACCCGCACCGGCGACCACATTGGGTTCATGGCCAGCACTTTCGGTAGGCGGCTACGTCCGGTCGAACCTTGCTGCGGGTAACGATGCGCGCGTCGCATTTGACGAAGTCGTCAATTGGCCTTACGGTCGCCGCCTCATCCGCGCGTAGCGCCGAAGGTGTCGCTAGCTTCCCGGTCGGAACCAGCACGAGTTCGTAGGGCCCTGCTTCGTGCGCGCCCCACACAAGAAACCTCGTATCGCGTGGGACGAATCCAGGAATTTGGGATCGAGCGTTCCCTTTTGATTGTCGGGCCGCATTCACGCTGTGACGCTCAATTACCCCCTGACAAGGAGCACCCATGCCGACAATCATCGACCGCCTTCTCGGACGCGGCCGTAACCGAACCCGCGAGCGAGACGAAATGCAGCTGCGGGCCGAATCCGGCACAACTTCGTCAACCACGGACCCGACGCCTTTCGATGAGCTGAGCGACAACGAACTTGATGTCCTACTTGCGTCAGCCTCAAAGCGGTTGGCTGAACGCGAGGCATTCTCGGGTCTTGAAGCGGTGCCGACAGTCCATCTCTCGGACGAACAACTCGACGAACGAATCGCTCGCGCAGACGAACGCGTCGCGCGCCTACGCGAGCGACATGAACTGAACGACACGCCGACCAGCACCGAGGAACAGCGAGTGGTAGCGCGGCACCTCGAGGCCCTCCGTTACCTAATCGACAATCCTGACGAGAGCCTCACACCAAGTTGGCGTTTGGCGACGGACTCGTCTGTTCCAGTGACGGACTCTCGCATCTCGAAGTAGCAGGGCATTTTCTCGCGGCGCATAGACGCGGCACGTTCCGAAACGTCGGTCTCGCGGCATTCATCGTGAAGGCCCCGTGAACGGCACGGGGTGGTGGGAGGCGCCGCGATGACCGACGAAGTCCCGCCGGATGACGTTGACGGGTCGGACGGCGACGCGCCGCCGCGTGTCGCCGTCAGATCCTGTCGTTCCTGATAGCAACTTTCTGGCTTACGTGCGCGTCGTCGCCGAAGCGATGTTGCTCGACATCGGCGCGACACCTGATGCCGCCGAGTTCGTGTCCGAAGAAGTAGCGATGTATGTCTCGGTCTGCTGGACGCTGCTGCGCCTGGACTGCATCGCAGAGGACGCCGTCGGCTTCGAGCGCCATGTCGAGAACGATGCGTTACGGCGCCTCATTCGCTACGTGGAAAAAAAGATTGCGGACAGAGCCACGCGGCGAGGACCGTGGTCAGACCCGGTGGACCTGTCTTCGCTGACAGGCGACGACACTCCACTCCGACAGTGGAGAGCGCGCGCGCTCATAATCGCGCTCGCTGACTGGGCACGCCTCGGCCCGACCGACCGAACCCTCGTGGACGCGATCTACGTCCACGGGCTAAGCGTGCATGACGCCGCGCGAGTCGCCGGCTTAGATGACGAGGACGCCATTGCGAGGCTTCGAGTTGCCTGGGCGGTTTTGCGACGCGAACTGCCGAACTTCTTCCAGTCAACGAGTGACGGCGGGGCATGCGCGCACAAGACCTCGGAAGGTATTGACCCGCCAACTAGTTGATTGTTCGACGAAGCCCGGGCGTCCGCAGGACCAGGTCGTCAACACCCTTGACGATCGCGCTTCGGAATTTCTCATCGCATTCGACCGATGGACTCGGTCTAGTGAGTTGCTTCGACGGCTTCGCCGCAGACAGTGTGTACAGACCCTCAATCGGGTTTTCGTCCGCGTCGACGAGTCGTGGATAAAGGGCCGCGTGCGCGGCGCTGACGGTGTCCGCAGCGGCGATAGCGATCCCATGGCCGAACGCGGCAAGTTGCGTGCGCGTATAGCTGTCGGGGTTCTCGACCACCTCGACGATTGTCGTGTGATATCCGGCACTCGCGAAGGCCGTGTCGACAAGAGACCGAGACACGTTGTTTGCCGGGCTCAGCAGAAGTGGCATTCGCGCGGCTGGGCCGCGACACGCGGCGACAACTTCGTCGATCTGGATGCTGACCCGCGAACGAAACTCGTGATCGTCTGGTGTCACCACGACAAGTGACCACCGGTAGAGATCGTCGTGTTTGTACTGCTTCCGCCACTTCGGAGGCACGAAGCTCGTCGCCCAGGGAACAATCGCGTAGTCCGTCGACACACCGAGGCCTTCGAGAAGTACCTGGCTTGCCACGGTCCGTAGGTTCATGCTCGGGTTGAAGCGGATCGTCCGATCGAAGCCGGGATCCCGCAGCAGCGGCGCCAAGGCGCCAGCAAGGAAGTGTTTGACTGCGGCATTGAAACAGCCCACAACCAGCGGCGCCCGCTGACCTTGTGCGTCATCCTCCTTACGCTGAACGAGGTCGATGAGGTCTGCGACCGAGGCGAACACCAGACGAGGCGCCTCTGTACCAAGCGCGCGTCCGACCTCGGTCAGTTCCCATACTTTGCCCTTCTGCTCGATGAGGGCTTCTCCTATGAGGCCCTCGAGCGCATGAATGTGGGACCGAACCGTCGTCTCCGTCGACGCCAGGTGCTTCTCAGCTATGAGCCGAGTGATTTTGGCCGCATCGGGGGGCGTGGTCGCTTCGCGGCTTACCCAGTACGCAAGCGCGTACAACGCATGCAGGGCTCCGCGATCCGCCAGCGCGATTTTTGCAAATAACGATCGTGACGCGCGCCTTCGATCAGAATCCGGCGCGGATTCCGAGCCCTCCGCCGCGCCATTGGCGCCGCTCTCGTCAGGGCTCACAAGGTCCGTCACCCGATTCGGAGGCGCGACGCAACGCCTCGTAGGCGCGCGTCAGCACCGCACGCACCGCCCGCTCGGTAACTCCCCTTGCGGAGGCAATCTGACGCACCGACGCGTAACGCAAATAGAGGTCTGCCAGATATTGCCGCTGCAATTTCGTGAGACCCGCAACCGACATGAATTCGCTCAGCTCGTCCAGCGCATCGTCTTCCACGCGTTCATCCCGGGCTTGTGAGTACAGCTCCTCCCGCAGCCGCCTCGTGCGCTCACTTCGATAGATCTGCCTGGCCTCGTTCATCGCGAGCACCTTGAAGTAGCCGGCGTTTACGTCCAGATCCCGGATCATGGCCTTCAATTTCGGTGATGCGACGATCTTCAACATCGCGTTCTGAACTGCGTCCTGCGCGTCCTCCCGAGCAATGCTGCGTTGGCGGAGGTACGCCACCATCAGCGCGCGCACGTCTTCGAATCGGGCTGGCATGGGCTGAGGAGTGACGTCGTCCAAGTCGGTCATTCAGTGCGCTCCTTGTTGATGCGACGCGAGACGAAAAACGGTCTCTGCGGGCAAATGCCGCTGCTAGTAAAGAAGGGCACGCGCGACCCCTTTGGAGTTGGCGCCGTACAGCTCGCCTGGGCGCGCCGAACACGTTCGCTTGCAACCCATCTCGAAGTAGTTCCTGACGGTGGGTACGGCTGCCAAAGAGTCTTGATTACGAAGATTCTTCGGAGATCGCCTAGATGACCCATCGACGAATCGAGTGGTGACAGTTCGGACCTGCCGGGATCGACAGCGCGGTGGGGTCACCCGGCTCGGGCCAGTAGTTCGCTCGATGGCCCGCGATGATGTCTGTCAACGAGTACCGCTGCCCTTCGTGTTCAGAACATGACGCCGGTTCGGTCTCGGGATTGGCCGCCCGATAGACAATGCAAGCCGCCTCACCCTCGGCTAGGAGTCGGTGTGCGAGCCCCGAGACGTAGTAGGTGTTGAACTCGGTGAGCGCGAGTCGCTTGGCGGTAACGGAAGGGTCCACGCGTGCAGTGACCGTTTTGCCGCGACGCACGTAGGAACGCGAACTGTTCCAAAACCCCGCGTCGCTGAGCGCCGCTCCTAGCGTCAACTCGTTACCGTTTGGGCCAGAGATCGCCGCTCGCATCAGACGTGCGAACTCGCGGCGTCCGACTGGGGTCAAATCCTTCGCTCGGTACGGATTCGGGTCAGCCTCATCTTCGTCGAAGCTCTGCAACATCCACTCGCGCGTAACGGAATCGAGTTCCTCGAACGCCATAGCTGTTCCCATGACCCTTATACGGGTGACGCTCGCTGCGATTACTTCGTTCGCCCGGTTACGTCAGTTGAAGAAGATTGCGCTGACGGCTCCTCCGAGGATCGCCCCGACGACGAGATTCACCGCACTGACGACAACTCTGCCCGGCAAGGAGCGGCGCGCCTCCTCGCGAAACGCATGGCTGATCGCTTCGCCTACAGCCCTCGCCTCCTCACTTCGAATCTCGATGAGATGCTCGTAGCGTTCAAGGTCGTCGCGAAGCCGCTCGGCCGCCGTCGTCCGCGAACCAATCTCGGCGCTGAGCTCATCCACTAGCTCCGCGGCAGCCCGCAAGGCGGTAGCGGCCTCGTCGACTCGCTCAACGAGCGGACGCGGGCGGGGACGCGTGGCCTCATCCAGAATCGCCGAACCGAGGGCAAAAGGAAAGAAGACAGCCAACACACCTGTGGAGAGCGCAAGCCAGTACCACTCCAGCCGCCAGCCGATGAGCGCCGTGACGACGAAAGCAACCCAGAGTCCGACGAACGAGGCGATCCAGCCTGCGCTCAACCTGCGCACCACCGCCAGGATCTCGTGTCCGACGCTCGTTGCAACTTCTTGTATGGGCAGCATGGCCTACGACCGTAGAGCGATGGGAATACCGGCTCGAGTTGTTCGGTTCCGGAGTGCTTCGCAACCGCCGGCGCGAGCGCGAGTCTCGTTGCGGATGATCTCGGATTGAACGAACCCACCTCAACATCAGTTTGGGAAGCTGAATTTAGGGGATGTCGGCGGACGGCCGCGAACGTTTGCGCAGGTCACGCCCTGTGAGTGACTTCGGCGAACAAAGGCGAATCTCGAGGGATGCGCCATAAATGCGCCATCGGCGCACCGCGTCCGTTGCAACGCCCATCTCTCCCGGGAGCGCCTGAGCTCATCGCGTCACTCGCGCCACACCGACGCGCTACGAGGAAACCCGGAGTGCGTCAGCGACGGATGCCCTACTGACGCGAACGACAGGTCAGTGCGCTGGATGGGACGGCGACGAGTAGCAACGGGCGCGCCACGGACTTCGCCATGGTGGATTCCCGGAGCGCGCGGCGACGCGGCCTAGTCGGCGCGAGGGATCAGCACCTAGCCCCAAGCGCTGTTCGCGAAGGCGTGACGCCTTTTGACGCCAGCTTGTGTAACCGGTGGCTCGGGCCGAACTCAGGCCAATGGAACGGACCCTTCACCGACGCGACAGCGGCGGCAGCCACTCGTCATGAAGTCGCCGCTCCAGGGCTCCGGCTTCGTCGGGCGTGCTTTTCTCGATCCACGCAAGCTCGCACGTCCGAATCCACGAGTTGACGGGTTCGACCTCATCGGCCGTCATCACCGACGGCCGGATACGGGTACGAGTGGTCGGAGCGATACCCAGGTGTTCACACACGTTCCGACGAAACGACGACCGCGACAGATCAAGCCCTGTCTTTAGGTGGTCCCTCCAGAGACGTTGGCGAAGTCCGTCGCGTGCGCGGCCGGAGTACATCGGTCGGCCGTCGCGGTACCAGGCGTAGACGCCGGGCGTCAGCGGGAGGTCGTCGCGCGAAACGGCCGCGGCCGCAACTCGGGGCTGCGCGTTCATCTGGGACCAAAACGGTCCGATCCTTGGAGGGGGCTGATCGTTCATCGACAATCCACTTCGGCTACGAATCCAACCACTTCATCAGTTCGGCGTCGGTCGTCGTTCCAGCTTCTACAAGGAACGCGATCTGCAATGCGGCCAGCGTGAGATATGTCCGAACCTCGGCCGCACGCGTCCCCACGATCTCGGGCGTTGACGTTGTGAAGCCGCTATGAACGATCCGACTCCGCTCGTCGTAGATCTCACCGAGCCTCTTGAGACGAGCTGTTTCGGTGCCGCCCGCCGGCGCGATCAATTTGCTAACGCGTCGCTTGAAGTTGGCGGTGACGTCGTTCTTGCCACTGTTCACGAGTGCCTCTACTGCAGTCGTGAAATGCAGAATCGCCTGTGCCGGATCGAGAAGCCGCGCGCCGAGCACGGCATGTCGGCACGCGGACGCGAGTCTCGACGCTGGCCCCGCGGACGCCCGTCCGAACGGCAGACTGCCAGCAACCACCCGCACGAGCCGGCCAACGGGTTGGTCGAGCAGATCCTCAAGGTGGTAGTCCCAGCCGGCAATCACTCGCTCGCCATACGGCGGCTTGCGGTCGGAGTGTTGGTACATGAACACTCCGATCTCGTGTTCCTCGGCTCTGGCCGCAGCCTCGTCATCACCGACCGATTCCCCGATGATCCACGGTGGAAGGTGCACCCAGTTGTCGCCCGCCTGCGTTGCGAGCCAAACCGCGCCGAGGATGGATTCGACCATCTGGTGTGCGATGTACGCGCCGGTACCGCCGACGGCGTCAACCGCTACGGCTACCAACGTTGGCAACCACGCGTCGAGGTCTGGAGCGATGTCCGGGTCCTCCCGCATCGAAGCCATGTCCTCGGGCCAGCGCGTATCGACGTCAAACCGAAAGCGTCGGTTGATGCCATGCGATTGTCCCAGCGCCGTAACCGCGTCCTCGAACGCTTCGCTGATCTGTCCGATGACGACCTCGTCGGCTACGAGTCGAGGGGCACCGAACCACGCGACGGCACCCACGGCCGCAACTACGACAGTGGCGCCGAGCCCAACAGCTAGGTCCGCCTCAAGCCGCGCGAGCTCGGTCTGTGCCGTAGCCCTTCCGTCAACGACCGTGGCTACGGCGGCGACGACCTCACGCAGAATCTCATCGCTCGAAGCGCGCTCTTTCACACCCTCCACTCGATGGAGAGATGACGTGAGCGCCTCAAGTGCGTCGGTTCCGATTCGATCCCATTCAACGATCGTTGCGGAACCCCAGCGCACGTTCAGCTCGCCGTCCTGCCCGACTCCGATCATGCCGGCAGGGAATAGGCCGTGGTGCGGGTCTGGCCGAGCAGTCGCATGGGTGACCGCCACCTCGAAGCGTTCTAGGCGGTTGTTCGACACGAGGCGAGCGTGCCACAGCCACTACAGGCGATCATCAGAAATAGGCCGCAAGCGCGGTCACAGAGCGACAACGCCTGGGCACCCGTTCTCCCACTCACACCGAGCCAGTGCGACGCTGCCTTCGAGCTCGTCGCGCATCGGAGATAGTTCCGTTTGCGTGAAGTGCTCACCGACCACCACGGCCTTGAGCGACTCGCCGTAAGGAATTGAGACCGCATCAGCAAGCTCGGTGTCGGGCAAGTCCCAGCGCACCGCAACGAACCGCCACTCTTGCTCCGACGCCCAGTCTCGGTTCTTCGTGAGGTAGATCTTGTTGACCACACCCTTCGCTGTCTGGAGTTGATCAACGGCGAGGTCAAGCCCATAGATAAGGACCTCACTCATGTGCAGCTCAAGGTCCATGCACTCGTCCGCGTATGTCACCGCGCCCCAAGTCAGAAGATCGTTGTTCCCATGCGGCACGTGTGAATCGACCTGCTCGACCAGGCGGTCGCGATCGAACACGAGACAAGCGCCCGAGTGCCGCGAGGCGTATTGATCCCACATCCGCGCGCGGGCCCATCCGCGATGGAAAAGACTCCCGGCTTCCGCATCAGCGTGATGCGAGCCATCGACGGTGAAACACGCGACTCGAGCTCCTCGACGCAGGAGACGGTCAGACCGTTGCCGTGCCTCCGAGGCAGTTGCCAGCGTGTCGGGCGAGATGCCACCCGCACTAAGGATGATCCGCGGATACCACTCCTTGCTCTCGCGCGGGTCGTTCGTGTTCGCGTATGGCGAGAGACGCAGAGTGGCATTGCCAAGGATCTTCGCGAGAGTGTCGGCGGTTGTGTAGTGGTACAGAAGTCGCCCAGGCGTCGGATCGAGTTCGGTCAACCAGTCGATGTTCGTTGTGTTCACGTCGGGCACGCTGCCCGCGCTGTCCAGCGCACTAGACCGTGGCAGCGAGCCGGTCGTCGACGAACGCCGCCGGTATGCGAGCCGGTGATTCCACGCGCGGCACGCGGAGTCCTGGCGCGAAGAACATCACTTCGGACCCTCGGCCGCGCGTGCCGGCGCTGTAGCTCAGCGAGTATCTGAGGGACCGTGACCCGCGGTACAGCTTCAAGATCGCTGGGTCGGCGTCGTACGATACAAGCCACGGGATAGCTAGGGCTTTCGTGGTCGCGGCCACCGCAGCGTGGTCATCTGGCCCGTAGAAGTTGCGATAGAGGTCGCCGCCCTTCACGTAATAGGGAGGGTCGAGATAAACGAGGCCCGGCGGCGCTTCCGGCTTGCACCACGGTTGAAGAAACTCGACGGCATCAAGATTCGTAAGCGAGATACGCGTCCGAAATCGCGCGATCTTTTCGATACGTCGAATCAGATCGTCGCGGTTGTAGCGCGCGTCCAACTTCCACGGCCCATCCTGGCCGACGCCTCCGATGATGCCTCCGGTGATGATCCCCGATCGGTTCGTGCGGTTCATGAAGAACGTGGAGAACGCAAGATCGAGTTCGTCAGGACTAGCGGCCGCCTGAACGGCTCGCTGTCGATGCCACTGGTAGACGGACACCTTGGTGTTCCTGATGCGTCGACATAGTTCGTCAGGATGGTTGAGCACGGCGTTCCAGAACGCGTGCACCGCAGGGTCAAGATCGTTGATGTGAATGTGGTCTGCGTAGCCCTCGATGATCAACGTCAGCGCCACGCTCGCTCCCCCGGCGTAGGGCTCGACGTACTCGCCACCCAAGAGGCTGTTCTCCAAGAACAACAGCTTCATGAAGTTGGCGACCTTGCCCTTACCGCCGGGATAGCGCAGCGGAGACGGGAACCGCCGAATCTCGTTTGGAGTGAACGCGGACGCCTTCTTCACAGCTTCTCAAGGAACGGTTGCAGCTCGTTCCAGGTCTGCTTGAGCTCGGATGGCTTTGGCCACGCGTACTGATTGTGGACGTACGCGTGCATCCCGTTGAGCGACGGCTTGAGGTGACCGTTGCCATCGGCGACGTTGTGCACGACATCGCGCAAACCTTTGGGAATCTTCTTGGCGTCGTGGAGGTGAGTAGCGACGTCCTTGAGCTTGCGCCTCAACGTGGCGTTTTGGCGCACGTTTTCGTTCGGCATCAAGCCTTCTTGCTCGATGTAGTGGTCCACGCTCAGCTCGACAAACACGCGCATCAGCACGGATACGGCGTTCGGGTAGCTGTCGACTAAGAGCGTGCTGAGTTCGTTGTAGATCTCATTGAGCCGCGGGTTGGTAGGACTCATCTGGCAATCGCGCGGGACGACCGCCGTCTGGTCGGCCGGTTTGCGAACCTTGGCGCTCGCCTTCGGCTTTGCCGATTTCTTAGGTCGGGTCGCAGCACCGTCGACCGGTAGTTCATCGAGTGCAACCGCGTCGGCCAACTTCGTCGACTTCTTCGGCCGTGCGGACGCCGGCAGGTCTTTCGCGTACTGCCGGCGAGCGTCGGCGTCGTAGATGTCCCCGACCTTCACCTTGCCAGAGCTCAGGTCATTGGCCATGTGCTCAAGGCCCTTCAAGACCTCGGCTATCGGATACTCGGAATGGAGTTGCTTGTTCTGCAACTTCAAGCCCACCGCGTCTCGTACCTCGGGTGTTCCCAACAGCCGTTGGATGCTGGTCGCGATGCCCGTCGTGGCGACGTTCGATCCAGCCCGTTCCAGCAGGTCGATCATCTGTCCCGAGAGGTTCCTCTGCCCGCCGTGACGGGCCTTGTACGCGTCCTGGTTGTCGGGGTCCCAACCGAGAACCCCGGCGCCTTCGTTCAGGCCCGTGTGGCGCAGGTAGATCCAGTGCCTGGCTGCTTCCTCGTCGTCGAACCGTACGCAGTCGATCTCGTCGATCGGATCCGCATGAAACTGCGCCGACAACGCGCCGAGACGCTTCTGTTGAGCGGGCGTCAACTCGGACAACACAATCGACGGAGTGTCGAGCGCCTTTATCGCCAGGACGCGACGATTGCCCTCTACGACGGTGTACCGCTTGCGCTTGTCGCTCGTCGCTACAACGGCCGGGAGGCTCAGCGGGTCAATTCCGTTCTTGATGATGTCCTCGGCCAGGGTCATCAAGTACTTGGGGTTGAGCCGTGCGAGAGCTAGGTACGTCGCGGGTTGCGACCCTTGCTCGTCCTGCAACCGCGCGTTGCTCTGGTCGAGCAAGAGGTCCGCGACGCGTACCGGCACTGTTTCATGCATTGAACTACCCCCTCGCAACACTCGACCAGTTGTGACGTTAGTGGCTCGCGGGAGCCGCCTTCGGGCTGCGCGGCCGTTGCGATCGTCCGCCGTCTGACGGGCGAGTTACGTCAGACCCACCCGCGTACGGGACAGGCGCTCCGCCGGCGACGGCCGGACTGCGAGGGGCCGACCTCAGGTGGTGTCCGAGGCTCAGGGTGATTCCCACACATGATGCACCGTGGTGCGAATTTGTCCGCTTCGGGGTTCGCGAACGGCTTAGAGCAGATGTGCTTTCGATCGCGAAGCTGGCCGCGGGCCAGCAGAACTACTACCTCAACGCCGTCGCTAAGGGTGTGGAGGATTACTACACGGCGCGCGGTGAGGTACCGGGCCGGTGGGTCGGCTCGGGCGCGCCCGACGTCGGACTAGGCGGGCGCGTCGCCGACGCGGACCTGCACGCGGTGTTGTCGGGCGTCGATCCGGTGAGCGGCCGTGTGCTCGCGGGCTGTGGTCGCCGTGTGCCTGGGTTCGACGCGACGTTCTCGGCGCCGAAGTCGGTGTCGCTGCTCTACGCGCTAGGCGACATCGAGACGCGCGCGGCGGCGGTCGCCGCGCATGAGGCGGCGGTCGATGCCGCGCTCGGCTACCTCGAGCGCCACGCGGCTAAGGGTCGCCGCGGTCACGGCGGCATTGTGCAGGTGGAAACCGGAGGTTTCGTGGCGGCGGCGTTCCGGCATCGCACGAGCCGGCTGGGTGATCCGCAGCTACACACCCACGTGTTGATCGCCAACATGGCCAAGGGCGTGGACGGTCAGTGGGGCGCGCTCGACGGTCGCCTGCTGTATCTGCACAAGCGCACCGCCGGCTATCTGTATCAGGCCCAGCTACGCGCCAACCTGGTCCGCGGGTTGGGTGTGGAGTGGTCGCCGGTCCGCAAGGGCATGGCTGAACTGGCAGGCATCCCGCAGGCAGTGTTGCGGGCGTTCAGTCGACGCCGCGCCGAGATCGAACTCCGCATGGCCGAACGCGACGTCCACACGATCGGCGGCGCGCGAAGTCGCAACCCTGGCGACACGTACAGCGAAGCAGGAGCCGCGCAGCGACACCGAACTCCGCGCCCAGTGGGGCGACCGGGCGCGTGAGCTTGGCTTCACGCGCCGCAACATCGACGCGCTGGTCCGGAACGGGCGGGAGCCGGAGTCACCGCGCGCCACCCGCGATGAACTCGAAGACCTCTTGACCGAACACGACTCGCACTTTGATCGTCGTGACGTACTTCAGGTCATCGCCGATGCGGCGCCCGAAGGCGCCGACATCACCGATGTCGAGATGCGGGCTGACCGCTTCATCGCCTCGCCCTCCGCTGTGCGGCTCGGGCCGGGCAAAGTCGGCGACACCTACTCCACCCCTGAGCTGCTGCGCATCGAACAGGAGCTGCTGGCCTCCGCGGAGCGCCACGCCGACGACGCCGCCGGCCTCGCCACACCGCAGGCGATCGCCGACGCGTTCGCCGCACGGCCAATGTTGAGCGACGAGCAACACGCCATGGTCAACCGCCTCACCACATCCGGCGCCGGCGTCGACCTCGTCATCGGCGCGGCCGGCGCGGGCAAAACGTTCGCGCTCGACGCCGCCCGCGCCGCCTGGCAACAGTCCGGTCACCGCGTCGTCGGCGTCGCCCTGGCCGCGCGCGCCGCCGCCGAACTCCAAGCCGGCTCCGGAATCCCCTCCTTCACGCTCGACTCACTCCTCCAACACCTCGAACATCGACGCGACGGCGGACTCGTCCGCAACACCGTCGTGGTCCTCGACGAAGCCGGCATGGTCGGCACCCGCAAACTCGAACGCCTCCACCGCATCACCCGCGATGCCCAAGCCAAGCTCGTCCTCGTCGGTGACCCACGGCAACTGCCCGAGATCAACGCCGGCGGCATGTTCGCCGCGCTCGCCCGCCGCCTCGGCTTCACCCGCCTCCGCGCCAACCTGCGCCAGCGCGACGAAGTCGAACGCCAAGCGCTGCTCGAGCTGCGCCAACGCGACGTCGGCGCCGCCATCGCCAGGCTGACCGCGCACGGTCGCGTCACCGAATGCACCACCGCCGAAGACACGCGGGACGCGCTCGTCGAGGACTGGCATGCCGCGCACAAGACCGGGGCGCGGGCCGTCATGTTCGCTCTCCGCCGCTGCGACGTCGCCGACCTCAACCGGCGAGCGCGCAACATCCTCGGTGAACAAGGACACCTCGGCGCCCAGGAACTCATAGTCGGCGACCGCGCCTTCGCCGTCGGCGACCACGTCATCGCCCTACGCAACGACCGACGGCTCGGACTGATCAACGGAACGCTCGGCACCGTCCGCGGCATCAACACCAAAGACCACTCGCTCACTATCGAAACGACCGACGGGGCGAAGCGGGAGGTGCCATCGCAGTACCTACTGGAAGGGCACCTCGACCACGCCTACGCCCTCTCTATCCACAAAGGACAAGGCATGACCTGCGACGTCGCACTCCTGCTCGGCGACGACCGCCTCTACCTCGAAGCCGGCTACACCGGCCTCTCACGCGGTCGGCACGAGAACCGGCTCTACGTCGTCTCGTCCGACGACGACATCGAACACCATGGCGCCGAGTTCGACGATCGCGACATCATCCGCGCTCTCCAACGAAGCGCCGCCCAAGAAACCGCCACCGACATCGCGCGCCGCGCGCAGCGAACCGCCGACATCGGAATCAGCCGGTGAGCGCAGCCGGGTTGCTCACGTGAGATCGACCGTGAGCAACGACAATCACGCTCCCTCGCCCAAACCGAGGAGAACGAATTGCACGAGCCCAACAGCAACGCCGCGACAGATCCGCCGCTCCTTTTGACCGTGGTACAGGTGGCGCGGCTGCTCGCCGTAGGACGAACCACCGTTTACGAGTTGATTAGGACCGGCGATCTCCGGACGGTCAAGATCGGTCGCGCCAGGCGCATCCCGCTCAGCGCCCTAACCGACTACGTGGACCGACTCGAGGAGGGTATTCACAACGCCACACCCCGCCCGTACGCTCCAGAGGTGCTCAACGCTGGAGGCTTTCGTGGCGTCAATTAAGCGACACAAGACCTCGCGCGGCACGCGGTACCAAGTGCGGTGGCGTGTCGACGACAAGTCGGTCGAGCGTTGGGTGAAGACCGACCGCGAAGCCAAGGCGCTGAAGGCACAGATCGAGGGCGACGCGATCGCCGGCCTCGCGTTCGATCCGCGACGCGGTCGGCTTCCGATGAACGTGTACTTCGACGAGTGGCTGCGCACGCGGCTCGTCAAGGGCCGGCCGCTCGCCGGCTCAACTCGAGTCGGGTATCGCCGTCTATGGACACGGGTCGTCGAGAAGCAGATTGGTCACAAAGACGTAATCGCAATCGCACGGGACGACATTCGCAGATGGCATGCGGGGACCGTTGAGATCGCGGGCACGAGCCAAGCAGCCAAGGCGTATCGACTCGTCCGAGCTGTGCTCAACACCGCGTACGACGACGACCTGATCCGCCAAAACCCCTGCCATATCAAGGGCGCCGGCCAAGAGCACAGCGACGAACGACCGATCGTCGACACGAAGTTGGTGCTCGACCTTATGGACGCCATCACTGAGGAACGCCGGGCCATCGTGGCTCTCGCCGGCTTCGTGGGACTTCGCACCGGCGAGTCGCTCGGCCTGCGTCGACGTGACGTGAACCTCTTACACGCTGAGCTGTCGGTGAAGGCGCAGTCGCAGGAACTCGAAGGTGGGCAGCGCTTCCTCGAGCACACGAAGTCTGACGCCGGTCGACGCGTGCTCTCGCTGCCCCGCGTGGTCATCGACGCGCTCGACTACCACCTGGCCAACTACGCAGAACCTGACGCCGATGCGCTCTTGTTCACCGGCCCACAGCGCAAGAACCCGCACCTCCGAGGACCGCTTCGACGCGCCACATTGTCTCTGGCCTGGCAAGGCGCCAAGGCCGCAACCAACGCGCCCGAGAACTTGCGGCTGCACGACCTTCGCCATCACGCATTAACGGTGGCTGCTCGCATGCCCGGCATCACGACCAAGGAACTGATGGCTCGCGGCGGTCACTCGAGCCCGCGTGCTGCGCTGATCTACCAACACGCGACGGCCGAACGCGACCGCGCGATTTCTGCATTTTTGGACGCCCAAGTCGCCGAAGCGGAAATCACGCGTGGGGCTGGCGTGTGGTTGCAAAAATTAGCGGGGCAAGAGACCCCTGCAAACGTTGAGGCGGCGACCGGAATCGAACCGGTGTACGGGGCTTTGCAGGCCCCTGCCTAAACCACTCGGCCACGCCGCCCTGTTGCGAGGGGCGAACTTTACTCGGGCGCTTCCGCAGCAGACCTACTAATGGCGCGCGAGTTGCTCGGCGGCGCGCTGGCGCACGAGGCGGTAGCCGTGTTGTGCCGCCAGCGATCGACCCCGCTCGAAGGCGGCCTGCGCCGCGGCTTCATCGCCCGCCGACGAACGTCGCCGGAGCGCGGCCCCCAACCACACGCGGCTGCGCGCCTCGAAGAAATGGGCGCCGATCGATTCGTGGAACACACAACTGCGATCGAGCCGCTCAACCGCTTCGTCGACGCGCCCCATCACCAGCGCAAGTGGTCCGAGGTACTGCTCGAGGTGACCCATTGTCAGGACACCGTCGAACCCAACTTGGTTCGCAAATGGCAGCAGCAGTTCGTGAAGCTGCTCGGCCGCGGCGACGTGCCCCGTGAGAATTGCGCCTTCGGCGAACAGCGCGAGTGCGGTGATGTAGGCGGGATCGCGCGGGAGGTCGGCGAAGGACCGTTCGACGGCCCGGTCACGCAACGCGACCGCCTCATCGGAGCGACCCGACTCACTGAAGATCAGGGCGAGCGAAGCCACGGCGTTCGGCGAACGCGGCGAGTCGCCTTTGATGCCGCCAGCCAGATCGGCCATAGTCCCGCGCAGCCAGTGGAAGCACATGACCTGCGACTTGAAATACGTGTTGGCAACGGGCATGCCCGCCTGAAGCCCAAGCTCCAGGCTGGCCTTCGCGGCCACTTCCGCGCGCTCGGCGTTGCCGGCCAGCAGTTCGCGCGCGGCGACCGTGTGCAGTGCCCGCCACTGCAGCGCCGGCTGTTCAAGGCGGTCGGCATCGGCCCGCATTTCGTCGAGCAACACGTCGCACTCGTCGACCCGACCGGCCTGAATGAGGTTGAGGTAGCTCGAGATGGACACCCAGAATCGAGCGAGTGGGTCGTCAACGCGCGCGATGATCGATCGACTCTCGTCGGTGAGCGCCAGCCGCTCGGACAACGTGTCGGGGATCCACAGCGAATAAAAGATGAGGTTCATGACGCGGACGATCAGGCCCTCGTCGTGCGTTGCTCGCGCCGCCTCGAGCGCTTCGTGCGCCAACACCCGGCGTCGCGCGTAGTCGCCCGAGTAGGTCAGCTCATTCGCGAGCGTGCCGAGTAGCAGGGCGCGTTCGGTTGGTGACCCGCAGATTGCGATCGCGGCTTCAAGCATCTCGACCCGCTCGTGGTCGACGCCGCCGAAGATTGAGAAGGTTCCTCCGTTGTTGGCCAACGCCGCGGCGCTCAGACGGGTCGCGTCGCCGTTTCGTTGCGCTAGTCGACACGCGCGCAGCAGGGTCGCGCGGTGCTCAGGGTCGCCGTTCAGCCGTTCCGCAGTACCGAGACTGGTCAACAGATCGATCGCGATGCCGTCGTCGGGCGCGGGACTCTGCTCGTGCAGCAATAACGCTTGGCGGAAATAGGCCACCGCGTCGCCCGGGGCGAGCGACGCGAGCGCCGCATCGCCGGCCTGACGTGCCCAGTCGCGCGCACGGTCAGTGTCCGAGACGCGGGTCGCTTGCATCCAATGACGGGCCAACTCGGGCACCGAGGACGCGCCGCCGCTCGACGTCTCGAGTACTTCGGCCACGCGCCGGTGCAGGCTGACCTCGCGAGTAGCGCCGAGGTCAGCCAAGATCGCGTGTTGCACCAAGGCGTGGGTGAACTGGAACCGACCGGGAGCGCCGCCAACCTCGAAGACGAGCGCGGCGCTGGTTGCATCCTCGAGCGCGGCCAGCACCTTTTCATCGCTTGAGTTCGTCACCTCGGCCACCACGCCCAGTGGAAATTCCATCCCGATTACCGCGGCGGCGCCGAGCACATCCTGGACCGGGCGCCCCAGTCGGCGAACGCGTTCACGCAGTACTTCTCGCACGCTGTCCGGGATCGCCCATGACGCGGGAACCAAAGCCGTCGCGCTCAAATCGTCGAGCTGCCCGGTGGCGTCCAGATGACGGATGAGCTCGGTCACAAAGAAGGCGTTGCCGTCGGTTTCGGCCACCAAGTTCGCGGCGAGCGCGGCCGCCGATTGACCGGCCACCGCGCCCAACCAGTGCTCGATCAACTCGACAACGTTCGCCGCGTCCAAGCCGCTCAGCTCGACTCGCTGCGTGGCCGGCACTCGTCGGAACGCCGCAAGCACCTGGCCCATTGGATGTTCGGGCGCAAGCTCTGCGTCGCGGAACGTGCCGACGATGAATAAGCGGAGCGGATCGGCTCCGGTCGCGAGGCTGCGCAAGAGCGACGCCGTGGCCGAGTCGGCCCAGTGCAGGTCGTCAAGAAACAACACCACCGGATCGTGTGCGGCGAGGGCGGCCAAAAGATCGGCGGCCGCGGCGAACATCAGGTGTCGCTCGCTCTCGGGATCTCGCGCGACCGGAGAAGGAAGCGGCCCAACCCGGCGTGCTAGATCGGGAACGAGCGGCAGAACGCTCGCGCCGTACCGGTCGACGTGGCCTTCGAGAACGTCGGCGGGCGCGTGTGACACGAGATGGCCAAGGGCCTCTATGAACGGTCGATACGGCGCCCGCACGTCTTCCTCACAACGACCCATCGCGACGATCGCGCCGTCGTCGTGCCAAGCCCGCGCCGCTCGGCTTACAACCGTCGTTTTGCCTCCGCCCGGTTCGCCGCCTACGAGCACAACTGCTCGCTGGCCACTCTCGCGCACCTGCGCGTAGACGTCGTCGAGGCGGCGCAGCGTGTCCTCCCGGCCGACGAAGAGCGGTTCCGCGGCGGCCAGACGCGCCGGCAGCGGCGTTTCGGAACGGTAGGTAGGTTCCCAGACAAGCTCGACCGCCTCGACGGGGTCCGGCATTCCCTTCATGGCGATCGGCCCCACGCTCCGCGCGCCCGCGTCCCGAGTGAGCGCGCGGAGAAGGTCGGTTGCAAGAATTTGATGACCGTCGGCCGACGAGCACAACCGGGCCGCTTCCACCACGGGCGTGCCGAAGCAGTCGATGCCTTCGAACGTGACGTCGCCGACGGCCAGACCTATGCGCACCGCGAGTTCCGGGCCCTGGCCACGACGGTTGTGTCGATGGATCGTCTGTTGAATGGCCCGGGCGGCGCCCACGCCGTCCGCCGCGGAGGCGAACGTGGCCATGATCCCGTCGCCCAAACCCTTGACCACGGTCCCACGGAACGACTCGACCGCAGTCGCGAGCAGCGCGTCGTGGGCGCGCCGGATCTCGTTAAAGCCCGCGGTGGCGAAGCCCATCTTGGTTGAGCCGACCAAATCGGTAAACAGAACGGTGACCGTGCTGCTAACCATGTCCGACGTTATTTCGTCGAGATCGTGACACCCGAAACAGATAGCGCCGGGAACGCATGGCCGCCGTAGTTCACCGACTCGGATCCGATCCCCCGGATCGACTGGAGCAGTTCCACGAAGTTGCCCGCGATCATCGTTTCGTTGATCGGGAACTGCACCTTGCCGTCCTCGACGTAGAACGAGTTCTTCGCCACGCCGCTGAAATCCAGTTGCTGGTTGGGCATGCCGCCCGAAAATCGGCCGAGGATGATGCCGCGCTCGGTGTTCGCGACGAGGTCGTCGAAGGATTGATCGCCCGCAGTGACGTCGAGTGCGAAAACGCCGGCGGTCATCGGCCGCTCGAGCTTGCGCGACGTGTACCAGTCGATCAGGTGGTTCTCGAGCACGCCGTTGGTGATGATCGGCAAGTCCGAGGACGGCACGCCGTCGCTATCGAAGGTCGACGCCAACGGGAACACCGGCGACAGCGGCCGGTTTGTAACGGTGAGCCGCGAGTCGGCGACGGCGCTTCCAATCGCGTCTTGGAACGGACTGGTGCCGCGCATCAGCACGTAGCCGGTGAGGCTCTGCAGCACCGCGTTCATCAACGTGTCGAGGCTGTCGGGGGTGAAGATCACGTCGCCCACGAAGGTCTGCGGCACAGGCTTGGGGTCGAACGACGCGACCGTGTTGTCGAGCAGTTGGCGCACCGTCGCCATCTCGATCAGCTCGGCGAAGGGCGCGACACTCGACGCGGACGTGTAGTTGAACGACGTCGCGCGCTCACCGTCCTTCGCGCTGAAGATTGTGGTGCCCGTGTAGCTACCGCGGCGCTCTTGGTGCTGGAGGCCGGCGCTGTTCGCGAACGAACGCCAACGGTTGCGGAACTCATAGGTCGAGTCGCGCATCAGGATCTGCGGATAGTGCTCGCGCACGTAGGCCTGGTACCGCACGATCGCGTCGAGCATCACTTCCTGCTCGGGCTCCTGCGCGCCGAGGTCCGCCAGCGGGGTGAGCGGACCATCTGCGACACCGTTGGCCGGGTCGGCGAGACCGGCGCGGGCCGCGGCCACAGCCTCGGCCGCGGCCTGGTCGATCAGGTCGTGGGACCGCCCGGTCAACGACGACTGACCCTTCGCCCCGCCAACGAAGACGGTCAGGTTCACCTGGTCGTCGACAGTGGTGCGGATCATCCCGATGTCGTTGTTGTCGTAGGTGATCTCGAATAGTTCGTCGTAGATGTGGATCACTTGCGCGTCGTCGGCACCCGCCGCGCGCGCCGCTTGCACGGCGCGGTCGGCGACGTCGACACCGGCGGCGGCGTCCAGCACCGCAGTCATGAGCGGCCGCCGATCGTGATACGGCACTTGATCGCGGGGCCGCCCATGCCGACGGGGATCATCTGTTTCTTGCCGCACATGCCGCCCTTGCCCCACGTGAGGTCGTCGCTGACGTGGGTGACGGTCTTGAGCATGTCGAACGCGACGCCTGAGATAGTCGTGTCGCGGATGGCGCGGGTGATCTTGCCGTCCTCGATCTCGTAACCCATACCGACGCCGAACATGAACTCGCTCGTCGAGTCGGCCTGGCCGTTCGTCGGGCGCATCAGGTAGTAGCCGTGCTCGACGGCACCGATCATTTCTTCGAGCGTGTCGTCGCCCGGCGCGATCGCGGTGTTGCGCATGCGCACGAGCGGCTCGTCGTCGAAGGCGTAGGCCCGCGCGTTGCCGGTCGGCTCGACGCCCATCTCGCGCGCCGTCTCCTTGTTGTGCAGGAATGTCTTGAGTCGCCCGTCCTCGATGATCGTGACGTCGCGGCACTCGACGCCTTCGTCGTCGACGTGGATCGCGATGCCGCCGTTGCCGTCCGGCCCGCGCTCGGCGTAATCGATCAGGCTGACCTTCTCCGACGCGACCATGTCCCCCACGTGATCGCCCGCGACCGATCCGCCCAGCACCAGGTCGGCTTCGCACGTGTGACCAATCGCTTCGTGGGCGAGGATGCCCGCGAGGCGCGAGTCCATGACCACGTCGTGCTCGCCCGGCTTGGCGTAGACACCCGCGGCCTTGTCGCGCAGCTTCTTGTAGAGGTCGTCGAGATCGGCGTAGAAACCGGTCACGTCGGTGAGGTGCTCCTGCGGATCGCCGAAGCCGCCGAACCCGTCGTACACCTCGACCGCACCGTCGTCGGCCTTGTACGCGATGCGCACCATCAGGATCGTGCGCGGGATGTAGCTGTACGTGAGCGCCCCGGCGGAAGTCGCGAGGCCCTTCTCCATAGCGAGGAACCCGAGGTTCACGTCGATGTTGGCGAGATCGGGATAGGTAGTGCGCAGGTAGTTGTCGACGGCGCGCACCGCGTCGAGTTGTTCGCTGTCGGTGAGAGCCGGCTTCTTGGACCGGTAGTCGAAGCTGCCCGTGCCGACCTTGCCCGTCGGCAAGTCGCCCTTGCCCATCGGGACGCGCCGTTGCAGCAGCGCGGCGTTGTTGCCGGCCGCCTTGAGCGCGCCGGGGATCGCGTCGTCGCTCATGCTCGGGAACGAGGCGAAGCCAAACGCGCCGTCGTCATAGGTCCGCGCCGACGCGCCGCCGCGCGACGAGGCGCTATTCGTGACGACGTTGCCACCGATCATCTGCACGGTCTTGGTGTGGTTCGTGTGCAGCCGCAACTCGGTGTAGTGATCGAGGTGTTCTGCGTAGCGTTCCAACTGGTCAAGCAACGGGTCCCCATTCGCCGGTTCAGGAGCGACCAGTTTGCCCCTTAGAAAGTCCAGCGCGTCGCGGATAACGGGAAGCCATCGTCCTCGTCGATGAAGCCGAATGCAGCGGTGGGTTTCACTAGGTAGACGGGTTCGCCCATCGCCATCGGGTCCATGCCATAGGCATCTGTGTAGGCGGCCACGAAGGTCGACTCGAGTTCGATCGGCAGCGGCCCCGCCTCGCCCTCAACGATCACCGACTCGACCCCGCGCTCGGGCACAATCGTTACGAACGGGTTGTGGGCCAGGTTCCTCGCCTTGCGCGTACCGGCCCCCGTAGAGAACGCCACGCCCTCGTTGACCCACACGGCCCAAACCGGCATCAAATGGGGACGGCCGTCGGGACGGGTGGTCGCCAACCACCAGATATAACGGCCCCGCAATCGCTCTTCCGCCCATGACCAGTCGAGCAGGCCGCGTCCTTCATTTTCCGGAACGATCCCGTAGCCAACCGGGGCATCTGGGCGCGCGGACCTAGGCGTCAGCATGGGATGACGGTACGCGACCGGTGTAACACCGACTTTTGGCGCTGGATGCTGTATCGTTGACGCCGTCACGAGTGGTTTTGCGATTCCCGTGACGGTCGGTATCGGTGCAGTTGACTCGATGTTGGCCACTTTTCTCGCCAACTCGAAAGTTCATAACTGTGCCCAGCTTTACTGACCTCGGCGTCCGTAGCGACGTCGTAACCCGACTGACCGAACGCGGAATAGTCGAACCCTTCCCCATCCAGGCCGCCACGATCGCCGACGCGCTCGCCGGTCGTGACGTCTGTGGCCGCGCCCCTACGGGCTCCGGCAAGACCATTGCATTCGGCATCCCGCTGGTGTGCAGTGTGGGCGGCAAGGCGTCACCGCGCCAGCCCCGCGGCCTCGTGCTCGTGCCCACGCGTGAGCTTGCGAATCAGGTAGCCGAAGAACTGCAACACCTCGCCGGCCCGCGCGCCCGCATCTCCACCGTGTACGGCGGCGTCGGCTACGGCGACCAGCTGCGTGCGCTACGCCGCGGCGTCGACATCCTCGTCGCCTGCCCCGGTCGCCTGAAGGATCTCGTGCAGCGCAACGAAGTGCGTCTCGACGACGTCAGCTTCATCGTCGTGGACGAAGCCGACCGCATGGCCGACATGGGCTTCCTGCCCGAAGTGCGGCGCTTGCTCGACCTCGTGCGCGACGACCGCCAGACGCTGCTGTTCTCGGCCACGCTCGACGGCGAGATCAACTCCCTGATCCAGCGCTACCAGAACGACCCTGTCCGCCACGAAGTGGAGAACGACGAGGACGCGCCGGAAAACGTCCACCTGTTCTGGAAGACGGAGCGCGCCGCCCGCGTGCAGACCACCGCGAACATCGTGAGCGCCGAATGGCCCGCCATCGTGTTCTGCCGCACCAAGCACGGCGCCGACCGTTTGACCGAGCAGCTCAGCAAGCTCGGCGTGTCCGCCGCGTCGATTCACGGTGACAAGTCCCAGAGCCAGCGCGAGCGCGCGCTGCAGGCCTTCACGCGCAGCAAGGTGCAATGCCTCGTCGCGACCGACGTCGCCGCCCGCGGCATCCACGTCGACTCGGTGGCCTGCGTTGTCCACTTCGATCCGCCCGCAGACGAGAAGGACTACATCCACCGCTCGGGTCGCACCGGCCGCGCCGGCGCCGCCGGCATCGTGGTGTCGATCCTCGGCCCCGAGCAGGTCAAGCCGTCGTTGCACATGCAGCGCAAGCTTGGCTTCGTGGCCAACGTCGACCGCGCCGACATCACCAAGCTGAACGACACGCCGCGCGACTTCGTGGCCGCGCCCGAGCCGCAGCGCGACGAGCGTCCCGAACGCCCAGCCCGTCCTGCGCGCCCGCCGCGCACCGACCGTCCGACCGCCCGCACCGACCGGCCGAGCAAGCCGTTCAACCGGAACGGCAAGCCGCGTAGCGAGAACCGTTGGGGCGCCGAGCGTCCCGCCGGCACCGGCCACCCGCGCAAGAGCACCCCGGCCGCGACCGGTGGCAAGGCCGTCGCCGCGAAGAAGCCGCACCGCAAGGGCAACAGCGGCGCTCCGGGTCGCGTCGGCGGCGTGCGGCGCAGCGGCGAGGGCAACAGCCGTCGCCGCGACGGCTAACAGCCTCCGGCATTACTGCCGGCTAGCTGAGTAACGTCGGCCCATGATGCGCCGGGCCTTCGGGCTCGCGGTCGTGGTGGGGCTCCTCCTCGGCGGCATAGACGGACTCGATCATTCCAACGCGGCGGCGACGCCGCTGTGCCGTCCCGCGTGGACTGCGGCGTGGCACGCGTCGCCCGCGCTCTACCGCGCCGATGAGGACGCGGTGCCGTCGCTGAGCGGACGCACGATCCGAACGATCGTGCTGCCCCACGCCAGCGGGTCGGCGGCGCGCATCGTCGTGTCCAACCGGTACGGGCGGTCGCCCCTCCAACTGGGCCTGGTCACGATCGGCGACGTGGCCGAAGGCGCCTCGGTGATTCCGCTGACGATGCGGCCGATCACTTTTGGCGGTCGCACGAGCGCCGTCGTGCCCGCCGGTGGACGCCTGCGCAGTGACCCCGTCAGCCTCGGCACGGTCGCGGGGCAGCCGATCGCCGTCAGCATGTTCGTGCGTTCGGCCGACGCGTTTGTGAGCCGCCACATCGACACGCGACGCACGTCGTACGTGTCGGACGCGAACGGCGCTGCGGATCCGAGCGCGGCGCCCTTCAGAACAAAAACCCTTTCCGCGTTTTACCTCACCGGCGTCGAGGTGCTCGGCGTCTCCCGAGTGAACACCGTCGTCGCCGTCGGCGACTCGATCACCGACGGTGCCGGCACCACCATCGATGCCGACAGGCGGTGGACTGACTATCTGCAGGCACGGCTCGATACCTCGGCGCCGACGCGTCACATGTCGGTTGTCAACGGTGGGATCAGCGGCAACACGCTGTTGACCGATGAGCCGTTCTTCCACGGCTCAAGTGGACTGGAGCGCTTGGACTGGGACGTCGCTCCAATCGCGGGCCTGACCGATGTGATCCTGCACGAGGGCACCAATGACATCGCGTCGCAGGCGCCGCCGCGCGACAGCGCCGCGATCATCGCCGGCATGCGCCGGTTTGCGGACGATGCGCACCGCCTTGGCCTGCGCGCGTTCGTCACCACCATCGCCCCGACGACATACAACAACCACGGCACGCCACGGGCAGTCGCGATACGCGCCGCGGTCAACAACTGGATCCGCACCAAGGGCAACCGTGTGTTCGACGGCGTGTTCGACTTCGCCGCCGCCGTGGCGCACCCCGGCAACGCCGCCGCGCTGTTTCCCGATTACGACGCGGGTGACCAACTTCACATCAGCGACGCCGGGCAGGCCCGCCTCGCCAACGCGGTGGACATCACCGCGTTGACGGGCAGTAACTGCGTCAAGCGCTAGCTCGCGTCGGCGACAAGCCGGCCAAACACGCCGTCCTGTTCGCCGCGTGGGCCCGCCGAGAAGTACACCGCGTCGGCGCGACCAAGGCTGGCGCCGTTGCCCTTCAGCAGTCCCCAGATGCCGTCGATCACGACCGGCTTGCCATCGGCGTTGCGGAGGTAATCGAGGAACGTGCCGTCCTCGGCGTTGAACGCGGAGATCGTTCCGTCACCGAAGTTGGCCACCAGGAGAGCACCCGAGAGCTTGCCGAAGCCCGCCGGCGCGATCTCGATGCCCCACGGAGCGTTGAGCGCCTTCTTGTCGGCGAAGGTCCGCACGACGGTGCCGTTTGCATCGAACTCGACGACACGGCCCGCGCCGGGTGCGGCGCCTTCCTCAGCAATCGCAGCCTTCGCTTTATTGCTGTCGTCCGCACCGATCGCGGCGTAGGACACGAACACCCGTTGGCCGATCGTCGTGACGTTCCACGGCACGAAGTCGCCTGGCTTGATCGTGGCGCTCAGCTTCACGAACGGATTGGCAAAACCAACCGTCGGGATCTCTTCGAACTTGTCGTTGTACGTGCGGACCACGTGGTCCGGCCCGAAGTCGGCCACGAGCAACTTGTCGCCGCTCGGCGCCACCGCGAGGCCGAAGTACGCCGAGCCGCGCTCGCCCGCGTCGGCCATCAGTGACGCGTACGACTCGCGATCGGCGGAGCCGTCGGCATTCTTTCGCTCGGTCCATGCCGAGATGGTTCCCTCGGTGCCGGCGAAGATGAACTTGGCGGGCCCGGTAACGCTGCCCTGCGTGATCACGAAGCGATCGGGTGCGCCGTTGAACACGACACCGGTCGGCGTGCCCAGCGAACGGGCAGCCGCCGGCGCACCGTCGGGACCCTTCGCACCGGGAATCGAGATGCTGCGCAGCTCGTCTTGGTACAACGGCACCTCGCCGATGTCGCCGACGTATTCGATTGACTGCCCGGAGCCACTCGCCGACACCCAGATGTGGCCGCCGAGACCGGCGGGCCGATTGGCGAGGCCCCACGCGTTGACCATGGACGGGTCAACGACGTCGGCGTCGTAGACCGCCGAGTTCGCTACGAGGTTGTGTGCGTCATACGAGTTGCCGTCACGCGGCCCGAACCCCGGCGCCGCGTTCGCGAAGGTCGCGGCCGCGCCCGGCTCACCTTTGGCGCCCGTCGGCGTGCCCGCGATGACCGTCGCGGTGACGTCGTCGGTGCGGCACTCGGCGATGTACGTACCCGTCTTCAGGTTGACCGACATCGTCTTCGTCTGGTCTTGATCGATGTCCTGCTTGAGATACGCGTGGTCGTTCTCGTCCACGATCTCAAACTCGCCGCCGCCGCCGCGGTTCGTGACGACCAGGTTGACCTTGCCCGTCGGGAGCGCGATCAGGTTGGCGTCACAGCCGCCCGGGTTGAGCCCGATCGCGATGGTCGGCGTGGACGATCCGCACGCGGACAGGCCAGCCGCCGCGAGCGCGGCCGCGATGAAGAAAGGGATAGGACGACGCATGAATCCTCCGGGTAGTGGTGCGGGTTAGGCGGTGACGGTGAGCGTGCCGGTCTCGTTCTTCGAGCCGTTCGGGCACTTGATGGTGTAGGCGCCCTCGTCGAGGGTGAGCGTGAGGGTCTTGGGCGATCCGGGCAGCACGTTTTCGACTTCGCCCTCGACCTTCTTGCCCTTGTACACGTAAAACTCGATGACGCTCGCCGAACCCTTGTTGGTCACGTCGAACGCGGTCTTGCCCGCCTTCGTCTCGATCGCGGCCGGGTCGCAGCCCTCGTCAGAAATCGTCACCGCGATGTGCGTGGCGTCCGCGGAGCCGCCGACGGTCCCTTCGTCAGACTTGTCGCTCCCGCACGCGGCCAGGGCCAGCGGGGCGACGAGTGCGAGACACCAAAGACGACGGGACATGGAACCCTCCAGCGAGAACGAAGAATGCAACGGGAATGAAGTAGACGAGCCAGCCGATCGCTTCGATAACGGTCGGCTTCGGTTGAATGCCGAGCATCCCGGTGAGCAGGGCGGCGGGAATCGTGCCCGGCTTGATGAGCCATGACAGGTCGAGCGCTTGGCCTTGGCCGAAGTTGATCCACCCGGCCTCGTGGCCGGTATGCATGGCGAAGGCGACGAGGCCCGCGGCAACGAGTACGAGCACGAAGCCCGTCGCGCGGAAGAAGCGGGCCAGATCGAGTTTCACGCCGCCCTTGTAAATGCCGTAACCGATCGCGACGGCCACCACGATTCCCAGTGAGGCGCCCGCGCCCGACGCGGCGCGATTCGTCGACGACTGCAGCGCGGACACAAAGAACACGGCGGTTTCGAAGCCCTCGCGCAGCACCGCCAAGAACGCCATGAGCACCAGCGCCTTGCCCGATCCCATGGCCAGAGCGGCGCCGGCTTTCTGCTCAAGGTCGCCCCTGAGGCCGCGCGCGTGCTTGGCCATCCACACGATCATCGAGGTGACGAGCACGACTGCAAACAGCGCGATGACCGTCTCGAGTTGCTCCTGCTGGCGCTGCGGCAGGTTCTCGTTGACCACCTCGAGAGTGACGCCCACCGCGATGCACAAGGCGACGGCCAAGCCAACGCCGTACCAAACGAAGCGCAGCTGGCGCAGGTCGCCGCGCTGGCGCAAGAACGCGGCGATGATGCCGACGATCAGCGACGCCTCAACGCCTTCCCGCAAGCCGATAACGAAGGTAGGGAGCACTGAGATCAAATGTTAGGCGCGCCTAACAACTGAGGCAAGTCACGGACTCTTAACGTGTTTGCCTTCCGGTTCAGCCATAACGGGTAAGTACCGTGGCCTATGAACCTTGTGCTGCCGGCGTGCCCCCTGCGCCGCGGCCCGACCGTCAAAACTGAACCCGTACTGCCGCCCGGCCACCTGCGCTGGTCGCGCACGCTCGTGCAGGGCCGGCCCGCGGAGTACGGCGAGGCCGGCGAGGGGCCGCCGGTCATCTTCCTGCACGGCTGGGGCCTCGGTCACCACACCTACAAACGCGCGCTGGCGCGGCTCGCGCTGCGGGGCTGCCGCGTGCTGGCACCCGCCATGCCCGGCTTCGGTGGCACCGCGTCGTTGCCCGATGCCAGTGACATCCATGCGTTCGGCGCGTGGACAAACGCGTTTCTGAGCGCGGTCGGCGTCGATGAACCCGCAGTTGTCATCGGGCATTCATTCGGCGGTGGCGTCTCGATCACGTTGGCCCACGATCATCCCGAGCGTGTCCGCCAACTCATCCTGGTCAACTCCGTCGGCGGAGCCGTATGGGGCCGAGGCGATCGGCAGTTGTCAGACCGCGCCCCCTGGGAGTGGGCCTTCGAGTTCGCGAAGGAAGCGTGGCCGCCGCAAAAGAGTGTCCGCATGCTTCTGAGCGTGCGCGAGGACTTCTTCGGCAACGTGCTGCGCAACCCGCGCGCGATGTTCAACGCCGGCAAGCTCGCGAGCGAAGCCGACCTGCGCGTGGAACTGGAGGAGCTCCGGGCGCGGCACCTGCCCGTCGTCGTGCTGTCGGGCGAACACGACGGCATCATCCCGCTGTCCGCGTTTGACGCGCTGTGTAGTGCCCTGGGCATTGAAGGACAAGTACTGCCCGGCAATCATTCGTGGTTGCTGGCCGATCCGGACGCGTTCGACGAGGTGATGGCCAACGTGGTCGAACTGCAATCCACGCTTGGAAGGGACGTCTAATGGCGACGATTGCCCAACTACGAAAAGGATTGGCGGCCACCACGGTGCCCGACGACATCGCCAAGGCGTTGATCGCCGGTGCGTCACCGCTGTGGTTGTCGAGCGACAGCGGCGTGCAACTCGCCGAAGACTTGGCGTTGTGCCATCCCCCGCTCAAACGCGCGGAGGTGCGAGCGCGCGCCGTGGCCGCTGAGGACGGGTGGCGGCTCGCCGTCGTTGCCCACGACCGCAAGGGTCTGCTGGCCGACACCGCCGCCATCTTGAGCGCGGCGGACTACAGCGTGCGCGGCGCCTCGGTGGCCACGTGGACAGAACTGGACCTCGCGCTGCACGCGATCACGGTGGCCGGGCCTGCTCCCTCAGACGCCAAGCTCGACGAACTCGGTAGCGCCCTGCGCTCGGCGAGCAACGGCGCCTGTCCGCAAGCTCCGTTCGTCCCCGTCGGCCGCGCGTTCGTGCGGCGCACGGGCGAGGCGAACGGCGACGCGATGATCAGCGTGGTCGCCCCCGACCAGAGGGGGCTGCTCGCGGCGATCTGTTCATGGTTCGCCGACGCGGGCACGAGCATCGAAGCGGCGTGGATCACCGGCGACGAGGAAGCCAACGACGTCTTCGTGGTGAGCGGGGATGTTGACGTCGCCGGACTCGAGCGGCGCCTGACGGCCGAAGGCGAGGGCGGCAGCATCACGGAAGTGGCCGGTGACATGTTCGCCCAGGCCCGCGAGCTCGGCGAGGGCCTCGTCCGCACCGCCGCCGACCTCCTCAAAAGCCTCCTCACCCGCAAGTAACGAGAAACGCCCCCAGCCGAAGCCGGGGGCGTTTCTGTTGGAGCGGTAGACCGGGCTCGAACCGGCGACCTCGACCTTGGCAAGGTCGCGCTCTACCAACTGAGCTACTACCGCAAGAAGCAATCCTGCGGAGCGGAAACCTTACTCCGCGGGAGCGGCCGCAACCTTTTTCGTCGCGGCCTTTTTGGCCGGCTTCGCCTTGGCGGGAGCGGCCTTGGCCGGCGCGTCCTTGGCATTGGCGAGTTTGAGCAGTTCGTCAAGGGCCTCGTCGAGATATCGGGCGATGCTGTCGACGTTCGGGATCGTCTCGGCGCACGCCACGAGACCGAAGTTCATCGTGTCCATGTAGGACATCACGGTGATGTTGAGCGCACCGCCGTCCATGATCGGCCCCATCGGGTACATCGAGACCATGCGGGCCCCGGCGGAATACAGGGGGAACGGCGGGCCGGGCACATTCGAGATGGTCACGTTGAACAACGGCCGATGCCGGTCGGCCATCTTCATGTTCGAGTAGAGCCGCGCCGCCCGCGCTGCGATCGCGGGTGCCGCAAACTCGGCCCAGTTCGTGAGCGTGTCCGCGCCGATCGCCTTGTCCTGCTCCTTGGCGTTCTTCGTGGCCTCGCGGATCGCGGCCAGGCGCGCCAGCGGATCGTCCACGTCGCTCGCCAACGACACGAGCATCGAACTGACGCGGTTGCCCATGGCGCCCTGCTGGTCCTCGGTGCGGACCGAAATCGGGATCATGCCGACCAGCGCGCCGTCCGGGTGCTCACCCTTGTCGTCGAAGAACCGGCGCAGTGCCCCCGAACACAACGCGAGCACGATGTCGTTGACCGTGCCGCCGAGCGTGTTCTTCACGTGCTTGACGTCTTCGAGGCTCATCTGCGTGAACGCGAACCGGCGGTGCGACGAGATCGACGTGTTGATCGACGTCTCGGGCGCACTGAAGGGCGCGGGCGGCGGCGACGCGTCGGGCGTGCGGTTGCGACGCCGCACGTTGAGCGCGGCCTCCGCGGTGCGGCGAGCGGCCTTGGCCGCGGCCAGTGGCTGGCGCGCCAGGCTCTGCAGCGCGTAGCTCACGAGTTCGGCGTCGGACGGAATGCGTTCCGGAGTCCAGGTGTCTTCGGCCGGATCAAGCCACATGGTTTCGGGAGACAGGTCGAGCAGGTTGGCGGTGAGTTCGGCACCCGACACACCGTCGATCGCCGCGTGGTGGGTCTTGGTGACCGTGGCGATGTAGCCGCCTTCGAGGCCTTCCACCACGTACATCTCCCACAGCGGGCGCTTGCGGTCCAGCGGACGGCTCATGACTTCAGCCGCGAATTCCGCGAGTTCCTTCTGGCCACCAGGGCTCGGCAGAGCGGCGCGACGCACGTGGTAGTTGATGTCGAAGTCCGGGTCTTCGATCCACAGCGGATGGTGCAACGCAAACGGCACCTCGACCAGGCGGCGCCGGAACGGAGGCAGCAGCGGCAGGCGGTTCGCGACCATGGCCTTCACGTGGTCGAACGTGTAGCCCTCGGGCACTTCCGCGGGGTCGAACACCGCGGTACTGGCCACGTGCATGTGCGTTGTTGGCGTTTCCAGATAAAGGAATGTGGCGTCAACGCCGGTCAATCGCTGCATGAATCACCCTCCCAGGCGGGAACAGACCGCCCAGGCTACCGCCTACTTCAACAAGCGCGACATGCGCCGATCGGCTAGTGGCTTGCCTCCGGTTTGGCATGTCGCGCAGTACTGCAATGACTTCGTGGCGAAGCTGACCTCGCGGATGACGTCGCCACACACCGGGCAGGGCTGTCCGGTTTTGGCATGCACGCGCATCCCCGATCGCTTCTCAGCCTTGAGCCCCGCGGCGGGAAGACCTTTGCTGCGCTCGAACGCGTCAGTCAGCACGCTCACGATCGATGCGTGCAACGCGCTCAATTCGTCGACGGTCAGCTTGTTCGCTTTCTTGAACGGGGACAGGCGCGCCGCGTGGAGGATGTCGTCGGAATACGCATTCCCGATGCCCGCGATCAGCCGTTGATCGACGAGCGCGCCTTTGAGTTGGACCGATCCGGCGTCGTTGAGAATCTGAGCGAGTCTCGACACGTCGAGATCGAACGCTTCGGGCCCGAGCGACGCCACGAATTCGATGTCGTTCGGGTCGCGCACCACCCACACCGACAGGCGGCGGTCGGTGCCCATCTCGGTCATGTCGAAGCCGCTCTTGTTGTCGAGGACGACGCGGAACGCGAGGGGGCTCTTCGTAGGCTTGATCGGCGTGGTCGGCGCCGTGTCGTGCCACTTGATCCAACCACCGCGCGCGAGATGCGTCACGAGCCACACCCCGTCCGTGTCGATCTGCAAGTACTTGCCGCGGCGCGTCACCGCCTTGACTGTGCGCCCGGCCAGCGCCTCGATCGGCGGGTCGAAAGTCTTCAACGCCGCGATGTGCGCGACGCGCGCCTTTTCGATGACGTGGCCGGTGATCTTCTCGTCGAGAAACCGCGCCAGCGCTTCGACTTCGGGTAGCTCAGGCACCGGTGGACCCGAATCCGCCCTCGCCCCGCTGGTGGTCGTCCAGCTCGTTCACCGACTCGAAGGTCGCCTGTTCCACGCGCTGGATCACGAGCTGCGCGATGCGGTCTCCGGGCGCGACTTCGTAGTCCGCGGACGGGTCGGTGTTGACCAGCAGCACCTTCAACTCACCCCGGTAGCCGCTGTCGATGAGGCCCGGCGTGTTGAGACACGTGATGCCGTGTTTGAGCGCCAGCCCACTGCGCGGCAACACAAAACCGGCGAAACCCTCGGGAATCGCGACGCGCAGGCCGGTACCAACCAGCGCCCGTCCCCCGCCCGCTTTGAGGGTGACGGACTCGGCCGCGGTGAGATCCGCGCCCGCGTCACCGGGATGCGCGTAGGCCGGAACGGTCGCTCCGACGACGGGGACGTTCGGGGTGGTCACGCAGCGAGAATACGTTGGAGGCATATGGACGGCGCCCTCGTATGGATGGATCTCGAGATGACGGGGCTCGATCCGACGAAGGACGTGATCGTAGAGATCGCCACGCTGGTCACCGACGCAGAGTTGAACATCGTCGCCGAGGGGCCCGACCTCGTAATCCATACCGAGGACGCCTTGCTCGACGGGATGAGCGAGATCGTGAAAAACATGCACGCGAAGAGCGGGCTCACCGATGCGATCAAGGCGTCGACCATCACGCTCGAGGAAGCTGGAGCGGCAACGCTCGCGTTCATCAAAGAACACGTGCCGAACGAGCGCGCCGCGCCGCTCTGCGGCAACAGCATCGGCACCGACCGCCGGTTCCTCGTGGCGTACCTGCCCGAAATCGAAGACCACCTGCATTACCGCTGCGTCGACGTGTCCACCGTGAAGGAACTGGTCGACCGGTGGTATCCCGAGATCTATTCGAAACGCCCGAACAAGACGGGCAACCACCGCGCCCTCGGCGACATCGTCGACTCCGTGAACGAGCTGCGCTACTACCGCGACGCGGTGTTCTTGCCGCGCACGTAGCTCACAACTCGTCACACCGCTTCGCTATTACTTGCCGGCATGTGGACGGTTGACCCGCTCGGCGGCTTGCTGCTGCGCTACGAGATCTGCTTGTTGTTACACGACGGACGCCGCGCGCTCACGGTTGCCGAACTCGTACGCCGCATCGAAGCCGACGGCTTCTCGCTCGGCCCCCAGCCGAACAAGGTTGTCGCCGACGCGATCCGGTGGGAGGTGCGGCGCGGCCGCGTCGTCAAGCTCCGCCGCGGCACCTATGCGGGTGGGTCAGTTCCGCATACGAGCGAATTCCGCATGCGCGCTCGGCTCCGCGCCGCGCGAGCCGACTTGCGTTCCGGCGTGCGGGTGCCGAGCAACTACGAGCACCCCCGACCCAATTCGCTCGGATGCGGAACAGAAGAGGTAACGGCATTGCCGGAGCCGGCCATCGACGCCGAAATCTGGGTGGCAGACGAGACCGGAGCCGCGTTCCTGGACCTCGACGCCCTCGAGGCAGCTACGGCTGACGGGCGGCGCGGGCGCGCTGACCGCGCATGGTGAGCGAGGCCTTCAGCGCGATGTAGAAGAAGAACGCGAGGGTGATCGGATAGAGCGGTGCGCCGAGCCGCGCGAACTTGCCGACTTGGCGCAGGCAGAGGCTGATCGAGAACACATAGGCCGCGTACCAACCGAAGTGGTTCCAGCTCGGGTCGGCGATAAGGCGCACGGCGGCGACCGAGGCGCCGTAGAAGAACACGATCGTCAGTAGGAGCGCCAGCGGTTGCGCCGAGCTGGCGTTCGCGATGCGCTGCGTCCATCCGTCGGTTAGTTCACGGGCGCCCCCGGCGTACTTGCGCTCGGCCACGATGTGCCCGCCGCCGAACACCCGGGTCGGCCCGGTTGCGCCCGCCTTCGATGCAACCAGCGACGTCGGGATGCGGGCGGGCTTGAGCGCGCCGCCGAGCACGGTGAACGCGCCGGTGGTCATCGTCGACGCCAGGAGAAAGAACGTGCTCAGCGCCTCGTAACGCTTCGCGGACTTCTGCCACGGGTAGACGGCGAGCGGTTGATCGGGTGCGTCGTCAAGTGCGGCCGCGATGCGGTCCAGCGCTTCGGGCGACGCGAACGAAACCGTGGGCTCCATTGTCACCAACACGCCCGCGTCCGCGCGCATGTTCGGCTGTGGCCGCTGGGCCGTTATCTCGCCGGCGGGACCGTCCACGAACATGTCGAGCTTGGGCGCGGTCGGTGACACGACGATGCCGCCGGGCGCGGGCTTCAGATGCGGGACGCGCGCCAGTAAGAGCGGGCCGAGCACGAGCCCGGCCAGAAGGATCCAGTTCAACTAATCGACCCAGGCGCGAAGTGTTTCGAGGTCCTTGATCGGATCCGCACCGACGGCCATCACCTGCAGGTTGGTGACGCCCGACTCCTTGAAAGCCGCGATCTTGTCCTTCACGTAACCCTCGGAACCCACCATGGTCATGCCCTCGAGCATCTCGGCTGGCACCAGTTCAGCGGCTTCCTTCTTCTTACCGTCGAGGTACAGGTCCTGGATGGCCTTGGCCTCCTCCTCGAACCCGTACCGGCACGCCAGCTCGTTGTAGAAGTTCTTGCCGCGGGCGCCCATACCGCCGATGTAGAGCGCCAGCTGCGGGCGCATGAAGTCGCGGAAGCCTTCGAGGTCATCGCCGATCGCGAACAAACCCCCGGCCACAACGTCGAGCGGCCCGAGGTCGGCCGACCGCTTGGCTTGGCCCTCCTTCAGCGCGTCACCCCACACGTCGTTGGCCTTCTCGGGCATGTAGAAGATCGGCAGCCATCCGTCGGCCAACTCGGCGGTCATTGCCACGTTCTTGTTGCCGATCGACGCGACGTAAATCGGGATCGCGTTGCGAACCGGATGGTTGATCAACTTGAGCGCGCGGCCAAGCCCCGTCCCCTGCCCCTCGGGAAGCGGCAGGTTGTAGATGCCGGTGTGCGTGAGCGGCTCTTCGCGCTTCCACATCATCCGGCAGATCTCGATGATCTCACGGGTGCGGGCCAACGGCTTGTCGTAAGGAATGCCGTGGAAGCCCTCGATCACCTGGGGACCGGAGGCGCCGAGGCCGAGGATCGCGCGGCCATTCGAAATGGCGTCGAGGCCGGCGGCGGTTTGGCCCAGGCACGAGGGCGTGCGGCTGTAGATGTTGAGGATGCCGGAGCCGATCTTGACCTTGTCGGTCTTCGCGGCGAGGTAGCCCATAAGACTGACGGCGTCGAAGGAGTACGCCTCGGCGATCCACACCGTGTCGATGCCGGCGTTCTCGAGTTTGGCGACGGTATCGGTGGCCTTCACGATGTCGCCCGCATAGTTGACACTTGTGGAGATCTGCATAGGTCAACCTTCGCCGGAACTTGACCGCCCGGTCAAGTAGCGTCGTCGGCGATGGCGGAGACCTATTCCAAGAGTGAGCAGGCTCCTGCGAGCGAAGAGATTGCCGACCTCGGCCAGGGCATCCTCAAAATGCAGCTGCCGATCGCCATGCCCGGCCTCCGACACGTGAACATGTACGGCCTCCTCGATGATCGCGGTCTCGCGATCATCGACGTCGGCGTTCCCGGCCCGTCCACCTGGAACGCGGTGAAGAAGCGGCTCAAGGACGCGGGCTTCAAGGTGAAGGACGTCCATACCGTCATCGTCACCCACTCGCATCCGGACCACTTCGGCTGCGCCGGACGGCTGGCGACCGAGGCGAACGCGCAGCTCGTCACGCACAACAACTTCCGCATGTTCTTCAGCGAAGCCGAGCCGATGTGCAACCACGGCGACACGGACATGGCCCATGACGACTCGCTGCCCGAGGGCAATCCCTTTATGGAGCCGAACCCGTGGGGTGGCGAAGAGCGCATGGGCCCGCCGCGCGGCCGCAAGCTCATGTTCCGCCTCATGCGTTCGCGTTTCTTCGGCAACTACCGGCTGCCCGAGCCGGCGCGCCGCGTCCGCAACGGTGACGTGCTGCGCCTCGCGGGGCGCGACATGTTCGCGGTGCACACACCCGGTCACACGCTCGACCACCTCTGCATTCACGACCCCGAGGGCGGTTTCGTCTTTACGGGCGACCATGTGCTGCCCCACATCACGCCGTACATCTCCGGCATCTCGAGCGGCACGAACGCGTTGCTCGACTACTTCGCGTCGCTCGAGCGCACCGCCGCGCTCCCCGACGTCAAGCAAGCGTTGCCTGCGCACGGCATCGTGATCGACGAGCCCGCGGCGCGCGCGATGGAGATCATCGAGCACCACCACGAGCGGTTCGAACGCTTGCGCAAAGGTTCGGCCGAGGCGGGCAAGGCGTTGACCGTGCGCGAGTTCTCGACCTTCCTATTCCGTCCCGAGAAGCTCGGCCCGATGGCCGACGGCGAGTGTTACGCGCACCTTGAGTTCTTGCGGCAAGACGGCAAGGCTGAGCGGCGCAGCGAAAACGGCAAACTCCTATACGAGGTGACTGGATGATTGTTCCGGAGCGACTCGCGAAACTCGAAGAGCGCGTCGCGCGTGAGGTCGACGCCGGCTTGCTGCCGTCGGCCCAATACGCGGTCGGGTTTAACGGCGAGGTGGTCGCCAGCGGCACCGTCGGCGACGCTACCGACGACACGCGCTACACGATCTTCTCTGCGACCAAGGCGCTGGTTGCCTCAACGGTGTGGACCTGCCTCGCCGAGGGCTCGATAAAGATCGAGTCACTCGTGGCCGACATGATCCCCGAGTTCGCCACAAACGGAAAAGAGAACATCACCATCGAGCAGGTGATGCTGCACACATCCGGGTTCCCCCGCAACGGCTGGGGCGCTGAGATGGCGACGTCGGCCGGACGCCGCGAGCGGTTCGCACAATGGAAGACGAACTGGGCGCCGGGTACCGCGTACGAGTACCACGCCACCACCGCGCACTGGGTGCTCGCGGAACTCATCGAAGTCGCCACCGGGCAGAACTACCTCGACGTCATCGAGGAGCGCGTGTGCCGGCCGCTCGGCCTGCCCCGCATCCTCGGGATCAGCGCCGACGACTCGACGAACATCGCCGAACTACAAAACGTCGGCGACAAAATGACGCCCGACGAACTCGAAGCCGCGATCGGCATCCGCGAGATCCCCGTAGGCGAGGTCACCCCCGAGGCGTTGCTGTCGTTCAACGAGCCGGACCGGCGCGCGCTCGGTGTGCCCGGCGGCGGCGGCGTTACCACCGCGCGCAACTACGCCCTCTTCTACCAAGGACTCCTGCACAACTCGGCCGGGATCTGGGACGAGGCGTGGCTCGAAGACGTCACCACGCACGTCCGCAACCACTTCGGTGATCCGTTGTTCAATACGCCGGCCAACCGCACTCTCGGTCTCGTCGTCGCCGGCGACGACGGTAAGGCCAACATGCGCGGCTTCGGCAAGACCGGCTCGGCGCGCACGTTCGGGCACAACGGTGCCGGTGGCCAGTTGGCCTGGGCTGATCCCGAGTCCGGCCTGTCCTTCGTCTACCTGACCAACGGAATGGACCAGCACATGATGCGCGAAGGCCGGCGCGGCGTCGCGTTGTCGAGCATCGCCGCGGAGTTGACGAAGCCGCTGTAGGCCGACCGATGCACATCGGCGATATCGAACTGATCCCGCTCTCGGACGGCGTCGCCAAGCTGCCGCAGCAGTTCTACATCGGCCTCGACTTCGCCACCCATCCCGAACTGCTGGCCGAGGACGGGCGCGTGCATATCCCGATCGGCTGCTACCTGCTCCGCACCGGCGAGACCACCGTGTTGCTCGACGCCGGAATGGGCCCGCGCAGCTTGAGTTGGGGGGAGGGCGGTCACCTGCCGGCCGAGCTGGCCAAGCACGGCGTGTCCCCCGCCGACATCGACGTAGTCGTGGCGTCGCACTTGCATACCGATCACGTCGGTTGGCTCGCGGTCGACGGCGTGCCGTTCTTTCCGAACGCGACGGTCCGCTATGGCCACGCCGACTGGGACGAGTTCGTCACCTCCGCTGACGCGGGCGATCACACGCGCAACGTGATGGAAGCGATGGCCGATGCTGACCGGCTCCAGCCGATCGAGGGGGACATGGTCTCGCTCGCCCCCGGCCTCACCGCCCGCTCCACGCCTGGGCACACGCTCGGTCACTACTGCCTGGTCGTGTCGTCCCGCGAGGAGCGCGCGTTCCTGCTGGGCGACGCGGTCGAGTGCCCGTTGCAGTTGGAGGAGCCAGACTTCTACGCGATGAGCGACGTCGACCCGAAGCTCGCCGCCCGCACGAGAGAACTGCTCTGGAAGGAACTCGAAGGCACCGACGCGCTGGTCGGGGCCGCCCACTTCCAGGGCCTCGAGTTCGGGCGAGTCCTGCGGGGCACCGGCACCCGCTACCGCTTCCTCGGCGGCTGACGTAACATTCATTCAAGTTCGGCCGGGGCAGGCCGAGGGGCGGGGCGCATGAAGAATCTCAAGCTGAAGTTCGTGGTCGGTTCAGTAATAGCCGGTCTGTTGATCCTCCCGTCAGCCACGGGCTACGCGGCAAGTGATCACGCGTCCCCCCAGGCGCAACGCCACGCGCTGCCCGCCCACAAAGACAAGCGCGTCTGCGGCAATTCCGGGAAGGGCAACCACAAGGCGGACTGCCAGTCACACGTCGTCACGGCCGACGACGGCGTTACGCCGCTCGCAACGGCGAGCTACACCTACGGCTACCGGCCCTCTGACATCCAGAGGGCGTACGCGGTGCCCGCGGCCACAGGGTCGCCCACCGTCGCGATCGTCGACGCCTACGACAACCCGAACGTCGAGGCGGACCTTGGCGTGTACCGCGCCCAGTTCGGTCTGACCGCCTGTACGACCGCGAACGGCTGCTTCAAAAAGGTGAACCAAACCGGCGGCACGACGTATCCGAACGGCGACGTCGGCTGGGGTCGGGAAATCGCCCTCGACGTCGACGCCGTGTCGGCGACGTGCCCGAACTGCAACATCCTGCTGGTCGAAGCCAACTCGAACAACTTCAGCGACCTCCTGGTCGCCGTCGACTACGCCGCTACTCATGCGAACTACGTGTCGAACAGTTACGGCACCATTGAGTTCGACGGCGAGCAGACGCTGAACAGCCACTACAACAAGCCCGGCGTCGTTTTCACTGTGAGTTCGGGAGACGACGGGTATGGCGTCGAGTACCCGGCCGCGTCGCCGTACGTCACGGCCGTCGGCGGCACCAACCTCAAGCTCGATGCGTCGGGTAACCGCACGTCCGAGACCGTGTGGAGCGGAGCGGGCTCGGGGTGCTCAAGCTTCGAGACGAAGCCGACGTGGCAGAAGGACACGGGCTGCGCCCGGCGGACCGTGGCCGACGTGTCGGCGGTCTCCGACCCGAGCACGGGTCTCGCTGTCTACAACTCTTACGGCAGCAGCGGCGCCAACTGGTACGTCTTCGGCGGCACCAGCCTGGCGGCCCCGATCGTGGCGTCGATGTACGCGGTCGCGGGTACGCCTACCGCGGGCACGTATCCGGCGTCGTATCCCTACGCCTCGCCTACGGCTCTGTTCGACGTGACGACAGGCACGAACGGCACGTGCTCGCCGACCTATCTCTGCTCAGGCGCGGTGGGCTTCGACGGGCCGAGCGGGCTCGGAGCGCCGAACGGCGCCACAGCCTTTGCGCCCTCGACAACACCGCCTCCATCCACCACGACGACAACGGCGCCGGGCGCAAACCTGGCGCCGGTGATCGACAGCAAGGTGAAATCGTGCTCGTCGGCGACGTGCACGTTCACCGTGAATGCGCACGACCCCGAGGGCAAGCCCCTTACCTACACGTGGTCCGGCGCATCTGGCACCACGAACACCGCAAAGACCACCTACACGTCGACGGGCACCAAGACGGCGACCGTCACCGTCAGAGACGGTGTGAAGTCGACCGTCACTTCGATCTCGGTCTCCTGCACCAAGCCGCTGCTTTCAACCAAGATCACCTGTAAGTAGACGCGCTGAGGTAAAGAGTGCGTAGGGGCGGCCGATAGGGCCTACCCGTGAAGAATCGCAAACAGAAGTTCGTCGTGGCCGCCACCGTCGCCGGCCTGTTGATGCTCCCGTCCGTGGCTGGGTACGCGAAGAGCGACCAGGCCGCGTCCCAGGCGCAGCGTCACGCGCTGCCCGCGCACAAGGACAAGCGAGCCTGCGGGGCGCAAGGCCACAACATGGCATGCGCCGCGCACGTGGTAACCGCCGCCGACGGCGCCTCGCCGCTAGCGACGTCGAGCTACACCTACGGCTACCGGCCCGCAGACATCCAGCAGGCCTACCGCGTGCCCGCGGCGGCCGGGGCACCGACGGTCGCGATCGTCGACGCCTACGACAACCCCAACGCCGAGGCCGACCTCGCGGTGTACCGAACACAGTTCGGGCTGCCGGCGTGCACCACCGCGAACGGTTGCTTCAAGAAGGTGAACCAGACGGGCGGCACGACGTACCCGAGAGGCGACGTTGGCTGGGGCCAAGAGATCGCTCTCGATGTCGATGCGGTTTCCGCGACCTGCCCGAACTGCAAGATCCTGCTCGTCGAGGCGACCTCGAACAGCTTCACCGACCTGATGGCCGCGGTCGACTACGCCGCAGCACATGCGAGCTACGTCTCCAACAGTTACGGAGCCGACGAATTCAGCGGCGCGCAGAACTACGACAGCCACTTCAACAAGCCGGGCGTCGCCTTCACGGTCAGCTCGGGTGACAACGGCTACGGCGTGCAGTATCCGGCGTCGTCGAGGTACGTGACCGCCGTGGGCGGCACCAACCTCAAGGTCGACTCCAGCGGCAACCGGACTGAAACCGTATGGAGCGGCGCCGGCTCGGGGTGCTCGGCCTACGTGACAAAGCCGGCATGGCAGACCGACACCGGTTGCGCCAAGCGCACCGTGGCCGACGTGTCCGCAGTCGCGGACCCCAACACGGGGCTCGCGATCTACGACAGCTACGGCAGCACCGGCGGCAACTGGATGGTCTTCGGCGGCACCAGCCTCGCCGCGCCGATCGTCGCCGCCGTGTACGCGGCTGCGGGCGTTCCGAGCGCGAACACGTATCCCGCGTCGTACCCGTATGCGACGCCCGCCGCGTTGTTCGACGTCACGCTTGGCACCAACGGCGCGTGCAGCGTTGCCTACTTGTGTGGTGGCCGTGCGGGCTTCGACGGACCAAGTGGGCTGGGCGCGCCCAACGGCCCGGCGGCCTTCACGCTCGCCGACTCGACCGGCGGCACGACGACGACAACCACGGCGCCGGTGACCACCACAACAACCACCGGGCCCGTGACGAACCTCGCACCGGTAATCGACAGCAAGACGAAGTCGTGCGGCGGCACGGCCACGTGCACGTTCACGGTGAACGCGCACGACCCAGAGGGCAAAGCCCTGACCTACTCGTGGGTCGGCGCGGTCAGTTCGTCGAAGTCGGCGACCGTGACCTACACGTCTGCGGGCACCAAGACCGTCACCGTCACGGTGAAGGACGGCGTAAAGGTGACCAACGCGTCGATCTCGGTGTCGTGCACGCGGGCGTGGTTCTCCACCCGAATCACCTGCAGCTAACCGCCTAGGCGATACGCAGGGTCGGCAGCACGTCGGCCGGCGCGCCGTCGGCCACGATGCGGCCGTCGTCGACCACGAGCACGCGATCGGCGATCTCCACCGTGGACAGGCGGTGGGCGATGATCACCGCGGTGCGGTCAGCCAGCAGCGTGCCCAGCGCCGTCTGCACGAGCCGCTCGGTCGGTAAGTCGAGCGACGACGTCGCCTCGTCGAGAATCAGCACCCTCGGGTCGGCGAGGAACGCGCGCGCGAACGACACCAACTGCCGCTGCCCGGAAGACAGGCGGCCGCCGCGCTTCGCAACGTCGGTGTCGTAGCCCTCAGGCAGCGCGCAGATGAACTCGTGCGCGCCGATGGCTTTGGCCGCCGCCTCGATCTCGCTGCGCGCCGCACCCGGGCGGCCGAGGCCGATGTTCCAGGCGACGGTGCCGTCGAACAGGAAGCTCTCTTGGGTGACGGCCACGATTGCCGACCGCAGGTCTTCATCCGAAAGCAGATGGAGGTCGACACCGTCGAGCAGCACCCGTCCGCTGGTCGGGTCGTAGAACCGCGACAAGAGCCGGGCGATCGTGGACTTGCCCGCGCCGGTGCGGCCGACGAGCGCGATGGTGGAGCCCGCGGGGATCTCGATGTTGACGTCGTGCAGCACCGGCCGCCCGGCGCGGTACTCGAAGCCGACATGGTCAAAGGTGACTCGGCCCGTTGGCCGCAGCGCCGCCGGGTTGGCCGGCTCGACTACCGCGGGAGGTTCCTCGAGCACACCCGCGAGCTTCTCGAGCGCCGCCGCGGCGGACTGGAACACGCTGTAGAACTGGCTCAACTCTTGGACCGGCTCGAAGAACTGCTTCATGTAGAGCAGGAACGCGGCGAGCACGCCGACGGTGATCTCACCGCCGAGCACGCGGTACGAACCGATCAGCAAGATGCCCGACGCGGCGCCATTGCCGATGAGACGCGTGCCCGGCCCGTAGATCGCGCCGAGACGCATCGACCAGACGTTGGCTTTGCGGTACTTGTCGTCGAGGTCGCCGAAGATCTCGTCGTTGCGCGGCTCGCGCCGGAACGCGGCGACCGCGCGCATGCCACCGACGGTCTCCACGAACTGCACGATGACGCCGGTGACGCCTTCGCGGGTGGCGCGGAACGCCAGCGACGATCGGGCCCGGAACCAGATGGTGAGCCCGATGACGAATGGCAGCGACACCATCGCGACGAGCGCCAGCCGCACGTCGAGCGCGAACATCAAGACGGTGATGCCGATGAGGAACAGCACCGACCATGAAAGCGTGGTGAGCCCGTAGGCGAGCAGCTCAGCCAGCGCGTCGACGTCGGAGGTGAGCCGGCTGATGACGCGTCCCGACGTGTAGCGCTCGTGGAAACTCAAGCTGAGCCGCTGGAAGTGATCGAACAGGCGCTTGCGCAGTTCGAGCAGGATCTTCTGACCGATCGACCCGGTCATCTTCGTGAACTGGTAGTCGGCCGCGCCGGCCAGCGCGCCGCTGGTCACGAAGATCGCCACAATCGTCAACAGGCGGGTCGAGCCGCGTCCGTCGAGCATGCGCGGGATGCCGTCGTCGATCGCGAGCTTCACGAGGAACGGTCCGGCGAGGGCGCACGCGTTGTACACCATGATCACGGCGATAGACCCGTAGACGCGCCGCACGTGCGGCTTCAACAGCGAGACGAGCAGCGTCTTGCTGCGACCGCGCAGGAACGCGCCGAGTGACGAGGTGACGTCGTCGATGTCTTCTGCGGCGACGCCGCGCCAGTCCTTTGTCATTACGCCACCTCCTCCGCGTGCTCGCCGTCAAAATCGTGGTGCAACACTGCGGGTTCGTCTCCGATGACCGCGGCGTAGTCGGGGTTCGTTTCCAGCAGCTCGGCGTGCGTGCCGACCGCGGCGATGCGCCCGTCCTTCAGGAACGCGACGCGGTCAGCGAGCGCAACTGTGGACGGGCGGTGCACCGCGATGATCGCGGTGACCTCGCTCAGCGTGGCGTGCAGCGCCTGGTGCACTGCCTCCTCGGTGCGCACGTCGAGGGCGGACAGGGGGTCGTCCATCACCAGCACCGCGGGGCGGCCCACGACTGCGCGGGCCAGCGCGAGGCGCTGGCGCTGCCCGCCGCTCAACGAAATGCCCTGTTCACCGACGCGGGTATCGAGGCCCCACGGCAACTCGTCCACGAACGTCGCCGAGGCGACGGCCAGCGCGGCTCGCAGCGCTTCGTCGCCGGCGTCTATCGCGCCGAGCAGCACGTTCTCGCGTACCGACGCCGAGAACAGCGTCGGGTCGTCGAAGGCCACCGACACACGCGAGCGCAGCGACGCCAGCTTCAAGTCGCGCACGTCGACATCGTCGAGCAGCACCGCACCGACCGTCGGGTCGATGAGGCGACCGATCATCGCGAGCAACGTGGTCTTGCCCGACCCGGTCGCACCGACGAGGGCGATGGTTTCGCCCGCCGCAATCTCGAGGTTGACGTCGCGCAACACCGGTTCCGTGGAGCCGGGAAATGTGAAGCCGACGTTGGCAAAGCGGATGTGGGCCGGGCCGTCGGTGCGGGCGTCCATGGCATCGGGCGCGTCTTGGATCAGCGCCGGCGTGTCGAACACCTCGTAGATGCGCTCAGCGGCCGTGGCCGCTTCCTCACCCATCGACAGGATTTCGCCGAGCGACTCGACCGGCCACACCAGCATCACCATCAGCGTGAAGAACGCGACCAGTTCGCCGATCGTGAGCGACCCGTGGGCGACCGCGTACGCGCCGGCGAGCAGGACCGACGCCTGCACCGCTTTGGGAATGAAGCCCAGCGCTCCGAAGAACCGCGCCCGCAAGATCGTCTGCTGCATCGAGGAGTGCTGAATCTGTTTCGAGGCGTCCATGAACTTGCCGAGCATCACTTCGCGCCGGCCGTACGCCTTGATGACGCGGATGCCTTGAGCCGCCTCTTCGATCTGCGTGGTGAGGTCGCCGATCTGGTCCTGCACCTGGCGGGTGACGGTGCCGTAGGTGCGGTTGAACTGACGCGAGACGAACGCGACGGGCACGAAACCGACAGCCGTGAGCAAGGCCAAGCCGACGTGCATCGTGGCGAGCAACGCGATGACGTAGATGAACGTGGCCGTGTTCACGATCAGGAACACGAGGCCGAATCCGACGAAGCGACGGATCACGGAGATGTCGCTGTTCGCGCGGGACAGGAGCTGACCGGTCTGCCAGCGGTCGTGGAAGGCAAGGTCGAGCCGCTGGATGTGCGCGTAGAAGTCGTTGCGCATGACGGTTTCCATCTCGGTCGCGGCGTAGGCGAGCATCAACCTGCGGATAAATGCGAGCCCGCCGTCCACGACGCCGACGGCCACGAACAGCAACACGATCGGCTTTACGCCGGGCCGGTCGCCGTGGGCCAGCGGACCGTCGATCATGTGCCGGGTGATCATCGGCAAAAACGCCGCGACGACGGTCCCCACGAGTGCGGCGACGATCATGAGGACCATCGTCAGCACATGGGGCCGGACGTAGCTGCGGACGCGCCAGAGCGCTCGGACGTGCATAGGAAGGGTTCAGATTCTCCCTCATTGGGCGAATTCCGTGCATGTGATTTTTGACCTGGGAATATGGACGGAATGCCTGACACCTATAGCCACGGTCACCACGAGTCGGTCCTGCGCAGCCATCGGAACCGCACGGTCGAAAACTCCGCCGCCTACCTGATTCCGCACCTCACCCCCGGCCTCGCGGTGCTCGACGTCGGTTGTGGTCCGGGGACCATCTCCGCCGACCTCGCCGCACGCGTCGCGCCCGGGCCGGTGATCGCGGTCGACTACGCGCCCGACGCGATCGCAGCGGCCGTGGCGGACTTCGCCGGCGTGGCGAATCTGACCTTCGCCGTGGGTGACGGCTATGCGCTCGATTTCCCTGACGCGAGCTTCGATGTGGTGCACGCCCATCAGGTGCTGCAACACCTGACCGATCCCGTCGCGGCGCTGCGTGAATGGAAGCGGGTGCTGAAACCCGGCGGCATCGTGGCCGCCCGCGACTCGATCTACTCGTCGAAAAATTGGTATCCCGCCGACCCGATGCTCGACCGCTGGCTCGAGCTGTACCACCAGCTCACCGACCGCAACGGCGCCGAAGATGACGCCGGGGTCTTTCTGCCGCATTGGGCCACCGAGGCCGGCTTCGACGACGTCGCCTTCTCCGGCTCAATGTGGGCCTACGCCGACCCGGCGAGCCGCGAATGGTGGGGCGGGCTGTGGGCTGATCGGGCGCTCAAGTCGTCGTTTGCCGCCCAGTCGATCGAATACGGGTTGAGCACGCAGGAAGAACTCGAAGAGATTGCGGCGGCGTGGAAACGCTGGGCGGCCCATCCAACGTCGAGCTTTGTCGTGGTCCACGGAGAAATCGTTGCGAGGGCCTGAGCCTGCGTCCCGTACTCTTTCCGCCTCGTGGGCGCCATCAACGTTGACAAGCTGGCGTACCAGGTCCCCGGGGGCCGAACGCTGTTCAAAGATGTTTCGTTTTCCGTCGGGAACGGTTCGGTCACCGCGCTGGTGGGCGACAACGGCGTAGGCAAGACCACGCTGCTGCGCCTTCTCGCCGGTGACGACAAGCCGCTGGACGGCTCGATCCGCATCGACGGCGAACTCGGCGTGATGCGCCAGCTCGTCGGCATGCGCGGGCAGGCCGAGACCGCGCGCGACTTGTTGGTGTCGCTCGCCGAGCCGGGGCAGCGTCGCGCCGCCGAGGAACTGCATCACGTCGAAGAGCTGCTCGTGGAAGACCCGAGTGAAGCCAACGGCCTCCGCATGGCCAAAGCGGTGCAGATATGGGGTGACGTGCACGGCTTCGAACTCGAGATCGTGTGGGACGCCGCCTGCCTATCCGCCATCCGCAAGCCGTACGCCGAAGTGATGGACCGGCCGCTCACGACGTTCTCGGGCGGTGAGCAGAAACGCCTCGCGCTTGAGGTGTTGCTGCGGGGCACCGCCGAAGTGCTGCTGCTCGACGAGCCGGACAACTTCCTCGACGTGCGCGGCAAAAACTGGCTCGCCGAACAACTGCGGGCAACGACCAAGACCGTCCTCTACGTCACCCACGATCGCCAACTCTTGGCCGACAGCGCGCGGCGCATCCTCACGCTTGAAGGATCTGGCGCGTGGGTGCACGGGTCCGGGTTCGCGTCGTACCACCAGGCGCGCCAAGAACGGCTCGCGAAACTCGACGATGACTTCCGGCGCTGGACCGAAGAGCGCGACCGGTTGAAGCAGTACATGCGCATCATGAAGATCCGCGCCGGGTCGTCGGATGCGAACGCGTCGCGCGCCCGCGCCGCGGAGACGCGGTTGCGCCACTACGAGGAAGCGGGCCCGCCGCCCGAAGCGGCCAAGGACCAGAACATCAAGATGAACCTCGGTGGTGGCCGCACCGGCAAGCGCGTCGTGATCATGGAAGACCTCGCGATCGACGGGCTGACCGATCCGTATACCGGTGAGATCTGGTTCGGCGAACGCGTCGCCGTGATCGGTCCCAACGGCACCGGCAAGACCCACTTCCTGCGACTGCTCGCCGGCGAGAGCGTGGACCATGAAGGCAACTGCGAGCTCGGCGCGCGCGTCGTCGCCGGCCACTTCAGCCAAACCCACGACCATCCCGATCTGCTCGGCCGCACGGTGCTCGAGATCCTCGCCCGCAACGGCTTGCAACTCGGCGCCGCCATGTCCGCGCTGCGTCGTTACGAACTGCAGACCGCGGCCGATCAGACATTCCAGACGCTGTCGGGCGGACAGCAGGCGCGGCTGCAGGTCCTGCTGCTCGAGGTGTCCGGCGCGACGTTGCTGTTGCTGGACGAACCCACCGACAACCTCGACCTCGTGTCGGCCGAAGCGCTGGAAGACGCGCTGGCGTCCTTCGAAGGAACGGTCGTCGCCGTCAGCCACGATCGCTGGTTCCTGAAATCGTTCGACCGCGCCCTCGTGTTCGGCCGCGACTGCTCGGTGAAGGAAGCCGACCTCGAGCGCGTAGCGGCGTCGGGCTCTCTGCGCGCGCTGAGCCACAACATCAACGCCGCTCCCACGAACTGCAGCGCCAACGGCGCGACCGCCGGGATCTTGTCGCTCGACTCGTACACGTCCATGTGACCGAGGTGGTAGATCAGGTGCGGCAACGCGTAGACCATCAGCGCGACCGCGCTCGCTTGCACCAGCGACGGCGTGAGCTTCCAGAACGCGAAGAGCAGCACCACCAACAACGCCGCGTTCAGGGCTCCGAAGTCGCGGATGAAGTGCTCGTTGTATGGACCGTTGATGTCGATCCAGTGACGGCCGCCGCCCGGGAAGTTGTCGTAAAACCCTTGCGGATCGATGAGCGGCCAGATCGCGACGGCGACGACTCCGACAATCTGGAGACCCAGTAACAACCGAATCCAGCGACTAGTCATCGGCCATCTCCTTGACGATCAGCGGCCAGCCTTCGCGTTGCGAAGGCACCTGCGGCGCCCACCCGGTCGCGGCCTTGAATTTCGCATTCGATACCCGGTTCGAGCGCGACAGCAAGCTGCCCTGCGAGCCAATTGCCTTGGCGAGAACTTTGGCGAGCCCGATGCGTGCCTTCTTCTTGCTGAGCGCGTGCGCGAGTTCGAGGCTGCCCTCGCGTCGCGTCATCGGATCGTCCTCGCACACGTTGTAGGTGCCAGCGGGCGCGGTCAGCGCCGCGACGACCGCGCGGGCGCCGTCGTCCGCGTAGAGATACGTCGAGTAGCCGTCCGGATCACCGACGGCGGCGGCGACGCCGAGTTTGGCCGCGCGCACCTGATCACGCGTGTGCGCGGCCTCGGGTGCGTAGAACTGCCCGAACCGCATGACCACGCCGGCGCCGCCGCGCTCGGTCACGCGCGTGGCGTTTGCTTCCGCGTCGTTTGTGGACTGGACGAGCTCGGTCGCTTCCCACGGCGACTCTTCGTCCAACCAACTCGCGCCGCCATCGAGGTAGAGGAACGTGATGCTCTCCTGCAAGAACCGTCCACCACCTTCAAGCGCGGCGTCGGCGAGATTGGTCGACGCTTCTGTGCGGAGGCGGTTGTTCTCGTTCCAGGCGCTTTTCATGGCGGCCTTCGACAAGTTCGGGATGTGCGTGAGCAAGTTGACGACTGCGTCGTGACCCGAGGCGTGCGTGAGTACCTGCGTCTTGTCGAACACGTCGAAGGTGACGGGAGTACCGCCGAGTGACTTGACGAGTGCGGCTTTCTCCGGTGTGCGCGCCAGCGCGGTGACGTCGTGCCCTGCCGCGACGAGTTCCCTCACGGTGCGGTGGCCCATTACGCCGGTCGCACCGGCGACGAAAATCTTCATGCCAACTCCTTTTGCATCCAATTGACCGACCGCAATTGCGCGGCGGGTGCTGCTTCGCTGAAAAACCGACCGACGAGGTCGGCGATGGTGACCTTGTGCAACTCCTCGCGATACGCCGCTTCCGCGTCGTACATCACCCGCGCGATGCCACACACGTTGCGATAGTCCGACTTCGGACCGGCCGCCGGGCCGCGCTGGCGGATCTCGGAGCACTCGAACGCCCGCGTGCGACCTTCGACCGCTTCGACCACGTCGAGCACGGTGATCTGGGTCGCGGGCTTGGCCAGGCGGTAGCCACCGCCGCGCCCGGGGACCGCCTCGAACACGCCGGCGCGCGTAAGCGCCTGCAGGTGCTTGGCCAGATACGCGCCGGGCACGCCGTGAAACTCGGCGAGCTTGGCCGCGGTCATGCCCTTATCCGGCGGCACCGCCATGAGCACGGCGCTCACGTGCAACGCCCACTCCACTCCGTCCGACATCCGCATACCCGGAGCCTATATATCCGGATATCTAATGTCCACTTAGTAGCTTCCGACGGCGCGTCAGGAAGGGACGCTGGCGCCTCACACGCCAAAAGTCGAGTGGAATGGCGCGTGTGACGCGCAAGAGCGGACGGACATGACCGACATGGCGATCCAGTGAGCCTCCCCGATGAGTACAACCGGACGCGCGAGTCGCTGCACATGGTCGCCGAGCACGTCCTCGGCGCGGCGTCGTACGCGGCGATCGGAAAGATCGGCCTGCGGGCCAACGAGAGCGGCTTCTCTACTCAGGACATGAACGGCCGCACGCTAACGGTGAGCGGCCCGCTCATCACCGACGGCGAGCGGTCGCTGGCGTTGCCCGGCTCGACCCTCCGGGGTGTGGCGGACTGGGCGGGCATCGTGCCCGGCGCACCCGCCACCGTGTACGCACCGGTAACCCCGTTGGACCTCGACACGCCGCTTGGCATCGACGCCGACTCCGCCGTGATGGTCGGCGAATGGTTCGCGGGCATGCAGGACGTGTTGTCGCGCGTGATCGAGGACGTAGCCGACGCGTCACCGTTACAGCTGTGGCCCGAGCACTTCGATCTGGCCACCGACCTGGGCTCAGCGGCCGACCGCAAGCGCGCCAACTTCGGCGCCTCGCCGGGCGACGGTGCGATTCCCGAGCCCTACGTCTACGTCGGACCGTGGGACACCACCGCCGTGCGCGAGAACGAACCGAAGTTCTTCTTCACCCACGAGTGGGGCGCGGCCATGCCGTACTCCGAGTTGGTCAAGGCGGCAGACCCCCTGGCCGCAGCCGAAGGTTTCTTCCGCCGCGCCAAACGTGTGTTCGTGTAGCATGCGAACGCATGTTCGTACTCAACGAAGCGCAACGCGTAGCGGTTGAACATGAAGGCGCCGCCCTCCTGATCGTTGCAGGAGCCGGCACCGGCAAAACCACCACGCTCGCCGCGCGTCTTGCTCGGCTCATCGACCAGGGCGCCGACCCCGCTCGCCTCCTGCTCCTCACCTTCAGTCGCCGCGCCGCGCACGAACTGATCGCGCGCGCGGCGCGTCACGCGGACCCGAACGCCGCGGGCCGGGTCTGGGGAGGCACGTTCCACGCGGTCGCCCACCGCTTGTTGCAGCAACACGCCGAGTCCGTCGGGCTGCGCCCCGGCTTCACCGTGCTCGACGCGGGCGACGCCGTCGACTTGATGGGCCTCGTGCGCACCGACCTCGGTTTTGGAAAGGGGGACCGGCGCTTTCCGCGCAAGGACACGTTGCAATCGATCTACTCGCGCGTGGCGAACGCGCAGTCGCCGTTGAGCGACACGTTGAGCGCGTTCTTCCCGTGGTGCCGCGGCGACGTCGATCCTATGCGCGAAGTGTTCGCCGAGTACGCGGCGCGCAAGGCCGCCACCAACGTCATCGACTTCGACGACTTGTTGCTCTACTGGCGCGCCCTTGCCGCGGCGCCCGCCGGCGCGCACCTGCGCGGCATGTTCGATCACATCCTCGTCGACGAGGTGCAGGACGTGAACACGGTGCAGGGCGACATTCTCGCCGCGCACTGCAGGGCCGGGCTCGCCAAAATCACCGCGGTCGGCGACGACGCGCAGGCCATATATGGATTCCGCGCCGCGACGCCCGAAGTGATGTTCGGCTTCGCCGACCGTTTCGGTGACACCGAGATCGTCACGCTCGAGCAGAACTACCGCTCCACTCCCCCGATCCTCAACGCCGCGAACACGATGCTCGAGAAGGCGCCGCAGCGTTACCCGCGCACGTTGTGGACCGACCGCAACGGCGATCGTCGGCCGCGTCTCATTCGCTGCGACGACGAGGCGATCCAGGCCAACGTGATTTGCGACGCGGTGCTCGAACAGCGTGAACTCGGCGTCGCGCTGCACGACCAGGCGGTGCTGTTCCGCACTGGGCATCACAGCGACGGACTCGAGATCGAACTCGGCCGCCGCAACATTCCGTTCGTGAAGTTCGGTGGGCTCAAGTTCCTCGAGACCGCGCACGTGAAGGACACGCTGGCGCTGCTGCGCATCCTGGACAACCCCACCGACGAGTTGGCGTGGCACCGCGTGTTCGGCTTGCTCGAAGGCGTCGGGCCGTCGTGGGCGCGGCGCATCGCCGACGACCTCGGCGTCACCGCCCGCGCCGACAGCGCGCTGAAGACGTTCCTCGAAACCGACGTGCCCGTGCCCAACGCCGCGGTCGACCAGCTCGTCGTGCTGCGCGCCGCGTTGGCGGACTGCGTCGGCCCGCCCGACCCTCCGCCCGCCACCCAAATCGAACGGCTGTTGCCCTTCCTCGCCGGCGCGTTCGAGCGCGCCTATCCCTACAACGCGGCGTCGCGCAGTGGCGACATCGAAGCGATGGTGTCGATGGCCGGCTCACACAAGAACCGGGGCGCGTTCCTCGCCGATCTCGCCGTGGACCCGCCGGCTTCAACCAGCGATCTCGCCGGTCCGCCCCACCTCGACGACGACTGGCTCGTGCTGTCCACGATTCACTCCGCCAAGGGCGGTGAGTGGCAATCGGTGTACGTAATGCACGCGAGCGACGGCAACATCCCTTCGGACATGGCGCTCGGCGAGCCGGGCGGCGTCGACGAGGAGCGCCGATTGCTTTATGTCGCCATGACCCGGGCGCGCGACTCGTTGACCATCACCTACCCACAGCGCTTCTACCACCGGCGTAACGGGCGCGACGACGCGCACACGTGGGCACAGCCGTCGCGTTTCCTCACCGGCTTGAGCGACGTGATCGACGAGTCGTCGGTCGAACGTCCCGTCACGCTGGCCGAGTTCGCCGCGGTGGACGGGCCGACGCAAGTGTCGGTGGCACTGCACGACCTCTGGTCTGCGTAAAACTCGGGCTGCCATGCCCCTCAACGATCCTCGCCGTGTCGTCGCCCTCGAAGGCGTGCGCAACTTTCGTGACCTCGGCGGCTATCCGACCGTCGACGGCCTCACCACGGTGTGGGGTCAGGTGTACCGCGCCGATGCGGTTTCGCTGCTGACACAGGAAGGTTGGCGCGGCGTGAGTGAGCTCGGCATCAAGCGCATCTACGACCTGCGTCGCCAGGGTGAGCGCGATCGTTCACCGACGATCGAGCATGGGCTCGACCACGACGTCGTGCATCTCGACGTGGGTGACACGGAAGTCGAGATGACACTCATCGACTGGTTTCGCGAGCGCGGCACCGAGGAGCCGTGGGACGAGGCCTACATGGCCGAGATGTACCGGAACATCCTCACCGACTACGCCGATGCGTACGTAACGCTGTTCACCGAATTGGCCAACCCGTCGCATCGGCCGGCGGTGTTCCACTGCACCGCGGGCAAAGACCGCACCGGCATCGCGGCCGCGATGCTGCTCGAAGTGCTCGGCGTCGACAGCGACCTCATCCTCGACGACTACGAGCTCACCAACATCGTGCGCAGCAACCAGCGAATCCTCGAGCTCACACCCGAGTTGGAGGCGGCCGGCATTGACGTCGAAATCGTGCGCCCCTACCTCTCCGCGCCCCGCGCCACCATGGCTGCAACCCTCGACTGGCTCAGCGCCGACCATGGTGGCGCCGAAGGTTTCCTGCTGGCCAGCGGCGTAACCGAGGACACCCTCGGCGCGCTGCGCGCTGACCTGCTCACCGACGACGCCGCCTGACCGCGACGGCGTAGCCTCGCGACATGGGGATGCGGGTGGAACGGTTGACCGGGGTAATTGGCGCGGAGATACGCGAGTTGGACATCGCGAAGGAACTCCACGGCCCCGCGATCGAAGACCTGGTGGCAGGCCTGGTCGCCGCGCTTGACGAACACCTGGTCATCGTGATTCCCGAGCAGGACCTGTCCCCCGGCGAGCAGACCGAGTTCACGCACTACTTCGGCAGCGCGTGCCCAACGCCGTTCGTGAAGACGATGGACGAATTCCCCGAAGTCATCAAAGTGCTCAAGGAGGCCGACGAAGGCGCCGCGTTCAACTTCGGCGGCGCGTGGCACTCGGACTTCAGCTTCATGGAGCGGCCTCCCAGCTACACGCTCCTACACGCGATCGACGTGCCATCCGCCGGTGGCGACACGTGCTGGACGAGCAACATCGCCGCGCTCGAGCAGTTGGCGCCCGACGTGCGCGGCGTGGTGGACCGTCCGGGCGTGAGTGGGATTCACACCGCGAAAGACGCGTACTCGCCGAAAATGCAACCGCTGCACGACGGCCTGAAGCACATGGACATCCAAACCACCGAAGACGCCAACGACGTGCGCGTCCATCCGCTTGTCACGACGCACCCCGGCAACGGCAAGCAGGTGTTGTTCTTCAACCAGGCCTACTGCCGCGACGTGGACGGCGCTGACATCGATCCGTCGACCACGGCGTCGTTCCTGCGCGGCCTGCACCACCACAGCACCGACCACAAGTTCACGGTGCGGCACCGGTGGCGCAACGGCGACCTGGCGATCTGGGACAACCGCGCCACGCAACACCTGGCGTTGAACGACTACGGCGGCTCGCGCCGCGAGTTGCATCGCACAACCGTGCAAGGCGGCGTGCCGACCCGGTGAGAAGACAACTTGGGGCACTTCTACTCGCCGCGGTTCTCGTGACCGTCGGCCTCTTCTTCTCGGCGACCGCGCTCGCGAGCCCCGTCGAGGAATACACGGGCACGCATTTCGGCGACAAGAACGTCGCGCCGGGCTGCGAGCACGACACGCTGAAGGACCTGACGGGCAACTCCTGCTACCACATGCGCACCGGGCTGAACGGGCTCGACTCGCCGCAGGTCGACGTCCTAATCATGGTGCCGGCGTCACCCACCGCGACCCGCGACGTGCGGATCATGCGACAGGCCGTGGAGATGTGGGAAGGCGGCATTCACAATTTGGCGCCGCAGATGGGCCTGAAATGGCTGGGCAAGGGCATGCAATTCCACATCACCGTCGATGTCGTGGGCTTCGACGGCAACGGCGGCGAGTTCACGACGTATCCGATCGTCGATCCCGAGATCGTCGTGATCGCCGCGAACCCGGTCGGCTTGATCGGCATCGGCATCGACCCCGTGGCGACGGCCGGGTCCCTGACCGGCGATCCGGGCGACGTTCCCTGTGCCGGCGTGCGCAACCCGTTCGACTTCGCGGCCTGGGACGCCCTACCCGGATTCGAAACCCACCACGAGGAACGTGTCGGCACGTACGTGGAGGACTGCGGCGGCGCCGGCGGCAACATCTGCTTCGCGGTCAACACGGCCCAGGACATCGCACCGGAGAGCTTCGACCCGTTCAACTTGTTCGATCTGGTGGCGCACGAGTTCGGCCACTGCCTGACGCTCGGCCACGTCGGCGACGGCGCCGAAGGGCCCTGGGCCAGGGTGCCGACCAACGACATCATGGCCTACAACAACGACCCGGTCGGCGGGAACAAGTGCGTGTCCACGCTCGATGTCGAGGGCATCGCGGTGCGCATGAGCAGGTACCTCGACGTCAACAACGACAAGAAAGTCAGCGCGGCCGATCGCCTGCTCGCCAACGATCAGGCCGGCGACAAGATGAACGCGTTTCAGACCCAGCATCCCCGCGACCATTGGTACGCGTCGGGCACGGGCGACCCGCTCGATTGTCCGCAACCCGACCTGAAACTCCTCGCCCGAAAACGCACGAACTGGGAGCCCGACCCCGTCAGTACAAACCGACCGGTGCTGAAGGTCGCGCCGTTGGACCAACCCGCGCGGGACGGGAGCTTCGTCGTCTCCGGCACGGTGGAACACGTGTCGAACTCGCGGCCGAAGAAGCCCACTGCGTACTACGACGATTCGGACACCGATGCCACTTCCGACGCCACCGAGATCACGGCACTTGATGTCGCGGTGAAGCCTTCCACCCTCGAGGTCGCCATCCGCCTCGAGGAATTGCCTGCCCCGGCAATGGTCAACGTCACGTCCTACAGCGTGCTCGTGAACGGCCGGCGCTTCGACTCGTTCGTGCCGCTCCGGCCGGTGGAGTCCGGTCCGGTGACGTGGGACGCCGAACGACGCGTGTTCATGCCGTCAAGTACCTCTACGTGGGATCCGTCGGCGAAGACGGTCACGTTCCGAATCCCGCGGGATTACCTCGCGGCGGATTCGGTGCACGCGCCGTACAAGGTGTCGGCTCATTCGAGCTTCGGCACCGGCGCCGCGTTGGTGCCCGACGATCAGGCGCCCGACGACCGGCGCACTGTCGGCGTTTCCACGGCCAGGGTCAAGCCGCCCGCGCCCCGGTTGCTCGCCAACGCCGGCGGCGAGACGGTGACGTTCCATCATCCCGAGGGCAACACCTTCCAGATGACGGACTCGACGCTCAACCTCGGCCTCTACCTGTTGCTGGGCTCCAACCCGACCCACCGGTTCGAACTCAACGTGCCCCAGACCAGCGACGTCGCGTTCAAGCTCGACTGGACCGACGATGTCGGCGGCACCGACCTCGATCTGCGTGTGTCGGGCGCGGCCACCTCCAACGACGGCTCGGGCGCCAGCAGGCCGGAACAGGCCACGCTGCGCAAGGTGCGGGGCAAGCTCAGCATCGAGGTGGAACCGTTCTTGGTAACCGACCCGGTCAACGGCACCACGTACACGCTCACCGCTGTGGTCACACCGACATCGTCCGCGCCCGAGACGCCAGCCGTCGCGGTGACCAAGCCAGCGCCTGAACGCGTCAACCTCTACATCGACGGCAAGTTGTTCGAGACACAGGCCGTGGACACCTCAGCCGGTCCGGGTTCGTTCGGCATTCTGGCCAAAGTCGCACGCGGCAAGCACGAGTTGCGCGTCGAATGGGAAGCGTTTGGAGGCACTCTCGAAACCGAGACGTTGTATATTCAACGGCGCTGAGGCGCTGTAGCTGGGGAGCTCCGGGCCGGAAAGGTATCTGTGAGTAGGCGTCTTGTGGCGACTTTGATCGCTGCTGTCGTAACCATCGCGGGTCTGCTGGCCGCCGCGCCCGCGCATGCGAGCACCGCCGACGAGTACACGGGCACGCACTTCGGCGCCGGGAACATGCCGGCGGGCTGCGAGCACGAGTCGATCGCGAATTATGCGAACAACGCCTGCTACCACATGCGTACGGGCATGAACGGCCTCGACTCGCCGCAGGTCGACGTGCTGTTGATGGTGCCGGTGTCGCCGACCGCGGAGCGCGACGTGCGGATCATGCGCGAAGCGGTGCAGATGTGGGAAGGCGGCATTCATTCGCTTTCGCCGCAAATGGGCCTGCCGTGGCTCGGCAAGGGCATGCAGTTCCACATCACGGTTGACGAAGTCGACGCGGTCAACGGCCACGGCGGCGAGTTCACGACCTACCCGATTGTCGATCCTGAGATCGTCGTGATCGCGAGCAACCCAGTCGGCGGCGCCGGCATCGGCATCGACCCGGTCGCCACCGCGGCGCCGCTGGTCGGCACGGTGCGGCCCGGTCTCGCCAAAACCGAGACGCCCTGCACCGGCGTGAAGAACCCGTTCGACTTCGAGCGCGTGGAGCAAGCTGCCCGGCTTCGACCATCACCACGAAGGCCGCTACGGCACGTACGTGGAGGACTGCAAGGGTCGCGGCGGCAACATCTGCTTCGCGCTGACGCCGGCGATCGATCCCGTCCCCGGGGTCGTGGACCTGTTCTCGCTGTTCGATCTCGTGGCGCATGAGTTCGGCCACTGCCTGACCATCGGCCACGTCGGCGACGGCGCCGAGGGCCCGTGGGGCAAGGTGCCGACGAACGACATCATGTCGTACAACACGGATCCCGTTGGCCTGAACAAGTGCGTGTCGACGCTCGACGTCGAAGGTATCGCCACGCGCATGAGCAACTACCTCGACGTCAACAACGACCACCGGGTCACGGCAGCGGACCGGCTGCTCGCCAACGATCAACCCGGCGACGGGCGCAACGCGTTCCAGACCCAGCACCCGCGCGATCACTGGTACGCGTCGAGCACCGGCGCCCCGACCGCGTGTCCCCAACCCGACTTGGCGTTGTTGCCCGGTGGACCCCGTACGAACTGGGAACCGGCGCCCGTCGTTACCAGCGACCCGGTACTCACGGTCACAAGTCCGTCCAACGGCGCGTCGGCAAATGACGGCGCGTTCACGGTGGCCGGCTCGGTCGATCGGGTCTCCCGCGTCACCGACCCGACGTCGCCAACCGGGTTCTACGACGACGCCGACAACGACGGCAAGACCCCGACTACCGAAATCACCGCGCTGAACGTGTCGGTCAATCCGTCCACGGTCGAGTCGAAGATCTCGGTCGCGACGCTGCCGCCTTCGGGCACCACGTCGACGAGCCCCACCGCCTACAGCGTCACGATTGACGGGCGCCGCTTCGACTCGTTCATGCGCTACCCCGTGGTCGACGGCGGACCGATGACGTGGGACGCGATGGCCGGTGCGTACATGGCCGCGGGCACGTCCACCTGGGATGTGGCGACGAACTCGGTGAGTTTCCACATTCCGCGCAGCTACCTGCAGGCGGCGGCGATCACGGCGCCGTACCAAGTGTCGAGCAACTCCAACTTCGGCTCGCTGTCGGCTCTCGTGCCCGACGACTTCGCGCCCGAGTCGGGCCACACCATTGGCGTGGCGAACGCTCGCGTCATCTCGACCCCGTCCCCATCGGTGGCGCCGCGCGCGTCGATGCAGACCGTGACGTTCCAACACCCAGGGGGCAACACGTTCTTCCCCGAAGAGTCGACGCTGGGCGTCACGTCGACGGCCGGCCTGGACAACAGCCACCACTTCGACCTTGACGTGCCGCAGTCGAGCGACGTTACGTTCACGCTCGACTGGACCGACGGTGTCGGCGGCAGCGACCTCGACTTCAACGTGTCGGGCGCCGCCGTGTCAGCCGACGGGGCGTCGGACCAAAAGCCCGAGACCGCGACCGTCAACAAGGTCCGCGGTCGCCTGGCGATTGCGGTGGAGCCCTATCTCGTGACCGACGAGCAGAACGGCTCGACCTACACCCTTACCGCGGTCATCACACCGCGCCAGGTCGTGGACACCGACGGTGACGGTGCGCCGGACGAATCCGACCTGTGCCCGAACGTCGCAGGTACCGACCCCGATGGTTGCCCGGTCCTGACCCACGAGCACGTCAACGTCTACGTGGACGGAGTGAAGGTCGGCAGCCAGCAGGTGAGCACGGCGAACGGGGCGGCCGCCTTCTCCATCCCGGTCACGGTCGCGTCCGGCACGCACTCGCTCAAGGTCGAGTGGGAGTACTTCGGCAAGATTCTGGCGACGAAGTCGCTCAACGTCTCCAAGCCGTAAGCCGGCGGCGCGCAGCCACCAGCACCACTGCGATCGCAGTCAATGACAACGCCGGTGCTTCCTCGCCCCCAGTGGCCGGGATCGCACCGGCGTTCGTCGTGACCGGCCCGACGGCGGCGACGGGGCACACCACCACAATGCGGTAGTCACCGATCGCCGTGACGGCCACCGCCACGCGGCGGACGCCCCCGAATACGGTCGTGGATGACACGCCGATGTTCGTGCCGGTTACGACTGGTGTGGCGCAGCGTGGCGGCACCGACAGGTCGGCGACGGCACCGGCCTTGTCCGCGACGCCGGTGATCGTGAGCGCACCGCTCTGCACTGACGCGTTGATCGACGTGAGCGTTCCCGGCGCCGCGCGCGGGTACGGGCGCGTGAGCACTGCGACGTTGGCCGCTGAGCGAGTGACCAGGCCGTCTGAGTACACCGACTTTCCGGCGCAGGACGGCCGGTTGTGTCGGCGACCCACCGCGTGCGGGTCACCGCACGCCTGTTGCCATTGCCACCACGTCCCGCCGATCATCCGAGCGTCTTCGTTTTGGGCATAGCGCTCGATGAAGGGCTGGTTCGCGGCGTTGTCGCCGAACCACCCCCACTCCCCCGAGAAGAACGGCGTGCCGTACGTCGACGCCGCCGTAGCCGCGTTCGCAAACCCGTCCTCGATCGTGCCCGGCAGAATCGAGATCGACTCGTTGTAGAGATGGGGCGCGTACACGAGGTTCGTGTCGGTGCTCGAGATCACGATCGGGCCCGGCGTCGGCAGCGGGCCCGTGATCACCGCCGGTTCAAAGAACACCGCGTGCGTTGTGTCGACCGTTCTGATCGCGGCGATCGCCTGTCCGTAGAACAGGCCGAGCAACGCGTAGTCGTTCACCCCGGGCGTCATGCCTGGGTTCGGCTCGTTGAGCAGGTCGTAGCCCGCCACCGCCGGCTCGTGCGCGAAGCGCTGGGCCACCGCGCGCCACGCGCTGACCAGATGGTCCTGCACGCCGCCGACGTTGGCGTAGAAGTTGCTGAAGCTCGTCTGCACCGACGTCGACAGTTCACGCGTGCCGCCGAGGGTGCACGTGAGCGGGGTGCCGACCAGCGCGGTCGCCCACTCGGGCGCGCCGTCCCACCCGACCGCGGCGGTCGTCTGCGGTGGACAGGTGACGCCGTCGGGCGTGTCGACGTACGGACCCCACGCGTCTTGATGCATGTCGAGCAGCACGTAGATGTCGTGCGCTTTCGCCTGGGCGACGGTCGCGGCAATGCGATCGAGGTACGCCGCATTGATCTGGCCCGGCTGAGGCTCAAGGCGCGACCACGTGATGATCAGGCGCACCACGTTGAAGCCGTCGGCGGCCATGCGCGGCGAAGTCGGCGTCGCCCAGCGGGAGCGTCGACGGCAGATCCGGCCACTCTTGGTAGTACTCGCCGATGCCGTTGACGTTCACGCCGCGCAGGATCACGGTGCGGCCTTGATCGTCCACGATGCGCGCGCCGGCGCCGTGCGTGGCGTGCAGTGCATTGGTGACCTGTGGACGAGGCTCCACTGGAGCCTCGGCGGCGCGGGCGGGGCCGAGTAGTGCCAGCGTTGTAGCGAAAACGCCGAGCGAAATGACCGCGTACCGCACCCGTCGACCTCGCCCCATCGCCGATACCGTAGGTGCATGTCGATTACCGAGGCCGCGCCCCAGACCATTCTCCGGAACGAAGCAGACCTGCCCTTTGTCGATCTGGGCGACGGCTCGCAGATCCAGTTGCTGCAGGTCGACCTGGCGACGGGCATCTGGATCGTGCGGACCAAGTTCGCGCCCGGCGCCACGATCCAGACCCACAAGCACACGGGCCACGTCTATGCGTTCACGCAGAGCGGCAGTTGGTATTACCTCGAGACGCCCGAATTCGTGAACGTCGCCGGTTCGTATCTCTACGAGCCGGCCGGTTCGGTGCACACGTTGCACGTCCCCGAAACCAATGAAGGCCCCACTGACGTGTGGTTCACGATCTACGGCGCCAACCTCAACCTCGGTAAGGAGGGCAACGTCGAGTTTGTGATCGATGCGCACGCGATCTACGGCGTCTACAAGGCGTTCTGCCGCGATCAGCACGGCATCACGGATCCGCCTGTCGTGGTGATCAACTCCTAGCCACATGGCCGGCGTTCGCGTCGTCGACTACGAACCGAAATGGCGCGACGACTTCGCGCGCCTGAACCTCGAGTGGATTGAGCGCTGGTTCGAGGTCGAAAAGGCCGACGAAGAGATCCTGGGCGACCCCGAAACCCACGTCCTCAAAGGCGGCGGCGAGATCCTCATGGCCGTCGACGACCACCACCAAGCGGTCGGCACCGTCGCCCTCAAACACCACGGTGACGGTGTGTACGAGCTGTCCAAGATGGCGGTGGAGCCGAATCACCGCGGAGAAGGGATCGGCCGGTTGCTGATCGAAGCGGCGCTCGAGCGCTACCAAAGCCTCGACGGCACACTGCTGTTCCTCGAATCACATTCGAAGCTCGAGACGGCGCTAAAGCTCTATGAAACCTCGGGATTCCAGCACCGGCCGGCGCCGCCCTCGCCCTACGCGCGCGCCGACGTGTACATGGTGTGGGACGTGATGTGGGAGACTGTCTGACATCGGGGCCGTCACACGGACGGCTTCGATTTTTTGAGAAGAGACATTTGTAATGGCAACTGGAACAGTGAAGTTTTTCAATGCGGACAAGGGCTTCGGCTTCATCTCCCGCGACGGTGGCGAAGATGTATTCGTCCACTACTCGAACATTCAGTCGGACGGCTACAAGTCGCTCCAGGACGGCCAGCAGGTCGAGTTCGATGTAGCCCCCGGCAAGAAGGGTGAAGAAGCGCAGAACGTTCGCGTTATCTGATCTTTCGTAGTTCACGCATGCGAGCCGCCGGCCTTCGGGTCGGCGGCTCGTTGCATTTCTACGCCCGCGTTGGCTGGCGCGACATCAACGCGCGCCAACCTGACGACTCGATCGAAAACGCGCTGGTCGCGTCGCGAGCGACGGTGCCGTAACGGACGGGTGCCGGCAGTGACGGATCGAGCCAGGTCCCGGCGAAGCGATCCCACACGGTGAGCACAGGGCCGAGGTTGCGGGCGCCGGCGTCGGTGCCGTGGTGGTGCCGGTGCGCGGCGGGCGTCATCAACCACGCACTGATCCAGCGCGGAAAGCGGATTGGCGCCGACGTGTGTTCGAGCACCTGCCAGCAATTGGAGATGGCCGCGCATACGGCAATGGTTCGGAAGTCGAAACCGGCTAGCGCGAGCAACGGCTGGTACGCGAGGCCGTGGAACGGCGCCCACGACTGGCGTAGCCCAAGTGTGATGTCGAACGTGTCGCCCGAGTGGTGCGGTTGGTGCGCGGCCCAACCGACGCGGGTGCGGTGGCCGACCCAGTGGTAGAGCCAACCGACTGCGTCCCACGCAACGAACGCAGCAATCGCGCCGAGAACCGGCTGCGATCGCCACAGCGCGACGAGCGCGTGCGGCGCGGCGACACCGACGGCCTGCCACAGCACGCGCAGCACCGACGTATAGAGCGCGCTCACCACGAAGGCACCCGCAGCCATGGTGACGCCGAGGCGCGCACGCGCCGCCACTCGCGGCCACGCACCACCAGCGCGCCACAACATCCACGCGACCTCAACGCTCACCGCCGCGAACGCAACCGCGTACGGCACGCTCACCGCCCACGTGTACGGCGTCACGTCGAGCGCGCGACCGATCACGGCGCGTTGCGTGCGTGGAAGTACACCCCGGCTTGCACGGCCATCACCACGACGACGCCGGCGGTGATCTGATTCGGTCGCATTTTGCCGACAAAGCTCTGCCATGCGACCAGACCCTCGATCGCGGTCAGTGACAACCAGACGAAGCGGGCCTGGCTCGACCCGCGGCCGGCGCGCCTCGCCGCCACCATGCCGCCGATCACGACCGCGAGTGCGATCAGGGCCGCCACCAGCATCAGCCCCAGGATCAACGCGACAGTCCCGCCATCGAGTTGGACGGATTCTGCGATCAACACGTGCACGTGTCTACTTTGCGCTCATGGCTTACGACGAGGAACTCGCCGATCGCGTCCGCGAACTCATCGCTGGTGAAGCTGATCTCACCGAGCAAAAGATGTTCGGCGGGCTCGCGTTTCTGATCAACGGACACATCGCGATCGGCGTGAGCGGCCGTGGTGGGCTCATGGCGCGCGTCGACCCGCACAAGCAGGAGTCCCTCATCGAGCAAGGCAAAGCCGAACCGATGGTCATGCGGGGTCGCGACGTGTCGGGCTTCGTCCGTGTACCGGATGAGCAAGTGCAGACGAAGCGTGCCCTGGCCACGTGGGTCAAGCGCGGCGTCGCCCAAGCCCGCCTCGCGCCACCGAAGGCCAAACGAGCCAAACGTCGCGCGTAATCCATTCGCTGTCGGCCGGGTAACCCGTCACCATCGTCCGCCCACTAACCGACGAGAAGAACGCCATGCCGAACCGCCTCGACCGCAAATTGATCTCCTGGGCCAGCGACCTTGACGACAAGACCCTCGAGCAGGCGCGCCGCACCGCGAATCTGCCGTTTGTGGACGGGCACGTCGCGCTCATGCCCGACGCGCACTACGGCATGGGTGCCACCATCGGCTCGGTCATCCCGACAACCGGCGCGGTCGTGCCGGCGGCGGTCGGCGTGGACATCGGCTGCGGCATGATCGCCGCGCAGACCAGCCTCACGGCCAACGACCTGCCCGACAAGCTCGGCCCACTGCACGGTGCGATTCGTCGCGCCGTGCCGGCTGGTGTCGGCAAGGGTCACGAAGGCGACAACGCCATGCCCGTCGACCTCGCTGCTACGGCGCTGTCCATCAACCTCACCGAGAAGCAGACGAACAAGGCGCACAACCAGTTCGGCTCGCTCGGCTCTGGTAATCACTTCGTGGAGGTCTGCCTCGACGAAGCCGATCGCGTGTGGGTCGTGCTGCACTCGGGTTCGCGTGGCATCGGCAACGAACTCGCCATGCAGCACATCGAGTGTGCGCGCGGCCTGATGAAGAGCCACTTCATCGAACTCGAAGACCGCGACCTCGCCTACCTCGTGGAAGGCACGCCGGAGTTCGACGCGTACATCAACGCCATGTTGTGGGCACAGACCTACGCCTACGGGTCGCGTCAGCGGATGATGGACGCCGTGCTGCGCGAACTGTTCGCGTTCGTCGGACACGGTTCCGTCGTCGACACGGTCAATACGCACCACAACTTCACCGAGCGCGAGCACCACGACGGACACGACGTGTGGCTCACCCGCAAGGGCGCCATCCGCGCCCGAGTCGGTGACCGCGGCGTCATCCCGGGCTCCATGGCCACCGGCACCTACATCGTGTCGGGCCTCGGCAACGCGGCGTCGTACAACTCGTGCTCGCACGGGGCGGGCCGTCGGTTGTCGCGCACCGCGGCGCGCAAGACGCTGTCGGTCGACTCGCTCAACGAAGCCATGGCCGGCAAGACGTGGGACGAGCGTTCCGCCGAGGCACTGCTCGACGAGCATCCCGACAGCTACAAGGACATCGCGCAGGTGATGGCCGACCAGGCCGACTTGGTCACCATCGACCACACCCTGACGCAGATCCTCAACTATAAGGGCACGGACGACCATCGGCACCGTTAGGTGTCGGTGGTTGTCCCGTTGGCGCCCTCGGCGGTCGAGCCGTAGTGCTTCAGCTCCACGAGGTAGCCATCAGGATCGATGACATAGATCGACCATCCCACACCCCGCGCCCCGCCCCGTTCCACAGGCCCCCGCACCACGTTCAGCTCTGTCCGTTTGGCCAATGCGTGCAGGTCGATCGGCTCGATCACGAGGCAGACGTGATCGGTGTTCCGACCGTCGGGCCTTCCCGGTAGGAGGTCGATGATCGTGGACTCGTCGATGCGCACCGACGGGAAAAACGCCTCGCCCTTGCGCCACTTCTCCACGTCCAACGCCTCGAGGCCCAACACACCGGAATAGAACTCGACGGACGCCTCGACATCGCGGCAGATCAGCACCACATGGTCGAGACCGGTCACTCGCATCGGCCAACTGTTCTCGGTCTCCGCCCGCATTGCAACGCATCCAGCCGCGAGCCTGGTCGGCGACTGTCGGTTAGGGCACGAGCACCAACGCGTTGTCGAACGCTGCCTGAAGCGCTGCGCACTGGTATCCGCTCGCCGGATGCCCGTCGTAGCTGGGCCCCTGAGAGTTGATCAGGATCGCGATCTGGACACCGTTGGGGTAACTCATGACGCAGGAGTCCATGCCGCGCTTCGCGCTCTGGGCGACGTTGTCGTACCAAAGGTCACCGCCGTGGTTGTGGTACGTGCCCCACACTCCGTCGCCCCACTTGTAGTTCGCCGGGTCCATCCACCCCGTGAAGTTCTGGTTCATGACCGTGCGCATGGCGGGCGACAAGATCGCGTTGTCGTAACGCATATGTGCGAGATACGCGGCCAACTCGGTCGCGGAGAGATACCAGCCGCCGGACCCGCACAACAACGTCCAGTTCCCCGCGTCCCGCCCGCTTAGCGCCAGGTTCGGGTTGTAGAGCAGCGTGCGGACATTCGGGTTGTCCGCCGGGTCGCAGCGACCGTCGATTCCCATCGGGGCAAACAGTTGGTTGCGGAGGTAGTTGATGTACGCAGCCGCGTAGCTACCGGCTGCGAATGAGTCCCCGGCCTGACTCCCGACGCCCTTAGAGGTCTCGGTGTTGTCGACGCCCGGCACCGTGTTGGCCAGGCGGGGGATCATTACGCGGAACAGAGCGAAGTTTGCGTTCTGGTACACGAAGGTCTTCGGGGCGTTCACGCCGGTGGCGATCGTCGACCGCAAGGACGCGTAGTCGTACGGCGCCGCCTGTGGTTTGCCCGTCGTCTTGCTCACCGCGTTGTTGTTCAGACCGCTGGACTGGGTCATGAGATTTCGGAACGTGAGCCCGCCCACGCCGGCGACGCCGGGACCGAGGGTCCAGGTGGTCGGCAGCCAGGGACTGATCGGCGAGTCGATGCTGAGATTCCTCGACTCAAGAAGCCGAAGCACTGCCACCGCCGTCAGCGTCTTCGAAACGCTCGCGATGTTCATCTCTTTCGTTGCCGACTGATCAACGGGCTGGGGCCCCACCTGCGCCCGGCCGTTCTGCCACGGGTGGACGAGCGTTCCGTTTTCCGCGATCGCCCAGGAGTAACCGACTGTGCTTGTGTCGAACGTCGTCCGCAGGTTCTGGACGAAGGCGCGCATGCTGAACACCAAGTGCGGGCCGAGCTCGAGCACCTGCTTTAGCTGGAGGATGGCGGTGTCGTGGTTGCCCGCAGCGATCTGTTCATCTGCAGACGCCATGAGTCCGGCCAAACGCGCCATCAAATCAGGGTCGGCACCGGCCCGTCGGTAGGCGTCGAATACACCGCTCGTGATCTGACGCGCGATCCCGGAAAGTGCCTCGCCCACGGTCGGAGCCACCATCGCCCCGTCTGCCCCGCGGAGGTGCGCGGCGGCCGCGGCGAGGTGGTCGATGACCACTGGCACTTGTGTCTCGCCGCTGTGCCATTCCGCCATAGCCGCAACGAATGCCGGGCGGGACTCGCGCAACTGGGCTTGCACGACACCGGTGGCGCCGGCAACGGCCCGGTCGTACGTGGACTCGGCCACGCGAGCCCGTGCTGACGGCGACTCAGGGTCCGGACCCGGTTCGGGCGGCGATGCCAGCTGGGCGTCCAACGGCGGTTCGTCAGGGCGAGCGCCAGCTCCGGGGTGCAACACGCGTTGCAGGAGCGCCCGCACCGCTTGAGGGACGGGCGCTCCGGTCGACGGCTTCGCGGCCGCTTTGGCGGGCGCCATTCCCGCCAAAAGTGCCGCCGCCACTAGGACCGCGATCAGCCCGGCCCGATTTTTCCGAACAGCTGAGCCTGGGGACATAGATGTGTTCGTGGACACATCGTCCGGGATCGCGGTGTTGAAGTCCTCAGGGTCCGACCCTGAACTTTTTCCGGAAGGTCGGTCGGCGGCTTAGCTACAGCCGCTGGTGGAGCCGCAGGAACCGCAGACGTAGCAAGAGCCGGCGCGCTGCATCTCGTTGCCGCACGAGTAGCAAAGCGGGGCGATCACTTCGTTCTTCTTCGGCGCGGCCATCTTCGGCGGCTCAACTGCGGCGGGTGCCGCGGGCTCGGGCGACGGGGGCGGCGTGGATACGCCCGCCTGCAGGTCGAGCGTGACCTGGCCCACTGCGTCCGAACCGTGGTTCTCCACGACCGCTTCCTCGACACCGGGCAGCGTCGGCTGCAGGCGCTCCTGCTGGGTGAGGATGCCGAGTTCGGTGCGCTCGGACAACGGCATGTAGTCGACGGCGATGCGACGGAAGATGTAGTCCATCAGCGAGGTGGCGATACGGAGTTCCGGATCCTCGGTCATGCCGCTCGGCTCGAAGCGCGAGTTCGCGTACTTCTTTACGTAGGTCGACAGCGGCACGCCGTGCTGCAGACCGAGCGAGATGGACACGGCGAACGCGTCCATCAGACCGCTCAGCGTCGAGCCCTGCTTGGACACCGAGATGAACACTTCGCCGGGACGGCCGTCGTCGTATTCACCAACGGTGAAGTAGCCCTCGCAATCCGCCACGCGGAACTTGGTGGTGGTGGAGCGACGCTTGTTTGGCAGGCGCTCACGCACCGGCTGCTTCACGAACACGGTGTGGCGCGCGATCTCCTGCTCGAGCTCGGCCACCTTGGCCGCGAGCAACGCATCGGTCGGTCCACCGTCGGCGGCGCCCGAACCAGCGGCTGCGTCGGTGTCGAACCCGGACGCGCCTTGACCCTTCTTGGCCGTAGCGAGGGGCTGGGCGACCTTGCAGTTGTCGCGGTAGATCGCGACGGCCTTCAGGCCGAGCTGCCACGACTCGATGTGCAGCTGCTCCACCTCTTCGACGGTGACCTCTTCGGGCATGTTGACCGTCTTGGAGATCGCGCCCGAGAGGAACGGCTGCGCGGCGGCCATCATCTTGATGTGACCGCGGTAGTGGATCGTGTTGTCACCCATAGAGCAGGCGAACACGTCGTAGTGGCTCGGCGAGATGTGGGGCGCACCGAGGATGCTCTTCTCGGCCTCGATGTAGGCCTGAATCTCTTCGATCTGCTGATCGGAGTAGCCGAGCTTGGTGAGGCCGCGCGGCACCGTCTGGTTGACGATGCTCATCGTGCCGCCGCCTACGAGCTTCTTCATCTTCACGAGGCCGAGGTCGGGCTCGATGCCGGTGGTGTCGCAGTCCATCAACAGGCCGATGGTGCCAGTGGGCGCGAGCACTGACGCCTGGCTGTTGCGCACGCCGTAAACCTCACCGAGGTTGCACGCCTCGTCCCACGCCGAACGCGCCGCGTCGAGGATCTCAACGGGCACCAGTTCTTCGTCGATGTCGTTCACGGCGTCGCGGTGCATGCCGAGCACCTTGAGCATGTGCGAGCGGTTCTCCTGGTAACCGGCGAACGGGCCCATGCGCGCCGCAGTGCGTGCGGAGGTCGCGTAGGACTGGCCGGTGAGCAGTGCGGTGATCGCGCCGGCCCAGGCGCGACCGCCGTCGGAGTCGTAGGCGAGGCCTTGTGCCATCAGCAGCGCGCCGAGGTTGGCGTAGCCGATGCCGAGCTGACGGAAGCGCCGGGTGTTCTTGGCGATCTTGGCCGTGGGGTAATCGCCGTTGCCGACGATGATCTCCTGCGCCGTGAACACGACCGAGGTCGCGGCCATGAAGCCGTCGACGTCGAACACGTCTTGGTCGTCGAGGAACGTCATCAGGTTCAGCGACGCCAGGTTGCACGCCGAGTTGTCCAGATGCATGTATTCCGAGCACGGGTTGGACCCGTTGATGCGACCGGTGGACGCCGCGGTGTGCCACTTGTTGATCGTGGTGTCGAACTGCATGCCGGGGTCGGCGCACTCCCACGCCGCCTGCGCGACCTGACGGAACAGGTCGCGGGCCGGGATGGTCTCGATCACCGAACCGTCGGTGACGGCCTTCAGCTCCCAGTCGGTGCCGTCAATAACGGCCTGCATGAACTCGTCGGTGACGCGCACCGAGTTGTTCGCGTTCTGGTACTGGATCGAGTGGGAATCCTTCCCGTCCAGGTCCATGTCGAAGCCGTTGTCACGCAGGACGCGGGCCTTGCGCTCTTCGATGGTCTTGCACCAGATGAAGTCTTTGATGTCGGGGTGGTCGATGTCGAGGATCACCATCTTCGCGGCGCGCCGGGTCTTGCCGCCCGACTTGATCGTGCCGGCGCTGGCATCGGCGCCGCGCATGAACGAGACGGGGCCCGACGCGGTGCCACCGCCCTGGAGCAGTTCGCGGGACGAACGGATCTTCGAGATGTTGAGGCCCGCACCGGAGCCGCCCTTGAAGATGATTCCTTCTTCGGTGTACCAGTTGAGGATGGACCGCATCTGGTCCTCGACGGCGAGGATGAAGCACGCCGAGCCTTGCTGCGGCACGCCCTTGACGCCGATGTTGAACCACACCGGCGAGTTGAAGGCAGCGCGCTGGGTGATCAGCAGGTACTTCAGTTCGTCCGAGAAGGTGGCAGCCTCGTCGTCATCGGTGAAGTAACCGTCCTGCTGGCCCCAGGCCAGGATCGTGTCGACGATGCGGTCCACTACCTGCTTGAGCGACGATTCGCGCTCAGGGGTGCCCAGGGTGCCCCGGAAGTACTTCTGGGACAGGATGTTCGTGGCGTTGACCGACCACGTGGACGGAACTTCCACACCGAGTTGCTCGAAGGCGACTTCGCCGGTCTTCCAGTTCGAGATGCGAGCGTCGCGCCGCTCCCACGTGACCATGTCGTAGGGGTGAACGCCTGCGGTCGTGAACTGGCGGCGGATGCCGATTCCGAGCTGTTCGGGTGCAATTGCCATCTTTGGTGAGCCTCTCCCCTGGGGTTAAGTCGAATTCCTGCGGTTTCAGGGGGTAACCACAATATCTTGTGGTGTGGATCCCCCCGGACCGCGAGATGAGGGAGAAATACAACACCGTAATTCCACCCGTGTCAACGAAAGGCGAAACGCGAAACCCCAGGTCAGACCCCGTTCGCGAAAGAAAGCACTTGTGACGTAGTGCACAAGCAGCAAGAGATGACGCTCAAATCGTTGAGAACCCCCTTTTGTTGCCTGTCGCGGATGCCGAAAGAACAACGTGCCCGCGCGTCTATCCACGGTCCGAGAACACGCGAAGCGAATCGTCCTTTTGGCGCTGCTCTACTGGGTGCTGGGGCGCATCGGGTTCTCGATCGCATCCTTGCCGGGCCACGTCTCGCCCGTTTGGCCTCCCACCGGCCTCGCGATCGCCGCGGTGTTCGTCTACGGCCGGTCGATTGCACCCGGCGCCTTCTTGGGTGCCTTTGTGCTCAATATCGGCGGGCTCTCCGCGGCAACCGCACTGGGCATGGCGACGGGTAACACGCTCGAGGCGCTCGTCGCCGCCGGCCTGCTGCATCACTTCGGCGTCAAGACGCGGTTCGCTCGTCCACGCGACGTGGGCGTCCTATGCGGCGTCGCGGTAGGCGCCTCGGTCGTTAGCGCGCTGATCGGCGTCACGACGCTGCACATCGCGGGAGTCGTGCCCCTCGGCGCAGTACTCAAGAACCTCAACGTGTGGTGGATCGGCGACGTCATGGGCGCGATCATCGTCACGCCGTTGCTGCTCAGCTGGTCCGACAGCGAAGCTGCGCATGACGCGCATCAGTTGCAAACCGAGGTCATTCTCATCGTCTCGGCGTTCGCGTTCGCGATCGCGGTCTCGTTCGTCGGGCCGAACCCCTCGGCGTTCCTGATCTACCCCATCGTCGCATGGGCCGCGATGCGTTTCGGAGCGCGCGGCGCCACGCTGGCGACCTTCGCGATCACGCTCATCGCGATTGAACGAACGTCACAGGGCGTCGGCCGATTCGTCACCGGTGACGCCATCAGCGACCTGTGGCTCCTCGACTCGTTCCTCGCCGTGCTGGCCCTGCAAGGGATGTTGCTCGCCGCGCTCGTCGGCGAGCGCGACCAGGCGCACCGCACGTTGTTATCCACCAACTCACTGCTGGAGACGCGCGTCCGCGAACGCACAGACGCGCTCCAGGTCGACCGCCAAGCCCTCGAACAGGCGCAGCGCATCGCACACATCGGCAGCTGGGAGTACGACATCGCCACCGAGCAGTTGGCATCGTCGGCCGAGCTGCAACGCCTCTTCGGCTATGAGTTCGGCACCGCACCCACGGACTATGCGTCTGCAATGGAGCGCGTGCACGCGGAGGACCGTCCGATACTCGACCAGCTGTACGCCGAGGCGCGGGTAAGCGGCAAATCCTTCACCACGGTTCTTCGCGTCATTCTCCCTGACGGCGAGACGCGATGGCTGCGCACGCGTTGCCAAGCGGACGTCATTGCCGGACGCGTCGTGCAACTGAACGGGATCTGCCAGGACGTAACCGAGTCGAAGGTCACCGAAGAACGGTTGCGGGCCAACGAAGTGCGCACCACGCGCATCATCGACGCCGCGTCCGAGGCGTTCGTCACCATCGACCCCGACGAACGCATCACGGACTGGAACCGCCAAGCGGAACTCACTTTCGGATGGAAGCGGGGCGAAGTGTTGGGCCTGTCAATGGTCGACATCATCATCCCGGCCGCCCAACGCGACGCGCACCGCAAAGGCGTCAGCCGCTTCCTCAAGACGGGGCGCATGCAAGTGCTCAACACACGTCGTGAGGTCACGGCGGTGCATCGCGATGGACACGAGTTCCCGGTGGAAATGGCCGTGTGGGCTACGGAGGACGCGCGCGGTGAGCTGATCTTCCACGCGTTCCTCCACGACATCTCGGCTCGCCTCGCCGACAAGGCTGCGCTCGATGCGGCGCTCGAAGAAGCCCGCGAGGCCTCGCGCCTGAAGTCGGCGTTCCTCGCAAACATGAGCCACGAGATCCGCACGCCGATGAACGGCGTGATGGGCATGGTCGGTTTGTTGCTCGACACCAAGCTGACAGTTCAGCAGCGTGACTACATCCAGACGATGTCGACGTCGGCGTCGTCGCTCGGCGCGATCATCGACGACGTCCTGGACGTCTCGAAGATCGAGGCGGGCAAACTGCAACTCGACGATGACGACTTCGCGCTCCGTCACATCGTGCACGTCGCCACGGTGCCGTTCGTGCCGATGGCCGCCGAGCGCCACATCAAGCTGTCGTCCACCGTCGATGACTCAGTACCCGACTCGCTCCACGGCGACAGCCGGCGCCTCAAGCAAGTCCTGGGCAACCTGCTCGCGAACGCAGTGAAGTTCACGTCCACCGGTGAGGTGACGCTTGCGGTGACAACGCACGACCGCTGCGTGCGCTTCGAGGTGCGCGACACCGGCATTGGCATCCCCCGCGAGGCCTGCGCCCGGTTGTTCGAGCCGTTCGTGCAAGCCGACGCGTCCACGACGCGTCGATTCGGGGGCACCGGGCTGGGTCTCGCGATTTGCCGCGATCTCGTAACGCTGATGGGCGGCGAGATCGGCGTGGAGAGCAAGGCGGAAAAGGGCAGCCTGTTCTGGTTCACGGTTCCGCTGAAGCCGGCCCGCCACGCGCTACCCGCTTCCACCGTGGCTGCGCCGGCCCCGCCACCCGTCGACGGCATTCGTGTGCTTGTGGTCGAGGACAACCCGGTCAACCGCAAGGTCGCGGTGGGCATGCTGACGCAACTGGGCTACCAAACCGACGTCGCGGTGGACGGTCTCGCCGCGGTCGAAGCGTTCAGCGCAAACAAGTACGACGCGATCCTCATGGATTGCCAGATGCCACGCATGGACGGCTACGACGCCACCCGCACGATCCGTTCGATGGAAACCAAGACGCGCACACCGATTGTCGCGATGACGGCGTCGGCGATGGCGGCCGACCGCGAGCAGTGCATGGCCGCCGGCATGGACGACTTCCTCACCAAGCCGGTCGCCCGCGAACTGCTCGCCGGCGCGCTCCGGCAGTGCCTTGAGGGCAAACCGCCCACGGGCAGGCGAAAGATCAACACTTCTCGATAATTCTCAAGCAGTTGGGATTCCTGCCGATAAGTACGGCATGGCGATGACTCGAGAGACAGTCGGTACCGAATCGACGCACACCGCGAAGGCGACCGTGCTGGTCGTTGACGACGACCGCACCATCCGCCACCTCCTCACGCGCTTTCTGTCCCTAGAGGACTATCGCGTGGTGCCCGCAGCCGACGCGGCCGAAGCACTCGCCGCGCTCGACGAAGAAACCCCCGACCTCGTAGTGCTCGACGTGATGCTCGGCGACGACGACGGCCTCGACGTGCTCGAGCAGATCCGCCAGACCAGCGACGTGCCCGTCATCCTGCTCACGGGCAAGACGTCGGAGTCCGACCGGGTCATGGGCCTCAAGCTCGGTGCCGACGACTACGTCGTAAAGCCCTTCTCCAACGCTGAAGTCGAAGCCCGCATCGCTTCGGTGTTGCGTCGGACGCGGCCGGCTTCCTCCATCGCGCCCCTCACCTTCGACGGCCTGGCCGTGAACCTCGCCAACCGCGAGGTCCGCATCAACGGCGAGTTGGTGGTGCTCACCGCCAAAGAGTTCGACCTGCTCGCGTTCCTCGCGTCGTCACCGCGCCAAGTGTTCTCACGCGAACAGCTGCTCGACCGAGTCTGGAACTCCAGCTCGGCGTGGCAGAGCATCGACACGGTGACCGAACACGTGCGCCGTTTGCGCAAGCGGATCGAGGCAAACCCGAACAAGCCTCGATGGCTTACGACCGTTTGGGGAGTCGGATACCGCTTTAATCCGTAAGACCGCTCTGCGAATCCCAACAGGGAATTCTCAAATCTTGAGCGAAGGTTGGGTTTCACCTAATGCTTCCGCTGATCGTTGTCGATCAGTTGGGACATGGAGGAAGAAACCCAATTGCAGGTTGTCCGTTCGAAGCGCCGGCTGGTTGTATTCAGCGCGGTTGTGTGCTCGGCAGTGGCCGTGACCGTGGGTATCGCCACCCTCGGCACGTCGCTCCCAGCAGCCGCCGCGGCTCGCAGTCGCTGGGCCGCTCGTCAGGCAACAACGACCACCGCTAAGCCGAACGCGACAACGACGTCGTCTTCGGTGAAGCCCACGACCTCGACCACGGTGAAGACGACAACGACGTCGCCGTCCACCACGGTCAAGGCAGCAACCGGTGCCCCGAGCACCACGTCCTCCACCATTGCGGCGTCGAACAGCACTCCTTCCTCCAATTCAGTGCTGTTCGGCGCCGCGACGGAGGAGAACAACTCCGGCGGACTCAGCCAGCTCGCCTCGTTCGAGTCGCACGCGGGCAAGAAGGCCGCCCTCTACGGGATGTACAAGAGCTTCTACTGGGACCCGAACTTCCCGACCGCCGAGGCCACCACGGTCCGCAACCACGGTTCGATCCCGATGATCACGTGGGAGCCGTGGAACCCGTCCAACGGGGTCACCCAGCCCGCCTACGCGCTCAGCACGATCACCGCCGGCAACTACGACTCGATGATCCGCACATGGGCCAACCAGATCAAGACGTTCGGCTCACCGGTGTGGATGCGGTTCGCACATGAGATGAACAGCGACTGGTATCCCTGGGCCGAAGGCGTCAACGGCAACGGTGCCGGCTCCTACGTCGCCGCCTACCGCCACGTGCACGACGTGTTCGCCGCCGCCGGCGTCACCAACGTGACGTGGGTGTGGAATCCGAACGTCGTCATGGACGGCGTCGGCAGCTCACTCAGCAGCCTCTTCCCCGGCAACGCCTATGTCGACATGGTGGGCATCGACGGATACAACTGGGGCACCTCGACGAGCTGGGGCACTTGGCAGTCGGCCTCCTCGGTCTTCGGTCAGACCATGGCGCAGGTTCGTGCGATCACCAGCAAGGGCATCGTGATCGGCGAGACGGCGAGCGCCGAAGCCGGTGGCAGCAAGGCGACGTTCATCAAGGACTTCTTCTCCTTCATGAAGTCGAACTCCGACATCAAGGCCTTCGTCTGGTTCAACATCCAGAAGGAGACCGACTGGCGCATCGAGTCGTCGAGCGCCGCTCAGGCTGCTTTCGCCACCGCGGTGTCGGACGCCACCTTCATCGCCGGCTGACCGGACACCCGGGTGCGGCGGCCCGCCTCCGCCTGCTCTTGCTGGGCCCAGCCGTCCTTGTACGTGACGCCGAAGAGCTTGCGCGCAAGCACCTTGACCCACGAGGCAAGGAACCAGCCCGAGCGCATGTAAGCGAAGAGCTCCTGCGGGATTATCGCGGCGGCCACGAGCACGTCGGCGTTGTCTCGGTTGGGAATTCGCAGCGACTGCTTGAAGTCGTTGGCCAGGAACAGCACGGTCGGCAGCAGCCACCACAGGTGCAGATGGAAGCGGCCGGTAGCGATCGCCGCGACGAGCAGCGTGAGCCACAGCAGGCGAATGAACACGGCGAGGATGCCCTGGGCCTGCTGGCCCCAGTCCTGGCGGGTGCGACGGTTGAAGCCGAACGCCAGCAGGTCCTCGACGGTGCCGGTCTGCCACTTCATACGCTGGGCCCACAGGCTGCGCACGTTGGTCATGGCGTCCGTGTAGGCGCGCACGGTGGCTGAAACCTTTGTCTCCCATCCCAGCTCACGCATGCGGTAGGTCAGCTCGAAGTCCTCGACCATCGAGGTAGTGACCCACGGCCCGTCCTCCACGCGCCGTGGGCCACTACCGACCGGTCGGCGCTCCATCACTTCGCGGAGCGCGTCGTTGTTGAGGCAGCACGCGGTGCCCGCCAGCACCGAGGTGCGCCGGGCGCGCCGCAGCGCCAGATCCGTCCACTTCGAGAACTCGGCGCGCTGGAGACGCACGAGAAGCTTCTCTCGTTGGGTCATGCCCTCGCCCACGAGCATCGTGAACTTGCCCGAGCAGCCACCCAGGATGGGGTTGGCGTGGAACTCGGCTTCCCAGTCGGCGAGCGCGTTGGGCTCGAGGATGGTGTCGGCGTCGATGCACACGACCAGTTCCGCCTTCTTGCAGTAGCGGCGCCAGGCCTGGTTCAGCGCGCCCGGCTTGCGGTCGGTGTTGTTCTTCGTCTCGAAGACCGTGACGCCTTTGACCGACTTCGCTAGCGCAACCGTGTTGTCGGTGCAGTTGTCAGCGGCCACAACGATGCGGTTTGCCTTCCGCTGCTGCGCGACCACTGACTGAAGCGTGTGCACGATCGACGCTTCCTCGTTATGCGCCGCAATCAAAACGACCAGCGCTCCGGTGGTGCGAACGCTGGTCATTGTGAGTGGTGGAGTTGTGGAGTTGATCGTGAACTACGGACGGATGGCAGGGCTACGACGCGCCAACTGCATGCACGCAATGCCAAGCAGCAACAGCGTCACCGCACCAACGAGCCAGCCTCCGACGGCGAAACCTGTCGCCGCCAGTCCCGTCCCTGCGAGTTGTCCTGCTGAGCCATACGTCATGAGGAGCCCCTTGGTGAAAGTCGAGCGAGTGCTTCCCGCTCCCCCGCCTCATCGGCCGCATTTCCCAACCTGTTGGGAATCCACCGACAACGGATTCCCAAAGATGTGGGAATTACCAGGCGCGGACGGTGGCGTTGAAGGACAGGCCTTCCCACACCGGAACCGGCGTCGTGCTGGGCGCGATGCGGCCGTCGCACAGACCGCGACGGGCGAGGCCGTCCGCAATCTTGCTGATGGCCGCGATCGTGTTCGGGTAGCCGTCGTGCATGAGGACGAAGTCGCCGTTCTTCGCGTTCGCTACCGCGCGCACGATGTCGCTCGACGGCCGGCCGTCCCAGTCGTTCGTGTCGATGGTCCAGATCACTTCGGTGAGGCCCAACGTTGCGTTGGCCCGTTGCGCGATCGCCGGGTTCGTCGCGCCGTAGGGCGGGCGATAAAAGTCCGGCGTGTCGGTGCCGTACTGCAAGATGCCCTGCGTCCTGGCGAGCTGCGCGAGCGCGGCGTCGTCGCCGATCTCTTGGAAGTTCGGATGGTCGTACGAGTGGTTCGCAATTTCATGGCCGGCAGCGCGTTCGGAAATGACGTGCTGCGGATACAGCTCGGCTTGCCGGCCAAGATCAAAGAAGGTCGCCCTGATGCTGTATTTGCGCAGCACCCGCAACAATTCGGGCGTGGACACCGTCGGTCCGTCATCAAAGGAGATCGACACGTAGCCATTGCGGCAGGCGCGGTTGGCCGGGGATGCGGCATCCGCGCGTGACGCGGTGCTGAGTTGGGTCGCCGACAGGCACAGGAACGTGACTCCGATGAACACAAGCCACCGCGCACTTCTCTTCATGGCGTTTAGGTCGGCCGCCTTTGCCGTCTGGACGGCCAAGGAAATCCCAACGCTTTGACAAGTCGGCGGCTGGCTAGGTTCTGAGCCATGTCGGCCGTGATCTCAATCGACGCGGGCACGACCGGTGTGCGCGCCTTCGTCATCGACGAGAACGGCACACCGATAGACGTCGCGTACCGCGAGTTCCCCCAGTACTTCCCGCAGCCGGGCTGGGTCGAACACGACGCCACCGAGATCCTGGACGCGGTGCGCGTCACGCTGGCGGAAGTCGTGGGCCGCTTAAACGGCGCGCCGATCGCCGCGATCGGCATCACGAATCAACGCGAGACGCTCGTCGCGTGGTCCCGGTCCACCGGCCAGCCGTTGTATCGCGCGCTCGTGTGGCAGGACCGCCGCACCGCGGAGGTCTGCGACGCACTGCGCGAAGTCGGACAGCTCGACTTCGTGCGCGCCACTACCGGCCTGGTCCTCGACCCGTACTTCTCCGCCACCAAGCTGGGTTGGTTGCTCTCGACCGGCGCGGTGACCGCGTCCGCTGACCTCGCGATAGGCACCGTCGACAGTTGGCTGCTGTGGCACCTGACAGGTGGTGTGCACGCGACCGATGTTTCGAACGCCTCGCGCACGTTGTTGTGTGACATCGGGTCGCGAGCGTGGTCAGAAGAGTTGGCCGACGTGTTCGGTGTCGGCGACGCATTCGGCGCGCTGCCCGAGATCCGCCCGTCCTCAGGGCGCTTCGGCGTCACCGTGGACGGGATGGGGGTACCGGCGGGTATCCCGGTGAGCGGCATCGCCGGCGACCAGCAGGCTGCCCTGTTCGGCCAAGCGTGCTTCGAGCCGGGCATGACGAAAAACACATACGGCACCGGATCCTTCGTGTTGATGAACGTCGGGCCCGACAAACCGGCGCCGGTGGACGGACTGCTTACGACCGTTGCCTGGGAGTTGAGCGACGGCACGGTCGCCTACGCGCTCGAGGGCGCCATCTTCGTGACGGGCGCCGCGATCCAGTGGCTGCGCGACGGCCTCGGCCTCATCGAGGCCGCCCCCGAGGTCGGTCCGCTCGCGGCATCGGTCGCCGACACCGACGGCGTGTTTGTGGTGCCCGCCTTCACGGGACTCGGTTCGCCCTACTGGGACCCATACGCGCGCGGGGCGATCGTGGGCATCACGCGGGGCACGAAACGCGCCCACATCGCGCGGGCAGTCGTGGAGTCGATGGTGTTGTCGACGCGCGACGTCGTCGATGCGATGTGCGCGGCCAGCGGACGCGAGGTCCGGGCGTTGCGCGTCGACGGTGGCGCGTCGGTGATGGACCTGCTGTGCCAGATGCAGGCCGACCAAGTGCAGGTCGAGGTCTCACGCCCGGTCGTCACCGAAACCACCGCGCTCGGCGCCGCGTACTTGGCGGGCTTGGCCGAAGGCGTGTGGTCGTCCACCGAAGAAATCGCATCCCAGTGGGCCCTGGAAAAGTCGTTCACCCCCGAGGTGCCACAAGAGCTGGCCGATCTCCGCCTCAGCCAATGGCACAACGCCGTGTCGCGGTCGCGCAACTGGGCCACCGAACCCGCGGATTAGTTCGTCAATCTCCAGCCGACGATTTTGGCGAGGGCGTTGAGCTGGCGGCGCTCGCGGCTGCGGAAGGGGCGGCCCGCGCGGCCGATGAGTAACGCAGCGCCGCCGTCGTTGAGCGGCGACCATGCCACGTCGTCAGGACCGGTGTGCGCGGCACCCGTGCCGCCGGAACCAGCGACGAACGCGGTGAGCCAGTCCGCCGTCGGCGTGTCGCCCTTCGTCGCCACCAGGCCGGCGTCGGCGCCGCTACCGAGCACCGCCGCCCATTCGGCTTCGAAGTCGCGTACGACGTGTTCGACGAGCGCGCCGCAAACTGCCGCCGCATCCGGCTGCGCCAACAACTCCGCCGCAGACTCGAGCGCGGCCACGCGCGCGTCGGGCAACTCGCCCCGCACCGGACGCACGTCTTCAACGTCGACCCCGTCGACTTGCTGCATCTCCTTGATGAGCAACGGCACCAGGTCGTCGGTCGGGAGCGACACGACAAGTTCGTCGATGGCGCGACCGGCGCCCGTCTCGAGGATGTCGATACCGATCAGGTCGCCACGCACCGCGCCGATGCGCGACGCCACCGCACCGAGCGCACCAGGACGGTCAGGCAACCAGACGCGCACGACAAAGACCGCAGCCACCCGGTCACCGTATCGGTGCGATATGACGTGAGTGTTACGTATGAGTGATTACCTGCAAGTGAACCGGGCCAACTGGGACGACCGCGTGCCGATTCACGCCTCGTCGAAGTTCTACGACGTCGATGCCTATGTCGCGCACCCGCCGCGGCCCCAACCCTGGGAGACCCAGTTTCTCGGCGACGTGACGGGCCTCAACGTCGTGCACCTGCAGTGCCACATCGGCACCGACACGCTGGCGCTGGCGACGGCAGGAGCGACCGTGACCGGTGTGGACTTCTCGGGCCCCGCGGTCGCGCAGGCGCGCAAACTCGCCACTGCGATCGGCGTCGCGGACCGCGCGACGTTCGTCGAGTCGGACGTGTACCTCGCTGCCGACGTGTTGCCGCCTGTCTCGTTCGATCTTGTCTACGTAAGCCTCGGCGCACTCTGCTGGCTGCCGAGCGTCGGGCGCTGGGCCGAGGTCGTCAGTGCGCTTCTACGACCGGGAGGGCGGCTTTACATCCACGACGTGCACCCAGTGGCGTGGGCACTGTCGCAACAGGGCGAGTCGTTCACGCTGACGTACACGTACTTCGAAGAAGCCGAGCCGTTCGTCGACGAAATCGACATCACCTACACCGACGGCGACGCGCGGCTCGCGCACGCCAAGGCGTACGAATGGAATCACTCGATAGGAGAAATCACCAACGCTCTGATTGGCAGCGGCATGCGCATCGACTCGCTCGACGAACACGATTGGACGGTCTTCGAGTTGATGCCCGGCATGACCAGGGGGCAGCACAGCCAGTGGCATCTCGCCTCGGGGGCGCCGCGCATCCCGCTGACCTTCACGCTCACCGCCACGAAGCCTTAGCTAGGCGACCTTCGCCACTTCGGCCGCGAGTGCGTCGTCGGTGTCTTTGCGCTTCGCGTACTGGTTTACATATTCCTGACCCGACAGCTCACGGAGTTCGAACATCACTTCGTCGGTGATGCTGCGCAAAACCTGACGATCGTCGGCTTGATCGGACAGGTACTCGTACGTCAGCGGTTTGCCGAATGAGACGGTGATCTTCGAGAAGAAGTTTGGCTTCACCTGGCCGATGGGCTGCGCTTCGCGTGTGCCGATCATGGCCACGGGAACGATTGGCGCCTTCGTCTGCAACGCGAGGCGTGCAATGCCCGTGTGGCCTTTGTAGAGCCGGCCGTCGGGCGAGCGGGTGCCTTCGGGATAGATCCCGAACACGCCGCCGGTGTCGAGGACGTCGCGCGCCGACTCGAGCGCACGCTGGCTGGCGCTGCCGCCCTCGCGTCGGATCGGAATCTGGCCGATCGCGCGAAAGAACCACGCGGTCTTCGGGTCGTCGAAGTATTCGGCCTTGGCGACGAACGTGATCCGGCGCCGTAGGACGAGCGGCAGAAAGATCGAATCGGAGAACGACACGTGGTTCGACGCCATGATGATCGGCCCGCTCTTCGGTACGTTCTCGAGGCCCTCGACGCGCACCTTGAACAGCAATTTCAAGATGGGCGAGAGAATCCCCTTCACGATCCAGTAGGCCACGGTTCGGCACCCTAGAACCTTGATTGCCTTTTGTGTCGACAAGGCGTTCTTGACCGCGCGGTCAAGTTTTGCCTACGTTCGTCCCCGCGATGACGGACAGCCGCAAGCTGACGCAACGGGGGCGCGATCGTCGTCACCAGTTGATGGAGTACGCCGCCCGGCGCTTTGCCGAGGGCGGCTACCACCCCACTTCGGTCGCGGACATCGTCGACGGCCTCCAAGTCGGCAAGGGCGTCTTCTACTGGTACTTCTCATCCAAGGAAGAGTTGCTGCTCGAAATTCTGCGCGACGGTCAGCTCGATCTGCGCCGCGCCCAGCGCGACGCGATCGATGGTCTGGACACGCCGCTCGAGCGCATCGAGGCCGGCATTCGCCGCTCGATCGAGTGGCTCGCGAGCAACCGTCAGTACGTCACGCTGATCCAGTTCGCGGCTACGGAGGACAGGTTCACCGCGCATTTGCGCCGCGGCGCCGATGTCGCGGTCGCCGACTTGGTCAAGCACGTGAAGGACGGCATCAACGACGGGTCCCTCGCCGACGGCGACCCGGTTGTCATCAGCCACGCGATCTTGGGTGTCACGAACCACTTGGCGCGCACCTTCGTGTTGCAGCAAAGCGACGATGCGCGCACAGTGGCCGACGCCGCCGTCGCGTTCTGCCTCGGCGGCCTCATCGGCGCCGTCGCGCCGGTGTCCTAAGCGTCACCAGGCGCGCCGGCACCCGTCCTCTAGGCGTCCGCGGGCGTTACTGCCAGCCGACGACGGTGCCCGCTTGCTTGATCCACGACTGCACCTCTTTCGCTTTCGCTTCCTCGACGCTCTTCAGCTTCACGTACCGCGAGCGCCCTTCACCCAGCGGCGGCGCCGGATCGAAATCCGCCCCGCCGTAGAACAGAACGTTCACGGACACGTCGTAGGAAACGATCTCGAGAATCCAGCCGCGATCGGGCAATCCGTAATGCGCCTTCTTCCACTTGACCGCGAACTGCGCCTTGGGAAACGCCTTCCGAATGGCCTTGTCTAGGTGCTCGACGATTGGCTGCAAGCCGGGCATCAAACCCCGCATCCATTCGTCGACCTCGCCGTGGCCGTCCGCGGGCTCGGGGGGCTTACGAGTCGAGTTGCTTTTCACCATCTTCGCCATCGGACCAGTTTTATTCCTAAGCGTCACCCGGCGCGACCACGCCCGCCTCGTAGGCGAGCACCACCGCCGCGACGCGGTCGCGTACACCGAGCTTGCTGAACACGGAACTCACGTGGGTCTTCACCGTGTTCTCGCCGAGGAACAGCTCGGCGGCTATCTCGGCGTTCGAGCGACCGCGCGCGATGAGCGCCAACACCTCGGCCTCGCGCTCGCTGAGCGAGGCGAGCCGCTCCGCCGCGGGATGCACGCCGCGCGTCCGCTTGGCGAATTCACCCAGTAACCGACGCGTCACCGCTGGTGCCAACATCGCATCGCCGCGAGCCACGATCTCGAGCGCGGCGACGAGTTCGGACGGTGGCGCGTCCTTCAGCAGGAACCCGCTCGCGCCGGCCTGAAGGGCTCGGTAGACGTACTCGTCGAGGTCGAACGTCGTCAGGATCACGACCTTGGTGGTTGGCGACTGATTGACGATCTGCGCGGTGGCTTCGATGCCGTCGAGGTTCGGCATGCGGATGTCCATCAGCACCACGTCAGGCCGAAGCCGGGCAACCTCGCTCACCGCCTGCACGCCGTCAGCCGCCTCACCAACGACGTCGATGGTCGGTTGCGGCTGGAGGATCATGCGTAGACCCGTTCGCACCAACTCTTGGTCGTCGACCACAAGCACCCGCACACTCCGACCGGTGCCGCCGGCTGGCGGCGCTGAGGCGGCCACGGGCACGCGCAAACTCGGAAAGTCAGTTGGTAGATCTTCCGCGCACACCTGGAACAGGCGCAGCGCGTGGTCGAAGTTGCGCACCTCGAACTCGCCGAGGTCGCGCAGCGTCGTCGCGTCGGGTAGCGCGTGTCCGAGAATCTGCCGCGTTGCATCGGACAGGAGCAGCTGGCCGCCGTGACCCGCGTTGCACACCCGTTGTGCCTGGTGCAGCGCGAGGCCCACGGGGTGCGAGTCGAGCCGTTGCGCTTCGCCGGTATGCAACCCCATCCGCACCCGCAGCGCGGCGGGCCATTCGTGCGCAGCCAGCGCGCGTTGCGCGGCTACGGCGGCGCGGCACGCCGAGGTGGCCGCCGCGAAGACAGAGAGCGTGCCGTCGCCCTCGACGTCGGCGCAGCGTCCGCCTTCGTCGGCGACCACTTGCTCGATCAGGGACCGGTGCTGGTCGAGGACTTTGCCGTACTCGGTGTCGCCGAGCAGGCGTAGCAAAGCCGTCGAGTCTTCGATGTCGCTAAAGAGGAACGTTGCGACGCCGACCTGGCTCACGGGATCCAGCATGACATTCACTTGCGGGGCAACTTCGCCAACACCGTGTAGCCGCCGGTGGGCGCGGGCCCGGCTTCCACCGTTCCGCCGACGGCGGCCGCCCATTCCTGCATGCCGATCAAGCCGCGCCCGGTACCGCCGCGGAACCGCATGCGGGTGCCGCCTTCGTCGATGACTTCCAGCGTGATCGAGTCCGTCGCGTACGCGACGCGCACGTGCGCCTGTTCACCTCCGCTGTGGCGCAGCGAGTTCGTCAACGCTTCTTGGACGATGCGGTAACCGGAAAGCGCCACGCCGGGGGCGACGGTTCCAGGCTCACCGTCGATCGCGAGGTCGACGTCGAGTCCGGCGCCGCTGAGTTGCTCGATCAACGCCGGCAACCGAGACAGATCCGGTTGCGGTTCGAGGTCGGCCTCGCCTTCGCCTTGCTTCAACACGCCGAGCAGCCGCCGTAACTCGTTCAACGCGGTTCGCCCGGCGGCAATCACTTGACCGAGGGCGGTGGCCGCCTTCGGATCGGTCGACGACGCCTTCGCGCCTTCGGCTTGGAGCACCATCACCGTGACGTGGTGCGCGACAACATCGTGCAATTCACGCGCGATACGAGCGCGCTCGTTGGTGGCGGCCGCTTCGACCGCGGCGTCCTTCTCTTTCTCGACGCGTTCCAGCTCTGCGCGCAGTACCGGTCCCGTGATTCCAAGCAGCAAGAGCAACAACAGCCGAACGACTTCGTTTATCTCGTGCCCCACGGTTGGGGTTTGACCCGTCAGCACGGTCGCGTCACCCATGCCGAGAAGGGCCGCAACAAACAGCGCCGCCGGAAAGACCGACCCGTACCGCGCCCATTTGGCGCGGGTGCCGGTGAAAGCCCACACGATGGCCACCGTGATGAACCCAGAGGTCCACGCGCTCCGCGGGAAGTCGCCGAGTATGTAGACGCACACAAGCAGGGTCATCGCCGCGAAGGCGACCGGCGCGGCGCGGTCCGACTGGTTCTTGACGAGGCCGGTTACGACAAGCGCGGCCAGCAGCACGAAGGCGGCGGGGTCGCCCCAAGGCAACAGCGGAACACCGAGGCCCGTGATGACAACGCCGTAGACGAGGGGTTGACCCGCGCCCGCGACCACCTGGCCGAGCCTGTACGGCTTGCTGTCCTCTGCCACCCCTGAACCGTACGGACGCGTCACGGTGAGGACCACCTTCTCAGGGGTGAACCGCGGTCACCCCGCAGGGTGACGCGAGTCCGTGTGCGCTGCGAGCGCGGTGAGGCGCGCTTTCTCCTTCTCGGACATGTTGCGGTCAGCGTTGCGCCACTCGACCATCGGTCCCATGACGCGCGCGGCTGCGTCGCGATCGAGTCGCTTGAGGAACTCCCGCAGCAGGTAGCCACGTCCGAGCGAGGTCAGAAGTTTGTCCAGCCCTTTGTTCGGTAGCTCGGCGCATTTGAGGATCGCCCAGGTATCGGCCACGTCGAGTTCGGGAACGCCGCGCTTCGCATTGTTCCAGTCGATGACGACCGGCCCGTCCGCCGTCATCATGACGTTCAACGGGTGCAGGTCGAGGTGCACCACGCGGTCGCCCTCGGGACCGGGCGCGGCGGCGAGGAAGTCGGGCGCCTCGATCGCGCCGAGGCGCATATGCAGATCGGCGAGCGTCGCTGCCGCGTCGCGGAGACCCGCCGGCGTCTTCTTGATCACGTCGAGCAAATCGGCGCCGTTGACCCGTTCCATCACGAGGTACCCGTCGCCTGCATCGAAGACTTCGGGCACCGGGTAGCCGCGCTCGCGCACGTAGGTCATGATTCGCGCCTCGCCCGTGAGGTCCCGGGATACGAAGTTGCGCCGCAACACCTTGCCGGGCCCGTGCTCGAAGATCTCCGAGTCGCGCCCTTCCGCGATCTTCGGCCCGACCGGCTCCACTAACCGAGCTTTACGAGTGTCTTCTTCAAATTGCGAACGGCTTGGCCGATGCGCTGCTCGTTCTCGATGAGTGCGAAGCGCACGAAGCCCTCGCCGCCGGGGCCGAAACCCATGCCCGGCGACACCGCGACTGCTGCTTCGGTCACGAGCATCTTGGCGAACTCAAGCGAGCCCATCTCGCGATACGGCTCGGGGATCGGCGCCCATACGAACATCGTTCCCTTCGGCGGCTCGATCGGCCAGCCGATGCGATTGAGCCCGTCAATGAGCGCGTCGCGGCGCTTGGTGTAGATCTCGTTCACCTCGAGCGGATAGTCCTGCGCCTCGTTCATCGTGACGGTCGCCGCGATCTGGATCGGCTGGAACGTGCCGTAGTCGAGGTAGCTCTTCAACTTCGTCAGTGCGGCGACGACCTCGGCATTGCCGACCATGAACGCCACGCGCCAGCCGGCCATCGAGAACGACTTGGTCATTGTGTAGAACTCGACCGCGACGTCCTTGGCACCGGGCACCTGCAAAATCGAGGGCGCCGCGCCTTCCTCGAAGTACGTGTCGGAGTATGCGAAGTCGTGCACGAGGATCACGTTGTTCTCGCGTGCGAAGTCGACGATCAACTTCATCCACGGAAGATCAACGCAGGTGGTCGTCGGGTTGTGCGGGAACGACAGAATGATCACGCGCGGCTTGGGCCATTGGTTCTCCCACGCCTTCATCAGGTTCCCGAAGAAGTCCTGCCCCGGCCCGATCTCAATCTGCTTCACGTCGGCGCCAGCAAAGAGCGGCGCGTAGATGTGAATCGGGTAGCTCGGTGACGGAACCAGCGCGGTGTCGCCCGGCCCGACCAGCACCCACATCAGATGCGACAGACCTTCCTTCGCGCCGATCACGCTGAGCACTTCGGTGTCTGGATCGAGGTCGACGTCGAACCGCCGCTTGTACAGCGCGGCCACGGCCTGGCGCAGCTTGGGGATGCCCTTGCTCGACGAGTACCGGTGGTTCTTGGAGTTGTGTGCTGCCTCTGCGAGCTTCTCCACCGCGATGTCCGGCGACGGGATGTCCGGGTTACCGAAGCCGAGATCGATTACGTCAACGCCTGCTCGGCGCTGCTCAAGCTTCAGTCCGTCGATGATCGTGAAGACGTACGGGGGCAACCCCGTTATGCGGCGGAACTCCATGAATCAAGGTTACGGCAGGCCTGCCAGCTTCTTCGCACTCATTACGCGGGCGGCGGCGTCCGGGGCCCCGGCTTTGGTGGGCGCGACGACGGCAAAGGAGACACCGCGCGCGGCGAGGTCGGCGAGGGTCGCGCTCAACGCATCGACGCCTTGGTCGTCGGTGATGTCGACCGTGGCGCCCCAGGTCACGGGTCGACCTTCGGCCTCCGCGAGCGCGTCGGTGAGTTGTTGATCGGTCGGCTCCCACAGGTTCTGACCCACGCCGAGTGCCGCCGACAGCACCGCGGCCCGGCGGCTGCGGCCACCGATCCACACGTCGATGCCTTCGTCCCGCAGCGCGGCTGCGACGTGCTCGAGCCGCACGAAGCGTTCGTCGAGCGGAGGACGGGTGATGCCGAGCGCCTCGTCTTCGAGATCGGATTCTTTGTCGCCGACACCGAGGCCCGCAATGAAACGTCCATCGGCCAGGCGGGAGACCGTGCGGATCGCGCTGATCAAGACGCCGTCGGGCACAACGCCAATACGGGCGACGAGCGTGCCGAGCCCAATGCCTTCCGTCGCGACAGCGAGGGCGCCCAGCATCGTCAAACCGTGCAGCGCTTCGAGGCGCCCCGGGCGCGGGTAGTGGTCGTACGCGAACGCGGCGTCGAAGCCCTCGGCTTCCGCGCGGCGCGCCGCGTCCACCATCGCCGGCGCGGCGGCGCTGAACTGCGGCAGCGTGATGCCAATTCGCATGCGAACAGCCTAAGGATTCGAACTCGGGCACCAAACCCCACCGAATAATTTCGTTATCAGCCGTAAGTCGCGCCGTAGTTGAGTGTTCTCAGTGCAAGAAGTAAGGCCGAGCCTCGGGGCACCCCAGCCCCCCGAGGCTCGGTCTTTTTCTTTTTCTCCCGAGGCGGGCACCCCGCAGGCCCGCCTCTCCTCCGCCAGTTGGGGCGCCTCGCTGCGCTCGCCGCAACGCGGCCGTCCTCGTTACAACAATTCGCGGGCAATTAGGGCGGCGCCTATGGCTCCGGCTCGCTCGCCTAGCGCCGCCGGCTTGATCCGTACTTCGGGACGGTGCTCTCCGCCTTCGATCAGTTCGTTGAAGTGTCGACGTACGGGCCCGAGCAGCAGATCACCCGCCTCGACCAGTCCGCCGCCGATCACGATCACCGCAGGGTCGAGCGTGTTGGCCAGCCCCGCCATGCCGATCGCGACCCACCGCGTGAACGTGTCGAGCACGGCGAGTGCTTTCGCGTCGGCGTCACCGGCGGCGGCGACAACGCCTTCGCCGCTTTCGAATCCGCCCTCGCGCGCGAGGCGGCCGAGCGCGCTGCCCGACGCGTACTTCTCCCAGCAACCGCGCTGACCGCACGAGCAGGGCACGCCGTCGAGTTGCACGACGAAGTGACCGATCTCGCCCGCCATGCCGTGCGCGCCGCGGTAGAGGTGACCGTCGAGCACGATGCCGCCGCCGACTCCGGTGCCGAGTGTGACCATCAGCATGTGCTCGGCACCCTCGCCGGCACCCGCCACGCGTTCGCCCCACGCCGCCACGTTCGCGTCGTTGTCGATCGCGATCGGCACGCCGAACCGCTCGTGCAGCACATCACGCAGCGGCAGTTCGAGTACGCCGGGCAGGTTCGCCGCAAACCGCATCACGCCGGCGTCGTCCACGAGACCGGGAACACCGACCGCGAGCGAACCGATCGCCGCACCGGCGTCCTTGGCCGCGTCCAACGCGGTTTGCGCGATCACCTCGAGCAGCCCCGCGCCGCTGTCGGGCGTCGGCAGCCGGCACTCACCGGCGGGCTCGAGCGAATCGCGGCGCAGCGCGAGCGCCAACACCTTGGTGCCGCCCACGTCGACGCCGACGGCGACCGAGTCGTCAGTCAACGCGGATGCGTTCGACGCGTTCGGCGGCGGCCGCGGTGGTGGCTGTGGTCGCGCCGGCGACCGTCTCAGTCGCGGCCTTCGCCGCCATCACCGCTCCTTGCACCAGCGTTTGGATCGCCGTGGGATCACCAACGAGGTCCTCCGCGACATCGAGCGCGTTGCGCATCGCGGCGATCAACTCGAGCGCGGCCTTTTGGACGTGATCGACGGCACTCAACAGGCGCGGGTCGAACTCGCTCATTCGAAATGCACCGCAAGTTCGTCGCCAACGAGTCGGGCCGACGCCACCGCGCGGCGTTGCAGCGAGTCGGGCAGTACCACCCGACGGCGTTGGGGTCCCACGCGGATCAGTAGTTCGTTTCCTCGGCGGGCCACATCAAGATCGTCGCGCACGGCGAACGGCAGACGCACAAACAGCGTGGTGGCGTCTCCGTCGCGCTCGAAACGCAGGGGCTGCTCGCGGTGCAGCACGGCGCTCGGCGACATCTCGCCGTAGAGCCCGGCGGCGAAGCCGCGCAGACCCCCGAGACCGACGAGTTCGGCATTGGCCAAGTCCGCCTTCAAAATCGGCAGCGGAGCAAAGTCGGCTTCGATGGTTTTGAGGTGTTCAGTGTGCGACGACTTCCACGACGCGAACCACGGGTCGGTCACGTCGTCGGACAGGAGGCGGTTCGCGATCACCGCATCGAGGTGGTAGCCGAACAAGTTGAGGTACGTCGCAGTGCGACGCGCTTCGGCGATCACCATGCGCTCGGGGTTCACCACGAGGCGCACCGACGCGTGTTCGCCATCGGTCAGCAGTTCACGGACACCCGCAAGTTGGTCTTGGAAGCGCGTCGCCGCGGCGAACACGCTGTCGCCGGCCAGCGGAATGTTCGTGACCGCTTGGAGGACGGGACGCAGCGCGCCGATGACCCGCCGTTCGAGGGGCACGACGCGGTCGATGTACCAACTCAGGATTTCCGGCAACGACAGGAACCGGATCGTCTCGGCAGTCGGTCCGCAGTCCACCACGATGACGTCGTAGCGACCCGAGGCGGCGGCGGTGCGAATGTCACCCAGGCTGAACACTTCGTCGAGCCCGGGAATCACCGAGAGTTCTTCGGCCTCGATGCCGTCGATGCCCACCCACTCGAGCACCTCGGCGATGTAGCGCTGCACGTCGCCCCAGACCTGCTCGAGCCGCTCGGTCGCGTCGAGCTGCATGCCTTCGAGGTGGTCGACCACGCGGGTCGGTTGCGAACCGAGGTCGACGTCGAAGGCATCGGCGAGCGAGTGCGCGGGGTCGGTGGACAAGACGAGCGTGCGTTGGCCCTGCTCGGCGCACGCGAGCGCCGTTGCCGCCGACACCGTGGTCTTGCCTACTCCCCCCTTGCCGGTGAAGAGCAGGATGCGGGTCACGTCGCGGCGACGGTCTCGACGCGGTCGCGTAGCTGGCGCAAGGCGGTGCTCACGATGCGCGCCGCGGCGCGCTGCTTGATGAAGCCAGGCAGCGGGAACTTGAGGTCGACCTCGAGGTGGTACGTGACGCGGGTGCCTTCGGGAATCGCGTCGAACAGGTACTGCCCGTCAACCCGCGCCGTGATGTCACCCGAGTCCTGCACCCAGGACAGCCGCGTGGGAGCCGCCGAATAGTCGTAGGCCAACGTGTAGGTGGTGGACCGGCCGAACGCGGCGGCGCGGAACCGCACCTTGTGCGCGGTGCCGTCCGAATCGGCGTCCACCACGGTGACCTCTTTGAGGTCAGCGGCCCACGAGGGGTAGTTGGGAAAGTCCGTGACGATCGCGAACACGGCTTCGGGCGGAGCGCCCACCACGATGCTGTCGGTTGCCTGATCACTCACTTGGAAGGGGTCCAATCATCGTCGTCGTCACTCATATTGACCGGCGCCATGCTGCTATGGCGCTTAATCACGTTCCAGTGATAGCCGAGCAGGATGCCGTAGCCGATACCAACTGGAGCAAGGAAGAGGGCCACGACGAGCCATTTCATCCATGCGGCCCGGTCCCGCTCGCCTCCTACAAAGCGATCGGGGCGCCGTTGATAGCAGTCCGCGATGGCCACGAGGCCGGGAAATTCCATCCCGAAAATGAGCAGCGCCCACCCCGTCACGACACAACTCGCTTCGGAAAGCTGCCGTGGCGGGCCGCCCACAATCCGCTAAATCCCAGGCCTGCAATCGGAACAAGCACGCCTAGCGCCGCACCTGTGTTGGGACGTACCGCCGCAGTCGCAATGCCAACAACGAACTGCACGGCCACGCTGCCGAGCAATTGCACCTGCACCTCGCGGGGGGCGGACTCGGCCAGAAAGAACAACCCGCCGATGCCAATGTTGTCCGTGCGGCTGCGGCCCGCGGCGATCACGAGCGCCGCCAGCATCAGCGCGGCGCCGCCAACGAACATCAAGGCAGCTACGAGCGCCGCCGGCCCGCGGAGCGGCCGTGCGACGTCGCCGCCGACCGCGGTGACCACGAAGACGGCGGTGCTGATCCACGACGCGCGTTGTTCGGTCATGCCTGCTCGGCTTTGAGTAGCGCGTTGTCGAGCCGCACCGCGAGGTCGTCGTACGCGAAGTCGAGCAAGGCCCGCTGCCGCGCCGCCCGGCCGATTTCAGCCGCGCGCGCCGGGTTGGACAGGTACGCGTCGAGCGCCTCGGCCACGGCGTGTGAGTCGGTCGGCGGGTCGATCACGGTGCCGGTCACGCCGTCGAGAACGGCGTCGGCGGCGCCGCCCGAATTGCCGGCGATCTGTGGCACACCGCACGCGGCGGCTTCCAGGAAGATGATCCCGAAACCCTCTTGTTCAAGTCCAGCCCAGCGGTTGCGGCACACGTGCGAAAACACGTCAGCCGCGCCGTACGTCGCGGCCATGTCGTCCTGTGGTACTCGGCCGAGGAACCGCACCGGCGCCCGCATCCCAGCGGCGAGGGCGCGCAGGCGTCGTTCGTCGCGTCCCGCGCCTGCGACGAGCGCCACCAGCTTCGGTCGTCGTTTGGACAACTCGGCGACGGCCTTGATCAGCGTGTCGGCGCCTTTACGCGGTACGAGGCGGCTGAGGTGCAGCACGACTTCGGCGTCCTCCGCTACCCCGAGTCGCCGGCGCATCGCGACGCGCTGTTCCGGCGCGCTCGGTACGAATACCTGTGCGTCCACTCCCGGCGGAATGTCGACCACGTCGACGTCGGGCGCGATCGCCTGCGCCTCGCGGGCCACGTAAGCACCCGCCGCGATGATGAGCCGCGCGTGGCGCAACACAAGGCGGATCCCGACGTTGTAGCCAGGCATGCGCGCGGGAATCGCCAGTTCCGCGCCGTGGACTACCACCGCGTACGGCCGGTCCAGGCTCGGCCCGAGCAGTCCCACCACGTGCGCCGGATCCAGCACGATCAGGTCGGCGTCGATTGTCTTCGCCGCGTTGATGATGCGCTGGCGGACGGGTGGGGTCGGCAGCAGCACCGACTCGGCCCGCTCGATCGGGAACGGCTGAGCGGCGTCGAACGCGGCCGCGTCGGGGTGCGACGTCGTCAGCACGTGGCCACGACCTTCAGGCAGTCGGCGCCACAGCTCCCACAAATAGCTCTGAATGCCGCCGAGCTTGGGCGGGAAATCGTTCGTGACGAACAGGTGCGTCACGCGTCCGCCCTGCGTCCCGCGATCCGCTCCCGCGCCCAGTGCGCGTGTTCCGCCAGTAATTCGTCCGGCCCCGAGGCGACGTCGCGCAGCAGCGCGTCCACCTCGGCGTCGTCGACCGGCGCGACGTTGCCGAGCGCGATCAGCGCGTTGCGTTTGATGTGGCGCGGGTCGCGCCGCGCGATGTACCAGCGGCCGTGCTCGGCTAGCAGTTCGTCGTCGGTCGCCCGCACCGTCGCCACCAAATCCACGAACTGTGCGCTCGCAACCGGACCTGGGCCGGTTGCGGGCGCACAGTTCGTTTCGCGGCGGGTGACGACGCGGGCGGGCGGGCACACCTCCTGGCAGTCGTCGCAGCCGTAGATCCGGTCGCCGAGGGCAGCGCGGTATTCGAGCGGGAACGTCCCTTCGGCTTGCACGAGCCAGGCGAGGCAGCGCCGGGCATCGACGACACCCGGCGCCACGATCGCGCCGGTCGGACAGCCGTCAATGCAGCGTTGACAGGAACCGCATCCGTCGGCGGCGGGCGCGTCCGCCGGCACCAGCGGCGCGTTAGTGACGACAGAGCCGAGCACGACCCACGAGCCGTGGCCCGGTACCAAGACGTTCGCGTTCTTGCCGTACCAGCCGAGGCCCGCGCGATGCGCGACGGCGCGGTCGACCAGCGCGTTGTCATCGGACACAACCACCGCGTCGAAACCCGCCACCCGCAGCACGTCTGCCATCGCGTCCAGGGCGTGGCGGAGCGCGCCGTAGTGGTCGCGCCACACGTAACGCGCGATGCGGCCCCGGTTCGCGGGCGGCTCGGGGGCAGCGGACGCGTCGGTGGCCCAGGCCCCGGCCACGATGCTGCGGGCGCCGGCGAGGATGCGCTCCGGCTCGGTCGAGCGCGCCGGGTTGCGATACGTGAATTGCATCGACGCCGCGTAGCCCGCGGCGCGACGGGTCTCAAGGTCGGCCCGCGCCTCGGTGAAGGGCTCGGCGGTTGTGACTCCTACGGCCGCCAGACCCGCGACGCGACCAGCCTCAAGCACGCGCTCGGTAAGCGCAGCGTCACGGCGCAAAGGCGCGGCTACGGCGGTCGCAGTCACCCCACGACGGTACGCGACCGCCCGACGCCGACGGCTATCGGCGACCGAAGAGGCGGCGTCGACTGCTCGACGGCGCCGGTGGAGGGGTCAGCTTGGGTTGGGGCTCGGACGGCACCGCTTCGCGCGCGCGCACGGCTGAGACGACCGGCGACCGAACGGCGTTGTGGTTCGGAGACGGGATCGCGACCAGCGGCCGCGGCGCGGGCGATGCCGGGTGGGGGGCGGCCTTCCGGGGCGGGCGTTTCTTGGCGCCCGCCGTGCGTGAGGCAGTCCGCTTGGTGGCGGCCCGACGGGGCGCCGCCTTCTTCGCGCTCGCGCGCTTCGGCGCGGCCTTCTTGCTTCCGACCTTCTTGGCGGCAGATTTCTTGGCTGGTGCTTTCTTGACCGCAGTCTTCTTGGCTGGTGCTTTCTTGACCGCAGTCTTCTTGGCGGGCGCGGCCTTCTTGCGCGCCGGCGCCTTCTTGGCTGTGGACCGCAGCGGTGCCCGGCGCTTGGCGACCGAGGCCGCCGGCGTGGGCGCAGGCTCGGGTGCGGGAGCAGGCGCCGGTGGTTCGACTGCCGGAACCGGACGGGTCACGAGACCGCCGGCGACGGGCGGGGGTGGGCCCGAACGACGACGCCGGCCAGATTCGACGTAGCCCAAGTCGGTCGCCAAACGGTTGCGCGACGTGAGGGCACCCGCGCGCAGGTCCACTTCCCACTCTGCGGACTGCCGGCGCTTGCGCATCTCGTATTCGAATTTCACGACCCACTGTGAATCGCGTACCAAGAACGCGCTCCAGCCGTTCTCCCATTGTTCCTCGTCGAGGGTGGCGGACTTGTCCTGCAGGTTCCACCACACCGACACGCCGAGCGGCTGCGACGACACGCCGAGGCGTTGCTTGGAGAACGTGAGATCGAAGGCTTGCCGGATGACCTGGGTCTGTTCGGCCTGGATCGGCACCGCGAAGCGCGCCACCCACTCGTCGGTGACCCCAGCCGCCTTGGCGACCTGGTGAATCGACTGGCCCGAGCGCAGGCGCTGTTGCATCTCGCGCACCGACAGCTGTGATTCGGCCCGCGGGATCCGCGGTTCGGCCTCGCCGCCGCGCTCTTTGATCAGCTCGGCGAGGACTTCCTCGAAGTTCGCGTCGACTTCGACGGTGAATCCACCCGTCCTCGTCCCGCGCCGAACACTGAGAATCAGTCCTTCGTGATCCTTGGTGAACCCCACGACATGCAGACGTTGCACGGTCAAAGTCCCTCTTCTCGCCCGCACCTCAGACGCGGGCGGACGGTACCACCGTGTAAGGCCGGTTTAGGGGATCTGACCTGGGTTTGTTTTCAGCCAGCCGCCGCTCGCGGTTGGTGGCGATTGCCCGGGATGAGCCCGCCGTCGTGCAGCAGACGCAACACGCGCGCGTCGGGTTCGTTCACGACGACCGGTTCTGCCTCAGACGTGTCACACAGAAACGTGACGATGCAATCTCCGCAGGCATCCGTCATCCGGGCCACGCAAGTCTGGCAGTCGATGACAAGGGGAAGCTCGTCCATGCCCCTGATGATGCCCAAGGGGTGTGACATCTCCTCCCGGGCGGGCACCCCGCAGGCCCGCCCTCCTCCGCAACATGGGGCCCCTCGCTCCGCTCGCCCCATGGCGGCCGTAGCTAATCCTCGGCGATTTCGACCTTGTCGCCGTGGCCGCACCACCGACAGGCGACCGATTCCACCGTCTCGTCCAGCACCTCTTCGTCCTCGATCGACAGGTCGCCGCCGACGGTGAAGTGGTGAAACGCGCGGCTACGCCGAGCCGTGGTCACCGTGAAACGCGTGAGGTTGCCGCACGCCGTGCAGCGATACCGGTTGGTCATCGAATCGCAAGGTAGCCCGACTCAAAGGCGAGCCCGGTTCCCCACTAACGTTGAAGACGCTTTCGTTTCCGGGGGACGAGGCACTTTCTTCATGTTCTATTTGACTTACCTTCACCGCGAGCTACGTCGTCGGCTTGGACGCACCGTTCTCACTGTTCTTGGCTTGGCCGTTGGCGTGAGTCTGGTTGTGGTCGTCTCGGCGCTATCTGCCGGCCTCGACAAGGCCCAGAGCAAGATCCTGGATCCGCTCGCCAAGGTCGGCACCGACCTGGTCGTGTCCCGCCCGATTGAAGTGCCCGTGGCCGGCTCAGGTGGCTCTACGGCGGTGGTAGGCGGATTACCCGACACCGAGATCGACTCGCTGGTCGACGAGAACCAGTCGCTGTTCCAGACGGATTTCTCAAAGCTGGGCGCGGCCGGATCCACGTTCGAGCGTGAACTGTTCTTGCCGGCGACGCAGCTGACGTTCCCCGATTCGCAGATCGGCAAGATCGCCCGTCTCGACGGCGTGGACCAGGTCGCCGGCGCGCTGAGCCTGTTGGCGGTGCACCAAAAGGGCAAGGTGCCCACGATCGAGGCGACCACCCAAACCGGTGGCAAGGACGTCAGCGTCACCAAGGACATTCCGCCGCCCACCGCCGCTGAGTGGAAAGCGATCGGCGACTGCATCTCGTCCAGCGGTGGTGGCCCGAGTTGCCTACCGGCGCGGTTCAAGAAGTTGTCCGCCGTGTTCACCACGCCGCGCGAAGTGATCAAGCAGGTTCTGAATCCGCCGCAGACCGACTTGGCCACTGAGCCCTACACCGCCGCCGGCGTCGACCCCGAACAGCCCGACCTCGGCCTCATCACCAAGGCGCAGATCACTCAAGGCCGCTACCTCAAGCCGGGCGGCGCCACCGAGGTGGTCCTGGGCGAGGGCTACGCGAACCGCAAGAACCTCAAGGTCGGCGGCACGCTGGCGCTCGACGGCAAGAACTACGACATCGTCGGACTGGCCCGCCCGCCGCTCGGCGGCCAGTCGGCGGACGTCTACCTGCCCCTCAACGTTCTGCAAGAGCTTTCGGGCCGGCCGTCGCGTGTGAATACATTGCTCATCCGCGCCGACAACGCGTCGGACGTTCCCGCGCTCACGAAGTCCATCCAGCGCGCGTTCCCGGGCGCGTCGGTTACCAGCGCCAAGGACCTGGCGAACTCGATCTCGGGCTCGCTCGTCTCCGCGGGCACCTTGGCGAACCGGCTCGGCATCGCGCTCGGCGCGTTGGCAATTTTCGCGGCCGTGATGATCGCGGTGCTGCTCACGTTGTCCTCCGTCGCCAAGCGGGTGCGTGAGCTAGGCACGCTCTCTGCGCTCGGATGGTCGCGCGGCACGATCATCCGGCAGGTCCTCGCCGAATCCTTCACCCAAGGCGCGCTCGGCGGGCTGATCGGCGCGGCCCTCGGTGCGATCGCGGCGTTCGCGGTTACCTCGTCGTCGGTCACGCTGCACGCGGCCGCCGACGCGCAGGCGGGCCCACTTTCGTCCAGCTTCGGACTGGGCAAGGTGCTGTCGGACAAGGCCTCGGAAACGATTCTGTTGACGGCACCGCTCAAGCCCGTTGTGTTGCTGCTCGCGGTCGCACTGGCCATCGGCGGCGGCCTCATTGCGGGCGGCGCGGGAGCGCTGCGCGCCTCACGCCTGCGGCCGGCCGACGCGCTGCGCGAGCTCGGATAGTCGATGGCCATGTACGAACTGCACGACGTCATCAAGTCCTATGGCCAAGGATCAAGTTCGATCCACGCGGTCGACGGCGTCAGCCTGACGATCGAGCCCGGCGAGTTCGTCGTGGTCGAGGGCCCGAGCGGATCGGGCAAGTCGACCTTGTTGCAACTGCTGGGTGCGCTGGACCGGCCGAGCGCGGGCAGCGTCATGTTCGAAGGCGCCGACCTCGCGCAGGTCCCTGATCGCAAGCTGACGGACCTGCGGCTTCGGACGTTCGGTTTCGTGTTCCAGCAGTTCAACCTCGTGCCCACGCTGTCCGCGCTGGAGAACGTCGAAACCGCACTCGCGCCCCTCAACGGCTCGCGTCGCGCCAAGAAAGAGCGGTCGTTGCAGCTGTTGCACAGCGTCGGGCTGGGCGACCGCGGCGATCATTTGCCGAGTCAGCTGTCGGGTGGCGAGCAACAACGCGTCGCAATCGCGCGGGCGTTGTCGAAGGGCCCACGGGTGATCCTGGCCGACGAGCCGACCGGCAACCTCGACACGCGTACCGGCCAAGAGATCATGGCGATCTTGCGGGGGCTGGCGCGCGACAACGGGCAGACGGTTGTGTTGATCACACACGACCCTGAGATCGCAGCCACGTCGCCACGCGTCGTGCGCGTGCGCGACGGCCGCGTGGTGGCCGACGCCAGCGGCGCGACCCTCGTGGCGCAAGCCGCCGCGACGCCCGCGCTGCAGGTATTGCCGCACATCACGGTGACGACTCCGGTCGGCGCGAGCCAGGTGACCGTCGCGCCGGTAGCAACGCCAACGGCGTCGAACGCGTGGATAGAAACCGCTTCGGCGCCGAAACACGCGGGCCCGGCCCTTTTGCACGCCGAGGGCGTGGTGAAGCACTACGTCAGCGAAAACGAAGACGTGATCGGCGTCGATGGCGTCAGCCTCACGGTGCACGAGGGCGAGTTCGTCGCGATCACCGGACCGTCGGGCTCGGGTAAGACCACGCTGCTCAACTGCCTGTCCGGCCTTGATCGCATCGATCACGGACGCGTGTTGATCTCCGGTCAAACCGTCCACGACCTGAGTGACAAAGAGCAAAGCCATCTGCGGTCCGAGGTCATGGGTTTCATCTTCCAGAACTGGAACCTCGTGCCCGTCTTCTCCGCCGTGGAAAACGTCGAGCTCCCACTGTTGCTCAACGGCGTCAAGCCCGGCGCCGCCCGTGCTACGGCGGCGGCCACGCTCAAACGCATTGGCCTGGGCCATCGGCTCGGTCATCATCCGAACGCGCTCTCGGGCGGCGAACAGCAGCGGGTGGCGATCGCGCGCGGACTGTCCGCGGGACCGGCATTGGTGTGGGCCGACGAACCCACCGGCAACCTCGACTCGCACACGGCCGAGTCCGTCATGGACCTACTGCGCGAGCTGAACCGCGACGGCCTCGCGATCGTGTTGGTAACCCACGACGAGTCGATCGCCGAGCAGGCGTCGCGGCGGATCTACATGCGCGACGGACGCCTGCTTGCCGATATGACTCGGCGCGACGCAAAGATCTACACGCGGACGACGCGCGCCGGGGCACCGGCAGTCGCGCCGGCGTTCGTGAAGAAAGCCGTCGCGACGCCGCCTCCGGCCCCCCGGAAGCGGCGGGAGAAGGGGCGCAAAAAGAAGCCGGGCCAGCAGACTTTCCAGGACGCCTTGCAGGAGATTCGCGACTCCACCGAGGCGATGGGCATTCTCAGCGCCCCGCCGCCGGGCGAAGCCGCCGTTATGCCGATGCCGTTGCCCGAGGAGACCGTCGAGCGAACGCCGGTCGACCTGCCGGCGCCCGTGAAGGTGCCGCCGCCCGTGAAGGTGCCGCCGCCCGTCAAGGTGCCCCCGCCGACCAAACCGGAGGCCACGCCGGGCGCACGCCGGCACGCCATGAGCAAGGCCGAGCGGCGCGCGGCGAATCGTGCGGCCCGAACTGGCCCGCCGACGCCTGCGCCGCAACGAAGTGCACCGCAACCGGCTGCACCGCAACCAAGTGCACCGCCACCGGCTGCACCGCAACCGGGCGCCGCCGCGCCGCCTGCCCCCGAGCCGCCGCGACGCGACCCGAGTCCGCAGCCGCGGCAGCCGAGCGGTCCGATGACGAACGGTGCCCCCGAGCCCGTCCGTTACGACGACCCGTTTTAGGTGGTCATTCCCGCCGCAATCTTGGTGATCGTCGGCTTGACGATCGCGGCCATTCGGTCACCACTCGTTCGCCGAATCGGGTTCCGCAACGCCGTGCGCCGGCCGCGCGAAGCCGCGCTGGTGATGCTCGGCTGTGTCCTGGGCACCGCTCTCATTGTGGGAAGCGGCTCGGTCGCCGACAGTTTCACGGCGTCGATCCGCGACCAGGCGTTGCAGAAGCTGGGCCCGATCGACGCCCGCATCAACTACGAATCGGCCACCGACTGGGCCGCGGCCAACGCACGCCTCAATGCCTCGCCGATCAACGGCGTCCAGGTGGCCGCAGCCGCGGCCAGCCTCGAGGCCCCGCTCACCAGCGATACCAGCCCGTCGCCGTCGCCGCGCGCCAAGCTGATCGAGGTCGACTACCGCCGCGCCGGGTCGCTTACTTCCGCCAAGGGCATTGACGCGGGCGCGGGTCCTACCCCAAGCACCGCGTGGGCCTCAACGCGCCTCGCCGCTCACTTGAACCTGAAACCCAACTCGGTGGTTACCGTGCACACGAGCGTGCCTGATCAGCAATTCCTCATTACGAAAATCGTCGACAGCGCCCTGGTCACCTTCATCGACGGCACGCTTGACACGGGCGACAACCTGCTCGTCTCGCCAGGCACGATTTCCATCCTGCAACAGCAAGACCCCAAGGCGCTCGTGCCTCGGTACCTCACTCTGATTGAAGGCACGGGGCGGCACACCAAATCACCGCCCGATGCCGCCAGCGTCGAAAAGCTACGGAGCCAGCTCAACCGGCTCGTCGCACCGTTCAATGGGAACGTGGCGATGGTCCGCGCCGACAACCTGCGGTCGGCCAAGGAGGTCGGCGCGAGCTCCGGTCAGTTCCTCGTGACGATCGGCGCGTTCGGGATCATTGCCGGGATCATGTTGCTGATCAACGTGCTGTTGATGCTGGCCGAGGAACGCCTGGCCGAGTTGGGCACGATGCGCGCGGTCGGGCTTCCCCGCCAACCGCTCATCGCGTCGTTCGCGCTCGAGGGTGCCCTCTATTCCATTGTGGGCGCGACCCTCGGTGGCTTCGGCGGTCTGGGCATCGGCCACGTGATGGTGTATCTCGCCGGGCGAGCCACTCGTCCCAACGTGCGGATGGCCGAAGGCCTGCCGATCCACTTCGCGATCCAGCCCCACACCCTTCTCCAGGGCATCGCCGCAGGCTTTCTCGTGTCAACGGTGGTGGTACTCGCCACGAGTTATCGGGTCAGCCGTCTCGACGTGATTCGGGCGCTACGCGGACTACCCGATCCGCCGCGACGGCACCGCCAAGCCGCGACACCGTTCTTGATCGCCGGCATCCTCATAGGCCCACCCGTGAGCCTGTGGGGATACACGACGCCGAAGGCGTTGCCGTTCTTGTTTGGGATGCCAGTGTTCTTCGCCTGCATTGGAGTGTTGGTCGCTCGCAGGCGCGGTTACGTCGCGGGCATCTCCGCGGCCTGCGCCCCGAACATGGTCTGGGCGGTCGTCTTCCAAACGCTGAACAAGGACGTGACGGCGCCGATTAGCGCCGTTCTCGGCGGCGTGGTGATCGTGATGAGCGGTGTGCTGTTCGTGAACGCGCAGCAAGGCCATATCGCGAGCCTGGTGCGGCGCGTCGCGCGGGGGCGGACCACCGTCACGAGCCGTTTGGGTCTCGCGAATCCCATCGCACACCGCGTGCGAATGCTGTTGACCGTCGCACCGTTTGCGCTCGTCGTGTTCACGCTCGTGTACGCCGAAGGGATCTCGAATCTGCTGTCGAGCCAAGTACACAAGATCGGTCCGGAGATCGGCGGCGACTACCAGATGTTCGCGACGTCGAGCCCCGTGCACCCGTACGACTTCTCGACGCTCGAGACGACCACCGTCAAAGCCGTGGCGCGGACGAGCACGATCATCGGGTCTTTCGCATCGAAGCCCGATGCGCCGCAGCGTTTCTGGCAAATGACGGGTTTCAACCGCGACATCGTCAAAGTCCGTCCGCCAGTGCTCTTGCGGCGCTCGGCCGCCTACAAGACCGATCGGGCCGTGTACCTCGACGTGGCGAAAGACCCCGATCTGATCATCGTTCCGGCGAACTTCTTGTTCGGCACCACACAGCGTCTCGGCAACGCGAAGGACGACCCGAAACGGACGCCCCAGGTCGGCGACAACTACACGATCTTCGACCCTGCGTCGGGAGCGGCCCGTGATGTCACCGTCGCGGCCGTCTCCTACACAGACGTCACGGGCTCGGGCGCTTTTTACGGTGAGCGAGGCGCCAAGGAACTATTCGGCGGCCGCCTGATCAAGGCCAGTGCGTTCATCTCCAGCGCAGGCGACCCGGCCGCGCTCAAGACACAGCTAGAGCAGGCGGGCGTCGACTTCGGGCTACGGGCCACCGTTATCGAGGATGCGGCCATCAGCTTCTTCGCCTACATCGACGACGTTGTGAACCTCTATCGCAGCGACCTGGGGATCGGCATCGTGGTGGGCATCGCCGGCATCGGCGTTGTGCTCGTGCGATCGGTGCGCGATCGCCGCCGCCAAATCGGCACCCTCCGGGCAATGGGCTTCGACGCCAATCAGATTGGCTGGAGCTTCTTGATCGAAGGGGCCTTTGTCGCGATACAAGGGCTCGTCGTGGGAGTCGGCCTCGGCTTTGTCATCGTCATGGCCCAGTCACAAGGCCACCAGATCAAGCAGCTGCTCGGCTACCAGCCTGCGCTGCCATCTCCGAGCGCGGTCACCGCGATCATGTCCATCGGATTGTTCGTCGCGTCGATTCTGGCCAGCGTCGGCCCAGCCCGCCGCGCCAGCAGGATTCCGCCCGCGGTGGCGTTGCGCCTCGTCGACTAGCGGAGTTACTCGACCGCTTCGATCGCCGCGGCCGCCTCGTTCGATGCCGCGATCAACTTGTCGAGCACTTCGTGGGCGCGGCCACTGTCGAGGGCGTCGGCCGCGAGCGTCACGCCGTCACCCAACTCGTCCACCACGCCGGCCACGACCAGGCCCGCCGCCGCGTTCAACACGACGATGTCGCGGTGCTCACCCTGCTCCCCTCCGAGAACGGATCGCGCGAGCGCGACGTTCGCGTTCGTGTCCCCGCCGAGCGGCGCGTGTGAGCGACGCGTAAGCCCGAACGCCTCGGGGTCAACGGTGTGTTCCACGACGAGTCCGTCGCGCACTTCTAACACGGTGGACAGCCCGGTGAGCGTGAGCTCGTCGAGGCCGTCGGCGCCGAACACGACCATGGCGCGCTCGGCGCCGTTAGCCAACAACACGCGGGCCACTGTCGCGGCCATCGACCCGTCCGCCACTCCAACGACCTGGCGCTTCACGCCCGCCGGGTTCGCGAGCGGACCGGCGAAGTTGAACACCGTGCGAATGCCGAGCTCGCGCCGGATCGGGCCGGCATGACGCATGCCGGGATGGAACTTCGGCGCGAGCATGAAGCCGAAGCCGGCGGCGTCCACGCAATGCGCCACACCCGAGCCATCGAGTTCGACGAAGACGCCTAACGCTTCGAGCAGGTCCGCCGAGCCACTGGTGGCAGACGCCTTGCGGTTGCCGTGCTTGCAGACTTTGCCGCCCGCTCCCGCGACGACGAAGGCCGCGAGCGTCGACACGTTGAACGCGGCCTCGCGGCGCTGCATGGACCCGCCCGTGCCACAGGTGTCAATGGCGTCGTCGTCCACCGTGAAGCCTTCGCACTCGTCGAGCAACGCCCGCACGCAACCGGTGAGCTCGTCGGCGCTGATCCCGTTCTGCTGCACACCGATCAGCAGCGCCCCGATTTGGGCGGGCGTGGCATCGCCCGCGAGCACCGCGGTGAACGCCATGTGTGACTCGGTGAGCGTGAGGTCACGGCCCGCGGCTAACGCGTCGAAAAGCTCGGGCCAAACGACTTGGTCCGTCACGCGCTTACCACCACAGGTCTTTGTTCAGCACACCGCGGCCGATGAGCCCGAGCTGCACCTGCGAGGTGCCCTCGACGATCGTCAGCTGGCGCGCGTCGCGGTAATAGAGCTCGGTCATGTGGTCCTTCATGTAGCCCGCGGCGCCGAGTAGTTGCACCGCCAACCCGGACGCGCGCACGGCCATCTCGGTGGCGTAGTACTTCGCCATCGACAGGTAGGGCACGAACTCGCGGGTGAACTCACCGCGATCAGCCATCCACGCGCTGCGGTAGGTGAGCAGGCGAGCGGCTTCGATCTCGGTCGCCATCTTCGCGATTTCCCATTGGATGCCCTGGAAGTCGGCGATGACACCGGTGAACGCCCGGCGCTCTTTCACGTAATCCACCGCGTACATCAGCGCGCCCTCGGCCAGGCCGATGCCACGCGCGGCGACGATTGGACGCATCGCATTGAGGCCGAGCATGGCGAGCTGGAAGCCGCCGACTTCGCCAATCACGTTCTCGGCCGGCACCCGCACGTTGTCGAGCAGCAACTCACCGGTGTCGACGCCGCGCACACCCATCTTGCGGTCGGTGTTGCCAACGGTGAGCCCCGGCGAGTTGCGGTCCACGATGAACGCGGTGATCGAATCGTGATCGCGCGCGGTCGGCTCTTTGGTCTTGGCGAACACCGTGTACCAGTCGGCCTGCACAACGCCCGACATCCAGCACTTCGTGCCGCTGAGGATGTACTCGTCGCCATCCTTGATCGCCTTGGTCCGCATGCCCATGACGTCGGACCCGGCTTGAGGCTCGGACAGCCCGAAGGCGCAGCGGGCCTCGCCCGCGGCGATACCGGGCAGGTACTTCTTCTTCTGCTCTTCAGACCCGGCGATCATGATTGGGCCGGTGGGCAGACGGGTCAGCAACAGGATGAGCGCCGCGGTGTTGGAGTACTTCGCGACTTCTTCGATCGCGATGGTCAGGCCGAGGATGCCAGCGCCGCCGCCGCCGTACTCGGCGGGGATGCAAAGCCCGAGCAGGTCGGCGTCCTTGTAGGCCTGGAAAATGTCTTCGGGATACTCGCCGGTTTCGTCGATCTCGCGGGCCCGGGGCTTGATCTTGTCTTGCGCCAGGCGGCGGACGGTCTCCTGGAGGGCGAGCAGTTCGTCGGAAAGCGCAAAATCCATCCGGCGAAAGTAGACAACAGACCGTGATCCGCGCCTATCGGCCCACCGATCTGGACCGGCTGTACGAGATTTGCGTGCGGACCGGCGCGTCCGGCGAAGACGCGTACGACCTCGTCACCGACAAGAAGTTGTTCGGCCACGTGTTCGCCGCCCAGTACGGCTTGCTCGAACCGGAGCATGCGTTCGTGATCGAGGACGGGGATGGAGTCGCGGGCGGCTACGTCCTCGGGGCGCTCGACACCAAGGCGTTCGAGGCGAAGTGCGAGGCCGAGTACTGGCCCGCGCTGCAGGCGGAATACGAGCAGGGTTCGGGCGAAGGGCTCGATGCGATGTTGATCGGGATGATCCACAGCCCGTCCCACATGCCCTCGGCGATCACCAACGACTACCCCTCGCACCTTCACATCGACCTGCTGCCCCCGTTTCAGGGCGGCGGCCACGGCAAAGCGATGATGGAGACGCTGATGGACGCCCTACGGGCGGACGGCTCACCCGGCCTTCATTTGGGCGTGAGCGCGCAAAATCAGCGTGCGCTGGGCTTTTACGCCCATCTGGGATTCGACGAACTGCACGCGAACCCGATGGTCCACGTGCTTGGAATCAAGCTGTAGAGACGGCTACGCGGTCTTGCGACGTTGCCGGACGATGCGGCGGCGTTCCCGCTCCGTTGCGCCACCCCAGACGCCTTCGCGCTCGCGCGGAGCTAGCGCGAACTCGAGACAGGCTTCACGTACTGGGCACGCCTCGCAGATGGCCTTGGCTGGCTCTGCCTCTTCGTCCGATACCGGAAAAAAGAGGTCAGGGTCGATGCCTCGACATGCTGCTCGGTTCCGCCAAGTGGCGTTCATCGTGCGCTTTCACATCCTTGCAGGGGGTACTTGAGGGACTACTACTTAACTTTCCTCGGGGATCCGAGGCCAGCCATTATCCCTGAACATCGGCCGGTTGGTCCAAATTCCCCATTTAGGGGGTTCACTAAACACAACCAGCCTGGGGATATCCCGATAGTTCCATGGGATTTCGATGAATTTTACTACCTCTGAGGCCGAATGCCAAGGCAGGTGCAACGGCCCATAGGATCACCGGCCATGAGCGGCGAAGCAGACGTAAGCGACGAAATTCGGCCTCGCCGGCAGATGATCGCCATGAGCCTGGCGCTCGCGGTCATGGTCCCAGGCGTCGTGCTGCGCGTTGTCGGAGGCCACCTGTCGGATCCCTTGGCCGCCCTGATGTTCGGCCTCGCCATTGTCGGCGCGGCGTTTCTGCTCAGTTGGGCAGCCGAAGTGGCGCAATTGGACATTTCGGCCGGCTTGGCGATTGCGGTCCTGGCGTTTATCGCGGTGCTGCCCGAATACGCCGTGGACCTGGTGTTCGCCATGAAGGGCGGCAACGCGGCCGAGGCGACCCATTTCGTGTCGTGTCCCGCGCCCAAAGGCGCCGACGAGTCCCCCTGTTCGCTTGCGCTTGCGAACATGACCGGCGCCAACCGGCTGCTGATCGGCGTCGGCTGGTCACTGGTGGTCTTTCTGGCCTGGCGCCAGTGGAAGAAGCGGGGCGAGCCCGAGAAGGGGCGCCAGATCGTGCTCGACCGGTCGCATGCCGTTGAGCTGTCCTACCTCGCACTGGCCACGGCGTATTCGCTGTTCATCGCGCTGCGACGCTCCATCACGATCGCCGATGCCGTCGTACTGGTCGGCCTCTTCGTCGCCTACACAATCAGGATCTCGCGCGCGCCGGCCGAAGAGCCGCATCTAGTCGGCCCGGCGAAATGGATGGGGACGTTCTCCGTCCTCAGGCGGCGCAGCACCGTGATCGGCCTGTTCGTGTTCGCGGCGGGCGTGATCGTGCTGTGCGCCGAACACTTCGCCGAGGCCCTGGTCGGCACCGGCCGGTCCTTCGGCATCAGCGAGTTCCTGCTGGTGCAGTGGCTGGCCCCGTTGGCTTCGGAGGCCCCCGAGTTGCTCGTCGCCGGCCTCTACGCCGTGCGGCTCAACACGAACAACGGCTTGGGCACGCTGGTGTCGTCCAAGGTCAACCAGTGGACGCTGCTGGTCGGCACGCTGCCGATCGCGTTCGCGATCGCGTCCTCGTCCACCCACGGGCTACCGATCGACGGGCACCAACGCGAAGAGCTGTTCCTCACCGCCGCGCAATCGGCGTTCGCGGTGGCGGTGCTGATCAACCTGTCACTGTCGACCCGCGAGGCGCAGATGATGTTCGGCTTGTTCGCGGTGCAATTCGTGGCCACCGCCATCGGTCCCGAGCACATCCACGGAGAAGTGCGCATCATTACGGCGGTGATCTACCTAATTCTGGCGGCGTTGATCCTCTGGCGTGAGCGCGCCGCCATCCGCCCGCTGCTGCGCGACGGGTTCCGCACGTCCTACGAGGAACTGAGCGCGTGAGCCAAGTGGCGTTTGACCGCGCCGCGAACTTGCAGCGGCTAGGCCACGACAAGTTCGACGTGCTCGTCATCGGCGGCGGCATTACCGGTGCCGGCGTGGCCCTGGACGCCGTCACCCGTGGACTGACGGTCGCGCTGGTGGACAAGGGCGACTTCGCTTCGGGCACTTCGTCCAAGTCGTCCAAACTCGTGCACGGCGGCTTGCGGTATCTGCAACAGCGCGAGTTCCGCCTCGTCTACGAGAACCTGCACGAACGCCAGCGGCTCTTGAAGAACGCGCCGCACCTCGTGTCGCCGCTGCCGTTTCTGATTCCGATCTTCGGGAAGGACAACGCGGCGACGGCGGGCTTGGCGAAGCTGTACGCGAGTGCGCTGCGCCTCTACGACCTGACCGGCGGCGTGCGCATTGGCCACCGGTACTCGCGGTTGACCAAAGAAGAGGCGGCGAAGCATCTGCCCACGCTGCGTCCCGATCGTCTGGCCGCCGCGTTCTTGTACTGGGACGCGCGGGCCGATGACGCGCGGCTCACGCTGACCATCGCCCGCACGGCCGCCGCGCACGGCGCGGTGATGGCGAACTACTCGCCGGTGGCCTCGCTGACGCGGGACGGTGCACGCGTCAACGGCGCGGTGCTCGAAGACGGCACCACGATCCGCGCCGAGGTCGTGATCAACGCGACCGGCGTGTGGGCCGATCACATTCAGCGGCTCGACGGCAGCGCCGAGCCGGTACACATCCGACCCGCGAAGGGCGTGCACGTCACGGTGCCCTTCGCCAAGGTGCCCGCCGACATCGCGGTGGTTGTCAACGTGCCCGGCGACCGGCGCTCGATTTTCGTGGTGCCGTGGGGGGACCACGTGTACCTGGGCACCACCGATACGGATTACGACGGCCCGATCGAAAATCCGAAGTGCACGTCTGAAGACGTCACCTACCTGCTCAGCGCAATCAACGCCGCGACCACCGAGACGCTGACCGAGGCCGACGTGGTCGGCACCTGGGCTGGTCTACGCCCGTTGGTCGCCGACGCCAAGAGCACGCGTACCGCCGACCTTTCGCGCCGCCACAGCGTGTCCACCTCTCCCGCCGGCGTCGTGACGGTCACGGGCGGCAAGCTCACCACGTATCGCGCGATGGCCGAAGACACGGTGAACGTCGCGGTGAAGGCGTTGAAGCGAGGCGGCAAGACCAAGACGAAGCGGCTGCGCCTCGTGGGCGCCGAAGGCGTCAAAGAGAACACGGACCACTTGGTCGGCCGCTTCGGAAGCGAAGCCGCCGAGATCACCGCCCTCATCGCGACAGACGCGACGCTCCGCGAGCCGCTGGTTCCGGGCCTCGACTATCTGCGCGCTGAAGCCGTGTGGTCGGCGCGCCACGAGATGGTGCACACGCTGGCCGACGTGCTGGCTCGCCGCACGCGCGCACTGTTGTTGGACCGCGACGCGACGCTCGCTGCGGCGGAATCGGTTGCGGAACTCATCGCACCTGAAGTTGGCTGGTCTACGACCGACGTCGCCGCGCAAGTCGCGGCGTTCAAGGAGATGGCGACGACATGACCAATCGCGGGGCGCCCACTCCTCCTATCGAGTTCGCGTCCGACGCGTCGTCCGTCACCGCGCATTTCGCCGACGGCGCCGTGGCCGTGCCCGACGACGTGCTGGCGCGCCTGCGCGACGTGTGCGCGGCTGTCTCAGTCGACGCAGCCGACACCGCGGAGGCCGGCCGAGACTGGTGGCCGCTCGCGATGCACTGGGCCATGGCGGGCGAAACGCCGGCGCGCGCGGGCGCGGTCTGCACGCCATCGTCCACCGACGAGGTCGCCGCGGTACTGCGCCTCTGCAACGACGCCCGCATTCCGGTCACGCCCGTCGCCGGCCGAAGTGGTGTGTGCGGCGCGTCCGTCCCCGTGTTCGGCGGTGTGGGCCTGGACCTCACCGGCATGAAGGGGATTGTCGATGTCGACGACGCGTCGCTGTTGGTCAACGTCCGCGCCGGCACGTTCGGCGACGTGTTCGAGGACGATCTGCGCGCCGAGCACGGCTTGACGTGCGGCCACTGGCCGCAGTCGATCGCGCTGTCCACCATCGGTGGATGGGTCGCGTGCCGCGGAGCGGGTCAGTACTCGACGCGCTACGGCAAAATCGAAGACATCGTGCGCGGCCTCGAAGTGGTGCTCGCGGACGGCACGGTCGTGCACACGGGCGGGCGCGGGCCGCGCCAGGCGGTCGGGCCCGATCTCAACCAGTTGTTCGTCGGCAGTGAGGGCACGCTCGGCGTGATCACCGAAGCGCAGTTCCGCGCCCACCCCGTCCCTACGGGGACTGGCCGCGCCGCGTACGGCTTCCAGTCGTTCGCCGCCGGGCTCGAAGCGTGCCGGCTGATCCTGCGCGCCGACGCCAACCCGGCGGTGCTGCGTCTGTATGACGGGCGCGAGAGCCGTCGCCACTTCGACACGCCACGAGGCCTGAGCGTGTTGCTGGTGCTCGACGAGGCCGACCAGGCACTCGTCGACGCGAACCTCGCCGTCGTTGAAGACGCCTGCGCCCGCGAGGGCGCGCAACTGCTCGACCCGCACCTGCTCGACCACTGGCTCGAAACGCGCAACGACGTGGCCGGGCTCGAGAAGGCGGTGCGCGGCGGCATCGTGGTCGACACCACCGAGATTTCGGGTCGGTGGCGCGACCTGCCCGCCATTTACGACGCGGTGGTCGCGGCGATGGAAGCGCTGCCCGGCTACATCGCGTGCACGTCGCATCAGAGCCACGCGTACACCGACGGCGCGTGCCTGTACTTCACATGGGCGGGCGCCGCGGAAGCGGGAGACGTCGAGGACTGGTACCGCCACGGCTGGGACACGGTCACGAACACCGTCCTCGCGCACGGCGGCGCGCTGTCGCATCACCACGGCGTCGGCCTCAACCGCGGCCGCTTCCTCGCCGACGCGTTGGGCCAACCGGCCTTCGACCTGTTGGCGTCGGTGAAACACGCCCTCGACCCGAACGGCATCCTCAACCCGGGCAAGTTCTTCGCCGACACCCCCTTCGGTCAGGTGCCGTGGCGCTAGAGCTCGACCGCATCGCGGTTCGTCGCGGCGCGCTGGGTGTGTTGATGTTCGTGGCGCCGGCCTACGTGATCGCGGAGGTCGCCGCCGCCGGCGACGACTCGTCTCCCGCGTGGCTCTTGCTCGCGGCTGCCTTGTTGTTTGGCGCGACCTTTGGTGGCTACGCAGGTGCGCGTGATCGGCCGGCGGCGCTGATAGCCCACGGCGCCGCCAGCGCGGGGTTCGGGCTAGGCACAGTGCTCGTCGCCGCACTGGTCGTGCAGGCGCTGCGCGGTGATCTCACTCTTCCGGCGACGCTGACCGCACTGGTGATCTTGCAGATCGGCATTGCGCTCGGCTGCCTCGGCGCGGTCGTTGCGGACAAGACCGCGGCGCTCCGATGACGCGCGTCCTCGTCGTTGACGTCGGCACCAGTTCGGTGCGTTCATCCGTCGTGGACGACGCGGGCACCGTGTCGGCGATGCACCAGATCGCGACGCTCCCGACGTCACCCGAACCGGGCCAGGTTGAGTTCGACGCGGTTGCGATCGCAGACGCCGCCCGGCGGACCGCGCTCGAGGTCATCGCCGAGGTCGGCGAGGTCGACGCGGTTGGCATCACGAACCAACGCGCGTCGACAATCGTGTGGGACCGCGGTACCGGCGAGCCCGTGGGACCCGGCCTCGGATGGCAGGACCTGCGCACCGTCATCGACTGTCTGATGCTGCAGGCCGAAGGCGTGCGAGTCGCGCCGAACGTTTCGGCCACAAAGGTCGGGTGGCTCCTGAACCAATTCGACGCGGAACGCCAGCGCGACCTGTGCTTCGGCACAGTGGACAGCTGGCTCGCCTGGACACTTTCGGGTGGCGACGCGCACGTGATTGACGCGTCCAACGCGGCGGTCACCGGGCTCGTCGACGCGGGCGCGACCGAGTGGGACGCGCGCGTGCTCGACACCATCCGCATCCCGTCCTCGATGATGCCGACGATCGTCGACACGGCCGGCGTGATCGCGACTGCCAGCGTCTTGCCCGGGCATCCTCCGATCGCGTCGCTCGTCGGCGACCAGCAGGGCTCGCTGATCGGCCAAGGCTGTGTGCGACCCGGCGTTGCGAAAATCACGTTCGGCACTGGCGGCATGCTCGACGTCGTTACCGGCACGACGCGGCCGACCTCGGCGTCACGTTCGGCCGCGGGCTGCTTCCCGATCGTGGCGTGGCGTCACAACGGCGAGACCGTGTGGGGTCTCGAAGGGGCGATGTTGTCGGCGGGCACGTGCGTCGAGTGGCTGCGCGACGACCTTGAGTTGATCGACACCGCCGAAGAGTCCGACGCCGTCGCCGCGTCGGTGCCCGACACCGGCGACGTGTACTTCGTGCCCGCGTTTCTCGGCCTCGGGACTCCCAAGTGGGACTTCGGGGCGCGCGGCGGCCTGTTCGGTCTCACGCGGGGCACGACTCGCGCGCACGTCGTGCGCGCCGTGTTGGAAGGCATCGCGCACCGCGGCGCGGATCTGGTCGAGGCGGCAGAAGCCGACTTTGGCGGGCCGATTCAGTCCATCCACGTCGACGGCGGCATGTCCGGGAACGCGACGTTTCTGCAGGCGCTCGCCGACACGTGCGGACGCCCCATCGAGGTCTCCCCCGAGCGCGAAGCCACGACGCTGGGCGCCGCCTACCTCGCCCTGGTGGCGACCGGCGCGATCGGTTCGATCGACGAACTCGCCGAACGCTGGCATCCGTCCCGCATCGTCGAACCGTCAGGCAAAGACCCCCGCCGCGACCGCTGGGCCGAAGCCGTGTCCCGCGCCGCCAAAACCATCCCCGAACTCTCGTCGGTGGATTTCTAAGCGCGTCTAATCAGTTCAACGGACACGTCGAGTTTTTCTAGGGCGGCGCCGGCGTAGACGCCTTTAATCGGGGTGACGTCCTTGTAGTCGCGGCCGGTGGCGATCACGACGTGGCGTTCACCGACCGCGACGTCGCCGGTCGGGTCGTAGCCCCACCAGTCCCCCGTCCACACGTCGACCCACGCGTGGCTCTCGCCCCGCACCGACTCACCGAGCAGCGCGTCGGGTCGGTTGTGCACGTAGCCCGACACGTACCGGGCCGGGATGCCCATGCTGCGCAGCAGGGCAAGGCTCACGTGCACGAAGTCCTGACACACGCCGTTGCCGGCGTTGAACGCATCGGTCGCGGTGGTCGATACCGCAGTGGCGCCGGGAACGTAGGTGAGTTGCTTCCGCACGAGGCCGAAGACGGCGTTGGCGGCCTCGGTGGGGTCGTCATGTGACAACGCTTCTTCGAGCACACCGCGCATGGGGTCGTCGATGTCGACGAGACGGGTCAACGTGAGGAACTCGAAGTACCGCTCTTTGGCGCGGTCGCTGCGCAGTTCCTTCCAACCGAGCTGGTTGAAGATCGGAGCTGGCGGTGACGTCTCGGTCACTGAGTGACCCATCACCGTCAGGTGGTCGTGCGGTTGATGCAGGTCGAAGCTGTGCACGGTTGTACCGAACGCGTCGGTGTACCGGTACGGCGTGACCCGCGGGGTCACTTCGAGCGAACTCGACAAGACCGTTTGCCGCGGACCCGTCATCGGCGTGAGCCGCGCCTCGTTGTAGCTCTCCTGCACATTGCCCGCGTACCGGTACGTGGTCGAGTGATGAACTTCGAGTCGCCACGCCATCTACGCGCTCCACTCCATGGGGCGGGTCTGGCGGAAGTAGCGGTCGGCGATCGCGGAAGCGGCGGCGGCCACGGTGCTCTGTAGTTCACCCAGATGCAGTGGCAGTTCGGCGAGTAGGTCGTCGAGGCGGCGGTATTCGAGGTCGGCGGCCGAGCGGCCGAGCAAGCGGCGCGCCTCGTCATCGCTGCCCGTGCGCGCCTGCTGGCGGTCGAGGTCGGCCAGGGCCGCCTCGGCTTCGGTCAGCGAATACAACACGCTGCGCGGGAACGACCGGTCCAACAGCAGGAACTCGGCCACGAGGCTGGCGTCGACGGCGCGGCGGTACGTGCGCAGGTACGCCTCGTGCGCCGAACAACACAGCAGCGTGGTGACCCAACCACCGGGCGTGTCGGCCACCGTCGCGCGCGCGATGAGAAGCCGCGCCGTCATGTCGACGCGTTCGAGGGCGCGGCCGAGAATCAGGAAGCGGTACCCGTCGTCGCGGCACAGCGTTGAGTCGACCAGTCCGCCGACCACGGCGGCGCGTTCCTTCACGTAGCGGAAGAACGAGTTCGGGCCGAGGCTGCGCGCCGTAGCGACGCGTCCACCCAGGGCATGGTGTGTGGCGTTGAGCGTCTCCCACATCTCCGACGAGATCGCTTCGCGCGCGCCGCGAGCGTTCTCGCGCGCCGCGAACAACGTCGCCGCGATCGAGGACGAGTGGTCCAGTGAATAGCCGAGCACTTCGTTGATCTCTTCGAGCGTGACGTTCTCGCTGATCGCGTCGCGCGCGCCCATGACCGACAGCAGCGCCGCGCATGCGGCCGACTCGTCGATCAGGGCGTCCTGCACCACAAGGTGGTAGTGCACATCGAGAATGCGGGCGGTCGCCTCGGCCCGCTCGACGTAGCGGCCAATCCAGAACATCGACTCAGCGATGCGCGACAGCATTTATGCACCCGCCTGTTGTTGTTGCTGCTGTTGCTGGCCCATGCCGTCCATCGGGCCAGGATCAGGCGGCGCGGCGTCGAACAATGCGGCCTGGTTCGACAGCATCGACGGGGCGGCCGGCGGCCGGTCGGGCTGGAGCGAGGTCGCCAACGGATCCGCCAGCACCCACGTGTCCTTGGACCCCCCGCCTTGGCTCGAGTTCACGACCAGGCTCCCCTTCGGCAACGCGACGCGTGTCAGGCCGCCGGGCACGACCCACACGCGCTGACCGTCGTTCACCGCGAACGGGCGCAAGTCGATGTGGCGAGGCTGGAACTTGCCGTCGGCGTGCGTCGGTGACGTCGACAGTTGCACGACCTCTTGCGCAATCCATTCACGCGGGTTCGCGATGATTTCGTCGCGCAACTTCGCCAGTTCCTCGTCGGTCGCCTGCGGACCGATTACGAGCCCGTAGCCGCCCGACGCGTCGACTGGCTTCAGCACCAACTGGTCAAGCCGCTTCAAGACCTCTTCGCGTACGTCGTCCTCGCCCAGGCGATACGTGTGCACGTTGGGCAGGATCGGTTCTTCACCGAGGTAGTACCGGATCAGGTCGGGGACGTAGCTGTAGACGAGCTTGTCGTCGGCCACGCCATTGCCGACCGCGTTCGCGATCGTCACCTCACCTGCGCGCGCCGCGTTCAGCAGCCCGGCGATGCCGAGCGCCGAGTCGGCGCGGAACTGCACCGGATCGAGGAACTCGTCATCGAGGCGGCGATAGATCACGTGCACCCGCCGCTCGCCCGTCGTCGTGCGCATGCGGACGATGTTGTTGCGGCACACGAGGTCGCGGCCCTCGACCAGCTCGACGCCCATCTGCCGGGCCAGGAAGCTGTGCTCGAAGTAGGCGGCGTTGTACATGCCCGGCGTAAGGACCACCACGGTCGGGTCGTCCACGCCGCCCGGTGCGGCGGCGCGCAACGCCTCCAGCAGCTTGGCCGGGTAGGTCGCGACCGGCAGCACGCGGTGCGACGCGAACAGCTCGGGGAAGACCTGACTCATGGCGCGGCGGTTCTCGACCACATACGAGATGCCCGAGGGCGTGCGCAGGTTGTCTTCCAGCACGCGGAACGTGCCGTTCTCGTCGCGGATCAAATCGATGCCCGACACGTGCACGCGCACGCCGTTGGGCGGGTTCACACCGACCGCCTCACGGTGGAAGTGCGACGACGAGTACACGAGACGCCGCGGGATGATGCGCGCCTCGAAGACCTCGCCGGCGCCGTACACGTCGGCCAGGAACATTTCGAGGGCGCGCACTCGTTGGGCTACGCCGCGCTCGATCAGTGCCCACTCGTCGGCCGCGATGACGCGGGGCACGAGATCCAACGGGAACGGTCGCTCTTCGCCGGACAGGCTGAACGTGATGCCCTGGTCGCGGAAGGACCGGTCGCGCGTCGCGCAGCGCTCGGCGAACTCTTCGTTGCTCAGGAGCCGCAGCGTCTCGTGCAGCGCCGAATAGGGCGCGCGCGCGAATTTCTCGCCTCCGCCGGCGGGCGGGGACTCGCGCCCGAACATTTCGTCGAACGCCCGATCCAACTCGTAGCCCTCGAACAGGTCAGTCATCTGGCCGTGGAGTTTGCCATCTAACTGACCCGCGTCTGACGGCCGGGTCCGAGGCTTCACACGTTGGAAACGAACACCAATACCCTTGCGGCCGTGTCCCCCGTCCGTATTCGTCCCGCGACGTTCCCCGACGCCAAGGCGATCGACAAGATCCTCGCGGGGTTTGCGCCTTTGCGCCGCGATCTCGACGGGTGGGTCAACCAGGCCGACGTACACATGGCGCTGGTCGACGACACGGGCGTGCTCGGCTTCGCCGCGCGTCGCAAGCACAAAGAGCACCCCGATCGCGATCTCGTGTCGGTCTACGTCGAGCCGCCGTTGCGCGACCTGGGCCACGAGGAAAGGCTCCTCGCGGCGCTCGGCAGCAAACGGCCTCTCAAGATGCGGCTGCCCGCTGACGACTTCGACGGAGTGGCCCTAGCGGCGCGGCTCGGGTTCTCCGAACGCATCCGGTCCGCCACCCATCACATTCACGCCTCCGATCTCGCCGGTCCGCCCGACCCGAGCATCGAGGTCGTCGACGGCGCGCCGCGCGATGTCATCGATGCCTTCGAACTGTTCTACGCCGCCACGCATCGTTGGGACCCGCCCACGCGCTTCACGCGCCGTTACGTGCGCCAAGCGATGTTGAACGGGTCGCAACACCTCGCGGTGCTGCGGGACGACGACGCGTTCATTGTGGGCGTCGGCGCCGCGCACGCGTCGAGCGACGACGCAGTTGCCGCGGACGTGGCGTTAGTAGGCGCGGTCGACCCCGCGGGGCCCGATGCCGATCGCATCACCGGCGCACTGGTGGCCCACCTCGCGTCGTTCTATGTCGACGCCAACGAACCGTTGTGGCTCGAAGTCGACCGGGGCCCGGGCACCAACGCGCCGCTCGCCCGCCTGATCGACCGGTTCGCGACGCCCGCCTTCGAAGAAGTCGTGATCCTGACGAACGACTAGGTGTAACGAGCGAGGATGCGCGCCGCGGCGGCTGCCTGCGTTTTCCGCTTGTCTGCGGGACGGTTCACGACCACATTCGAACCGAGTCGCAGCAGAAGACGTTCGAGGAACGCATCGCCCGCCACGGTGAGCGTGATGCGCAGCTTGCCGCTCTTCATCTCGTCGAGACGCTCGACCGGGTAATTCTCGGCCACCCAGCGGCCCGACGGCGCAACCGTGAGGGTGACCGACTCGGTGTCGGCGCCGGGGGCGACGCGCACCGGTTGGCGCGGCGCCGGGTCCGCCGGCGGGTTCGACGGCTCCCCCGTTGGCGCGACCGCCTCGATGCGATCCACGCGGAACGTCAGCACTTTTTCGGACGAGTGACAGTACGCCTCGAGATACCAGTGGCCGGCATCGTTGAACACGCTGATCGGATCCACCACGCGTGACGACATCGCATCGCGCGTGGCCGAGTAGTACGTGATTTCGATCTGCTCGCCCTGTTCGTAGGCGCGCTGCACCTCGTCGAGTAACAGCGGCGTATCGAGTTCCACGGCGACGCCGCCGTCGGCGCCACCCAACGCGTCCGAGAGTTTGTCCAGCGCGCGCGCGAGGGGGCCCTCCGTGTCGGCGCCGCGCACCGCCAAAAGCGTGCGGCCAGCGGTGAGCAGCGACAGCGCGTCGCTGGCCGTCAACTGACGGGGCCGGTGGAAGTACTCCGGGATACGCGCTTCGACCACGTCGTCGATCACGAGCACGTCGATCAGTTGGTCGGGCGAGTACGGAGGTAGACCGCACATTGACACGAGCATGAGTTCGCGCTCGACGTCGTCCTCGGCCATGTCGAAGCGCTCGGCCAACTCGCTCAACTTCACGCGCTCGCGCGCAGCGAGCCACGTCACCATCGCCAACAGGCGGCGCAACCGGTAGCCGGGATCGCGCTCAGGCATCGGCCATCTTCTTCAGCTCGGCGACGAGATCGTCCACCACGCCCTGCGGTTCCACGACCACCGCGTGATCGAGGTAGCCGTAGACCCAGGATCGGAAACCTTCGCGGCTCGTGATGTGGAGCCGGACGCGAATTGATCCGTCGTCACGGCGCTCAACTACAGCGTCCTCGCCCAGGTCGCTGATCGCCCCGCGCGCCCAACCAGCGTCGATGTCGACGAGCACGACCTCGACGTCGTCGCTCGGGTACATCGAATAGCCGCGGCCCGGCAACGCCGCGTGCAGGTCGTACCCCGCGGGCGTCGGCGTCGCGGTGCGGTCGTCTCCCAGCGTGACGTCGCCGTCGATGCGGTCGACGCGGAAGAGTCGCTCGTTGTTTTTCGTCGCGTCGAAGCCGGTCGTGTACCAGCGGCCGTTGCGAAACGCGACCCCCCACACGTGCAGCTCGCGCGGCTCGCCCCGATATGAGAAGTGCGCCGGCGCGCCGCGGCGCCACGCGTCGAATAGATCGATGAGGCCGTCATCGGTAGGCAGCATGGCGACGGACGGCCCTTCGGGCACCCCTTCGCCTAGCTTCCACAGCGCGTCGCGCCCGGTGTCGCCATCGAGCGCCACCGCGGCCACGGCGAGGTTGAGCGCCACGCTTTCGTCGTCGGTGAGGTCGAGCGGCGGCAGGTAATAGGCATTCGGGTCGATGCGATACGCGGAGCCGCCGTCGTGCTGCGCCACGATCTCGAGGGGCACACCCTCGGCCCGCAGCGTCTTCTTGTCCCGCTCGAACGCGGCCCGGCGCGACTCGCCCTTGTCCGGATAGCCGCCGATCTCGTCGGCGATCTCGTCGAGCGTGAGCGGCCGCGTGGTGGTGAGCAGCAGCGCCACCATGTTCGTCAACCGCTCAAGCTTTTCCACTTCTAGAAGCTACGTGCCTGGGAGGGGCTGTTCCATCGTCAACATGTCGGCCCACAAATCGCCGTGTTCTTCGACCCGTTCGAGCACATCGGCGGCCTGGAATCGCAGGTCCACCGCCGTGACGGCCGCCTCCACCTCATCCCAGGTGACCGGCGTCGAGACCGTGGGGTACTCACGGGCCCGCAGCGAATACACGCCGATCGTGGTCTTGAACGACGCGTTTTGCATCCAATCGATCAGCACCTTCTCGTTGCGCTTGACCCGTTCTTGCGTGGTCACGATCAGCTCCGGGTGCCACTTCTCAAGCAGTTGGCCCACTGCGAGCGAGAAGGCTCGGGCCTGTTCGAAGTCGCACGGCGTATTGAGGGGCACGTACACCTGAAGGCCCTTGCTGCCGGACGTCTTCGCGAGGCACTCAAGCCCCAGGTCGGCCAGCGCGTCGCGCAGCCACAACCCAACCTGGCAACACTCGATCACGTCGGTGCCTTCACCCGGGTCGAGGTCGAAAACCACATGGTCGGGCTGGCGAATGTGGTCGGCGCGCGCGAGGCCGGGGTGGATCTCGATCGCGGCGAGATTCGCGGCCCACACCAGGGCGGCCGGCTCCTCGATGCGCGGGTAGTTCACCGTCGAGGCGTCGTCGCGTTCGCCCGCGCTCAACACCATCGTCGGCACCCACTCGGGCGTGTGGCTCGGCGCGTTCTTCTCAAAAAAACTCTTGCCGTCCACGCCGTCCGGATAGCGCTTGAACGTGATCGGCCGACCCGCGAGGTGCGGCACCATCACCGGCGCGATGCGCGCGTAGTAGTCGATCACCTCGCTCTTGGTGAAGTGCGCGGCGGGGTACAGCACCTTGTCGAGGTTGGAAAGGGTTAAGCGCCGCCCGGCGACGTCGACCTCAATCTTTTGCGGCGGCACGTTTGTCGCGCGCGGCTTGCACGCTCGCTTCGAGCGCGGCCATCAGGTCTTCGACGCGCGCCGGCGCTTCGGCCTCGGGCTGGGCGACGATCTCCTGGCCGGCGTCCTTCTTCGCGATGAGCTCCATCACCTTCTCGCGATAGGTGTCTTCGTAACGATCGGGGTCGAACTTCTCGGTGAGGCTCTCGATCAGCGCCTCGGCCATCTTCAGCTCGCGCTCGCTCAACTCCACCTCGAGGCCCGGCGTTTCGAGTGTTTCGATCGGCACCACCTCGTCGCCGTACAGCAACGTCGAAATGACCAACGCGCCTTGCGTGGACCGGATCGCCGCGAGGTACTCCTTGGTGCGCATTACGAACTTGGCGATGCCCACCTTGCCGCTGCTCGCGAGGGACTGGGCGAGCATGGCGTAGGCCTTCTCAGCCCGACGGTCCGGCACCAGGTAGTACGGCTTGTCGAAGTACACCGGGTCGATCTGATCGAGGTCGACAAACTCGAGGATGTCGATCGTGTGCGTGGCCGCGGGGTCGAGCCCGTCCAACTCGTCGGGTTCGATGATTACGTATTCGCCGGGACGCACCTCGTAGCCCTTCACGAGTTCTTCGAAGGGCACCTCTTCGCCGTCGAGCGCGCACACGCGTTTCTGGTTGATGCGCGAGTGATCCTTTGCGTGCAGTTGGTTGAAGCGCACATCTTTCTGCGACACGGCCGTGACCATCTTCACCGGCACATTGACAAGGCCGAAGCTGATCGCGCCGCTCCAGAGCGAACGGGGAGGCATGGGTTCATTGTTCTATAAGTTCTGGCTCGTGGCTGACGACTGGGCGAGACCCATGGTGCATTGGGCGATTGAGGCGCGTGACGCGGACGCGCAGCGCGCGTTCTACGCGGCCTTGTTCAACTGGGACATCGCCGACGGGCCGATCATGGACATCGCGCCCGGCATCGGTGGCCCCGAGCCCGGCCCCGCCGGGCACATCCAGCAGGGCGACCGGCCCGGCGTGACGCTCTACGTCCAGGTGCGCGACCTGCGCGCGTCTCTGGACAAGGCCGTCTCGCTCGGTGCCACGCTCGTAATGGATCCCTACGACGTGCCAAACGGCCCAACCATCGCGTTCGTGCAGGACCCCGAGGGCAACCCGCTCACCCTCGTCCAGCAGTAGTCAGTTCGATCGTCACCGGTCGAGCTGTTTCAGCGATCGCCGCACGTGCGCATCAAGGTGCGCGACTGACAATTGATAGTTGGGCACATGCCCTTGCTCTCGGTCCGCGGCGAGGGAGTCCGCAAGGTAATGCCGTGAACTCAACACACACATGATGTCGTACACGGCGAGTTCTCTCGAGGTGGCGCCGACGATGGCCGAGTATGCGTCGGACAGGCGATCAGCGATGTCTGGCCCGTGGTGGATGCAGACCGAGGCTCGGCAATACGCGACGTCGTACCACCGGGTGTCGAGCCGTGCGGCGCTCCAGTCGACGACACCACTGATGCGGCCGCGGTGCCAGAGGATGTTGCCCGGGTGGAAGTCGCCGTGAGTGAGGACGCGCTCGGACGTGCGCAAAGGCAGACGCGCTGTGACCACGCTGACGGCGGCGGCGGTCAGCGGATCGTGTTCGCCCGCTGGCGCGGACCAGGTCTCGAACCGTGGAGGTCGCGTGACCGCACCGTGCGCCCCGTCCAAGGGCGTTTCGTGCAACTCCGCCAGCGCGTGGGCGAGCGCGTCAACCCACGCGTCGACGTCCCTGGGCGTCAGGTCCGCACGCCCCGGCAACCGCGACATGACGACAGCCGGCCTGCCGAACCACGCTGACTCCAGATCAGCAACGATCGGCTCAGGCACCGGCAACGTGACCCGCTGGGCGAACTCAAGACGACTCCACTCCAACGGCGCCGTATCGTCACCGTCCCGGTAGAGCTTCACCACCACTCGGCCGGGCGCCCGATCCATTGTTACGTCGTAGGCGTCGGTCATCCCCGCTCCCGCCAACCGACGCAACCGCGTGACACGCGCGCCCGGGGCAACGGCTTCGGCCAACGCCTTCCAACCAGGGTGTCTCCGCTCCATAAGTGCCGGCCGCAGACGAGACCCGCTCGTCAGCTCCACTGCTTGCCGCGGGTGCGGATGTAATCCCACCAGCTGGCGGTATCGATCTCGCCCCGGACGCGGGCGAGATACTTCGACCGGTACTCCTCGTCGGTCCCGCCGTAGAACCCGCTGGGTGCGTTGCGGTCGCCCGTTGCCCCGTCGATCAGTTCGCGCACGATGTCGCTGTGGCCGGCGTGGCGGGTGGTGTCGAGCAGCACGGTGAGAAGCATCGATCGAAGCGAGACATCTGCGCCGGACCAGTGCTTGCCGGTCGCGTCGAGCTCGAGTTCTTCGATGGTGCGATCGGCCGCCGCGGTCGCCGCCAGGTACGCAGCGAGCAGGTCCTCTGTGGTCTCCTCCGGCTTGGCGTACATGTCGCTGTGGTGTCCCCAGCCGCCATCGAAGTCCCACTCCCATTCGAGTCGGGGCCGTTCGCGACCGAAGAACTCGCACAGATACCAGCTCTCGATCCAGGTCATGTGCTTGACCAAGCCGATCAGGTTCGTGCCCGTGCCGGTCATCGGGCGGCGCCGGTCGGCCTCGCTCAGTCCTTCGAGTTTCCACCTCAGTGCGTCGCGCGCGGATTGCAGATGCCCGTGCAGTACGGCCTTTTCGTCGGACACGGAGCTCAGCCGCCGACGTCTTCGTATCGACTAGATCGGATGGTCGAACGCTGGATCAGGGCGTCGAAGGCTTCCTGCGTCGGGTCGGCGATGACCCGGGCGTTGAACTCTTCGATGTCCACCTCGCTGGCCCAGAGCACGAACACCAGCCACTCGTCGGTATCGCTGCGGGCCGTCGTGCGCCGCAGATACCCCCTGGTGTTGGGAAACACCTCCTGCTGCACCTTTTTGTCCGCAGCCAGGAAGTCTTCGGTGGACACGTCATCGCGCAGCCGGAAGGTCGTTAGCTCGAGGATCACGGGCCCATTTTGGTGCGCGTCTTCCCTCACCCGAATTCTGCGCCACGAAAAGGCTGTGATCTCGGCGGGATTCCTCGAAATCGCAGCCTTTTCGTGGCGCAGGACCGAGGAAGTCGGGACCGGGCGGCTCCGCGGACGTGTCACACCCCTGTGGGAACATCGGTCCATGCCACTGGGAGCCGCACCGCTCGATGATGTCGCCGATCGCCTCGCCGCGATCCTCGGCAGCCCGTCCGGCGTCGTGGCCGACGGCGACGACGGCGATCTCATCATCGACGGCGATCTCGTCCCCCGCGTACTCACGCCGGCCGCGGCACCCGCGCGCGAGGTATGGGCCGTCGACGGCGGCCAGGCGCTCGTGCGCGACGCTCGCTGCCTCCAGGTGTATGTGGTGCGGGCCGGGCGGTGCTGTTTTGTGGACAGGGTCGCGACGGTCGAAGACGAAGGCGAGTTGCGGGCGCACCTGATCGGCATCGGCCAGCGCGGCGTCGAACTCGCTCGGGTCGACGGCGGCCTCCACCTGCCCGCGAACACCGCGATCGACATCAACCTGTTACGCGAACGCGTCGAGTGGGATGGCATCGAGCGCACGCTCGGCGAGGCGGCTCCGGGCGCACTGGTGTTGGTCGACGGGGACCTGCGGCCCGATCCCCGCCTGCCCCTCGGCTGGGTTACGGAACTGCTCGCCGACGCGACGGCGCGCGGCATCACGGTGGTCGGCGTCACCAAACACACGTCGCTGTCGCGCGGCGGCGCGCCGCTCATCGGTCAACTTGAGCGCGAGGCCGATCTGGCGTTGGGCCCGCGCAGCCGGTGGTGGGCCTCGGTGGGCCACAGCGCGGCCGAGCGCGGCGTGCCGTTCACCGTCGTCGCCGCCCGGCTCGACCCCGACGCCGCCTATTCGTTCCGCCTCGACATCGCCGAAGGCATCGACCCGGAAGTCGCGATCGCACAGGTCGCGTGCGTGTCGGATGATGCGGCGTTCCCGGGCTACCCGTATCCCTTGACGGTGGCCGACCGGCTCGCCGCCTGTCCCCCGTGGCTGCGGGAGGAAGCGTGGATGACGCTCGAGGAACATCTGCGCATGGCCGGCGTTCCGGGCGACGTGTTGCACCGCGCGTTTGACGATCGCCACCGCTCGATGGAACGCGCGTCATGAGCACTGCGAACACGCGCGGGCGGCTCTACGGCAAGAACGTCCTTGAAGGTGAGTTCCGCGCCGCTCCCGATGACGACCTCTTCCTTGGCGAGTTGCTGGTCGCGATCGACGAGGCCACCGGGCGGCGCTACCTGTTCCGGGTGGTCGACGTCACCTACGGCCACGAGCACCGCGAGCCCGGCTGGGCCGAGCGCGTGGCGGGCACGCTGCTCAGCGACGACGCGCGGGACACGCCCGGCGCGCACCCCCTCTACGAACAAGAGCGGCGTACGTACCGCGTGGCCGACTGTCGCTGCCTCGGCTACCTCACCCCCGACGGCCAGGTATTCCGCAAGCCCAAGAGCCTGCCCACTCAGTTCTCGCGTGTGGTGTCGCCCGAAGCGGCCGATCTGGCCTTCCTCGAACGGTCGATGGGCGACATGCACGTCGGCGTGTTGCGCACCGGCGAGACCACCGTCGACGTGCCGGTAGGCATCAGCGGAGAGGCGCTGGCCAAGCACATCGGCGTGTTCGCCACCACCGGCATGGGCAAGTCGAATCTGATGATGGTGTTGGCCGCTGCTGCCATGCAGGCCAACGGCCGCTACGGCTTGCTGATCATCGACCCGCACGGCGAGTACCGCACCGAACTGGCCCGCCACCCGTGGGCCGAGCGGCGGCTGCGCACGTATTCGAGCGTGAAGGCGCCCGGCACGTCCGCGCTGCGCGTGTCGCTGGGCGAGATGAACTCCGACGACCTGCGCACCGCGACGGGAGACACGTCCCGCGCGCAAACCGAGGCACTGTTCGAACTGGAGCGGTTCTACGCCTCGCAATACCCCGGCATCTCGTGGCTGTTGCCGTTCAGCCAGCTCGACGATCTCGTCGGCTTCCGCGACGTCGACCTCGGCCGCTCCGTGGCGCTGTCCACGTTGCAGGTGCTGCACCGCCGGGCCCGGCGCATCTGCAACCTCGACGCGATCAGCGCCGACGGCGACGTGTCGGTGGCGTCCGCGATCGAGCGTGACCTGCGTGAGGGCAAGGTCGTGCTTATCGACGCCAGTGGGCTCGACTCCACCGAAGAGTTGCTGGTCGCCAGTTTCCTCACGCGCCGCGTGCTCGATGCGTGGCAACAGGCGTTCCTCGACGACCGCGAGTCCCACGCCGGCATGCCTACCGTCGCGGTGGTGCTCGAGGAAGCGCAGCGGGTGTTGTCGAAGGCGGCCGACGCGGACGTCAACGTGTTCCCGCGCGTCGCCCGTGAAGGCCGCAAGTTCAAGGTCGGCCTCGTGGCCGTCACCCAGCAGCCCAAGCTGGTGGACCCCGAACTGCTGAGTCAGTTCAACACGTTCTTCATTCTCGGCTTGGCCGACGAACGCGACCGCAACATCTTGAAGGGCTCGGCCAAGCAAGACCTGTCCTCCCTGAACACTGAGATCCAAACGTTGATGCCGGGCGAGTGCTTGCTGGCGGGCGTCGACACGCCCTTCGCCGTGCCGGCCACGATCCATTTGTGGCGCGACGCGCTGCGCGCCGCGGTGCCGCCGCCTGAGCCCCGGCCCACGGCGGCTGTGAACGTCGCCGCGATGCTGGATTGACGCGTCGATGAGAGTTGTTGCGATCGGCGATGCCCACTTGGGCCGCACGGCCGGGCCGGCCACGGTGAACGGCGTGAACCAACGCGAGCTTGACTTCGACGAGTCGTTTACGCGCGCCGTCGACCTGGCTCTGGCCCAGCAGCCCGACCTGTTCGTGTGGCTGGGCGACATCTTCGACAAGCCGAACCCGTCCTATCGGTCCTACCGGGTCGCGCAACGCGAGCTGGTCAAGATCCGCGACCACGGTGTGCCCCTGGTCTCCATCAGCGGCAACCACGACACACCCCGCATCGCCGGCACGGGCTCGCCCTACCGCCCCCTGCAGGACGTGTTCACCGGGTTCAAGTTCGCGCCCGGCTTCACGTACGAGGCCTTCGAGTTCCCGGGGCTGGTCGTGCACTGCGTGCCGCAAATGGCGTCGGTGCAGGCCACGCTCGATGCGCTCGGCGAAGTGAAGGCGAACCGCAGCGCGGATCGCGTCAACCTGTTGTTGACCCACCCGCGTGTGCCACAGGTCGAGCCCCGCTACGCCGATCTCAACGAGATCACGGTCGACGCGTCGGCACTGGATTGCGACCTCGTGTTGCTGGGCCACTACCACTCGCATCGCGAAGTCACCAAGGGCATCTGGTACGCGGGCGCGCCCGACGCCTTCGGCTTCGCCGATGAGTACGAGGACCCGAAGGGCATCGTGGTGCTTGACACCGACAGCGGCACGATCGAGCAGGTGGCGCTCGAAGGCCGCCGTCCGCTGGTGCATCCGTTCCCGATCGACGCCCGCGGGGTCGACCCGACCGAGGTCACCGACAAGGTGGCCGCGCTGGCCGAGGCTGCGCCCGAGGGTGCGATGGTCTGGATCGAAGTCGACGGCGTTGCTCCCGAAGTGTGGGGCCAGACCGATCCGCGGGTGTGGCGCGAAGCCGGCGCGCAGGCCCTGTTTATCCGGGTCGAGCCCCACCTCATGCATGCGGGCGTGGCCGTGCAGAACCTCCCCGAACTCACGGGCGTGCAGGCGCGCTATGAGTCGTGGATGGAGAGCCAAGACACGATCGGTGTCGACCGCGCGGCGCTGGTCGAGCGGGGCAAGCACTACCTGGCCGACGCCGTGGCCGACTCGGAGTAGAGCGAGCCTCCCGTGATCGTTCGTCACATCTATCTGCAGAACTACCGGGTCTACGAAGGCGTCTGCGAACTCGACCTGCCCGAGGGTCTCGTCGGTATCTACGGACAGAACGGGGCCGGCAAGAGCTATCTGATCGAGTCCATCCCGTGGGCGCTGTTCGGCTACGCCCGCGGTTCGGTCGAGGAGGTCCGCACTACCGGCGTGAACGACGAGTGCGTCGTCGAGTTGACCTTCGAGCACGAGGGCCACACCTACGTCGCCCGTCGGTCGATCACCGGCGGGGGCAAGACCACCAAGCGCGACGCCGTGATCACAGCCGACGGGCTGCAAGTGGCCACGGGCGCGCGCGACGTCGAGCGTTACGTGCAGCAGGTGATCGGCATGAACGAAAAGGGCTTCCTTGCCTCGGTGTTCGCCGAGCAGAAGCAGCTCGCGGCGCTGTCGTCACAAACGCCGGCTGAGCGGCGAAAGCTGGTGCTGGATCTGCTCGGCATTACGCCGATCGAGTCGGCCGTGAAAGCCGCTCGGGCCGACGCCAAAACAGCCGACACCACCCTGAAGTCGCTGCAGACCGTGGCATCAGATCTGGCCACGTTGGAGACCGAGCGCGACGATGCGGCCGCGGCTGCCGTCGTCGCGCAGGCCGACGCCGACCGGACCCAAACGCTGTCGGTCGCCGCACAAGAAAAAGCCCACGCCACACGCGACCGGCACGAGGCTATGGCGCGTCAGCTCGAAGTCGGCCAACGCGTCGCGAAACATCACGCCGAGCTCGTAGCCCGCGTCGAGTTGCTGAAAGCGGAGGCGGCCGCGTTGGCCAACGCCGAGTCGACGCTCGCCACGCTGGGCGACACCGCGGCGAAAGTCGCGACCGCACGCACCGCCTTCGACGCGCTCCGTGGCTTGTTCGATGCCCGCGAACGTCACGAGAAGGCCGAGGCCGCGTGGCGCGCCGTCGACCCGGACGGCTCGGTGGATGAGTCGTCCGACGGCGGCGCCGAGTCAGCCCCACCCTCAGACGCGGAGGCGGTCGCGGCGCGACAGGCGGCCGCCGACGCCCAACGGATCGCCGCTGGCGTCGAAGCCACGGCCGCGGCGCGCGCGGAAGCGTTGAAGGCGGCCCAGGCCACGCTGAAAAAGGCGGATGCGCTCGACGCCGAGGCCGACTGCCCCACGTGCGGTCAACCGCTGGGCGACACGTTCGGCCAAGTGCGCGCTCACCGCGCCGCTGAGGTCGACGTCGCGGCCAAAGCGGCCGACGCGGCGGCGGCCGAGGCGGCTGCCGCGAGCAAGGCGGCGGCCGCGGCGGACAAGCTGGCGGGATCGGCGGAGAAAGCGCTCGCCGATGCCCGCGCTCAGTGGCAGCGCGAAGCCAACCTGCGGGCCACGCGCCAGGAGGCCCGCGCCGCGGTCCGCGCCGCGCGCGACGCGCTGGTGTCCGCCGAGTCCACGTGCGACGCGGTCACGTCCGGCTTGCGCGACACCTCGCTCGAAGACGCCCGCGCCGCCCTCGCCGACACCGAAGCGGCCGACCGCGCCGCGTCCGAATTGCGCGGCCAACTCGGCCGCGCCGGCACCGTTACCGCGGAACTTGCCACCGCCACTGCCGCCGCCGCTGAGATCGCCGAGGAACTCGAGGAGCTGCGCGCCGCAGCCAAGTCCGCCGGGCTCACCGCCAAGGCCGTGGCCGAAGCCGAACAAGCGCGGGACGCGGCCCGGTCCGCCGCCGCCGACGCCGAGGCCGCGGCGCGGCGCGCCGGCGAGGCGGCGGCCCGGGCGGATGCGCACGCCGCGGCCACGAAACTCGCCGCGGAACGGGCCGCGGAACAACACGCCCGCATCGAACCCCAGGCCGTCGAGGCCCGGCTGCTCGGGCGGCTGGGCGAGTTGCTCAACGCATTCAAGGACCACGAGGCGGCCGCGGTCGGCCCCCGTCTCGCCGGCCACGCCATGGCGCTGTTCGATGCGATGACCGACGGGATCTACAACGGGCTGGCACTCACCGAAAACTTCGAAGTGCGCCTCACCGATGCCAACCGCACGTTCGACTTGCGGCGCTTTAGCGGCTCCGAGGTCGACCTGGCCAACCTGGCGTTGCGTATCGCGATCAGCGAGTGCGTCACGCTTCAGTCGGGCGGCGCCGTGGGGCTATTGGTGCTCGACGAGGTCTTCGGCCCGCTCGACGGCAATCGGCGCGCCCGCGTGCTTGACGCACTGAACAATCTCCAGAGCCGGTTCACGCAAGTGTTGGTGGTCACGCACGCCGACGACGTGAAGGCGCAACTGCCCAGCGCTATTGAAGTGCGCGTGACGGGCGATCGTCGGGCGACGGCTGTTGTTGTCTAGCCCGTAGCGCCAAACCCACACCGACCACGGCTGCGAACACGAGCACGCCGCCGAGCGCCTCGTTGCTGGCGCCGAGCAGCTTCAGGCCCGACAACACCAGCACCACGACCAGCGCGGGCCGGATGATCGCGTCGGACGCCTTCGCGGAGGCCCGGGCGCCGAGATACACGCCGGGGATACTGCCGATGAGCAGCGACGAGGTGAGACCGAGCTGAAAGTCGCCGAACAGAATGTGGCCGAACGCGGCGGACGCGACCAACGGCACCGCTTGCACGAGGTCGGTCCCCACGAGCTGGGCAGCGGACAGCGATGGATACAGCATGAGCAGCAGCACGATCATCAGTGAGCCGGACCCGACCGACGTCATGCCGACGACGAACCCGCCGAGCACGCCAATCGCCATCGTTGGGACTGCCTTCATCTGCACGTCGGCGACTTCGACGCGCACGGTACGTCCTCGCTGCACGGTCGCCTTGGCGATGATCGCGGTCGCCGCGACGAGCAGCGCCGCGCCCAGGATCTTCTTGATCGTGTCCTGCAGGTGGGTGCCCTCACCGAAGGACTTCAGCAACAACACACCCGCGAACGCCGAGGGCACCGAGCCAATGCAAAGCAGCTTCACGAGCCGCATGTCCACGGTGCCCCGGCGGGCGTGCACGAGTCCGCCGACAGGCTTCATGATCACGGCCGCCACGAGATCGCTCGACACGGCGGCGAGGGGCTGCACGTTGAACAGCAGTACGAGCACAGGGGTCATGAGCGCGCCGCCACCCATGCCGGTCAGACCGACGACAAACCCGACGAGCAGGCCAGCGAGGGCCACCAGCCCGTCAATGTGCATCTCCAGTTAAACGGTAGAGAATGTCGAACACCACTACAAGTCGCGCGTCGTTGCAGACTCGCGCCGTGTCCGTACTTGCCTGCCCGATCGATCTGCACCGGCTGCAGCTCGCTGAAGCAGTCTGGCGTTGCCCCACGGGCCACTCCTATGACGTGTCGCGGGACGGTTACGTCAACCTCCTGCCGCCCGGCAAGCCCTCGCGCCAGAAGTCTGGTGACGACCTCGAGTCCATCCACGCCCGCCGGCGTTTCCTCGACGCGGGGAACTACGGCGTTTTGGCGCGGCGGCTGGCCTCCCTCTCCGCCGAGTTGTCGGGCGGATCCGGGGCCACGGTCGACGTCGGGTGTGGCGAGGGGTATTACACGGCGGGATTGCGGGGCGGCGAGGTCGTGGGCCTCGACCTGTCCCGCGCCGGAATTCGTCTCGCGGCGCGCCGCTACAAGGACGCCACGTTCGCGATCGCCAACGCGCTCGCGCTGCCAATCGTCCCCGCGTCAGTCGACCTCGCCGTGTCGGTCTTCGCGCCGGTGGTGCCTGACGAATTCGATCGAGTGCTCGCACGTGAGGGGCACGTCCTCATTGCCGTACCGGGCGCGAACCACCTGGCCGCGGTGCGTGCGCTCCTGTACGAGACGCCGCAACTCCACGACGAGACCGTCCCCCTCGTGGCCGACGATCGCTTCGCCCTGGCGCACCTCGAGCAGGTAGTGGGCGAGATCGAGATCGCCAACACCGACGCGTTGCGCGACTTGATCACGATGACGCCGTACCGGTTCGCCGTACCGCCCGACGCAATCGAGCGCGCCCTGACCGCGCCGACGCCCTTCACCACGCCGATCGAGTTTGCGGTGGCCGTACTGCGGCGGGTTTCTGCGACACTTGAGGCTGACGGTGAGTCGGCCGGGTGACCGCGGCGTCGCACAGACGTCGAGGAAAGTCGGGACTCCATAGGGCAGAGTGCTGGCGCGAGTCAGGACGCGGCGACGTGTCGGATTAGGGCAACAGAAAACAAACCGCCGATGGCCGGTCTCGCAAGAGGCCGTGGCACAGGTAAGGGTGCAACGGTGCGGTAAGAGCGCACCAGCGTCCGGGGTGACCCGGGCGGCTTGGTAACCCCCACTCGGAGCAAGGCCAAATAGAGGAAGCCGGCCCGGCTATGCCTCAGGTAGGCCGCATAGATGGATGGTCACCCATCCGGACCTCCGCAAGGAGCCGGAGGACAGGATCCCGCTTACAGGCCGACTCACCGTCACCACCGAACACTCGTAGGGTGAACAGCATGCATCGCTGGGGTAAAGGCTTATTCATCGCGTTAAGCGCGCTCACGGCCGCATTCGGTCTAACCGCACCGAGCGCGCGGGCCGCGTCGGCACACGACGTCGTCGACGGGTGCCGCACGGCTGTCGGCACGGTGCCGCAGGTCGGCGAACGCAGCTGCCGCAGCGTCGAGCAGATCTTGCGGGGCAACGCGAATGGCTGTCGCAACCTGGGGCTCGACGACACGTGCGCGGTGCTCGACGGCCGCGAAGCGGGCGCGTCACACGTGAACAAATACGCGAAAACGTGGACGCATCGCGCGCTCACGTTGCAGCGCGCACTCGATGACGACGTGCCGTTCGCGCGGTCGATGATGTTGCACACGCACAACTCGTTCAACTCGGCCGTGTACGCGCCGCCGACCGTCACCAACCAAGACCCGAATCAGATCTACTCGATCTTCGATCAGTTGCAGATGGACATTCGCGCCATCGAGATGGACGTGCACTGGGCGCCGTCGGCTTACGGCACGTCGAAGACCGGATACCAGGCCGTCACGTTGTGCCACGGGCAAGTACAGGCCGGCGTCCACATCGGCTGCTCGATCGACCGCCCGCTCGAGTTCGGGCTGGCCGAGCTGCGGAACTGGCTCAAGCGCGCCGAGAACCGGAATGAGGTCGTGCTGCTGTATCTCGAGAACAACCTCGACGACAACGTGATGGCCCACGACCTCGTCGGCGCCGCGCTGCAACGTTCGCTCGGCAACCTCGTCGCCCGTCCGCCCGCAGACAAGCCGTGCGCGCCGCTGCCCACGTCGACGACCCCGGCAGCGCTGCGCGCCGCGGGCCACCGCGTGATCATCGTCGGCAACTGCGGTCCGGGGGCCTGGGGTTCGTGGGTGTTCGAACGCGGCGACAACAAGAACTGGGTCGAATCCGGTTCCGGCCCCGGCGACGACTACCCGGGTCTGAAGACGGGCTGCGCCGCCGAGCGCAAACGCGTCGGGTCGGGCCGCGCGATCGTCCGCTGGTACGAAGACTCGACCTGGCTCACCGCGATGGTCGGCGGCGACTCCGATCATTTGACCCCGAACGAAGCGCGCGGCAATGGCGAACTGCGGCGCCACCCTCATCGGGTTCGACCAGCTAACCCCCGAAGATCCGCGACTCGACGCAGTGATCTGGTCATGGGCGCGGAACGAGCCGGCGTCACCGAACGGCTCGGCTGCCTGCGCGGCGTCAACGGCCGACACGCACATGCACGCGCAGCCGTGCGCGAATAATCATTCGTTCGTGTGCGCGGCCGGAGCCGACACTTGGAAGGTGACAATTTCGCAGGGACCCGGGACCGCCGGCGCGGCTGCGTGCCGTTCCGAGTTCCCCGGCTCGCGCTATGCGGTGCCGGCCAATGGTTGGGAGAACACGTTGCTGCGCGCCGCGGCCGGTAGTCGCCCGGTCTGGTTGAACTACGCCGACGCGTCCGGCCGCGGTAACTGGCAGGCCTGATGCTGCCGGGCGCCGACGAACTGTGGGCTGATCTGGACCCGTCGGTCCGCCATTGCAATCACGGTTCATATGGCGCCGTGAGCCGCCCCGTCCGCGAGCACCGCAACGCCTTGCAACTGCGAGCCGAGCAGAACCCGAACCACTGGTTCCGGTTCGAGTTACCCGAACTCCTCGAGCGAGCCCGCCTACACATGGCGACGTTCATCGGCGTGGGCGCTGACAACGCCGCGTTCGTTGCGAACGCCACCACGGGCGTGAACGTCGCACTGCAGGCCGTGGGCTTGCGCGACGGCGACGAGGTCGTCGTGACCGACCACGTGTACGGAGCGGTGTTGCGTACAGCGCGCCGAGCGACGGAACGCGTTGGCGGCGCCACGCGGATCGCCGCCATCGATCTGGTCGATGACCTCGACGCGCACGTCAACGCCTTCTTGTCTGTCACGAACGAACACACGCGTGCCGCCGTGATCGACCACATCGCGTCGCCGACGGGTCTGGTACTCCCGGTCAAGGAGATCGTCGCCGCGCTCCGCGACCGCGGCGTCGTGACGATTATCGACGCGGCGCACTCCCCCGGCAGTCGGCCGTTGAACGTCGAGGACATCGGCGCCGACTTCTGGACTGGCAACTTTCACAAGTGGCCGTCGGCACCACGACCGTGCGCCGCTCTCGCTGTCACCGACGAGTGGCGACCGCGCACCGAACCGCTCGTCGCCAGCTTCGGACTCGAAAACGGTTTTCCCACGAGCTTCGCCTGGCACGGCACTGACGACTACACCGCCTACCTCTGCCTGGAGCCTGCGATTCAGGCCCTCGAGTCGTTCGGTTGGGACGCGCTTTGGCGCCACAACACCGAACTCGCCGCGTTCGCGGGCAAGCTCCTCGCTGATGCGCTCGGCTGCGAACCGGCGCTACCGCCGACCGCACAAGGCCCGATGACCCTCATCCCCCTCCCCGACGGCGTGGTCACCGACGACGCCGAAGCGCGCGCGTTCATCGAGCGTGTGTCGAGCGAACTCAAGGTCGAGGTCGCCGCCAACCCGTTCCGGGGTCAGGGCTATCTCCGACTATCCGCGCACGCGTACAACGACGAATCGGACTACGAGGTCCTGGCGAAGGGCCTCCCGGAGCTGCTGGCGCGTTAGTCGGCGAGGCCGTCGAGATGACCGGTCTCATTGAACGACACCAGCGTCGGCACATCGCCGCCAGTGCGCACGCGCGAGATCGACGCCACGGCGCAGAACAACCGCAGCGCCGAATCGTCGCCGGTACCCACCGCCCAGGCCACGGCGGCCTTGATCGGCGAGACGTGGCTCACAACCACCACGTCGTCGTCGGCCGCGTCTGATGCCAGCGACGCACACGCATCACGGACCCGCTCACCGACATGCGCAAGCGACTCCCCGTCCGGTGGCACCCAAGACGGATCGGTACGCCAGTGCTGCCACACCTCGCTGGGCACGTCCGCGAGAGGCGAGCCGTCGAACTCGCCGTAGTCGACTTCGATCCATCGCTCGTCGAACTCCACCTCAACGTCGCCGCCGTACGCGGCCGCAATCGCCATAGCGGTGGCGCGCGTACGCAGCAGGGGGCTCGCGACGATGCGCAACGGTGGACGAACCGAGCGGCTGAGCGACGCACCGATCGCCGCAGCCTGTCGCGTGCCGACATCGTCGAGCGGCACGTCCGACCGTCCCAGCAACAGCCGCTGCGCGTTCGCCGCCGTGCGCCCGTGACGCGCCAGGATCAACACGGCGTGAGTCTGCCCGTAGTGACGAACGTGTGCCGCCGCGATGGTTCGGCCAATCCGAACAGCCGCACGATGTTCCACGCCATCCCGATGCCAATGAATTCGCGCACGGCCAACACGATCGGCGCCGGCGCGATCGCGTGCGAGCCGTAGCTGCCGAACGCCGGCCACCAGAACAAGGCCTGTTGCGCGAACACCGCGTCGAGCACGAGGTGGGCTAGCAAGCCGATGGGAAGGGCGATGAGGCGCTTGCGTAGCGGGCGGCGATTCGTCGTCACCAGCATCACCACGATGAGCGCAGCCACCGCGAACGCCAGCGTGTGCGCTGGGCCGCGGTGGCCGAGGGGCGCGTCGAGCGCGTCAGGCAGCAACGCGCCGAGCGCTACGAAGCGATAGTCGAAGGACTGGTCGCGCAACACGAACCAGGTCCCCATCACGGCGCACGCCGCGAACCACAGGATCACGAGGGGATAAGGATGCGCCCGCACTGCTCGCAGGTCGCGTACTCGCCCGGCTTGAGGCGAGCGAGGTGATCCAGATCGGCGGCTGACAGGCTGAGATGACAGCCCGTGCACGTACCGTTCGAGATGTGGGCGACCGCGATTCCGTCCATGCGCGGCCGCATTCGTTCGTAGGTCGCCAGTAGTGCCTCGTCGACGCCGGCCGCGGTGGCGCTGCGTTCGGTCTCGAGTCGCTTCAACTCGACGCCCGCTTCGCCTTCGGCCGCGGACACCGCCGCCAGAATCCCCGGCGCGTCGGCCGCGATCTGATCGAGGTCGACCTGCGCGCGCTCTTCTGTTCGTCGAGCAACGCGTCGCGCTGCTCGAGCAGCTCAAGGCCACGCTCTTCTAAACCGCCGGCCTGGGCGCGCAACTGATCGATCTCATGGATGATGGCTTGGGCGTCGCGGCTGGCCGAACCTGGGGCACGCAGCGCGTTGTCGAGCGACGTCGCCCGTTCCTCGACCACCGCGAGTTCCCGCTCGATTTCTTCCTCGGACGCTGCCAACTCTTCGAGTCGTGCGCTTAACTCAACCAGTGCGGCCTGCACCGCGTGACGCCGTTCGTTCAGCTCATGCGCAGCGGCCCGCTCCGGCAGGGATCCGAGCCGTCGACGCAGCTGATCGATCGCGGTGTCGTGCTCTTGAATCGCCGCGAGCGCGGCCAGCGAGGTCGTCATCACCTCCGACAGTACGGCTCCCAGTCCTTCGGCCAGTCCGGTGGCTCCTGACAGGTCGCCGTGGTGGGTGGCGAACCGCCGCCGGACGTGGTGGGCGGCGACCCTCCGCCGCCGGGTTTTGTGGTCGTCGAAGGTGAACCAGGCCCGCCGGGGAACACGCTGCCGCCGTCGGGGCCGACCACCACCGTTCCGGTAGTCGTTGGCCCGGTAACGACGGTCTCGCCCGTGAGCGAGCCTTGGTTGGCGATCTGTTTCTTGCCGAACTGCCGCGGATCTGGCGCCGGGAACGACAGCGCCGGGCGGCCGCTCATGGCCTGGCGCATGAACTGGGCGAAGATGCGCGCCGGGAACGATCCACCGGTGACGCGGCCGACGCCGCCAACACCGGTCATCGACACTTCGGCCTCGGCGTTGCCCATCCACACCGCCGCGGTCAGCTGACGCGTCGAACCGACGAACCAGGCGTCCCGATAATCCTGCGCGGTGCCGGTCTTGCCGAACACCGGCCACTTGCCCGGGTTCGCGCGCGTGCCGGTGCCGTTGGCGACCACGGACTTGAGGATCGAGATCGCGGTGCGCGCGGTCTGCGCCGACACTCGGTGCTCGCCCTTCGTGGCGCCGCGGAACAGCACCTTGCCGTGGCGGTCCAGGACCTTCTCGACGAAGTACGGCTGGTGATACACACCGTCGGCCGCGAGCGTGGCGTATGCCGACGCCATCTCCAGCGGCGACACGCCGACAGTGAGCCCGCCGATCGCGAGCGATGGCGTGACGCACTTGCAGGACGGCACCGTCAGGTCCGACGTCACGCCCAGATCGTGCGCAGCCTGCTCGACGTGCTCGAGCCCGGCGGCGGCTGCAAGCCGCGTGTACGCACAGTTCACCGAGTGCGCCGTGGCGTCGGTCAACGAAATGGTGCCGGCCGCTTCCCCTTCAAAGTTCTCGAGCTTGTACGGCGCGTGGCCCGGGAACTCGACCGTGCACGGCGACGAACCGTTGATGACCGTGCCGGGGCCGTACCCCTGCTCGATCGCGGCCACGAGCACCATCGCCTTGAACGACGACCCGGGCTGGCGGTGTGACTGCGTCGCGAGATTGAACTTCACCGACGCGAAGTCCTTGCCGCCGACAATCGCCCGCACCGCGCCGGTTGACGGCTCGATCGACGCCAACGCGGCGGTGAAACGACCGTTGGTGTCGGGCAGGATTTCGTCGACGGCCTTCTGCGCCGCCTGCGACACGTCGGGGTCGAGCGTGGTGACGATCTTGAGGCCGCCCTTGAACACCGCGTTGTAACGCTCTTGCGCGGTCTCGCCGAGGCGGCGGTCCTTGAGCAGCTTTTGCTTCACCTCTTCGACGAAGTAGTCGTTGGTCTGCTGCTCGAGACTCTCGACGCGCACTGGCAGCGGGGTCGCTAACACCTCGTCGCCAACGGCCTCGGAGTACACGCCCGACTTCACCAACCGGTCCACCACGACGCGTCGCCGATTCGCGCGCCGCGTCGGGGAACTTGATCGGGTCGTAGTTCACCGGGTTGCGGATGGTTCCGGCGAGCAACGCCGCGTCGGCTTCGTCGAGTTGTGACGCCTTCTTGCCGAAGTACACCTCGGCCGCGGCCTGCACGCCATACGCGCCGTTTCCGAAATACACCGTGTTCAAGTAGCGCTCGAGGATCGCCTTCTTCGTGAGATGGTCCTCGAGTCGCCACGCCAGCAGCGCTTCGCGCACCTTTCGGTCCACCGTCTTCTCCGGGGTCAGCAACGAGTTCTTCACCAACTGCTGGGTGATCGTGGAACCGCCCTGGCGCACCTCGCCCGACTGCACGTTGGTGGCCAGCGCGCGGAAGGTGCCGCGCACGTCGACACCGTGGTGTTTCCAGAACCGGTCGTCTTCCACACCCACGACCGCGTCGATGACGGCTTTGGGCACTTGGCGCAACTTCACTGGTGCGCGGTTCTCGTCAGCGTGCAAAACGGCCAAGGTGGATCCGTCGCGCCGCTGCACGACGGATCGTTCGCTCAATTCGGTCATACCGCTCAGACCGGCGCCTTTGGTCGTCGTCCAGCTACCGGTGAAGGCCCGCGCCTGCGGAATGAGGATGACGAGACCGACGGCGAGAAACGCGCCGGCGATTACCGCCGTCTTGATGCACCGAAGGAGCGCCTGCACAGTGCGCTGAGGCTAATTCAGCGTCGTTGCCGACCGTTCCGCGGCTTTCGCAGGGATCTCGACACGAAATTGTGACGTGAGAAGCCTTTCCTTTTCCGCCCGCACCGGTACTCTTGCCTCGAACGGGCGGGGGCGCACGATCAATAAGGGTTGGGGAATGACCGACGAGCACCGAGCGCTTCTTGCGCACCTGTTTCGGCGAGCGGGCTTCGGCGCGCGCAGAGCTGATCTCGACGCGTACGCCAGCCGCTCGTACGGCGATGCCGTTGAGGCGCTCGTAAACCCCGACGTGCGTGACCGCGACCGCTCCGCCATGGTGAACCAGACGCTGGGCGGCAGCGTGACGCAGCCCTCGCTCGCCGCGGCGCAAGAGGGCTGGCTCAACACGATGGTGGCGACGAGGGCGCCGCTGTTCGAACGCATGACCCTGTTTCTCAGCAACCATTTCGCCACCGCCTACGAACCGGGTCTGAGCGTCGATGTGGCCGCGCTCCTCGACCAGCAGGCCACGATCCGCAAGTACGCCCTCAGCAGCTTCGCCGATTTGGCCCACGCCATGATCGACGACAAAGCGCTGAGCTGTTACCTCAACAACGATCGCAACAACCAAGCCAAGCCGAACGAGAACCTCGCTCGCGAGCTCATGGAGTTGTTCCTTCTCGGCGCAGGCAACTACACCGAAGACGACGTCAAGGAAACAGCCCGCGCGCTCACTGGGTACCACCTGGTGCGCCCCGCTCCTGGCATGCGACCGAACCTCGTATACGACAAGGCGCTGCACGACGACGGGCCGAAAACCATTCTCGGCGTTACGGCCAATTTCACGCCGCACGGTGTGGTCGACTTGTTGCTGAACAAGCCCGTCGCGCGCCACTTCATCGCCGGCAAGCTCGTCGCTCACTTCGTCGGCCCGAACCCCGACCCCGTCCTCGTCGGAACGGTTGCGAGCTCGTTGGCGCCCGGGTGGCAGCTGCAGAACGCGCTGCGCACGATCTTCTTCTCCGAACAGTTCCGCGACCCCGCCGTCCGGCAGGCTCTGCCGAAGTCACCGGCCGAGTACGTCGTCGGGCTGATGCGTTCACTCGGACGCACCGAAGTCCACGAAGGCTCGGTGTACATGTCCCAGGCCGGCCAGATGCTCTTCCGTCCACCCAGCGTCGCAGGGTGGCCCACCGGCAAGCGCGTCCTCGGCCCCGGCGGCATGCTCGCCCGCTACAACGCGGCCTCCACCTTCGCCCGTTTCCACGTGAACACACCGGCGGATGTCGCGCCGAAGACGGCCGAGCTCACGCCGTGGATGGAAACGCTCGGCATGACATCGCTATCGCAGGCCACGCTGGACGCACTGCAGACGTATTCGGATGCGGCCAGCAAGCAAACGGCCAAAACCCGCACCGCCGGCCTCGTTACCCTTCTCCTCTCCTCACCGGACTTCAACCTCGCATGAATACGCCAATCTCACGACGTTCGGTTCTTCGCGGCATGGCCATCGGGGCTACGGCTCCGGTGTGGATCCGCTTTGCCGAGCCCGCCCTCGCCGCGGGCGCCGCGTCCGCGAATGCGGCGCGACATCTCCTCGTGGTGTTCCTGCGCGGTGGCAACGACCCGTTGCAAACCGTGGCCCCGATGGGCAACGCGGCCCTGCTCAAGCTGCGGCCGAACGTGGGCCTGCGCGACGGCGACATGTTGGCCATGGGCAACGGCTACGGCATCAACAAGCGGCTGCCAACCTTCCTTGAATTCTGGCGCGCTGGTCAGCTCGCCGTAATCCAGCAGGTCGGGACGGGCGTCAAGGACTTTTCGCACTCCGTCGCGACTCGCAAGTGGGAGTCGGGCAACCCCGAAGACCGCTACGGCTCGGGATGGTTGGGGCGATACCTCGACGCCACCAACGGCGTGGGCGCGGTGCGCGCCGCTGCGTTCGGCGATTCGGTGCCGATGTCGCTCATGGGCGACACCGCCAACTCGCTGTCGTTGCTGTCGATCGAACGCTTCGCGTTCAACGACACCAAGCTCGCCGATGCCGCGGCCCGTCACGCCGCTCTTGCGCGGTTCGCGTCCGCTCCGGCGCCGGCCGGTTCGATGCTCGAAGCGATTACCCGCGGCCAGCAAGAGCTGCTCGCGGCCTTCGATCCGTTGGCCAAGATCGGTAGCGCCAAGATCGACGGCCGCGTGCCGACGGTGGCCGATAACGCGGCGCAGTTGTTCGCCGCCGGCCTCGGCACCGAGATTGGTTTCATCAACCTCGGCCCGTTCGACACCCACACCGACGAGCGCGGCCGTCACGCCGCCGTCATCACGACGCTGAACGACACGATCAAGAACTTCTTCGCAACGGCTACGAAGCTCGGCGTACGCGACCAATCCGTGGTGCTGGTTGTGTCGGAGTTCGGTCGCCGCGTGTACGAGAACAAGTCCGGTGGCACGGATCACGGCGAAGCCACCTCGGTGTTCGCGCTCGGCTCGCCCATCGCCGGCGGGATGTACGGGCCCGACCTAGACCTCAGCCAACTGAGCGGCGGCAACCTGCCTACCCGCATCGACCTTCGCAGCGTCTACGCCAGCGTGCTCGACAAGTGGTTACGCACAAACCCGGCCACCGTTCTCGGGGCCACGTTCCCGACCATCCCACTCTTCCGCTAGACAACCGCACCGTGGTGGTGCTTCCCGCGGCGGCGGCCCTGTTGGTGGTCGCCCGCACGTGGCGGTACGGCTACGAAGCGCGCAGTGCGATCGCAGTTGGCGTTCTCGTTGCGGCTGCGTGTGTCATGAGCACCGCCGCCGTGGTCGTCGTGCCGTTCGTGGTCATCGGCGCGCTCGGCCCCCTGTGGACTAGAGGAACGGTCGCTCGTCGCTACATCGGATGGGTCACCCAGGCCGCGATCGCGGCCGCGCTGGTGGTCGGTGCGTGGACGTTGTGGACGGCGATCTAATCCGGTGAACCAGCGTCTCCCCGCGCTCTGCTGCGTCGCTGGGCTGGCGTTGATGACGCTCACGCTCGCCTGGTACACGCCGTTCGGCGCGTTCCGGACGAGTTGGATCACTACGAACGCGCCCTCTCAATCGGCAACGGAGAACTGCTCGGAACGCCCAATCCGGAACCGCCGATCGCGGTGCACAAGAAAACGTGCTGTGCCCAGGGCAACCGCAGCGCGCTCGCGTGGGTACGACGGGGCGTACGTCTCGTCGAGGTGGACGCGGATCAACAACCCGAACGACTCGCTTGTGACCGCGTGGTGACCAGCGCGCGGCTCGCGTGCGGCGCTGCGACCACACCGCCGCGGGCCGCGAACGCCATGGGCACGATTGAACCGCTCGGGTACGTACCCGGCGGCGTGATCGCGAACGCGTTTCACTCCCCGACCGCGACGTATCGCGCCACTCGCTTGGCGCCGACGCTGCTGGGGCTCGCCTTGATCGCGCTGGGAGTGTTCGCTCTGCAACGCCGCTTTCGCAGCCCCGCCCTGTTGGCAGGCGTCGTCACGTCGCTGAGCCTTGGGACCGTGGCGGTGCTGGCGTCGGGATCACCGAACACCTTCGAGATCGCCGGCGCGGTGTGTGTTCTGGCCGGCGGTTTGGCGATCGCCGATCCGGCCGACCCCTCCACGACCGACTGGTGGTGTCTCGGTGCCGGCGGGTTTGCATTGGCGACGAGTCGGTCACTCGGACCGGTCTGGATCCTCGCCCTGCTCGCAGTCGGGGTGGTGATGGGTTCGTGGCGCGACGTCCGCCTCCACGTGCGCTCCCACCGACGCGCCGCGGTCACCGTTGCGATCATCGTCGGTCTGGGTGCAGTCTCGACTGTGGTGTGGGAGGCCGCGGTGCAGCCGCACGTCGCGTTCGACTTTGGCTACTTCGTTGACCAGATCGGCCCCTCGATAGGCGACGCGGGATTCGCCTCGCGTCAGTTCTTCGCCACCGTGGGCGCGTTGCCGCCGGCGTTATTCGCGTGGGCCTGGGGCGCGTTGGCGATGACCGTGGTCGTGTCGGGCGTCATCGTCGGGGACCGGCGGGCGCGGCGGGCGATCGCGATCGCGGCGATTTTTCTTGTCGGCGCGTTCGTCGGCGTCTCCGCAGCGGTGCTTCGTCAGAACGGGTTCGGCATCCAGGCCCGCCACGTTGTGCCGGTCGCCATCGCGCTCTGCATTGCAGGCGGTGTCGCGTGGCGCGATCGCGTCCTACCGCTGTGGACGGCAGTCGCGGCGGGCACACTTGCGGCCGGCCTCCTCGCGGTCGCGTGGGGTTACTTGCGGGCGTCGTATATAGCAACGCCCGTCGGCTTGGCGCTCGCGCCGGTGACGTGGCGCGAGGCGTTGCATGCATTGCGGTCGTTGCCTTCGGCGCTGTTCGTTGCGGGCGCGGCGCTGACCGCGGCGTCTATTCCGTTGAGCGTGTGGCGCTCCGGAGTCGTCGAGCCACGCGACGCACACCGAGACGGGTGACCATCCACAACGCTTCGGCCACGATCCGATTCGACATCTTCGAGCGGCCGTGTGTGCGATCGGCGAACTCGATGGGTACTTCGGCGACGTTCGCACCGGCGAGGCGCACGCGGTTGGCCATCTCGATCTGGAAGCCATAACCGTCGGTGCGCGTCGTCACGAAATCCATGCCCCGCAACACGTCTGCCCGGTAGGCACGAAAGCCCGCGGTCGCGTCGGAGACGCCCAGACCCAGACACAGCCGGGCGTAACCGTTGCCGGCGCGCGACAGCATTCGGCGGGGCAGGCTCCAACCAGGAATCGACCCGCCCGGCACGTAGCGCGACCCGATCACCACGTCGGCACCGTTGTCGATTTGATCGAGCAGGCGGGGCACGTCCTCAGGGCTGTGCGACAGATCGGCATCCATTTGCAAGATCACCGGATAGTCACCGGCAAGACCGTGCGCGAACCCCTCCCGGCACGCGGAGCCGTAACCGTTCTTCCCCGCGCGTTCGATCACCGTGACCGACCGCCCCAGGCGGGCGCCGGTTTCGCGCGCACACGCGGCCGTGCCGTCCGGGCTGCCGTCGTCGACAACGACGACGTCCACGTCGACCACGGAAAACAGACGCTCGAGCAAAACCGGAATGTTCGCCGACTCGTTGTAGGTGGGGATCACCACCAGCGCGCGTGTCGTCACGACTCCGTCCGCATGCCCAGCCACCCGTACATCGTGTCTCATCCGTCACAGCGCGTCGTGCCAATGAGTGTGTAGACAGGCCAGGTGGAGAGCTTGGTGCGCTGGTTCTGGCGGCACTTCCGGGGGCACTACTTCGTCGCGCTGGGCGTTGTCGCGGTCGGCTTCGTCAGCGTCGGCATCTTGGCGCCCCTCGCCACGCTCTTCACGCACGTGTGGCGACTCAGCCCGGCCGAGGGAGCGATCTTTGCGTTCACGTTCTTCCTCATCCTCGCCGGGTCGGCGGCCATGTCAATCGTGACATCGCGATCTGTGCGCGTTCCGATCGAGGCCTGGATTGCGGGCGACGAGTCCGATCCCGAACAGGTGCGCGATGTCGCGCTCGTAGCCGCACAGCGCCTGGCGCAACGTTCAATGCTTCTAGCCGTGCCTCTCGGCGTGTTCGTCGCCGGTCCGGTCATCAACCGCTACGCCCATATGGGCTGGCGCGGCTTCATCGTGATCGAGTTCGTTTTGGTAGCGGCCGAGTTCGTTTCGATGTTCCTCGTGGGCGTCGGGACAACGTTGCTCGCCCGCCCCTTACTCGACGAAGTTGGCGCCCACATCACCGGCAACGCGGCGCCGCTCATGAACGCATGGTCGCTCCGGCTGCGCTTCGGTTCCGGTGTCCTGGCGACGGGCTTCACCGCGGGTCTGGGCGCGGGCGGAATCTCTTACCTCTTCAGTTCCTCGCTCGAGACCGCTTTCGTCGCGACGTGTATCACGAGCGTCTTGATGGCGATCTACTGCACGACGCTGTTCGAAATCGGCGTGATCCAACCGACGCTGGAGCCATTGAGCGACCTCATCCACGCAATCACGCGGGTCCGTCAAGGTGACTTCTCTCAGCGCTTGAGCGTGGTGTCGACGGACGAGTTCGGCGACATTGCGGTCGCGTTCAACGACATGATGACCGGCCTCCAGCAGCGCACGGCGTTGCAGTCCGCCTTCGGCTCCTACGTCGATCCCGCGCTCGCGACCCGGTTACTGAACCAGGACTCGTCGATCTTCGACGGGGAGGCGGTAAAGGCGACGATCTTCTTCGCCGACGTACGCGGGTTCACGACGTATGCCGATCAGGTGACGCCCGAGAAAGCCGTCGCCCGCCTCAACCGGCTCTTCGACATCCTCGTGCCCGCGATCCGCGACGCCGGAGGCCACCCCAACCGCTACACGGGTGACGGCGTGCTCGCCGTCTTCGGCACACCCGAGCCTCTCGTTAACCACGCCGAGTGCGCCATCGAGGCCGCGCTCGCGATCCAACGTGGCATCCGCGAGGTATTCGGCGAGGGCCTCCATATGGGCATTGGCATCAACACGGGACGCGTGATCGCCGGCACCATCGGCGGCGGCGGCAAGCTCGACTTCACCGTGATTGGCGACGCCGTCAACATCGCGTCGCGCGTAGAGGAGATGACGAAAGAAACGGGCGACTGCATCTTGGTTACCCAAGCCACCGTCGACGCGTGCGTCGATGCGCCGACCAGCTTGTTGCCGCGCGGCCCTCAACCGGTTCGCGGCAAGTCGACGAGCGTGGTTGTCTACGCCGTGGTGCCCGCGGCCTGATGTAGCTCGACCAGGTTGCCGGACGGGTCGACGACGAATGCTTGTTGGCCACTCCCGACCGCAGACGGGTCGCCCACCTGCAGCCCGCGGTCGCGCAGTTCGTCGACGGTCGCGGTGAGATCGCGCACGAGCAGCGCGAAGTGCTGGCCTTCGCCCTTCGGGACCGAACCCCCGATCAGATGGACCTGCTGGCCACCGGCGTCGAGCCACGCGCCGGGGAATCCGAAATCGGGTCGGTCGTCCCGCGGCGTGAGCCCGAGCACCTCGGTGTAAAAGCGCAGCGCGGCGTCGACATCATCGACGTTGATCGAAACGTGGTGCACGCCGAGCGGTTCCATGCCTTGACGCTACGTTGCCCTGCGCCGCTCAGCCGTCCTCGAGCCGCGCGAGCAGCACCGCGGCACTCGACATGGCCAGACCGCGTGCAATCGGGTGCCACGTCTTGGGAAACAGCGTTCGGGCGACACTCACACCCGCGGCGATCCAGATACCGGCGCACCAGCGGCACGTAATGAGCGTCCCGAGCCGCGGTGGATCTTTCAGGCTCTCGACAATTTCCTGAGCGCTGAGGTCATCGCCCTCGGGCAAGTCGGCGCCGGTACGGCGAAGCACCGCTTGGCGGATTGGTTCGCTGATGACATCAGCCGTCGCGAGCCGCGTCAGGCGGTACGTCGCCAGCGCGTCGAGCAGCAATGCAATCCATACCGCTCCCGTGTCGATCTCGTGGTTTCGTGTCGGAAGTCGCAAGGCGCGGCTCTACCCAGACCCGGGCACCTGATATTCCTGCGCTACGGCGTCAGGAGGCCAGCAGCACCTCGAACGCGTCAGTGATGCACTGACGCAAGTTCTCAGGATCCGCAATCGCCGTGGTGTCGACATGCAGGCCCATGTCGAAGAACCCGTTGTAGGAGAACGCCGTGATGTTGAACGCGGCGCCGACGAGCGGCCCCATGGCGAAGTTGTGTTCCACCTGCGCGCCCGCGATGTAGGTGGCGAACGGAGCGCCGCGAACGTTCGACGCACAGAAGTCCGAGCGCGACGTTTGCGACCGCGCCGTCGAAAGCAGGAACGACGTCGGCAGGAGGTTGACGATCATCGCCATGCTGCCCATGAGATCGCTGGAGTCGCCACGCTTCACCCGCGTCATCACGTCCTGCACGCCGCCAAAGGCCTGGAGTGGATCCGCCGACGCCGGGAAGTCGTGCATCGAACCACCGATCTGGTTGCCGCCGCCCGACTCCTCCGTGCGGTGACTCACCGGAACCACGCCACGGAAACCCGTCGGCGCCTCGCCGTGCGCCTCGTGATAGGCCGATACTCCCGCTACCACTCCGCTCACGAAGAGATCGTTGATCGTGCCGCCCAGTCGTTTCGACGCCGCTTTGGTTTCGTCGAACGGCAGCGAGATCGTGTCGAACCAGCGGGACAGGCCACGGGTCTTCCACATCGGGGAACCAACGCCGCCGGTGTCGCTGCCGCCGAGCTCGGTGACGACCTTGGTCACGTCGCGGGCGATGCGGCCGAGATTGCGCGCCGTGCCTGCGGGGTTCGTCGCGATCGCCTCGACCGCACGCGAGCCGATGCCGAAGAGCCGCCGCACGTTGTGGCCGAGGGTCCACGTGGCCGCGTTCGCGAAGTCGCGCGCATGTTCCTCCCGATCGAAGACCGGCATCTCGACCGCGGGCTCGTCCCGCGTCATATCGATGAACTTCAGTGACAGACGGGCGCCGCCTTCACCGTCGGTGATCGTGTGGTGCAGCTTCTGAAACATCGCCGCCCGACCGCCCTCGAGGCCTTCGATCGATACGAACTGCCATAAGGGACGCGTGCGTTCGAACGGATCGAGGATCATCTTGGCGACCAGCTCGTACAGCTCGCGGAAGGTGCCGGGCGACGGAAGCGATATACGCCGGATGTGATAGTCGAGGTCGAAATCCGGATCGAGCACCCACTCCGGAGGCGAGAGCCGGCCGACACCCGGCATCACCCGCTGGCGCAGCCTCGGAATGTCGGCGACCGCTTGGGCGATCTTGGGTCGGAACTTGTCGAAGTCGAGCGGCCGATCCAAAATCGACACGGCGGCAAACCACGAGCTGAGCGCGGGATCCTTCTCCATGTTCCACATGAGCGCCTCGGAGTCGCTCATGTGACGGTCGAAGCGGAGGTCGTACTCGCGTGGCATAAGCCGCACGCTACCGGCGGCTAGCTGCCGACGGCGTAGAGGTCCCAGCTGCCCGGAACTCCCTTGAGCACCTGGGCGCCTCGTTCGGTGAAGGTGATCCCCGAGCCGGCGGCGAGATCCTTGACCGTCCGACTCGCGAGAATCTCGTCCGGCCCAGCAATGCTCATTACGCGGGCGGCGATGTGCACTCCGAGGCCCGCGACGTCGTCTCCGATCCGTTCGATCTCGCCGGTATGGATCCCGGCGCGCAGCCGCAGATCCAGGCCTCGAATTCGTTTTTGTAGCTCGTGCACCGCGTCGACCGCGCGAGATGGCCCGTCGAACACAGCGAGCACGCCGTCGCCTGTCGTCTTGACGACGCGACCGCCGAACCGTCGGGTCGTTTCGCGCGCGAACCGGTCGTGGTCAGCCAGCACGCCGCGCCACCGCTCATCGCCCATCGTCACGGCGATGTCGGTGGAGCCGACAATGTCGGTGAACAACACGGTGGCAACCGAGCGTGTGCTTCGCTCGCCGGCGTGCTGCCGAGGCGAACTCGTCTCATCGCCGCGCAGGAACCGCACGGCCCGATCCATGAGGGGCTCGAATTCCTTGGCCTGCCATGTGCAGTGGTAATCGCCGTCGGCTTCTTCGTACTCGGAGCCCGGAATGTTGTCCGCGAGGTAGCGACCGAGGCCGATCGGGATAATCGGGTCGGCGGTGTTGTGCATCACCAGCACGGGCACGGTGAGAGCCGGAAGGAGAGGGCGCACGTCGATCTCGACGTTCCGTCGCAAGATCTCCATCGCCATCTGCGGCGTGCAGGCGTTGCGCTCGCATTTCGCCATAGAGCGCACCGCCGCGTCGACGTCGGGTGCGTGGCTGATGAACACCGTGCCGAGCGCCTCACCGCGGCCCCACACCTCCCCGACCCATTCGATGAACGGATCGGCCAGTTCGGAAGCGGCACCGGCTGGATAGTCGGGTGCCCACATCATCCGGGCGAAGGTGCCATACAACACGACCTTGTCGACTCGCTCTGGGTACGTGCCCGCGAACGCCAAGACGATCGGGCCACCCTCGGAGATGCCGACGAAGGACGCACGGGAAGAACCAAGCGCGTCCATCACTGCAATCACGTCGCGCATCCGGTCCTCGACGCTGCCGTGACCAAGCGTGCGGTCGGACAGCCCGGTTCCCCGCTTGTCGAGCAGGATGACGCGAAAGTGTTCGCCGAGTCGGCGGATCCAGTACGAGTGCCAGGCGGAATCGCCGATGAAGTCGAGATGGGTGATGAACCCGTGGATGAGCACCACGTCGGTGGGTCCGTCTCCGAACGTTGCGTACGCGACGTCGATGCCGTCCGACGTCCGCGCGTAACGGACGTCCCATGGCGCGCTCATGCCGCACCCTACGTCGCAGTCGTCCCCGGTCTACGCAGTTAGGGCGCGCCCGCGGATTCAAGGATCGATTTGAGTTTCGCCAGATCCTTGCGATTCGCTCGCCGCATTGCTGACGCCATAAACGGCGCCGCGGCCTTCGAGAACCCGGCGGGTTCGCCGCGATTCCGTAGCGTCATTCGTGTCGAGCCGCCCTCGGCGACCGACCAGGTGTAGATGGTCTCCATCGGAAACGGCCCTTGCGCCGTACGCATAACGAAACGTTCGTTCGGCTCGTGTTCGACGACTTCGTAGGTGTACGCGAGGCGACGCCCAAGAAAGCGCGCAACAAAGGCGACCTTCGAACCAACCTCGACTGGTGGCGCGGTTTCCCAATCGACCGTCGTAATATTGACGTACCACGCCGGAGCGTTCGTGGGATCGGACGCATGCGCCGCGACTGCTTCGACAGGCCGGTTAATGACGACCTCGGTGACGACGTCAACGGGCACAGATTCGAGCCTCGCGCATGGCACTCGCCGCGGAGCGTCAGCGTGGGAATACGGTGGTCGGCGTGACGACTACCGCGGGTGGCTGCCGGATTAACTCTGATGTCTAAGCGCGCCAAGCTGATCCCGATCTACGACGCCACCGTTCCCGTCGCCTGCACGATCACGAACGCAGAGATTCCGGGCCGGATCGAAATCGTCGAGCGGCTGCGGGCCGCGATGACCTCGGTCGAGCGCACGGCCGACGGACTGGTGCTTCACTTCCCCGATCACCCGGGAGTCAGGGCCGATCTCACGACCTTTGTCGTCGACGAGAAACGGTGCTGCGAGTTCTGGGGGTTCGAGATTCTCGACCGACCTGACGGCGTCGGGCTTCGTTGGGACGGTCCACCCGCCGCCTCGGAACTGTTGAACGAACTCCACACGTTCTTCGAATCTGGTGGACCGATCTCACTGCTGCAAGGACTCCTGTGAGCCGAGCGTGATGGGAGTCGCCCGATCGCTCGCACTCTTCGTCGTCGCTGCAATCGCTGAGATTGGCGGCGCGTGGCTTGTGTGGCAAGGCGTGCGTGAGCACCGCGGCGTGGCGTTCATCGGCGTGGGCATTGCCGCGCTCGCCGCCTACGGATTCGTCGCCACCTTGCAGGACGATGCCAACTTCGGACGCATCCTCGCTGCGTACGGCGGGATCTTCGTAGCCGGTTCGCTCGCGTGGGGTATGGCGCTCGACGGCTTCAGGCCCGACCGATACGACTACATCGGCGCGGTGATCTGCTTGATTGGCGTCGCCGTGATCATGTGGGCACCACGCGCCGGCGGGGTTTGAAAGCACCCGAAGGGTCAACGGAGTGGGCGCAGAGGGACTCGAACCCCCGACATCTGCCTTGTAAGGGCAGCGCTCTAGCCAACTGAGCTATGCGCCCGAAGCGAGACAGCGTACCGACACTGCCGCGTATCCCCGTTTCCGGAAGAACCCACCGGTACCGTGGTCATCCACAGGCAGGCCTGACCGGGGAGAAACGCGTTGGCACGAGGGGACGGTGATGCGGCGGACGACCTGATTGGTCGATACCTACGCGAGATCGCCGTGCACGAACTGCTGACGGCGGACGACGAGGTACGCCTCGCCACGCTCATCGCAGCCGGCCAGCTCGCCGCCGCCGCCCTCGAACATCCGAGCGACGTCGCCAGCATGTCTGCGGCAGAGAAGCGTCGGCTCCGCAACGCGAAGCGCGCCGGCGACGACGCCAAGCAAATGTTCATCGTGTCGAACCTGCGTCTCGTGGTGAACATCGCCAAGCGCTACCAGCGCGCCGGCATGCCGCTGCTCGATCTCGTGCAAGAGGGCAACCTCGGCCTCATCCGCGCCGTGGAGAAGTTCGACCACGAGCGGGGTTACAAGTTCTCCACCTACGCGACGTGGTGGATCCGCCAGGCCATCGGTCGCGCCATCGCCGAGAAGGGCCGCACGATTCGTGTGCCGACTCGCGTGGGCGACGCCGCCGCCGCAGTCGAACGGGCGCGCAACGCGCTGCGTGAGGGCAGCGGCAAGGAACCCAGCCGCGCGCAGCTCGCCGAGGCAACCGGCATGACGGAACTGCAAGTGGCCGCGGCCGAACGGATTACGCCCGACCCGCTGTCGCTCTCGCTGGCCCAGGACGAGGACCGCGAGTTGCTCGACACGGTGGCCGACCCCGATTCAGAGCGCGGCTTCGTCGAAACGGAGCTCGACGACGACCGGGTGCACCTGCACATCGCTCTCGCCACGCTTCACGAGCGCGAGCGCGACGTTCTCATGCTCCGGTTCGGGCTTGATGGCGATGAACCCAAGACGCTCGAAGAACTCGGCGATCGGTTCAAGGTCACCCGTGAACGGATCCGTCAGATCGAGGCGAAGGCGATGACGAAACTGCGTCATCCGGCGACTCCTTCCAATTTGCGCCAACTGCAGGCCCTGGCCGACGCCAGAGCCCGCAAAGCCGGCTGACCAAGCAACGCAAAGCGTGGCGCGATCCACGTATGCCCGAGTCCGAGCGAAAGCGCTTTCCTTTCGCTCGGTGCGGGCAATCGTGGACCGCACCACGCTTTTATGCGGTAAGCGGGATCTCCTCGTCCTTGCGAGGACGACCTCGTTTCCGTTTGAAGGCGAGGACCTTGCCGTTGAAGAACAGCTGGCCGCCCCACACACCCCATGGCTCCCGGCGAGCAAGTGCCCCGTCGAGGCACGCTTCCTGAAGCGCACAGGTGTTGCAGATCGCCTTGGCGCTGGCGATGTCGTCGAGCTGCTCGGAGAAGAACAGTCCAACCATCGTTGCCGAGCCGTCCTGGCACTTCGCCACGGACGGCACGAGGCCGGTCTCACGGTCGTCGGTTGTGATCCAGTTTTCGTTTGTTTCTGCGTACATCGTTGTACTCCCCCATGCTGATTTTGAATTGCGGTCTGGAAAACAAAGAGACCACCGGGATTTCCCGGTGGCCTCTGAGGGTCCTAACGAAGTTGTGGTTGGTTTAACCAGAACTTCGGACTCCTCTGAGGCCGGCACCATCCTTGAGATTTCCCTTGTAGAGGGAGCCCGTGGACGGCATGACAAACGTGAAGGTCACGTGTGCCTGGACGCACGGGCGCGCGGCGGCATCGGCATGAATTGCCGGTGCGTTAGCGCAGAGCGTCGTAAGCAACATTGATGACTTCCTCGTGATGGTTGGATTTAGGCGAGCGCGGCGAACCCCAGAAAGCGGGGTCCTGCGACTCAACCACGTGGCGTAGGGCCGCGTCAATCAATTATTCAGACTTTTTATGCATTTCTCGAGCAACTCGGGTGTGGCGGCGGCAATCGGCGACCGCCGCGCCGTGTGGTCGAGCACCACGAGGTCCTCGCCGTAGCGGTCGGCCAGGACGGCTCCGACCTCGGTGCAAACCAGCATCGCGCCGAGGTAGTCCCACGGCCCGTGAGCGGGTTTTTTGGTGCAGTCGATGAACGCGTCCAGGGTGCCGCTGGCCACGGCGCAGATGTCGAGCGCCGAGGCGCCGAGGGCCCGGTACTGCCGCCAGCCGAGGTGGTGATCGGGTAGTCCCGACAGCGCGACGAATGAGTCGGCGAGATCGGTTTTCGTGGGGGACGGAATCGGCCGGCCGTCGACGTGTCGCTCCCCCGCCCCGTATGGCCGCGTAACGGGTGCCGACCGCCTGGTTGACCACGAGCGAGCCACGCGGCCCGTCCCGGTCGACTGCGCACAGGGACGTGGCAAACCACGGCAACCCTGCGGCCGCGTTGGTCGAGCCGTCGATCGGGTCGACGACGACGATGACGTCGCGGTCGGTGTGGTCGACGCCGCTCTCTTCGCTGAGGATCCCGACTGGCGCCTTACCGAGCACGGCGAGCACGGCCGCGTCGGCCGCGAGATCGCACTTGTACTGCCCGGCGCGGGTGCCGGCGAGGCCCCAGTCCTCCAGTTCACCCACCGCGGCGTAGACGGCAGTCGGCGGCTTCGTGCAGAAGGGAAAGGAGGTCGTCGTCGGTCATTTCGCGCCTGACGCTACGAGAGTTGTTAAACGCGCCGCGTACGATCTGCGGCGTGGCAGTTATCGACGTACCGGGTTTCGTGGCCGAACTGAAGGACCACGCGGTCGATCACGGGTTTCACGTGCACGACGAGCGGCACTTCGTCGAGACGTACTCGTTGCGGCAGGCGTGGGAGGTCGAGTTACACCCCGAGGCGGGCTGTGGCGGCCCGCTCGATCTCCATCTGGCGCTCGAACTCGACCCCCGCGTGATGCTGGCCTTCGAAGACGCGGTAATGGCCCTCGACGACGCCGACGAGGACGCCGAGCCACCCGACGAGTTTTTCTTCGCGCTGACCTTCACGTGGTCGCTGCCGCCGTTGCCGCACGGGCCCGACCTGTTGCGCCTCGCGATCGACCTGGCCGGCGTGGGCGGCATCGAGTTGCCGGTCGAGGTGTCGGCGATCGACTCGATCCCATCCGCCACCGACGCAGCCGAACGACGGCTCACGGTTGTGGCCAAGCAGCACATTTCGCTTTCGAAGATCTTCGGTGGCGAAGAGTTGCTGTGTGGCGTACTGGACCGCTGCCTCGCGGTGAGCAATCACCTGCTCGACAACGCGCCGGTCTGGCTGGACGGTTAGCGGCGGCGGGAACTGCTGGACGCGCTGCGCAACTGCTCCGCCGTCAGCGCGCTCACAACCGATTCGGTGACCGCTTCCACGATGAACGTGAGCTGATCGTCACCGAGGGCCACCTTCACGGACTCCGTCGGCTGCTGAGAACGAAGCACGGACACGTCGCGCTCGATCCGAGCGAAGGCGTTCCGGATCTCTTGGCGGACATCCGCGACTTCGGCGGCACCCTCGGCCACCCAGGCCGCCAAACCGTTGGTGCCCCCGATTGCCGCCAACGATTCCTGCAGGATCGTGCGCAAGTCCATGGTGACGTTGTTCACCACCGTCGCGAAATCGTCGAGGGCTGCGGCGCCCGCCTGCACCGCTGAAAAAATGCCCGCCGCCTGCTCGGTCAGATCGACCTCGCGCATCGACGTGATGCGACGCAGCTCGTGGTGCACCTTCTCGAGTGTTGTGTCGCTTTTCTCGGTGGCAATGGCCGTGAGGGCCGCCAAATGCTCGTTCAGTTCCGTGAGCTGGGCGACGACGTAGCGGGCGGTGACGTCGGGCGCCTCGAACTCGAGTGGACCATCCGCCCCGTGGCCGTTTGTGGTGGCGACCTCCGCCGCGACGGGGGTGGCGGCAACGGCCACCGGGGCCGGCTCAGGCTGGGGCTCGGGTTTCGGCGCCGCTGCCGGGGCCGGTGCCGGTGCCGAAGTGCCGAATCCGCCGCGCATCGGCTCGAGCGGAAGCCGCCAACGGTCGCCGTTTTCTGGAGGAGTCACCTCAAGCCTCGCCTTCTGTGTCGCTGCCGCGAAATGCGGCGCGTCGACGGCCACTTCCTTCGGGCCACGAGCCCACACGGCGTTGCAACCGGTGAACCGGCCGGTGCAAACGGTGCCGCAAATCGCACACGAGCAGCTCGTGGCACCCGCAACCATGGGGTGGTCACACGTCTCCGCGATTTGTGGTCCGAACTCATGACACCAGCCCATTGGACAGCCAATGGTAGTGGGGCGGGCAGGGCTCGAACCTGCGACCCAAGGATTATGAGTCCTCTGCTCTAACCAACTGAGCTACCGCCCCGTTGGGGGTTTTGAAGCTCCGGGGCTGGGACTCGAACCCAGAACCTATTGATTAACAGTCAACCGCTCTGCCAATTGAGCTACCCCGGAAAAGGCATCGCAGGATAGCAAGGCGTGCACCAATCCCATGATCTCGCGGTGGGTCCGCCGACATCGGTAGTCGATACGGGGACAACCAAACTCATGCTTGGCCGTACGGATCGAACGGTCGGCCTCGGCACGGTACGGCTTGGTGTGCTGGCTGAGCGGAATTCCGGTCAGCTCGGCCCAATAGTTCGACGCGGCGGCCAGATCGAGCCCGACGTGCAGGTAGAGGCGAACCCTCAGCCTCGTTTCATCTATGGCGAAGAAATGCCGCAACCAGGCGAGAAAGAACACGATCATTCGAGGGTCGCTGTTCGGAAAGGTGATGGAGCCGTCGGTCTTCGCGCCCTCGCCGGCATACAGCGCCGCGCCGGCGACCAGGAACTCGCGTTCGCTCAATGATCCGATCCGCCGGCGGCCCTGTTCGAGCATCTCCGAAATCTCGGCGGCTTTGCGCTCCATCAACTTGTTCGGCCGCAAGCGGGGCCCGTAACGGCGTTTGGACGCGGTGAAAGGCACCTCCCGCACCCATGTCGACACAGATGCCTTCGACACCCCAAGTTCCGCGGCGATGTCCCAGCAGCGTCATCCCCGACGCGCGCATCTCACGCGCTTTTTCTCGCTCCGCAACTTTGCCTCGGTAGCCCATCCCTCCGACGGTACGGAGGGGGTGTTGCAGCTAGTCGGTCTCTTCGAGGAAGCCGCGTAGGCCTTGGCTGCGGATCGGGTGGCGCAGCTTGGCGAGGGTCTTCGACTCGATCTGACGCACGCGTTCGCGGGTAACGCCGAACTCTCTGCCGACTTCTTCGAGGGTGCGCATCTCGCCGCCGTCGAGGCCGAACCGGAGGCGGATGATGTCGCGCTCGCGGTCGGAAAGCTGGTCGAGCGCTTCGGCCACCGCCGCGGTGAGCATCATGCGCGTCGCGTAGTCGGCGGGAACCTCGGCGCTGTCGTCGGAGATCGTGTCGCTCAATGAGAAGTCGTCCTCATCGCCGACCGGCTGCTCGAGCGACACCGTGTCCTGGTTGATCTTGAGGATGTCGCGCACCTTTTCGGGCGACATGTCTTCCAGCTTCAACGACAACTCTTCGATCGTGGGTTCGCGGCCGAGCTCTTGCAGCATTTGCCGCTGGACGCGCAGCACCTTGTTGATCGTCTCGACCATGTGGACCGGAATGCGGATGGTGCGGCCCTGGTCGGCGATGGCGCGGGTGATCGACTGGCGGATCCACCACGTGGCGTACGTGGAGAACTTGAAGCCCTTGGTCCAGTCGAACTTGTCGACGGCGCGCATGAGGCCGATGTTGCCTTCCTGAATGAGATCCAAGAAGTGCATCGCGCCCTTGCGGTAGCGCTTGGCAATCGAGACGACGAGACGCAGGTTCGCGTTGGTGAGTTGGCCCTTGGCCACCAGTCCGTCGGCCACCGTGCGCGCGAGCGGACGGCCAATGTCGGCGGGCAGCGGCGCGCCCTGCGCTTCTTCGAGCGCGGCGATCTCTACCTGCGCGGCGATGCCCGCTTCGATGCGCTGCGCGAGGCGAACTTCTTCCTCGCCGGTGATCAGCGGGAATTTGCCGATCTCCTTGAGGTACATGCGAACCGGGTCCCCGGCGCCGCCGCGACCGTCGTCATACGGAACGGCGTCGTTACGCGCCGCTCGCGGTGCGCGCGCTTTCTTGGCCGGCTTGACCTCGGGCACGGCCCGCAACGGCGTGACAACCGCGACACCTTCGGGCGGTGTGTGCAAGAGATCTTCGACGAGCACGTCCTGCGCGGCGGCCCGGTCTTGTACATCGATGTCTTCGTACGTGATGCCTTCGCGCGTCGACCCAGTCGACGACGTCGTTGATCAACTCGGGCGTGAGTTCGACATCCTTGAGCGCCGCGACGAGGTCGTCAGACGACAACACGCCCTTGATACGCGCAACCGTTAGTAGCTCTTCAACTTCGGCAGCAGGCAGGTCGGCTGGGAACGAGCTGATCGGTTGCGCATCGCTCATGTTGTTCCCTCCCCTTTGTCCGCTTCCTGCGCTAACCACGCTACCAAGGCCTCAGTGGCTTCGGAACGGAGCTCGTCCGTGTCGAGTTGTTCGCGCGTTTCCTTGAGCCATTTCATCAGCGGCGCCACCGAGGCAAGGTCGCCACCTTCCTGCGCCCGCTTGTTGAGCCGGTCGACGGCAGAACCCGCCGCGACTCGGGCCAGACCAGCCAAAACGTCGCCCGGTTCAGCATCGGTGTCCTCGACCGCGAGCCGTTGCAACAACTCGGCCGCGTCGGGCGGCGCACCCGCGATTGCGTCGATCAACGGCTCGCCCGAAGCCAGCGCGAGAAACGCGTCGCGGTGCGCCGGATCGGTGAACAGCACTTCGTGCAACTTGCCGGCGACCGCCTCGGGCGTGTGGATCGCGACCTTTAGCGCTTCGGTTTCGGGACCGGTGACGCGGCGCGGTGGCCGGCGTGGCGCGACGGGCGCGACCGTGACGCGGTTGCCGCGCTGCTGCAGGCTGCGCGTGAGTTGATCAGCGGAGATATCCACCGCCGCCGCGATCGTGCCGATGTACTGCTCGCGCACAAGCGCGTTCGGATGTTCGGCCACCATCGCCAACGCCGCCTCGGCGGTCTTGGCCCGCCCTTCGGGCGTGCGCAGGTTGCCCGCCTCGATCGTGCGCTGCACCCGGAAGTCGAGGAACGACTTGGCACCCGCCAGCGCAGCTTTCAGGGCCTCTGGGTTGCGGCGGGCTAAGTCGGCGGGGTCGGCGCCCTTCGGCAGCGCAAGCACGGCGAGGGACAGGTCGAGGTCGCGCTCCCACGTGTAGAACCGATCGGCCGCGGCTTGGCCGGCCGCATCGGCGTCGTAGGCCAACACGATGCGCGGGGCGAATGTGCGCAGCACGCGCAAGTGCTCTTCGGTGACCGCGGTGCCGCACGTCGCCACGGCGCGGGGTGCGCCGGCGAGGTAGAAGGCGATGACGTCCGTGTATCCCTCGCACACCACTACCTCGTTGCTCTTCACCGCGTCGTCCTTGGCCCAGTTGAGCCCGTAGAGCACGCGGCGCTTGGAGTAGATGGGCGTCTCCGACGAGTTCTTGTACTTCGCCGGGTCGTCGGAGCCGGGCAGCACCCGCCCACCAAACGCGACCGGCTTTCCGGCGGTGTCGTAAATCGGGAACATGATGCGCGCGCGAAACGCGTCCTGCTGCTTGCCGCGCCGGTTAACGAAGCCGAGGCCGGTGTCGGCGAGTTCCTTGTCGCTCAGCTTGAGTTGCCGCGCAAGCTGGTCCCAGTCGTCGGGCGCCCACCCGATGTTGAACTGCCGGGCGATGTCGCTGTTGTATCCGCGCTCGCGTAGGTAGTCGCGCGCCTTCCGCGCATCGGGACTGTTGAGGAGTTGGTCGTGGTACCAGGCGACGGCTTTTTCCATCGCGCTGTACAACGCATCGCGCTTGGCTCGGTCGGGGCCGGCCTTGGCGTCGTCGTACCGAAGCTGGATGTTCGCCTTCGCCGCGAGCTTTTCGACGGCGGCGGCAAAGTCGAAGTGCTCCGTCTCGCGGACGAATGTGATGACGTCACCCGACGCTTGGCAGCCGAAGCAAAAGTAGAGTTTTGCCTCAGCGTTGATCGAGAACGACGGCGACTTCTCGGCGTGGAATGGACACAAGCCCGTCCACCGGGTGCCGACCTTCTTGACCGACATGCGTTCCGAGGCGATCTGCACGAAGTCGGTCGCGTCACGCACCCGCGCTACGTCTTCGGCCAGAATTCCCACGGACCGAAACTAGTTCCGAGGTGTGACAGCGTGATCCGCCCAACTCGAGTGGACGAGACAGCGACCCTTCGCGAGATCGAAGTACTCGCCGGCGTTCGCTTCCGCGACGTCGGCATGCCGGACATCGCCGACGCCGAGCCGATATCACACGCCGAGTTCGCGGCCTACATCGACGCCCACCGCTCCTGGGTCGCCACCGACGAAGCGGACGTGGCGGTGGGCTACGTCGTCGTGGACCGCGTAGACGACCAGGCCCATTTGGAACAGATCAGCGTTCGCCCCGACTGTCAGGGTCGCGGGGTCGGGCGCGCCCTAGTGGAACGCGTCTGCGACTGGGCCCGTGAGCAGGACTTGTCCGGCGTCACGCTTACGACGTTCACCGACGTTCCCTGGAACGCGCCGCTCTACCGGCACCTCGGCTTTCGCGACCTGGCCGAGGACGCGCTGGGCGCGGAGCTACGCCGTCTGCGCGACGACGAAGCCGCGCACGGCCTCGACCCCGAGCAGCGCGTCTGCATGCGCCGCGAGACTTAGCCGACCTACTTCAGGTACCGGTCGAACCACTCCAGGACGATCTCGAAGCGTTGCTGGCGGTGCCGCGGCGCACCCGACCGGCTCATCTCGTGGCTCTCGCCCGGGAACCGCACCATCTCCACGTCGCGGCCGAGGAGACGCAGACCGGCGAACAGCTCCTCGGCCTGCGAAACCGGGCAGCGTCCGTCGTCCTCGGAATGCATGATCAGCAGCGGCGTCGTGATGTCCTTCACGTAGGTCGACGCGGACTGGCGGATCAGCTCGCCCGGGTTCTCGATCGCGTTGTGGCCGTAGTAGCCGGTGAATGCGGTGGCGATGTCGGAGTTGCCTTCGAGCATGAGCAGGTTGTTGGCCGAGCGCTCCGAGATCGCGGCCTTGAACCGTTTGTTGTGACCCACGATCCACGTGGTCATGTAGCCGCCGTAGGAGCCACCGAGCACGCCGAGGCGGTCGGCGTCGATGAAGTCGAACTGCTTGATGGCGGTATCGATCGCCGCCATGACGTCCTCGTAGTCGACGCTGCCCCAGCCCGTCCCCGGCTCGACCTTGGCGGTGGGGCCGCGCAGGGCCTTGCCCCACGCCTCGCCGTAACCCGATGAGCCGCGGGGGTTGCAGTACACAACCGCAAAGCCCGCCGCGGCCGCGACCTGGAACTCGTCGAACAGTTTGTTGCCGTATTGCGTGAAGGGCCCGCCGTGAATGTGCAGCAGGGCTGGATACTTCTTGCCGTCCTTCGCTCCTACCGGCGGGATCACCCAGCACGGCACCTTGGTCTTGTCCTTGGACGTCGCGACAAACGCCTCCGGTTCCGCGATCACGCGCGTCGTTGTAAGGCGCGTGCCGTGACTCGTCAGTTGTTTCTCCGCACCGTCAACGAGGACGGACAACTCGGCCTGCGTCGTCGCCGACATCCATGTGAACGCGGCGACGCCGTTGCGCACGTCGAAACCCATCACGACGCGATCTCCGTCGGCCATCAGTTCCGGGCCCGGCGGGTCGTCCTCTTGCGGGTCGGCGTGCACGCGATACAAGGGCTGGTTGCCGCGGTCTTCGGCGGTGAACCACAGGTACTCCTCGTCCCACGCGGGCTCGCGGGCGCCCCACAAATACGGCAAGCAGTGGCGGTCGAGCGCGGTGCTCAGCAGGGTCACGTCGGCGGTCGATACTTCGAGCACGCCGACCTGCCCGTTGACCGGCAACACACCGACCGGCGCTCCGACGAACGCGATGTCGTCGCCGTCGGGCGAGTACGACGGGCGGGAAAAGTTGAATCCGGTCTCGGTGAGCTGTTCGGGCGCGGCGGAACCGTCGGCCTTCACGCGCCACAGATCGACGCACCGGTCGATGTCCCACGTATCGTGGCGGGCCGACGCGAACGCGATCCATTTGGAGTCGGGCGACCACGTCAGTCCGCCGTCGCCCCACTGGCCGTCGGTGAGCGCGACCGGCTTGGCGCTGCCGTCGGCAGGCACGGTGAAGATGTGCCGCGGACGGTCGACGACGAAGCCGGCGCCGTCGGATCGGTAATAAAGGTGCGTGATGCGGCGAGGCGATTGGTCCTTCAGCTTGTCTTGGCCGTACCGCGACTCGTCGCGATCGCGGGCACCGAACGCGACGGTGCGACCGTCGGGCGACCACGCAATGTCGTCGATCTCTTCCGGCCACGACGCCAGGCACATCGCCTCGCCCCCGCCGTCGACCGGCAGCACGAACAGCTGACTGCCCTTGTCTTCGCGATGCGTGACGAACGCGAGGCGCGCGCCGTCGGGCGACCAGCGCGGCGTCTTGTCGCGCTTGGTGCCGGCCGTGAAAGGCCGCGGCTCGGTGAACCCATCGGCCGCGGCCAGCCAGATGCGACTCAGGTACTCGTTCTTGTCGAGGTCGACCGTGGTGACGACGTACGCCACCGTCGATGCGTCGGGTGACAGACGCGGGTCATCGACGTTGACCAGCAAACTGACATCGGCCGGCTGCATACCGGCCTTGCGCGGCGCCATTACGCGGTGCTGCTCTTGCCGCCTCCGATGACAGCTTGTGCGGCCGAGAGGCGCGCGATCGGCACGCGGTAGGGCGAGCAGCTCACGTAATCGAGGCCCGCCTGGTTGATGAAGAACTCGATCGAGTCCGGATCACCACCGTGTTCGCCGCACACACCGAGTTTCAGATTGGGCTTGGTCTTTCGGCCGAGTTTGGCGCCGGTGACCACGAGCGAGCCGACGCCCGCCTGGTCGAGAGTGTCGAAGGGGTTGCGCGGCAGCAGACCCTGCTCGAGGTACGCGGTCATCATGCGGCCTTCGACGTCGTCGCGCGAGAAACCGAACGTCATCTGGGTGAGGTCGTTGGTGCCGAAGCTGAAGAAGTCGGCGTGCTCGGCGATCTCGTCGGCGCGGATAGCGGCGCGCGGCGTTTCGACCATCGTGCCGATCGTGACGTCGATCGACCCCTTTCCCTTCGCGGCCTTGGCCCCGACCGCCTTGATCGCGTCCTCGACCCAGGAACGTGCCAGCGCGAGTTCGGGACCGCTGACGGTCAACGGGATCATCACTTCGATGACCGGCTTGCCACCAGCCGCGGCGCGTTCAGCCGCAGCCTCCATGAGGGCGCGGACCTGCATCGCGTAAAGGCCGGGCTTGACGACGCCGAGGCGCACGCCGCGGGTGCCGAGCATCGGGTTGAACTCGTGCCACGCTTCGGCCGCCTCGAGCAGCGCCTCTTCCTCATCCGTGAGGCCAACGGTGGCCTTCTTGATCATGAGGTCTTCCGTGCGAGGCAGGAACTCGTGCAACGGCGGGTCGAGGAGGCGAACAGTGACGGGCAGCCCGTCCATCGCCTCGAGAATGTCGATGAAGTCCGCCTTCTGCGATTGGCGCAGTTCTTCGAGCGCGGCGGTCTCTTCCTCGGGCGTGTCCGCCAGGATCATGCGGCGCACGACCGGCAGACGATCTTCGGCGAGGAACATGTGCTCGGTGCGGCACAGGCCGATGCCCTGCGCGCCGAAGTCGCGCGCGACCTTGGCGTCGGCGCCGGTATCCGCGTTGGCGCGCACACCGACCTTGCCCTTGCGGATTGCGTCGGCCCAGCTGAGCAGCGTGACGAATTCCTTGGGCGGTTCGCCCTGCTTCACGGCGACCGCTCCCTTGATGACCGTGCCCGCGGCGCCGTCGATGGAGATGACGTCGCCTTCATTCACGGTGACACCACCGACCGAGAAGGAGTTTCTGGTGATCTTGAGCGCCTCCGCACCGACAACCGCAGGCTTGCCCCAGCCACGGGCCACAACCGCGGCGTGGCTCACGAGCCCACCGCGTGACGTGAGAATGCCCTCGGCCACGATCATGCCGTGGACGTCCTCAGGCGAGGTTTCGGTACGGACGAGCACGACCTTCTCGCCGCGCTCGGCGGCCGTGGCCGCATCATCGGCGGTGAAGTACGCCCGGCCGACCGCGGCCCCCGGGGAAGCGCCGAGCCCGGTCGCGATCACCGGCAGGTCGGTCTTTTCGAACTGGGCATGCAGGACCGAGTCGAGGTGTTCCGCGGTGACGCGAATCACGGCCTCTTCCTTGCCGATCTTCCAGCTGCCCTTCTGGTTCACCATGTCGACAGCCATGCGCAGCGCGGCGGCGCCGGTGCGCTTGCCGACGCGGGTCTGCAGCATGAAGAGCTTGCCCTGGTCGATCGTGAACTCGGTGTCGCACATGTCCTTGTAGTGCTTCTCGAGCCGGTCGAAGATCGCCAGCAGTTCCTTGTGGATCTTCGGGAACTTCGTGGCCATCGCGCTGAGCGGCTCGGTGTTCCGGATGCCGGCCACGACGTCTTCACCTTGCGCGTTCACGAGGAAGTCGCCGTACGCGCCCGGCGCTCCGGTGGCGGGGTCGCGGGTGAAGCCGACGCCGGTGCCCGAGTTGTCGTCGCGGTTACCGAACACCATCGCCTGCACGTTCACGGCGGTGCCGAGTTCGTGGCTGATGTGCTCGCGATCGCGATACGCGATCGCACGCGCGCCGCCCCAGCTCTTGAAGACGGCTTCGATCGCGCCGCGCAACTGATCGGTCGGATCTTGCGGGAACGGCTTACCCGTCTCTTGCTTGACGACGTCCTTGTACCGCTCACACAAACGGCGCAGCGTGTCCGCGCTCACCGCGCTGTCGCTGGTGACACCGTCCCACTCCTTGGCGGTGTCGAGGAGCCGGTCGAACGGCTCGGCTTCGACGCCGAGCACGATGCGGCCGTACATCGCGATGAAACGGCGATACGAGTCATAGGCAAAGCGTTCGTCGTCGGTCTGCTTGGCCAGCCCGTCCACCGAGGCGTCGTTGAGGCCGAGGTTGAGGACGGTGTCCATCATTCCGGGCATGGAGAACTTCGCGCCCGAGCGCACCGACACGAGCAGCGGGTCGACCGCGTCGCCGATCTTCTTGCCCATTTGTTTTTCGAGCTTGGTGACCGCCTTCGCGACCTCGGAGTCGAGACCACCCGGCCACCCCGCGTGCATGTAGTCGCGGCACGCGTCGGTGGTGATGGTGAAGCCCGCAGGGACGGGCAGGTTCAGTACCGACGTCATTTCTGCGAGGTTGGCGCCCTTGCCCCCAAGGAGATCCTTGAGCGACATCGGGGGCTTGCGGTGCTTGTGGTCGAACGCGAAGACGTAGGCCATAGGCGGTCAAGCCTACGCGTCGGGTCTCGATAGCCGTGAAGGCCGGCTACTTCTTCAGCATGTTGAGGGTCGACTCCAACTTTTCGGTCGAACCCTTTGGCACCACAAACAGCGCGCCGTTGCGGATGGCTTGCGAAGGGTCGTAGGACGAGCACACGATGATCGAGCAGTCCGGCGCCGCGTTGCGGATCGGCGCCACGATGTCCTCGCCGGACATAAACGGCAGCACGAGATCGAGCAACAGAACATCGGGCTGATAGGTCGAAGCCATCTGGAGGGCTTCGACGGCGGTTTCGACTCCCGCGATCACCTCGTAGCCGCAGCGCTCTGCGACGGCGCGAAGAATCTTCCGGGTCATCTGGTCGTCCTCGCAGATAACCAGCGTCGGCGCTTTCTTCTTGGCCGGTGCGTTTTTGGTAGCGGTCTTCGGAGCTGCCATCGTCGTAATCCCCTCGCGGTCTACGCCCCCTATCGGCCGGTTATGCCCGATTCTTCGGATTCGGCGAGAAGAATGTGCAGCCGAGCTTGGGCTTGATCGGCCCGGGTTTGCAGTTCGTCGAGCGTCGCTTGGTCAAGCGCGCCGCCGTCAGCGCGGAAATGCGCTTCGATCCGCGAGAAGACCGTTCCCAACGTCACGAGACCGAGACTCATGCTCGATCCCTTCAGAAAGTGCGAGCTAGCGACCGCGCTGGGCCAATCGCCGTCTTGGTTGGCGGCGAGCAGCTTGGCGTAGGTGGGTTCGAAGTCCGCCAGATACATGTCGGCGAGTTCGGCGATAAATGAGTCGTCGCCCAATTCGCGGAGTTGTTCCAGGGTTGCCGCGTCAAGCGGATCCGCATCCATACCCGTCTAATCGGCGACCGCCGCCTAAGTCTGAGCGCCGCCAGGCAACTGAAAGTGCGGGTTGTAGATGACACCGAGAATGTTGCCGTCGGGCGTACGCACCGTTCCCGTCTTGATGCCGTCACCGACTTCGATGACAGGCATGTGCTCCGTGGCGCCCTTAGCGATGAGCGCGGCGTACGCCGCTTCGGCATCGGGCACGCCCCAATATGTGGCCGGGCCGTCCGCGATTCCGTCGTCGCCTCTCGGCACGAGACCAAGTTCGTAGCCACCCACCTCGAAGCCGACGTAGAACGGCTCATCGAAGTAGGACCCGAACCCGAGCACATCGGTGAACCACGCCTTCGAGGCGGCGAGGTCCGTCGCGGGATAAATGATCGTGCGGAGTCCTTCGAACATGCGAAGCACTCTACGGACGGGGTGTGACCCGGTCTCTTCACGAACTCAATGCGTTCTTCCGGGTTCTGCGCCACCAAACGGTCGTGAAATGCCCGTTGTCATCGTCCTTCCGCAACCTTTTCGTGGCGCAGAACGCGCGGAGGCGGCGTCAGGGCGCGAGCGGCCGGCGTCGGGCTTGGTCGAGGATCTTCACAACTCGACGAGCTGTTGCGGTCGGCGTGAACCGGACCTGGGGCCACGTACAGCGATTGACGAGCCAGCCCGTTGCCGCGACAACGGCCGACTCGCGGCTTGCGTCGTGGACGGGCTGGCCGGCGTGGTGCATCCCGTCCAGTTCGTTGAACGCGCCGAGCTCCGGCCACGCCAAGTCCACACGAGCGACGAATTGCTCGTGCTCATCGCGCACCACCACTTGACGCTCCGGCTCGGGAATGTCAGCCACCGGGCGCACGAGTTGCACCATCAACGTCTCCATGAGGCTCTCGGTCGGCGGCGCGCCCGGCGGACGCAGCGCCAGTACCCGGCGTATGCGCGGCGCGCCATGCGTTCGCGAACCGGCGAGTTCGGGGAGCATCGCGAGGAGCTCTTCGACGGTGAACAGAGCCTTCCGCAACCCCGACTCGAGCGCTTGCTCCCAATGGATGTCGTCGAGCAGCGCCGCCAGTTCGATAATTGTCTGCAGGCCGCTCGCGCACAGCACGCCGTCAACGAGACTCGGTTCGCCGCCGAACGCGACTGCGCGACGGCGACGCGGGACAATCAAGGTCTTTGGTTCAACAGCGTCGAGCCCATAGACAGCCCCGGCGACCAACCCGGTCGCGACCTCACCTGACGCGACTAGCCGTGCGATCGCAGCGGTCATCGGATCTAGCGGGTCCGCTCCCTCGGCGAACACTCCATGCGAGGCGTGCACCCACCGACCGACTTTCAATCCCCAGCGCAACTCCGCTCGCGTGCGACCGAGCGCGAGAAACTCACGCGTCGTAAACAACTTTCGTGGCACGTCGCCACCTCTTTCCCGCGATTCGCGCCACGAAAGGGTTGCGATTCGCTGGCGGAGCCGGCGAACGACGACCGAACAGGGGCGCAGAACAGAGAGGGGGAAGGGTGATCGACGCACCGTAACGAAGGGGTGTGTCAGGTCCGGTGGACCGCGGTGTGGTTAGAAGCCGAGCTTGTCCCGGACCGTCGTGACCAGTTCGGCGATCGGCACGCGCACCTGTTCGGCGGTGTTGCGGTCGCGGATCGTGACCGCGTTGTCCTCGAGTGATTCGAAGTCGACCGTGACGCACAGCGGCGTGCCCACCTCGTCCTGGCGGCGGTAACGGCGGCCGATCGACTGGGTCTCGTCGTAATCGACCATCCAGTTCTCCGCGAGCGTGCCGTAGATCTCTTTGGCGAGCGGCGTAAGGGTGTCCTTCTTCGACAGAGGAAGGACCGCGACCTTGTAGGGCGCGATCCGCGGGTGGAGGCGCAACAGCGTGCGCGCCTCGCCGCCCATCTCGTCCTCGGTGTACGCCGCGAGGAGGAACGCCATCATCGTGCGGGTCGCGCCCGCCGCGGGTTCGATCACGTGCGGGACGTAGCGCTCCCCGGACGCCTGGTCGAAGTACTCGAGCTTTTCGCCCGACGCGTTCGCGTGCTGCGTGAGGTCGTAGTTGCCGCGATTGGCGATGCCTTCGAGCTCGCCCCAGCCCCACGGGAAGTCGTACTCGACGTCGGTCGTGCCCGATGAGTAGTGCGACAGCTCTTCCTTGTCGTGCGGGCGCAGCCGCAGCGAGTCGCTCGACATGCCGAGCTTGATGTACCACTCGTGGCGTTTCTGCACCCAGTATTCGAACCACTTGTCAGCCTCGTCGGGCGGGACGAAGAACTCCATCTCCATCTGCTCGAACTCGCGCGTGCGGAACACAAAGTTGCCCGGCGTGATTTCGTTGCGGAACGACTTGCCGATCTGCGCGATGCCGAAGGGCGGCTTGAGCCGGGCCGTGGTCATCACATTCGCGAAGTTCGTGAACATGCCCTGCGCGGTCTCGGGCCGGAGGTAGCAAACGGCGCCGCTGTCTTCGACCGGGCCGGCGAACGTCTTGAACATCAGGTGGAAAGGCTTGGCCTCGGTGAACTGGTCCTTGGTGCCGCAGGACGGGCACACCCTGTCCTCCGGGAGCTGGTCTTCACGGAAACGGGACTGGCACTTCTTGCAGTCGACCAGCGGATCCGTGAACGTCGCCAAGTGGCCCGACGCCTCCCAGATCGCGGGGGGCGACAGGATCGCGGCGTCGATGCCGACGACGTCGGTTCGCAGCTGCACCATCTCGCGCCACCACGACTCTTTGACGTTGCGCAGCATGAGCACGCCGAGGGGGCCGTAGTCGTAGGTCGACCGGAAGCCTCCGTAAATCTCCGCCGAGGGGAACACGAACCCGCGCCGCTTGCACAGGTTGACCACTGATTCCATTAGTTCCGGCGACGACATGGCCGCAGACGTTACAAGCGAGTGCGCGCTGCTCTTAAACGCCTTTCGATGTGGTGCTCAACGAGGGCGACCGCGATTGCTTCCGCTTCCGCGGTCGCGGCGCTCGACGGCGCCTTCAGCGCCGAGGCGAGTTCGCCGCTGAGCATTTGTCGCATGAGGAACACGGACTCATGGTCGATCGCTATGCCGCGACGGTCATTCACGCACCGCAGGCCACCGTCGTCGACGTCGAACGCAACCAGGTTCGACGCGTCGCCGCACGCCACGCACACATCCAGCTGGGGCTGGAAGCCCTCGAGCGCGAGCAGCTTGAGCAGGAACCCGGCGAGCACGAGCGGCGCGTCATCGTTGTCGAGCGCCGTCAACGCACCCACCAGCATCCGGTACAGCGGCGGGTTCGGTTCCTTCTCGGGCGACATCGTGTCGACGGTCTCCATCATCACGTTGGCCCGCCCGAAGCGGTGGAGGTCGTCGCGCGTGTTGGGCATGTGCGAGATCGTCTCGGCCTGCGTGATTGTGTCGAGTTCGCGGCCCACGTACAGCTGCACCGAGACGTTCGTGGTCGGCTCAAGCCGCGACCCGAACTTCGACGTCGTGCGACGGATGCCCTTGGCGACGGCTCGCACGCGGCCGTGCGCTTCGGTCATGAGCGTGACGATGCGATCGGCCTCGCCCAGCGGCATCGTGCGCAGCACGACCGCGCGGTCGCTGTACGTCTTTATCAGCGGGCGCCGCCAAAAAGTCGTTCCCGGTTTTGGTACTCACGCACCGCGTCGAACAAGTTCTCGCGGCGGAAGTCCGGCCACAGGACGTCGGTGAAAACCAACTCGCTGTACGCGAGCTCCCACAACAGGAAGTTGCTAATGCGGAACTCGCCCGATGTACGCACCATCAGGTCCGGCTCGGGCATGCCTTTGACATAGAGTCGCTCGCGAATCGTCTTCTCGTCGATCTTCTCGGGCTTGATGCCTTCAGCCGCGATCTGGCGAACGGCGTCGACAATCTCGGCCCGTCCCCCGTAGTTGAACGCGATGGTCAGCGTCATCGTCTTGTTGTTCTTCGTCAGCTCGACCGCTTCGTCCATGCGCTTCAACAGGCGCTTGGGGACGCGCCAGTCGCGGCGGCCGGCGAACGTGATGCGGACGTCCCGGTCGTTCAATTCGTCGCGGCGATCCGTGAGGATGCGCTCGTTGAAGTTCATGAGGTAGCGCACCTCGTCGAGCGGCCGCTTCCAGTTCTCCGTGCTGAACGCGTAGACGGTCAACCACTTCAACCCGAGCTCGAGCGCGCCGTCGACCGTGTCGAACAGCGCCTCCTCGCCGGCGGCGTGGCCCTCGGTGCGAGGCAGCCCGCGCTTGGTGGCCCACCGGCCGTTGCCGTCCATCACGCACGCGACGTGGCGCGGGATTCGCTTGGGATCGATGCCCTTGGGGATCTTCGTGGCCACGACTGCGACGGTAGTGGCCTCGTACGCTGGCCGGGTGAACGTGATCGAGGCGCTGCAGGACCGGCTACCCGCCGATCGTCTGGTGATCGATGCCGACGTAATGGATCAGTACCGCCACGACCGCGCGCTCACCGCGACTGCGGGAAAGCCGATGGCAGTCGTGCGGGCGCTCACCATCGAGGACGTCGTTGCGACGCTCGCAGTCGCGACCGCGACCAACACACCGGTCGTCACGCGCGGTGCAGGCACCGGCCTGGCCGGCGGGGCCAACGCGATCGACGGGTGCATCGTGCTGTCGACCGCCTTGATGAACCGGATCATTTCGATCGACGTCGCGCAACGCACTGCGACCGCGGAACCCGGCGTACTCAACGGCGACCTCGCGGCGGCCGTGGCCGAACGCGGACTTTGGTACGCACCGGATCCGTCCTCGCGCGCTATCTGTTCGATCGGCGGCAACGTAGCCACCAACGCGGGCGGCGCGTGCTGCGTGAAGTACGGCGTCACCGGCGACCACGTGTTGGCCCTGAAGGCGGTGCTCGCGGACGGAACGCTGATAAACACGGGCAGCGCCGTCCGCAAGAACGTGGCCGGGCTTGATCTGACGAAGGTGCTGGTCGGTTCGGAAGGCACGCTCGCAGTCGTGGTCGAAGTGACGGTTCGGTTGCGACCCGCACCCCATCCGCCGGCGACGCTCGTCGCGATTTTTCCCTCATGCGAAGCCGCGGGCGAAGCGGTGATTGCGATCGATGCGGTTGCGGAGTTTTCGCTGGTCGAGGTCATGGACCGCACGACGATCAACGCGGTCGAAGACCATCTGAGCATGGGCCTGGACCGGTCGGCCGGCGCATTGCTGGTGGTGCAGAGCGACAGCGCGTGCGCGTTCGAGGACGTCACCGCGGCGGACGTGGTCTGTGTCGCCGCGGGCGCGACCTACACCGCGGCGACCGACGACGCCGAAGAGGGCGCCGCGATCTTGCACGCGCGTCACAGCGCGATCCCCGCACTCGAACGATCGGGCGCGACCTTGCTCGACGACGTCGGCGTGCCCAAGCCGCGCCTGGCGGAATTGATCGCGGGTGTCGAGGCGATCGCAGCCGCGCACGACATCACCATCGCGACGTTCGGTCACGCCGGTGATGGCAACCTGCACCCGACGATCGTCTACGACCCCGCCGACCCCGCCGCGTTCGAAACCGCCAAGGTCGCCTTCGGCGAGATCCTCGACGTCGCGCTCGCCCTGGGCGGCACGATCACAGGTGAACACGGCGTCGGCCAGATCAAACGAGCGTGGCTTCCATCCCAAGTCGGCGAAACCGAGCGCGCCCTGATGGACGGCATCCGCCGCGTATTCGACCCCAACGGCATCCTGAATCCGGGCAAGGCGACCTAACCCCCCGAACTGGGCGCACCACATGCCGGAATCCGGCACGACCCACACCCAGTTGCCTATGCTTGTGAAAGTATTCACAAACGTCCGAGGGGGACGGCATGAATCAGTACGACGTGTTGGTTGTGGGTGGCGGGTTCGGTGGGGCGTTCGCTGCTCGCCGGCTTGAGCACCTGCTGAAGGGGCGCGCCGAGCGGGTGCTGCTCGTGGCCGAGGAGAACTTCTTTCTCTTCTCCCCGCTGCTACCCGAGGCGGCTTCGGGCACCCTTGAGCCGCGGCACGCCGTAATCCCGTTGCGCGAGTTCCTCCCCCACACCACGGTCCTGACCGGCCAGGTGACGTCGCTCGACGTGGCCGGCCGCCGCGCCAAGGTGACCGACTTGAACGGCGACGCGCACGAGGTCGCCTTCCGCGCGCTGATCCTGTCCCCCGGTTCGCGGCCGACGACCCGACCGATACCGGGCCTCGCCGAGCACGCCGTGGGCTTCAAGACGCTCGCGGACGCGATCTGGTTGCGCAACCACGTGCTGCGCCAACTCGAGGCAGCCGACGCCACCGACGACCTGGAACTGCGTCGCGAACTGCTGACGTTCACGTTCATCGGTGGCGGCTACTCCGGCGTCGAAGCGCTGGCCGAACTCGAGTCATTGACCCGCGACGCGATGAAGCGGTCGTACCCAAAGCTGCGCCCGTCGGACATGCGGTGGGTGCTCGTCGAAGCGGCCGACTCATTGCTGCCCGGTCTCGACATGCGGTTGTCGCGCTACGCCGAACGCGCGCTGCGGAAGAAGGGCATCGAGCTCCACCTGTCGACTCAGCTCGCGAGTTGCGAGGACGCGCGCGTAATGCTGAGCGACACGACCGTCGCGCCCTACCGCGCCGGCACCATTGTGTGGACCGCTGGCCAGCGACCGAACGAGTTGGCGGGCGAGTCCGGGTTAAACGTTGATGACCGCGGCCGGGTGCCCGTCGACGAGTACCTGCGCGTCGTCGGCGTGACCGACGCATTCGCCATCGGCGACACGGCCTCGGTGCCCGACCCCGCGGCCAACGGCAAGCCCTGCCCGCCCACCGCGCAACACGCGCTGCGCCAGGGCGTCGTCGCGGCCAACAACGTCGCCGCCGGGCTCGGTATCGGTGAGGCCGCGCCGTTCAAGTACCGCAACCGCGGCCTCGCCGTCACGCTTGGGCGCAACCAGGGCGTCGCCCAGGTGAAGCGCCTCACGTTCACGGGGCCACTGGCGTGGTTCATGGGCCGCTCGTACCACCTGCTGATGATGCCGGGCCTCGCCCGCAAGAGCCGCGTGGTGAGCGACTGGACCATCTCGCTGTTCTTCCCCCGCGATGTGTCGCAACTCGGTGGCCTGGGCCACCCGACGCCACTCCCACCTGCGGAAACCTGAGCTTGTAACACCCGGGTCGTAAGGTCGGCCGGGTGGCGGAGAACGGGTTGACGAGCGCGCTTGCTCACGTAATCGCGCGCCTGCCCGGCGGCGGGGAGATCCGGCAGGGCCAGGTCGACATGGCCGTGGCCGTCGAGCACGCCATAGACGGACGCCGCCACCTGATCGTGCAAGCCGGTACCGGCACGGGCAAGAGCTTGGCGTACCTCGTGCCGGCCATCCTTAGCGGCAGCAAGGTCGTCGTGAGCACCGCTACGAAAGCACTGCAAGATCAGTTGGCTTCGAAGGATCTCCCGTTCCTCCAAAAGACGCTGCCCACGCCCTTCACCTTCTCCATACTCAAGGGCCGATCGAACTACCTCTGCATGCAACGAGCCAAAGAAGTTGCGGGCGGGGACGGGCAGATGCAACTCGACGACGTCGAGGCCTCGGGTTCGCTGGCCAAGGAAGTCGTGAAGCTCGTCGAGTGGGGCCGCACCTCCAAGACCGGTGACCGGTCCGACCTGTCTTTCGAGCCCAAGCCCAAGGCATGGTCGATGTTGAGCGTCAGCGGCATGGAGTGCCCGGGCGCCACCAAGTGCCCGTCGGGGGACGTGTGTTTCGCCGAGAAGGCCCGCGTCGCTGCGCAAGAGGCGGACGTGGTGGTGGTCAACACCCACCTCTACGGCAGCCACCTCGCGAGCGACGGCCACGTGTTGCCCGAACACGACGTCGTGATCTTCGACGAGGCCCACGAGCTTGAAGACATCGCCGCGTCCGCGCTCGGCCTCGAGATGACAAGCGGCCGGTTCAGTTCACTCGCCCGCAACGCCCGACGCCTGGTGGGCCAGACCGACCCGTCCACCATCGACGACCTCATCGCCGCGGGAGACCGGTTAGAGCGCGCCCTCGAGCCGTACCGCAACCAGCGCCTGGTCGGGGAGCTACCGAGCGAACTGACCGAAGTGCTCACGCTCGGCATCGAACGCACGCAGGCGTTGCTGAGTTCGATCAAGGCGGTGCCCGACGACGACGCGGGCAAGCCCCGCGTGCAACAGGCCGCCGGCCACCTCGCCGGCGACCTCGGCATGGTGCGCGACGTGCGCGAAAGCCACGTTCGATGGGTCGAGGGGCCCGCGCACGCACCGGTGCTCAAAGTCGCGCCGATCGACGTGGGCGGCGCGCTGGCCGAACAGCTGTGGCCTGACCACACGGCCATCCTCACGAGCGCCACGATCCCGAGCGGGCTCGGCGGCCGCGTCGGCATCAAGGAGGACGAGCACGACGAACTCGACGCCGGCAGCCCCTTCGACTTCGAGTCGCAGGGCTTGCTGTATTGCGCCACGCACATGCCCGACCCGCGTAACCCGAAATACCGCGAGGCGCTCCACGACGAGCTGGCCTTTCTGATCGAGGCCGCGGGCGGCCGCACGCTCGCGTTGTTCACGAGTTGGAAGTCGATGGAGTTGGCGGTCGAGGCGCTGCGCGATCGCCTGGACGTGCCGGTGTTGGCGCAAGGCGACTTGCCCAAACCCAAGCTGGTCGCCCAGTTCGAAAACGAGGAGGCGGCCTGCCTCTTCGCGACGATGGGCTACTGGCAGGGTGTCGACGTACCGGGCCGCACGCTGAGTTTGGTCACGATCGATCGGCTGCCGTTTCCGCGCCCCGACGAACCGCTCCTGATGGCGCGCCGCGATCGCGCCGGCCCCGCCGCGTTCCGCGTGATCGACCTGCCGCGCGCGGCGACACTGCTCGCGCAGGGCGCCGGTCGACTGATCCGAACCGCGACCGACCACGGCGTGGTGGCCGTGCTCGACTCGCGCTTGGCTACTGCGAACTACCGCTGGCAGTTGATCAACGCGCTGCCGCCGATGCGACGCACGAAGGAACGCGAGGAAGTCGCCGCGTTCCTAAAGAAGTATCACGACGGCGAGTAGCTGCCGCCCACGCGCCAGTACTGCGCGCCTTCAGGCGTGCGGTCCATGAAGCCTTCGTCGACGAGGTAGCGCCGTAGGGCGGCGACGTCGGGATGGAAGACCCGGAGCATGTCGTTCACCTCGCGCTCGGTGTACTTCTCACCGGGCTGAAACTCCTGCGCCAAACGGTCGAGTACGGGCAGGCGCTTGCCGCGCCGCGCCGGGATCGAAACCAGGCGGCCGTCGCGGAACCAGCGGTCCAGCATCTGGGCTGCGGGCTCGCGCCCATCGAGCAGTCGCAGCTGGGTCACGCGGTCAACGGTACCGACGGGGTCAAAGCATGGCCAGGATGTTCGACGCCTCAAGGGACTCGGGCGGCAGTCCGTCCCGCGCCGCCTGGTTCGTCATGCGCTGCAGCACCTCGTTGACCGGGGTCGGAACGCCGTAGCGGCGGCCGAGCGCCACGATCTCGCCGTTCAGCCAGTTCGTCTCGATTGTGCCGGTGCCCCGGGCCAGGCTCTGCCAGGTGGAACCGCCGGTGCGCGTCACGCCGTTGATCGGCACCAACGTCATGATGTCGGCCCGCCGGGCGCGGTCTTCCTCCTCGGAGGCGTAGTCGATTCCCGCGGCGCGCAGCACCGCCGTCCCCTCGTCCCGCGCCGCCCGGCGCAGATCCGCGGCGTCGTCGCCGCCGAAGCCACACAGCGCGATCACCGCGTTCGCCAGATTCATCAGCAGCTTCGTGTACTTCCAGCGAATGACGTCTTCGCGCACCACGCAGTTGAACCCGACCGCGTTGAGCGTGTCGACGGTTTCGCCCGCAGTCGCGTCGCTACCCGACGGATACCGCCCGACGTCGATGAGCCCGGGGACGGGCCACGAGTGCGCCTGCACCACGCCGGGTGACAGATGACCCGCCGGCATCATCACGACCGCGCCGTACGTGTTCGCGAACATCCGCAACGCCACGCCTTCGTTGTCGACGCCGTTCTGGGCGCATACGACCGCGATCGACGGCGGGGCCACCAACGCCAGACCGCTGACCGCGGCCAGCGTGTCCTGCGACTTCACGGTGAGCAACACCACGTCGTCCTCGCGCCAACCGATGTCGTTGACCGACGTGACGACGGTGGGGAAAAAGACGTCGGTGTCGTCGCCGTGCTGCAACTTCAATCCGTCGGTCTGCATCGTCTCGGCGTGTTTGCCGCGGGCGATGAGGATGACGTCGCGTTCCGCCCGCGCCAGCTGCGCGCCGACTACGCCACCGATCGCGCCAGCCCCGAAGATCACGAACCGGCGGCGGCTCATTAGTAACCCAGCCGGTCGAGCGACGCGTCGCGCCGCTGCCAGTCCTTCTCGACCTTCACGACGAGGTCGAGGAACACGCCTTCGGGCATCTGCTCGCGCACGGCAATGCCGACCTTCTTGAGCACCTCGCCCTTGTGGCCGATCACGATGCCCTTCTGCGACTCGCGTTCGACCAGGATCTCGACCTTCACCATCGGCCATTCCCAGTCCACGACGCGGGCGGCAACGGAGTGCGGCAACTCCTCGCGCAAGATCGCCAGCAGCTGCTCGCGGACCAGTTCGCTCACCCAGTGCTCGTCGGAGGTGTCGCTGATCTGATCGGCCGGATACAGCATCGGGCCCTCGGGCAGCCGGCTCGCGATCGCGTCGACGAGCACGTCGACGCCGGCGCCGGTACGGGCGGAGACGGGAAAGTATTCGGCGCGGTCGAGTTTCGCGGCGGCGCCGAGCTGCGCAATGACCTGATCCTTGGACGCGCGGTCGATCTTGTTCACGACCACCAGCGCGTCGGGCGGGCACAGCGCGGCCACGAATTCGTCGCCCCGACCGAGCGGCTGCGTCGCGTCGATCAGCAAGCAAACGACATCGACGCCGTCGAGCGCGTCTTCGGCGGTCGCGTTCAGCCGCGTGCCGAGTCGGGTGCGGGGTTTGTGAATGCCCGGCGTGTCCACGAACACGATCTGCGCGTCGGGGCGGGTGAGCACACCGCGCACCGCATGGCGCGTCGTCTGCACCTTGTTCGAGACGATCGACACCTTCTCGCCCAGGATCTGGTTGAGGAGGGTCGACTTGCCGACGTTGGGTCGGCCCAGCAGGGTGGCGAAACCGGATTTCATGAACGGCGGCTAATCAGCGGAGTCGTCGTCGTCACTCGGTGCCGAGCCGACCTTGAGACGGACCCGGCCGATGCGGCGACCCTGGACGCGCTCGGCGGTCAACGTGTGGCCCGCGACCATCACTTGCTCGCCGTCGACGGGCACGTGACCCAGCCGGTTGAACAACAGGCCGGCGATCGTGTCCCAGTCGTCGCCCTCGGGCAGTTCGGTGTCGAGCAGATCGTTGACCTCGTCGATCGACATCTTGCCGTTCACACGGACTTCGCCGTTCGCGAGCCGTTCGACGGGCGCTTCCTCGACGTCGTACTCGTCGTTGATCTCACCGACGAGTTCCTCGATGAGGTCTTCGAGCGTGACGATGCCGGCCGTATCGCCGAACTCGTCGAGCACGAACGCGAGGTGCAACTTCTTGCGCTGCATCTCGCGCATCAGTTCGGCCACGGGCTTGCTCTCTGGAACAAAGAGACCCTCCCGCGCCAGGTTGCGCACCGGCGTGTCGGCCTTGCCTTCGCGTTCGGCCCGCAGCAGGTCTTTCGTGAACACGACGCCGACGATGTTGTCGATGTTCTCGTCGTAGACCGGGATGCGACTGAACCCGGCCTTCATAGCGACGTCGATGACGTCGGTGACCTGCTGGCTGCCTTCCACCGCGAGCATGTCGGGACGCGGCACCATCACTTCGCGGGCGACCGTGTCGCCGAACTCGAACACCGAGCGGATGAGCTGGCGCTCCTCTTGCTCGATCGCGTCGTCGTCGGCCGCGGCGTCCGTCATCGCCAGCAACTCTTCCTCCGACACGTACGGGCCTTGCTTGAGGCCCTTGCCGGGGAGCAAAGCGTTCGACACGCCGATCAGGCCGCGGGCGATCCAGCGCAGCGGCGCGAAGTTGCCGATCGCGACAACCGGACGCGCCACCAAGAGCGCGGCCCGCTCGCTGTTGAGCACCGCCCACGTCTTCGGCGCCGCTTCACCTACGACGAACAGGAACCCGACTTCGAACAGCACGCCGAGCAGCACACCCCACGCCCCGAATGCCTCCTCCGCAACGAGCCCAACGAGAGTCGCGACCGCGAGGTGCGAGGCCAACACCACGAGCAGCACCGGGTTGAGGTACTTCTCGGGGTGCTCGGTAATCCGAAGCAGTTCCTTGGCGCCGCGCTTGCCCTCATCGGCCATGACCGTCGCTTTGTGACGGCTCATGCGCGTGATGCTCGTCTCGGCCATCGCGAGGAAGCTGGCGCAGAACACCAGCAGCACCGCGATGGCGAACATCGCGACTTCGGTGGCGTTCATGACTGGTTGAACTCCGCGAGCAACTCGCGTTCGCGCGCTTCCATCTTCTCGGCGTCGGCGTCTTCGATGTGGTCCATCCCGAGCAGGTGCAGGATCCCGTGCACGAGTAACAGCGCCAACTCGTCTTCATACGTGCCGGCGTGTTCGGGCGCGTTCCTCGCCGCGACCGACGGGCAGATCACGACGTCGCCGAGCAGCGTCGGCAGGTCTTCAGGCTCGAGCGGTTCGCGGCCGGGCGCGGGGCCGCCGGCGTCGGGCCAGCGGCCCGGCTCGTCGGGGTCTTCGTCGAGCGGAAACGCCAGCACGTCAGTCGGCCCGGTCTTGCCGAGGAAGCGTTCGTTGAGCCCGGCGATGGTGGCCTCATCGACGAACAACACCGACAGTTCCGCGTCGCCCTTGATCTTCTCGGCTTTCAGCACGTTGCGGGCCAACACATCCCACCGCGGTGCGTCCACCGGGTGATCGCTTTGTTCATCGGCAACGAACACTTCAATAGACACGGTTACTTCGATTTTCTTCGCGAGGTTTTGGCGTTGGCCGCGTCGTGGCGTTCGTAGGCCGACACGATGTCCTGCACGATTCGGTGGCGAACGACATCGCGGTTGGTGAGGTGGACGAAGTCAATGTCGTCGACGCCCCCGAGGATGGCCTCGACACCGGCGAGCCCCGACTTACCCGTCGCCAAATCGACCTGCGTGACGTCACCAGTGACGACGGCCTTGGATCCGAACCCGATGCGCGTGAGGAACATCTTCATCTGCTCGGCGGTGGTGTTCTGGGCCTCGTCGAGGATGATGAACGAACTGTTAAGCGTGCGGCCGCGCATAAATGCGAGCGGGGCGACTTCGATCGTGTTGCGCTCGAGCAGCTTCATGGCGCCTTCGGGCGTGAGCATGTCGTACAGGGCGTCGTAGAGCGGGCGCAGGTACGGGTCGACCTTGGCGAGCATGTCGCCGGGTAGGAAGCCGAGCCGCTCGCCCGCTTCCACCGCGGGACGGGTGAGGATGATCCGCTCGACGGTTTTGGCCTGCAAGGCCTGAACGGCGAGCGCGACGGCGAGGTAGCTCTTGCCGGTACCGGCGGGACCGATGCCGAACGTGATCGTGTTCGCGGCGATCGCGTCGCAGTACTTCTTCTGTCCCCCGGTCTTGGGTCGCACACTGCGGCCGCGAGCGGACTTGAGGACCTCGGCCGTGAGGATCTCGCTCGGCACTTCGTTCTCACGGATCATGCCGATGGTGCGCACGACATTCACGGTGTCGAGCGGTGTGCCGCTTTGCAGGAGCTTCACGAGCTCGCTGAACAGCCTTTCGACATTTGGGGCCTCGGTGCCATCGATGATGACTTCGTTACCGCGCACGACGATCGTGGTGCCAGGAAACGCCGCTTCGATGGCGCGCAGGATCTCGTCGTGTTGACCGACAAGCGCGGCCATGAGGTCGTTGGCGGGGACGAGGTAGGTGGCGGTGGGTGACACTGGCTACGCAAAGGGTACGTGCTGGAACAACGGCACCGTGATTACCCGGGGGGCCACGACATACCGCGGCCACCCAGCACATGCAGATGGAGGTGCGGAACGGTCTGGCCGGAGTCCGGGCCGACGTTGAACACCGTGCGGTATCCCGACTCGCCAATGCCCTCTGCGTCGGCGACTGCCTTCGCCGCCGCGTACATCGCGGCGAGTACATCACCGTCAGCGGGGGTGATGTGGTCGGCCCCGACGATGTGGCGTTTTGGGATTACGAGGACGTGGGTGGGCGCCATCGGATTGAGGTCGCGAAACACCAACACGTCGTCGTTGTCGTGCACCACCGTCGCTGGGACGTCGCCGGCGACGATCTTGCAGAACAGGCAATCAGCCAATGTCCGCGCCGTCCGATGAGCCCGTGTCGGGATAGAGGTGAGCAAGGGAACCGGGCGGGATGCGCACGCTGTCGATGAAGGCCATGAGGTCGCCCTCTTGCACGCGGATCACGCGACCCATTTGGTAGGCCGCAAGCTGGCCCTCGTCAATGAAGCGGTAGAGGGTGCGCACCGTCACGCCGAGGCGTTCGCAGCACTCTTTCGTGCTCAACCAGACGATCGCGTCACTCACGTCCACACGAGGTCAACGGCCGCCGAAGCGGTGAAGGATCCACTGCCAAGCACCGTTGCGTTCGACGCCGTCAGGTCGTCCTTTTCACACGAGTCCATCGACTTGAACGCGGGTTGAGGCGACAGGTCGTACGTCTGATCAGGCGCCCCGCTCTGGGTGACCGTTATCCGGATAACGATGCCGTTGCCGAAATCGATCCTTCGCGACGTGTGGTTCTCAAGCCTGATCTTGAAATCGACAGTGTTCGTGGTGCCCGACCTGGGAGTGGCGGTGATGAGGAACGAAAGCTGATCGGTGGGCGACGCCGCGGGCGTGGCGCTCGTGGAACCGCCGGGCAGCGTGAACGCAGACTGGTTGTCCGAGATCTCGTGGACCGGGCCCGGAGAGGGCGTGTTGGCTCGCGGGCACGCAGGCGGGGCCGTCGTGGTCGTCGTCGCGGTCTTCTTGGCCGTGGTCGTGGTGGCGCCACTCGTCTTCTTGACCGTCGTGGTTGGCGCGGGTGGGCTGGTGACGGGAGGGACGAGGGACGTCGTGGTTTCTATGACGAAGGTCGTCGTGGAGGTCGTGGTGGTTTCTTCGACGACCTCGGTCGTCGAGCTCGTGGACTGAAGCGCGTCGAGGCGCTTCTCCGCGTCGCTCTTTCCGCCCACGCCTTCGGCGAGCACGATGAACGCGGCCAAGGCGAGAGCGGCCACGGCGATGGTCAGGATGTTTTTACTTATGGTGCTCATGCGCATGTTGAGGCCTAAGGCTAGGTGGTCGGCGCGCTCGTCCGAAGCCGGAGCGCTACTTCGTTCGCCAGCAGTTTGCCCGCAATCGTGAGCACCAGCCGGTCATCTCTCCGCTCAACGAGTTCGGTGAGATCGGGATCGCTCTCGTCGAGGGCGCCGGCGGGCACACCGCGGCTGGTCCGCAGGCTCAACTGAAGGGCCTCGAGTTCACGGGTCTCAGCGTCAAGTTCCTCGAACCCGCCCTCGGTCGTCGCCCCCGACGCGATCGCATCGATGTATCGATTCGGCGTGTGATGGTTCCACCAACGGCGCCCGTCCGTGTGGGAATGCGCGGCGCAGCCGATACCGCGGTAGTCGCCCTGGTCCCAATACAACGCGTTATGCCGGCACTCGTGACCGGGCCGGGCCCAGTTCGAAATCTCGTAGTTGACGAGCCCGGCATCACCGAGGAGCTGTTGGGCGAGCAGGTACTTGGAAGCCTGGTCGTCGTCGTCGGGATGACGGGCGGGTTGGGTCGCGAGGGGCGTGCCGGGTTCGACCGTCAACCCGTAGGCGCTGATGTGGGGCGGTGAAGGCGCGAGGGCGAGCACGTCGAGCAGCGTGGTTTCCCAGTCCGCCATGGACTCGCCGGCGGCGCCGTAGATGATGTCGGCGTTGAACGTGTTGAAGCCGGCGTCGCCAATCGCCTGCGCGGCGCGAGCGACGGCGGCGCGGTCGTGTTCGCGGCCGAGCGACTCGAGCACGTGCGGCACCGTCGACTGCACGCCGAGCGAGATGCGGTTCACTCCGGCATCGCGATACGCCGTCATCAGCGCCAGCGTGACGTTGTCGGGGTTGCATTCGACGGTCACCTCCGCACCGGAAGCCAGCCTGACGTCAGCGAGCAACCGGCTGAGCAGCGCCGGATCAATCAACGACGGCGTGCCGCCTCCCACGAATACCGACGTCGCCGGTGCGAGGTCCGCGGCCGCTAGTTCGGTGCGACACGCGGCGATGTACTCCGCGTGGAGGTGGTGCCGGTCGGTCCACGTGGCGAACGCGCAGTAGTCACAACGCTTCGAGCAAAACGGAACGTGGATATAAACACCGAACACGGTGTCTTACGCGCGGACGGAGACGCCGAGTTGGTCGAGGCGCCGGCGCATGATCGCCGGCGTCGTTTCGAACAGGAACGCCAACGCGCGCAGGTCGTCGCGACGGATCGCGAGACGCCGCGACGTGAAGTCCTGCCGCTTCACCTGAATCATCCCGACGTAGCGACCGATGAGCTCGCGCTCCTCGGCCGGGAGCCGCTCGAGCCCGTTGAGGTCGATGACGACGGGCGGGCCTTCGTCACCGGCCACCGGCCAGCTGGGAGGCGCGCCGGCCGCGCCTTCGCGCAAGTCCAGGGTGTGCGCGGCGTCGTCGCGCCCGGGCAGCAGTTGATCGACAGAGACTTCGTAGAGCGCGGCCAGCCGCTGCAGGCGCAGGACCGAGATCGCGCGTTCGCCTCGCTCGTAGGCGCCCAGAACCGACGCCCGGAACTCGCCTTCAGAGCGGGCTTCAACTGCGTGTAGTGAGAAGTTCTTTTGTTTGCGAACGGTGCGCAAACGCGCCCCGACACGGATGCTGTAGCTCGCATCACCGTCTTCGCGGTCAAGTGGCACTGAACAACCCTCGCTGTCTAGGCCCTCCCCGTCGGGCCAATGACCACTCTACGTGGTCAAAATGCGATCCGGGCGAATCGGACTAATCGCAGACGTCACGCAGGGCGGTCAGGCGAGCGCCGACGGCGAGTGCGGCCGTTTCGGCGCGCAGCGTGGTCGGGCCGAGATCGACCAGTGTCGCGGCCGCCGCGAGCTCGTCGTCGGCCCATCCCCCTTCGGGACCGATCGCCACGGCCGGCGTGCCGAGGGTGAGCGGATCGCCGTCGGGGTGCGCCAACGCAAAGGCGGGCGACAGTTCTGTGAGCACCCCGATGTCGTCGACGCGCGCGGCAGCCAGGCGCGGCGCGACTGCATCGCCGCGGCGCGCGCCACCGCCCGCCAGCGCTCGACGTTTCGCGCCGATTTGGCGTCGTCCCAGCGCACGATGCTCCGCGCCGCGGCGATCGGCACGATTCGATCAACGCCGAGTTCGGTCAGCTTTTGCACCGTCAGCTCAGGCTTGTCGGACTTCGTCAACGCAAACGCCACCGTGATGACAGGCGCCGGCCGGGCCACGGATTCGACGTCGCCGACTGTTTCGATGTGGCCGGCGCGCAGCGCGCACAGCCGCCAGCGCCCCGCGCCGTCGCCCGCGCTGAATTGCTCGCCGTCGCGTAAACGCAGCACTCGGCCGAGGTGATGGGCGTCGTCCGGATGGAGTTCGGGCGCATTGAGGTTTTCCACGAAGACGTGGGCGCTCAACGGCGGTAGTCGTCGATGAACCACGGACACCATCGTGGCCTGTCAATCTGTCGGCCGTGGAACCGACACTTTCCGTCCAGGTTTTCGACGACGACCGCGAGGATGACGTCGCGCGCGTCGTGCTCGTGCATGGTGCGATGGATCGCGGCGCGAGCTTCAGCCGGGTCGTTGGTTACCTGCACGACCTGGTCGTGACCACATACGACCGGCGTGGGTATGCCCACTCCATGGAGACGCCGCCCGCCACGTCGCTCGACGACCACGTGAACGATCTGATCGGGATTCTCGAAGGCCACTCGTCCGTCGTGATCGGCCACAGCCTGGGCGGCGTCATCGCGCTCGCGGCCGCACAGCGCCGCCCCGAACTGGTGCAAAGCGCGGGTGTCTACGAGTCGCCCATGCCGTGGCTGGACTGGTGGCCGTCGTCGACAGCCGGGGCCCAGACGCTCGCCGACTCGTCGGATCCAGGCAAGGCCGCCGAGAACTTCATGCGCTTTCTCGTGAGCGACGAAGCGTGGGAAATGCTGCCGATGAAGACCCAGCAGCAGCGCCGCGCCGAAGGTCCGGCGCTACTCGCCGACCTGCAATCGCTACGAACAGTCGACGTAGCTCCGTTTGACCCGGAAACGCTAAAGGTGCCCGTCGCGGTTTCGGGCGGCACCGAGACCCGTCCCCATCACAAGGACGGCTGCGAGGCCATGGCCAAGATGTTCAACACCGAGGTGCAATGGATCGAGGGTGCCGGACACGGAGGACACATGAGCCACCCCGGCCCGTTCGCCAACTTCGTGCGACGCTGCGTGGGTATGCGCCCGTAGTGACCAACTCTGCGCGAGCTTTGCGGTAATGCAACAACGGCGTCGGAACCTGTTTTTCGTCGCGCTTGGGGCCCTTGTCTTGGCCACCGGCATGGCGGGTGCGGCGGCGGCGACCAGCAGCCGCTCGAAGGTCGCGCGCCATGTCACGCTCGCGGGCCACAACATTGCCGGGCTGGATCGCGCCGAGTTGCGGGCGCGCGTCAAGAGCGTCGACAAAGAGCTGCGCGCCTCCAAGGTGAAGGTGTCGGCCCCCAAGGGCGGCTTCACCGCCACGCTCGAGCAGCTCGGCGTCGCGCGTCGACATCGAAAAGACCGTCGAGCACGCGCTAACCGTCGGACGCACCGGCAACCCGCTCTCGCGTGCCTGGGGCGCGTTCAAAGCCCTGTTCTCCAAACGCACGGCTCGCGTTGAACTCGCGATCGACCAAGGCGTGATGCGCACCGCGGTGACCGAAAAGGACCCCGGTCCGAAGGAGCTGTCGAAAGAGCCGTCGCTCACGCGCAAGACGGGCGTATTCGTCGCAGTCGCCGGCACGAAGGGTTCCGGGATCGACCCGAGGGACGTCGCCGCCGCGTTACCGGACGCCGTAGCGGACGGCCCGCCGCTAACGGTCGCGCGTGCCGCGCGGCACAGTGGCGCCGCAGTACTCGCTGGCCGACGCCGAGAGCCTCGCCCGCGAGGCGAACAAACTCGGGCGGCTCTCGTTGCGGGTCACGGCGGGCCAGGAGGCCAAGACGATCGAGCCGTCGATGCTCGTGACGTGGATCGACGCGATAGCCACGCCCGAGGCGTTGCTGCTGGGCGTGAGCGGCGAACGCGCCGTGGCCGATCTCGCCAAGTTGTTCTCCGGTATCGGCACGGCGGTGACCCAGACCAGGTACGGCATCGGTGCCGACGGCAGCGTCGTGGTCACACCCGGCGTGCCCGGCACCAAGTGCTGCGATCAGGACCAGGTCGAGACGCTGTTGACCGCCGCGATCCGCAAGCCGCCGGCGCGGCCGATTGATTTGCCGCTGAAGGTCTCAGAGCCCGCGATCACCGCCGACGACATCGCCGCGTTCAAGATCAAGGAAGTCGTCGGCACGTTCACGACCAAGCACCCGTGCTGCGCGCCGCGGGTCACGAATATCCACCACATCGCGGACCTCGTACGCGGCACCGTGATCCGTCCGCACACCCGCCTGTCGATTAACGGCCTCGTCGGTCCTCGCACCACAGCCAAGGGCTTCGTGGTGGACCACGTGATCGAGGACGGCAAGTTTGCCGAAGCGGTCGGCGGCGGCATTTCACAGTTCGCTACGACCCTGTTCAACGCGTCGTTCTTCGCCGGCCTCGACGTGCCGGAGTACCAGAGTCACTCGATCTACATCAGCCGCTACCCCTACGGGCGCGAGGCCACCCTCAACTACCCGCACCCTGATCTGATCATCGCCAACAACACGCCCTACGGCGTGCTGGTGTGGCCGACCTACACGGGCACGTCACTCACCGTCACGCTGTACTCGACCAAGTACGCGCCCGGCACCCAGACCGGCCAGAGCGAGGCGCCGAGCGGCATCTGCAAACGCGTCACCACTGAGCGGACGCGCACCTACCCGGACGGCACCAAGAAGGTCGATCACTTCCGCGCGACCTACCGCCCGCAGGAAGGCAAGAACTGCGACGGCTCAGGAACCGCGGTCACGACGACGACGCGACCCAAGAGCACGACCACCTCGCACGCCCCGACCACCGCGCCGCCCGCGACTTCCACGCCCACTTCAGGCCCTTAGGACACCCCATGCGCGTTGCAGTTACCGGCAGCACCGGAATGATCGGCTCGGCCCTCGTCGCATCGCTCGCGGCGGACGGCATCGACGTGGTGCGCGTAGTGCGTCATGCGCCAGGGCCGAACGAAGTGCAGTGGGATCCAAGCGCGGGGACGCTCGCCGACGGCGGCTTCGACGACCTCGACGCGGTTGTGCACCTCGCGGGCGAGCCCGTGGAGAAACGGTGGAACGCCGAGCAGAAGCGCAAGATTCGCGAGTCGCGCGTGAACGGCACACGCGCCGTGGCGCATGCGTGCGCGACCGCGAAGAACGGCCCGAGCGTGCTGGTGTCCGGGTCTGCGATCGGCTTCTACGGAGACACCGGTGAGCGTGTGGTGGACGAGTCGGGCCCGGCCGGATCCGATTTCCTCGCCGGCGTCGTGCAGGAGTGGGAAGCGGCCACGGCTGAGGCTGAGACCGCGGGTGTTCGGGTGGTGCACGCTCGGACCGGCATCGTGCAGAGCAAATCCGGCGGCATGCTGAAAAAGCAACTGACCCCGTTCAAGCTCGGCGTCGGCGGCAAGATCGGCTCGGGCGCCTTCTGGCTGAGTTGGGTGTCACTCGACGACGAGGTGCGGGCCCTGCGCTTCGCTATCGACACACCGACGTTGAGCGGGCCTGTGAACCTGACGGCGCCGAACCCCGTCACCAACGCGACCTACACCAAGGCCCTTGGTGCGGCGGTGCACCGTCCGACGTTCATGATCATCCCGCCGGCCGCGTTGAAGCTGGCGATGGGCGCGGAGTTGGTCGAGTCCCTGCTCGTCAGCCAACGCGTGCTTCCGAAGCAACTACTCGACGCCGGCTTCAGCTTCACGTACCCGACGATCACCGAAGGGCTCGTAGGCATCCTTCAGACGTAACCTGTCGGTCTATGGCCGATCTGCGCTTTACGGACCGGATGAGCGATTCAGACGCGCTCATGTGGGGCATCGAGAAGGACCCGCTCTTGCGGTCCACGATCGTGGCGATCGCGGTGCTCGACCGGGCGCCGGATCGTGCCCGCCTGACCGAGCGCATTGACCGGGCGAGCCGCGTGATCGCCCGCCTTCGTCAACGGCCGGTGCAACCCACGCTCGGCGTGGCACCGCCGAAGTGGGTCTACGACGCGAACTTCGATCTCAACTACCACCTGCGTTTCGTGAACGCGCCCGGCCGCGGCACTATGCGCGACTTGCTCGACCTGGCGGCGCCGATCGGCATGCAGGGCTTCGATCGCGCCCGTCCCCTCTGGGAGTTCTTCGTGGTCGAAGGCCTCGAAGGTGGACGCGCCGCGATGATTCAGAAGGTGCATCACGCCGTAACCGACGGCGTGGGCGGCGTCGAGATCGCGCTGTCGATGCTCGATCTCGAGCGCGAGCCCACGGCCGACTTGGGCCCGATGCCCGAGGCGCCCGCGGCGGACAACTTCTCGGCGGTTGAATTGATGAGCGACGGCCTCGCGCACGAGGTACGTCGCCAGCGCGGCATCGCGTCGCGCTTCGTCGGTGAGGTCGTGAAAGCGGTGCAAAATCCGCAGGCCACCGCCACGCTGGCCGCAGACGTCGCCGGCTCGATGATCCGGGTGCTGGCGCCCGCGTTCGAACCACTCAGCCCGATCATGACCGGACGTTCCTTGTCCGCCCGCTACGACCACCTCGCCGTGTCGCTGCCCGACCTCAAGGCCGCGGCCCGCGTGGCCGGCGGCAAGCTCAACGACGCGTTCGTCGGCGGCGTCATCGGTGGTCTGCGCAGCTACCACGCGCACCACGGCGTCGAAGTCAACGAGTTGCGTATGGCGATGCCGATCTCGATCCGCGACACATCCACCGCGGGCGCGGGCGGCAACCATTTCGTGCCCACGCGGTTCGCGGTGCCGATGACCATCTCCGACCCGGTCGAACGCATGGCCGCGATCCGCCAACTCGTCGCCGAGCAGCGCGCCGAGCCCGCGCTGGCCTTCACCGCGCCAATCGCGGGAGTGCTCACTCGGCTGCCCACTCGGCTCACCACGTCGCTGTTCGGCGGCATGCTGAAGGGAGTCGACTTCACAACTTCGAACGTTCCCGGCGCACCGATGGACGTGTTCATGGCCGGCGCCCGCGTCGACGCCCAGTTCCCCTTCGGCCCGTTGTCCGGGGCCGGAGCGAACATCACCCTCATGTCGGGCCCCGAGGAAGTCTTCCTCGGCGTCAACACCGATCCGGCCGCGGTGCCGGACCCCGAGGTCTTCGTCGGTTGCCTGCAAGAGGGCTTCGACGAAATCCTCAAACTGGCTTGAGCTCGAGCGTGCGCGTCGTTGTCGTCGGCGCGGGACCGGCTGGTGCCGCCGCCGCGATCACGCTGGCCCGCGGCGGGGCCGACGTCGTCGTGGTCGACAAGGCGACCTTTCCGCGTGACAAGTGTTGCGGTGACGGACTGACTACCGGCGCGCTGCGCCGACTCGAACAACTGGGCCTCGATCCGTCCCGCCTGCCGTCCTGGCAGGTGGTCGAGGACGTCGTCGTGCGATCGGTGTCGGGCCGGACGGTGACGTTCCCGTTACCGCGCGGTCGCGGCACCTACGCCGCCGTCGTCCGGCGGGTCGAACTCGACGCCGAACTGGTCCAGGTGGCGCGCGCGGCCGGCGCCGACGTACGCGAAGGCGTCGCAGTTGTGGCGGTAGATGCAGAAGGCAGCCGCGTGCGAGTCGGCCTCGAGGGTGGCGAGACGATCGACGCCGACTACGTAGTCGGCGCCGACGGCGTGTGGTCGAACGTGCGCAAGCTGACCGGGGCCACCGACGAGGCCGGTTACCTCGGCGAGTGGCACGCCTTTCGTCAGTACCGCAAGGCGTCAACCGACGAGTCCCGCGATTTGTGGGTGATGTTCGAAGAAGACCTGCGCCCTGGATACGCGTGGTCCTTCCCGTTGGCCGACGACACGGTCAACGTCGGCATTGGCATCTTGCGCCAACCGGGCGAGCCGACGAGAGACCTCGGCCGCCGGTTCCGCGAGGTAATGGAGCGCCCGCACATCGCCGCCGTGCTCGGCGACAACATCGAGGAGTCACCGGCGAAGGCGTGGCCGATCCCGGCGCGAGTGGAGAAGACCGCGCTAGATGCACTGGGCGGACGCGTGTTGTTCATCGGTGACGCGGCACGTGCCACCGATCCGATGACGGGCGAAGGCATCGGCCAGGCGCTCGAGACCGGTGAACTCGCCGCGCACGCGATTCTGCGCGGCGGCGACGTCGCTGACACCTACCGGTCCGCCGTGGGCCGCACCCTCGCGGTCGACAACAAGATGGCCGGCTGGCTGTCGCGCCACGGTCTGTCTCACCGCAAAGGCATCCGCATCGCCATCCGCGTGGCCGGGTCAACCGCATGGACCCGCAAGATGTTCGCCCGCTGGCTCTTCGAAGACGAACCCCGCGCCATCCTCGCCACCCCCCGCCGCTGGCACCGCCACTTCCTAAACAGAGACGGCGCCTACCGGAACTAGGCGGTGGTTCGCGTTTCTCTCCACGTTTTGCCGAGTTCTACGTCGATGTCGTGGGGCAGGCCGAGCACGCGTTCGCCGATGATGTTGCGTTGGACCTCGCTGGTGCCGCCGCCGACGGTAAGGGCGGGCGCGAAGAGGTAGCCGTAGTGCCACTGGTCGCGGGTGGCGAGCATGCCGTTGGCGCCGGCAAGGTCTTTGGCGATCGCCATGATGTGTTGGCCGTGCTCGTCGGCGAGGGCTTTACGCACCGACGCCTCGGGGCCGGGCGGGCGGCCTTTGATTGCGGCCGACACCGTGCGCAACCGGATGAGCCGCAGAATCTCGGCCTCCGTGTACACAGAGGCGAGGCGTTGCCGCATGATCAGGTCGGTCACGTCAAGAGTTTTGGCGTACTCGATGAGGTCGCCCGCGGTCGGCCCCCGGCCCCAGAGCGCACCCTCGCCCGACAGCGACACCCGCTCGTTGCCGAGCGTGACCTTGGCCAGCGCCCACCCGCCGTGCTTGGGTCCGATCACGTTCTCTTTCGGGATACGCACGTCGGTGAAGAACACCTCGTTGAACAGGTGCGCGCCCGTCATCTCGATGATCGGCCGCACCTCGATGCCGGGCAGGTCCATCGGGCACACGAAATACGACACGCCTTGGTGCTTGGGCTGGTCGGGTTCGGTGCGGGCGATGAGGATGCCGAACTTGGCGACGTGGCCGAGCGACGTCCAGATTTTCTGTCCGTTCACCACCCACTCGTCGCCGTCTTCGATCGCGCGCGTCGAAAGCGCGGCGAGGTCGGATCCGGCGCCGGGCTCACTGAAGAGCTGGCACCAGATGTCTTCACCCGACAAGAGCCGCGGCAAATACTGCGCCTTCTGTTCCTCGGTGCCCGCGTAGGCGATGGTCGGCCCCGCCCACCCGATGCCGATCGGGTTCACGGGGCGGTTCACGCCGGCTTTGCGCAGCTCGTCATCGATGATGATCTGTTCGATCGGATCGGCGTCGAGGCCCCACGGCTTGGGCCAGTGCGGCACCACGTAGCCGCCTTCGGCCAGCGTCTTGCCGTCGGGGGATGGATTCGCGGCCAGCCACTCGCGCACCGCAAGCCGACGCGGGTCGTCGTCCGCCGGAAGATCGAAGTCCATTTAGCGAGCCTTCCAGGCCGCGAGCACTTTGGCTTCTTTCTCGGGGTCGAGCGGGCCGCGCAATTCGCGCTCGCGCTGCGTGCGGTCCCATTCCAGGGTGGCGCGCAATACTTCGTCGATAGAGCGGAACGTCAACCCGGCATTGACGGCGCGACTCACGTCCACGGACAACATCCCCGCGTGCTCGCTCATGCTCGGTAACCACACCGGCAACTCAGCCCAAGGCGACACCTCGTGCTCCAACAAGAACTCTTCGTCGACCCATACCGGCGTGGCTGCGTCCGCGCCGGCCGCCGCGACACAGGCGTTCACCATGTCTTCGAAGCGCCACGGCGTGGCCGGCCCGCAGCCGTTGAAGACACCAGGCGTCTTCGCCTCGGCCGCACGCACCATCCACTCGGCGAGATCACGCACATCGGCGAGCTGCACCGGCATGTCCTTCCAGTTCGGCACGACGGCCTCGCCGCCCATGTCGAACCGGCGCGGCCAGTAGGTGAACCGGTCCGACGGATCCCACGGCCCGACGATGAGCCCGGGCCGCACGACCATGGCGCGGTCGCCGTACACCGACTGCACCGCCCGCTCGCACAGCACCTTGAGCGGGCCGTACGTCTCGCCCGTGACCTCGGTGACCGACTCGTCCTCGAGCGTGCCGACCGGCGAGTCCTCGTTCACGCCGGGCTTCGACACGTCGGTGTACACCGACACGCTCGACACGAACGTGTAATGGCCCACCCGGTCGGCCAACAGTTCCGCCAGCGGCCGCGCGTGGCCCGGGATGTAACCGCACGTGTCGATCACGGCGTCCCACTCCCCGGTCTGTCCCTTGCCTCCCGAGCCGGCGGGCTCGAGCGCGGACAGATCGTTGTCACGATCGACGGTTACCCGCGTCACGCTCGGGAACAAATCGCTGTTCGTCTTGCCTCGGTTGGCCAGCGTCACGTCGTGTCCGGCGGCGAGTGCGGCATCGACCACGTGGCGGCCGAGGAACATCGTGCCGCCGATCACTAGGAGTCTCATCAGCCCGGCACCGTATATTCCCCACCCATGTCGTCTTGGAACTTTGCTGATGTTTGGGAAGCGGTAGCCGAAAAGCTGCCTGACGCCACTGCGCAGGTGCAGGGCGACCGGCGATTCACGTACAAGGAATTCGACGACCGCGCTGACGGAATCGGGCAGTGGTTGCTCGATATCGGCGTCGCCCAGCAGGACAAGGTGGCGCAGTACCTCTACAACTGCCCCGAGTACCTCGAGTCGATCTTCGGCATCTGGAAGGCGGGCACCGTGCCCGTGAACACGAACTACCGCTACGGCGACGAAGAGCTCGTGTACCTGTGGGACAACGCCGACGCCGTCGCCGTGATCTTCCACGGCACGTTCTCTGACCGCATCGCCGCGCTGCGCGACCGCGTGCCCAACATCAAGGGCTGGTTGTGGGTGGACGACGGTTCGGGCGATTGCCCTGAGTGGGCCGACCTTTACGAGGACGCCGCCAATTTGGGCAAGGGTCGATGCACCCCGCCGTGGGGTCGCTCCCCCGACGACTTGTACATGCTCTACACGGGCGGCACCACCGGCATGCCCAAGGGCGTGATGTGGCGACAGGACGACATCTTCGCCACGCTCAACGGCACCGCCCTCGGCCTCAAGTATCCCGACGACGGCACGGTCGACGACGTGCACAAGCTGCTCGAGACGCCGGGTGCCACCGTGCTGCCCGCCTGCCCGCTGATGCACGGCACGGGCGCATTCACGAGCTTCTCGGCGCTGAACACCGGCGGCTGCGTCGTTACCTTGACGCAGCGCACCTACTCACCCGAGGAACTGCTCTCGGCCATCGAGGCAAACGGCGTGAACGTGATCGCCATCGTCGGTGACGCGTTCGCCAAGCCGATGCTGCGCGCGCTCGACGCCGGGCCGGACCGCTGGAACATTTCCAGCCTCCTCGCGATCATCAGTTCGGGAGTGATGTGGAGCGAGCAAACCAAGCAGGGCCTGCTCAAGCATCACGCGGGCATGTTGTGCGTCGACGCGTTCTCGTCGTCCGAGGCACTGGGCATGGGTAGCTCGGTCTCGTCGGCCGCGGGCGCCGCGCACACCGCGAAGTTCACACTTGGCGAGAACGCGATCGTCATCAAGGAGGACGGGACGCGCGTCGAACCGGGCTCCGGTGATATCGGCATGGTCGCGGTGAAGGGCCGCACGCCCGTCGGCTACTACAAGGACCAGGCCAAGAGCGACGCCACGTTCAAGACGATCGACGGCGCGCGCTATTCGATTCCGGGTGACTTCGCGACGGTCGCGGCCGACGGCACGCTCGAACTGCTCGGGCGTGGATCGGTGTGCATCAACACCGGCGGCGAGAAGGTCTTCCCCGAAGAAGTCGAGGAAGCGCTCAAGACCGCGGACTCAGTGCGCGATGCGGTGGCGGTGGGTGTGCCCGACGAAAAATTCGGTCAGGCGATCGTGGCGATCGTGGAACTGGCTCCGGGCGCGACCCTCGACGAGGGCGGCATCATCGCCCACGTCAAGACAACGCTCGCGTCCTTCAAAGCGCCCAAGCGCGTGCTGCAAGTAGAAACGATCGGCCGCGCCGCGAACGGCAAGGTCGACTACAAACGTCTAACGGCCGAAGCCGAAACGCGCGTTTAGTTACGGAGCGCCGGCGGCTACCCACACGCCGCCGTGGAACTCTTGGCCGTAAGCCATGAAGGCGGTCGGAAGCTCGTGCATCAGCACGTCGAAGGTCTTGACGTGGGGTCCGCCGCCCGGGCCGGCCGCGGTGATGATCTCGTTGTCGCCGTCGCCGTCGACATCGCCGATCGCGACGTTGACGCCACCGTGGAAGCCGGAGTCATAGGCGTACGCCGAACCGGGCAGGCCGCCGCCGTTCGCGGCGAACACGCGGACGTGGGGTCCGCCGCCCGGGCCCACGCCGGTGACGATCTCGGCTTTGCCGTCGCCGTCGAGGTCCCCGGCAGCAACCGTGATGCCGCCGGTGAAGCTCTGGTCGTAGGCGGCGAAGAACCCGCGTTGTGTCGGCGTGTTCGTGGTGGGGTTGTAACTCCAAACCACCACGATCGGCGGGCCGTTTGACGCCAACCCGACCACGATCTCATCGGCACCGATGCCATCGAGATTGGCCGATGCCACCGTGAGGCCACCGGAGTAGCCGTTCCGTGTGTCCGCGCCCATGAAGCCGGGACTGCCGGTAAGCGACCGGCTGCCGGCTGCGCCGGTCAGCGCGAACGTGCGCACGTGCGGACCGCCGCCGGCGCCGGCCGCAGTGATCACTTCGGCCTTGCCGTCGCCGTCGACGTCACCCGCGGCCACGAACACGCCGCCCTGGAAGCCGGGGTAGGCGTTGACGCTCGCTAACTCAGCACTGCCGTCAGCGTTGTACACCTTGATGACCGGCTCGACGCCGGGGCCGGGCGCCACGATCAACTCGTCGTGGCCGTCGTTGTCGAGGTCGCCGCGTGCCACGCGCACTCCCGGGCCGACCGGATACGGGAACACACTGGTGGCGGTTGCCGCGGTGCCGTTGAACTCGCGCACGTGCGCCCCCGCACCGGCGCCCGCGCCGGTGGTGATGAATTGCGGGTGCAGCGGAACCGCGTCGTCGTTCTTGATCGTTCCGACCGCGGCGGCGTCGGCCAGCGCGGCGTTCTGCGCGTTCGTGAGGGTGACCTTGAACGTTTCCGGGTCTTCAGAGTCGGTATCGCCCTTCACCTTGACGATGACGTTCTTGCTGGTGTCGCCCGGTGCGAAGGTCAGCGTGCCCGACGTAGCCGTGAAGTCATCGGCTGCAGCCGGATGCGCAGCGCCGGTGTCCAGTGACGTCGCATACGCGACGGTGACGGTCTGCGTGCTGGCGCCCGTCATCGTGACCGGGAACGTGAAGTCCGTGGTGGCGGTATTGCCCTCATCGGCCGCGACATCGGCAATCGCCAACTGGGGCGCCGCGGTCTTGTCCTTGATCGTGCCCACCGCGAGCACTGGGGTGTTGAACGTGCCGGGCGTATCCGTTTCGGTCGCCGCTTGGAACCCGAACGTCTCGTCGGGCTCGTCGATCGCGTCGGTCTTGGCGTCGACGTCAACGGTTTTGGAGGTCTGCCCCGCCGGAATGACGAGCGTGGTGCCGGCCGGGATCTTGGTGTAGTCACCGGGTTCAACGGCCGTGCCGTTGTTCGTCCCGATTGCCAGCGTCTCGTTGCGGCCCGCGACGGCCGACATCACGATCGTGAATGTGACCTTGCCGCCTTCGTCACCTGACGCCGGGGCGATGGTGATCGTGGGCGTGGCGTCGTCGTCGTTGATCGTGCCGACACCCATCACGTCGTCGGTGAGCTTGGCGCCTGCACTCGGCGCGCTCAGCGTGGCGCTGAAGGTCTCGTTGTCTTCGTCGAGGTTGTCGCCGTTGACCGCGACCTGGAACGTCTTGGACAAGTCGCCGGGGGCGAATGTCAGCGTGGCTTGCTTGGACGCGTAGTCGCCGGGCTGCTTGGCCGAGGAATCGGCCGTGGTGACAACCACTGACTCGGTGTGCTGCGACGCGGCCGACAGCTTCACCGTGAAGTTCGCAGCCGCGACGCCCGTGTTGCCTTCGGTGACCGCGGCGTCGGTGATCGAGAACGAGGGCTGATCAGTTACTGCCGGAGGTGCGTCGTCGTCGGCGATCGTGACTACGGCGAACCCACCGCCGCTCGCGACCGAGACAGCCGGCGTGCCGCTGGTAATCGTGAAGCCGAACGTCTCGCTGTCTTCGTACTTGGTGTCCGCGATGACGGGGACGTTGACGGTGGCCGTGGTGGCACCAGCCGGAATCGTGGCGGTGCCGTCGACCTTGGTGTAGTCCTCAGCCTCCTTGGCCGTGCCGTTGTTCGTGACGTAGTTCACGACGGTGGGGCTGGTGCGCGCGCCCGACAGCTTGATGACAACAGGGGCATTTGTCGGAGTGGCGCCCGTGCCTTCGGTGACTTGCGTGTCGGCCACGCTCAGCTCGAAGTCGTCGTTCACGATGGTGCCCGTGGCCGCGAGTGGCGTTGCGCCCACGCTGCCACCGGTGATCTCCATGCGGAACGGCTGATCGGGCTCGACGACGTTGTCGCCGACCAGCGTGACGTCAACGGTCTGGGAGCCCGGCGCGCTGAAGGTCAGGTCCCCTTCCTTATGGAGAAAGTCGCCCGTGGGTCCTTCTGTCGCGCCGTTGGCGCCCTGCCCGGGGAACGTCTTGTAGTGGACGGTGTCGGGCGACAAGAAGATCCCGCTGGCGGTGATTGTGAACGTGATCTTGCCCGGGCTCGCCGCGTCGCCCTCGTTGGCGGAGCCCCCCGAGATCGTCTCGCCCGTGCCGATGCCAGCTGCCTTCGCAGACATGAGGCTCTTGGAAACGACGATGCCGCCCGCGATCAACGCGACCACCATTGCGAGAACCAAGACCACCCGCCGCGACGGCGCGATTCCATTTGTTTCGACCGAAGAACTCATTGCTTTCCCCACCACTCCACTCGACAGATACGGCGAGTTTCCCACACAAACCTCTAGTTTTCGGTCATGGACGTTGCGAAGTTTGGCGAGGCTGCGCGGGCGTGGCTGGCTGAGCAACAGGCGGCGGATGCGCTGCCCGCCGACTGGGGCGCGATTTTGCCCGGGCCGATGACCGACCGCGGACGCGACTGGCAACGCCGCATTTTTGACGCCGGATTCGCCGGCATCGATTGGCCCGAGGAGTACGGCGGGCGCGGTCTGACCCCCGACCACACCATGGCGTGGCGTGAAGCTGCAGCGGAGGTTGAGGCTCCGGCGGTGCTCAATATGGTCGGACTCGTGCTTACAGCCGGGGCGTTACTGACCTTCGGGACGCACGAGCAGAAGCTCGCGCACCTCCCGTTGACGGTTAGGGGCGAGCGCGTCTGGTGTCAGATGTTCTCGGAGCCCGACGCGGGCAGTGACCTCGCTTCGTTGACCACGAAGGCCGAGCGCGACGGCGATGTCTGGCGGATCAACGGCCGCAAAGTGTGGACGTCGGCCGGCAACGCGGCGGACTGGGGCATCTTGATGGCGCGCACCAAGTCACTGTTCGACGCCCCCAAGCACGAGGGCATCTCGTTTTTCCTCGTCGACATGCACACGCCCGGCCTCGAAACGCGACCGCTGCGCCAAATGACGGGATCGGCGGAGTTCGATGAGGTCACCTTCGACGACATGCAACTGCCCGCCGACGCGCTACTCGGCCCCGAACACGCCGGCTGGGGCGTAGCGATGGGCGCGCTGACCCGCGAGCGTGGCTTCATCGGTGGCGGTGCCAAAGCCCTCGAAGGGCGCTTAAAAGCATTGTTGGAGCATGAGAGTGCGTCGGATGTCGAAACCGATCGCCGCGTCGCCGTGTACGCGAAAGGCCGCACCCTGGAATTGTTGTCGCGGCGCCAGGGGCCGACGGCGTCGGTCGCCTCGAGCCTGGCGAAACTGGGGCTGGCCGAGCTCGCGATGGAATTGGCTGCTGTTCGGGCGACTTCGGCCGCCGACATGCTCACAAACGCCGCTAGCGACGCCGTCGTGGGTGCGCCCGGTGCCCGCCTGGGCGGCGGCACTTCGGAGGTCCAACGCAACATCATCGGCGAGCGGCTGTTGGGCCTTCCGCGCGAACCCAAGTAGTTTGTGAAATGATTCACGAGGGGGTTCGCCAGCAGCAAATGCCGACCGGAGGTCGCCATGACCAACGAACCGCAACTCCAAGTGCCGCTAGACGGCCTGTTTCTCAGCCCCATCCCACCGTGGGGCGCATCCGTTCTTGTGCTCCGCGACCGCGCCGAGGTCCTACTCGTGCGCCGAGGCGGCGAGTGGAGCCCTCCCGCGGTCACCCGTCTCCCTGACGAGCCGATAGGCGCGTGCGCGGCGCGGGCCCTCGACGAGATCACGGGTTTGGCGCTGCCGATGTGGCCCGTGGCTGATGCCGATCCGGCGTGGGCCGTATTCGTCGCAACGGCGAACGACTCCCCGCTGGTGCGAGTCGGCAATGGCTACGACCTCTACGAATGGGTGTCGATCGACGAGGCCCGGGACCGTTGCACCGATCTCGTTTCCACGAGCCTCGGGCTCGTCGCGTAGACATTCGCGCTATGCGCACGCGTCTTCTCACGGTGGCAGTCGGCGCCGGTGCCGGATTCGTCGTCTACAAGCTGCTGGCGTCGCGTCGAACGAAGCCGCAGGCCGCGCACGCCGGCGTGTCGCACACCACCGCTCTGGCGCGCAACGTGGCGGTCGCCAAGAGCGGCGCGCGCATCGGCGTGAACTACGCGGCGCATCAAGCCAAGCGCGCCACCGCGTCACCCGAGAGGCAGGCTGAACTCGACGCCGCCTTTGAGATGAAGACCGCTGACGAGATCGTGAGCGTGCTCGGCAACATGAAGGGCGCGTTGATGAAGATCGGTCAGATGGCGTCGTTCCTCGACGACGGCTTGCCCGAGCCAATGCGCGAGGCGCTCGCCACGTTGCAGGCCGACGCGCCGCCGATGAGCAGCGAACTCGCGGCGAAGGTGATCGAGGACGAACTCGGCGCGCGCCCCGAAACGATTTTCGCCGAGTGGGACCCCGCGCCTGATCTCGGCCGCGTCGATCGGCCAAGTGCATCGCGCCGTCACCCAGGACGGGCGCGCCGTGGCCGTGAAGGTCCAGTACCCCGGCGTCGACAAGGCGATCACGTCGGATCTCGACAACTCACAACTTTTGTTCACCGTGCTCGGCATGGTGTTTCCGGGCATGGACCCCCAGCCCATCGCCGATGAGATCCGCGAACGCCTCGTTGAGGAACTCGACTACCGGCTCGAGGCGAAGAACCAGTCCGACTTCCACGACTGGTACGCGACCCACCCGTTCATCCACGTACCGGCGGTCGTGCATGAACACTCGAGCCAACGCGTGCTCACGACCGAACTCGCTGACGGAGTCCGCTTCGCCGAAGTCGACGCGACCTGGTCACAGGAACAGAAGAACCTGGCGGCCGAAGCGATCTACCGCTTCGTGTTTCGCAGCTTCTACCAATTCCACGCGTTCAACGGCGACCCCCATCCGGGCAACTACCTGTTCCGTCCCGACGGACGCGTGACGTTTCTCGACTTCGGATTGGTCAAACGCTTCGCGCAAAAAGACATCGACGACGCCGCCAGCATGATCAAAGCAATCGTGATCGACGAAGACGTCGCGGAGTACCGCCGGCTCATCGAGGAACTCGGCATCCTGCATCCCGGCGCCGCCGTTACCGACCAAGAGGTCGAGGACTACTTCGGCTACTTCTACAAGCTCGTCCGCCACCCCGGCGTGCACCTCGTGACCCACGAGTATGCGGCCGCGATGGTGAACCAGTTCTTCGACGTGACGAGCAGCGTGTCGCGCGTGCCGAAGTTCGCGAACCTCACGCGCGAGTGGGTGATCTTGCAGCGGATCAACCTCGGGCTCTACGCGATCCTCGCCCGGCTGAACGCGACCCTGGACTGGCTCGGGATCTCGATGCAGTTGTGGTCGTTTACCGACGGCGCGCCCGCGACCGAGCTTGGTCGCCAGGAGGAAGCGTGGTTGGCCACACTTAAGGCGTGAACAGTGAGCCGAAGGCGAACCATGTGCGCTGCACCGGGCTCTCATCGCCCTCGCAGAGGGCGACTGAATGAGAGCTGAAGTAACGATCACGAGCCCGGACAAGGTCATGTTCAAGGACCGCGGGGAAACCAAGGCCGACTTGGCCGCGTACTTCCAGGCCGTTGCGGCGCCCCTGATGGCGACGATGGGCGGCCGCCCGGTGCTGTTGCAGCGATATCCCAATGGCGCGGGCGGGCCGTCCTTCTTCCAAAAGCGGGTGCCGGACAAGCGGCCCGAGTGGTTGCAGACGACCGTCGTGTCGACCCCGAACGGCACCACGTCGGACGCGCTGGTCGCTGCCGACCTGTCCCACGTGTTGTGGGCGGTAAACCTGGGTTGTCTCGGCTTTCACCCGTGGGCGTACCACGCGGCCACGCCCGACATCACCGACGAACTGCGGATCGATCTCGACCCGTCCCCCGGCGTCACGTTCGACATGGTGCGTGAGGGCGCGAGCGAGGTGAAGGCACTGTTGGACGAACTCGGCATCGCCGGGTTCGCGAAGACGACGGGCTCGCGCGGCATCCACATCTACGTGAATGTCGCGCCCGGCCTTGACAGTTACGAAGTGCGCTCCGCCGCAGTTGCGTTGGCCCGCGAGATGGAACGCCGCCGCCCCGACTTGATGACGTGGCAGTGGTGGAAGGAAGAACGTGGCGCGCGCGTCTTCATCGACTACAACCAAAACGCACCGCACAAAACGGTGTTCGGCGCGTGGGGTGTCCGCGCCACCGAAGACGCGCGCGTCAGTGCTCCTTTCTCGTGGGACGAGCTGGCGACGGTAGAGATCGGCGACCTCACCATCGTCACGGTGCCGCAACGCCTCGCGGCCAACGGCGACCCGTGGGCCCAGATGTACGCGCGCCCGCAGTCGCTGCAGCCGCTCCTCGACATGAGCGCGAGCGACATGGCCAACGGAATGATGGACGCGCCCTGGCCGCCCGTGTACCCGGCCCAGCCGAACGAACCCCCGCGGGTCAATCCGAGTCGAGCAAAGAAGAAGCCCGACTAACTCTCGGCTAGCACGTCGACGATGGAGACGAGGTCGGGCGGCACGACTTGTGCGTAGGTGCACGACTTCGGTTCGCGGTCGGGGCGGAAGCGGCGGAAGGACGCCGCGTGACGAATGCGGCTGCCTTGGAAGTGACCGTACGCAACCTCGACGACGAGTTCGATGCGCAGCGGCTCCCAGGACATGTCTTTCTTCGCGTTCCAGCGGTTGCCCGTCGGCGCGTCAACCGAACCCGACGCGGTCATGTTTGACCACTCTTTCCACGGGTGGTCGTCGAGCGCGTTTTTCCGATACGGCTCGAGGAAGCCAACGAGCTCGGCGCGCTTAGCGACGGTGAAGCTGCCGGTAACGCCGATGTGGTGGAGCGCACCGTCGTCGTCGTAGAGCCCCAGCAGCAGCGAGCCCACACCTTTGCCGTCCTTGTGCGTGCGGAAGCCCGCCACAACACAGTCGATGGTGCGCTCGTGCTTGACCTTGATCATCACGCGCTTGTTTTGCTCGTAGGGCCCGTCGGCCTTCTTCGCCATCACGCCGTCGAGACCGGCGCCCTCCCACTTCTCGAACCAGTACTCGGCCGTCTTCGGATCGCGGGTGAGTGGCGTGAGGTAGATACCCGGCCCCGCGTCCTTGAGCGCGGCCTCGAGGCGGGCCCGGCGTTCGTCGAAGGGCTGGCCCATGAGGTCTTCGCCGTCGACCGCGAGCAGGTCGAAGGCGACGAACAGCGCCGGCAGCTCCTTGGACAACTTCTCGATGCGCGACGCCGCGGGGTGAACCCGCAGACTCAACAACTCGAAGTCGACCTTGCCCCCCTCGCCGACGATGACGAGTTCGCCGTCGATAACCGCGTCCTGCGGGAACGACGTTTTCACTGCTTCGACGACCTCGGGGAAATACCGGGTCAACGGCTTGGAGTTGCGGCTGCCCAACTCGACCTCGTCGCCGTGGCGGAAGATCACCGAGCGAAACCCGTCCCACTTCGGCTCGTAGCGCCACTCGTCGCCGGTGGGAATGGTCGGCGCCGACTTCGCGAGCATCGGGGATACCGGCGGCTTCACGGGCGTGTCCACAGCGCGACGGTAGCCACGTAATACCGTTGGGTCAGACCGAGAAAGGCCTGTTCGCTGCCCCTGAGTGTCCTCCTGCTGGGAATTGGTTCGTTCGCGGCCACGCTCGCGTTGGTTCCGCTTGTCCAACGCGTGGCGGTGCTAAACGACGTCACGGCCGCGCCGCGGCCCGATCGCCTGCACACCAATCCCACGCCATATCTCGGCGGCGTCGCCATTGTGCTGGTGGCGGCCGCGGCTTCGCCCTTTATCGGCCAGTGGCAGACCGAAGCGGCCGTAATCATCGCGGGAGCCGTGTTGCTCGGCGTGGTCGGCCTACTCGACGACTTGTTCACTGTGCGGCCAGGGCCACGGCTCGCCGCCGAAGTCTTCGCCGCGGTCATCGCCGCTGCCGTCGGTGCGCACGTTCAGATCTTCGGTGGACCGGTCGACATCGTTCTCACCGTCGTGTGGTTCGTCGGCGTCACGAACGCGTTCAACCTCGTGGACAATATGGACGGAGCCGCCGGTGGTATCGCGTCCGCGACCGCGGTCGCGCTCATGGTCACCGCCGCGTTGAACGAGCAGATACTGGTCGGCGGTCTCGCCGCCGTCGTCGCCGGCAGTTGCGTCGCGTTCACGCTGTACAACTGGCATCCTGCCCGCATCTTCATGGGCGACGCCGGCGCCTTGCCACTGGGATACCTGCTCGCCGCGATCGCGCTAAAGCTGCGATTCCCGGTCCCCCACGCGGCCAGCATCACTGCGATCGTGCTGTTCACCGCGCCCGCGCTATTCGACACGACACTCGTGGTGATCTCGCGGACGGCCCGTCGCGTGCCGGTGTACCTCGGCGGGACCGACCACACGTCGCACCGGTTGCTTCGCCTGGGCTGGTCGACCCATGTCGTGGCGGGTCTGATCACGGCCGTGTCCGCGGTGTGCGCGGGCTTGGGCGTGATCGTCGGGCGAGGAATCGTTCCCGCGCTGCCCGTGATTGTGCCGGTCGGCGCGATCGGGCTCGCGTTGCTGGTTGGATTGCTCCGGTTGCCCGCCGAAGCTCCTTCGAACCTCACGGATCATGACCCCTCGCGACCTCACTGATCGGCGTATGAGCCGCCTCTCCGGGCGGTCCATCCAATGGCCGCCGTGGCGCGGCCGTCGCCGATCGCGCCGCCGGCGCGGCGCCTCGCGCCGACGCAGGCAGCGCCTCGTGCTCGTGTTGGTCGGCCTGTTCGTGGCGCTCGTGGCGTGGGCCGCGCTCGACGTCCGCTCGGCCCGGCGCGACCTCACCGCGGCGCGGGCCGAACTGACCTCGGCCGCGTCCAACCTCGGCGCAGCTACCGACGCTGACGCGAGCGCGAGCCTGCGAACCGCGACGCGCCACGCGGTGGTGCAAACCGCACGCGCACAAGAACGACTGCGCCGATCGCCGCTCCTCCGGCTCGCGGGCGTCGTGCCTGTCATCAACGCGCAGCGAAATGGGCTGTACCGAGCCGTGGAAGTGGCGCACGACGCCGCGGTGATCGGCGACCGTCTCACGGGACAGGTCGAGTCGTTGCGCGAGGCGTTGACGGTAAAGAACTCATCGGTCGACGTGGCCGCCGTGACGCAACTCGCCGCGGCCGCGCGCGACGCGGGCGAAGCGATCGCGGCGTTACCCCACACGCACCGCGGCGGCCAATGGTCGCCGTTGTCGAAGGCGACGCGCGACCTCGACGCGGTCTTGTCCGACACCGCGCACCGGCTGCGCATCGGCGGCAGCACCATGCGCGTTGCGCACGATCTGATGGGCGGCAACGGCCCCCGGCGGCTGCTGATCGCGCTGCAAAACAACGCCGAGATGCGCGACCAGGGAATGGTGCTCAGCGTGGCGGTCGCCGAGACCGACCACGGAGCACTGCGGGTGACCCGGTCAGCGAGCGTTACCGAGTTGGTGTTGCCAAAGCCCATCACCGACGTGGAGCTACCCCAAGGCACGCGGGAGGTGTTCGGTTCACTGGTGCCGCTGCAGTACTGGCAGTCCGTGAACGCGACCGCCGACACGGCGCTGGCGGGCGCGTCGCTGCGTTCGATGTACAAAGCCGCGACTGGAAACACGATCGACGGCGTCATCGCGCTTGACGTTCCCGCGCTCGCGAAACTGCTCGCGATTACCGGGCCGGTCAACGTGGCCGACCTGGGACAGGTCTCGGCCGAGAACGCCGAACAGTTACTGCTCGACGACCAGTACAAAGGGTTGCCGAACGCTACGGCGCGACGCGAACGGCTCAGCGACGTCGTCGCGGCGGTGATCGCGCGCATCCAAGCGTCGTCGCTCAATACGACCTCACTCGTGCGTGCCCTCGGAGACTCCGCCGGAGGCGGACACGCGTGGGTCACCGCCGGCAAACCCGAGGACCAACACACGCTCGAACGGGCCGGGCTGAGCGGAACCCCTGGCCGCAAGCTGCCCGAACGGACGATTCACGTGGCGGTTCAAAACGGCAGTGGCTCGAAGCTCGACTGGTTCATCGATCCGCGGGTCGACGTGCACGTCGCCGTCACCCCCGACGGCACCGCCGTGGTCCGGGCGAAGGTCACGATGCCGAACACGGCGCCCGTCCCCACGCCCCGTTCGGAACAGTTCGGCCCGTATCTCGAGGGCGATCCGCCGGGCCTGTACCGCGCCCGCGTCTACTTCTGGGGCCCGTCCAACGGCGACCAGCTCAACAGCACGCGCGAGTCCGATTTGCGACTGAACTTCGGCATGACGGAGATCGGCGCCGGCCAAACGAAGACCGTCGAATTCGAAACGACGATCCCCAACGCGGTCCGAAACGGCAATCTTCGGCTGCGATTTGTGCCGCAGGCCCGCGCCCGGCCGATGTCCCTCCATGTGAAGGTCACGGCCCTGGGTTGGAAGGTAAAAGCGGGGGGTACTGCGTCCGTGCAATGGGACAAGACGCTGAACCTGGCCTGGCAGCTGTCCCGCTAAGCGAAACCATGCTTTCGTTTTGCGGCCTTGGCGGTTACGCTGTCGAAATGCTGGAATCCGGTAAGAACACCTTTCGTCGCGTCGCGGCCCTGGTCATCCTGGCGCTCGCGCTCGTCGTCGGCACCCCGGCCGCGATGGCGCAGACCACCACCACGTGCCCCGGGTACCCGGGCTGCACCACCACCACAACGCCCCAGCCGACCTCGGCCGTCGTCGATCTCGGCCTCAAGCCGCTCGGCGCGAAGTTCACGGTCTCCGAGTGCGGCTTCCTCCCAGGCACCCTGGTTCGCTTCGTCGTGAACAACATCACGATCACGCCTGACGTCGTCGTCGACTCGAACGGCTGCGTACAAGAGGCCTTCGAGATCACACCGAACCTCGTCGCTCTGGGTCATTCGGCGGGCCTGCACCTACTGGCCGCCACTGGTCTCGCCGCCGGCACCAACGTGCAGGTGAAGGTCAACGGCCAGGCCATCACGGTCGGTCCGATCGGCTCGGTCGTCACGTCGAACGCCTCGGGCACCGGTTCGAACACCGCCGCACGCAACGTGCAGGTGAAGTTCACGGTCGTCAAGCCCGGCACCACCGACACGTCGGGCCTGGCCCGCACCGGTACCACCGTGCTGCGCTGGTCGCCGCTCGGCGTCGGCCTGCTCGGCCTTGGCTACCTGCTCGTGCTCGTCACCCGGCGCCGTCGGGATGCCGAAGCGATCTAATCGCCTCACCAAGATCTACTAAAGCGGCCGCCCTAAGGGGCGGTCGTTTCGCGTCTACAGGTATTCGACGTTGTCGCCCGCGGGCACGACCCGGCGGCAGTCCAGGACATAGCGAGCGTGCTCGGCGACCGCCTTCACGTCGAACGCGTCGTGGTTGGTAAGCATCACAACTGCATCGGCGGCGGCGAGTTCCTCGATCGAGGCTTCACAGCGTTCGACCGTGCCCAGTTCCATCGTCGGGTCGACGTGGGGGTCCGCGGCGCGCACGTGTGCGCCGAGGCCGGCGAGTAGTAGTGCGACATTCACCGACGGCGACTCGCGTGCGTCACTCGTGTTGCGCTTGTAACCGAGCCCGAGCACGAGAATGCGGCTGCCCTTGACCGACAGTTCCCGATCGTTGAGCGCACGGCTAATGCGGCGAACGACATAGGACGGCATGTGCGCGTTGACGTCGTTGGCCAGTTCGACGAACCGGAAGCTCTCGCCCAGCGAGCGCCGCACCTGCCACGACAAGTAGCTCGGGTCGACCGGAAGGCAATGGCCGCCCACCCCGGGCCCGGGACGAAAGGGCATGAAGCCAAAGGGCTTGGTGGACGCGGCGTCGATGGCCTCCCACACGTCGATACCGAGCTCGCCCGCGAACATCGCGAGCTCGTTAACCAGCGCGACGTTGACGTGACGGAACGTGTTCTCGAGCAGCTTGCACAGCTCGGCCTCCTTCGGCGTGGACACCGGTACCGTCTCGGCGACGAGTTGCGAATAGAACTCGTCGACCGCGGCCAGCGACGCGGCGTTGATGCCCGACACCACTTTCGGTGTGGTGACGAAGGTCCACACCGCGTTGCCGGGGTCGATGCGCTCGGGGCTGTAGCCCACCAATACATCCGTGCCGATGTCGAGCCCGCTGCCGGCTGCGAGCAGCGGGACGAGCAACTCCTCGGTGGTGCCCGGGTACGTCGTGGACTCGAGGATCACTACCGCGCCTTTTTTTACCGCCGGCGCAAGCGTGCGCGCCGCAGCTTCCATGTGGGACAGATCGGGCAACGTCTCGCGCAGCGGCGTGGGGACTGTGATCACCGCGATGTCGAAGCCAATCAGGTCATCGGTGTCGGAACTGGGCTTGTAGCGACCAGCATCAAGCGCGGCGCGCAACTCCGCCGAATCGATGTCTTCGACGTACGACTCGCCCGCCGCGAGCTTTGCGACGCGGCCGGGGTCGATCTCGAAACCGACCACGTCAAAACCCACTTCGACGGCGCGCATCGCCAGCGGAAGCCCGACATAGCCCTGGCCAACGACGGCGAGTCGGCGACGTGATTCGGTCATCGCTCTATCCTCGCATCCCGTGGCGACGTCGGCAGCACTCATCTGGATCCTCGTCGGCGCCGCGTTGAGCACCGCAGCGCGGGCGATCGTGCGGCGTCTTTCCCGGTCAACCGATGGCCACGACACGCTGACCGGGCTACCGACGCGTGGCGCCGGCCAGACGGTGATCGACTCGTTGCGGCCTGGCGACGCGGTCGCGATGGTCGATCTCGACGGATTGAAAACCACCAACGACACGCGGGGCCATGCCGCCGGCGACGACGACCTTGTGGCGCTCGCGCAGCACCTAGCCGCCGGCGTGCGGCGTGGCGACACGGTCGCGCGGTGGGGCGGCGACGAGTTCGTAGTCGTCCTGCGCGGTGGCGCGGACGCGGGCACCGGCGTCGTCGACAGGCTGCGTGTCTCGTCGCCGGTGTGTTTCAGCGCCGGGATCGCAGTGCACCGCGACGGGCCGGGTACCGCCACGCTGGCGGCGGCGGACGCGGCGTTGCTCGCAGCCAAACGCGCCGGCGGTAGCCGCGTGGTCGCCGCTTGAGGTCTCTGCGCCCCGCGAGCGCGCTCGCCCTCGCCCTCTTACTCACTGCCTGCGGATCGCGCGTGCGCGACTGGCCCGAGGACGCGGCGATGGGCGAAGTCGACACGAGCGCGACATCAGTCGCTCCGGGCCCAAGCCCGGACGATTTTTCTGACGACGTCGCTGACAACACCACTGGCGACACCACGGCTCGGTCTCGGACTTCGACCACGCCGCGCAAGGACGGAACCGCCACAACCGCCAGTCGCGCCGCCGCCGAGATTCCGGCGCCGCGCGACGGCGATTACCAGTACGACGTCGTCGTGCACGTGCCGGCCTTCGACGACGAGGCGGCCGAGACGTACAACGACACCTACTGGGTGCGCTGGCGGGTTACCCGCGGTGCGGACGCGGTCACGTCGGACGAAATCGAGGAGTTCGACGACGACGACCCCACGACGTCCTACGTCTCGAGCTACCGCACAACGAACGGAACCCACGAACTACTCAAGACGGTCTCGTCGGACGAAGAAGGCTCGTTGAGGTGCGCGTACAAACCGGCGCTGACGCTCGTCAACCTACCGTTGACCACCGGTAAGAGCTGGCACAACGACACAACGTGCAGCGACTCGGACGGCGCCACCGAACACACCGTGAATGACGGACGCGTCGTCGGTACCGCGACTGACGTCGTGGGTGGCAAGTCGGTCGCAACCGTGGTCGTAAAAACAACCGAGACCTACACCGAGACCTACGTCGACGACGAGCCCGGCGACGCCTACATCGTGCGAACAGAACGAACAACGCACATCGATCCCACGACGTTGTTGATCGTCTCCGAAGAAAGCGCGGACACCGACGACACTGGTACCACTACGTCTCGGCTGACGCTGAAGAATCTCGAGCCGCGCAAGACCTAGGAAGAGCCCCCAGACGTAGTCAGTTTTGGTTAGGGACAAATGACAACGGCTGGGGATTGTTGTTACATCCCCGCACTCGCACACTCCGCGCTGGCCCAAGTTTTCTTGGTGCCGGAAAACGGAGGCTGTGCATGCGTGCATTCGTGTTTGGCCGACGCCGTCGTGGCGTTCGGCGCCTCACCGTCGTAGCCATCGGCGTCGTCGGTGTTCTCCTCAGCTCGCAACTCCTCGGAGCGCAGGCAGCTGAGACCAGTCAGGTCGGTGTGGTCGTTACGCGACTCGACGCCGCCGGCTTCCCCACGCAGGTGACGCTGAATCAATTCACGCGTACCTACGAAGCCAACGGGTCGAAGGACGACGCCAAGGCGTCGCAACTCTCGCTGCAAAACGGGCTCGCAAAAACCGGCGACGGTTTGCGAGCCCTTCCTGTGGTGATCCGCACCCACTACTTCCTCGACGGACAGGAAGTGACACCGAAGGAGATCTCCGGTAAGTCGGGCGCCTTCCGCATCGAGTGGGACGTAATGAACCGCACGCAGCGGACCGAGGACGTGACCTTCACGGACTCGAACACGGGCGAGCAGACGACCATTACCGCCGCGACGTTCGTTCCGTTCACGGTGGAACTCACCGGCCTTGAACTGCCCGACGGCACGTTCGACAGCCTTACGAGCAACGGCGTGTTGAGCCGCAACGACGCGAACAACGCGTCGACCGCCTCGTGGACGTCGGTGCTCGCGCCGCCGGTGTTCCCCGGCTCGGCCACGTTCAGCCTCGAAGGCAAGATCAACGCGTTCAAGCTCGGCGGCTCGACGCTTACCGCTACGCCCGGCGTCGGTGGCGCGCTCCCCGCGTCCGCCCAGGACGCTGGTGAAAAGGGCGGTTCCACGGCCGCCACGCTGCGCGGCTACGTCTCCAAGTTTGGCGACGGATTCGGTCAGCTCGGCGGCGGCCTCACCCAGATCAAGGGGGGCGTCGACTCGATCTTCGCTGGCATCAACGGCCAGTTGAAGCCGGGCTTGAAGGCGCCGAACTTCGACGCCGCGAAGTTCGCCGAAGACAGCACGCTCGCCGACAACCAGCCCGGCCTCATGCAGGGTCTGCAAATCCTCTCCGACGGCCTCGGTCAACTCGTCAACGGCGCCGCGCAGATGCGCGCCGGCCTGAAGACCGGGGACCCCGCCAAGCCCGGTGTGAAGGAAGGCCTCGACCAAATCGTGGCCGGCATCGGCAACGGCACGGAGTTCGACGGCAGCGGCAACCCGCTCAGCATCCGCGCCACGCTCAACGCCCTGCGGATGGGTGTGGAGTCCGGTGACGTGAACGCGCCCGGACTGGTCGAAGGTCTGCAAAAGATCATCGCCTCTATCGGCACCGGCACGGAGTTCAACGGTGCGACGCCGCTCACGATGCGCGCCTCGCTCAACGCCGTACGCGCCGGCCTGTCCTCGGGCAACCCGGCCAACCCGAAGATCATCGAAGGCCTCTCCCAAATCTTCGATTCGATCGGCACCGGCACCGAGTTCAACGGCACCGCGCCGCTGACCGTGGCCGCCGGGCTCGCGGCGATCCGCGGCGGGCTGCAGTCCGGTGACCTCAACAACCCCGCTGTCATCGAAGGTCTGCAAACGATCTACGCCTCGATCGGCAACGGCACCGAATTCGCCGGCTCTACTCCACTGTCGGTGGCGGCATCGCTCGCCGCCGTGCGGGCGGCGTTGTCCACGGGCAACCCAGCCGCGCCCGGGATTCTCGAAGGTCTGCAGCAGATCTACGCCGGTATCGGGAACGGCACTGAGTTCGACGGAACGGGCAAGCCGCTCACCGCCATGGCGTCGCTCAAGGCGATCCGCGCGGGGCTGTCCTCGGGTAACCCGGCCGATCCCAAGATCATCGAAGCGATCACGCAAGTGGTCGGCGGTCTCACCCTGTTGAGTTCACAACTCGGCACGTTCGACACCACCTTCATCGCCAACGTGAACAACCAACTCGGCTTGCTGGCCGCGTTGCCCATCGTCGACCCAGTGCTGATCGCGGTACTGCAAGGCGTCGTGCACAGCGGTGTGACCCAAGCCCAGGGCGCACTCGGTCTGATGAAAGCCGGCCTGTCCTCGGGCGACCCGTTGAACCCCGCGGCGCTCGAAGGGCTCCAACAGATCTATGCCTCGATCGGCAACGGCAGCGAGTTCAGCGGCGCCACGCCCCTGACCCTGGCCGCCTCGATGGTGGCGATGCGGGCCGGCCTGTCGAGCGGCGACGCGAACAACCCCAAGATCATCGAAGGCCTTTCGAAGATCTACGCCAGCATCGGCACCGGCTCGGAGTTTTCGGGATCCACGCCTCTGACTATCCGAGCCGCGCTCACCGCCATGCGGGCCGGCCTCTCGTCGGGTGACGTCAACAGCCCCAAGATCATCGAAGGCCTGCAGCAAATCTTCAACTCGATCGGGACCGCCAGCGGCACCGGCACTCTCGCCAACGCGTTGCAGCAGATTCGCGACGGCTTGAAGTCTGGCAACCCGGCCGACCCGAAGATCATCGAGGGACTCCAAACGATTTACGCCTCGATCGGCAACGGCAGTGAGTTCAGTGGCACGACGCCGTTGAGCATCCAAGCGGGAATGGTCGCTCTGCAACAAGGCGCGGCCCAGCTCGCCGGTGGTGCTCAGCTCGTGCACGATTCGATCGGTGACGGCACCGAGTTCGGCCCGGACGGCAGCCCGCTATCCGCCCAAGCCGCCGTCGCCGCGCTCGGCGCCGGCGCCGCGAAACTGGGTGCGGGCATCGCGCAGCTCGTTACCGGACTCGGCGACGTCGATGCCAACGGTGTGCCCGTAAAGGCGGTCACCACCCGGGTCAGCAAGTACGGCAACACGATTGAGTCGCCGTCGTCGCTTTTGTGGGGCCTCGAGTCCTCCAAGGACGCGGTGAGCACGAAGTTCGTCGCCGGTGTCACACAGATCCTCGATGCCCTCGGTGATCCGAACGTGTCGTCGCAGACGATTCTCTTCGGGCTCAAGCAACTCAGCGAGGGCCTCGGCACCGCAGCCGGTGGCACGACCACCGGTGCCGCAGGAGCCGCGCAAGTGGCCCACGTCCTGTCCCGCACCGTCGCCGACCAAGACGTCACGTCGGCGCTTCACCAGGCCGGTCTCTCCCGCGCCGAACACTTCATTGGATTCAACGACGGCGCCGGCGAACACCAACGAAGCGTCTTCGTCTTCCGTCTCGGAGGCGTGGCATGAACACTCGACGCAGGTATCTCGCGGCCGTGGCGCTCCTCGCGACCGCCACTGCCGCTTGCACAAGCGGCGGCAACAACAAGACGGCGACACCCGTCGTGAGCAACACCGAGTCGGCGGCGCCGAAGCTCGCCATCGACAACCAGGCCAAGGGCATGAAGATCGGCCTCGTGGTCTCGAGCTCGGGGCCAGGCGCCGACGTGCGTGACCTGGCGTCGGGCGCTTACATCGCGGCCTACCGTCTCAACGGCGCGAAGGCCGGCACCGAACACGTCGAGCTCGTTGTCAAAGACGACAGCGGCACGCCCGACGGTGCGACCGCGGCGATCAACGAGTTGAAGGACGCCGGCGTTGTCGGCGTCGTCTACGGCTCGACCGGCGAGCAACTCCTTGCCGGCGCCGCCACTGCGGCCAGCGTGGGTTTGCCGGTGGTGTTCCCGTACGCCGATGACCCGCGGGTGACCGCACAAGGTGCGACGTCATTCCTCGCCGCGCCGACCGTGAAGCAGGTCGCCGATCAGTTTGCGTCTCACATCGACAAGGCCGATTTCAAGACGGTGGCTCTGATCCGCCAAGCAGGCGCGTACGGCGACGCGGGCAAAGCCGCGCTGGCGGGGGCCGGCATCGCAATCGCGATCGACCGGCCATTCGCGCCCGGCGACACACTCGCCGGTACGGCCAAGTCGATCGCGGCGGCGAAGGCCGAGGCGGTCATTGTGTGGGCGGAGGCCGGGCCCGCCGCCGCGGTAGCTGACGCGCTGTCGAGCGCGGGAGTGAACGCCACGATGATGCTCGGTGATCGTGCCGCGGTGCCTGCATTCGGCAAGCTGATCGCCGGGTCACTGACACCCGCGGTTGGCGATGGCGTGCTGTCGGCCGGCGGATGGGCCGGCGCCGACACGCCCACCTCGGCGGTCGACGCGTTCTACCTCTCCCGTGACCATGCGGTCAGCGACGGCGCCACCACCGCCGACCTGGGCAACGCCGACTTCCGTAGCCACGATGCGGTCCTCGCAATCGTCGCAGCGGCGGGTTCGAACGCATCGGCCAGCGCGGTCACCGACGCGCTCCGCGGCGCTCGCGCCGGACGAAGTGACCGGCGCCGCGGGTGTTCCGCTTGACTTCCGCAACCCCGCCGCGATCAGCGACGCGGACGTAGCGCTTCTCACCTACTCCACCGCGGACGACGGCAGCGGCCGCTACCTGACCAAGACGTCCGGCGGCCACTGGGTGGCTGTAGCCGGCACCTACGAACTTCCCGATGCCCTGAAGGGCCTCGACAACCCTTACGGAGGCTGACCATGAGCGACAACGAAATCCCCGACGGCTACTCGCGACGCGACTTCATCAGCTGGGCCGGCAAGATCGGCTTCGCCAGCGCATCGGTGCTCGCTCTTTCCAGCTGCGGTAAAGGCGGGTCGAACAACAACGCGAACGCCGGCACGAAGACGACGTCGGGTGGCGGGTTCAAGTCGAGCGGCGACACGTTGAAGGTCGGCGTCATCGCGTCCGTTCTCGGGCGTCGGCGCCTTCGTCGGACGCATCATCGACGAACTCGCTCGACGCCGCCGTCGCGCAGATCAACGCCAACGGTGGCGTCGGCGGCCGCAAGGTCGAAGTGGTCAGCCGCGACACCGGCACCGACGCGGCCGCCGGTGTGAAGGCCTATCAAGCGCTGTCCGGCGACAAGAGCGTGATCGGCATCCTGTGGTGCGGCGGCCTCGGCCTCGACGAGAGCCGGGCCCAGATCGCCCGCGACAACATGCCGATCGTCTCGGTGTTCAACGACTTGTGGTCCGCCCGCGAGCTGTATCCCGACGGCAAGGAACGCTCGATCTTCCAGATGATCATGCCGGACCGGATGGCCTTCGACGTGCTCGGCGAAATACTGCAAGGAAGACCGCGGCTACTCGAAGGTCGGCCTCATCTACGACTCGCTGCTGTTCTCCGCGGCCAAGGCCTATTTCCAGGAGGCGATGTCCAAGCACGGGCTCGCGGTCGCGGGCATGGAGACCTACCAACTCAACGACGCCGACTTCGGTCCGCAGGTGCGTCGCCTGCAGGGCCAAAAAGGCAACGCGCTGATGGTGTGGGGCGTCGCCGGAGACACGGCGGGCATCGCCAAGCAACTCGACCGGTCGGCGCCGGCGTACGTGGACGGTCCGACGGCCAAGGGCGCGTCGTGGAAGCCGCATCTCATGGGTTCACCCGGCAGCACTGGCGAGCACACGTGGGCCGACCTCGCCGGCAGCTCGGCCAAGGCGGGCACGCTCACGGCGTGGCACGTCGGCGGGCTCACGTACCTGCCGAGCTTCGCGATCCGCGGGCTGGATGAAGAAGTACCTCAAGAAGAACCCGACCGGCGGCGAAGAGTCCCCGGCTGACGGGTTGTACACGCTCACGCACGCGGTCGAAGTAGCCGGCAGCACCGATCGTCAAAAGGTGGTCAGCGCCATCGAGACGATGGGCGACATCAAGTTCGCGTCCATCGCCGTTCAGTTACTCGGCCACCACCACCTCAGCAAGAAGATGGACGACCTCATCATGGTCACGCTCGAGCGCTCCAGCGGCCCGGTCGCGACCAGCCCGGCCTACGAACTGGGCAAGGAGTGGACGAGACGTGCCCAAGGGTTACGTCGGGCCGACCCACCTCGTTCGCCCGACGCTCGCAGCGAACAAGCGCGCGCACCCCGGACGTGATGGAGGAAGTGCTCAGCCTCGGCTACGGCACGCAGTGCACCAAGCACGCCGACGGCACGCTGACCAACGACTGCAAGATCCACTAGCTCGTCGTGTCCGACCTCGTACAGATCCTTGTCTACGGGCTGACCGTCGGGTCGGTGCTCGCGCTCGTCGCGCTGGGCTACTCCCTGGTGTTCGCGACGAGCCGCGTCGTGAACTTCGCGCAAGGTTCGATGCTCGTCGTCGGCGGCTTCGTGGCCTTCGCGGTGGTCCGCGCCGGTGTGCCGGTGTGGTTCGCGCTGCCGATCGCAACGGCTATCGGCGCCGGCGTTGGTGTCGTGGCCGTCACACCTACCGCGATCCGACCGCTCGGCCGTTTCGACCCGGCTTCAAGCGTCGGGTGGATACTCACGACGTTCTCGGCCAGCCTCGTCGCCCTCGACTTGATCAAGCTGACGATCGGCGCCGAGCCCCGTACGATCCCGTCACTGCTCGAACTCCATAGTGCGGATGGCGGGGCTCGATCATCAGCGGCATACCCGTAGGGCCGAACGACATCCTGATCGTTGTCGTCGGCGCTCGCGTTGATGGTCGTAGGTGAATTCGTGCAGACGCAAGACGATGGCGGGTCGCGCCTTGCGGGCGGTGTCGCAAGACCCGGCCGCGGCGTCGCTCATGGGCATCAACACGAACCGCGTGGTGATGGTGAGCTTCGCGGTGGCCGGAGCGCTCGGCGCGTTCGCCGCCGTTCTGCTCGCACCCCGGCTGTTCGTGAAGTTCGACAACGGCTTGCTGCTCGGGATCCAGGCGTTCGTCGCCGCGGTGATCGGCGGCCTGGGCTCGACGCGCGGGCGCCGTGCTCGGTGGTTACGTCCTCGGCTTCGTCGGCGGCATCCTCCGCGTGATGTCGTCCACCGGCGGGCAGATCGAGCCGCTCGTGATTTTCGTCGTGTTCCTGCTCGTGCTCGTCGTGCGGCCCAATGGGCTGCTCGGCGCACCCGTCATCGAAAAGGCCTGACTCTTGAGCATCGCCGAACGGCACCATCACGTTGCCCTGCCGACGCGCGTTCACCTTCCGATCTGGTGGACCCGCGCCATCTCGCCCGTCGCCCTCTTGGCCTTCTTGGTCTGGTACCTCAACGGGCCGGGAGCACAACGGTCGTGGCTGGATCTCGGGGTCGAAGCGACGTATCTCGCGGCCATCGCGCTCGGCGTCAACCTGCTGACCGGCTACACCGGGCTGCTGTCGCTTGGGCCATGCGGGCTTCTTCGTTGTGGGCGGCTACGTCGGCGCGGTGTGGGCGCCGTCGTGGGGCCTCTCCCCCTGGATCGGGTTTGCCCGCGGCGTTCCTGTTCGGCGCGTCGATGGGCGCCCTGCTGGCGCTGTTGTGCTGTCACTTGCGCGGCTTCTACCTGACGGTGGTCACCCTCGCCTTCGGGGCCCTGTTGCCCGCGTTGGTCATCGTGTTGAAGTCCGCGCTGGGTGGACCCACCGGCCGCTCGGTAACGAACCCGATCGACGTGGCCGCGCTGCCGTTCGCCCACGGCGACTCGTACCGGGGTCTGTTCGTGCTGTCGAGCGCGCGTGTTGTTCCTCACGCTGTGGTTGTGCCGCAACCTGGTCCACAGCCGGTGGGGTCGGGCGAGCATGGCGATCCGCGAATCGGAATTGGCCGCCGCATCGTCGGGCGTCGAGACCTACGCGCACAAGGTCAGCGCGTTCGCATTGTCGGCCGGCATCGTGTCGGTCGCGGGCGTCATCGGCGCCGAACGCTTCCTACTCGTCAGCCCCATATCGGGTGGCCAAGAGCAGAGCTTCCGATACGTGATCATGATTGCCCTCGGCGGCCTCGGCACGATCGCCGGCCCGATCATCGGCGCGTTCTCGCTCACGTTCGGTTTCGGGCTCACGTGGGTGCAAGAGCACCTCGTGAACCAGCAGAACCTCGTCTTCGGTCTCCTCGGCCTCATCGGCGTCGCGCTCGCGCCCGAGGGCACGATGGGCAACATCAACAAACTGTTGGCGGGGTTTCGTCATCGCCAGCACAACGACTCGCCGTCCCGTGTGGCCGCGGCCACCACCGCGGCGTACGCGCTCCCAGTGCGGGTGGTCCCGACAGCCTCCGGACCGCCCGCACTGGAGCTATCCGGAGTGACCAAACGATTCGGTGGAGTGGTCGCGGTGAACAACGTGGACCTGGTGGTCGAGCCGGGCGAGGTGCACGGGCTCATCGGCCCGAACGGGTCGGGTAAGACGACGCTGCTCAACATGATCTCGGGCATCGCACCCGTCACGAGCGGGCGCGTCATGGTGATGGGCCACGACGACACGAAGTCCAGCGCGCCCAAGCGCAGCGGGCGCGGCGTCAGCCGAACCTTTCAGAATCTGCAGCTCTGGAAGAAGATGACGGTGCGCGACAACGTGCTGGTCGGTTGTCACCGCACGCTGCGTGTCAACACGTTGCAGGCCGCGTTCGGCACGCCCGGCGGCCGCCGAGCCGAACGTGATGCGGCGCAGCGTTGCGACGACCTGCTGTCGCTGGTCGGCCTAGCCGAGCGTTCGAACGACCTCGCCGGTGCGCTGCCCTTCGCCGAGCAGCGCCGCCTCGAGATCGCGCGGGCGCTCGCGGCGTCGCCGTCCTTGTTGTTGCTTGACGAACCCGCGGCCGGGCTGCACCCGGCCGACGTGCACCACCTCCTCGAACTGATCCGTGCGATCAAGGCCAGTGGCGTGAGCGTGGTGCTGGTCGAACACCACATGGAACTGCTGATGGCCGTGTCAGACGTGATCACAGTGCTCGAGTTCGGTTCGATCATCGCGGAAGGCACGCCCGCTGAAGTGCAGGGCAACGCCGCCGTAGTCGCCGCCTACCTCGGCGTACAGGAGGACGTGGCATGACGGAGTCGCTGTTGGTCGTAGACAACCTGTCCGCCGCCTACGGGCCGGCGGAGGCACTACACGGCATCTCGCTGAACGTCGACGTCGGGGAGGTCGTCACGCTCATCGGCAGCAACGGCGCCGGTAAGACGACCACGCTCCGGTCGGTCACCGGCCTCCTCGAACGCGGCATGACGGTGAAAGGTCGGGTCGTGTTCGACGACCGCGACATCACCGGCCTGTCCGCCGAGAAGGTCGCGTCGATGGGGCTGGTGCACGTGCCGGAAGGTCGGCGCGTGTTCCCGGCCGCCTCGGTGGAGGACAACCTGCTGCTCGGTGCCTACCGGTTGCGCCGCCGCGAGAAGTCGGCACAGCGGCGCGCTCGCGTCGACTCGATCTACGAACGCTTCCCCGTGCTGCTCGAACGACGCGGCCAGTACGCCGGGCTCCTGTCCGGCGGCGAACAACAACAACTGGCCATCGGCCGGGCGCTCATGGCCGAGCCGCGCCTGTTAGTTCTCGACGAGCCCTCACTCGGCCTCGCCCCCCTGCTCGTGGCCGCGATGTTCCGGATCGTTGCGGAGCTCGCGGCGGCGGGCACGACGATTCTGCTCGTGGAGCAGATGGCCCGTCAGGCCCTCGCCGTGGCCGACCGCGCCTACGTACTGGACGGCGGCAAAATCGTCCGCGGCGGCCCGTCCGCCGAAGTAGCCAACGCCGCCGAAGTGAAGGCGGCGTACCTAGGTGTCGCCAGCTAGTCGTCGAGTTTTAGGGCGCTTACGAAGGCTTCTTGGGGGACTTCGACGCGGCCGATGTTCTTCATCCGCTTCTTGCCCTCCTTCTGCTTTTCGAGCAGCTTGCGCTTGCGGGTGATGTCGCCGCCGTAACACTTGGCGAGCACGTCTTTGCGCTTGGCCTTCACCGTCTCGCGGGCCACGATGCGGCCGCCGATCGCGGCCTGGATGGGCACGTCGAACATTTGCCGCGGGATCAGCTCGCGCAATTTCTCGGTCATGCGGCGCCCGTAGTCGTAGGCCTTGGACCGGTGAATGATCGACGAGAACGCGTCGACGGGCACGCCGTTGAGCATGACGTCGAGCTTCACCAGGTCGCTCTTCTCGTAGCCGTCGGTTTCGTAGTCGAGCGAGGCGTAGCCCTTGGTCCGGCTCTTCAACGCGTCGAAGAAGTCGGTCACGACCTCGGCGAGCGGCACTCGATAGTGCAGTTCGACGCGTTCGGGCGACAGGTACTCCATCCGGCCCATTTCGCCGCGCCGGCTCTGGCACAACTCCATGATCGTGCCCGTGTAGCTCGACGGGCTGAGGATCGAAATCTTCAGCATCGGCTCTTCGATGAACTCGATCTCACCGCCCGGGGGCATCGCGGCCGGGTTGTCGACTTCAATCAGCTCGCCGCCGCGGACGTGCGCCCGGTACGACACCGACGGCGCGGTGGCAATGAGCGACAGGTTGAACTCTCGTTCCAGGCGCTCGCGCACGATCTCCATGTGGAGCAGACCAAGGAAGCCGCAGCGAAACCCGAAGCCGAGCGCACCCGATGACTCGGGTTCGTAGGTGAACGACGCGTCGTTGAGCTTGAGCTTCTCCAGCGCTTCACGCAGGTTTTCGAACTCGTCGCCGTCGATCGGGAACAGGCCGCAGAAGACCATCGGCTTCGGCTCTTGGTAGCCCGAGAGCGGTTCAGCCGCGGGCCGGGCGGCGTCGGTAATCGTTTCACCGGAACGGGCGTCGGCCACGTTCTTGATGCCGGCGATTACGTAGCCCACCTCACCGGTGGTGATCTCGGCGACGGGCATGAGGTCCGGTGTCTTGAGCCCGATCTCTTCGATCTCGTGCAGGTCACCGGCCTGCATGTAACGAAGGCGCGCCTTGTTGCTCATGTTGCCGTTGAGGACGCGGATCGCGGACACCACGCCGCGGTACTGGTCGAAGTAGCTGTCGAACACCAGCGCCTGCAGCGGAGCATCGGGGTCGCCCGCCGGCGCCGGGATCCGCGCGATCACCGCGTCGAGCAACTCGCGCACGCCTTCACCCGTCTTGGCCGAGATGTTCAGAATCTCCTCCGCCGGGATGCCAAGGACCTGCTCGATCTCACCCGCGTACCGATCAGGATCCGCCGCAGGCAGATCGATCTTGTTGAGCGCGGCGACGATCGTGAGGTCGTGCTCAAGCGCGAGGAAGCAGTTTGCGAGCGTCTGCGCTTCGATTCCCTGACTCGCGTCGACGAGCAGGATCACGCCGTCGCACGCGGCGAGTGACCGGCTCACTTCGTATCCGAAGTCCACGTGACCGGGCGTATCGATGAGGAAGATGTCGTGGTCTTTGTATTGCAGCCGCACGTTCTGCGCTTTGATCGTGATGCCGCGCTCGCGCTCGATGTCCATCGAGTCGAGGTACTGCGCCTTCATGTTGCGCGGATCAACGGCTCCACAGATCTCGAGCAGACGATCTGCAAGCGTCGACTTACCGTGGTCGACGTGCGCCACGATGGCGACGGCCCGGATTTTGTCAAGAGGTGCGGCAGGCAACGAAAGACTTTCGGCTAATAGCCCGCGTCGAGATCAACCAATCCGACCAACGGGAGTCCGTCAGCGTACCGGCGCAGGTTCTCAGTCACGCGTTTGGCGAGCAGCGGCAACCCCATCTCCAATGAGTTCGCCGTGTGCGGCGTGATGATGCAGTTCGGCAGCGTCCACAGCGGGTGACCGTCGGGCAGCGGTTCGGGGTCGGTCACGTCGAGGCCGGCGCCGCCGATCCAGCCCTCGCGGAGCGCGGTGACCAGGTCGTCGGTCACCACGTGCGCACCGCGCGCGACGTTCACGAGCCACGCGTGCGGCTGCATCCCGCGCAGCGCCGCAGCATCAATTACGCCGCGGGTTTCGGGCGTGAGCGCCAACGCGAGGAACACCGCATCGGCGTGCGCGAGCGCGTCGTGCAACTGCTCAGGACCGACCACGCGCGCCGCGCCGTCGAGGGGCGACTCGGTGTCGCGGCGCACCACCGTGACGTCGGTCCGCATCGGCTTGAGTAGTTGCAGCAGACACTCGGTGATCCCGCCCCCGCCGAGAATCGTGGCCTTGCCGTCGTACAGCGACACGCCCCCCTGCTTGCCCCACGATGTCGCCGTGACTCGCTCGGGCAGGTCACGCAGCCCGGCAAGCGCCAATGCGAGCGCGTGTTCGGCGACGGGCTCGGCGTAGACGCCTTTGCCGCAGGTCCAGATGCGGGACGGGTCGAGCACTCCCGCGTCCACAAAGGCCTCGATGCCCGCCCAGGGCAGTTGCACCCATTTCGCCTGGGGTGCGTCGTTGAGCGCCCGCGTGAGCCCATCGGTGTCATCCGGAGCCAGGAAAATGAGCACTTCGGCGTCTCCGGGCTCGACAATCTGCGCGCCCGCCGCCTCGACCGCGGCGGGCGCCCACGGGCGCGCCGGGGTTGGGGCAAGGGCTACACGCAGCACGTATGGATCCTAGGAGTGTGGGCCTGCTAACTTTTTACGTCCTTCGCAACACCATCTGGTTAGGAATTCTGTGGCAAATATCAAGAGCCAAAAAAAGCGCATCCTCACGAACGAGAAGGCCCGCGTCGCGAACAAGGCCGTCCGTTCGGAACTGAAGACCCGCACGAAGGCCGCGGTTGCCGCCGCCGGCACCGACGGCGCCGTCGACGCGCTCAAGGCAGCCCAGAAGAAGCTCGACAAGGCCGCGTCCAAGGGCGTCATTCACCCCAACGCCGCCGCCCGTCGCAAGTCGCGCCTCACCAAGCGCGTCAACAGCGCAGCTTCCTAAGTACCGACCATCTCGCGGTAAATCTGCGCGTACGCGCGCGCCGCGACTTCGGGACGGAAACGCTCACGATTCTCGAAGCCCTTGCGCACCAGGTCGGCGCCGTACGTCGCGTCGCTGAGGACGCGCACGACCCCCTCCCGAATCGACAGAACGTCTTCGGGGTCGACCAGGCACGCGGCACCGCCTGCAACTTCGTTCATCGGGGCCCGATCGCTCGTGACGACCGGCCGCCCTACCGCCTGCGCCTCGATGATCGGCATGCCGAACCCTTCGTAGGTCGAGGGAAACAGCACTAGGTCGCTGTCGGCGTATCGCTGTCGCATCTCGGTGTCGGTGAGGTCGACGTCGTTTGAGTATTCGAGGCCGCTCGCGGCCAGCCGCGCGATCGCCGCCTCGGTCAACGGGCCGACAATCGCCACGTGTACGTCCAAGCCCGTCAGCGCGTCGAGTACCCGGATGAGGTTCTTGTTTGGCGTGCTCGCAAAGCACAGCACGACGGGCAACGGTGCCAGCGAACGCCGCGGCGCCGGTGTGAACGAGTCGTCGATGGCAATTGGCACGACGTCGATGCTCTGGCGATCGACGCCGCCGTAGTGCGCGATCTGATCCGCCGTGAACGCCGAGATGGCCACCACCCGCGCCGACCGGTGCAGCGGCCACCGCAGCCAGAGCCGCCGATAGATCTTGGCCCGCAGTCCAGGGCCGAACGCCAGGCCGCAGTCGAGCACCGTGTGGACGGCTCGCCGACGACGCAGCGCGAACGACGCGAAGTGGATGTCGCCGATCACGTGCACCACATCGCCGCGTTGGCGCGCGACGTCGCCGATGATCACGAGCCGCCGAACGATCGCCCGCGACTCCACCGGGGCGACCCGAACACTGACCGAAACGTCGCTCGGCATCGCCGCGCGCACCGCGGCCGCGTACCGCTCAACGCTGTAGTGCAGCCCGCGGACGGGCTTGCGTTGGACGTGTACGACGTCGATTAGTCGACTACCTCGACGACACCAATGCGGGCGACGGTGTCCGCGATCTGTTCCGCGTCGCCCACCAACACCGGCGCCAATAGAGCCGGTGCCAGATACGTGGCCGAAGCGGCGAGTACGTCGTCGACGGTCAGTTTGTCCGCGGCCGCTGGCAAGGCACGGAGATACGAAACGTCCAGGCCCGCCATTGCCAGCACTGCCAGGTAACTGGCGAGGCCCGGTTGCGTCTCGACAGACAAAGCCAGGTTGCCCGCGAGGTACCGCTTGGCTGCGGCCAACTCGTCCTCGCTGACCGCCGTCGTGGCCATGCGCCCGATCTCGTACAGCGTCTCGACCAGCGCCGGACCGGTGACCGCGGTCTGCACGTCGGCACCCGTGGTGATCTGCGTTGCCGCGAGGTTGTGCGACATGCCCGCCATCGCGCCGTACGTGAAGCCCTTGTCCTCGCGCAGGTTGTGGTTCAACCGCGACGTGAATCCGCCGCCGAGGATCGTGGTGGCCAGCGTGAGCGCGGCGAAGTCGGGATGACCGCGCCCGACGCCGATGCCGCCGAGGCGCATGTTGGTTTGCACCGCGCCCGGCTGGTGGACGATCTGGATCGCGCCGGGCGTTACCGCGTCCGGCTTCGGTGTCTTGGCCGGCTTGCGCGCGCCACTCCATCCTTCGAAGGCTTTCGCCGCGGCCGCGACCATCTTCGCCGGGGGTAGGTCACCGACGAGCACGAGCAACGCGGCGCGTGGCGTGATCATCGTGCGGTGGAACTTCCGCACGGCGGCGCGCGTGATCGGCGCCACGAGGTCGGGCGTCGGCATCGGCCGGCCGTACGCGTGGCCCGGGAACACCCGCGACGCGAGCGCGAACTGCGCCCTGGCCGCGGGCTGGCTGTGCATGATCGCGATGCCCTGTTCGGATTGCGCCTTGGCCAGGGCGACCTCGTCTTCGGGATGCGTCGCGTGTTCGAGTACGTCGGCGATAAGCGCGAGGTACTTCGGCAACTGATCAGCGAGCGCGCCCCCGGCGAGGTAGACGTCCTCCACGTCAACGTTGGTCGACAGCACCGCGCCGAGGCGCTGCAACTCGTCGGCGATGTCGACCTGGGAGCGGGTTTCCGTGCCGTTGAGGATCGTGGTACCGACGATGTCTTCGAGCACGCCATCACCCCAGCCGCGCGACTTGGACACGTCGATGCGCAGGCGGGCCTGGACCATCGGTACACCGGGCTTGCGCGCCGCCAGCACCCGCATGCCGTTCGGCAACGTGGTGTCGACGACGGCGGGGAGCTTGCCTGGCTTGGTGGGTGCTACTTCGGGCTGCACGCGGACACTCACGACGCCACCCCCGGCTGCCAGTCGAGTACCGATCGGGAGTTTGGCGTGAACCACTTCTGCGCGGCGGCTTTCACGTCATCGACGGTTACTCGCGCGAGCGCGGCCGGTAGGTCGTTGATCAACTCGGCTCGTCCCCGTTGTTGTTCGAGCGGTGCAATCGTCAGGGCCCGGTTCATCACGCTGTCGGTGGTGCGCAGGTAGCGCGACGTCACCGACACGCGGGTGCGGTCGAGCTCACTGTCGGTGAGATCAGTCTGCAGTTGGTCGACCGATTCGGTAATGGCGTCGAGGATCACGTCGGCGTCGCCACCGGGCGGGTAAATCGTGATCACGTTCGTAAGCAACGGGTCGCGCATCTCGAGCCAGTTGTCGAACGGGCCGACGATGCCCGCCATCGCCGTAACCAGGCCCGTCTTCACGAGGCGTTGGTAGAGCCGAGCGGAGTCGCCGTCGCTCAACACCTGTGCGAGCAAGTAGTACGCGGCGTACTTGTCGAGGTCGCCCATTGGGTCCGGCGCGCGGTAGCCAACGACCATCGCCGGCGTCGGCGACATCGGGTCGACATGGGTGCCCCGCCGTTCTTGCGTGGGGACGGGCTCACTAAACGATGGCCGTTTGGGCACGGCGCGCTTGGGAATGTCGCCGAAGTACCGCTCGACGAGGTCGATGGTCTTGTCGACGTCGATATCGCCCACGATCGTCAGCAGCGCGTTGCCGGGCGCGTAGTACCGCTTCCAGAAATCGGTGGCGTCGGCGACCGTGGCCGACTCGAGGTCGACGAAACTCCCGTAGCCGTTGTGCGCGTTGTTGAACGTCTCGTAGGCAATCGGCGGCAGGAAGATCATCTGCATACCGCCATAGGGCCGGTTCATGATGTTGAGCCGGATCTCCTCCTTCACCACGTCGATCTGGTTGGCCACGGTGTGGTCGGTGATCACCGGGCTGCGCATTCGGTCGCTCTCGAGGAACAACATCAACTCGAATGCGCCACTCGGCACGACCTCGAAGTAGTTCGTGAAGTCGGGGGTGGTGCTGCCGTTGAACTGGCCACCGTTGCCCTGGATCAACTTGGCGTGCTCGAGCTTGGGCAGGTTCTCGCTGCCTTCGAACATCAGGTGTTCGAACAGGTGCGCGAAGCCGGTGCGGCCTTCGGGCTCGGACCGGAACCCCACGTCGTAGTGCACCGCCACCGCGACCACCGGCGAACTGCGGTCGGGCGCCATCACCACCCGCAGACCGTTCTTCAACGTGTGTCGTTCGATAGGAAACGAAGGTGCAAGTACCCGTGCGGCCACGGGGGGCGACGCTACAGGTTCCTATGTGCGCGCCGGACTGCGGCGGTTCGAGGGCCGACCAACTCGGGCCAGGCGGGCCACGAGCACTTCGAGCACGAGTTCGTTGGGCCACGACGACCGGCCCCGCAAGTCCACGTCGGCGTCCGCCACGAGCCCGAGCATGCGCAAGAGCGCGTCGGTACCCAAGCGGCGGGACTGGCTCAGTGCCTTCTTGGCCGGGTACGCGGCGATGCCGAGCAGCGCCGCGGCGTCCGCCTCGCCGGCGACGTTCGCGCCGTCGAGGCGCGCCATACGGCTGACGTGCGTGTGCAACGACGAGACGATGCCGAGCGGGTGACGGCCCGCCCCCGACATCAATCGGTGCAACTGGTCGATGGCCGCGGCCGCGTCGCCCTTGTCGATTGCGTCCGTGAGGTCCCACGGCGCGCTCGACCCCGCCTCCCCGAGGTACGGCTCGATCTGCGCCGGACCGAGCTTCGCACCCGGCCCGAACGCGGCCGTAAGAACAGTGACCAACGGTTCGAGGCGGGAGATGTCCTCGCCGAGGTGGCTCTCGATCAGCCGGGCCGCGGCCGCGTCCACCTTTACCGGCGCGTCGTGCAGCTTCTCCATGACCCACGACGACCGCGCCTTGCCCCGCGGCGTACCGGCGTCCACCACCGCGCCCGCCTTCTGCACGGCCTTCACCAGCGGCGCGGGCACCGTGCCGCCGCCGGCGCCGAGGATGATCGTGGCGTCGTCGCTCGGCGCGGCCAGGTACTCAATGAGCGGGGCCACTTGGGCCGCGGTGAAGCGGCCGATTTCGCGCACCACGATCACACGGCGCGGCGCCAGGAACGACGGCGTGGCCGCCGATTCCACCGCGGCTGCCGGGGCGTTCTCGTCGGCGGACAGATCTTCGACAATCAGCGCAGGGTCGTCGTCGCCCACCACGTCATCGAGGGTGGCCATCATCGCTTGCGCGACGAGAACCGGATCATCACCTTTGACGAAGTAGATGACTTCGTTGCTCACGCGGCGCTCGATTCGCTGAGGGCGGCCAGGAAGTCGCAGACGCGCCGAGACCCGGCGACGTCGTGGACGCGCACGATGCGACATCCGCCGATGACCCCGAACGCGGTCGCCGCGTGTGACGCCTCTCGCCGGTCGCCGACTTCGAGGTCCAGCAGCTTGCCCAGGAACGTCTTGTTTGACGATGACAGCAATACCGGAAAGCCCAGCGCAACGAGCGAACTCGAATGGCGCAGCAGTGTGAGCGACTGTTGCCAGGTCTTGCCCAGGTCGAGGCCGGCGTCGAGCACAATCCGGTCCGCGGTGACGCCCGCGTCGAGCGCCCACTGGGCGCGGGCGGCCAGAAAGTCGTTCACGTCCTGCACCACGTCGTCGTAGACCGGGTCCGGGTCGGCCACGCGTGGCTTGAGACGGATGTGGGTTGCGATCACTGTGGCTCCCGCCGTGGCTGCGGCCGGGAGGTAGTCGGGGTCGCCGAAACCGCTGATGTCGTTGCCCACCACCGCACCGAGTGCGTACGCGGCCCGAGCCACCGACGCCCGCCACGTGTCCACCGAGATCGGCGTGTCGAACCGTTGCACGAGCGCCGCGATCGCAGGCAGCACGCGCTCGTGTTCCTCGGCTTCGGTGACCTCGGGGCCGGGGCCCGCCTTCACGCCACCCACATCGAGGATGTCGGCGCCGTTGTTCACGTGTTGCTCGGCCAAGCGCAGGAAGGAGTCGAAGTTCCAAAACTCGCCCTGGTCGAAGAAGGAGTCAGGCGTGCGGTTGAGGATGCCCATCACGAGGGCGCGATGGGTGATGTCGACGGCACGGTCACCCAGGCGGAGCATCACCCGGGTGACGGTAGACGGAAGGAGCGACCCGGATGGCCAAAGGCGGCCCGGCGTCGGTGACGTCGACCTCGAGCGCTCCCACTCGCACTACCGCGCCACGACGCGCCGTGCGCGCGCCGGCGAGTTGGTGGTGCTCAGGTGCCAGCGTCACCCGGGGTCGAAACGCCTGCACGATCGGCCACGCCGCATCCGCCGCGCTGGTGCCGGGGCGGCTGACTACGAGCACGTCGAGCCGGTGCACGTGCCGATCGCGCAGAGCTTGGAGCACGCGGGGTGACACGCGCCCTCCCACGAGCAGCACGCTGCGGCCCCGCAGGACCCATAGCCGCGCGCCGTCGTCGAGCTCTGCGCCGTTCACCCCCGGCGGCCCGCGCAACGCCGACACCAGCACGACTGCCACCAGCGACAGGGCGAGGCCGTTGAGGGCGCCACGCCGCGCCGCCGGCACGTGTCTGCCCGCCAGCCAGGCCGCAGCGGCCACACCAATGACCGCAGTGCCCACGAAGCCGACCGGCGCCAGCGGGATGCGAGACGACCACGTGGCCACCCCCGCCTCCCACGCCAGCACTGCGTGGGTCGGCAGGTGGATGATCGCGGCGAATGGCGTTGCCAGCCCGGCCACCGGCCCCGCCGTTAGCCCCCACATCATCAGCGGACCCGCGAGCGGCACGGCGAGCACGTTCGCGGGCAGGGACACCAGCGGCACCGTGCCGAACGTCGGGACCAGAACGACCGCCGCACCGAGCTGCGCGGCGATCGACGCGGCCAACAGCATCGGCACGCGCCGCCGTTGCAATATCGGTGTCAGCACCACCAAACCCGTGACGGCGGCGACGGATAACTGGAACCCGACGCTGTGTACGAGCAACGGGTCCACGAGGATGCACCCGGTTATCGCCAGCGCGAGCAATCGAAGAGCCGGCACCGGGCGACCAACCAGCGCACCCGCCGCGGCCACCGCCGCCATCGCCTCGGCCCGCAGGACCGACGGCTCCCACCGGGTCAACACGCCGAAGCCGGCGAGCACGAGCAACGTCGCGACGAACCGCCAGTGCAGACCACCCCGCCGGATTAGCGGCGACGCCACCAACAACGCGAAGGCGACGTTCTGCCCCGAGACCACCATCAGATGAGTGAGACCGGCGGCGCGGAACGCGTCTTGTAGTTCGACGGCCTGACCCCGGTCATCACCGAGCACCATGCCGCCGAAGAGCGGCCGGAGCCGTTCTGGCAGGGCCAAGGCGCCACGGGCGACCACGCGTCGGTAGCTGTTCGCGATCGTTCCGACGAGGTTGGCCCGCCGGTGTGCGGAGATGGCACTAACGGAAAGACGCGTGGCGATATGCCGCGGCGCCAAGCGAGTGCGCTGCACGCCCTCCAACGGGCGCATCACGCCGTCGACGCGCACGTGCTCGCCGGCGAGATATGCGCTCATCGCGATGGCGGTAGGCCCGCGCGCAAACGCGGACACATGCCGGTGCCCCATGCGCACGTCGGCCCCGATCGAGCCTCCGGGGAACGGCGCGGGGTCGGTGAGCAGCGTGACCCATTGCTGTTTCACCACCGCCGCGGGCGGGGGACGCAACCCGCTCCACGCGTGCGCGGCCAGGACCGAACTCACTACCGCGAGCCCCACGATCAACGCGTAGGGCCGGCGCGCGGCCACGCCAGCCAGCGCGGCACCTGCACCGACGACGAACCAAAGCGTCGGGACGTCGTGCGCGAACAACGCGCCGGCCGCAACCGCCATCGCCGTGAGCACCATGTGTCGGTCGTGCAACCCGGAGTCAGACACGCGCGTGGGGCTTGATCTGCTCGAGTTTGGACGGGCCGATGCCGCGGACGTTCAGCAAGTCGTCCACCGAGCGGAACCGGCCGTGTTCGCTGCGATAGTCGACGATGGCTTTCGCAGTGGCAGGGCCGACCCCGGGCAACGTCTCCAGTTCGGTTTCGTTCGCCTCGTTGAGGTTGACGATCGCGTCCTGGCCGCCGTTGTCGGCACCACCGCTCGCCGCAACGATGTCGGCGCCGACCTCGCCTTGGCGGGGGATGTAGATGCGCACGCCGTCGGTCACGAGCGCCGCGAGATTCACCTGGTTCAGATCGGCGTCGGCTGCGGGCCCGCCTGCCGCCGCGACCACATCGGTGACCCGGGAACCCGCGGGCACCTCAACCACTCCCGGGTGCAGCACTGCACCCGCGGCGTGGACGTGCAGCGAACCGCCCGCGGTAGTACTGGTGGACGCGCCCCCAAGTGCGGCGGAGTCGGCGCTCGCGCCCGATGAGCCGCCCGCGTCGTCGGCCTTCGGTAACGAGAGGGCCACGTCGGTTCCACCGCCGCCACTCCAGCTGCCCGCGCGTCCGCCGAGCACCACGGTGACACCCACGACGGCGACCACGACGACGACGAGCACCGTCGCCACCGCGGCGACGGGAACCCGGTCCCGCCACTCCCCTGCGCTCGCGAAACGATCGCGCCATGTAGGCGGCGGTAACGGCCGAGGAAGTTCAGCCACGTCAAAACCCCTGAGTTCGAAAGGAACGCCAGGGGGAAGCGGCTACTGCAAGTTAGAAGCGCGGTAGAGGTCTCGCAAGAGGGAGATTTCGGCGCCGTGATGCATCACTTCCCGATTCATGTGCAACACGAGATTGATCACGGGGTCGTTCTTGCCGAGCTGCATCACCTCGACGTCTCCCTCACGATCGCCGAGCGGTGACCACAAGAACTCTTCGCCCGCGTCCACCAGCGACGCGCGCCATCGCTTCTTCCACTCTTCGAGGAAGGCGAGCGCGTCGGTCGCGTTGTCTGGAAAGGGCTGTACTTCCCAGTCGATCGGTTCACCAAAGTACGTGTGCCAACGATTCAGGAAGCAACCGAGGCCGAGATGAGCCATGCGCCATCCGATCGTCGTGACGGGCGGCGTGGTCTCGCCCAGGCTGCCGGGCGGCCAGTCGTAAAAACAGCCGTCATCGCGACGGACGAGCCCAAACGCGCCAGGCGACGGCTCCCACCAGTACTCGTCGTCGGTCATGCCTTGCCACCGGTTGCTGGCGGCACTCCACCACCACACGTCGAGTTGGTTGAGGACAGGCCCCAACACGCCCCGTTCCACCCGCTAGAAGAGTGCGGTCGTCAGCTTCTTGCGCCACTCGGCGGTGCGCGGGTCGTCGATGCCCATCACTTCGAGCAGGTCAACGAATTCTTGACGCGCCGCCTCATCGCCCTTCACGCGCGGCAACAACGCTGCGAGCTTGATGTCGACCTCCGCGGTGCCAACCGCCGCGGCCGCGTCGGGTCCAGTGCGGGCGCGGGCGGCGACGTGGCGCGTTTCCGCGCTCTCGGGGATGCGCTGCAGCAACGCGAGCGCTTCGTCGTTGTCGCCGCGGTCAACGAGGAGGTTCGCGAGGGCGAGCACGCCGTCCACATGACCCGGCTCGATCGCCAGTGCAGCTCGCAGGGAGTCTTCATCGCCCTTGTCGATCAGCAAGTCGACCTCGCTGGGCGGCGGGGCGAGCCGATCGACGAACGCCTGCACCTGCGCCTCGGGGACTGCACCCACGAAACTGTCGACGACGCGCTTGTCCTTCAGCGCGAACACCGCGGGAATCGACTGCACCTTGAACGTCGCGCCGACGCGCTGGTTGGCGTCGACGTCGACCTTGGCGAGCACGACGCGGCCGTCGGTCGCGTCGATGACGCGCTCGAGGATCGGGCCGAGGGTCTTGCACGGGCCGCACCACTCCGCCCATAGGTCGACGACCACGGGCACCTGGGTTGAACGTTCGAGGACTTCGGCTTCGAATGTGTCGTCGGTGACGTCAAAGAACATGGACAAACGGTAACCCTCCTGCGGCCAACCAAATTCCGCGCCCGCCCGCTAGTTTCGACACATGGCTGATCCTGCGGGAATCAATGTTGCGGGCGTGACCGCATGGTTTGGGGAACACGTGCCGGACGCGGCGGCGCCGCTGCAGTTCGACTTGGTTGCCGGAGGCCGCTCCAACCTCACGTTCGGCGTCACCGACGCCGGCGGGAAAAAATGGGTACTGCGCCGCCCGCCCATGAGCCACGTGTTGGCGTCCGCGCACGACATGGGCCGCGAGTACCGGTTGATCCATGCGTTGCAGGACACGCCTGTGCCCGTCCCCAAGTCGATCGGTCTGTGTAAGGACGACGAGGTAAACGGCGCGCCGTTCTACGTGATGGAGTTCGTCGAAGGATCGATCGTACGGGACGCCGAGACCGCCGAAAAGATCTTCACGCGCGAGCAGCGTCAACACGCGGGCGAGTCGATTGTCGACACGCTGGCCGCCATCCACGCCGTCAATCTCAAAGATGTCGGCCTCGACGACCTGGCGCGGCATGAGGGCTACATCGAACGCCAGCTCAAGCGCTGGCACAGTCAGTTCCAAGCGTCGGCGGCGGAGAACAAGCGCGAAGTGCCGGTGATTGACGAGCTGCACGACTTCCTCGCGTCGCGCATCCCGGAGCAGGGGCCCGCCGCGATCGTGCACGGCGACTACCGGCTCGACAACTGCATGATCGCCGACGACGGATCGGTGGCTGCGGTGCTCGACTGGGAGTTGTGCACGCTCGGCGACCCGCTCGCCGATATGGGCCTATTGATGGTCTATTGGAACGAGGCCAGCGACACGGTGTCGGCGCTGCCCACGTCGCCCACTGCGGTCGACGGCTTTCCCACCCGCGCAGAGCTCAAACAGCGTTACGCGGACAAGACCGGCCGCGACGTGGCCGAGCTCGACTTCTACGTCGCGTTTGGATACTGGAAGCTCGCCTGCATCCTCGAAGGGGTATTTGCCCGGTACGCCCACGGCGCCATGGGCAACGACGGCGCCGCGTTCGAAGGCTTCGGCCAGCAGGTGATCAACTTGGGCGAGATGGCGAAATCCGCTGCGAAGAATCTGTAGGACGGGCCTGTGACCCTGTTCATCCGCGAAGAGCAATACGAGCTTGACTCGCCCGTATTCGTGCTCGCAATGGACGGATGGGTCGACGCCGGCTCGGGCACCGCGCAAGCGCGCGCCGCGCTGCTCGAACAAGTCGATTCGCACCGCATCGGGTCCTTCGATGCCGACGCGCTGATCGACTACCGCGCCCGCCGGCCAAGCATGATTCTGAACGACGGTGTCATCCAGTCGCTGCGGTGGCCGACCATCGAGGTGCGTTACGGCGTTGACCGCGGCGGCAACGACGTCGTGTTCATCATCGGCCCCGAACCCGACACTGCCTGGCAGGCGTTCTGCGCCGAAGTAGTCGCGCTGGCCCAGGGCTATGACGCACGCATGGTGGTCGGCCTGGGCTCTTTCCCGGCGCCCGTCCCCCACACGCGGCCCGTGAAGCTCGCGTCGACCGCGGCCACGCAGGACCTCGCCGACCAGATCGGCTTCGTCGGCGGGTTGATGGAAGTGCCGTGCGGCATCCACGCCGCAATCGAGGCCGGCTGCCAGAAGGTCGGGATGCCTGCGATCGGCGTATGGGCCCGGGTGCCGCACTACTTGGCCGCGTCGTCGTACCCCGCGGCGGCCGCCGCGCTGGTGGACGGCTTGGCGCGCGTCGCGGGCCTGTCGCTTCAGTCAAGCGACCTGCACGCCGAGGCCGCCGCCGCGAAGGTGCGAATCGACGCGCTCATCGAGGACTCGGTCGAACACCGCACGCTGGTGTCCCAACTCGAAGAGCAGTACGACGCCGAGAGCGAACCCACTTCAGCTCTCGGCGCGACTGATGACGTGTCGCTTGAGCGCGGGCTCAGCGATATCGAAGAGTTCTTGCGCGACCAGGGCAACTAGCGCGGGCATAACCCGCGGCGATCAGCCCGGCCAGGCTTCGACGGGGTACGCCGAGGTCGGCACAACAACGTCAGCGGCGATCTTGTCGTGCCAGGTCTGCTTGTTGGAGTCCCACAACATCCAGAAGTAGCCGAGCAGGCACGGAATCGCAGAGAGGAACTTGGCGAAGTACCGCAAGATCGCGCGGCCGTAGCCGATTGCTCCACCGGTCTCCGCGTCGATCACGCGGATGTTCATCAACTTCTTGCCGACGGTCTGGCCTGACGGGCCGCCCTCGAGGTACGCGACGTAGGCGAGGCCCACGAGCAGGCTGAGTCCGCTGCCCGCGGCGCCGGCCCGGCCGAGCACGAACCCGACGACGCCGAGCAGTAGCCCGTCGATGATGGCGGCGACCAAACGCAAGCCGAAGCTCGCACGAGGGCCTGTGGTTGGCGCTACTGCTTCTGCCATGGGGTTCTCCCTAAATGAAGTTGAACCGGGCGAGTTCCCATGCCCACATGAGGACGAGGGCCGCCGGAAGGCTCCATCGTGGCACGTCGAGGGTGTGCCACCGCGGGATGACCAAGAGCAGGACGGCCCCGATTACAACGAGCGGCCCGGCCGGGTTCGCCGCGATCGCGCCGACGACGTCGGCACGCATCACGGCGGTGACGCTCGTGGTCATGCCGCACAGCGGACACGGGATGCCGGTGACCGCCCGGAGCGGGCAGGGCACACCGACGTGCGAATTGAGCAGCGCGCGACCGGCGCCGGCGACGAGCATGAGTGCGGCGAGGACGCGCAGGTCGTCCAGGGCAAGGCGCTTGGTCTGCATAAGCGCGGTCTTCACGACGAGCGCGCCGTCTTGATCGCAACTAGCTGCTCGAGGAACCACTCGGGCGCAACCTGTTCGGGCGGCCCGACGACCACGGGGTACAGGCGCCGCGCGAGCGAGGTGGCGAGGCGAACGCGCGCGTCGGGCTTGAGGCTGGCGCGGCGTTCGAGGAACTGACGAATCGCGGCCACGTCCGCACCGGTAATGCCGCTGACGTCCCACGTTTCGACTTCGGAGGACAGTTCGCCGCTTGAACGAAACGGCGTGGTCTTTACCTCGCCCTTCTTCTCGCGCACCACCAGCGTGCCGGCCGCCATATCGCCGAGCCGCTGATTCCGTTTCGAAATGAACACGGTGATGATCGCGATCAGATAGACGCCGGGCAGCGCGTCGACAACGCGCAACAGGTTGCGCACTGCGCTCGAACGGAAGTCAACAGGTCGGCCGTCCACCTTCACGACCCGCAACCCGGTCATCCGCTTGCCCGGTGTGCGTCCCGAGGCACGCGTTTCGAACGCGATGTCATACGCGAAGAAGGTGAGGAATGCGAGCAACGTGCCGATGGCAAACGCAACGCCGCTCAGGCTGAGCGCCACGGCGACCTGCAACGCGAGCAGGATCGCGAGTTGGATCGCGGTGTCGATGATCGCGGCCGTGAAACGGCTGCCGATACCCGCCAGGGTGAGTTCGAGGACCACCCCCTCTGGCGTCTCCGTAGAGATGGCATCCTCGTACCGCATGGCCACGAACGTAGACCGCTTCATTCGAGAACGGGAGACGTCGTGGACAGAGCTGGACGGGTTGATCGCGCTCGCCAGGCGCCGGCCCGAAAAGCTCGGCGCCGAGCGGGTGCTGCGGCTCGGCGACTTGTATCGCTCGGCCGCCGCTGATCTCGCCACCGCCCGTCGTTCGCTCAAAGGCGATCCGGTGGTGGCCCGGCTCGAGACGCTCGTCGGCCAAGGCCGCAACCTGGTGTACGACACCGAAGCCCGTCGCGACGGTGTGGTGGCGTTCTTCACCACGACCTACTGGCAGCGGATTCGTTCGCGTCCCGGCTTGCTCGCGGTTGCGGCGGCGTTGCTGTTCGTACCAGGCATCCTCGCCGCGTTCTGGGCTGCGCACGACCCGGGCGCGGCGCTCGGCGTCGTGCCCGACATGTTCCGCGGCATCAATGACGGTTCGCGCACGACCGGCTCCGCGGGCATGTCGTCTGGCACCGCGTCCGCGTTCGCGAGCGAGATCATGACCAACAACATCAAGGTCACGTTCGGGGCGTTCGCCGGCGGCATCACGTTTGGCGTGGCCACCGTCGGACTCCTGTTGTTCAACGGACTCTTGCTCGGCGCGGTCGGCGGATTGTCGCTGCACAACGGTCACGGCGAAGCGTTTGTCACGTTGGTCATCGCCCACGGCGTCCTCGAGTTGTCGTGCATCGTGGTCGCGGGCGCGGCCGGGTTACGGCTGGCGTCGGCCCTGGTGGCACCGGGCCGGCGGAAGCGCTCGGTCGCGCTCGGCGCAAACGCCCGGGAGGCCGTTGAGTTGGTGCTGGGCACCGCCCCGTGGCTCGTCGTGGCGGGAACGATCGAGGCCTTCGTCACACCGGGTGGCTTTGGCCTGGCGGCCAACGCGATCGTCGGGCTGGTGGTCGGCGGAACGTTCTGGGCCCTCGTCGTCGTACGAGGGCGGCCCGCTACAGCCGCGCTCGAGCCTTCAGACTGAGGTACGCCTCGACGCACGCCGCGCTCAACCCATCTGGTGTGTCGTCCACTGTGGTCGCGCCGACGGCGCTCAGCCGCGCCGCCGCCTGATCGCGCGCCGCGAGCACCGACGCGGCCACCGACGCCTCGTACACCGCGAACGCGGTCGACGGGTCGCGTCGCGTCATCGCCGCGATGTCGGGGTCGCGCACGGATGCGACTACTACGGCGTGACGCCGCGCCAGCGTCGGCACCGCGGCCACCAGCGACGCCGCCGCGCTCGCGTCGAGCAGATCGGTCAGCACCAGGACCAGCGCCCGCTTGGAACCGCCGACCGCGTCGAACGCGGCGGCAAAGTCACTGTCGACCGATCGCGGCTGCACGTCGAAACACGCACGCACCGCGGCGGCGCCGCCATTGCGTCGCGGCGCGACGCGGCGCTGGATCGCGTCGTCGAACGCGATCACGCCAAACCGGTCGCCCAGCTCGTCGGCGACCAAACCGAGCGCGGTCATGACGTCGACGGCTACATCCAGCCGCGTGCGATCGCCCACGGGCGCCGACATCAGCCGGCCCATGTCCACCAGTGCGATCACATCGCGGTCCTGCTCGACCCGGTACTGGTTGCTCATCGGTCGCCCTGCGCGCGCCGTGGCCTTCCAGTTGACCTGCCGGATGTCGTCGTCGGGCGCGTACTCGCGGATCAGTTCAAATTCGGTCCCCAACCCCAGCGGACCGCGCGCTTGACGGCCCGCGTTACCAAACCGGCCCTTGCGCACCCGCGCCACGATGCCGGCGCGCCGACACGAGATCGGGGAACACCGCGAACTCGATCGGCGCGAGGTCGAGCGTGCGGTCCCACCGCCCCAGCCCGAGCGGGCCGGTGCGCCGCAGGACGGGCGGGTCCAGCTGATAGCGGCCGCGGCGCTGCGGCACGAGCGACGCTTCGAGGCCTCCGTCCGATTCGTCGGGCGTCAGCGCGACCGCGGTCGGCATCGGTTGACGCACCGCGACCGACCCGGCCGGCGTGCCCACAATCGACACCGTCAAGGGCGACCGAATGCCGCGTGACACCACCGGCGCCACAACGCGCTCCACCGTCAACAGCCCGCGCACCGAGAACGCGTCGACAAGGGACGCAGCCAGTACGCCCACCAACGCGAGGACGGCGAACGGCACCGGCAACAGCACCGCGGCGACCGCCACCAGGGCGACGAGCGCCGCAGCGCGGCGCGTTGGGCTCATAGACACGGGCTCATCGAGGTACGGGAACCGCCGCAATCGCGGTCCGCACCGCCTCGTCGGGCGTGTAGCGCTCGAGTTCAGCCTCAGGATGCAAGAGCAGGCGGTGCCGCAACACCGCGGGTGCGACGCGCACGACGTCGTCGGGCGTCACGTAATCGCGATCGTCGAGGCGGGCCGCGGCGCGCGACGCCGCCAGCAAGTGCACCGCCGCACGCGGGCTACCTCCCAGCGCGACGCTCGGCAGGACGCGGGTCTGGCGAATCAACGCAACGATGTACGCGCGCACGTCCGCCGACACCGTCGTGTCGTCGACTGCCGCGCGCGCGGCAGCTAAATCGGCCGCGCTCGCGACGACGTTCACGTTGTCGAGGGTGGACGGGATCACGCCGCGATGAACCAGACCGAGCATTTCGAGCTCGTCGTCCTCGGACGGGTACGGCACGTCGACCTTCAGCAGGAATCGGTCGAGCTGCGCCTCCGGCAACGGATAGGTGCCCTCGTACTCGATGGGGTTCTGGGTCGCGATCACGAGAAACGGCTCGTCGATCGGGCGACGTTGGCCGTCCACGGTCACCTGCTGTTCCTGCATCGCTTCGAGCAACGCGGCCTGCGTTTTCGGCGGTGTCCGGTTGATCTCGTCAGCGATCAGGATGTTGGTGAATACCGGCCCTGGCCGGAACACCAGTTGGTTGTTGCGCAGCGTCATCGTGCCGGTGACGTCGGACGGCAGGAGGTCCGGCGTGAACTGAATGCGTTGCACATCTAAGCCAAGGGCGCGGCCCACCGCGGTCGCCAGCAGCGTCTTGGCCACGCCGGGCACGCCCTCGAGCAGCACGTGGCCACCCACGCTTGCGGCAATGACGATCGCGTCGAGCGTCTCGCTCTGGCCGACGACCACCTTCGAGATCTCGTCGCCGAGGGCGACGCGCAGCGCCGCCAGTGAGGACGTCTTGCTACGCGGGGAACGTGGGGCCATCAGGACTCCTCCAATTTGGCGACAACCCGCCCGAGGGCGAGCACGTCGAGATCCGATCCAGCTGCGGCGGTGAGCGTCGCGACATCGTCGGGCGCCAGGCCGGCCGCGAGCGCCGCACGCGCGAGATCCGCGGTGTCATCGAGGTTGACCCCGCCGCTGCGGCGTGCGATCAAGGCCTTCGCCCGACGCTTCAGCGGCGTCATCGCCGCTTCGTAGTCACGGGTGCGGGCGAGCGTCGAAGCCAGCGATTCGACGTAGAGAACGCGGGCCGGCGTCACCGTTTCCGGCGTTGGTTCGGGCGGGCCGAATCGCTTCGCCGACGACAGCGCGCCGACGACCGCGGCCACCGCGGCGAACCACAGTGCCGCCTTCCACCGGGACGGGATCGCACCGAGGCCGTTCCGCACGCCAAAACCGTGGCCGTACTCCGCGAACACAACAGGGCGATCAGCCGGGCCCGCGATGGCTACTGCGAATGCGGCGTTGTCGGCCACGCCGAGCCACGCGTTCGTGATCGGCGACGGGTCGGCCAGCGCGAGGAGTTCGCCCTTACCGACCGCAACCGAAATCGCGGTGACGTGACTGCCCTTGGCCAGCACGGCGCGGGCGTCGCCCTGCCATTCGCCGAAGCCTTGGCCGCGCACGACCCGCACACCGTCGAGCGGCGCGGTGCCCGTGGGCCGCACGACGGTCGCCCCCCGTCCGCTCCAGTAGACGTCGTCCACGCCTGCCGCGATCAACGCATCTTCGGCCTCGGGGTTGCCCACGATGACGCGCCCTCCGCCGCCGAGGAAGCGAATCAGCGCGCTCGCCTCGCGGTGCGAAAAGGTTTGGCCGATAGCGATCAGAGTCACGTTCGGCGTCTGCGTCTGTTTGTCGAGGGGCTGCCGCAATCGCGACGTGGCGTGACCGGTTGTCGCGAGCAACTCTTCGTACGCGGCCAAGCCCGCGCCGTCGGTTGCGTAGGACGACAGCGTGGGCCCTCCCGGCGCGGTGCCGAGCGCGTTCAGGCCCTGGATCACTACGACGATCGTGAGGACCACCGCACCGATCACCAGCCACCGGCGCGCTGAGGCCGAGAGCGCGTGCCAGCGTTCGCTCACGACGACGACTCCGACAGCACGCGTTTCCATGCGTCGCGCGCGGACGCCGCGTCCTGCGGAGTCGCCGCGCGGCCGCCGTACGCGACCTCGTCGAATGTCGCGCCGAGGTCGTCGAACGCGCCCGAGTGCAGCTGCCGCCCGATTGCGCGCGTCGCGGTAGTGCGGCCGCGGCGCACGCGTCCACGGTCTTGCAGCCGGATCACGCCGGCCTGGAACCGGAGTCGCACGCCCGCGGCGTAGTCGCCGCGCGCCTCGGCCTCGTCTGCTTCACGTTCCAGCTTCGACGGATCTTCATGCGCGCCACCGCGCCGACCGCCGCTGCCGCGTGATGCCCACAGCGCTACGACGGCGAATGATCACCAGGCTCAGCGCACCCACGAGCAGCGCCACCGCGACGACCAGAAACACTCGGGCAAACGTGTTCGCCCACAACCACCCGAAGCGGGCGAAGAATCGTTCGATCGGGCCGAAGATCGGGCTGAGGCGGTCGCCTAACCACCGCAGCAAACCGCGGAATGGTGACGGTGTGTGTCGGGCGCGGAAGCGGTCCTCGCTGAGGATTTCGCGCGCTTTGTCGCGTAGTTCGCTGGAGTCGGTCACTCGCTGGAGGACGGGCGCCATCCGGGCGGCGGCGGCCAGAACGGCGGCTGATCTCCGCCGCTCGTACCGCCCGAGCCCGCGCCGACGGGTGCGTCGGGCAGAAAGCGCGGCGCGGTTGTGCCGCTTGGATCAACCCCAACCGTGTCGGCGAGCAACTCGAGATCGAACCCCTCCTTGCGGACGCGCAAGTCGATGTACAGCACCGTGATCACGGCGGCGAGCACCGGGGTGGTGAGCGTGGCGCCGATCATGGCGCCGATCGCACGCGCCACATCGACGGCGACCTCGTTGTTGGTGAAGATCACGCCCGATGCCATTGCGCCGATCGCGCCGCCCACGACCGAGGTGAGCAGGGTGCCGACCAGCAACACGCCGGCGACCGGGCCCCAGCGGCCCTTGACGAGATCACGCGATCGGCGCAGCGCCTTGCGACCGCGTACTCCTTCAAGCATCAGCGCCGGCGTTGTGACTGCGTACGCGCCGTAGAGGTAGACGCCGGGGACCACGCAGAGGATGAACCCGCAGAACAGCACGAAGTTCTTGGCCACGGTGAGCCACAGCAGCGAGCGCAGCCGTTTCACGGCATAGCGCAGGCTTTCCTGCCACGTCTGCTCCTCGCCCAGGTAGGCGCCGCCGATCGCCCGGAAGCAACCCGCCGATGCGATCTCCCCCATGATCAGGCCGACGATCGACACGAGCGCGATGCCGACGAAGTACGCGGTGAGCGCCTTACCGTCGACCGTCGAGTCGACCGTCGAAGTCGACGAGAACGTGCCGATCGAATCGGCGTCGATGTTCGATTCCGAGGACGCCCGCAGCAGCGCGATCAGGATCTGTGATGGCACCGTGACGAAGAGGACGATACGGACGAGCGTCGAAAAGTTGCTGCGATACAACTTGATCGCGACGTCAAGGATTTCACCCACGCGCAACGGACGAAGGACGACCGGTTCCACCCAGGCAGCGTAGCGATGTCAGGCGGAATGGCCGACGCCCGCGAGGGGCGCGGCGCTCGGCTCGCGTACGAGATCGTTCAGGACGACACCCAGCCGCGCGGGACTAACAGGCTTCGTCAAGAAGGCGTCCATGTCCGCGGCGAAGCAGCGCGCGCGATCGTCGGCAGTCGCCCCTGCAGTCAGTGCGATTACCGGAGTGCGGTGCGCATCGCCTTCCCGACGGCGCAGTTCCCGCGTCGCGTCGAAGCCATCCATCTCGGGCATGTAGCAGTCCATAATCACGGCCGAGTATCCGCGCAACGACAGACACTCGAGCGCCTCGCGGCCGTTAGCCGCCACGTCGCACTGATAACCGAAGGCGCGCACGATCTGTTTGATCACCATCTGATTCACGGTGTTGTCCTCGACCACAAGGAGCGAACTGCCCGGCCGCGCGCGATGTGTCCGCGGCGTGGAAGTCGGATTTGCACCGTCGCGAGCAACGACTTCGGTGGCGGCAGTAAATGGAATGTCCACCCAGAATCGGCTGCCCACGCCCAGCGTGCTCTCCACTCCGATGGTGCCGCCCATGGCGGTGGTCAGGCGCGAACAGATCGCCAGTCCGAGACCCGTCCCGCCGAAGCGACGCGTCGTCGACGCGTCGACTTGTGTGAATGCGTCAAAGAGCCTTTCGCGATCTGACTCGGCGATGCCGATGCCGCCATCCTCGACCTCGAAGTGCAGCGTGACGTCGTCGGAATCGGACCCTCGAGTAGCCCGCACCGAGCACCGCAAAGTGACCCGACCCGCGGCCGTGAACTTGACCGCGTTGCTGAGCAAATTCAGCAGGATCTGGCGCAAGCGACCAACGTCGCCACGCAACTGCGGTGGCACATCGTCGCTTCGCTCGACGAAAAGATGCAGATCCTTCGCGCGCGCCGGTTGCGCCACGAGTGCGACCACTTCGTCCATTGCCTGCGCCGGATCGAAGTCGACTGCCTCAATCTCGAGCATGCCCGCCTCGATCTTGGAAAAGTCCAACACGTCGTTGACGATTCGCAAGAGCGCATCGCCGGACGCGTGGACCCCGTCCACGTACTCCCGCTCGGCGTCACCGAGGTCCATATCCAGCAGGAGTCCCGTGAGCCCGATGATGCCGTTCATCGGAGTGCGGATCTCGTGGCTCATCGTGGCGAGAAACTCGGACTTCAAGCGTGACGCCTCCAGAGCCTTCGCGAGCGCCGCGGCCAGCTCGTCCTCAAGACGCTTCCGGTTGGTGATCTCGTGGAACGTCCACACGCGTCCGGTCACTACGCCGCTGACGCGTTGAGGCTTGGAGGATCGCTCGACGACACGGCCATCCTTGAAGACCAAGACGTCATGGCTCTCTGCCTCGGGCTCGGCATAGAGCGCATCGATCTTGGCGGCGTACTGGCCGGCGTCGTCCAACTGATCGCGCACGAACGCGACCACGGCCTTGTCGTCACGTTGGGCGAGGATCGACGGGGGCAACGCATACATGTCGCGAATGCGCTCGTTCCACGCGGTAATCCGCCCGTCGAGATCGACGGCGAGGATGCCGTCGGCGGTCGACTCGAGTGTCGCTTCGAGCATGGCGTTGACCTTGATCAGCTCGGCCTCGTGACGTTCGATGATTTTCCAGTTGACGATCCCAGCGGCGCTCATCGCGAGGATGGCCAGCCCGTGTATCGCCGCCCAGGTCACCGGGTGTTCCCACGCCGACTGATGGCCGTACAGATCGTGCGGGTCAACCAGGCCCATCACCGTGTGGTGCACCACGACGAACGCGATGGCAACCAGATACGGCAACCACTCTTGGTACAGGACGACGATGCCCACCATCACGAAGAAGTGGAAGTGCGCCTCGGTCACGCCGCCGGACAAGTGCACGAGAATCGCCGACGCCGTCATCAGACCGACCGAAGCGGCCAGAGTGCTCAAACGCCGCCGGCGTCCGGCCGCGAGGAACGCGACGAGGGCCGGCGCCGCCACCAAGCCAACGTCCACGATGGCGTGATCCGACGTGTAACCGCGTACCAACGCGAACGCGAACAGGCCCGGCAAATGCGCCCACAGCAGGATCAGGATGACGCGATGGCGGCTTCGCCACTCGTCATCCGACAGTGTCCCGCCTTTCGGCAAAATCGATCGAACGCCCACGTTCTACCCATCGGCTCACACCCCGCCAATACTGAGGGCGGGGCTTCGGGACCTTCAACCCTTTCGCGTTCTAGGGTGGCCGCATGAAAGTTGACGGTGGACTTGGTTTCGGTGGATCGACCGAGGGCGTTGGTGCGCTCGCGAAGGCGCAGGAGGACGCGGGCTACGACGGCATCTGGACGGCGGAGACCAGTCACGATCCGTTCTTCCCGCTGCTGCTCGCCGCGGAAACGACTGACACCATTCAGCTCGGCACCGGCATCGCGGTGGCGTTCGCGCGCAGCCCGATGACAACGGCGGTAACCGCGAACGACTTGCAGCTCGCGTCGAAAGGCCGTTTCCTGCTCGGCCTGGGCAGCCAGATCAAGCCCCACATCGAGAAGCGCTTCTCAATGCCGTGGTCGCACCCCGCCGCGCGTATGCGCGAATTCGTGCTCGCGATGCGGGCGATCTGGGATAGCTGGAACGACAGCACCAAGCTCGAGTTCCGCGGCGAGTTCTATACGCACACCCTGATGACGCCGTTCTTCAACCCAGGGCCTAACCCCTACGGCCCGCCCAAGGTGTTCCTCGCGGCCGTCGGCGAGAAGATGACGGAGGTCTGCGGCGAAGTGTGCGACGGCATGCTCGTGCACGGCTTCACGACCGAGAGCTACATCCGTGAGGTCACGCTGCCTGCGCTCGAGCGCGGCATGAAGAAGGGCGGTCGGTCCTCCACCGACTTCGAACTATCGATCCCGGCTTTCGTCGTGACCGGTGGCAACGACGAGGAGATCGCGAAGGCCGACACGGCCGTGCGCCGCGCAGATCGCGTTCTACGGGTCAACCCCTGCGTACGCGACTGTGTTCGAACACCACGGCTGGACCGACCTGCATCCCAAGCTCAACGCGATGAGCAAGCAGGGCCAGTGGAAGGAAATGGGCGAAGCGATTCCAGACGAAGTGCTCGACGCCTTCGCCGTCGTGGCCACGCCGGACAAGGTGGCCGAAGGTCTACGTGGCCGTTACGGCGACATCCTCGATCGCCTGTCCTTCTATGCGCCCTACGGCGGCGACAAAGAAGTGTGGGCCCAAGTAGTCGCGGACCTCAAGAAGCCCTAACCCGCAATCGCGCGCGATTCGAGGTTTTAGACCGGCTGCAGGTCGTCGGCTTGGTAACGGGTGCGGCACAGCGAGCGCTGCAGTTTGCCGCTGCTGGTCTTGGGCAGGCTGCCCGGTAGTACCAGCACAACATCGTCAGTCGGTAAGCCGACGGACTCCTGCACGCGCTTGGATACGTCCGCGCGCATCGAGGCGTGGTCATCGGCTTTGGTTTCGGCCACGACCACGAGCCGTTCCTTGCCGCGGTCGTTCGTGATGCTGAACGCGATCACGTTGCCGGGCCGCACGCCGTCGGCACGCTCGGCGGCGCGCTCGACATCCTCGGGGAACACGTTGCGCCCGCCGACGATGATCACGTCCTTGATGCGACCGCACAGCACCAACTCGCCCTCGACGAGATAGCCGAGGTCGCCGGTCCGCAACCAACCATCGCGGAACGTCGCCGCGGTTTCTTCGGGTCGCTTGTAGTAGCCGGGCGTGACGGACGTGCCGCTGATCTCGAGCTCGCCCACCTCTCGTTCACGCATCGTCTTGCCAGTCACGGGGTCAGTGATGCGAAGTTCGAGGCCGGGCACTGCTTTACCGAGCAGCGCGAAGCCCCTCGCACCTTCGGCGTTCTCGTCGGCGACGGGGCGGGCGAAGCGGTCGTGCTCGACCATGCGCGCGTCCACCGCGTCCACCCGCAGGCCGGTACCGGGCACGGGGAACGTGCCGGCGATCGCGAGCTCGGCCATACCGAAGGCGGGGAAGGCCGCGCCCGCCGGCATCCCGAACGCGCCCGCCGCTTCAGTGAAGTCGCGCACGGTCGTCGGGTTCACCGGCTCGGCGCCGTTCAACGCCAGCCGCCACGAGGACAGGTCGAGCCCGCTCTGGCGACCGAGTGCCCGCGCCGCGAGTGCGTACGAGAAGTTCGGCCCCGCGGTCGCGGTACCGCCGAAGTCCGAGATCCACTGCAGCCAGCGGCCGGGTGACGCCATGAAATCCTGCGGAGACGCGAGCACCAAGTCGATGCCGTTGACGAGCGGCAACGTGAACAGGCCGATCAAGCCCATGTCGTGGTACAGCGGCAACCACGACACCGCGACGTCGTCACCGGTGATCTCGCCCGCGATCGTGGCGCCGTCGAGGTTGGCCAGCACCGTGCGATGCGGCAGCATCACGCCCTTGGGGTCCGCGGTCGAGCCGGACGTGAACTGCAGCACCGCCAGCGAGTCGGGGTCGATGGCGGGAATGTCGAACGCATCAGCCGCACGCGTCGCCGCTTCGTCGAACAGGTCGCGCATCAACACGATCGGCGGGTCGGTGTCGGCGGGCTGATAGAACGCGGCCAGGTCGTCGTCGATGATCAACAACGCGGTGTCGCCCGCGATGATCCGTACACGCGTCTGGGCGATGAACTCCTCGACCGAGCCAAGCCGCATGGGCAACGGCAGCACCATCGCGGTCGCGCCGGCGAGCCAGGTCGCTTCGATCGTCGTGGTAAGCGAGCGCGACGTCGTGCCGAGGATCGCCACATGGGCACCCGGGCCGATGCCGTGCGCAGCCATCGCGCCGGCGACCTTGAGCGCATCGTCCAACAGGGCCGCCCATGACACGGTTTGCACGTTGTCGCCGTTGACGAAACGCACCACGCCGCCGCGTTGCGCGGCGGCGATCATCCGGTCGGGCAGCGTCAATTCAAGAGAATCCGCCACGGGGTTCTGACCTACCCGATCCCCGAGTAGTTACACGGACCTTGGTTATCGTTCGCCCGTGCTCGTGGCGGACGGACTCACCCGACGTTTCGGTGACCTCGTCGCGCTTGACGGCCTTTCGTTACAGGTGGCGCCGGGCGAACTGCTCGGCTTTCTCGGCCCGAACGGGTCGGGCAAGACCACCGCATTGCGCAGCATTCTCGGCATTTCCGAGCCCGACTCCGGCACTGTCACCTGGAAGGGCGCGCCGGTCGACAGCGACGCTCGACGCAAGTTCGGTTATCTCCCCGAAGAACGTGGCCTGTACCCCGGCATGAAGATCGCCGAGCAACTTGCCTACTTTGCGACGCTCTACGGGGTTGAGCGCGGTGCGGCCCGAAAGGCTGCCAACGGGTGGCTTGAACGACTTGGTCTCGGCGATCGCCTCGACGACAAGGTCGAAGCGCTATCGCTCGGCAACCAGCAGCGGGTGCAACTCGCCGCGGCGCTGATTCACGAGCCCGAAGTGTTGGTGCTCGACGAGCCGTTCAGCGGCCTCGATCCGATCTCCATCGAGACGGTGGGGGCGATCCTGCGCGAGCAGGCCGAGCACGGCGCCGCCGTCGTGTTCTCGAGCCACCAGCTGGATCTCGTGGAGGACTACTGCCAGAACGTCACGATCATCAGCAAGGGTCGGGTCGTCGTCGAGGGCGCGTTGGAGGACGTGCAGCGCGGCGCCACCCCGGTGCTGTCGGTCCACGTCGAGGGGGACAAGACCGGGGCGTGGGCCAAACGCCTCCGCGGCGTCACGATCACGTCGAACGACCTCGGCCGGCTGCGCCTGGCGCTGGGGCCGACCGCGGACGCGCAGGCGGTGCTCGCCGCGGCACAGCAGCGCGGCCCCGTCGTCGAGTTCAGCCTGGTGAAGCGGCGCCTGTCCGAAGTGTTCATCGAGGCCGTCGGAGCGAACGCGTGACGCGGCTGGGCAGCATCCGTCTGGTCGCGATGCGCGAAATACGCGAGCGGTTGCGCGGCAAGGTCTTTCGCATTTCGACGGTGATCAGCGCGCTCGTCGTTGTCGGGATCATCGTGGTCCCGAACCTGAAAGACGACAAACCGACGGTCTACGACGTGGGGCTCGTGAACGTCACGAACCCGGTCGTCAACCAGGCGCTGCGCACAGTTGGGCCCGCGATCGGCGCCACGCTGCACTTCAAGAACTACGCCACCGTCGAGGACGCGACCCGAGGCGTGCGCACCGGCCGGCTCGACATCGCGCTCGTCGAAGGCCGCCGCATCATCGTGGATCACAAGGCCGACGCGAAACGGGTCTCGAAGCGGTTGCGGCTGGAGCTCGGCGTGTCGGAGGCGACGCGGCTACCCATAGCGCTGTCGGACGCGGGCATGGCGCCGGACACGATCGCGCACGTCCTGACGCGGCCACCGCTGAAGGTCGAGGCCCTCACGAAGTCAAAGGACGACTCGGGCGGCGCGATCGCGACCAACATCATCGGCGTCATCGCCACGTTCATCTTCTTGCAGACCTACGGCCAATGGGTGCTCAACGGGATCGCCGAAGAGAAGAGTTCGCGCATCGCGGAGGTCTTGCTCGCGGCGGTACGACCGCGCGAACTCGTGACCGGCAAGATCATCGGGATCGGCATACTCGGGCTGATTCAGGCGCTCACCGTCGCAACGGCCGCGGTGATCGCGTCGCGCGCCGTCGACATCAACGTGCTGTCGGGCACGAAGGCGTTCTATGCGTTCGGCGCCGTCGGATGGTTCGTGCTCGGGTTCGGTTTCTACGGATGGGCGTTCGCCGCCGCCGGCTCGCTCGTATCGCGTCAGAGCGAAGCCGGTGCCGCCGCCTTCCCCGTGTTCATTCCGTTGTTCGCCGGCTACCTCGCCGCGACCACGTCGTTCGGCACGACGGATCCGAACACGCTCATCCGCGTACTCGCCTACTTCCCGCCCACCGCGCCGTTGTGTATGCCCGTGCTCATCTCGGACGGGGTGGTCGCGCCGTGGCAGATCGCGCTGTCGGCCGGCGGCGTGGTGCTGAGCGTGTTGTTGATGGCGCGCGATCGCTGAGCGCGATCTACGCGAACTCGATCCTGCGCGCCGGCAAGCGCATCAAATGGCTCGACGCCATCCGCTCTAGTTAGACGACGATGTTTACGAGCGTGGGGGGACGGCTGATGACCTTGCGCGGTGCGGCGCCGGCCATGAACTCGACGATGCGGGGCAGCGCCAACGCGGTCGCTTCGACCGACGCCGCGTCGGCGTCCGACGAAACCTCGACGCGATCGCGCACCTTGCCGTTTACCTGCACGACCAACGTCACCATGTCGTCGACCAGTTCGGCCTGATCCGCCACCGGGAACGGCACGAACCCGACCGTCGGCTCCTTGCCCAGGCGCGACCACAACTCCTCGGCGACGTGCGGAGCCAGCGGCGCCAACAACCTCGTCAAGGTCTCGGCCGTCTCACGCGCGCAGACACCCGTCTTCGTGATGTGGTTGACCAACTCGGTAATACGCGCAACCGCGGTGTTGAAGCGCAGCGCTTCGTAGTCGTCGTTCACCGCGGCGACCGTGCGGTGCAGGATGCGGCGGCTCTCGGCGTCGATCGCGTCCTCAGTGATGACCAACTCGCCCGTGGACTCGCTGATGATTGCTCGCCACGCGCGCTGCAACAACCGGTGCGCGCCGACGATGTCGTCGGACCGCCACGGACGGCTCACGTCCAGCGGACCCATCGCCATCTCGTAGACGCGCAACGTGTCGGCGCCGTAGGCCGCGTAGATGTCGTCGGGCGCGACCGCGTTCTTCAGGCTCTTGCCCATCTTGCCGAACTCGCGGTTCACCGCTTCGCCGTCGTAACTGAACGTGCCGTCGCTACCTTCGACCACGTCCGCCGCGGAGACGTACATGCCCCGCGCGTCGGTAAACGCGGCGGCCTGGATCATCCCCTGGTTGTACAAACGCTGGAACGGTTCGCTCGTCGACACGTGGCCCAAGTCGAACAGCACCTTGTGCCAGAACCGGCTGTACAACAGGTGCAGCACGGCGTGCTCGACGCCGCCGACGTACAAGTCCACGCCGCCGGGCGTGCCCGACGAACCCATCCAGTACTGCTCGACCGCCGGGTTGACGAACTCGTTCTCGTTCGTCGGGTCCAGGTAGCGCAGGTAGTACCAACAGCTGCCCGCCCACTGCGGCATCGTGTTGGTCTCGCGGACATAGGGCTGTGGCCCGTCGCCCAGGTCCAGGGTGACGTTGACCCACTCCTCGACGCGACCCAAGGGCGGTTCGGGGTCGGCGTCGGGGTCATCGGGACGCGAGCGCGGTGCGAAGTCATCCAGCTCGGGCAACTCGACCGGCAGCATCGAATCGGGCAGCGCATGCGGCAGACCGTCGACGTCGTAAACGATCGGGAACGGTTCGCCCCAATACCGCTGACGGCTGAACAACCAGTCGCGCAGCTTCGTAGTGACCGAGCCCTCGCCCAACCCGCGCTCTTCCAGCCACGCGATCATCGCTGCCTTCGCCTCGGCCATCTCCATGCCGTTCAGGAACTCGCTGTTGATCGCCACGCCGTTGCCGGTGAACGCTTCGTCCTCGGGATGATCGGCTGGCGGCTGCACGGTGCGGATCACGGGCAGACCGAACTTCGCGGCGAAGGCCCAGTCCCGCTCGTCCTCGGCGGGCACGGCCATGATCGCCCCGGTGCCGTAACCGGCCAGCACGTAGTCGGCGATGTAAATCGGGATCTGCGCGTTGTTCACCGGGTTGGTCGCGTACGCGCCGATGAAGACGCCGGTCTTTTCGCGTGAGTCGGCCGTGCGGTCCTGCTCGCTGACGTTCTCTACCGCGGCGCGGTACGCGGCCACCTCGGCCGCCGCGTCAGGCGTGACCAACTGGTCGACGATCGCGTGCTCGGGCGCGACCACCATGAACGTGGCGCCGAACAGCGTGTCGGGGCGCGTCGTGAACACCTCTAACTCGCCGGCGTCGGTGGCGAAACGCACCCGCGCACCCGTTGAGCGGCCGATCCAGTTCCGCTGCATCAACTTCACCGGCTCGGGCCAGTCCAGCCCGTCCAAGTCGTCGATCAGGCGATCGGCGAACGCGGTGATGCGCATCATCCACTGCGTCAGCGGGCGCTTGTAGACCGGGAAGTTGCCGCGATCGCTGCGGCCGTCAGGCGTGACCTCTTCATTCGCCAGCACCGTGCCCAACCCGGGGCACCAATTCACCATCGCCTCGGTGCGGTACACCAAGCGGTAGCTGTCGACCAGCTCGGCCCGCTCAATCTTGGACAAGCCCACCCAGTCGTCGCGCTGTTCCAGCTCCGCGATCTTCTGCTCGATCGGACGCGCTGTGCCGTTGTCGTCGCAGTACGAGTTGTAGATCTTCAAGAAGATCCACTGCGTCCAGCGCACGAAGCCCGGGTCGGTGGTCGACACCGCGCGGCGCTCGTCATGCGCCAATCCCAAGCGCTGCAACTGACGCCGCATGTTGTTGACGTTGTTCTCCGTCGTGACGCGCGGGTGCTGACCGGTCTCCACCGCGTACTGCTCAGCGGGCAAACCGAACGCGTCGTAACCGATCGTGTGGACGACGTTGAAACCCTTCATGCGCAGGAAGCGCCCGTAGACGTCGCTGCCGATGTAACCCAGCGGATGCCCGACGTGCAGGCCCGAGCCTGAGGGATACGGGAACATGTCCAGGATGTAGCGCTTGGGCTTGTCGGCTACGTCGTCCCACCCGTCGGCCAGCGGCCCGGCCGGGTTCGCCACTTCCCACGTGTGGTGGTGGGTCCAGTATTCCTGCCACTTCTGTTCGAACTGCTCCGCGGCGCGGGCGTCGTACCTGAAGGGCCGCTCGTCTACCGCGTTGTCGTCCGCCATCGGTCAATCGTACGGGACGGGTGCCGCGGCCAACGAGCCAGTTTCCCGGCGCGCCGACCTACGCTCGAAGGGGATGGCAGCGACGGAGACCCCTAGCTCGGTAGCTCTGGGCTACCGGCCGCGCCTTGACGGCATGCGCGCAATCGCGGTCTCGCTCGTCGTTGCCGACCACTGCTTCGACCGGACTAGTGCAGGTCTCGTCGGGGTGGGCACGTTCTTCGTGCTCTCCGGCTTCCTGATCACAACGATCATCGACGCGGAACGCGCCGCCACGGGAACAGTCAACCTGCGCTTCTTCTACATGCGCCGCATCCTGCGGTTGTATCCAGCGCTGGTCGCGCTGGTGCTCGTCTTCCTGATCGCCCTCCCGTTCGGCGTCTGGCGCGGTGGCGTGGGCCTGGGACTCGGCGCCGCCGCGATGGCGCTCACGTACACCACCGACATCTTCACGGTCGTCGGCAAGGGCCACTGGATCGCGTTCGAGCTGCTGCTCACGTGGACGCTCGCCGTCGAGGAGCAGTTCTATTTGCTCTGGCCCATCACGTACTCATTCCTGATGAGGCGTTTCCCGACCTGGCGGGCGCGCATGACGGTGCTCGGTGGCGGGATCGTGTTCGCCGCCGCGGTGCGGTCTGTCGGATTTACAAAAGCCAACATCGCTCAGACGCCGCTGGCGTGGACCGACGCGCTGCTCATCGGCTGCTGCCTCGGGCTCGCGTACCGCAACGGCTGGTTCACGCCGCGGCGTCTGCACCCTCTGATCCTCGTGATGGCCTCGCTGCCCGCAGTGCACATCCTTTGGCAGGGTGAGAACCGGTTCGACCAGATCATCGGTTTGACGCTGTTCGACCTTGGAATTGCGGTGTGGATCGTGCACGCGCTGGCGACGCCACGCCGCGACTGGCTCGGCTCGAAACCGTTGGCCCGTCTCGGGCGCATCTCTTACGGCATGTACCTGTGGCATTCACTCGTGTTGAACCTGATGGTCAAGCAGTTCGATGACAACAACGTCCCGTTCTTCGTGGCGGCCTACGCGTTGTCGGTGATCGCGGCCGAGTTGTCCTATCGGTTCATCGAATCCCCGTTCCTTCGCCGGAAAGATCGCTTCTCAGTCGCGTGATTCGGTAGGGCTCAGCCCAGCGAATGCCTATTGCCTGCGAGCTCCTGGTCGCGTCTAGGCGCAGCCGCGCCTGCCGGGTCGGGAGATCACCTGCCGGAACCAGGAACACCGCTTCCAGTTCCGGCGAGTACACGCCGAAGTCGTCGACCTGGCCGACATAGGTCTCGCGTCGCCCACCCGTATTGCTGCAGGTCCAGAAGGACACGAAGCCGTCCGTGAACCGACCGGTCTTGCATTGCACGCGTCGAGCGACACCTGACCGATCGAGATACACGAGATCGGTTCGCTCGTGACCACCGAAGAACGGAATGAATACGGCGAAACCACAGTCGTGCAACGCGTTGGCAACGGCGCGTTCGGTACGCGCGCCGATTTCAGATGTAGTGCTGGGCGTGGAGTTGTCCACGGGCCACCTCGTTCGGAGATGGGGTTGTAGGCAACCGTCGGAGCGATTGCGATCCACCGAACGTACCCGAACTGACGTTCGAATGCAAGGAAAATGCGAGTCGATGGTTCTCGATCGTCGTAGGCCTTGCGCTACCGTGATGGCCCCTTCGGGGGCCTGTAGCTCAGTCCGGTAGAGCATCGCGCTCGGCAGCGCGAGGGTCAGGGGTTCAAGTCCCCTCAGGTCCACAAAAAGAAATCTCGGCGAGGCCTGTCACCCATGCCCGCCGTCTCAGTCGTTAACTAGGTGATGGCTGAAGTCGCGGTCCCGACATTTGAGTCGTGGTTCCTGGCCACCCTGCCTGCAGCCAAACGTCTCGCGAGCGGGTTCGATGGTTCGGGCCTCGACACCGAGGACGCGATCGCAGAGGCATTCGCCCGCGCCTACGTGCGCTGGCAGCAGGTGTGCCTGCTGCCCTACGCCGAGGCGTGGCTGCTCCGGGTATTGCTCAACCTGCTGCTCGACCGTTCGCGCCGCAAGACGCCAAGAACCTCCGCCGAGGCGGTTGACGCGACGGACGCCGTGGTCACGCGGCTCGCCGTCACGGCCGCGCTCGGGCGCTGCCGCGGCGGCAACGCCAGGCCGTGTCGCTGCGTTACCTCGCCGACTTGTCCGAGGCCGACGTGTCGCACGCACTCGGCGTGTCGCGCAACACCGTCAAGCGCCACGTAAGCCGCGGCGTCGCGGCGCTGCGCCAGACGATCGGCACGAACTGGGAGGCCGCCCTTGAGGAGTGACGACGAACTACTCGACCTGGTGCACGACAAGGCGATCCGTCTCGTCGCCCGTCGTCGCGCCCGCATGCGTCAGCTGTCGGTCGTGGCGAGCGCACTGGTCATCGCGGCCGCGGCACTGGTGTGGACGCGCGACAAACCCGATCAGCGCGTCGTCGCCGACGAGGCCCGCGACAGCTCGCAACCGGGGCTCACGCTTGAGATCTCAGACACGAATCCGAAAACGGGCGCGCTCGTAGTCGTGCACGCGGCGGAAGAAGGCGGCGATGTGCTCGAAGGGATCGTCGTCGACTGGGGCGACGAATCACTCGTGCCCACGGTGATCGGCGACGGGCATCAGTGCGGCTCGACGAACGTCACCTCCCGCCGGCAAAAGTTCACCCACTCGTACCGGTCCCCCGGCTCGTACACGATCACCGCAACGGCCCACGTCGTGTGGCCGTGCCGGGCCGTCGACGAGCAGTACGTCTCCTTCGAGACGACCCAGGCCATCAGCGTCACCGGCGCGCGGACCACGAAGTCGAACGGCGCAGTGGTTCCCAATGTGTCCATGAACGCCGGACTGGGGGACGAGCCTGGCCGGGACGCGCTGCGAGTTGTGAGCGCCGTGGACCGCGACGGATATATCCAGTCCCTGTCGGTTGACTGGGGCGACGGCTCGAGCCCGAGCGTTGCTACCCAGAACATGGCGCCGTGCCGAGAGGACAAGAACGGCTGGCCCGCGCTGAACGGCGAGAACGCGAACATGCACCACCACTACGACATGGCCGGCGACTTCACGGTGACGCTCACCGCCGTGAGTGTCGGCTGCGACGGCAAGTCACCTCAGGAGGAAACGCTCAGCGACACGTTCCACGCGACGTAACGCCTATCGAGTCAACGCGTAGAGCTGCCACTCGCCGGGCACGCCCTTCAGCGCGTGGCTGCCGGCGTCGGCGAACTGCAACCCAGAGCCGACCACGAGGTCGACGACGGTGCGCGACACGATCACCTGCCCCGCGTGAGCCAGCGCCGACACGCGGGCGCCGATGTGCACACCGACGCCGCCGACATCGTCGCCCCGCAGCTCGACCTCGCCCGTATGCACCCCGGCGCGCACGTCGATGCCGAGGGACCGCACGCCGCTCACGATCGCGTCGGCCGCGCGCACCGCACGGGCCGGGCCGTCAAAAGTGGCAAATGCGCCGTCACCCGTGGTCTTCACCAGGCGCCCGTGTGCCCGCTCGACTTCGTTGCGCACGAGCCGGTCGTGGTCGTCGAGTAGCTCGGTCCATTTGCGGTCGCCCATCGCCACCGCGGTTTCCGTCGAGCCGACGATGTCGGTGAACATCACGGTGGCCAACACGCGGTCGACATCGACGGGCTGGTCGTCGGCGCGACCCGTGATGAATGACCGCGTCTCCCGTAGCACCGCGTCCGCATCGCCAGCCGCGACGTAGTGGTCTCCGCCCTCGAGTTCGATCCAGCGTGCACCCGGGATGTGCTCGGCCATGTAACGCCCCTGCCCGACGTTTATGAGCATGTCCGCTGATCGGTGTAGCACCAGGGTCGGCGTGCTGATCGTTGGCAAGACCGGCCGAATGTCGATCTGCGTGTTGGCGTCCATCAATGCACGGAACGCGCCGGGGCTTAGCGCCTGACGTTCGAAGCGGGCACCGAGCGCGATCGCTTTCGGGTCGCTGCCGCGACTGGGCGCCGCAATGGTCATAGCCGTGCCGGTCCCCCAGTTCTCCTCCATGGAGTCCAGGATCATTTTGAAGTCGTCGGCGTCCCATCCTTCGTGAAAGTCGTCGTCGTTGATCATTCGCACCAGCGGCCCGAACAACACCAGGTGCGACACCTTGTCCGGGAACGTCGCCGCGAACAGACACGACATCGGCGCGCCTTCGGACTCGCCGAACAACGCCGCCCGTGTCATGCCGGCCGCGTCCATGACGATGCGTACGTCGTCCATCCGTTCTTCGAGCGTGGGCGAGCCCGGCACCCGGTCGGACAGGCCGGTACCGCGTTTGTCGAACTGCACTACGCGGGCGAATTTTCCGAGCCCTTCGAGAAAACGCGCCATGGTCGGGTCTTCCCAGAACAACTCGCAGTGCGAGAACGTGCCCCACACGAGCACAAGGTCGATCGGGCCGTCGCCCCACACCTGATACGCGATATGCAGCGCGGCGTCCCGCGCATAGGAGATCTGCGGCATCGCCATGGCGATGTTCTACCGCTTAATCGGTTGTCGCCTCCGGCATCGGTCCGTACGGTGCTCCTGATGACCTGTGACGAGTTGGTCCGGTCGCTTGACACGCCCAACAAGGCCGAATGGCGCGCGACTGTCCACGAACTACTGACTTCCCTACCGGTGTCGCGCGACGCGCTGTTGCGCGGAATGCTCGACGAAAAGCCGATGGTGCGCGCTGGTTGCGCCGCCGCCCTCGACCACGCCGATCAAGACGACATCGTCGAAGAGGCGCTCCGTCTCGCCGCTCGCGATAACGATGCGCGGGTGCGCAACATGGCGCTGCACTCGTTGTCGTGCGCGCCGTGCAAGCCCGATGGGTGCCTCGTGGAGGACTCCGTGGCGATTTTGGTCAACGCGATGTTGCACGACTCGAGCATCCGCAATCGCCGCCGCGTCGCCGCTGAGCTCATGTGGGGCCAGCACGGCCACACCCCCGAGATCCTCGCCGCGATGCAGCAGATCCTCGCCCAGGACACCGACGAGAAATTGCGCCACCGCGCGGCCACCTACATCGCATCGAGCGAGAACCCACGCACGGATCGCCGGTACGGCGAGTGGCTGGGCGAGTGGTCCACCCGCGTCGCCGAACTCGAGTTGTTGGAGAACTAACCAGACACGCCACACTGGCGCCGTGATCTTGGTCGATGCCGCCGGCGTCTCGATGAGCCGCCCCGGCCGCCCGCTGTTCACCGATCTGTCCGTCACCGTGTCCACCGGCGACCGCATCGCCGTGGTCGGCCTGAACGGCACCGGCAAGTCGACGTTGCTCAACGTGCTCACTGGCCGGGTCGAACCCGAAAGCGGCACGGTTCGGCAAGGACGCGACATCCGCATCGGCTACCTCGACCAGCGCCCGCACTTGCCGCCGGGCACGGTGCGCGACGCCGTCGGTGACGGATGGGAGTCCGCCGCCGTGCTCGACAAGCTCGGCATGACGCCGCTGCTCGATGCACCGGTCGACCGTCTCTCTGGCGGCCAAGCCAAACGCACGGCGCTCGCGCGCCTGCTCGTGACCGAGAGCGACCTGCTGGTGCTCGACGAGCCGACGAACCACCTCGACGTCGGCGCGATCGCATGGCTCGAAGAACGCCTGGCGCAACACCGCGGCGGTTTGTTGCTGGTCACCCACGACCGCCACGTGCTCGACCGGGTCACTACGCGCATCCTCGAACTCGACCGCGGCACCGGCTTCCTGCACGACGGCGGTTACGCCGGCTACCTCGAGGGTCAGGCCATGCGCTACGAACACGCGGCCGCGCAAGAGTCGACGCGGCGCAACCTGGCCCGCACCGAACTCGCGTGGCTGCGGCGGGGTGCACCGGCGCGTACGCGCAAACCCAAAGCGCGCATCGAGGCCGCCACCAAGATCGTGGAAGGCCGCGCCCAGGCCGCGGCGCGCACCGACGGCCTCAACCTGCACATGGGCACGCCGCGCCTAGGCGACAAGGTGATCGAACTCGATCAGGTCGGCCACGCCTACGGAGACGCCCCGTTGCTGTTCAGTGGCCTCGACCTGTTGGTGGACCGCCGCGAGCGCATGGGCATCGTGGGGCCCAACGGCACCGGCAAGTCGACGCTGCTCGACATCATCGCGGGACGCAAGACGCCGTCGGCGGGCACGGTCGAGTTCGGCCCGACCGTGCGCCTCGGCTACTACGACCAGGTCGGCGCCGCGCTCGACCCGACGCAACGGGTGCGCGAAGCCGTCGCCGGTTCGCGCGAGCCGGACTGGACCGACGGCGCCCTGCTCGAACGCTTCTGGTTCGACAAGGACGCGCAGTGGGCCCAGATCGGCACGCTGTCGGGTGGAGAACGCCGGCGGCTGCAACTGCTGCTGGTGCTCGCGCAGAAACCCAACGTGTTGCTGCTCGACGAGCCGACGAACGATTTGGACCTCGACACGCTGCGCGTGCTGGAAGACTTTCTCGAGGACTGGCCAGGCGCGCTGATCGTGGTGAGCCACGATCGCGCGTTCATGGAGCGCACGATCGAAGACGCGCTCGTGCTCGATGGCACCGGCTTCATCGGTCGCCTGCCCGGCGGCTACGCCGAGTGGGAGAAGACGTGGCGGCACACGACCGGTGCGTCCCCGTCCAAACAGGCGATGGGTGACACGCGTGTCCCCAAACCCGCCACCAAACGGTCTCCGTCCACCCTGCACCGGCTTATGCGCGACGCCGAGAAGGCGCTCGCCGCGGCCGAGCGGTCGCGCGACAAGTTGGTGGCGGAACTCGAGGCCGCCGGCAACGACCACGCGGCCCTGCGCCGCATCGGCCTAGCCCTCACCGAAGCCGAAGCAACGATTCGCGCGCAGGAAGAGGAATGGCTCGCACTCGGCGCGGAGGCCGAAGGCACCTGAGCCGCCGGTACGTCCGGCGCGTTCGCGCAGCCGCGCCGTACACTCACGGTTCGGGCTTGAGGCGGAACCGGGATCGGGGCACTTGTGAAGAACATTCTGCGCGGCGTGCTGTTGGCCGCGGTCTTGATGGCCGCGGTGCCGACGTTGTCGGCGCGAGCTGCCCTGCCCGCGCAACCTCTGCAATCGCTGAAGCCGACCACCACAACGACGGTCCCGCCGTCCACCACGACGACTACCACCGTTCCATCCGCGGGCGATGGTCGATTCCATGTGGCCGGGCGTGGCGTGGTCGGCCCCGACGGCAACCCCGTCGTGCTGCGAGGCGTCAACAAGAGCGGGCTCGAGTACACGCCATACGGCTACGACAACGAGCTGGTCACGTTCCAACGCATGAAGAGTTGGGGCGCCAACATCGTTCGGCTACCTCTTACCGACGCGTTCGGCACGCAGGGAATGTGTAAGTACGACAAGACATACATGGCAACGATCGATCGCATCGTGTCGTACGCGGAGCAGTTGAAGATGGTGATCTTGCTCGACGACCACTTCGCGACCCAGGGGTTGCCGTGCGGCCTTGGCACATGGATCGGCAACCAGAAGGCGCCCGACAGCTACAACCTCACCTTCGTCAAAGCGCTAGCCACCCGTTACAAGAACCACCCCTACGTTGCGATCGACCTTTACAACGAACCCCACGACATCAGCTGGGACATCTGGCGTAACGGCGGACGGGTCGACAACTACACCGCGGTTGGGATGCAGCAATTGCTCGACGGTGTGCGCAGCACCGGATTCAAGAACCTGGTGTTTGCGACAGGTAGCCAGTGGGGCAACGACTTGCGCGTGCTGGCCACCACGCCGTTGCGCAACGACAAGGACGTGATCTACGGCGCGCACGCCTATCCCTACGTGTGCGGCACCCGCACTGTTCCCCAGACTGAGCCCTACTCATGCGAGGGCAAGCAGTACGCACCGTTTCTCGATAGCCAAATCGCCCCCGCCATCGCGACGCGGCCCGTGATGCTCACTGAGTTCGGCACGCAACGACCGGTCGACGGGGAAAACCGCGCCATGATCCAGTGGGCCGAAGACCACGGCGTGGGCTGGATGGCGTGGCTGTGGTGCAACGGCAAGATGAGCGACTACTGCTTGCTGACCCCCGACGGGCAGAACACGCCCTCGGACATCGGCAAGCCCGTGCAGGATTACTTGTTCGCAGCAAACGGCTGGACGACCCTCGGCGGGCTGTAACGCCCAACGGCGCGCCGTAGCCTGGGCTCCATGTGCCGCAACATCACGACCCTGCGCGGACTCGAACCCGGCGCAACGCCGACCGAGATCGAAGCCGCGGCCCGTCAGTACGTCCGCAAGATCAGCGGCGTGGCCAAGACCTCTGAGGCAACCGAGGCCGCGTTCGAGAAGGCGGTCAAGCTGATCACGAAGGCCAGCACCGATCTGCTCAACGACCTACCGCCACGCAAGAACCCGCCGCCCACGCTGCCGCCGCTACGCCGGATCACCGCCAAGAACGCCGCCGCGCACGAACACGCCCACGCGCACGGCATTCCCCACGAGCACTAGCTCACTCAGGGGACTCGTCGACCACGTTGATCTCGAGCGCGAGCGCGAGGCTGCGCGCCAGCCCGACCACCTGACCCACGTCGACGGTGGCGCCGCGTAAGGCGCCGGCACCGGTGATGTCCTCGAGCCGCGACCCGCGCAGGTCGACGTCCGCCAGCGTCGCCTTCGTCAACGACACGCCCTGCAGGTCGCAGCCCGACACGCGTGCGCCGGCGATGGTCGCCGCGTAGAAGTCCGCGCCGGTCAGCGCGCAGCCTTCGAACGAGACGTGCTCCAGGTGCGCCATCCGCAGGTTCGCGTCATCGAGGGTGCAATCGGTGAACGACACGTCGTGCATTCGCAACCCGGCGAACACCACACCCGACATACGGCACCGCGTGAACGAGACCCGCCGCAATGACGACTCGGCCTGCAACACGAACCCCGCGAGGTCGCAGTCACTGAAGGCCACATCGGTCGCCAACAGCCGTTCGAGAATGACTCCGCTCCATCGACCGGACCTAATCGCGACACCGGATAGCTCGGCGTTCTCGGCGCGCTGGCCGATGTAGTCGCCTGTCGCGACCACGCCGATCCATTCGTCGTCGTCGATCAGTTCCTCAGGCGCGAGCTCCTCGGACGACGGAACCTGCGGCGGGGCCACTTTCCAGCCGCTCTTTGTCGGCTTCGTCTTGGCCACGGCAGCAACGTATCTTTCTGAACTCCATGGCCACCACCGTGACGCCCGACGGCGTATCCATCGCGTACACCGACCACGGCGGAAACGGGCCCGACCTGTTGATGGCCCACGCCACCGGCTTCTGCCAGGGCGTGTGGCGCCCCCACATCGAGCAACTCATCGAGCACTACCGGGTCGTGACTTTCGACGAGCGGGGCCATGGAGCGTCAAGCGAAGCGCCCGAGGGCGTTTATGCGTGGGAGGGGTTCGCCACCGACGCCTTGGCAGTGATCGACGAAGTGGGCCTCGACGCCCCGTTTGGCGTTGGCCATTCCTGTGGCGGTGCGCTCTTAATGCTCACCGAGATGCGCCGACGCGACACGTTCAAGGCGATATGGGCGTTCGAGCCGATCATGTTTCCTGTCGGGCATCGGGCGACCATGACCTCTCCCAGCGACAATCACCTCGCACGCGGCGCCCGCAAACGCCGCGCGGTATTCGCGTCCGCGCGAGGAAGCCCGGGCGAACTATGCGTCGAAGCCCCCGCTCGGCTGGCTCGACCCGCGCGTTCTCGACGGATACATCGCCTGCGGGTTGCGCGATTTGCCCGACGGCACCGTGACCCTGTCGTGCAACCCGGAGAACGAAGCGCGCACCTACGAGATGGGCGGCTCGCATGGTGGCTTCGGCCGGCTCGACGAGGTGCTCTGCCCGGTGGTGATGGCGTGCGGTGAGACCAGCGATGCGATCGGTCCGCAGGTTTTGCCCGTGATCGCGGACCGTCTACCCAACGCGACGTTTGAGGTTTGGGAAGACCACGGCCACTTCGGCTGCCTGGCCGACGTCGAGCGCACCGTCGCCGCGATCCGCGCCGCGTTCGAGCGGGGTTAGTCCATCGACGTCGGGATAGCGGTCGCGATCGTCGCGGTCGCAGTCGCCGCCGGAGGACAGGCAATCACCGCGATCGGCTTCTCGCTGGTCGCCGTCCCGTTCGTGTCGATCGCGACCGGCCCGGCTGCGGCGGTGCCCACGATGAATCTCATCGCGGGCGGCCTCAACCTCATCATGCTCGTCTCCGAACGCGAGCACGCCCGGTGGCGCGACGCGCTGCGGCTGTTCATTCCCGCCGCGATCGTCATCCCGATCGTCGGATACCTCATCAAGCGCTTGCCGACCGACACCCTCTCGATCATCAACGGCACCGCCATCCTCGCGGCCACTGCGTTGCTCGCCACGGGCGCCCGGGCCCACAGCCTGAAGGGCCGCCGCGGTGCGGTGCTCGCCGGCGCCGCGTCGGGCGCGATGAACGTGGCCACCAGTGTCGGCGGACCACCCGTCGCCATGTACGCGATCAACGCCGAATGGCCGGCCAAGAACTACCGCCCGACGCTGCAGGCCTACTTCCTCGCCATCAACATCATCAGCTTCGCCGTTCGCGGTGTGCCGCGCCTGCACCACCCTGCCCTGTTGCTCGAGATGGCCGTGGCGACCGTCGGCGGTTGGTTGATCGGCCGGCATTACGCCCGGCGGGTCGACGACGCCGTCGTGCGCAAGCTTTTGCTCGCAACGGCCGCGATCGGGGGAATAGTCGCGATTCTCCGCGGAATCTTCTGACCCCTCCGCGGTGCCGTCACACCCCCGGCGTATCGTCACTCCAGTGAGTTTGGAACTGCCCAGCGCCCTATCGCCATCGAAGGTGGCGAGCTTCACGCACTGCGGCCTCGCGTTCCGCTTCTCCTCGATCGACCGCATCTACGAACCGCCGTCGATTCACACGAGCAAGGGCTCGATCGTGCACCGCTGCCTCGAGCGGCTGTTCTGGCATTTCGATCCACCGCATCGCACGCGTGAAAACGCGCTGGCGCAGATCCCGATCGTGCGCGCCGAGTACGCGGAGGACGCGGAGTACACCGAGCTGAACCTGTCGGCGGAAGACGAGGCGCTGTTCTGGGACGACGTGGCCGTGCTCGCGCTGAACCTGTTCAAGCTGGAAGACCCGAACGACGTCAAGATTCTTGGCACCGAGCTGCGCCTCGAGGCCGAGATCGGCGGCGTCATCGTCCGCGGCATCATCGACCGGCTCGAGCTCGCGCCCGACGGCGCGCTCGTAGTCACCGACTACAAAACGGGCGCGTCGCCGAAGGTGCAGTACGAGCGCAAGAGCCTTGCCGGCGTGCACTTCTACGCCGCGTTGTGCGAAGCCACCTTCGGTCGACGGCCCGATCGCATCCAGCTGCTGCACCTGCGCGGTCCTGAAGCGATCATCAACGTCCCCACCGACCAGTCGGCCCGCGGCCTTCAGATCCGCGCGGCTGCCGTGTGGAAAGCGATCGAATCTGCCTGCGAACGCGACGACTTCCGCCCCAATCCGGGGCCGCTGTGCAGTTGGTGTTCCTTCCAGCAGTGGTGCCCCACCTTCGGCGGCAACCCGGCCGACGCCCCGCGCAAGACGCGCGACGAGTTCGGCGAACTGCCCGACATTCAGGCCGAGGCCGAAGCCGTCCTACTCTGACGCAGTGGCTGGCGGCGATGCGGTAGATCAGTTCGACGCGCGTTTCGATCGTCGCGTCGATGCCCTCCGAGGCAACTGGTTCTTCGACCGGCTGTTTTACACGGCCTCCTTCGTAGCCGACCACGGCGTGTTGTGGCTTGTCCTGGCCGTGGTGCGGTACTTCACGAGTGTCGGCGGGGATGAGGCGGCACATTTTGCGGGTATCCGCGCGGTGTGCGCCGAGTTCGGCCAATCCGTGTTCGTGAACGTCGGGGTCAAGAGCCTGTTTCGCCGCAACCGTCCGGTCATCCAAGAGCCCCGACCGTTCTATTTGCGCACGCCGCGCACCACGAGTTTTCCCAGCGGCCACTCGACCGCAAGCTTCAGCGCCGCGGTATTGCTGAGCCAGGGAACACCGTGGGCCTGGTGGCTGTTTCCTCTGGCGGCGATCGTGTCGTTCAGCCGGATCTACGTCCGTATCCATCACGCCTCCGACGTGATCGGCGGCTTGATCCTCGGTCTGATCATCGGCGTCGCGGTCGCCCATTTCGCTCCCCTACCCTGAGGACACCATGAGCGCACTACCGCCATTCGCCGTCACCTACGACTACCGCTGTCCGTGGGCGCGCAACATGCACGAGCAGATCATCACCGGGCTGCGCGGTGGCGCCCATTGGGACGTCACCTTTCTGCCGTTTTCGCTGAATCAAGCCCACGTCGAAGAGGGCGGCACGCCGGTGTGGGACAACCCCGAGGCCGGACCGGCGCTGCTGGCCGGCCTCGTGTCGCTCGTGATTCGCGATGAATACCCCGACAAATTCCTCGACGCGCACGAGGCGTTGTTCGCCGCCCGCCACGATCAGCAACTCGACACCCGCGAAGCGTCGGTGATCGCGCAGACCCTGACGAGTGTCGGCCTCGACGACGACAAGATCCTCGCCGCCGCTGGGGAACCCGAACGCAACGAGCAGTTCCGCGAGATCCACATGACCTCGGTGCGCGATCACAAGGTGTTCGGCGTGCCGACGTTCATCGTCGGCGACGCGGCCACGTTTGTGCGGCTCCGCAACCGACCCGGCAACGATCACGCGGGCGCGATCCGTCGCGTCGAACGCGTCGTCGAGATGATGACGGACTGGGACGAGCTGAACGAGTTCAAGTGGACTTCGGTCCCGAAGTAGGCGTGTGACCAACGTCGACGGGCTCACCGCAATAGGTCTGCGCGCCGGCGAGCCCGCGCGCTTTCGCCGGCGCGAGAACGAACGCTGGTCGACGGGCCGCGTGGCCGCGCTGGAAGCCGACGGCTCCGTCCGTGTGATCGACGACAAAGGCGCGACATTGTCGTTCCCCGTCGAACGCATCGAAGTTGGTAAGTCCGGTCCAAGGGGCGCCGCGGGGTGGGAGCCCGCCTCCTCCCGCGGCGCCCGGACCGAACAGTTAGGCCTGCTCTGATCTAACTTTCGGCACCATGGCGATCCGACTTGAGCCCAAAGACGAATACATGCACGAGCTGGAAGAAGCCAGCACGTTCAACGAGAGCATGTATTTCAACGTCTACGACCCCGAGAACAACTTCGGCGGGTGGTTCCGTTGCGGCAATCGCGCCAACGAGGGTCACGCCGAGATGACGGTGTGTCTCTATCTGCCCGACGGGCGTGTGGCGTTCACCTACGCCCGTCCCCCGATCGACAACAACGACGCGTTCGATGCGGGCGGCATCAAGTTCAACGTGGTCGAGCCGTTCAAGGCGCTGACGGTCGAGTACGAAGGCAAGGTCGTCGTGCTCGACGACCCGTTGCAGATGGCCGACCCCAAGAAGGCGTTCACCGAGAACCCGTGGGTGAGCTGCTCGGTCACCCTCAACTACAAGGGCGAGAGCGACATGTTCGGCGGCGAGCCTGAAGAGAGCCACGAGAAAGAGGGCGAGGAATTCGCCCGCGGTCACTACGAGCAACTGGTGTCGGCGACAGGCAGCATCAAGGTCGGCGACGAAGAGTGGGACATCAAGGGCTTCGGCCTGCGCGACCACTCGTGGGGCCCGCGTACCTGGCAGGCGCCGTATTACTACCGCTGGCTCACCGCGAACTTCGGCCCCGACTTCGGCTTCATGGCCTCGCGCGTCGCCCGCCGCGACAGCGACGGCACCCGCGCAGGGTTCCTGTGGGACGGCAAGACGAACGCGTTCATTCACGACGTTCGCATCGAGACCGACTGGGACGAGCCCGACAAGTACCACCGCAACCTCACGCTCAAACTGAAGTCGGGCGACAAGGAATTCACGGTGAAGGGCGAGGTGCTCAACCTCATCCCGCTGCGCAACCGCCGCGACGGCAACGTCACCCGCATTTCCGAGGGCATGACCAAGTGGACGCTCGAGGACGGCACCGTCGGCTACGGGCTAAGCGAGTACCTCGATCAGATCATCGACGACGCGCCGGTAGGCATCGCCGAGTAGCGGTTCTGCTGTAGATCTCGAACGGTTTCGGTGCCGGCACGCGCGTGCGGTCTCGGAGAACCGAACGGATATCCGGGCCCGCGACGCGCGTGGCGGGATCGGGGTTCAAGGAACGGTCGAGAATCACGACATCGGCGGACTCAAGGTCTTCGCGCCAACCCGAGCCCGCCACGTTGGCGATGCCCGGGTTGAGTTCGATAAACGGCGTGGCCGGTTCGAACCGGTACATCAGCAACGCATACAGGTACGAGTCGTTGTATTCCGCGAACCGCAGGTCGGACGGCCCGACGAAGACCGAACATCCCGGCAGACCGTCGACGATCACGAGCAACCGGCGCAACGCGTGCGCGCCCCCGCGAGGCGCGATCCAGGTCTTGCCCCGAAACGAAACCGCCTCACCATCGCCTTGGCGAAGCCCAAGCGTGGTGCGGGCGTTGTCCGAGATCAGATTCAGTGGCGCAACTACCAACGCCATCAGCACGAAAAGAAAAACGGCACGGCGGTCGATTGACGAGAGCGCCGATAGCGCGAGCGGGATGAGAAACGCCGCCACGTATGCGACGTGATACTTGTCCATACGCTGAAACATCTGACCGAGCATCAATACGCCAGCGATGGCGATGCGACGCTGGCGAGCGTCGCGCGCCGAAGCCAACAGCAGGACGGCCGACGCGATGGTGACCACCGCGAACAGCAGTACCGACCCGCTCGGCAACGGCAGCCTCCGGCCTGGGGCTTGATGTAATTCATCGACAACGGTTGATTGCCACACCGCGGCCAACCCGGGTTGAAACGCCTGCACGAGAAGGCCGACTCCGACCACCCCGAAGCCGAGTGCGAAGGCTCGCAGCCTGCGCCAGTCGAACGTGAGGCCGACCACGATGGCGCTGGGGGCGAGATCGAATCGGAACGCCACCGCCAATCCGCCCAGGACACCCGCGAGCAAGAACGCCTTGCGGTCAACGCAAACCAACGACATGGTCACGCACGCGAGCCCGAGCAACCACGCAAAGCCGCCCACGCCGCCGGTCAGCGCCACGGTCAGCGACAACGCCGCCGCCGCAATCGCCAGATCGGGGGCGCGCTCTCGAACCAGCAGGTACACGCCAAGCGCTACGACGAAGCGAGCGAGCACGCCAACCAGCCGCTCGGCGAGCAGTGCGCTTGGCAGCAACGACAGCAGCCACGGCTGGGCCGGTCCGTACAGGAAGCGAAAGTCGCGATAGGGAACGCGCCCGGCGCGTATCAACGCCGGGTAGACGAGCAGAACACCCTCGTCCATGTCCGCTGCGGCCGACCGCAGGAAACCCGGCAGTGCGAGCACGCTGGTGAGAAGCGCGATCACGCTTATCGCTCGAGTCGCTAGGAGCGCCGGTCTTTCTCCGCGCTCGTAGGACGTAAGCGCTTCCACTGCCTACCTATCGGCAGCAGCGACCAACTATTCAGTGGGCGCCGAGATCGGTTAGTGCCGTTTCAGCGCGCGGGCGGCAAGCGCGCCGCCAGCGCCGTTGTACGCGGTTGCGCTTCCGGTGCCGACTTGCCCTGCGCAATCGTTGCCCCAAGACCATTAACCACCCCCGTAGTCACCAACAACATGGTCGCCGAAAGCGTCGCCGCCCGCAACAAGTTGTGGTTACGCGTTGGAGGTGATCAGTTCTGGCTGTGTGCGCTCAGCGGGCTCTTCGTCGGGAACCGGGAAGCCGTACCGGCCGACGGCGGCGACGAAACCGAGTACCAAAAACAGCCAGCTGTTGAAGACGAAGTCCTGCACCGCACTGATGCCGATGAACATGATCACGAATAGCTGCACCGCGAGCGCGGTTGCCAGCGTGCTCATGGTTTGACCGACTGACCCCTCGAACCGTTCCGCGGCACGGCGCGCGAAACGCCACGCCGAACCCGTCCAGAAGATCCACAAGAGAAAGCCCATAACGCCGGTTTCCACCATGATCACGGCGAAGCCGCCCTCCGTAAGCTGCGTGTTCCGCTCGGAGCCCAGATATTGGCGTCCCAAACCCTGGGTGCCGGCACCCCGCCCGACCAATCCGCCTTTCCCGATGTCGGAGTACAACTCGACCGCGTATGCCGGCACACGCGTCGAGCCCTCGGCGCTCGCCGACGTGACGTTGAGGGAGTTGCCGACAAACTGCACCCGGCTCTCGAACTGCTCCGGGAAGTACGTGCGCGTGACGACCGCCAAAGTGGCGATCCCCAGGGTCAGCGCAAAAGCGATTTGGATCGCGCGGCTTGAGTCGATCCGGCTTTGCCGCAGGGCCACGATGAGCGCCAAGATGACGGCAGCAACGATCGTTGTTCGGTTCGAAGCTGCGAATAGTCCGAGCGCTCCGATCACGGGCACGACAAATCGCCACCATCGCAAGCCGCGGTGCGGTACGAGCGCCAACCCGAAGGCGAAGTTCACGAATGCCCAGTCGGCGAAGCGCCCTGGCTCCACGAACAGCCCTGTCGGTTGGAAGACCTGGCCTGCAGTCTGGCCCGCTGTCCTACGAAGCAAATTGAGGTGCGTGAAGAGATCCGAGTTCGCGTTTGCGTTAGCGAGAAAGCCGGGGCCAAGAACGCTCTGCAGCAAGCCCAGGTAGGTCGTCGCGCACAGCACCACGCTTACAAACACGACCGCGCGGCGTAGGCGGGTGGCATCTCGGGCCACGTACCAACCGACACCGATAAGCGGCAGGTACTCGAAGTAGAGCCGCAAACCTACGAATGGCACTTGGACATTTTGAAAGAGGGCCGAATTGACCGCGCCGACGCCGAACCACGCGACAAACACCGCCAGTGGCCGCAGCCATGCCGCGTTCGCTTCGAGCACATCGCGCCACGGCACGCGCGTCGTAAGGACAACGACCCCCACGATCAGCAGCAGGTCGCGAGACAGAATCAATCGTGGATCACCGCTTCCTGCTTTGCGGAGGTAGTCACCAAGCGGAAACATCACGAGCAGCGCCGCGAACGGCACCGACGGCATGCGCGCCCCCGCGATGAACAGGACGACCAGGCCCACGACCCCAGCCAGCGCGAGGAGGGCGCTCGCGTTCAGAAACGGCAGCTGCTTGCCAGTAGAGGCCCAACCAGCGGCGGCGGCCAGCGCCACGACGAACGTGGCCTCGAGCACGGGCCGGGTGTGTTTTGTGAAAGTGGTCAACCCGCCGACGCGATGAGTTTCTCGCTTAAGGCCCACAACGCCGCGGCCTTCGCGTCGTCTTGACCGGCAGCATTGGGCTTGACGATCTTCACCGGGCCCCAGTTACCAGCGACGGTGCGCTGAAGGTACGCACCGCTCTGACTCTCGAGCCCAGCCTGGCTGGCCGCGTAGACGGAAGGGCCCGCCCCCGCAGCGTTCGAGATATAGAGCGGCGTCGCCGAAATGATCGTGATTCCGATCTCCATGAGCCTGTTGGCGTCGCCGTCGCGGCCGAAGCCCGATCGCACTCCGCCCGGGTGAACCGCGAACGATGTGACATCACTGCCGGCTTCCTTCTCCCGCTTCGCCAACTCGCGCGCAAACAGGATGTTGCCAAGCTTCGATTTCGAATACGCGGTCATGCCGCGGTAGCCCTCGGTCGAGCGGAAGTCGCTTTCGACCAAATCGGCGGCGCCGCGATGCGCGACTGAACCAACGGTGACCACGCGACCCTGGCCCGCGGCGCGGATGCGGTCGATGAGCAACGACGTGAGGAGGAATGTGCCGAGATGGTTCGCGCCCACCGTCATCTCGAAACCCTCAGCCGTGAGCATCGGACGCGACAACATCGCGCCGCCGTTGTTCACGAGCACGTCAAGCCGATCGAAGGCCTTCAGGATGTCGCCGGCGCAGGCACGCACTGAGGCGAACGAACCGAGATCCAGCGAGAACACCTTTACTTCCCCGGTGTTGCCACGCTTTTCGATATCGGCCGCGGCTTCCTTGCCTTTGATCTCGTCGCGACTCGTGATCGCGACCGTCGCGCCCTTCTGCGCGAGCTGCACCGCGGTCTCTCTGCCAATACCGCTGTTGCCGCCCGTGACGACGACAACCTTCCCAGTCATGTCACTCATGTAAAGAGGCTAGGAGATCCAGCTCACGAGAGACACTGCAACGACCGGCCGCGTACGGTAACGCAATGAAATCTTCCGCCGCGACGCCCGACTATCACCGCTCGTTGTATCGACGGTGGCGGTGGGCGACGCGGCTGAGACCCATGGCGCTCGGTGCACTCGTGCTGCGGGTAGCAGCCAATTCCGAAAGGCGTCGAATCTTCGAGACTGCGGATGGCTTGCGGTTGTATCTCGATCCTCTGTCTCACGTCGGGCGGACTGTGTTGGACTTTGGACGGCTCGAGGACGACACCGAAACGAGGCTCCGCGACCTTTTGAAGCCGGGACACACGTTCGTTGACGTCGGAGCAAATGAAGGCGTCATGAGCGCTGTCGCGGCGTCACTCGTCGGGCGAGACGGCTTTGTACTCGCCATAGAACCGCAAGAACGCCTGCGCGACATCGCCGAAATAAATATTCGCCTAAACGGACCAACGGAGTTCGCAGTCATTTCGTCGGCATTGGGTGGAGATGCCGGCACATCAGCCGATATGCGCCTTTATCCCGCGTTGAACACAGGCGCCTCAGGATTTGTGAAGAAGTATCGCTTTTCCCGGCGCCGACAAGCGGTGAACTTTGTATCTCTTGAGAGCCTTTTGGCAGACTACGGTCAACAGTCCGTTGACCTGATCAAAGTCGACGTCGAGGGCTACGAAGGGAAAGTCGTTGACGCGATCATCCCGCTCATCCAAGCGGGTTGCATCCGGCGGGCGCTCATCGACTATCACACGCCGTTTCTTCAAACGATAGGAGATTCGCCGCAGCGAATCCACCGTGCCCTCCTAGAAGCCGGCATGCATTCAACCTCTGAAGCGACCTCTGGATGGGGCTTATACGAGCACCGGTCACTGACAGGTGATAGTCGATAGGCGATTCGTAGAACGCCTACCTATCGAGCATGGGTGATTTGCTAGCAGCCCTTCGGCCAGATGATCGATCTGCACGGCCTCAGGATGCTCAGAGGCAATCGGGCGAGCTAGAAGAGGATCCGAAGGGGCAGCGGGTAAAACACGGTGAATCCCGCCTGAACCACACCCGTCGTTGGCACAAGCAGGCAGAGCGCAACGCATACGCCGACAAGGGTGGTCCTCGTCGGTTCCCGCTCGCGGATTAGGAACGCAGCTGACGTAAGCACTGCGGGCAGCAGGTACACCGTGGATCGCGTGACGTCGTCGACCATGACGGACGTAACCGCAGACCCTAAGACACTCGCCATCAGCATCAGAGACAGCGAGCGCCGTTCGAACAGGCCTTGCGTCAATCCTGCCGCAAGAAGCGGCCACATGCCCTCAAGTGCGAGCACGAGCGCGATCGGCATCGTGCTGAAATACTTGTGTAACACGCTTAGACCCATTTCCGATCGGCCTGTTTCAAGTCCGTAACGATGGCCCAGGTAAAGGCGCAGAACTGCATAAAGACTGACGGCGACCACAACGGCAACAGCACCGGATTTCTGGCGACGATTCAGGTGCCACACCGCGACGGCTACCGCTGGCAGGATCGCGCGCTCATCGGTCCAGAGAGCGGCCGACATCGCTAAGCCAGCAAGGACAGGGTTGACGACAGCCATAGCCATGACCAGCGCGGTTGCCGCTAGGGCATCAAAATATGGGTGGATGTCTACGAACCAAACTGAGCCGAGGTATGTGAAAGCGAATGCCAACGTAAGCGCGAGTGAGACGCGTCGCGAGTACCCCAATTCGCTTAGAAGCCACGCGATTAGCGTCAGGGTCGCGATGCCGAGGGCTACTTGAAGCGCGTAGTACGAACCGGGTGAGAGATGCATTAGCCGCACGAGTAGCGGCGGGAACAGACGAAACGCAAGCTTGCCCTCGTGAGACGCGGCGCTCACGTTCATAGGCAGAAACGGATGATCGCCTTGGGACTGAATCCTCGCAAAAAAGCCCGATGGCAGTTCAAGCGCGGGAGTTTGAAGAAACAAGGACAAAAGCGAAGCGAACCCACCGACCCTCAACATCCACCATCGCCCCGAGACCAGGGGCGTGGCTGCTTGCGATAGACGGCGGATCACGCGAAGCGCGACCTCCTCCAGCGACCCGCCCGTTGTGGCCGACATCAGGTGCGCGCGTCGCCGATCCGCACGCCGCAAATGATGGTGGCGTTCGCTCCGATGCTGGCGCCGGATTCCACGATGGTCGCGACGACATTGGTCGGTGCGCGATCAGCGCCGCGGCGAGAACGAGGGAACATGTCGTTGGTAAACACGACTCCCGGTCCGAGAAAGACGTCGTCGCCGGTGCTCACGCCGTCCCAAATCAACACGTGGTTCTTGACTGTCACCCGATCGCCGAGGCTCGCCCCGCCTTCGATGAACGCTCCCTCACCGATGTTGCAGTTGCTGCCGACAACCGCTCCCGCCATGACATGGGCATTGGCCCACACGCTTGTGCCTTCGCCGATGGTTCCCTCGACCATGGCCCGGTCGTGGATCAACGCTTGCCGCCTCGGTCCACCACGTGACTGCCGAGCACGAGAACGTCCATGTCAGTACGGGCGAAACAATCGGTCGCTTCGGCCGGCGTGCACACGATCGGTTCATTCTCGTTGAACGAGGTGTTCAACACGATCGGAACGCCGGTGAGGTCGTTGAACGCGCGAATCAGCCCGTAGTAGCGCGGGTTGGTCTCGGCGGTGACGGTCTGCACGCGGGCGGTGCCGTCTTCGTGGGTTATGGCCGGGATCTGGCCGAGCTTGTCGGCGCGCACCTTGAACGCCATCAGCATGTACGGCGACTCGTAGGGCTCTTCGAACCAGTCGCCCATCGTTTCGGCGAGCACTGAGGGCGCGAAGGGCCGGAACGGCTCGCGGTGTTTGATGCGCGCGTTGAGGATGTCTTTCATGTCGTCGCGCCGGGGGTCGCAGACGATTGAGCGGTTGCCGAGTGCCCGCGGTCCGAGTTCGGCTCGGCCTTGATACCAACCGACGACGGCGCCTTCAGTCAGCCGTTGTGCGATGTAGGCAAAGAGTGCGTCGTCGTCGTAACGCGTCGCCTCGGCTTCGAAACCGGCGTCGCGCAGCGCGGCGATACACGCCTGTTCGTCGTAGACGGGGCCGGTGTAGGCGTGCGTCATGGTCCAGGTGCGGGGCTGGCCGAGCACGTGGTGCATCACGTACTGCGCGGCACCAATGGCAGTACCCGAGTCGTTCGCGGCCGGCTGCACCCACACCTCTTCAAAGGGGGTGTCGCGGCGGATCAGTCCGTTAGCCAAGACGTTGAGGGCGACGCCGCCGGCCATCACCACGGCTCGCTCCGGTACCCGATCGTGCAACAGTCGCAGGTACTCCAGCTCGACCTCTTCGAGGCGCCGCTGCACCGACGCGGCCAGGTCCATGTCGCGCTGCGTGAGTTCGCTGCGGAACTCGCGCGCGGGGCCGAACACGTCGACCATCTTCGGAGCGAACATCGGCCCGAGCGTCGGCGACCCATCCGCCCACGTCATCTCCACGCCCTTGTCGTGATGCGTGAAGTAGCTGAGGTCGAGTTCGTACCTCATGCCGTCGCCGAGGCGCACCACCTCACGCAGTTCCGGCAAGAACGTTGGCTCGCCGTACGCGGCGAGGCCCATCAGCTTGTACTCGTCACCGAAGGAGGGCAGGCCGAGGAACTGCGTGAACGACGTGTAGAAGACCCCGAGGCTGTCGGGAAATGCGACCACGCCGTGTACGTCGAGCTTGCCGCCGACGCCTCTGCCCCAGGCCGAGCTCAGGAAGTCCCCCATGCCGTCCAGGGTCACGCACGCGGCGGTGTCGAACGGCGACGAGCACAGGGCGCTGGCGAGGTGGGCCTTGTGATGCTCAACCCGGTGCAGTTTCGTCTTGAGCTCTTTGGCCGAGGCGAGGCCGGTGGCTTTCGCGAGCGCTTCGCGGGCGTCGAGAATCTTGCCGGTGTTCTTGGCCCGCGCCGATATCGACGACCGGCTCGGGCGGTGACGCAAGGTCCACAACACTTTGCGCCCGAGGTTGGCGAATGGATCACGTGAGATCGCCGCGTGCTCGACGTCGTGGATCGTGGCGTCGACCTCGCCCAGACACCACCGCACCGACTCCGAGGGAAAGCCCGCCTGGTGCTTCTGGCGGGTGAACCGTTCTTCTTCGACCGCGGCGATCATTTCGCCGTCGACGAACACGGCCACTGACGCATCACCGTGATAGGCGTTGATTCCAAGGGTGATCATGGTCATGGGTTGGCCCGGAGAAGTGATCCGGTCGCACCTACGCTACGGCACGTGCGCGTGTTGCTGTGTCTCTCGGCGTACAAGCCCGCGCTCGATTACGGCGGGCCCGTAACGAAGGTCGCGCTGCTCGCCCCCGCGCTCCAGCGTCTCGGCGTCGACGTGGAAATCGTTACGGCGAACTTCGGGCCCGGCCGATCGTCGATCCCCGCCGGCCGGCGCATCGTCGACGGGGTTCCCGTCACGTATCTGCGACGGCTCGTCTCGCGCAACTGGCTGAGCGTCGCCCCCGGATCGGCCGCGCTGGTTCGGCGCGGTTTTGACGTCGTGCACTGCTTCGGCCTGCGGGACGGGCCCGTGTCGGCCGCCGCCTTCGCGGCGACGCGCGCCAACGTCCCGTTGGTGCTGGAACCGATGGGCATGGCGGTGCCGCGCCTGCAGAATTTGGGCGTCAAGCAGACGTTCGATCGCCTGGTCCAGTCGTCGACGCGTTCGGCCGCGGCCACCGTTGCGACCAGTGCGCTCGAGGCGGCCGAACTACGCGGGCTCGGATATCCCAATGTCGTGGTGCGCCCGAATCCGATCGCGCTGCCCACTGCGGCGGTACCACGGCCCATGCCCCGATTCGACCTTTGTTACGTCGGCCGGCTGCACGCCAAGAAACGCTTGACCGACATCGTCGTTGCCCTCGACCGCCATCGCTCCTGGACCGCGGTGATCGCGGGGCCTGACGCGGACGGGACCGCGATGGTCGTGGCCGACGCGGCGCAAGCGGCTGGCGTCGCGGACCGACTGACGATGCAGCCGTGGGTGAGCGCCGCTCAGCGCGAGGACCTCATCCGCTCGTCACGCGTGTTTGTGTTGGCGTCGGCCACGGAGAACTTCGGCAACTCGGCGGCCGAGGCGATCGCGCTCGGGACTCCCGTGGTGGTTACGGACCAGTGCGGCGTGGCCACGCTCGTACAAGAAACCGGGTTCGGCGAAGTCGTTCCCGTCCAAACCGACGCCGTCGTCGCCGCGATCGAACGTCTCCTCGACCACGACGTCATCGGGGATTTCCGTGGGCTGGCGAACTATTCGCCCGAAGCCGTGGCCGCGGCGCAGGTCGCGATCTACGCCTCGGTGACCAACGCCACGACGCGATCAAGCTGATCGGCGCGACGGAACTGGTCTTTGGCTCGTAGCGCGTTCGCACCAAGACGCTCACGCAACGCGGGGTCGGCCGCGAGCATTCGCAACGCACGGCCAAATTCAGCGCCATCGTCAGGCGAGACCACCACGCCGCAATCGAGCTCGGCGACGAGGCGTGCCGGTTCAGTCATCGGGTCAGCAATCACCACGATGGGTTTGCCGCATCCGAACAACTCGTAGGTCTTGCTCGGAACTGAATAGCCCTCCGCCCCGCGGCGCACCATGGTGATAAGTACGTCGGCTTCGAGCAGGCGCTGGGTGTATTCGGCCCACGGCAAGCGCGGCTCGATGGACACGCCGTCGGACCCGGCGGCGAGTGCACGAACCTTGTCGGCGTCGACGCCGTCGCCGAGCAGCACGACCGAGGCGACGTCCGCCGCGGCGCGGGCGCCCCCGACGAGCGCTTCCCATGCGCCGCGCATCCCGATCTCACCGGCATGGAGCGCGACGAGTTTCGTCCTGCCAGTGGTACGCGGCCGCGCTGACTCGGAAGACCAGTCGACGGACGAGCCGTTCGCGACCACCGCGATGCGCTCGGGACGAACTCCGGCTGCTTCCAAGCGATCGCGCATATCGCGGCCGATCGCGATCACCCGGTCACACGACCTGAACGCCCACCGATGTACGCGGGACCACAACCGCACCACGACCCCCGCGCGCAACCGGCCGATGCCAACCATGAACTCCGGGTGGAAATCCTGCAGCCAGTACACGACGCGTTTGCGCCGGAGCTTGCCGACCACCACCGCCGGAATAACCGCGATCGGTGGGTCGGTCATCACGAGGATCACGTCGCAGCGCGTACGCATGGCCACTACAAACGAGAGCGAGGCGAAGGTGAGGTAGTTCAGCGCACGGTCAACCAACCGATCCCGACCCCGCGCCGCGGAACGAACGACAGTGCCGTCGTCCTCGCGGCGCCACAGCTGCCACCACTTCCACTCGACTCCGTGCGTGGGCCGATACGACGGGTTTCCGTGCAGCACGTGCGTGGAGATGTGGTGCGCGTCGAAGCGGTCCACCAGTTGTGCGAGCAGCGATGCCGTGGCCGACGTGTCGGGCGGGAAGTACTGATTCCACACCAGCACCCGCGGCGAACTCGAAGGCGAAACAGCAGTCATCGGCCCAAGCAGTGTGTCGCGTGCTTGGGGCGCAGTGGTTACATTCGCCCCTATGTGCGGGATTGCGGGGGTGGTTGGTAGTAATTCGCGCGCAAACCCCGAGCGAACCAGAGCGGTCGAAGCGATGCTGGCCGCCATTCATCATCGTGGCCCTGACGCCAACGGCGTGCAGGCGTTCGCGGGCCCGGGTGATCGAGCGGCGGCCCTGGGGGCGGTACGTCTGCGGATCATCGACTTGGATCCGAAAGCTGACCAGCCGATGTCGAACATCGCGGGCGATGTGTGGACCGTCTTCAACGGCGAGATCTACAACTTCAAAGAGTTGCGCGCCGAACTCGAAGTGGCGGGCTTCAAGTTCAAGTCGTCAAGCGATACCGAATGCCTCGTCCATTTGTACCGGTATCTCGACGGCGACGCGGCCAGGATCGCCAGCCGGCTTCGCGGCATGTTCGCGTTCGCCATCTGGGACACGACGACCGGTCGCCTCGTTCTCGCTCGTGATCGGCTCGGCATCAAACCGCTCTATTGGGCGCGCACGGCGGACGGCTTCGCGTTCTGCTCAGAACAGCGGGCCCTCGTGAAGTCCGGTGTGATCGGTTCGGCGCCAAACCTCGCGGCCGTGGCGGGGTATCTCGCGAAGGGGGTCGTGCCGAGCTCGACGAGTCTGTTCGCAGACGTTGAACACCTCGCCCCGGGCCACGTGCTCACGTGGGAGGGCGGCGCGCCGTCCATCACCGAGTGGTGGAGCCCCGTCTGTTCGATCCGCGCCGACTTCGCGCTGGAGGGCCGGGGCCTCGCCGAGTTGCGCGACGCCGTTACCGACTCGGTTTCACGCCACCTAGTCGCCGACCGAACCGTCGGCGTGTTCCTCTCCTCCGGGACCGATTCGACTGCGGTCGCCTACGTGGCGGCGAAGGCCGGCGCGCAAGAGTCCTTAACGCTGACCTTCCCCGAGAACTCCGCGCTCGACGAAGGCCCAACTGCGGCCGCTACCGCCGCCCAACTCGGCATGCGCCATCACCAGGTGCCGATCGGTCGCGACGACGCGTTGACGGCGATGCCCGATGCGCTCGCGTCGTTCGACTCGCCCACCGCCGACGGCTTCAACAGTTGGCTCCTCGGACGCGCCGCGAAACAGGCGGGTCTCACCGTCGTGTTATCGGGCCTCGGCGGCGACGAACTGCTCGCCGGCTACCGCACCTTCACGTCGGTGCCGCGACTCCGGCGTGCGTTGCCGTTAATCAATCTTGCACCGTCAGCGCTTCGCCACTCGGTATCGCAGGTTATGAAGTCGTCTGCTCGCACCCGGCCCTGGACGCGTGCGCTCGAAGGTGGCCAAGGCATCGGCGGCGCGTACCACCTCATGCGCCGCCTGTTCGGTGACAACGAGATACGAGGCATCGGGCTCGCGCAGTCGGCGTTCAACGGCGTCCATCACAACCTCACGGCGGTCGACGCTGTGACGCTGCTCGAGCTTGGTCACTACCTACGCGATCAGCTGCTGCCCGATGCCGACACCACGTCGATGGCGCACTCGATCGAGCTGCGGGTGCCGCTGTTGGATGACCGCGTCGTGGAAACGGCGCTCGCGTTCCCGCCCAAGCTTCGGGTCAAGGGCAAGCAAATGTTGGCCGCCGCCGCGGGGCTACCCGACCGGCCCGCAAAGCGCCCATTCGCGTTGCCGATGCAGGACTGGATCGACACGTCGCTACGCGACTCCGTGCGCGACGCGATCCTCGACGACACGTTGCCTTTCGGCGACGTGCTTCCGTCCGCCTTCCGGCAACAGCTCTGGGACGACACGAACCGCAAGCGCGTGCACTGGGCGAAACCGTGGTCGATCGCGGTGCTGCGCCTGTGGCCGGCGGCCAACGGCTTCGACTGGTAGCTAGTGCGTTGTGACCGGCTCGACGCCGCGCAACGTCGAAGGGTCCTGCGCCACGAACCATTCGTAGGTGTCGCGCACGCCCTGCTCGAACGAGATCATCGGTGACCAGCCGAGGTCACGGAGCTTGCTGACGTCGAGCACCTTGCGCGGCGTGCCGTCGGGCTTAGAGGTGTCGAAGTGCAACTCCGCCTCGGGGTACACGACGTCGCGGATGGTCTCGGCAAGATGCGCGATCGTGATGTCTTCGCCCGTGCCGACGTTGATGTGGCCGGCTTCGTCGTAGTTATCCATGAGGAACGTGCAGGCCGCGGCGAGGTCGTCGACGTGAAGAAACTCGCGACGGGGTGTGCCAGTGCCCCAAATGTCGACGGTCGGGTCACCGCTGCGCTTGGCGTCATGGAAACGGCGAATGAACGCCGGTAGGACGTGGCTCGACGTGAGATCGAAATTGTCGTTCGGCCCGTACAGATTCGTGGGCATCGCCGAGATGAAGTTGCAGCCGTACTGCGCGCGGTAGGACTCGCACAGCTTTATCCCTGCGATCTTTGCCAGTGCGTAGGACTCGTTGGTCGGCTCGAGCGGCGAAGTCAGCAATTGGTCTTCGGTTATCGGCTGGTTCGCCTCGCGCGGGTAGATGCACGAACTTCCGAGATACAGCAATTTCTTCACGCCGAACAGATGCGCGGCGTGCACCACGGTGGCGTGAATCATCATGTTGTCGTAGAGGAACTCAGCCGGACGCGTTGAGTTCGCCATGATGCCGCCGACCGTTCCGGCCACCAGGTACACGTACTCGGGGCGGTTGGCTTTGAACCAGTAGTTCACCGCCGCTTGATCGCGCAGATCAACCTGAGAGCGCGTCGCCGTCAGGACGTTGGTGTGGCCGTCTGCTTCAAGACGTCGCATGATCGCTGACCCAACAAGGCCTGCGTGACCAGCGACATAGATGCGGCGTTGGTCTGCCTGGCGGCGTAACACGCTGACACTCTACGGCTCGCAGGAGCGAGACCACACTAACTTGAAGCGATGCAGATCCGGAACGCGACTAAGCGAGTGCTCTGGCCCGGTCTCGACCTGCACACACGAGACCGTCGCCGCGCGCTCAAGCCCCATGTGCGCGCCGGTGGCCGCGTTCTTGATGCGGGCTGCGGCAACGGCTACCTCGCGCTCGAAGCGGCGCGGAGAGGTGCTTCTGTTACTGCTGTAAGTAACGACGAGGATCAGCTAGAGCGAAATCGCGACTATTTCCGGTTCATCGGCTTTCCCCAGGTCCGGTTCGAGATGTGCAGCCTTTACGACATCGAAGAAATCCCGGGCCCCTTTGATCAAATTTTTTGTATTGAGGTTCTTGAACACCTCACCCGCGACTCTGAGGCTGTCGCCGCCTTCCGACGAATCTCGGCACCTCGCGCGGAGTTGATCGTTTGTTGCCCAAACAGTGATCACCCGGAACATGCGCTTGGCAGGACGAACGAACCCGAGAACGGATGGCACGTTCGCGACGGTTACAACATCGAGTCCTACCAGCAACTTCTTGAACCAAACGGCTACAAAATTAGAGAGACGTTCGGGATCGGCACCAGCACAACAACACGAGCGGACCGCATTCTTCGCTCCATCCGCCAGCGGGTGGGCGAGGCTCTCGCAATTCCTGCGTTCGTGGCAATGGCCCCTCTTGCTCGCATCGATCGACGCTCGCCGACAGTTCCATACTCGATCGCCGCCATTTGCGAGACGGTTTAACGACGCCCCTTCTCAGAGTCCATTAGGCGCAGAGCGGGTTCCAACGCGGCAACGGTGGATTCCCAGCTCATCTGCTCCGCTAGCTGTCGCCCTGCCAGCACAAGACGCTCCCGCTCCGGTCGATCCATCAACACTCGTTCTATGGCTCTTGCTATGTCATAAGGCGTCGGATCAACCAGGATCGCAGCATCCTGAGCCCAAGCCGCCAACCCACACCGCCGCGACAAGACGACGGGTATCCCACACGCCATCGCCTCGAGCGCAGGCATGTTGAAGGAGTCTTCTCGCGAGGCGGCGACGTATACGTCGGCGTCTCGAAAGTTCTCCGGCCCGGACACGGGCCGCGTCACCAAAGTCAGGTTCTCGTAACCGCAACTCCGCGCGAAGCCCAAGAGAGCTTCCTCGTTCTCCGGGCGAGTCACTATTCGTGTCGCGGTCGCGTCGCGTAACTTCGATCTGGAAAGTGCTACTAGAAGGACGTCAAGGCCCTTTTTCGTTGTCTCAGAACCGATACTGACGACCCGCAAGGCAGTGGACGGGGTCGTTGACTGTGGGGAAAACACACGCAAGTCAACGCCGTTGGGACAGATACCCGCAATGCGTATTCCCGCCCGCTCCAAGGCGGCACCCTCGAGAGCAGAAACGGCAAACACAAAGCGGCTGCGCCGATAGAAATGGCGTTCTGCGAAGCGATGCACCAGCGAGAGCAGTGTCGAATGGAGCTGTCTCCACTGCGGCGTCGACCTGCCGGGCATCCATACGGCGCGGTGGAATCGCGAAGCCGCGCCGCTCGTCTCCCCTGATGACGTCGTGGGATTGTTGAAAGAAAATGTGCGCGACGGTGATGTCCGCCCGCAAAAGATTCACGCCCGGACTGAAAATTATTGGCCGATCCCGCCGCCTGCGCGTTCTGAGAATCACACTTTTGCCTGTCGCCCACAGGCAGAACACGAGCCAACCGAAAATGTGCGGCCGACCCGGTAGTCGGACGGTCGTGACCCGAACGTTCGGCGGAAGTTCGACGTCAGCGGCTCGAGTGAAAACGTGCACTTCCCGATCCAGCGCCCAACGTCGAATGCATTCTACGGTGGCCCGTTCCGTGCCACCGAGCTCGTGCAACTCAGGAGTGAACACGGCAATCGGTCGAGCGCTCGGTCGAGTCACGCCGTGTGGCCTATCCGCTCCCGACTGAGATCCAGCGCGCCCCGGAGAACCATTGCCAGTCCGGCCCACGTATAACTTTGGCTTGCCACCTTCGCGCTCTGTCTACTTAGGCGCAGCTGTAATTGCGGGTCGCTGTGAAGCGTCTTGATGTGCTGCGCGATACCGTCCCAGTCGCGATTCGCTGACGTAAGAATGCCCGCGTCGGTCAATGGCTCAGTCGTTTCAGAGCCGACGGTACCGACGACGGGAAGCTCGCACGCGAGCGCTGCTGCGACGGCGCCGCTTCGCGGCGTCAGACCTTCTCTGACCGACAGAAAGACGTGACTCGCCGCGAGCCGATCGGCGAGTTCGTTCGGCGACAAGAAGCCAGGCTCGTCCACCTCCACCCCCATCGACCGCAACTGGGAAGCGGCCCAACTGCCACTCCTATCGGAAACCGAACCGAGCAGTCGTACCCGAAGGTCGGGAATGTCGCCGACGAGTCGCTCCGCTACTCGAACAATCCCTTCACCACGAGTCCGAGAACCGACGTCTATCCCGAAACAGGTAACCGTGAATGCGTCCTCAGGCGCATTCCTCCGTCGCTCACCAATATTCGAGGGGGATGGAGCAAAGAAAAGCCGGCGCATGACTCTGCCGCGCGCCCAGTACACGCTCGCAGGCGGGACACTGACGACGCCCGATCCGCAAAGTCGAATGACGTTTCGAAGTGCGACCCCTTTGACCATCGATGCAAACCTATGACGGAGTCGATGACCGGGAATCCGGTCGGGGTCGTGGACCCAAATCGTCACAGGAGCAGCAAGCCGACAGCGGGCCGCGACGAGGACAAAACCGAAAGGTAGTCCGCGTCGGCTCCACGCCATTTGGCTGAAATGCAACAGCACGAAACTTGGGCGCGGATCAAGGGACCTCGAGAGTTCTCGCTCGAACATCCTCATCCCTTTGCCCCTCCACTGGAGACCGACGACGTCTACCTCCAAGTCCGCGGCAAGTTCGGACGCGAGTCGACGCGAGTGATCGCGCACGCCGTCTGCCTCTGCGCCCGTGTCAGCGAGAAGACACAGCAGCCGCGGGCGAGACTGACCTGAGAGTCCTGCCTTCTCTACCACCCCAGCCGCCGTTTGTAGCTCGGACAGAAGCGTCTCGGAAAACGCTGTAAATCTCGAGAATGCGCCGTCACAGTCCTAACCTACGTCTGCGACGAGCCCTTCTAGAGTGCTTCGTGCACCAGGGCTGCCAAGTGCATTCAGCTCGAAAACCTGGGACGTGCGACCTCGATCTTCGGAGTTGCTAGCTGACGCCTATGCGCAAATGTGACCAAAGTCACGCAGGACTTTCCCCTGACGGGACGAACTAACTAGTCAAGACAGGCTACATTTCGGCCGAAGATTCACGACCAAGGGGAAAGTATGACCAAACTTCGCAGGATCGCACTCGCGACTGCGCTGCTTGCCGGGGGTATCGGAGCATTTGCCACTGCAAGCGCACGCGCTGACTTCAATCACTTGCCGTACTTCGTTTCGCCGCCCACACCGACGATGTATGAAACGCTTACTGCCACGGTGGGCACGCCCATTCAGTTCGACGTAAAGGGGCACGACGAAGAAGATGCCCCCGGGCCGACGTTCATGTATTCGGCTGACCCCGGTAGTTCGGTCACGCATTCCCAGATTCAATCTGGCAACAACGAACGAACTGACCATGTCACGTTCAACGCAGCGGCCGCCGGCAATTACGTCGTCGTAGTCACCGTTACGGACGGCATCGACAGCCTCAATCGAAACCTGCATTTCAGCATCACGGCGCCGGTCAACAACGCGCCGGTCATCGATGTTGCACCCAGTGACAGCGGTGCAACTCCGGCGTACACGCGCTACTTCGGTCAGCCGATCTCGACGGTGATCCAAGGTCACGACAGTGACGGCGTTGCGTCGTTCTCGCTCGCGTCGCCTGTGGCTGGCGCGTCGATCACGCCGCATGTGGCCGGTGCCGCGGTTGGACCCACGTTCAACTTCGACCCCACTGCAGCCGGCGCCGGTGTGAAGACGATCACCCTCGTCCTCACCGACGATGACGGTGCCACCGACACGCGGACGTTCCACATCAACGTGCTCGGTAAGCAGCCGACAGCACTGTTCGCCCATGACGCTCTCGTGGCGATCCCGGGGCGCCGTGGTCCGCTTCCGCTGACTGTCTCGGCCACGCTGCTCGGCCTCGGCGGTAACCCGCTTCCGGGTCAGCAGATCGTGTTCAGCCTCCGTGGCAGCTACCTCTGCACCGGCGTCACGAACGCAGAAGGCTACGCCTCCTGCCAAGCGGTCATCTCCGCAGTACTGGCAACGCTGAACCTGGACTACGACGCCATCTACTTCGGCGACGCGATCCATCAGGCTTCGGCTTCCGATGGCGACATCATCGGCCTGCTTGGTCTGCCGCTGCCGTAAGGCACAGACATAGCGTTGACAAATGGCCGGTCCCATCTGGGGCCGGCCATTTGCGTTGTGGGCAGCCGCGACCGCAAGGGAAGTTGCCGGGCTTGGACCTCGGCCGCGTACTCTTCGCTAATGCGCGACCCGACTAGCTACCTGGTCCCCCGGTCAGCCGGCTTCATTTGCTCCAACTCATAACTAAACGGATCTCACCGAACGGACGCCGATCCGAATCTCGACCGCATCCTAGATGAGACCAACGCCGCCATTCAGGGTGACGACTCGTTCGTAGGCCGAGGCCCGAGGCGGCATTAGCCTCAGAGCCCCCCGTCAAGAAAGGAACGTTTTGAGCAAGCGCGCGTCGTATTTGGTCTTTGGTCAACCCGTTATTGACGACGCAATGATCGACGAGGTTGTGGAGTGCCTTCGCAGTAAGTGGATCGGCACTGGGCCTCGTGTGCGACTGTTTCAGGACAGACTCTGCGAGCTAACCGGCGCACGCAATGTCCTCGCGTTGAGTTCGTGCACGGCCGCGATGCATCTGGGCTTGATCGTGGCGGGAGTCGGCGAGGGCGACGAAGTGATCACCACGCCGCTCACCTTCCCGGCGACCATCAATACGATCCTGTACGTCGGCGCGACTCCGGTACTCGTCGACGTTGATCGTGCGACTCAGAACTTGACGCCGGACGGCGTTCGTAGCGCGATCAGTCCGCGTACGAAGGCCGTCATCCCGGTGCATATGGCGGGCCGGCCGTGCGACATGGTCGGGATCCGAGACGTGGCAAACGAGCACGGCCTGGTTGTGCTCGAAGACGCGGCCCACACGCTCGGGGCATCTTCGGCCGGTGTCAATGTGGGCGCCGATTCTGAGTTGGCCTGTTTCTCCTTTTATGCCACCAAGAACTTCACGACGGGCGAAGGCGGCGCCGTCGCGACGAACAACGATGCCTGGGCCGAACGGATCGAGCACCTCAGTCTTCACGGCCTGTCGCGTGGCGCTTGGCAGCGATACTCGAACGACGGGCCTGCCGACTACGTCGCGGTGGACATCGGGTTCAAATACAACCTCAGCGATATTCACGCGGCCCTCGGGTTACGCCAGCTTGATCACTTCGAGACGTGGCAGCATCGCCGCAACGAAATTTGGGATATCTACGACGACCGACTCCGTGACTTCGGCCTTGAGCTACCTGCTCGCACCGCGGACAACGACGTACATGCCCGGCACCTCTACTCAGTACTGGTGCCCGACAGCCCGCGAGCCGAAGTCCGGGGTGGTTTTCGTAAATCACTCGATGATTGGAATATCGGCACGGGCGTTCATTTCGTCGCGGTGCATCTGCACCCCTATTTCGCAACTCGACTTGGCTTCGCTGAGGGTCAGTTCCCAGTGGCAGAAGAGATCAGTCGACGGACTGTCTCGATTCCGATGGGACCCGGGCTCACCGACGAGGATGTCGATGATGTCGTGAACGCGATCGCCGCTGCGACAGGCGCTTTCTAGATGGGTGAGGCGCTCCCATCGATTGGCCACGTTGTCGAGCGCGCCGGGCATCGCACAGAGATCTGGATAGATGCGCAAGTTTCGGGCACCGAGCGGTACTCGGCGCAGGCTTTCTCGGTAGATCAAGGCGTTAACCCCAGCGCGTGGGTGAACGAACACGCGGAGCTGCGGAACGCTGGCGCCAGAATCGGCCGCGCCACCAACCGTGCGGCTGGCCACTTCCACGTAACTGCGTTCGGGCTACAGCGCGCTCTCTTGGGCACGGGCGGAACCCTTTTGCGCGATCAGGACATCATTCACGCGCATTTCGGACCCATCGGCGCGCTGATGAGCAAGACCGCAGATCGACTAGGGATCCCTCTGGTTACCTCGTTCTATGGATACGACGCGTTTCAAGACTGGGTCACAAGCCCCCGATGGGCGAAGCGCTATCGACAGCTGTTTGAGACAGTTGGCGCGGTAATCGTCGAGGGACCGGCGTTCGCAGAACAGATCGTGGCACTCGGCTGTCCCGCCGATCGGGTGCATGTCATTCGGCTTCCGTTTGCAAATACCGAGTTGGTCGTTGAACGCAGCGACCCGCAGTACGCCGCGGTCATGGCGGGACGCTTCGTCGAGAAGAAGGGCTTCGACGACGGCATTCGCGCGTTCGGGAAAGCCGCCAGACGAGGAGAACGCCTTCTGATCGTTGGATCCGGTCCCATGGAGCCAAGGCTTCGGAGTGTCGTGCACGAACTCGCCCTAGATGATCAGGTCAACTTCGTGTCCGACATGTCGCTCACAGAACTGGCGAGAGTGATCCAGTCGGCGCGAACGATGTTGTTTCCAAGCCGCCGCGCCCGCAACGGCGACAGTGAGGGCGGGGCGCCCGTCGTGCTCACGATGGCGCAGGCGCTTGAGGTACCAGTCGTTATTACCGATCACGCCGATCTGCCATTCGCGGCTGCGCCCGGAACGCCAGCGACAGCCGAAGGCGCAGTTGACGCATTCGCAGGAAGCCTGCGTGCAGTACTTGACGATGCCACCTCCGCGTCGCGGCAAGCCAAAACGGCGCGGGAGTTTGTTGAACGAGAACACGAGACCACCCATCTAGTGAGATCGCGCGAAGCGGTCTACGACCTCGTTCGTAGTTAGGGCGTCCTCCCCGGGGCATAGCCCACCATCAAGGAAATCCTTTCGTCAAAATCCAGGTAACTGTGAATCTCCGCAAGCCGCGCGAACCCGAGTGCCTCGGCATATGTGGCTGCTGACCGAAACCGGTAGTGATCGCCGCCGACGCCATCCGTCGTGTTGTCAACCACTATGAGCGGAGCGCCGGGCCGCAGGACGCGCCGGATCTCCCGCGCAGCGGCGGTCAACTCCTCATCGGTCAAGGATCCCAAAACGAGGCAACACCAGATCACGTCAACGGAGGACGTACGCACGGGCACATCGGTCGCGATGCCCTGGACGTACGCCACGGTCGGTACCGAGGGGGCGAGATCGAGCGAAGCCCGAATCGGGTCCACAGCAACAACAGCGGCCACACGTTCGGCAATGGACAGCACAAATCGGCCTGGACCGCACCCAAGGTCGAGAGCAGTCGACCGTTCGGTGAAGTGCTCGGCAACGTGCGGCCAAAGTTCCGCAAGTTGCCGGTCCCCAACGGCGTCGAATTCATCGTCGGTGTGTCGAAGGTCAAGCACGGCGCGTCGACCAAACCGCCGAACACGATCTTCCCAGTAGCCCAACCCCTCGAGTTGCCCGCCCGTCGCGCGCAAGAAACGTTTGAGGCGTCGAAGCATGCCGAAGGACAGTAACGGGTTGCGCGATTCGCCTAGGTCGGGTGTGACGCCGCTGCGAGGCGGTGAACTAATGATTCGAACCTGGCGCTTACGCTCCGACTGAAGCTGACGGAGACATGCTCCTCGTCCTTGAACACAACCTCGCGCCTTGTCAGAAGTTCGCACGTCTCTGCGACGCATATGAACTGCTCGGGATCCACTGTCGCTGCGGCGAGGCCGCGAATAGCGTTGCGCTCACCTTCGTGTGCGAGCGCAATTTCGCGGTGCGCCCGAACTCGCTCGACGGGGCACGCAGCTTCGCTCCGTGTCCGCGCAAGGCATTCGATCGGATCAAAAGGAACATAGGGGTTGTCAAAGATCAGACCGACCTCGACGTCATTGTTTCGGAGCGCGGTCACGTAGGACCGAAGACTCGTGTTCCACGCGTCGAGCCCGTGAAGTCGCCCAGACGAGATCGAATAACCAAGTTGAAGATAACGCGCGGCTGCCCCCGCCAGGATGACCCCCGACGGTCTGCTGCGTGCAATTAACTCCGTCGTTTGCGCGCGGTATCGCTCGCAAACGCTCTCGTCGAGTCGGCCCGTCGGATCACCTATTCGAACCGGTTGCGCCGGGCATCCCGCCATCGTTCGACACTCGAGCGTCACCCCGACGCGAGCTGAGGCGGCATCTAATGCGGGAAGCCAGTGCGCGGCGTGTGAGTCCCCGACGACTAGAAACACGCTCTCCGTGTTCGGCCGACCGAACTGAACCTGTCGCCCGTCGGGCTCCTCGCAACTTGGCGGTGAGCTAGCGGCTGCCAGACGAAGGCTTTGGAGAAACGAGTCGCTCTGGATCCGACTGGTTGCATGTCGCTGCACCACCTGCGCGAGACCAAGGGACACGCAGACGATAGCTACCACAACAGCGAAGGTTCGACGCCGCGAGTTTCGGAGCGACCGGCTGTAACGGATCGGGTTTTCAATGAACACGTGGGTTCCGTAGGCCAAGCCAAACGCGAGAAACACCGCGCCAACGAAACGTTCGGCTCCGCCGACCGGAAAACGCGTTGTGACCATAGCGATCAGCGGCCAGTGCCAGAGATACAACGGGTAGGACAGGCGACCCAGGCCCTGCACCCGCGTCCATTCCAGAATCCGCCCCGCGCCGTAACGCTGCGTGGGAGTAGACGCGCCAAGCACCAGAAGTGTGCCGACAACCGGCAGTACGCTTCTGACGCCTGGGTAAACGTCCGACGCAGAAAAGGCCGTAGCTGACAGCCCAATCGCTGCGAGGCCCGTCCATGACAACCACGTTCGCAGTCGTCCATTAACTGAGATCGCTGGCACCGCCGCGAGCAACCCGCCCATCGCCAGCTCCCAGAGTCGCGAATGGACCCCATAGAACGCCCAGGAACTCCGTTGATTTGACAATTGAAGACCCACGACAAAGGAAGCAGCGGTGACCGCGGTCAATACGGCGATGAGAAGTGCGTTGCGTTGGCGGCGACTACTCACGATGCATATCCCGAGGATTAGCAACGGCCAAACGACGTAGAACTGCTCCTCGACGCCCAACGACCAAGTGTGCAGTAGCGGATTCGAGGCGACATGAGTCGCCGCGAAGTAATCGGAGGCGCGACGGGCCAGCGAAAGGTTCAGCGAATAGAAGAGAGCCCGGATTGCATCGCGAGAAATCGTCGCTTGGGACAACGGCGAATACGCGAACCCTGAGAGCCCGACCGTCGCGGTCACCACGGTTGCAAGAGCCGGCACGAGACGGCGCATCCGACCGAGCCAAAAGTCGATGAGCGAACGCGTTTTTGTTCGGGCCCACATTCGAACGAGGAGGCCGGTGATGAGGTAGCCGGAAAGGACGAAGAAAACATCCACTCCGATGAAGCCACCGTCAAAACCCCACGCCTCCACGTGGAAAAGAATGACGAGCAGGATCGCGACGCCACGAAGTCCCTCGATGTCGGGGCGAAAGCCGTGCTGGTTCGCGCTATCCAGCATTTCGGCGTCCGTTTTGCCCGTGCCTTCGGACGCGGGCTGCATCCGCGAAGCTTAAGGAGTTGCGCGCCGGTTAGTTCGTTCGAAGCAATCGAGAGAGCAGCGTTCCGGTGCCACCGAGCTTGCTCGGCAGCCTCTCAAGCAGGACTTTTACAGCGGTAAGTCGGAACGCAATCACGCACGCGCCGTAGACCACGACACCGACGAGAACCTCGACTGCGAACGCTGCAGTAACCCCGAACCGCAACAGCACGATCATTCGACTTAGGCCAACAAATGCAGCCATCACCACCGCGCAAACGATCGGTGGCGACACAGAACGGACGACGTCGACGACTTTCAGATCGATGAGCCGCCCCGGGATCGCGAAGCTCGGGTAACCAAGAATCACGACGGTCGTAACGAGGTACGAAATTGCCACCGCTCTTGCCGTACCAAAATGAATTCCAACGCCAAAGCCCAGCACAATCAGCGGACAAGCAGCGAGGCCCCAACGAAGTTGAAGGTCGGTACGGCCGCGGCTGTTGTAGATCCACCCCACGGTCGTCTGGAAGGTCTGAACAAGCCCGACCACGCTCAGGATCTGAAGTAGCGGCACCATCGGCAACCAGCGCTGTCCCATGACGGCTGGCACAAACTCGGCGGCTGAGGCCAGCAAACCAAGCGTCAGCGGCGCAGCAAACAATGCGACCACACTCAAACTCTGGAGGTAGACGCGTTTTACACGCGCGGCATCATCAATCCGTGAGAACGACGGAAACATCACACGCGAGAGCACTCCCGTGATGGTTGATAGTGGCAAGAGCATCAGGCTGTAGGCACGTGAGTAGAACCCCAAGGGAGACGAACCAAGAAATCGTCCAACCAACAGGTTGTCGGCGTTGCGAGCACCAAAGTTGAGAACGTTGAAGCCCAGCAACCCGAGGCTGAACCGAGCGAGCTCACGAACCGACGTGAAGTCGACCTGAAGACGGGGACGCCACTGGGCCGTCGCGGCGAGCAACATCAGCCTGATGAAGGAGTACGCGAAAAGCTGAGTCGCCAGGCTCCGCGCGCCCATGCCGGCCAAGGCGCAGGTAACCCCCACGGCGCCACCGCCAAGCGTCGCACAGATGTCCACCAAGGCCAGCACCCTGAAGCGGAGCTGTCGGTACGCAAGCGCGTCCCAAACAATCCCTGCGGAGGTGGTGAGATAACTGGCCGCAATGATCACGATGAGCCCGCGTACGCGTGGCTCACCGTAGAAGTCGGCTAGCGCGGGCGCGGCCGCAACGAGCCCGAGTGCAATCGCAGCGCCCGAGCCGAGCGTGAGCCCGAAGACGGATCGAAGATGCCGTTCTTCGATCGACGGCCTCTGAATTAACGCCGAACCGAATCCGTTGTCGACAAGCACGGTGGCGAGGTTTCCGAAGACCAAGACCATGCCAATTAGCCCAAAGTCCCACGGTACGAGAATGCGCGCGAGGACGAGCTGGAACACCAGCTGTAGGACTTGACGCGCGACGCTCGTCAGCCCACTCCAACCCAACCCCGCGATCGTGTCCTTAGCGAGGTCCCCTGGGTCGGCGCCGTAAGACGAGATTCTCGACGTAGACGCGGGTCCGAGTTCTCCGGGCTCGGTCTCGTCACTCATGTGACGCGAGTGTGCCCACCGTTACTACTTCGTTAGTACGAAGCGACTCCAGCGCGGCCAGGCAGACATTCACGGTCTGAGCCGAGTCCCTGAGGGTGCACAGCGGCGGGCGCGCCTCGCGGATCGCGGCAACAACGTCCTCAAGCGCGCGAACACATGCGAGACGATGCTCGTACAGACGCATCGGCGCATGTCGAAATCCATACTCGCCATCTGCATCTGGGCCAAGGCGGCGCAGAAGCCCGTAGGCGCCGTCAGCCAACCGCGCTCTCGTTGTCCGCGCGATCTCTTGCGACGCTCGGCGCGGCCAACCGACCTTGCGAAACGACCGAACCAGTTGCAGCTGATCGACCACAGTGGGCCTGTGAAGGGTCAACTCCCTTCCGCCCGTTCCAAACAGAGAGCTGTTGTCTATACAGCCCGCGTCGCCATAGACGCGCACTGAGTGATCCTGTGGACAGGCGGATCCGAACGAGACCAGCACCTTTCCAAGTACACCGTTCGCGAACCGGAGCGTTATGACGTTCAGATCCGATTCCGGGTACTCCGGAAAGGCCAGATGATTGCCGGCCGCGAAAACCTCAACGATGTCCGAAGGAACAAGCCACCGAAGCAGATCGACAAAATGACAGCCGGCGTAGACGATCGGCGTCGCATTGTCCTCGAAGCGCCACATCGTGTTTTGGTACGCACGGTCGCGAAGGTTGTGGACGTAGTAGCCCTCTACGTAGGAGATGTTGCCGAGTCGGCCCGCGTTAATTGCTTTCTTCATCTCTTGAAACAGCGGGACGAACCGCATCTGATGCAGTACCGCGGCAGTTGCTTCGGATGATGCCTCCGCGGCAAGGACTCTGCGGATGCCGTCATGCGAGTCTGTCAATGGCTTTTCACAGACGACATTTATCCCACGTCCAAGCGCTTCCACGATGTAGTCGGCGTGCTTACGATCGGGTACGCATACCGACACGAGGTCAAGGTCGTCCCAGAACCCGTCAGGCGATTCGTATATCCGCCGCGTGCGAGGCAACGCCTCTGCGCGTTGGCGAGACGCCGCGTGAACGTCCAGGATCTTCGTGACCTGGCAACCCCTGATGGAGCGGAAGTAGTTCTCGTGAGCAGAGCCCGCGCCGCCGTATCCCACGATGCCGACGCGTATCTTTGTAACAGTCATTCCGCGGGCTTCTCGGCTACGAGGTCGATTCGAGCAGCCAGCCGCTCGTTATGGATTAGTCGTCCAATTGCACTCACGGACAATCGTGCGAGCCGCGACCGGCCAAATATCGGTTGCGCCGTAAACGGCTGCTCGCGCACTTGAAGGCCAAATGACTCGACGAACTTCCGAAATTCCGATGGCGCGAAGAACGAGACGTGTCCAAGGTCATCGTCAAAGCGGTTGAACCGGGACGGCGAGCGCACAACTACCACGCCTTCCGGCCGAAGCACTCGGACGAGTTCTACAAACAGAGATTCGTTGGCAGTCATCGAAAAGTGGTCCACAACTTCATTCAAAACGGCGGCACCGACCGAGTTCGTCGTCAACGGAAGAGGCTGCCCGGCCGACCATTGACATAGAGCGGCCTGAGGGTGCCGGCTACGACCTTCTTTCAAGGCCATTGCGGATGCCTCGAACCCCACGGCCTCGATTCCAATCCGACGAGCCGCCTCTACGAGGAAGCCATAGCCACATCCGACATCGACGACTGGCCCGCACGGCGCGTGGCGCACTACATCCGCCAATAGGGATCGAGCATCTGTCCAGCAACGATCGGCGTAGGAAGGCTCATAGTGCTGCCACCAAGCGTCGGGATCGGTCAGGTTACGCATGTGCGAAATCTGATCCGACGGACTGTTGCGCGGGATCAGAACTGGGAATCTAGTTCCGCGAACAACAAATCAAACCTCTTCGCCCACGTATGACTACTCAGCACCGTCTGGCGAGCGCGCGCCGTTTTTGTTCCGACGTCTAGGTCGGCCAACACGTCCGAGACTCGTCCGGCCAGGCCGTTGGCCGTGGCCGGCGCGACCCAACAGACAGAATCCAGTCCTGCCGTGGTCAACTCGGCAAGAGGAGTGGTAATTACCGGGCGCCCTGAAGCAAGACACAACGGGACTCGAAGAGGCGAGATCGTGAGCAGATACGGATCGTCGCCCCATACGAGCATCCAGACGTCGACCTCTTCGCAAAGCGAGGCAAACTCCCCGTAGCGAAGCCTGGGACGGGTGAGCACGGAGACATGGGCCGGAAGCTCAAACTCGTGAGCGGCGTCCGCGTCATTGCCGCCGTGTACAACGACGAAGTCATGGTCCACTGGAAGTAGCTGTAGCGCAGCCTCTAGCAGCTGCGGGTTTGCATCGAACATCGAGCCAACCACGCCAATACGCACCTTCTGGACCGCCTTGGGCGTCGGGACGCTCAACAACTTTGGATTCACGGCGGCCTGGAGAACCATCACACGATCAGCGCGGAGCGCGGGAATCCGCGACAACAAGATCCGCTTGTGCTGGTCACTTGTTACGACGGTGATTCGGGAGCGCCCCAAGAAAACCCGTTGAAACCGCGCCGTCGACCTGCCTGCTCGTTCGATCCGCCGCAAGTCGCGACGCGAGATCCTCGCTCCCCAACTTGACTCAACGCGTCTCCGCGCCTGACCAAACTCATGATCCGGCGCGACGTCATGCGCGATTCCAATAGTGATGCACCCGAGCAGATTGCATAGCGGAACTAAAAAGCAACCGACGTCTGCCACTAGCGGCACTACGCCCTTGAGCCAGAACAACCCAGAAGGCCGGTGATACAGAACCGGGCGCGGGCCGCCCCGACGAAAACGCCACCAGGCTCGAATGATGACGCCAACTGCAAGCGGGAAGGCGAGGAGTTCACGCGCGACACGGCCAAATGGCACCGTGCGAACTCGCATTTGCTTCCAGTCGTCCCGTCGATGCAGAGCAGGACGAACACACCACACCTCGCCCGTGCCACCTCGATCTGCCCAGTACGACACCAACTCAAACGGACGAATTTGCTCTCCACCGACGATCTCCTTAAGCGGAGGAAAATCGCTTGTGAACATGAGCAGGTGGTACTGACTCATGACTGATAGCGGATGTGTCACGACCCGTTCCTAGAACAACGTCCGGTCGGGCACGACACAGTTTCGTATGGAATCGTGCGCTCGTCGCCCACTAAGTCCCAATCGCCGTCGAGCAACACCTCGCCCCCCCGGAGCGCTGCGGCCCAACATGACAACGCTTCGCCATAAACCTCGGCGGCGTCCGACCGCGTCGCACTACTCCTCAGAGCCCGTGCGCGCGACATCGAGCAGCGCGTCTTGAAGTTCGCCCTCAAGAGTCTTGTACTGGGCGACGAGGTCTACGAGAGGAAGATGGGCCATCTGACCGACGTGAGGCTACTGCCGCAATACGATTGACCGATGCCGACCAGCTATCTCATTACTGGCGGGGCGGGCTTTATCGGGTCACACCTCACCGACGCACTCCTCGCGCGAGGCGACCACGTGGTCGCGCTGGACAATCTGTCGACTGGCCGCCTGTCCAATTTGGACGCGGCCGGTAGCCATCCGAACTTCCGTTTCGTCCAAGGGTCGGTGCTCGACGAACTCGTCGTGGATGAACTCGCGCATCAGTGCGACGTGATCGTGCACCTCGCGGCGGCAGTCGGCGTCAACCTCATCGTCGAACAACCATTGCGCTCGCTCACCACCAACATTCGCGGGTCGGAGATCGTCATCGAGGCCGCTCATAGGTATCGGCGCAAGATTCTGGTCGCGTCCACATCAGAGATCTACGGCAAGAACTCCAGCGACGCACTATCTGAAACCGCCGACCGAATTCTCGGCTCGCCGCAGGTCGCGCGCTGGGCCTACAGCACATCGAAAGCCGTCGACGAAGTCCTCGCTCACGCGTACTTCAAAGAGCGCGGACTACCGACGATCGTCGTGCGTCTGTTCAACACGGTTGGCCCCCGCCAGTCCCCCGCCTACGGCATGGTGATTCCGCGCTTTATCCAGCAGGCGCTCGCGAACGCCCCGATCACCGTGTTCGGCGACGGCAATCAGACACGCTGCTTCGGTCACGTGCTCGATGTGGTCGACGGCCTACTGCGGCTGCTCGATCACCCCGACGCCATTGGCGAGGTGTTCAACATCGGCGCGCAGGGTGAAATATCGATGACCGACCTCGCGCACAAAGTGATCGCGAAGGTCGGGGCAACCTCGAGCGTTGAGCTCATCCCCTACGAGCAGGCCTACGAAGCCGGGTTCGAAGACATGACTCGGCGCGTCCCCGACACCAGCAAGGTCAATGCACTCACCGGATGGACCCCCACGCGTTCGCTCGACACGATCCTCGAAGAGACGATCGCCGAGATGCGCGTGACGACGCGTTCCTAGAACAGACTCGGATCCGGCGCCGGGACAATCTCTTCCGGCTCTTTGACCCCCCACGCCAGGTGGTCCATGAACACCCACGTGCGCCGGTGGATCGCGGTCGGGCCCATCCCCCGCAACGCGGTTTTATGCCAGGGACAGGGGTAGCCCTTGTTGCGCTCGAAGTCGTAGCCCGGGTAGTGCGGCGCCTCGGCCCGCATCATTCGATCGCGCGTGACCTTGGCGAGGATCGACGCGGCGGCAATCGACAGGCACCGCGCGTCACCCTTGATCAGCTTGATCGTGCGGCCGTCGCCCACGAAGTCCCAGTTGCCGTCGAGCAGCACTTTGTCGACCGGCACGTTGAGCCCGTCGAGGCACCGCTTCGCCGCCAGCTTTTGGGCCGCCGACATGCCGAGCGCGTCGCACTCCTCGTGGGAGGCATGCCCGACCGACCACGTGACGCACCAGTCCGCGATGCGGTCGAAGAGTCGCTCGCGCTCCTTTTCAGAAAGCATTTTGGAATCGCGCACGTTGTACACGCGCCTTGCCTGCGGCAGGACGGCGGCACCAACGCTGAGCGGGCCGGCCCAGGCGCCACGGCCGACCTCGTCCATACCGCATACAAGGAGCCCCTCGTCCCACAGGGGACGCTCCGTCCGGAGCGAGGGGGGTGCCTTTCGAACCACCAAACGAACCTACCTTGTGCCCCAGTGGGCCATTGGCGCGGCCTCGGGAGATCCGGACACGCCGGAACGCCCACACCTACGCCTACCCGCAGACATCGATAGCCTGCCGAGAGTGCCAAGGACTGAGAGACGGCTCGCAGCCCTGCTTGCACTGGCCTGCGCCTTGGGTTTTCTGCTGTTCAGCGAGGGCGCGATCTCTGGGTCGGACGGCGAGGCGATGTACGAAACCACACGAGCGGTCGTGGCCGACCACGACCTCTCGATTCCGACCGAGCTGGGGATCAGAGGCCGCGACGGCAAGACCTTTACTCGACTGGGTCTCGGGCTCCCCCTGGTTGCCATCCCGGCGTATGTCGCCGGTGCGGCCGCGGGTTCGTTATTCGGGCATCGCTCCGAAATCGAGCACGCCCTCGTCTCTTCGATGATCCCGCTCATCTGTGCCGCGCTCGTCTGGGCCATGTATCGCCTCGGTCGGCGCCTGGGTGGGAGTCCCCGAGCGAGCGCGTTTGTCGCGGTGGCATCGGTTGTCGGCACCTTTGCGCTCGCCTATACCAAGGAGTTCTTTAGCGAACCGCTGGCCGTCCTGGGACTCGTGCTCTGTTGCGAAGCTCTACTCGCGCGCCGTTGGAGGTCAGCCGCGTTGGCGCTGATGCTGGCCGTGCTTACACGTCCCCAACTGGTGTTGCTCGTGCCCCTGTTCATGGTCGCGGTTTGGGCTGACGAGGACCGTTACCTAGCTCTGCGCGCCGCAGTCCCGCCAATGATCGGTGGAGGCGTCCTGGTAGCGGCGTATAACGCGGCGCGTTTTGGAAGCATCTTTTCCTTCGGTTACCAGGACTACGGGTTCAACGTGCCGAGCGGCACCGCGATCTGGAACTTTCTCGTCGGGCCGACGAAGAGCATCGTGCTGTTCGCCCCAATCGTTCTCGTGCTGCCCGCAGCCGTGTGGGCGCTGCGTGCGCATCGCCGTCTCGCTGCTACTGCGCTGACTTTGAACTGCGTTGTCGTCGTCTTGGTCACGGTTTCCGTCGCGTTCTGGGGGGGCGGTTGGTCGTGGGGCCCGCGTTACCTTCTCCTAGCGCTCATTCCTGCGTGCGCGGCCTTGGCCCCGTGGATCACGACAACAACGCGTTACAAGGCGACGGTGGTTCTCTTCGCCGTTGGCGCGCTCGTGTCGCTTCCGACGCTCATAGTTTCGACGCGCGCACAGCAGCTGTCGCGCCCTGATGCCGACAGTCCCACACCGTGGGCGCAGGTGCGCCTGATGGCGCCGACGTTGCGCCACACGGCCGGTCACCTTTACGAGTTCTCGCCGCAGAGCGGCGAGTACTACCGAAGCGCAACCGTTTGGCAAGTTGGTGCGACCCGCGTCCTGAAGCGTAAGGGACTACCGCTCGCCGCAGCTGGGTCGATCGCCATCATCGGACTCGCGGCGGCCACAGGCTGGCAGTTTCGCGATGAGCTGCGTCGGGTTGAGGGCGCTGCGGAGCCCTTGCTGTCGGATCGGCGTCCGTAAATGCGACTCGGCATCGTGATTCCTGCGCTCGACGAAGAACAGAGCATCGGATCCACGATCCAACGGACCCTCAACGCCGTCGCGGGGATAATCGCCTCGTCGCCGATTCGTACCGTCGAGATCACAGTTGTGAGCGATGGATCGACCGACCGTACCGTCGAGATCGCAAACACCTTCAGCGAACACGTTCGGTTGATCGTGTTCGAAAAGAATCGCGGGTATGGCGCCGCCATCAAGGCGGGCTGGGCGTCAATGCCCGATGCGGATGTCCTGGCGTTTCTGGACGCCGACGGAACGTGCGACCCTGCATTTTTTGGACCTTTGGCCGCCACCCTCGATTCGGAGTCGGCCGACATTGCCCTTGGCTGTCGCCTCAACCCCGACAGCGAGATGCCTCGGATCCGCCGCTTTGGAAACCGTCTCTTTGCCCTTCTGCTCTCCGGTCTGTCATCGATATCGGTGCGGGACACGGCCAGCGGTATGCGAGTGGTCCGGGCGTCTGCGCTACAGCATCTGATGCCGCTTCCCGATGGCCTGCATTTCACACCGGCTATGAGCGCACGGGCATTGCTTGGCGGCGAGTGCAAGATCGTCGAACTCGACATGCCCTACAGAGAGCGCGAGGGACGCTCAAAACTCAGCGTCCTCCGCGATGGCGGCCGGTTTTTGGACACAATCCTGCGAACCGCCGCCTTGTATCGCCCGTCGCGCATCCTGGGCGCCGCCGGAGCCGGCGCGCTGTTGATCGCAGCTGCGCTCCTCGCATATCCCGCGTGGTACTACACCCAGCATCACGCTCTGTTTGAGTGGATGATCTATCGCTTCGTCGTGGGGAATCTTCTTGGCGTCGTAGGCGTGTTGTTGCTTTGCGCCGGGTTTCTCGCAGGGACGACCGTGGACGCATTGCTGTTCGATGGTCGCACGCGAAGTTCGTTGCGTGGCACAGCGGGCCGCGCGCTCTCCGGTCCTGTGTTCTGGTGGACACAGGCCGTCCTTCTCATCGGTGGCGGGCTATTGGTTTTGCCCAGCTTCACGCAGCTCGTGCGCACCGGGGCAACCTTTACGCACTGGTCGCGCTTCATTGCGATGTCATTTCTTTACGAGACAGCCGCCGTGCTCGCCGTGACACGGATCGCCGCGAGTTTCCTTCGCCTCGCCGCCGAGCGCGCCAACTACGAGCGAGGCGCGCGTGAGTGAACTCTTCAACGATGCCGAGGGTTACGACGCGATGTTGGATCGCGGTATCAAGTTGTCGGGCGAGAGCAAGGACTTCTTCATTCGCGGCCGCCTCGAGCACTTGGTCCGGGAGTTGGGCGCGGCGGCGCCAGAACACATTTTGGACTTCGGTTGCGGAGTTGGCGACGCGACCTCCCACCTCGCGTCAGCATTCCCCACGGCGTCAATCGTCGGAGTCGACATTGCTGCGCCGGCGGTTGAGCAAGCACAGGCGCATCTCGGCACTGATCGAATCCGGTTTGGAACGCTGGATCTTCTTGACGACGGCCAGCGGTTTGACCTCTGCTACGTAAACGGCGCGTTCCATCACATTCCAGTGACGGAGCGTTCAGCGGTCATGAGGCGGTTGTTCGACGTGTTGCGCCCAGGCGGAATGCTGGCTGTTTTCGAAAACAACCCGTGGAGCATCCCCGCCCGAATCGTGATGCGGCGCATCCCTTTTGATGCCGACGCCGTGATGCTTCGCGCGGGCGAGGTCGCCCGGCTTGCGCGTGAGTCCGGCTTCACGAACGTGCGCGGCCCCAGGTACCTCTTCGTCTTTCCCCGAACACTCGCACCGCTGCGACGATTTGAACACGCGCTTTCGGCGTTGCCGATCGGCGCTCAGTACGGAGTGCTCGCGGTCCGCTAGCCCGAGCGCTCAGCCTCAGGGGAGGCCGCCACCGCAGGAGTGCCGCCCGAGGTGGGCGGAAAGAGTCGATCTCGAACCCGCAGCGTGGGAATCTCAATCAAGCGAGCGGCCATAACTCCGAACGCGAGGCTGCCAACCACGTAGAACGCGAGACGAATCGGATCGGAGGGATCTCCCAACACTCTCTCGAGAGCTCGGGTGCCCCAGTGCAGCACTGGTTCATGCCACAAGTAGATCGAGTACGAGGAGGCTCCGATCGAAGCGGCGACGACGGCAAGGCGCCCGGAGCCGAAGTCGGTCACGACTGCCGCGCCGACGAGGCACGCACAGCCGATGTAGATCATCGTGAGGCCCCCGGTCACGATGAAGCCGTTGTGGCTCACTTCGATCATGAAGGCAGGCGACACTAAGGCCGCGCCGATGACGACGAGAACCCCCCGGTACCGTCTGAAAAACGCCTCGAAGCGTTCGCGCTCAAAGTGGTATTCGCGGGCCATCAGCACGCCGACGGCAAGGGAGTCGAGACGAAAGTGTGTCGGGAAGAGCATCCCTTCGCGTGATGCTGGGTCTACGACGACGAGGTGCACGATGCGCAAGAGCAGACACAGCACGCACACCACGGCCACCGCCGGCGCAACCCACGAGAACGGCTCGGACTCCCGCCGCCTTTTGAAGCGAAGGCTCATTGCGACCGCGAACGGAGTCAATAGATAGAAGTGTTCCTCGACGGCGAGTGACCACGTGTGGTTCCACAGCCGCGGCTTGTAATTCTGCAAGAACAGGAGTTCTGACGCGAGCGCGTCGAGCGGCAGGTCGTGGTGCGCGACCCGATAGATCGCCGTAACAAAAATCAAAAGCCAGAAGGGCGGAAGGATCCGCAACCAACGCCGAGTGAGAAACCTTCTCACCCGGACGTTCCCGTCCTTGCGGTACTCCCCGAACAAGAGACCCGAAACTAGGAACCCGCTGAGCACGAAGAACAGATCGACGCCGATCCAGCCGCCGCGCTTCCACGTACTCGTCACGGCTTCGACCGGCCACGGCAAGTCGAGAACGGGCAGATGCCGACCGAGTACGAGCACCACGGCCGCGAGGCGTAGGAGATCGAGACCGACGTTCCGCGAACCGCTCGAATGCTCCGCCACAGGCCCACTCTAAGGAAAGCCTCGCGAGGAAATGCCTTCGCTGTGTCAACCGAATCCCGGCGCTAGGCGTCTACGTGGTTGATGATCTCGCTCGTGGAGCCGACAGCCGCCGACCAACTGGTCGACCTGTACCGCGAGCACTACCGCCCGCTCGTGCGCGTCGCCGCACTTCTGCTCGACAACACGGCCAGCGCCGAGGACGTCGTACAGGACGCGTTCGTGCAACTGCATCAGAAGTGGGACCGGGTGACTGACCCGGACAAGCGGGTGGCTTATCTGCGCAGCATGGTCATGAACGGCGCCCGGTCACGGCTGCGCCGCCGGTCTGTTCGCCGCCGCCACGACGTCGCCGCGCATACGACGGCGGAGTCCGCCGAAGTCGGTGCGCTGCGGTTCGAAGGACGGCGCGAGGTGCTGGCCGCGCTGCGCGCGTTGCCCGACCGCCAGCGCGAATGTCTCGTGCTTCGCTACTACTCCGAGTTGCCCGAGGCCGAGATCGCCGCCGCGCTCGGCATCTCGGCCGGGTCGGTCAAGACGCACACGCGTCGGGGCATCGCCGCGCTCGAACGCACACTGGAGTCCTCACGATGAGTACCGAAGACCGCCTCCGCGACGCGCTGCGGGTCGAAGCCGCGACGATCGAACCCTGGGGGGACGGATGGGCGCGCATCGAAGCCCGCACTGCGCGACCGGCTTCGCGCGTGAAGTGGTTCGCCGCGATCGGAGTTGCGATCGCGACACTCGGCGGTGGTCTCGCGGTGAACGCGGCGCTTCAAGACGACTCCACCCCGCTCGTCGTGAATCCCGGCCCGTCGACAACGACGACGACCGCGATCCAGGCGTCGCCCGACACCGACTTCGCGATCTGGCCGGCCGCGGACATGAGCGTTTCCTACGACTCTCCCGAGAAGCTCGCCGAGACCTTCGCCCGCGACTGGCTCGGCATGACATCGCCGACCGTCGGCACCTATCGGGCCGGCGACTCGCGCTCGGGCGAGATCGACATCCATGCCTTCGCCGGCGGAGTCGCGACGACGCTGAGCGTGCGGGAGGACGGGGTGCGGGGCTGGCGCGTCTTCGACGTGCGGAGTCCGAATCTCGAGCTCACGACGCCGAAGACGCTCGACAAGGTCACGTCACCGATGACCCTCACCGGACGCAGCGTTGCCTTTGAGGGCGTGGTGCACGTGACGCTCATTCGCCGGAACATGTCGCTCAGCTGCGCGTTCGGGTGCGGAACCCTCGGCTTCGTCGGCATGGCGGATTCGACGTTCACCGGCGCCGGCACGGAACTGGCCCCGTTCGAAACAAAGCTCACTTACCAGTCACCGCCAACCGACACCGGCATCCTCGTGCTGTGGACGGATTCGCCTCGTGACGGGAGCATCGCCGAGGCCACGGTGCGCCTCGTGCGGCTGTGACGGGTTTCACGGACTCCTAGGCGCCTGATCCGTACGGTGCGACCACATGCGGGGTGTGCGCGTCGCGGCGGCGGCAGTAGGCAGCACGCTGATCCTCGCGGCCGCACTCGCACTGGCGCCCAACGCCGGCGCGGCCGCGTCGAAGCCGCTCCGATCGATCAAACCGGACATCGTCCTCACGCCCGACGAGGCGCCCTTCACCAAGACCGTGCACAGCGTGCTGGTCGGCGGCTACCAGCAGTCGTGGACGCCGGCGCAGTGCCGCACGAATCCGATCGCGGCCACGAACTGCGACGTGTACCGCGTGAAACTCAACCTGTCGCGCGCACCTGGTGCGTCGAACTTCGTGGTCATCTCCGTGGCATACCGCGACGTCGTACCGCCACCGGTCGTGCTCACCGACCAGCTCGCGGTGACGCCCACCGCGGTGCCGAACCTCGACATGAAGGTGTACTACTCGCCTGACCAGTACCTCGCGGTCGATCGCAACGGCGGTGACAACCTCTCATCGCCCGAGCGGGTCAACTTCGTGCCGGCCAAGGCGGAATACGACGTGGTCGTGGAGAGCTACCTCGGCGTCGCGACCAGTTACGAAATATCTGCCTTCATGACCGACGGCTTGTACCCGCCACCCTTCGAAGCCCGCGATGACACCTCGGTCGTCGCGGTCCAGGCACCGTTGCCGCCGGCGCCGCCGCGGGCAAGGGGTGACAACTCGTCGTCCTCCTCGTTCGTCAAACCGGCGTTAGGCATGTGGGGGTCCGAGGACTCGGAGCTGAAGGGAATCAGTTGGGACATCGCCGACGACTTCCCGTCGCAGGTGTCCTACCGGTCCGCCGCCCGCTCGGTGCGCGCCACACACTCGTCGGCCCTCGCACCGCTGCTCGCGATGGGCGTCGTCCCCGGCTCCCTCGCGATTGCCGCCGTCGTGGTCGTTCGGCGTCGTCGCGATTGGATGATGCCCGCCGTAGACTGACGGCATTGTGACGGGTGAGGACGAGGCACCGGTACTCGAACACGGCACGCACGTCGAGGTGCGCCAGCGCTTCGACGGCCGGTGGGTACGCGGCTTCCTCGTCGAGACCGCGAACGCCGAGGGATACGAAGTACGTCGCGAGCACGACGGCATGTTGTTGCCGGAACGGTTCAGCGCCGAAGACGTCCGTCACGAGCGGCGGCGCATCTTCCACTGGCCCCACTTCCGCCACTAGCCGCGCGGAAACGCCAAACTGTGCGGATGGTCGCACGCCGGGTCAACGTCGTCCCGCACACCCACTGGGATCGCGAGTGGTACTCGCCGTATCAAAAGTTCCGCCTGCGGCTGGTCGACATGCTCGACGCCTTCCTGCCGATGCTCGACGCGGATCCGTCCTATAGCCACTTCCTGTTGGACGGGCAGATGGCGGTGGTCGACGATTACTTAGAAGTGCGGCCCGAAGCGGCGCCCGTACTGCAACGCCTCGCGCGGGAGGGTCGCCTCGCGATGGGCCCGTGGTACACGCTGCCCGACGAGTTCCTTGTGTCGGGAGAGACCGTCATTCGCAACCTGCAAGCCGGCCTCGCCCGCGCCACCGAGTTCGGCGGCGCGATGGACGTCGGCTACCTGCCCGACATGTTCGGCCACATTTCGCAGATGCCCCAGATCTTCCGGTTGTTCGGCTTCCAGCACGCGGTGGTGTGGCGGGGCGTGCCGAACGCGGTCGACCGCACCGCGTTCCTCTGGTCGTCACCGGACGGCTCAACGGTGCGGGCCGAGTACCTCTGGCGGGGCTACGGCAACGGTGCGCGCATCACGAAGGACCCGAAGGAGCTGATCGACCGGCTCATCGCGTACGAACAGCTCACGCATGCGGCGATGGACGGGCGCAACCCGACCTCGCCGGCTCCGATGCTCTGGATGAACGGCAGCGACCATCTGTCACCGTCGCCTTGGCTCGGCCAAGTGGTCGCCGAGGTCAACGACGCGCAGTCCGATTTCGAACTGGTCATCACCACGCTGGCCAAGCACCTCAAGACCGGGCCGACGAAGGACCTGCCGAAGTGGACGGGCGAGCTGCGCTCCGGTGGACGGGCGAACCTGCTGATGGGTGTCACGTCGAACCGCACCGACGTACGGATCGCCGCGGCCCGGGCTGAGCGCGCGCTGGAACGCCGCGCCGAACCCTTCTCCGCCTTGTTCCTACCCGCCGAAAAGTGGCCCGAGCGTCTGTTGCACCTGGCGTGGAAGGAAATGCTGCGCAACGCCGCCCACGACTCGATCTGCGCGTGCTCGCACGACGAGGTCGTCGACGCGGTGATGGTGCGCTTCCAAGAGGCGCGCCAGATCGGCGAAGGCCTGGCGTTCCAAGCCAAGCGTGCGCTCGCCGCGCAGTGCCCGTCCCCCGGCGCCGTAATCGTGAACCCGTCGGCGCGCACGCGGGGCGGCCTCGTCGAACTCGAAGTGCCGGGCGAAGGCCCCGCGCCGGGCGCGCAGGTGCTCAGCGAACGGCCGTCGGTACGCGGTGAAGTCACCTTCAGTGCTGACAAGTTGGGCAAGGCGCTCGAAACGCTGCGCAGCCAACGCATCGACGACCAGACCTACATCAACGCCATCGACATCGACGAGAGCGACGAGCGCCTCTCGATCACCCTGAAGGCGCGGCCCTATCTCCAAGAGTGGCTCGAGCTCGACGCGATCAAGGCCGACATCGCGCAACGCGTGAACGCGAACCCCGAACGCCCGATCACGATGCGCATCACACAGCGCCCGTCGCGCCAGCTCGTGTGCCGCGTCGACGACGTGCCCGGCTTCGGCTGGCAGCGGTGGACGGGCGAGCCCGCCGCCGCGAATCTCATACCGGTGCGGCGCGAGGGCGACGCGCTCACGAACGGTTTGTTGACCGTGGCCGTGCACCCCGAGACCGGCGCGCTCACGCTCAACGGCGTCGAAGGCTTCGACCGGCTCGTCGACAGCGGCGACCAGGGCGACACGTACAACTATTCGCCGCCCGATCAGGACATCGTGATCGACACACCCGTATCGGTGACTGCGACCGTGCTCGAGGACGGGCCGCTGCGTGGACGCATTGAAGTGATCCGCGCGTTCGAGTGGCCCGACCGGATCGATGACACCAAGCGGGCGCGCGTGGGTTCGCAACGCGTCGAGGTGCGCTCGCAGTACGACCTGCACGCGGGTGAACGCATGGTGCGCGTGCACACCACGTTCGACAATCCGTCGCGCGATCACCGCCTGCGGGCGCTCATGCCACTACCGACGGCGGCGACGTCGTCGAAGGCGGACTGCGCGTTTGCGGTGCCCGAGCGCGGTCTGCGCAGCGAGGGCGGCCCGCATGAACGCGAGTTGCCGACGCATCCGGCCAAGCGTTTCGTCCAGGCGGGCGGGTTCACCGTCGTGGTCGACGGCACCACCGAGTACGAGTTGATCGACGCGGGCAAAACGCTGGCGCTCACCGTGCTGCGGGCCACCGCCATGCTGTCGCGCATCGAGATGACGTATCGCCCGCAGCCAGCCGGGCCTCCGAACTTCCTGCGCGGTTCGCAGATGCTCGGCCCGGTCGAGGCGCGGTACGCGATCGCGGTGGGCGACGTCGACCCGTTCGCCATCGCCGACGACTTCTTGCTGCCGCTTGAAGTCGCGATCGCGCAAGGCGATGGGCACGGCGCCGACGACGGCCAAGCGCTATCGGTGGAAGGCGTCGAAGTGTCGGCCGTGGTCCGGGTGCCGGGCGGCATCGAGGTACGGGTGTGGAACCCGTCCGACGAACCCGCGACCGCCACGATCACCGACGGCGTGGGCTGGGTCGTGGACCTCCGCGGGCGTCCGATGCGCCCGTTCGAGAACGAGACCACCCTCGGACCGTGGGAAATTCTCACCGTCCGTATGCCACACTTGCCCGCTTGAAACGCCTGGGGCCCATTCTTCTTTGCGCGCTGTTTTTGTTGACCGCGTGCGGCAAATTCAGCTCAAAGGACGCGTCGGACGCGACGACTATCCCTGAGATCGGCGGCGGCCTGAACGTGCCGACCTCGCCTACGCACGCCCCCACGACCACCAGCACCACCACCAAGGCCAAGGCTCCTGGGGCCACCACGGCCGACGACCTGTGCCCCACGAAGGCCCCGTCGTCGGAGATCACGTACGAGAACCGCGTGAAGATCGCGATGAAGACGTCCCGCACCTGCGCGGCGCACAAGGACGACATCACGTTCACGATGACCGTCACGAACGTGTCGAAGGACGCGGTGCACTACGACGCCAACCAGTTGCTGCGCTTCACCGTGCGGGCGCCGGCGAGCGAGCAGAAGCACCGTTGGGAGGACGACGACTGCGTCACCGCTCCGAGCGACCGCAACAAGAAGGCGTTAACACTCAACGCAGGCGAAGGCGCGTCGTTCACGTCGGTATATCCCGGGCCTGTGGACTTCGCGCAGCGTGAGACGTGCCGCAAGCTCGACACCGGCTTGTACGAAGTGCACGGGGTGTTTCTCGTGTGCGACGAGTCGTATCAGGACGGCTACTGCGACATTACGAAGGACACGCAGTACCAGGGCGACCCGATTCGCATCACGCTGTCGGCGTAGCCAGCAACGCTTCTCCGGCGGCGTCGTCGGTCGACCAGGCCGGGTCAAGGGCACGCGCGCGGAGCGTCGCACCCTTCGGTTCGATCTCCCACAGCAGCGCCGGGCGCTCGCCGTGCCAGCGCACTGCGAAAGCGAGGGTGCCGTGGTTCGTCGGCAACGCGGCAATGTCGACGGACCGGCCGCGCCAGGTTGCGTCGAAGCCGGGCAGACAGTCCACGATCGCCGTCGAGTCGTCCACAAGCATTTGTCGGATCGCGCTCACCGTTTCGGCCGCAATGCGGACATCGCCGAGCAGCGCGATCGCATCGGTCGTCAGCGCGGCCCGTGGCACGCCGACAAGAGGCAACCCTTTGCGGACGGGCTTGAGTTTCGCGGCGCGACGCAGCGTGCCGGCTTCGTCTTCGAGATCGAGCAGCGTGAGCGCGCTGGCCACGGCGCCCGCGACTTCGCGGTCAGCCCGCTTGCCCGCGGCCACTAGCCCACCGACGTGCAGGAGCAGGCTGACGCGCGCCGCGATCAACGCGTCGTCGATCATCGGATCGTTCGTGCTCACGTGCGCGCCTTGACTCGCCAAAGCCAGCCAGCCCCGGCCCACCGTGGCCAGGTCGGGCAGCGGGTCCGCCGTGTCGGCCCCAATCGGGCCGCGCCACGTGTTGGTGTGGGTCACCGGGTGCACTTCGAGCGCGACCACCGCGTCGCCCTCGACCCGGGCCACGCCTACCCCTACGGGGATCGAGCCGCGGTTCTCGCACTCGGCCACGATCACGGCGCCATTGCCCGTCGCCACCGCCGCGACGCGCCACGCGACGTCGCCGCCGGGCACGCGAATGGATGTCTCCAGCACGGGCGAGTTGTCGATGACGCGTTGACGCCGCGTGGGCGAGGCGCGGGGTGCGTGCCATCCGTCGTCGCCCAGCACCCACCACTCGAGGCGCGCCCCGTCGGGCAACCACACGTAGCCGTGTTCATCGACGTGGCCGATCGCGGGCGCGCCGGCGATCGCGAGTGGCAGGCGGGTCAAGACAGGCCGTGCGACTCGGCCTTGGCCGAGCGGGACATCAAATTGCCGATCACTTCTGCGGCCGACACCCTGTCGTCCAGCACCGCGACAACCTGCTCCGCGATCGGCATCTCGACGTTGACGCGCGACGCGAGCGCAACCACGCTGCGCGCCGTCTTCACGCCTTCGGCCACCATGCGCATCTCGGCGATGATGTCGTCGAGCTTGCGACCCTTGCCGAGTTCTTCGCCGACGTGACGGTTGCGGCTCTGGCGCGAGCTGCAGGTCGCCACGAGGTCGCCCATGCCCGCGAGGCCCATGAACGTGATCGGCTCGCCGCCCAACGCAATGCCAAGGCGTGTGAGTTCGGCCAGGCCGCGCGTCATCAACGCCGCCTTGGTGTTGTCACCGAAACCCATGCCGTCGGCCATGCCCGCCGCGATCGCCATCACGTTCTTCAACGCCCCGGCAACTTCGCAGCCGATCACATCGTCGTTGCGGTACACGCGGAACGTGGCGGTCGAGAACAGTGTCTGCAGTTCCTCGGCGACGGACTCGTCATCGAAGGCGACGACGGCGGCCGCGGGCGAACCCTGCAGCACTTCCTTGGCGAGGTTGGGCCCCGTCAACACGCCGGCCGGGTGGTTCTTCGTGACGTCGGTGATCACTTCGGTCATCCGCAGCAGCGTTTCCTGCTCGACGCCCTTGGACAGGCTGACAATCGGCACGTTCGGCCCGAGCGCGGGGAGGAGCTCGCTGAGCACGTCCCGGAACCCGTGTGAGGGCACACCCATCACCACGACGTCCGCACCGTCGACCGCGGCGCGCACGTCGCTGGTCGACTCGAGCTTCTCGGGCAGCTGCATACCGGCGAGGTAGTCGCCATTCTCGTGCTCTTTGGCGATCTGTTCGGCGAGCGCCTCGCGACGAGCCCACAGGACCGTCGGTGCATTCGTCGCTGCGATCGCTGCAACCGCGGTCCCCCAGGACCCGGCGCCTATTACTGCTACCCGTGATGCCATCGCCGCCGACACTACTGACGCAGGTAGGTCCGCGGCATTCCTACACTCCCCCTGGTGGACGGGGCCTCGGACGTGGCCGTTGTCGTGCCCATACGCAGCTTTCGCCTGGGCAAGGGCCGCCTGGCCGGCGCGATCAGCGAGGACGAACGGGCGGCGCTGTCCCGCCTAATGGCCGGGAGGGTGCTCGAGGCGGCGGCCCCGTTGCCCATATACGTGGTGTCCAGCGACGCCGAGGTCTGCGCCTTCGCCGATGAGAGAGGTGCGACCGCCATCGCGGATCCGGGCAGCCTGAACAGCGCGGCGCGAGACGGAATGGCCGCCGCCGCGGCGGCAGGCGCGGTGCGCGTGATCATCGTGCACGCCGACATCGCGCGACCGACGCCGTTCGCGTGGGTCGGCGACTTCGACGGCGTGACGATCGTGCCCGACCGCCACGGCGGCGGCACCAACGTGATGTCGCTACCGGTCGGAACCGACTTCGAGTTTCTGTACGGCGACGGATCGTTCGCGCGTCACGTCGATGAAGCGAAGCGATGCGGCCTCGCGCTGCGCGTCGTCGTCGATGACGCGCTCGGTTGGGACGTCGACGAACCCGACGATCTCGCCGGCCTGTAGACGCGAAGAAGCGGCGGCCGTAGCCGCCGCTTCTTCGAACGACTTAAGACCCGAGCTACCGGCGGCGTGCGCCAGCTTTCTTGGCAGTCGCCTTCTTCTTGGCAGGAGCCTTGCGTGCCGCAGCCTTCTTCTTAGCTGGAGCCTTGCGAGCAGCTGCCTTCTTCTTAGCTGGAGCCTTCTTCGCTGCCGCCTTCTTCTTGGCAGGCGCTTTCTTAGCTGCAGCCTTCTTCTTTGCCGGCGCCTTGCGAGCGGCGGCCTTCTTCTTTGCTGGAGCCTTGCGAGCAGCTGCCTTCTTCTTGGCAGGTGCTTTCTTAGCTGCAGCCTTCTTCTTTGCCGGCGCCTTCTTTGCAGCTGCCTTTTTCTTGGCAGGTGCTTTCTTGGCAGCGGCCTTCTTCTTCGCGGGTGCCTTCTTGGCAACAGCCATGAGTGCAACCTTTCAGTCGGGGATGCGAGTACTCGGCCGGTGTGCCGAATCACCATCAATGTTCACGGTTTTGCGCGCACAAATCAAGGATCCTCGGCGCGCGCGCATGCGCTCGCACAAAAACGCGCGTGCAAACGCGCACGCACGCGCGACACAACGCGCGTCGCACCGCGCGCGTTCTGTTCGCGCGTGCACGAGCGAACGCGTGTCGTCGCACGCGTTGATACGCGCGCGACACTCGTGGCGTGATGCCACTCGAGGACGGTGAGTACGACTGCGTTGTCACTGATGTCGCGCGTGATGACGATGGTGTTGTCGCCATTGACATTGCGATCGCGAGTGGTGACGCGAAGGGCAACGTCGTTCGCTTGCGCGCGTCGATGAGTGACGAACCGGTTCACTGGCTCGGCCTGCCCGGCCGACTCAAAGTGGTCGACGGCGCACCAAGTTTTCGCTTGGACTCGGCGTAGCACCGCTCCACTACCTTTGGCTGTAGTGACGTGTCCATCCTGCGCATCAGCCGCTCCGGATAACGCTCGCTTCTGCCCGTCCTGCGGGCACGCCTTGGCGGCCCGAGGCGACGAAAGGCGTGTAGTTACAGTGCTTTTCGCCGATATCGTGGGTTTCACGGGCTTGTCGGAGGCCCGGGACCCTGAGCAGGTAAAGAACCTCGTGAACTCGTGGTTCGCCCGCTTGGCTACGGACGTCACGAGCCACGGCGGCCGTGTCGACAAGACGATCGGCGACGCGTTGATGGCGTTGTTCGGCGCACCGATCGCGCACGAAGACGACGCGGAACGCGCCGTGCGCAGCGCACTCGCGATGCAACGCACGGTCGCCGAACTGGCGCAAGGCGCGCAGATGGGCGTGCAGTTACGCGTCGGTGTGAACACCGGTGAGGTGCTCGTTGGTGGCATGAGCGCGGGCGGCGACTTCACCGCGATGGGCGACGCAGTGAACGTCGCGAGTCGCTTGCAAACATCTGCCGAACCTGGCGCCGTCGTCGTCGGTCCCGCGACGTACTACGCCACGAGCAACGTGATCGCGTACGAAGAACTCGACGCGCTGCAAGCAAAAGGACGCGAAGAAATTGTTTCGCGTTGGCGCGCGAATTTCGTCTCTGTCGGTGCCCGGACGTCGTCCGTCGCAACGTCGCAGTCCTCTTGTCGGTCGCGACAACGAAGTCGCGTTGTTGCGTTCGATGATGGCCACGAGCCTCGCGCGCAGCCGTCCGAGCGTCGCGGTGATGTTCGGTGAGCCCGGTGTCGGCAAGACGCGACTCGCTGAAGAAGCGTGCGAAATGGCGCGCACCGAACACAACGCACTCGTGCTCGAAGGCCGCTGCGTTGCCCTATGGCGAAGCGAACGTGTGGTGGCCCGTCGCCGAAGCCGTGCGTCAAGCGTGCGGTCTCAGTGCCGACTGCGATCAGAGCGATTCCGAAGTGCACGCGCGCATTCACGACACGACTCGCGGAGGTCACGGGCCTCGACGCGGACGATCCTGAACTCGATCGTCTCGTGGCCGGGCTCGTCTACGTGCTCGGCGACCCGAACGCGCTCGCCGATGTCGACCCTGCACGCGCGCCAGCCGAAGTGCGCCGCGCCGTCGAAGCACTCGTGCAGGGTTTGGCGCGCCAGCAGCCGCTGATGATCGCGCTAGCCGAACTGCATTGGGCCGACGAAGTGGTGCTGACACTGATCTACGATCTGCTCGAGCGAGCCGTCGGCCTGCCCGTGTTCCTGCTGGCAACCGCGCGCATCGGACCTCGAGAAGCGCTGGATGCCACCCGCGGGCAAACACAACGCGGTGGCGATTCACCTCGACCCGCTCGACGACGACGCCGCCACCCAACTGCTCGCCGGCCTGCTCGGGCCAGGACGCGTCGGTCGAGATGATGCGCCTCGTGATGGAGCGCGCCGGCGGCAACCCCCTGTTTCTGGAAGAGCTGGCCGGGTTGCTCACCGATGTGCCCGGCGACGGCCGCACGGTCAACGAGCTGCCGGCCACCCTGCGTGGCCTAGTCGCGGCCCGTATCGACGGCCTCGAGTCGGCAGCTCGGTCGATCCTGGACGACGCCGCCGTAGTCGGGCAAGGACGGGCGGGTCGACGCGCTCGCGGCGCTCGCAAGCGCCCGCGGGGCGAGCCTCGACGAAGAGGCCCTCGACGAGCTGGTTGCCCGCGAACTGCTCGAAGAAGACGCCGGCACGTGGTCGTTCCGGTCCGAACTCGTCCGCGAGGTCGCCTACGACACGCTCACCAAGGCCGAACGCGCCCGGCGCCACGCCGGCCTGGGCCTGTGGCTGAGCGAGCGGCGCAAGGTCCTCGGCCGCGAAGACGACGAACTCGAGCCGATCGCGCACCACCTCGGCGTGGCCGCGTCGCTGCAGCAGTCCCTAGGAGATATCGACGGCGTACCCGCCGACATCTGTCAACGCGCCCTCCGCGCGATCGAACGCGCCGCGATGGCCGCCAAAGGCCGCGGGCTGCATTCCGGTTCGTTGTTGCTGCTTGATCGCGCCCTCGAACTGCTCGACCCGGCGGATCGTGCCAATCGGCAGCGCACACTGCTGGCCCGCGCGAGTTCCTACGCCCACCTGCGCATGGCCGAAGCCGGCCTCGCCGACGTCGAAGCGGTCTCGGTCGAGGTACAGCCCGACGACCGCAATGCGCTTGCCCACCTCGAAACCATTCGCGGCGAACTCCTGTGTATCTCCGGCGATACCGGGGGTTCGGTCACTTCGCTCGAGCACGCCATCGAACTCTGGCGCGAAGAGGGCGACGTCGCGCATGAAGCGCTCGCGCTGCGCCTCATCGGCATGACGCACATGTTCGGGGGCAACAACGAGAAAGCCGACCACTACTTCACACAGGCGCTGGCGATCTTCCGCGACCTCGAGCGACCGTCAGGGTGAAGCGTGGGTGTTGCAGAACCGCGCGTGGCTCAGCTTCAACCAGGGTCTGCTCGACGAGGCCGACGAACGGCTCGCGCGAAGCGGAGAAGGCGTTCGCGGAGATCGGCGACTTCGGCGGTCTCGGGTTCGTGCGCGGACTACTCGGCTTCGTGCGGATGTTCCAGGGCCGCTTCGAAGAAGCCGGCGAACTCGCCGAGTACATCCTCGCCAACGAACGCGACCGCAACGACAAGTGGGCGCTCGGCATGATCTTGCTGTTGCTGTCGAGCGTGAAGCTGTTCACCGGCAAGCCCGACGAAGCCATCGCGCCGGCGTCCGAAGCGATCGAGTTGTTCACCACGATCGGCGATCCCGACCGCTTGCTACAAGCCAAGGGCACCAAAGCGCGCAGCCTCGCCAGCGTCGGGCGCATCGACGAAGCAATCGCACTGCTCAAGGACATCGACACCTCGCAGGGCGGTGACGGCAACGGCGGTTTTGGCGTGATCGCCGCGTCTGTGGGAATGCAGCTCGGCGAGCCGACGATGACGCGCGCCGCGCTGGCCTCCGAAACCGCTCTCGCTCGCATGATGGGCACCGTCGCCGACCACGAGCTTCGCCTGCTGACTGGCGTGGCCGAGTTGCTCGCCGGTAACTATGCCGAGGCGCGCTCGATGCTCGAAGAGTCGGTGGCCTTGGCCAGCAACGAAGGACAGGTCGCCTACGCCAACGGCGCGCTCGCGATCGCGTACGCCGCGGATCGTCAGCCCAAGCTCGCCTTGGACGCGGCCGACCGGTCCATCGCGGCGAAGGGCGGCACCTACCTGGACCGTCAACTCGCCCGAACCGGGCAAGCGTTGGCATTTGCCCAACAAGACGACCGGCGGGCCTTAACGGTTGCTGACGAGTTGGTGAAGCGCGCCAATGAATCCAGCGACGCGGTGGCGCAAAGCACGGCGTTGCTGGTGCGGGCGAGCGTGGCGCAGGCGTTGCGGTCCGATGATGCGACGGGATATGCGGAGGAAGCCGACGAAGCGCTCGATCAGCTCGGTGCGGACCTACCCGGCTGGCGCGACGTCTTTTCCTTCGCGGCCACGCCAGCTTCTAGGCTGGACACTTAGTCGCCGTTCCGCTTCGGGATGCGCTGCGTGGGGAGAATCAATGCCAGTCGGTAGACGGACGACGCTTTATGTCGTCCTCGGGGTTTGTTTGGCGCTGCTCGGTGCCTGCACTGGCGCGCGTTTGCCCAAGACCGTCGCCGCCGGCGATCGCGACCGCACCACCACGACGCTGACCGACGGCGCCACGGGTGACGCCACCACGTCGAGCACCGCGGCCGGTGGCGACCCGTTCGCGGGCGCGTCCGGCACCGTGCCCAAGGTGACGGTGCCCGGCGGGGGCCCCGCACCGACCACCGCGTCCCCGCCCGCCCGCTCGACGCTGTTCACCGCGAAAGAAGACACGGTCGGCATCACCAAGACGTCGATCAACCTGTGCGCGCACGCCGCGCTCACCTACGGCGCCGCGTTCAACACGAGCGCCGACGACCTCAACGTGTACTGGAGCGCGATCAACGACGCCGGCGGCATCTTCGGCCGCAAGGTCAGCGTCACGTATGAGAACGACAACTACAGCCCCGACACCGCGGTGCAGGCGGCGACCGCCTGCAAGGGCAAGGGCATCTTCTTTTTGCTGGGTGGCATTGGCTTCGACCAGATTCCGGCGGTGCGCAACTGGGCCGAGACGAATCACATGCTCTACATGCACCACACCGCCACCGTGCAGGGCACCGCGAACCAGCGCTACAGCTTCACGGGTCTTCCGTCGACCGAGAAGATGGGCGAGATGTTCGGCGAGTTGGTCGCGGCCCGGTACAAGGGCAAGAAGGTCGGCATCATCAAGCGCAACAGCCCCAACTGGGAGCCCGGCGTTACCGCGTTCAAGGCGATCGCGAAGAAATACAACATCGACGTCGTGGCCGAGCGCGCCGTGCAAAACAATCAGGGCAGCTACACGCAAGAGGTGCTGGACCTGCAGCGCGCCGGAGCTGACGTCGTGTGGATCTGGGAGAACGCGCTCGCGTCGACGCAAATCGTGAAACAGGCCAAGGCGCAGGCCTTTAACCCGCAGTTCCTGCTCTTCCCGTTCAACCTCACGAGCCAGACGCTCGGCCAGGACGCGTTGAACCCGAAGCTCGCGGGCGTCGCGATGTATCCGGCGTACAGCTACCACGACTACACCGGCCAGTTCGGGACGTACGCCAGCGACATGAAGCAGTTCGAGGCGCAATATGAGAAGTACCGGCCCAACGTGAAACTCAACGGCGTCGGCGGCGACTTGTTGTTCTTGAACTGGACCGGCCAGAAAGGTCTCGCGCTGTTGTTGCAACAGTGCGGTCCCGATTGCACGCGCAATCGTCTGGTCGACGTGCTCACGGGATTCAAAGCGACGCGACCGTTCGCGTCGTCCTGCGACGTCGACTTCACCCGCCCGGGGTTCGCGCGCATGGGCGGTTTCTCGGTGAACATCATGGAGACGTACCGCTCGGATCAGGGCAACGCCGTGAACTGGCGCAACACCGACACCTGCGTCGAGCATCTGCTTTAGATGGGCGAGGTTCTCGTTCTCGGCGCGATCGCCGGAGGCATCTACGGGCTGTTCGCGGTGGCGACGGTGCTCGTGTACCGCGGCAGCGGCGTGCTGAATTTCGCGCAAGGTGAAGTCGGCACGCTCGGCTTGTTCCTGGCGGTTTGGTTGATCAACGACCACGGGATGCCGTGGATCGTCGGCGCCGGCGCCGCGATCGTGCTCACCACTGCGATCGGCGTGTTGTTCGAACGCTTCGTCGTGCGGCGGATGGGCGACGCGCCGCGCGTGTCGGTCGCCGTCGCCACCGTCGGCCTGTTGTTGTTCGTGCTGTCGAGCGAGCTTGTGCGCGTCGGCGCCAGCCCCAAGTCGATGCCCGGGCCGTTCTCGGGCAACGGGTGGCGCATCGCCGGTGTCGTCGTGTCACCTACCCAGGTGCTGTCACTCGTCGTCGCGTTGGGCGTTGGCGTCGCGCTGGCCACGTTGCTGCGCCGCACCGACTTCGGCCTCGGCGTGCTCGCCGCTGCGCAGGACCCGTCCGCCGCCAGGCTTGTGGGCGTGCCCGTCAATCGGGTGTCTGCCTTCGTGTGGGGCGCCGGCGCCGGGCTCTGCACCTTGGCCTGCCTGCTGGTAGCGCCGGGTCTAGGGGCGTTCGCACCCGGCGCGCTCGGCCGGCTGTTCTTGTTCGGGCTGGCCGCGGCGATCGTGGGCGGGCTTACGTCGCTGCCGGGCGCGTTCGTCGGCGGCCTCGTGGTCGGGCTCGTCGAGGCCTCGGCGGGGCGGATCTTCGCTGACGCGTCGCTGCCCGGCGTCAAGACGCTCGCGGTGTTCGTCTTGCTGCTGGCGACGTTGCTCATCCGACCGCACGGTTTGTTCGGCACCCGCGAAAGCCGGCACGGCTGATGAACTGGATCAACGCCCGACCGGGCACCCGCGTCGATCATCGTCGGCGTCATCGCCGCGCTGGTCGCGCCCGCGTTGGGGCGCGCCGGCATCGTCACCGATTACGCCGCGCTGATCCTCGGCACCGGCGTGGCGCTCGCCGCGGCCGGCCTGTCGCTCAACTTGTTGATGGGCTACGCGGGCCAGATCAGCCTGGGCCAAGCGAGCCTGCTCGGCGTCGGCGCGTTCGCGTCCGGCCTGCTGACGCCGGCTACGAAATTGGGCCTGCCGTTCCTGGTCGCCATTCCCGCTGCCGCGTTGGCGGGCGCGGCGGTCGCGTTCCTCGTGGGCCTCCCCGCGCTGCGGCTGCGCGGGCTGTACCTCGCGGTGGTCACGATTGCGTTCGCGTTCACGATGACCGAGTCGTTGTTGAAGACGCAGTCGATCGGAGGCGGATCGGCCGGCATCAACCTGCCCCGCCCGCAGGTGAACGACTTCATCTTCACGCGCAACGCCGACTACCTCGGCGTGCTGCTCGCGCTGCTCGCGTTCATGTGGTGGCTCGACACGAACGTCACCCGCACCACGCTCGGCCGCGCCTTCCGCGCCATCAAGAGTGACGAGGCGGTCGCGGCGAGCTTCGGCGTGAACGTCACCGCGTACAAGCTCGGCGCGTTCGCGCTGTCGGGTGCGATGGCCGGCATCGCCGGTTTGATGTCAGGCCACCTCGTGCAGACGGTGAACTCCGACTCGTTCCCCTACGACCGCTCACTGTTGCTCGTAGTGGTCGTGGTGGTCGGCGGGCTCGGCAGCCGCGTCGGCGTGCTGGCGGCCGCCGCGTTCTACGCGCTGTACCCCGTCCTCATGCCGCACATATTCGGCGACCGCATTCTCGGCTACGACGTCGTGATCGGCGCCCTGCTGCTGGTGGTCACGATGGCCCGCAACCCGGCCGGGCTCGCCGGCGCGATCCGCCACCAACTGAACGAGCGCCGGGCCAAGGCCGACCCGCCCGTCGTGCCCGGCACCGGCGTGATGGCAATGCCGAAGCTGCCCGTGCTCCCCCGCCCGACCGCCCTCGCCGACCGTTCCCAACCAACCGCCGACGGAATCGTGCTGTCGGCCACGCAGATCCGCGTGCGATTCGGTGGTTTGGTGGCCGTGGACGACGCATCGATCGACGTCACCCAGGGCCGGATCGTCGGTCTGATCGGGCCGAACGGCGCGGGCAAGACGACGCTGTTCAACGCGATCTCAGGCCGGCACAAGCCCGACAGCGGGCGCGTCGAGTTGCTGGGCGTTGACGTGTCGTCGCGCAGCGCGGCGCAGCGCGCCGCCGCCGGTCTCGGTCGCACGTTCCAAAACATCGGCCTCGTGCGCGACCTGTCGGTCAACGAGAACTTCCTGCTCGCGCAGCACACGGTGGCGGGCTACGACCCGGTATCCGCGCTCACGTACTTCCGCAACGCGGGACGGGGTGAGACGGAACTGCGCGATCGATCGGCGCAGGCGATCGCGGCTCTCGGCTTTGAGCGCTACACGGACACACCGGTGGCGAACTTGTCCATCGGCCAGCAGCGGATCGTCGAACTCGGTGCGGTGTTGTTGACGGCGCCCGAGGTGGTGCTTCTCGACGAACCCGCGGCGGGCATGGCCCCGGCCGCGGCCGAGAACCTGGCGGAACGCCTCGTCGACCTCCGGGCCGAACTTGGCCGCACGGTGCTGCTGATCGAGCACAACATCCCGCTCGTGCTCGCGACGTGCGACGAGTTGTACGTGATGGCGGCCGGGCAAGTGATCGCGCACGGCACGCCGGACGAAGTGATCAACAACGAACTCGTGCTCGAGGCCTATCTCGGTGGAGCGGTGCTGTGAGCGATCCCGTCCTCGAACTCGAAGGCATCGACGCGGGGTTCGGGGCCAGCCAGATCCTGTTCGGCATCAACCTCGCCGTGTCCGAAGGCGAGATCGCGGGCGTGCTCGGGCTCAACGGTGCCGGGAAGTCCGTCACCATGAAGGTGATCGCGGGCCTGATTCCGGCCTGGAAGGGCGCGGTGCGATTGAACGGCCGCGACATCGGCGGGCTCGCACCCGAGCAGCGGGTCGCGCTCGGGTTGGGCCACGTCCCGCAGGGGCGCCAGGTGTTCCCGGAACTCACGGTCGAGGAGAACCTTCGTCTCGGCGCGTACACGTTGCGGCGCCGCGACAAGTCCCGGTACGCACCCTCGTTGACCGGCACGTGGGAACGCTTCCCCAAGCTGCACGAACGACGCCGTCAGGCCGCGGGCACGATGTCGGGCGGTGAGCAGGCGGCGCTGGCCGTGGCCCGTGCGCTGATCAACGAGCCGACGGTCGTGCTCGTTGACGAACCGAGTGCCGGGCTGGCGCCTCTGATCGTGCGCGACGTGTTCGCGACGCTGAAGGAAGTCGCCACTACCGGCGTCACGATGGTCCTCGTCGAGCAAAACGTGGCCGCCGCGTTGCAACTGGTCGACACGGTGACGCTGCTGCAGACCGGAACCGTCGCCTGGCACGGGTCGGTCGCCGACCTCGACCGTTCGATGCTGGCCACCCGCCTCGGCATCGGCCGCATGCTCGGCCCGTCCGTCAAAAAAGCCGCCCCGCGCAAAAAGGCAGCGGTGAAGAAGGCGGCCCCAAAGAAGGCCGCGGCCAAGAAATCCCCGGCAACTGGGCGCACCACAAGCCGGAAACCGGCACCCAGTGCGCCCAGTTCGGTGAAAAAGAAGGCTGTCGCCAAGAAAGTGCCGGCGAAGAAGGCGGTAAGAAAGAAGCCATGAGTTTCGAGACGATCTCGGTTCCCGTGACAGGCGGCCACCTCAACGTCGGTACGCGCATGGGGCGCGAGGGGGCGCCGGTGGTGGTGATGATTCACGGCATTACCGCGAATCACCTCACGTGGGCGATGGTGGCCGACGAGTTGGGCGACGACGTCACGATCCTCGCGCCCGACCTACGCGGTCGGGCCGGCAGCGCGAGCGCACCGGGGCCGTACGGCATGGTGAACCACGCGCACGACATCCGCTCGATCCTCGATCACGTCGGCGTCGACCACGCCGTGATCGTCGGCCACAGCATGGGCGCGTTCGTCGCCGCCGCGTTCGCCGCCAATCACGCCGACCGCATGGCCGGGCTCGTGTTGGTGGACGGCGGCGTCAGCTTCGCCACGCTGCCCGAGGGTGCGGACATCGACGCCGTGCTCGGCGAGATTCTCGGCCCAACCATGCAGCGGTTGTCGATGACGTTCGAGAGCGTCGACGCGTGGCTCGAGTTCTGGAAGCAGCACCCGTCGTTGCAGGACTGGAACGATGCGATCGAGGCGTACGTAATGGCCGACATGGTCGGCGACGCGCCCAAGCTCCGCTCCGGCGTCACCGTGGACGCGATCCGCGCCGACGGCGCCGACACCTTGGGCCACGGCGGCCAGTTCTTCCGTCAACTCACAAAGCCAACGCCGTGGTTGCTGGCGCCGCGCGGCTTGCTCAACCAGGTGCCGCCGTTGTATCCCGACGAACTCGTGGCCACGCTCGTCGCCGAAGTGCCCGCACTGCAGCCGCACGTGGTCGACAACGTCAACCACTTCACGATCACACTGAGCCAGCACGGCGCGGCGGAGACCGCGGCCGTCATACGCAGCCAACTGCCGTGACCCGTCGGCTGGGGAGCCTCGTCGCCGCGCTGTTGGTGGCCCTCGTTGCATTCGCGGCACCCGCACCAGCCGAACCGGCCCACGCCCAGCCGCAGAAGGCCGCCCGCGTCGCGTTCGGCAAAGGCTTCCCGGCGTTGGTCGACCACGAGTGGGGCTTCGCGCTCGGTGGCTTTGGCGGCATGACGCCCGGCGCGGCGCGCAAGCACACGCCGGTGATCTTCGTGCACGGCAACACCGTGGACGCCGCGGACTGGTACGTCGTGCGCGACGACTTCCGCAAGGCGGGGTGGACCGACCAGGAAATGTGGGCGCTGTCCTACAACGGCCTGGGCGGCAATAGCGGCACCGCGACGCAGCGGTTTCAACCCGAGGCCATCGCCGAGCACGCCGCGATGGGATGGGATGGAAACGTCCGCGTCACGAACAACTCCGTCAATGTGCCCGACCTCTACGACTTCGTGCGCGCCGTGCAGACCTACACCGGCTCGCCGCGGTTCTCGGTGGTCGCGCACTCGCTCGGCGTCACCGTCGTGCGGAAGATGTTGAAGGACCACCCAGAGTTGCGCGCCAACGTCGCGGCGTTTGTCGCGATCGCGGGCGGCAACCACGGCACGTCACTATGTCCGCCCGGATCCGAAGGCCAGGTCGTGAGCTGCGACGAAATCGCGGCGAACACGCCGTGGCTAGCCGCGCTCAATGGACCCGACGGCGCCGACGAGACGTACGGCGCCACGAAGTGGCTCACGATCTCCGACGGTTCCGGCGCGGCCGACCCCGGTTACGTGGGGCCGACCTACGCGACGTCACCCTTCCTCAAAGGCGCCGACAACCGCACGTTCCCGGGCACGTACCACAACGACCTGCGCGTGCTGCCGGCGATCGTGCAGGCCTATCGGGTGTTCCTCGAAGCGGCCGAAGCCGCACCGGCGGCCGCGGCGACACCGACCACCGCCGCCGCGGCGGCGACAGCATCGAATAGCGCGGCGCCGACGACGCCGTCCACCGGCGGCGAGTCGCACGCGGCGTTGGCGTTGGTGCTTTTGGGAGTTGCGTTCGCGCTGAAGTGGGTTCGGCGTCGCGCAGGCAATACCGTGCACGTGTGACAACTCACGACGATTGGGTCAAGCGCGACGCGGCAGTCGTGTGGCACGGGTTCACGCAGATGTCCACGTATGCGGACAACGCGCCCCTGATCATCGAGCGAGCCGAAGGCCGTGAACTGATCGACGTCGACGGCAACCGCTACCTCGACGCCATCTCGTCGCTGTGGGTCACCACGCTCGGCCACCGCGTGCCCGAACTCGACGACGCGTTGCGAGACCAGATCGGCCGCGTCGCGCACAGCACGCTGCTCGGCAACGGCAACGTGGCCGCGATCCGACTCGCCGAGGAGCTCGCACCGCGGTTGCCCGTCGACCGACCGCACCTGCTGTTCGCGAGCGACGGCGCCGCCGCGGTCGAACAAGCGCTGAAGATCGCATTCCAGTACTGGGTCAACCGGGGGGTGGCTGGCAAGAACACGTACCTGGCGTTCGGTGGGGCGTATCACGGCGACACGATCGGTTCGCTTTCTGTCGGCGCCGGCGGCTTCGGCACCGACCTCTACGACCCGCTGCGGTTTCCGGTGCTGCGCGCGCCGGACGTCGACGCGCCCGGCGCCTTCGACACCGCAATCGCGATGGTGCGTGAGCACGCCGACGCACTGGCGGCGGTAGTGATCGAGCCGCTGGTGCAAGGCGCTGCGGGAATGCGCCTGTCCCCCGCGGGTGACGTCGGCCGCCTCGGCGCCGCCTGCCGCGACGCCGGCGTATTGGTGATCGCCGACGAGGTTGCGACCGGCTTCGGCCGCACGGGCACGCTGTTTGCCAGCGAGCAGTGTGACCTGAGGACCGACATCCTCTGCATCGGCAAGGGGCTCACCGGGGGTTATCTGCCGATGGCGGCGACGGTGGCTAGCGGTGCGGTGTTCGATGCGTTCCTCGGCCCCGACCTCAGCGAGTTCACGCTGTACCACGGGCATTCGTTTTCCGGGAACGCGCTGTGCGCCGCGGTAGCCCGCCGGCACCTGCAGCTGTTCACCGAGTGGGACGTGCTGGACAACGTCAACGCCCGCGCCGCGCAACTACGGGCGCGCCTCGACGCGGAGATCGCACCAATGGCCGCAGTGGCCGACGTGCGCCAGCAGGGCTTGATGGTCGGCGTCGAGCTGGCGCCTCCCGGCGAGGGGCTGCGCTGGGGCCGGCGCGTGTGCGCCGAAGCCGTTCGCCGCGGCGTGCTGCTACGCCCGCTCGGCGACGTCGTCGTGCTGATGCCGATCCTCACGTCGACCGCCGCCGAAATCGACCGCATCGTCGACGCGCTCGCCGAATCCATCGAACTGGTCGCGAGATCGGGTGGATAACGCCCGATCCCGCGACCAGTTGGGGTGGGCGGGCTGGGTTGACGGCGAACTCGACGGCATTCGCGCCGCTGACCGGTGGCGGGCACCGATCGCGACCGACGGCACCGACCCGCGCGCGGGCCTGATCAGCTTCGCGTCGAACGACTACCTCGGCCTCACGCAACACCCACACGTGATCGCGGCCGCGCACGCGGCGCTCGATGCGAGCGGCGCCGGCGCCGGTTCCGCTCGGCTCGTGGTCGGATCGCGCGAAACGCATCACACGCTCGAGGCCGAACTGGCGGACTGGAAAGGCACCGAGCGCGCCGTGCTGTTCGCGACCGGCTACCAAACGAACCTGTCGGTGCTCAGCACGTTCGGCATCATTGGCACCCGCATCGTGAGCGACGAGTTGAACCACGCGTCGATCATCGACGGCTGCCGCTTGTCGAAGGCCGAGGTCGCGATCTATGACCACGGCGACGTCGAGCACGCCGCCTCTCTGCTTGACGGCGCGTCCCGGTCGATTCTCGTGACGGACTCGGTGTTCTCGATGGACGGCGATGTCGCGCCCCTCGACGAGCTCGCCGAGCTGGCGCGCAACACCGGCGCGTTGCTCGTGGTCGACGAAGCCCACGCCGTGCTCGGGCCCGAGCCGAAGTGGTCAAGCGACGACGGGTTGTCCTTCGTGCGCGTCGGCACTCTCAGCAAGACCCTCGGATCACTGGGTGGCTTCGTGGCGTCGAGCGCGTCGGTGTGCGACCTGCTCGTGAATCGGGCCCGCCCCTACATCTTCACCACCGCGTCGACCCCGGCCGACACCGCCGCCGCGCGCGCCGCGCTCGCGGTCATGCGCTCGCCCGAAGGCGAGGCGCTCGTGGCCCGTCTGGCCGGCTACGTGAAGCGAGTGTGCCCCGGCCACCCGTCGCCCATCGTCCCCATCGTGCTGGGCGACGAGCAGGCCGCGCTCGACGCCGCCGCGTTCATGGCCGAGCGCGGGTTATTGGTGCCGGCGATCCGCCCCCCGACGGTGCCGATGGGCACGTCCCGCCTACGCGTCGCTTTGAGCGCCGCGCACACCGACGACGAGGTCACCCAACTCGTGAACGCGCTGAAGGAACTTGATGGCGCGGCCTAAGCGTGTGGTGGTCGTCGCGGGGACGGGCACCGAGGTCGGCAAGACGTTCGTGGGCGCGGCGATTGCGCTCGAGTTCACGTCGCAGCGCCGGTCGGTGCTCGCACGCAAACCCGCGCAGAGCTTCGACGCGCAGGACTCGTCGACCGACGCCGACGTGCTCGGTGCCGCGACCAGCGAGCGAAGCGAAGTCGTCTGCCCGCCCCACCGTTGGTACGCCACACCAATGGCGCCACCGATGGCGGCCGCGGCGCTGGGCCGAGACCCGTTCACGATCGAGGACCTGGCGCGTGAGGTCACCGCGTCGTGGCCCGTTGACGACTCAACCGCCGACGTTGGCCTCGTCGAAACTGCGGGTGGCGCGTGGTCGCCCCAGGCCGGCGACGGCAAGCACGTCGGCCACTTCGCCGACGCGCTCGGCGCCGACGGCGTATTGCTCGTGGCCGACGCCGGCCTCGGAGTGATCAACGCGGTGCGGGGCGCGCTCGCCGCGCTCGGAACGACACGGCCGGTCGTCGTGATGCTGAACCGGTTCAACGAGAACGACGCGCTGCACGCGGCCAACCGTGACTGGCTGGTGCACGTCGACCACCTCACGGTGGTGGACGACGTCTCCGAAGCGGCGACTGCGCTCACCGCCCTCTAGTTTCTGCGCATGCAAACAGCACGTGAGCTCCTCGCCAACGCGTCCAAGGCCCTTGTGGACGACCGCCGGCAGCTCACGATGGGCGAGCTAGCCGCGCTGGCGGCTCTGCCCGAAGACCACACCGCCGCACTCGCCGCCGTTGCGCACGAGGTGCGGTTGGCGTGGTGTGGGCCGATGGTCGAGGTCGAAGGCATCCTGTCGGTGAAGACGGGCGGATGCTCAGAGGACTGTTCGTTCTGCAGCCAGTCCTCGGCGTTCGACACGGTCGTCAAGGCCACGCCGTTGCTGTCGATCGACGAGGTCGTGAAGGCGGCCGAAGAGACCAAGGCCACCGGCGCGACCGAGTTCTGCCTCGTGCTCGCCATTCGCGGGCCCGACGAGAAGATCATGAAGTGGTTGCTCGAAGTGACGCCGGTGATCATCGAGCGCACGGGTATGCAGGTGGCGGTGAGCGCGGGCGTGCTCGACCCCGAGCAGGCGGCGCGCCTCAAGGCCGCGGGCGTGCATCGCTATAACCACAACCTGGAAACGGCCAAGAGTTTCTTCGGGCGCATCGTGACGACCCACTCGTGGGAGGAACGCTTCGAGACGTGCCAGATGGTGCGGGCCGAAGGCATGGAGCTGTGTTGTGGGGTGCTGTTCGGCATGGGCGAGTCGATCGAGCAACGCCTCGAACTGATCGGCCAGCTGCGCGAAGTCGAACCGGCCGAAATCCCGGTCAACTTCTTGAACCCCCGACCAGGCACGCCACTGAGCGAACGCCCGCTCGTTGGCGCCCTCGAGGCGATCAAGTGGATCGCGCTCCTGCGCCTCGCGCTGCCGACGGTGATCTTGCGCCTCGCCGGCGGCCGCGAAGTCACGCTGCGCGACCTGCAATCGATGGGCATGACGTCGGGCATCAACGCGCTCATCGTCGGCAACTACCTGACCACCCTCGGCCGGTCTGCCGACGAAGACCTCCGCATGCTCGAAGACCTCCGCATGCCGGTGGGAGCCCTTTCCGCGGCGCTCTGATGATCGAGCGTGACACCCATTGTGTGAGTTGTGGTCGCACGCGGTCGCTGTGTGACAACCAGTGCGGCCGCGCTCTCGACCCACCTCGCTTCTGCCCTATCTGCGGACGACGGATGACGGTGCGGGTCACGCCGTCGTCCTTCGAAGCGCGTTGCCGCGACCACGGAAACATTGACGCGCCGACCGCTTCCTAACCGCGTCGGCGCGGGCTTGCGCCTGTTCATCTGCGGCGTGAACCCGTCACCCGCGTCGGCCGCGGCTGGGGTCGGATACGCGCGGCCGGGCAACCGGTTCTGGCCCGCCGCGCTCGCCGCCGGCGTTGTTACCGCGGACCGCGACGGCGATCACGCGTTGAAGGTGGACCGCGTCGGCTTCACGGACTTCGTCGCCCGAGTCGAGGCCGACGCGTCGAAGGTCTCCAACGACGAACTGCGCGCCGGTGCGCCGGAAGTGGAACGGCTCGTGCGGAAGTGGAAGCCGGCTGCCATCTGTTTCACCGCGCTCGGCCCCTACCGTGTGGCGGTGGATCGACGCGCCGTGGCCGGTGTGCAGCCTGTTCCCTTCGGCGGACGGCCCGCATACGTGATGCCGTCGACCAGTGGGCGCAACGCCGCGGTGTCGCTAGCAACGCTGACCGATCACTTCCGCAGCGCGGCCACGCTCGCCGACACCGCGGCCGCCGCGCGCGAAACGCGCAGTGGTGTTCGGCGATGGGCGGCGTGAAAGGCAAGTCGACCGACACGTACTGGTACGCGGCGAGCCGCACGGCGGAGTTCTATCCAGATGCCGTGACGCTGCACCCCAACGTCGACGCCGACGAACTGCTCGCGCGCATCGACACGTCGGCCGGCGCGTCGGTGAAGGACAGCTTCGCCACGTTGGATCTCGCGCCGTACGGATTCGACGTGCTGTTCGACGCCGTGTGGGTGCGCACGTCGACGCGCAACGAGAAGGGCGAGTTCGACTGGTTCCACGGCGACGAACTCACGACACAACTCGCGGAGGGCGGCGACGCAATCGCACCGCTGCGCATCTGGATGAAGCCGTGAAGCGTCGGCTTCTGCGACTGGCGTTGGCCGCGCTGGTGTTCTCACCGGCGTCGCTTTTCAGCGCGCACCAATACGACACCGACGACAAGGGCAATACGGGTTCCGAGCTTGCGGCGGACGCGGGAGGGACGCCGACCACGGTCGACACCACGCCCACCACCCTGATCACGGCGACGCCCGCTACCAAAGACTTCGTCCGTGACAACTACCCGGCCTTCGGCCTCAGCTTCATGCGGCCAAAGCATTGGCGGGCCCAGACCTTCGAAGGCCATACCTCGGGTTCGTCGGCACCGGTCGTCTACCTGAGCGCCGACGAACTCAGCAATCCGTGCGACGCGAGTACCACCGGGGCAACCGAGTGCGGCTGGCCCATCGACACGCTTACGCCGAACACGCCTCTTATTACGTGGACGTTCAGCCTCGAAGCCGCGACGCCGCAGTCGAACACGCTGATTGACGGGCAGCCCGCGCGGGTCGAATCGGCCAAGCCGGGCGCGTGCAAGGCGATTCAGGCCGAGGAGACGATCGTCGCCGCGGTCGAGAAGCCCAACGGCGGCGTCTTCTACATGCGGGCGTGCCTGTCGGGCGACCAACTCGCGGCCGCCGAACAGAACGTCTACGCCATGCTTGCCTCGGTCAAGGTCGTCTGAACCCGTAGCGTTTGGCGCATGCTCCTACGCGTCAGCGCCGCGGCCGCCGCGGGCATTCTGTTTGTTACCGGCATGTCGTTGCATGACTTGGAAGCGGTCGCCATCGCGCTGCTGCTCGTCGGCGGCAGCCTGTTGCTTCGCGTGCGCGGCGGCACGCTCGGACGCGTCGCGCTGGCGTTGGTTTTCATCGACGTCGTGTTTTGGATGGCGCCGGCCGCCTGGAGCAACGCCACGCACGCGAGCGCGCTGTCCACGCTTGTCGTGCCGCTCGCCTTGGTGGCCTGTTGCCTGGCGGGGCTGGCGGGCGTAGCGCAGTTGCCGGACATCCCCGTGGCCGTCGGCACCGTTGCGTTGGTCGTGATCGCGTTGGTCGCCGCGGGCGTGGCGGGGACAAACGACCGTGTTCCGGCGGCGGGCGCGCGCGTCGCAGTAATCAGCTCGAAGGGCGCGAAGTTCTCGACGTCGAAACTGATCCTCACCGGCCCGACCGTCTCGGTCGTGTTCCACAACAAGGATCTGTTCTGGCACACGTTCACGATCGACCAACTCGACGTGAACATCAAAGCCCCGCTCGGCGGCAAACGCGTCGAACGCTTCACCGCCCCGCCCGGCGCCTACAAGTTCTATTGCGCCATCCCCGGCCATGAAGCGGCCGGCATGAAGGGCACCCTCACCGTCACCAACCGTCCCCTGTAACCGCCCACGCTCGCGTTTCGCGTTCTGCGCCACGAAACGGCTGTGATTTCGACGGTTCCCGCCGAGATCACAGCATTTTGGTGGCGCAGAACGCGTAGGAAAGAGGGGACGGGGCTGTTGGGCGGAGGGCTGGATCGGGCGGACGGGCTGGATCGGGCGGACGGGCTGGATCGGGGGGACGGGCTGGACGGGCTGGACGGGCTGGACGGGCTAGTTCGGCCGCACCTCACCGTTAGTTGATGAGCTTTTCGCGGCCTTCCCAGTAGGGCTGGCGCAGCTTGAACTTTTGGAGTTTGCCGGTGGCGGTGCGGGCCAACTCGGTGCGGATCTCGACTGACGTCGGGCACTTGAAGTGGCTCATGCGGTCGCGGCAGTGCGCGATGAGCGCGGCCTCGTCGGCGGTGGCGCCTTCACGCACGACCACCAGCGCCTTGATCGTCTCGCCCCACTTCTCGTCGGGCACGCCGATCACGGCGACCTCGGCGACGTCGGGGTGCTGGAACAGGCAGTCCTCGACTTCGATCGACGACACGTTCTCGCCACCGGTGATGATGACGTCCTTCTTGCGGTCCGCGATCACGACGTAACCGTGCTCGTCGATGGTGCCGCCGTCGCCGGTGTGGAACCAGCCGTCCGCCAAGGCCTTCGCGCTTTCCTCCGGCTGCTCCCAGTACCCCTCGAACACGTGATTCGTGCGGGCCAGCAACTCGCCCTCGGGGTCCACCGACATCGTGACGCCGATCGTCGGCATGCCGGCCCGGCCGAGTAGCGCGGCGCGGTCAAACGGCGAGAGCGAGTCCCATTCGGACGGGGCGCGGTTCATCACGAGCAACGGCGACGTTTCGGTGAGCCCGTAGATCTGAATGAATTCCCAGCCGAGCTCGACGTCGATGCGCTCGATCGTCTTGGTGGGGGGAGGGGCGCCGGCTACGACCATGCGTACGCCGCGGCCGGCACCCGGCACTGACGTACCCGCATCGCGTCGTTTCGAGCCTGCATCCAGAATCGCGGCCACAACTGCGGGCGCACCGCACAGCAACGACACGCCGTGTTCCTCAATGCGGGACAAGATGTCCTCGCCGTCGACCTTGCGCAGCACTACCTGTTTCACGCCCATCGCGGTCAACGTGTACGGCATGCCCCAACCGTTGCAGTGGAACATCGGCAGCGTGTGGAGGTACGTGTCGCGGTCCGACACCCCCGCGTGCCAGCCGAACGTGACCGCGTTCAACCAGATATTGCGGTGCGTCAGCTGTACGCCCTTGGGACGGGCCGTGGTGCCCGACGTGTAGTTGATCGACGCGGTCGCGTTCTCATCGGCGTTCCACGCGGCGGGTTGGGCACCATCGGGCGCCGGCGCGAACAGTTCCGCATCGGCCACCCCGTCCAGCACGATGCGGTGCTTGCACTGCACGCCGGCGAGATTGGGCTCGACCTCTGGGTCGATGAGCAGCACGGTCGCACCCGAGTGCTCGACGATGTAGCCGACCTCTTCGGCGTTGAGCCGGAAGTTCACCGGGACGCACACGCGGCCGAACGCGCTCGTGCCGAACAGGGTGGTCATGAACTTGGCCGAGTTCGGCGACACGATCGCCACGCGCTCGCCTTGACCGACGCCCATTTTTTCGAGCGCCAGGGCCATGCCGCGGGCCCGGGCATCGAGCTCACGGTACGTAATGGACCCCAAAGAGCCAGCAACGCCGGGCTCGTCGACTACTGCGACCCGGTCCGGGAACGCCAGCACCCCACGGGCCAAGAAATCGCCGACGGTCAACGGAACAAGCATGCGGATCCCCCTCTGTGAGGCGGCCATTCTGACGCTAAAGGCCCTGCGTGTGGGCCGAATCGCGAGGAAATGCCACATTCCCGACCACCCACGCGTTAAAATGCTAACTACCGTTTAAAAAACGCTAGCTGTGAGTAGCGCTTAGTGCTCTCACAGAATTGGTGGGCTGGGTCTGTCGCCCGTGTTGCTGAACCCTCAGGTCTTAGCGACACGCGTGCCACCTACTTCCCCCCGCCATTGTCCTATTGCCTACGAAGGGCTTTGTTTTTCCATGGTTAGACGTCTTGCCGCCGGTGCGATCCTCGTACTCGGCGTTACCGGTTACATCAGTCTCGGGTGTCGCGCCCTGCCCGCTGTGGTGGGTTCGACACCAGCCCCGCGATCCGTAGCGCTTGCCGCTGCGGTCAGGCCTCAGGTCCTGCAACCCACGACCACAACCACTGCACCACCACCGCCGCCTCCCGCTCCCGTTCGAGCGAGCCGGAGCGCCGCGGCCCCCCGTCCTCGTTACACAGGACCGATCGGCAACGACATCTGGGCCGCACTCTCACGCTGCGAAGCCGGCGGTCGCCCCGATGCGGTCAGCCGCAGCGGCAAGTACTTCGGCGCCTTTCAGTTCTCCTTGGGTACCTGGCAGGGAATCGGCATGTCCGGCAACCCCATCGACTACCCGTACGAAACCCAACTCGAGGCCGCCAAGCGCCTCCAAGCACGATCTGGCTGGGGCCAGTGGCCCGTTTGCTCTCGCAAGCTGGGCCTTCGGTAACGCACCCATTAGAAATAGCTCCATGAATGACGCCGCTTCGAAGCAATTCGAGGCGGCGTCGTTCGCGTTTGATGCCGCGAACGCCGCCGATCCGCGGGTGCTGCGCGTGCGTGACGTGGACCGCCCCTGGACCCTCGGCGAAGCCGAACTCGCCACGCTTTGGCTCGCGGAGTTGGAACCCGACGCCTCCGAACCGTTGCGTCTCGCGGTCCGCGCCCATCACATTCGCCGCTGGGAGACGCCGCGCGCCTCGTATCCCGAGGGCCGCGCCGGCTATCTGAAGTGGCGGAAGCACCTCTACGACGTCGCCTTCGATCACGCGGCGGCGATCCTGCGGGCAAACGACTACGACGACGCCACGATCGAGCGCGTCGGCGACCTCATGCACAAGCGGAACCTGGCGAGCAACGCCGACGCGCAGACGTACGAGGACGTGTTGTGCCTCGTGTTCCTGGAGTCGCAGTTGAGCGACTTCGCCGCGAAGACCGACCCCGAGAAGTTGGACCGGATCGTCGCCAAGACGCTGGTCAAGATGAGCGACCGGGCCAAAGCGGCCTGGGAGGCCTTCACCGGGTGATCGTGTGGCGCCTGGTCGTTGGGCTCGTCGCGCTCGTGATCCTTGCGCGCACGCTGATGTCGGCGGTGCGCACGTTCGTCGTGCCACGCGACGAACCCACCGCGCTGGCGCGGATCGTGTTTCTCGCGTGGCGCAAACCGTTCCTCGCCTTGGCCAATCGCCGCAACGCCCAGGACGGGCATCGGCTCATGCGTCTGTTCGCGCCGATCGCGCTGCTGTCGTTGCCCGTCGTGTGGCTCGTAGTCGTGTGGCTGTGCTTTACCGCGCTCTTTTGGGCGGTCGACGAGATGCCGCTGCAATTGGCCTTCGAGTTCAGCGGTGCGTCCGTCACGACGCTGGGCACGTTCCGCGCAGAAACACTTGGGCCCAGCCTCCTGAGCTTCGCCGAAGCGGCGCTCGGCCTCGGCCTCGTGGCGCTGCTCATTACCTACCTTCCGACGATTTATCAGGCGTACCAGCGCCGCGAGCGCGAGGTGTCGCTGCTCACGGTGCGCGCCGGCAGTCCCCCGTCGGCCGTGAACATGATCCGCCGGTTCCAAGAGGTCGACTTTCTCGAGCGAACCACGGACCTGTGGGAACAGTGGGAACTGTGGTTCGTCGACATCGAGGAAAGCCACACGTCGATGGGCTCGTTGGCCCAGTTCCGGTCCGGCCCCCACGACCACTCGTGGATCACCGCGGCCGGCGCTGTGCTCGATGCCGCCTCCCTGATGATTTCTGCCGTGGACGTGCCGAACGAGCCTCGCGCCGCGCTCACGATCCGCAGCGGCTTCCTCGCTCTGCGAAATGTGGCCGACTTCTACGACATTCCGTACGACCCCGACCCGGCGCCCGACGACCCGATCTCGATCACCCGCGCCGAGTTCGACGAAGCGCTCGACGAACTCGCCGAGGTAGGCACACCGATCAAGCGCGACCGCGACCAGGCCTGGCGCGACTTCAACGGCTGGCGGGTGAACTACGACACCGTGCTGCTGGCGCTCTGCGCGCTCGTGTCGGCGCCCTACGCGCGCTGGAGCAGCGATCGGGCGACCACCTTCATCCGTCCCCCGATTACGCGCCGCGGCGGGCGGGGCCAGGGGTCGCGCACGCCGAGCGCTCCAGCCAAGAGGAAGTAACTACGGCTGGGTGGTCGTGGTGCCACCGTGCTTGATGCAGTCCTTGAAGTTCGGGTTGTAGTTCGGGCTGCTCGGATTCGGGTCGCCGCATTGGTTGGGTTGGGTCGTGCTCGGCGGGCGCGTCGTGGTGGGGCGGCGCGTGGTCGTGGTCTGGGGCGGATCGGTGGGAGCCGGCGTGTCGTCGTGCGTCGTGGTGGTCTTCTTCGCCGTGGTGGTGGTCGCCTTCGACCCCTTCCGGGTGGTGGTCGTGCGGCGACTCGACGCGGTGGTGGTCGCGGTCGTGGACTTGGCCGTGTTCGCGGTGGTCGACGGGAAGCTCACGGAGGTGGTCGGGCCGACCGTCGTGGTCTCTGACGGGACGGTCGACTCGGTGGGCGCGCCGCAGCGGCCTCCGGCGCCGGTGCCCGCAGGCACAGGGTCGGTGGCAGCTTCGGAGTGCACGCCGTCGGGCAGCGTGGCCGTCGGGTTCACGTAGACCGTGACGGTGCTCGTGCTGGATCGACCCTGCGGGTCGAGCGCCTGGTATTCGATCGTGGCGCCGTCGACCGGCGGCTCGTCGGGCGTGAACTGCAAGCGGTCGTCGCCCGAGTCCGTCGGCGTGCCCCCATCGTTCACCGCAGAGGTGCCCCCCGTGCTCTTCAAAATCTGGAACACCAGCGGGTCGTTGTCGGGGTCCGTGTCGTTGGCCAACACGTCGATCGCGATGGGTTCGCCCGGCTTGGTGGCCACCGCGTCGGCGCGCGCGAAGGGGGCGCAGTTCGTGGTCCGCTTGGTGGTGGACAGCGTCTTGTCGTCCGAGCCGCGGGACTTCACAGCCAGCACTCCGACAATCACGAGTGCGATCACTAGGAGCGCGGGAAGCAGAACTTTGGGACGACGCATGGCAACCACGAGGCGTAGAGACTACGCGAGGCCGAGGTCTTGGTAGAGCGCGGTCAGCACCGGCTGGGTCCGGCGATGGTTGTTCGGTTCTCCCGCCATGCCGTTGCACGCGAAGGCCACCGACAGGCCGTGTTCGGGGTCCGCGAACGCGATGCTGCTCTGCATGCCGCCGTGGCCGAACGCCCGCCTCCCGGCGTGGTCGCCGTAGCCGTAGGGCGTCGATTTTTGCTCGTAATGCCGCGAATTGACCATCACACCCAGGCCCCAGTCGATGACGGCCCCGAACGTCTCATCGCGGATGTTCGTGCGGTGCCGAGCCACCATCGCCTCGATCGCAGTAACCGACGCAATGCGTTCACCCTCGAGTTCGCCACCGGCGCGCAGTGCCTCAACCAGGCGCACGAGATCCGACATCGGCCCGATGCCCGACGACGACGGGCCGACCCAGCTCAACCCGTCCTCCTGTTCGAAGCGGGGCAACGGACGCGGCGGCTGCTTGGTGGTGTCGTGCATCACGACGACGCGATCGCCATACGCGCGCACCCGCTCGGGTGTGAGCGCGAGCCACGAATCGGCCATGCCCAGCGGTTCGAATATCTCCTCGGCGGCGTACGCGTCGAACGCGCGCCCGGTGACGCGCTGCACCACCTCGCCCAACACGTGAAAGCCGGTGACCGGGTGGTAGCCGGCGCGGTGGCCCGGCACCCAGCCGTCCTCTAACGGCGCGTCATAGATCGACTGCAACAGCGTGGACGGGTCCACACCGCCGACGAACATCTCGCTGGTGCCTGCGGCCTGACGAAAGCCGCCGGTGTGGGTGAGGACATGGCGGACCGTAATCGCGTGCTTGCCGCGCGCGCCGAACTCGGGAATCACCGACGCCACGGTTTGATCGAGTTGGAGCAGCCCGCGATCCCACAGCTGCACGATCGCGGTGGCCGTCACAAGCTTGGTGCCGCTGAACCACGGCATCAACGACGTGTCGGTCATGGCCACGTCGGCCCGGGCGATGCCCTGCGTGAACGTGAACGCCGGTGCGCCGTTTTGCCACACCGCGAGTTGCACGCCCACGTGCCAGCCTCGCTCGAAGCCGACCTGGATCGCGGCCTGGGTGCGCGGGATATCTATTGGTGTCAGCCCGCTTGCTCGTCGGCCGCTTGTTCGTCAGCGCTGTGCGCGGCGGCGACCAGCTTGCGCACCAGGTCGCGCAGGTGGCGTTGTTCGACCGGCGTCAGGGCGTACATCGACTCGGGCGCTTTGTGCAGCACCCGCTGGGCCTTGGCTTTCGCGCTCAGCCCGGCGCGGGTAACCACGACGGTCTTCACGCGGCGGTCGGTCGGAAGAATTCGGCGCTCGACGTAACCGAGAGCCTCGAGGTCGTCGACGAGGGAGGTCACCCACGAGGCGTCGCACCGCAATTTGTCCGCGAACACGCGCATCGGTGTGCCCACACCCGGCTCCATGCCGAGCAAGAGTTTCAACGCCGGTGGTGACACGTTCACCACTTCGCAAGCGGAGTGAAACCTCGAATGATTTTCATCACTCATGAAAATGTCCGCGATCGCAGCCCACGCCTCGTCGGCAGGGTCGGACGGGATTGGGCTGGGCACAGCCGCAATATACCATTTACCTGACACGACTATTGCAATAGGTAAACGTTTGACTTCACTCAACTATCTCCGTTAGAGTTCTGCGCCATGAACGGACCTGCAATAGCCACCGAAGATGTCGTGAAGCGCTTCGGCGAGGTTGAAGCGGTACGGGGGGTCAGCCTGGAAGTGCCAGCCGGAACCGTGTTTGGGCTCTTGGGCCCGAACGGTGCCGGGAAAACCACGATCGTGCGCATGCTCACCACGATCCTCAAACCCACGTCGGGTCGCGCGACGGTGCTCGGCGTCGACTGCGCGCAAGACCCCGAACGTGTGCGTCACATGATCGGTCTGGCCGGTCAGTACGCGGCGGTCGACGAGAACCTCACCGGGTTCGAGAATCTGCGCATGGTCGGTCGCCTGACGCACCGGCCGAAGGCCGAGATCAAGCCCCGCGCCGACGAGCTGCTCGAGCGCTTCAACCTGTCGCACGCGGCGAACCGTCCCGTGCGCACCTACTCGGGCGGCATGCGCCGCCGGCTCGACCTCGCGGCCGCGTTGGTGCACAAGCCAACGGTGTTGTTCCTCGACGAGCCCACCACCGGCCTCGACCCGCGCAGCCGCAACGACCTGTGGCAGGTGATCGAGGACTTGGTGAAGGACGGCACCACCGTGCTGCTCACTACGCAATACCTCGAAGAGGCTGACCGTCTCGCCGAGATGCTGGCCGTGATCGACAACGGCGAGGTGATCGCGCGGGGCACGCCCACCGAACTCAAGACGAGCTTCGGCGCCACGGTGGTCGAAGTCGGCCTGTCCAACACCCGCAATGCCATGCGCGCCCGCAAACTGCTCGAACGCTTCGGTACCGCCGATCTGCTCGTCGACGGCACCACCGTCGAGGTGAAGCTCGAAGAGGGGCCCAAGGGCGTTACCGCGCTCGTGCGGGCACTCGACACCGCCAAGCTCGTGCCGCAGCGACTGATCGTGCGCGAGCCCACGCTCGACGACGTCTTCCTGAGCCTCACCGGCCACGCCGCTGAAGTGAAACCCGACGAGGACGACGCCGACGAGACCGAAAGAGGTGCGGCATGACCGCTGAGCTGACGATCCCGTCGTACGAGGCAACCGGCGTGACAAAGCTGCGCTGGGCGCTGGCCGACACGATCACGATTACGTGGCGCAACATCATCGCCATGCGGCGGGTGCCGCAGGTGCTGGTGTTCTCCACGATTCAGCCGATCATCTTCGTATTGATGTTCCGCTACGTGTTCGGCGGCGCAATCTCCACCGGTATCCCCGGTATCCCCTACGTCGACTTCCTGATGCCGGGCATCTTCGTGCAGACGATTACGTTCGGATCCATCCAAACCGGCGTCGGGCTTGCCGACGATCTGACCAAGGGTTTGATCGAACGCTTCCGGTCGTTGCCGATGGCGCGCTCAGCCGTGCTCGCCGGCCGCACCGTGGCCGACCTGGCCCGCAACGTGTTCGTGTTCGCTTTGATGACCGGCGTCGGCTTTGCCGTCGGGTTCCGCATTCACACGAACCCGTTCGCCTTCGCCGGCGCGCTGATGGTGCTGCTGCTCTTCACGTTCGCGCTGTCGTGGATCTTCGCCCTAGTCGGCCTGGCCATGCGCAACGCCGAAGCCGCGCAGGCCGCCGCGTTCCCGTTGGTCGCTCCCCTGGTGTTCGCGAGTTCCGCGTTCGTGCCGCTGAGCAGCCAGCCCGGCTGGTTGCAGGTGTTCAGCGCGCATCAACCGCTCACGCTGACCGTCGACGCGATCCGCGCGCTGTGCATCGGCGGCCCCACGTTGACGCCGGCGCTTCAGAGCGTGGCGTGGTCGGTCGGCATCATCGCGGTGTTCGCGCCGATCGCGGTGCGGAAGTATCGCCAGACCGCCTAGACGTCCAGCAATCATTCTTGTACCTGGCAGCGGGCGGTTTTTGCTACTGAGCGTTACAAGAATGAAGAGAGTCACGCCGGAACCCGAGGTGTGCGGCGTGACGCCACCCGGTCACGGCCGAAAGCCGGGGCCAACCAGTCGATCTTTCGCAGAGCTTCGTTGAGCGCGACCGTGAGAGCGGTCGCGCTCAATAGCGTTACGGAGAACTTCACGGCGATGGGCCAGTGCTGGCGCACGACGACCACGGCGCAGGCGACCACGCAGATCTGGTGCAGTAGGTAGACGCCGAACGCACGGTCCTTCGCCCAGGTGTGCAACCTCCCGTCGCCCGCGAAGTGGCGGCGAGCCCAGCCTGCAAATCCGATCACGAGGCCGACGCCGGCGAGGGCGCTCAGCGGGGTGTAGAGCAGGTACGCCTTCCAGTCGCTGACGTCGTCGACCACGACGAGCCGCAGCCAGAACGGCACCAGACCGACGGAGGCGGCGAGACCGATGCGGGTCATCACCACGCGGTGGTCGTCAACAAGTTTGGCCACGGACGCGAAGCGGCCGACATAGAACCCGCCGATGAAGAATGCCGAGTAGTACGCGAAGTTGGCCCAGTCCCACACGAGGTTCTGAAAGCCCGGCCACGCCCAGCGCAGGCCGACCTGGATCGCGATCATCAACCCCACGAACTTGGCGAGGCTGCGACCGTTCACTACCGGATCGTCGGTGCGCGCGTTGAGCTTCGTGAAGCGCCCGAGGTAGATCAGCGAGAACGTCAGCAGGTAGGCCAAGAACCACAACTGCGACCACGTGAAGCTGAGGCCGAAGAACGACGGCAGGAACGCCAAGAACGACTTGTGCCCGTGATGGATGTGCCTCGATTCGATCCACGCGATCCACGGACACGCGGCCACGCTGAACACGACGAGCGGGATGAGCAACCGCCGCACTCGTTCCCGACGGATCGCAGGCGCGGTGCGGCGCTGCATCGCGATGGCCATCGACCAACCGGCGAGCGCGAAGAACAGCGGCATGTGCCACTGGTGCACGAAGCCCGTAAATACGTCGAAACCTTGGAAGGACGCCTTGTTTTTTTGAGGTGGTAAAACTCCGAGTAGTCGTAGACCTTGGCCGTGTGAAACACGAGCAAGAGGAACGTCGCCGCCGACCGCAGGTTGTCAACGTCGGGTCGACGTTGCGTGGTGGTCATGCGTCACCGCAAATCGCGCGCGTGACGAGCTGAATCGTGCTGGTGCGCACGGTGTCGAAGTTCATCTGTCCCCCATCAGGGTCGCCGTGGCGATGGCGCGCCATCCACGTGACGGATTCCACGGCAAAGCGTGCCGTGATCGCGGCGTCGAGCGCGGGCGGTATGCGCCGCTGTTTCGCCCGTCGCGCGATGTAGTCGGTGAGTTGTTCCAGCAGCCGGAAGCGCACGCCGCCGTAAAACAGTTCGGCGAGATCAGGCACGTCGCGGGCCGAGCGTTCGAGCGCGTCCATCCCCCGGCGGGTGCGAGCAAGAAGGTCGAATAAGTCCGCGACGATTGCGGCGCACTCCGCGGTTACGTCCTTGGGCGCGAGCTTTGCGGCCAGTGCGGCGTCGAGCGTCGGCAGCTGCGCGACGAGGTCGATGTGATGCGCCAGCTTCGCGAGGAACGCCTTGCGCGAAGTAACGGCGAGAGGCAGCCCGCCTGCGACCGCCTCGTCGGGGTCGAAGGCGTACACCGCGCACAACAGCAGCAGCGCATCTTTGCTTTCGACGTAGTTGTAGAGCGTGCCGACCGAGACGCCGGCCTCGGCTGCGACGTCGGACATTTGCGCACGCGCGAAGCCCTGCCGCCCGAACACTGTGAGAGCTGCGTCGACGATGTCGGCAACCCGATTCGGAGCGGCAACGCGCGGCATCCGTCAATAATGAATGAATCATTCAGTTATTGCAAGCGGTTCCGCTGTGACACCGGTTCTGTAGGTTGCGGGGCGTGAGCAGCCGTGACCCGTGGGACGTGTTGGAGACCAAGCGTGACGAAGGGGTCGACGCCGCCAAGCGGGCGTGGCGGGAACTCGTGGCGCTGTTCCATCCTGATCACCATGCGGACATGCCGCCCGGCGTGCAGGCCCGCGCCGCTGCGGGGTTGCGCCGGGTGAACGAGGCGTGGGCGAAGATCCGCGACGAGGCCGGGCTGGCCAAAGAGGTCGACGACAAGGCAACCGTCGCCCCGGCCCCGGGCGATGACTTCGTCGAGGGTAATGGCTTGCGGGTGCCGTCGTCCGATGGGGACTGGGTGTTCTACGTCGAAGGCGCGCCGTTCGACGCGAAGCGCCGCATCAAGAACGCGGCGAAGGCGGCAAACCTCACGATGAAGAACGCGGCCGACAACACGGTGGTGTTGTCGAAGGGCTCGTTCGGGTCGAAAGACGGTGTGGTGATCGAACTCGCAGACAACGACGGCGAGACCACCGCCACCATTACCGACGGGTCCCCGAACTCGGTGCGGGTGCTGCTCGACGCGCTGCGTTCAGCGGCGCAGTAGCTAAAACTCGTAGTCGATCGACGCCGCCGCACTCGTGTGCGCGTGCATCCACTTGATCACCGGCGCATGCTCGGGGTGATCGGCGTAAACCTTGAGGCCGGCGAGATCATCAAACGTGGTGTGAATGGCCACGTCGTACGCCCGGTCGCTGTCGACCACGTTCACGCCGGCTTCGAGTGACCGCAGCGATTCGATCTTTCCGTCCATGCTGCGCAGCTGGGCGACCGCCTCATCAGCGTCAGCCTTGTCGTGCAACCGGAACATCACGATGTGACGGATCATCGGGCTGTTCTAACCGACGCCGAGGCGCTCGTATTGCTCGCGGGGCGCGGCGACGTCGTCGAGGGCGGCGACGAGGAGGTCGGTCATTTCCTTTTCGAACTGCTCGCTCTCGCCGGTGCGGTTGCGCTCTTCGGTCGGATCCTCGTCGAGGTCGTACAGGTAGTGGTCGTCCACGGCGCGCCCGACCCAGTACGGCAGCAGGTCGCCGGGCACGAACGGCTGACGGATGACGGGTACGTCCGAGTCCGGCATGTAATCCAGCCACGCCCGCCGGTCCGGCTTCGGCAGACCGAAGCCGGGGTACGCGAAGATCGGCATCGTCGACCAACGGTTCGACCACATCGACAACGGGAAGTTCGCTTCGGTCGCCGAGCGCGCGTATTTGCGATGACCGTCGGTGACCTGCACCCAGTTTCCGAACGTGCCGCCGATCGCCCACTCGCGCTCGATCGCCCCCGTCCCGCTGAGCATGGGCACCAAGGACTGGCCGTGCGTGGTGTGCGACGGCGTGACGTCGAACACGTCGCACAACGTCGCGTGGATGTCGACGGTGGTCGTGAGCGCGTCGACGGTGGTGGGGGCGAGGCCGGGCCACGCCACCAGCATCGGAATGTGGCCCAGGGTCTCGAACTGCGGAACTCCCGGCTTGCCGAACAAGTCGCGCTCGCCGAGATAGTGACCGTGGTCGGTGCACAGCACGAGCATCGTGTCATCCCACAAATTGTTGCGGTCCATGGCGTCGAGGATGCGACCGAACCAGTGGTCGATCATCGAAAGCTTTGAGCCGTAGTTCGCCCGGATGTGGCGCGCTTCGCGTTCGGTGACCACGCCGCGCTCCACGGCGCCAATCGCGTAGGGCGGCCAGATCATCTGCTCGCCTTCCCAGTCCGGGTCGTACCGGTTCACCCACGGCGCCGGTGTGTCGAACGGTTCGTGCGGGTCGAACTCGTCCACCACCAGCAGCCAACGGTCGTGCTTGCCTGCGTTCGTGTCGATCCAGTTCGCCGCCGCGCTCATGGTCTTCGGCCCGGGGAAGTCCTCTTCCTCGCGGAAGTATGTGCGCGACATGTCGTAGGGCATCGCCGCGATGGCACGCTTGGCCGGCAGCGTTGGCGTGCCGAGCCAGGTGGGGTCCGGCGTCGTCTTCCACGGGTCACCCTCATGGCCGCGTTCATAGAGCCAGCCGCGAAACTCGGTGTGGTAGTTCTCGCCGCCTGATTCGAACAGGTGCGGATGATCGGACACGAGCATCGTGGTCACGCCGGCCTTGGCGAGGTCGAGAGTGATCGGTTCTTCCCAGACCTCGATCGAACCCCAGGGCCGCCAGAGAAAGTCGTGGGCGCCGACGAGCAAGTCGTGACGCGCCGGCATGCACGGCAAGGAACCCGTGACATGACGCTCGAACCGCGCGGAGCGCGCCGCGAGCCGATCGAGATTCGGCGTGTCGAACTCGGTGCCGCCATAGCTGCCGAGCATGTGGCGATTGAGGCTGTCGAGCAGCACCACCACCGCGTTCTTCGGATTGGTCATCAATGCGATCTTTATCGACGGCCGGCGACTTTTCCGTCTTAACCCTGCGTTGCAGCGGTACTGTCCCCGTTCAGGTCTGCAACGGGGGGATCCGAAGTCGACCGGGTGACTACAAGGAGACGGAGTGGATGGCAGATCTACTCGAGGTGCGCGAGGTCGGTGTGCGCTTCGCGGGAATCATCGCGCTCGACAATCTGACGTTCACCATCCGCGAGGGTGAGATCTGCGCACTCATCGGGCCGAATGGCGCGGGCAAGACAACGCTGTTCAACGTTCTCAGCCGCCTGTACGAGCCGACGACGGGTCACGTCCGGTTCGACGGCAAAGACTTGCTGACCGTCGCGCCGCATCGCATCGCCGCGCTCGGCATCGCCCGCACCTTCCAAAATCTGGCGCTGTTTCCCTCGCTGACCGTGTTGCAAAACGTGATGGTCGGCGCGCACACGCGCGGCCACACCAACTGGATCACCGGCGCGCTCCGCTTGGGCGTGCGCCGCGAGGACTCCGAACTCGAACATCTCGCATTCCAAACGCTGGACGAGTTGGGCCTGGGCGCCGTTGCGTTGCAGCCACCGACGGGCCTGCCGTACGGAACGATGAAGCGCATCGAGTTGGCCCGCGCGTTGGTCGGCCAGCCGAAGCTGCTGATGCTCGACGAACCGGCGAGCGGCCTCACCCACAGCGAAGTCGATCAACTGGCGGAGACCCTGCGCCACATCCGCGACTCGCGGCAGGTCACCCTTCTACTGGTCGAGCACCACATGCAGATGGTGATGGGTATCTCGGACAACGTCGTCGTGCTCAACTTCGGGCAGAAACTTGCCGAAGGCACGCCCAGCGTCATCAGCCGTGATCCCGCGGTGGTCGAGGCTTACCTCGGAGCCACCGCGTAGTGGCGCTACTGGACGCCGTCGGGCTGCGCGCCTCGTACGGGCCGGTGCCCGTCCTGCACGGCGTGGACTTCGCAATTCCCGAACACGACATCGTCGTCTTGCTCGGTGCAAACGGCGCCGGCAAGACCACGACGCTGCGCGCGCTGTCGGGGATGCTGCCGGCGTCGGGCCAGGTGACAATGGACGGCAAGTCGCTCATCGGTCTCACGGCAGACCGCGTGTGTGCGCTCGGCATCGCGCACGTGCCGCAAGGCCGCGGCACGTTCAACGAGCTCACCGTCGAGGAGAACCTCGAGGTGGGCGCGTATCTGCGGAACGACCCGTCCAAAGTGAAGCAGGACGTGGCGCACTGGTACGAGGTGTTCCCCGTCCTCGGCGAACGCCGGACGCAGCATGCGGGCACGCTGTCGGGCGGCGAGCAGCAAATGTTGGCGGTGGCGCGTGCGCTGATGAGCCAACCCCGTCTGCTGCTGCTCGACGAGCCGTCGTTGGGCCTCGCCCCCCTGATAACCCGCGGGCTCTTTGAAAGGCTGGTCGAGATCAACCAGACCGTCGGCACCACGATGTTCATCGTCGAGCAAAACGCGAACTTGGCGCTGGACGTGGCCTCGTACGCCTACGTGTTGGAAGCTGGCGAAGTTGCACTCGCCGGACCTGCGTCGGAGTTGGCCGCCGACGACAGCGTGCGCCGCGCCTACTTGGGGTTCTGATGGGGGTCTCGGCGTGATCGCGCTCATCAACAGCTCGTTCTTCTCATGGGCCTTCTTCCTGCAGCTCGTGGCCAACGGACTCTCCAACGGCGCGATCTATGCGGCGATGGCGTTAACCGTGGTGATCATCTACAAGACCACCGGACACTTGAACTTCGCCCAAGGCGAGCTCGCGACGTTCTCCGCGTTCATCGTCTACGTCATCAGCGTCGAGCACCACGTCAACATTTGGATCGCGATCCCGATCGTCATCGTGTTGTCGATGATCGGCGGCGGGCTCGTCGAACGGTTCCTGATTCGTCCCGTCGAATCCCGCAGCGGCTTGGCCGTGGTCATCGTCACCCTCGGGTTGTTCCTGTTGTTGAACGCGCTCACGGCCGTGATTTGGGGCACGCAGCCCAAGTCCGCTCTCAGTCCGTTCCCCGGCGGCATCGACGACCAGATCACCGTGTTGAAAGGCCCGCCGCAATTTTCAATCGGGTACGACGCGATCGGGACGTGGGTTGTGCTGATCGGCGTGGTCATCGGCATCAGCCTCCTGATGACCAAGACGAAACTGGGCTTGGGCTACCGCGCGGTCGCCGCGAACCGCGAGTCGGCACAGCTCGTCGGCGTCCCGGTATCGCGGATGCTGATGCTGGGCTGGGCGCTTTCAACCGGCATCGGCGCGCTCGGTGGCGTCCTGGTCTCGCAGTCCTCGGGCATTCTCGATTTCAACTTGATGGGGTCCGTGCTGATCTACGGGTTTGCGGCCGCGGCGCTCGGTGGATTCGACAGCATCCGCGGCGCCGTTGTGGGTGGGCTGGTCGTCGGCTTGGCCGAGGCATTGCTGCCGAACCTCTTCACGTTCGTGGGCTCTGAGCTCAGCCTGGCGATGGCGCTCGTGATCATTCTCGCCGTGCTGCTGGTGCGGCCCCAAGGCTTGTTCGGTTCAAGGCGGGTGTTGCGCGTATGAACCTTCCGATCGACATTGCACGGCACTCGCGGGCCCACCGCGTGTGGCAACTCGTGGGCTACGGCCTCATCGTCGGGGCCACGTTGTTCGTCGCGACCTCCCAGCCGTCCTACCAACTGTTGAACTTCTCGAAGGTCGTCGCCTACGCGGTCGCGATCCTCGGCATCAACATCGTCACCGGCTACTCGGGACAGATCTCCCTCGGGCACAGCGCCTTCTTCGGCATCGGCGCGTACACAACCGCGTACCTCGTCGCCGACAAAGGCTGGCCGTTCCTCGCCACCATTCCGATCGCCGCGCTCCTCGGCCTCGTGATCGGGTTCCTCGTCGGCCTGCCGGCGCTTCGGATTCAGGGGCTCTACCTCGCGCTGGTGACATTGGCCATCGCGGCCGTGTTCCCCGTCATCGTGAAGATGGATGCGCTCAACACCATCACCGGCGGGTCGAACGGCAAACCCGTTTCGATCGACTGGCAGAAGCCGGGCTGGTTCAGCCTCGACGTCTCCAACGAGGCGTGGGAGTTCCTCGTGGTCGCCGCGATCGGTGCGGTGATGTTCCTGCTCGCGTCGAACATGGTCCGTAGCCGCGTCGGGCGCGCGATCGTCGCGCTGCGCGACAACCCCATCGGCGCCGTGACGAGCGGCATCAGCCTCTCGCAATGGAAGACGGGCGCCTTCGCCGTGAGCGCGGCGTACGGCGCGGTCGCGGGCGCGCTGTTCACGATGGTCATCCCGATCGTCAGCCCCGAGTCGGTTGGCTTCGCCCTTGCCTTCCAGTTGATCACCGGCCTCGTGCTGGGCGGCCTGGCCACGATCTCGGGCAGCTTCGTCGGCGGCCTGACGATGGTCTTCCTGCCCTATTACTCGGCGAGCTGGGCCGGCAATAAGTCGTTCTTGTTCTTCGACCCCGTGGACAGCGGACTGCTCGCCAACGTGTTGTACGGCGCGCTGCTGATCGCGGCAATGTTTGTGATGCCTGGCGGCATCATCTCGTTCGTCCGGAATCTGCGGAGCCGCCTCGTGCGGATCACTCCTCAGGCTCCGACGACGCCACCTAGCGGTGGCGAATCACCCGCAGCAGGCGACTTGGTCGTGGTGCGGGCTCCGACCGAAGCGAAGGGAACTGCATGAGGAAATCAAGGTTCAAGTTGGTCACGTTGTCGGCACTCGCACTCGCGCTCGTCGCTGGCGCCTGCGGCGACTCCAAGAGTGACAACGGAGACGACAACGCGACGGATACGACGAGTGGAGGCAGCGGCGCCTTCGCCGTGCCGAGCTCGTCGTGTCCGGCCGAAGCCACCACCGCACTCGCGGCCGGTGCGCCGATCAAGATCGGTATCAGCCTGCCCCAGTCCGGCCCGCTCGCCGCGTTCGACGCGATCAGGCAGGGCATGAAGATCCAGTTCGACAAGGTGAATGCCGCGGGCGGCGTTGACGGTCACCAGATTCAGTTGCTGGCCAAGGACGACGCGTATGAGCCGGCACGCGGCGTGGTCAACATGACCGAGCTGATCGACAAGGACAAAATCTTCGCGAGCCTCGGCCAAATCGGCACGCCGAATGTCGCTGGCGCGCAGAAAAAGCATGAAGACACCTGCACGCCGCAGCTGTTCGTGAACACCGGCTTCCCGGCGTGGGGCGATCCGGCCCACCATCCGTGGACGACCGGCGCGCTGCTCGCGTACAACACCGAAGCCAAGGTGTGGGCCGAGTACATCGCCGACAAGAAGCCCGGCGCCAAAGTGGCGGAGTTGATCTTCAACAACGACTTCGGCAAGTCGTATCAGACGACGTTCGCGGCGGAGGCGAAGAAGAACAAGCTGACCATCGTCGAGACGAAGCTGCATGAAGCCACTGCCCCCAACATCGACAACGAGGTGTCGGCGATCCTGGCCGCGCAGCCTGACTACGTCATCGGTGGCACCACGGGCGCGTTCTGCCCGAAGCTGATGGCGGGCCTGGCCAAGGGCGGCTTCAAGGGTCAGACGATCATTTCGTCGACGTGCGTATCGGCGACGGCCTTCTTCAAGCCGATCGATCCCGCCGGCAACGGCGTGATGGTGCTCACGAGCATCAATGACCCCAACGATCCCGCGTTGGCGAACGACCCGGACGTGAAGGCGTACAAGGCTGACGTCGCGAAGTACGGCGCAGGCGTCAATCCCTCCGATACGACCGTCGCCGCCGGGTGGGTACAGGCCGGCACCGCGATCGACGTGTTGAAGCGGGCCGCCGCGGCCGATGGTGGCCTGACCCGTGTGAACGCAATGAACGCGGCGTGGAGTACGGACTACGACGCGCCGCTGTTGTTCGGACCCGTGAAGCTCGACGGCAAGAAGGACGCCTACGGCATCGAGACGCTCGAGTTCGTCAAGTACTCGGCGACGACGCACACGATGCAACTCACCGGCGACAAGTACGACCAAGAAGGCAAGACGGGAGTCTTCGCCCCGTAAGCAACCTTCGTTAATTCGCGTTCCCAGTCTCGCCACCCGGCGAGACTGGGAACGATGAAGGTCATGCGGCGGCGGCGCAACTACGCACCCGGTGGGCGCAGCCTCTGGTGGCAGGTCGCCATCTCGTCCACGGGCGACGGGATGTTCCTCACCGCGTTTCCTCTGCTCGCCGCGTCGCTGACGCGTGACCCGGGCGCGATCGCTGCCGTCACGGTGGCGAACCGGGCGCCCTGGATTCTGTTCTCCCTCCCCTTCGGCGCGATCGCCGACCGGCTTGACCGACGACTCCTGATGGTGACGGCCGACATCGTGCGCGGCGTAGTCGTCGCGTTGCTGGCCGCCCTTGTGATCTCGGGCGACGCGCGGATGCCGGTCCTATACGTGAGCGCATTCGTGCTCGGCTGCGGCGAAGTGCTGCACGCGTGTGCGTCACTGGCGCTTATCCCGGTCGTCGTCGGCAAAGAGGATCTCGAGGAGTTCAACGCCAGTTTGATGGCAGCGCAGGCGGCCACGGAACAGTTCGTCGGCCCGCCGCTCGGATCGGCGTTGTTCGCCATCTCCTCGTCCATTCCCTTCGTCGCCGACGCCGTGTCGTTCGGCGGCTCCGTCGCCCTCGCGGCGCGCCTGCCGGACGTGCACGGCGTCGAGAAGGCCACGACGCGCGTCGCGCGACGACGTGCGCGAGGGCTGGCGGTACATGTTCAGCACTCCGCTGTTGTGGCGCCTCGCCGTGCTGATCGGCACGCTGAACGTCTTCTACTTCGCGTCTGAGTCTGTCCTCGTGCTCTACACGTTCGACAAGTTGCACGCGGGCAAAGCCACGTTTACCGCGCTGTTTCTCGCCGCGGCCGTAGGGCTCGTTGTCGGCCAGTCACTAATCAAGCCCGTGCGGCGCCGGCTCGACGCGCGCGGGTCGATCGTGATGTCGATGTGGGTGTGGGCCATCGCCCTGGCGGGCCTCACCTTCACGTCGTCAGCCGCAGTTGCGATCGCGATGTGGTTCCTGCTCGGCTTGGGCGACGCGTTCTGGCGCGTGCTCACGGTCACGATTAGGCAACGGATCACGCCAAATCACTTGATGGGGCGCGTCAACTCGGTCCACCGACTCTTCGGCATGGGAGCGATCCCGATCGGCGCGGCGCTCGGTGGGTTCCTGTCGAAGACGATCGACCTGCGGGCACCCTTCGCGCTGTCGGCCCTCGCGTTTCTCGCCTTCGCCGTGTACGGACCACGCTTCCTGGAACCCGCCCGCGGCCTCTAGCTGCCTACGATTCCTGCGATGACCTGGAAGGACCGCCTGCGCGGCTTCGTCGCGTCGCCGGTGCTCACCTCCGAGGTCCGCCTCAACGCCCGGATCGACCGCCTCGAAAAGCGCATCGGCGAACTGCGAGTGCTGACCGGCAGCCAGATCGCGCGAGAGGTGACTGCCACCGCAAAGCAACTGCGCCCGCGCGAGGCCGAGTTCAAAGTGTTCTCACAATTCAACGAGGACGGCATCATTCAATGGCTCATCGCTCGACTCGGATTGAGCGATGGCCGGTTCATTGAGTTCGGCGTCGAGAACTTCGCCGAGGCCAACACTCGCTTCCTGCTCGAACACAACAACTGGAAGGGCCTGATCCTCGACTCGAGCGACGAGCATTTGGAGTTCATCCGCGGCGCCGACCTGCTCTGGCGTCACGACATCGCGGCGGTGTCCGCGTTTGTAGGTCGCGACAACATCAACGAACTGTTCACCGAACACGGCTTTACCGGGGAGATCGAGTTGCTGTCGATCGACATCGACAGCACCGACTATTGGGTGTGGGAAGCGCTTGAGGTTACGAACCCAAAGATCGTGATCATGGAGTACAACTCGATCTTCGGGCCCGACCTGGCCGTCACCGTGCCGTACCGGCCCGACTTCGACTACGGCGCCGCGCACTATTCGAAGCTGTACTTCGGCGCGTCATTGGCGGCCACGAACGAAGTGGCCAACCGCAAGGGCTACCGACTCGTCGCAGTCGAGAGCCACGGCACCAACGCGTTCTTCGTGCGCGACGACTGCATGGGCAACTTCGACGAACTTGCGCCGCGCGACGCTTGGGTCGAGAGCAGGTTCAGCAGTGCCCGTGCCCGAGACGGAAGCCTTACGTTCCTGAAGGGGCACACGGCACAGCTGCAGCTCATCCGCGACATGCCGCTGATCGAAGTGCCGAGCGGCCGGCAAGCGACGATCGCCGAGCTCTACGGAGTCTGAGCCAGGAAGTTCTCGAGCACCTCGGCGCTCGCCTCTTCCATGAGCGCGCACTGCTCGAACACGCCGACCGCGTCCTCGTCGCCCGCCTTCTCGGCCCGGCGGGCGAACGCGCGCCACGTGCCGGCGCCGATGCGCTCCGCTTCGGCTTGCAGCGTCCACTGCTCGTCGATGGGCCGCCACGTGAATGAACCGCCCAGCGCGCCCTTCAACAACGGGTTGGCCGCCGCCAGCCGGTCCTGCACCTCGGCGGCGTCGGAGTAGAGCGACTCGACCCGCGTCGCGATTTCTTCCTCGCGTTCGGCACACGCGGTGAGCGCGGTGGCCTGCCCGACGTCGCCGACCGCGTCGGCCCACTCGCGGTAACGCTCGGCCGCCCAGCGCTCGAGCATCGCGATCAGCAACGGATGGTCCGACGGGTCCGTCGCCTCCAACACCGGCGCCAGCGTCGTGATGATGTCAGGAACCGGTTTGTCGCTCACATTGACCATTCTTGTATGCCTAACTCGGGGGTTTTTGCTACTGAGCGTTACAAGAATGAAGCGCTCTCACGCGGTGACGATGCTGGCGGCGGCTTCGAGGCCGAGTTCGTCCACGGCTATGTCGCGCATCTTGAACTTCTGGACCTTGCCGGTGACCGTCATCGGGAAGTCGTCCACGAACTTCCAATAGCGCGGCACCTTGAAATGCGCGAGGCGCTCGCGACAGAAGGTGCGCAGCTCGTCCTCAGTGACGGACTGGCCGTCGCGTAGCGACAGCCACGCCGCGACTTCCTCGCCCATTTTGGCGTCGGGCACACCGAACACCTGGACGCCGGCCACCGCGGGGTGCGTGAACAACACCTCTTCGATCTCACGCGGGTAAATGTTCTCGCCGCCCCGGATGAGCATGTCCTTGGCCCGGCCGACGATGTTGCAGTAGCCGTTCTCGTCCATGACGGCGAGGTCGCCGGTGTGCATCCAGCCGTCGGCGTCGATCGACGCGTCGGTCGCCTTCTTGTCGTTCCAGTAACCGGGCATCACGAGGTAGCCCTTGCTGCACAACTCACCCTTCTCCCCCACCTCCACCGTCTCGCCCGTCTCCGGGTCGACGATCTTGATTTCGACGTTGGGCAGCGCGGTGCCGACGGTGGAGCAGCGGGTCGCCACGTCGTCGGTGCGCAATGTCACGGTTGAGACGGGTGACGTCTCGGTCATGCCGTACGCGATGGTCACCTCGGGCGCATGCATCTCATCGATGACCCGCTTCATCACTTCAACGGGGCACGGCGCGCCGGCCATGATTCCCGTCCGCAGCGTGGTGAGCTCGAGTGACGCGAACTCGGGGGCTTCGAGCATCCCGATGAACATCGTCGGCACGCCGTAGATCGACGTGATGCCTTCGTCGACAATCGTGTTGAGCGTGGCGACCGGTTCGAAGGACTCGCCCGGGTACACCATCGTGGCGCCGGTGGTGACGCAACCGAGGTTCCCGATGCCCATCCCGAAGCAGTGGTACAGCGGGACGGGAATGCACACGCGGTCCGCCGTCGTGTAGCCGAGCGCAGACGCGATCGACTTGCCGTTGTTCACGACGTTGTGATGTGTGAGCGTCGCGCCCTTCGGGTTGCCGGTGGTACCGCTCGTGAATTGGATGTTGATCGGATCGTGCGGGTCGAGTTCGGCCTCGCGTTCGGCGAGTGCGCCGTCATCCACGCCGGCGCCGCCCGCGACCATCTCGTCCCACAACAAGTCGTCGGGCCCGTCGGTCTTCTCCGTGCCGAGCGCCACGACGCGTTCGAGCGTTACGAGTTCGGGCCGCGTCTCTTTGATCATCGCGTGGTAGTCCGACGTCTTGAACTGCCGGGCCGTCACGAGCATCCGCACGCCGGCGTGGTTGAGGGCGAAGACCAACTCGTTGGGTCGGTACGCGGGGTTGATGTTGACGAGGATCGCTCCGGCCCGGGCGCTGGCGAATTGCAGGACGGTCCACTCGGCGCACGTCGGCGACCAGATGCCGATCCGGTCCCCGCGTTCGATGCCGAGCGCGAGGAGACCCTTCGCGGTGGCGTCGGCGGCGTCGGACAATTCGTTCCACGACATGCGCACGTTCTGATGTCGGCTGACCAGCGCCTCGGCATCGCCCCAGTTGGCGGCCGCCGTACGCAGGGCGCCGCCGACCGTCACGTCTAGCAGCGAACCGTCAGCCGCACCGGCCGTATACGCAAGCTTCGTCATACCGAAAAGGTTGACAGACCGACGGTATCGCCGCCCGATTTCCCGTCGCCGACGGGCGCGCAGCGGGCGCGCTCCGGACGCGTGTTATATCGTGTGCATATTCACGCGTAGCAACGGGGGGATCGAATGGACCGAAGGGGCTTCATAAAGACGGCTGGCGTTTCGGCCGCCGCAGTGGCCGCAGGCTTCGGCCGGTCGCTCTTGCCTCCAAACGCCGGCGGTATCGGCTCGGCCTACGCCAGTCAGTCGGGCGACCTGCCGCTGATTTGGAAGCCAACCTCGCTCACGCCGGCCATGACGCACACGTCGATTGCCAGCGACCCCAACACGCTGCGCGGCCACACGACGATGATGTTCGTGCGAGACAAACTCGGCAACGCCGCGCTCGACAACTGGTACCTGTGGCAGTGGACCCACGACACCAGCCGCACGTACCTCTACACCGCGCCCAAGGCGACGGGCCCCTGGACCGCCGCTGGATTCGGCCAAGCACCTACGCCCTATCCCGCGAACTACCTCGTCAATCACTTCTCCTCGGGCGACATCGTCTGGGAGCCCGAGCGCAAGGTCTTCATCTCTTCGCCGCACGGCGTGCGGTTGCCACCCGTCCCCGGCAACGCCGAAGTCAGCCAAGACTCGTTCCTCACGTCGTCGGTCGACGGCCGGACGTGGCAGTGGCTCGACGGCGACAGCAGTCCCCGCCTCGTCTGCGGTCCGCCGAAATCGGTGGACAGCGTGCACACCGGTTACGGCCGCCTTCTGCGTGACCTCGACGGCTACATCGCCACGTACGACAACCGGTACTGGTGGTTCTACCGGGCGCAGCGCAACGACGGCGACAACCCGATCCACGCGATTCACCCGCTCGTCGACGCTGTCGGCACCGTCTACACGCCGACGCTCGCGAGCACTGGCGACCTGACGGAGACGTTCGCCAGAAAGCAAACGGCGTTCACCTCGGTCACGCTGAACACCGGGCTGATCTCTGCGGGCTCGTTCATCCGCACGAACAAACGTCATCACATCTTCCTCGGCCAAGCCCTCCCGGACCCGCCCATCGCTCCCGCAAAGACGCTGCTCTACCAAAGCAACGGCAACAGCATGAAGTTCGCGCTGCCTTTGCCGGTTGCGCAGGTCGCGTTGACGCCTGGGGCAATCATCGAGGAGAACAACATCGCCCGCGATCCCGAGACCGGCATCGTTTACAACTGCCACGTGCAGGGCGCATTGGATGTCAACCTCAACGCCACGATCGATACCTGGATCTACGAAGGCGTGTAGCGCCCGCGATCTATCGTCGCGACGCGAATCGGTACGTGACGGCGAGTGACGCGCCGGGATCGAGACCGACAACACCCGACCCCGTCACGCCTTCCGCCGCCAGCCGAAATCCGTCGTTCGCCATCGTGACGGGTTCCACGCAGACGAATGCGGGGTCGCCCGTGAACACGACGATCTGCGTCACCGGGCCGGACCACGACAACGTGAGCGAACCGATCGTGGCGGCGGTATCGGTGAGGCCCGTGTAGCAGCGGTCCATGACGGGAGCAGGGCCGGCGACGCGCAAGTCCTCGCCCGGGCCGACCGGGATCGGGGCGCCAGTGGGCATGGGTTCACCGGGCCACGCGAGCGACGCGGGAACGCTGACGGGTGCGACGCGAAACCACGGGTGAATGCCAAGCCCGACCGGCACGCGGTCAGACGCGTTGTTCGTGACCGACAGCGTCTGGTCGAGATGGGTCTCGGTGAGATCAAAGGTTTGCTCACCCCACACCACGTACGGGCCTTCGTCGATGTCGATCGACAACCCGACGTGCGGGTGGGGACGCGTCGGTCACAGTCCACGGCACCCGTGCGGCCAAACCGTGCAGCGCCGAGCCGTCCTGCCAACTGACGGGCACACGCAGCACGCGGCCTTCGAAGCTGAACGCGCCGCCGGGGATGCGGTTTGACCACGGCAGCAGCGGATAGCTACCCCAGTAGCCCCATCCAAGTTCGGCCGCACCGTCCTCGGGACCGCGCAAGTACTTCTCGCCGTTGAATTCGAGCTGCCCGAGCCGCCCGCCCTGATCGGGGTAGATGGTCGCCGACGCCGAACCGGAACGCAGCACGATTGCATCCACACGAGCATTCTATGTTCGATACAACAAGATCGAACATAGACTGGCGTCGTGGGGGAACTAGCCGTGCGGTGCGAGGACATCCGCATCCCGATGCGCGACGGCGTGGTGCTCGCCGCCGATCTCATCTCGCTCGACGACGAGATCCCTCGCCCGACCTTGCTCATCCGGTCGCCCTATTCGCGCGCCGCGAGCCGCGCCGCGGAGGACCCGGTCAGCCTCGCTCGTCTCGGCTGGGCCGTCGTGATCCAAGACGTGCGCGGCCGCTTCGACTCACAAGGCCACTTCGAGCCGTTCCTGCAAGAAGGGGCCGACGGCGCCGACACCGTGGAGTGGTGCGCGGCCCAACCGTGGTGTGACGGACGCGTCGCGTCGTGGGGGTCGAGCTACCTAGGCGCCACCCAGCTGCGCACCGCCATCGAACGGCCCGCGGCGTTGGTGGCGATGTCACCGTGGGTCACGTCGGGCTGGCAGGACGACGGGTGGACCTATGAGGGCGGCGCGTTGCAACTCGGGTTCGTGCTGCCCTGGGCCGTGATGATGGCGGCGAGCAACCCGCGCGCCACGCCCGCGCAGATCGCCAAGGCCATCGCCGCCGGCGACGACTGGGATCGGCTCTATCGCCGCGCGCTGGGCGCGAGCCCAGCCCGCAAACTCTTCGCCCCATTCGCCCGGTGGACCGACGAGGCCCACGACGCGTATTGGAAACCCAAGACCACCACCAACGCGTTGCGCCGCGTCACCACGCCCGGGTTCTTCGTGGCGGGCTGGTACGACGTGTTCTGCGACTCGACGCTGCGCACGTTCGCGGCGCTCGCCCAGCCGCGCCCGGACGGCTCGACGGTCCCGCAGCGGATCGTGGTCGGCCCGTGGACGCATGCGCGTCTGTTCGAAGACGCGTCGCCGGAGATGGCGTTCGGCAACGCGGCGAACGGCGCAGCTCAGGACGTGCGCGGCGAGGCGTTGCGATTCCTGCGCGCCTGTCTCGACGGCGACGCGCCGGGGGCGGGCGTCAAGTTGTTCGTCATGGGCAGCAACGAGTGGCGCGAATTCGAGTCGTGGCCGCCGGCGTCAACCGCGACCAACTTGTTTCTGCACGCCGACGGCGCCCTTCGCCCCACACCGCCGGCGGAGGCGAGCGCGGAGTCCTTCACCTATGACCCGCGTGATCCTGTACCCACCCGCGGCGGGCGCACCCTTGGTCCGTTCCTGCCGATGGCGGGGCCCGTCGACCAGCGGGATGTGGAGCAGCGCAACGACGTCCTCGTGTACTCGACCGACGTGCTCGACCGCGACGTCACCGTCATCGGCACCGTCGGCGCCACGATCCGATTCGCCACCTCGGGCAAGTCCGCCGACGTGACCGTCAAACTGGTGGATGTGCATCCCGACGGCCGCGCCATGAATGTCGTGGACTCCGTCCGACGACTGGGCTTCACACCCGGACGCGCCCGCGACGTGGCCGTCAGCGTGGGCACGACCGCCATGACGTTTTTGAAGGGTCACCGCATCCGTATCGAGGTCTCGTCGTCGAACTTCCCGCGCCTAGACCGCAACCCATCCACGGGTGCGCACTGGGGCGACGCCATGAAGCTCGAACGGGCCGAGCAAACGGTGTTCCGAGGCGGCGCCCGTCCCTCGCACCTCACGCTGCCGGTGGTGCCGTGACGTACGCACTCACCGGCGCGCCCCTCGGGTCGGTCTCTCTCGTCGACGGCTTGTTCAAGCAGCGTTTCGACTTGAACCATCGATACCTCGAGTCGTTGAAGACCGAAAACCTGCTCCAGAACCACTACTTCGAAGCGGCGTTGTGGGCCCCTCCGGAGAAGCCGGGCGACATTCACTGGGGCTGGGAATCGCCCAACTCCATGGTGCGCAGCCACTTCGTCGGTCATTGGATGTCGGCGTCGGCGCGCGTTGCCCGCACAACCGGTGACGGTGTGCTCGAAGCGCGGGTGAATCACGTGGTCGCAGAACTTGGCCGTTGCCAGGCGATGAACGGTGGCGAGTGGGTCTTCGGCATCCCCGAGAAGTATCTGCACTGGATTGCGCAAGGCGTACCGATCTGGGCGCCGCACTACATCGTGCAGAAGACGCTGATGGGCCTGGTGGAAGCACACCGCCTTCTTGATAATGAGCAGGCGCTTGAGATCGTGCTGAACGCCGGTCGGTGGTTCACGAAGTGGATGGGCGCGATGTCGCCGTCCGAACTTGACGAGCTGCTCGACTTCGAAACCAACGCCATGCTCGAACTGTGGGCCGACGTGTACGCGATCACGGGTGCCGACGAACACGCGGACCTCATGAACCGGTACTACCGCCGCCGGCTCTTCGACCCGCTGTTGGCGGGCGACGACGTCCTCACGAACCATCACGCCAACATGACGATCCCAGAGATCCACGGCGCGGCGCGCGCCTACGAGGTCACCGGCGACAAGAAGTGGCGCGACATCGTGGAGGCGTACTGGCATCAGGCGGTCACGGTGCGCGGCGCGTACGCCACCGGCGGCCAGACGTGTGCCGAGGTGTGGGGTCCGCCCGGCGAGTTGTCGGCGCGGTTGAACGACCAAACCCAAGAACACTGCACCGTCTTCAACATGAACAAGCTGGCCGCGTACCTGTTGCGGTGGACGGGCGACCCGGCCTACGCGGACTACCGCGAGCGCAACTTGTACAACGGCATCCTCGCCGCGCAACACCCGTCGACCGGCATGGTCACCTACTACCTACCGCTGCGCGCCGGCGGCCAGAAGAAATGGTCCACGCCCACCGAGAGCTTCTGGTGTTGCGTGGCCACACTCGTGCAAGCGCACGCCGGTCACGCCGACGACGTTTGGTACACGAACGCGGCGGGCGACCCGGTGCTCGCGCAGTTCGTTGGCAGTTCGTTTGACTGGGACGGGATCGCGATCACCCAGACCGTCGAGAGCCGTCCGGGTGATCCCGGCAAGGCCGATTACGCGGCGGTACGGCCCACCCGTCGACCCGACGCGCAGGTCTACGAGATCGAGGTGGCTGTGCCCGACGGCGCCGCGCGCGACTTCGGCCTCACCATCCGCCTGCCATGGTGGCAAAGCGGCGAAGCGCTCGCCGAGATCAACAGCGAGCACATCACCATTCCGTTCGCGCCGGGCACGTTCCACGAACTCCGGCGCACCTGGTCGTCGGATCGCGTCCGGCTCGAGATACCGAAGCGCATCGTGGCCGAAGGTCTACCGGACATGCCCGACACCGTCGCCTTCGTCGACGGACCGGTCGTGCTCGCGGGGCTGTGCGACCACGAGCGGACGTTGCGCGGCAACATCGCCGACCCCACCACGATGCTCACGCCCGACGGCGAGCGCGCCCTCGACGGCCACTTCACGCAACACACCTACCGCACGATTGGCATCGACCACGGCTTCCGCATGGTGCCGCTCTACGACGTGGCCGACGAGCCGTATTCGGTGTACTTCCCCGTCGACCCCGCCTGAGTCCCCGACGTATAGAACAGTCAGTCGAGCGTGACGAGCCGCGACGTCACGGGCTCGGTCGGACCCACAAACGGATCGAATCCGTCGACCACGAGCAGCGCTTCAGGAGTGCCGATGGAGTGGGACGAAGTCCAACCGGCGGTGAGCTCGTCGTGCCCGGGAACGATCGGAAAGTAGTGGGGCACGAGCGACCCTTCCGCCACGGCGTCGGTGGCGCGCTGGTACCGGAAGTCACTCGAGAGGCGCAGCCGATCGGTGTGGTTGGCTTTGGCGGCGTGGACGGTAAGGCTGTGAAACACGAGCACGTCGCCGGCGCGGAAGTCGGTGGTGGCCCAGCCCGGCGCGTCGTCGAGCGGTTCCGCCACCTTCAGCCCGCCGACGTTCGGCACTGCCTCGACCGGTCGGAGCCCGGCGCGATGCGAACCGGTCAAAACCTTGAGACCACCCATCTCGTCCGGACAGTCCCCCAGCGGGACCCACGTGGTGAGCACGTCGGGCGAGCCGTGATTGAGCGGGAAGTCTTGATGCGCGCCGACGATGTACGGGTCTTTGGGCAGACCGATCCGAGCGATCTTGCGCGGGTGCACCAGCAGCGGTTCCCCGACGAGCTGCGCCATGAGCGCGGTGAGCGAGGGCGTAAACGCCAGCTCGTGGAACGCCTGCAAATGTTGGATGGCTTTGTAGGTCTCGAAGAACGCAGGATCGGCATTGGCCTCTTCGCGCCTGACGTTCGCCGACGGCAACGCGTCGTCGGCCGGAGTGCCGTCGGCCAACCAACCGCACGCGTCGAGCGCACCCAACACCGCGGCGCGCGTCGCGAGCACAGCGTTGGGGTCGATGAGCGTGCGGAAGAACAGATAGCCGTCCTGCGCCAGCCGCTCTCGCAGGACGTCGAGCGACGCCGCCGCGTCGGTGACCTCCAACTCGTCCAGCGCCATCGTGTCCACGGACCCGATTCTAGATACCGTGGTCGATCGTGAGCAATACCTCAGAATCAAACATCGACGGCTGGCGCGTCGGAAACCTGCGATGTGAGTACTTGGTCGACCCGCTCGGGATCGACGACCCCGCGCCACGGCTGTCGTGGAAACTGGCGTCGCAACGCAACGGCGCCCGTCAGGCGTCGTACCGGGTGATCGCCGGTGGCTGGGACTCGGGGCGCGTGGAGTCGGCGGCGATGACCGTCGAGTACGCCGGCCCACCACTGGGCTCGCGCGACCGCGTCGACTGGCGCGTGCAGGTGTGGGACGACGGCGGCGTGGAGGCGCAATCCGGTAACGCCACCTTCGAGATGGCCCTTCTCACACCGTCGGACTGGACCGCGGCGTGGATTGGCGCCGACGACGACATAAGGGGCGAGGACACGCCGACCCCGTGGCTCCAGAAGACGTTCACTTTGCCTGCGGCCGTCACGCGGGCACGGTTGTACATCACCGCTCTGGGCATCTACGAGGCGCACTGCAACGGCAGCCGCATCGGCGACGACCGGTTCACGCCCGGCTGGACCGACTACCACCACCGCCTGCAGTATCAGACCTACGACGTCACCAGCCTTCTGCGCGCCGGCAACAACGTGCTCGACGTCGAACTCGCCGATGGTTGGTACGCGGGATACGTCGGGTTCCTCGGACGCGAGATCTACGGCGTCGCGCCCGAACTGCTCGCGCAACTCGAGGCCACGCTCGACGATGGCACCACGGCTGTGATCGCGTCGGGCGACGACTGGCTGGTGGGCCGTAACGGCCGCGTCACCGACCTCTTGATGGGTGAGACGTTCGACGCACGACACGAACTCGCGGACTGGCAGCCCGCGCGCCGAACCGCGGGAACGACGGCGAGGCTCGTCGCCCCCACCGCACCACCAACGCGCGCCACGATGGAACTCCCCGCGGTCGCCGCCTCCGAGTACTCCCCCGGCAGGTGGATCGTCGACGTAGGCCAAAACATTTCGGGCTGGCTCCGGCTGCGCGTGCGGGGCGACGCCGGCACCGCGATCACCCTGCGTTTCGCCGAAGTGCTCGACGCCGACGGTGCGCTCTACACGGACAACCTGCGCGCCGCGCGCGCCACCGACCGGTTCGTTCTCGCCGGTGGCGACACCGATGAGGTGCTCGAGCCCGCGTTCACGTTCCACGGATTCCGGTATGTGGAGATCACCGGTTACCCAGACCCGCTGTCGGTCGAGAACGTGACCGCGGTCGTATGCACTGCGGACCTCGAAGAGACGGGTGGCTTCCAGTGCGACGACCCGGCCGTTAACCAGCTCCAGTCGAACATCGTGTGGGGCCAGCGGGGGAACTTCCTCGAGGTACCCACCGACTGCCCGCAGCGCGATGAGCGCCTGGGCTGGACCGGCGACGCGCAGGTGTTCGCGCCGACCGCGTGTTTCAACATGGACGTGGCCTCGTTCCTGAGCCGATGGACCGTCGACCTGGTCGAGGGACAGGCCGACGACGGGGGGTTCCCGGTGGTTGTGCCACGTTTGTCCGGGCCCAACCCGCACGAGAATGACGGCGCACCCGGTTGGGGCGACGCTGGCGTGATTGTGCCGTGGACGCTGTACGTGCGTTACGGCGACCGTCGCCTGCTCGCCCGGTGTTTCGACGCGATGGTCCGTTGGATCGATCACATTCAAACCGCCAACCCGGACCTGTTGTGGAAGCACGGTCGTCACGGCGACATGGGCGACTGGCTGTCGATCGACGCCGACAGCCCCAAAGAAGTCTTGGGGTCGAGTTTCTTCACGTATTCAGCCGACCTCGTGGCCCGGGCCGCGGCGGCCCTCGACCGCGGCGACGCCGACGTGCATCGGGCGCGAGCGAACCACATCCGCGCCGCCTACAACGCGGCGTACGTGAAGGACGACGGATCGATCGAGGGCGACACGCAGACGGTCTACGCGCTCGCCCTGCGCTTCGGTCTGCTGGACGACGACGCGGCAGTGCGCGCGGCGAAGCGACTCGCGGCTGACGTCGAGGGGCGCGGCTATCACCTGTCGACCGGGTTCCTCGGCGTGGCGCACCTGTTGCCAGCGCTCAGCGACGCGGGCTACGTGGATGCGGCGTACCGGCTGCTGCATCAGGACACTTATCCGTCGTGGGGCTATCCGATCCGCCACGGTGCCACCACGATCTGGGAACGCTGGGACGGCTGGACCGAGGAGCACGGCTTCCAGGATCCGGCGATGAACTCGTTCAACCACTACGCGTTCGGGGCCGTCGGCGAGTGGCTCTACGAGTCGGTCGCCGGCATCCGACCGGTGGAAGCCGCGCCCGGTTACGAACGGGCCGTGATCGCACCGCGTCCAGGCGGCCGGCTGCGCTCGGTGTACGCGACTTACCGATCCGTGCGCGGCCCGATCGCCGTGAAGTGGAAACGCGAGGACACCCGGTTCGTCCTCGACGTCAGCCTGTCTCCCGGCTGTACGGCGGCGGAGATTCGCGTGCCCTCCGACGCCGGCGACGAGATCTACGCGGTTGGTTCAGGCGAGCATCACTACGAAACCACGCTCACCGCCTGAGCGTTAGCCGGGGAAGTTCTTCTTGGGCCCGGTGTACTGGAAACAGTTGCAGTCGGTCTTGAACGCGATGTCGCGGTAGACCTCGGCGCCGTCGGGCTTGTTGGCCAGGAACTTGGTACCGAACACGCCCGGCGAGACGTAGCTGGTACCGAGGCCAGCCATGCCCGAGGCGAGTCCGGCGACGTCGACCTTCGCGACCTTGGCCAGCGCGTCCTGCAAGAGGAACAATCCGTCGCAGTAGCCCAGCGCGGTCGTGGCCGCGCCGCGGTTGGACATGTCCTGACCGGCCTTGCGCTGGATGTCGTAGCAGAGCGTGTTGCGAGCGCTCACCGGGCCCGGGTCGTGCGCGTTGTCGACATCCACGATGGGCGTCCACCCGAACGCCTTCGCGTTGGCGAGCTGGCGCGCCGGGGCGCCCGGCTGAAGCAACTGTCCGAGCGACATGTCGGTGTGCAGCCCGTACTTGGGGAAGTACTGCTGGCTGTCGGCGGCGCGCATGAAGAACAATGGGTACAACGCCCCCTCGCCCATGAAGAGCACGTGCGTAACACCGGCCGCACGGAACGAGGCGACGTAGCTGGTGGCTTCGGCCCCGCCGCGGGGCGCGCCTTGCAGGACGACCTTCTTGACGCCGACTTTTGCCAACTCGGGCTTGAACACGTTGTCGACCACGCGCTTGTACGCGGGATCGTCGAAGTATTCGATGCCCACCACAGCGTTGTCGCCGAACAGCCCTTGTTGCGCGAACACCTTGACCTGTTTCTCCGCTAGACGATCAAGGGTCAGCGACGCGCCGCCGTAGCCGGCGTACCAGTAGTTGCGGTACTTGTTGAGCGTCTGCTCGTCGACGGGCATCCCGTTGTGAACGGCGGGTACGCCGCGACCAGCGAGGCAGGTCAACAACGCTTGGCGAGCGAGCGCGGTGTTGATCCCGGCGAAGACGCGGCTGTCCTCGGTCCACGCCGCGCACGCCTCTTGCTCGGACTGGCCGTCGCTGAGACCGGGCCGCGCCAAGTCGAAGGTGTAATAGACGGGCACGACCTTGCGGCCCGCGATGCCGCCGTTCTTGTTGACGTAATCGACGGTGGCATTGGCCTGTGCGCGCGTGTCGCCAAAGTCGACCGGCACGCCGGTGACGTCGCCGAAAATCGTGCCGCTCTGGACCAGCGTTATCCCGATCTTGATCTCCGTCGCGGTGACGCCGGGCCCGGTGAAGGTGGCGCTCGGCGCCTGGCCAAGAGCGGGTGGCTCGACGTTGCCGCCCGTCGAGGGTTTCGTCGTGCGACTTGCACCCTTTGGCGTCGCCGCGGTTGTGGTCGGCCCGGTCGCACCGGCGACGAGAGTCGTGGTGCTTTCGGCCTCCTGCGCGTTCGCATCGAGCTTCGTGACGCCGTCGCTGCCGATTTTGCCGTAGGTCTTGGCGGCCTTTTGCGAGTTGTTGGTGGACCCGCAGGCGGCGGCGAGAAGTGCGAGGCAAAGCAGGCCGATGGTGAGGATTCGGCGGGTGGGTTTCACGATGGGAACGCTTTCGTTGGTCCGATGTACTGGAAGCAGCCGCAGTCCTGTTTGAACTGGATGTCGCGATACGCGTCGACGCCGTCGGGCCGTAGGAAGTTGGTGCCGAACACGCCCGGCGAGACGTAGGTGGTGCCAAGACCGGCGATGCCCGCGGCCAGCCCGGGCACGTCAATCCGGGCGACTTTGGCGAGTGCGTCCTGGAGCAGGAAGAGTCCATCGCAGTAGCCGATCGCGGTTGTAGCGGCGCCGCGGTTGGACATGTCTTGCCCGGCCTTGCGCTGGATGTCGTAGCAAAGGGTGTTCCGGGTGCTGACCGGGCCCGGATCATGGGCGTTGTCGACGTCGACAACCGGCGTCCACCCGAACGCGTTGGCGTTGGCGAGTTGTCGCTTGGGCGACGTCTGCTGCAACAGCTGACCCATCGCCATGCCGGTGTGCAGCCCGTAGCGCGGCAGATACGCCTGGGTGTCGGCCGCGCGCATGAAGAACAACGCGTACAGGGACTCTTCGCCGAGGAAGAGCACATGGGTCACGCCCGCGCCGCGAAAGCTGGTGACGTAGCTCGTGGCTTCGATGCCGCCTCGGGGCGCGGCCTGGAGCACCACCTTCTTCACACCGGCTCTGGCGAGTTCGGGTTTGAACACCTGGTCGATCACGCGCTTGTACGCAGGATCGTCGAAGTACTCAATACCAACCACCGCGTTGCTGCCGAAGAAGTTCTGTCGTGTGAACACCTTCACTTGTTTCTCCGCGATGCGGTCGAGGGTGAGCGCGGCCCCGCCGTATCCCGCGTACCAGAAGTTGCGGTACTTCTTCAGGGTTTGCTCGTCGACAGGCATCCCGTTGTGAATCCCGGGCACTCCGCGCCCGGCGAGACACACCAGTAGGGCTTGGCGCGCCAACGCGGTGTTGATGACCGAGAAGACTTTGTTGTCCTCTGTCCAGGCGGAGCACGCCTCTTGCTCGGACTGCCCGTCGGTAAGACCGGGCCGGGCGAGATCGAAGTTGTAATAGACGGGAACGACCTTGCGCCCGGCGATGCCGCCGTGTTTGTTCACGTAGTCGACCACCGCGTTGGCTTGTGCGCGGGTGTCACCGAAGTCAACGGGCACGCCGGTGATGTCGCCGAAGATCGCGCCCGCCTGCACGAGGGTGATGCCGATCTTGATCTCAGTCGCAGTGACGCCCAGGCCCGTGAACCCCGCGCTCGGGGCCGCTCCCAACGTCGGTGGTTTCGCGGTGCCGCCCGTGGAGGGCGTTGTGGTGCCGGACTTCGGAACGGTGCCGTCCGGCAGGATCGTGAACGCCTCGGTTGTCGGTGTCGGTGTGGTGGTCGCGCTGTCGGACGTACCGGAGCCCGCCAGATCAGCGGTGGTCGTCGAACGCCTGGCCGCGACGGTGAGCCGGTTCGTCGAGTTGCACGCCGCGCCCAGGAGGGCGAGGCACACCACCACCGCGCTTAGACGTCGGGTCTTCATGCCCGTACCGGCTTGCGCGGTCGCGCCCGCTTCGCCGGCTGTTTGCGGCCGGACCGGGCGACGGCTTGGAGGTCGCCGCCGAGATACGCCTCCAGCACCAGCGGGTCCGCCATTACCTGCTTGGGCGTGCCGTTGGCGATGACGCTGCCGGACTCCATCGCCACGATGCGATCCGAAATCGCGCTGATCAGCGGCATGTCGTGCTCGATCACGATCAGTGTCGCGCCGAGGTGAGCTTTGACCCGCGCCAGCAGTTCACCCAACGCCTCGGTTTCGCGTTGGGCCACGCCCGACGATGGTTCGTCTAGCAAGAGCAAAGTGGGCTCCAGCGCGATAACGCACGTGAGTTCGGTGATTCGCCGCGTGCCGGTGGACAACTCGCCGGTCTGCTTGTCGGCGTAGTCGCCCAGGCCCATTAGGTCCACGAGTTCCAGGGCACGCTTGTACTTCGCCTTGTCGGCGCCGGTGAAGCCGAGCAGAGAGCCGATCGTCGCGGTCGGATGGCGACGTTCGAGCGCGAGCTGGATGGTCTCGATCACGGTGAGGGTGGGAAACAGCCCGGCGTCCTGGAATGAGCGGATGACGCCCAGCTCGGCGCGGCGCTCGGGCGTGTAGCCGGTGATGTCGCGTCCGTCGAAATTGATCGCGCCTTCATCGGGACGTGTGAACCCGCCGAGCAGCTCGAACAACGTGGTCTTGCCGGCGCCGTTCGGGCCGATGAGACCAAGCGTCTCGCCGCAACGCACGTCGAGGTCCACCCCATCAACGGCGTGGACGCCGCCGAAGGACTTCCGCAGGCCGCGGACCTCGACTAGCAGGCCCGCGCTCGCGCCGTTCGAACCGTTCGTCGACGCCACGGCGTCGTCACGCAATGAGGTCGTAAACGAGGGCGAACTCGCGTCGGCTTCCTCCGGACCCTCGATCTCCTCTTTGCTAACGCGTCGATGGTCGAGTCGCATCGCTAGCGCAATGGCGCGTTCGCGCAGCGGCCGCACGAAGTGGGCCAACCCGCTCGGGAAGTAGAGGATCAACAGCAGCCAACCGGCGCTGGTCGCGGCCAGGCCCGAACTCCCGATGTCGGTGAAAAACCGCGGGATGCCGATGATGTAGAGCGCGCCCAGCAACGGACCGGCGAGCAGCCCGATGCCGCCGATCACCACGAGGGCGACGACCTCGATGTTCGAGCCGATCGCGAAGTCACCGGGCCGCAGCGCCGAGAGCGTGTGGCCATACAGCGCGCCACCAACGCCGGCAAAGAACCCGGCGATGGCGAACGTCTCGAGCTTGACTCGCGTGGCGGGAACGCTGAAGGCGCGGGCACCGTCTTCGTTGTCACGCAGGGCGCGTTGACGACGACCCAGGCCCGAGCGCCACACGTTGCGCGACAACACCAGGCACAGCGTGAACACGACAACCGCGAAGAGGTAGTACGACTTGCCGCGGTCGAGCGTGTAACCGTTGAATATCGGTCGGCCCGGTATTTTGGTGCTGCCGAGCATCCAGGGTTGCTGCAACAGCCATCGTTCGGCGGCGACGGCGAAGCCGAGCGTGGTCACGGCCAGGAGCAGACCCTTGATTCGCAGCGCGGGCAGTCCCACGACCACCGACGCGGCGGCGGTGGCCAGGCCGGCGCCCACAAACGCCAACGGGAAGTTCCCAGTGGCATCGGCGATGTGAATGGACACGGCGGCACCGACGCCGGCGAGCGCGAACTGCCCGAGTGACAGCTGCCCACCGAGGCCGGTGACGATGCCGAGCGACAAACCAATGAGCGCGATGGCGAGAATGACCGTCAATGTGGTTGAGGTTTGGTTGGACACGAGCAGTGGCACGAGGCCGGCGAGACCGAGAGCCGCGATGCCCACGCCGGAACCGAGGAACCGCACCGCGCGTGATTGCCGCAACGCGCGGGCTGAGGGGTGCCCACGGCTGCACCGCACTCCATTCGCCGCTTTCGCGCTCGCGGCTGCCGGCCCGGCTCTGGAACAGGAGCGCGGCGAGGATCACGACGAAGAGCGCGAGCTCGACGGTTCCCGAGTCGGGATAGGTCTGTTTCAGGACCTGCTCGAGCACGCCGACGCCGACACCGGCGGCGAGGGCGACGGGCAGGCTCTGCATCCGACCGATCACGGCGGCGGCGAGCGCGCGCACCAGGATGTTCGGGCCCAGTCCGGCGGCGGCGATGAAGCCGAGCGCAGGACGGAGCAGGACCGCGGTGAGCGCGGCGACGGCACCGGCGATCATCCATGCCAGCGTCGACATGCGGGCGGAGAAAACACCGGCCATGCGGGCGGCTTCGGGATTCGCCGACGCCGCGCGCACCGCGAGTCCGAAGCGGCTGTAGCGAAGGAAAGCGACAATCGCTGCGACGGCCAACGGGCTGAGGATCAGCATCCCCATGTAGGCGCGCGTCACGAGCACCGGGCCGACTCGGAACGTCGGCAGGAAGGCGGGCTCGGGGAAGGCGGCGCCGTTGGGCGCAAGCGCGTTGATAGCACCCGAGGTGAAGAACAGGACCTGCGCGAATCCCAGCGTTGCAACGAGCGACATGATCTTGGGCGCGTTGCGGAGCCGGCGAATGATGGCGACTTCGGCCAGCCCGCCCATGCCCGCAGACAGCACCATCGCCATCGGCAACCCGACCCAGTACGGCACGCCCCACCGCAGCACCGAGACACCGAGGAACGCGGCGCCGAAGCCGCCGATCTCGCCGTGCGCGAAATTGATGATCTTGTTGGAGCGGTAGACGATGACGAGGCCCACGGCCAAGAGGCCGTACGACAGACCGGTGATGAAGCCGAGCGTGAGCGTCGACGGATCGACGTTCAGGCCGAACAACTCGGTGACACCGAACATCACTTGCGCATCCCTCGCGTAGCGCCCTCAAGGAAGACCGACCGCAGCAGGTCGTCTCGACCCAACAGTTTCGAAGCGGCGCCGTCGAAGCGGATTTCGCCCTTTTCCATGAAGTAGGCGTGCTCGACCGCTGACAACGCGATGTTCACGGATTGCTCGACGAGCACGACCGCGGTGCCGGCGGCGTTGATGCGCCGAACCATCGTGAGTAGTTCGCCGACCACCTTGGGGGCGAGCCCGAGGGACAACTCGTCGATGAGCAACAGACGGGGCTTGACGATGAGCGCCTTGGAGAGCGCGAGCATCTGCTGTTCGCCCCCCGACAGCGTCGACGCGAACTGATCGCGGCGTTCCGCTAGTCGTGGAAATGCGGCGAAGGACTCTTCGATGCCGCGCTCGATGGCTTGGCGATCGCGGCCGTGCGAGAAGCCGTACACGCGCAAGTTGTCAGCCACCGTCATCGGCCCGAACACCGCCCTGCCGCCAGGGATCTGCGTGACGCCACGCGTCACGTGGCGCTCGGCGTCGAGATAGGTGATGTCGTTGCCGTCGAGGCGCACGGTGCCCCTGCTGGGCAGCCCGACACCCGACACGACCCGCAGCAATGTGGACTTGCCCGCGCCGTTGGTGCCGAGGAGCGCGACCATCTCGCCGTCGTCCACGGTGAAGTCGACGTCGAAGAGCACCTGAAGTCGGCCGTAGGAGAAGTCGATCCCGCGACACGACAGCAGCGGAAGATGCTGACCTTGGCTGCGAAGCACGTTGAGCTCTTCGTCTTCCACCAACTCGTCGACCATCCGGTCGAAGTCGGCATCCACCGTCTGCGCTGCGGTGCGCAGCACGAGCGCCGCGATGAGACCGGGCACGACCAGGAAGCCAATGGCGCCGGTGGAGCCGAGTGCAGCTTCGACGCCGCTGAGCAGGAGGACGCCTCCGAAGCCGCCTACCGCGGCCGTAAAGATGCCGGCGAGCGCGGCCGCGTGCGGCCGCATCGACGCGGGCACGATCGACAGGATCGTCATCGTCAGCGCGATGCCAAGGAGGCCGAAGCAGGCGAAGGACAGGCCGAAGAGCACCACGAGGCCACCGAGGAACGGCGAGAACACCGATAGCGGCAACAGCACCGCGCCGATGGCGAGCACTACCGACGACGCGCGCACGAAACGCCGCCGGGTCGCGCTGGAACAACGACTCGCCGCGCTTGCCGAGCGCGGCGAACGCGACGATCGCGAACACGGGAAGGGCGGCGAAGAACAATCCGCGGCCGCCAGGGCCGAGGCCCCAGCGTTGTTCGAGAAAGAAAAAGAAGAACGTGTTGAGCGGCACCGTGAACATGCCGAGAACCGCGGACGCCGTGAGTACCCGCTTGACCGTGGGGATCAAGAACAGCCGCCGGCACACCTCGAAGAATCCGAGGCGTACGTCGTCGGACGTCGTCTCGTGGCCGGCCACCGCCTCGCGCACCTTGGCCGTGTCCCATTTACCGACGCCCGGGTCGCGTAAACCAACGCTCACGACCGCCGCGGCCAACGACACGAGCCCGAGGATGATGAACACGCCGCGCCAGGTGAAGCCGAGCATGGCCGTCAAGGCGGCGACAGCGAGCGGCGCGGCGATGTTTCCGAAGGCGTCGGCGCCCCGGTAGACCGACAGCACCCGCACGCGCACGCTCGGCGCGTGTGTGTCCATGAGCAGCGGTGTGTGCGTGGCCCGCACGGTGCCGGTAGTCGCACCGTCGGCCAACAGCACGCCGGCAAGCCCCCAGGCGCCGGACACCAATCCGGTCAGAAGGGTCAAGCCGCTCCACGCGAACGCGTTGACGATGCTCAACACGCCTCGTCGGCCCTTCTGCTGGATATAGGCCGCCGTGGGCAGCGTGGCGAGCGTGATGGCGAGGATCTTGAGGGTGGACAGGCCGGCGAGTGCGCCTTTGCCGATGCCGAGCGTGGCGCTCATCTCCGGCCCGAGAACGAAGAAGGCGTAGCCCTGCAACTCGTCGACGATGACGAGGATCGACAGCGCGATCAGCGGATACCAACCGACACCGGAAGTCTTGAGACCTTCGCGCAGCGGCGGCGCGCCCTCCTTGCCGCCGATGCCGAGCGCGGCGCGCGCGACGTCGCGCACGCGCTCGCGCGCTTCGTTCACTCTCTCGATGACGTCCGCGTCTGCCTGCGCCTTCTTCTTCGGCGCCGCTCGTTTCTTCGCCGGCGCCTTCTTTTTCACGGTGGCGGTCACGGGCGGTCCACGAAGAACGTGCGCGTGAAGGCGGCCTCACCGAGGCGGCGATCGCCGCGCATGCGAATGATCGTCACGTCGTGTGGATCCTTGGTGCCGCCGCGCTTGCTCGGCCGCAGATCGGACAGGAATTCGACGGTGAGTTTCGGCGTGGCGGTGAAATAGGCCTTCAGGCGCGCCAGGAAGGCGGCGTCCGGGCACCTCGGCGTCAGGCGACACGAGTCACCCTCGTCGACGAGCGACAGGATCGTGCCGCCCGGCTTGAGCGGCGCTCGGTCCACGAAGATGCCGTAGTACTCCGCGTTCGGATCGTTGGGGTCGACGACCAGATTGGCGGGAGGCTTGTCATCGACCCAGCGGACCGTTGTCGGCAGTCCCGTGGTGGCCCGCGCCCTCGGCGACACGAAGGTGATCGTCTTGTCGACTTTGAAAGCGAACTGACTCGTGTTGCATGAGGCGAGAACCAAGCCGAGCGCACAGGCCACAGCGGGCGCGGCGAGACGACGCCTCACGCCCGCGACCAGATCAGCGGGTTGTATAGACCGGCGGCAACCTCGCCCGGAACTACGTCGGGCATCCACTTCGCGTAGTCCTTCTCGTGCCACTCATGTTCGGGCTCGATGCCGCGCAGACCGTCGGCGAAGTAGATGACGGTCATCACCGCGCGCAGGTTGTTCGTCGGGTTGGCCGACGCCCCGTGCACGACCCAACCCCGGTGATACGTCGCGTCGCCAGGCGCGAGGGCGCCGTGCGTCTCGACAGGCAGCCCAAGGTTCTCGATCAATGCCGGGTCGGTCTCGTTGGCTTCGTCGCCGATCAAGAACTCGGGGAGGAATCCATTGGCGTGGCTTCCTGAGATGAACTGCAGACTGCCCATTTCCGCGGTGACCGGCACGAGCGGCATCCACATGGTGACGATCTCTTCACCGTCGAGGGGGAAGTAGTACTGGTCCTGATGGAACGGGGTGGCCGCGCCGCCGACCTCCTTGAACAACGATTGGTCGTGGTACATGCGTACGCCGTCAACACCGAGCAAGTCGGCAGCGATTTGGCCAAAGCGTTTGGCGAGACTGAAGCGGCGTACGCGCGCGTCGAGCCTCCACAGATTCTGGATCTGCAGGAACATCTTGTCGAAGGTGCCGCGCTCTTCCAGTGGCCCGTAATGGGTCGCGTTCGCCTCGGTGACCTCGCGGATGACCGGCAGCCACGCCGCGACCTCGTCCGGCGAAGCCACGCCGCGTAGCACGGTGTGGCCGTTTTCCTTTAGTTCCTTGACCGCGCTCGGCGGAACGTCATAGGTCCCGTCGAGATCGGGCAGTTCGGTAATCACGCCGGCTCCCCCCGTGTGCGATTCCGGTCAATATACCACTATCTAACACGCGCGCTACTTCGGCGGGCGGCCGGCAAATCGGCAAACCGACCGAGGGCCACGCCCTGCACGAGCGCATTGCCCAACGCGGTCGCTTCGGCCGCGCCGACGACGACCTCGATCCCTGTCGCTTCGGCCACGAGCTGGCACAGAAACGCGCTCTGTGTAGCGCCACCGAGCAGGTCGAGCCGTGCGACCTGGCCGCCGAGAAAGCCGCTCAGTTCGTCAACCACCGCAGCAGTTCTCGCCGCAATCGAGTCGAAGATGCATCGCACCATCCGCCCGCGATCGACGCTGGCGTCCCAGCCCGCCGCCGCGGCGATCGCGCCGGGCATGTCGGTCGGGTTGGCAAAGGCGGGATCGTTCGGGTCGATCACCGGCCCACCGGGTGGACACGCCGCCGCGGCCGCCACCAACGGCTCTAGTGGCGGGTCACCCCATTTTGCCCGACACCGTTCGAGGAGCCACAAGCCTGTCACGTTCTTCAGAAAACGTGTGCCGCCGAGCGCTCCCGCTTCGTTGGAGAAGTTGGCGGCGCGCGCCGCGTCCGAGACGTCGGGCGCGGCACGTTCGGCCCCCACGAGAAACCACGTGCCCGTCGCCACGAACGCGCTCGCGTCCGGCGCGTCTGGTGGACGGGCCGCCACCGCCGACGCGGTGTCGTGGCCGCCGACGAGGTACACCGGGATGCCGTGCCACGCGCCGACCGCGGCGGTGGCCCGCGCGATCGTGGGAAACAGCGAACGGGACAGTCCGAGGTCGTCGATCAATGCGGTGGACCACTCCCCCGTGTGCACGTCGACCAGGCCGGACGTGCCCGCACTGGTCACCTCGCCGGTGACCGCGCCGGTGAGCTGGTGCACGAGCAGCTCGGGAATCATGAGCAACGTCGCGGCGCGGTCGAGTTCAGCGCGGTCGTGCACGGCCAGCTGGAACACGGTGTTGATGCCCATGAGTTGTAGACCGGTCGCGGTGTAAAGCCGGTCTCGCCCGAGGCGGTCGGCGACCTTGTGCCAGTTGTCGGTGCGGTGGTCGCGGTATGAGTACGGCGCGGCCACGAGCGCACCGGACGCGTCGATCAGTCCGTAGTCCACGCCCCACGCGTCAACCCCGATAGACGCGAGCGGACCGTCATCTAGAGCGCGGGCCAGGCCGCGTTCGACCTCGGCTACGAGCCCGGTCCAGTCCCAACGCAGATGCCCATCGGCGTCGGGCGCCGGTTTGTGGGCGTAGCGGTGAACCACCTCGACCGGGCGTTCGGGGTCGTCGAGATCCACGACCGCAACACGAGCCGACGTCGCGCCGAGGTCGACCGCCGCGACGCGAAGCAAGGGAACTACAGACCAGTTGCGACTGACGACGCGCCGCGCTCGGCGAGCTTCGCCGCCCGGTATCCCGAGGCGCGGTAGGCCGCGAAGGGATTCACCGCGGCGCCGTTGCGACGGCGCGCCGCAGCTACCAGCGGCCGGACGTCGGTGCGATACGCGCGGTGCAGCACTTCGGCAGCGTGGGCCGGGTCGTTGCTGGTTTGCGCGTCGATCAGTTCGTCGCGACGCACACACAGCGCGAGCGCCAGCGTGTGTTGGATGGCGTCGGTCGCCTGAATCAGATCCTCGAGCGGATCCTTCAGGTTGTGGCTCTCGTCGATCATGTACGCGAGGTCAGGCATGCGCCCGCCGCCAACTTCGAGCAGCTCGAGAAAGATCAGGAACAGCTCGAACGGCTTGATCGAGCCAACCGTCAGGTCGTCGTCGCCGTACTTCGAGTCATTGAAGTGGAACCCGCCGAGCCGGCCGGTGCTGGCCACGCGTGACACGACCTGTTCGATGTTCGTGTTCGGCAGGTGATGGCCGAGGTCGACGAGGCATTTGCAGCGTTCGCCCGCCGCCTGCGCGAGCAGCACCGACGTGCCCCAGTCGTTGTTAACCGATGAGTAGAAGGCGGGCTCGTAGGGCTTGTGCTCGGTGAACATCAACCAATCAGTCGGCAACTGGTCGTGGATTTCGCGCAGCCCCTGGGCCACGCGATCGAGCTGACCGCGGAAGCTCGCCTGACCCGGGTGGTTCATGCCGTCGGCCAGCCACACGGTCAGCGCGGTGGACCCCAACCGCACGCCCATGTCGATGACCGCCAGGTTGTGCTCGATCGCGGCCTTGCGGGCGCCGTCGTCGACGTTGCCCAAACTGCCGAACTTGTACGAGACGCGACCGTCTTCGGTGGTCGACGGATTGTCCTGGAACGTATTGGAGTTCATCGCGTCGAAGGCGATGCCGCGCTCGGCCGCGTAGGCGCGAAGGCCGGCGGGATCGGTGGGGTTGTCCCACGGAACGTGCAGGCTGATCGTGCGGTTCGCGCCCGTGAGCGAGTTCAGGGCGGCCACGTCGTCGACCTTCTCGGTCGTGTCACGGGGCTCACCACCAATCGGGAAGCGGCCGAACCGGGTGCCACCGGTGCCCACGGCCCACGACGGCGCCGCGACAGAGAACGCCGCGACTTCGGCGATCACGTGTTCGGCCGACACGCCGTCGGCGGCCAGCACATCGGTCGTGTGCGCAACGTCACCGGCCAGTCGAGCGCCGGCGGTTTCGTTGTGTTCGTCGAGGAACTCTCGGGTGATCATCGTTCGCCTCGTTTGGGTTGCTACCGCAGGAAAGCCGACGCAACGCCGCCGTCGACAGGAATCAGTGTGCCGGTTGTCATGCACAGGTCGCCACCGAGCAGCGCGAAAACCGCGGCGGCGACGTGCGCAGGAAGAATCTCCGCCTTCAGAAGCGTGCGCGACGCGTAGAACTGTCCGAGTTCCTCTTCGGGTACGCCGTAGACCTTGGCGCGCTCGGCGCCCCATCCGTTGGCGAAGATGCCTGAACCGCGGACGACTCCGTCGGGGTTCACGCCGTTGACCCGAATGCCGTGTTCACCCAGCTCGGCCGCCAACAACCGCACTTGGTGGGCCTGCGCCGCCTTCGCCGCGGAGTAGGCCACGTTGTTCGGCCCGGCGACCACGGCGTTCTTCGAGGCGATGTAAACGATGTCGCCGCCGCGACCTTGTTTGACCATCACCTGCGCTGCTACCTGACTCACGAGGAACGAGCCGCGCGACATCACGTCATGCTGGCGGTCCCAGTCCTCGATTGACGTCTCGGCCAACGGCTTCGAGATGGACAACCCGGCGTTGTTGACCACGATGTCGATGCCACCGAACGCGAGTACCGCCTCACGAAACGCGGCGGCGATCGAACCGGGATCGGTCACGTCCATCTGGACATCGGTGTTCGAAAGATCGGCCGCGACGACTTCGGCGCCTTCAGCCGCAAGTCGTTCGGCGATGGCCTTGCCGATGCCAGAACCGGCGCCGGTCACCAACGCGACCTTGCCGCTCAACGGTTTGGGCGCGGGCCGGCGACGGAGCTTGGCCTCCTCGAGATCCCAGTATTCGATGCGGAACTTCTCGGCTTCGGGCACGGGCGCGTAGGTCGACAACGCCTCGGCGCCGCGCATCACGTTGATCGCGTTTACGTAGAACTCGCCGGCGGTGCGGGCGGCGGCGGCGTCGGCCCCGAAGCTGAACATGCCGATACCGGGCACGAGGACGATCGCTGGGTCGCTGCCGCGCATCGCCGGCGACGACGGCGTGGCGTAGCGCTCGTAGTACGCGCGGTACTGGTCACGGTATTCGCCGTGCAGCGCGCGCAATCGGGCGACCAGTTCGTCGAGCGGGGCGGTCGGTGGCAGGTCGAGCAGCAGTGGACGCACCTTGGTGCGGATGAAATGGTCAGGGCACGACGTGCCGAACGGCACCAGCCGCGGCGCGGCCTCACGAGCGAGGAAGTCGAGAACCGCATCCGAGTCAGTGAAATGGCCGACTACCGGACCGTCCGTACTGGCGAGGCCACGGATGGCGGGTGCCAGTTCGGCGGCGAGGCGGCGACGGTCGTCGACGGGCCGCGGTTCGAAGCCGTCGACGCAAGGACCGAACGGCTCGCTCTTGCCCCGCTGAGCGATGAACGCGGCGGCCTCGGCAATGATGCGAAGCGACGACGCCTGACACTCGGCCGACGAGCCGCCCCACGTGGTGAGGCCGTGTCCTCCGAGCACCACGCCGCGCACGTCGGGTCGCTCGTTGTGAATGGCCTCGATTTCAAGCGCAAGCTCAAAGCCGGGCCGCCGCCACGGCACCCACGCCACTTCCTCGCCGAAACACTCCTTGGTCAATGCTTCGCCGTCGGCCGCGGCCGCGAACGCGATCACAGCGTCGGGGTGGAGGTGGTCGACGTGAGCCGGAGGCAGGAGGCCGTGCATCGCGGTGTCAATCGACGGCGGGGCGCCGCCGATGCAGCAGAGCTCGATGAGGCCGACCATCTCGTCTTCGTGGTCTTCGCCGCGATAACGCGCCTTCAGCGAGCGGAGGGCGTCGAGCCTGAGGGTGCCCAGGCCGGCGGCGCTCAACGTGGCCAGGTCGCCGCCCGAGCCCTTGACGTGCAACACGTCGATCGGTTCGTCGGTAAGCGGGTCGGCCATGGTGGCCTTGCACGACGTGTTGCCGCCGCCGAAGTTGGTGACCGACTTGTCGGCACCAAGGGCGTGAGAACGCGTGAGTAGCTCATCGATATTGGTCATGTTCACTTCCGTGAAATAGTACAAGACCGCTAAGCGATCGCACACTCTTCTAACATGGCACTATGAGTCTGACGGGTAATTTGGCGACGGAACATCGGCTCAAATGGATCCGCGATCACCTTGAGGAATCGGGCCAGATACGCATCGCGACCGCGGCCACGAAGCTCGACGTGAGCGAAATGACGATCCGTCGCGACCTCCAAGAACTCGAAGCACTGGGCGTCGCCCGCCGCGTCCGCGGCGGCGCGGTGGCGGTCGGGCCGCTCGCGTTCGCCGAACGGCACCGCAGCCGCGCCCGCGCCAAGGCGAAGATCGCCGCCAAGCTCATCGACACGATTCCCCATAGTGGCGCGATTGGTTTGGACGCGTCATCGACGTTGTTGCGTTTGGCCACGGCCATCGAAAGCGCCCGCGACCTGGTGGCGCTGACCAACGGATGGGAGACGTTTCAGGCATTGCAGGGCAAGCCTGGTGTCACCGCGGTGTTGAGCGGGGGCCAACTCGATGAGCGCACCGGCAGCCTCGTGGGACCAGTGGCCAACCGCTCCGCCGGCGGTCTGTTGCTCACCCGTCTCTACATTTCGGCCGCCGCTGTGCACCCCGACCTCGGTCCCAGCGAGCCGGCCATGGAAGAAGCCGACGTCAAGCGTTCGCTGGCTGGCGTGGCCAGCGAGGTGGTCCTGGCCGCGGACTCCACCAAGCTCGGCTCGCGGTCGGTGGCGCGCAGCATCGACTGGGCCGACATCGCACTGCTCGTTACCGAACTCGACCCGTCCGACCACCGCCTGGACGACTACCGCGAATTGGTGGAGATCCGCTAATGAACTTGCTGCTTATCCGTCACGCTCTCCCCAATCGCGTCGAACTGGCCGAAGGTCGGGCCGACCCGCATATCTCTGACGTCGGCGAACGCCAGGCCAAGGCCCTCGGGCGGTGGCTGGCCCCTGAGCACCTCGACGCCGTCTACGCCAGCAATCTGCTCCGCGCCCAACAAACCGCCGAATCGATCATCGAGGGTCGCGACCTGACGATCGTCACCGAGCCCGACGTCGCCGAGTTCGACCGCGATGCGTCGAGCTACATCCCCTTTGAGGAAATCGATCGCGGCAGCGCCGAGTTCAGGGCCATCGTCACCGGCGACTACTCCGCGATCGGCGGACCGGATCCCAAGCAGTTCGTCGAAAAGATCGTGGGCGCGATGGACCGCATCATCGAGGCCCACCCGTCCCAAACGGTCGCGGTCGTGTGCCACGCCGGGGTGATCAACGCGTACTTCGCGCACATCCTCGACCTCGACCGCAACATCTTCTTCGGTCCCGATTACACCAGCGTCAACCGCGTGTTGGCCTCCAACACGTCGGGTGCCCGGGGAGTCCGTTCCTTAAACGAAACCGCCCACCTCCGCGACCTCTAGTCGGGGACGGGCATCGCGCGGTAGAAGCACTGCCCCGACGAACTGGCGAGCAAGACGTTGTCGTCGGTCCACACCTGGCCGTTGAACGCGAAGAGGCCTTGGGTCGACACGTCGGCGCGGCCCTTCATCAAGAGCCACTCGGTGTCGGGCCGGAAGCGGTGGAACTGCACGTTGAGGTCGAGTGACGGCGCCATCCAGTACAGCGGAGGTTTGTGCGCGCGCACGGCGGACGGCCAACTCACGGTGTCAGCAAGCACGATCAGGCGGGCCGCGTCGACCGCGACATCGTCGACGTCGGGTCGCGGTTCGAACTTGAGCCAGTTGGTGAACTCCGGCTCTCCGGCGTCGCGGTCCTCCCAGTTGTCGACCCAAGAGGTCGGCCGCTCTTGGAAGTTCAACCAGAACTTGAATGGTGTGAACTTCTCGTCGCGCTCGGGCAGTGCCGCCACGCGTTCCTCAGTTGTCGGCAGGGTCGACCAATGTGCGACACCCGGCGGGGCGGCGTGGTCGTGTTCGAGGCCTTCGTGCGCGTCATCAATGAACCACGCCTGCGCGGTGAGCAACAGCCGGTCGCCTTGGTGCAGCTCAACGGTGACGGCTTCGGCCCGCTTGGTGCGCCGCGTCGTCACGACACGGGCATCTACGTCGGTGAACTCTCCGACCGCCAAGTACTGGCAACTGAACGACGCCGGTCGCGGTAACTCGGCATGCGCAGCCGCGGCGCGCAACGCCACGGACGCGATGTACCCGCCGTTCGGACCCCAGATTTCCCAGTCCTGGCTGAGGCAGCCGCGGTACAAACCGGGCTCGATCAATTCAACGGCGGTGTCTTTCCCCAGATCCCCCATCGCCGAACTCTTCCAGACGAGACGGCGGCACCACCACCCAGTTTCTCTAGCTGGACGGAAGCACGGAGTTCACGATGCCGACTGCGGGGCCGATTGGCGCCACCAGGCCGCCCCAGTCGCCGTCGCTTTCCTTTTCCAGCAGCTTCTGATTTCCGACCATGACCTTTTCGGGTGCCCGCGCGGCGAGCGTCGACGACGATCCGGCCACGCCCAGCCCGCCGGCGATGCCGACCAGTCCCGCCGCAATCGCTGTTGCCGCCGCCGCTCGTGTCATCCAGGTCTTCATAGATACGAGGATGATCTGGCGGCGCGAATCGCCGTAGGACGGGGGTCACAGAGCGATGCGACAAACGTCACATCGCGGGATTAGGCCTTGGTCTTCTTGGCGGCGCGCCCGCGGTCGGTCTGGCTGAGCATGACCTTACGGATGCGCACGCTCTTCGGCGTCACTTCGATGCACTCGTCTTCACGGATGAACTCGAGCGCCTGCTCCAGGCCCATCGGGATCGCGGGCACGAGCCGAATGGTTTCGTCGGCGGCGGCCGAACGGATGTTGGTCTGCTTCTTTTCCCGCGTGATGTTGACGTCCATGTCCTCGGACCGTGAATTCTGTCCGATGACCATGCCTTCGTAGACCTCGATGCCGGGGCCGACGAACATCGAGCCCCGCTCTTGCAGGTTGGTCAGCGCGTAGGTGGTGGTGGGGCCGCGGCGGTCCGACACGAGGCTGCCTTGCGGACGGGTGCGCAGCTCACCGAACCACGGTTCGAAGCCTTCGAACACATGGTGGAGCTGGCCGGTCCCCCGGGTCTCGGTGAGGAACTCGGTGCGGAAGCCGATGAGGCCGCGGGCGGGCACGATGAACTCCATGCGCACCCAACCGGTGCCGTGGTTGACCATCTGCACCATGCGACCCTTGCGCAACGCCACGAGCTGGGTCACGACCCCGAGGTAGTCCTCGGGCACGTCGATCGCGACGCGCTCGACGGGCTCGTGCAGCTTGCCGTCGATCTCGCGGGTGAGCACTTGGGGCTTGCCGACGGTCAACTCGAAACCCTCACGGCGCAGCAATTCGACGAGCACTGCGAGCTGCAGTTCGCCGCGGCCTTGCACCTCCCATGCGTCGGGGCGTTCGGTGTTGAACACGCGCAGCGCCACGTTGCCGATGAGTTCGGCGTCGAGACGGTTCTTGATGAGCCGGGCCGTCATCTTCGAGCCCTCCTGACCCGCGAGCGGCGACGTGTTCACGCCAACCGTCATGGACAGGCTGGGCTCGTCGACCGTGGTGACGGGCAGCGCGCGGGGGTCGTCGGGGTCGGCGAGGGTTTCGCCGATCGTGACGTCGGCCAAGCCGGCCACCACCGCGATCTGGCCCGGCCCGACTTCGTCGGCGGGAATGCGGTCGAGTTCCTCGGTGATGAACAGGTCGGTGACTTTGACCTTCTCGATCGAGCCGTCGACGCGACACCACGCGACCTGCTGGCCGCGCTTAAGCACGCCGTGGCGCACGCGCAGCAGCGCGAGGCGGCCGAGATAGGGCGACGCGTCGAGGTTGGTTACGAGCGCTTGCAGCGGATGGTTCTCGTCGTACTCAGGGCCGGGGATGTAGTCGCGGAACAGGTTGAACAGCGGTTCGAGATTCGGCTCGAGCTCGTTGCGGATCGCGGCCTCGCCGTCGGTGGTGGCCCGACCGGCGCGCGCATTGCAATAGACGATCGGGAACTCGATCTGGTGCTCGTCAGCGTCGAGGTCGATGAACAACTCGTAGACCTCGTCGATCACCTCTTTGATGCGGGCGTCGGCGCGGTCGACCTTGTTGATGATGAGGGCTACGGGCAGGTTGAGTTCGAGCGCCTTGCGCAGCACGAACCGCGTCTGGGGCAGCGGGCCCTCGGACGCGTCCACGAGCAGCAGCACTCCGTCCACCATCGTCAGCGCCCGTTCGACCTCGCCGCCAAAGTCGGCGTGGCCCGGCGTGTCCACGATGTTGATGCGCAGGCCGTTGTGCAGCACCGACGTGTTCTTGGCCAGGATCGTGATGCCCTTCTCACGCTCGAGGTCGGTGTTGTCCATGACGCGCTCGTTGACGTCCTGGTTGGCCCGGAACGCACCGGACTGCCACAACATGGCGTCGACGAGCGTGGTCTTTCCGTGGTCGACGTGGGCGACGATGGCGACGTTTCGGAGATCAGACCTGACAGACATGGGCCGTACAGTTTGGTGCCTCGGCGCCCATTCGCTTGCATCCGCGCCGATGTTCCGTTGAGCGGTACGGTTTGCCGCGTGGTCGAGCGGTCGGAAACCCTGAACAGCGTCGCTCGGGCCGTCGACGTCCTGAACCTGTTCGGACGCACGAGCGCCACGTTGGGGGTCACCGAAATCGCGACGGAACTCGGGCTCGCGAAGGCCGTCGTCCACCGCATCCTCCAGGCGTTTCGGGCCAAGGGATATATCGAGCTCGATCCGGCCACGCACCGGTACTCGCTCGGCGCCGGCGCGGTCGCGCTCGGCCTCGCGCAGCTGGACCGAATCGATGTCCGGGCCCTGGTGGCGGTGCTCGGTCTGTGCTCGCCGCGAGTTGTCCACCGCGACCACGAGTTGTCCACCGGAAAATCCCCAGGATGACGGTGGAAATCTCGCCGAAATCCCCATGTTTTACGTCTTGTTCCTCACAGGCCAGGGGGCGTTAGATGTACTCATACCCGGTTGACGGGGAGCTGGACCGAAGGGAACGAGACGGCCGCAAGGCAACTCGGAAACAGAGGAACAGTCCCGACAATCGGAGGTGGATTACCGAGCGGTGATCCGGGGAGGGCGCAAGCCCAAACCGGAGATCCGGGCCCGGCGAGTGCACTTCGGTGCGCACGACGGACGAGGTTTTTCACCGCGGGAGCGGTCCCTCGGGGCTGTCCGGCTTCGGTCGGACTGCGTCGGTGGGGCCGCTTCTTCGCGTTCGCAACCGGAGGTTGCTCAGCGAGCTAAAACCCGGCGCACGCGCTCTTGCCTCCGGACCGGCAAAGCCGGATCCTGCGGCGTTGGGTCGCTTGGAGTTAGGGCCTTAGGTCGGCGAATAACTCTGTTGAGAAATACCTTTCCATGCGGTCGCAGAAGACTGTGCCTACGTGTTTCCCTGGGCCGAGGGTTAGCGCCATTTGTTGCGCGCCTCGGTAGTTGAGGCCGCTGCTTAGGCCGACGGGGAAGCCCTGGCGGATGAGTTCTTTCGTGGCCGCCATCGCTTCTTGGTGACCGACTTCGATGTCGGGGCCGAGGCCGATCGCGGCCGGGTCGAGGATGTCGCTCATGCAGTCGACGACCCCGGGGATGCCGGCACACGGCCCGCCCTGCTCGGCGTCGGCCTCCTCCCCCGCCGCCACGCGTACCCGGGCAAGCGCGACGCCGTCGCCGCACGCGGCGCGGAACGCGGCGCCCATGCCCATCAACGTGCCCGCCGTGCCGACCGCGGCGACGAAGCCGTCGAGCGGACGACCGATCTGGTTGAGCATCTCGGGCGCGGTGCGCAGCCGATGGGCCTCGGCGTTCTCAGGGTTCGCGAACTGCCGCGGCAAGTACACGTTCGGGTCGCGAGCGGCTCGCGCCTCGGCTTCAGCCATCGCGCCGGCCATCCCATCCGCCGCGGGGATCAACACCACCTCGCCGCCGTAGCGGCGAATCATCAACAAGCGTTCGCCGCTCACGCCCTCGGGCATCACGGCAACGAAGCGCACGCCGATCGACGCGCACGCCATCGCGAAGGCGATCGACGTCGACCCGCTCGACGCCTCGATCACCACCGACTCGTCGTGCAATGCACCGGCCTTCGCCGCCTCGGAAAGGATGCGCGCCGCGATTCGGTCCTTCGTCGAACCGCTGGGCATCTCATATTCGAGCTTCACCCAGATCGTGCACTCGGAGTCGGCGTCGAGGATCGACACCGTTGGCGTCGTGGTGCCGGAAATGCGGTCGAGCGCCAGAAGGTTCATCGGTTCGGCACTTCGCGGTAGGGCAGGCCCTTGCCGGGATCGGGTTCGCGAGGCAAGCCCAGCGAACGCTCACCGATGATGTTCCTCTGAATTTCGTCGGTGCCGCCGGCGATCGATTGCGCGGGAACCGAGATGAGCACTTCGGCGATCACGCTGCCGCCGAGCATCCCGTCGGCGCCGGCGATCAGCGAGTGCACCTTCGCGGCTTGGCGCGCCACGTGGCTCAGGGCCAACTTGCCGATCGAGCCCTCGGGCCCGGGCGGCTTGCCCGTCGCGCGCGCAATGCGAGCTCGCTCGGATGTCCATTGGCTGGCGCGCTGCATCGAAAGCAACCGCGCGATCTCCTGACGCACCACGGCGTCGCCGGACCGGCCCGCGTTCCGCGCGTGTTCAACCGCGAGATCCGGGCGACCGGCACGCTGCGGATACCACGCGTAAACCTTGGCGATTTCCGCCGCCTCGGCCCGCGCCTCGTCGAGCGCGCGGCCCTCCGCCACGCCGTCGAGGCGGGAGATTCCCAGTGTGCCGAAGTGGCGTTCGTGGGCGAGGGTCGCGAGCGCGACAGTCCACCCGTTGTTGACCTCGCCCACGACCCAGTCGCGCGGGATGCGGGCGTCGGTGAAGAACACCTCGTTGAACGACTGGTGGAGGTTCATCTGGCGTAGCGGTCGCACCTCGACGCCGGGCTGCTTCATGGGCACGACGAAGTAGGTGATGCCGCTGTGTTTCGGTGCGTCCCAGTCGGTGCGGGCGACGAGCATGCCGAGGTCCGCGTGATGCGCGCTCGTGTTCCAAACCTTCTGCCCGTTGATGACCCACTCGTCGCCGTCGAGCACCGCCGACGTTGTAAGGCCCGCGAGGTCCGAGCCCGCGGACGGCTCGCTGAACAGCTGGCACCAGACCTCCTCGCCCGTCAGTAACGGCCGCAGGAACCGCTCGCGTACCGAGTCCGGGCCGTGCTCGAGGATGGTCGGCGCCGCGAGACCAGTCGGACCGGCGGGCATGGCTGCGAGCGCGCCGCACCTATGAATCTCGGCGCGAACGACCTCGTCGGCCCAGGGCGCCAGACCCTTGCCGTACCAACGCTCAGGCCACGACGGCACTGCCCAACCCGAGTCGACGAGTTGTTCGCGCCAGGCGCGCAGGCTCAGCGCAGGATCCCAGTGGCCCTCGACCCACGCGCGCACCTCGGCGCGCAGGGAGTCGGCGTTCACATTCGGAGCGTAGGACCGGCTTCGAGCGCGCTCGCGCAATTGCGTAGCCGACGGCCAGGGCGGCGAAACTTGCGTTGTGCTCGGACATCGTGAGTTGCTCCCCGACATCATCCGCAGCCTGGTCCAGGTTCCCGATAGAACGGCTCACGGGCTCCTGGTCACGGACCTCAACGCATGGATCCGGCTCGAGTTCCTCGGCGTTATGGCTCGAACCGGAGTCGCCGAGGCGCTGCGACGCCCGCGGACCCTCGACGAACTCCTTCACGAGACCGCTCTGTCCGACTCCGACCTGCTTGAGACCGTGCTCGCACTCGGCATCTCGTTGCGAGAGGTTCGCTTTCGGCGCGGCCGATACCGCGCGCGCGGTCGGCGGCTCCGCGCGATGACGGGATCGTCGCCTGATCTTCGCGGTGTCGTCGAGGAGCTGGTCGTGTACGCCAACCGCGTCTACGCGGCCATGGACTCCCACCTCCGGGGCGCGCCAGCAGTCGCCTACGACGCGGACTGTGGCGCGGCGATCGCCGCCAGCTCGCGCATTGCTGAACCGATTCTGGGTCCGGCCGTGCGCGCCGTCGCCCGCAGCGAAAGTCCGCAACGCGTGCTCGACATCGGTTGCGGCAGCGGCGCGTACCTGCGCCACATGCTCGCGGCCGCGCCCACCGCCACAGGTCTGGGGATCGACCGCGATGCTGGCGCCCTGCGAGTCGCGTCAGATCTCCTCGACCCCCTCCGCGCCGAAGGACGTTGCGAGCTACGGCAAGGCGACATCGAGGAACTGGCCGAAGAGCTCGGCGGCTTCGACCTGGTCACCCTGCTCAACAACATCTACTACTGGCCTCCCGAACGACGTTCCGAAACCCTTCGCACCATCCGAAACGTCGTCGCTCCCGACGGGGTGCTCATGCTTGCGACAGCAACCACCGAGGGCCACGCGTTCAACCGGCACCTCGACCTCATGGTTCGAGTCACCACAAGCAGCCACCGACTGCCGACGCGCGAAGAGATCAGCGCCGATCTCGCCGACGCTGGCTACGTCGACATCGAGACGATTCAACCCGTACCTAAAACAGGGCTCCTCGTCGCCACCGCGCGCAACCCGAGACCCATCTGAGCCTCAGCGCGCGAGTTGTGAGACGAGTTCGCACCAGGACTTGATAAAGCGCTCACTGTCGACACCGTACGGAGTCGGGTCCTCGCCTTCCTTCTGCATCCAGTAGAAGGTCAACGCGTCGAGGAGAACTAGCGCGGTGGCCTTCGGGTCCGCGACGCGCTTCAACGCGCGACCGCGGATACGACGTCGGAGCCACTGCTCAACGAACGCAACGCCGTTGCCCGGAAAGCTCTCGGCGTCATGTTTGTAGTTGGACGGAAGTGGGCTCATCCCGCTTGTGAGCACGAGCATGAGGTCGCGTTGTGAGTCGAACACCATCCAGGTGCCGCGGGCGATGAACACGACCTGCTGGTCGAGCGGCAGGTCGTCGAGCGTCGCCAACACGTCGATCCCCAACGCACTCGTCTTCGCCGCATCATCGACGGCCGCTTCAAGAACCGCCGCCTTGCTCGCGAAGTGGCGGTAGAACGCGCCGGAACTCGGCGCGAGCCCCGCCGCCTCCTCGATACGCACGATCGGCGTGCCCGCAATGCCGTTCTCGGCGAAGAGTCGCAGGGCTTCCTTGATGATGCGGCGCGCGGTCGGGTGGCGCTCGGACACGGCCTGACCATACAGTAAGAGCACTCTTACTGAGCGGAGAGCACCGGATGTCGAGAATCGTCTTCACCTCAGTCGGTTACTTGGGAGACATCGCGCCCTACGTCGAGCCGGCGCGTCGGCTGGCCCGAGCGGGTCATGACGTGGTCTTCGTGGCGCCCGCGGGTTACCGGTCGACGCTCGCCGGGGAACCGTTCGCCTTTGCGGAGTATCCGTGCGGCGGTCTGTCGGCTGCCGGGATGCACGCAGACGACCGGCACGAGTCTCTGATGCGTCACCCGATTCTCAACTCGCCACGTCTGGCCCGCTACTACATCAACGGGTACTTCCTCTCTGACCCCGATCGCGTGACGAACGGGTGGAGGGATCTGCTCGCGGGCGCCGACGCGGTGATCGCCCACATCGCTCCCGCGCCCGTTGTCGTGCCGATCGCGAAAAACCTTGGGGTGAAAACTGTGGTTGGGACGGTGGTCCCGATGATCATTCCCACCGCGCACCGCATGGCGACCTTCGTGCCGGGACCGCGCAGTCTCGGTCGGCTCGCCAACCGCCTGTCTTGGCTAAACAGCGACTGCGCGTTGCACGCGACGTACGCCGGTCGGGCGCTCAATCGGCTGCGCGTCCAGTGCGGGCTGCCGAAGACGCTCGCTCCGGGCGCCCACGGCTATCGCGACGCCGATCGACTCGTCGCCCTCGTACCCGAGCGCTTCGCAGGCCCAGGCTTCGACGACTGGCCGCCGCTCGTGTGGGGCGGATTTTCCGCGTGGCAGCCCGCCGGGGTCGGAACGCCGGACATCGTCGAGGAGTTCTTGGCGCGCGGCGAACCACCGGTCGTTGTGACCCTCGGATCGAGCGCGGCGGCGGGCGCCCAGTCGAAGTTCGCGACCATCGCCAACGCCATCACCGATCTCGGCCGGCGCGCCCTCCTCGTGACGGGCACGGAAGACTTGCGCGCCGCCACACACGCCGCCGTCGGCGCAAACCCCTCGGTCTTGTGCGTCGGCTTTGCGCCGCTCGAGTCGCTGGTAGCTCGGTCGGCGGCAGCCGTCATCTCCGGATCGCTCGGATCGGTCGGCATTGCGTTGCACGCAGGCAAACCAACTGTGGTCGTGCCATCACTGTTCGACCAGTCATGGAACGCCCGCCGTATTCAAGAACTCGGACTCGGCAGGCGCGCGACGACGTCGAGAGGAGTCCGCGACGCGATCAGGCGCGTCACGAATGACGACGGCTACACGACGCGTGCTTGCGCCATGGCCGATGAGATCAGAGGCAGCGACGGAGCCCAAGCGCTCACCGACACGGCGCTTGCGTTAATTGCTTCGTCAACGCGACGCGCCCGACCGAGAATGCCCGGGTGGAGCTGAGCGAGCGAGTCGGTGCGGTCACCGGTCAAGACGTGATTGCGCTAACGGAGATCCCCGGCGCGGGCGGCTACACACCGGCGCTGCGAAGGATCGCCACACTTGCAGACGGTTCGACGGTGTTCGTGAAGGCAGCCGTTGACGGGATGACCGCGGCTTGGGTCCAAGCCGAGAACACCGCGTATCGCGCGCTGGGCCCACGGAGTTTTTTGCCCGCGTATTTCGGTGGGGACGACACGGTGCTCGTACTCGAAGATCTGCGAGGAGCACACTGGCCCCCGCCGTGGCGCCCGAACGACGTTGACTGTGTGTTCGCGTTGCTCGATGAACTCGCCGCCCTCGTTCCGCCTCCGGGAACCCCACTTCTGAACGACTCGCGCGGCGATCTTGTCGGGCTGTGGTCAGCGGTCGGTAGCAACCCCGAACCGCTGCTCGCTCTGGGCCTGTGCTCGGAAGCGTGGCTTCGTGATGCGCGTCCTGTGCTTGCCGCGGCCGCGCTGAGCGCACAACTCGATGGCACGTCGACCATCCACTACGACGTCCGAAGCGACAATCTGTGTGTCGTCGAGGGACGGGCGGTCCTGGTCGACTGGAACTTGTTGAGCCAGGGCAACGGCGAATTCGACCGCATCGCGTTCGCGCAAACGATCACGATGGAGGGCGGCGCGGCGCCGTGGGACCTCCTTCCCGACGCGGACGCGGCACTCGTCGCCGTCGTCGCCGGCTTCTTCGCCGATCGCGCTCCCGGGCCGCCCATCCCCACCGCTCCACGAGTGCGCCAAGTACAGCTCGCGCAGCTGCGGGTCTGCCTCCCGTGGGCCGCGCGCGTGCTCGACCTCCCCCCGCCAACGAACTGAGATCACAGATGAAGATCGGAATCACCATCGACTGCCCCGACCCCGATCGGCTCGCCGCGTTTTGGGAGACGTTCCTCGGCTATGTGCGACGCCCGGGAGGTGCAAGCGGGCCGTACGTCACGATCGACCGGACCGACGGCGCGGACGGGCCGCCGCACGTCACCTTCCAGCGCGTTCCCGAGGCGAAGACCACGAAGGGCCGAACACACCTCGATCTGTTCGTCGAACACGCGGCACCGATGGTCGACGAGATGATCGCGGCCGGCGCGACTTCCCTCGCAACGACGGAAGCCGGCGAGTGGACGACGCGAGTCATGCAAGACCCAGCAGGTAACGAGTTCTGCGTCATCGGCCCGGACTGAGTAACCAGTGTTCCTGAAGATCGACCCGGCGTTCCCGCAGGTTGCGGTGCTCAGGCGTAACGCCGACGCGACTCAGCCATACTGAATGACATGAGTCTCTTCGGACGAGAGAAGACCGCCATGATCGATCCCGACAAAGCACTTTCGGGGCGCGATGCAGCCATGCCCGTCGCCGCCGCGAACATCGTCACCGGCCACGCCATGACTCCCCCGTTCCCCGAGGGCCTTGAGACCGCCATCGTCGGCCTCGGCTGCTTCTGGGGCGCCGAGCGCAAATTCTGGGAGACCCCCGGCGTGTGGACTACCGCGGTCGGCTACTCGGGCGGGTACACGCCCAATCCGACCTATGAAGAGGCGTGCTCAGGACGGACCGGTCATGCCGAGGTGGTGCTCGTGGTGTTCGACCCGAAGCAGATCAGCTACGAGCAGATCCTCAAGGTGTTCTGGGAGTCCCACAACCCGACCCAAGGCATGCGCCAAGGCAACGACGTTGGCACGCAGTACCGCTCCGGCATTTGGTACACGACCGATGAGCAAAAGGCGATCGCCGAAGCGTCACGCGAAATGTTCCAGCAGGCGCTGACGGCTGCTGGCCATGGCGAAATCACGACCGAGATCGCGTCCGCCGGTCCGTTCTATTACGCCGAGGACTACCACCAGCAGTACCTCGAGAAGAACCCGAACGGCTATTGCGGCCTCGGCGGCACCGGCGTTTCCTGTCCTGTCGGCGTTGCCGGCGTCGAGGGCTTCACGCTCGAGTCATAAGGGGCAGGCGCACCATGAGCCTCCTAAGCGAAATTGAGGCCGACCTCGCGACCGATGCTCCCCTCGCCCCGACGCTGCGCAAATGCGTGCTGCTTGGGGGCCAAGCTGGTTCCGTACAGCTTCGCGAATGGTCGATGAAAGAACTTCGCGGATACAAGGAGGACGGCGAGAGTACTCCCGATTATCGAACGATCGGTGCGTCTATTCACGCCAGCGCTGTGACCGGAAACACCATCGTGACTGGGCAGCACGTCGGCGAGATTCACATCGAGGGGTGGGACGAACCTATCCGCGAGGAGATGACGTTCTACAGCGGGATAGGCGAAGTGGAGGCGTTAATTCAGCAGGCCGAGAACGACAACGGCTTCGTCAAACTGGCGCTCCCACTTGGGATCGCCGCTCTCATCGACCAGCAGTCTGGCAACCCCTTCCAGCAGACGACTGCCTTATATCGAAATGTGAGCGTGGCCGCCCTCCGGGGCATCGTCGACCAAGTACGAACGACACTCACCGAGCTCGTAGCTGAGATGCGCGCGGGTCTACCAAGCGACGCGGAAACTCCCAGCGCAGCGCTTGCAACGCAGGCATTGAACGTTGCGGTGCATGGAAACAAAGCGCGAGTCACCGTGACAAACGCCCAATCCGCCGATAACTCCACCTCTACGACAGCGGCGCCCAAGCGGAAGTCCTTCTGGACACCGTGGCGTCGGGTTGGCGCTGCCCTGGTGGGACTCGCGGGCATTGGCACCTTCGTGCTCGAGTGGTTGGCGCGCAAGTGACGTCGTCTCGTACTGAGCAATGGTTCGTCGACGCGGAAAAGCTGCTTCGAGAAGTGTCACTACTGCTCGAGGATGATGACTTCGCGAGGAAGGTCCGCAACCTCAGCGGCGAACTCGGTGACCTCAGGGTTGATCTAGAACAACTTGGCCATTTCGCCGGCGCGCTCAAGGCAGAACTGTACGAGCGCTCCGCGAGTGGCCCAAGGAAGAAGACTGTCGGAGCCGTCGCAGCGCGCATTGGTACCGCGCTCGTAAGCCTCGCCGTTGTCGCAGGTGGTGTCGGCCAGGCCTACGAAGCGATTCACAGCGGACACGGGCATGCCGTCGCCGTTACGGTGCAGTGCGAATTCCCGGACGCTGTTCCGGGTTTGCCGCCGCAGTCAGTGGGGTCGGTAGGTGGGATCGAATCGGAGGAGCGCGTCGCAAAACCGACGATCGTCCAGTCATTACCGGGAACGCCAGTCCCGTCCCCACCGCCAGTTGAAGAACAAAGCACAATCGCGGGCGCGTTCGGCACGCAAGCCTTCGGCGAAGGGACTTTCGGAGGAGGTGCTGTAACGCCGCCGGGTCTTGTATCCGACGATGGCTCGTGGAAATGGTTGCTGGAGGATTACGACGACCTCAGCGAGACCGAGATTTTGCAGCGCCTCGCTGTCCTGACACGCAACGATCTTGAATGGCTGCTGAGCCATGAGAACTCAAATCTTCAACGCGCGACGATATTGGGCGAGGCAACCCGTCGGTTGGAAGACGCGCGCCGAACGTACGAAACGCACGACACGGACTCATAGACGCGCGGCGGGCTAACAGACGATGAAGCCGTACGGCTTCCCATCTCGGATGGTGACGTGCAGTTCATTCGTGGAGACTTCGGGCGCGCCGTACCCGTTGATTGTTCGCGTCACCTTGGCGATGTAGATGCGGCCCTTCGGCACTTGTCCCTTGAGCGGTTGGAACGGCATGACCCATCCGTCGTCGCGCTCGACGCTGGACTCATCCAGCACCCATTCCTCGATGTACTCGGGGGTCGTAGCGCGGTCACCCAGGAAGTCCCGGCATTGCTCCTCGGTCACTCCAATCTCCGGGTAGTCATGGGCGAGCAGCCACGCGAAGGCGGATTCGTGGTCGCCTGCCGGGTCCGCCCACGAGTCCGACTGTGTGCGAAAGAACGCCTTGATCAGCGGCAGATCCGCGGCGAGCTCGTCTGCGCCGATCTGACCAGATGTCGAGGGGGACGCGGTCGTCGTAGACGCACCCCCGAGCGGCTTGTCGTCGCCTTTGCATCCAGCGAGCCCGATCGAGCCGGCGAGCGCGATCCACGCGCAGAGCTTCCTACTCGATTTCTTCACGTGGGCTCCCTTTGTCAGCCGTGCGGGGACGCTAACCCCTTAGGGCTTCGAGCGGCCGCGGTGGACTGGCGGCTCGGACCCGTCAAGCATTTTGGGATGTCGTGGCCGTCCCGAGCCAGGGACACGATACGACCAGGGGCGACGGCCTGTTCGAGATCGCCGATGCGGCCTTGCCTCAGCGCAGGCTGTTTACCTTGGCGTTCTCGGCAGTGCAGGCATCGTGGGGGTCGATGTCCCAGTCGAGATCGAGACCGTCCGGCTCCATCGGTCCGTACTCTGCTCGGAGACAGGCGTCGAGACGGTTGTTCGCTTCGTCCAGCCGCCACCCACGGTATGCGGACATGCCCCAAATCACCGCCGCGACGACGACCACCGCGAGCAAAATGCCGCCACCAACGCCAAGTGCGAGTTTGGGCGTTGACGATGGCGTGATCGGGGTCGCGTTAGGCCCTGCCGCTACAGGAGGCGCTGCAACTACACCCCGCGTAAATCCCCGACCACATTGACCGCAGAACGCGGCGTCGGGCCCCCGCTCGGCTCCGCACTGCTCGCAATACTGGCTCAACCGCCCGCCCCTCCGTCGCCCCGAGCCACGGTATCGGGCGCGCCGACCCTAGGGCACTAAGCGTCGCTGTCCTCCCGGTGTTGGAGCCGACGCCACCGCGGCCACTAGACGTAGCGACGCCGGTTGACGGCGTTCGCGATTCGAACGCTTCGGCTCGGTCGGCCCACTCGTACGCGGCATCATGCTCGGCAGTCACGATGGGTCGGTCGTCGACCACCTGGCGCACCCATCCGTTCCCGTGTGTCGCTCTCAGCTTCCGGACCTGCTCGGTCATGGACCGTGATCCTCGCGCGAGGGTGTCACACCGACTGCCTCACGCTTGACCTATCGGAAATGGCCCGGTGGTGTAGCCAGCCTCCTCATTTCTCTCCTCGACCTCGAGCTGTTCAAGGCGGTCGATCCACGCCACGGTTTCAGCAAGCCACCTATTCAGATCGTCGTCAACCTCGCAGTGACCGGACTGGTCGATCACCCACCCTCGACCCTCAACGTCGACGACGCGGGCGACGGCACTCACCGTGTCATCGCTGTTCGGCAGCGTGATCGTCCATGAGAAACCTGTGTAAGGAGCGAGCGTGCTTCTAATGAGTTGGGGACCGACAACAACATCACCCTGTGCGAGTTTGAGTCGACAAAAACGAATCGGGTCTGGACTCGCGTTCGTCAGCGTTATCAGATACTCCGTTGCCCCCTCAAAGAACTCGAAGCCGAGCGACACAACCACGCGCTTGACCTGGTGCCTGATGGCCGCGTCCGTCGCTCGCTCATCGCGATCCTTCTCTAATTCGACCAGTGCGACGGTGGCTTTCGTTGAGCGCCAAGCGGCCATCGCAGCGACGGCCGCGAAGATCACGGCCGCGAGCGTTCCGAACGCAAGTACGTAGTCGAGCCAGCCGGGGCCGCGCTCGAGTATCTGAACTCGAACTGGCGTGGATGAAGGCGTGCGTGACGCGGAGGTGCTCGTCACATGCAGCAGCGTCGTCAACGTCGTCGGGATCACCGGGCTACGTCCACCTCACATCCATGCCGAGCCCTTAGACTGGAAAGTCGCCGTCGTATTCGTTGCCTTCACCGTCGTGCCACGTGACCCGCGCGATCGCCGGCCCAGCGTCGCCCATCGTCCGTATTGAGAGGCCGCCGCGGAAGTGGCCGCCCGGCGAAACACGGCGCATTACACCGTCTTCGCATCGAAGGATGCCGCTCGGAGGCGAGTCGGGCGATTGTCGAACCGTGACGTCGAACGCGTCGACGTCGCCGGCGTTCCAAACGTCAAAAGTGTCCTTGACGCCGTCACGTACAACGAGCCGCGGCTGTTCCCGGTGCTCCTGCGAATCGTCGTTGTCCTCGGCATCCGTTGCGAAGAGAAGCGATGCGAGGTACTCCAGCTCGGAGTCGTTTGTCCACGTTGGATTGCCGCAGTTCGTCTCATGATCGATCTTGATTTGCATGAGCCGTTCCGCCGACCAGTCTTGAGGCCGGAGCCGGTCGATCTCCCGGTGATGGTTCGGGCAAAGGAGCATGAGGTTGTCGATCGACACCCGATCGTCGTCGTTCATGTCGGGCGCGTAACGCGCGGCGCCGGGCTTCTCTCCACGTATATGTGCGATGTCTGCGCGAACACCACGCCACTCGGGGTGCGTGAGTGCCTCATCGCACCCGGGAAACGCGCACCTGTTGCACGAATGAGCAAAGAGCGTTTTGATCGTTGCCATTCCCGGCTTCTTAGGCACGTCAGAATCCTCGCGCGCAGAACAGCTTGGTGTTTCGCCTGTGGAAGAACTCGCGTGACCACGCCTCGTCGGTGGCGCGGGATGAGACCGACGAGACCGCTCGTTGGACTAGCGGTGTTCACGGAGCGAGTTGATGTGGCGCGGATCGCCGACACGACGATCTCCTTCCATATCAACGGCGTGTTCAAGGTCCGTGACGGCCCGATCTGCGAATGGCGGAAGCACTTCGATACCGCTGACGTTGCACAACGCCTCGGGATCGATCCCAAGCTTTTCTACGCGGGAATAGGCAGGTCCGGCCGATCAACGGTTGCACCCTCGTCGGCAACGGCGTCTCCTGTCCTACGGGACTCGCCGATGTAGAAGGGTTCGCGCTAGGCGACTAGCTCGTTCGTAACGTGATGGCGTGGTGATCCGTCGCAACAGCAAGGCACAGGCTGCGCGCTATACGAAACGTCGCAAGACGCGAATGGCCCGTCAGGAACACGACCTCACGGATGAGCAGTGGGCCGCGATGCAAGCGGCCTGGAATGGCTGCGCGTATTGCGGCAAAACCGGCGAGGGTATGCAGCGCGACTGCGTGCTCGCTATCTCGCGCGGCGGTCGTTACACCGTCGACAACGTGGTGCCCGCGTGCCGGTCCTGCAACGCCAGCAAGAGCAATGACGAGGTGACCGGTTGGTTGCGCCGCAAGCGATACGACGAAGCGGCGTTCCTGGTGCGCTTCTACGAAGTCACGAACGAGGTCGGGTCAGAGCCGCTCTGACGTCGAGGGCTTCTCGCTCGACGGCTAGGACCGCTGCATGTACCAGACGGAGTAACCCGCGGGGTCGAGCAACGTGACAACGCGGGCGCCCCACGGCATATCGGTCGGACCCATCATCAGCGAACACCCCGCGGCTTCAAGCCGGGTCGCCTCGTCGTCGATCGACACGCCGTCGGCGGTGTTGAGGACGATGTTCACGCACCACCGATGCTCACGCGGGATCGGATCGCCAACGTGAAAGCCGAATGTCATGTCCCGAATTGCGAACCAGACCGACTCGCCTTCCTGCTCGGACACAACCTCCATGCCGAACGTGTCGCGATAGAAGTCGCGCAGCACCTGAAGGTCCGCCCACTCACCCGCGTCGAGGTACATGCCGCCGAAGTTCGCCCCAGTCATCCTCGGAGAGTAACCCTCACTCGCTCCAGCGTTTCATGGGAAAGTCGCGGCTGGCGACGCGTCACATGTGCGGCCTCGGCGGCACTGGCGTGTCGTGACCGGTAGGAGTGGCCGGCGTCGAGGGTTTCAATCTCGACCGCTACGGTGCCATAGCGAGACTGAATACGCGCTTGATCATCTCGCTCGCCGATTCGGTTCTGGCGTCAACGTCAAGATGCTCGTACGTCTGCCACGACCTAACGGGTTCGGGAATGACGTTGCTGTTCGGCCCTAAGCAAATCGTGAGTGTCTTCTTCTCGTCGATGTTTCCTGGTAGCCGTTCGCCCGCCCACAGCCTCAACGCATCGGTGATGTGCGGATCGTTGAAACCGAACCCGAGCGTGATGACATGACGGGCCATGGACAGCTTGACCTTGAACTCGCGGTAGAGGTCAAGATACGGGCCGTAGTGACGCAGCTTGTTGCCGGCACCGAAGATGATGCCGGGCGTGTATTCCAGCCCGCCGTGGGGCTTCGCGCCACCGATGATGTCGTCATCTACGCGTGACCAATCGAGCGAGCCGTGAAGCTTCAGGAGCCGCGCGTACGTCGGGTCTTCCGCAGGTACGAGGACGTGCCGACGGTTGGGTTCGATGGCTCGGACCGCACTGGGGTGCGCACGTTCCAAACAGTTGTCGTAGTTCAGCGTCGCAATGGTGCCATTCTGCTGACCCCGTATGAGTGGCAGCAGGTACTTCAGGTTCTCCGGTGGCTCATAGGGGCTGTCGCGAAGTAAGGCGAAGGCGCCTTCAAGACCGGTCGATTCGAGCCAAAGATGAGTCCGCAGGTGCCTTGTGATTGCCGCAATCTCAGCCAGAGCGACCGCCGGTTTCGCTGTTGCCAATGCACTCTTGAATCCGATCTTGCCCAAATCGTGCATCAACGTATCTTGCGGGTCGGACTCGGCGATGGCCTCGATGACGCGAAAGGCGCGCTCCACGTCCGGATATCCGCCCGTGCCAACCCTGCTTGCGACCTGCTTGTAGAGCTGCAAGGAGTCGTCTCTGCGCAGAATCTGATCAAGACCCCGGCTATCCGGAATGCCGGCCTCGACTGACGCGCCCGCGCCTAACAAAACAAGCCGTGTCGGCGTCGCCGCGCGGAAAGATCCGCGGAGCGAGTTGATGAGGTCGGTCACCGCGGACGGAACCGGGGCTGCTTCTTCTTCTTCCTGTCCAGCGTCAGTAGACGTGGTTGCCTCCGCTCCTGTTCCGAGCCTTGTCTAGCGCGGCGGAAGCGCTCACCGTCGCAGCATCGCCGCCACGTCGTTGGATGCGACGGGCTGCTGCGCGATCGCCGTCGATGCGCCGTACACATGGTCGAGATCGGCGCCGCTGAGTGGACCAGTCCGAATCTGTTCCAACGCGACATGCCCCGGCGTCTCGGTTTTGGCGCGCATGTGCGCGGTTTTCGCGCGTTGGGCGCGAAAACCCCGCAAGTGCCTGTTAGCTGGCGGCCTTCGCGACCATCGGGGCGACGGCGCCGGCCCACAACGCGTAGCCGGCGTCGCTCGGGTGGTACTTGTCGCTGGCCAGATATTTCTTCGGGTTGGCGCGGAAGGGCTTGGACGTCGCGTGGAACAGGTCGACGTAGCGCGCGCCCTTGTCTTTCGCGAGGCGGCGTACTTCACGATCGAGCCGCCGCGCTCGCAGGCTGGTGAGCGCGCGCAGCGGTTGCTTCAGGCGCGTGGGCGCGCCCATGTCGGGGACGCCGATCAGCACGATGTGATCGGCGCGAACGCCTTCGCCGATAAGGCCGTCGATGAGCTTCGAGTACCGACTGTGGAACGCGCCGACGCCGCTGAGGTGCACAACGTCGTTCGCGCCGATGCTGACAACGACGACGTCGGGCGCGAAGTCGTTGACCTGCGGCAGTTGGTCATTCACCACATCTGCCACGCGATCGCCCGACACCGCGATCACCTGCATGTCGTAACCGGGCGCACGGTGGCGGGCAACGAGACGAAACCCGACTTGCGAGGACAACGCGCCATCGGGGTTCGACGCGCCCACACCGGCGGCGGTGGAGTCGCCCAACCACAGCACACTGATCGCGGGCCGATCGCCGAACGACTTTGCAAGCGTCCTCGTGTCGGGCGCGACCAGGTCCGGCCCACGGCGGGCGAGTTGAATCTCGGCACCGAGTGTCAACACCATGAGCGCGGCGAGAGCGGCGAAGACAACCAGCATTCGTTTGAAGAGTCGCGTGACTACTTCTTCGGCGCGGTGGTCGTTGTTGGATTCAACAACGTCGCGCCGTCACCGACATCCGCGGGGTTCGGGATGACGATGCCGGGGTTGGCGCCAAAGCCGTACAGGTCGAGGCGCACCGTGGTGGAGGTCTGCTGCGCCCCGGTGCCCGACGTAAGCGCGTACGACACGCGGCGAACTCGCCCGTCAGTGTCGAGCCACACATCGATCGGATAGCCGTTGGGACCAAAGGAATTGCGTGCCGCTTGCAGCGCGGCCTTCTTCGACGTGGGCGCGGCGGCAATCGCCTTGTCGCTCAAGTCGACCCGTCCCCTGAAGTGCGTGGTGCTGGCTCCACGGATCTTCTGCGTACCGAGCTTCTTGAGATTGGGCACGTTGTCGCCAAGAGAGTCGAGCGTCGCCCGCGGATCGACCTGTGATTGTGTCTGGTAGAGCAGCTGCGCGAGCTGAGCGGAGGCCGGGTTCGTGCTCGCGGCCGCGGTCTTAAGGTCGGCGTCGGTGAGGCTCACGAACGTCTTGCCGTCCGCGGTCTTGGTCGGCAGCTTCACGTACATCGCCTCTGGCGTGATCACGATGTCGACGCCGGTACCAGAGACGGTGGTCAACTTGAAGCGGCCGCGGTTCGTTTTGAACTCGTACGCGCCGTCCCCGGACAACACCGAAACGCCGTCCTTGGTCTTGGCCGACAGGGACAACTTCACGGTCTTGGCGTTCACGGTGGTGCGAGACGCAGCTGCCATCGCGGCCTTGGGATTCTTCGTAGCGAGATCGGAGCGATCCTTCGAACACGCGACTCCCGTAAACGCGAGCGCGATTACGAGCGCGACAGAACCGAAAACGCGGTGCAACCGGGGCATGCGGTCAGGGTACCGGAGGGCCGCGTCTGCGAGGATTCGCAGATGGCAAAGAACGTGCTCGGCACCGAACTTGAACCGTGTTCGTTCGATCCACTCACGGGCTTCTATCGCAACGGCTGTTGCGACACGGGCTCGGAGGACATCGGCCTGCACACCGTCTGCATCGAAGCGACCGCGGAGTTCCTCGAGTTCTCCGCCTCGGTGGGCAACGACCTGTCCACCCCGATCCCTGACTACAACTTTGCGGGGGTGAAGCCGGGCGACCGCTGGTGCCTGTGCGCGTCGCGCTGGCAGGAGGCGTTCGAAGCGGGCAAGGCGCCGCCGGTCATCTTGGCTGGCACCCACGCCACGACGCTCGAGTGGGTCGACACCGATGGCTTACGCGCCCACGCCATCGATCTGTAGCGATGACCGAACGACCCGTTGACGAGCGCCAACCGCCCGCCGACGCACCCGCCGGTGAACTGGCGATGGCCCGCGCCTGGCTAACGATGTTGCGCGGTGGAGTAGCCCACAAACTAGTCGGCCTCACGCCTGACGAACTCCGCTGGAAGCCGAGCCCAACGGCAAATTCGCTTGGGACGCTCGCTCGGCACCTTGGGCTCGCCGAGCGACTGTGGTTCCGCGCCATCTGCGCCGGGGAGTCGATGGACATGGGGTGGCGAGCGACCATGTTCGACGACATTCCCGACGAATGGACCGTCGAGGATGTAGTCGCCTTCTACGAGCATGAGGTTGCCCGCGCCGACGCCGCGCTCGACACCGTGTCGTCACTCGACGAGCCCTCACGCAACTTGGACCGACCCACGACGTGGCGTTGGGCCGTCGTCCACATGATCGAAGAGACCGCACGCCACCTCGGTCATATGGACATCACCCGCGAACTCATCGACGGACAGACCGGCCGCTAATCAATCTTTTGCTTGACAGGTTGGAAAGTAAAGCGTTTAGTTTCCTCTATGGAAACCAATGACGCGGCCAACCAACTTCAAGAGGTAGACCGCCTACGCGGTGCGACATTCGCCGAGTCGTACAAGGCCTCACCCGTCGCCGGAATCGTGATGACCGTTGCGACGATCGCGTACTTCGGTTCCTATGCGCTCAAGCCGAACCGCTTCAGCCCGTGGGGCCCGCTCTTGTGGACAGGGTTCTGTGCCGTGTGGCTGCTCATGCTGCGGCGGGGAAACCGAGCCAAGCCGGGTCGCATCACGCGCTCGCCCGCCGAGATTCGCCGCAACACGTTGTTGTGGGCGGCGCTCTTCATCGTGGCCAACGCCGAGGTGTACTTCCTTTCCAAGATTTCGTGGCTGCTCGTCGGGGTCGCGCTCGGCACGCTGGGCGCAGTCGCCGGGTTCATCGGGAACCGGCTTTCGCCACGCGCATGAGCATCGGCGAACTTGACCCGGTAATTCACGCTCCGAAACGTCTTGGCGCGATGGCGATGCTCGCAGCGGCCAAGTGGGTGGAGTTTTCGTTCCTGCGCGAGCAACTCGACGTGAGCGACTCCGATCTGTCGAAGCAAATGACGGCGTTGGTCGACGCCGGCTACGCGTCGGTAAAGAAAAAGGGCCACGGACGCAGCGGCCAGACCTGGTTCTGTGCCACCGCCACGGGTCGCGCGGCCTTGGACGGGCACATGGCCGCCCTGCGAGCGCTGGTAGAGGACGCGCCAGTCGCCCCTTGATATGCAAGTGTTTACTTGCCTATCATGCTGAGCGTGAGTGACGTCTTCAAGGCCATCGCCGACCCGGTCCGCCGGACCATCCTCGACGAACTCGTGGCGAAAAACGGTCAAACGCTGTTCGAACTTGTGACGGGCTTGCTGCACAAGCACGAGATCTCGATGTCGCGCCAAGCCATCTCGCAGCATCTCGACATCCTCGAAGGCGCGGGCTTGATTCACACGCGGCGCGAAGGCCGCTGCAAGTTTCACGACGTTGACACCGCCCCGCTCGCCGCCGTCGCCCAGCGATGGCCCATCGCCGCCTAGGAGTAGCCATGCCCCGCATCAACATCACGAGCGTGCTCGTCGACAACCAAGAGAAGGCCCACCGCTTCTACACCGACAAACTCGGTTTCGTGACCAAGCACGACATTCCGCTCGGCGAACACAAGTGGCTAACGGTTGTCGGCGCCAACGATCCCGACGGCACAGAGCTCTTGCTGGAGCCCTCTGAGCACCCTGCGTGTGGCCCGTTCAAAGCCGCGCTGATGGAGGACGGAATCCCGTACACGTCGTTCCAAGTTGACGACCTTCAGGCCGAGTTCGACCGACTCTCGGCTAGCGGAGTCGTGTTCACGCAGGACCCCACCGACGTCGGCGAGGTGTGGATGGCTGTGCTTGACGACACGTGCGGCAACCTCATCGCGCTTACGCAGCCCAAGTAACTAGCCGAACGTCTCGATCACGTAGTCGGCGCCGATTCGTTCCGGGTCGCCTTCGAGCACGGCGACGATCGCCCCGCCCGAACCGGTTGAGTTGGGACGGAAACCGGCGCGGCGCGCCGCGCCTGCCAGCCGCTCATGTGCGGGTGGGAGCGGCGCGGCGCGCTGGCGCGTCATGGCCGATGCATCCATGAGCGCCGCGAGTTGTTCAGCGTCGCCGCGTTCAAATGCGACGGTCGCGTCGCGGGCGATCGCAGCCAACTCGTCCATGGCACCACGGTCGACCGCGACGGTGCGGTGGTACTCGCCCGAGTCGCCGTCGGCCGCGCGCGCCCACGCCACCACGAACGACAGCGGTGCACCGGGCGTGACGACGCGCACCTGTTGGTCCTCGACCAGCACCGGCGCCCCGAACGCTTGCGTGGCGCGGTCTTGTAGGCCGGCGACGATGCCAAGGTCGTCGCGTTCGATCGACAGCGCGAGTTGCGCGATCTCGAGCGGCGGCAGGTCGATGCCAGCCGCGGACAGCGTCGCGATGATGAATGCGCTCGACCCGGCCAACCCGACGCTGCGCGGGATCGTGGTGCTCCACTCGACGTCGTAGTCGGACTGGTCGATGCGGGCGAGCGCCGCTTCGATGAGCTTGCGGGCCGAGCGCGAACCGGTGCGGGCTTTGCCCGGATAGTTCGACACCGCGACCGTGGCGGCGAGAGACGCGACCGGTACTGCGAGCACGGCGCCGCCGTAGAGGTCTGAGGGGTTCCCGGCTAGAGCGGCGCGGGCCGAAACCTCAACGCTCTGCAAGACCGTCATGACCGCAGCCTGCCTGATTAGATGCGGCGATGGACGGTTACACGCTCACTTACGACGACGACGGGGCCGTTCGCATCGGCTGGGGTGAACCCGATTGGCTCGGCCCGATCCGGTCCCATACCGGCGACGGTGTGACGGCGTCGATTGAGCACGCCGACGACCGACTGGTCGTGTTCAAGCTCGCGGCCGACCGCGACCTGCAAGGCATCGCCAACGGGACGTTCGCACAACCCACCAACTACTGGTCGTTCGGCACCGGCGAGCGCGCCGCTGACGGCGTGCCCGCGGACGCGACAGGGTTTGGGTTTCAGTACTGCGAGTTCGCGATGCCGACGATCACGGACGCGTCGTTGCAGGGTTGGTTCCTGTTTCCGGCTCGGCCGTCGCTGGTGTTGCCGATGATGCTCATCGCTCCCGATGGCCGCACGATGCTCATCGCACCGCTGAACTCCTTTCACGAGCAAGTCATGGCGGTCGAGGACGGACTGCGTTGCGGGTGGCACGGCGACCTCAACGAAGCGCCCGCCGGCTTCACGACCGAACTCGCGATCTGGGGCGCCGAGAGCCCACGCGCCGCGCTCGACGAGTGGGGTGCGGACATCCGCGCGCAGAACGGTTCGCTCCCCCGGCCCGGTCGCTACGCCGACGACGTCAACCGGCGTCCGTCGTATTGGACGGATAACGGCGCCGCGTATTGGTACAAGACCGAACCGGGTTTCGACGTGCCGGGCACGCTCGTCGCGACCATCGACGACCTGCGGGCGCGTCACGTGCCGTTCAGCACGGTGCAACTCGACTCGTGGTGGTATCCGCACGAGACGCTGCGCCCCTTTGACACGGCCGAGTGGATGGTGCCGCCGTCGGGGTTGATGCAGTGGGACGCCCGCGACGACATCCTGCCCGACGGCGTCGGCGCGTTGCGCGCCCGACTCGGCAACCCGACGCTTACGACGCACTGTCGTCACCTCGCGGCGGCCTCGCCCTACGTCGGCGAGTTCGATTGCTGGGTGGACGGCGAGCGCGCCCATCCCAAGTCGTCCGACCTGTACGAGCGGTGGATGGACCAGGCCGTCGGTTGGGGTGTGGAGACCTTCGAGCACGACTGGCTCATCGAGTGCTTCCTCGGCGTGCGCGGGTTGCGCGAGGCGCCCGGGCGCGCACGTGAATGGCAGGAAGGCGTCGACACCGCCGCCGACGAGCGGGGCATGACGTTGCAGTGGTGCATGCCGACCGCGGCGGATTTGTGCCAGACGGTCACGCTGTCGCGCGTCACCTCGGTCCGTACGAGCGGCGACCACGGCTACCTCGTGAGCGCCGGCTACCTGTGGGCGTGGTTCCTGTACGTGAACGCGTTCGCCGACGCGCTCGGGCTGCGCCCATACAAGGACGTGTTCCACGCCGACCCGTCCGACCCCGACGCGCACTGCGATGTCGAATCGTTGCTCGCGGCGCTGTCGACGGGGCCGGTTGGCATCGGCGATCGGCTCGGCAAGACGGACCCGTCCATCGTGCGCCGTACGTGCCGGGCCGACGGCATGCTCGTGAAGCCCCACTCGCCTATCGCTGCCATCGACAAATGCTTCACCCGTTGGGCGACGCGGCGGCGCACCTTGACGACGGGCACCGCGGTCACCGAGCACGCCGACGGTGACTGGGTTTACGTGGCCACACTCAACTGCACCGATACCGGTGCTGAGGGTCGGGTGGAGTTGGCCGACCTCGGTTTCGTCGCGCCGGCCGATCGTGTCGCGGTCTGGAACTGGCGCACACAAACGCTGGAGATCCTCGATCCCGACGGCGGGTGGGACCTGTCCCTCGACGCGTTGGGTTGGGACTACCGCGTGGTCGCGCCGATCGTCGAAGGTGTCGCGGTAATCGGCGACCCGGCGGTGTACGCGACTGCCGGCGACATGCGTATCGGCGCGGTGGACGGCGGCCAGGTAACGGTGCTCGGCGCCGGCGAAACCGTCGAGCTGGTGACGTGGAGCGAGACCGACGGCGTGCGGCGCCGGTCCGTCGATGTGCCGCGCCGCGGCTGGATCAACGTCAGCGCGGTCTGAAGAAGCGGTTCCACGCGTCGTCGCGCGCCGCGATCACGTCCTCGATGGGCGGCCCCGCTGCGTGGCCCATCGCGATCGCGACGCGCGTCGCCACGCGGTTGTTCTCGTAGACGAGGTCCGCGTCGTCGGCGGACGGGTTCACCCACACCGCCGCGATGAGCACGTGCGTCTCGTCCACCAAGCCGTCGGCCAACGCGTCGGCGACGCCAGCGGCCACACCGGCCTGGCCGGCGCCCCACGTGATGGTGGCGTGCTGTTGGGACTGGATACGCGCCTTGTTCACGAACAGGGTGAACGGCTTCACCGGCAGGCCGGGGCGCATCACCGCTACGAAGGGCGCGTGCCCCTCCGACGGTGTGGCGAGCGCAGTCGTCCATGCCTGGCCAACGGGGCCGTCGCGGTCACCCACGACCGTGTTGACGTGCGCGGCGTTCACGCCCTCGCCGACGAACGATTCACCCAGCTGCATGCAGTGGCTCGGTTCGTCCGTACCGGATTTGCTTGAGCAGGTCGCTCGACATCGTGTCGGGCTTGGTGTCGTAACCGAACAGCGCGACGTACCGCGGTCGGTCGCCCGCTATCGGGGTGACGCGGTGCAACGACCGTCGTCCCTCGAAGAGCATGAGCGTGCCCGGTGTCATCGGCTCGACCACGACCTCGTCGCGACGGTCGCCGCGCAACACCGCCGCGACCTCGTCGTAGTTCTCGTCCGCACCGCGCAGCAGCGCCGCGTTCTCGAAGTCGCCGCCACTCTCGCTGGACTGGATCGCGAGCGACACCACAAAGTCGGTCTGGTCGAAGTGCCATCCGAGTTGGTCGCCCTCGGTCATCACAGCGACGTTCAGCGCGCCGATGGGATCGGCGTAGCGATACAAGGGTGACCGGCCCAGCACCCCGCTGAGGAACGCGCGGAAGTCGTCCGACTCGAACAGCTGCCGGATGAGCGATGTCGACGGGAACTGGTCGTAGCCGATGGTGTGGACCGACGACCTGTCCCACGTGACGCGCGGGTGGCCGTCTGGCCAACCGTCGTCCGGCAACTCGAGATAGGGCGTGCCCTGCACATCTTGGTGATACGCGTCGACGGCGAGCTTGTCGCACTCGTCCACCATCGCGGCGATGGCTTCAGGCGACACGAAGCCGGGGATGACGCTCACGCCGCGAGCACGTAGGTCGTCCTGGTATCGGCCGCTCGCGGCGGCCGCGGCGTCGAGATCGAGGAAATCCAGGCCCATCTCCACCGACACTACGGGGAGGCCGAGGCGGAGGTAGTTTTCACGCGCAGAGTCGCTACCTGGGAGGAACCGAGTGCTTGCGTCTGTTCGGCGGTGGCTGCCACGAGGTAATTCGCTGCCCGACGCGCACTGGGAGCGACGTCACCGCGCCATCCTGGTTCTGCTGTGGGTCCACGCGGCGTTCATCCCCATCTTTGGGGTGGCACGTGGATACGGCCTCTTGCACGTGTTCAGCGAAAGCCTGATCGTGCCGGTCTCCGCCGCGGCCGCGACGATGTCAGCATTGTCGCGACGCTCCCGCACGATCGCCGCGTCTTTCGGACTGTTGAGCGCGTCGGCGATTCTCGTGCATCTGTCCGGCGGCGTAATCGAGATGCACTTCCACTTTTTCGTGATGGTCGCAGTGGTCTCGCTCTACCAAGACTGGCTGCCGTTTCTGACTGCGGTCTCGTATGTGTTCGTGCATCACGCGGTGTTCGGGTCGCTCGACCCGCACTCGGTGTTCAATCACTATGCCGCGTGGAATCACCCATGGAAGTGGGCCGGAATCCATGCGCTGTTCATCGCGGGAATCAGCGTCGCGTGTCTCGTCAATTGGCGGCTCAACGAAGAAGCCCTCGATCAACAGCGCGAAACCGAGGACAGGCTGCGTCAGGAAACCCAACTGGTCGAGACGCTGCACAACGTGGGTCGCACTCTCGCCGCGGAGCTGGACCTGCACACCGTGCTTCAGCGGGTCACCGACGCCGGGACTGAACTGACCGGTGCACAGTTCGGCGCGTTCTTTTACAACGAGGTGAACGAGCAGGGCGAGGCGTACCAGCTCTACACACTTTCCGGGGTGACCCGCGACGCGTTCGCCGGGTTCCCGATGCCGCGCGCGACGGGCGTCTTCGCGCCCACATTCGCCGGCGAAGGCGTCGTGCGCTTCAACGACGTGACCGTGGAACCCACCTTCGGCAAAAGTGGCCCTTACTTCGGAATGCCCCCCGGCCATCTACCGGTGCGCAGTTATCTCGCGGTACCGGTGTCGTCGCGCGAAGGAGAGGTCTACGGCGGTCTCTTCTTCGGCCACGAAGAGGTCGGGCGGTTCGGTGTAGTCGAGGAACGGATGATGGTCGGAATCGCTTCCCACGCGACGGTCGCCATCGAAAACGCGCGCTTGTACGAGTCCGAACGCAGCGCGCGCGGGACCGCCGAAACCGCGGGACGGCGGCTAGTGGTCCTGGCCAGGGCGGGTCAGGTGCTGGCCGCGTCGATGGACGTCAAACAGACTCTCGCCGATCTGGCTCGGCTCATCACCCCAGACATCGCGGATAGCTGTGCGGTGTACCTGGATGACGGCGCCGGCTCGTTGTCGCCCGTGGTGGCGCACGCGTCCTACTCCTTGCCGACCGACGCTGCGCTCAAGGCCGCGGCCGTCGGCATCAACCATCCCGCACACCCGGTGGCTTGTGTCGCCCGTACCGGCCAGTCCGAGTTCATCGGACAGATTTCGACCGACCTGATCGATGCGGCGATCGACGACTCCTCCGACCGCGCCCTCGTCCACCGCCTCGATCCGACCTCGGCGATAATCGTGCCGATCCGAGCGACCGGAACGGCCATCGGCGCGCTTGCGCTCGGCACCGTTCGCGAATCGGGGCGTACGCTGACCGAGGCCGACCTGGGCCTAGCTGAAGAACTTGCCCGGCGCGCCGCGGTGGCGGTGGAACACGCCAGACTTTTCGCCGCGCAGCGCGATGTGGCCGAGACGCTGCAGCACAGTCTGCTGCCCGAGGTGCTGCCGGTTGTGCCCGGGCTCGACACTGCGGCGCGCTACGTACCCGGCGGTCCCGGGGTGGAAGTGGGCGGTGACTGGTATGACGTGTTGTCGTTCGGGGACGGGACACTCGGCGTGGTGATGGGAGACGTCGTGGGCCGCGGAGTGCCCGCCGCGTCGCTCATGGGTCAGATCCGCAACGCCCTCCGCGCGTACGCCTTAGAGCACAAGGACCCGTGCGAGGTGTTGCGGCGGCTCAACACGGTCGTGTCGGAACTGGGCCCGTCACAGGGCATGGCCACCTTGTTGTACGGCATTTTCGATCTCGACTCTTCAACCCTCACGCTGGCCAACGCCGGACACCCGCCGCCGCTCGTCCTCGACACCAAGGGCGACGCGCATTTTGTCGAGGGAGGTCTCGGTCCACCCCTGGGCGCGGTGGAGAATGCGAACTACACAAACGTCACGACACAACTTCCGCCGGGCTCCACACTCGTGATGTACACCGACGGCCTGGTCGAAGACCGCTCCACCCCGCTCGACGTCGGCCTCGAACGGATGCGACGCGTCGTCGAGTCCGGCCCCCACGACCTCGAAGCCTTCTGCGACCACGTGATGACCGCCGCAATTGGTGACCGTGCGGGCGGCGATGACTCCGCACTGTTGGTGGTGAGCGTCCTTCCCGTCCAACTCGACGTCAAGCTCACGTTGCCGCGCAAGCCCGAGGTGATCCGCGCGCTCCGGACCACGCTTCGCCGGCAGCTTCGCAGCGTGGGCGTGTCCCGCGATGTCGAGTTCGAAATTCTCGTCGCCGCCGGCGAGGCCTGCGCGAACGCGGTCCAGCACGCCGGCCCCGCCTCGCCGACCTTCGACTTCGAATCCTCAGTTGGTGAGGAGGTGTGCATCGTGGTGCGCGACCACGGTCGGTGGCGTGAACAGCGCCCTTCGGATGGTGGACGGGGCATCACGATCATGAAGCAGTTCATGGACGACGTAGACGTACGCCGCACGAACAGTGGCACCGAGGTGCGGTTGCGACGCAGCCTCGGCCGCACGAGGGAGGGGGCGGCATGAAGGGCCTTCGCATCGACACCACGTCCCACGACGACGTCGTCGTAGCGACCCTGATCGGCGAGATCGACCTCTTGAACCACGAGGAAGTCAGCCAGGACCTATTCGCCGCGGCACTCGACGGCGGCCCGCGTCTCGTCGTCGACCTCAACGCCGTCGACTATGTCGACAGCAACGGCGTGCGGATGCTGTTCGCGTTGGCCCGAGAACTCGAACACTCCCGCATCGAATGGGCTGTCGCACTCGCAGACGACGCCGCTCTTCGGCGCCTTTTCGAGGTGACTACATTCGACGAGGTGGCTCGGATGCACCCCTCAGTCGACGCCGCCGTCTCCGCCGTGCGAGCAGCAAAGTAAATGGAGCTCGCCATCCGTGAATCCAATCAGGGCCGGTTCGTGCTCCTCGCCGTTGACGGTGAGCTCGACGCCTCTACGGCTCCGCAACTGCGGGACCGGATACAGGCCCTTACGAACGAACGCGGAACGAACCTGGTGGTCGACCTGCAAGGGGTCGGCTTCCTCGACTCGTCCGCGTTAAGTGTGCTCGTCAGCGGACGAAAGGCCGCGCTCGCGAACGACGGGACACTGCGCCTCGTCTGTAGCAACCCCAACGTCCTCAAGGTGTTCCAGCTCACCCAGCTCGACGAAGTGTTCGACATCGATGCCAGCATCGAGACCGCAACCTCGTGAACAGAGCGAGGGCCAGCAGCGCGAGTCCGAGTTCCAGGTGCTGCGAACCGCCGGTCACGGGAATGACGGCTCCCGGAGCAGCGACGGGCGGCGCGAGTTTCGGGAATCGGTAGGTCCACACACCGCGTCCGAACGTGGCCGCGACGAGCAGGTCGGGGTCACCGGGCTTGAGCTGCAGGCTGAATACCGCGACCGGCGGCAGCCCGTCGCCGAGCAACGCGTAATGCCCGCCCGTGGTCCCCGCGGCCGAAAAAACACCGATCGCTGTCCCGACGATCAGCTGGCCGGCGTGCACCAGCGACCAGGTCGCTTGGACGAGCGGCAGGTCGCCGGATATGTCGGTGAACGTGGCACCGGCGTCTGTGGTCTTGAAGACGCGGCCGGTGCCGACGGTGCTGGCGTCTTCGCCGAGTGAGCCAAGTGGCGCCCAGTACCGCGCCGCGCTGGCGCCGACGGTCACGTACGCGACTTGGGGATTTGCCGGGTCGGCGGCAACTGACGTGATGATTCGATTGGGGAGCCCCTTCCCGGCGGCGATGTGCCACCCGTCCGCCGTGCCGCGCTTCGGCGGCTTGCTGCCGCCGACATTGGTGGCAAACCCAGTGTGAAAGACGCGGTTGTGTTTGACCGGGTCGCAGTCGCCGCAGAACCCGACGTACGCGTTGTCGCCGTTGAGCGTGGCGGCCACCCCGACGTTGGACGGATCGGCCTCGGTCGCAACGGCTGCGGCGTCGCCCGGATGCGCATGGGTGCCCAGGTCGAACACGTATTTCCAGTCGTCCGGCGTGGTGACAGGCCCCGCGGTTGTCTCCGCGATATTGCGTCCGGTCGCGAGGATGTGATTGGCGTTGGTGGGATCCATCACCATCGGAGCAACGAAGTCGCCTTGTATCACGCCGGGATCGATCGATGACCACGTCGCGCCCCCGTCGGTCGTGACATTGATGCCGCCATTCGGCAATTCGTCGTAGGCGACGTTCGAATTGTTTGGGTCGACGAGCGAGAAGATGCCGTCGCCCACGTACACCGTGTGCTCTTCGCCGTTGGGGAGGATCTTCAGTTCACCGTTGTCCTGAAGCCCGCCGAACACGGTGCCGTCCTTGGCCATGGCCGCGCCGTACACCTCGAGCGTCTCGAAGCCGACGTTGGCGCCGTCGCCCCAACCCAGTTGATTGAATTCGCCTAAGGGGCCGACCGTCTGCTTGTACGCGCCTCCGTCATTCCCGACCACGAGGGTCACACCGCCATCGGTGTTGGGGATCATCGCGATGGCGTGCTGGTCTGGATGTGTCGTCGTGTGGGGCACGATGGTCGAGACCGCCCCGCACGCCTCGGGCAGCGCCAGGCACGCACCGCCGTTCGCGGTGTAGGCGCCGATCGTCTGGAAGCGCGTGAGGCCGCGCTGCGGGACTCCCGGCGGAACGGTCGACCACACTTCTTCCATCCCGAGCAGCACGCGCGTGGGCGTTCCGTCCACGAATTGCCGCGTCGGGTCGGGCCGTATGAACTCGTTGAACGTCGTCTGATACCCCGGGCCGATGCCGATCGCAGTGAGCTGGCTCAGTGCCGACAGGTTGGTCGGGTCGTAGAACTCTTCCCGGCGCTCCATCAACGTCCACGACGTGCCGAAGTCGGGCGAGACATAGACCGCGTCCAACACCGATGGAGTGCCGAGAAGCGGGATGTCGCCCTCGCCGCCGTCGACCGTCTTGCTGAAGCTCTGCGCGTCCTGCGCGATCGCGTAGAGGTACTGGGAGTTCTGCCGTGGCCCGGTCGTGGCGCCTAACGCGATCCGGCCCGCCTTGGCCGTGGGCGTGAAGCCCGCGCTGTCGGGGACCTTGGCGAAGCTGCCCGGCAGGCCAGTGGACGATCGGTAGAGGCCGTTGGCCGGAGCTTGCGGCTTCCCGTTGAAGTTCAGCCGCTGACCGGCGCGCCAGCCCACAGCCGCCACCACTGCACCGCCGCGATGCCCGAACGAGTCCGTCGCCTGCACGGCGACATCAGTGACGACGTTGGCGAAGAAACAGTTGGGTTTCAGTGAGTTGCCGGCGCAATTGCCGGTCGGCAAAACGACGTTGGTGAATGAACGGCCGGCGTCAATGGAACGGAACAGGCCCATCCCTGTCGCGAGGTAGACGACATTCGGATTCGTCGGGTCGACCGCGAGGCGGAACGAGAGCGCGCCTTCGGGTGCGCCGAGTGCCTGATGCCAAGAGTCGCCGTCATCGGTGGACCAAAACGTGCCGACGCCCGCATAGTCGTTGCTGAACGCCATGTCGCCCGTCGCGACCAAGAGGGTGCCCCCGCCCGCGGGGGTCCACGCTACGGCCCCGGTCGAACCGATCGGCAGTTTCTGGCCAACGTCGCGCCAGTGCTCCCCCACGTCGGTGGACTCCCAGAGGCCGCCTTGGGCCGCGGCGGCATACAGCTTCTTGGTCTGGGGCACCCAGGCCAGGTCGTTGATGCGTCCTTCGATCTTGCCGAAGCCGTCGCCCATCGTCGCGGGGTAGGCCGGGTCGTCACCGATCATCGGACCGTGGCCGTACTGCGCCCAACGACCAGTCGTGCCCGGGACCGAACGACTCGGCTCGGCCGCGAGCCGCGCCCGCTGTTTCAACGCTTCGGCGAGCTGGCCCGGAGCGTCGGCGGATTGACGAGCGATCGCGAACGCGTTTACTCGTAGCAGTTCGGCGTTGGTCTCGAACTCGACGGGAAGCACCGAGCGCAGGCCCTCGCTGTCGGGCTCGGGTTCACGTGCGCTCGCGGTGCCGCCTCCGGTCACGCCCGCTATCGCGAGAGCGAGAGCGAGGATCGCCGCGAGGGCGCGCCAGCGGTGTGCACCGACGGTTGTACCAATCGACGCCATGAGCAGTCCCAACGGGATTCGAACCCGTGTCGCCACCTTGAGAGGGTGGTGTCCTAGGCCTCTAGACGATGGGACCCTGGTGTGAAGCTCGGGGGGGAGGACTCGAACCCCCAATAACTGGACCAGAACCAGTTGTGTTGCCGATTACACCACCCCCGACTGAGTGGTCAGGAGACTGTAGTCGGCACGGCTTCACAGATCCCAAGCAGGTCGGCAAGATGCCGAAGTGTCGCCTCGGGGAAGAAGTTGACCTCGTCCCAAGTGAGCCGTCCGCACCTCCATCCCGCCACCGCCGCGATGCGCGTTTGCCGCCGGGCGTCGTACACCGGTTGAAACTTGTGCTGCTGTCCGTCCAGTTCAATGAACACGCCGAGTTCCGGCCAGCACAGGTCGGGCCGCCCCACGAAATTGTCGTACCGGTCGTAAACCGCGTATTGGCGGACGGGTGTGGGCAACGTCGGGTCTCGCCGGAGTAACTGCACCCCGAGCGTCTCCAAGAGCGACCCGGTGGGCGGGATCGCGAGTCCACCCCGCAACCTGATCACCCGTCTGATGCGCCGAGCGGCGACGGTGTTTCCCCTTGCCCCGAGCTCAACTTGCTCATGGCTGACAAGGCCCTTGCGAAGGCAGAACTCAAGGGCCTGCTCCCAGTGAATGTCGTCCAGTCGGGCGGCGATCTCGAACAACGTCGCGGCAGGGACGAGACATTTGACCTGACCGACAACAAGCGTGTCGGTGGGCAGCACATCTCGCCGAGACACGCCCGGTCGCCGGCTGTTGCTGCCAGCAGCGACAAACACCTCGGGACGCCCCGCCTTCACGCCGTCGAAGGCCTGAAGTTCGGCCGAGAGGTAGCCGTGCGCGATTCCGTCCGTCGCCAATGCCGTCGCGCGCCCGATGTCCAGCTTCGAGGGCTTCTCGGGTCCCCTGCCGTAGACGCCTTGAATGTGCGGGTCCATCGACCGGCCTTGACTGCCCACCGGATTCGAGCCCGTGTGATGCCACTCGCCTCTAGCTGTTCGGTCGTTCGTAGTTCGCGCACGCCTTGGCCTCACGCCAGATGGCATTTCTGGTCGCGATGAGCGCCTCAGCACAACCAAAAGTGCAGTTTCCGGTGCCAGGGGGAAGCGGCTCAGGCGAAGTTACGAGGGCAGGGCCGCGCGCGCAACGGTCAGGCGGCGCAACGTTTCCTCGCGGCCGAGGAATTCGATCGAGGTGATGGGTAACCCCTGCGGCCTGCCCATCACCGCGAGGCGGATGGGGGCTTGCGCCTTGCCGAGCTTGAGTCCATTGGCTTGGCCGACGGACTCAATTGCGAACCTGATGCCCTCGGCGTTCCAGTCGCACGTCTCGAGGGCCGCGAGGCAGCCCTCGATCATCGGACGGGTCGTGTCGGCGGCGACAGCCTTGGCCCACGCCGCGTCGTCGATCGGCGCCTCGGGCAAGAACAAGAAGTCGACCAACCCGGGGACGTCGCTCAGCACCTCGATGCGGGTTTGCACTTCGGGCGCGATCGCTCGGAACACGTCGGCGGTGAATCCGTCCATGGTGAGCCACGGTTCGCACGCGGCGACGAACGCGTCCGTGGACAGAGCGCGGATGTACTCGCCGTTGAACGAACGCAACTTCTTCACATCGAAGAACGCGGACGACTGGTTGACGTCCTCCAAGCGGAACTCGCGCACCATCTCTTCGAGCGGCACGATCTCGCGATCGCCCGACGGCGCCCATCCGAGCAGCGCGAGATAGTTCGCCATCGCGGCGGGCAGGTAGCCCTCGTCGGCGTACTCCTCCATCACCACCTTGTCCGTGTCACGCCGCTTCGACAGCTTCTGCCGCTTCTCGTTGACGATGACGGAGAGGTGCCCGAATACGGGCAAGGGGCCCCCGCCGAGCGCGTTCCACAAGAGGATGTTCTTAGGCGTGTTGGGCAGGTGTTCTTCGCCGCGCACCACGTGGGTGACGCGCATGTCGATGTCGTCGACGGTGTTGGCGAGCACGAACAGCGGCGACCCGTCGCCGCGCTGGATGATGAAGTCCTCAATGTTGGCGTTGTCGAACTCGACGTCGCCGCGCACCGCGTCGGGCACCACCGTCTTGCCGGGCGGCACCTTGAACCGCAGCGCGTTGCCGTCACCCGCGGACAGGCCGCGGTCGCGACAGAACTTGTCGTAGCCACCCTGGGGTGCGCCTTCGGGTTTGCGTGCGTCGATCTCGTCGCGCGTGCACGAGCAGAAGTACGCGTCGCCCTGCGCGATGAGCCGATCAACCGCGGCGGTGTACAGCGCGCCGCGCTCGCTTTGGCGATACTCCTCGTCCCAATCGAGACCGAGCCACCGGATCGCGCGGCGGATGCCTTCGACGTGTTCTTCGCCGTGACGTTCGCGATCGGTGTCCTCGATACGCAGGATCAGCACACCGTCGGGATCGTGCCGCGCGATGAACCAGTTGTAGAGCACACTGCGCCCGCCGCCGACATGGAAGTAGCCAGTGGGCGACGGCGAGAAGCGAGCGCGAACACTGGTCATGCGATGAATGATCCCCCCGCCGCCACCATTACTGTCAATTCATATGGAGCGGGAGATTTTCGAGGACGAGCACGAGCAGTTCCGATCCAGCGTGAGTCGCTGGATCGCCAAGGAGATGGTGCCCCACGCGCTCGAGTGGGACGCGGCCGGGATCATGCCCCGCGAGGTGTTCCAAAGCGCGGGTGCGCAGGGCTTCATCGGGATGGCAATTCCCGAGGAGTTCGGCGGCGGCGGCGTCGCGGACTTTCGCTACAACCTCATCCTCGACGAGGAGTTCCAAGCCCACGGCGTGGGCGCTCCTGGCCTCGGCATCGCGCTGCACAACGACATCTGCCTTCCTTATTTCCTCGCCTATTGCAACGACGAGCAAAAGCAGCGTTGGCTGCCGGGCATCGCCGACGGCAGCCTGATCACGGCGATCGGCATGACCGAACCTGGGATCGGCTCAGACCTCGCGTCGATCTCGACGACGGCAATCCGCGACGGTGACCATTACGTCGTGAACGGAGCCAAGACGTTCATCACGAACGGCATCAACGCCGACCTCGTGATCACGGCAGTGAAGACGGACCCGTCGCAGAAGCACAAGGGTCTCTCGTTGCTCATCATCGAGCGTGGGATGGAAGGTTTCGAGCGCGGCCGCAACCTCGAAAAGATCGGTCAGCACGCGCAGGACACCGGGGAATTGTTCTTCACCGACGTGCAGGTGCCGGTCGCGAACTTGCTCGGTCCGGTCGAAGGCGAAGGCTTCATTCACCTCGTGCACAACTTGCCGCAAGAGCGGCTCTCGATCGCGGCGAGCGCAGTTTCCGCAGCGCGGGCCGCGCTCGGCTGGACCCTCGACTACGTGAAAGAACGCATGGCCTTCGGCAAGCCGGTCGGTTCGTTCCAGAACACGAAGTTCGTGCTGGCCGAAGTGGCGACCGAGCTCGAGATCGGCCAGTCCTATATCGATCGCTGTGTGATGGCTCTGGACAACGGCACGCTCACCGCCGAGGAAGCGGCGATGGCGAAGTGGTGGTGCACCGAGATGCAGAAGCGGGCGATCGACCGGTGCCTGCAACTCCACGGCGGCTACGGCTACATGCTCGAGTACCCGATCGCCCGCGCGTACACCGATGCGCGCGTCACGACGATCTACGGCGGTACGACCGAGATCATGAAAGAGATCATCGGTAAGTCCCTCGGCCTCTAGAGGCCGACGCCTACTCGGCGAGCAGGTCGCTCCAAATGCCGGCCTTCACCACGGCCGGCGTCATGCGCAGGGTCGCCTCGGGGACGGCGTCGACGATCGCCCGCCGCTTCCAGTAGTCGTGACCGGTACCCGCGAACAGTTCCTTGCGCTTGGCGATCAGGCCGGTCGCGGCGCCGCCCAGGTAACCCCACAGCGTGAACGCGAACTCGAGGTCGTAGATCGTGGGGCCACGGCCAAACGCCGACGCCCGCTTCATCGCGACCGCAACACATCCCGCGACCACGTCGTGGCGGTCTTCGCCGTCGACGAGTTCGAGCTTGTCGTGGAACCGCTTGGCCAAGAACAGCGCGTAACCCTGGTCCGGCCCTTGCGCACCGAAACCGTCGCCACCCGACACGCCACCGTTAACGACATCGCCAGGCCGGTTCGCCTTCCACCGCTCGGGCGGGGGAAGCCGGTCGCCCTCACGGACGTCGTCGATGTCTTGAACCGCTACGAACTCAGGTTGTGCCATACGGAGTCCAGGCTATTCGGTCGTGTGGAGCAGGCCGTAGACAAGCGAGTCCTGCAGGGCTTGCCAGGACGCCTCGATGATGTTTTCGGACACGCCGATCGTCGACCACGAGCGTTCGCCGTTGGTCGAGTCGAGCAGCACGCGGGTAACCGCGCCCGTGCCCTTGTCGCTGTCGAGGATGCGCACCTTGTAGTCCGTCAGGTGGATGCGTGCGAGCGCCGGGTACGACGCGCCGATCGCCTGGCGCAGCGCTTTGTCGAGTGCGCTGACCGGTCCGTCGCCTTCCGCGGTCTCGACCAAGCGACGGTTGCCGATGAACAACTTCACCGTCGCCTCGGTGGAAAAGCCGCCCTCGCCGCGCTCGTCGGCGATCACACGGAACGACTCGAGGCGGAAGAACTCTTGCTCCCATCCCGCGGCACGCCGCATCAGCAGCTCGAGCGAACCGTCGGCGGCCTCGAAGTGGTAGCCCTCGTGCTCGAGCCGCTTGAGCGTGTCGATGGTCTCGGTGAGCGCCGGCCCGTCCAGATCGAGGCCGAGTTCCTTCGCCTTCAACAGCAGCGTCGACTTGCCCGCCAACTCCGACACGACGAAGCGCGTGCCGTTTCCAACCGACGCCGGCGGTACGTGCTCGTACGCGTCGGGTCGCTTTGCGATCGCAGACGTATGCAGACCGGCCTTGTGCGCGAACGCGGACTGGCCGACGTAGGGCGACTGTGGGTGCAACGGCATGTTCACCAATTCGGCCACGTGGTGGCTGACCGGCGTGAGCCGCTCAAGCCGGTCCCGCGGGATCGTCTCGACACCCATCTTGAGGGTGAGGTTCGGGATGATCGTGGTGAGGTTGCAGTTGCCCGTGCGTTCGCCGTAGCCGTTGATCGTGCCCTGCACCTGGCGCGCGCCGGCGCGCACGCCCGCCAATGCGTTGGCGACGCCACAACCGGCGTCGTCGTGCAAGTGCACTCCGATAACCACGTCGTCCTTGAAGTGCGCCACGACCGCGCTCACGGCGGCTTCGACGTCGGACGGAAGCGAGCCGCCGTTCGTGTCGCACAAGACGAGATGCGTGGCACCCTTCATTACCGCGCCCTCGAGGACCCGCATCGTGAACTCGGGGTTGTCGCGGTAGCCGTCGAAGAAGTGCTCGGCGTCGAGCATCACGCGCAGGCCGTTGCCGGCAAGGAATTCGACCGAGTCGGCCACCATCGCGACGCCCTCATCGAGATCGGTCTCGAGCGCGCTGACCACGTGGTACTCGCTGCTCTTGCCGACGATGCAGACGGTCTCGGTGCCGGCCTCGATGAGGTGGCGCAGCGTGTCGTCGCTGTCGACCTTGCCCGCCTTCCGGCGCGTCGAACCGAACGCCACCATCTTGGAGGTGTCGAGCTTGAGTTCGGTCTGCGCGCGACGGAAGAACTCGTCATCCTTCGCGTTGGAACCAGGCCACCCGCCTTCGATGAAATGCACGCCGAGCCAGTCCAACTGCTCGGCGATGCGCAGCTTGTCGTCAACGGTGAGCGAGATGCCTTCGAGTTGCGCGCCATCGCGCAGCGTCGTGTCGTAGATCTCTACCGACTTCGGGAGTACTACGCCGCCATCACCGGACATGTTCGTTCCAGTCTTTGTAGCGATCGGTCTCGCCGCGCACGGCCGCGAAGTAGGCAGCCTGGATCGCCGTGGTAATCGGCCCGCGGTCACCGATCTCGCGGTCATCCACCGAACGAATCGGCACGACTTCAGCCGCCGTACCGGTGCAGAAGGCCTCGTCGCACGTGTAGAGGTCGGAGCGCAGCAGGTTGCCCACCTGCACCTCGTAGCCGAGGTCGCGGGCGATCGTGAACACCGAATCCTGCGTGATGCCTTCGAGCGCGCCAGCCGAAACCGGCGGCGTGATGATCTTGCCCCGCTTGACGATGAAGATGTTCTCACCCGTGCACTCCGACACGTAGCCCTGGGGCGACAGCAAGATCGCCTCGTCGTAACCCGCGCGCAGCGCTTCGACCTTCGCGAGCGACGAGTTGATGTACATGCCGGTCATCTTCGCGGCGGGCGGCATCGCGTTCGGATCGTGGCGCTGCCACGAGCTGATCTTCATCTTCACGCCCTTGGCCAGACCCTCCTCACCGAGGTACGAGCCCCACGGCCACACCGCAATCGACACGTTCACCGTGCACGGCAGCGGGTTCAGACCCATCTCGCCGTAACCGAGGTACACGAGCGGTCGGATGTAGCACTCGTCGAGCTGGTTGACGTCGACGGTCTTCTTCGTGGCCTCGATCAACTCGTCGACGGTGAACGGGATGTCCATCGAGAGGATCTTCGCTGAGTCGAACAGTCGCACGATGTGGTCGGTGAGACGGAACACCGCCGGCCCCTGCGACGTCTTGTACGCGCGGACGCCCTCGAACACGCCCGAGCCGTAGTGCAGCGTGTGCGTCAACACGTGCACCTTGGCGTCGGCCCAGTCGACGAGCTCGCCGTCCATCCAAATCTTTTCTGAAGGGGTAATAGGCACTGCGACTCCTTAAAGGGCGGCGGCGACGGCGTCGCCAATGGTGGACGGAACGGGATTGGTCGCCAGCACGCTGGCCACTGCTTCGCGGATGCGGGCGCCGGCGTCGGCCTCGCCCAGGAACTCGAGCATCAACGCGGCCGCCATGATCTGCGCGGTTGCGTTCACTTTGTCGGTACCGAGCGCGTCGTGGGCCGAGCCGTGCACGGGCTCGAACATCGACGGCGTGGTGCGGTCAGGGTTCAGGTTGCCGGTGCCGGCGAGCCCGACACCGCCGACTACCGCACCGGCGAGGTCGGTGAGGATGTCGCCGAACAGGTTGTCGGTTACCACTACGTCGTAACGGCCCGGGTCTTCTACGAAGTAGATGCACGCGGCGTCGACGTGGTTGTACGCCGTCTTCACGTCCGGGTACTCGGCCGCGACTTCGTTGAACGTGCGCGACCACAGGTCGCCGGCGAAGGTGAGCACGTTCGTCTTGTGGACGAGGGTGAGGTGACGGCGTTGCCGGGTCATCGCCAGCTCGAACGCGTACCGCACGCACCGCTCGACGCCGTGACGCGTGTTCACCGAGCCCTGCGTCGCAACCTCGTACGGCGTGCCCTTCCGCAGGAAGCCGCCTTCGCCCGCGTAGCTGCCTTCGGTGTTTTCGCGGATAACGACGAAGTCAAGGTCGTTGCCTTCGAACGGCCGGAAGTTGATGTACTGGTCGAGCGCGAATCGCAGCTTGAGGATGATCCCGCGCTCAATCGTGCCGCCCGGAATCTTGGTGTCGCCGATCGGGGGGCCGAGCGGGCCCTTCAATATCGCGTCGTGCGCCGCGATCGCGGCGAGGTCGTCGTCGTCTAGGACGTGGCCGTCACGCAGGAACCGGTCGGCGCCGACATCGAAGACGGTGGTGTCCAGCTCGACACCGGCCGCCGCTACAACCTTGAGCGCAGCCGCGGTGATGTCAGGACCAATCCCGTCCCCTGCGATAACTGCCACTCGGTGCGTCACAAAAACTCCCTTAGAAATGAAAAACCGTCCACCTTGGAAGGGGGACGGTGAAGCACTTCTGCGATGGTCGCAGAAGTGCTACGTGATGATAATTACGACGGAGCTGTGCATCGCCGAAGAGTTTAGAACGTTTTGACGCTGCCTGTAGCCTCGTGGCGCTATGTCGCCTGCACAACTGTCCCGAGAAGCACACGAACGCCTTTCCGCTGAGCTCGCCGAGCTCACCGGTGTCGGCCGCGTCGAGATCGCTCAAGCGATCGAAGCCGCGCGCGCGCTCGGCGATCTGTCGGAGAACGGCGACTACCACGCCGCCAAAGACGCGCAAGGTCACATGGAGGCGCGCATCCGCAAACTCGAGGCGTTGCTGGACCAAGCCGAGATCGTCGACGTCGCGATAGGCGACGAAGTGATCACCGGATGCGTCGTGGGGATTCGTTACGAGGGCGACGACACGGTCGAGCAGTACCTCCTCGGTTCGATCGAGGAACGCCGCGAGGGCATCGAAGTCGCCTCGCCGGGTTCGCCGCTGGGCGCCGCGCTGCTCGGCCACAAGGTCGGCGACGTAGTCGAGTACGACACACCGAACGGGTCAAAGATGCGCGTCGAAGTCGTCGAGATAACTGCCTAGGTCGGACTAACCGCCGAGGTCGAAGATCTCGTGGGCCGCGCTTACCGACGGCCCGGAGGACGGCCCGCCACCGATCAGGTGAAGCCAGCCGTCGAGCGTGACCACGGCCAGGCCGTGCCGCGGCGTCGCCATCTGGAACCGCGTCGTCCACTTCCGCGCCGCCAGGCACTCGACACTGGCGACCGCTCCATCGGTGTTCTCGCCGCCGGCGACGCAAAGCCCGGATGCGCCGGCCCGTGCCCGCTTCGTTTTGAGGGACTCCTCGGCCCGCCAGCCGTCGCCCGGCCTCCACGACTCGACCTTGTCGAGCGCGGAGGTGACGCCGTCGGTGCGGCCACCGATCGCGTAGACCCGTCCCCCACCCACGACTGCCGACGCGTACGCCCGCTTTTGCGTGAGCGGCGTGCCGACCTTCCAATCGCTGTCGCCGACACCGAGCGTTTCGACCGTGTCGAGCGTGCCGCCGTCTGTGGTTTGGCCACCCATCACGATCAGCGCATCGTTGAGCGTGGCCAGCGCCACGCCGGCGCGCGCCGTCTTCAGTAGCGGGCCGGACTTCCACGCGGTGTCGCCCGGGTGGAAGTGGTACGTCGTGGCCTGCGCGATCTTTTGATCACCCTCGGTACCGAAGCCGCCCACTGCCCACAGGTCATCGCCCTGAACACCGAGCGCGACATCGCTTAGCGCCTGCGGCAGGTCGGGGGCGCGGCTCCATGCACCGGTGCCCGCGTTGTACGCGTCGACGCGGGCCGACGCGTTTCCGGCGCTGTCTCTGCCGCCCGCGACGACAACGAGGCCTTGCCATGCCGCGCTACCTACGGCGGTGCGCGGCGAGGGCATCCGCGTCGCGGCGGGACGGTTGCGTACCGGCGCCGGGTCCGTCGTCGTGGTCTTGGCTGAGACGAGGGTCGTGGTCGCGCGTGCTGCGGGCTTGGTCGTGCTCGTGCTTGCGACCGTTCCCCCAAACGGCGTAGTGACATCCGGTGTCGTGGTGGAAACCACCGCGGCCGGGAACCGACTGCGGCGGGTCGTGGGCGTCTCGGCGTCGACGTTGCCGCCGCTGCCACACGCGCTGAGTCCAGCCGCGGCAAGAACTGCGACAGCCAACGATGGAGCGAACGTCCGCCGAATCGATCCCATTACGCAACCAGTGTGGCGCGGTCGCGCCTCAATGCGGTCGCGTTCACCAGTGCGCGCGCCGCCGCCCACGCGACGAGGCCCAACCAAAGCACCCGCAAGCCCAACGACGGGCGCGCCAATACAGCGACGGCAGGAATCGCAAAGACGACCATTCCGGCCAGCGTCGACCACTTCGCGGTAACGAAGTCGCCCTCGCCCATCACCACTCCGTCGAGCAGGTACGCGGCACCACCGGGGAATTGCATCAGCGCAACGATCGGCATCACGGCCGCGACCGCGTCGACCACCCGTGCGTCGCTACTGAATACCGCCGGCAACACCCGCCAGCCCGCAAGTAATACGACGAACAAGGACGTGGCGCTGATCGCCGTAAGACGGGCGGCGCGCCGTACGACGAGGTCGAGCCGCGCGGCATCCCGGGCCCCCGCGGCTTCGGCGATCAGGGCCTGCGCCGCGATCGCGGCGGCGTCGATCACGAAGGCGGCGAACAGGTTGAGTTGGGCGAGCACTTGATGGGCGGCGAGTGACACCGCGTCGATCCGCGCGGCGACCGCCGATGCGATCGTGAGCGACGCGAACAACGCGCCGGTACGGATCACCAGGTTGCTGCTGACATGAGCGAGGCCACGTAGTTCGTCGCCGTCAGGGCGCAGGTGGCCGCCGGAGCGGCGCAACAACCGGACCGCGAAGACCGCGGCGGCGGCCCACTGCGCGGCGACGGTGCCCCAGGCCGAACCGGCGATGCCCCAATCGAACACGTACACGAAAAGCACTTCGAGCAGGAGGTTGACGACGTTCGCGGCGATCACCACCGCGAGTGGGCCGCGGGTGTCACCTTCGCCGCGAGCCACGCCTTGCCCGGCCCAGGCCAGCAGCAGCGCCGGCAGGCCGAGCGCGCCGATCCGCAGGTACGTGGTGGCTTGGTGCAGCACCGTGCCCTCACCGCCCAGCGCGCGGTTGATGACCGGCGCGCCGACGATGAGCAACGCCGCGATCACTCCGCCGAGCACCAACGCGAGCCACAGCACGGTGGCCGCGACGCGTCCGATGCCGGCTTCGTCTCCAGCCCCTCGCAAGAAACCGACGCGACTCGTCGTGCCCCACGTCAACACGTTGCATAAACCCGACGAGGTGGTCAGCACGATCGACGCGAGACCGAGCCCAGCAAGCGAACCCGTGCCGAGATGACCGACGATCCCTGTGTCGGCCAGGACGTAGAGCGGTTCGGCAGCCAGTGTGAACAACGCCGGCACCGCAATGGCGAGGAGGCGCCGGTCGACCGCGCGCGCAGCGTCGTTCGTCACTCGTGCAGTAGAGCCCGTTCGATGTCGAGGGCGGCGGTATTTACGGCGTCGCCGTGTTTCCGGCCGGGCGCGCGACCGAGCCGGTCTACCGGGCCGGACACCGACACCGCGGCGACGACTTCACCGTGATTGATTACCGGTGCGCTCACCGACGCCACACCCGCTTCGCGTTCCTCGACGCTGGCGAGCCAGCCAGTGGCCGCGGTTTCGCCCCGCAGCACCTTGCCGGCCGAACCGCGCGCCAAGGGCAGCACGGAACCGACGGCCACGATCGTGCGCAAGGAGTGGGGCGACTCGGCGGCCAGCACGCACACCCGCGTGTCGCCCCGGCGCACGTAAAGCTGTGCGCTTTCGCCGGTGCGGTCGCGCAGCGCGGCCACGATCGGCGCGGCCACCGAGACGAGGTCGCTACCCACGAGACGGGGGCCGAGCACGAACCGCCCCTCGGCGTCGCGGTCAACAAAGCCGTGCGCCTCGAGTGCAACAGCGAGGCGATGGGCCGTGGCGCGGGGAAGGCCGGCGGCGGGGGCAAGTTCTGCCAGCGCCATCGGGCCGGCCGCCAACGCGTCGAGCACGGCGACCGACTTGTCGAGCACGCCCACAGTCGTTACTGTTCGTTCCACTGTTCGGGAACGTTATCCCAGATTGTGAGACGGTTCAAATGGCTACGAAGAAGACGCTGAGCGAGAAAGTGTGGGAGCGCCACGTCGTGCACTCCGCTCCCAATGAGCCCGACCTCCTGTTCATCGACCTCCACCTCATCCACGAGGTCACGTCCCCACAGGCGTTCGACGGCCTGCGCCTAGGCGGTCGCACCGTGCGCCGGCCCGACCTCACGCTGGCGACGATGGACCACAACGTGCCGACCACGAATCTGCTCGAGCCGGTAAGGGATCCGATCAGTGCCCGTCAGATGGAGGTGCTCGCCGAGAACTGCAAAGAGTTTGGCATCACGCTCTACCCGATGGGCCACAAGGACGCGGGCATCGTCCACATCATCGGCCCCGAACAGGGCCTCACCCAGCCCGGCATGACGATCGTGTGCGGCGATAGCCATACGTCCACGCACGGAGCCTTCGGCGCGCTGGCGTTCGGGATCGGCACGAGCGAGGTCGAGCACGTGCTCGCCACCCAGACCCTCCCCCAGCGCGAGGCCAAAACACTCGCGGTCGTGGTGAACGGCGAACTCCCGCCGGGCGTCACCGCGAAGGACGTCACGCTCGCAATCATCGGCAAGCTCGATACCGGCGGCGGCATCGGCTCGGTTATCGAATATCGCGGTTCGGCGATCCGCGGCCTGTCGATGGAAGGCCGCATGACGCTCTGCAACATGAGCATCGAGGCCGGCGCCCGGGCCGGCATGGTCGCGCCGGACGACATCACCTTCGCCTACCTCGACGGTCGGCGACACGCGCCGAAGGGCAAGGATTGGGAAGCGGCGCTGGACGACTGGCGCACGCTGCAAACCGATGACGGTGCGTCCTTCGACAAGACCGTCGAACTCAACGCGGCGGACATCGAGCCGCAGGTGACGTGGGGCACGAACCCCGGCCAGGTGATCCCGCTATCTGGGCGCGTCCCCACCCCTGAGTCGTTCGCCGATCCGATCGCGCGCAACGCCGCCGCCCGCGCCCTCGAATACATGGGCCTCACCGAGAACACTCCGATGCGCGACATCGCCGTCGACACCGTGTTCATCGGCAGCTGCACGAACGCTCGCATCGAAGACCTACGGGCGGCGGCAGCGGTGCTCGACGGCAAGAAGGTTGCCAAGGGAGTCCGCGCCCTCGTTGTGCCCGGCTCGAACGTGGTCAAAGAAGTCGCCGAAGCGGAGGGGCTCGACAAGGTGTTCACCGCCGCCGGCTTCGAGTGGCGGGGCGCCGGCTGTTCGATGTGCCTCGCGATGAACCCCGACAAGCTGGCGCCAGGCGAGCGCGCCGCGTCCACGTCGAATCGCAACTTCGAGGGCCGCCAAGGGCCCGGCGGGCGCACGCATCTCGTCTCCCCCGCGGTCGCGGCCGCCACCGCCATCGCCGGCCACTTCGCGAATCCGAAGGACGTCTAAATCACATGGAACCGATCATCACGATCCAAGGCACCGCGATCCCCCTCGATCGCAGCGACGTCGACACCGACCAGATCATCCCCGCCGAGTGGCTGAAGCGCGTCGAGCGCACCGGCTTCGGCGAGGGACTGTTCGGCGCATGGCGCAAGGACGCGTCGTTTCCCCTCAACGACCAGCGCTACACGGACGCGTCAATCCTCATCGCCGGACCCAACTTCGGGACGGGCTCGTCACGCGAGCACGCCGTATGGGCGCTAACGGATTACGGCTTCCGGGCCGTCATCTCGCCGCGCTTCGGCGACATCTTCCGCAACAACTCCACCAAGGCAGGGCTCGTGCCCGTCCAGGTGTCCGATGAAGTCGGTGTCGCGCTGATGAAGGCGGTCCAAGACGACCCGTCCCTCGAGATCATCATCGACATCGCCTCGCGCACCGTCGGCTGCCTCAAAGCTGGCATCGAAGCCGAGTTTCCGCTGGACGACTTCACGCAGATGCGGTTCCTCGAAGGCCTGGACGACATCGGCCTTACGCTTCGCAACGCAGACGCAATCAGCGACTACGAAGCGAAGCGCAAGGCCTGGCTGCCAAAGGTGAGCTGAAGCTCACCAACCGCGTACTTCCGCCTACGGGTCGACAGTCAGCGTGAAAGCTTGCGTGTCTTGTTGGGCCGGGCTCGACGAGTCGATCGCTTTGACGGTGAAGGTGGACGCACCGGCAGCTGTCGGCGTGCCGCTAATCGCACCGGTGGTTGGATTGATGGCGAGGCCAGCCGGCAGCGTGCCGGAACTGATCGACCACGACAGCGGGCTTTTGCCGCCAGTCTGTGCGATAGCCACGGGTCCGTAGGCGGTGTTGACCTTGCCGTTTGGCAGCGTTGTCGTGGTGATCACGAGCGGGTCGTAGATCGATATCGAGAACGTCTTCGTTGCCGTCTTGGCTGGCGCGGAGGAATCCGTAACCTTGATTGTGAAGTTGGGCGTGCCCGCGGCGGTCGGGGTGCCGGAGATCACGCCGGTGGTGCCATTTAGCGTGAGGCCGGCCGGAAGCGTGCCGCTATCGATTGTGAACGCGTACGGCCCCGTGCCGCCACTCGCGGCGATGGTGGTTGAGTACGCGTCGCCGACGACCCCGTCCGGACGGGGCGACGACGATGTGATCGTGAGCGGCGCGACAACCTTGATCGACACAGCCTTCGTGATCGACTGCGGCGGGCCCGACGAATCCATGGCCTTGAGGGTGAAGTTGGAGGTCCCTACCGCCGTAGGAGTACCGCTGATAACGCCGGTGGACGGGTTGAGGATCAAACCCGCCGGAAGGGTGCCGCTATCGACGGTCCAGGTATAAGGCGTGGTGCCGCCAGCTGCGACGAGGGTGGCCGAGTAGGGCGAGCCCGTGGTGCCTTCGGGCAACGTCGTCGTGGTGATCGAGAGCCCTGACGTGATCGGGATGGTCAGTTCCTTGGTGACGGACTGCGGAGTCGCCGACGAGTCGATGACCTTGACCGTGAACGGCGTGGAACCCACCTCCGTGGGCGTGCCGCTGATGAGGCCCGTCGTGGGCGCCAACGTAAGGCCGGCGGGGAGTGCGCCCGAGGAAATCGACCACGTGTAGGGCGACTTGCCGCCCGTGGCTGCGAGCGGGGCCGAGTAGGCCGTGCCCACGACACCACCCGGGAGCGACGAAGTGCTGATCGCCAACGGCGTGTTCGCGACGTCTTCGAACAAACCGTTGGCGCCGGCCACGCGGATGCCACCGAGCCAGCCGCCGCCGTAAGGCTGGAAGCCGGCCGGCGCCGCCGCGCCTTCCTTGGTGAACGTGGTCGCCTTGCCCAGACCCTCGGCGAAGCTGCCGGCAATGATCGGCGACGAGGCACCGGCTTTATGGAACGTCGCCACCTGCACGCCGGTGTTTCCTGGCGAGGGGTAGGACTGGAAGCTGACGCCGCCCGAGGCTGCGCCAGCCGTGCTGAACGAACGAATGTGGCCGGCGTTGCCGAGCGAGCCCGTGATGATCTCGTCGGTGCCATCGGAGTTGAGGTCGACGGCCGCAACCGAAACGCCACCGGTATAGCCGGGGTCGTAGGCCATGAAACCTGTGCTCGATGCAAGCGTGGGCGAGAAGAGCTTCACGTGGGGCCCGCCACCGGGACCGGCGCTCGTAACGATGCCGTCGATGTTGCCGGGGCCAGCGTCGATACCCGTGACGTAGACGCCGCCGCTAAACGACGGCGCGTACGCCATCGTCTCGGCGACCACGAACGCGCCCTGTTCGTCGAAGGCCCATGCCCGTACGTGCGGGCCGCCACCGGCGCCGGGGGCCGTGATCACCTCGTCGGCACCGTCGCCGTCGAGGTCGGCGACTCCGAGGTGCACGCCACCGTGGAAGTTCGGGTCGTAGGCCATGAAGCCGAGAGCGTCCATCGGCGCGCCGTGGATATCGAAGACGCGCACGTGCGGGCCGCCACCGGGGCCGGCGGCCGTGATGATCTCGGGCTCGCCATCGCCGTCGAGGTCGCCCATGGCGACATCGACGCCACCGGTGAAACTCTGGGCGTAGGCGAAGAAGTCCGTCGACGTCGCGGTGTTGTCTTCTTTGAAGAGCCGCACGCGTGGTCCGCCTCCTGGACCGGGGCCTGTTACGAACAGGTTCTGGGCAGTCGGGGCGGCGGATGCCTGGGGTGCGGCGAGCACGAGCGACGCGCCAACAAGCGTCGTCACTGCGAGCGCGCCAAAAAACAGTCGTAGATTGCGCATGCCGTCAACTTACCTCTGATTGCAGAGACGGTCCTGTGACGCCCTTTTGGGCGGTTGGCCTAGGTCGGATTCACGACGATGCTGAGCGCCTTGGCAACGTGTTGCGCCGGCGCGGCGGTGTCGGTAGCCGTAACCGTGAAGTTGAAGGTTCCGAGGGCAGTCGGCGTGCCCGTAATGGCACCCGTGTTCGGGTTCAGCGTGAGGCCCGTTGGAAGGGCGCCGCCGGTAACAGCCCAGGTCACGGGGGCCGTGCCACCCGTCGAGTTGAGGGTGGCCGAGTAGGGCGACGACAGGACCCCGTTGGCGAGGGTGGTGCTGGATATCGCCAGCAGGCCGGCGACGTGCAACGTCAGCGTCTTGGTGTCGGTCTGGAACGGCGAGGACAGGTCCTTCACCTTGATGGTGAAGGTGCTGTTGCCCGCTGCCGTTGGGGTGCCCGAGATCTCGCCGGTGGTGGGATCAAGGGTGATGCCCGCAGGCAGGGCGCCCGAAATCACTGACCAGGTGTACGGCGTCGTACCGCCGCTCGCCACCAGGGTTGTGGCGTAGCCGGAGCCCACGACCGCGTCGGGAATCGATCCTGTGGTGATGGTGATCACCGTGGTGACATCGATCGTGAAGGACTTCGACGACGTCTGGGCGGGTGTCGACGAATCGGTCACTTGCACCGTGATCGTCGACAAGCCGACCCCCGTCGGAATCCCCGAGATCGTGCCCGTGGTGCCGTTGAAGGCCAGGCCTGCGGGCAGCGTGCCGCTCGTGATCGCCCATGAGTAGGTGGGGTGACCGCCAGCCGCGTTGAGGGTGGCCGAATACGAGTTGCTCGTAGTGCCGCCCGGCAGCGAGTTCGTGGAAATCGACACCGGGTTGACGATGGTGATCGACAACGACTTGGTCGTGGTCAGCGGCGATGGCGACGAATCCTGCGCCTGGATGGTCGCGGTGCTCACGCCCGCCGTGGTGGGCGTTCCCGTAATCGCACCGGTCGAAGCGTTGAGGCTGAGGCCAGTCGGAAGCGTGCCACCGGTCACCGACCACGTGTAGGGCGCCACGCCGTCGGTTGCGCCGACGGTCGCCGAATACGCCACGCCCTTGGTCCCGTCCGGCAGCGACGCAGTAGTGATCTGGAACGGAGGGACCGTTCTGACCAGGGAAAACGTCTTGCTCGCCTGCTGTTGCGGGTTCGAAACGTCGACCACTTTGAAGGTGAGGCTGACCGTGCCGGCCGTGGTCGGTGTACCGCTGAGCACGCCCGTGGAGGTGTTGAGCGAGATCCCGGCTGGGAGCGTGCCCGAGGTGACCGACCAGACGAACGGGGCTGTACCGCCGGCAGGCACGAGGGTCACCGAGTACGGATGGCCGACCTGTGCCTCAGGCAGGGTCGAGTTGGTGATCGTCAGCAGCGCGGCGATCGCGATCGAGAAGGCCTTCGTCGTCAGCTGCTGCGGGGCGGACGCGTCGGCCACCTGGATGGTGATGTTGGACGTGCCGGCCGTAGTCGGACTGCCCGTGATCTGGCCGGTCGATCCGTCGAGCGTGAGGCCTGTCGGCAGTGTCCCGCCGATTACGGACCATACGTAGGGCACGCTGCCGCCCGTGGCGGCTAGCGAGCTCGTGTACGGCGAACCGATGACGCCCGAAGCCAAGCTTGCGGTCGAGATCACCAAGGGCTTCACGATCTTGATCGAGAACGAGCGCGGAATCTCTTGAACAGGACTGCTCGAATCGGCCACTTTCACGGTGAACGTGGACGTGCCGAGGGCGGTAGGCGTGCCGGAGATCAGGCCAGCGGGCGAGAGGGCCAAACCGGCGGGCAGGGCACCGCTCGTGAGGCTCCACGTCAGCGGCGCCGACCCACCATTTGCCTCCAGCGACTTGGCATAGGGGACGCCTTGCAGCCCGCCATCGAGCGTCTCGGTGACGATGTTGAGCACGGGGTTTACCGTGATTGAGAACGTACGAATTGCCGACTGCCCCGCCGAGTCTGCGACCTTGACGTCGAAGCTGGACACACCCTGCACGCTGGGCGTTCCCGACAGCACGCCAGCGCCAGACAGGGTGATGCCCGCCGGGAGCGTGCCCGAGTCGAGCGACCAGGCGAAGGGGCCGGTGCCGCCCGACGACGCAAGCGACTTGCTGTAACCGGACCCGATGATTCCACCCGGCAACGAGCTGGTGGTGATCACCAGTTGCTGGATGACCTTGATGGACAACGCCTTGGTTTTGACCTGTGCGGGCGTGCCGTTGTCGGTGGCCCGGACGGTGAAATTGAACGTTCCAGCCGTGGTCGGAGCGCCGTTGATAACACCGTTACCGATCAGCGAGAGGCCCGCGGGAAGCGTGCCCGATTCCATCGTCCACAGGTACGGGGTAGTGCCCCCCGTGGCGTTCAGCGTGGTGCTGTAGGGCGTCGCCGTGATCGCGTCACCCAGAGTCGTCGTGGTGATCGCGAGCGCCGGAACGATGGTGATCGTGTAGTTCTGGTCGGCCTGCTGCGTGGGATTCGAGGCGTCGGTGGCATGGGCCGTGAACACGTACGTCCCGCCAGATCCGGTGGGCGTGCCCGAGATCGTCCCGGTGGCCCCGGCCAGCGACAAACCGGGTGGCAGCGAACCACCGGTGACACTGAGGGCGTAGGGCGCGGAGCCGCCTGCTACCGGGAGCGTCGTGGTGTACGCCAGCCCGACGGCACCCTGCGGCAGGGCGGTCGCGGGAAGGCTCAAGCTGCCGTTGATGGTTATAGAAAGCTGCTTTGTGGCGGTTTTTGCGGCCGAATCGGTGACTTTCGCGGTGAAGGTCGAGGTCCCGGCGCTGGTCGGGTTCCCGGTAATTGCGCCGTTGGAGGCGAGCGTCAGCCCGCCGGGCAATGCGCCGGTGGAGACTGTCCACGTGTATGGCGGGACGCCACCGGCCGCCGCCAGGTTGGCGCTGTAGTCGGCACCTGCGGCGCCGACGGGCAATGACGCGGTCGACACACTTAGAGGAGAGGCCGTGACCCGCAATGTGAGGCTTTTCGTGATGAGGGTGCCGGGGCTGAACGAGTCGTGGACCGTGACCGTTATCGGGAAGCTGCCGACTGCAGTCGGCGTGCCGGAGATTTGCCCGTTGGACGTATTCAGAATCAAACCGGCGGGGAGGGCGCCGTTGGTGATTCCCCAAGTGAGCGGCGGATCGCCGCCAGTCGCAGCGAGAGTGGCGAAGTAAGCAGTCCCGGTTTTCCCGGCCGGCAGCGAAGTGGTGACAATCCTGAGCGGTGCGGGACTCACAGAAATCGCGAACGCTTTGCTGGCCGTGGCGAGGACGTGGTCGGTGACCGTTACCTGGAAGTTCGAGACGCCCGATTGAACAGGTCTGCCGGCGAAGCGGCCAGTGGAACTGGAGAAAGTGAGACCGCTGGGGATGGACCCCGCCGAGATGGAGTACGTGAAGGGACGGGTTCCGCCCGTAGCCAGCACGCTGGCGCTATAGGACCTCGCGACGACCCCGTTCGGTAGCGACGACGTCGAGATCGTCAACGTCGCGGCCTCGGCTGCGGTTGGTATTGCCACCGCCACCGCGACTCCAAGAACAGCGATAGCCAGGACACGACTCAGTACTCGCACAGCAACTCCAACCCCTCGGCAAGCCCGACCCCGCGGGCGTACGGGAGCCTAAGCGTGATTGGAATCGGCATCAACTGGCCGCGTTGAGCCGGCGCAAACGGGCTGCGCTCGGGCGATAGTTTGCTCAGATGATTCGAAGAGGCGCGAAGTGGTCATTCCGGCTGGTGCTTCTGTTCGTCGTCGCGGTAGCGGTCAAAAAGCTGCTCGACGGACAGAAGCCGCAACCGTTCGTTGCGCCGGCCGCACCACCTCGGCCGCAGCCAGAACCAACACCGGCCCCGAAACCTGCGCCAGTGGCGGCCGAGCCGCTTCCGACGGAAGCGATCGAAGAAGTCGAACCCGAACCTGACCTCGAGGCCGCGCCCGAGCCCGAGCCTGCAAAGCCAACACCGTCGCCCGTGAAGGCAACCGCGAAGAAAGTCGCGGCCGCCAAGCGTCCGCCCCGGACCGAACCGTTAAAAGCCAAGCGCGAAGCGAAGAGGGCCGAGAAGGCCGTGCGCGCCAACCGCAAAGCCCCGACGGACGTGCCCGCCGATGTGCCGCGCTCGGCTCTCCTCTCGTGGGTCGAACCCGTCGGCGACGTCTGCCCCACGTCGCACCCCATCAAGGCGAAGCTCGGCAGCCGCGTGTTCCGAAAGCCCGGCATGGCCAGCTACGAGACCAGCCGACCCGACCGTTGCTATGCCTCAGAAGGCGCGGCTCGACGTGCCGGCTTCAACGAAGCCCAGCGCTAACTACGCAGACAGGCTGCGGGCGTCGAGGATTCCCGCCGCTGACCGAAGCTGCTCAGCCACCTCGGCTGGCACCTCGGCATCAGTAGCCAGCACCATCAGCGCCGCCGACCCGTCGGTCGAACGACCCAAGTGCATGTTCGCGACGTTGATGTTCGAGTCGCTCATCGCGGCGGTCACGAGGGCCAGCATGCCGACGCGGTCGTCGTTGCGTACGACGAAGAGGTGCTTCGCCGGCGGCACCTCGCAGCTGATCCCGTCGATGGCCACGATGCGCGGCTCCCCCGAGATGCCGGCCAACGTGCCCGACACCGACCGCTCCGCGCTGCGGAGCGTGACGAAGCTGACCTCGTCGTGCGCCGAGGCGACTTTGATTTCCTTGGTTTCGATGCCGCGCTCGGAAGCCAGCGACGGTGCGTTGACGAAGGACACCGCTTCGTGGGTGGCCGACGCCAGAACCCCGCGCAACGCCGACAGCGTGGCGAGGCTGACGTCGAAGTCGGCGATGGGGCCGCGGTATTCGACCTCGAGCGAAGTCGGCAGTCCTCCGATAAGCCCAGCCAGGAGATGACCGAGGCGTTCCGCGAGCGGCACGAACGGACGCACCCCTTCTGCCGCGGCCGCCGCGTTCACGTTCACCGCGTACGGCACGAACTCGCCCGCCAACGCAAGCAGCACCTGCTCGGCGATCTGCTCGCCCGCCTTGTCCTGCGCTTCGGCCGTGCTGGCGCCCAGGTGCGGGGTGACGACCACGCTCGGCAATGAGAACAACGGCGACTCGGTCGTCGGCTCCTCGGCGAACACGTCGAGCGCCGCTCCGCCGCACTGGCCGGCTTGCACCGCCTTGGCGAGCGCGGCTTCGTCGACGATGCCGCCACGGCCGACGTTGATAACCCGAATACCGGGCTTGGCCTTGGCGAAGAACGCCTCGCCGATCAACCCAATGGTCTCGGGTGTCTTCACGACGTGCACGGTGACGAAATCCGAATGGGCGGCGAGTTCGTCGAGCGTCACGAGTTCCACGCCCATTTGCTTGGCCCGCTCGGGCGCCACGAACGGGTCATAGGCGATCAGCTTCATGCCGAACGCGTTCGCACGTTGCGCGACGAGCGCACCGATGCGGCCCAGGCCGAGCACGCCGAGCGTCTTGCCCGACACCTCGACGCCTTCCCACTTGCTGCGCTCCCATCGTCCGTCCACGAGGGCGGCGTGGGCCTGGGGGATGTTGCGGGCCTGCGCGAGCAGCATGGCGATCGTGTGTTCGGCCGCCGACACGATGTTGCTTTGCGGCGCGTTCACCACCATCACGCCGTGAGCGGTTGCGGCCGCGAGATCAATGTTGTCGATGCCGACGCCGGCGCGTCCGACCACCACCATCTGGTCGCACGCCGCCAGCACTTCTTCGGTCACCTTGGTGGCCGACCGCACGATCAGGGCGTCGGCGCCCTTCACCGCGCCGAGCAGGTCCTCGGGGGACAGACCGAGTTGCACGTCAACCTCGTGTCCGGCGGCCGCGAGGGCGGCGTTAGCCGACGGGGCGAGCTCTTCGGTGATGAGGACGCGGGCCATGCACCATTGTCACCCGCAGGCGCCGCGTCCTCCCAACCGGATTAAGCCGAGCGAATCGCTCGGATGCGAGAGACGCCGTGCCAGGCGCCAAGTACCACGCCGGTGGCCACGAGGAACCAGGCGGCGATGAGATCCAGGAACAACAGCATCCAGGCGTCGAGGTTGAGCACCTCTGTCCCGATTAAGGCGCCGGCAAAACACGCAAAGGCGGCCGCCAGGTAACGCCACCAATGCCGGTGCATTTGCATCGCGGGCTCGACGTACGCGGCGCGGGAGCGCAGGAACAGCACCACCATGAGGCCGACTGCCGCCATAAGTACGAACAGCAATCCGAACGCGGTGCCCGGCGTACCTCGCACGGCGAGGGCAATGAAGACGACGAGCAGACCGAAAAAGCCTGCGGTGATCGAGCGAGAACTGGTTTGAGACATGACGGACTCCATTCGTTGGACGGGAATTGAGACAGCCGCGTCGGACATCACGCGCCACCACAAGGAAGCGGGCGATCTATCGCGCTGCATCTCTTCAAACACGGCGACCATGTCCTCGCGGTAAGCGAGGCGGAACGACTTGGGGTACAGCAGGAGCAGCGTGCGATACACACGCGTAGTCATGCGGTACCGAGCCGGAACCCGCGGGCCTGAACCCGCTTCACCAAGGTCTTGAGACGGCTCAGCTCGGCTGCGGCCACGCGTTGGCCTTCAGCGGTGAGCTGGTAGTAGCGACGCCGGTCGTCTTGTCGGGTCTCCTCGATCAGACCTTCCGCGACGAGCCGATTGAGCGTGCCGTACAGAGTGCCAGGGCCCATCTTCACCGAGCCGTCGCTCAGTTCTTCCACGTCCTGCATCAACGCGTACCCGTGTTGTTCACCACCGAGGAGGGCGAGCACAACGTGCAGCGAGGCTGCGGGAAAGGACTTGGCCATATATCGAAGTCTGATATATCAGACTTCGATAGTCAAGGAGTTATGCGAACAGTTTTTGCAAGCGCGTGATGCCGTCGACCAAGGCGTCGTCGCCGAGGGCGTACGAGAACCGCCCGTAGCCCGGCGACCCGAAGGCTTCGCCAGGTACGAATGCGACCTTCGCTTCTTCCAACGCGATCGCCGCGAGTTCGAGCGTGTCGCTCGCGGTGCGCCCGCCGATGTCGCGCCCGAGCAGACCTTTCAGCGACGGGTATGCGTAGAACGCGCCGTCGGGCGTGGGACACGTGACGCCGGTGATCTCGTTGAGCATTGCGACCATGAGTTGACGACGTCGATCGAACGCCTCGCGCATCATCGCCACCGCCGACAGGTCTCCCGACACCGCCGCAATCGCGGCGCGCTGGGCGACGTTTGACACGTTCGACGTGGCGTGGCTCTGCAGGTTCGTCGCCGCGTCGATCACGTCCTTCGGCCCGATCATCCAGCCGACGCGCCAACCCGTCATGGCGTAGGTCTTGGCGACACCGTTGAGCACCACGGTTTTGTCGGCCATCTCGGGCACGGCCACGGGTAGCGACGTGAACTTGGCGTCGCCGTAGACGAGGTGCTCGTAGATCTCGTCGGTGACGACCCACAGGTCGTTCGCCAACGCCCACTCCCCGATCGCCTTCACTTCCTCCGGCGTGTGAACCGCCCCGGTCGGGTTGTTGGGCGATACGAAGAGCAGCACCTTGGTCTTGTCCGTGCGGGCCGCCTTGAGTTGCGCAACCGTCTGGCGGAAACCCTGCGTCTCGTCGGCGAGCACGGGTACGGGCACCCCGCCCGCGAGCTGGATCGCCTCGGGATACGTGGTCCAGAACGGCGCGGGCACGATCACTTCGTCGCCGGGGTCACACAGCGCCGCGAACGTGTTGTACACGGCCTGCTTGCCGCCGTTGGTGACGAGGACCTGCGCGGCGGTGACGTCGTAATTCGAGTCGCGCTTGGTCTTGGCCACGAGCGCTTCGCGCAACTCGGGTAGTCCCGACGTCGGCGTGTAGCGATGATTCTTCGCGTCCCGAGCCGCGAGCACCGCGGCCTCGACGATCGCGTCGGGCGTGGGAAAGTCGGGCTCACCGGCACCGAAACCGACCACGTCTTCGCCGGCGGCGACCATGGCTTTGGCCTTGGCGTCGATGGCGAGCGTGGCGGACGGAGCGACGGCGGCAATTCGTCGAGACAGGCGATTCACGGCTGTAATGCTTGCAGAGATGAGCGACGACCCCCGACTCGATATTTCTGTCCCGTCGAACTTGCTGCCGGTCGACGGGCGGTTCTGCTCAGGGCCGTCGAAAGTACGCCCGGCCCAGGCCCAGGCCGTGGCCGACGCAGCGACCACGCTGCTCGGCACCAGCCACCGCCAAGCACCGGTGAAGAACTTGGTCGGGAGGGTGCGCGACGGCCTGTCCCAACTGTTCCAACTTCCCGACGGCTACGAAATGCTGCTCGGCAACGGTGGAACCACGTTGTTCTGGGACGCGGCCACGTTCGGGCTCATCGAGAAGAAGAGCCAGCACCTCAGCTTCGGTGAGTTCTCGTCGAAATTCGCCACTGCCGCCAAGGCGGCGCCGTTCCTCGACGAACCCCAAGTCATCGAGGCACCGCCGGGCACCAAGGCCGACGCGGTCGGCACGCCGGGCATCGATCTGTACGGCCTCACGCACAACGAGACGTCAACCGGCGTCGTGGCCCCAATCGTGCGCCCGACGGGCGCCGACGACGGCGCGATCGTCGCGGTAGACGCGACGTCGATCGCCGGCGGCATCGTCGTCGACGCCACCCAGTTCGACTGCTACTACTTCGCGCCGCAGAAGTGCTTCGCCGCCGACGGCGGCATTTGGCTGGCCGCGTGCTCCCCCGCCGCGATCGAGCGCATCGAACGCATCAGTGCGTCGGGACGCTGGATCCCCGCGATCCTCGACCTGCAGACCGCGGTCACGAACTCGCGCGGCAACCAGACGCTGAACACTCCAGCCGTCGCGACGCATGATCATGCTGGCCGACCAGGTCGACTGGATGCTCGCCAACGGCGGGCTCAGCTGGGCGGCGAGCCGCAGCGAGAAGTCGTCGTCCATCCTCTATGGATGGGCCGAGTCGTCGTCGTTCGCGCAGCCCTTCGTGGCGAAGCCCGAGGAACGGTCACCCGTTGTGGGCACCATCGATATCGACGGCTTCGACGCCAACGACCTCTGCAACATCCTGCGCCGCAACGGCGTTTTGGACACCGATAGCTACCGCAAACTGGGTCGAAACCAGATCCGCATCGGCATGTTTCCCGCGGTCGAACCCGACGACGTCGCCGCGTTGTGCGCCACTATCGATTACATCGCTGAACGCTTGCTTTAACCTCTAACCCCTATGCGGGGCCGCATCACTGTCTTTGTCGCGTCAATCGCGACGTTGTCCTTGGTATCGGCGGGCCCTGTCGCGGCTGTGAACCCGGTTGTCCCGACGGTCGCAGCACCTCCAGTGGCGCCGCCACCCGGCGTGCCGCCCCGCGCCTTCATCGTCGTTGACCAGGCCACGGGCCGCGTGATGGCGTCGAGTAACGACCGCCAGGCGTTGCCGCCGGCGAGCATGACGAAGGTCATCACCGCGCTCGCCGCCGTCGCGGCGCTGGCACCGACCGACACCGTGCCCGTCAGCGCTCGAGCGGCCGGGATGCCCGCGCACAAGCTGAACATGAAGGCCGGCGAGGTGTGGCCGATCGATCAGGCGTTGCAAGCGTTGCTCCAATCTTCGGCGAACGACGCGGCCGCGGCAGTCGCTGAACGCGTCAGCGGCTCGATGGAGAACTTCGCGACCTCGCTGAGCCAACTCGGCTCACAGTTGCAGTTCGCGGACGCGCCGACGCTGCGCGACCCGTCCGGTCTCGACGACAACTTCTCCATTGGCGGCGGCAACCTCGTGTCGGCCCGCGACCTTGCGATCGCGTCGCGGGCGTTGCTCGCCAACCCGCGACTGGCGCCGATCGTCGCCGCGCCCGTGGGCACCTTTACCGACCCGAGCGGCATGCCGCGGCGCCTGATCAATCACAACAAGTTGCTCACCCGGTACTTCGGCGCCGTCGGCCTGAAGACGGGGTTCACGAAGAAGGCGGGCCGCGGCCTTATTGCCGCCGCCACGCGCAACGGGCGCACCGAAATCGCGGTCGTGATGAACGTGGCCGACACCTACGGATGGGCGGCGGCATTGCTCGATGCCGCGTTCGCCGCGCCCGTCCCCGCGGTTGGGGACCGGCTGCCGGCAATCCCGAAGGCCCTGAAGCTCACTGCGGTGGCCGCGCCCAAGGCGCGAGCGTCGCGCTCTGACAGCCCGGCGATAGCGCAACCGCCTCCCGCGGCGGTGGGATCGATAACGACCGACGGCGATCTCACCTCGGTGCGGCTACCGGCCGCGACTACCGGCGGGTTGCCCCTCGGAGTCACGTTGCTTCTGGGTGCGCTACTGACGCTGAGTCTCATGGTCGTGGTTCTGCGGGCCCGTGTGCTGATCCGGCGGCGCCGCCGGCGCAGCGGCGGACGCGTCGTCCTCAGTTCGAACCCGAAGGTCCGGCACCATCCGGATCGCCGCCGCCACCCCCACCTCACGCCGCAGTACAAACCGCGCGACCACATGAAGTCGCGGTTCCACGACGTCGTAAAGGACTAGGCCCCACACGCGTTTGAGGGGTTGTGCCGCTCTATGCGACACAACCCCTCAAGTGCTTAGGTCTTGGCGAAGCAGCTAGTTGCCGCCGCCGCCGATCGACACTTCGATGCCACCCGTGAAGTTTTGGTAGGCGAAGAATCCGCCGCCGAAGGGCATGCCACCGTCTTGGTCGAACACTCGGACGTGCGGACCGCCGCCGGCGCCAGGGCCGGTCGCGATCTCGGCGGCCGGATCGTTGTCCATGTTGCCCATGGCCACCGAGACACCACCGTGGAAGTTCGGGTCGTAGGCGAAGAAGCCGCCACCTTGCGGCGAGCCGTCACCGTTGAAGATGCGGACGTGAGGGCCGCCGCCGGCGCCAGCACCGGTGACGATCTTGCCCGCCGTGGCCGCCACAAAGACGCCGCCACCGAAGCCGGGGTCGTAGGCCATGAAGCCAGCCTTCTCGGCGAAGCTGTTCGTGTTGTTCAGGCCGAACACCTTGACGTGCGGACCGCCGCCAGGACCGGGGGCCGTGATGATCTCGTCTTTCGCGTCGCCCGTCATGTTGGCCGCCGCTAGGCGCACGCCGCCGTGGAAGTTCGGGGCGTAGGCGTAGAAGCCGCCGTTGGAGATGTCGATGATGTTGTCGCCCGGGCCCTTGACCTTGATGACCTTGACGTGCGGACCGCCGCCAGGACCGGCGGCGACTACCAGTTCGTCGCCATTGCTGGTGTCACCGTCGAAGTTACCGGCGGCCAAGTACACACCACCGGCGAAGCTCTGGTCGTAAGCGAAGAAGCTGGCCCGGATCGTGCCGTCGAGCGCAAAGATGCGTACAAGCGGGCGGGAGTTCTTGCCCGGAGCCGTGACGATCTCGTCGATGCCGTCGGCGCCGATTGAACCGTCCGCCTTGAAGAAGTCGCCGCGGGCAACGTGAACGCCCCCGGCAAACGCGGCCTCGTAAGCGTAGAAGCCGGCGAGGTGGGCGCCTGCAGCACCAAAGGTCTCGACGTCAGGACCACCGCCCGGCCCCGGGCCGACTGTGATCTGACCGAAGTCGTCGTTCAGGATCGTGCCGTCCTTCGATGACGGTGCCCCGACAACTGCGTTATTCGGCTTCGAAAGGTTGACGTGGAACGTCTCGTCGGGCTCTTGCGCAATATCGCCATTGATCGTGACGTCGACAGACGTTGAAGGGCCGTTGATCGTGACGACCTTCTTCACGACGGGCTCGTAGTCACCCTTGGCGTCCTGCGTGGACGCAACGGCCGTACCGTCAGCCGTGTCGACTTGCACGGAGACGGGCTGTTGCGGTGTCGGCGTCACATTGAGCGTGACGGTCATCGTCGACGTACCGCTATCGCCCTCAGCCTTCGGGGTGATATCCGCAATCGTGATGGTGGGAGGCGCGCCGTCGTCGTTTGTGAGCGTGATCGTCTGGTTGGGCGTGCCGTTGAACACAGCGTTCTCGTTCGAACCGAAGATGACTTGGAACGACTCGGTGGGCTCGCCAAAACCGTCGCCCTTGATGCCAACGTGGATGACCTGGGGCGCTGGCGGGTTCACGTTCTTGGGGAACGTCAGCGTTGCGGTCGGGATAGCGGTGTAGTCGCCCGGCGCCTGGGCGGTGCCGTCCTGGGTGGCGTAGTTGACCGTGACGTCCTGGTCATAGACCTTGTCGAGGGTCACCGTGATGTCGCGCACGTTGTCCGCGTTGCCCTCCGGCTGCGTGCCGCCGCCCGAAACCGTGAGCTTCGGCACCGTGCCGCCACCACCGTCGTTGTCCACAATCGTGCCGGTGCCCTGCGAGCCCGGATCGGCGCCGACGGGCGCCTGCGAGAACACCACCCGGAACTGTTCGTCAGCTTCCGGGGTGATGTCCTGATTCGTTTGCACCATGAAGTGCTGGACCTGGCCCTGGCCGAACGACCAGTTGAAGGTCTGCGATTTGAACTGGTAGTCCGAAGGAGACGACGCGGTGAGCGGCGCGGTGCTCACGGTGACCGACACGTTGCCGATCGCTCCGTAGTTGAGCGAGATCGGGACGTCGACGATGCCGCCCTCGGTATTGGAACCGTTCCCGATGTTCACGATGTTCACCCCGCTCACTGCGTGAGCGGGGCTGGCCGACGGGATGATTACGAGGAACGCGGCTGCAAAACAGGTGCTTACAGCCGCGGCAAAAACACGGAGGGAAGTGCGCATAGTGCGTGAACCCTACCCAGGAATCTCTGGAAAAAACCAGCGGCCCGGGTTACTGACCGCCTGAGACGTCCTGGGGCTTGGCGCTGCCGGCGCTGACGAAGGGCATGAGCTTGCGGAGTTCCTCGCCGACCTTTTCGATCGGGTGGCTCTGACCGGCCTTGCGCATCTCGTTGAAGCGCGGGCGGCCGTTCTTGTTCTCCTGAATCCATTCCTCGGCGAAGCGGCCGTCTTGAATCTCGTCGAGAACGCGACGCATTTCCTTCTTGGTTTCCGCGGTCACGATGCGCGGGCCCCGGCTGTAGTCGCCGTACTCCGCCGTGTCCGAGATCGAGTAGCGCATCCCTGAAACACCATGGGCATACATGAGATCAACGATGAGCTTGAGCTCGTGTAGACATTCAAAGTACGCCGACTCGGGGGCGTAACCGGCTTCGGTCAGGGTCTCAAAAGCGGCCTGGACCAGGGATGTCACGCCGCCGCAGAGGATCACTTGCTCACCGAAGAGGTCGGTCTCAGTCTCCTCCCGGAAGGTGGTCGGCAGCACGCCTGCCCGTCCCCCACCGATGGCCGAGGCGTAGCTCATGGCGATGGCTTCGGCCTTGCCGCTGGCATCCTGAGCAACCGCGATGAGACACGGCACGCCGCCGCCCTCGGTGTAGGTGCGACGTACGAGGTGACCAGGGCCTTTGGGGGCGCACATGGCCACGTCGACGCCAGCCGGGGGCTCGATGAGGCCAAAGTGGATGTTGAAACCGTGGGCGAAGAACAGCGCGTCACCCTCGTTGAGATTGGGCGCGATATCCGCGTCGTAGACGGCCTGCTGGTCGGTGTCGGGCAGCAACACCATGATGAGGTCCGCCTCGGCGACGGCTTGGGCCGTCGGCAACACCCGGAGCCCCGCAGCCTCAGCCTTGGCGACGCTGGCCGAGCCCTCGCGCAGGCCGATGCGTACGTCGACCCCCGAGTCCTTCAGGTTCAGCGCATGGGCGTGGCCCTGGCTGCCGTAACCGAGAACCGCCACCTTGCGGGAAGCGATGATCGACGGATCGGCGTCCTTGTCGTAATAAACGGTAGCCATGGGTCAGCCTGCTTTCTTCTGTGTCTTCGCGAGCGCAACAGGCGCCTGCCGGTCCAGTTTTGCCAATGCGATGCGGCCAGTGCGAGCCAGCTCACCGATGCCGTAGGGACGGATGAGGTCTTCGAAGCCGTCGAGGGTGTCGGGTGACGCCGTGAGCATCACGGTGACGGCGTCGTGGCCGACGTCGACGATGCGGCCGTTGAACACCTGCACCAGCTCCATGATTTCGCTGCGCGTGCCCGGCGCCGAGGTGAAGACCGTCGCGAGCAGCAGTTCGCGCTCGACGGCCTCGCCCGGATAGAGCTCGCTGATTTCGACGACGTCGATCAGTTTGAACAGCTGCTTGCTGATCTGGTCGAGCGGCGTGCCCTGCACGTCGACCACGATCGTGATGCGGCTGAAGCGTTCGTCTTGGGTGGGCGCGACCGCGAGGCTGAAGATGTTGTACGCCCGGCGCGCGAACAGATTCGACACGCGTGCGAGCACACCGGCCTTGTTGCTGACGAGGACGGACAGGACGTGGTGATTCGCCGATGTGGCACTCACTGAACCACGCCGCCCTTCGGGTCGCCGGTGATGATGTCGTCGTTGCTGGCGCCGGCCGCGACCATCGGGAACACCTTCTCGCGTGAGTCGGTGCGGAAGTCGATAACGACGGGTCGGTCGTCGATCGAGTTCGCCTTGTCGATCGCGGGCTGGATCTCTTCGGGACTGTCGACGCGGATGCCGACGCAGCCCATCGCCTCGGCCCACATCTTGTAGTCGGGCAGGTCAGCGGACAGATAGACCTCGGAGTAGCGCTCCTCGTAGAACATTTCCTGCCACTGGCGCACCATGCCGAGGTAGGCGTTGTTGAGGATCGCGATCTTGACCGGGATGCGCTCAGCGCTGGCGGTCACGAGTTCCTGCGCCGTCATCTGGAAGCAGCCGTCGCCGTCGACCGCCCACACCATCTTGTCGGGACGGCCGACCTTGGCGCCGATGGCCGCGGGAACCGCGAAGCCCATCGTGCCGAGTCCGCCGGAGTTGACCCAGGTGTAGGGGTGGTTGAACTTCCAGTACTGGCTGGTCCACATCTGATGCTGACCGACGCCGCTGGCCACGATGCAGTCGTCCGGAGCGGAGTCCCGCAGGTGCTCGAGCACCATCTGCGGCTTCAGCAGGTCACCGTCGACAGGCTCGTCGTACTGCAGCGGGAACTTCTCCTGCCAACCGCTGATCGTGGACTTCCACGCACTGCGGTCTGGCTGCGCCTTCTGCCCCCGAGGTCGTTGATCGCGGTGATCAGTTCTTCGATGATGAAGCGGCAGTCGCCGACGATCGGCACGTCGGGGCGGCGGACCTTGCCCATCTCGGCCGGGTCGATGTCGGCGTGGATGATCTTGGCGTCCTGGGCGAATCCGTTGAGGCGGCCGGTGACCCGGTCGTCGAAGCGTGAGCCGAGCGCGATGAGCAGGTCGCTCTTTTGCATCGCGGTGACGGCGGTGTAGTTGCCGTGCATGCCCGGCATGCCGAGGCACAACGGATGGTCGTCGGGGAACGCCCCGCGGGCCATCAGCGTGGTGACGACAGGAATGCCCGTGAGTTCGGCGAGCGCCTTCAGCGCTTCGGCGGCGCGGGCCTTCAGGATGCCGCCGCCCGACGTAGAGCACCGGCTGCTTCGCTTCCATGATGAGGCGGGCCGCGGCCTTGATCGCCTCGGGGTCGCCGTGCATGTTGACCTTGTAGCCAGGCAAGCCGTCCTCAAGTTCGGAATCGGTCGGCCAGTACCAATCCATCGCGGAGTTCGGGTTTTTCGGGTCGACGATGTCCTTCGGGATGTCGAGCAGGACCGGCCCGGGACGACCGCTCTGCGCGATATGGAACGCCTCGCGCACCGCGCGGGGGATGTCGGCCGCGCTGGTCACCAGTTCGTTGTGCTTGGTGACCGACCGGGTGATGCCGACGGTGTCGCACTCTTGGAACGCGTCTGTCCCAATGAACGCGGTGGACACCTGACCCGTGATCACGACCATCGGAATCGAGTCCATGTAGGCGTCGCACAGTGGCGTGACGATGTTGGTCGCGGCGGGGCCGCTGGTGACCATCGCAACACCGGGGCGACCCGTGACGTGCGCGTACCCCTCGGCCATGTGGCCGGCGCCCTGTTCGTGACGCACGAGAATGTGGCGGATCGGACTGTCGATGATCGGGTCGTACACGGGCAGGATGCAGCCGCCGGGCAATCCGAAGATCGTCTCGACGCCTTCCATCTCCAATGCCTTGATGAGGGCCTGGCCGCCATTCATCTCTTGGGACTTCATTCGGGGATTTCCTTTTTAGGTTTGGACATAACTGGCCTGCGAAAAGAGGCTGAGAAAACAAAAAGGCCTCCCGATTTCGGGAGGCCGTAGCGAAGCGCGCGAGGAGCAGGCGTTCGCTACGTACCTACTACTACGAGAATTCGGGCGCTCAACATGAGGCGGTCACTGTAACGCACGAAACGACGTAGGTCTAGGTAGTGTCCGCCGCGTGCCACGACCATCGCTGAAGTTTGCGCTCGTGGCTTCAATTGCGGCGCTCATAGCCTCGTCGTGTGGACGCGATGATCGCGCGTCGCGTTCCACGACGGATCTCAGCGGCACGATCGTGGTTTCGGCCGCGTCGTCACTGACCAGCGCGTTCGAAAAGATCGGCACGGCGTTTGAGAGCGCGCACAAGGACGTGAAGGTGACGTTCAACTTCGGGGCGTCGTCGGCGCTGGCAACGCAGATGCTCGAAGGCGCGCCGGCAGACGTGTTCGCATCCGCTGACGAGGACAACATGGCAAAGCTCGCCGCCGAAGGACGCCTCGCTGCCTCGGCCGAAGACTTCGCTCGCAACGTGTTGACGATCGTCACGAAACCGAACAACCCCGAGGCGATCGCCGGACTGACGGACCTCGTCGACGCGGGAGTCATTTCTTTGTGCGGTATTGCCGCCCCATGCGGCAAGTACGCGCAGCAGGCCCTTGACCACGCGGGAGTGACGATTCCCGAGTCGTCCGTAACGCGCGGCCAGAACGTCGCCGCCACCCTGTCGGCGGTCGCCGACGGCGACGCGGTCGCGGGCATCGTCTATCTCACCGATGCGAAGGCGAACGCGAGGGTGGCGACCGTGAACGTCCCGGCGAGCGACAACGTTGTCGCGCGCTATCCGATCGCGCGGCTCGCACGCGCTCGCCGGTCGGCCGCGGCGAAGGCGTTCGTCGGCTACGTACTCAGCGCGTCCGGGCAGCGGGTGTTGCGATCATTCGGCTTCCTTCCCGCCGCGTAGCGCGCGGGCGGCAGGGTCCGCCCTTCGTCGTCGCCGTCGTGGCTGCGTTGGCCGCGGCGTTCGTCGCGATCCCGTTCGTGGGTCTGGCGCAACGCGCGAGTTGGTCGAACCTGTGGACCGATCTCACCAGCCACACGGCGCTCGCGGCGCTGCGGCTTTCCGTGCTGTGCGCGTTGGCGGCGTCGGCCTTCGCGATCATCTTGGGTACTCCCCTGGCCTGGGTGTTGGCGCGTTCACGGCGACGTGGAATGCGCGCGCTGCGGGCGCTCGTGCTGCTACCGATGGTCTTGCCGCCGGTGGTCGGTGGCGTCGCGTTGCTGGCCGCGTTCAGCTTGAGGAGCCCAATCGGCGGGTGGCTGCACGACGCGTTCGGGTTGCAGCTCACGTTCTCACCCGTCGCGGTCGTGATGGCGCAGACCTTCGTCGGCCTGCCCTTCTTCGTCCTCACCGTCGAAGGCGCGCTGCGGTCGCTGGATCCCGGATTCGAAGAAGCCGCCGCCGGCCTCGGCGCGTCGCCTATGCGTGTGTTCGCGCGTGTCACCGCGCCGCTCATCGCGCCCTCAATCGCCGCCGGCGCCGTGCTCGCGTGGGCTCGCGCCCTCGGCGAGTTCGGAGCGACGCTCACGTTCGCCGGCAACATCGAGGGACGCACGCAGACGTTGCCCCTCGCCGTCTATCTCGACCTCGACAAGGGCGACGGCTCGGCCATCGCACTCAGCCTGTTGCTCGTGCTGGTCTCACTCGCCGCGCTCGTGGCGCTGCGCGACCGTTGGCTGGTGCGAACGTGACGTTGCGGGCAAACATTCGGCTACGCCTGGACGACTTCGAACTGGACGTCGATGTCGCCGCGATGCCCGGCGAAGTGACGGCCGTGCTCGGCCCGAACGGCGCGGGGAAAACCACGCTGCTTCGTTGCATCACCGGCGGCCTTGCCATTGACGAAGGAAGCATCGAACTGGGCGGTGACGTGTTCGACGCGCCGCCGGACCGATTCGTCGGCGCCGCGTCCCGACGCCTCGGCATCGTGCACCAGCAGTTGCTGCTGTTCCCCCATCTCACCGCGCTCGAAAACGTCGCGTTCGGCCCACGCGCGATGGGCGCGAAGAAGGCCGACGCACAGGCACGCGCAGCCGAGTTCCTCGCGCGCGTGGGGCTAAGCGCTCAGGTCGGTCAGAAACCGGCGACGCTGTCGGGCGGGCAAGCGCAGCGCGTCGCGTTGGCCCGCGCGCTAGCTATGGACCCGGCGGCGCTGTTGCTCGACGAACCACTCGCCGCCTTGGACGCCACCACCCGTACCGAGGTCCGCCGCGACCTGCGGACGCTGCTCGACGACTTCGCCGGCCCGACAATCCTCATCACGCACGATCCGATCGACGCGCTCGCATTGGCCGATCGAGTCGTGGTTATCGAGGAGGGTCGGGTTACGCAGACGGGCACGATCGCGGAGGTCACCAGTCGACCGCGCTCGCGGTATGTAGCCGACCTGATCGGTAGCAACTTCATCGCCGGCCGGGCCGAGGGCACGACGATCCAGACTGACGCGGGGATGGCACTCACCGCGGCCGACTCGGGCTCGGGGCCTGTTTTCGTCACGATCGATCCGGGCGCGATCACGCTGCACCGGAACGAACCCGAAGGCAGCGCGCGCAACCGGTGGCAGACAACGGTCGCGCATCTCGAACTGATGGGCCAGCGGGTGCGGGTGCAACTCGGCCCGCCGCTGCGTCTCGTTGCCGAAGTTACGCCGGCCGCGATCGCCGCGTTGGACCTGCGCGAGAGCGACCCGGTCTGGGTCAGCGTGAAAGCGACCGAGATCGCGAGCTACCCGCGTTAATTACGGCGTCAGGCGCGTCCAGGCAACGCCGCTGGCCGCCTGGTTTTCGTGGTCGCCCGGGATTCGCACCAGCGCGTCAGCCGTAGCGAGGTTGGCCAGCATGTGCGACGCCTGCCCGGTCAGGCTCTGCAACGTCGTAACGCCACGCTCGTCGGCGATGGCGCGGGCACGCAACCAGAACGTCTTGTTTGCTTCGGCCCGTACGCCCGCGGGCATCGCGGCCCGTTCCCACCGCCGCGCCGAGTCCGACCCGACCATTCGGTCAATGGCGCGACGCACGTACACGTGAAGGTTGACGAGCACCGCACCGGGGTTGCCCGGCAGGCCCATAAGGATGGCGCCGTCGCGCTCGGCGACGAACAGCGGCATACCCGGCTTCTGCGCCACCTTCCAAAACACCCGCCTGGCGCCGACCGCGTCGCAGGCCGACGGGATGAAGTCGTAGTCACCCACCGACACGCCGCCGGTCGTGATCACCAGGTCGGCCTCGCCCAATGCCTGGTCGATCACGGCGCGGACGCGGTCGCTGTCGTCGACCAGGTGCTCCACAATCACGTCGGTGATTCCCCAGCGGGAGAGGTGCGCGGCCACCAGCGGACCGTTGGCGTCGGGCACCTCACCGAGGCGAAGCCGCGCGCCGAGCGGCACTACCTCGTCGCCGGTAACGAACACCCGCACGCGCGGCAAGCGGCTCACCGACACGGCGGCGGCGCCCACAAATGCAATTGCCCCGAGCAGGCCCGGCGTGATCGTGGCGCCGCTCTCCGCCACGGTGAAGCCGGCGGCGAGTTCCTCACCGGCCCGTCGAATGTCCGTGCCGCGAACAACCGCTTCACGAATCTCGACGCGGACGCCGTCTATCGGACGCGTCAGTTCCTGGCGGACGACGGTGTCGGCGCCGTCGGGCAACAGCCCGCCCGTGAAGATGCGCGCCGCCTGGCCGGAGGGCAGCGTCGGCATAGCCGTGTGTGATGTCGCTGCAATCGTCGGGCCGAGCGGCAGGGTTGCGGGCGTCGTTGCGATGTCGGCGGCCCGAACGGCGTAGCCGTCAACCGCGCTTTGGTCGAACAGAGGAATCTGGTTGGGCGCGGCCACCGGTTCCGTAAGCACGCGCCCCAGGGCGCTGGTGGTGGCAACGGTCTCTGCTGCGAGTCTGGGTACGGCGGCGTCGAGGAGTGTCAGCGCCTCGTCGACTTCGATCACGTGTATCCGTCCGCGTGAGGACGTGTCATCCGTCCAACCTCGATCAGGTGCACCAATCCAGTGAGGATCGCATCGAGCGTCTCCCGCGCGCCTTTGCGGCTGCCGGGAAACGTAACGACGACGGTGTTGCCGGCGAGGCCCGCTACTCCGCGCGACAGCGCGGCATAGGGCGTGCGCGCCTGCCCGAACGCGCGCGCCGCCTCCATCAGACCCGGCACTTCGGTGGTGAGCAACGGCTGCACAACTTCGACCGTGTTGTCGCGCGGACCGAGGCCCGTGCCGCCGACCGTGACAATGAGGTCAGGCGCCGCGGCCAAGAGTTCCTTTAAGCGCGCCGCGAGTTCAGGCGCGTTGTCGGGCAGCACCTCGTAGCTAGCGATGGTGAACCCGGCTCGCTCGAGGCCCTCCACAATCGAGCGCCCGGCGGTGTCGGATTTCTTGCCGGCGGCGACCGTGTCGGAGAGCACGATCACGTGCGCCGTCGCGTCGGAAATGCTGGCCCCGAACTGCTCCGCTCCGCCCGTCCGGGAAACGACTTCGACGTGCTCGATCGACAGCGAAACACCCACGCCCACATTGAGTAGATCGATGACGCACACGGCCGCGGCCATGACCGCCGCAAGCGCGTACGGCGCAACGTCGATCGTTGTCACCGCCTCCACTGCGACTTCAATCGTCAGCGCGTCGTCGACATCGAACAGCACCGCGACGTCGTGGTCCGCGAGCGCAGGCAGGTGCGCAAACAAGGCCGGAACCTGCTTGACCGTCAACGCCGCCGCGGCCCGCGCCGCGCTGAGCACTGCGTCTTCCGGACGCGCTCCACCGACGATCCGGCCGCGCGCGGTCGCGCCGCGAAGCGTGGTTGGCGTTGAGGACGCCCGCGTCACGTTGGTTCGTCCAAGAGGCTGCAACCGGGCACGAATGCGCTGGTGCCGTCGGTGAAGAACTCCTCTTTCCAGATTGGCACCCGGTGCTTCACGTCCTCGACCACAGCGCGCAGCGCGTCAAACGCTTCGGCCCGGTGCGCTGCCCGCGCCACCGCGATAATCGCCGCCTCACCAACGGCGAGCCGCCCTACGCGGTGCACCACGCGACAAACCTCGACGCCGTGCGCGGCCCGGGTCTTGTCTTCGATTTCGCGGATCATCTTGTCGGCCAGCGGCTCGTGCGCTGTGTAGATCAAGTGCGTGACGCCGCGTCCGTCGTTGTGATCACGCACGACGCCCACGAATACCGCAAGCGCGCCGCAATCAGGGCGGTCGGTCGCGCCAATCAGCGCGTCCAACGCGAGCGGCGCGCTTTGGATACGGGCATCAACGCTCACGGCGCTAACCACCCGCAACCGGTGGCAGAACCGCGACCTCGTCGTCAGCGCTCAGCGCATGTGATCGAGGCACGATCTCGTCGCCAACCGCGATCGCGCAGTGCGTCAACAGCTCGGCCAGTTCGCCGCCGCGTTGTTCCAGCAGACCCACAACGTCAGCGACAGACGCGCCGTCGGGCAGCGTGAGCACGACCTTGCCCGTACCGAGATGATCTCGCGCCGGGCCGAACGCTTGCACCAAGACGTCCACCTCAACCGCCGCGCGTGTGCATCTCGAGGTGCGGGTCGCGACGCAAAAGTTCAACGGGCACCGCGGCGGAGCGATCGCTCAGTGCGGCGCGCTCGACCGCACCTTGATCACGGCGCTCACCCCAGGTGTGGACAATCGCAGCGAACACGTCCTCGTCGGAGCCGGAGCGCAGCATCGACCGCAGGTCGGTACCCGACGACGCGTAGAGACAGCGGTACCAGACGCCGTCGGCGGTGACCCGGCTGCGGTCGCACGTGGCGCAGAAGGGCTCGGTGGTCGAAGCGACAATGCCGAACACGCGTCCATCGCCGAGCGCGTAACGCCGAGCGGGCGCGGACGGGTTCGACGTGGCCGCGGTAACAGGACCGAACGCCGCCGCGAGCCGCTCGAGCAACTCGTCGGCCGACACCACACGGTCGCGCGACCAGTTGGTGGCGCCGCCGACGTCCATGTACTCGATGAAGCGGGGCTCGGCGCCGACGCCGTGCGAGAAGTCGACCATGTCGGCGAGTTCATCGTCGTTCACGCCGCGCATCACGACCGTGTTCAGCTTCGTGTTGTCGAACCCCGTCGCTCGCAGCGACTCGATGCCCGCCAGCACGACGGCGTGATTGTCGCGCTGCGTAATGGCTACGTGGCGTTCGGGGCGCAACGTGTCGAGACTCACGGTGACGCGACTCAGCCCGGCGTCGAGCAGTGCGGCTGCGTGCGCGGCCAGCCGGGCTCCGTTCGTCGTGAGGCTGATGTCGCAGATGCCCGGAACCGAGGCGATTCGGGCGACGAGCTTCGGCAGCTCGCGACGAAGCAGTGGCTCTCCACCCGTGAGGCGGACCTTCGTGACGCCAGCGCGCGCGAACACGCGCACGACGCGCTCGAGTTCCTCGAACGAGAGGATGTCCGCGCGCGGCAGCCACGCGTAGTCCGCCTCGGGCATGCAGTACGTGCAGCGGAAATCGCAGCGGTCCGTCACCGATAACCGCAGATCGCGCAGCACGCGACCCCGCGCGTCAGCGACGGGACTGACGCTTGCAGACAGAGCGGTCGATTGCGCCGCGGCGATCACAGCCACCGGTTGATAGTACGCATCGACCACTGGATCGACTTTTCGCAGACGTATTCCGCCTGTGCGCCGTTTGAAACGGATCTGAAACAACGGAGCGCCACGCTGCAGATGTGTTCTCCCCTGTCCTCGACGGTTTCGTGGTCGCGGTCACCGCCGATCGACGTGCCGACGAGCAGATCGAACTGCTCCGGCGCCACGGTGCCCGAGCCCTGCACGGCCCGACCATGCAGACGTTGCCGATCGTGGCGGACGGACAACTGCGAGTCGCGACCGACGCGTTGCTGGTGACGCCGCCCGACATCGTCATTGCGAACACGGGCATCGGTATGCGGGCCTGGCTGAGCGCTGCCGACAGCTGGGGTTTAGGCGAACAGCTCGCGGACGTTCTCCGGCGAGCCGAGATCGTGGCACGGGGCCCCAAGGCGGCGGGCTCACTGGTCACGATCGGCTGCGAGGTGCGCTGGCGCGGCCGCTCCGGTCGGCTGTCGGAGGTCGTCGACCACCTGTTGGAACGTCCCCTTGGCGGCGTGCGCATCGCCTGTCAGCGCGACGGCTCGGATCTCGACGACGCGGCCGTTGCCCTCCGGGGCGCCGGTGCCGACGTGGTTGAGGTCGCCACGTATCGGTGGTTGCGTCCGGCGGACGAAACGGCCGCCGGCCGGGTGCTGGACGCGTGCTGCGCCCGCAGCGTGGACGCAGTCACTTTCACGAGCCGGCCGGCGATCGAGAATCTCTTCGCATTGGCGCGAGAGCGCAACGTCGAAGATGCGCTGCTGTCGGCGTGTGCAAAGAGCGTGGTTCCCGTCTGCGTCGGCCCGGTTTGTTACGACGCCGCCATAGACCACGGGCTTGAAACCGCCATCGCACCAACACGGCCGCTGCTCGGCGCCATGGTGAGTTCGCTGGTCGACGTCCTAGGCCAACGCCGCGTGGTAGTGGCACTGCCCCACGGCGAACTGACGCTCAGCGGTGCGGTCGTCACGATCAACCGACGCCGCATCGAGCTCACGACACGCGAGGCGGCCGTGCTGGGCGTGCTGACGGCGCGTCCGGGTGCGGTCGTGTCCAAGGCGGCGCTGCTGCGCGACGTGTGGGGCAACAGCGAAACAGACCCGCACGCGCTCGAAATGACCGTGAGCCGGTTGCGCCGTCAACTTGGCGACGCCGGCAGTTCCATCCACACCGTCGTGCGCCGTGGCTACGTGTTGAAGACCGCGTCGTAGACCGAGTGTTGCGTTCTTGTTTCCGCACCCTCACACCGCCTCAAGGCGAACGTGCCGTTGTTGCCGTTCGACGTTCACGGTGCAGCAATCGACGTGAATCTTCCGGTCTGTTGAATCACTCGGCATGAGCGCACTTATCGACCTCGCCCGTCGCGGACACTGGATCGACCACTGGGACCCGGAAGACGAAACGTTCTGGGAGACCGTGGGTAAGCCCGTCGCGCGGAAGAACCTGATCCTGTCGATGTTCGCCGAGCACCTCGGTTTTGTCGTGTGGGTCTTGTGGACGATCGTCGTGCTGAACCTGGGCAACGCCGGCATCAAGATGTCGCTGTCGGAACTGTTCACCCTCACGTTGATTCCGAACCTGGTTGGTTCCGTCCTGCGGTTGCCCTACACCCTCGCCGTACCGAAGTTCGGGGGACGGGCGTGGACCACGGTGTCGGCCTCCCTGTTGTTCATCCCGACGCTTCTGCTCGCCATCGTCGTGCCCAGCGGCTGGCTCTTGGACCAGCCCCACGGCACGCAGTTCTGGGTGTTGCTCCTGTGCGCGGCCACCGCCGGCCTCGGCGGCGGCAACTTCTCGTCGTCGATGGCGAATATTTCGTTCTTCTATCCCGAGAAGAGGAAGGGCTTTGCGCTCGGGCTCAACGCGGCGGGCGGCAACCTCGGTGTCTCGGTCGCGCAGATCGCGGTGCCGCTTGCGATCATCATCGGCGTCCCGTCCGCCGCGGTGAAGATTCAGCCCCATACGGTGCACCTCGCGCACGCCGGGCTCGTGTGGCTGCCACTCATCGCGATCGCTGTCATCACTTCGTTCTTCTTCATGGACAGCCTCAGCCAGGCCAAGAGCGACACCGGCCCACTCAAGGCGTCGATGAAGCACAGCCACGCGTGGATCATGTCGGTCCTCTACATCGGTACGTTCGGCTCGTTCATCGGCTTCTCGTTCGCCCTGCCACTCGTCATCAAGAACACGTTCCCTGAGTTCCTGGCGTCGCACCCGTTCATTGCGACATACCTCGCGGGCCTTGGCTTCACCGGTGCGCTGGTCGGCTCGATCGCCCGTCCCTTGGGCGGATGGTTGTCGGACCGGGTGGGCGGAGCGAAGGTCACGCTCGCCGTCTTCGTCGGAATGGTTGCGGCCACGGCGGTGGCGATCAGCGGAGTGCGCGGCCACAGCTTCGTGGTGTTCTTCGGTTCCTTCCAGGTGCTCTTCCTGCTCGCCGGCATGGGCAACGGCTCGACCTACAAGATGATCCCGTCGATCTTCCAAGCGCTCGGCCGTCGGGCCGCAGCTGAAGGTGGCGTCGGCGCCGCCGAGGCGACGCTGAGCTTCAAGCGCCAGGCGGCGGCTTCGATCGGCGTCATCGGCGCCATCGGTGCCTTCGGCGGCGTGCTCATCCAAGTGGTGCTGCGCCAAGCCAGCCTGCACGTGTCGGCACTCGTCACCGCGGCCGCGACACCGGCCGAGAAGCTCGCCATCGCGGCCGATCACGCCGACTGGGCGGTGCCGGCATTGATGACGTTCCTCGCCTCCTACATCGTGCTGGCCGGCGTCACGTGGGCCGTTTACCTTCGCGGCGAATTCGCGACAGAAATCGCGGGCACACCACAGTTCTCGGCCGTGCCCGCGCAGTGAGTCGCAAACGTGTCGTCATCGCCGGCAACGGCATGGTTGGCCACAAGGTGGTCGAGACGCTGCTCGACCGCGACGGGGGCGGCAACGTCGAGATCATCGTGTTCGGCGAGGAGGACCGTGCGGCGTACGACCGCGTCGGGCTGAGCGCATACATGTCGGGCACCACGGCCGAGGAGCTGTCGCTCGTCGAGCCCGGTGCCTACGACCCGGTCAACCTGCACCTCGGCGAGTCGATCGTCGAAATCGATCGTGACGCCAAGACCGTCGTGTCGAGTTGCGGAGCAGTCGTCGAATACGACGCGCTCGTCCTCGCCACGGGCTCGTCGCCCTTTGTGCCCCCCATTCCGGGCAATGACCTGGCCGGCTGCTTCGTGTACCGGACGATCGACGACCTGGACGCCATCCGCGCCGCGGCCGACGGCAAGCGGGTGGGCGCCGTGATCGGAGGCGGGCTGCTGGGTCTCGAGGCCGCGAACGCGCTCAAGCTGCTCGGGCTCGAGACCCACGTGATCGAGTTCGCGCCGCGGCTCATGCCGCTGCAGGTGTGCGAAGGCGGCGGCGCGACGTTGCGGGCCCACATCGAGTCGCTGGGCATCACCGTGCACGCCGGCGCGTCGACGCAAGAGATCGCGGCGGGACCCGACGGGCGGGTCGCGACGATGCGGTTCGCCGACGGCACCGCGCTCGACGTCGACGTACTGGTGTTCTCCGCCGGCATCCGTCCTCGCGACGAACTGGCACGCTCCTGCGGCCTCGCCGTCGGCGAGCGGGGCGGCGTCATCGTCGACGGCGCCTGCCGCACATCGGATCCCGATGTGTACGCGGTGGGCGAATGCGCGCTGGCCGAAGGGCGGATCTGGGGGCTCGTCGCGCCGGGCTACGAGATGGCTCGCGTGGCGGCCGACCAAATTCTCGAGGGAGACGCAACGTTCTCCGGCGGCGACCTGTCGACGAAGTTGAAATTGATGGGCGTCGACGTGGCCAGTTTCGGTGATGCGTTTGCCGCGACCGCCGGCGCACGCGAGATCACTTTCGACGACCCGGTCAAGAAGATCTACAAGCGGCTCGTGGTGAACGAAGACGCCACCCAGGTGTTGGGCGGCGTGTTCGTGGGCGACGCGTCGGCCTACCAATTGCTGTTGCAGATGTCCCGCGGCGATATGCCGACGCCGAAGAATCCGGAGCAGCTGATTTTCCCGTCAACCGACGGCGGCGCGGCCGCGGTCGGCGTGGGCGCGCTGTCGGACACAGCGACGGTCTGTTCCTGCAACAACGTGAGCAAGGCGGCCATCTGCGGGGCGATCAACGACGGCGCGCTCACCGAGCTCAGCCAGGTCAAGGCCTGCACGAAGGCCGGCATCACCTGCGGCGGCTGCGTACCCATAGTGACCGAGTTGCTCAAGGACGAACTGCGCAAGAGCGGCGTCGAGGTGCGCAACGACCTGTGCGAACACTTTGCGTATTCGCGGCAGGAGCTGTTCGACATCGTGCGCGTCCACCGCCTGGTGTCGTTCACCCAGGTGCTGACGTCGCACGGTTCGGGCCTGGGTTGCGAGATCTGCAAGCCCGCCATCGCTTCGATGCTGGCGTCGATGGGCGGTGGGTACATCCTCGACGGCGAGCAGGCGACGCTGCAGGACACCAACGACCACTTCCTCGCCAACATTCAGCGCGACGGCACGTACTCGGTCGTGCCGCGCGTGCCCGGCGGCGAGATCACCCCGGACCAGCTGATCGCCATCGGAAACGTGGCAAAGGAGTTCGGTCTCTACACAAAAATCACGGGTGGCCAACGCATCGACCTGTTCGGCGCGACGGTCGACCAACTCCCCGCGATCTGGTCGAAACTGATCGATGCGGGTATGGAGTCGGGCCACGCGTACGGCAAGGCGCTACGCACCGTGAAGAGCTGCGTGGGCTCCACGTGGTGCCGCTTCGGTGTGCAGGACTCGACGGCGATGGCGATCCGCCTCGAGTTGCGTTACCGCGGCCTGCGGGCGCCTCACAAGATCAAGTCGGCGGTGTCGGGCTGCACTCGAGAATGCGCGGAGGCGCAGAGCAAGGACTTCGGCGTCATCGCCACCGAACGCGGGTGGAACCTGTACGTCGGCGGCAACGGCGGTATGCGTCCCCGCCACGCCGACCTGTTAGCCGAGGACCTGGACGACGACACGCTCGTCGCGTACATCGATCGCTTCCTCATGTTCTACGTGCGCACCGCCGATCGGTTGGAACGCACCGCGACATGGCTCAACAAGCTCGAGGGTGGCATCGAGTACCTGCGCACCGTCGTCATCAACGACAGCCTCGGGATCAACGCCGAGCTCGAGGCCGAAATGGAACACCACGTCGCGACGTACGAATGCGAATGGACCGCGACGGTCAACAGCCCGGCGCGCCTGGCCCGCTTCCGGAGCTTCATCAACGACGATCGATCGGATCCGAACGTCGTGATGGTGCCCGAGCGCGGCCAGGTGCGACCGGCCTTCCCCAACGAAAAGCCCGTCCCCTTGGAGGCAAAGGTATGACCACCACCCAGCTCGCGACCTGGACCGACGTGTGCGCGTTCACCGACCTCACCGAGTCGCGCGGGGCCGCCGCCATGGTCGGCGACTACCAGGTGGCGCTGTTCCGTCTGCAGGACGGGGTCGTGTTCGCGGTGTCGAACTTCGACCCGTTCTCACAGGCGTACGTGATTTCACGCGGCATCGTCGGTTCGAGGGCGGGCGTGCCCAAGGTGGCCTCGCCCGTCTACAAGCAGAACTTCAATCTGGAGACCGGCGAGTGTCTCGACGACCCCACGGTGTCGTTGCTGACATTCCCGGTGCGCCTGGTTAACGGCCGGGTCGAGGTTGGGTTGGCTTGACGCTGCTCTCCGCCGTCGAGGCGGTTGAGGACACGCCGGTCGACCGATGGTTGGCGGCGCAGGCCGACCTCACCGCCGTCGAACGATTCAGTCAACGACACCAGGAAAGTACCGGGCCCGTGCAGGCCCGGTACTACCGCGACTTGTTGCCCGCGACCGCCCCCGCCCCGGGCCAGCAATACGGGTTCGCCGTGGACCTCGACACGTGCACGGGCTGCAAGGCGTGTGTGGCCGCGTGCCACAGCCTGAACGGGCTCGACGACGACGAGGCGTGGCGCAAGGTCAGCCGGATAATGGGCATCCGCGACGAGAAGCCGTTCCAACAGACGGTAACCGCGGCCTGCCACCACTGCGTCGATCCGGCTTGCCTCAACGGCTGCCCGGTCGACGCCTACGAAAAGGATCCCGTCACGGGCATCGTGCGTCACCTCGACGATCAGTGCATCGGTTGCAGCTACTGCACGCTGAGCTGCCCCTACGAAGTACCGACGTTCAACGATCGCCTTGGCATCGTCCGCAAATGCGACATGTGCTCAGACCGGCTGTCGGCCGGCGAGGCCCCCGCGTGCGTTCAGTCGTGTCCGAACGAGGCCATCTCGATCACGCTGGTGGACGTCGCTGCAGTGATCGCGGCCACGCAAGACAGCGTGTTGGTGCCGGGCGCGCCGCCGTCACGCATCACGGCGCCGACAACGAGCTACCGCAGCAGCCGGGGCTTTGACACCGCGACGCTGTCGCGCTCGTCCGACGACGGCCCCGCCCACGCGCACCCACCCCTGGCAATCATGCTCGTACTCACGCAATTGTCGGTCGGTGCGTTCGTGTCCGACGTCCTGCTGCGCTGGCTCACGAACCGCAGCGGCGGCAGCGTCCCCACCTTCGACGCCGTCGTAATCGCCGGGATGGGCCTGCTCGCGTTGGCCGCGTCGACACTGCACCTCGGCCGCCCCTTGTACGCGTACCGCGCGGTGATCGGGTTGCGACACTCCTGGCTGAGCCGGGAAGTCGTCGCGTTCGGTGGCTTCACCGGGCTCGCCGTCCCGTACGCGGCGGCGCTGTGGTTTGGCTGGCCTTCTGCGGACAGCGCGTTCACCCGCGGTCTGGGCGCCGCGGTTGCCGCGTTCGGGCTCGCCGGCATCGTGTGCTCCGTGCTGATCTACACGAACACGCACCGGTCGTCCTGGCGGCCCCTGAATGTGTCGGCGAAATTCGTCGGCAGCGCGATGATCCTCGGCCTCGGCACCGTCGCGTGGGCGACGATCGTGTCGTCTTTTGCCCGTCCGTCGCTTGACGTCGCATCGTCGCTGTCCAACGTGCGCGGGCTGCTCGCAGTAATGGGCGCGGTCGGCGCGTTGAAATTGCTGTGTGAGCTCGCCGCGCTGCGTCACCTCTTGCACGACCGCGAGGCCGAAGCGGCGCGCCGAGCGCGCCTAATGACGCGTGACCTTCGCCGAGTGACCGTCGCACGTTTCACGTTTGGCCTCGTCGGCGCGGTGCTGCTTCCTCTCGCTATCGCCGCGACCTCCGGCGTTGTCCACCCGAACTGGGCGCACGCAGTCGCCGTGTCAGTTGCCCTCGCGGCCGCCGGCCTGGGCGAGTTCGCCGAACGCACCCTGTTCTTCACGGCCGCAAGCCGACCGCGATGAGCCCGAGCCTCCAGCAGAAAACCGGTGAGCTGACGCAGGAGCTCGTGCGCGAACCCGGTGGCTTCGGTCTCGGACAAGTGCCGGTCCGCCTGAAGCCGGACGGCACGACCGCGATGGTGTGCGGGTTTTGCTCGACGGGGTGTTCCCTCGACGTGCATTTGAAGGACGGCGTCGCCGTCAACCTCACGCCGACCACGGACTACGCCGTCAATCTCGGCATGGCGTGTCCGAAAGGTTGGGAGGCGCTGACCCCGCTCAAAGCAGCCGACCGGGGCACCACGCCGCTATGGCGCGACGCCCGCGGACGCGTGCAACCCATCGGGTGGGAAGCGGCGATATCGACGTTCGTCAACGGTTTCCGTTCGATCCTCGACGCGCACGGGCCGGAATCGGTGGCGTTCCTGTCGACCGGCCAGATTCCGACCGAAGAGATGGCGTTTCTCGGCGCGCTGACGAAGTTCGGCATGGGCATGGTGCACGGCGACGGCAACACGCGGCAGTGCATGGCCACGTCGGTGGTCGCCTACAAGGAGTCCTTCGGCTTCGACGCGCCGCCCTACACATACGCCGACTTCGAAGAGTCCGACGTGATCGTGCTCGTCGGATCGAACCTGTGCATCGCGCACCCGATCCTGTGGGAGCGGGTGTGCCGCAATCCGCACAACCCCGAGATCATCGTGGTGGACCCGCGCGCAACCGAGACAGCGATGGCGGCAACCCAGCACTTCGCGCTGGCACCGAAGTCGGATCTCGCGTTGTTCTACGGCATCGCGCACGTGCTCGTGCGCGAGGGATGGATCGACCGCGACTACATCGCCGCGCACACGCAGGGCTTCGCCGAGTTCGCCGAGCATGTGGCCGCCTTCACGCCCGAGCGGGTTAGCGCGGCCAGCGGCTTGTCCGTCACCGACATTGAGCGATTCGCGGCCACCATCCACGCGGGCAAACGCGTGTCGTTCTGGTGGACGATGGGCGTCAACCAGGGCCATGAATCGACCCGGACCGCGCAGGCCCTGATTGACCTCGCGTTGATGACGGGCAACATGGGCCGTCCGGGCACCGGCGCGAATTCGATTACCGGCCAGTGCAACGCGATGGGCTCCCGGTTGTTCAGCAACACCACCAACCTGTTCGGCGGCCGGGACTTCGCGAACGCGGACCACCGTCAAGACGTCGCTGACCGCCTCGGCATCGACGCGGCGCACATCCCCGACAAGCCAAGCCTCGCCTACGACCAGATCATCGACGGCATTCGCGCCGGGCGAATCCGAGGTTTGTGGGTGGTCGCCACGAACTCGGCGCATTCGTGGATCTACCAGGACATGGCGCGTGACGCGCTCAGCAAGCTCGAGTTTCTCGTAGTGCAGGACATGTACCCCACTACCGAAACCGCCGCGCTCGCACACCTATTTCTGCCGGCCGCGGGCTGGGGTGAGAAGGAAGGAACCTTCATCAACTCCGAACGACGCGTCGGCATCATCAAACGCGTCTCAGTCGCGCCGGGTGACGCGCTTGCCGACTTCTCGATCTTCCGGCTCATCGCCGACGCGTGGGGTTGTGGCGACCTGTTCCGTGAGTGGCAGTCGCCCGAGGCGGTCTTCGGGATCATCACGCGGCTCTCAGAGGGCCGGCCTTGCGACATGTCCGGCATCGACGGCTACGACATGATCGACCGCGCGGGAGGCATCCAATGGCCCTTCACCGCCGGCACGGATCTCGTGGCCGGCGACGAGCGCCGGTTGTTCGAGGACGGCCGCTACCACCACCCCAACGGAATGGCCCGTTTCGTGTTCGAGGAACCGCGTCCGGTGCCCGAAGCGGTCACCGCCGACTTCCCGTTGTTCCTCTTGACCGGTCGCGGGAGTTCGAGCCAGTGGCATACCGGGACCCGCACGACGAAGTCAGCGGTGCTGCGTTCGCTCAGCGAGGAGGACGCGTACATCGAGATCTCGCCCGTGGACGCCGAAGCGCGCAGCTTGACCGACGGCGACTGGGCGGTCGTCGAGTCGCCGCGCGGCACCATGAAAGCGCGCGCCCGGGTCACGCCGATCGTGCGCGCCGGCCAGGTCTTCATCCCGATGCATTACGCGCAGACGAACAAGCTCACGAATGCGTCCTTCGACTCGTACTCGCGTCAACCGTCGTACAAGAGCGGCAAGGTGCAGGTGCGGGCCACGCGCGGGAAGCGCCGATGAGGCTGCCGCGTCTTCGTCGTCCACCGAATGCTCGCTGGAAGCCCTCGCTGACGCAGACCGATCGTGATCAGGTCGCGCGCCGCCTCGACGCGGCGCTCCGGTTGGTCGAGTCGGGTTCCGCGGTGGAGCGACGCGTCAGGAGCGCGCTCCCTGCGTACGCCCTCGCGCACGCAGGGAGCGACATCGCGCGCCACGCCGCGCTGCTCGAACCGCCTCCATCCGACGGCGAAGTCCGCGTCGTGGCCACGCCCGGGCGCGTCGCGGGCACCTGGCACGTTGACATCGCCAGTCATGACCGCCCCGGGTTGCTCGCACGGTTCACCGGCGCGCTCGTGCACGCCGGCATCGACGTCGTCCAGGCCGTGATCGCGACGTGGGATGACGGCGCGGCACTACAGGCGCTGGTCGTACGGTCCGCCGCCGCACCAGACGTCAACGCGTTGCACGCCGCGCTCGAGTGGGCGCTCACGCAGCCGCTGTCGGCCCCGCCCGTCGCAGACGCCTCGCTGACCTTCGATCACTCATCGTCGTCCGGCTACACCAGCTGCGAAGTCAGCGCGTCGGACAAGCCCGGCCTGCTCCATGCGTTGGCGGTCGCCATTGCGAGCGCGGGCGCCGACATTCACGCGGCCAGCGTGGCGACTGTGGATGGTGTCGCCTGTGACCGCTTCGACCTCAGCGACCAGTCCGGTGGAAGGCTGACCGCGGCGATCGAGGCGGCGATCGCGGCGAATCTCCGCAGCGGTTTCAGTGGTCAGGTGTATCGAGATCGGTCGACCAGCGCCCGGCGCCCAGTTCGATCGTGACGTGCGCGAGCGCACGAATCGCCCGACGCGGCGCGCGCTCGCCTTCGTCGAAGATCCGCTGCAACTCGTCGATCGCTTCGACGCGCCAGGCGGCGTGTAGCGGCTGTAAATGACCAGTTGCTGTGCTCGCGGCCACAACCGCATCCTGGGACGGCGCGAGCGCTTCGACGAGCCGCACTACGTGCGCCGCCTCGATCCACGGCATGTCGCAGGCGGTTACCACCACGACGGACTCGGCCGCCGCGCGCAACGCGCTGAGGATGCCTCCGAGCGGGCCTTCGCCCGGTGCGCCGTCGGCAACGGTCCGCAACCCAAGTTCTCGCAGCGCGTCGGCGTCGCCGCCGACCGCCACCACGTCGGTCGCTCCCGCGGACCGCATTGCCTCAGCGACGCGCAACGCCATCGCGACTCCATCGATCGGCACCAACGCCTTGTCCGTGCCCATGCGCGTGCTGCGACCACCCGTCAGGATCGCCCCGCTGAAGTGCACCGCTTCACTCATCGATCGGCAACGATGCACACATGCCGGAGGAAGGGTTCACGCATTTAGACCATCTTGGTCGCGCCCACATGGTGGACGTCACCGGCAAGGACGTCACCAGTCGCCGCGCCGTGGCGCGTTGCAAGGTGTTCATGGCTTCGGAGACCACGGCGATGATCGCGAACAATGCCGTGACCAAGGGCGACGTGCTGACCACGGCACGCGTCGCCGGCATTCAGGCGGCCAAGCGCACGGCCGCACTGATCCCGCTGTGTCACACGCTGCTGATCGGCGCCGTGCGCATCGACTTCAACATCGGTGACGACAACGTCGAGGTGGAAGCGCAAGCCGAGACGATGGACCGCACCGGCGTCGAAATGGAGGCCCTTGTCGCTGCCTCAACCGCCGCCCTGACGATTTACGACATGTGCAAGACCGCCGATCGCACGATGGTCATCGGCGACGTCGCGCTGTGGGAGAAGACTGGCGGCCGCTCCGGCCACTGGACCCGCCCGCCCGGCATTTAGCTCGGGGCCATGCCGCCGCCCTCGAGGGCGGGACGGGCGGTAGCGCGCATGCGGCTCAGTACCCGGCTCGTAACCGGCACGGCGCTCGGGTGTTCGCCACCGTTCTTGTCGGCCGCCGCCGCCCAGGCCGCCGTGCGGGCCTGGAAGGTCGCGGGGTCGTCGAGTTCCGTGCAATCAAGACGGTCGCGGTTGAGGTCGATGACGATGGTGTCGCCATCCTCGATCAGGCCGATCGGCCCGCCGAGGTAGGCCTCGGGTCCGACGTGTCCGATCACGAGCCCGACCGACCCGCCCGAGAATCGCGCGTCGGTCATCAGGGCGATCGTGATGCCCCGCTGCCGACAGAGCGTGGTGATGCGTGACGTCGGGTCGAGCATCTCGGGCATTCCCGGCGCTCCGCGCGGACCCTCGTAGCGAATCACGACCATGTCGCGGTCCTGGAACGAGTCGGGGTCGGCTTCCAACGCGGCCACGAGACTGGATTCTCGGTTGAACACGCGGGCTCGCCCGACGAACCGACCGTCGACAATGCCGCCTTCGACCCCCGCGACCTTGAGGATCGCTCCGCCCTCGGGCGCGATGTTGCCAGCAAGGAAGCGCAACCCGCCGGTCGGCTTAAACGGGTTGGCGGCGGAATAAATCACCTCACCGTCTGCGGCGGGCGGGTCGAGCCGCGCGACCTGTTCGCCGAGCGTCTCGCCGGTGCAGGTCAGCGCGCTTCCGTCGAGGAAACCTGCGTCGAGCAACTCCTTGACGATGACCTGCAGCCCGCCGACGCGATCAACGTCGACCATCGACCAGAGTCCGAAGGGCCACATGTTGACAACGACAGGAAGACGCTGGGCGAGTGCGTTGAATTCGCTCTGGCTAATCACGTCGCGCCAAAGGTCGAGGCCCGCCGCGCGCGCAATCTCGACGCTGTGCAATGCCACGTTGGTCGATCCGCCCATCGCCATCGCGACGGTGAGCGCGTTCCGCACTGCGGTAGGCGTGACGATGTCGCGCGGCCGAATCCCGCGTTCACTCATTGTGACGAGGCAGTCGACGAGTTCGGCCGGGAACTCTTTCACGCGGCGCGCGTCATCGGACGTGGGCGCCACCATGTGCAACGGCTCCATGCCCAGCACCGCGATGAAGCTTTGCATCGTGTTGTACGTGAACATTCCACCGCAGCTGCCCTGGCCGGGACAGGCGTGACGCGCAATACGTGTACGTACTTCGGGATCGGGGTCACCTGCCGCTTGGAACGCAGCCACGAGGTCGATCCGTTGGCCGGTGGCCGGGTCGATACCGGGCTTGATCGATCCGTCGGAAAGGATCACCGCAGGCGAGTTGCGCTCGAGCATCGCGGCGAGCGTGCCGACCGGTGGCTTGTCGCACGCGACCACGGCGACCACACCGGCCACGTCGTTGGCGTGCAAGTGCATGTCCGTCGCGTCGTTCACCAATTCCCTGCCGATGAGCGAGTAGCGCATCCGTTCGGTGCCGTTCAGCTGGCCATCAGAGACGCCGAGAGTGAACGCCGGTGCAATGAGCCGCACGCGAAGGTCGTCCCGCGCGATTCGCGCCGACATCGCGTCAAAAACCGCCGCCACCTTCTCCTGCACGCCGACGTAACACTGGCTGTCGCCAAGGGTGCCCAGCACCGCCCATACCGGGTCATGAATTTTCTCGACGGGCTCACCTAAATAGTTAGCGGTGCCCACGCGCTGCACATCACGACCTGGGTTGTCCGAAACGAAGCGGTCCGTACTGTCACTCACAGCAGGGCAGGGTAGTTTCGCTAGATGACCGCGCTCGACGTCGTCGTGGCCGACGGCGTGCGCAAGTCGTGGGACGACACCCTCGCTTTGGACGGCGCCACCTTTCGCGTCGGCGCGGGCGTCACCGGATTGCTCGGCGCGAACGGCTCAGGCAAGACCACCACTCTCGGTCTGCTGCTTGGAATGCACACCGCCGACGCGGGCACCCTGACCGTCCTCGGCATGGACCCCGTCACGCAGGGCGCCGAGATCCGCGCCCTGGTCGGCTATGCGCCCGAACACGACACGCTTCCCCCGGATGTCGCCGCGTACGAGATCGTGGCCCACCTGGCCGAGATGCGCGGCCTGCCCCGCCGCGAAGCCGCGGGACGAGCCAGCGACGTGCTGTTCGAACTCGGGCTCGGCGAAGAGCGCATGCGGCCGGTCGGCACCATGTCCACCGGCCAACGCCAGCGGGTGAAGCTGGCCCAGGCGATCGCCGCCGATCCGACGCTGGTGTTGCTGGACGAGCCGACCAACGGCCTCGACCCGATGCAGCGTGAAGAGATGCTGCGCCTGGTGCGGCGCGTCGCCGACGAACTCGGCATTCACGTGTTGTTGTCGTCGCACCTGCTCGAAGAGGTCGAGCGCGTCGCGGACGCCGTGATCATCCTCGACAACGGACGCACGGTGGCCACGGGCAATGTCGCCGACCTCCAGGCTGGCAGCGGCCCCGCCGAAGTAATGGTGACCCTCGACGCGCCCAGCCGAAAACTCACGACTGCGCTCAAGGCGGCCAAGGTCGCCTTTACCGACCTGGGCAACGGTCGCCTGCTGGTCTCGGTGGACGGTGACGCCACCTACGACCGGCTGCGCGACGCGCTCGCCGCGAGCGGTGCGTCGTTGCGGGGACTCGAGCGCCGCCGCGAAACATTGGAAGACGTGTACTTCGCCGCGGGTGACGCCGCCCGCGAAGCCGACCGCTCCAAGACGGCTGTCAAATGAGCGACGCACGCATCCTCGACAGCGGGTACCGCCGCTACGACGGCCCGCGGCTCGGCAGCCAGCACGCCACCATCGCCCTCTGGAAGCACACGCTGCGCCGCATCCTCGGGCTCGGCCGCCCCGCGCGGTGGAAAGCCTTGCCGCTGCTGGCGATTGCGATCGCGTACGTACCGAACATCGTCTTCGTCGGCGTCACCGCCCTCGTGCCTGACGACCAACTGCGCAATAGCGTCCTTCCGACATACGCGTTCACCTACAGCTTCATCACCGCGGCGATCGCGCTGTTCGTGATTTTCGTGGCACCCGAAGCGTTGTGTCCCGACCGGCGCAACGGAATCCTCAGCCTTTACCTGGCCACACCACTCACGCGTACGCGCTACATCGCGGCCAAGGCCGCGGCGGTGTTTACGTCCCTCCTGCTCGTCACCTTGGGGCCACCGTTGCTTTATCTGATCGGCCTTTCGGCGCAGAACGCCGGCCCCCACGGGCTCGGTGGCTTCCTGTCGACCTTGGGTCGCATAGCCGCGTCGGGCGTGATCCTGGCCGCGTTCTTCGCCGCGTTTTCTGTGGCGGCGAGCAGCCTCACGGACCGCAAAGCGTTTGCCGCCGCGGGCATCTTCTTCTTCTCGCAGGTCGTAGGCGCGTTCGTCGCAATCCTGGTCGACGTTGCGAAGCTGCCGGGCTGGCTGTTGGGCTTTTCGACGAACGGCGCCGCGTTCTCGCTCGTGCTGCACATCTTCGGGCAGGGCAACATCATCACCGAGAACGGGTATGAAGTTCCGGCCGTCGCCTTCGCGATCGGCACGGCGTTTTGGACCATCCTGGGCGCCGCCATCGCGTGGTTCCGCTACAGCCGATTGCGGGTGACGCGATGAGCGAGGCCCCCGTCATCCAACTCGAGGGCGTGTCGAAGTTCTTCGGCGGCGTGGTCGCGGTCAGCGACGTCAGCTTCTCCATCGGCGCCGGCGTCACCGCGCTGCTGGGGCCGAACGGTGCGGGCAAGTCCACCGTGATGCGGATCCTGTGCGGCCTCGCGTCACCCTCGCGCGGCACCGTGCGCCTGCTGGGTGAGGACCCGCGCGGCCCGGTCGAAGTGTTCCGCCACCTTGGCCTCGTGCCCCAACAAGAAGTGGTGCCCGAGGTTCTGAGCGCCCAACAGTTCGTGTCCTTCAGCGCCGAGTTGTCGAAGGTAAAGAACCCCGACGCCGCGGCGCGGCACGCGCTCGGCCTGGTCGAACTCGACCCTGACGACAAGCGCCCCGTCCGTACCTATTCGAAGGGCATGCGCCAACGCGTGAAAGTTGCGGCCGCCGTCGTGCACGACCCGCAGATCCTGGTACTGGACGAACCGCTTGAGGGCCTCGACCCCCGTCAGCGTCGTTCGATGATCGAGCTGTTCACCGATCTCGGCCAAGAAGGACGCACCGTGGTCGTCTCGAGCCATGTGCTCGACGAGGTCGAGCGGCTCGCGTCGCGTGTGTTGGTGATGGGCAAGGGTCGACTGCTGGCCGAGGGCGACTTCCACGCCATTCGTGAGCTGATCGACGACCGTCCGCACAAGCTGCGCGTCGTCACTGACAAACCGCGCGAGCTCGCGGCCGGCCTAGTGGCCGACGCCGGAGTGATCGGCATCACCCTGGCCCGCAACACCATCGTGGTCGACACAAACGACGTCAGCGCGTTCCGCCTGTCCGTCGCGGCAGTCGCGAAGAAGACCAAGGCCCGGCTGATCGAGGTAGTTCCGCTCGACGACGACCTCGAGAGCGTCTTCCGCTACCTGGTGGGTGCGAAGTGATTTCGCGCGTCGCGAAACTCATCGCGCGCACGCAACTGACACGCGGACGGCTCATCTTCTTGTTGGGGATGGGCGCCATCATCATCGTGTTCAGCTTCATCATCTCGGCCTCGAGCGGCGCCGGGCGCTACATCGACACGATCAGCACGATCGACAAGTACGGGCTTGGCGTAATCGCGCCGGTCGTCGGGCTCGTGCTGGCGTCTGCCGCGCTCGGCGACATGGTCGACGACCGCACCCTCGTGTACCTGTGGCTGCGTCCTGTCGCTCGGTGGCAGATCGCGGTAGGCGCCGCGCTCGCCAGTGTCGGTACGGCGCTGCCGCTCGTAGTCATTCCGGTCACCCTCGCCGCATTTGTCGGCTCGGGCGACGGCAAGGCGATAGCCGCAGCAGCTGCGGCGAGCGCGGTGGCGACGCTGGGCTACGCCGGGCTGTTTCTGGCCCTCGGATTCAAAGTTCGGCGCGCCCTCGTGTGGGGCATCGCCTACATCCTGATCTGGGAGGGCTTTCTGGCTCGCAGCGTCAGCTTCGCGGCCAAGCTCTCGATCAGCGTGTACTCCACATCGCTGCTCAATCACATGAGCGATACGGAGTTGCCAAAAAACCATGCCGGCACGGCTGCCTCGGTCATCGTCCCGATCGTCGTAGCCGCCGGCGCCGTAGCCCTCACCGGCCGCTGGCTCAAAACCACCGAAGTGGCTTGATACCCGGGCGGGCCCCCGCAGGCCCACCCTCCTCCGCAACGTGGGGCCCCTCGCTGCGCTCGCCCCACGGCGGCCGTCCCGCGGTTCCCTTACGCGAAAAACGGGCGGCTCCACGACACTGTGGACCCGCCCGTTTTCGTGCGCCTGGCGGCCCCGGGGGCAGGGGCCAATGTCGGGCGAAGGGTGGCTAGGCGCTCCGGCGGACCATGCCGACGACGTTCGTGAGCGAAATTACGAAGTGATTCGCCTGGTCGGCGACGGCGATTTCGCAGTCGCTGCACCAGTCGAGGTGGCCATCGACGAGCTGGCCGTCGAGGCAGGCAACCTGCACATGAGTTCCGATCATGCGACGGGCAGTGGAGCGTTGTAGTTCAAGCATTGGGTTCGTCCCCCCGGTCAAGGAAATGTCTTCGATGTCCAAATCATCGGCTTCGAGGGGCTTGAACACCATCGCCCGTCGGGAGGGTTTTTGGGTGCAATGCGGACTAGTTACGAAGACGCCTTCGTTGACTTTCGCCTCGCCCGGTTGAGATTTACCCGGCGGCGCGGCGGCCGAACGGCCGGCGACGCCGGAACGACTGGGTGATCGACGGGGGTGACCATCCGGCGTCGGCGACATTGATCGTGACGCCCGGCTCGACGATCTGGTCGAGCGCGTCGAGCGTGTCGTCGGTCAACTCCACGGCCGCTCCGGCCAGCACGTCGGTCAACTGCTCCATCGTGCGGGGGCCGATGATCGCCGACGTCACGTTCGGGTGCGCCACCACGAACGCCATCGACATGTGGGTCATCGAGACGCCGGCGTCCGCCGCCACCTTGGCCAACTCCTCGACCAGGTCAAGCTTGCGCTGGTTCTCGGGCAGGTTGAAGTCGAACCGATCGGGACGCAGCCGGGCGCGTTGCGAGTCGGGTGTCGAGTCGCCCTTGCGGTACTTGCCGGTCAACCAACCACCGGCCAGGGGGCTCCACGCGATGACGCCCATGTTGTAGCGGTCACACGTCGGGAGCACGGACGTCTCGATGCCGCGGGCGAACAGCGAATAGGGCGGCTGCTCGCACGTGAAGCGTTCACGGTGACGCTTCTCGGCCGTCCATTGCGCCTCGACGATGAGTTCGGCCGGAAACGTGGACGATCCGATCGCGCGCACCTTGCCGCTGTGGATGAGGTCGCTCAGCGCACCGAGGGTTTCGTCGATGTCGGTACCGGGGACGGGCCGGTGGATTTGATAGAGGTCGATGTAGTCCGTGTCGAGGCGCCGCAGGCTGTTCTCGACCTCCTTGACGATCCAGCGCCGCGATCCACCTTGCATATTCGGGTCGTCACCCATCGGCATGTAGAACTTCGTCGCGAGCACGACGTCATCGCGGCGACCCTTCAGCGCCTTGCCGACGATTTCCTCGGATTCGCCACCCGCGTAAGCGTCGGCCGTGTCGATGAAGTTGATGCCGCCTTCGAGCGCAGTGTCGATCATCCGGAGGCACTCGTCGTGGTCGCGGTTGCCCCACGCACCGAACATCATCGCCCCGAGGCAATAGGTCGAGACGTGGATACCGGTGCTGCCAATCGTGCGGAACTTCATCGCGAAAACTCCCTCGCTCGTGTGGGTTCAGCGTATTGCGGCACCGGTTGGGGACCTACACGGGAGCCTCGTGAAGTCAAGAGTTGTCTTCGCCGAATTGGGGCGTACAACTAACTACATGAGCTTCGCGTGGTCAGCCGACGAACCCACGTTTGACGCCGCCGACATAGCCGCCGGGATCGACGAGGACATCCTCGCCCTGCACACCGACCGACACCTGTTCGACGACCTCACCGACCTCGAACGCGAGGTGATCGTCAAGCGCTTCGGCCTCGACGGCAGGAGTCCGGTTCGCTTGCTCGAGCTTGAAATCGACATGCACCTGCGCCGTGACGACCTGCGCGAGGTGGAGAACTCGGCGCTCGGCAAGCTTCGAACACACCTGCAGTAACCAAATAACCTGCGGCGATGACCACCGCCTTGCCGCACTGGGATCTCTCCGATCTGTACCCGAACCTGGCGTCGCGCGAATACGCCGCGGCGCGTGAAGCCTTCGGTGCTGGCGTCGTGCGGCTCGAGGCGATGTTCGACGAGCATGGCGTGCGGGGCGGCGACGCCCTCGAGGTGTCGGACGCGACCGTCAAGGCGTTCGAAGAGTCGCTGAGCGGCACGAACGAGATCCTCAACGACTTGCGGCGCGTGAACGCGTACATCTCGTCGTTCGTCACGACCGACGCCCGCGACGACGCCGCCCAGGCGGAACTGTCGGGCATGCAGAAGGACATGGCGCGCCTCGGCAAGCTACGCACCCGCCTCGACGCCTTTGTGGCGCGCTTCGACACCGAGCAGTTGGTGAACGCGTCGACCGTCGCCTCCGATCACGCCTTCCCACTCGAGCGCGCCGCGCTGCGGGCGTCGCATCAGATGAGCGAGCCCGAAGAGGCGTTGGCCAGCGACATGTCGTTGACCGGCGCCTCTGCTTGGTACCGCATGTACAGCGACATCACGGCGCGCATCACCGTCCCTGTCGACCTGCCCGACATCGGCGTGAAAGAACTCCCGATGGCCCAGGTACGGGCTCTCGCCAAGGACGAAGACCGCACCACGCGCAAGAACGCGTTCGAAGCCGAGATCGAAGGTTGGAAGACCTGGTCCGTGCCGATTGCCGCCGCGCTCAACTCGATCAAGGGCGAGGCCGCCGCACTGAACGCGCGCCGCGGGTACGCCAGCGCGCTCGAACCGGCGTTGGCGTTTAACAATGTCGAGCCCGAGACGCTCGACGCCATGCAGCGTGCAGTGGTGGCGAGCTTCGCGGACTTCCGTCGTTACATGGACGCCAAGGCCGAACTCCTCGGCGTCGGCGAGCACCTCGCGTTTTACGACCTGTTCGCGCCGGTCGCGACGGGTGCGGATGGTTCCATCGATTGGGACGGGGCCACGAGTTCGGTAACGGACGCGTTCGCCGGCTTCTCCCCCGCGCTGGCCGGGCTGGCCACGCGCGCGCTCGAGGACAAGTGGATCGACGCCGAGATCCGTGAAGGCAAAGGTGGCGGCGCGTTCTGCATGAGCGTCGACGGTGACCGCAGCCTCGTGCTGCTCAACTTCGACGGCAGCTTCGACAGCGTGCAGACACTCGCCCACGAACTCGGCCACGCCTATCACAACACCCAACTCGCGAACCGCACGCCGTACCAACGCATGACGCCGATGGCGCTGGCCGAAACCGCGAGCATCTTCTGTGAGACCGTGATGGTCGAGCACGGCCTGGCCAGTGCGGACGACAAGGCCCGGCTCAACATTCTCGAGGTCGACCTGCAGGGCAGCTGCCAGGTGGTGGTCGACATTCACTCGCGGTTCCTGTTCGAGCAGGCGATGTCGGAGCGCCGCCAGGACCGTTCGCTGTCGGTGGCCGAACTATGTGACGTGATGGCAGATGCACAAGCGCAGACGTATGGCGACGCACTCGCAGTGAACCATCCATACATGTGGGCGGCCAAGCCGCACTACTACGGGAGTGCGTTTTACAACTGGCCGTACACGTTCGGCCTGCTCTTCGGCATCGGCCTGTACGCGGCGTACCGCGAAGACCCGGACAAGTTCCGCGCGGGCTACGACGACCTGCTGTCTGCGACCGGGCTGGGCAGCGCGGCTGCGCTCGCGGCGCGGTTCGAGATCGACGTCACCAGCGAAGCCTTTTGGACCGCGAGCCTCGACGTCGTGCGGGCCCGGATCGACGAGTTCTGCCGGCTAGCGGCCAAGTAGACGCAGCGCCGCGATGGCAGCGGCTTCCGCGCGCGCGGTCACACTCGCGTGGCCACGGGGCGTGGCCTCAGTCGCGCTGATCGTGAGCTCACCGAAGCGCGACGGGTTGCCTTCGCATTGATGCGTGCGCGTCAGCGCTTCGCCGTCGCGTTCGGACAGAAACTCCTCGAACGCCACTCGTTGCACGTGCGGGTGCAGGACGCGCGTGGCGAAGCTGATCGACGCCTGCGTGCCCGCCAAACGCGCACCGCTGATCGACGGTGGCGCGGTCGCAGAGTCGACGCCGTCCCACGAGCGGGCCACGCCGTTCGACTGGATCGTCGCCGCCGCGTCGCGCTGCAGGTCGATCACGGTGAAGTCCACCGGCATCAGTCGCAGCAAGAGCGCGCCGGCCGCGCCCTTCGAACTGTCGGTCACCACCGACGCGCCAGTTACCGCCGCGGTGGCCGCGTAGACCGCATACAGGAGGCCCGCCAGCTCGCGTGCGGCTGGCGCGCCGCGGACAATCTTGGCGATATGACGAGTGCGCCCGGTCTGTTCGTGCAGCTGGGCGGCGCGTCAGGAAAAAGGCGTCGATCGACCCGCGCGTGTCGTGTTCGACCCGCGCAATGACCTCGCGCCACACCGGACACTGACGCACCACGAGCCCGCAACCGCACGAGCGCGACAGGCCCGGCGACAGGAACAGATTGTGCAGCTCGCCCATCGCGAACACGCCGTCGGCCGAGGCGAGAGCCCGCTCGTAGATCGTCGACCCCGAGCGGTTCAGCCCGAGCACATAAAGGATGCGCATCGGATGTGGTGAGCGGTGGCTACGCCTTGGCGCGGGCGACCAGTGCGGCGGTGACAGCCTTTCCGTCCGCCTTGCCGCCGGTCGCCTTCATCACTTGGCCCACAAAGAATCCGGTGACCTTGGCGTCACCGTCCTGATACCTCTGCCACTCGCTCGGGTTGGCCGCGATGATCTCGTCGACGATGGAGTCGAGCGCGCTCGTGTCCATCGCCTCGAACCCGTGCTTGGCCGCGATCGCTTTCGGGTCGCCTCCGCCTTCGGCGAGCAACTCACCGAGCACGGTCTTGGCCTGCGTCGCGGTGATCTCGCCCGCGGACTCCATCTTGATAACCGTCGTGAACGCACCGACATCAAGGCCGCGGCCGCCCTCGGCGTTCGCGGCGACCTCGTTCGAGGCCCGGGCCAACGCGATGCGACCGTCCGCACCCGCTTCGACGGCACCCAGCACCAGACGGTCCAGGTCCAGGTCGACCACGGTCGCCACAGCCATGGCCGACGTTTCGGCGCCGGTGGCGGCCGCCACAGCCTCGCGGCGCGACGCGGGCAATACCGCCAAGCCGGAACGCACCGACTCGACCCATTCTGAGGACGGATCGAGCGGCACCAAGTCCGGTTCGAGGAAATAGCGGTAGTCGTCGGCATCTTCCTTGACGCGCCCGGTGATAGTGCGACCCTGATCCTCGTTCCAGTGCCGCGTCTCCTGGATGACGCGTTCACCGGCTTCGATCAGCGTGACTTGGCGCGCCGCCTCGTATTCGATCGCGCGCCCGAGGCTGCGAATGCTGTTGACGTTCTTGATCTCGCAGCGCGTGCCGAACTCGTCGTTCTCGGAGCGGCGCACCGAGATGTTCGCGTCGACGCGCATCGACCCCTCTTCCATGCGGCCGTCCGACGCGCCGGTAGCCACGAGAATCGCCCGCAGTTCGCTCACATACGCACGGGCTTGATCGGCGGTGCGCATGTCCGGCTCGCTCACGATCTCGACGAGCGGCACGCCGGACCGGTTGTAATCCACGAGTGAGTGGGTGGCCCCATGGATCCGCCCGTCGCCGCCGACGTGGGTGCTCTTACCCGTGTCTTCTTCGATGTGGGCGCGCGTGACGCCGACGCGGAACCCGTCGGGCAGGTCGAGGTGTCCGCCGACGTTGATCGGTTCGTCGTACTGGCTGACCTGATAGTCCTTCGGCATGTCCGGATAGAAGTAGTTCTTCCGGTGGAAGGTCGACGGCAGGATGTCGCAGTTGAGCGCGGCGCCAATGCGCATCGCCAGCTCCACGGCGTTCTCGTTGAGCACGGGTAGCGACCCGGGCAAGCCGAGGCACGTCGGGCAAATGTTCGTATTGGGTTCGTCGCCGAACATGTTCGGGCAACCACAGAACAACTTCGTCGCCGTCTTGAGCTCGCAGTGCACCTCGAGCCCGATCACCATCACCCAGCCGTCCGGGATACTCACGGAGCGCTTCCTTCTAATGCGGCGGCGGCGCGGAACAACACGGATTCGCCCAGGGCCGGCGCCAACACCTGCACGCCCACCGGCAGGCCGTCGTCGCCGGTGCCGAAGGGCACGCTGATCGCCGGATCGCCGCACAGGTTCGACGGGATCGTGCACACGTCGGACAGGTACATGGCCAGCGGGTTATCGGTCTTCGCTCCGAAGCCGAACGCGGTTGTCGGCGCGGTCGGCGAAAGCAACACGTCGAACTTCTCGTACGCAGTCGCAAAGTCGCGGGCGATGAGCGAGCGCACTTTCAACGCCTTGCCGTAATAGGCGTCGAAGTAGCCGGCGGACAGCGCATACGTGCCCAGCATGATGCGCCGCTTCACTTCCGCCCCGAAGCCGGCGGAACGCGTCTTCGTGTACATCTCGGTGATGTTGTCGGCATCGACGCGGTGGCCGTAGCGAACGCCGTCGTAGCGGGCGAGATTCGACGACGCCTCGGCCGGCGCGATCAAGTAATACGCCGACAGCCCGTAGATGCACGCCGGCACCGAGGTCTCTTCGACCTTGGCGCCCGCCGCGCTCAGAGCATCCGCCGCTTCGGTCAACCGACGCTTCACGTCGTCGGCAATGCCCTCGGCCGACAACAACTCGCTGATGATGCCGACGCGCAAGCCGCTCACGTCGCCCGACAACTCGGCCGCTCCGATCGGGGCCATCGGCTCGGCGTAGGACGTCGAGTCACGCGGGTCGTGCCCCGCGATCACGTTGTAGGTGGCCGCGGCGTCGGCGACGTTCGCGGCGAACGGTCCTATCTGATCGAGGCTCGATGCGAACGCGATGAGCCCGTAGCGCGACACCGCGCCGTAGGTCGGCTTCAGCCCCACCACGCCGCACAACGCCGCGGGCTGGCGAATCGATCCGCCCGTGTCGGAGCCGAGCGAGATCGGGGCGAACCCGGCCGCAACGGCGACGGCGCTACCGCCACTCGATCCGCCCGGCACCTTGGTGATGTCGTGCGGGTTCTTCGTGGGGCCGAACGCGCTGTTCTCGGTGGACGAGCCCATCGCGAACTCGTCGAGGTTGGTCTTCGCGATCACGATCGCATCGGCGTCTTGCAGCTTCGTGACCACGGTGGCGTCGTACGGCGGGCACCAGCCTTCGAGGATCTTCGAGCTGCACGTGGTCGGGATGCCGCGCGTGCACATGTTGTCTTTCAAGGCCACCGGCACACCGGCGAGCGGACCGAGTTGGTCGCCGGCGGCGCGGGCCGCGTCGACGCGCGCCGCGCCCGCCCGAGCTTCATCGGCGAGCACGACGTTGCAGGCATGCAGTTCGCCTTCGCGCGCAGCGATCGCCGCGAGGTGCGACTCGACTACTTCCGCCGCGGAGACCTCGCCGGCGCGTACGGCCGCGGCGATCTCGACCGCGGTGGAAGGCACCGGGCTCATGGCGCCTCTCCGAGGATGCGGGGGACGCGAAAACGCCCGTCCTCGGCGGCGGGAGCCTGCCCGAGAACTTCGTCGCGGTCGAGCGTGGGGACGATCTCGTCGGCGCGGAAAACGTTGCGAAGGTGAAGCGGGTGGGCCATCGCCTCGACGCCGGACACGTCGAGCGCCTCGACGTCGTTGGCGTGCTCAAGAATGTCTGCGAGCTGGCCGGTGAACATGTCGAGCTCGTCCTCGGTCACTTCCAGACGCGCCAGCAGCGCAACGTGCGCCACCTCTTCACGGGTCAATCGCTTCGCCATAGGGCTGGCAATCGTAGAGGGAGCGGCGCCTAACGCTTGTAGTAGTCGTTCGAAAGCGGTTCCTCCCACCAGTCCTCGGGGGCGGGCTGCCACTCGGGGTCGGGGTGGATGCAGTTCACGGGACACGGTTCGAGGCACTTGTCGCAGCCTGAGCACAACTCGGGAATGATGATCACGTCGATGCCGTGATTGAAGATGGCGCCGAATTGGGGCGGGCAGTGCCGGAGGCAGGCGTCACAGTTGATGCAGATCGACATGTCGATCCGCAACGGCGCGATCTTCCACTTCGGATTGCGTTCACGGAACTCGATGCGTTCCGTGCGGTTCGCTGCAGGCACGGGTAAAGGTTACGCGGGCACGACGCCGACGTCGCGCCCAGAAATCTTGACCAGCGCGGTCGTGAGGAGTCCAACGAGCGCCGCGCCCACAAGCGCGCCTATCCAGAGCGTGAATGGCGCGGAGGACGGCGGCGGTCCGCCTTCGGATGGCAGGGCGGGCACGCCTGCGACAACGGGGTCGATGACGTCGAGCGCCGTGACCATCCATTTGTCGTCCGCTCGATCGAGCGTCAGCACACCGTTGATCTCGACCTTTTCGTCGGCTGGACGACGGGCATGAACGCGGAAGGCCACACGCACCTTGTCGGCCGACGCCTCCGCGACGCGGACGGCCTTGCCGACCTCGAGGTCGTCGAAGCCCGCCTTGCGGTCGATCGCCTCGGGATGGGGTTCAAGCACATGGATCGCCAGCTCGGGCGCGCCGATCTTGTCAGCGCGGCTCGTGGCGTCGGCCTCGACTCCCTTGCGCGTTGTGTCGCCGATCGCAGTCAGCCAGTCCTCGGCTACGCCTTCTGGTCGGCTGTGGCCGTGGTTCAACAGGAACAACGCGCCACCGATCGCAAACATCACCGCGACGCAGACGACCAGCCCACTGACGAACGTTCTGTTGTTCATGACAGTCCCAAGGACAGCTGATCGTCGGGGAGAATCTCTTCGAGTTCGAGGCCTTTGGTCTCAGGCATGAACTTCCAGATCAGGTAGAGCGCCGGTAGCTGCAAGATCATGAGCAGCGTCACCGTGTCGCCGATGTTGCCGATCGCGCCCGTCGCATGGTCGCCGAGGATGCCGACCAGGGCGGGGCCAAACACATAGCCAGCGATCTCGAACCAGTTGCGGATCCACGCGGCGGCCTGCCCGCGGATGTGAGTGGGAAACAGTTCGGTCGCGAAGCTGCTCATCACGGGGCCCATGCCAAGGCCGAAGAACACGGCGAGCATCAAGGCGACGAAGGCAACGGGTTTGCTCGCGGTTTGGAAAAGCACGACCGAGAAGACGATGCCGCCCGAGAAGTAGAGCAACGCCGTTGGCCGCCGACCAATGCGTTCCATTAGTCGGCCGCACACGTAGTAGCCCATGCAGCCCAGGCCGTACGAGGCAATGATGTAAATCGACACCTCGACTGCGGTGAAGCCGCGTTCGCGCTCGGCGTAGAACGCCCACCACGCGGTCGAACCGAAAATCGGGATCGATCGCAGCATGTGCACGATGCCCACGAGCACGAGGTTGCGGCGGTACTGCGGCTTCCACGGCTCGAGGAACGGCACTTCTTCCTGTGTCTCGCCGCGGGCGCGTTCGGCGCGCATGTCTGTAAAGCGCTGCGTCTCGCGGAGCCGGCGCCGGAACGGGATCAGTAGGAGCAGGGGGACGAGGCCGACGAGATAGAACGCCCGCCACCCCAGGCCCGACTCGGCCAGCCCGGCGAAGATGAGCATGCCGACGGCAATGGTCCCGAGCGCGGCGAACGTCAACAGCGTGCCGAGCGCTCGACCGCGCTTACCGGCCGGGAACTCTTCGACGATCATCGTCACGCCGACGGCGTATTCGGCGCCGAGGAACACGCGTGAGCCGAACTGGAAGAAGGCGAAGCTCCAGATGTCCCACGAGAACGCCGTCGCCGCGGTGAACACCGTGTAGCCGACGACCGACCAGAGGAGCAATGGACGGCGACCCAGTCGGTCCGACAGACGCGTTACGAAGAACGCGACGAACAGGCCGAGTTCGATCGGGATGCGAGTCACACCCAGCACCGCTTCGCTTACGCGGAACGTGCTCTGGATGTCGGGCAGCAATAGCGCCAGGATCGAGCTGTCGTAGCCCTCGAAGAACGCCGCCGACACAAGCAGCACGAGCAGGAGCCGCAGGTACTTCTTGTCGACGTGGTAGTCGGGTATCGCGTCGCTGCTTACGTGAGCCACCGGCGGGACTGTAGTGAGGATGCACGACTAGCGTTCGGCACGCACTAACCAACCGATCTCAAGGAGCATCTGTGGCTAAGTATCCCTTCCTGTCCGATGAGTGGATGGACGCCGCGAAGGCGATCCGCGAGGAGTACAAGGGCAAGGGCGCGCCTGCCGCCCACGTCGTGAAGATGAATCAGATCATCACCGACGTCCCGTTCGGTGACGGCACCATCGAGGCGCACATGGACACCAGTTCGGGCGAAATGGAAATGGATACCGGTCACATCGAAGGCGCGGATGTCACCGTCACCCTCGACTACGCGACGGCCAAGGCGATCTTCGTCGACGGCAACCCGCAGGCCGGCATGCAGGCCTTCATGAGCGGCAAGATCAAGGTCGCGGGCGACATGACCAAGCTCATGGCGATGTCCAGCGGCCCTGCCGACCCCTCCGCCGCCGAGTTGGCCGCGAAGATCGCCGACATAACTGAGTAGCGCAGCCCCACTCGTTTGGGGGCTAAAAGGACTCGAACAATTCGGGGTGGAGCTCGGGGCGGGCGTGTTCGTTTTTTACGCCCGTCGCGAGCAACACGCCGACTACGCATACTGCGCCGCCCACTAGGTAGGCGGCGCGGAAGCCGGGCAGGGCGCCGGGGCCTTCGGTGCCGTGGCTGATCGAGGTTTGGATCGTGGTCATCAATTGGATGCCGCTGACAATGCCGACGTTGTTCATGAGTTGTTGCGCGGCGCTGGCCACGCCGAGGTCGTGGTCCTCGACCGCGTTGGCCACGCCGGCCGCGACCGATGGTGACGAGATGCCGAGGCCGATGCCCGACAGCATCAACGCCAGGATGATCAGCAGGTTCGGCGAGCTGCCGCCCAGCGACGCGAACACGCCCATCGAAACAACTACGAACGCAGTGCCGACCACCGCAGAGGTGCGCTGACCGATCTTCACCGCGAGGTATCCGGCGACGGGCGAGAGGATCGAGAACGACAGCGGCCGCGCGATCACGAGGAGGCCGATCTTCTCGTCGGTGTAGTGGTAAACGGTCTGAAGCAACGACGGCGTGAGGATGAACCCGCCCATGTACGCGAAGTTGGCGAGCGACTGACTGGCGACCGGGAATGCGAACGCGCGCTTCTTCAAGTAGTCGAGCGACAGCAGGGGTGCGTCCGAGCGTCGCTCCACGCGCACGAAGAGCCACAGCAACACGGGGCTGAGCGCGAACGCACCGATCACCACGGGGCTGCTCCAGCCGAGCTCGGGCCCGCGGTTGATCGCGAACAAGAGTGCGGTGATGCCCCCCGAGAGCGTGGCCGCGCCGGCGACGTCGAATTTCTGCGGCGGCAACGTTTCGGTCTCACTCAACACGACCGAACCGAGAATGAACGCCGCGGCAATCAGCGGCATCTGGCACGCGAAAATCACGCGCCAACCGAACGACTCGAGCAGGAACCCGCCAAGCACGACACCGATCACCGGTCCGCCGGCGCCGACGAGCGACCACCAGCCCATGGCTTTGACCCGCTCGTCGCGGTCGAAGGTGCGCATCACGATCGCCATCGAGGCCGCGCCGGTGGCGGCGCCTTCGAGTGAACCGATCGTGCGGATAACGATCAGCGGCAGCGCACCCCACGCCAAAGCGGACAGCCCGGCGGCGAAGAAGGACAAGATCAGGCCGAGTTGGTAGATCCGCTTGGCGCCGTACTGGTCGGCGGCCTTGCCGAGCGACGGAGCGGCGACGCCGAAGGCGAGCAACGGACCGGTGATGACCCACGTCATCGTGTTGCGTGAGGTGTGAAAGTCGTGGGCGATTCGCGGGAGTGCGACCGCCAAAATCGTGAATGTGACGTTCACGGAGAACAGTCCCCCCATGACCGTCCACAGGACAAGCCACTTGTAGCGGGGGCTGGATTTGAGTCGTTCAGCCCTCGTCAACACAGTCCTTTGAACCTACCGGCGCAGTAATGACGCGACAAAGCCCAGACGCGACAAAGCCCGAGAGGGCGACGGCACCGGCAATGGCTGGGGAACACTGCCTCGACACGTCACCCTCTCGGGCTCTGTCATCACACCAACGGGAGACCCGTGCGTTTTCTCGCGAGATTTCCCAAACTTTTTTGAAGTCCCTTATCCGAGGGATTTCAGCTCGCTGGCCAGGCCTTCGATCGTCCAGCGGTCGTTGTCGTTGTCGAAGGTTTCGGCCATCGTCCAGCCCGTCATGTGGCTCACTTTGGCGCCCTGGACGAAGAAAACCTTGCCGGTGAGCGGGCATTCCGCGGTCGACAGGTACGCCACCAACGGGCTGATGTTCGCCGGATCCCAGACGTCGAACTTGGCTGCGTCGTCGGGCGCCTTCACGATGTCGCCGAGACCCGGCGTGGCCTCGGTCATGCGGGTGCGGGCGGCGGGAGCGATCGCGTTCGACCGCACGCCGTAGCGGGCGAGTTCCTGGGCGCAGATGTTCGAGAACGAGGCGATGCCGGCCTTGGCCGCGCCGTAGTTGGTCTGGCCGGGGTTGCCGAGCAGGCCCGAGGTCGACGACGTGTTCACGATCGCCGCGTTCACGGTCTTGCCGGCCTTGGTCTGCTCACGCCAGTAGTTGGCGGCCCAACGCGTGGGCACGAAGTGTCCCTTCAGGTGGACGTGGATCACGGCGTCCCACTCGTCTTCGGTCATGTTCACGAGGACGCGGTCGCGGAAAATGCCCGCGTTGTTGATGAGGACGTGCAGGTCACCGAACGCCTCGATCGCGGTGTTGACGAGGCGCTGACCGCCCTCCCAGTCCGCAATGTTGTCGGTGTTGGCGACGGCTTCGCCGCCCATGTCCTTGATTTCGTCGACGACCTTTTGGGCCACGCCCCGGTCGTCACCCGATCCGTCGATGGCGCCACCGAGGTCGTTGATGACGAGCTTGGCGCCCTCGCTGGCGAACAGCAGCGCATGTTCGCGGCCAATGCCGCCGCCGGCGCCAGTGATGATTGCAACGCGCCCTTCAAGTGCGCCCATGTGAAACCCTCCCAAATCGGTTGCTGAGGGAGGTCACCCTACTTGCCGGTATGGATCGCCCGACTACTGCCCGACTACTGCACGTAAAGGTTGACAGCGGCGCCGCGCTTGACCTTTTGGCCCTGCCCTGGCGATGTGAAGAACACCTTGCGGTTCTTTCCGCCCGGCCCGAAGACACCACCGACCACGAGGCCTTGGGAGTGCAGCGTCGCGGTCGCCTGCTCGACGGTCTGGCCGGTGAGGTCGGGCACGGCGACCGTCTCGCTTCCGACCGACACCGTGACGGTGACCGTCGATCCCTTCTCCGCCTTCTGACCTGCCGCGGGTGACGTGCTGACGATCTGGCCCACGGCGTAGGTGTCGGAGTAACCGTCCACCCGCTTCGCTTTCAGCCCCGCCTTCTCGAACGCGGCCTTGGCTTCTTCGAACGTCTTGCCGCGCCAGTCCGAAATGGTGCGGGGCTCGGGGCCGTCCGACACGGCGAGCGCGATCTGCGAACCCTTCGGCGCCTCACCCTTCGGGTTCCAGTCGATCACGACGCCCTCGGCGATGTCCTCGCTGAATCGCCGCTCGATGCCGCCCACCCGGAGATTGGCGCCCGTGAGTTGCTCGGTCGCGGCCTCCTCAGTGAGGTCCTTCAACTCGGGGACGGGCACCGGCGGCGGCCCCTTCGAAAGCGTCACCGTCACGGTCTCGTCCTCGCGTAACGACTTGCCGGCCGCGGGGCTCTGCGAGATGACCTGGCCTTGTTCGACCGTTTCGGAGTACGCCTCTTTCGAGGCGAGCTTGAACTTAAGCGGCTGCAATTCCACTCCGGCCTGCGCCAGCGTGTCGCCCTTCAGCGACGGAACATCGTGTTTGGGCTTCAGCAGGATCGGCACGTAGAGCGCGGCCATCACGATCGCCGCGACCAGTGCCAGCGCGCCGATCACCCACCCGATGCGCCGACGCGACTTGCGCCCGACGACAGGCACCGCAGTGGTCGCCGCGGGCGCGCCCACTGTCGGCACCGCGGCGGTGAGACCCATTTCGGTCGGGTCCGCGGCGGACGGCGTGCGGGCGTCGAGGTTCAACACCGGTGTGATCGGGATCGGCGCCGGCGAGTCGAGTTGACGGGCGGCGGCGTCGAGCATCACCGCGAGGGCGGCGGCGTCAGGACGGTCGTCGGGGTCGACCACGCCGGCGGCGTCGATGATGGGGCCGAGCGCGCCGACGCCGAAGGGCGCCACGATCGGTTGGCTGGCGCGGGCCATCAGCGTCGCGACGGTGGTGTCGGCAACCGGCGGCGCGTTGCCCGTGACGGCCTCGAGCAGCACCCAGCCGAGCGCGTAGACGTCGGCCTTGCCGTCGACGTTGCGGCCCTGCGCGGCTTCGGGCGCCGCGTAACGCGCCGTGCCGAGCAGCACGCCGTCGGGTTCGGTCCAGGCTGCTTCGGCCAATGCACGGGCGAGGCCGAAGTCGGCGATCGCCGCCCGCCCCTCGTCGTCGAAACAGATGTTGGCGGGCTTGATGTCGCGATGCACCAGGCCGCGCCGGTGCGCGTAGTCCAGGGCGCGGGCCGCTTCTAGGCCGACGAGCACGGCCTGCGCGACGGTCAGTCGACGGCCGGAATCGAGCAGGTCGCGCAGGCTGCCGCCTTCGAGGAATTCCATGACGAGGAACGGGCCTTCGTCATCTTCACCCCAGTCGAAGACCCGCATGATGTTCGGGTGGTTGAGCGCGGCCGCAGCCTGGGACTCAGCGCGGAAGCGTTTGAGGAACGCCTGGTCCAGCGCGAGCGCAGGCTGGAGCACTTTGACAGCAACGCGGCGGCGCAGCGTGGTGTCGTCGGCCACGTAGACGTGCGCGGACCCCCCGGTGCCGATCGGGGCAACGAGGCGGTAGCGACCTCCTAGGACGCGGCCAACTTGGTCGGCAATCCGTCCACCAGCCATACACAAAGGTACGCGGGCCAACAGCGAGACTCGTGCCATGGAGACAAATCGGGACGTCGCCACCGCCGCGATGCGCCGTCTCGAGCTCGCCCTCGGCGTCGCCGTGATCGAAGTAATGGTGCAGATGGCGATCCTGACCGCCCGCGGCGCGTGGTCGGGCGCCCCACTGCGGATCGGGTTTCTCGCCATCAAGCTCCCGTTTTGTTATTTCGCGTGGCGGCGACGGCCGGGGGCATATTTCGCCGTGTGGCTCTTCGAGTTCAGCGGCGTGGTGGCCGCGACCACCGCGCACGGCCCGATCGGCGCGCGGCTAGTCACCGGCGTCTTTGCCGTGGTCACAATGGTCCTGCTCGGACGCGCGGTTTCGGCGTTCCCGCCCGTAGAGTGGAAATCGCGATGACCCAAGAACTGCCGGCCGGGAAGCAACGGCTTGTGACGCCGTACCGCGTCGGCGTCTCGGTCCTGCTCGCGATCGCCGCGGCCGCGATGTACGTCGGAGTGACGTCCGCCGCCGACCCCAAGCCGACCGAATTCCCGGATCGCCGAGTCACCTCCGTCAGCCCCGCCCCGGGCGAACCATCGCTGCGCCAGGATCGCATTTTTGCGGAGCTCGCGGCCGGGTACACAGGCGTACTGGTGGTCGACGGTACCGAGATTCCTGAGGATCAACTCGACCGGCGCGAAGGCGTGAACACGGTCGCGTTCACCCCGGGTACGGGCACCGAGACGGGCCGACTCGAGCCCGGCGAACGCTGCGCGATCGTCGTGTTCTGGGCCCTCACCTCAACCCGGGAAGCAGGCTCGGACTCCTACAAATGGTGCTGGCAAGTCCACTAATCCCGGGCGGGCACCCGCAGACCCGCCCCCATCTGGATACGGCTCCATTGGAGCCTGGTTCATTCCACCGCAGCGAAAGAACCGGCATTATGCGTGGGTGTCCGGTCTCTTCGTTTGCCCGGTTTGCGGCGCGGATGAGTTAGCCGTAAAGCCCTATGCGATCTGGCCTCCACCTGCCGACCTGACTCTCAGGCCTCCGTACGAGGAGCTGCTCGGCTCCGCTTCGTATGAGGTGTGTCCGAACTGTGGCTTTGAGTTCGGTAATGACGACAACCCCGGCACGGCCGCACCGACTTCGTTTGAGCAGTACCGCAACGATTGGGCCGAGCGTGGTTCACCGAGGTTCAGCCCACGCCGTTCCCACTAACGAGGGAGGGCGCAGAAGTGCCGATGCAGAGTGCTTAAGTGATTGGGTGCGTGACCGCCGGAAGGAACTGATCCGAGTCGGAATCAACGACTTTCTGGCGCACCGACTCGAATACTTCCTCCCGATGGTCCTGAGCATCGTCGGCGTATGCGGCGTGCTTTCCCTCGCCGGATACGCGGTCGATCATCGGACGGGTTTCCGAGACAGCGTCGGGGCGGGTGTCGGCCTATTGCTCGGTCTCTTTATCTGGCTCGGGCTTGTCACGTGGTTCGTGGTGAGTGGAGGGGCGCAACCTTTTCGAGACCGCCGTGCTGCGATGCAGCATGAGGCCCATGTCAACGAAGTGAGGCGGCGGCGCTAGCGCAGAAGTGCCGCTTGCGCGGCGTCGGCTATCGCGGGCGGCTGTGCTCGAACGCAGTGACCGCGGTCGCGACGACGAACCCAACAATCGCGGAGAATCCGAGCCACAGGCTCACGCCGACGAGTGACCAGGGGAAGAAGAACGCCGTGAGAGCGCCGGCGATCGCTCCGTCAATCAACCAGTGCCTCGCGAGGCCGCGCTTTGGACCGATCGCGCGCGCCCGCTAGGTCGTGATCTCCACCGCGATGGTCAGCTCTCCTTCACCGAAGTGGGAGTGCCAGCCCGGATCGGGCGGTTCCTCCTCGAAGTAATGCTGGAGGGCAGCCAACAGTTCGGCTGCTTCTCCACGGGTGAACACTGCCCACACCGCCCCGACAGAGGACTGGTCTTCACGTTCAATCCGCATCAACGGAGTTGACCACGCTTCGCCCCAGCTAGCGCATAAGTCGCTCTCCTGACATATCCGTGGGTCCGGTTCGCGTCGGTCCGCGAGCGCACCCCGCCTGATTCCTAGGTTCGAGCTATCTGACGGTTCGAATTCAGGGAGGCAGAGCGGGGTGCGGAACAGCAGCGTATGGGAACGCGCGTGTGGACTGACGCGCACGGTCGTTGAGGACGTCGGCTTCGACGACGACGCGGAGGCGATCGTGGTCTCGGTTCGGCCCGAAGCGAGGGCGCGTGGCCGGTGCGGTCAGTGCGGTCGACGGTCCGCTGGTTATGACCGCGGCGAAGGCCGACGACGCTGGCGGGCGCTTGATCTCGGCACGACGAAGGTGTTCCTCGAGGCGAACGCGCCGCGAGTGCGGTGTCGAACACATGGTGTGACAGTTGCGTCGGTTCCGTGGGTGCGTCACGACGCCGGCCATACGCGCGACTTCGATGACACCGCGGCGTGGTTGGTGGTGCGCACCTCGAAGAGCGCGGTGTGCGAACTGCTGCGCGTCGCATGGCGCACCGTCGGTTCGATCGTGGCCCGCGTCGGTGCCGATGTCGAGGCTCGCGTGGACCGGCTCGCAGGACTCACGCGGATCGGTGTCGACGAGATCTCTTACAAGCGCGGCCAGCGCTACCTGATCGTTGTGGTTGATCACGACTCGGGTCGGCTGGTGTGGGCCGCACCGGGCCGCGACCAAGCGACGCTGAACTCGTTTTTCGACGCGCTCGGCGAAGACCGCTGCGCCAAGTTGACCCATGTTTCGGCTGACATGGCGGACTGGATTGCACGAGTCGTGGCCAAACGCGCCCCGAACGCGGTGCGCTGCGCCGACGCGTTCCATGTTGTGCATTGGGCGATGGAGTCGCTCGATGTCGAACGTCGCCGCGCCTGGAACGAAGCCGCGGGTCGGCGCCGCACCGGCACCAACCGTTACCGCGTCACCGGCGGCGGCGACGCCAAACAGATCCGCCGCGCCCGGTTCGCGTTATGGAAGAACAACGCGGATCTCACCGACAAGCAACGTCACCAGCTCGACTGGATCGCCAAAACCGACCCCCGGTTGTGGCGCGCCTACCTACTCAAAGAAGCCCTGCGTTACGTGTTCGCGGTCAAAGGCGACGAAGGCAAAGACGCGCTCGACAAGTGGCTCGGCTGGGCACGACGATCGCGGCTGCCCGCGTTCATCGAACTCGCCCGCCGCATCGCGTCGAACCGCGCCGCGATCGACGCCACCCTCGACTGCGGACTGTCGAACGCGCTCATCGAATCGACCAACACCAAGATCCGACTGCTCACCCGCGTCGCGTTCGGCTTCCACGGACCCGAACCCGTCATCGCGCTCGCCATGCTCGCCCTCGGCGCAGAACCACCGCGACTACCCGGCCGAAACCACCCACGGAAATAGCAGGAGAGCCGCATAAGTGCGCCGATCTAGCTCGCAGACGAGTCGCGTGGTGGGAGACTTGCTCGGTGCCGGTGCTCCTAGGACTTGGGATCATCGGCTATCTGGGCGTGATGCGATGGTCGGGTGCTCGCATGTTGCGTGCGCGTGGCGAACCTACCGGGCGAGCTTGGCGTGGCATCTGGCATTCGCCTCTCATGCTCGCTGGAGTTATTGCGATCGTCAGCTATTTCGATGCCAGGGCCGCGGCCAGCATTGCGCTCGCGTTGTTTCTCGTCTTCGCAATCTTCGGAGTCGTACTCATTATCCGCGGCGTTCGTAGCTTCCCCGCATTTCTCCGACGTGCGCGGCGGATCGGCGACCCTGAAGCATGGAAGGGCAACTAGCGCGCATAAGTGCCGTTCTCGCGCACTCGCTAGTGCCTCCTAACGCCGGCTCACGGAGCTTCGAGCGGTCACTGATCCGCGCCCGCCTCAGATCGTCTAAGTGTTGCGTCTTTCGTATGCGCCACTAAGCACACAACACTTAGGTCACTCAGAACGCCGGATCAGGGAACGCAAACCTGATGCTTCCGCCGCTTCAGCGTTGGCGCGAATTCGCTCGATCCGATTCGCTCAGACGCTGGCACAACCGACCTCGCCCGCCATCCGCGCGGGCGGCCGCGGCGTCCTACGGCAGGTCGCCGGTCTCCAGTAGGTGGACGAAGCCGGCCTCGTCGAGGATCGGGACGCCGAGTTCCGTGGCTTTGTTGAACTTGGCCGCGCCGGGGCCCTCACCCACCACCACGGCCGTCGTCTTCTTCGACACGCTGCTCGGCGCTTTGCCGCCGCGTTCCAAGATGGCCTCTTCGGCGGACTCGCGCGTGAAGCCTTCGAGCGTGCCCGTAACTACGACCGACTTGCCGGCCAGCGTCTGTGGCGCGTCGGGCGCGGCGGGACCGTCGAAGTTCACGTTCGCTCGGCGCAGTTTTTCGATGAGGGACTGATTGGCGGGCTCGGCAAACCACGTGACCACGCTCTCGGCGATCACCATGCCGACGCCATCCAACTCGGCGATTTGGTCGACGGTGGCTGCGGCGATCGCATCCATCGAACCGAGGCCTTTGGCTAACGCGGCGGCGCCCGCGCCACCGACGTGTTTGATGCCAAGGCCGAACAGCAAGTTCGCCAGGGGCCGGTCGCGCGCCGCTTCGATCGACGCCCGCAGGTTCCGCACCGAGATCTCGCCGAAGCCTTCGATCGTGCCGACCTTGTCGTAATCGAGGAAGAACACGTCGCCCGCGTCCTGCAGCAGGCCCTGTTGCAGGAACAGGGAGACCGTGCGCTCGCCGAGACCCTCGATGTCCATCGCGCCGCGCGACACGAAGTGGCAGATGCCGGCCCACTGCTGTGCGGGACACGCAGGGTTCACGCAGAAGGTCGCGCTCACGCCTTCGCGGCGCACGAGCGGTTGGCCGCACGTGGTGCACTCCTTCGGGAACACCCACTTCTTCAAGCCCTTCGGGCGCATCGACAACACCGGCCCGACGACCTCGGGGATCACGTCGCCCGCTTTGCGCACGATCACGTGGTCGCCGGGGCGCACGTCTTTGATCGCGACCTGGTCTTGGTTGTGCAGCGTGGCCAGCGACACCGTCGAACCTCCGACGAACACGGGCTCGAGGATGGCGAACGGCGTGGCCTGGCCGGTGCGGCCGATGGACACGTGGATGTCTCGCAACAGCGTGGTGCGTTCCTCGGGTGGGAACTTGAACGCGATGGCCCACCGCGGTGCCTTACTCGTGAAGCCCATCTCGTCGCGCTGGGCGAGGCTGTCGACCTTCACCACGACACCGTCGATCTCATACGTCATCGCGTGGCGGTTTGCGAGCCGCGCCTCGCAGTACTTATGCACGTCGTCGAGTGAATCGACCGCGATGATGGCGTCGTTGACAGGCAGGCCGTGCTCGCGCAGGTAGGCGAGCGTTTCCTGGTGCGTCTTGAAGCCAGGCCCGCCGTCGACCTCGCCGAGTTGGTAACAGAAGAAGTCGAGCTTGCGACTGGCTGTGATCGACGGATCTTTTTGGCGCAGCGAGCCCGCGGCGGCGTTGCGCGGGTTGGCGAACAGCGTGAGCCCGGCTGCTTCCTGCCGGGCGTTCAACTCGGTGAATGACGTGATCGGCATGTACACCTCGCCCCGCACTTCGAGCACCGCGGGAATGTCCTTGCCCGCGAGCGTCTTGGGGACCGACGCCAGCGTGGCCACGTTCGCCGTGACGTCCTCACCCACACGCCCGTCACCGCGGGTCGCGGCGCGCACGAACTTCCCGCCCTCATACCGAATCGACATCGCGAGCCCGTCGATCTTCGGCTCGCACACGTAGGTAATCGGATCGCTCACGAAGCGCTCCAGGCGCTTGCCCCACGCCACGAGCTCCTCGAGATTCATCGCGTTGTCGAGCGACATCATCCGGACGCTGTGCACCACCGGCGTAAACAAGGTCGACGCGGCGAAGCCGACGTTTTGCGTAGGTGACGCATCGGTTTTCAGGTCCGGATATTGCGCCTCGAGCTCAGCCAGCTCGCGCACCATGAGGTCGTAGTCAGCGTCGGGAATCTCGGGGGCGTCGAGCTCGTGGTACGCGTGGTTGGCCGCGACGATCAGCGCGCTGAGCTCGGCTGCTCGGTCGGATGCGTCTTTCGGTGCCGTCGCCACAACTTCAAAACTACGTGAACCGTGTGACAACCTCGGGCGGTGCGGGCCGACAAATTGCTGCCGTGGGCGCTGCGCGTCGCGTGGGCCGCGCTGCCGCTCACACTTGGCCCGGCCCTGGCCGATCGCATGGACGGTTGGGACCACGCAGTACGAACCGTGGGCGCGGTGATGTTGTGGGCCGGATGGGCCGGTGTTGCGGTGGCGACAGTCGTCGCGTTGCCCGTGTGCCTGGCCGTCGCGCGCCTCGGCGCCGCTGCTGCGGTGGTGATCGCCGCCGTAGCGACGTCGCCTGCGGTCGTGGTCGCCCTCGTCGCCGCGGCCGTCGCGGCCCGTCCCGAAGTCGCCGAGTGGTACGTGAACGGCCCGGCGTATCCGAACGAGCGTCGCTATCCCCTGCGCGTCCCCGGCCCACTGCTGCTCGGACCGTTGTGGCTCGCCGGTGGCATCGTGCTCGGCGCGCCGGCTGCCGCGGCGATGCTGCTCGCCGGGCAGCAATGGTTCGCCGGCGCGCTCGCCCTCGTGCTCGGAGGCACGGCCGCGGCCTTCGCCGGGCGCGCGCTGATTTGGCCTGACGCGGCGGTGGCTCGTGTTCGTACCCGCGGGCGTGGTGCTCCACGACCCGCTCAGCCTCACCGACCCCGTGTTGTTCGAGCGGCCGCTGATCGAGACGCTGCGGGCGGCACCCAGCGACACCGATTCGCTCGACCTGACCCAGGGCGCGCTTGGGCTCGCCCTCGAGATGATCCTGACCGAGAAGGTGCCGATGGTGCGCACCGCCGGCCGCAAGGGTGCGGAGTCGGGTGCATCCGCCCGAGTGCTGTTCACGCCGACGCGGCCCGGCCGCGTGCTCACCGAAGCGGCGGCTCGGCGCATCACTGTCGGTTAGTCCGAGGCCGGCCTCTCGCCCCACGCGCGGCGGAGCAGGTTGAGGTAGACCGACGGCTCCTGCGCACCCGGCACGCCGTACGTCTCGTCAATCAGAAAGAACGGCACGCCGGTAACACCCAGAGCCTGGGCGACGCGCTCGTCGTTGCGCACCTCATTCGCGTACGCCTCACCGTCGAGCATTTCGGCAACCTCCACCGCATCAAGGCCCACTTCGACCGCGAGACGTTGGAGCACTTCACGCGTGCCGATCGCCTTGCCCTCGAAGAAGTTCGCCTGCAACAACCGATCCTTCATCACGTCTTGCCGTCCGTGTTGCGCAGCGAGGTGGATCAGGCGGTGCGCGTTGAACGTGTTGCCAGGCCGCATCGTGTCGAACTTGAAGTCGATGCCGACCTCGGCGCCGACGCTGATGATGCGGCTCATCGCGGCGCGGGCTTGACCTACATCGATGCCGTATTTGCGCGAAATGCGCTCGGCGTACGTGCCCTCGCGCACCTCGGGGCCGCGGGGATCGAGCTCATAGGACCGCCACACGATCTCTAGTTCGTCCGCGTGTTCGAACTCGGCGAGCGCCAACTCGAATTTCCGCTTGCCCACAAAGCACCAGGGGCACACGACGTCGGACCAGATCTCGACCTTCACAGCGTCTTGGCCAATACGAAGCCGATCGCCACGCCGATGATGAAGACCAGCGCGATGGCCATCAACGCCTGGCGCGCGGTTGCCTCGCGCCTGGGCAGCTTCGGGGCGGTCACAGCGCGATCCCTCCACCAAGGACGCGGTCGTCGTCGAGCGTGTAGAGCACGACGCTCTGGCCGGGTGCGATGCGCCGGTTAGCGGCGCGCCACGTCACGCCGTCGCCCGTCCACGTGGCCGGCTCGCTCGCGCCGTGCGCGCTGGTCTGCACGCGGACGTCGTCACCGACACCGACCGGTTGGTCGGTCCAGGCCATGGCGCCGACCTTCTGCTCGATGGTGGACAGATCGTCGAGCGTCCCGACGGTTACGACTCCGGCGTCCGTATCGATCGCAACTGCGTAGCGGGCGTCGCCGCCGGCGTTGGTGGCTCCGACGCCCAGGCCCCGCCGCTGCCCGATCGTGACCAGTTCGATCGCGTCGACCACGCCGACCGGGTTTCCCGCGGTGTCGACCACGCGTCCGGGTCGCAACGGGATCCGATCACCGAGGAAGGTCGACCGGCCTCCGGTAGCGGGCAGGAAGCACGTGTCCTGACTGTCGGGCTTAGTGGCAGTGCGCAGGCCGCGCGCATCGGCGATCTGGCGCACGTCGGTCTTGGTCATCGTTCCGACGGGCAGCAGCGTCTTGGGCAACGACCGCTGGTCGAGCATGTGCAACACGTAGCTCTGGTCCTTCGCCGCGTCGTGTCCGCGGCGCAGATTCCACTTCCCGGCGTCGTGCGTAATCCGGGCGTGGTGACCAGTGGCGATCGCATCGAAACCCAGTTGGTCGGCCCGCTTCAAGAACCGATCGAACTTCAGGTGCCGGTTGCACTCGATGCACGGGTTCGGCGTCCGCCCGTGCGTGTGCGCCTCGATGTACGGAGCCACGACCGCCGCGTCGAATTCCTCGCTGAAGTTGAACACGTGGTGCGCGATACCGAGTTGCTGGCAGACGCGCCGGGCGTCGTCGACGTCGGCGACCGAGCAGCATCCCTGGTCGGACGGGCCACCCCACAGCTTCATCGTCGCGCCCACCACCTCGTGGCCGGCATCGAGCAAGAGCGCGGCGGTGACCGAGCTATCCACACCGCCCGACATCGCGGCGAGCACCTTCACGATCTGCTCCGCAACGTCTCGATGGCCTTCGGAACCGCCACGATCGCGGCGTCGATGTCCGCGTCCGTCGTGGACCATCCGAGCGACAGCCGCAGCGCGCCGCGGGCTCGCTCGTTATCGACGCCCATCGCCGCCAGCACATGGCTGGGCTCGAGCGCGCCGCTCGCACACGCGGAACCCGCCGACGCGCAGATGCCGAGATCGTCGAGCACGATCAGCAGCGACTCGCTCTCGACGCCTTCGATTTGGAGGTGCAGCGTGCCGGCCGTGCGCGCCGCGGTGACCGCGGTGACCACCACGCCTGGCGTTGACGACGCGATCGTGCCGGCCAGCCGGTCCCGCAGCGCGCCGACGCGCAACGCCGTCGCCGACCGGTCGCGCCCGGTCGCGGCGGCCGCGGCCGCCATAGCCACGATGCCCGCCACGTTGTGCGTGCCCGAACGCCGTTCACGTTCCTGACCACCTCCGAGCAGAACCGGCTCGAGCTTCACGGCCTCGCGCACCACGAGCACACCGACGCCCTTGGCGCCACCGAACTTGTGCGCGCTCACCGAGATCATGTCGGCGTCGGCCGCGAGCTCGCCCACGTCGAGCCAACTGAACGCGGCGACGGCGTCGGTGTGGAGCACCGCGCGCGGGGCGTGCTCACGCACGACCGCGGCGATGTCGCGCAGCGGCTGCAGCACTCCGGTCTCGTTGTTCGCCAGCATCACCGAGACGATCGCGTCGTCGGGCCTCAGTTCGTTCGCCAGCGCGTCCACGTCTACAACGCCGCCGCGATCCACAGGAACCGTCACGCCACCGACGTGGTCGACGGCGCGCAGCACCGCGTGGTGCTCGACCGCCGAACACACGCGCCGGCCGGCCGGCGCGCCGGCGACCGCGAGATTGTCCGCTTCGGTGCCGCCGCCGGTGAACACGATCTCGCTCGCGTCGCAGCGCAGCTCGTGCGCGATCAGCTCACGCGCGTCCTCGATCGCGGTGCGCGCCGCGTGCGCCATGGCGTGTGACCCGCTCGGGTTGCCGAATTGGTCACCCAGGAACGGCAGCATGGCGCTGATCGCCTCGGGCCGCATGGGCGACGTCGCCGCGTGGTCTAGGTAGACCGGCGTGGTCACCCGGACCACCCCTTCTTTGTCATCACCGTGACCCGCTGGTCGGGGAACGCCTTGCCCGCGTCGGACAGGAGTCGCGCGTTGGGGCCCGCGCGCGCCGGCAGCACCTCGGCGCCATCACGCGTGAGCCGCGTGTCCGCGACCCGGCTGTCCTCGCGCAGCCACCGTCCGAGCGACGCCCGCCCGTCCCCGAAGAACAGCCGCGGCCCGTTGTGGCCGCACGCCACACACGCGGACTCATCGATCGCGTCGACCACGAGGTCGGTGCGCAGGCGTAGAAACACCGTGCCGGCCCAACCCAATCCGGTCCACAACGCCTCACCGTCGCTGTCGACTTCGATGTGCTCCGCCGAGGGCACCGTGTGCCAACCCTGCGCAGCACCGCCTTTGCACTCGAACCAAACCGACCGAGCACCGGGCACAGCCCACGCGCGGCGCACCATGACCTGGTCGCCGGCTTTTGCGAGCGCGCGCTCGACGCGATCCGTCGTGCGACCGAACACGATCGCCAGACGTAGCTCCGGCCACACACCGCCGGCCACCGCGGCGACAATCGCCTCGGGCGTGCCGGCGACAACCGTCGGACCGTGACGCGTCGTTCGGGCGTGATCGTCGATTACCGCAAGCGGTACTCCGGCGCGGCGGGTGCCGCCGCTGAGCTGCCACGCTTCGATGCCCGCGCCGGCGCCGCCAACGAGTGCGACCGAGTCGTTGCTTGAGACACCGAGCCGGCGCATCCAGTCGGCGCCGATCCCCGCCAGCCGCACCAGATCCGCGGGCGCGGCCCCGATGGGGACGCCGTCTGCGTTGAAAAAGTGGACAGGCCGGTAGCGCGGCTCGATCGAAGCAAGAAAGGGCTTCCACCGGCCCCAGGTCGAGGCCCACACGGTGCGGGCGCGCATGTACGGGCTACCGGAGCGACGCAATTCGACTCGCGTCGGCCGCACGACGTAGCGCGAACCGTCCCCGGCGTCTTCCAGCGAGATCGGCGGGACGCCCGCCAGTTCGGCGATCGTTCTCACCCGGCCGGCGGGAATGTTTCCCGCCCTGAGTTGCTCGCGCGCACCATCGGTGTGCGCGTACAACTCACGTCGGACGTACGTCCGAACGACGCGGTCGCGCCGAGTCGACGATCCAGTTCCCAAAGCCACGGTGAACAACGCTATCGGGGCGCTCCTAAAGCGCGGTCTCGGTGCCGATGGGAACTATCTTCGGTAACAACTATGGGCGACTGTGGAGATCGATGAGTCAGTTAAGACTCGACCCGCTGACGGGTCGATGGGTGGTCATCGCCGCAGAACGCGCCGCCAGACCCGACGCCTTCGTTCGTCCCAATCTCGAAGTCCAGGCCGATCCGTCGCGTTGCCCGTTCTGCCCGGGTAACGAAGAGGCCACGCCACCCGCGTTGGAGACCTACGGCCCCAACGGCAGCTGGCTCGTCCGGGTCGTCCCCAACCTGTATCCGGCGTTCGCCGGTGACGAGCCCATGGCCGTCACGACGCTGGGCCCCGTGTTCACCCAAGCGCCCGCGAGTGGCATCCATGAGGTGCTCGTGCTCTCGCCCGAGCACACCATTCCCTGGTCGGGCCTGTCCGACGCGCAAGCGGGGCTGGTGATGGCGGCCATCCGCGACCGCGTCGCCGAGCACGCGTCCACCGCCGGCCTCCGCTACAGCCAAGTGATCGTGAACTCGGGCCGCGAAGCCGGAGCGTCGCTCGAGCACCCGCACGCGCAGTTGCTCGGCATGCCGTTCGTGCCGCGCGAGGTTGCCGACGAACAGGCCGGGTTCGCTCGCTTCGAGGGCAACTGCCTGCTCTGCACCGTGGCTGATGCCGAACAAAGCGTGGGCCACCGCGTTGTGCTCGAAGACGAACGCGCCATCGTGGTGTGTCCGTACTGGAGCGGCACGCCTTACGAAATGCTCGTCATCCCGAAGGCGCACGACGCGCACATCCATCGCGCCGCACCGCTCGACGTCGCCGGCGTGGGCCGCGCTATCCGTGACTGCCTTGTCAGCCTCGAGGCCACGGTGGGTCCTGTCGCTTACAACGTCGTGTTCCACGCGGCCCCGTATCGGGCCTCGGGTGGGTTCCACTGGCACGTCCACTTGCTGCCCAAACTCACCACGCGGGCCGGCTTCGAGTTGGGCACCGGCGTACCGATCAACCTCGTCGCCCCTGAGGACGCTGCGGGCGCGTTGCGCGCCAACGACCAAACCGCCGCCGCTTCCTAACGCGTGCGCATCCGCGGCGAAGTCACGATCGCCGCGCCGATCGAAGCAGCGTGGGCGCAGCTCGCTGACATCGCTTCGCACGTTGCTTGGATGGCCGACGCCGAGTCGATCACGTTCACCTCTGAACGCAGGACGGGCGTCGGCACGGCCTTCGAATGCGTAACCAAGGTCGGCCCCCTGAAGACCACCGACAAGATGACGGTGACCGAATGGGCCGACGGCCACCGCATCGGCGTGGCCCACACCGGCATCGTTGTCGGCGCGGGGGTATTCGAACTCGCGGCGGTCGAAGCAAGGCGCACGCGCCTGTCGTGGACTGAGGATCTGCGATTTCCGTGGTTTCTCGGTGGTGTGGTAACGGCTTTTGCGGCCCGGCCCGTCCTCAAGCGCATCTGGATGGGTAATTTGCGACGGTTTAAGGGTATTACCGAGCGCTCAAATCTTTAGCAAAGATACCCACTATCTGATCAAACTGTTTGAATGATGGTCACGAAGGTTGCAGTCTTGTAAACGATGTACGAAACCTGGAAAGACACAGCCGCTTGCAAGGGCCGCGTAGAACTCTTTTTCGCGCCGGCCGGTGAGCGTGAGGAACCCCGCATTCGCCGTGAAGCACTGGCGCGTGCCGTCTGCATGAGTTGCCCCGTGCTGCTCCCCTGCCGCGACCACGCTCGCATGCAGGGTGAGTTGGGCTTCTGGGGGGCGGAGAACGACGACGACCGTCGTGTCGCCCGCCGCAGCCTCCGCCGCATGGCCTCCTAGTTACCGGCGAACTCGGCCTTACCGGGCCCGTTCTGTAAGAAGCTCTCGACGCCCGTACGGGCGTCGTTTGTTTTGAAGACCTCGACGAAGAGGTCTTGCTCAATCGAGAGGCCATCGACAAGTGGACCATCGAGTCCCCGGTCGATGGCTTCTTTCGCGAGTGCCTGCCCGACCACTGCGCCTTTCGCCAGCTCGGCGGCCCACGCACGTGCCTCGTTGAGCACATCCTCCGCCGGCACCACACGGTCGGCCAGCCCGATGCGTAACGCTTCGTCGGCGCCCACCTGTCGGCCGCTGAGGATCATGTCCTTGGCTCGGGACGGGCCCACCAGTCGCGCCAGGCGCTGGGTGCCACCTCCGCCCGGAATGATGCCGAGCAGGATTTCGGGCTGGCCGAACTTCGAGTTCTGCGCCGCGACACGAAAGTCACACGCGAGCGCCAGTTCGCACCCGCCGCCGAGCGCGTAACCGTTGACTGCCGCGATCGTCGCCCGCGGCAGCGCGGCGATGGCATCGAGCGCGTCGCGAAACTTTCCGCCGATCTCGCCCGCTTCGTCGGGTCCACCAAACTCGCTGATCTCGGCGCCGGCCGCGAAGATCCGCTCGCCGCCCCACACGACCACTGCACCGGGAGGGTTCGCAGTGAGTTCGGCCGCGGCGGCCGCCAGTTCCGCGAGGAGCGCGCTCGAGAGCGCGTTCATCTTCGGTCGGTTGAGAGTGATGACGGCCACGCCGTCGTCGCCCCGTTCGACGTTCACGAATTCACCCATGGCTAAGCCTCCAGGTCGCGCAAGATTGATTCGGCTGCTGCGTGCGGATCCATCGATCCCTCGGTCACATTCGCCGTGAGAGCGGCGCCCTTTTCCGAGTTCAACAACGCGACGGCCTTGGCCTCGATCGTGCGCACGACGATCTCGCGGACTTCGGCGGCGGCGCGCTTGGCCTGGCGGCGCTCGAGTTCGCCGGTCGCAAGCATGAAGGCGCGGTGGGCGTCGATTGCTTCCCACACTTCGCCCGCCCCTTCGCCCCGCGCCGCGATCGCTTCGACGATCGGCGGGCGCCACGGACCGGGGGCGACGTGCATGTCGAGCATCGCTTCGAGGTCGCGGTGCACCTCGGCCACGCCCGGTCGGTCGGCCTTATTGATCACGAACACGTCAGCCACTTCGAGCAACCCGGCCTTGTTCGCCTGGACGGCGTCGCCCCACCCCGGGTTCACGACCACGACCGTGGTGTCCGCGGCACCGGCGATTTCGACTTCGACCTGGCCGACACCCACCGTCTCGATCAGCACGGTCGGATAGCCGGCCGCGGCCAGCACGCGGGCGGCTTCGGGGGTAGCAAGTGCGAGGCCACCGACCTGCCCCCGCGTCGCCATCGAGCGGATGAAGACACCGTCGTCGGTGGCGTGGTCTTGCATCCGCACGCGGTCGCCGAGGATCGCTCCGTGGGTGAACGGTGACGACGGGTCGATCGCGAGCACCGCCACCCGCTCACCCTTGTCGCGTACGTGACGAACGAGCATGTTGGTCAGCGTGGACTTGCCGGCGCCGGGAGCACCCGTCAGTCCGATGAGGCTGGCCCGGCGCGCCGCGGACCACGTGAGCCGGCTGACCTCACCGGCGATCGTCCCGCCGCGCTCGACGTAGGAGATGAGACGCGCGATCGCGCTGCGATCGCCGGCCTGCGCCGCCGCAAGCAACTCGACGGGATCGGTCACGCGCACCCGGGAAAGTTAGACGCCCACAGGATTTACCTGGCAAACCGGCCGAGCCACGCCGGTACTGTCGCGCCGTGGCCTACACGTTCGAGTTCGACGCATCGGTGCCCGCGACCTACGACCGCTTCCTGGTGCCGCTCATCTTCGAGCCGTACGCGGCTGACCTCGTCGCGCGATTGGCCGCGATCGCACCCGACACCGTGCTCGAGTTGGCGGCCGGTACCGGGGTGGTGACGCGCGCGATGTCGGAAGGCTTGCCCGCGGCGGCGATCGTCGCGACCGATCTCAGCGAACCAATGTTGAGCTACGCGGCCTCGGTCGGCACCGCGCGGCCCGTCACGTGGCAGCAGGCGGACGCCATGCAGTTACCGTTCGAAGACGAGCAGTTCGACGCCGTGGTGTGCGAGTTCGGCGTGATGTTCTTTCCCGACCGACGCATCGCGTTCGCCGAGGCCGCCCGCGTGTTGCGGCCGGGCGGGGTATTCATTTTCAATGCATGGGACACGTTGGCCAACAACGAGTTCCCCGCCGCCATCACCGACGCGGTGCGCGCGTTCTTCGCCGACGAGTCGGCGGACTTCTGGGTGTTGCCTTACGGGTACAACGACGAGGCCGAGATCCGCGCCGATCTCGCCGCGGCCTTCGAGTCGGTTGACCTGGAATGGGTTGAGGCTCGCAGCGTCGCTGACTCGCCCGATGTCCCGGTGATCGGGTTCTGCCAGGGCACGCCGGCGCGGGGCCTCATCGAGGCGCGTCGGCCGGGAAGCCTCGATGACGCGTGTGCTGCGGCAACGGCGGAGATCGCCGCGCGCTTCGGCGCGACGACTGTGGACGGGAAGATCAGCGCGGTTGTGGTGACCGCGCGGAAGGCGGTTTAAAAACCGGAGGGGTCGACGTCGAAGTCGATGCCCTTGGCCCGCACTTCGGTCAGGCCCTCGACGCGGTCCTTGAGAATGCGCTCGACGCCCTGCTTGAGGGTCATCGTGGACATCGGACAGCTCCCGCAGGCGCCCATGAGCTCGACGTCGAGGACGCCGGTGATCTCGTCGAGGCTGAGGATGCGCATATCCCCGCCGTCGGCCTGGAGGGCCGGGCGAATGGCATCTAGAGCTTCTTGGACAGCTGCGAGCACGATCTAACTCCTATTGGCGGTGGCGTTCGTTGGGTTCAACGCTCGTGACCGGCGGGTTCTTCCCAGGATACGTCAGCACCGAGCGACTTCAGCGAAGCGACCAGGTCGGCGTAGCCCCGCTCCACGTGCTGCGCGTCGCCCACCAGTGTCGTTCCGTCCGCCGCCAGCCCCGCCAACACGAGCGCGGCGCCGGCGCGAATGTCGTGGGCCTTGATGGGAGCGCCGCTGAGGCGAGGAACCCCCCGTACGACGGCGTGGTGGCCCTCGGTGCGGATATCGGCGCCCATGCGGCTCAATTCGGCCACGTACGCGTAGCGGTTGGCGCCGTAAACGTTCTCGGTGACGATCGCGACGCCCTCGCTCACCGTGAGCAGCGTCAGGAGGAATGGCTTGTAATCGGTGGCGATACCCGGATACGGCAGCGTGCTCACATCCGCCGCCTTGGTGCGGCCAACGCTTTCGACCCACACGCCGTCGTCCACGGCCGACATGCGCACGCCCATCTCGCCGAGCTTCTCGCCGAGCATGTCCATGTGTTCGAGGCGCGCACCCTTGATCGTGACGCCGCCTTCGGCGAGGCCCACCGCGGTGGCGTAGGTGGCGGCTTCGATTCGGTCGGGGATCACGGCGTGCTCGGTCGGCTTCAGCGAGTCGACACCGTCGATAGTGAGCGTGGAGGTGTTTTTGCCGTCGATGCTCGCGCCCATCGCGGTGAGCAGGTCGACGAGGTCGCCGATCTCGGGTTCGCGCGCGACGTTGTCGATCACGGTCGTGCCCTTGGCGAGCACCGCCGCCATCAACAGATTCTCGGTCGCGCCCACGCTCGGGTAGTCCAGCGCTATCCGTCCCCCGACGAGGCGATCGGCGCGCGCTTCGAGGTCGCCGTGGCGCATGTTGATAGTGGCGCCGAGCGCCTCGAAGCCTTTGATGTGCATGTCGATGGGCCGCGACCCGAAATCGTCGCCGCCGGGCAGCGGCACCTTGGCGTAGCCGAAGCGCGCAAGGAGCGGGCCGAGCACGACGATCGACGCGCGGATCTTTTCAGCCAACTCGTAGGGCGCCTCGGGGAGGCAGACCTCGGGCACGTCGATGACGAGCGTCGACTCGGTGGCGAGCGCGCTGCGGTCGACGCTGACGCCCATCGCGGTGAGGACGTCGCCCATCACCGTGACGTCGTCGATGGCCGCGACGTTGCTGATGACGTGCCGTCCCGGTGCGAGCAGCGTGGCCGCCATGCACTTGAGCACCGAGTTCTTGGCGCCGGAGACGGTGACCTCGCCGCGCAACGGGTCGCCGGCCCGTACGACAATTCGGCGCATTCGTTAAGTATGGTGCCGCCGGTGCGGGTGCGAGAACGGGCGGGAGTTCTCGACGATGCGGAACTTGCGGTGCTGATGCAGCCGCGCGCGGTGACCATCGCCGAGCTCGAAGAGTCGCCGGGCGTCTTCACCGCTCAAGACGGGCCGGTCAGTCATTACCGCCGGGTGGTCACGAGCGAGGCGATGGATGACGGACGGCATCGCGTGGCGCAGCGCATCGAAATCGAAGAGGCAATTCCGTTCTGGGGCGTCGTCTTCGGCAACGCGCTCGCCGCCCACGTCAACAAACTAGGCCCGGACAGCAAGCCGCCGTTCTGGTTCCCGCCCGACACCATCGACAGCGACGCGACCACGGCGTTGGCGCGCATCGCCGTCCTTACGTTCGCCCTCGGCTACTGCCTGATCGTTCTCACGCAAACGATCACGTACGCGGCCGAGCAGTTTGGCGCCGACAAGGGCTCGCAAGGCTTTGCGCTTGCGACGGTACGCGCCGATGTCCTTATCTCGCTCCCGCTTGCCCTGCTGGCGGACCGGCGGGGGCGGCGGCGCCTGGCGGTCACCGGCACCGTGCTCGCCTTGGTGCTGACGTCTCTCGGTGCTCTCGCCCCCAACCTGTTCGCGTTGACCGCCGCGCAGGTAGTCGCCCGCGGCGTAGCCAACGCGTGCATCGTCAGCCTCAGCGTGATGCTGGCCGAAGAGATGCCGGCGGGCGCACGCGCGTGGGGTACGAGCCTTCAAACAATGGCGGGTGTGTTCGGCGCCGGCATCTGTCTATTCGCGTTACCGCTCGCCGACCTGTCCGCCGGCGCGTGGCGGATCCTGTTTGTGATCCCGCTGCTATTCATTCCGTTGGCACGAGCGGCGGGCCGACAGATGAAAGAAACGCGTCGGTACGTCGTGAGCGCGGAAACCCGCACCCACAAGCCCAACGCGTTCAAGGTGCTGCGCGATCACAAGGGACGTTTCTTCCTGCTGGCCGCTTCGGCCGCCTTGCTGTCGTTGTTCTCCACGCCCGCGTCGCAGTTCCAAAACGAGTTCCTGCGCAACGAGCGCGGCTTCAACGGCGCCGAGATCTCGCTGTTCGTCATCCTCACGGCGTTACCGGGCGGTATCGGCATCGTGGTGGGCGGGCGCCTGGCCGAGCGCGGCCGGCGCCTCGTCGGGGCCGTCGCCACCTTCGTGGGGGTCGGCGCGACGCTCTTGATGTTCTATTCGGCTGGCGTCGGCTTGTACGCCTGGTCCGCGATCGGTTCGATCATCGGTTCCGCGGCGGTGCCGGCGTTGGGCGTGTACGGCGCCGAGTTGTTTCCCACGGAAGGTCGCGGCGCCGCGAACGGAGGCATTGGGCTGGCGTCACGCCTCGGCAGCGTCGTCGGGCTGATCGTCGTCGGCCAACTTTCCGACAGCATCGGAATCCCGCGGGCCTTGGCCTACATGGCGATCGGCCCGCTGATCCTCACGATCCTCATCCTCGCCTTCTATCCCGAGACCGCCCACAAGGAACTCGAGGATCTCAACCCCGAAGACACCGCCCTCCCCGACTTTCCGTGATGGTTGCGCGCTCCCCGACCAAACCACCAACACGTTCTGTGCGCTCTTAACCGGCTGCCAGACGGCTGCGGCCGCACAGAACGTGATGTCACACCCTGCTGGCAGTCTCCGGCGTATGAAAACCCACCCTTCGCGCGTATCGCAGCCCTAGCTGCCAAACAGAACAACGTCCTCGACCACGGATCGCTTAAGAGTCTGGAACTAACGAACGATCAGATCGAGTGGCTCGTCGACTGTCGAGTACTCCAACGTCTGCATCGCGGTGTCTACCTTCATGGAAGCGCTCCACCAACATGGCGACAGCAAATGATGGCGGCGACTCGTGCAGGCGGACAACACGGCTGTGCGTCGCATCGAGGGGCGTGCGCTACCTACGGCGTGATGCCGGAGTCGGTGGTTGAGTTCACCGTGTCCTTTGCCAGTGACCTCGTCCTGACGGACGGCATTGTCCATCGCTCTCGACGTCCGCTCGCACATACGCGGGTTATCGGTGGCATCCGCGTCTGCAGCCTCGAACGGGCTCTCCTCGATGCCGCTGGTGTTTGTTCCGAGCTGGAGCTTGAGACGGCTATTGAGGCCGCTCTGCTCAAGAAGCTGACTACCGAACAGCGGTTATGGACGGTCCTGATCACTGACGGCGGGCGAGGAGTTCCCGGCTCCACCCGCTTCCGAACGGTCTTAGAGAACAGACCCCACGGTCGGCCGGCGCGGAGCGTGCTGGAAGTGCTCACGAGCCAGCTCCTGCGCAGGAACTCAATCCGCGGCTTCATACGCAACTTCGAGGTCCGCGCTCCAGATGGCACGCGCTTCGAAATCGACTTCGGTTTTGTGGACCAGACGGTCGCCCTGGAAGTCGACGGCAAGGCTTTCCACTCGACACGCACACAATCCGCCAAAGACCGGAGGCGCCAGCGTCAACTGGAAGCACTCGGCTGGCACTTCGTACGGGTCGGTTGGCATGACGTCGTACTTCGTCCGGAATGGGTGCTCAAGCAACTCGCGCTGGCGTTCGCGAACCGTGCGCCCGCGACTCTCTAACAACCGGTTACGAGCGCACAGTTCGGGAGAATCGCGCGACAGAGGCCATGAGACATGGATGTTGGGACGCGGAACGGGGCGCCTTTCGGCGCCCCGTTCCTACGTTCGTGTTGTTAGCGGCGCCTAGCCGCGGCGGTTAGGCCTTGGCGCGACGGGCGCGGGCGACGCGGCGGGTGAGGACCGCAGCCATCGCGGTGCCACCGAGCATCAGTGCGATGCCAGCCGTGCCACCGGTGCGGGCGAGAACCCGAGCGACCACGGTGATCAGGGTGAACGAACCCGACAGGTTCACGTTCGCCTGACCGATCGCGGAGCCCTCGGCGCACGCAAGCGTGCCCTTCGCCGTGGCGATGTCTTGAATCTCACCGGAGCCCGAAGTGATCTCGATGACCACGTTCAAGACCTTCGACGCACCTGGCGCCAACGTCCCGAGATTGGCGTACGTAGCCGTGGCGGAGGTATTCGAGTTCTTCTTGAAGACCGCCCCAGCACCTGCCTTCGGGTCGTTGCGGGTGTCGTTCTCGACGATGGCGAACTGCAGGTCGCCGCTCTTGCGGGTGATCTCATCGATGGCGCTGATGTTGATCAGCGGGCAGTCGAAGCCGTTCTTGATCGTGATGGCGACCTGGAACTTGCCATCAGGAGCCGTCGTGCTGTTGACGATGTTCGGCGTGGCCTTCTTGGTGACCGGGATCGGGCAGGTGATGCCGCCGGCGGGCACTTGCGCCTTGACGGCGGAGTGACCGATGCGGATGTTGGCCACGGCGCCGTCGGCCAGGACGACGCGTGCGACGTCGAAGCTCGCGGACACCGTGGTGCCGTCAGCGGAGATGGTCTGTACCAAGTTGTCGGCCAGCCCAATGTCGGCAACGCCGGGGATCGGAATCGTGAGACCGGCATCACCGAGAATGTCCTGGAGGGTCAGGATCGTGTCGGGCACGCCAGCCTGGATGATGCGAAGGACAGGCGTGGACGGGGTGCCAGCGTCACCCGGCGGGGTGACCTTGACCGTGGACTTGCCCGGGATACCGGAAGCGAACGCGGTGAGCAGCCAGTCACCCGCGCCGACAATCGTCAGCTCGTTCGCGGTGCCCTTGAAAAGGGTGACAGGCACGAGCGTGGTGGCGACCTGGGACTGGAGACCGAAGGTGCCGTCAGTGTTCGGGACGAGGGTCTGACGGGCGACGCTTTGGACCACGTCACGCGTGTTGGGGCCGGTGTCGGCGGCAACAAGCGGCATCTGGAACGAGCCGTCCGGATTAGACGTGCCCGTCTCGAGCACGTTCGCGTCGGCGACGAAGCCGTAACCGTTCGCCAGGTCGCTACCGAGCACACACGAGTCGGTGTTGTACTTCGTGGAGGCGACGCCGCGAGAAAGGGAGGCGTAGACGAGGGGCGACACCGGTACCGCTACTTCGCTCACCACGGGCGCCGCGTTCGGCGGTGCCGTGGACTCGGCTTGATCCGCAATCGCGATGCCGACGGCGTCGAGACCCTTGCCGTACGCGTACGCGTTCTTGGTCGGCGCCGCGGGGTTGATCGGCAGGTGGATCGCGTCATCTGTCGCAGCGGCCGTGATGCCCTTCGAGTTCACCGCCGAGCTGCCGCGGCGACTTCGACGGCGGCGGAATTTTGAAGCGCATCTACATGGATGGCTTCACCGCTTGCCGAACCCGAAAACGCCGCGTTCGCAAATAAGACAGCGCCTTGGGCCGGTTGAATACCGACCACGCCGACTGCTGCGGCGAGCAGGCCACCGGCGCTGAGCAGCAAGGCGCCGCGGCGACCGGTAACACGAAAAGTTGACAGCTTCATGAGACTCCCTCGAGGTCTATAGCTGTTGCGAAGAATACCCTCAAGAAACCCCAATAAGCCAAGACCCTATGGCCGCGACCACCTGATCGTCCTTCCGACGGAGGCCGTGATCACCGCCGTCGATCCAAATGTGGGTCACTTCGCCCGGAATCGCCCGGGTTTCAGCGGTCAATTCGTCCGGTGTGCCAAAAGCATCCCGAGTGCCAGAAACGAACAGACAGGGCACTTCGAGGCAAGAAAAATGTTGCGTTCGTAGCTGATCCGGCTTGCCCGGTGGATGCAACGGATAGCTGATGAGCACCAACGCAGCTGCGGGCAATCCGTCGGCGACGGCCATTGAACAAATTCGCCCGCCCATAGATCGGCCGCCGAGCGCGATCGAAGCGGGTTTGACGTTGGCCGACGCGGCGAGTGCCGCCGCGCCGTCGCGCACCGCTTGCAACAGCACCGGCGGACGATCGGGGGCGCGCCGGCCGGCGAGGCGATACGGAAAGTCCATCCGTTCGACTACGAATTTCTTCGAACTCAGGGCCTCGTCGATCGCGACCAGCGACGCTTGATTGCGGTCGGCGCCCGCTCCCGGCGTGAGCAGTAACGCCTTGGGCTTGGTCACGCGCTGAGTGACAACAGGATGCGACGCGCGTCCGTCAATTCGGTGATGCGCATGCTCGCCTCGGCCGACTCGGCGCCGTGATCAGGGTGCGCGCCGCGCACCGCGTCGCGAAAACGGCGCACGACGTCGCTGCGTTCGGGCGCGTCACCGGGCTCAAAGCCGAGCGCAGCCAAGGCCCATGCCATGTCTGTACCGCGCCGCCGGAAGAGTGAACCGAGCGAGTCCGGGCCCTGCAGGTGCGCGAGCAACGCGTCGTCGGAACCGCCGTCCCAATGCGACGCCCGCCATAGCAACGAGAACGCATGGGGACGGGCCGCGCTCGCCAACAGCGCCGACGCGTAGACCGCCGCGAGGATCTGGGGCAGCGGATGGCCCGCATCGTCATACGACAAGGACGCCTCGCCGGTGTCGTCGTCGCGGAACAAACGATGACGGCTGCGACCGAGGCCAACGGTGTCGGTCTGAAAACGATGACGCAGCCGCGGTTGGGCGACGCGGCGACGGCGTTCGAGGTCGTCGATCAAGAGGTCGAGGTCGTCCCGCAGTTCAGGGTCGAGCCGCGGGACGAAGGTGCCGACCACTGAGGCGAGCAGCAACGGTCCGTCCGGCGGGTCGGTGGGCAAGAAGAGCTCACCGAGGGCGACGCGCCGGGTCGGAGCAACCACTCGGGAGTGACGCACCTCTAATTCCGCCGCGAGCACAATCGCGAAACTACTTGTGATTCTGGCTAGACGTAATTCACCAGGAGCTGGCGGAGCGTCCGCGCATCGCTGCCGATCGCGTTTTCGTCGGCTTCGGCGTCAAGAGCGTCCGCGATCGAACTCGCGAGGCCAAGCACCTGGGCCCAGACCCGCGGGTCGAAGCCAAAAGGTGCCGGCAGTCCTTCGACGTCGTCGGACGCGTCATAAAAGGAATTGATCGTCGACCCGTCACCGGGACGCTGCATCAACTTGTCGGCCGCGACATAGAGATTGCTCATCGCCGAGTAGATCGCTTCGTCGTCAACATCGTCGCCGAACGCTTCGATCTCGTCGTCGGCAAATCCGTCGGGATTGCGTGCCTCGCTGACGTAAAACTCAATCTGGTCGGCGTCAGCCGTCGACACGATGAGATCGGTGCCGACTTCCCATCGATGCGCGATGCCCGCGCCCGTAAGACGCATGGACAGATGCCGACGTTCTTCGGCCGACAGGTTCAGCAGGTCGAAAATGGTTTCGTCGCCGAGCGCAACCGGCGCGGCCGGAACCTCGGCGTCGTCGCTCGCGGCGGGCACTGCCTCGACGAGCGCCTCGGCCTCCGTGTACGCCGCGTCTGTCGACGCACCTTGGAGCACGGCGATCGCATCGTTGATCGCGGCCATGTCCGTGGTGAGGGCTACGAGGTCCGTGCCTTCCCACCGGTACGACACCGCGTCCGCGGTGAGACGCATCGCCAAGATTTGGCGTTGGTCGGCCGCGAGGTTCGACAGGTCGAACACAGCCTCTTCGAGTGGCTCCGACTGGCCGATCGACGCGTACGCGGCCCGCCCGGCGAACTCACCTGCGACCTGCAGCGCGTCCTTGGCAACATCGAATGACGAGGGACCCGAGGCGGGTTCGTCGATCGTGGGGACCTGCGTCGTTTCGACCGCGCCGAACTCGACGGTTCCTTCTGCTTGGGGTTCGACGTACGGGATCGCCGGTTCGGAAGGCGGGGGTGGTGCGTCCATCCAGCTCGGTGCACTCGGGATCGACGGCGGCGCGGCAGCCTGCGTGGGCGGCGCGGCAGCCTGCGTGGGCGGCTCGGTCCAAGGTTGCGGCGACGGATCGACCGGCGCCGGCGGGACCGGGTCGGGCTGCGGCGGAGCGGGCGACGGCGGCGGTGCAGGCGCCGGACCGGGCGGCGACGGCGGCAACGGGGGCGGAGTGGGCCCCGGGGCCGGAGGGGGTCCGGGCGGAGGCGTGGGCAGCGGCGGGGCCGCGGGCGCGGGCGGCGTCGGCGGGGCCGCGGGCGTTGGCGGAACAGAAGGTGTCTCGGCGGTCACCACATCGGCGTCGTCGGGTTCGTCTTCGGGCTCGCTCGGGGGCGGGCCACTCATCCAGTCGCTCAAAGCACTGCCACCTCGGCGTAGCGGCCGAACACCTCGGCCATCGTGTTGATGATTTCACCCTCAGTGGCGTGCACGCGAACGGCGTCGAGGATCGCCGGCATGGTGTTCGTCGTCGGTTCCATCGCCGCGACGCGTACCGCGTCCAGAGCGGTTGCAACCGCGGCATCGTCACGCGCTTGGCGCACACTGGCCAACCGCTTGCGTTGAAACTCTTCCGCTTCGGCCGGGATCGACAGGAGCGGCGGGCGACCCTCGTCGCCCTCGGTGAACGCGTTGGAGCCGACGATGATGCGTCGCCCGTCATTCACCTTGCGTTCGAGGCGCCACGACGCGTCCGCAATCTCACCCATGAACCAACCGTTGTCGACGCAAGCGAAGCAGCCTTCGAGGATCGAACCGTTTCCGGCTTCGTCGAGATGTGCGAACACCTCTTCGGCCTGGCGCTCCATCTCGTCGGTCATCCACTCGACGTAATGCGAACCGCCGAGCGGGTCGGCCACGAGCGCGGCGCCGGTTTCGTGCGCGATCACCTGTTGCGTGCGCAGCGCGAGCCGCGCCGCTTTCTCAGTAGGCAGCGCGAGCGCCTCGTCGAAGGAGTCGGTGTGCAGGCTCTGCGTGCCGCCCATCACGCCGGCCAGTGCTTGGATCGCCACGCGCGCGATGTTCAGTTCGGCCTGCTGCGCGGTGAGCGACACACCCGCGGTTTGCGTATGGAACCGCAACTGCATCGATCGCTCTGCTTTCGCGCCGTAGCGCTCTTTCATCCAACGGGCCCAGATGCGGCGGGCGGCGCGGAACTTGCCGATCTCTTCGAAGAAGTCGTTGTGCGCGTTGAAGAAGAACGACAGCCGCGGGGCGAACTCATCGACATCCAGGCCCGCGGCTGTGGCGGACTCGACGTATGCGAATCCGTTCGCAAGGGTGAACGCGAGCTCTTGTGCCGCGGTCGATCCGGCTTCGCGGATGTGGTAGCCCGACACCGAAACCGGATGCCAGCGCGGCATCTCCGCGGCGGTGAAACGGATGACGTCGGTGACCAGCCGCATCGAAGGACGGGGCGGAAACACATATTCCTTCTGGGCTTGGTACTCCTTGAACATGTCGTTCTGCAGCGTGCCGCTCAAGTCTGTGCGGGCGGTGCCGTTGTCTTCGGCGACGGCGACGTACATCGCGAGCAGCACCGGGGCGGGCGCGTTGATCGTCATCGAGGTGCTGACCTTGCCCAAGTCGATGTCGGCGAACAGGTCACCCATGTCGACGACGGTGTCGACCGACACGCCGCCCTTGCCGACTTCGCCTTCGCTGCGCGGGTCGTCGCTGTCGCGTCCCATCAACGTCGGCATGTCGAACGCCGTCGAAAGTCCGTCGCCGCCGCTGCGCAGGATCTCCTTGAACCGCGCGTTCGTGTCCTCGGGCGTGCCGAAGCCCGCGAACATGCGCATCGTCCACAGCTTCGAGCGGTACATCGAGGCGTACGGGCCGCGGGTGTACGGATACTGACCCGGGAACTCGCCGTCGTCGGGTCCGTAGACCGCGTCGATCGGCACACCGCTCATCGTTTCCGCATCGACATCGCGCAGTTGGGCGGCGTCGAAGGCTTCCTGCCAGTCGTCCCGTTTAGTCATTAACCCCAAGTATGGTCGGCGGGCATGTCACCTCAGCAGGCGCCAGACCGCAACCTCGCGATGGAACTCGTACGCGTCACCGAAGCGGCCGCCCTCGCCGCGTCACGCTTCATGGGCCGCGGCGACAAAAACGGCGCCGATGGAGCCGCGGTAGACGCCATGCGCATCGTGCTCGACACGGTGCCCATGGACGGGATCGTCGTGATCGGCGAAGGCGAAAAAGACGAAGCGCCCATGCTTTACAACGGCGAGAAGATCGGCGACGGTTCGCCGCCCGCGACCGACATCGCAGTCGACCCGATCGACGGCACCACCCTTTGCTCGCTCGGACGCGCCAACGCGTTATCAGTGATCGCAGTGTCTGAGCGCGGCACGATGTTCAACCCCGGGCCGTGCATGTACATGGAGAAGATCGCGGTTGGCCCCGAGGCCCGTGATGTGATCGACCTCGAAGCGCCTGTGGCCCACAACCTTGCCGCCGTCGCCAAGGCCAAGGGGGAAAGCGTGCGCGATGTCACCGCAGTGATCCTCGATCGTCCGCGGCATGCTGAGTTGATCGCAGAGGTGCGCGCCGCGGGCGCCCGCATCCGGTTGATCCAGGACGGCGACGTCGCCGGCGCCATCTCCACGGCGTGGCCCGACTCGGGCGCCGACATTCTCTTCGGCATCGGTGGCACCCCCGAAGGCGTGATCGCTGCCGCCGCTTTGAAGTGCATGGGCGGCGAACAGCTCGGGCGCCTCTGGCCGCGCAACGACGACGAACGCAAGGCGGCCTTAGAACAGGAATACGACCTCACCGCCGTCCTGACGGCCGACGACCTCGTGCGCAGCGACAACTGCTTCTTCGCCGCGACCGGCATTACCGACGGCGAGCTGCTGCGCGGCGTGCACTACGGGCCGAACGGGGCCTCAACGCAAAGCCTCGTGATGCGCTCCAAGTCCGGCACGGTGCGCCTCGTCAGCGCGCAGCACCGGCTCGCGAAGCTGAGCGAATACTCGTCGGTGCAGTTCACCTAGCGCGGCACGCGAAGAGGCCGCCGGCTTCCGCCGACGGCCTCCCCAAGATTTCTGTCGAGCTAGCCGACTGTGTTGGGCTGTTTCACGATCGCGTTCGCCACGTTGGAACGTGGCGGCGTCGACGTGGTGGTCGTAGTCGCACGTGTGGTCGACGTCGTCGGGGCCGTCGACGTGGTGGTTGGGACTGTTGTCGTAGTAGTTGCGCCGGGCAACGTCGTCGACGTGGTGCTGGTGCTCGTCGTCGAAGTCGACGTCGACGTCGACGTGGAAGTGGACGTACTGGTGGTTACTGCGGCGGAGCAGGTGAACCCGCCCGCCGGAACCGACAACGCGCTCTCGAAGTGGCCAATTCGCAGGCCGGCGAGGCTGAACCCCGGCTGGATGCCGCTGAGCAGATCGAGACGAACCACGTCAGCCGCACCGGACACGGCGGTGCCGTTCGCGGCGATCGTGGGCGACGTGTTGGCGTCGGGCGCGACGCCGGGCGCGGCGAGCGCGCGCGGGTCCTCACCGATCGCGAGGCTGAGCAGCGGCGGCACCGGCACGACCAAGCCGCCGTTCATGAAGACGTCTTGGAAGCGCAGGCTCGTGTACGTGAGGCCGCCGTCAGACGAAATGCGGATGACGTCCGTGGTGGGCGTGACCGGGGCTTTGGTGACGTCGTCCACGACGTAGTACTCGACCTTGCTGCCGGTGTTGAGGCCGGTAGCGGTGGTCTTGAAAATCCACTCGCCGAGCACTTCGATGATCAGCGCGGGCGCCGGGGCCATGCGCAGCACTGTGACCGGGGCGAACGTTTCGTGTGTTTCCGAGACCAGGCCATAGTGCGTGCCACTCACGTTGTTGCCGTTCGGGAAGGCGTACACGAACGTGGAAGTCTGCGACACGTTGCGGTTCGGGCGGGGGTCGTCGGTGGCGATAACGGGATTGACAAGCGGACCGGTCGCAGTGCCAGCGGAAGTGTCAAGGAGTTGCGCGTCAGCGGCGTAACCGCGTGCGTAGGAGATCGGTGAGTTGGCAACCGACAGACACGGCGTCTCGGTGTAATTCGCGAGCGCTTCGGAATGAAGCAGCGACGCGTACGCGAGCGGATTGAGCTCGAGGGGACCTTCGTCTTTGACCACGATCGGGCCGTTGGGCGGGGCGACGGCCTCGGCCCTGGTCTCCGCCAGAACGTCGCCGGGCTGCGTGGGAACGTCGCTCCCGAGCCCGAGTTCGAGCGCGGCGCCGCGTGCTGAAGCCTGCTTCGTAGCAAAGGGTGTCGTAGCGGCGTCGGGCTGCACGTTGACTTGCATCTCGTTCTGGGCGCTCGTGGCGCTAAACCCATCCGAGTTCACGTTCGCAGCGGAGAAAGCGACCTCGGCGTCAACCACGCGCGGACCGGTAGCACCAGCCTGAATCACGTCAGCGTGGACGGCGACACCGCTCGCTCGGGCCGCGATGCCAGGTACTTCGACCACCTTGGTTCGCCCGGGAATTGCCGCTCCGAGCATGTAGGCGAGGAGCCCAATACATAGCGCCCAGGCCAGCCAGGCGTTTTTGCGTTTCAAGACTCGTAATCCTCCACGTAATGGCCCCCGAGCAGACACCAGCAATTCGACGAAATGCTAGTTCGGCCAGCGGTGAATGTCGCCAATGGTCGGTCTGCAGGGGCGGACCCTTACGCGTCGATTTCAACGGGAACGCCCAAAGGGAGGCGCTTCGCCAGCATGTCAATGGCGTCGTTCGAGATCCGCAAACAGCCGTGGCTCACGTCTTTTCCGAGCGTGGACGGATCGTTCGTGCCGTGGATACCGATCACACCGTCACCACCTTGAAAGGAAGTAATGACATTCGAGAACCCGGACAGCCCATACGTGTAGTGCCCATACGCCCCGTTCGGGTTGGGTGGCTGGAGCAGTTCTTTCGTGTAATACAGCCCGCCCGGAGTAGGCGTATCGGTCGTGCCAACCCCGACTGGCGTGTCCAGAATCGTTTTGTTGCTATCGGTGACCATGAGTCGGTGCGCGGCCAGCTGCACGATGATTTTGAAGTGGTGACTGGTTAGGCGGACTTGCTCGAGCTTGATCCAACCCGTCGCCCCATTAGGTCGCAGCGGCAGCAGCACGCGCAACCAGGCGCCTTGCTGCTCACGGACAAGGAATGTAAGCGGAGCGCCAGACTCGATGGGGTTGGCCAGCGTCGACTGAACCGGACTGTCGACGTGGGGATGGACGGCGACCGACGATCCAATTGCGGTTGCGACCACCGACAGGGTGGGGTCGGGCGCCGCCGAGGCGCTCCCGCCCGGAATCGCGTTGTCGGTCTTGGGCTCGTGGTCCCACGGCGAGCCGAGTAGCGCGCCGGCGACGCCCGCCACGATCGCGACGAGCCCCAGACAAATCGCGGCAAACCGAGTCATCGACACAAATCTAGAGCGACCGCGTCCGGATCGGTCGGTCTGACCAATGGGGAGTCCTGCCCATTCCGGATTGAAGCCGCCATCCGTACGTTGACCGTGTGAGGTGGAAACGCCACCTCGGCGGGAGTGAAGTTCAAATGCGCAATCGTTTGTTTGTTGGTGTGGCTGGAATCGTTTTTGCCCTGGTGGTTTGTGCGCCCGGAGCGCGAGGGCTCTCTGCGCCCCGTAGCGCGCCTCGAAGTGTGCCTGTCGCGGTGTCGGTCTTCGGCGGGGCGCGCGCCACCGGGTTCGGTCACCGCGAAACGCGACAGGGCACGGAATACGTTGGCGTAAACGTCAGCCGGTCACTGGTGGATCACTCAGAGAACAACTACTTCGCATACGTGTCCGTGTGCGAGCCGGACTACTGCACCTCCTGGACGTCGGCGTTCGGCGCGACCAAGCGTGGCGATTTCACATGGAAGCCGGGCTCTCACAGCCTTAGGTTCCGCACGGAATCGTCGTGTGGGCTGATCGACGTGACGTTCAGCCGGACGTCAAAACCCACGCTCTATGGGGGCCACGGTCTCGACCAGAACGGCGTCCGACTGATGTCGGCGTGGTTCAACCGGTCACTGGGGGCGACCGCGTCGGCCGTCGGCAGGGTCTGCGGCCACCAGCTCAACTCCTCGAACGGGTCACTCGACGTCTGGACCGGAGCGAGTGTCCAACTCGGTAAGCAGACGACCGGAACGCTGCCTCGCTAGAGAGCGAGAACGAACTCACTCGTCTCGGTTGACTCAAAACCCATGCGGACGAGGAAGCCCGCGATCGTGGCGCCCCGGGCCGAACGAAGTTCGGTGGCGCCGCGGCCGCGGGCTGCTTCGACAAACGCCCGTGCAAGTGCGCCCCCGACGCCGGCCCCGCGTTGCTCGCCAACGATCACAAGTTCGTCGAGCCACGCGACGTCACCCTCGGCCACCCGGCCGCGGGCGATGCCGACGGTCCGGTCGTCGACGAACGCTTCGACGATCAGCGAGCGGTAACGGCCGATGCGGGACGCGGCCTCAGACTGGTGCTCGTTGATCGCAAGCGTGATCCGGTCGGCGCCGAGGGTGCGCGTCGCCGCGTCATTGCCGAACGGGGCATCGCCAATCGGACGCCACACCTTGTCGTCGCCTTGTTCGAGCAGCGTGAGGCCGTCGAGCACGACCGGCTCGATGAAATGACCCAGCGCCGCGAGGCCACCGGTGATTTGTTCCGGCGTGGCGAGGTCGTTGAGAGTGACGTGCGGAATGAAGTCGTGGGCGCGTTCGTGCGCGAGTGGGCCCGTGTCGAGGGCGTCGCGCATCGCGCGGATTGCTTCGAGGCCGGGGCCATCCACTCGCAGGTAGATCACCGGCGTTATCGGATGGAACGTGGCGACCGGCCCGACGACAACGTGCAGCCGCGCGGCCTGTTGGGTCGCGACCTGGCGGACCAACGCAACCGAACGATCGAGTTCGTCCTCGGCCACATTGACCGGCGGGACCAGCGTGATGTGGGGCGGCACGCGTTCGATCGGCGAAACACCCAGGGCGCGACGCAGCCCGTCCACTTCGGTTGAGATGTGCCGCGGCAATAGCAGCACCACGCCAAGGCGGTGCTTCGAGGCCATCGGGAGTTACTTGCCGAGGCCCGCGAGTTCTATACGCACTTCGGCGCGGCGCAGCGCCGCTTCGGCGTCATTGTCGTTGCCGTTGCGCAGGGCGGCCTCGGCTTCGTCCTTGGCCTTGCGGGCGCGTTCGACGTCGATGTGGTCCATCAGCTCCGCGACGTCGGAAAGGATGATCACGTGGTTGTCGCGAACTTCCACGAAGCCTCCGTGCACCGCGATGTGCTCGTCACCACCCGCAGTAAGTGTGACCTTGACGATGCCGATGCCGAGCGTGCCGAGGAACGGCGCGTGGCCGGTGAGAAAGGCGATGTCGCCGCCCTCAGCGCGCGCCACCACCATGTCCGCTTCGCCCGAGAACAGGATGCGCTCCGGCGAGACAACCTCGACCTGCATCGACATTTGTTCTAGCCCTGCGCCTTGAGCGTGTCGGCCTTCTTCATGAGGTCGTCGATACCACCGACGTTGAAGAACGCCTGCTCGGGCAGTTCGTCGAACTCGCCCTCGAGGAGTTTGCCGAACGCTTCGACGGTCTCGAGGACGGGAACGTTTGCGCCCGGGATCTGTGTGAAGGGCTCACCGGCATACATCGGCTGACCGAGGAACTTCTCGATCTTGCGTGCCCGACCGACGAGGACCTTGTCGTCTTCGGTGAGTTCGTCGAGGCCGAGGATGGCGATGATGTCCTGCAGTTCCTTGTAGCGCTGCAGCACCTGGATCGTGCGACGAGCGACGTTGTAGTGCTCTTCGCCCACGATGTGGGGCTGCAGGATGTTCGACGTCGACGCCAACGGATCGACCGCCGGGAAGATGCCCTTGGCGAACACGCCGCGGTCGAGGTTGGTGGTGGCGTCGAAGTGGGTGAACGCAGTGAACGGCGCCGGGTCGGTGTAGTCGTCGGCGGGCACGTACACGGCCTGCAGCGACGTAATCGACTTGCCCTTGACCGACGTAATGCGCTCTTGCAGTTCGCCCATTTCGTCGGCCAGCGTCGGCGAGTAGCCCACCGAGGACGGCATGCGACCGAGCAGAGTCGACACTTCGGTGCCGGCCTGCGTGAAGCGGAAGATGTTGTCGACGAACAGCAGCACGTCCTGGCCCTGCACGTCGCGGAAGTACTCAGCCATCGTCAGTGCGGACAGCGCGACGCGGAACCGCACGCCGGGGGGCTCGTCCATCTGGCCGTAGACGAGCGCGGTGTTCTTGAGAACGCCCGACTCTTCCATTTCCAACCAGAGGTCGTTGCCCTCACGGGTGCGCTCGCCGACACCGGCGAACACCGACACACCACCGTGCTGGCGGGCGACCCGGATGATCATTTCCTGAATCATCACGGTCTTGCCTACGCCGGCACCGCCGAACAGGCCGATCTTGCCGCCCTGGCGGTAGGGCTCGAGAAGGTCGACGACCTTCAGGCCGGTCTCGAACATCTTGGTGGCAGGGTCGAGGTCGGCGAAGGCGGGTGCGGGACGGTGAATTTCCCAGCGCTCGTCGAGGTTCGGCAGCGTCTCGCCGCGAGCGTCGAGGGCTTCGCCGATCACGTTGAAGACGTGACCCAGCGTGCCGTCGCCGACGGGCACCGTGATTCCGCGGCCGAGGTTGCGCACCGTGGTGCCGCGAATGAGACCGTCGGTCGCACGCATGCAAATGGCGCGCACGCGGCTGTCACCGATGTGCTGCGCGACTTCGGCCACGATCGGCGACGGCTTGCCGTCGACGATCACGTCGAACTCAAGCGCGCCGTGCAACTCGGGCAGCGCGTCCGGCGGGAACTCGACGTCGACAACGGGGCCGACGATGGCGACGATGCGCCCGTCCTTCAGAGCGTGGACGGGGGTGTCAGCGGTGAGGGTCATCAGCGGTGCTCCTAGCGGTTCGGCATGAGATCGGTGGCAAACATGTGGTCAGCGAGGTAGTCGGTCTCGCCGTCAGAGCCCTGCGCGAGGGCTTCGGCTCCGCCGACGATCTCGAGGATCTCGGTGGTGATCGATTCCTGGCGGGCCCGGTTCATTTCACGCGACAGCACCTTGATCAGTTCTTCGGCGTTGTCGGTAGCGGACTTCATCGCGCGCTGGCGTGCGGCGTGTTCAGATGCGGCGGCGTCGAGCAGCGCGGCAAACAGGCGGGCCTCGGCGTAGCGCGGCAACAGGCTGTTGAGGATGTCGTCGGGCTCGGGCTCGTACTCGTAGTCGGCCTGGGGCCCTTCGGGCTTTTCGGTGACCGCTTCGGCCTCGATCGGCATGAACTGCCGCGAGAGCACGCGCTGGGTACCGACCGAGAGGAACTGCGTGTAGAGGAGTTCGACGCGGTCGATCTCCTCGGCCTCAAAGCGCGTGCGCACTTCTTCGCCGACGGCACGCGCATCTTCGTACGAGGGGTTGTCGCTCATGCCCGTGAAGCTCGCCGCGATCGTGTAGCCGCGGAAGCGGAAGTAGTCGCGCGCTTTCTTGCCGACGAGGATGAGCACGTACCCGTGGCCCGCGGCCACCTCGTCTTTGATCTGGCGTTCGGCCTGGCGCAGCACGCCGGAGTTGTAGCCACCGGCGAGGCCGCGGTCGGCGCAGATCACGACGAAGCCGACGTTGGTCACCGTCTCGCGTGGAGTCAGCAGCGGATGCCCGCCGCCGGCGCCGGCGGCCGCGAGGTTGCGGATCACCGCAGTGATCTGCTCGCTGTAAGGGCGGGCGGCGGCGACGCGCTGTTGCGCCTTGTGAATCCGGCTGGCCGCGATGAGCTCCATGGCGCGGCGTGATCTTCTTCGAAGACTCCACGCTCTTGATCCGTCGCCGGAGAACCCGCTCCTTGCCGCCTGCCATCTATCCGGTCCTTATGCCTCGGCCGTAGCGACGGATGGGGTGAAGCGGCTCTTGAAGTCTTCGACTGCAGCCGCCAGCTCGTCTTCGGGCAACGCGTCGCCCGCCTTGATGGTGTCGAGGATCTGGGCGTGACGAGCCTTGATGTCGGCGAGCAACTCCGACTCGAAGCGGCGGACGTCCGCGACATCGAGCTCGTCGAGGTAGCCCTTGGTGCCGGCAAAGATCGAGATCACCTGATCCTGAATCGGCAGCGGCTGGCCATTGGTTTGCTTGAGCAACTCAACCAGGCGGCGGCCGCGGTCAATCAGGTTCTGCGAGGCCTTGTCCAACTCGGCGCCGAAACCTGCGAACGCTTCGAGCTCACGGAAGTTCGCGAGGTCGAGCTTGAGCGAACCGGCGACGCCCTTCATGGCCTTGATCTGCGCCGACCCACCGACTCGGGAAACCGAGGTACCCACGTTCATCGCCGGGCGCACGCCCGAGTTGAACAAGTCGAGGTCGAGGAAGATCTGGCCGTCGGTGATCGAGATGACGTTGGTCGGGATGTAGGCCGAGATGTCGCCGGCCTTGGTCTCGATGATCGGCAGCGCGGTAAGCGAACCGGATCCGAGTTCCTTGGACAGGCGGGCGGCGCGCTCGAGCAGGCGGCTGTGCAGATAGAAGACGTCGCCGGGGTAGGCCTCGCGGCCCGGCGGGCGGCGCAGCAGCAGCGACATGGCGCGGTAGGCCTCGGCCTGCTTGGAGAGATCGTCGTACACGATGAGTGCGGACTCGCCGGCTTCCATCCAGTGCTGGCCCATGGCGCAGCCCGAGTACGGAGCGAGGTACTTGAAGGGGGGCGGGTCCGACGCGGCGGCGTTGACCACGACCGTGTACTCCATCGCGCCAGCGGCTTCGAGGGTCGCGACCAGCTCGGCGACCGTGGATGCCTTCTGGCCAATGCCGACGTAGATGCACTTCACGCCGAGGCCCTTTTGGTTGATGATCGTGTCGACCGCAACCGAGGTCTTGCCTGTCTTGCGGTCGCCGATGATCAGCTCACGCTGGCCACGACCGATCGGCGTCATCGCGTCGATCACCTTGATGCCGGTCTGCAACGGCTCCTTCACCGGCTGGCGGTCCACCACGCCGGGCGCCTGGATCTCGACGCGCCGGATGATGTCCTGCGGGATCGGACCCTTGCCGTCGAGCGGATGACCCAGCGGGTCGACCACGCGACCGAGCAGCCCGTCACCCACCGCGATCTCGAGGATGCGGCCGGTGGCCTTGACGGTCTGGCCTTCCTCGATGTGCTGCGGATCGCCGAGGAGCACGGCACCGATCGACTCTTCGTCGAGGTTCAGCGCAATGCCTTGCACGCCGCCCTCGAACTCGAGGAGTTCGTTGACCGCCGCGCTGGGCAGGCCGCCGACGCGAGCAATACCGTCGCCGACCTCGACAACGCGGCCGACTTGGGCCGACGCGGTCGTGGGCGTGTAGCCCTCGAGCCGCTTGCGTACCGCGGAGGCGATGTCGCCTGAATCAATGTTGAACGACATAGACACGTGAGTTACACGCTTTCCTTGAGTTGATCGAGACGGCGGCGCACGCTGCCGTCGATAACCGTGTCGCCGATTTGAGCGACGAGGCCGCCCATCACGCTCGGATCGACGGTGACCTTGACACTGATCTTCTTGCCGGTTTCCTTGCTCAACGCGGCGGCAAGACGGGTCTTTTGATCCTCGTCGAGTGCGACGGCGGATCGGACTTCGGCCACGGCCTCGGCCCGGGAATCGGCCGCCTTCGCAATGAAGGCGTCGACGATCGCCGGAAGCTCACGCGCACGGCCAGCTCCCACCACAAAGCTGACCAGCGACGTCGTGACCGGATGAGCACGCGAACCGAGCAGGTCCTCGACGATCCCCTGGCGGAGGTCGGCGGGTACGGCTTGGTCGGTGAGCGTGGTGCGGAGTTCGTCGTTGGACTCGAGTGCCCGCGCCACCGCGTGCAGTTCGTCCTCGACTACCGCGACAGCATCTTCCGCTTCAGCCACGGCGTAAAACGCCGCTGCGTATCCGTCGGCTCGTGCAGACATCAGTTACCTACTTGTTTCCGAGATTGGTGATGTAGTTGTCGATCAGGGCGCGATTGGCCTCGGTGTCGAGGCTGCGTTCGACGACCTTCTCGGCCAGGGCGATCGTGAGGTCACCCACCTGGCTCTGGAGCTCGGCGATGGCGCGGGCCTTGCCGGCTTCGACGTCATCGCGGCCCTTGGCCTTGATGTCGTTGGCCTCGGCTTCGGCGCGGGCGATGATGTCGGCGCGCACGGTCTCGGCGGCCTGACGGGCCTCGTCGACGATGCGGTTCGCTTCAGCCTTCGAATCGGCAATCGACGCTTGGTACTGCGCCAGTGCGGCTGCCGCCTCGGCCTTCAGCTTGTCGGCTTCGTCGATCGACTCGCGGATGCGCTCGGTGCGGTCCTTCATCGCCTTGGCGATGGCGGGATACGCGAACTTGCTGAGCACGCCGAACACGATCACGAAGCCGAGACCGCCCCAGATGAGCTCGTTGGTCGCCGGGACCAGCGGGTTCGGCGACTTTTGGCAGTCGTCGATCGCGCTGGCCCTTCTCCAACAGTTCGATGCACTCGTGAGTCGCTTCGTTCGCCGGTTCGGCCGATGCGGCCTTTACAGGACCGAGCAGCGACACGACCGCAACGCCGAGAGCGGCAAGCAGATGTCGAATACGCATGTGCAGCCCTCTCTTAACCGGAGACGATGAACGCAAGAACGAAGCCGAAGAGCGCGAGCGCTTCGGTGAAGGCGATGCCGAGGAACATCGTGGTCTGAACCTGACCAGCCGATTCGGGCTGACGGGACATGGCCGTGATGGCGTTACCAACGACGATGCCGATGCCGATGCCTGGGCCGATGGCCGCGCCACCGTAGGCAATGCCTCGGCCGATGGCCGTGAGGCCCTTGACGAGTTCGCCGGCGTCTTGCGCACCGATGAAGTGCGTCAGATGCAGCAGGGTGAGGTGCAGTAGCACTGTGGCTCCTTGATTCTCTTTTTGTTAGTGGTGGTCGGGTGAACCCATTGCCAAGCCGATGAACACACCGGCGAGGATCGTGAAGATGTACGCCTGCAGGAAGGCCACGAGGAACTCGAAGCCCGTCAGCGCAATCTCGAGAGCAAATGGCGCGATGGCGCCGATCTTTGTGGCGTCGAACAGCGCCGCGGACAGCACTGCGAACGACACGAGGATGAGGTGGCCCGCCAGCATGTTGGCGAAGAGTCGGACCATGAGGGCGAAGGGCCGCACGAAGATGTCGGACACGAAGTTGATCGGCGTCACGAGGATGTAGAGCGCCTTGGGCACCCCCGGCGGGAACAGCACATGCTTGAAGTAGCCGAAGAAGCCGTTCTTCAAGATGCCCATCGCGTTGTAGATGAGCCACACGAGCACGGCCATGAACATCGGCAGCGCGATGCGGGCGTTGGGCGGCATCTGCACGAGCGGCAGCAGACCGATCAAGTTCAGCGTGAGGATGAACGAGAAGATCGTGAGCAGGAACGGGACGAAGGGCAGGCCCTGCGGTCCCATGGTCTGCAGCACGATCTGCTTCTCGATGAACTCGACCGCGAGCTCGGCGAGGTTCTGCACGCCGGTGGGCACAAGTTGGCCCTTGCGGCCGAGCAGGAACACGGCGCACGTGATGATCGTGGCCGCCCAGAACAACAGCACGACCTTGTTGACCGCGAACATGCCGTCGGTGCCCCACAGGTTTGGCCAGTTGACCAGGTGGGATACGGGCGGGAATTCCAACGCGAACAGCACTATGCGTCTCCTCTACGAGGCTTGAGACCGGGATAAGCGAGCGAAATCGAGACGTGGCGGGTCTCCCAGAAGAGGAGGCCGAGGTGCGTCAACACGATCGTGAGACCGAGCGGCACCTTGCTCACCCAACTGAAGTGACCGGCGACGGTGATCGCGCCGAGAACGAACAACATGCGGACGGCGAATCCGCCGAGCACCGCCATCATGATGAAGCTCGGCGGCAGTTCGACCGACTTCTTCACGACCGCGGCGGATGCAGCAAAGTTGACCAACACGACGCCGAGCGCGAACAGCACCGACAGCGCACCGTTGACGCCCCAGCCGAGGCCGCCGATGAGCACGAGCACCGGGCTGACCACGAGGCCGCGCTTGGCCATGTCGAGCACGATCTCGCGTTGGGGGTTCTGAGCCGTGGCTACCTCACCCATGGCTTGCCCTCCTCCGCTTGCTTCATCTTGATTTGATACGAGGTGTAGGCCCGCACGCACTCGCCGAAGAGGCCGAGGATGCCGAGACCGATTGCCAGGAACGGGCCGGTGCCCAGTTTGTGATCGAGTAACACGCCGAGCAGGGCCATCAGCAGTGGTGTGACCACGAGTTGGATCGCACGGACATTGGCGTCATCCAACCCTTGGTACAGCCCCCTGCGGGCTCCTGCTTGTTCCACTTGCGATCCCCTGACGATTAGAACTTTGCGTTTCCAAACTGCAATTTTGAGCTTGTGAAACTTTTCTCAATGTACGCCTAAGGATGCAGGCGCGCAAACTTTTCCTACAAAAACCCGTGAAAATTCTCGAAGCGACATTTCGCTGAGGACTCCACCCCTTAGCGGGCGGTCAAGCTACTCGGCGGGGGTCTTGCTCTGCCACTGGGAGGTGGGGTGGTCGGTCCGGCTTTTGTCCCGTACTCGGGGGTGAAAGAGCGTGTAGAGCGCGAGGCCAAGTCCGGCTACGGCGAACGGCACGATGCGGTTCGCAAGTTGGCGGTCGGCCCCGGCGAAGGTGGGATACAGCACGAACGCCGAGAGAATCGCGGTCCACGTCCACAGAATGAACACGGAGCGACGCTGGCCGTGGCCGAGGCGCATGAGGCGATGGTGGATGTGTTCGGCGTCGGCTGTGCCAAAGCCGGTCCGCCGGTACGTGCGCCGGATGATCGACCAGGCGACGTCGAGGATCGGCACGCCCAGGATGAACAGCGGGATGAAGATCGGGCGCGTAGAAGAAGTAGGTCTGGCCGCTGAACTGGTCGGCGATGCGCCCGCCGACCACCAGGGTGGAGGCGGCCATCAACACGCCCAGCAGGTAGGCGCCGCTGTCTCCCATCAGCAGTCGGGCCGGATGGATGTTGTGGGGCAAGTAGCCGAGGCAGATGCCGCAGGCGATCACCGCCAGCAGCGGGCCGAGGTTCTCCGGCGCCAGCAGGCCGCCGTCGGACAGGCGCTGTGCGTAAATCGTGAACGAGGCCGCTGCGATCGCGACGACCCCGGCGGCGAGGCCGTCCAGCCCGTCCATCAAGTTGACGGCTTGGGTCATCCCGGCCACCCAGAGGACGGTCATCAGGGGCGCGACGTCGGCGGCGAGCACCACGAAGCCCGCGAAGGGGATGCGGAAATAGAACATCGAGAGGCCGAAGAAGTACATGACCGATGCCCCCAGCACGACGCCGGCCAGCTTGGCGGGCGGCGACAACTCGCGCAGGTCGTCGATGAACTGGATGAACACGATGATCGAGGCGCCGATCACCACACCGAGCGGCTCGGACGAGTCCCGGAAGACCCCGCCGAAAAACGGGAGGCGCCAGGCGATGAACATGGCGACGAGGAACGCGCCGAGCATGGCGATGCCGCTGGCGTCGGCGATCGGCTTGGTATGGATGTCGCGGTCGCGCGCACCGGGTTGTTTCAGAATCCCCCGTCGCAGCGCGAACCACCGCCACGCCCAGTTCAGTCCGTAGCTGGCAAGTGCGGAGACGACCAGGATCGCCAGATACGCAACTGCCGCTGAGGTCATTCGGCGACGCTACAAGCGGCGCCCATGTGATCGGGCTTCTACACCGAAGGTGGGTCTAGTTCGACGGGTACGGCGGGAACTTGGCGCAGAGCTCGCCAACTTCCTTGCGGATCGTGCTGAGCGTGTCGGGTTCGTCCCGGCCCCGCAGCGCCTCGCCGATCAAACGAGCGACGACCGGCATCTCCGATTCGCCCATGCCTGCCGTCGTGACCGCAGCAGTGCCGATGCGCAGACCACTCGTGACGAATGGTGAACGCGGGTCGTCGGGGATGGTGTTCTTGTTCAACGTGATCCCGGCGTTGTCGAGGGTTTCCTGCGCGACCTTGCCGGTGAGTTCGGCGTCGAACGTTCGCAGATCGACGAGCATCAGGTGGTTGTCGGTCCCGCCCGACACGATGCGGAAACCCTCCGCCGCCAGTGCCTCGGCCAGTGCCTGCGCGTTCTTCACAATCCGCTGCGCGTACGTCTTGAACTCGGGCTGCGCGGCCTCCAGAAACGCAACCGCTTTGCCGGCGATCACGTGCTCGAGCGGGCCACCCTGAAGTCCGGGGAACACCGCCGAATCGATCTTCTTGCCCAACTCAGGCGACGCACTGAGGATGCAGCCACCGCGCGGGCCGCGCAGGGTCTTATGGGTGGTGAACGTGACGATGTCGGCGAACGGCATCGGGTTCGGATGCACGCCGCCCACGATGAGGCCGGCGATGTGCGCGGCGTCGAACATGAATAGCGCCCCGCACGAGTCGGCGATCTTGCGCAGCGGCTCAGGCTCGATGATGCGGCTGTAAGCCGTGGCGCCCGCCACGATCATTTTCGGCTGGTGCTCGTCGGCCAACGATTGGATCTGGTCGTAGTCGAGGCGCTCGTCGGACGCGCTCAGTCCGTAGGGCACGAAGTTGTAGAGGCGACCGCTGATGTTCACGTCTTTGCCGTGCGTGAGGTGGCCGCCGTGGTCGAGGCTGAGGCCGAGCACGGTGTCGCCGGGCTGCAACAACGCGAGGTAGGTCGCGACGTTCGCGTTCGCCCCCGAGTGGGGCTGCACGTTGGCGTGCGCGGCACCGAACAGGTCCTTCACGCGCTCGATCGCGATCGCCTCGACCTCGTCAATTATGCGGTTGCCGCCGTAGTAGCGCTTGCCCGGATAGCCCTCGGAGTACTTGTTGGTGAGGACCGATCCGGTGGCCTCCATCACGGCCTCGCTGGTGAAGTTCTCGGACGCGATCAGCTGGAGCGTGGTCATCTGACGCTCCTTCTCCTGGTCGATCAGCGCGAAAACAGCGTCGTCCCGAATCATCCGTTGCTCTTCTCTATGTCAGCGATCTGTTGGACGCGGCCGACGTGGCGACCGCCTTCGAAGTCCGTGGCGAGCCACAAATGCATGATTTCCTCGGCCAGCGCCGCGGCCACGATGCGGGCCCCGATCGACAACACATTGGCGTCGTTGTGCTGCCGGCTCATGCGGGCGGTGTAGAGGTCGTTGCACAGCGCGGCGCGCACACCATTCACTTTGTTGGCCGCGATCTGTTCGCCCTGGCCGCTGCCGCCGAGCACGATGCCGCGGTCGGCGTCTCCGCGCACCACGACCCGTCCCACGTCGGCGCAGATCGGCGGATAGTCGACGGACTCGGTGCTGTGGGTGCCGCGGTCGTCAACCTCGTGTCCGGCCGCCTTCAACGCGGCGATCAGGGTTTCTTTGAGTTCGTATCCGGCGTGGTCGGATCCGATAGCGACGCGCATCTACAAAGTCTCCAGTGATTTCACGAGGGCCGACAGCAGTGCGTCGAGTTCCGCCGCGGTGGCCGCGTAGACCTTGCGGGGCCGACCGATCGGATCTTTGACTTCGTCCTCCGCCATCGAGCCGTTGTAGTCGGCGGTACTGCGACCGATGTTGAGCGCGGCGAGGTCAGCACCCGGATTCTCGTCGAGGCGACGAACCAATTCCTTCAACGGGAAGATCCTCGGAAATACCGAAGGCTCGGTGAGCACTGCTTCGCGCAGGTGATCGCGCGTCATCGTCACCACCAGGTCGGCCCCGGAAAGCAAGTCCCGATCGATGCGACGGCTGACATGAGTCGAGATGTCGACGCCCAGGTCGCGCAGGACCTCGATCGCGTCTTCGGTGGCGGGCGCGCCCCCCTGCATGAGTCCGGCCGACGACACCTCCACCGCGACGCCCGCTTCGGCGGCTCTCGCTCGCAGGATGCCCTCGGCCATGGGAGAACGGCATTGGTTCGCGGTGCACAGGATCAGGATGTTGATCGGCCGATTCTAGGGAGAGAGAAAGGTGATTCCTTAACCCATTCCTCTAACTTCTTCACCCATGGCGCTTGATCCACGGACTCCTGTTGTTGTCGGCGTAGGGCAGCTGACGCGAAAGCCGACGGTTGACGACATCGAAGGCATCGGTGGACCGGTCGACATGATGGCGGAGGCGGCGCGCCTCGCCGCCGCTGACTCCGGTGCGGCCAACCCCGCCAAACTGCTGGGCGGCCTGTCCTCGGTGCGGACGGTCGAGATCATGTCGTGGCGCCTGCAGCACCCCGCCGGAGCGCTCGCCGCGCTGCTCGACGCCGAGCCCAAGCAACTCCAACGCTCCACGACGGGTGGCAACAGTCCGCAGATGCTGCTGAACAGTGCGGCGAACGACATTCGCGACGGCCTCGTCGACTCGGTGCTGATCGCGGGCGCCGAAGCGTTCCTGTCCCGCCGCCGGGCCGGCCAGGCCGGCTACCAGCTGCCGTGGAACTCGGCGGAAAGCGAAGCGCCGATGGCCGAGCGCGTCGGCGAGGATCGCAACGGATCGAACGAGGTCGAGACATCCGTCGGACTGATGATGCCGACCCAGGTGTACCCGCTGTTCGAGAACGCGCTCCGGGGTACGTCGCCCGAAGGCCCGCGCTACCACGAGGTGAAGGTGTCGGAGATGTGGGCGCGGTTCAACGAAGTCGCGCAGACCAACCCGTATGCGTGGTCGCCCGAGCCGATGACCGCGGAAGAGATCCGCACGCCGTCCGACGACAACCGCTACATCGGCTTCCCGTACACGAAGTACCAGTGCGCCAACATGACCGTCGATCAGGCCGCAGCAGTCATCGTGTGCTCCGTTGCGGCCGCGCAGGCCGCGGGCATTCCCGAAGACAAGTGGGTGTTCCCATGGTCGGGTTCGGACTGCAACGACCACTGGTTCATCAGCGAGCGCGACAACCTCTACACGTCGCCCGCCGTCGGCATCAACGCCAAGCACTCGCTGGCGTTGGCCGGCATCGGTATCGATGACGTGAATCACTTCGAGATCTACTCGTGTTTCCCGTGCATGGTGCAGATGAGTGCGACGGCGATGGGCGTGGACCCGTTCGCTGACCCTCGGCCCCTGACGCAGACCGGCGGTCTGGTGTTCTTCGGCGGTCCCGGCAACAACTATTCGACCCACGGGATCGCGTCGATGATCGACCGGCTCCGCGCCGAACCCGGCATCGGCTTGGTTACGGCGAACGGCTGGTTCGCGACCAAGCACTCGATGGGGATCTACTCGACCACTCCCCCGTCCACCGCGTTCCAGTCCGCCAAGCCACAACCGGAGTTGAACGCGACCCCGCAGACGAAGCTCGTCGATGAGTACGACGGTGCCGCGACGCTCGAGACGTTCGTGGTGATGCACGAGCGCGACGGCTCGCCCGCGATGGGCACGGTCGCGCTGCGCACGCCGGACGGCGCACGTACATGGGCGAACACCATTGAGCCGGAGTTGCTCGCCTGGCTGGAGTCCGATGATGGCGTGGTCGGCGCGAACGTCACCGTGAAGGACCGCGCGCTCAGCCGCTAGTCAACCGCGGCGAGCGGGGCGCCACATCGTGGCCATGTCCGTAGCCGTGGCCCGAATGTGCTTGCTCGGGATCCCGCGATCGTGGAGGTATTTGGCGGCAGCCGCAATCGCAGGCTCGAGGGCGTCGCCGTCCTCGTCGACACGCACCTCGTACCGAAACGAGAACGCCACGAGATTCGGTTCGTAACTGAAGGTGCCGTCGCGCGTGAACGCGGCCTGCGACACAAAGTCGTGGTCCGGCGCCTCAGCGACTAGTTGCGCCCGGGTCGCGTCGTCCAACGCGTCGAACTGCCCGCGCACGGTCACCCGAAAGATGCGAACACTCACACGATGACGATGGCGCCTTGGCGCAAGACCCGCAAAGGGGTTTGCGTCGCATCGACGACGGTGGAGGTTTCGCCGTTGCGCACGCCGCCGTCGAGTACCGGCACGTCACCGAGGGTGGCGATCACTTCTTCGGCCGAGGTGCACGGCGGGTGACCGTGCTTGTTCGCGCTCGTCGTGACGAGCGGGCCCACGGCGCGACAAATGCGGCGGAGTTGATCGTCGTCCGGGCAGCGCAACCCGATGGTGTCGCTGGTGCCGCCAAGGTCCCAGCCCTGTGACGCGGCGGTGCGGGAGCCGACAATGGTGAGCGCCCCGGGCCAGTGATCGGCGAGTTCGGCGGCGAAAGACATGTAGTGCGCCGCCTCGGCGGGCTCGCCGACCAACACGGGGAGCGCGACATCGGCGGGCCGCTCCTTCAGGTCGAACAAGGCCGCGGTGGCACCGACGATTGCCGAGACGCCGTAGACGGTGTCAGTCGGCAGCGCGACGACCTCACCCCGCGTAAGCCGCTCGATGGCCTCGCTCTCGTCGATCACCATTTGGCCACGGTGCAGCGGGGACGGCCGGTGAGATCGGGATGGGTCGATACGTCTTCCGCGCCGGCGCTCCGTGCCATCTCGGTTATTGCCTCGCCTTGGTCGGGCGCGTGCTCGACCACCAACGCTCCCGGACGGGCCAGCCAGACCGGCGCCTCCGCCAGGATGCGCGCGATGTCGTCGAGCCCAGCCGGACCGGCCCGCAACGCCGACGCGGGTTCCCAATCGGTGATCACGGGCGGCAGCGGGTCGGTGTCCTTCACGTAGGGCGGGTTCGTAACGACGAGCGTGATCATGCCCCTGAGCGCGTCGGGCAGTGCCTCGAACCAGTCGCCCAGTTTGAGTTCGACGCGGCCGGCCGCGGCCTGGCCCTGGCCGATGAGATTGAGCCGAGCGACCTCGAGCGCGTCAGACGACGCGTCGGTGGCCCAGACATTCGCGTCGGGCACTTCGGTCGCGATGGATAGCGCGATCGCACCGGAGCCGGTACCGAGGTCGACGACCAGCGGCGCATCGCCGTCGACGCGCAACGCGCGCAACGCAGCCAGCGCGACCTCGACCACCTGCTCGGTCTCGGGACGCGGGATGAGCACGCGGCGATCCACGTAGAGATCGAGGTGACGGAAGCCCCACGATCCGAGCACGTATTGGAGTGGCTCACCCGCGGCCCGTCGTTCGACCCGCGCGTCGATCGACGCCTGGCACTTCGCGTTGACGGGTTCGTCGCCGTGCAACGCCAGTTCGGCGGGAGTCCAGTCCGCCACGTGACCAACAATGAGACGCGCGTCGCGATCGCCGACAACCGTCGCCGCCGCGGCGAGGGCCTCCTGCCAGTTATTCAGTTTCACCGGCGAGTTGGCGGGCGCGTTCGTCGCTCACGAGCGCGTCGCTGATCTCTTCGAGTTCCCCGAGCAGGATCCGGTCGAGCTTGTAGAGCGTCAGCCCGATGCGGTGGTCGGTGACGCGGTTGTCCTTGTAGTTGTACGTGCGGATCTTCTCGCCCCGTCCGCCGCCGCCGACCTGCTGGCGACGGGCGTCGGAAAGTTCGGCCTCTTGCTTGTCCTGCTCGGCCTTCAAGATGCGGGCCCGCAGCACCTGCATGGCCTTGGCCCGGTTTTGGATCTGGCTCTTCTCGTCCTGCATCGCCACGACGATGCCCGTCGGGATATGCGTCATGCGCACGGCCGAGTCAGTGGTGTTGACGGACTGCCCGCCCGGCCCTGACGAGCGGTAGACGTCGACGGTGAGGTCCTTGTCTTCGATCTGCACGTCGATCTCTTCGGCCTCGGGCAAAACGGTGACCGTCGCCGCCGACGTGTGGATGCGGCCCTGGCTCTCCGTCGCCGGTACGCGCTGCACGCGGTGCGGCCCGCCCTCGAACTTCATGTGCGTCCAGACGTTGTCGCCCTTCATCAGGAACGCGACCTCGTTGATACCGCCTTTGGGGGAGGGATCCGTGCCGAGTACGTCGATCTTCCACTTCATGCGGTCGGCGTACCGCGTGTACATGTCGAACAAGTCTTTGGCCCACAGGTTGGCTTCTTCGCCCCCTTCGGCGCCGCGAATCTCCACGATCACGTTGCGGCCCGCGTTCGGGTCCGCCGGCAGCAGTAGCAGCTTGAGTTCGGCGTCGAGCGCCTCGATGCGCTTCTCCGCGTCTTCGACCTCGGCCCGCATGATCTCGCGGTCGTCACCCGACGCGTCCGCGAACATCTCCTTCGCCGCCTCGAGGTCGCTGTGCGCCTGGTCCCACCCGCGGTAGGCGTGCACGATCGCCTCGAGTTCCTTGTGACGCCGCGAAAGGTCACGTACGAGCTTTTGATCGGTGTGAATGTCGGGCGCGGACAGGCGCGTTTCGACATCGCTGAACTCACGTTCAAGAGACTCGAGTCGGTCGCGCATGTCGTCAGTCTCCCAGAGCCGGCCAGTTCGCCGGAACTGATACGACGCGGGCCGGGTTCTTGAGCGCCGCGGCAAGGCGATGCATCGATGGCACGTCGTCGCCTTGGGGTACCACGAGCACGAGTTCGGCGTCCGGTGCGTGCCGGGCTCGAGCGTCGGCGGCGGATGGCACGAGGTTGGGGTCGATGCCGACCGAACACGCCACGACGACAGCGGTTCCGTCTTCTCTGGCGCCGACCGCGGGCGCGATCGAGGTTGCGCGCAGATCGTCGCGAGGCGACGGCGGTTCGACCGCCGTCAAATGCGTGGCGCCGACGAGCTCGGGATGCGCGACCACGATCGACCGCAGCCAGCGCTCGCGGCCGACAGAGGTCATCAGCCCACCTGGACTATCCGCGGTGCGTTCGAGGCGCACCCGGTCCGCCAGCGACTGAAGCGCCACCAACGGATCGGCGTCCGGGTTCGCCATGCGATGACCTTCGCGGTCGTGCTTACCCACGCCTACCGCAAGCTCCCCGTTCTCGATGCGAGCGATTTCCAACCCGCGCACCTCGGCCGTCAACGCCCCGTGTTCCCAGACCGGCTCGGCCCCCACCGACCGAATCACGTCCTCAAAGCCGTTCTGTGCGCTCTTAACCGGCTGTGAGACGGCTGCGGGTGCACAGAACGTTAGAGACGTGTCGTCGACGGAGGCGGCGTCGATCGTCGCGGGTTGCGCGAATTCCGCGGCCCGGCGGGCGATGACGCCCGCGTCGGCGGCGTCATCGGTGATCACCACGAGGCGGTCGACGGGCGGCTCCGCGCGCAGCGCCAGCATCAGCGCGGGGCCGAGCACGTCCGCGCCGATGCCGTCACCGAGCACCCAAAGCGTACCGTCGCCGGACGCGGCGGCGCCGCCGGGAAAACCCAGCGGCGTCAACGCGTCTGCCCCGGCCGACTTCGCCAGGACCTTCAGTTTTGCGGAGTTCAGCTGGGCTCGACGTTGTGGGTCGAGCGTCAACTAGCTCTCTTTCTTCGAGCCTTGCCTGCCGTACCGGCGCTGGAAGCGCTCGACGCGGCCACCGGTGTCAACGAGCTTCTGCTTGCCCGTATAGAACGGGTGGCACTCGTTGCACAGTTCGGCGTGCAGTTCGTTCTTCGTGGACCGGGTCGTGAAGGTGTTGCCACACGAGCACTTGACCGAGGCCTCGACGTAATCGGGGTGGATTCCAGCTTTTGCCATTTCGATGCTCCTTTACGCCACCGGGCTCGGGCCCTGGGCGATTTCACCCAGGAACTGCTCGTTGGTCTTCGTCGTCTTCATCTTGTCCATCAACAGGTCCAGAGCTCCTGCACCTGTGCCGTCAGCGCTAAGGCCATTGAGGACTCGGCGAAGCTTCCATACAGCTTGGAGCGCTTTCGGCTCGAACAACAACTCCTCACGACGCGTAGAACTTCCATTTACGTCGATTGCTGGGTAAATCCGCTTCTCGGCGAGGCGACGATCGAGGCGCAGCTCCATATTGCCGGTGCCCTTGAACTCTTCGAAGATCACTTCGTCCATCTTCGAACCGGTCTCGATGAGCGCGGTTGCGAGGATCGTGAGCGAGCCGCCCTCGTCGAGGTTGCGGGCTGCACCGAAGAACTTCTTGGGCGGGTACAGCGCGCCGGTGTCGATACCACCGGACATGATCCGGCCGGTCGCCGGCGCGGCCAGGTTGTAGGCACGGGCAAGACGGGTGATGCCGTCGAGCACGATCACGACGTCCTTGCCGGCCTCGACCATGCGCTTGGCGCGCTCGATCGTGAGCTCGGCAACCTGCGTGTGCTCGTCGGACGGGCGGTCGAAGGTCGACGCGACCACTTCGCCCTTGACCGAGCGGCGCATGTCGGTGACTTCTTCGGGACGCTCGTCGACCAGCAGCACGATCAGGTGAACGTCTGTGTTGTTCGCCTCGATCGACGTGGCGATCTGCTTGAGAACCGTGGTCTTACCGGCCTTGGGCGGCGACACGATGAGGCCGCGCTGGCCCTTACCGATCGGCGACAGCAAGTCGACGATGCGGGCGACCATGTTGTTGGACTCGCCTGGCATTTCGAGCTTCAGCTGCTCGTCGGGGAACAGCGGCGTCAGATCGTCGAACCGAGGACGGGCCTTGGCATCTTCTACGGACTGTTCGCTGACCGTCTCGACATCCAGCAGCGCGCCGTACTTCTCTTGCGGACCCGGCGGGCGCGACGTGCCGACGATGCGGTCGCCCTTGCGCAGACCGAAACGCTTCACCATCGCGACGGGCACGTAGACGTCTTCGGGCGCGGGCAGGTAGCCCTTGACGCGGATCAGGCCGAAGCCCGCATCCGCGAGGTCGAGCAGACCGGCGACGGGTTCGGGCTCACCCTGGAACGCCTGCTGGTCGGAGTAACCCGGCCATGTCGCGCTCGCCCTGTCCACCGCTGCCCATGCCGTCGAAACGGTCACGGCCGCGGCGCCGGCGGTTGCCGCGCTTGTTGCCGGCGTCGGCCTGGTTGCCGCGCTCGGGGCGGTTGCCACCGCCGCCTTGGTTGCCGCCGCCGCCCTGGTTGCCACCGCCGCCCTGATTGCGGTCGCGGTTCTGATTCTGGTTGCGGCCACCGTTGTTCTGGTTCCGGCCGCCGTCGTTGTCGCCACCTTCACGGGGCTCGCGGGGTTCCCGGGGTTTGCCGGCAAAGCCGGTGCTGGTCGGTGCCGCTTCTACGGCCACGAGGTCGTCAGGCGTCGGGATGTCGTCACGGTGACGTGGGCGGCCGGGTCGGCCTCGGCTTCGGCTGCCAGAGCCGCGGCGCGGGCGGCGAAGGCACGACGGGACGTGGATACGCCCTCGTTCGGGTCCGTGGACACCGAGATCTTCGAGGCCTCTGCGGGCGCGTCTTCGGGCGCCGCGTCAGCGCTGGCCTCGGCCGTTTTCTTGGTTGATCGGGTGCGCTTGGGCTTTTCCGCCGGCGCCTCTCCGTTGCTTGATCCATTGCCGTTGCTGTCTGATCCGTTGGGCGTGACGCCCGTTGCTTCCAGGATCTTGTCGACTAGATCGGCCTTTTTCGTCCGGCTGCCGGGCTTGACGCCCAGCGCGTCGGCGATGGCGTGGAGCTCTTCGCGCTCTTTGCCTTCTAGGACCGAGCGTTCGAGCTGATGCTCTCCGCTCATGTAATTACCTCACTTATTGGGACAGGTTGCGTCCAAGGGAAAAGCCTTGAATTGCAACCAGGAGCCACCTAGGCAAAACCTGCCAAGTTGGCGGATTCGGGAGCACTTCCGGGGTTCCTTAGGTTTCAGGGGACCCGGTCGGTGCGATACGGACTGTAGCACCACGCCGGTCAAGGAGTGGCACCAGCAGGGCAAACGCTCAATTTGCTTGACTCATTCCCATGAACGTTCGCCGCGTGGTTACTGGTCATGATGCTGCAGGCAAGTCCGTGTTCGTCAGTGACGAGGCGGTCGCTCCGATTCGAACCCGTGCTGATGCCCAGCGCGGAGTTCCACCGGCTCTGGGGCGGCGACACGACGCCCCAGTTTCCCGGCGACGGGTCGGTGCCTCGCCCATCACACGTACTTCCCCCCGATCGGCGGGTTCCGGTTCGGGCTGTTCTGCCTCCCGCCCGACGGCGCCGAGCGGCCCGCTGACCTCGACATCGCCGCGGGTCTCGCGGACATAGAAGCCGGCATGCCCGGAATGATGCGGTACATGGATCGTTCGGATCCGGGCATGCACACCACCGACACGATCGACTTCGAGATCGTGCTCGAAGGCACGGTCGTGCTCGAACTCGACGACGGCGCCGAGGTCACGCTCCAACCCGGCGACACGGTGGTGCAGAACGGCACCCGTCACCGCTGGAAGAACCCGGGCGACACGATCGCCCGGCTCGCCGTGTTCATGTGCGGCGCGAATCATTCCGAGGTACCGCCCGCGACCTAATACGGTCGAGGGATGCCGTACCACGCCGAGTTTCGCTGTTTCGCCGGATGCGCGGGCAGTTGGCCCGTCACCCAGGCGATCTACGCGTGCCCGACGTGCGGCGGCTTGCTGCAGGTGGTGCACGACATCGACGCGCTGCGCGACCGCAGCGGCCCGTCGTGGATGCAGCTGTTCGACGAGCGGTACCGCCAGAACGTGTGGCCGTACGGCTCGGGCGTGTGGGGCAAGCGCGAGTGGGTGATGCCCGAGGTCGGCGACGACGACATCGTGTCGATGTACGAGGGCGGCACCAACCTGTTCTGGGCCGAGCGCTACGGCAAGCAGGTCGGCGTCGAAGACCTCTGGGTGAAGATGTGCGGCAACAGCCACTCGGGTTCGTTCAAGGACCTCGGCATGACCGTGCTCGTCAGCGTGGTGCGCAAGGCGATCAAGGAGGGCCTCAAGGTCAAGGCCATCGCCTGCGCGTCGACGGGCGACACCAGCGCCGCGCTCGCGGCCTACGGCGCCGCGGCCGGTCTGCCCGTCGTCGTGCTGTTGCCGCGCGGAATGATCTCGACCGCGCAGCTGGTGCAGCCGCTCGCGCACGGCGCGCTCGTGCTCGGCCTCGACACCGACTTCGACGGCTGCATGGAGATCGTCAAGCAGCTCGCGGCCGAGGGGCTCGTGTACCTCGCGAACTCGATGAACCCGCTGCGGCTCGAGGGACAGAAGACGGTCGGCATCGAGATCGTCGAGCAGTTCGACTGGCAGGTGCCCGACTGGATCATCCTGCCGAGCGGCAACCTCGGCAACGCGTCGGCGCTCTACGCGGGCTTCCGATGATGGAGGACCTCGGCGTGGTGACCAAGCTGCCCCGCCTCGTGATCGCGCAGGCCGAGAACGCCAACCCGATGTACCGCGCGTGGATGGCCGGACGCAAAGAGGTCGACCCGATCAAGGCGCAGCCGACGCTGGCAACCGCGATTCAGATCGGCAACCCGGTGTCGGCGCCGCGCGCGATGCAGGCGCTCGACGCGATGAACGGCGTGGTCGAGCAGGCCAGCGAGAACGAACTTTCCGAGGCGGCGGCGCGAGCCGATCGCACCGGCATGTACACGTGCCCGCACACCGCGGTCGGCCTCGCCGTGCTGGAAAAGCTGGTGGACGCGGGCACGATCCGGCACGACGACAAGGTCGTGTGCATCTCAACCGCGAGCGGCCTCAAGTTCACCGAGTTCAAGGTCGGCTACCACGAGCGGTCGCTGGAAGGGATCGCGGCGCCCCAGGCCAACGCGCCGGTCAACCTCGATGCTGACTACGGCGCCGTCGTCGACGCCATCAACAAAAATCTCGGGTAGTTAGCGCTCGTCGCCAATGACGCGGAGGAGACCGCCGATGCTGCGCACCGCGTCGAGCGCCTTCAGATCCGTCAGCGTCTTCTGGACGTCGGCTTCGCGGGCGACGTGGGTGATGAACACGAGGCGGGCTTGTCGCCGAGGCCCTGCTGTTCCATCGACTGGATCGACACGCCGTGGTTACCGAGCACACCCGCGACTGCGGCGAGCACACCGGGCTTATCGGCCACGTCAAGGGCGAGGTAGTACTGCGACCGCAGGTCGTCGACTGAACGCAGCTTCGCGGTGCTCAACACCGGCGCACGGCCGGCGCCGCCTTGGCGCAGGTTGTGCGCGGCGTCCAGCAGATCGCCGAGGAGCGCGCGAAGACGTCGGCATGGCACCGGCGCCGCGGCCATAAAGCATGAGTTCGCCGACCGCTTCGCCTTCGATGAACACGGCGTTGAACGAATCGCGCACGCTCGCCAACGCATGGGTCGCCGGCACCATCGCCGGGTGCACGCGTACGCCGACTTGCCCGTCGACCTGTTCGGCGATGCCCAGAAGCTTCACGACGTAACCGAGCCGTTGCGCGAACGCGATGTCGGTCGCGGTGATCTTCGTGATGCCCTCGCAGTACACGTCGGCGAGCGATACGCCCACGCCGAACGCGATGCTCGCCAGGATTGCGACTTTGGCGCCGGCGTCGAAGCCGCCGACGTCGGCCGTCGGGTCGGGTTCGGCGTAACCGAGTCGTTGCGCCTCACCGAGTGCGTCCTCGTAGGTCGCGCCATCCTCGGTCATTCGGGTGAGGATGAAGTTCGTCGTGCCGTTGACGATGCCCATGATGCGCAGGATCGGCTCACCCGCGAGCGACTCGCGCAGCGGGCGGATAACGGGGATGCCGCCGGCGACCGCGGCTTCGAACAGCAAGTCCCGCCCCGCCTCCGCCGCCGCGGCGAAGAGGTCGACGCCGCGCGTCGCAAGAAGTTCCTTATTTGCGGTGACGACAGGCTTGCCCGCCGCCAGCGCGGCGCGCAGCAGTTCGTCGGCCGGATCGAGTACGCCCATGATCTCGACCACGACGTCCACGTCGTCGGCGGTGACCAAGGCGTGCGCGTCGGTGGTGAGCAGGTCGCGGTTCAACTCGGCGGGCCGGGGCTTGTCCAGGTCGCGCACCGCGACACGCGTGATCTCGAGTCGGATTCCGGTGCGCGCCTCGATGGCGTTCGCTTCCCGCGAAATCAGGCTCACGAGAGCCCCGCCTACGTTGCCGCAGCCGAGAACTCCCACTCGGACGGCGGCAGTAGACATCAGTTCACGCTACCTAGTCCGCGTCGAGCCGGAGAAGGTCGTCGAGCGTCTCGCGGCGCACCACGACGCGGGCGTTGCCGTCCTTTACGAAAACGACCGGCGGGCGGGGCACCTTGTTGTAGTTCGACGCCATTGAGTATCCGTACGCGCCGGTGACGGGCGTGGCGATTACGTCACCGACGGCGGTGTCGAGGGGGACGCGGGCGTCGCGCACGATCACGTCGCCCGACTCACAGTGCTTGCCGACGAGCGTGACCGTGAGGTCGCGGTCGGCGTCGACGGCCCGGGGCAGGAACGTCTCGTAGCCACTGCCGTAGAGGACGGGCCGGGGGTTGTCGCTCATGCCGCCGTCCACCGCCATGTAGGTGCGGATGCCCTGGAGGTGCTTGATCGTGCCGACCGTGTACAGCGTGAGCGCGGCGGGAGCGACGATCGAACGGCCCGGTTCGGCGGTGATGCGCACGTCGGCCGCGACGCCGGCCTGCGCGGCCGCGGCCTTCACCGTGGTTCCCCACTGCGCCATCGTGGGACCCTCCTCGTGTTCGACGTACGCAACGCCGAGGCCGCCGCCGATGCACAACTCTTCAATGTCCAAGTCCCGTACAAGTTCGGCCAGGACCGCCACTTCCTGCTCGAAGCCGATGGTGCGAAAAATCTGACTGCCAATGTGCGCGTGGATCCCGACGAGGTTGACGCGCATCGCTTGCAGGCGTTCGATCGCCTTCGCCGCCGCGCCACTCGCCACCGAGAACCCGAACTTCGAGTCTTCTTGGCCGGTCATCACGTATTCGTGGGTGTGCGCCTCCACTCCGGGCGTGACGCGAATTAGGACGCGCGGCGTCAACCCGGCCCGTGCTTCGAGGAGCCTGCCGATGCGATCGATCTCGTCAAACGAGTCGACGATGATGCGCCCGACGCCCGCGTCGAGCGCGCGTTCCAACTCGGCGTCGCTTTTGTTGTTGCCGTGCAGCACGAGCCGATCCGCCGGAACGCCCGCCGCCAGCACAACGTGCAACTCCCCTGCGGTCGACACGTCGATGCACATGCCTTCTTCGTGGGCGAGACGCGCCATCGCCTTGCACAGGAACGATTTGGACGCGAACGCGACGCCGTCCCCGAACGCGTCGACGGCGGCCCGGGCCCGTGTTCGCAAATCGTCTTCGTCGTAAATGAACACCGGCGTGCCGAATTCAGCGGCGAGGTCGAGCGCGTCGAGGCCCGCGATTCGAAGGCGTCCGTCGGCGTCCACAGACGCGTTCGCTGACAAAAGGTTTCGGGGCAGCGGCGTCATCCGTGCGAAATTAGTAACGACATGGCCGAATCACCGTCTCCTTTTGTCGCGATCGGCGCGCGCCTGTCGGCTGCGATCGAGGCTGCGTTCGGCTCTGCGTTCGCCGGAACCGACCCGGTTCTGCGTCCGAGCCAGCGCGCGGACACCCAAGCGAACGCGGCGATGGCGCTGGCGAAGCAGGTCGGCAAGCCGCCGCGTGAAGTGGCGCAGACCATCGTCGACGCCGCCGATCTGGACGGATTGGTCGAGCGCACCGAGATCGCCGGGCCTGGCTTTATCAACATCTGGGTCGAACCAGCCGCGCTGGCCGCGGCGGTAGTGGCCATCAACGAGAGCGACCGCTCCGGTGTGGCGACGGCCACACATCCCGAACGTGTGGTCATCGACTACTCGAGCCCGACGGTCAACAAAGAGATGCACGTCGGCCATCTCCGCTCGACGATCATCGGCGACTCGATCGCGCGGACGTTGGCATTCCTCGGTCACGACGTCGTGCGTCAGAACCACTACGGGGACTGGGGCACGTCATTCGGCATGCTCATCGAGCACTACCTCGACTGCGAGAAGGCCGGCGACTTCCCGTCGCTCGAAGACCTCACCGACTTTTACCAGTCGGCGAACGCCCGATTCACTTCCGAACCCGACTTCACCGAACGCGCCCGCGCCCGTGTCGTGTTGTTGCAGTCAGGCGACGAAGAGACCCACGCGGTCTGGCGCCGCTTCGTCGAGGCCGCGCACGCGCACAACCTCGCGATTTACGCGCAACTCGGCGTACTGCTCGTCGACGACGACGTGAAGCCCGAAAGCGCGTACAACGACATGCTCGTCGACACCGCCGCCGAGCTCGAGGCGAACGACGTAGCGGTGGTCGACGACGGCGCGCTTTGCATTTTTGTAGACGGGTTCGAAGCACCGCTGATCATCCGCAAGAGCGACGGCGGCTTCACCTACGGCACCACCGACATGGCCGGCATCCGCTACCGCGTGCGCGACCTCAAGGCCACGCGGTTGCTGTACGTGGTCGACAGCCGCCAGCATCAGCACCTCAATCAGGTCTTCCTGGCGGCGCAAAAAGCGGGCTGGCTCGCACCGCCTGCGCGCGCCGAGCACGTCAACTTCGGCTCGGTGTTGGGCAAGGACGGACGCCCGCTCAAGTCGCGTTCTGGCGAGACACCGAAGCTGACCGAACTGCTTGAGTCAGCGATGGAGCGCGCCGCCGCCGTGGTGAACGAGAAGAACCCCGAATTGGACGACGACACGCGCACGGCCATCGCACGCGCCGTCGGCATCGGCGCGCTGAAGTACGCCGACCTCTCCAGCGAACGGGTCAAGGACTACACGTTCGACCCAGAACGCATGGTCGCGTTCGAAGGCAATACCGGTCCGTATCTCCAGTACGCGCACGCGCGCATCCAGTCGATGTTCCGCCGCGCCGAAATCGAACCGGCGTCGATCGCGGGCGCAAACGTCGTAGTCGCCGAGCCGCAAGAACGGGCGCTCGCAATCGCGCTGCTTGGGTTCGACGAGGCCGTGAACGCCGTCGCGGACGGCTGCGCGCCGCACAAGCTGTGCACGTACCTGTTCGAACTGGCGCAGGCGTTCACGTCGTTCTACGAGGTGTGCCCCGTGCTGAAGGCGGACGACGACACGCGTGATTCACGACTGGTCCTGTCCGCGGCCACCGCGTCAACGATAAAAACCGGGCTCGGCCTGTTGGGCATCGACGCGCCGGAACAGCTCTAGCTACGCGCTGAAGTCGACCTTCGCCGTCTCGATGACTGCGGCTTCGCGGCCGGGTCCATCTTGAAATGACCAGTACAGGTTTGTGTGCGCGATCACTTCGGCGACCGGGGGCGCGCCGTACTCGGTGAGGTCTTCGGTTGTGTGCGCGTCGCTCACGAGCACCGTGTCGTAGCCGCGGGCGAAGGCGCCGTGGATCGTGGAGCGCACACACGCATCAGTTTGCGCCCCCGTCACGACCAGTCGCCCGACGCCGCGCTTGGCCAGCTCGGATTCCAAATTGGTGTCCTCGAACGAGTCGCCGTAACGCTTGTGCACGACGGGCTCGGAATCAGTGCGCTGCAATTCAGGCACGTACTGCCAGGCGTCGGTGTCCGGCACGAGGTTGTCGCTCGAGTGCTGCACCCAAATCACGTCGACGTCGCTGGCCCGCGCGCGCTCGACGAGCGCGTTGATATTCGCGATTACTTCGTCGCGCTTGTGCGCACCGTGGACGACACCGTTCTGTACGTCCACCACAACAAGTGCGGTATTCGGTCGGTCCGGCAGGCTGGTCATGCCTTGGTCTACCGCTCCACGAGCGCCGTTACTCGCTCAAGCAGTTCGAGCGGATCGAACGGCTTCGTGATGTATTCGTCGGCGCCGGTGGCCATGCCGGCGCCGAGATCGCCGGCCTGCGCCTTGGCCGACAGCAAGACCACGGGTATGCGCGAGGTATCCGGATCAGACTTCAGTTCCGACGCGACCGACAGCCCGTCCATCTTCGGCATCATCACGTCGAGCAGGATCGCGTCGGGGCTTTCCAGCTTCGCGGCGGCGAGGCCCGCGATCCCGTCGTCGGCGATGACCACCGTCCAGCCCTCCATCTCGAACGTCAGCGATACGAGACGTTGGATCGACGGATCGTCGTCCACCACAAGAACCTTGGGCACGCAACGCATCGTAAGCGGCAAATAGTCGGCGGCTACGCTGCAGGCCCCCTGCCCTCGTAGCTCAGGGGATAGAGCACTGGCCTCCGGAGCCGGGTGCGTAGGTTCGAATCCTACCGAGGGCGCAAAAAAACGCATTCTTGTCATCCTCAGTCGCCTATACGGCTACTCAGGGTTACAAGAATGAAGGAAGTCAGGGTTGCCTAGTCGCTTCCTTGAGAAGTTCGGGGCGGGAGTGCAGGAATGAGTCGGCGAGTTTGTGGTCGGTCTTGATCTTGTACTTCTCGAACCAGCCCATGTCCCGCAGCTTCGCCAAGCCATCGGCGCCGATTGAGTCGTCATCCGCACTCTCGGGCGTGGGCGGGGGCACGAGCGGCGGCAGCGGCCAGTCCGGTGTGCCCGGGATCTTGCCGACTTCGGGCAACTTCGTCGGGTCGGTGGTCTCGTCGCTCAAGAACTTGCGGAGCGCGTAGTCGCCCGACTCGAGCGTGAGCGACAGCGGTGCTTCGTAGGGCGCGAACTTGTTCTCCGGGTTGAAGTGTTTGAAGCCGCGGAACGTGTGCTCGATGCTGTTCGTCGACCGCACCCGCTTCGTCAGGTACGGCAGGTTCCAGTTCTCGGTGATGAACCGCACGATCGACGCATGGTCGTAGAGCGTGTGGTCGACGCTGCCGCCGTTGTGCGTCCACGGGCTCACGATCGTGGACGGAATGCGGAACCCAATCTGTGCGAAGTCGTCTTTGCCGCCGGGATCTTTCGGGGTGCCGCGATCGTCGGGAATGCGCGGCGGGTCGACGTGGTCGTGGAAGCCGCCCCATTCGTCGTAGGTGATCACGAGCGCGCCCTGCTCGTAGTGGCGTGAGTTCACAAACGCTTCGGTGACGTCGGACAGGTACGCCTGGCCAAGCCGGATGTCGGCGTGCGGGTGGTCGTCACAACCAAAGGCGTCGCTCAGCGTGACGAAGGGGCACAGCACCGACACCTGCGGCAACGTGCCGCTCTCGCACTGCGCGTACCAAGTGTCCATCGTGCGGATGCGGTTGACGTGACGCGCACCCCAGTACGCCAGGTCGGGCAGGCTGCCGGCGTAGTAGCCCGCCGTCATGTCGTAGCGGTCGTAGAGCGACCACAGCGTCGGCCAGTCCCAGCCCGTGGCGAACTTCCGGTCCTTCGTCTTTTGCACGACCTGCGGCGGCGTGTCGTTGCTCTTCTGACCGCCCGACTGACCCGAGTGCAGGTAGAACCGATTGGGTTCGGTCGGGCCGAGCAACGAGCAGTGCCAGCGGTCGTAGGACTGGTAGTCGCGAATCAGCTGCGCCCACACCGGCACATCGATGTCGTCGTAGTAGCCGAGCGCGAACTCATCGTTCTTGGTCGTTGGGTGCAGCCACCCGTTCACGGCGCCGCCGGCCTTCTCGGCCCGGCCGCCGTCCCAACCGTGGCTCGGGTCGCGGTAGCCGCGACCGTGGAAGTTCTTCAGGCCGCGCTGGCCCCAATTCTTCGACGAGACGGTGCCGGACTTGCCAGGTCGCAGATCGGGGACGGTGATCGACTGGCGGGCGTCGAAGTTGGGGTTTTCTTTTCCGTACCAGCCCAGGTAATGGTCGACGGAACGGTTCTCCATCATCACGACGACCAGATTCGTGATCGGCGTACGGGGCTTGCGCTGACCGAGGTTGCTCAGCGCAGTGCGGATAATCGGCGACCGCTGCAGGCCGGCAAAGCCGAATCCGGCCGCGGCGGTCCTGATGAACGTACGTCGGTCTGTCCCCACCGGGGCCACCGTACCGCCCGGATTCATTAGTAGGGGTTCACTACAATCCCCGGCATGGGGAACCGCTCGCGGGTTGTTACCGCGCTGACATCGCTCGTTTTGCTTGCGTCCACCTTCGCCGTCGTCGGCTCCTCGGCTCCCGCGCAGGCTGCGCCGGCTTCGTCTCCGGCGTCGATCGCGGAGTGCGCGACGAAGTGGCGCCTGGTGGGTACCGACCTGTTCAAGGGCCAGGACGCGCTGATGCGTTCGCAGGGCGTCACCACCGATGGTGACGGCTGGATCTTCTCGTGGCAGGGCGGTCTGTCCCGCACTGACGACGCGTACGTGCCGGTGTCGGCGGGCGCGATCCCGCCCAAGGTCTTGCTGCAACCAGAGCTGAATCCCGACGGCACCAACCACCTCGGCGGGGTGCATATCGGCGGCATCGATTCCTACAACGGCGTCGTCTACGCGCCGATCGAAGACACCGGATACAACCTCCAGGTCGCGAAGATCAACGACCCCGAATATCAGCGTCCCTACATGTCGCTGATCGACGCGCACACGATGCAGCCCACCGGCGAGCACATCGCGTTGGACAAGTCGATCCACGAGGCGGGCGTGCCGTGGGTCGCGATTGATGCCGCGAAGAGAGAGGCCTACACGGCCGAGTGGGACATGCACGACAACCGCATGAACGTGTTCGACACGCAGATGCACTTCAAGCGGTTCCTCAACCTCGTGTACCCCGCGGCGCTCGGCACGGGCTTCAAGCTGAACCGGATCCAAGGTTCGAAGATCATCGGCCACACGATGTTCGCCGCCCGCGACGACGACCAGAAGACCGTTTATTCGGTAGACCTGGTCACCGGCGTTGTGTCCAAGCGATTCACGCTGTCGCGTCCCGGCGACGAGATCGAGGGCCTCACGATTCGCCCGACTGCGGACGGCGCGCTCGTACACGTCCTCGTGATTCGGGATCCCGAGTACTTCGACGCCGAGACGCATCGCTTCACCCGCGTCGAGTTCCAACACTGGGCCCCGGTCGAGTCAGGCACCTGCACCACGAACAACAACTCCGTCGCCAACGACGCGGACGTGAGCTCGATGCTGAAGTTCGAGCAGTTGATGAAGGACCACATCCAAAGTGGCCACATCGTGGAGGCGGACTTCGGCTCTGACGCTCGAACGCCGGGCGACGTAGTCGGCACCGGCGGTTGGGGCGACAGCGGCCTGTGGACCGGCGTGTACCTCGGCGGCCAAGCCATGCGGTACCAAGTTGCCAAGAAGCACCTCGCCGCGCCGTTGACTCCGGGCGAAGCCACGTTCTGGACCGATCAGCGCAACGAGGCGATGTTGCGCGTGCGCACGATCCTCGGCGCCGAACACCGCGACATCAACATTGCCGAGGACTGGACGGGCGAGCTGAAGCTTCCGCCCGACGTCAAGCTCGACGACCCGCTCAACGACAGGCACATCGCCAACTTCGGCGGCGGGATCATTCACGGCGAAAAGGGCATGATCCAGCGGTCGTGCACGCCCGTTGGCCTCGGGCGGCTCGGCATTAACGACCCCACGGTGTATCCGAACGAGCCGATCCGCAACAACGACAACCGGGTGTTCCAGATCAAGTGGGTGCACGGCGACGGCAAGACCTACAACTGCGAGACGTCGCCGAGCCGCGACACGTACGCCGGGCTCACCTTCGGGCTGCTGACGACGTTCGACATGGTCGGGCCGGACGCACCCGACCTGCGCAACCAGATCCGCGCCGATCTGCTGTCCATGGGCAACTTCTTGATCAAGTACGGGTGGACCTATCCCCGTCCGCACGGATACGTGAGCGTCGAGCATGACTTCAACGGGTTCTTCTCTCCGCTGTTCGTGTACACGCCCGAGGCGCGCCTCAACGTCGCCAACGCGGTGCGTCACGTCGCCGACAACGGCGGTAGCGCGGCCGACAAAGCGAAGTGGGACGCGATCTGGACCGAAGAGTTCGTGACCCAAGGCGCCGAGTTGGGCGGCTCGCTCGCGAGCGACGCGGTGCAGCCCCATGACAGCTACTACAAGTGGAACCTCAGCCACCTCAACGCCTTCAACCTTTTGCGCACGACCAACGGAATCGAGCGCCGACTGATGTTGCCGCGGTATCGCGGCCATGGACAAGACGACGCGCGACGACGTCAACGCGCACTTCGAAGCGATCACGTACGCGATGACGGGCGAGCAGCACCGCCTCACCCTTGCGACCACGCACTTGCGCGAGTGGTTGGACTGGCGAGCGAACGTCGAAGCCGGTCCGGTGCACAACAGCACAAACTGCGGCCACACGATCAAGTGCGTGCCCGACGACCACCAGGAGTTCGTCCTTCAACCTCGCCAAGGGCGGATCGATCACGTGGCGGCCCGGCACCGAGACACTCAAGCGCGCCGCCCGACCCCTGCCGGTCGCCAACCGCACTCCTACAGACTTCCTGTGGCAGCGCTCACCCGATCAGTTGGACGGGAGTCAGCCCAAGACGCATCGCATGCCGGCGATCGACTTCCTCACGCCGTACTGGATGATCCGCTACTACACCGAGGTGGCAACGCCGGCGCTGCACCCCGTTCCCGGAGTGGCCCGGGCCTTCGCACTACTAACGAGGACGTTCTAGGGCGCGTCGTCGAGCAGGACGCCGCCGGCGCCGACGTCGATCAGCATGCCCTCCCACGCCGACGACACGCAGTCGTCACCGGTCGGACCCCACATTCGACGCGCATCGCCGTTGAGCGTTTCGAGTTCGTTGTCTGTGTGGTACGGATCGTGGTGGAACAAAACGAGGTGCGCGACTTCGGCCTTCTGCGCGAACGCGACGACGTGACCGATCGCCGAGTGCCCCCATCCGATGTGACGCGGATACTCCTCGTCGCCGTATTGCGCGTCGTGCAACAGCACGTCGCATCGATGCGCCAGCTCGTGTCCACTTATCCAGTCCGGCGACTGCATCGCCAGGTCCATGCCACCGATGCTCGGTTCGTGGTCGGGTAGGTAGACGATCGACTTGCCGTTCTCTTCGACGCGGTAGCCAACCGTCGGGCCCTGATGGGTCACGAGCGAGGCGCGCACGGTGACGCCGCCGATGGTGATCGGTTCGGTGGGCGCGTCGTGGAACGTGAGATTGCACGGGATGTCCTTCACCCGTACCGGGAACAGCGGGGGTGACATGTACATCGCGATGCGGTCGGCGAGCGGCTGTACCGGTGAAGGCGGGCCCCAGACATGAATCTCTGCGTCCGGGTTGAAGAGAGGTCGAAAGAACCCGAGGCCTTGCAGATGATCCATATGTAGGTGCGTGAGGAAGACGTGGATTACGCGCACGCCGTCCTGGGACATTTGGACGCCGAGGGGACGCATGCCGGTTCCCGCGTCCAACACGATCGCCTCGCCGCCGTCGCCGCGCACCTCGACACAGGACGTGTTGCCGCCGTAGCGCATGGTGTCAGGACCGGGCGCCGCGACCGAGCCGCGGCAGCCCCAAACGCGGATCTCTCACGAAGTGGCTTCCCAGAACACAGTCAGCACGCCGTGCATGTCGCCCGTGCGCCCGAACAGTGGGTACGCGGTCACTTCGAATGTCGCCTGACGGTTGCCGTCGAAGGTCGTCGCCATCAGGCGGCGGTGCGCGGGCTCGCGCAGCAGGAACGCGATGCCCGGCGGCGAATCACGTTTGCGCAGCGGCGAGCCGTCGAGATCCTCAAGCTTGAGCATGTCGCCAAAGTCATTGGCGCCGATCGCGCCCATCTCCGAGTACTGCTTGCCCAACATCAGCTCCGCCGCCTCGTTGTAGAACACGATCAGCCCGTCGGCGTCCATGAGGAACATCGGCGTGGCCAGGTTGGCTGCGAGCTCACGCGCAAGGATCAGCGGCAGGCTTCGGGGGGCAGTTCCCACGTGGTCGTCGGACACACCCGTGAGGCTACGTCCAGGAACGGGACGGCGTCGTGGACGGATGTCACACTGCGGCATGCACCTCAGCACCGACAAGCGCCTGCCCTTCGACGCTGACGTCGCCGAAGTGTGGACTGCGATGTCCAAGGTGGAGGCGTACCAAGGCTGGTGGCCGTGGCTCGCCGAATTCGACGCCGATGCGTTGGCGACGGGCGAGATCTGGAAATGCAAGATCGTCGCCCCCTTGCGCTACACGGTCGCGTTCACGCTGAAGTTCGATGTGGTCGTGCCCGAGACCCACGTGGAGGCCAGTTTGCGCGGCGACATCACCGGCGGCGCGTGGATCGATCTGGAAGAACGAGGCGACGCGTGCGACGTGTGGATCCGCTCGCAGCTCGCCCCCAGCTCCCCCTTCCTGAAGATGCTCTCGACGGTTCTGTATCCGATTGCCAAAGCGGGCCACGACGCCGTCATCGAAAACGGCGCCAAACAATTCCAGGACCGCGCCCTGCGCTAGTTCTGATGTTGCGGGCACCACCAGGTGGTGCGGCCGCCCACAGTGGCCTTGATCATCTGCGCGCCGTCTTTCGGGCAGCGACCGCCGGCGACGCGATGTTGAATCACGTCGCCGGTGTGCGAGCCACCGCGCGTGTCGAGGTCCTTGAGCGTCTTCACGAGGTGGCGGTGCAGTCGCTTCTGTTCGTCCCGGTCGAGTGAGCGCGACGATCGGCGCGGCTCGATGCCAGCGCGCCAAAGCGCCTCATCAGCAGTGAGGTTGCCGACGCCCGCCAGCTTGGCTTGATCCATCAGCTTGGCCTTGATCGGCGCGGTTGAGTCGAGCGCGGCGCGGAAGTCACCCAGCGTCACCGTGAGCGCGTCGGGGCCGAGCGCCGACTCGTCGGGGTTGAGCATCACGCCGCCCAGGCGGCGAGGATCGTTGACGCGCAGGAAACCGTTCTTCGGTACGTCGAAGCGCAGGCCGAACCGGTCCCACGCCGGATCCTTGCGACGGCTCGAATAGATCAGTTCGTCGATGCCTTCCATGCCGTCGACCACCAGGCGACCGGTCATGCCGAAGCGCAAACCGATCGTCGGGCCGGTCGTGTCGAGCAGGAGCAACTTGCCGATGCGGCGCGTGCCGGTGATGGTGACGCCCTTGAGCGCGCGCTGAAGGCTGCGGGCGGTGTTGTCGTCTTTGATCCACCAGGCGTCGGGCGCGTCGACCTTCGCGACGGTGCGACCGACCACGCGGTCGGCCAATCGGCGGTAGGCCTCGATCTCGACAAGCTCAGGCACGTAACGGTTCTAGCGTGGACGGATGGCCGAGATGGAAGTCGCGGATTCGCTACTGGACCTGGTCGGAAACACGCCGATGGTGCGGCTCGACCGGATGGGCAAGGGATTGCCGTGCCAGCTCGTCGCCAAGCTCGAGTTCATGAATGCGGGCGGCAGCGTGAAGGACCGGCCGGCTGTCGCGATGATCGACGCGGCCGAACGCGACGGGTTGTTGCAGCCGGGCGGCACGATCGTGGAGCCGACCTCAGGCAACACTGGCGTAGGCCTCGCCATCGTGGCCGCCCGCCGCGGGTACCGGTGCGTGTTTATCATGCCGGACAAGATGGCGCCGGAGAAGATTGCGCTGCTGCGCGCGTACGGCGCCGAAGTGATCGTGTGCCCCACCGCGGTCTCGCCCGATCACCCCGACAGCTACTACTCGGTGTCGGCGCGGCTCGCGACCGAGATCCCGAACGCGTTCAAGCCCGACCAGTACTCGAACGCAGCGAACCCGCAGGCGCACTTCGAATCGACTGGCCCGGAGATCTGGCGACAGACCGCGGGCAAGATCACCCACTTCGTCGCGGGCATCGGCACCGGCGGCACGATTAGCGGAGTCGGCCGCTACCTGAAGTCGCAGAACCCGAACGTGCAGATCATCGGCGCCGACCCGGAAGGCTCGGTGTACTCGGGCGGGTCGGGCCGGCCGTACCTCGTGGAAGGCATCGGCGAGGATTTTTGGCCGACCACGTACGACCCGAGCGTGATTGATCGCGTCGTAATGGTGAGTGACCGGGACTCATTCCTTACGGCTCGGCGCGTCACCCGCGAGGAGGGCATTCTCGTCGGCGGTTCGGCTGGCACCGCCGTGTGGGCGGCCATGCACGTCGGGCCCGAACTGTCGAGCGAGGACGTCGTGGTGGTGCTCATCCCCGACTCCGGCCGCGGCTATCTGTCCAAGCTCTACAACGACGGCTGGATGGCCGACTTCGGGTTCCTGGGTTCGTCAGGCCAGACCGTCGGCAACGTGCTCAACCGCAAGGCGGGTGACCTGCCCGAGTTGGTGCACATGCACCCGCACGAGACGGTGCGCTCCGCGATCGAGATCTTGCGTGAGTTCGGCGTGTCCCAGATGCCGGTGTTCAGCCAGGAGCCACCGGTTGTCGCCGCCGAGGTGATCGGGGCCGTGCACGAACGCGAGTTGCTCGACGCCGCCTTCGGCAACCCGGAAGTCCTCGATGAGCCACTCGAAAAAGTGATGAGCCCGCCGCTACCCACCGCGGGCATCGGCGAGACGGTCGAACTCGCCGTGCAACGGCTCGAACAGGCGTCGGCCTTGCTCGTGCTCGACGGCGGCCACCCGATCGGCATCCTCACCCGGTCGGACCTGCTCGACTTCCTCGTTCACCGGCCCGCGCAATGACCGACGCGATCGAAACCCGAGCGGTGCACGCGGGTTGGGAGCCCGACGCCACCACCGGCGCAGTGGTGCCACCCATTCACCTCGCGACGACATACGCGCAAAACAGTCCGGCCTCGCCCGTCGGTGACTTCGAGTACTCGCGTTCGGGCAACCCGACGCGCCATGTGCTCGAAATCGCGCTCGCCGAACTCGAAGGCGCGCGGCACGGGTTCGCCTTCGCCAGCGGCCTGGCCGCGGAAGACGTGATGCTGCGCACGCTGCCCAGCGGTGCGCGGATCGTGATCCCGCACGACGCGTACGGCGGAACGTTCCGTCTCGTCGCCCGCGTGCACGCCGAACACGGCATGTCATTCGACGCCGTCGACCTTGGCGACCCCCGGGCGATGGACGACGCAATCAACGACGGCGTCGCGTTGGTCTGGTGCGAGTCCCCCACCAACCCGACGCTCGCCACCGTCGACATCACCGCGCTGGCCCAGGCCGCGCATGCCGTTGGCGCGTTGCTCGTAGTCGACAACACCTTCGCGACTCCGGTACTCCAGCAACCCCTGTCTCAGGGCGCGGACGTCGTCGTGCACTCGTCAACGAAGTACCTCGGCGGCCACAGCGACGTGGTGGGTGGCGCGCTGCTCGTCAACGACGACGCGCTCGCCGACAAGATCCGATTTCTGCAGAACGCCACGGGCGCGGTGCCCGCGCCGTTCGACTGCTGGCTTTTGCTGCGCGGCATTCGGACCTTGGCCATCCGCGTAGAGCGCCAACAGGAAAACGCCAAGCGCATTGCCGCCGCGCTCGAGGCCAACGCGAACGTGTCCAAGGTGCTCTACCCGGGCTTCGGCGGCATGGTCTCGTTCTTGCACGCGGGCGGTGAGGACGGGGCGGTCGACGCCTGCAAGCGCACGCGGTTGTTCACGCTCGCCGAAAGCCTCGGCGCCGTCGAGAGCCTGATCGAACATCCCGCGCGTATGACGCACGCGTCGGTCGTAGGGACGAGCAACGAAGTCGACGCCGCGTTGGTGCGGCTCAGCTGCGGCATCGAAGCAGCTGCGGATCTGATCGCGGACCTCGAACAAGCGTTGCGCTAGGCGCGCTGGTCGCTAAGTTCCCACTCGATGACCGTCACCGAATCGGCCCCACCGAAAGCTGAACGCTGGGTCGCCCAGTGGAAAGAGCTGTACGCCGAGGTCGTTACCTCCGGCTTGTGCACCGGATGCTCGGGCTGCGTAGTCGCCTGCCCGCACGACGTGCTGGGCTACAAGGACACCGAGGGCGTGTACAAGCCGTTCCACCTCGAGGAGGAACTCGGCCCCGACAATTGCATCCACGGCGAGAAGGGGTGCACGTCGTGCACGCGGGCGTGCCCGCGCTTCCGTACGTGGGAAACCGAGATCGACAACTTCATGTTCGGCCGGTCGCGCACGATCGACGAGATCGACGGCATCAGCAAGGACATCATCCTCGCCCGGGCGTCCGACGACATGGTGCACAAGATGGGCCAGGACGGCGGCGTGGTGTCGGCGATGCTGATCTGGTGCCTTGAGAAGGGCTACATCGACGCCGCCCTCGTGAGCAACGTCGAGGGGGACGGCTCGACGTGGAAGGCAATTCCCGGCGTGGCGCGCACGAAGGAAGAGGTGCTCGCGGCCGCGGGCAGTCGTTACACGTACAGCGCGACGCCAATGGCGTACAAAGAAGCAGTCGAAGGAGGCGCCGAGAAGTTGGCGCTCGTCGGCATGAGTTGCCACAGTTCGGTCCCGCCGGTGATGAGCGCACGCAAGGCGGGCAAGCCGGCGCGGCGCTTCGCTCTGAACATCGGACTGTTGTGTTCGAAGACGTTCGACGACGCGATCTTCGAGGAACTCTTCGAAGCCAAGTACGGCCTCAAGAAGGCCGACATGGTGAAGATGAACATCAAGGGCGTCTTCCAGATCTGGATGAAGAACGGCGATTACCACGAGGTCAACCTCAAGGAGTGCCACGCCTGGACGCGTGAGGGTTGCAAGACGTGCCCCGACTTTGCGGCCGAGCACGCGGACATCTCGACGGGCGGCATCGGGGAGTTCAACGACTGGACACTCACGATCGTGCGCACCGATCTCGGCCGCGAGATCCTGATCAAGATGCTCGAGGACGGCTCGCTGATCGGCCGGCCCGGCGACGAGGATCCCGGCGCGATCAAGCTGCTGCAACGACTCGCCCGCGTCAGCCGAAACCGCTGGCCCGAGACGGCAGTCGAGGCGCCGCGGCTTATGCACCCGCCGCCCCCGAAGAAGCCCAAGGTCGACGCGCCGGTTGAGCCGGCACCCACCCCGTCTGCCTAGTCTTCCCTCCTCACCGTTTTTGATCTGAGGAGAATCTCGCCATGCGCGAAGCAGTCATCGTCTCGTACGCCCGCACCGGGCTCGCCAAGTCACACCGCGGCGGCTTCAACAACACGCCGGCCATGTCGATGGCTGCCCATGCGATCAAGCATGCGGTCGAGAAGTCCGGAGTCGAGCCCGAGGCTGTCGAGGACGTCTACCTCGGCAACGGCGCCCACGGTTCGGCCAACCTCGCTCGCCTCGCCGGCCTGCTCGCCGGCCTGCCCGTCACCACCGGCGGCTCAACGGTGCAGCGTCACTGTTCGTCGGGACTGAACGCGATTGCGCTCGCCGCCAACTACATCAAGCAGGACGGCGCGAACGTCGTGGTCGCCGGCGGGGTCGAGGCGATCTCGCAGCCCGGCGGCGGCATCGGTGGCGTCGACCCGAAGCTCGTCGAGGAGTACCCGGCGATCTTCATGGCGATGATCGACACGGCTGACATTGTCGCCAAGCGTTACAACGTGAGCCGCGAGTACCAAGACGAGTACGCCCTGCAATCCCAGCAGCGCACTGCGGCCGCGCAAGAGGCGGGCAAGTTCAAGGACGAGATCGTTCCGATGAACACGACGATGAAGGTCGTCGACAAGGAGACCAAAGAAGAGTCGTTCGTCGATTACGTAGTCGACAAGGACGAGTGCAACCGGCCCACCACCACGCTCGAGAGCCTGGCCAAGCTTCAGCCGGTCAAGGGCGAGGGCAACTTCATCACCGCCGGCAACGCCAGCCAGCTGTCCGATGGTGGCGCCGCAGTTGTGATGATGGAAGCGGCCGAAGCCGAGCGCCGCAACCTCGAGCCGCTCGGCGCGTTCAAGGGCTGGGCGGTCGCCGGTTGCGAGCCCGACGAGATGGGGATCGGCCCGGTCTTCGCCGTCCCGCGCCTACTTGAGCGTCATGGCCTCAAGGTTGATGACATCGACCTGTGGGAATTGAACGAGGCGTTCGCGAGCCAGTGCCTTTACTCACGCGACACCCTCGGCATCGACCCCGAGAAGTACAACGTGAACGGCGGATCAATCTCGATCGGCCACCCCTTCGGCATGACGGGCGCACGTTGCGCCGGCCACATCCTGCAAGAGGGCAAGCGTCGCGGCGCGAAGTGGGGCGTAGTGACGATGTGCGTCGGTGGCGGCCAAGGCGCAGCCGGTTTGCTCGAAATCTTTTAAAAGACACCTGTCCATTACAGGAGGCGATCCCCAAAGCCCCGAATGACGTAGTAGACAGCCGTCCGGCTGGGCTGTTGCTTTAAGGGGATCCATGAGTTTCATACGCGTTGCGCCCTCCGCGCGTCGGCTTCTGGCCGTCAGCCTTATCGGGGGCGCACTGGCCCTGGTGGGTTTGTCACCTCCTTCGGCGCGAGCCGCCACGCCGTATTACGTCGACGGCACAACCGGCGCTGACACCAATGATTGTCAGAGCGCGCTCACTGCGTGCAAGACGATCGCGGGCGGGCTGGCGAAGGCGGCCGCGGGCGACCAGGTCAACGTCGCCGCCGGCACGTACGCGGAGCATCCCGCCATCACCAAGGCAGTCACGCTCATGGGCGCGGGCGCCGGGTCGACGATCGTGAACCCCGCGGCCACCGCGGCGGCGCCATTCAGTGTCTTCACCGTCAACCTTCCCGCGGCGGCTCCGAATCAATCAGTCGAGATCAACGGGCTGACGATCACAGGTGGGTTCAGCAAGTTTGGCGGCGGCATCGCGCTGTACGCGGGCAACCTGACGGTCACCGACTCGACGATCGACAACAACACGGCAGGCGGCCTCAGCGGGTCGACGGGCGGGGGCGGCATCGGCGTCGTCGGGAAGATCTTCGGCACCTCCGAAACGTTGACCCTGAATAACGTCACCGTCTCGAACAACAAGACGCTCACGTTTACCAGCGGCACGACCACCACCGCGTTTCAAGGCGCGGGCTTGTACTCGGCCGCACCCGTCGTGGTGAACGGCGGGTCCTTCACCGGCAACGCCACCGCCGGCAACGCGTTCGGTGGCGCGGTGCACCAGGCGAAGATCGTGGCGGCGGACACGCCCAGCCTCACCACGCACGGGACTTCTTTCACGGGCAACACGTCCGCAGCCGGAGGCGCGATCTCGACGTTGGCTGGCGCGACGGCGGCGCTGCTCGACCATTCCGTCGTCGACGCCAACATCGGCACGAGCGGCGTCGGGCTTTACAACGCGGGCACCACGACAATCACCGACTCGTCGGTGACGAACAACCCCGCCGCGTTCCAGGGCGGCGGCGTGTACAACGCCGGGGTTCTGAACCTGTCCAACGCCACGCTGTCGGGCAACACGGCGGCGAGCGTGGGCGGAGCAATTTTGCAGACCGCCACATCGACAGTTACGGCTACGGCCACAACCATCACCGGGAACGCGGCGCCCTTCGGCGGCGCGGACTTTCTGGTCGAAGGGGCCACCGCGAACCTGACGGGATCGACGGTCGACAACAACACCGCGACCAACTCGGGCGCAAACACGACAGGTCAAGGCGGCGGCTTCTACAACCAGGGTTCGCTGACGATCACCGGCGGTTCGGTGTCGCGCAACACCGCGAACAGCGCCGCGGGACTCAACGGCGGCAACGGTGGCGGCATTCTCAGCACCGGCACGCTTTCGGTGACCGGTGGCGTGAGGCTTACCGGCAACAAGGCGGTCCCCTCCTCGACGGGCGGCTCGGCCGCGACCGGCTGGGGCGGCGCCATTTACGTCGGACCGCAAGCCGCGAACGATGCGCCCACCGCGACGATCAACGACGCAACCTTTGACGGCGGCGCGGTGGCATCGAACGCGTCGGTGGGTGGCGCACTCGCCGTGGTGGGCAATGTGTTCGCGGCGGCCGGCGCTACGCCCGCGGTCGTAACCGGCGCGCGCGACACGATCAACGCGAACACGGCGGTCGTCGCCGGCGGCTTGTTCAGTGCGGGGTCCACGACGTTGAGCGACGCGACCTTCACGAACAACAAGGCGACGTTCGAGGGCGGCGCCCTCGACGTGCAGTCGACCATTGCCACCGAGACGCCTTCCGTGACGCTTACCAATCCGACCATCCGCAACAACGATGGCGCCGTCGGCGGCGGCGGCGCGCTCGTGCTGCCGCGCGGCACGCTGACGTCCACCGGCGGCGTGATCGACAACAACCTCGGCACCTTCGGCGCCGGCCTGTTCAATGCCGGGGGCACCGCGAACCTCGACGGAACCAACCTCACGAACAACACCGCGAATGGCGGCACCACCGCCAACGGCGGCAGCGGCGCCGGCGCGTACAACCAGGGAGCGTTGTCGCTCAGGGGACTGACGGTGTCGGGCAACCGCGCGATACCGAATTCGCTCGGAGCGTCGGGCTCTAACAACGCCACCGGGTGGGGCGGCGGCATCTATGCCGGCGCGTCTGCCGCGACGGCGGCGGTGTCGACCGTGGTGGACCGCGTAACACTCAGCGACAACCACGCATCGACGGCGAGCGCGGTCGTGGCGTACTCGACCGGTGGCGGCACGAACACGTTCTCGATGGTCAACTCCACCGTCAGCGGCAACGCCACCGCGCCCGGTGCGGGCTCGCTCGTGCTGGTGAACAACGCCACCGTTGCTGCAAGCACGATCGCGAACAACACCGCGGCGACGGGGACCGGCGGCATTTACGTCACCGCGGCGACAACCGTGAGCGGCTCGATCATTTCGGGCAATGGCGCCGCGTGCGGCATCAACGGTGCGTTCGTCGCTCCGACCGACGGTGGCTACAACCTCGTCGACCCGGCCGACACGTCGTGCGGGTTCTCGGCTGCGAACCACGACCTGGCCGCGAATCCCCAACTCGGTCCGCTCGCCAACAACGGTGGCCCGACCCAGACCCACCTGCCCGCCGCGACCAGTCCGGCCATCAATGCAATTCCTGCCGGCACTGCGGGGCTGTGCGTGGCTGGTGGCGTGGACCAGCGCGGCGTAACCCGTCCTGATGGTTCGGGTTGTGACATCGGTGCGGTGGAAGTCGGACTCGTTGCCCCGACGATCACCGGCCCCAACGACATCACCTTCGCCTCGGGCACGACCGCGAGTTTTGGCTACGCCACCACGGCGGTGCCAGCGCCCGCGCACATTTCGATCAGCGGGACGCTGCCCAACGGCGTGACGTTCGTCGACAACGGCGACGGCACCGCCACGATCGCGGGCAACCCCGCGGCGGGCACCGGCGGCACCTACATGGTCACCCTGACCGCCACCAACGGCGTATCGCCCGATGGCACCCTCGCCGTGACGATTCACGTGACGGAGCCCGTGACGATCAGCGGCCCGTCCAGCGCGGTGTTCGTCGCCGGCCGCGCGACCTCGGTGAACTTCACGACCACCGGTTTCCCGGTGGCTTCGGTCACAGAGTCGGGCGCGCTGCCCACCAACGTCATCTTCACGCCGCACGCGGACGGCACGGCCACCATCAGCGGCAACCCGCCCTTGGCGGCGGTCGGCTCGTACCCGGTCACACTCCAGGCCAGCAACGGCACCGGGCCTGCCGCGACGCTCTCCTTCACCCTCATCGTGAACAAGCCGGTCTCGATCGCAACCGCCGCGCTGCCCAACGGCCAGGTCGGAGTGCCGTACTCCGCGGCCCTGGCCGCGTCGGGCGGACTGGCGCCCTACACGTGGTTGATCACCAGCGGCTCGCTGCCCGCGGGGCTCAGCCTCGCCAGCAATGGCGCGGTGACGGGCACGCCGACGGCCAACTCGGGCACAACCACCTTCACGGTGCGCGTCACCGACTCGCTGCACCCCGCCGCCACTGCTACCCGTGCCATCAGCATCACGATCGACAAGGGTCCGACGTTCCTCGCCGTAAACGGCGTGGTGTTGTCGTCGGGCGCGGTGAAAACGGGAACCGCCTCGGCGACGCTTACGGGCGGTTCGCCCAAGCAGCCGATCAGCGGTAAGCCCATCGTGTTCCGCGCCGGCAGCACCACGGTGTGCTCCGGCACGACGAACGCACAAGGCCTGGCCACGTGCTCGGTGAACGCCACAAACACGCTCAAGGTCATCGCTGCGGGCGGCGTCACCGCGAGCTTTGCCGGCGACGCGAAATGGGCGGCGTCCACCGGAAAGGGCGGAATCGTTCAATGAGCTTTCCCCTGTCCCCCACGATTACCCGCACTTCGACAAGGACTCGCCTGATGCGCAAGACAACCATTGGCCTCGTAACTGCAGTCGCGATGGCCACCGCGATGCTGATCGGCATCGCGGCGCCGGCACACGCAGCCACCGCGTGGTTCGTGCGCGTGGGCGGTAATAACGCGAACACGTGCCAGGGCTCGACCGCGGCCACCGCCTGCGCCACCATCACCGGGGTTACGGCCAAGCCGACCTTCGCGGCAGGCGACACGATCGACGTGGGTGCGGGCACGTTCGTGGAGCGCCCCTCCATTACGAAGGGCGTGACGATCACCGGAGCGGGCGCCGGCACGACGATCCTCGACGGTAGCAACGCCGGCATCACGATGACGCTGAACATCCCGGTCGGCCAGTCGTTCGCGCTGACCGGAATGACGATCTCGCGCGGCTCCACGACCTTCGGCGGCGGCATGCAAATCCTGGCCGGGACGATCTCGATAACGAATACGACCGTTACCTCGAGCACAGCCGCGGCCGGAGCTGTCGCCGTGTTCGGTACCCCCGCCGCACCTAGCAACGTCACTACCAACAACCTCAACATCACGGGCAACACCGGTACGGCCGCCAGCCTCGGCGCCGGCCTCTACGTGGGCGGCGGCACCGTGACCATGACCGGCGGGTCGATCGCCAACAACACCTCGCCGTCGGGTGCGGCGCAGGGCGGCGGTGTCTATATGTCCAAGTTCAACGCCGGGTCGACGAACCCCGTGCTGACCACCAACAACACTGCGATCACTGGCAACATCCTGCCGACAAACGCGGCCACTCTGGGCGGCGGCGTCGCTCTCGCCGCGAACGCGACGTTCACGATGAACGGTGGATCGCTGTCGTCCAACACCGCGCTGAACGGCGGCGGCCTCTACGTGGCTGATGACGCCGTGGCGAACCTCAGCGGTGTGACCGTCAACAGCAACACGGCGACGGGCACGATCGCGAACGCCGGCAACGGCGGCGCCATCTACAACTCCGGCGCGCTCACGGTTTCAAACAACTCGTCGTTTACCGGCAACCGCGCGATAGCGGCGTCCGGATTCACGGGCAACGGCGGCAGCCTCGCGATGCTGACGTCCGTCGCGGGCAAAACACCCATGGCGAACATCAGCAACACCACCTTCACCGGCGGACTCGCTGCAGGCGTGTTCAACGCGGCGAGCGGTGGCGCGATCGCGACCTTCACACCGTCACAGCTGACAATGACCAGCAGCACGCTCACGGGAAACAAAGCGTCGGGCACCGCGGGTGGCCTGTACGCATCGAGTAGCGCGGCCGTCGGCTCGGTCAGCGGCACAAGCTTCAGCGGCAACTCGTCAGGCTTCTGGGGCGGCGGCGCGGTCGTCGGCGGCACCAGCGCGACCGACCTTCCCGTACTCAATGGATCGAACAACACCTTCACCGGCAACACCGCGATCGCCGGTGGCGCGGTCGCAGTATTCGCCCGCGGTACCTACAACTCCACCGGTGGCTCGATGGCCGGCAACACCTCGAACCTCGGTGGCGGCATCTACATCGCCGGCAAAGCCTCGGGCGCAGTGCCCGGCGCCGCGGCGATCAGCGGCGGCACGATCACCAACAACGTGTCCGACGGCGCGGCGTCCCCGACTACCGGCAACGGTGGCGGCATCTTCAACTCCGGTTCGCTGACCATCAGCAACAACGCGCAGCTCAGCGGCAACCGGGTGATCAACTCCAGCGCTGCTGGCGCAGTTACCGGCTACGGCGGCGGCGTCTTCGTGGGCCCGTCGGCAACCGGCGACGCTCCCGCCGCAACGATCAGCGACACCACCATCGCCGGTGGTACAACGCCCGCGGGCACCAAGAACGCCAACATCGGCGGCGGCCTCGCGGTGACCGGCGACATCTTCCCCAAGACCGGCTCCAACACCGGAGCCAACACTCCTGCAGTTGTCACGCTCACCAACGACACGATCTCCGCCAACAATGCGAACTTCGCCGGCGGCGTCGTCGTAACACCAAATGCGACGCTGAACAGCACGGACGGCGCGATCGACGGCAACAACGCGATCACCGCGGGTGGACTTTGGGTCTACAACCTCGCGACGGCCACGCTCCTACGGACGAACATCACCAACAACGTCGCGACTGGCACGACGGCCAACACCGGCGACGCGGGCGGCGCTCTGAACTGGGGCACGCTGTCGATCACCAACGCCACGCTCGCGGGCAACAAGGCGTTGATCGGCACCGCGAGCGGCACCACCGGTGACGGCGGCGCGCTGTACCTCGGTGGCGCCAACCTCACGACGAAGACGTCACTCAGCGGCGTGACGCTGAGCAACAACATCGCGGGCAACTACGGCAGCGCCATCATCACGCTGGGTACCGGTACGACCGCGACCGACACGACTTCGATCGTCAACTCGACGATCTCCGGCAACCAGACGACGACGGGTGGCTGGGGCGCAGTTACTCCGTTCAACCCGATCTCGATCGTCAACAGCACGATCACCAACAACACCTCGCCCGCGGGTGGCAGCGGTGGCCTTTACAACTTCGCCGCCGCCGCCGCGAACGTGTCGGGCAGCATCCTGTTCGGCAACAGCGTGAGCAACTGCACCACGCCACCGACCGACGGTGGCTACAACCTCACCGCGGCCGGCGACTCGAGCTGTGGCTTCACCGTCGCGAAGAACGACGTGTTCGCCGATCCGCAACTCGGCGTTCTGGCGAACAACGGCGGACCGACCCAGACACGACTGCCCGGCAACTCCAGCCCCGCGATCAACAAAATCCCCTCCTCGACCGCGACAGGCGTGACCAACCCCGTAACAACCACCGCGATCACGCTGTGCGCGCCGGGCGGCACCGATCAGCGCGGCAACGCGCGTCCGTCGGGCGATCTGTGCGACATCGGTTCAGTCGAAGTCGCCTCCACTGCGCCGGTTCTCACCGGGCCTGCGTCGGACACTGTGACCGCGGGCTCGGCCGTGTCGGACACCTTCACGGCGACCGGTGTGCCCACGCCGAAGCTCACGAAGACCGGCGGCCTGCCGACCGGCGTGACGTTCACCGACAACGGCAACGGCACCGCCACCATCGCCGGTACGCCCGCCGCGGGCACGGGCGGGAGCTATCCCGTCACGATCAAGGCGGCCAATGGCGCGTCACCAGACGCGACGCTCAGCTTCACCCTCACGGTGACGGAAGGCCCGACACTCACCGGCCCGTCCTCTGACACATACACGGTCGGCACGGCGGGGGGTCCCGACACCTTCGTGGCCACTTCGACGCCAACGGCCACGCTTACGAAGACCGGCGCCCTGCCAAGCGGCGTGACGTTCACCGACAACGGCAACGGCACCGCCACCATCGCGGGCACGCCCGCGGCCACCACCGGCGGCGTGTACGTCGTCACCGTAAAGGCATCGAACGGTGTCGGCACCGACGCGACGAAGACGTTCACGTTGACCGTGAAGGAAGCGCCGAGCATTTCGGGCGCAACCAGCCTGACCTATACGGCAGGAACGGCGATCCCGGCGCAGACCTACACGATCGTCGGATATCCGGCGCCGACGCTCACCACGACCGGGCTGCCGAGCGGCCTTGCCCTCACGAACAACGGCAACGGCACCGCGACGCTGGCGGGCACTCCGGCCGCGGGCAGCGGCGGCGTGCACAACGCCGTGTTTACCGTCACGAACACGGTCGGTGTCGGCACGCTCAACGCGACGATCACCGTCAACGAAGCACCGCAGATCAGCGGACCGACCTCGCGCGGCTGCGCCGTCGGCACGTCCTGCGGACCCGACACATTCAGCGCGAGCGGCTACCCGCCCTCCGCGTTCGGCTACACGGGCACGCTGCCGACTGGCATCACGTTCACTGACAATGGCAACGGCACCGCGACGATCGGCGGCACCGCGGCAGCGGGGTCCGGCGGCGTCTACGCCATCACGATTACCGCCACCAACGCCGCGGGCAGCGCCATCTACTCGTACACGCTGACCATTGGGCAGCCTCCGACTGTGAACGGGCCGGCCAACGGCGTCTTCGTCGTCGGCACTCCGGGTGCGCCGCTTACCTACACGACGACCGGGTTCCCGACCCCAGCGCTATCTGCCACCGATCTTCCCGCCGGACTCACATTCACCGACAACGGTGACGGCACCGGCGCACTGGGCGGCACGGCCGCCGCGGGCACCGGCGGCAGCTACACCGCCGTCGTGCACGCCACGAACGGCGTCGGATCCGAAGCGACGATGAACGTCGCGCTCGTGGTGAACGAAGCGCCCGGCGTCAGCGGACCAGCCGCACGCAACTGCGTCGTTAGCAACCCGTGTGGCCCCGACACGTTTACCGCCACCGGCAACCCGACTCCGACGCTGGCCTCGTTTGGTTCGCTTCCGGCTGGCGTGAGCTTCACCGACAACGGCAACGGCACCGCCACCATCGGCGGGACGCCGGCCGCGAACAGCGGTGGGACGTATTCGGTGTCCATCGTGGCCACCAACGCCTATGGCACCGCCACGACGACGTACGCCTTGACCGTGGGCCAACCCCCGACAGTCACGGGTCCGTCCTCCGCCACATACACGGTGGGTTCGCCCGGCGCGACGTTGAGTTACACCACGACCGGCTACCCGACACCGGCCCTGTCGGCGAGCGGCCTGCCGGCGGGCGTCGCGCTCACCGACAACGGCAACGGCACCGCGTCGATCAGCGGCACGGCTGCCGCCGGCACCGGCGGCGTGCACCTCGTCGTCATCAATGCCGACAACGGCGTCGGTGCTCCGGCCACGACCGGGCTCACGCTCACAGTGAACGAAGCGCCGCAGGTCACGGGCCCGACGACTGCGACGTACGTCGTGGGCTTCGCCGGCACCCCGCAAACCTTTACGACCACCGTCGGGTACCCGGCGGCGGCGATGTCGGAGATCGGCACGCTGCCGGTCGGCATCGCGTTCACCGACAACGGCGACGGCACCGCCACGCTGAGCGGCACGCCCGCGGCGCACACAGGCGGCATCTATCCGATCACGGTCAAGGCTGTGAACGGCAGTGGCACCAGCATCTGGGCCTTCACGCTCACCGTCAACGAAGCGCCGACGGTGTCGGGCCCGACGTCGGCGCGCTTCGACATCGACAGCCCCGGATCGGTCGGCTTCACCACCACCGGCTTCCCGCAAGCCGGTCTCACACTCGAAGGTGACCTGCCGAGCGGCGTCGGCTTCTACGACAACGCCGACGGCACCGGCACGATCGCGGGCACGCCCGACTCGGGCACCGAGGGCGTCTACCTCGTCACGATCACTGCCGACAACGGCGTCAGCCCGTCGGCATCGATGAGCTTCTCGTTGACGGTCGTCGCACCGGTCATCGTCACTACGGGCGACCTCACCGATGCGGCGGTAGGCACTCCTTACAGCCAGCAACTCACCGCCACGGGCGGCGTGCCGCCGTACACGTGGAGCATCGTGGGCGGCGCGCTGCCCCCCGGCCTCACGCTGTCGCCCTCCGGGTTGATTAGCGGTTCGCCCACCGCGCCGGCCGCAACGTCGACGTTCACCGTGCGAGCGCAAGACTCACTGACGCCGGCGCACGCGGGCACGAAGCTGCTGACCCTCGTCGTGCGCAAGGGCGCGACGACGCTCACGGTGGCGCCCGCGGTACTGAAGATCTCGGCGCTGCAACCGACGCTGCTTACGGTCAGCGCCACGCTCACAGGGCCGACGAAGCAGCCGCTGCCGAATCAATCGATCACGTTCTTCGCCGGGCAGACCAAGATCTGCGTCGCGGTCACGGACGCGACCGGTAAGGCCGGCTGCTCGGTCGTGGTGAAGGAGATCAGCACCGTCTTGCACCTCGGCAACCGCGCCTCGTACTACGGCTCGCAATACTGGCAGCCCGCCAACGGTGCCGGCGGCGTGATCGGCTAGCGGCCTACGGCAGGAGTTTGCGGATTTGATTCAGGTGTTCGCGGTCATGGCCGATCAGCTTTTCGACTATCGCCGCGATGGAAAGTTCACCTTGATCCAGGTGCGTCCCGACGCGCGACCACTCGACGTCTTCTAACGATTCGAACAGCCGCAGGTTCGCGTCGCGCAGCACGCGAAAGCGTTCGACCGAACCCGCGACGTTGAGGTCGCACATCGTCAGGCGCGACGCCCAGGCCTGCTCGTCGTAACCAACCAGCGCCGGGTTCTCATCCGTGAGGACCATTCGGACGCGCACGCTGTAGACGAGTTCGGCATCGGCCATGTGCGCGGCCACCTGCGCGGCGCTCCACTCTCCTCGGTGAGCGGCGGACAGATCGCGCGGCGCCCGGTTGGCGGTAAGCGCGACCAGGTCGCTCACGGTTGACCGAAGCGCGTCGATGGGAGGTGCGGCAGCCACGACTGCGCAGGCTAGACAACCACCGTGGACCCGGGCCCTCTTCGCGATGCGCTCACGCTTGTGGCGGGCTTGGCGACCGGAGCACTGTCCGCCGCCTTCGGCGTCGGAGGCGCGGTGATCTCCACGCCTGCCATCCGCGCCCTCGGTGCGTCGGCCACGATTGCGATCGGTACGACGCTGCCCTCGATTCTTCCCGGCGCGGCCATAGGCACGGCGCGCTATGTGCGTGAGGGATTGGTGGACTGGCGCGTCGTGGCGTGGGCGGTGCCCGGGGGCGTGGCCGGTTCTGTGGCGGGTTCGCTCTCGTCACATGCGGTCCCAGGCAACGGTCACTTGCTCATGCTGTTGACCGCCGCGCTCCTTGCGTTCACCGCCGCCCGCATGGCCCGGCCCGCGCCCGCCACGGACGATCAAACGACCAACGAGGTGCCCGCCGCGACGACCCTGGCTGCCATCGGGTTCGCCGCCGGTGTGCTGTCGGGCCTGCTCGGTGTGGGTGGCGGAATCGTGATGGTGCCCGGCTTTCACGAACTTGCGCGCGTGCCGCTCCGCAGGACGATTGCGACTTCGCTGGTCTGTGTCGGCTGCTTGGCGATTCCGGGCACGATCACGCACGCGCTGCTGGACGAGATCGATTGGCGTTTTGCCGCGCTGCTCGCAGTGGCGGTGGTGCCGGGCGCACGGATCGGTGCGGCGCTCACGATGCGGTCGACCGACCGCCGGCTCCGGCTCGCCGTGGCCGCGTTCCTCGGGGCGATCGCGGTGATTTACGCGATGGGTGAATTGCTGGCGCTCTGATCGAGCCGGGCGCTGAAGGCCAGCACCGGTTCGGACAGGCCCTTGAGACTGATGAGCGCGCTGTCCTCGACCCGGATCGCGTGTTGGGTGGCCGAGTGTGCGCGCTCGTCGATGAGGATCTCGCCGGCCCGCGACTCGTCGCAGAGCCGCGAGGCGAGGTTCACGACCGTGCCGATCGCGCTGTAGTCGCGCCGTCCCTCGAAGCCGATCATCCCGATGTCGGCAAAGCCGAGCGCGATCCCGACGCCGAGGCCAAGGTCGTAGCCGCGGGGCCGCCAGCGGTTCAGAAGATTTTCCATCGCCTCTTGAATTTCCGACGCCATGGTGATCGCGCGCAGCGCGGGGTCCGGGCACGGGAGCGGGTCGTTGAAGAACGCCATCAGGCCGTCGCCCGTGAAGGCGCCCACCGTCGCGTTGTGGCGACGGATCGACGCGCCCAGCAGGTCGAAGTACTCGTCGAGCACGTGGTGCACGTCCTCGGGCTGTGACGAGGCCGCGAACGCCGTGAAGCTGCGCAGGTCGCAGAAGAACACCGCGATCTCGCGGCGGTGCGGCTTCAGGAGTTCCTCGTCGTTGTCGGCCGACAACAACTGGTCGGCGACCGGCGTGGACAGGAAGCGGCGCAGCCGACCGAGTTTGTCCAGCTGCTCGACGTGTTGCTCCACGCGGTGTTGCAGACTGTCGTTCAGCGCAGCCAGTTCGTGATGCGCCCACTCGAGATCGGCCCGGGCCGCTTCAGTGGTGCGGGCCAACAGGCGCATGCGTTCGACCAGCAGCGACACCGCGGTGCCGGCGATGCACACCGCGCCCATCCCGATCATCCAGCGGGAGACAGGTGCGTTGTTGGCGTCCTGGAGGGCGAGTAGCAACGCGTAGCCGACGCCCATCGCGCTGACGTGAACCACCGCGGCCCGCCGGGTGGCCAGCGTGACCACGCAGACACCCTGAACGACGTAGAACGCGACCACGGTGGAGGAGAGTCGCTGCCCGATTGCGAAACCGGCCACCGTTAGTGCCGCTTCGTAGACCAAAGCCAACAACTGGACCCAATACGGCGCGATCCGCGTTGAGAACCACACAATCGGCGCGATCACGAACGCGCCGAAGCCGACGCACGAGAACAACACGGCCTGGTTGATCTCGCCCAGGCCTCGTCCGCTGAGGGCCATAAGCAGAACCGCGACAACGGCCACCACCGCCATGCCGCCGTTGAGTTCGAGAATGAACCGAATCGCGTTACGCCGGTTCTCGAGCGAGTCCGGCGAGGCCCGCCCGTCGAGGCTCTTCCAGCCCCAACCATCCCCGAGGACAAACTTTGCTACCCGCATGTGCTCAGTGTGCGGGTGTCCTACGTCCGGTCAGCGTGACCGCAGGCACGGCCGGGCGTGCCTCATGTCACACCGGCCAACGCACGGGCGCGCATGAACACGTCGTCGATCATGGGCTCGGTCAGCTTTCCGGTGAAGGTGTTTTGTTGTGACGGGTGGAACGAGCACAGCACCGTCACCCGCCCGTCGCCGGTTGGGGCCTCGACGCCATGGCCGAACGTAGGACGGGGACGGATGCCGAAGTGGCGGCAGGCGGCTTCGTAACCGAAGTTCCCGAGCGCTACCACGACGCGCAGGTTCGGAAGCAACGCCAGCTCGCGTTGCAGGAACCCGGCGCAGGTGTCGCGCTCGTCGATGGTTGGTTTGTTTGCCGGCGGCGCGCAACGCACGGCGGCCGTGACGAACGCATCGCGCAGCGTCAGCCCGTCGTCGATCGCCACGCTCACGGGCTGATTGGCCAGGCCGCAGCGGTACATCGAGCCGAACAAGAAGTCGCCGGACCGGTCCCCCGTGAACACGCGCCCCGTGCGGTTGGCGCCGTGCGCGGCGGGCGCCAAACCCAACACGACGATGCGCGCGCTGGGGTCGCCATATCCCGCCACTGGACGGCCCCAGTAGGTCCAGTCGGCGAACGACGCCCGCTTCTCTGCGGCCACGAGTTCGCGCCACGCGACCAGGCGCGGGCAAGCACGGCAACCCTCGATCTCTTCGCGCAGCGCCTGCATCCGGGAGGGCATCGGGGCAAGGCTACGGTGCACCCGACATGGCTCAGCCCGCACCGACCGTGATCGTTTTCGTTCGTCACGGCCAAACCCCCTCCACCGGAAAAATTCTGCCCGGCCGAGCGCCCGGCCTAGCGCTGGCGGACAAGGGCCACGCGCAAGCCCAGGCGGTCGCCGATCATCTCAGGGACAGCAAGAACGTCGCGGCGATCTATGCCTCTCCGTTACAGCGGACGCGCGAGACCGCGGCGCCGATCGCGAAGGCGCTCGACCTGAAGGTCACGATCGACAAGGGTCTGCTCGAGTGCGATTTCGGCGAGTGGACTGGCCAAGACCTCGGCAAACTTCGGAAGCTGCCGGAATGGAAGGCCGTGCAGAGCAACCCATCGGGGTTCCGGTTTCCGAAAGGTGAGAGCTTCAGCGAAATGGCCACGCGCATGTCGTCGACCGTCGACCGCTTTCGCGCCGCGCATCCCGGTAAGACGGTGATCGCGGTGTCCCACGCCGACCCGATCAAGGCCGTTGCGTCCACGGCGCTGGGCGTGCCCCTCGATCTCTTCCAACGCATCGACGTGTCCCCCTGCTCGATGACCGTGATCGCCTACACGGCAACACGGCCCGTTCGTGCATTGCGTGAACCGGGTGGCGTCGTGAGCGAGAACTTCGAGTTCACCGAGGCCGACCTGGTCACGGTTGGCACCGTCGGCACGCCGGGTCGCCGCGTCTTCTTGCTGCAAGCGATTGCCGGCGACACCGTCGCGACGCTCAAGGTCGAGAAGCAGCAGGTCGCCGCGCTCAGCCAAGCGCTGCTCGAACGCCTTCAAGACCTCGCCGTCACCGCGTACGAACCTCTCGACCTGGAACTGCGTCCACCACTCGAAGTCGCGTGGATCGTCGGCGGCATGGGCCTGGGTTATCTCGACACACTCGATCGGATCGTGCTCGACGCAGTGGAAGCCACGCCGGTCGACGAAGAGGGCGAACCAACCGAGGACGCCGGCGCGCGCACGCATCTTGCTCACCCGTGAACAAGCCCAGGCGCTCGCGATCCGCGCCGCCGATCTCGTGGACGCAGGCCGTCCCCCGTGCCCGTGGTGCCACCACCCGCTCGACCCGATGGGTCATACGTGCCCGAAGACAAACGGCCACCACGCACCCGAGCGCTAGTGAGCGAGCCCCGCGAGCGAACCGACAAGCACAGCGTCCGGACGGACGGGGTCGGCGCAGCCGGCCCAAAGGCCGTTCTCGCCGGTGGCGACGTTGCCATCGAGGGACGGATGCCGTGGAGCTCGAATGTCACGCTGCTTGTGACCGTGTCGTGCGGCGAGGATATGTTGCGCGCGATCTACAAGCCCGAACGAGGCGAGCGCCCCCTATGGGATTACCCCTCCGGGCTGTGGCGACGCGAGGTCGCCGCGTACGTCGTGAGCGAGGCCCTCGGGTGGGGCCTCGTGCCCGAGACCATCGGCCGTGTGGACGCGCCCATGGGCGAGGGGTCGTTACAACTCTTCGTGGATGACGCCGACTTCGAGCAGCACTACTTCACGTTGCTCGAAGAACCGAAGCACCACGACCGGCTACGCCAGATGTGCGTGTTCGATCTCGTGATCAACAACGCCGACCGCAAGGGCGGCCACTGCCTGCTCGCGCCCGACGGCGCGATCTACGGCATCGACCATGGCCTGACCTTCCAGCCCTCGCCGCGACTGCGGACGGTGATCTGGGACTTCGGCGGGCAACCCATTCCCGACGCTTGGCGCGCCGATCTCACCCGTCTCGCTGATGCCGCGCTGTCGGAGTTGGACGAGTTGCTCGACGAGGACGAGATCGCCGCGCTGCGCCGCCGCGCTCGCGGCGTCGCGGACCTGCCGTGTATCCCCCAGGTCGGCGAGGAATACCGCCACTACCCGTGGCCCTACGTTTGACCCCGTGACCTATCGGGACGAGTTGATCGACAAGGGCGATCTTGACGAGCTGACCAACTACGTCGATCGCCTGATCGACCAGGCGGACTGGGACGAGCTGGTGTGGGTGCGCGATGACTGCCGGGCCGCCGCCGCGCGCGGCAAGCAACTGTGGCCGGTCACCGCGTACGTCAACTATGCGCTCGCGTTGCGCGCGCCCGGCGACTACGCGGCCAGCGCGATCGAGGACGCCGCCGGGCCGGGCGCGGCCGCGGCGCGGTTCGGCTTCGGCCCGCTGCCCGAGGTGGCGTGCGTCCACGCATCACTGGGACGAGCTGGCTCCACAGCTGCGCAACGGGCCGACCGCGAGCATCGTGGCCCACGAGTGCGTCATCCGCGGCGAAGACCTGACCGCCAATGAAGACGTCGACGGGTCCATCCTCGATATCCCGCTCGCTCTCGCCGACTGGGAACCCGACTACGAGGTTGCGACCTACACCGTCGAGAAGGCCGAGTTCCCGGCGCCACCCCGTCCCCGAGAAGTCGCGGTGGGCCGACGTGTCGCTGGCCGGGGTCGAGTTCCGCGCGGATGACGACGCGAACGACGGGCGCGACGCGCTGATCGAAATCGCGGCGCACTGGACCAGTGAATCCAACGGCCGCACCGACAGCAGCGGCGTGTCGGGCACCGTCGAAGGCGCGCTGCGTTCGCTCGGCCTAACCAAGGCGCGTTTGGTTGAGGTGTCGCCCGGTGAAGCGTTCGCACACATGGCCTGGGCCGGCGCGTCGGGCGGCGCGCACGGGCGGCGGCGCGGCGCCGCGACCGGACGGTTCGCGGCCTGGTGGGCGGCCGGCGCGCTCGCCGACCTGAGCCACGATTGGCCGCTATCCGCCGGCGAGCTTGAGGTCGCGGTCAACGAGATGCGCTGGTACCTGTGGGACGAGGGCGCCGAGCCCGATCGGCTGGTCGCTTCGCTTGGCCGTAGAGGACCCCGACGCGGAACTGGCCTGGGCGCTCGTAGCGTCAGACGCGGACTAAGCCGCCGAGGACGCGTTCGGTGTAGTCGTTCGCGAAGACCCGGTTGGGGTCGAGCGTCTCGCGGACCGCTTGGAACTTGTCCCACATCGGGTAGCGCGTCTTCAGGACGTCGGCGGTCTGGAAGTTGAGCTTGCCCCAGTGCGGGCGACCCTCGAGCTTGTTCATGACGTCTTCGACGGCGCGGAAGTACGGCTCGTAGTCCATGCCCTTGGCGACGTGCACGGCCACGTAGGCCGAGTCGCGGCCTGACGCGGTGGACAGCGGGATGTCGTCGGGCGCGGTGAAGCGCACCTCGACCGGGAAGCCGATGTTGAAGCCGTTGTCCGTGATCGCGGCGCGCACGCCGTTGACGGCCTCCACGATGTGTTCACGGGGCACCGCGTATTCCATCTCGTAGAAGCGCACCCACCGCGGGCTGGCGAAGATCTCGTAGCTCGACTTCACGTACTCGGTGCGACCCGAGCTCGGGATGAGCCGTGACAGGCGCGGGATGGCCGACGGCCGGAAGCGGCCGAGCTTTGTCACGGCGCCGAACGCGATGTTCTCCATCAGGATCTTGTCCTTGAAGAACTTCGCTTTGCTCTGACCGCCGGATGGCGTCCTCGGTTTCGTTGTTCGTCTTGGTGAGCGCCCAGCCCGTGTGGGGCACCCAGAAGAACTCGAAGTGTTCGTTGTTGTCGACGTGGTCGTTGATGTTCGCGAGCACGTCGTCGACCCGCAGCGGCTCTTCGACCGCGTGCAGGTTGAACTTCGGCACGCACTGCAACGTCACGCTCGACAGCGCGCCCAGCGCACCGACGCCCGACCCGCGCCGATTCGAAGATCTCTTTCTCCTCGGTCGGCGAGCACGAAACGATCGACCCGTCCCCCGACACGATGTCGAGCGCGATCACCTGGCCGGCGATGCCGGTCTTCTTCGCGCCGGTGCCGTGGGTCGCGGTGGAGATCGCGCCGCTGATCGTTTGGTACGCGATGTCGCCGAGGTTCGGCATGGCCATGCCGTAGCCCCACAGGAGCTTGTTGAGATCGGCGATCGTGGTGCCGGCCTGCGCGGTGACCTGCAGGTTCTCGGTGTCGACCGCGGTGACGGTGTTGTAGCGGTCGAGCACGATCTGCACGCCGTCGGTGAGCGCGCACGCGGTGAAGCTGTGCCCGCTACCGACCACCTTCACGCGCCGGCCCCGCGCCGCTGCACCCTTCACGACCGCGGCAAGTTCCGCGTCCGTCGACGGGTGCGCGACCTCAGCCGGATCGCACTTCTGATTGCCCGCCCAATTTTTCCAAGCCATGGGGCGAGCCTAGAACCGCGACAACTCCTGGCGGGTTGCCGAAGCGACGCAGCAAGTGACTAAAGCCGGCGGGGGTGGGGTCCCCGCCGGGGCCAGCGCCGGAGCCCTCGGGCGGAGGCGCCAGAGATGCTGAAGGCTCGGGGCTAGCCCCGAGCCTTCAATGCTTCGATCAACTGGGGCAGGACCTTGTGGACGTCGCCGACGATGCCCAGGTCGGCGATCTGCAGGATCGGGGCTTCCTGGTCCTTGTTGATCGCGATGATGTTCTTCGAGCCCTTCATGCCGACCATGTGCTGCGTCGCACCCGAGATGCCCGCGGCGATGTAGAGCGTCGGCTTGACGGTCTTGCCGGTCTGGCCGACCTGGTAGGCGTAGGGCACCCAGCCGGCGTCGACGATGGCGCGGGACGCGCCCGGCGCACCCTTGAGCAGCTTCGCCAGCTCTTCGATCATGGCGTAGTTGGCTGCTTCGCCGAGGCCGCGTCCGCCGGACACGACGACTGCGGCTTCGTCGAGCTGGGGACCGCTGCGCTCTTCGACGTGACGGTCGACCACGGTCGCCGCGTTCGTAGCGCCCGTCTCGGGCACGCTGAGCGGCTGCAACTGTGGCGGTGCCGCCGTTCGGCTCGGCCGCGAAGCTCTTCGGGCGCACGGCGTAGATGAACGGGCCGGAACCGGTGAAGGTCGCCTGCACGATGGTGGCGCCACCGAAGATCGCGTGGCTCGCGACGGGCGGGTCGCCCGCGTCGAGGCCGACGACGTTGGTGAGCACGGGCTTGTCGAGCTTGGCGCTCAGACGGCCGGCGACGTCGCGGCCGTCGTAGCTCTGCCCGACGAGCAGGATGTCGGGGCCGTTGCCGGCCTCGATCGCGGCGGCGATCGCGGCGGCGACAGGAACGCCCGGCAGCGACGTGCCGAGGTCACCGAGATCGTGGACCGTCGATGCGCCGTGCGCGCCGAGGTCGCCGGCGATCGACGGCGGTGTCCGCACCCCACGCAACCGCTTCGACGGTATCGCCGAGGTCGCGTGCTTTGGTGAGCAACTCGAGGCTGAGCGACGAGACCTTGCCGCCCGCCGATTCTGCGAGAACCCAAACCTTGGCCATGCTTAGATCACCTTCAACTGGTCGAGGAACGCAACGATCTTCTGGAAGGCGTCGCCTTCGTCTACGACGACTTCACCGGCCTTGCGCTCTTCCGCCGCGGTGACGTTCGTGATCTTCTGGCCGGCGCCCTCGGCGCCAACCGAAGCGGCGTCGATGCCGAGGTCGGCCACGGTCACCTGGTCGAGCGGCTTGCCCTTGGCGGCCATGATGCCCTTGAAGGACGGGTAGCGGGGCTCGACGACGCCGGCGGTCACGGTGACCAGCGCGGGCAGCGGGCAGGTGACCTCGTCGTAACCGGCTTCGGTCTGACGCTGCACCTTGACGGTGGATCCGTCGACCTCGATGTGCTTGGCGAAGGTGACCGACGGCAGCCCGAGGATCTCGGCGACCTGCACCGGCGTGGTGCCCGTGTAGCCGTCGCTCGACTCGGTGGCGGCCAGGATCAGGTCGAACCCTTCGACGCGCTTGATGGCCGCAGCGAGCACCTTGGCCGTGCTGAGTGCGTCCGAGCCCTTGAGGGCGTCGTCGGAGACGAGAACTGCCTTCTCGGCACCCATCGCGAGGGCGGTGCGCAGACCGGCGGTTTCGCCGTTCGGAGCCATCGAAACCAGCGTCACTTCGCCACCACCGGCCGCGTGCACCAGCTGCAAGGCCATCTCGACGCCGTACATGTCGGAGTCGTCGATGATCAGCTTGCTGGATCGGTCGAGGTTGTTGTTGGCATCTAGCGACCCGGGGTTGGCGGGATCGGGAATCTGCTTTACACAGACGACGACATTCATGCCGCTCAGCATTGCCGATGAGCGAGGCCTCTTACCAACTGAACCTACTGACCGGTAGGGTCATTCTTGAAGGGGGGTTCCATGGAGCTTCAGGGCAAGCGGGTCGTCGTCACTGGCGCGTCCCGGGGCATCGGTGAGGAACTGGCCCGGCAATTCGCGGCGAAGGGCGCCACGGTCGCTGTGGTCGCCCGTAGCCGGGGACCGCTCGAGAAGCTGGCCGCCGATATCGGGGGCGAGGCCTATCCGTGCGACCTGAGTGACCGCGCCGCAGCGCGACGCCCTCATTCCGGCGATCGAGGCCGACGGACCGATCGACGTGCTCGTGAACAACGCCGGGTTGCTCGACACGTTCGACTTCACCACCACCGCCTCGGCCGACATCGACGCAGATCATCGACGTCAACCTCCACGCACCGATCCAACTCGCGCGCGCGGTTCTGCCGTCGATGCTGGCGCGGGATACGGGCATGATCGTCGACATCTCGTCGATGGCGGGCTCGACCGTGAATCCCGGGATCGTCACGTACTCCGCCACGAAGGCGGGCCTGTCCCACTTCAACGCCTGTCTGCGCAACAACGAGTTGGACCGCACCGGCGTCTCCAACCTCATCGTCGAGTTGGGCCCCGTCGAGACGGAGATGGAGGCGATGCTGCACAAGCACCCGCCGACGCATCGCGCGATGGTGCGACTCCGGCGGCTGCGACTAATTCGGCAACTGCCGGCGTCACGCGTCGCCGCGGCGATCGTGGCGTCGGTCGAGAAAGACCGCACGTATCTGCGCATGCCAAAGCGGGCGGCCGCCTTTCCCATCATCGCGGCGGTACCTCGCCAGATCGGCCGCGTCCTGCTCGCCGGAATAGATCGGAGAACCACTTGACGCAGCTCGCACTGCCGAAGTCCGTCGACGAGATCACGCCCGACTGGCTGACTGCGGCGATGCAATCAACCAGTTCCGCGACGGGCACGGTCGCGTCGATCGACTCAATCCCGATCGGGGTTGGCGTCGGCGTGGTCGGCGCGTTGTTCCGGCTTACCGTCACCTGGAAGGACGGGGATGGCCCGGCCACCGTGATCGTCAAGATGCCGTCGTCGCCGAGTGCGCGGTTCGTGGCCGAGATGCTGTCGATGTACCGACGCGAGTCGCGGTTCTACGAACAGCTGTCGGCGCGCACGCCCGTCCCTCATGCGACCTGTTACTACTCACACCTCGACTGGGAAACGCAGGACTTCGTGTTGCTGTTGAGCGACCTCGCGGGCGGGCGCAACGTCGATCAGTTGGTGGGCTGCACCGTCGGCGACGCGGAGGTTGCGATCGACCGGCTGGCCGAACTGCACGCGGCGTTCTGGAACGACCCCACGCTGCGGCCCAACGACTGGCTACCCGTGATCAACGACTCACCGCTGCCCGAGGCCGCCTCGTTCGCGTACGAGCAGGGGTGGCCCGTGATGGACGAATTGTTCGGCGCCACGCTGTCGCCCGAAATCCGCACCTTCGCCTCGACCTTCCACACGGTTTTGCCCGACCTGTTCACGCGCTTGTCGCACCCGCCGTTCACGCTGAGCCACGGCGACTACCGCCTCGACAACATGTTCTTCGCCGACGGGCCCAACGGCACGGACATCACGCTGTGCGACTGGCAACTCGTGGATACCTCGCGTGGTGGTCGCGACCTGGGTTACTTCGTGTCGCAATCGATGACGCCCGACCTGCGGGCCAAGCACGAGCGCGACTTCACCCAGCGCTATGTCGACGGGCTCGCGTCGCGCGGCGTTACCGACTACTCCTTCGACGACGCCTGGCTGGACTACCGCATCTCCACACTGTTCTGCCTCGTGTATCCGATCGTGGCCGGCGGCAGCATCGAGTCCCAGGACGAACGCTCCGTCACCCTCACCGGCGGCATGCTCGCCCGCTGCGTCGCCGCCATCGAAGACCTCAACCTCCTCGACCTCGTCAAGTAACCCCGCGTTCTTGTAACCGTCAGTAGCAAAAAGGTCCGGGTGGCGGATACAAGAATGGGCTTGGCGCGAATGGGCATGACACGATCTCGTGTCCATGCCCCGCGTACTTCTGATCTGTAATCCGTCGGCGTCGTCGGTGACGCCGCGGGCGCGGGTTGTCATTCAGGCCGCCTTTAGCGCGGAGGCCGACGTCACGGTCGCGGAGACGAGCCGACGCGGCCACGCCACCCGGCTCGCCCAAGGCGCCGCCGCGAACGGGACCGACGTCGTGGTGGTGCTCGGCGGCGATGGCACGCTCAACGAGGCGGCGAACGGACTGGCCGGCAGCGCGACGGCTCTCGCGGCGCTGCCGGGTGGGTCGACGAACGTGTTCGCCCGCACCATCGGACTGCCGAACGACCCGATCGAGGCAACAGGGGCTCTCATCGAGGCACTACGTGCGGGCCACCGAAAGCGGGTCGGCCTCGGTGTTGCCAACGGTCGCTATTTCACGTTCCACGTCGGCGCCGGCTTTGACGCGGCCGTCGTCGAACAAGTCGAGCGCCGCGGCACGTGGAAGCGTTACGCGGGCAACCCCCTGTTCGTCTACGCGGCGTTCCGTACGTGGTTCGGCAGGTACGACCACAAGACGCCCGCCTTTGCGCTGCACTTCGAGGACGGGAGCGTCGTCGATGACGGCTACTTCACGATCTGCCAGAACACCGACCCGTACACCTACCTCGGTCGGCGGCCGCTGCACCTCAACCGCGGCACCAACCTCGACACCGGCCTCGGCGTTACGACCGTGAAGGCCATGACCTTCAACACGATCATGGGCGCCGCGATCTCCGCCCTCGGCAGCGGGCGGCACCTGCGCCATTCGTCGAAGATCGACCAGCGCACCGACATCGACGCGGTGACCCTCGTCGGCCATCGCCCGTTTCCGTACCAACTCGACGGCGAGTACATCGGCGAGGTCGACCGTCTCGAGCTCAAATACGCGCCCGACTGCATCGATCTGATCCTGCCTTAGCGGAGGGTCGCTACCGCCAGCGCAACGTCGTTGGTGATGATCGCGTCGACGCCCATTGACGCCAGGCGTTTCATCTCGGACGGGTCGTCGACCGTCCATGTGTTGAGGGCAACACCCGCCGCGTGCGCCGCCGCGATCAGTTCATCGGTGACCGTGGAGAAGTACGGGTGCAGCGCGCCATGGCCGTTCTCGATGGCGGTGTCGAGCGCGCGCATCTGGTCGTAGTTCGGCACCGTCAACCAGCCAGTGGCAATGGACGGGTCCAACGCGCGCACCGCGTCGATCGCGGCGAGTCCGAAACTCGACACGATGACCTGATCGGCGACGCCCATCGCGGCGACGAGATCGACTACTTGCGCGGCGACGCGCTCAGCCGGGTCGTAGTCAGGGTCGATCGGCACGTTCTTGATCTCGATGTTCACGCGCATCGCCCCACACGCGCGCAGCGCGGCGTCGAGCAACGGCACACCGTCGGGCAACTCGGTCGCCGCCAGCGACACGATCACGCGCCCGTCGGGCAACGCGGCGTCGTGGTGCACCGCCATCGCGCCGTCGGCTGTGCGCCGCACGTCCAACTCAACCCCGTCGGCGCCTAGGCGCGCCGCGGTCGCGAACGCTGCGATCGTGTTTTCGGGCTCGACGGCCGACGCGCCGCGGTGCCCGAAGATCTCGGTCATCGCGCCTTCACCAACGGCACCTGTAACTCGACGACGGTGCCGTGATCGTTGTGCATGTTGATGCTGCCACCCAGTTGGCTCGCCACGAGGTTCGACACGATCGACACGCCGAGGCTGTCGGTCTGGTCGGGCGAGAATCCCTCGGGCAGACCGATGCCGTTGTCGCGCACTTCGACGTGCAACTCGACGCCGTTGTTGGTCAGGTTGATCACGACGAGGCCAGGCTCGTCGCCCGCGTCGTCGGGGAAGCCGTGTTCGCTGGCGTTTTGCAGCAGTTCGCTGATCACCACCGCGAGTGGGGTCGCGACTTCGGCGTGGAGTTCGCCGGCGTCGCCGACAACGCGGAACTCCACTTTGCGGTTGCCAACGACTGCCTCCTCAGCCATGCGCACCAGGTCACGCACGATTTCGCCGAACGCAACCTGCTCACCCGGATCCCGCGACAAGACCTCGTGCACGCGCGCGATCGATCGAATGCGGCGCTCGGCCTCGCGTAGTGCGACCTTGCCGTCTTGGGTCGACAGGCGCCGGGCCTGCAGTCGCAGCAGCGACGAGATCGTCTGGAGGTTGTTCTTCACGCGGTGATGCACCTCGCGGATCGTCGCGTCCTTCGACAGAAGCAAACGGTCACGTCGCCGGATGTCGGTGACGTCGCGCAACAGCACCAGCCCACCGGTGACTTCGCTGCGGTGCAGCAGCGGCAAGCAGCGCACGAGCACGGTGACGTCCGGCTGCCGTTCGATCTCTTCGGTGACCGGCCGTCCCGCGAAAAACGAGCGGCTCACCGCCGTCTCCTCCACGCCGACCTCGTCAAGGCGAGTGCCGTCGATGTTGGCGTGAATGCCCATGCGGTGAAGGGCATTGATCGCGTTCGGCGAGGCGTATTCGATGCGGCCCGATTGATCGAGCACGATCGCGCCGTCACCCACGCGCGGCGCGTCCTCGCCCATGTCATCGTCACCGGGGAACGGGTACTCGCCGCGCACGATCATCCGCGCGAACCGTTCGAACGTCTCGCCGTACACGCGCTCGAGCGCGCCGGGGCGACGCGTCGCGCTCAGGGTGGCTTCACGCGTCATCACCGCGATCACTTGGCCATTGCGGCGCACCGGTATGCCCTGCATGCGCACGCGGTCGGCCTGCTCGCCCAGCGCGACTTCGCCTTCGACAATCTCGCCGCTGCGATAGGCGCGCCCTACGACCGGCCGGTCGGCTTCGGTGACGACACGCCCTACGAGGTCGTCGTGGTGCAGCGTCTGGCTCGTGCTCGGGCGCATCTGACCCAACACCACAAAGTCGCCCTCGCGCATCGCCGCGAGCAGCACGAGGTCGCCGAAGCACAAGTCGGCGAGCATGTTCCAGCCCCGCACGAGGCGCTGCAAATGATCGACCGCGTCAGAGTCGAGCGGTGTCTGCGCGCGGGCGAGTTCGGCAAGGGTGGCCATCCGTTACCAGATCTTCGCACCGAGGCGCAGCAGACCACCGAGATCGGCGATGTCACTCTCGAAGAACGGCACCGACGCGACCACCTCGGGAGCTGCGGCGAGTTCGGCTCGTTGCTCGGCCTCGCGCTGCGCGACTACCGCGAACCGCAAATAGCTCTCGGCCACCTCGTCGAGGACGCGTGCAACATCGGCGTCGTCCTCGTCGGGTGACGAAACCGCCTCGGCGATCTCCTTGACCTTCTCGTGCAGCCGCTCCGCGACGCGTGCCGACTCCGGGTCGAGGAAATACGCCGGCAGCACCTTGTTCAGCACGATGGCGCCGAGGTGCAGCTTGCGCTTGTCGAGCTCGTCCACGAAGTACTCGGCCTCGTGCAGCGGCGCCGCCTCGAGTGTCGAAACCACGATGAAGGTGCTGCGCTTGTCCCGCAGTAGCTCCGACACTGCCCGCGCCCGCTCGACGAACCCGGCGTACATCGACTGGAACAAGATGAAGAACTCGGCGATGTCCTGCAAGAACTGCGTGCCGAGGATGCGGTCCGCCACTTGGTAGAAGGGCTTACTCGCCATGCTGATCAAGCGGGACTTGTACGGCGCAATGAGCAGCCGCAAGAAGCGACTCGTGAAGAAGTCCTCCATGCGCTCCGGCGCGTCGAGGAAGTCCACCGCGTTGCGCGTGGGCGGCGTGTCGACAACCACAAGGTCGTACGTGCCGCTCGCGTGAATCTCATACAGCCGTTCCATCGCGATGTAGTCGTGGCTCTGTACGAAGCGCCCGGCAAAGTTTTGGTACAGCTTGTTGTCGAGGATGGCCGACTCGGTGGCCTTGTCGGGCGCGTGGCGGCGCACGAGGTCGTCCCAGCTCTGCTTGGTGTCAAGCATCGCCGCCCACAGTTCGCCACGCGGCTTCACGCCCGCGTTCTCGAACGCCGAGTCGGGCACGCGCGTCTCGACGTTGCCGAAGCCTTCGAGGCCAAGCGCGTTCGCGAGCCGACGCGCCGGGTCAACCGTGAGCACCAGCACGCGCCCGCCGTGACGCGTCGCCGCCATCGCCGCCAGCGCGGCCGCCGTGGTGGTCTTGCCCACGCCGCCCGAGCCGCAGCACACGACGATCTCCTTCGCCGCCAGCAACTGCTCGATCGAGCCGGCGCGCGCCGTCGACTTGGACGCCATCAGTACCCCAGCTCCGCGGACAGCGCCGCCGCGACTTGGCACGTGGCGCGCATGCCGTGGCTGCGCAGGAACAGGTAGGGCACGTAGAGCATCGGGATCGCCTTGGGCAGTTCATGGCGCAGGCGTTCGAGGTGCTCGGCGCTGCTGCGACGCAGCGCGACCGCGAGCGACGCGGCCTGGAACAGGCTGTCGGCGTCGCCACCCAGCTCGTTGGCGACGGCTTGGCGCCGGTCGTCCGAGTTGAGATCGTCGAACAGTCCCTCTTCGCGACGGCCGAACAACTCCGGCAAGACCCGGTTCACCACAACCGCGGCAAGATCGACGTTCGTCTCCGCCTTCAGGCGAGCCGACAGTTCGATCGTTTCGTTCACCGGCATTTCTTCGGGGGTCGCGGTGATCACCAGACCTGTGACCGCGGGGTCGCCGAGCAGTTCGACCATCCAGTCGGTCTGTTGGCGGATCAGCCCAACCGACACCAACTCGTTGATCGACTGCGGGGCCGCGAGCAAGCCGACGATGTGGCCGGACGCGACGGCATCCACCACGATCAAGTCCCAGTGCCGCTCGCGCACCTCCCACGCCATCTTGCCGATGGTGAGGATTTCGCGGACGCCGGGCGCCGCCGTCGCGACGTATTCGAAGATGCGGTTCAGCGGGCCGATGCGCACCAGCAGCGGCAGCCGTAGCTGAATGCTCAGGTACTCCTTGAGCGACTCTTCGCTGTCCATTGACATCGCGAAGAGATTCGGCCCGACCTCGCGCGGCTCGAACTTCGTCTGCCCGCATTCGAGGAAGGAGGACAGATTGCCCTTGGCGTCGAGTTCGCACACCAGTGTGCGCTTGCCGCGATCAGCGGCGAGTTGGGCCAGCGCGGCGGCGGCTGTCGTCTTCCCGACCCCGCCCTTGCCGGTGACAATCAGTAGCCGCCGATCAAGGAGATCGGCGGGGGCGTCCATGACTATTTAGGCGCCGAATCCCACTTTGCGGTCGGACGCGGCGCGCCCCAACTCGACGTAGGCAATCTTCTCCGAGGGCACGCCGACGGTTTTGCCCCGACGGTCGGTAAGCCACAGCACGGGGCTGTCGCCCGCCACGGCGGCGTCGATCTGCTTCGCGATCGCGTCGCGGTCGCTGTCGTCGGGCAGTTCGACCTCGAGTTCCTTGCCGGTATAGGTCACACCAATGCGAACGTCCACGAGGCCTACTCCTCCACTTCGGGTTGCGAACTCTCAAGCGTAGGCGGGGGCACCACATCCGCATTCCATCGACCCCAACCGGGCGTGCGTTTCCCGAAGATCAGCCACGCCCCGCACACGACCATGGTGACGAGGGCCGTCCACTGGCTACCGGTGAGACCCAGACCGTGGGTGACGTCGACGCGGAACCAGTCCTCGATGAAACGGTTCAGGCCGTAGAAGAAGCCGAACACGAGAATGAGGAAGCCGTCGTAGTGCGCGCGCTTACGCAGTTGCACGAGCAAAACCAGCACGATGATCGTGAGGATGAAGTCGTAGAGCGCGGGCTGATGCACGAGGTGGCCGGGGCCGGCGATGCACGGCACCGCGGTTTGCACGTCTGACGGCGGGCACTTGTAGCCGAGGAAGAAGTCGGTGGCTTTGCCGAGGTGGTCGGCGACGATGAGGTCCCCGATGCGACCGATGATCACGCCCACGGCCATGCCTGGCGCGGCGGCGTCCATCACCTGCCAGAAGGACAGGCGCCGCTTTCGCATCTCGGGTAGCGCCCACGCGATCGCGCCGGCGAAGCCGCCCAGCAGCGAGATACCGCCGTGCCAAATCTTGAAGATCTCGAGCGGTGCGTCGAGGTAGTCGCCGGGATGGTTGAGGACGTAGGCGAGGCGGGCGCCGACGATGGCGCCGATGGCGGCGCGCACCAACATCGCGCTCACGTCGTCCGCGGTGATGCCCCGCTTCTCGGCCGCGGGAAGCATGACGCGGGCGCCCAGGAGGAAGCCGATCGCGATGCCCATGCCGTGCGGCGAAATGCTGAACGGCCCGAGGTCGATGTGGACCAGCGGGTGGTACGAGAGCGCGGAAAGCACGGTCAGTGTTTAGTTCCTGGTGCCCGCAGAACCGATGTCACAGGCGTCCTGCATACTCAGCGGCGTGAGTTTCGAACATGCGCACGCGCCGATCCAGGTGGCCGACGGCGCCCAACCGCTGGTCGAACGCGGCGCGCGTGAGGCCGTCGAAGCCGTGGCCCTGGCCCCGTTCGCCACGCGGGCGCTCGGTGGCGGCCGGCGCAAAGTCTTCGAAGAGGCCGACCGGTTCCGTACGTGTTTCGAGCGCGACCTCGATCGGATCAAGCACAGCAGCCCGTTCCGGCGCCTCGCGGGTAAGTGCCAGGTGTACATCGCCCCGGATGACGATCACCTGCGCAATCGGCTCACGCATGCGATCGAAGTCGCGCAGGTCGCAGTTGGCATCGCGCGCCCGGCGGGTCTGAACGTGGCGCTCACGGAAGCGGCCGCGCTCGGGCATGACTGCGGCCACGGTCCGGCCGGCCACGCGTCGGAAGAGGCGCTGTCGCCGTATGTGCCGAGCGGGTATCACCACGCGGTCTACGGCGCCGACGTCGTCTTGGATCCTCTGAATCTCTGCGTGGAAACCCTCGACGCGGTGCGCAATCACTCGTGGAACCGGCCCGCCCCGATGACCCCTGAAGGCGAAGTGGTCGCATGGGCCGATCGCATCGCGTACGTCTGTCACGACTTCGAGGACGCGGTCCGCGCCGGCATCGTGCGTGCGTCCGACCTTCCGGCGGAGGTGGCCGACGTGGTGGGCCCCCGCAGGTCCAAGCAGCTCGACGCGTTCATCACGTCCGTGCTCGGCACGATCGAGGCGCACGGCGTGATCGGCATGGGCACCACCGAGGCCGAGGCGCTGTCCGCCTTCCGCGCCTTCAACTTCGAACGGATCTACCTACGACCTGACTCGATCGATCAAGCCGACCGTGTGGTCGAACTGCTGCGCGCGTTGACCGACTGGTTCATCGCACGACCCGGTTTGCTCGGCATCGACACCAGCGTGTCCTCAGAAGACGGGATTGTCGCTGCGGCCGTCCACCACATCAGCGGTATGACCGACCGCTACGCGCTGGCGCTCGCCGTCGAACACCTGGGGTGGGACCCCGCCAAACTCCCGCGGGGTGTCTGACCTCTAGCTCAGCTTTAACTCGCTGCGGAAGACGCGAGCGGCGCCGAGGCCCACGATGGTTTCCGCCAACTTGCGGAACGCGAGGCTCGCCTCGGCGTCCGGGTCGGTCACCGTGATGGGTGTGCCGTCGTCGCCGCCGGCGCGCAGTTCGGGCACAAGCGGGATCTGGGCCAGTAGCGGGGCGCCGATGTCGTCGGCGAGCAGCTGACCGCCGCCCTCGCCGAACAACTCGTAGCGCTTGCCGTCGTCACCGGTGAACCAGGACATGTTTTCGATGACGCCGCGCACGGGGAGGTTGAGTTTCTTGGCCATGGCCGCGGTGCGCTGTGCCACGCGTTGGGCCGCCGGCTGAGGCGTAGTCACCACATAGATCTCGGCGCGCGGCAGGTACTGGGAAATGGAGAGGGCGACGTCGCCGGTGCCCGGCGGCATGTCGACCACGAGGAAGTCGGGCTCGTCCCAGAACACGTCGGTGAGAAATTGCTCGAGTGCCTTGTGCAGCATCGGGCCGCGCCAGATCACGGCTTCGTCTTCTTCGATGAAGAAGCCCATCGAGATGCACCGGATGCCGTTGGCCGTGGGCGGCACCATCATGTTGTCCAGCACGGTCGGGGCGTGCTCGACGCCGAGCATGGCGGGAATCGAGAAGCCATAGATGTCGGCGTCGAGGACAGCGACGTCGTGGCCGAGTTGCTGGAGCGCGATCGCCAGGTTCACGGTGACAGAGCTCTTGCCCACGCCACCCTTGCCGGAGTTCACACCGATTATGCGCGTCTTGCTGCCTTCGCGGAACGGCATCGGCTTGGGCGGAGCCTGTTGACCGGCGTTGCCGTGGGAGTGGCCGGCGTGGTTGCCGTGACCGGCGCCACCCATGATCTCGGTGACCTTGCCGCGCTCTTCGTCGGTCATCACCGTGAACTCGACGGCTACGTCGGTCACACCGAGGCCGCGCACGGCGTCGCCTACGCGGGTGGTGAGTTCGGCCCGCAGCGGACAGCCGGCCACCGTGAGGGCGATCGTGACCGACACGGCGTCACCGTTGATCGCGATGTCCTTGACCATGCCCAAGTCCACGACGCTGCGGCGCAGTTCGGGGTCCTCGACGGGACGTAGCGCTTCGGTGATTTGCTCTGCGGTTACTGGCATGGCTCTCTTCGCACGACCTGTCGGGGATTTCCACTACGGCGATAGGTAGAATACCTGGGTGCCTACGGACGCTCCTACTCGGCGTGTCATGGGCGACGACGAGTTTGCCGCCGCGGTCTCGGCCGTCACGTCGGCGTTCGGAGACCCGACCCGGCGCGATATCTACCTCTTCGCCCGCGACGCCGAGGACGGGGTCACAGCTACCGCGGTAGCCGAGCAGTTCGCATTGCACTCCAACGTCGCCCGCCACCACCTCGACAAGCTCGCGGCCGGCGGATACCTCGAGGTCACGGTCGGTCGCAACCCGCAGGCCGGCGCCGGTCGCCCCTCCAAGCACTACAAGGCGTCAACGGTGGTCGAGCCGCTCGACCTACCGGGCCGTCGAGACGATCTGCTCACCACGTTGCTCGGGCGCGCGCTCGCCGAGTTGCCGCCGGCCAAGGCCGAGAAGATCGCCGAGTCCGTCGGTGAGGACTACGGCCGGTCGCTCGCCGAGCGAATGTCACCCGGTGAAGTACACCGGTCGTTCAAATCGGCGCTCGCCGCGGTGGCCGACGCGCTCACCGCGCACGGGTTCGCGGCCCACGCCGAAGCGCGCGGCACGTCGCTGGCGATCATCTCGGACCAGTGCCCGTTCGGCGCCGCGGCCCACGACCACCCGGTGATGTGCGCGGTCGACCGCGGCATGGTGCGCGGGATGCTGGCCGGGCTCTACGGCGAGACCATGCCGGTCACCGAAAGCTCGCGCGCAATGGGCGGCACGAGTTGCGTCACCTCGCTTTCGTAACGAGCCCCGCGTGACGCGCGCCTACCTCGACCACGCGTCCGTCTCTCCGTTGCGGCCCGCCGCCCGCGCCGCGCTGCTCGAATGGCTCGACATCACCGGGGACCCCGGCCGCGTCCACACCGAGGGCCGCATGGTGCGCGCCGCGCTCGAAGAAGCGCGCGAGCAGGTCGCCTCACTGTTTGGCGCGCGGCCGCGCGAGGTGGTGTTCACCAGCGGCGCCACCGAAGCGATCAATGCGGCGTGCTTCGGCGCGGCGCGGCGCACGCCCGCCGGCGCGTTTGTTGCGGCGGCGGTTGAACATTCGGCTGTGCGCGACGCGTCAGCGCGCCGCGGCGAGGTGCGCGTGCCCCGCGTGGACGGGTTGGGTCGCATCGACGTCGACGCGGTGCGCGACGCGACGGTCGGCGAGGTCGCGCTCGTCCACTGCCAATGGGCGAACCACGAGGTGGGTACCGCGCAACCGGTCGAGGCCGTGGTCGAACTCGCGCACGCGGCCGGTGCGCTCGTGCACGTCGACGCGGCCGCCGCCGCAGGTCACGAACCGATCCTGTTCGGCGAGTCCGGCATCGACCTGATGTCGATCAGCGCGCCGAAGTTGGGCGGGCCCATCGGGGCCGGCGCCTTGCTCGTGCGGCGCGGGCTACGGCTTGATCCGTTGCTGGTCGGCGGCGACCAAGAGCGGGCGCGCCGGGCCGGGCTCGAGAACGTCGCCGCGGCGATCGGGTTCGGGGCGGCGTGCGGCGAGATCGCGGGCATGCTGGACACCGAGAACGCGATCGCGCGCCGCCAAACCGAAGCGCTGCTCACCGAGGCGATCGCGGTCGACGACGTCGTGGCCTACGGCGACCCCGTAGAGCGCGTCCCGCACATCGTGTGTGTTGGCGTCGAGGGCGTCGAGTCCGAGGCCGTGTTGCTGGGCCTGGACCAGGCCGGCATCGCCGCGCACTCGGGCAGCGCGTGCTCCTCCGAAGCCCTGGAACCCTCGCCTGTCCTGGAAGCGATGGGCGTCGACGCGCAACGCAGCCTGCGCCTCAGCGTGGGTTGGTCGACCACGATCGACGACATCAACGCATTCACCGCGGCCTTCAGCGGAGTCGTCGGGAAACTCAGGGCCCTCGGGCGATAAGCGCCCTGGACCCGCCGGCCGGACCACCCCCACCTCGGCCCGACCGGCAGATACCGGGTACAAAACGATGCGACCCCCCAGCCACATGCGCCTGGACGGGAAAAGTACGCCGACGTGAACCGCAGGTAAAGAAAAAGTTGGACTGACCGGTTTTATTCGACCGGGATGCCGGCTTCGGCCGCGGCGCGTCGCAGCGCGTCAGTGACGAGCGCGACCATCGCCTGGGGTGGGCGATTCGCGAGGAAAAGACGGAACTCGCTCACCGCACCAGCCGGGTCTTTCTTGTCCTCCCACAGCATCATTCCGCGGAAGAAGTGCGCGTCGGGATAGGACGGATCGGCGGCAACGGCGCGGTCGAGGTAGCCCAACCCCTCGTCCTTCAGACCCGCGAGGCGCACCAGCCAGCCGCGGTAGGCCAGCGCGACGGGCTGGTTGGGGTCTTGCTTCAAGATCTTGTCGTAGAGCTTCACCGCGTCGACCGCTTTGCCCGCACCGATGAACGCGGCAGCCTGTTCGAGCTCGGCCGACGTCGACGACGGCAGCGACCCGGTCAACGGCGCACCCGCCGGCCGCGACCCCGACGACCGCGCCAACGCAATCCCCGCCACCAACGCCACCGCCAAGCACCCCGCGACAATCAAGACCCCCTTCCCCCGGCCGACAACCGCCCGAACTGGGCGTGCCTCGTGCCGGATTCCGGCATGAGGCACGCCCAGTTCGGGTGCTTCGGGGGAATCGAGGGCGCGGACGGCGGCGGCGGCGCGGGCGACGTAGTCGTCGCGCAGGGCGGAGTGGTCGGCGTCGCTGAGGTCACCGGCGGCCTGTTCGGCGTCGAGATCGGCGATCGATCGAAGCAGAAAGTCGCGTTCGGCCTCCAGCGCCTCGCGATCGATCGTGTTCACAGGCGTTCCTCGACCAGCGCCCGGTCGGCCTCCGTCGCATGTGCGAGGGACCGGCGCGACCATCGCTGCAAGGCGAGGCCGAGCCCCGCCGCGGCGCCGACAACCACCACGATTGGGACCACCCAGACGAGCCCGCCCACACCACTGCTGGGTGGGGTCAACAGGATGTCGCTGCCGTAACGGTCTTCGAGGTACGACTCGATCTCGCGTCGCGACTCACCAGCGTCGACGCGCCGACGGATCTCGGCGCGGATCGCCTGCGCGGCCGGTGCGGCGGACTCGGCGACGGACTGGCCACGGCACGTCGGGCACCGCACGCCCCGCGAGATGGTGTCGGCCTGCTTTGCCGGAGTGCCCGACGACGACCCCCCTCCGAACGCGGCATAGCCAAGCGCGAACACCACGACCAGGCCAAGCGCCACCCACGCGACGCGTCGGCGATTCACGTGGTGCGCTCCACGCGTTTGAGCAGGTTCTCGAGTCCGTCCGCGGTGGCGCCGCCGGTGATCTTCGCCTGCACGACCCCGTCGGGATCCACGAGGTAGCTCTCGGGCAGGCCGCGCACGCCCCAATCGAGGGCGATGGCGCCCTTGGGGTCGTCGAGCACCGTCCACGCGCCGCCGTTCTTGTTGATGAATGACTTCACCGTCGCGGCGCGGTCGCCGTAGACGACCTGCAGCACCGTCGCGTCCGCGGCTTTGGCGTGACGGGCCGCGAACTGCACGAGTTCGGGGTGTTCTTTCCGGCACGGCACGCACCACGTCGCGAAGAAGTTCACGATCACGTACTTGCCCCGCAGTTCCTCCAGCGACCCTGGCGGGCCGCTTACGACGTCGCCTGTGGCGACCGGAGCGGCCCGGCCGAGCAACGGGCTGTCGGCGATGCGTTCCGTCGCCGGCGACGAGGTCGCGGCTATCGCAATGATGGCGATCAGAACCAGACCGACCGCGCCCGCAATCCAGGGCGCGACGCGACGTCCTTTCATACAGGCACCACTTCGGGTTCTTCGTCCATCGCCGCGACGAAAGGTTCAGACGCCGGCGCGGTCGGGTTGCGCCGACGCTTGCCGGGCACGAGCGCGAGCGCAGTGCCGATCGCGATGATCGCCCCACCCGCCCACAACCAGTTCACGAGCGGGGTCACGACGACGCCGATGATCGCCGTGCCGCCCTTGGACGTCGGGGCACTCACCAGCGTGAGGTACACGTCGTCGAACAGACCACCGCGCACCGACGGCGTGCCGATCGCCTGCGTCGCGAAGGGATAGGTGCTCAACGCGGGCCGGTAGACCTGGGCGTGGTCGATGCGGACCGACGCCCGGACCGAGGTGCGGTTCGGGAACTGTTTCTTGGAGGAACCGAGATACGTGACGGTGTGCCCGCCGACGTCGGCGGACTGACCGGGCCGAAGACGAACTTCGTCGCGCTGCACGAACGACATCGAGGCCGCGAACCCGATCGCGACCACGACCACACCGAGGTGCACGACCATGCCGCCGTTCGCGCGCCCGGACACGCCTCGCCACCACGGTTCATCGGCGCGCCGCGAGGCGCGCGCGGCGAGCACCAACTGACGCAGCGCCGCCGCACCCGCAAAGGCTCCGAGGCTGAAGGCCAACAACGCGGCCACACTTCGCATACCGAGCGCGACCAACACGACCAAGCGTGAGACCGCCGGCCCACGCCGGCACGATCAGTCGATCCCGCAGGACGCCGGTGCTGGCCTTTCGCCACGGCAGTGCGGGTGCGACCGCCATGAGAAACAACAGCGCCAGACCGATCGGACCGGTCATGCGATCGAAATACGGCCGTCCGATCGTGAGGCGGCTGTTGTTCATCGCTTCGGCAATCAGGGGGAACACGGTGCCGAGCAACACGACGAACGCGAACGCGGCAAACAGCAGGTTGTTGATGAGGAAGGCGGACTCACGCGAGACCGGTGAATCGATCGTGCCCGGTGCGCGCAGCGCGTCGCCGCGCCACGCCAGCAGGCCGCACACGACTACGACGATCACGGCGAAGAACCCGAGGAGCAACGGGCCGATGCCGCTCTCGGTGAAGCTGTGGACCGAGTCGAGCACGCCGGACCGGGTGAGGAACGTGCCGAGGATCGTCAGTGCGAAGGTCGCGCTAACGAGGGAGAGGTTCCAGACGCGCAACATCCCGCGACGCTCTTGCACCAACGCCGAGTGCAGGTACGCGGTGGCGGTGAGCCACGGCAGGAACGACGCGTTCTCGACCGGGTCCCACGCCCAGAACCCGCCCCATCCCAAAACCTCATAGGACCACCAGGCGCCCAGCACGATGCCAACGCTCAGCAAGCCGAACGCGACCAGAGTCCAGCGGCGCATGGCCAGCACCCAGCTCTCGTCGACGCGCCCGGTGACCAGCGAGGCGATCGCGAACGCGAACGGCACGGTGAAGCCGACATAACCGGCGTAGAGGATCGGCGGGTGGAACGCCATCAGCGGGTGGTTCTGTAGCAACGGGTTCGGGCCGGGCCCGTCTGTCGGGACCGCGCCCGCCACGGTGTGGAACGGGTTCGCGGGGCCGAGCAACAACAGGAAGAAGAACGCGGACACCACCAGCATCACGACCAGTGCCCAGCCGAACACGGGGTCGTGGCGTTGCCGACGATGCCGGAGGGTGAGTGCGGTCAGATATCCCGCCAACACGAGTACCCAGAGCAAGATCGAACCTTCGAGCGCCGACCACGCCGAGGCGATGGTGTAGAGCAGCGGCGTCGTGCGGCTGCCGTTGTCGGCCACGTACTTGCAGCGAGAAGTCGTGACGCAGCAGCGCAACTTCCATCGCCGCGAAGCCGATGACGGCGGCGGCGACAACGCCCCACACCCACGTCCAGCTCGCCCGCAGCAAGTCGTCGCGCTTCTGCGCGTCAATCCGACGACGAGGAACAGGAGCCCGCCCGTCGACGCGAGGAATCCGAGCAGCGCCGCGCTGTGACCGACGATTGCCGTCACGGCTTCACGTAGTCCTTCACGCGGTCGGGATTGTCCTCGCGGTACTCAGCTCGTGTGCTTCACGAGGATGCGGTCGCTCTCATAGGTCCGCCCGTTGAAGTGGCCCTCGAGCACGACCGGCACGTTCGGACGAAACAGCTCGGGCGGGTCGCCGACGTGATGCACGTGCACTTCGGCGTTGTTCTCGGTCGACGATGAAGTCGACGCCGTTGCGGACCTCCTTCACCGAGCCGGCGAGCACGATGCCTTCGAGCCGGAAGCGTCGGTCCCCCAGCTGCGCTCGCTGCGCGACCGCTTCGTCGACCGTCTTGAAATAGACCGTCGCGTTTGTGAGGCCCTTCCACAACAAACCACCGGCCACGAGGACGGCGACGCCGAGAAGCAGCGCGGCGCGCCCGCGCTTCACGAGGTGGACTCGTCGCGCGGGTGCGACGGCTAACGGCGAGATAACGGCGCACGACCCACGCCGAGTACGCCCCGAGCGACGCGATGGTCACGCCGTAACACGCGATCACGTAACCGCTCATTGCGCGACCGCCTCGCGGCGACGGGCAGCGATCGCGTCGGTCAACGCGTGTTCTTCGAGCTCGTTGTCGGCTTCGATCACCTTCGTGCGCAACACGAGCAGCCACACGTAGGTGAGGGTCATCGCGAAAAAGCCGAGCAGCATCGCGGCGATGAAGTCGCCGTCGAGCGTGCTGCCCGGATTCAATGACGCCAGCGAACGGCCCTGGTGCAGGGTGCGCCACCATTCGACGGCCATGTGGTTGATCGGGACAACGATCACTGCCATCGCGCCGATAATGGCTGAACGCATGGCCCGTGAGGACGCGGTGTCCGCGATGGATCGTTGCGCCAGGTACCCGAGATAGATCACGAGCATGAGCGCGGTGGTGGTGAGGCGGGCGTCCCACGTCCACCACACGCCCCAGGTGGGCCGGCCCCACAGGCTGCCCGTGATCAACGTGAGCGCAGTGAACAACACGCCGAGTTCGGCCGACGCGCTGGCGATGGCGTCCCAGCGAGCGCGCCGGGTGCGAGGAATGAGATACAAGATCGACGCCGCGGCCGTGATGCCGAATGCGACGTACGCGGTCCACGCGATCGGCGGGTGCAACGCCACCATGCGCGAATACGTCCGCTGTTCGTAAGTGGCAGGAAGGCCCAGACCGAGCGCGAACGTGCCGGCCAGCGTGACAACCGCCAGCGCGCCGAGCACGCGAATCGATCTCATGACTCCTCCTGCAGGGTGCCGTAGCCGACGACCCCAATGGCGATGTACAGCACCGCGAACGCGGCCAACAGCTCTAGCCAGCTAACCGCGTCGCCGGGCACACCCGCCAATCCGGCCTCCCAGGCCCGCGTGGCGGCCAGCAGCACGGGGGCGAGGATTGGCAGCAGTAACAACGGCAGCAGCGTGGTACCGACTCGCAGGCCGGCGGCGACTGCCGCATACGCGGTGCCCGCGGCCGCCAGACCGACGGTGGCCAACAGCGCGGTAGCCAGCAACAGCAGCGGCTCGTGCAGCTTCGTGCCGTAAAGGAACGCGATGCCGACGGTGAGGAGGGCTTCGAGCACGAGCAACTGCGCTCCGACCGCGATCGCCTTGCCTAGGAACACGCCGGCGGGGTCGAGGCCCGCGAGCCGTAAGCCTTCACCGGCGCGGTCGGTTACTTCGACCGTCGCGGAGCGCTGCACCGCGAGCACCGTGCAGAAGACGACCGCCAACCAATACAGGCCGGCGGCGGCGCGACCGAGCACGCCGCGGTCAGGGTCGAGCGCAAACGCGAACAACACCAACACGAGTAGCGCGAATGGCGCGATCTGCTGCGTCGTCACGCGCGAGCGTCGCTCGATCCGCAGGTCTTTACCCGCGATCGAGCGCGGCGTCACGAAACACGCGCGGGCTCCGTCGTCGTCGGCGCTGCCGTCGGGCTCACCATGCCGCCGGCCACGGTCAACACGCGCGACGCCAGCGCCGTGGCGCGGTCGATGTCGTGGCTCGCCATCACGACGGTTGCTCCGGTGGCGATCGCTTCCCGGACGACACCGTCCACCAAATCGCGCCCGTCGTCGTCGAGGCCGGCGTGCGGTTCGTCGAGCAGCCAAAGGTCGGCCTGTCGCGCGACGAGCGAGGCGAGAGCCGTCCGTCGCCGCTGCCCGGCTGAGAGCGACGCCACGCGGGTGGTCGCGAGCCGACCGTCGAGGCCAAGCCGTGCGAGCGCCCCCGCGATCGCGCCGGCGTCGCCACCGGCGGCGCGGACGGCGAACGTGACGTTCTCCCGCACCGTCAGGTCGTCGTAGAGCAGTCCGGCGTGGCCGAGCAGTGCGATGCGGCGGCGAACGGCGCGGCGGTCCTTCGTGAGGTCGACGCTGAGAACGGTGGCCTCGCCCTGCGCGACCGGCACCAAACCCGCGCACACCCGCAATACGGTCGATTTGCCGGCGCCGTTCGGTCCCCGCAGCAGCACCGCCTCGCCCGCGTCGACGGTCAGGTCAGCGCCCGCGAGGGCGGGAAAGCCGCCGAGCAGCGCGACGACGGAACGGAGACGGACGACGGGCTCCATGAGGCGTGTACATGGTACGGGCGCTTGTCGCCGTGTTACCAAGCAGGGCAGGTTCTTGGCTACGTTTCGCGCCGTGGGATGGCGACCGATTGTGTCTGCGATCGGCCGCGTCCTCATGGCGGCCGGAACATTGATGCTGCTGTTCGTCGCGTACGAGCTCTGGGGGACGGGCCTCGCCGAGCATCGCAGCCAGTCCGCCCTCAAGCAGGACTTCAAGCAACTCCAAACGGCCGCGCCGCAGGGATCCAACGAATTCGCGCCGCCAATGCCCACGGGCACGGCGATCGCGATCATCAAAATCCCGCGGACCGGCACCGAAAAGGCCGTGGTGCAAGGCGTCGGCGTCGACGACCTCAAGAAAGGCCCTGGGCACTACCCCACCACGCCCCTGCCCGGTCAGGTCGGGAACGCAGCCATCGCCGGCCACCGCACCACCTACGGCGCACCCTTCTTCAACCTCGACGAACTGAAACCCAACGACCCGATCCTCGTCACCACGCTGCAGGGCAGTTTTCGTTATGAGGTAGTCGACACCAAGATCGTGCGGCCGAGCGAGGTCGCCGTGCTCGAGAACACCGAAGACAATCGACTCACGCTGACTACCTGTCACCCGCGTTTTTCCGCCAGCCAGCGGATGGTCGTGACAGCCAAGCTCATCGGCACCGCGGTCACGGCGCCACCAGTTGACCCGAGCGCGCCCAAGGCCGAGACGCCCGCGGCGTTCGAAGACGAAGCCGGCCTGAGCGGCGGCACCGCCGCCCGCGCCCCCGCCGTGATGTGGGGCGCGGTGTTCGCAGCCGTCTGGCTCGGCGCCTATCTGATCCGCCGCGCCGTCGGCCACAAATGGATCGTGTGGCCAGTTGCCCTTATCCCAATGGGCATCACCCTCTTCATCTTCTTCGAAAACTTCGCCCGCCTTCTACCGGCGAACGTCTAAAGCCATCGGGACGCAACCAGAGGTTGCGACCCGAGCAAGATCGACGGCCTGACGGCCGGCGTTCCTTTGCTACGGACCGGGAAACCCGGATCCTTCGCGCCCGTCGCCGTAACTCCACCTTCGGTCCGACGACGATGGGGTTTAGCGGACTATCCAGCCCAGGCCGTGGGTGTCGAAGAAGGACACGAGGTTGGATGCGATGAGCGTCATCTTGTTGGTGAAGAGCAAGACGCCGAACGCGGCGAGTAGCACGCCGGAGATGACGTTGATCGCGCGGTAGTGGCGCTTGATCCACGCGAAGGTGCCTTGCAAACGAGCGAGACCGAGGCCGCTGAGCACGAATGGCAACCCGAGGCCGGCCGAATAGATCAGTAGCAGCGCGGCGCCCTTGGTCACTGTGCCTTCGTTCGCCGCCAAGGTGAGCACGCCGGACAGCACGGGCCCGATGCACGGGGTCCACCCGAAAGCGAACGCCATCCCCATCACCGGCGCCGCGTACGGCCCGAGCTTGCGCGGCGACACGTGGAATCGCTTCTCGGCTTCGAGCACGCGAGGCGAGGCGACGCCCGCGAGAAACAAACCCATCACGATCACGACGGCGCCCGTGATCTGGTTCAGACCACGGCGGTGTTCGAAGAGCAGGTCGCCCACCGCACTCGCGCTCGCGCCGAGGGCGACGAACACGACCGTGAACCCGGCGACGAACAGCAGGGTCGCTCGCAAGATGCGGCGCTGGTTGACGCCGCTCGTGTCGGCGAGTTCAGCGCCGGTCATCCCACTCATCAACGACAGGTAGCCGGGCACGAGCGGCAACACGCACGGCGAGATGAACGACAACACGCCGGCGCCGAACGCGGCGGGGATGCTCGGATCGGCCACGGCTACTTCCCGGCGAAGTTCGGCGGGCGCTTTTCGGCGAACGCAGCCCGGCCCTCTTGCAGATCAGCGCTACCCCACGCGGTGGCTATCGCCGCGATCACGTCCTGGTCCGCGGGCGGTGGCTCGAGGCGGTTCAGCGCCAGCTTGTGTGCAGCGATCGTCAAAGGCGCTAGCGCGGCGATCTTCTGCGCCCAGGCGTGCGCATCGGCCAGCGTCCCGATGCGGTTGACCATGCCGAGGTCGTACGCGCGTTGGCCGTCGACCTCCTCACACGCGAGCAACATCGCGCGAGCTTGAGACCCACCAATGAGCGTCGCGACGTGCTGCACGGTCGCGTGATCGACGGCGAGGCCGAGTTTCGCGGCGGGCACGCCGAAGCGGGCCAAGGCGGTGGCGACCCGCAGGTCGCAGGCGGCGGCGAGTTGCACGCCGGCACCCAGCGCGAAGCCGTCCATGGCCGCGATCGTCACAACCGGCGCGGCGCGTAATGAATCGAGCGTGCGCCGGATCGCGGCACGAAAGCCGTCGTCTTCGACTCCAGAAATGTCGGCACCGGCGCAAAAGTGACCACCGGCGCCGGTCACGACGATGACACGCGCGCCGCCGTCGGCCGCGGCCTCGACCGCATCCGCAATCGCGTGGCATGCGGCGAGGTCGATCGCGTTGCGCTTCGTGGGTCGATCGATGGTGATCGTGGCGACGTGTGCATGAATGACGGCTGAAATGTCGCTCACGGGAGTAAGACAGTACGCATGATCGGTCTAATCATCAGTCTCGTCATCGGCGGCCTCATCATCGGCGGCTTGGGGCGCTTAGCCATTCCCGGCCCGAATCCAATGTCGATCGGCATGACCATTCTGGTCGGTGTCGGCGGCAGCCTGCTCGGCGGGTTGATTGGACGGGCAATCTTCGGAGCCGACGGCAACAACGGCTCGTTCATCCTCGCCGTCTTGGCCGCAGCGGGAATCGTCTACGTGATGCAGCGACGAAACGCGTAGGACGCGCGAGTCTTAGCCGCGCCGCAGCGCGGCCAACGCCTCGGCGACGGATTCGGCTTCGCGCCGATCCTCAATCCCCTTAGCGAGAATTCGCAGGCGCTCGCGCCATTCGTTGCGGGCGCGGTCGTCGAGGCCGCGGTCGGTGTCCAGCGCAAGCAGCCGCAACTGCAGTTCGACCTCGGTGTAGCGCGTGACAACGACAGGCAGCCGCTCCGCCTTGGCGATCGGGTAGTCGGTCCCCGTCACGAGCTCGTGCGGTTCGAGCTTGAAGATCCCGGCGAGTAGGGCGATGGTGCGCTCGCCCGGCACCGTGAGCCCGACTTCGAGGTGCGACAGCGCCACGCGTGAAATCCCTACGCGTTCCGCCAGGTCTTGCTGGGTCCAACCGAGTTCGGCGCGGAGCGCGGCGATGCGCTTCCCGAGAGGACTCTTCACCCGACCATCGTACGTATCTGCGCTGCTAACTGGGTTGGCAGACATCTGCACACCCTCGGCGTACAACCTCTTCATGACGAAACGCGCCCTGGTTACCGGCATCACTGGTCAGGACGGTTCGTATCTCGCCGAACTCCTGCTGGAGGAAGGCTACGAAGTCGTCGGCATGCACCGTCGTGCGAGCACGATGAACTTCGATCGCATCGTGCCGATCCAGGATCACATCGAGTTGGTTCCGGGCGACCTGCACGACGAGGCGTCGTTGATTCACGTACTGCGAGAGCACCGGCCGACGGAGGTGTACAACCTCGCGGCGCAGTCGTTCGTGCAGACCTCCTTTACTCAGCCGGTCCTCACCGGCGAAGCGACGGCTCTCGGCGTTACCCGATTGCTCGACGCCATCCGGATCATCGATCCCGAGATCCGCTTCTACCAAGCGAGCTCCAGCGAGATGTTCGGCAAAGTCATGGAGGTCCCGCAGAAGGAGACCACGCCGTTCTATCCACGCTCTCCCTATGGCGTCGCCAAGGTCTACGGGCATTGGATCACCGTGAACTACCGCGAAAGCTACAACCTCCATGCATCAAGCGGAATGTTGTTCAACCACGAATCCCCTAGGCGCGGTGTCGAGTTCGTCACCCGCAAGGTGAGCTACGGCGTGGCGCGCATCAAGCACGGCCTCGACACGGAAATTCGCCTGGGCAACCTGGACGCACAACGCGACTGGGGCTTCGCGGGCGACTACGTGCGAGCGATGTGGCTGATGCTCCAGCAAGAGACGCCCGACGACTACGTGATCTCAACTAACGAGACGCACTCGGTCCGCGAGTTCTGCGAGCTTGCCTTCGCCCGCGCGGGCCTGAACTGGCAGGACCACGTGGTTCAAGACGAGCGTTTCATGCGACCCGCCGAAGTCGACCTCCTGGTCGGTGACGCGAGCAAAGCGCGTACCAAGCTGAACTGGATCCCGGCGGTCGGTTTTCAGGGGCTGGTCGAGATGATGGTCGACGCCGATCTCGACCTTGTCGCACGTCAGATCCGGTACGGCGAAGGTCTATGAACCCCGCCACTCGGGCGGGCGCTTCTCCGAGAACGCGGCGATGCCCTCCTGCGCGTCGTCCGTCAACGTCGTGAGAGTCAGCAGCGGGTGCAGCAACGCGAGCGCCTCGACGGCGGAGCGGTCCCACACGTCGTAGAACGAGTCGCGGCCCAGCTTGACGATCGCGGGTGACTTGCTCGCCAGCGAGTTGGCGAGGTCGTGGACCGCCGCGTCGAGTTCAGCGAGCGGTACAACGCGGGTGACGAAGCCCAGCCGGTCGGCCTCAGACGCGTCGACGCGGCGGCCCGTCAACATCAACTCGAGCGCCCTCTTCGGTGGCATCGAGCGCGTGAGGGGAACCGTGATCATGTACGGCCACAGGCCGACATCAATCTCGGGCGTGCCGAAGACGGCGTTGTCCGCGGCGATCACCATGTCGCAGGCGAGCGCGAGTCCGAACCCTCCGGCGAGCGCGTAACCATGGACGCGGGCGATAGTCGGCTTGCCCAGCGCCCACATCTCCTTGAAGAGTTCCGCCAAACCCCCGCGCCCCTCGTGCAGCTCGAGATAACCGGCGCCGTCGGCCATGGTGCCGAGGTCGGCCCCGGCGCAGAACGCCTTGTCACCCGAACCGGTGATGACCACGACGCGCACCGCGCCGTCCGCCTTGGCTTCGGCCACGCGCTCGCGCATCTGCGCGATCACATCCCACGACAATGCGTTGCGCCGCTCGGGTCGGTTAATCGTGAGCGTCGCTACACCGTCGGCTACTTCGTACAGAAGTTCAGTCGCCACGGCTCTCGAACGTAGCCTCGCAACTCGAATGCCCGTCGCTGCCGTCGTCTCGTATCGCTTGGGTCAAGCCGATGGAGTGTCGGTCGAGGCCGCGAAATGGATCGGCGCGCTGCGAGCTCTGGACTACGAGGTGTTCACCGTGGCGGGTGCCGGAAACGCGGACGTCATTCACCCGGGGCTCGCTTTTGACGCACCGTCCGACGTCGACCCGCCCGCGCTCGACGAACTGCTCGCCACGTTTCGCGACGCCGACGTCGTTATCGCGGAGAACATCTGCTCGCTGCCGATGAACCCTCGCGCGGGACGGGCCGTGGCCGACGCGTTGCGCGGTCGGCCGGCCGTGCTGCGCCACCACGACGTGCCGTGGCAACGCGACCGGTTCGCGGGCTGGACCGAACCCATCCCCACCGACGAATGGTGGACGCACGTGTGTATCAACGCGCTCACCCAGGAACAACTGCGCGAGCGCGGCATCGACGCCCAACTGATCTACAACCATTTCGACCTCACCCGCCGCGGCAACCCCGCCATCGCGCGCGGGGCAATCGGCGTCGGCGGCCTGCTCGTGCTGCAGCCGACGCGCGCGATCGCGCGCAAGAACATTCCCGAGTCGATCGCGTTGGCCGAGCAACTCGGCGCGACATTCTGGATGGCCGGCCGAGCAGAGGAGGGCTACGGCGACACGCTCGCGGCGTTGTTGGCGGACGCCCGCGTTCCCGTCGTGCGCGGGATGCCCGACGGCGTCAGCATCGACGACGCCTACGAGGCATGCGATGTGGTCGCGTTCCCCTCGAGCTGGGAGGGCTTCGGTAATCCGACGATTGAGTCCGCCGTCCACCGCAAACCCGTCGTGGTCGGCCACTACCCGGTCCTCGACGAGCTGCGCGAGTTCGGGTTCCACTGGTACGACCGCAGCAACGTGGTCCTCGACGACTACGCCGCCCTCGAGCACAACGCCGAAATTGCCGAGCGGTACTTCGACCTCCGCGATCTGCCTTCTCGCCTTCGACGCCTCGTGAGAGGCTGACCGCGTGGAAGCCGAAGACCCGATCCTTCGTCAACGAGCGCGCGCGTTGCGGCTGGCGGACTTGGGCCAACGCATCGGCTACCTCTTGCTCGGCGTCGCGATGGTCGCCTTCTTCGTCGGCCTCGCCACCGGCTTCGGCGGCGTCAGCACCACGATCGTCGTGGTTGCGATGGCGCTCGCCGCCCTGATCCTCGCCCCCGCGATCATCCTCGGTTATGCCGCCAAGGCAGCCGACCGCTTCGAACGCGACGGCACCACCGGGCACTAAGAACGACTTGACAGGTGACTAATTAGTCACCTATTCTGCGTGGCATGAGCAACGGGAACACGGATGACGATCTGGTGTTCAAGGCGCTCTCCGATCCGTCGAGGCGGCTACTGCTTGACCGCCTCTTCGAGCAGGACGGACGGACCCTCATCAGCCTCGAAGCCGAGCTGCCCCATCTCACGCGATTCGGCGTGATGAAGCACCTCAAGGTTCTCGAGGAAGCCGACCTAGTGATCACGGACAAGGTCGGACGGGAGAAATTGCACTACCTCAACCCCGTCCCGATTCGTCTCCTCCACGACCGTTGGATCGACAAGTACACCGAGCGACGGGTGTCCGCGCTCGTCAACCTCAAACACGAACTGGAGAAGAACGCATGAGCGATACGCAGATGTTCCGCGTCTATATCAAGGCCACCCCCGAGGCGATCTGGGAAGCGATCACGTCGCCGGATTGGAACGACCGCTACGGCTACAAGAGCAAGACGCACTACGAATTGCACGGCGGCGGTTCGGTCCGCACACTCGCTACCGAAGAGATGCGCGGCTTCGGCATGCCCGAGGTCGTCATCGACGGCGAGGTGCGCGAGGCCGACCCGCCCAAGAAGCTGGTGCAGACCTTCCACGCCTACTTCAGCCCGGAGATGACAGCCGAGGCGGGCATCATCGTCACCTACCTCATCGAGCCCGAAGACAACGGCGGCCTCACGCGGCTCACGATCGTGACCGACGAGAACAAGTCGCCCGTCACTCTGTCGATTGTCACCGGCGGCGACGGCAAGCTCACCGACGGCGGCGGCGGCTTCCCGTTCATCCTCAGCGACCTCAAGTCCCTGCTCGAAACGGGCAAGCCCCTCCAAGACTGACAACCCACCCCTCGACTTTGGGCGCATTGTGGACCTCCGTCAGTCCGCGATGCGCCCAAAGTCGCGTCTACGTGACCTTGACCTGGCCGATCATCGCGGGGTGGATCACGCAGGCGTACGGGTACGTGCCCGGTTTGGTGAAGGTCAGGCTGAACGTCTCGCCGTCTTCGATCAACCCCGACGAGTGGTAGCCGCCTGAGCCATCCCACGATCCGACGTCGATTCTGCGGGTCTCCAGCGGGCGTCCGTTGTCGTCGAGCACCGGCGGCGACACGGTCCAGCCGACGGGATCGTGGGCGCGCTTGTCGAGCGAGACAGAGCCGTCCTTCTTCACCGTGAGCACCGGGAAGTACTTGGGGACGTTGAAACTGAGCGTGTGGCGGAAGCCCTCGACCTTCCACGTGACCGGCTTGCCAACCTTCGCTTCGATCGCCCGCGGCAAGAACTCGTTGATGCTGACGTACTCGCTGCCACCGGTTGACACACCGACGAGCGGCGCGGCGTCCGACGCCCGCTTCTCGCCCTTCTTCAGCGACGCCAAGGTCGGCTTGCTGTCGCGCTCGAGTTGTTTCCGGGCCGCGCTGGATACCGAACTTTGTGACGGCACCGGCTTGTTATCCGGCACGATCGTGACCGTCCCCGACATGCCGATCCAGTGGTAGTTGCAGAAGTACTGATAGGTGCCGGGCACCGCGTTCTTGGCGATCGGCATTTCAAACGTGTTCGCGCCGACGCCGCGGAACGGGATGAACCCGCTGTTGTACAAGGCTTGCTTGCCAGTGAACGCCGGTTGCTGGCGGCCCCGCGTTGGACATTGAACCCCGGGGATCACGTCGTCGTCGCCCTCGGTCATACGCGGGATCTCGGCAAACTGATCCACGTAACAGGGCTCAGCCCCAGCCGGAAAGATGTTGCCGTCATCGTCCGTCATGCCGGGCACACGCGCGAACGTTTCGTCGACCTTCGTGATCGTCGCCGGGTCGACTCCCCCGGCCAGCGCGGCTTCCTTCGAGTCGTACTGCTCGATGATCGGCGCGTACTTGAACACGGCGTCGACAACCGTGCCCATCGTCACGCTGTGCGGCTCGCCGGTCCAGGTCTGCCGGAACCGGACGGTGTCGCCCGGGTGGACCTTCACGCTCTTCGGGTAGTAGCTGAGGAACGCGGACGCGAAGTCGTCGTGCTTGTAGTCGACCAATACCGTCCGCACGGTGCCGCCTGACCCGTTCCCACACGAGGCCAGCACCCCAGCGAGGACCACTAACGCGGCGGCGACCATCAGCTTTTTTCCCATGCCTTCGAACATAGAGGTGTATCGTTCAAGGGTCATGCGTGTCACCACCACTTTCGCAACGCCAGCCAGCCTCCTCCTTCTTACGTAGGCGAGCCACCCCTCCGGGTGCCTCGCCTCTGCCTCCTGCGCCAATTTGGCCAGGAGGTTTTTTGTTTCCCTGATTCCAAACCCAACCGACCACAAGGAACGAACGAATGCCTCCGAAGAACGTGCAACCAAAGAAGATGCCCTTCGAGAAGTACACGCCGTTCCTTCCGCTCCCGACGATCCTGCCCGACCGCACGTGGCCGAACACCCGCATCGAGAAGGCCCCGCTGTGGTGCAGCGTCGACCTGCGCGACGGCAACCAGGCGCTCATCGATCCGATGGATCCGAGCCGCAAGCTGCGCATGTTCAACACGCTCGTCCAGATGGGATTCAAGGAGATCGAGGTGGGCTTCCCATCCGCGAGCCAGCCCGACTTCGACTTCGTGCGTCAGCTGATCACCGAAGATCTCATTCCCGAAGACGTCACCATCCAGGTGCTCACGCAGTGCCGTGACGAACTGGTCGAACGCACCTACGAGTGCCTCGACGGCGTGCACAAGGGCATCGTCCACTTCTACAACTCGACCTCGGTGCTGCAGCGCCGCGTCGTGTTCGGTCTCGACAAGGACGGGATCACGAAGATCGCCACCGACGCCGCGAAGCTGTGCAAGAAACTCGAATCGAACTTGAGCGGCTCGCAGATCCGTTACGAGTACTCCCCCGAATCATTCACGGGAACGGAGATCGACTACGCGATCGAGATCTGCTCGTCCGTGCTCAACGTCATCGAACCCGACGCTGACACGAAGATCATCTTCAACCTTCCGGCGACGGTCGAGATGTACACGCCCAACATCTACGGCGACGTGATCGAGTACTTCCACCGCAACGTGCCCCACCGCGACCTCATCACGCTGTCGCTGCACCCGCACAACGATCGGGGGACGGGCGTGGCTGCGGCCGAGTTCGGCGTGATGGCCGGCGCTGACCGCGTCGAGGGAACGTTGTTCGGCAACGGCGAACGCACCGGCAACGTCGACGTCGTGAACCTCGCCATGAACTTGTTCAGCCAGGGCATCGACCCCGAGCTCGACATGAGCGACATCGACGCGCTGCGCGCGGTCGCGGAGCACTGCAACCGGCTGCCCGTATCGCCTCGCCACCCTTACGTAGGCGACCTCGTCTACACGTCGTTCTCCGGCTCGCATCAAGACGCGATCAAGAAGGGCTTCGAGGCACTGCCCGACGACTACACCGAGTGGGGCGTTCCCTACCTGCCGATCGACCCGAAGCACGTGGGCCGCAACTACGAAGCCGTCGTGCGCGTGAACAGCCAATCGGGCAAGGGCGGCGTGGCCTACATCATGAAGGCCGAGCACGGGCTCGACCTTCCCCGTCGGCTCCAGATCGAATTCTCACGCTCGATCCAGACCATCACGGAGGACACCGGCACCGACATCTCGCCCGCTGACATCTGGATGAACTTCGAGCAGGAGTATTTGCCCGAGACCAGCAAGTACGAACTGATCAGCCACGAGATGACCACCGGCGACAAGGGCACCACAGTCACGGCGCAACTCACGGTCGACGGTGAGCACAAGACCGTGGTTGGTTCGGGCAACGGGCCGATCGCGGCCTTCGTGCATGCGTTGCAGAGCGATCTCGACGTCGACGTGGAAGTCACCGACTACGCCGAGCACGCAGTGTCCGCCGGCGCCGAAGCGACCGCCGTGGCCTACGTCGAGGCGCGCAACGAAGAAGGGATCCGTTGGGGCATTGGCATGGACCCGTCGATCCTCGCCGCGTCGCTCAAGGCGGTCCTCGGCGCGGTGAACCGGCTCGAGTCGCAGGTATAGGCGCGGACGACGCGCTACGGGCTACCGATGAGTTGGTCGACGGGTGCGAACTCATCGGTGAGTTCGACGTCGTTGCCAATGAACCGCTCGACGTCGCCGCCCCCGATCGCGATTGTCTTCGCTCCGGCAGCCGCGAGCGCGGCGTTCAACGTGGCCGTGTCCGGTAGGTCGTGGCCCGCGAGAACCACGACGTTCGAGCCGATCCCATTGGTGTCCTCCAGCACGTAGCGCGGGGCGACGACGACCACGTCGCCAAAGACGCCGCGCAGAGTGTGAACCTCGGCGCGCACAAAGTGGTAGTGGTCGAAGTCGATCAGGTTCATCACGTAGACACCGCCGGGCCGCAGCAGCCGGTCCACATCGGTCAGGAACTCCCGCGTGGTGAGATGCCACGGAACGGCGATACCCGAGAAGGCGTCGCCGACCACCACATCGGCCGACTTCGACGTGGACGTGGCGACTTCCGCGCGGGCATCGCCGATGCGGGTCGGAAAGCGCTGGGCGCGGTTGGCGATCCCAAGCGCGGCGGTGACGCGGTCCACGAGCTGATCGTCGATCTCGTACACGAGGTGGGACGACTGCGGATACGTCGCTTCGAAGTACAGCGGCAGCGTGTAGCCGCCTCCACCGATGTACGCGAACGAGACTCCGCGGCGGGACGGAGCCACGGCGGCTTGCACGACGGTCGCCGCGTCGCGTGTGTAGGAGAACTCAAGCGTCTTCGGGTCCGTCACGTTGGTAATGCTGCTCGAGTAGATGTTGCTGCGGATCCAGTATTTGCCTGGCGCGCGCTCGTCGATGTTCAGGCACACGTATTTTGTTTCCGCGTCACACGGCAGCTGGCGACCCAACTGCGAACCGCCGACGCCGCCGACCAACAGCGCGGCACGCGGCGACCGAACGCCCAGACACCATCGCCCGCGGGAGGCCTCCATAGAAGAGCGCGGTGGCCGCGGCGAAAAACAGGCACGCAACGCCACACCCGACGAGGATCTGGCCGGCTCGGAGGCTGCCAACGAGAACGAACCCGGCGCCAAAGTTGCCGATCAACGCGCCGGCGGTCCCGATTGCGGACACTGCGCCTGCGACCGAACCGAGGCGATTCGATCCCTGCCCGATCGTCTTGAGGACCGTCGGTGTCACGCCACTCAGCGCAACGCTGGGCACTAGGAAAGCGGCTGCCGCAAGCAACAACGCCGCTGACGGAGCCGACGGCGTGACATGCGGCCCAACCTTCCGCACGATGTAGGGCGACGCGATCAGCGCTACGCCGCCGACCGTGAGTGCCGCAGAAAGAAGACGCCGGGGAGGCACCCGGTCTGCCAGCCATCCCCCCGACCAACTACCGAGGGAGATCCCCGCGAGCACGCAGCCGATGACGGCCGAGAACGTCTCCAGAGTGAGTCCTACGTAGGGCGCAATCACTCTCGCCGCGACGATTTCGCTCACGAGCACGATCGCCGACGACGCCAGCACGAGTAGCGCCCCGAATACCCACCGGGCGGCCGGCGACGCCGGAGCTTCCAAGGTTTCCGTAGCTGCAGTCGCCCGGTTCACGGTGCCCAGCGTAGGTGGGCCGATCGTTTTGAATCGGCTCGAGTCGTAAGCTCGCCCCCGGACTGGGGGTTCAATGCGCTGGGGCTTGATCGGGCGATTCGTCGCCGTGGTGTTTGTCATTGTCGGAGCAACCGCCACCGCGGCGCGGGCCGATGTCACGCCGGCGGAGGACAACCCGCCCGGCTGCACCGCGGCGGGGTACGGCAACAACGAGCAGTGCGGCGCGCAGGGTCGCAACGACTTCAACGACGCGAAGCACGTTGCGCCGATCGACGCGTGCAAGGACACGCGTTCGCCCATCGGCTCGCTCGTCACGCGGGTGCTCCCCGACGGGCCGCGCCACCCCGACGGAACGCTGGCGTTTGTCTCCGGCGTGTGCGTTTACCTGCCGCCCGGTTATGGCAGCGGGGCGCTGCGCTACTCGGTGCTTTACCTGTTGCACGGTGGCGGCGGCGACCAGGCCGCGTGGGTGTCGCTCGGTGGTGTGCAAAAGATCCTCGACGATGCGTACGCCGCCGACCCGACCCATGCCGTGATCGCCGTGATGCCCGACGGCAGGTCCGGCAACTGGCACGACTTCTACGACGGCCAGTACCTGAACGAGCAGTACTTCCTGCACGCAGTGGTGCCCTACGTCGATGCGCACTATCGCACGATCGCGAACCGTCAGGGCCGGGCGATCGTCGGCCTTTCAAACGGCGGGTACGGCGCGTTGCATTTCGCGGCGAAAGCGCCCGACCTGTTCATCGCGGCCGGCGGCATGTCATCAAATCTCGGCGCGCGCACGATGGACTCGATGGGCGGACCGGCGTTTCGCGGTGCGCCCTTCACGTCGAACGAACTTGGCGCGTTCTATTACGGCAACATCCCGCTGTCGCTCGTGCCCAATCTCGACGGCGTCAACGTCACGATGGACCTGGGCGCAACCTGTACAAGTCAGACGGACCTGTCCAGCGACTTGTGTGCGCTGCTCGCGGTCGACACGTTGTTCAAGTACGACAATCAAGCGTTCCGTGACGCGATGAACGCGCAACACCACGTCGGCGCCTTCGAGTACCGCGAGACCGAAGGCGAACACGCCTGGCGCTGGTGGTCGCTGTGGTTGCGCGAACGCCATCTTCCCTTCGTGTGGAAGTACCTCGCCAAGCCGCAACCGGCGGGCGCTCGGGTCGCCCCGATCCCGGTGCCGGCCACGTTCCGTTACCGCTCGATTAGCGCGGATTTCTCCGTCTACGGCTTTCGCTTCGAAACCACCCGCCCGCACCCCGAGTTCCTCGACGTCACGCGTAGTGGCAATCAACTCACGCTGACGGGCACCGGCGCCGTCGTAGTCACGACACCAGACGGCCGTGTGCTGAAAGTCGACCTGGGGCCGGGTCACGCCGCCGAGCAGTATTCGGCTCAAGCGCGGATCGAGGAAGCCGCCGGCTCGTACAAGTTCGTCACGCAGACGATTGACATTCGTCCCGCGTCAGTCGAAGGCGCCAGGATTCAGTCGGCCCGCACGATTCCGGAGACCGGTGGTTCGACCACGCCGCCGCTCATCGGCGCCGCACTAGTCGGTCTGGCTCTACTGATTCGTCGCTCGATGCGCGCAGCCCGAGCGCGATGAACCAGCACCACACGATCGCCTCCAGTACGCGCTGAACCAGACCGTGCACGTCCATTAGCGCGTCGCCGGTGAGGAACGGCCCGACCCCGCCTATGCCGACCGCTCCGAGCACCGAGAGCCGGAACAGGGCGCGCCACTGCCGGCGGCCGCGTAGCCCCATCGCGGTGCAGACGAAGCCCGCGAGCACGCCAACGAAGTCGAGCGCACTGACGAAGTAGTGCAAGTCCTGCGTGCTTGACCCGCCGGTCTCCGGGCAACCCGGATCGCATCGCCATACGGCCGACCCGGCGTAGCCGACGAAGGTCGAGATCCCGACCGCGGCGACGCCGATCGCGACGAGCCGCGACGTTTTCAACGCTGGTTGCACGAGCAGCGAAGCCGCGGCAGCGAGCACACCGACGGGGAAGAACCCGAGCCAACTGACCCACCAGCCGTCGGACGATCCGCGCTGGCCGAGTTCGCTGATGTACTGCGACACGTGGCTGTAGCCATGCCGGTGGGCGCCGGCGACCACGACCAACACCAGCACCCACGCCGCCGCAAGAAACGCACACGCGGCACCCGTCCGTACCCGGTTCACGCCCCTCACCGTAGGTTGGGCGGTCGTTGTGAATCGGCTCCGTACCTCAGAGTAGGGTCGCGCTCCGTCGTTCAGAACAGTTCCAGGGAGGGACCACATGTCCAAGGCCGCAGTCATGACCGGGCAGAACCAGCCGCTCGAGATCCGCACCGATGTCGAAGTCGAGGCGCCGCGCGCCAAGGAAGTGAAGGTCCGTATGGGCGCGTCGGGCGTGTGCCACTCCGACCTGTCGATGCTCAACGGCACCATGTTCTGTATGCCGCCGATCGTGCTGGGCCACGAGGGCGCCGGCGTCGTGGAAGAAATCGGCGAAGGCGTCACGTCGGTTGAAGTGGGCGATCACGTGGTGATCTCGTGGGTGCCGCAGTGCGGCGACTGCTTCTTCTGCAACAAGGAGCAGGGCTACCTCTGCGAAAACGCGAACGCGGCGCTCGCCTCGGGCGGCCTGCTTGACGGCACGACGCGTATGACCTCCGGCGGCGCTCCCCTGATGCAGATGGCAGCGGCCGGCACCTTCGGTGAAGTGTCGATCATCGCCGAGTCGGGCGTCGTGAAAATCCCGAAGGATCTGGACATGAAGATCGCCGCACTCATCGGTTGTGGCGTACTCACCGGCGCGGGTGCGGCAATGAACACCGCCAACATCAAGAAGGGCGACGTGGTCGCCGTCATCGGTTGCGGCGGCGTCGGCCTCAACGTGATCCAGGGTGCGCGCATCATGGGCGCGGGCGAGATCATCGCCATCGACATGAACGAAACCAAGCTCCAGATGGCCAAGGAGTTCGGTGCGACCGCGACCATCAACGCGTCGCAGGGCGACCCGGTCGCGCAGGTCATGGAGATGACCGGCGGTCACGGCGCTGACGTGTCGTTCGAGGTCATCGGCCTCGGCCCCACGATCGACCAAGCGATCAACATGATCCGCCGCGGCGGTCAGGCGATCCTCGTCGGCGTGCCGAAGATGGACGTGATGATCCAGGTGCCGGCGTTCCTCGGTGTCGTGCTCAACGAGAAGACGATCAAGGGTTGCTGGTACGGCTCGTCCAACGTGCAGAAGGACGTCCCGAAGCTGATCGAGCTGTACAAGAGCGGCGAACTGAAGCTCGACGAACTGATCAGCCGCACCATCTCGATCGAAGAAGTGAACGAGGCCTTCGAGGCGATGGAGACCGGCGAAGTCGCCCGCTCCGTCATCCAGTACTAACTCGTAAAACTCGCTAGGGCGCTGTGACCTACAGCGAGTTCGCCGCCGCGCTGGACGCGCTCAAGGAAGTTGGCGCCAAAGCCGGACTCGACCCCGCGGACGTAAGCGACGAGGCGGCTGCATTCGCCGCGGCCGTATGTGCCGAGATGGTCGACGCGGAGTTCGCCTGGTCCGACGCGTTCGGTCGTCCGTCGTCGGGTTTCGCGGCGGCGGTGCGGCTCGGCAAGCCGTGGCTCGAGACGGCGACGCCGCTGCTTGCGAAGCTGCTGGCCGGCGCCGACGTGCGGCCGGCCCAGGGCTACGCGATCGCGCTCGGCCGGCTTGCCGTGGAAGCCTGCGAGTTCGACCCGGACCCGAGCCTCGCATCGGTCGAGGCGGCGCGTCTCGCGGCGAGCACACAGCTGCGGGCGGCCGGAGTCGCCATGGAGGCGTCGGACGTAAAGGCCAAGGCCGCGGCCGCGTCCAACACGAACGTCTCGGCCACCGTTCCCTCTCCGACCCGCACGCTCGCGGAACTCCTCGCGGAGCTCGACGACCTTGTCGGGCTGAAGGACGTAAAGACGCAGGTCCACCGTCAGACCGCGTTGCTGCGCATGAGCGGGCTGCGGGCACAGAAGGGCCTGAAGGTTCCGACCGTCAGCCGCCACCTGGTGTTCGTCGGCAACCCGGGGACGGGCAAGACGACGGTCGCTCGTCTCGTCGGCGGCATCTACCGCGCGCTCGGGCTGCTCTCCACCGGCGAACTGGTCGAGACGGACCGGGCCGGCCTCGTCGCCGGTTACGTCGGACAAACCGCGCTCAAGACCGCGGCAGTGATCGAGTCGGCGATGGGCAGCGTGTTGTTCATCGACGAGGCCTATTCGCTCGCCGAGGACGACTTCGGCAAAGAAGCCGTCTCGACGTTGGTGAAAGCGATGGAGGACCACCGCGACGAACTAGTGGTGATCGTCGCCGGCTACCCGAATGAGATGAAGACCTTCATCGAAACCAACCCGGGCCTCGAGAGCCGTTTCGGCACCACCATCCATTTCGCCGACTACACCGAAGACGAACTCGTGGAGATCTTCCGCAAAGTCGCGGCGGCATCCGACTTCGAGCCGACGGCGGGCTGCATCGAGCGCTTGCGCGAACTCTTGCGGGCCGAGCCGCGTGACGCGGGATTCGGCAACGGGCGGTTCGCCCGCAACCTCTTCGAGTCAGCCGTCGGCCATCACGCGTGGCGCCTGCGCGACAAGGCCCAACCGTCGATCACCGACCTCCGGAGCCTTCACGCCGATGACCTGCCCGAGAAGGGCGCCTCGGCCTAGTCGCCCGGCTCATTCATTTGGATCACGGCAAAGACCGCTTGCAGCGGGTCCATCGCCACGACCATCTTGCCTGCGCCGCCGGCTTCGAACGGGTCCATCATCGTGACGCCGCCGAGTTCCTTGATCTTGGCCGCGGACGCGTCGACATCGTTGACCGCGAAATACACGAGCCAGTGCTCGGGCACCTCGGCCGGGAACTTGTCCGGCGTCATCGGCATCGCGCCGCCGACCACCCGGTCGCCCACCATGAACTCGGCGTATTCGGGGTTCGTCGGCCCCCAGCCCCAACCGAACACGTCGGTATAGAAGGACTTGGCGGACTCGAGGTTGCGCGTGTTCAGTTCGGTCCAACACAGCGCGCCGTGTTCGTTCACGCGGTACGAGCCGATGCTCTCGTTCGGCTGCCACACCGCGAACGCGGCGCCGTTCGGATCCATGCACACGGCCATGCGGCCCGCGGTCATGACGTCCATCGCCGGGGCCAGCACGGTGCCGCCGGCGGCCTCGACCTTCTTGACGGTGTCGTCCACGTTGTCGACGGTGATGTACGTGGTCCAGTAGGGCGGGCCCGGGCTCTGCGCGGGGCCGATGCCGGCAACGTCGTCGCCTTCGAGCTGCGCCATCGAGTAGCCGCCCGCATCGGGGCCGAGGTCGTTGACGGTCCAGCCGAACAGCGCGCTGTAGAACGCGGCAGTGGCGGCGGGGTCGGGGCTGCCGATGTCGACATAGGACGGGGTTCCTGCGGGGTGTGAGGTTCGCTTGGCCATAAGCGCGCACCCTACGCCGAGGGTGTGACGCGCAAAAGAGCCGCTTGGTTACTGTGGGGTAACTACTTATGGCTATCCGACTTCCCGCCGCCGAACGCCGCCAACAGCTCGTCGAGACCGCGCTGGGTCTGTTCGCAGAACGCGGCTTGCACGGCACGTCGATGGACGACATCGCCGACGCGGCCGGCGTGACCAAGCCCGTGCTCTACCAGCACTTCGCGTCGAAACGGGCGCTGTTCCTCGAGCTGCTCGACGAGGTTGGCAAGCAACTACTCGACTCGATCGCTACCGCCACGAACGCAGCCGACACGCCCCGCCAGCAAGTCGAGGCCGGCCTCACCGTGTACTTTCAGTTCGTCGCCGACCACCACAGTTCGTTTGTGTTGTTGTTCGGGGACGGGTCGCGTCGCGACGAAGAGTTCGCCGAAGCGGTGGAGCGCGTCGAAGCCGTGATCGCGGAGTTCATCGCCGCGCTGATCAACGTCGACCTCGACGCTGACCACCGCCTACTGCTGGCGCACGCGGTCGTCGGACTCGCGGAAGGCTCGAGCCGCCGATGGGTCGCCGCGGGCGCGCACGAAGCCGCGCACGTGGCGGCGAGCCGCGTCGCCGACCTGGCGTGGGCCGGTCTACGCGCCGTCCACCGTTGACCACACCCGGGCGCGACATCCACGTCTCGCCGTGGACGGGCGAGTGGCCCGAGGATGATCGCGACGCGAACTTCAAAGCCGACATCGTGCTCTACGCGCACTCGGACCCGCTCGAGACCCTCGACAACCTCGGTAATGCGATCGGCGTTCCGGTCGGCGGTCTCGTGCACTACGTGCTGGCCCGCTGGGCGAGCGCCGGGAGCGCGGCGTTGCTCGAAGTTGGTCCGTCCATGATCAACCGCATGTGGGACCAGGTCGAGACGGCGGACGCAGCTGACACGGACGAGGCGCGGCTCGCGGCCTACGAAGCCCTGAGACAGATGCTCAGCTGGCTGCGCCTGCCTCTGTCCGTCGACCCTTCGTGACCTCGGGGTTGTAACAGACACCCTTCATCCCAAGCATCTGCGCAGACACGCACTTGTTGGAGTTGAGGCACAGCCGTGCGCCGTGGTCGCCGCCGAGGATCTTGTTGGCCAAGTCGGGCTCGGCGTAAAACGGGCGGCCGATGCCGACCATCTGCGCCTCGCCCGATTCCAAGATCTGGTTGACCTCGTCGGCCGTGCGAATGCCGCCCACCGCGAAAACTGGGATCGACACGCGCTTGGAGATCTCTGAGAACAGGTGGCGGTTCCACACCGGCTTGAACGGCGCGCGCTTGCCGCCGTACCAAGCGCCGAGCTTCAGCGCGACCCGCTTGCTGCGCGCCGGCGCCGCCTTCTTCAACCGATTGGCCATGCCGGGATTCGTCCAGATGCCGTCGGGCACGCCGCCACGGCACAGCGTGGTGTCAGGGAACGCGGACACCTCGCATGGTGTCAGCGAGTCGAAGCCCCACTCCTCCAACATCGGCGCGAGCCTGAGTGCATCGTCGAACGACGTGTGCTTCGTGCCCGGGATCCCGCCCACCTCTGAGGCGACCTTGACCAAGCACGGGAAGTCCGCCCCGGCGTGTTCGGCGACGGATGCCCGGATCAATCGGAGGATGCGGGCGCGACCCTCGAGCGATCCACCGAACTCGTCGGTCCGCCGGTTGTAGAACGGTGACAGGAACTGGTCGAGCAACTTCGCGTTCGAGTTGCCGAGTTGGATCGCGTCGTAGCCGGCCTCGCGCGCCCAGGCGGAGATATGGCCGTAGCGCGCGATCAGCGCGTGCACCTCTTCGGTGGTCATCGCGTGGACCGGGATGCCGCGGAACGCGACCTTCAACTGCCACGGCACGGGCGAGGGCGCCATTAGCGGCCCCTGGCGGTTCGACGCGTACGGCTCGTGCCATGCCTCGATCGCATAGAGGCCCCCGTGGCCCAGCTGCAGGACTATGCGCGCGCCTTCCTTCTGCACCGCCGCGACCATCGGCGCGAAGCGCATCACTTTCTCGCGCGTGTCCACGCACGACATGCCCGGGCCGGACCGACCTTCCTCCGTCACGCATGACGCACCCTGGATGATCATTCCGACGCCGTGGCGGGCGTTCTCGACGAAGTGCTTGGCGTACTGGTCGCCCGCGTCGGGGCCGTCCCCCGTGCCTTCCAACACCGGCGCCCGGTACAACCGGTTGCGCACGGTCATCGACCCGATGGACAACGGCGTATGCAGAGTGTCGTGTGTCACGCTCAACATGGTGCCCTAGATCTATGGTCACGCCATGATGCGCAAAGGGATCATCGTCGGTGTCGTTGTGGCGTTCTTAGGCGCGTGCGGTGGCAGTTCGTCGAACGGCGATCGCACCGTGCTCGTCGACTACAGCTCCGACGAAGTAGCGATATTCGTCGCCAAGAACTTTCCGGCGAAAGTGTCGGTCCACCCGGGTGACACGATCGCCTTTAAGCAGACCTGGACGGGCGAGCCGCACACCGTGACCGGCGGAACATCGGCGGCCAAGGGCGTCCGCCAGGCGAACGAATGGTCGGCGCTGTTCGACGGCTACATCGCGTTGACGGAGAACAACGACCTCGTGGACCCGGAAGGCCCCACGGACGCGACGTTCGCGGAGTTCGCGGCCAAGCTCAAGGCGGCCAAGCCGGCGAAGGACGCACAAAAGGTGCTCGCCACGTGGCGATCGTTGCGTGCCGACTTTCCGCAGCTTCCCGATATCGACAACCCGCCGACGCAGCCTTTCGACGAGGTCAACCGTTTGATTGACCAATTGTCCCAGGCGCCCGACGGCCTACTGGAAGCCATCGGCGATCAGAGCACGGTCAATCAGAATGCGGCACAGCCGTGCTACCTCCGGTCCGGCGCACCGCCGAAGAACGCGAGCGAGGCGTGTACTTCGGCCCAGCAGCGCCAGCCCGCGTTCGACGGTACGCAGTCGCTCTACAACAGCGGTGTGATCCCCTACTCAGGACCGCGCGGCAACACCTTCCGGATGCCGATCGCCAAGACGACCAAGCCCGGAACGTACTTTTTCTACTGCGCGGTACACGGCCCGAGTCAGCAGGTCGAAGTGAACGTGGTCAAGCCAAGCACGAAGATCTCGGCCGCGTCAGCGGTCGCGCGTGATGGCCGCGAGGAAGCCGAGTCCACGGTCGCCCCGCTCGTAAAGACTTTTCGGCAAGCGCGCGGACGGGGAAAGGTCAGCTTCCGCGGCCGTAGCCTGAGCGGTCCCTTCGCGGGACTGCCGACCGACTTCTACGCCTCGGTGAACGAATTCGTCCCGCGCACGATCGAGGCAGCAGCAGGTCAGCCGATCACGTGGAAGGTTCTCGGCGGCCACACCATCAGCTTCGACGTCCCGGCGTACTTACCGATCCTTCAGTTCACGCGCGGAAACGTCCGCTACAACCCAAAGGTGCACGGCATTGCGGGCGGCGCGTCGGAAGTGCCGCCTCAGGACGAGCCGGGCGCGGTTCAGAAGTTTGACGCGGGCAGCTACGACGGAACGGGCTTCTGGTCGTCAGGCCTTGTTGGCGCCGAGCCGTATCTTGAGTACACGCTGCGGATCAGCAAGCCCGGTACCTACCCGTACGCGTGCCTCGTCCACCCGAAGATGATCGGGAAGGTTGTCGTTACTTAGCTCAGCGCTTTGAGCGTGAGCATCATCTCTTCGTTGAGGTTGCCGGGCACTTCGTAGCCCTCTTCGGCGCGGATGGTGTCGAAGTTGTCGCGGATGCTCTCGACGGTCATTTCTTTGTTGGTGTATCCGGGCGTGACGCCGATGAACACGCGGGCCACGTGGCCGCCACCGCACGAGTAGATCTCACCCGACACCGGGCAGTCTTCGTGGGCGAGGAACGCGACGATCGGCGTGACGAACTCGGGCAGCAAACCGTCTGCCAGCGCGCCGAGCAGGTCCTCGGTCATGCGGGTCTTCGCGACCGGTGCGATCACGTTCGCCTTGATGTTGTTCTTGGCGCCTTCAACCGCAAGCACGCGGGTGAAACCAACCAGGCCCATCTTCGCGGCGCCGTAATTCGTCTGGCCGAAGTTACCGAAGATGCCGGCGCCCGACGCGGTGCTGATGATCCGGCCGTAGCCCTGCTCGCGCATCCGTATGTACGCGGGACGGGTCACGTAGAACGCGCCCTTGAGGTGCACGTCGAGGACGGGGTTGAGCAGGTCGGGCGTCATGTTGTGGAAGGACTTGTCCCGCAAGATGCCGGCGTTGTTGATGACGATGTCGACCTTGCCGTAGGCGTCGATCGCGGTCTGCACGATGGCCTCACCGCCCTCGGGTGTGGAGACGCTGTCGTAGTTGGGAACGGCCTCGCCGCCCGCGGCCTTGATCTCGTTCACCACGGCTTCTGCGGCCGTCTCCGACGAGCCCTGCCCGTCGGTGGAACCACCCAAGTCGTTCACCACGATGAGCGCACCGCGCTTGGCCAGCTCGAGGGCGTGGGACCGGCCGAGGCCGCCACCGGCGCCCGTGATGATTGCAACCTTGCCGTCGAAACCGAGATCAGTCATGGCGGCGAATCCTAGAGATTGCGCTAGCCGACGGGCGAACCGTCGGCCGTTGCCGAAACCAGCATTTCGGCCCAAACGACCTTGCTGTTGTCGTCGTCGGTTTCGATGCCCCACGCCTCGGCCATCGACGAGATGATCATGAGCCCTCGCCCGCCTTCAGAATCTGCCGCCGGGGCCCGCAGGTCAGGCGTGCCCCGCCCGCGATCGCGCACCTCGATTCGCAAGACGCCATCGTTATACCGAGCCCGCACCTCGCAGGTCGTTCCGGCGTGAACCAACGCATTCGTAACGAGCTCGCTGAGCACCAGTTGCAGGTCCGGCAACGATTGTTCGCAGCCCCACCTTTCGCACTGCGCCTTGAGGAACCGTCGCGCCGCGCCGACGTCCTCGATGCTGGGCCCAAGCTTGATCTCAGCCGTGAAGTGCGCGCCGCTCTGGAGGTCGGCGAGCAGGTGCACGAGGTAGCGAACGCCTCGGTCTTTTTGCACCAGCGCGTCCACGGCATGCGAAATGCCGGACGCGTCGTTCACGACCGCGCCCGTGTAAACGACGATGCGGGCCTTGGGCGCCGCGGCACGCACGCGCGTCACGAGTTCCGCGCCGGCGAGGTCGGGCAAGCCAAGGTCGAGTACCACTACGTCCGGTGCGTGCACTTTCGCGGCCTCGACGGCGGATGCGCCGTCGGCCACGTCGGCAACGACGTCGAACCCGCCGTGCAGCCGGAGCGCTTGGCGCATCGTTTGGCGCAATTCGTCGACGTCTTCGACGAGAAGAACACGGGACGACACGCCGAATGACGATAATCGTCACGAAACGGGTACTGAGCGCTCGTGAGCCTGCCGTCCGCGCTTCTAGGCTGAGGACACGATGGCTGTGACAATCTTCGACGCCGTCCTCGTCGACGACGCGCGAGACGTACGCACGCTGGTCAAGAGACAGTTGCAGTTGAGTGGCCGCTTCAATGTCGTAGGCGAAGGCGCGTCGGGCCGCGAAGCGGTGGAACTCGCGGCGCAGCACCATCCGGCGCTTCTATTGCTCGACGCGTCCATGCCCGACATCGACGGCCTCACCGCGATTCCCGGAATCTTGGCGGCGTCGCCAACCACCCGAGTCGTGATGTTCTCCGGCTTCGATGCCGCGAGCCTGCGGGACCTCGCCCTCGAACGCGGGGCCGTGGACTACATCGAGAAGTCCACGCCGATTCGCGAGCTGCCGGGGAGGTTGCTGGCCGCCCTGGACGCCGACAGGGTCACCGAAAACCAGCCGGACCCGAAGGTGGAGGCCGAGGTTGAAGCTGTCCTCGCCGCGCATCTCGAACGATTCCGCACCGTGTTCGATCAGGCGGCGATCGGGATGGCAACGCTGACGCTGTCGGGCACGATTGTGCGCGCCAACCAGGCATTGAGCGACGTGCTGCATAAGCCTGAAAGCGAGTTGGTGGGCACGACGCTCGCGTCGGTCGCACACGAGGCAGAACGGGCCGAGGTGGACCGCGCCGTACGCCGCGCGTCCGCGCACATTGGTGCGACCGAGATTGAGCACCGGCTCGACATCCGCGGTGAGGACCGGTGGGCCCACACGACGGTTGCGGCGGTCCGCGACGCCGAAGACCGACCCCTTTACCTATTCGCTCAGCTTGAAGACGTCACGTCGCAGCACGTGGCGCTCGATCAGCTCCGGAACTCCGAAGAGCGCTTTCGGCTGATGGTCGAGTCCGTGAAGGACTACGCGATCTTCATGCTCGACACCAACGGCATCATCACGACCTGGAACCTCGGCGCCCAACGCCTCAAGGGTTACAACAGCGACGAAATTGTCGGTCGCCACTTCAGCGTCTTCTACCCCGAAGAACAACGAGCCAGCGGACACCCCGAACACGAACTCGTCACCGCGCTGCGTGACGGCCGTTACGAAGAAGAAGGCTGGCGCGTCCGCAAGGACGGCAGCACGTTCTGGGCCAGCGTCGTGATCACCGCGCTCTATGACGACGGGGGCAAACACTTTGGCTTCGCCAAAGTCACCCGGGACATGACCGAGAGGCGGGCGGCCGAGACCGCGCGCGAAGACACCGCGGCGCGGCTGGTCGCCAACAACGAAGAGCTTCACGCCGCGGCGCGGCAAACCGAAGAGTTCCTCGCCGTCACGGCCCACGAACTCCAAAGCCCGATCGCGGCCATCAACGGCGCCGCCGAAATCCTCGAGGACTACTGGGACAAACTCGACGTCGCGGAACGCCTCGACACCCTCGCCCGTGTCACTGCCGGCGGGCGACGGATTCGGCGCCTACTCGACGACCTGTTGACTGCGTCGCGGCTCGACGCCGGCACGTTTGCGATTTCTGCCACTCGCGTGCTCTTGGCCGATGTCGTCGACGACGCGCTGCGCGAGGTCACCGACGTCGCGGATGCCATCGAGATTCGAGGCTTGGAGAACTTGTACGTCCACGCCGACGCGGCCCGGGTCGGCCAGATCATCACGAACCTTTTTACGAATGCTGCGAAGTACGGCGCCGCCCCCTACACCGTCGAGGCCGTGCGACGAGGCGAACAAGTGGAGTTGCGCGTCAGTGATGACGGCGCCGGTCCCCCCGAGCATCTCCAGGCACAGTTGTTCGACAAGTTTTCTAAGGACGCACAAGCCAGTGTGCGGGGCACCGGCCTTGGGCTCTTCATCGTTCGCGAGTTGGCGAGGATGCAAGGCGGTAACGCCTGGTACGAGGCCAAGGCGACCTTTGTGCTCAGTCTGCCGGCGGCCGACTAACCGTTAGCGGTAGATGTTGAGCGTGTCGTCAGCGCCGAAGTCGGCGGGGTTGCCGCGACCGGTCGCGGCGAGCACGAACAGCGCGGGATGACCGGTGATGCGAGGCGCATCGACGCCGGCACCTGAGAGCGCGATTTCAGGCAGCCCGTCGAGCGCGAGAACGGCCGGTCCGTAACCCTCTTGGTTGAGGTGATGGGCGACGTGCGACACCGCGGCGACGACCTCTTCCGGCGTCGGGTGATGATCGAGGCCGAGTTCGTTGTCGATGTCATCGGCGTGCACGGCGCCGTCGAACAGCAATGCTTCCACGCCGCGTCCGAGCGAACCGTCGAACCCGCCGCCGGCGGGCGCATTCCACGCGTCGGCGTCCAATGCGTCAAGGAGCAGCCCGAGGTTCACCGCGGCCGCGTCGAGCTCATCGGCGAGTTGCGCACCGGTCCAGCCCTTCCGAGCTTCAACTTGGCGCTTGGTGACCGGGGGCGTGCCCTGACCGTCGAGGTCGCCCGCGGCAATTTCGGCGATCGAGCCGACGTAGTGACCGGCGACGTCTCCGACCGTCCAGCCCTCGCAGCGGCTGGGGGTCGCGAGTTGTTCGTCGGTAAGTGGCCGCACCAGCTTCGAGAACCGCGCCAATGTGACGCGGAAGGTGTCGCTGATTTCTTGTTGGGTTTGCAGGGTGTCCATGGCCGACACACTGCGCCCGGCGACGTAGAGCGGCCAATTACCTGTCAGGTCATGGTCGGCGTCGGGCGCGGTGTCGTACGGTCAGACGGATGACGGCACTGCCTGTCTTGGACACTGAGGTTGAGGGCGTCAGCCGCGCCGGTTCGCTGCTGCGCCAGTGGCGGTTGCACCGGCGCCTGAGCCAACTCGAGTTGTCGAGCCGGGCCGGCGTGTCGACGCGCCACTTGAGCTTCGTCGAGACGGGCCGGGCCAACCCGAGCCGCGAGTTGCTGCTGCACCTCGGCCGCTCCCTCGGCATGCCGTTGCGGGACTGCAACCGCCTCCTGCTCGCGGCCGGGTTCGCGCCAGTGTTCGGCGACGCTCCGCTCGACGCGCCCGAGCAGCGGCACACGCTCGCTGCGGTACAGCGCGTGCTCGACGCCCACGAACCGTGGCCCGCGCTCGTGATGGACCGACACTGGAACCTGGTCACCGCGAACAAGGCAGCCACGTTGTTCGTCGAAGACGTCGCTCCTGAACTGATGACGCCGCCAGTCAACGTCCTGCGCGTTTGCCTGCATCCAAAAGGTCTCGCGCCGCGCATCACCAACCTGGGTGCGATGGCCCACCACGTGCTCGGCAGCTTGCAGCGCCAGATCGACGGTCTGGGCGACCCCGAACTGGTGGCGCTGCATGAGGAACTCCTCGGGTACGTCGATCACGTCGACATCCACGACACCGAAGGCGACCACGGCCTCGCCATCACGATGGAACTACGACGGGGCGAGGACACGCTGCGTTTCGTGAGCATGATCGCCACCTTTGGCAGCGCCGTCGACGCGACCACGTCCGAACTGATTATCGAGACGTTCCTACCCGCCGACGACGCGACGGCCGCCGCGCTGCAGGCGGCGCGCTGAGCGTTAGAAGAGGGTCATCGCTTTCCGCACGATCCACGTCTTGATGCCGGTGAACGGCGGATAGAGGATCGGCGGGTCCATACGAGTCGGCTTGGTAAGCACGCTCTTGCGGTGCGAGAAGGCGTCGATATTCGCCTTGCCGTGATACGCCCCCATGCCCGATTCGCCGACGCCGCCGAAGGGCAGGCCTGGTGGCAGCAAGTGCATCACGACGTGGTTGAGCGCGACGCCACCCGACGACGTGTTCGCGACGACGTGGTCGAGGGTTTTCGAGCTGTTCGAGAATGCGTAAAGCGCCAGCGGTTTGTCGCCTGCATTCACCCGCGCGATCGCCGCGTCGACATCGGTCACGGGAATGATCGGCAGCAGCGGACCGAAGATCTCCTGCTGCATGACAGGCGCGTCGTTGGCAACGTCGGCGAGCAAGGTTGGCGCGAAGTAGCGGTCGCTCGCGTCGCGGTCGCCGCCGAACGCGACGGTCGGTCCACCGTCGAGCAGGCCTTCAAGCCGCGTGAAGTGGCGGCTGTTGACAATCCGGGCGTAGTCCGCGCTTTTGTGCGGGTCCGCGCCGTACATCGAAGTGATCGCCTTGCCTAGGCGGTCTGTGAGTTCGTCACTCACCGCTTCGTGGACCAGGAGATGATCCGGCGCGACGCACGTCTGTCCCGCGTTGAGGAACTTGCCCCACACGATGCGATTGGCCGCCACCTTGAGGTCGGCGTCACGGTCGATGATCACCGGGCTCTTACCGCCGAGTTCGAGCGTGACCGGCGTGAGGTGATCGGCGGCGGCGTGCGCAACGATCCGGCCGACGTGGCCGTTGCCCGTGTAGAAGATCGTGTCCCACTTCTCCTTCAGGAGCGCCGTGTTCTCGGGAATACCGCCCTCGACAATGGCGACCGCGCGCGGGTCGAGGTACTTCGGCGCCAGGCGCGCCAGCGCGGCGCTGCATGCAGGAGCGAGCTCGCTCGGTTTCCCGACCACGGCATTGCCGGCCGCGATCGCCGCCGCCATCGGAATCAGAAGAAGCTGGATCGGGTAATTCCACGGCGCAATTACCAGCGCGACGCCGAGCGGCTCGCGCACGATGCGACCCGACGCGGGCTGCACGGTCATCGGCATGCGGACCTTCTCGTCGGACGTCCACTTGTCGAGCTTGCTGTCGAGCAGCTTGATCTCTTGGCGGCTGAACGCCAGGTCGGTAATCCAGCCTTCGAGCGAGGGCTTGCCGAGGTCCGCTTCGAGCGCGGCAACGAACTCCGCTTCGTTCTCGACGAGCATCCGTTCCATGGCCTTGAGTTGCTCGTGACGCCACACGAGCGGTCGCGTCACGCGGGCTTCGAAGGTGTTGCGAAGTTCGCTGACCAGCCCGGAGTAGTCGAGGGTCGCGTTGGCGTTGTCGAGAGCAGTCATCGCCCCAAAGGCTACGCCGCTATCGGCGCCCGACCCGCGAGAGCACCGCGTCGACGCAGTCGTCCGGGGCGTCCTCTTGTACGAAGTGACCGGCGTTCGGGATCCGGTCCAAAGAGGAACCCGTGACTTGGCGCGCCCACTCCTCTGCCCAGTCCCACGGGAAGACGGGATCGGCGTCGCCCCAGACGAAGTGGACAGCGATGCCGAGCGTGGGGAGTTGGTCGAAGCAGCGCTGCTGCCACTCGGCGCCACCGGCCACTGGCTCGGCGAAGGGAATGCAGAACGGGAACCGCCGTGCGCCGGCCTTCGACGCATGTCCGTCGAACGGCGCGTTGTACGCCGCGGTGACAGCCTCGGCGTCGTGGCCATCGCGTTGCAGCGTGGCGCTGACGACGAACCCGGTCGGCATGTCGCCACCGAGTCGCTCGGGGTCCAGCGCCATGGCGCGCCAGTTGCGGATGCCCTCGCTGTATTCGAACCCCGCGTGGTGCAACCACGTGTTGCCGATGAACAAACGCGAGTAGCGCTCGGGCATGTCGCACACGTTGCGCAACGAGATCGGCCCACCCCAGTCCTGGCAGAAAAGATTGATGCTTCGCAGATCAAGGTGCTCGATCAACGCGCGCTGCAGCTCAACGTGGCGGTCGATGACGTACCACTCGTCATCGGTCACCTTGTCGCTACGACCGAATCCAATGTGGTCGGGTGCAACGACGCGGAACCCGGCGTCGAGAAGACGCGGAATCCATCGGCGGTAGAGGTAGCCCCACGTTGGCTCGCCGTGGGTCATCAGGAACACGTCGGCGTCGCGTGGGCCTTCGTCGACGTAATGCATGCGCAGCCCGTCAAACTCGGCGTAGTGCGGCTCGAACGGCCAGTCCACGAGCGCATCGAAGTGTGCGTCGGGGGTGCGGAACACGGGAGGCGTCACAGGCGGCCGTACTGCTTGGCCAGCGATTCGATGATCGTGAGGCACTCGTCGGCGGTCTCGCTAATCACGTCCGCCACCGGTCGCACGGCCTCGATACGACCGACGACCTGCCCGCCGAGCGCGATGCCGGCTTCCATATCGCCACCGAAGTAGAGATCCATGGCGTTCCCGAACGCGGCCATGGGCGGCGTTTCGGTGTCGAACTCGAGCGCGTTGGTGCGGTCCGTGCGCAGCGCCCGCATCGCCATCTTGTCGGCGCGGCCGAGCACGACCGTGTCGGCCTCGGTGGCGTTGATGATCGCGTCCTTCCAGTTCTGGTGGACGGGCGACTCGGCCGAGCTCACCATGCGCGTCCCCATCTGCACACCCTCGGCGCCCATCGCCAACGCGGCCGCCATCGTGGGCCCGTCGATGAAGCCACCCGCCGCGATGATCGGCACGTCGGTCTTCGAGCGAATCAGCGGCAGCAGCACCATCGTCGCGATCGGGCGGGGGCTCTTGAACCCGCCCCCCTCGCCTCCTTCGACGATCAGCCCGTCCACTCCGGCATCGATCGCCTTCAGCGCCCCGACCAGGTTGGGCACGACGTGGAACACGGTGAGACCGCCTTCCTTGAGCACCGACGTGTACTTCGTGGGCGAGCCCGCTGACGTGGTCACGAACTTCACGCCCTGATCGATCACGAATTCGGCGATGCCGGGGTCGCGCACGAACGCCTGCGCGATGTTGACGCCGAAGGGCTTGTCGGTGAGGTCGCGCATCTTGCGAATCTCGTCCTTGACGTTGTCGAGTTCGCCCGACGAGGTCTCGATGATCCCCATCGCGCCGGCGTTGGAGACTGCGCTCGCGAGCTGGGATCGCGCGATCCATCCCATCGGCGCCTGCACGATCGGAATATCGACGCCGAGCATGCGGGTAACGCGGTTGTCGAAAGGCATGCCCGAATCATTGCGCCCCGAGGTGCGCGCGTGCGCCAAGCTGTCGGAATGCCGCACCCGGATCCGGCCGCCCTGGCCGAACTCGATCGCTTGCGTTCGACTATCGACAACCTTGACGCCGCGCTCGTGCATGTGCTCGCCGAGCGGTTCAAGTGCACGCAACAAGTCGGCGCGTTGAAGGCGAAGCACGGCTTGCCGCCCGCCGACCCCGAGCGCGAGTCTCGCCAGATTTCGCGATTGAAGTCATTGGCGGTTGAAGCCGACCTTGACCCCGAGTTCGCCGCCGACTTCCTGGACTTCATCATCGCCGAGGTAATCCGTCACCACGAGGCGCTGCAGGAATAGATGTCGTCACCTCCGCGGCTCGTCGTGTTCTGCGGGCTGCCCGGTTCAGGCAAAACGACGACAGCACGCGAGCTCGCGCGCACGATGTCCGCGGTCCGTTTCTGCCCCGACGAGTGGTTCACCGCGCTCAAGCTCGACATCTGGGACCCAGAACTGCGCCTCGACATCGAGGCCACGCAGTGGGCGGTGGCGCAGGATTTGCTGCGACTCGGCGTGAACGTGATCGTGGAGTTCGGTTCGTGGGCGCGGGTCGAGCGCGACGTGTTGCGTGAGGGTGGACGCGCCCTGGGGGCGCAGGTCGAATTGCGCTACCTCGACGCGCCGCTCGACGAGTTGTACCGCCGCGTCACTGAACGCGGCGGCATGGACCCGCCCATGACCCGGGCCCACTTCGACGAATGGGCCGCGATCATCGCCATCCCCGACGCCGAAGAGCTCGCCCTCTTCGACCCGCCGCTGCCCTAAAACCCTCGAACTGGTCGCGGAATCGGGCGTTCCGCGCCCACTGGCGCGACCAGTTCGCCGGTGGGGCCTGATTGTTAGGTAACCTAACTATGTGGATGATGAATTAGTTAGAGGAGTGGGGGCGCTGGCGTTCGGGAGCCGGACGATCGAGCGGGCGCTCGAACACATGACGCTGCCGCAGTTCCGGTTGCTGTCGCTGGTGGCGACCGCGCCCGAGCGGGCGAGTCGGCTGGCCGATCGCGCCGCGGTGACGCGCCCGTCGCTCACCGGCATCCTCGACGGACTCGTTACCCGCGGGTGGGTCGAACGGTCCGACGTGGACGGTGACCGCCGGGGCGTAACCCTCACGATCACGGCGGCGGGCCAGAAGGCCTACGACGACGCGACGGCCGCGACAACTGCGGGACTCGACGAGCTGATCAGCGGTACCGACGCCAAGACCCGGGCCAAGATCCTCGCCGGACTAGTCGCGCTGCGCACCGTCATGCAGGACCGCGCCGAGAAGCGGGTGTCGGCATGAGTGCGCCTCAGGCCAAGGTTCGGCCGACCCCGCAACCGGCCCCGAAGGGCTCGGGCGGTTGGATCCGCCGGCTCGCGCCGTTCCTGTGGGCGCACAAACGCAACGTGCTCGCGGCGTTCGGTGTGGCCGTGGTCGGCCAGGCGGTGGCCGCGCTGACGCCGGTCATTTCCAAGACGATCGTCGACGACGTAATCATCAATCAACGTCGATCGCTGACGCCGTGGCTTGTGCTTCTGGTTCTGTCGGGCATCTTCGGTTTCGCGATGTCGTTCATCCGTCGATACGCCGGCGGCCGCGTCGCGCTCGACGTGCAGTACGACCTACGCAACGCGGTGTACGAACGCCTCCAGCGGCTCGACTTCGCCAGCCACGACAAGATGCAGACGGGCCAGCTCGTAAGCCGCGCCTCGAGCGACACCGCCCTCATTCAGGCGCTGCTGTCGTTCCTGCCGATCATGGTCGGGAACTTCGTGTTGCTCGTGATCGCGCTGTGCTTCATGGCGTACTACTCCCTGCAACTCACGATCGTCGCGCTGCTGGCCGTGCCCGCGATGTTCTTCGTCGCCGTCCGCCTGCGCAAGACCATCTTCCCGGCGTCATGGGATGCCCAACAACGCGCGGCCGAAGTCGCCGGCGTGGTGGACGAAGCCGTCACCGGGGTGCGCGTGGTGAAGGGTTTCGGTCAAGAACAGCGGGAGCTGGACGACCTCGCCGAGGTCGGCGCTGACCTGTTCAGGTCGCGCGTGCGCCTCATCCGTTTGCAAGCTCGCTTCACGCCGACGATGCAGGCGATCCCGGTGCTCGGCCAGGTCGCCGTGCTCGGCTACGGCGGCTACCTCGCAATCCACGGCCGGGTCAGCGTGGGCGTGTTCCTGCTGTTCTCGTCGTACCTGGTGCAGCTCGTGGCACCGGTGCGAATGTTCGCGATGCTGCTCGCGGTCGGCCAGCAGGCACGCGCAGGCGCGGAGCGCATCCTCGACATCCTCGACGCCAACCCGCTCATCACCGAAATTCCAGATGCACCCAAACTGCAGCGGGGGGAGGGGCGCGTCGTGTTCGACAACATCACCTTCGGCTACACGGTCAGCGACCCCGTCCTACGCGGCTTTTCGCTCGACGTGCAACCCGGCGAGACCGTCGCACTGGTCGGCGCGAGCGGGTCGGGCAAGTCCACCGTCGCGCTGCTGCTCCCCCGCTTCTACGACCCGGCCGAGGGGACGATCACGATCGATGGAGTCGACGTGCGGGACGTCACGCTCGACTCACTTCGCAACAACGTCGGCGTGGTCTTCGAAGACCCGTTCCTCTTCTCCGACTCGCTACGGGCGAACATCGCGTACGGCCGACCCGACGCCACCGACGCCGAAGTCGAGGCGGCGGCGCAGTCCGCTGAAGCCGACACGTTCATCCGTGCGCTGCCCGAGGGTTACGACACCGTGGTCGGCGAACGCGGCCTCACGCTGTCGGGCGGGCAACGCCAGCGCGTCGCGCTCGCGCCGCGCGCTCATCACCGATCCGAGCGTGCTGGTACTCGATGACGCAACATCGTCGATCGATGCGAAAACAGAAGAAGACATCCACGAGACGCTGCGTCGACTGATGGAGGGCCGCACCACGATCCTGGTCGCCCATCGCCGCTCGTCGCTGCGTCTCGCCGACCGCATTGTCGTCGTGGACGAGGGCGCGGTCGCCGACAGCGGCACGCACGAAGAGTTGCTCACGCGCTCGGCGCTGTACCGAGCCCTGCTCTCGGGCCCGGGCGACGGTGTTGACGACGTTGTCGAACCGGTCACGGCCAAGCCCACCACGCGCACCGCTGGCGTCACAAAATCCGCCTGGCCCTACGACGAGGTGGACGCCACGGGCCCGCGCGCGACCGCGAGCACGGGCCAACCGCGCGTCGGTCCGCCGGGTGGTGGCGGCGGGTTCGGTATGGCGCTGTCGGCCACGCCCGAACTGCTCGCCGCACTCGACAAGCTCCCCCCGGCCAACGACACGCCCGACATCGACGTCGCGGCCGAGAGCGCACTGAAGGAGAATTTCAACCTGCGCGAATTCATCACGCCGTACCGCGGATGGCTCGGGGTGGGGCTGGCTCTCGTAGCCGTCGATGTCGTCGCGACGCTGCTCGGCCCGTTCTTCGTGCGCCGCGGTATCGACCACGGTGTGGCCCACAACAGCCAGGGCGCGCTCACGATCGCCGCGATCGGTTTCCTGTTCGCCGCGTTGGCGGACTGGGGCCTCACGATCTCCTACACCCTGATCACCGGCCGCACCGCGGAGCGGTTGCTCTACGCGTTGCGTATACGCATCTTCTCCCACCTGCAACGTCTGTCGGTCGATTACTACGACGGTGAGATGGCCGGCCGCGTGATGACGCGCATGACCACCGACATCGACGCGTTGCAGCAACTGCTGCAGACGGGCTTAATCAGCGCGCTCGTCAGCCTCGTCACCTGCGTGGGCGTGTTCGGGTTCCTCATCGTCCTGTCCCCGAAGCTGGCCCTGATTACCGCGGCGGTGCTGCCGCCGCTTGGGCTCGCGACCTGGTGGTACCAACGCAAGTCGAGCGTGGTCTACGCCCAGGCCCGCGACCGTATCGCCGCGGTCAACGCGAACTTCCAAGAGAGCCTCTCGGGCGTGCGGGTCGCGCAGGCCTACACGCGCGAGGACAAGAACATCTCGGGCTTCCGCGACGTAAACAGCGACTATCTCGCGTCGCGCGTAAAGGCGCAGAAGTACATCTCGCTCTACTTCCCATTTGTTCTGCTCGTCTCGGATGTCGCGGCTGCCCTCGTGCTCGGCGCCGGTTCGGTGATGGTGCGCAACGGAACGATCCAAGTCGGCATCGTGATCGCCTTCATGCTCTACCTCGACCAGTTCTTCGCGCCGATCCAACAGATCTCGCAGGTCTTCGACTCATGGCAGCAAGCGTCAGCGTCGATGACCAAAATCGACGAGCTGATGGCCATATCGACGAGCACGCCCGAGTCGCTCAGCCCGATCACCCCCGGGCACCTTCGGGGCGAGATCCGTTTCGACAACGTCCACTTCAAGTACCCGACCGCGATCAACGAAGCGTTGACCGGCGCCGACCTCGTGATTGCGCCGGGCGAGACCGTTGCCCTGGTAGGCGAGACGGGCGCGGGCAAGTCCACGATCGTGAAGCTCGTCGCCCGGTTCTACGACCCCACGCTGGGCGCCGTGCTGGTTGACGGCATCGACTTGCGCGACATGAACACCACCGCCTTCCGCCGCCAACTCGGCGTAGTGCCTCAGGAAGCCTTCCTGTTCACCGGCACTATTCGGGACAACATCGCGTACGGCCGCCCCGACGCGTCCGACGCCGAGATCGAGGATGCCGCCCGGGCGGTCGGCGCGCATGAATTCATCGCACGAATGCCGCACGGCTACTTGTCCGCGGTCAGTGAACGCGGTCGCAGCCTGTCCGCCGGTCAGCGGCAACTCATATCGCTGGCCCGGGCGCGCCTGGTCGACCCGGTGATCTTGCTGTTAGACGAAGCGACATCGAACCTCGACCTGCAGACCGAGGCCGAGGTGCAGCGCGCGATGGGCGTGGTCGCCCAAGGTCGCACCACGATTCTCGTGGCCCATCGACTGCCGACGGCCGCCGCCGCCGATCGCATCTTCGTGATCGACGACGGCAAGGTGGTCGCCGTCGGTCCCCACAAGACGCTGTTACGAACGAGCCCCCGCTACAAGGAACTGTGGGCCTCGTTCACCGCCGAGGATGACGAAGCCGCTGCCTAAGTAGGTTGGCAGCGTCATGAACATGCCGGTTGGACATCGGGTCGTGCTCGCGTGCGCGATCGTGCTCGCACTCGTGGGCGCCGCGGGCGCGGTGCAGGTGGGTGACGACACCTCGGTGTCGAAAGGCTCGGCCGCGGCCGCGCTTCCCTCTTCACCCGTGAAACTGCTCGACGCGGGTTCCGAACCAAAGGTGCTGATGCGGTTGAGGCCGAAGGCCGGGTTCGAACAGCGAACCACGCAGCGCCAAGAACAAAAGCTCCGCCTAACCATCGACGGTCAGACCATCGAAGCCTCGCCGCCCCCGCTGGAGATTGATCTCCGCACGCGTGTCACGTCGGTGACGAACCACCGCATCGAAACCACCACGACCTATGAGGCAACGCGCGTCCTCGACACGCCGGGCACGAAGCCTGCGGTCAAAGATGCCATGACCCAGATGGGCCAGTCGTTGACAGGACAACCCGTCAACTGCGTCCGCACGGATGCCGGCGTGATCATTCGTTGCAGCCACCTCCGCATCAAGTTCCCGGATGCCATAAAGGCGATGGGCGAAGAGCTCGTGAAGGGCCTGGAGGACGACTTGCCCGGCCTGTCGATGCCGTTCCCGAACGAACCGGTCGGCGTTGGCGCGCGCTGGACATTTTCGCCGAAGCCGAGCGCTTCAGGACTGCGGACCGCGACGTTGACGGAAGTCAAGATCACTCGCATTGTCGGGCGGCGGGTCGAAGCGACCCTCACGGAGTCGGTCAAGTTCGTGCCGGGTCCGACGAAGTTTGGCGACGTGTCGGGAACAATCGAGAGCGGAGAACTGACGGGCGGCGGCAGCATCGTGTGGAACCTCGATGCGACCGATCCGTTGCTCGACTCGGCGGTGGCGGGCAACGTCGTCATAACCGCCGGGAGCGGCCAGGGCGCGCAACGCCTGGAGCAGTTTCAGAGCCAGTCGGTGCGCGTGAGCGAGCGCAAGTAGCTCGGGCTACGCACCGCGCAACTTCTCGATGGCCTTGGTCAGCCTGCGGTCGCGGGTCTCATCGGTCTTCGCTTCTTCCACTGCGCGCACCAACTCTTTGCGGTTCGTGTAGCTGCGCCTGTCGTAGGCGGCACGCACGCCGGCTTGCTTTAGTGCATCGGCGATGTATTTGGGGACCTCGACCTCACGCGGCGCGGTGTCGAGGATGACGTCAACGCTCAAGACGTCGCCTGCCTTCACGCCTGACGCCGCCCGGTGATCCGCGTTCACGCCGATCATGAATTTGCCTCCCATGGGCGCGACCGTGGTCCGGTACGAATAGCCCTTGAAACTCACCACCACGGCCGGGCGCTTCCCACCGCCCAAAGCCTCGATCACGTTGTCGGGCACAACCATCCCGGTCGCGGTCTTGCCGGCGAGGAGCAACTCGGTCTTGAACCTCATGACTGAAGTATCGCTAGTCGGACCTAACCACCGCTCTTGCGGGTCATGGCGCGGGCGCCCATGTGCACGCGCCGGGGGGTGTCGCCGTCGAAGTCGAAGAAGACGAACGGGATCGGCGTAGTCATCTCTTCACTCGTGGCCACAAACAGCGATTCGTCGACGGGCCGCAGCCGGAAGGCGCTCTTCTCGCGTTCGGCGGCCAGCTCCTCTTCGGTCTTGCCCGCCTTCATCGCTTCGGCCAGTGGTCCCGTCGAGTCGGCGTACGCGATTAATCCGCCGTCGAGCTGGCTGATCGCGAGTTCGACGTTGAGACGCGCGAACATGCCTTCGTATCGCGTGAGATCGAGCGCGGGCGCCGGGTCTGGCGGCGCCGGCAGCGCCGGCACGGCGATGCCGGCGCGGTCGCGCAGCACTTCGGTGCACAAGGCTTTGAACGCGGGGCCGGCGAGGCCGCCCGTCGACAGCAGACAGATCGCCATATCGGCGTCGGGAACTACGCGCAGGTACGCACGCTGGCCGACGGTGGTGCCGTCGTGGCCGTAGATGTGGTGCCCGTCCCACTCGAACAAGATCCAGCCCACACCCCAGCGGTCGCCGAGGGTGTAGCGGTCGGGCACGTCGATTTGCGCTTCCTGCATCTGCTTGACCGACGAGACCGATAGGAGCTGCGTCCCGTCGGGCGCCCGGCCTTCGTCGAGGTGCATCCGCGCGAACGCGAGCAGGTCCTTCGCCGTGGAATTGATCAGCCCGGCGGGTCCCGCCGACCGCGGCAGGACCCACATCGGGGCCGGTTCGCCGTCGATGTGGCCGACGGCGGCGCGGAACATGATCGCTTCTTCCGGCAGCGTGTTCGTGTGGGTCAGGCCGAGCGGCGCGATGAGGCGTTCGCGCACCACGGTGTCCCAGGTCTTGCCGGTAACCACTTCGATGACACGGCCGGCCACGGAATATCCGCTGTTGCAATAGGACATGGTGGCGCCGAGGTCGTGGTCCTGGCCGAGGTCCGCACAGGTCTCCACGTAACGCTCGAGGTTGTCGTCGCCGCGACCGGTGTCGAGGATGTGATCACCGCCGATACCGCTGCGATGACTCAACAGGTCGCGCAGCGTGACGCGCGCAGTCACGTCGGGGTCCGCCACCTTGAAAGCGGGCAGGTAGGTCACGACCGGCGCGTCGAGATCGAGCAGCCCGTCGTCGACGAGCATCATCACGAGCGTCGCTGTCCACGCCTTCGTGATCGACCCGATCTGGAACAGCGTGTCCGCGGTGACGTCGATATCGGCTTGCTTGTTGGCCGTGCCCGCGACGAACACCGTGACGTCGTCGCCCTGCATGATGCCGAGCACGGCACCGTTGACCTTGTTCGCCGCTAGCGCAGCTTCGAGTTGAGCCTGCATGTGATTCTCCTAGGGAACGTAAGTGGCCGACGGGTCCTTCGGCCAGAGCGGGCCGGCGGGACGCGTGCGTTCGAATCCGTCGACCCGCAGCGTGGTGAGGCCGGGCGCGTCGGACGTAAAGATCTGTGCGGCGATGGGCGCGAACGTCGCGCGGAAGTGTTGGCTCGACTTGAGCGCGACGATCTTGTAGCGGTTGACGTCGATGCCGTGCAGCAGGAACGGCTCGACGTCGAAGGTCTGCGAGCGCGCCGATCCGACGATGATGTCGATGCCGTCCACCTGTAGCCGTGCCATCAAACCGTGGTTGGCGCGCACACCCGCGAACATCGGCGTCGTGTAGGTGAACCGGCCGTCGGAGAGCGCCTTCACGTAGGCCTTCAAGTCCAACGGGGGGCCGTGCATTTCGTCGTGCTTGCCGCCCAAGCGCACCTCGATGGTGGCGCCGACACCCGCCCGGTGCGCGGCCTGCGCGACCTCGGGGTCGAAGATGAACGCGAAGCACGCATCGGTGACCTTGGCCTCGAGCATCGCCCGCAGCAGATGCGTGCTGTCGCCCGGCGCGCCCCCGCCGCAGTTGTCCGAGGTCTCGTTGATGACGACGGGTTTGCCCGGGTTGGTCGCGGCCGCCGCGATCGCCTGGCGCACCGCGAGTTCCGGCGTGTCGGTCTCGGGACGGAACGTCTCGCGCCGCTCCCACACCGACACCGCGATCGTCTTCGCGACGCGCTCGGCGAGGGCGCGGTCGCCGTTGGTAGTGACCACGATCTGCGCGCCGGCTTCGGGTGTGTCGGTGAACGGGAACCCGTGGAAGAAGGTCGCGTCGACCACGTTCGGCTCACCCTCGAGTTTCCAGCACAACTCGTTGGTCAGCTTGGCGGGGTCGAAATCGGTACACGACGGCGGCGTCAGCATCGGCAGGTACTCGACGTGGGTCACGGGTGTGAGGCGTCCGTCCAAGATGTCGGGCAAGGCCAACACAGCCTCTTCGCCCCGCTCGTGCATGTCGGTATGCGGGTAGTAGTGCACGCCCAGCATGAGGTCGATCACTTCGGCCATGGCCGGCGTGATGTTGCCGTGCAGATCGAGTGGCGCCACGATCGGCACGTCCGGGCCGACCAACGCACGGACCGCACCCGCGAGGTCGGCTTCGAGGTCGTCGATGCCGTCGACCACACCGGCGCCGTGCAACTCCAGCGCAACCGCGTCGACCGGCAACACCGCCGCCAAGCGTTCGAGCAGTTCAGTCTTCATCGCTTCGTACGCGCCCGCCGCGATCGTGCCCGATGGCTGGGCGATCGCGCACATCGTGGGCACGACCTCCGCGCCGAGCTTCTCCGCCCCGGCCAGCATGCCGCCGACAAACGTACGGGTGTCGACGTTGTGCCGCACGATCTCGTCGCCGCGCGCGATCTCGAACGCGTCCAGTTCGGTCTGCCCGAAACACGCGTCGGCGTAGGTGTTGGTTTCGTGCGAGATGCCGCCGATCGCGATGCGCATGCTCAGGCCCGTGCGGCGAGACGACCGAGAAACGACAGCTGCGGTCGGTGGTCGTCGTCGAACTCGAGGAACTCCATCGTCATCGCGACCGAACCGTCGGGCGCGAGCACCGCGAATTGTTCCGGGGTGATCGGAGCGAGAAACATCGGTGGCGGTGGCGAGAGGTCGAAGGGGATGTCGACGTACTCGACGGTCAACAACAGCTTGTCGTCGTCGATCGTGATGATCTGGTGTACCGAGTTGCGTTCGTACCGGCCCACGTAATTCGACAGGTCGACGACGGGAGGCGCGTCGGGCAGCTTGGGTAGTGCCTCCTTCCGCGACGGCAGCCCCAATGCAGTTGTGATGTGCTCCATCACCTCCGCCTGCACGACGCGGCCCGTCGGGCCGTTGGTGAGGATGGCGACGGCCAAGCCGCGTTCGGGCACGAGGTCGAACAACGCGTGCTGGCCCGGCGTATCGCCACCATGGCCGACCCAGCGCACACCGTCCTGGTCGTGAATCGCCCAGCCGAGACCACACCAGCCGGTCGGGTCCCCAGGGAACGGGACCTGCGGCTCCTGCATCGCCTTGACACTGGCGGCCGACAGCAGGCCCTGACCGTCTTCGAGGTGGATGCGACCGAACGCGATCACGTCTTCCGCGTCGGCGCACAACGCGCCCATCGGACCGACCGAGCGGTCCATCCCCCACCGGCTCACCAGTTCCGGGCCCTCGGCGCCCATCTGATGGCCCGCCGCCGTGCGAAAGAGCAACGCGTCTTCGGCGCGCGAGACGGTGTGGTTCAGCCCGGCGGGCTTGAGGAGTAGGTCCCGCATGGCGTCGTCCCAGGTCTGACCGGTCACCACCTCGATGACACGGCCGAGCACGCCGAACCCCGAGTTGTTGTACGACCAGTACTCGCCCTGCCGCGCGATCTGGCGTAGACCGGAAAGGCTGGCGACGTAGCGCTGCAAGGCGTCGTCACCGGGGCCGGCCTCGAAAAACCAGTCCCCCCCGTCGAAGCCCGCCGTGTGCGTAAGCAATTGGCGGACAGAAATCGTCGCGGTCGCCCGTTCATCCGCTACGCGGAAGTCGGGCAGGTAGCGGACAACCGGCGCGTCGAGATCGATGCTGCCGGCGTCGACCAGCATCATCACGAGCGTCGCCGTGTACATCTTGGTGGCCGAACCGATCTGGAACAGCGTGTCGGTCGTGGTTTCGACGCCCGTCCGCAGGTTGATCACGCCCGCCGCCGCGGTGGCGACCTCGCCGTCGTACAGCACCGCCACGGTCGCTCCCGGCAGTGCGTTCGCCTCGACGGACTTCGTGAGTACCGCTTGCAGTTCGTCGGCCGACAACCCAGAGCTCGCCATGGCGTCACGGTACAAAGGACGGCGCCGCGGCACTCTGGCGTCGCGGCCCAACGAACCGTTGGCTCTTTGTCCCAACGTCCGAACCGCGGCGGGGCGCGGATTCTTACGCTGGCAAACCGTGACTGGTCGCTCCAACGTCGCCGCGCCGGTCACGTCATCGCGCCTGCTCACAGATTGGGACGATCTGGTCAACGCAACCGAGGTCATCTTCAGCGTGTGGGGCACGGGCGCGGCGTCGCTCGCATCGCCGTCGTTGCTCAAGACCTACGCCCACTACGGCAATCCGGTCATCGGGGCGTTCGAGGGCGATGTCCTGTGTGGCGTGTCCGTCGCGTTCCTCGCCGCGAACCCCGAGGTTCACCTGCACTCGCACATCACCGGTGTCACGCCCAGCCACCAGCACCTGGGCATTGGCTACCAGCTGAAGATGGCGCAAAGGGACTGGTGCATCGCCAACGGCATCGACCTGATCACGTGGACCTTTGATCCGATGCTGGCCCGCAACGCGTACTTCAACCTGCACAAGCTCGGTGCCCACGCCCGGCGGTTTCTGCCGAACTTCTACGGGTCGATGGACGACGACATCAATCGAGGCGACGACACCGACCGCCTCGAAGCCTGGTGGCCGGTGACTGAGAGCGCGCGCGCCCGTAGGGGAACCGGTGCGCGCGATCTCGGTGCCGGTCGATTACCTGTCGTTACGAACCGACGACCGTGCCACCGCGGCCAAGGAACGGGCCGACGCACGCGCGCAACTCGTCGCCGCCTTCGATGAGGGCCTCATCGCGACCGACTTCAGCCGCGAAGCGGGCTATCAGTTCGCGTCGGTCTGACGGCCGCCGAGGTGTTCGGCCAGGAACGCCTCGACCTTCGTGTAATACACCAGGCGATTCTCGGGGCGGGCAAAGCCGTGGCCTTCGTCCTCGAACAGCAGGTACTCGTAGGGCACGCCGCGCTTGTCGAGCGCTTCGACGATCTGTTCGCTCTCGGCTTGTTTGACCCGCGGGTCGTTGGCGCCTTGCGCGATGAACATCGGAATGCGGATGTCGTCGACGCGCGACAACGGTGAGCGTTCCCACAAGAAGTCGTAATCCGTGTCGGGGTGACCGAGCAGCTTGGTGAACTGCGTGGCCACGCCGAACCAGTAGGGCGGGATGCTCTTGAGCAGCGTGATGAGGTTGGACGGGCCCACGTAGTCCACCGCGCACTTGAACACGTCGGGCGTGAAGGCCGCACCGACCAACGCGGCGTAACCCCCGTACGAGCCGCCGTAGATGCCCATGCGGTCGCGGTCGATCCACCCCTGCGCCGATCGCGAACTCGAGGCCGTCGATCAGGTCATCGTGCATGCGGCCCGCCCATTCACGGGCGCTGCAGTTGAGGAAGTCCTTCCCGTAACCGCCCGAGCCGCGGTAATTGACCTGGATGCAGGCGTAGCCCCGGTTGGCGAAGAACTGGCTCTCAGGATTGAGGCCCCATTCGTCGCGCCCACCCCAGGGCCCGCCGTGCACACTCAGCACTGCGGGCAAATTCGCGTGCTCGACGTCGGGTGGGAGGGTGACGAAGCCGTGCACGATGCGGCCGTCCCGCGCCGTGAACTCGAAAGCCTCGACCGGCGCCAGCGTGTACTTCGACAACTCGGGCTGGTTGTCGAACAGGAACGCGAGTCGTTGCTCAGCGCGGTGCCACACGTAGTAACGCACCGGAGCCGTGTCGGAGATCTCCGCGATCAGCCAACGCGTACAGCGCGCGATCGCGGCTGATCACGTGGACATCGCCGCTGAGTTGCCCGCGAATCGCGTCGATGTCGGCGCGCACTGACTCGTCGAGGACCTGGTACTCGAAGCGGTCGGTCGCGAAGGAGACGAGCTGCGGCTCGAACGTTTCGGGGTGAAAGACCGCGTGCATGTACGTGAGGTCGCGATCGGGGTGTTCGGCCACCACCGTCTCGTCGCCCGTGTCGAGGTCGACGCGCACGAGCCGCGCCGTGTCGTTGCCGCGCACGCTGCTGCACCACAGCGCGCCGTCATCGCCTGTGAACGAGATGAATCCGGTGACGTTGATCACCGTGTCATCGGGCTCAGTCGAGAACGTCTTGCGGAATCCGTCGCCGTCGCGCACCAGATAGTCGATCCCGCCGTCGGCGCGGGGCTCGACGGCGCCGCGCACATCCAGGTCGTGATCGACAAGCCACTGGTCGTAGCCGGGGTTGACGACGACCTTGGTGAGTTCGCCCGTCGAAAGGCGCAACGAATACACGTCGTGCAGACGCGGGTCGTCCTTGTTGATGCCGATCAGTACCTCGTCGGGCTTGCGGTGCGACCTTCCGAGCGGCACGGCCTGCACTCCGGCGAACGGCGTGCGGTCGACCACCTCGCCCGTGTCGAGGTTCACCGTGTGGATGCGCCAGTTCTCGTCGCCACCGGTGTCCTGCAGATAGAGCAGGTGCGTGTTGTCGAAGGCCCACAAGTACTGACGGATGCCGCGCACGTGGTCGTCGGTGACCGGCGTGAACTTGGCCAAGTCGGCTTCGTCGGCCGGACCAACCCACACATTGAGCACCCCGTCCAACGGGGCGAGGAACGCGAGTCGTTTGCCGTCGGGTGACAGCTGGGGGCCGACACGTTCGGGGTTGCCGAACAGCACGTCAAAGGGAATGAGCGGGACAGTGGTCATCGCTTCTCTACGCCTTTCGCGGTCGTGAGCTCTTCGAGAATGTCCGGAATCGGATCGACGCCGATGCCCGGCGCCGTGGGCACAGTGAGCTGCCCGTTGACCAACTCGAACGGCGCCGTCAGGTCGCGGTGGAAGTACCGATCGCTAGCTGAGGTGTCACCCGGCAGCGTGAATCCGGGCAACGACGCGAGCGCCACGTTCGCGGCGCGGCCGATGCCGGTTTCGAGCATGCCGCCGCACCAAACCGGCACGCCGGCGGCGACGCAGACATCGTGAATCTTCTTCGCTTCGAGATATCCACCGACGCGACCGGGCTTGACGTTGATGATCGCGGCCGCGCCGAGCCGAATCGCCGCGGTCGCGTCGTCGGCCGACTCGATCGACTCGTCCAGGCACACCGGCGTCGCGATGAGCTTGGCCAGGTCCGCATGGCCGAGCATGTCGTCCTCGGGCAACGGCTGTTCGATGAGCAGCAGGTCGAACGGATCGAGCTTCGCCAGCTGCGCCGCGTCATCGAGCGTGTACGCAGTGTTCGCGTCGACCTGGAGCAACAGCGCGTCACCGAAGCGCTCGCGCACCGCCTGCACCGGTTCGACATCCCAGCCCGGTTCGATCTTGAGCTTGATGCGCATGTAGCCCTGTGCGAGGTACGCCGTCGACCGCGTCGAGTAATTGCGGGATCGAGTCCATGATGCCGACCGAAACCCCCGAATCCACCGCCGCCTTCACACCACCGAGGCGGGTCGGCCAGCGACACACCCTGGGAGCGGAGTTCCGCGTCGAGAATCGCCGTCTCGACTGCGGCCTTGGCCATGCGGTGACCCTTGATCGGCTCCAGCAGCCGAGCGACGTCGGCGGCGGCCACGTCATCGACGGCGAAGAGGCGGGGCAGCAGGTAATAACGGGTGACGTGTTCGGCCGCGTCCACGTACTCCGACGAGTACAGCGGCTCGGTCATCGCGACGCACTCGCCCCAGCCTTCGGCGTCGGCCCCGATCGCTCGCACGATCAAGGCGTCTTTGTGGGTCTCGACGCCGAACGAGGTGCGAAACGGCGCCACGAGCGGAAGGCCGACCCGGCGCAATTCGACGGCCGCTAGCTTCACGCCGCTCATTCTGTCCGACCCTGCGAACGCCTCATTGGTGGTCCCCAACGGCGAATCGGGCCAAATGTGGTCGCACCGCACAGCAGCGGTGGACGGCGAGTGCGAACATCGGGGGCGTGACCACGCTCCAGGACGTCGTGTCGAACCTCGGCGTCGGGGTGCTCGATGTCGTCTCGGCCCCGGCCGGCGTGGAGGTCACCGTCGAGCAGATCGAGATTTACGACACCACCGACCCGTCCGCTCGGCCCGGCGCGCTGGTGTTGGGGGTCGGCATCGACACCGGCTCGCGCAGCGCGGCCGACGTCCTCGTCGGGCTCGCGCAGGCAGGCGCGGTGGGTCTCGTAGTCAAAGGCGACCCGGCCCCCCTCTTGCCGGCCTCACGCGACTGCAGCCTGGCGCTGCTCGCCATCCCGAACGAGATGGCGTGGGGTCAACTACACACCCTCCTCCGCACCGCCTTGGCAGCCGCGGGCCAGTCGGTCCATGCCACCGCGGGCGTCGCTCTCGGCGATCTATTCGCCCTCGCGAACGCGGTAGCGGCGATGGTCGGAGGCCCGACGACGATCGAGGACGCCCGGTCCACGGTGCTCGCCTATTCCAGCCTCGACGAGCCCATCGACGACGCCCGGCGCGACACGATCCTCGGCCGTCGCATCCCCGACGAATGGATGGACCGGCTCAGCCGCGACGGCGTGTTCCGTCAGCTGTACTCGAGCCCGACGCCGATCGTGATCGATTACCACGACGACATCCCGGGCTTCGCCAGCCGGCTCGCGATCGCGGTGCGCGCCGGTGACGAGGTGCTCGGCTCGATTTGGGTGGCCGACGCCGGCCACGGGTTCGACGACACGGCCCGGCAAGCGATTCGCGACGCGGCCGACGCTCGCGGCATTACATCTGCTCCGCACGCAAGCGGCCGTCGACCTCGAGCGGCGGCACCGCAGCGAGGTCCTACGAGCGGCGCTCGACGGCCGCGCCGCGCCCTGAAGCGCTGGCCGCCGCGGTTTCGCTCGCGCCGGGCGCGCCCCTGACGGTGGTGGCGCTCGAGATGAGCGAGGACGCCGACGAAGCCGCGAGCGCGGTGCGGGCCGAGCGGGTCGTGAGCCTGATCGGGCTGCACTGCGAGGCCTACCGACGATCAGCCGCGGCCGTCGCGATCGGGCGGGTGATCCACGTGCTGTTGCCCGAGGGCGAGCAACCCGACCGGGTGCGCCTGGTGTCGTTCGTGCGCGATCTTGTCGCCCGCACCGCGGAGGCGGCGCGCACCGAGCTGCGCGCCGCGTTGGGTAGCACCGTCAGCGGCATCGATCAGTTGGCGTCGTCGAATCGCGAAGCCACGCGGGTGCTGCGCGCCATGCGCGAGGCCGGCAGCGCGGCGGGAAGCGTCGCGACGCTCGACGACATGCGCAGCCGGGTGCTGATGCTCGAGTTGCGCGATCTCGCGGCCCGCCAGCCAGAGCTGCGTGAAGGCAAGGTCGACGTGCTGGTCGCGCATGACCGGGACAAGGCGACCGAATACGTGGCCACGCTGCGCGCCTATCTCGACCACTTCGGGGACGTGCCCACGGCTGCCGCCTCGCTGCACGTGCACCCGAACACGTTCCGCTACCGGTTCCGCCGGCTCGTGGAGGTATCGGGGCTGGACCTCGACGACAGCGTCGAGCGCCTGGTCGCGCACCTCCAGCTGATGTTGGCGAATTAGCCGAACCGGGGGCTATCCGGCTGTGCGGGGCGACAGTCTGCGTGAGCAAACCGCTAGTTACGATCGCCCCGTGACGTCGAAGCGCGCCTTGAAGCGAACTCGCATCACGCTCGGGCTGGTGCTGCTGGCGTCGATGGCCGCGTGCGGATCGACGGCGTCGCCCTACCGCCAGGCGGCACTTCGGAACGGCAACCAGGACGCGGGACTCACTACGGGCGACGGTTCGTCCACCGTCGATTCGGTTGCTGGCACCAACGCCGATGGCTCACCGAGCGCGACCCAGCCCGGGGGCGCCGTTCGGTCCACCGCGACGACCCGAGGCACGACCAACGGCTCGATCAAGTCGGGGCCGCGACCCAACGGTCCTGGTGTCACCGACGGAACGATCACGATCGGCATGGTCGAAGTCACCAACAACGCGGCCGCGCAGGCAGCGCTCGGCAACAGTTCGGCGACCAGTGGCGACCCCAAGGGTGAGGCCCAGGCGGTCATCAAAGACATCAACGCGCACGGCGGCGTGCGGGGGCGCAAGCTCGCGGTGATCTTTCACCCGGTCGACGCGACATCGGCCCAATCGACCGATCAAGTCGAACAATCCACCTGCGCCGACTTCACGCAGGACCACAAGGTGCTGGTCACTATCGGGTTCGCCTCGGCGAACTACCTCGCGTGCACGGCCAAGGCCGGCACCGTGGCGACGGCGGGATCCCTGTCGTCGTTGAGCGACGCCGACTACGCCAAGAATCCGCTGTTCTACGACGTGCAGGCCATCAGCACGAACAAACTCGTGCGCAACTTCGTCGCCGAACTCGCCCGCGACGGCTACTTCTCGGGTTGGGACGCCGCGAGCGGCGCGCCGGGCAAGAACCCGGTCAAGGTCGGCATCGTCATCCCTGACCAGCCGCAGTGGGACGCCGTGCTCGACAAGGTGTTGCTGCCGGCCCTCGCCGCGCTCGGGCACCCGGTGGCCAGCGGTGACGTGCAGCGCTGGCACTTCCCCGAATCCAACGCAGACAACGGGTCGTCGATCGCGCAGATCCAGTCCGCCATCTTGCGGTTCCGCTCGGACAACGTCACCCACGTCTTGCCGATGGACGTCAACAGCATCGGATTCTTCGCCCAGCCCGCGGAGGCCCAGCACTACCGGCCCCGGTACGGCCTCAACACTGCGACGCAGGTCGGTTCGTTCATCGGCGGCCTCATCCCGGCCGTACAACTCCACGGCGCGATCGGGTTGGGGTGGTCGCCCGCACTCGACCTGCCCGCCGCGAACAACCCGGCCAACGGGCCCTATGCCGGACCGGGTACCAAGCACTGCCTCGACGTGATGTCCGCGGCGGGATTCACCTTCTCGGACGCGAACGCGCGTGGCGTCGCGTTGCTGGTGTGCGACGAGTGGTATTCGATCCGCGACGCCATCAACGCGATCCCATCGGGTGGCCCCATCGATGCGTCCAGCTTCATCCAAGGCATCGAAAGCCTGGGCTCGAAGTTCAGCATCGCCGGCCTACCGATCGGCACGTTCGGACCGGGCAAACACTTCCCCGTCACCCGCGGCTACCGGTGGAGCTTCGACGAGCCTTGTTCGTGCATGCACTACGTCGGCGCGCCATTCGAGTTGAGTTAGCGGATGCGTAGGGTCCTGCGTCCCGAGTCACCCGCGCCCACGCTGTTCGGCCTTGCGCTGGCGGCCATCGGCTTCATACTGATTCTCGTGGGGTGGGCGCGACTCGCGGACGAGACCGCGGTCGCGCTCCAGCTTCCCTACGTCGTGTCGGGCGCCGTGGTTGGTCTCGCGCTGATCATGGTCGGCCTGACGATTGTCACGGTGCAGTACAAACGCCGCGACGCCGCGCTGCTGCACGAGCAACTCGAGGAACTCAACGACGTACTCGGACAGTTAGGCGGCGCGGCGCCCAAATGAAGCTCGGCGACCGCAATCAACAAAGCATCGGTGTCGGCGTGCTGCTCGCGGCGGGTGGATTCGTAACCCTGGGGGCGACTTGGAGCGCGGTGGCCGCCCGGCTCGAAGTCCCATTGCAATTGCCGTATCTCGTCTCGGGCAGCTTCGCCGGCCTGGGCTTGATCGCAGTCGGCTTGACGGTGGTAAACGTCCAGGCGAGCCGACGACTCAACGCGCGGCGGCGTCAACAACTCGACGTGCTACTCGACGCCGCCCGAGCCGAATTGCACACCCGCGCCGAGCGCGAGGCCAAGCCGCTACGACGACGGAAAGCGAATGTCGTCGGTAAGGCCGCGAGCCAGATAACCGCCAACGGCTAGCAGCAGTAGCGGCAACACGAACACCAACGGGTACGCGAAGGGGTGAGCGCCCTCGACCGCAACCGCGGGTGCCACCCGGGCGCCCGGCAGCAACGACGTCACGCCCTCGTCTCCAGACGACCCAATCGCGAAATCTGAACCGAGATAGGGCAAGAGGAATTCGTCTCCGCTCACCTCCGGCGCGTCGTCATCAGAGACCGCGGGCGCCGACGCAGGTGGGGGCGGCGGGGACGGGGCGCGCAACGCGCGACACGCGAGCGCACCACTCAAAAGTCCGGCGCCGCCCAGACCGCCCACGGCGGCGGGCGCGTTTGCCTGCAACACGTAGAAGGTTTCGACGACGGGTCCGACAAGTCGGGTGCTGACGGGCGGGCCCGATCCGATCGTGGCCAGGGTCACGGTCGACAACGCCGCGAGCACCTGGTCATCCACCGCACAGACGAGTTGGGTGGACCCGTCGGGCACGGGGACGTTGCCGCACACGATGAACACCGGAGCGAGACCGAAGCCGAGCAGGGAGCTGGCGCCCAGCGACGCGGGCAGCAGGGCCGAGGCCGTCAGCGCGAGCAGCGACGCGGAACCGCACGTCGGGCTGCCCACGGGCGCGAGCAGGTCGAGCAACGGGTTCAGTTGCGACGGCACCGGCGGCAGCACCGGCAACGCCGGTGGGGCTACTTGCGCGTGTGCGGGAGCCGGCGCGCCGCCTACGACGACAGCCACGGCGAGCGCCGCAACAGCTACAAAACGCCGGACGCGGGCTCGCACCGCGCCATTATCGCCGACACCGTTGGCCGGGCAGTGAGCGGGCCAGACGAAGGGCGCCGTCAGCCCTTGGCCGTTCCGACAAAGCCGTTGGGCGCTCACGCAGGCATCATTCGTAAGTGCGCCGCCCCCCGGCACTAACGCGTCTCGGACTCATGCTCGTTTGGGTCGTCCTCGTTGCCGCCCTTCCGGCCTGCGATCGCTTCGACGGCCTCGCGTTTCGTGAGGACACCCGCGTCGACATCGTCAGCCCCACCGACCGTGCGCACGTAACGCTGCCGATCACCGTGCGGTGGACGTCGCTCGCGCCGGGCCGAGTCTTTGGCGTCTTCGTCGATCGGGCACCGCAGCCTCCCGGCGAGCCGCTGTCGTGGTTCGCCCGAAACGACGACTCGTGTCGCGCCGCGGCGAACTGCCCCGACAACGAATATCTCGCCCAGCGGAACGTGTTCCGCACGCGCCAGCCACATTTCCGGGTGCAGCAACTGCTCGACACGCAGCGCGACACCCAACGGCGCGAGTTCCACGAGGTAACGGTCGTGCTGCTCGATCGTCACGGCAACCGCGTCGGCGAGAGCGCGTGGTCCGTTGAGTTCCAAGTCGAGCGGGCAAACAACTAATGAGCCTCGTAGACGACGTCGAGCACACACGCGACACATTGCGCGCCGAGGCGCGCGAGTTGCTCGGCGTTTCGGCCACGGAGTCCACCGACGTCGCGCCCCTTCGGCAAACACTGCGAGACAACCACCTCACGCTGTACCCGCTGGCAGCCATCGGTGCGTTAGCGATGGCCGACACGTTCGCTACCTACGCGTTCGCGGTGTTGTCACCCGACATCAGCAAGTCGCTCGGTATCGGCATCGGCGCCATCGCCGCCGTCGCCGCGTTAAAGGGCTTCGCGGGCGCCGTCGCCCCGCTGGGAGCGGCGGCGCTGGCCCAACGACCGCGACGCGCGTTCCTGGCGTTGCTGGCCGGAGCGGTCTGGAGCGTGTGCACAATCCTCACCGGGTTCGTGATCACGCTAAACGACTTGTTGTTCTTGCTGTCGATCGACGGATTCTCTACGGGCGCCGTCTCGTCGCTGCACCAACCGTTACTGCTCGACTCGTACCCTCCGCTGGCACGGGTTCGTACCCTGACGCACTACACGGCTATCAACGCGGCCGGCAACGTCGTAGCTCCGCTCTCGGTGGCCGCATTGACCGCGCTCCTTGGCTTCACGTGGCGTGGCGTGTTCGTCGTGCTGGGTCTCGCGTCGATCGTCAGCGTCCTGTTCGCGGCGCGTCTGCGTGACCCCGGCTTCGGCCGCTGGGACACGGAGCGCCTGCGCGAAACGGTGCACCGCGACGAAGCGGGCGCAACGGCCGCCACCGACGATTTCGAACTGGGTTTCTTCGAGATCGTGCGGCGGCTGCTGCTAATCCCGACGATCAGGCGCGTGCTCGTCGCGCAGACCGTGTTCGGCATCCTCACCGTGCCCTACGCCACGTTCGTGCAGTTCTTCCTGGCCGAGCGCTGGAACCTCGGCCCGGGCGGGCGCGGCGTGTTCGCGGCGTTTCTCGCCGCGACATCGATGCTGGCACTCGCACTCTTCGGGCGACGAGGAGAAGCGCTGTTTCGCCGCGATCCGGGTCGCGTCCTCGAGGTCGCGGGCACGATCCTCGCTCTCGCGGTCGTCCTCCTCGCGCTGGGCGGCCTGACCCCGGTGTTCGGTGGGATGGTCGCGTTGTTCGGGCTCGCATCCGGCCTCATTGCGATCCTCGCTCCGGCCTTGTCCATCTCCTTCTTCTCGGTGATCCCGGCGCGCATGCGTCCGCACGCCGCCGCGCTGCTCGGCATATTCGGTGCGGGACTGGGCGGCCTCATCGGAGCGATCTTCCTGTCCGGCATCGACCGGCGCTTCGGCATCACTGGCGCGCTCGTCGCGCTTGCCATCCCCGGCGTAGCCGGCGGCTGGTTGTTGCGCAGCAGCGGCAAGCTCGTGGGGCGCGACCTTGATCGCATGATCGACGAAGTGCTCGAAGACGAAGAGATCAAGCGCATCTCCCGTGAAGGCGGCCACTTGCCGATGCTGGCCTGCCGACGAATCGACTTCTCCTACAGGCAACTGCAGGTGCTGTTTGGCGTCGACTTCACCGTCGACGACGGCGAGATGGTCGCGTTGCTCGGCGTAAATGGCGCCGGGAAGTCGACGCTGCTGCGCGTCATCTCAGGAGTGGGGCTGCCGTCGGCCGGTTCGGTGCGGTTCCGCGGCGGCGACATCACGTACCTGGACGCCGAGCGCCGCGCCCGCCTCGGCATCACCCAGGTGCCCGGCGGACGCGCCGTGTTCGGCTCGGTGTCGGTGATGGACAACCTGCGCGCGTTCGGTCACACCCTCGGCCGCGACAAGCGCGCCGTCGACGAAGCGATCGAGCGTTGCTTCGAGGCGTTCCCCCGCCTCGGTGAGCGCACGTCGCAGAACGCCAGCACCTTGTCGGGCGGCGAGCAGCAGATGCTTGGGTTGTCCCGCGCGCTGATCCTGCGCCCGAAGATCCTGCTGATCGACGAACTGTCGCTCGGCCTTGCTCCGGTCGTCGTCGCGCAGTTGCTCGACATGGTGCGACGCATCAACGCCGAGGGCACCGCGGTGGTGCTCGTCGAGCAGTCGGTCAACATCGCGCTCGGGCTCGTCGAGCACGCCTACTTCATGGAGAAGGGTGAGATCCGTTTCGACGGCCGCAGTGAGGACCTGCTCGCGCGCGAGGACCTGTTGCGCGCCGTGTTCCTCGAAGGTGTGGGCGACCGGTGATAGCGCTCGCGCCCTTCGGCCTCGAGGTACCGCTGCCGGTTGTCGTACTCGGCACGATCGTCGGCCTGATCTACGGCCTCCTCGCGGTCGGCCTCGTACTGATCTACCGGTCGAACCGGCTCATCAACTTCGCGCACGGTGAGATCGGTGCCTTCGGCGCGGCCTTCATGGGTGTCGCGGCGACGCGTTGGCATATCCCGTACTGGATCGCGTTGCCGCTCGCGCTCGGCACTCGCGGGTCTGGTCGGGGCAGGCGCCGAGGTGGCCGTGGTGCGCCGACTCCGGAACGCGCCGCGCATCATGAGCATCGTCGCCACGCTTGGCGTCGGGCAGTTCCTCGTGTTGTTCGGCGCCGCGATCAACGGGGACAACCGGGGCGGTGTCAACTTTCCGTCGCCCCCCGGAATGCCTGAATTCACGATCGGTGCACTGCGAATCACGCGGGCGTATTCCGGAATGCTCTTCCTGGCACCGCTGGTGGTGGCCGCGCTGGTGCTGTTCCTGCGTCGCAGCCGGCTTGGCATCGCGATGCGCGTCTCCGCGTCGAACCCCGACGTCGCACGGATGTCGGGCATCTTCGCCGGCCGCATGTCGTCGTTGGCGTGGGGGCTTGCCGGCGCGCTGTCCGCGCTCACCGCGATTCTGGTTGCGCCTACCCGGGGGCTCAGCTCGGGCGAAGGTTTTGGGCCCGGACTGTTGTTGCGGGCACTGGCGGCTGCGGTCGTCGGCGGCATGATCAGCCTGCCCGTCGCCCTCGTTGCCGGCGTCGGCCTCGGCGTGGTCGAGCAGGCGATCCTGTGGAACTACCCGCGGTCGGGCCTCGTCGAGGTCGCGCTGTTCGTGGTGATTCTCGGCGCGCTGCTCGTGCAACGCGGCACCCGCGGCCGCGACGAGGAGAAGGGCAGTTGGGCGGCCGTGCAGCCGTGGCGGCCGCTGCCCGCAAACGTGGCGCGCCTGTGGCCGGTGCGAAACCTCGGGCGCATCGTCGGCGTGGTCGTCGCGTTGATCGCGGCCGCCCTGACGCTCGTGATCACCAACAGCGCCGCGATCACGCTCGTCGGGATTCTCGGATTCGTCATCGTCGGCCTGTCGGTCGGCGTGATTACCGGCCTCGGTGGCCAGCTCAGCCTCGGCCAGTTCGCGCTCGCGGCCATCGGCGCCACTATCTCGTATCACGTGTCGGTTCGCTCGGGAAACTTCCCGTTGGCGTTCCTCTATGCCGGCCTCGGCGCCGCGGCGGCGTCGGTGCTCATCGGTCTACCGGCGTTGCGCGTGCGCGGATTGATGTTGGCGGTAACGACCCTTGGGGTCGCGCTCGTCGTCCCCGCGTGGCTCCTGCATCAACCGTGGGCGCTCGGCGACGGCGTGGACCCGGGACGGCCCATCATCGGAGACACCGCTCTCTTGAGCGGCAAGCAGTACTACGTGTTCGCGCTGGTGGTCACCGCGCTCATGGTGCTGCTGGCCTCGAACATTCGGCGGACGGGGTTCGGGCGCTTACTGATCGCCGTGCGCGACAACGAGGACAACGCGCGCGCGTTCACCGTGCGCGCCAGCCTTGTGAAGCTCGAAGGCTTTCTCCTGGCGGGATTTATTGCCGGCGTCGGCGGTGCCGCCTTCGGCCACGTGTTGTCTCGCATCGGAACGTCGTCGTTCCCGACATCCGGCAGCGTCGACGTCGTTGTCATGACCGTTCTCGGCGGGCTCGGCACCCTCGCGGGTCCCATCATCGGCGTCGTCTATTACATCGGCTTCCCTGCGTTTGTGCCGCTCGACTCTGCCGGACTCGCGGCCACGCGCCTCGGCGGCCTGCTGCTGATCCTGTATTTACCGGGCGGCCTGGCTCAGCTGTTCCAACCCTTGCGCGACTACGTGGTGTTCGGGATCGCCCGGCGCATGCGGGCAGTCGACCGGGCCGCGCCGATTGATGAAACCGCGGCTGGTCCGAAGCCCGCGCTCTCGGTCCCCGCACGGCTCAGCGCGCCGCGCCGGCGCCCGCCGCTCGACGGATCGCCGTTGCTCGAGGCGAGGGCGTTGCGCAAACGCTTCGGTGGCGTGATGGCCGTCGACTATGTGGACTTCAACGTCGTCGCCGGCGAAACCGTCGGCCTCATCGGGCCCAACGGCGCAGGCAAGACCACCACATTCGAACTCATCGGCGGGTTCACCCGTCCCGACGGCGGAGGCGTGTACTTCGACGGCGACGACGTGAGCAGCTTCGGCCCCGAAGCCCGTGCCCGGCTCGGGCTCATCCGCTCGTTCCAGGACGCCGCGCTGTTTCCCACCATGACGGTCACCGACACGGTGATGCTCGCACTCGAACGGGTCGCGCCGACCAGCTTCGTCGGCTCCGCCCTGGGCCTGCCCGGCACCGAGAAGCTGAAGCGCGCGCACGCACGCGACCTCGTCGGGTTCATGGGTCTCGACGACTACCGGGACAAACAGATTCAGGAGCTGTCCACCGGCACGCGCCGCATCACCGAACTGGCGTGCCTCGTCGCGCTGCAGCCGCGGCTGCTGTTGCTGGACGAGCCCTCCTCAGGAATTGCCCAACGCGAAACTGAGGCGCTCGGCGTGCTGCTCGACGACCTCAAGCGCCAACTCGACATGACGCTGCTCATCATCGAACACGACATCCCTCTGATCATGGGCCTGGCGAACCGCATCATCGCGATGGACGCCGGCCGCGTGATTGCCGATGGGCCGCCTGAAGTCGTTCGTCACGACCCGCTCGTCGTCGACGCGTATCTCGGTGCCAACCGCGACGCCATCGAGCGCTCGGGCGCGACGCGCTGAGAAGATGCCGCCATGCCAATCTCGGGGATCGCGGACGAGCTGCGGTCGGTTCTCACGGAGGCGGTAAGCGCACACGGCGTGCCGGGCGCCGCGGCGGGCGTGCTCGTCGACGGCGAAACCCACACCGCCTGCGTCGGTGTGACCAGCGTCGAGAACCCGCTCCCCGTCACCCCCGACACGTTGTTCCAGATTGCCTCGATCACCAAGACGTTCGTGGCCGCGGCGGTGATGCGACTCGTACGTGATGGACGCGTCGCGCTTGAGGATCCAGTGGCGCGCCACCTGCCTGATCTCGCCACACGCACCGGCCTCGACGCTGACGCGATCACGCTCGAGCACCTTCTGAGTCACCAGTCCGGCTTCGACGGCGACCACATGCTCGTCGGCCGGCTGCCGGAACGCCTGGAACAACTGACCGACGCGGCGCGGCTTCACGAACCTGGCGAAGGCGTCTCCTATAACAACGCGGCGTTCTGCATTGCCGGCGAACTCATCGCCCGCGTCTCGGGCGACTCCTTCGAGCACTTCATCCGCGATCAGGTTCTGAAGCCGCTCGACATACGTGGCTATTTCTCTGCCGACCAGGTAATCACCCGGCGGGTCGCGACGCCGCATTTCGTTGTCGGCGATCGCGTGGGCGTGCTGCGCGGGCCCTGGCAGCTCAATGCGATCGACCGGCCCGCCGGCGGTCTCATCACATCGGTCGACGGCCTGCTCACGTGGGCACGCGCCCAACTCGATCCGACCGAGGCCCTCGACCAGGACGGCATCGACCGAATGCAACGCCCCGTTGCGACGCTCGACCGCTGGACCCGGTTCGGCCTCGACTGGTCCATCACCCGCACCAACGACACGACCGTGATTGACCACGGCGGGCTCAACCCGGGTTACACCAGCGTGCTCGCGATCGTGCCCGATCGACGCGTGGCCGTCGTGAGCCTCACCCATGCCACGAACGGCGGCGCCGTGAACCAGGCGGTACGACGGTGGGCTCTCAGGCGCTTCGCGGAAGTCGAAGAGCGCGACGCTGAATCCGACCCGGCTGTGGTGGTCGACGCCGACCGCTTCGTCGGTCGCTACCGATACCCGTACGCGTGGCTCACGCTCACGCGGGGCGACGCGCCGAACACGCTGCGAGTGACGCCGTCGGAACGAGACGACGTCGACGGGTGGAAGCCTCCGCCACCGCCCGCGGTCACGCTCGCGTTCGTAGATGCTGAACACGCCGTGACAATCGACGCCGGCGTGCAACAGCGCACCCGGTTCGGTTTCGACGCGGCCGGACGCACCGCGTGGATGACGTGGGGGTCGCGCCGATCCCCACGCGACGACTTACTCGATGCGTAGACCGCTGATCGCGCGGGAGATGACCAGCTGCTGGATCTGCTCGGCGCCTTCGAAGATGTCGAAGATCTTGGCGTCGCGATGCCAGCGCTCGACCGGGTACTCACGCGTGTAGCCGTAGCCGCCGAGGATCTGGATTGCGCGCTCGGTTGACCACACCGCGACGCGCCCCGCCTTGAGCTTGCTCATCGAGCCTTCGGCGTTCTTGTAGCCGCCGTTGCGGGCGAGCCACGCGGCCCGATGCACGAGCAGGCGGGCGGCGTCGATCTCCATCGCCATGTCGGCGAGGATGAAGGCGATGCCTTGATTCATGATGATCGGCTTGCCGAACGCCACGCGTTCCTTCGCGTACTGCAGCGAGTACTCGTAGGCGGCACGCGCGATGCCGATGGCCATCGCCCCGACGGACGGACGCGTCGCTTCAAACGTCGCCATCGCCGGCTGCACCGCGCCCGTGTGCTGCTTTTCCTTGGCGCGCGCGATCTTCTCGTCGAGCTTGGCCTTGCCGCCGAGCAAACAGTTGCCCGGAATGCGGACGTCGTCGAGGATCACCTCGGCCGTGTGCGAGGCGCGGATCCCGTGCTTCTTGTACTTCGCGCCCTGGGTCAGGCCCTTGGTGCCCGGCGGGATCACGAAGCTGGCTTGACCGCGTGAACCCAGACCCGGCTCGACGGCGGCGACGACGACGTGCAGCGCCGCGATGCCGCCGTTCGTGATCCACGCCTTGGTGCCGTTGAGCACCCACTCGTCGGTGGCCTCGTCGTAGACCGCGCGCGTCTTGAGCGACGACACGTCAGACCCGGCGTCGGGCTCGCTCACGCAATAGGCGCCCAGCAGAATCTCGTCCGGCGTACCGAAGCACTGCGGGACCCACTCGAGCGTCTGTTCCGGCGTGCCGCTCGACGCGATGCCCGCCGCCGCGAGGCCCGATCCGAAGATCGACAGGCCGATACCGGCGTCGCCCCAGAACAATTCCTCGAGCGCGATCGGCAACGTGAGCCCGGTGTTGTCGTTCATCATCGCGTTCGCGAAGAAATCGAACGAGTACAGGCCGATCTTGGCCGCCTCCTCGATGATGGGCCACGGGGTCTCTTCCCGCTCGTCCCATTCGTGGCCCGCGGGACGCACGACGTTCTCGGCGAAGTCATGCACCCATTTCTGGATCTGGAGCTGATCCTCAGAGAGTGCGAGCGAAAAATCGGCCATAGCGATACCTCACGAAGTCGGGACAAGTGCGACAAACGCACGGAGAAACCTTGGTTACCGAACGGTAACATAGCGGCCCCGATGTTGGCGAACGTTGACAGGTGGGTACCCTTGATTCCCGTGGCAACCCTCGCAGCGCCCGCTCCCAAGGTCATTCCTTGGAAGACGCGCGCCCGCACGCCACTCATCGCGCTGACCGTCGCCCTGGTCGCGCTGGACGCCATCGGGCTCGGTTTGCGGTGGGCCGATGCCTCGAATCAATCGATCGGTGACGTCACGCCGCGGGTGCTGCAACCCCACGTCACCGCCCCCGACGCAGTGGTATCGGGCAGCGATCTGGACGCGTCATCGTCCCGTTCGACCCAACGCGGCACCAAGACGACCTCGCGGCCCGGCACGACCGACAGCGGAGCACTCATCGGCCCGGTCGCGCCACCGGTCGCCCAGCCCACACCGGGTTCGCCGTCCCCCACTCCAACGCCCGCGGTACCGCTGGCGCAGCTGGACGTGGCGATTCCCGGCGTCGCCCAGATCTCGGTCGGCGCCGGCGACAACAGCTGCACCACGGTCGACCTCACGGTGCTGGCCCTGGGCGAATGCCCGACGCCGACCGGCGAAGGCCCCGTGATCGTCCGTCTTGTGGGCTCACTCCTGGGCGGCAGCTAGCCCGTTACGCGAAAGAGCGGCCGCCCGAAGGCGACCGCTCGATCGAAACGACTGGTGGTTTGTCCCTTAGGTGGGACGGACGTTGGCCGCTTGCAGCCCCTTGTCGCCTTGCTGGACATCAAATTCCACGCCCTGACCTTCGGTCAGGTTGCGGTAGCCGTCCATCTGAATCGCGCTCGAAGTGCACGAAGACATCGGGCGAACCGTCGGACTGGGTGATGAACCCGTAGCCCTTCTCACTGTTGAACCATTTAACGGTGCCTGTAGGCACGGGCGTTCTCCCTTGCAACTGCGGTGTTATGTATCAAGGCCAACATCTGTATCGACCTGGCCCAAACGCTACTCGCTTGGCTCAAACAAGGGAACTGTGACGCGTTTCCTACCTGTGAACAGTGGTTCCGGTCGCACCGTCTTCGACCGTCCAGCCCATGGAAGCGAGCTCGTCGCGGATCCGATCCGCCTCGGACCAGTCTTTGGCGGCCCGCGCCGCGTTGCGAGCGGCGATCAGGTTGGCCGTTGCATCGTCGACGTCACCGGTCTCGTTTTTCAGGGACAGACCGAGCACGCCCAGTAGCTCAAGCGCTGTGGCCGCGTGGGCGTGACCGTCGACGAGGCGGTTGGCGGCGTCGGCTGCCTTGTTGGCCTCCCGTACCAAGTCGAAGATCAGTGCCATCGCGGGCGGCGTGTTGAAATCATCGTCCATGAAGTCGACGAATTTGCCGACGGCTTCGGGTAAGGCTTTGGAGGGACTTACTCCAGCGAACCTGCGACCAAACGCATCGAGTCCGCTCAAGGTGTTCACCGCGCGTTCGATCGTGGCGTCGGTCACCCGCATAGGTCCGCGGTAGTGCGATTGGAGGACCAGCAAGCGGTAGGCGCGCCCGTCCACTTGCTCCAACAAGTCCGTGAGATTCACGAAGTTGCCAACCGACTTGCTCATTTTTTCGCCACCGGCGTCGGTGACCATGCCGCTGTGCACCCAGTGCCGCGCGAACGGGTGGCCCGCGCCGAGCGCCTGCGCGCGCTCATTCTCATGATGCGGGAACGCGAGATCGTTACCTCCACCGTGCAGGTCGAACCCGTCCCCGAGCAGGTCAAGCGACATGACCGTGCACTCGATGTGCCACCCCGGACGTCCCGCACCCCACGGCGACGGCCAGTTCGGCTCGCCCGGCTTGGCCTTCTTCCAAAGCACAAAGTCGAGTGGCGACTTCTTTTCGTCCTCGCCGATGACGGTGCGGTCGCCGGCGCCGGTCCTCAACGATTCGAGCGGCTGTCGCGCGAGCAGTCCGTACCCTTCGAGTTCCGCGGTGTCGAAGTACACGCCGTCCGAGGTCTCGTACGCCTTGCGTGCGTCCACGAGTCCAGCGATGTAGTCGACCATCTTCGGGACGTAGGCAGTGGCGTGGGGTTCCTGGTCAGGGTGGCGAACGTTGAGACGGTCCATCGCCTCCCACCACGCCTTCTCGTAGGTGCGAACGATCTCGTCGGTGGCAACACCGGTCTCGATCGACCGACGGATGATTTTGTCTTCGATGTCGGTGATGTTGGAGACGTAGTGAACGTCGTAGCCACTCCACTCGAGATACCGACGTATGACGTCCCAAATCAGACTGAACCGACCGTGGCCAATGTGCGGTACGTCGTAGACCGTCGGGCCACAGACATACATCGACACCTTGCCGGGCTCGCGAAGGGAAAGCTCTCGTACCTCTCCCGTTGCAGTGTCGTGTAAGCGGAGCACGCAGGTACGGTACTGCCCACCATGTCGACAGCAGTCCCGGATAAACCGGCCCTCGAAGGCCTCGAAGACAAGTGGCGCCAGCGCTGGAACGACGATCAGACGTACGCGTTTGATCGCACCAAGACCCGCGAGCAGATCTATTCGATCGACACGCCGCCGCCGACGGTGAGCGGCCACCTCCATATCGGCAGTGTGTCGAGTTACACCCACACCGACCTCATGGCGCGCTACAAGCGGATGAGCGGAGCGGAAGTCTTCTATCCGATGGGCTGGGATGACAACGGCCTCAACATCGAGCGCCGCACCCAAATCAACTACGGCGTCATCTGTGACCCGTCGCTCCCCTATGACCCCAGCTTCGAGCCGCCGGACAAGGCGCCGAAGAACCCGATCCCCATCTCCCGGCCGAACTTCGTCGAGTTGTGTTCGCGGCTCACCGAGGAACTCGAAGAGGAGTACCTGCGGCTGTGGAGCACCGTCGGCCTGTCGGTGGATTGGAACTACCTGTATCGCACGATCTCGCCTGACGTCACCCGCGTGTCGCAGATCGCTTTCCTCCGCCTTATGGAACGCGGCGACGCGTTCCGCCTCGAAGCGCCGACGCTGTGGGACGTCGACTTCAAAACGTCGCTCGCGCAGGCGGACCTCGAGGACCGTGAGATGGCCGGCGCTTATCACCGCATCAAGTTCAGCGACATTGAGATCGACACGACGCGACCCGAGTTGATCCCGGCGTGCGTCGCGCTCGTCGCCCACCCCGACGACGAACGGTTCAAGCCGCGCTTCGGCACCACCGTACGCAGCCCACTGTTCGATGTCGAAGTTCCGATCCTTCCCCACCCCCTCGCCGATCCGGAAAAGGGCACCGGCATCGCGATGATCTGCACGTTCGGCGACCAGACCGACGTGATCTGGTGGCGCGAGTTGAACCTGCCCGTGCGCAGCGTGATGGGCCGCGACGGGCGACTGGTGCCGATCGAGTGGGACGACCGCGCGGCGCAAGCCAACTACGACGAACTCGCCGGCAAGAACGCCAAGCAGGCGCAGAAGCGGATCGTCGAGATGCTCACCGAGTCGGGCGACCTCGTCGGCGAACCGAAGCCGATCACCCATGCCGTGAAGTTCTGGGAGAACGGCAACCGTCCGCTCGAGATCGTCACGACGCGGCAGTGGTTCATCAAGTTCCCTGACAAGGAGGTGCTACTGAAGCGGGCGCGCGAGCTCAGCTATCACCCGCCCTTCATGCAAGTGCGCCTTGAGAATTGGATCGAAGGGCTGCACGGCGATTGGAACATCACGCGGCAGCGCTTCTTTGGCGTGCCGTTCCCGATTTGGTATCCGGTCGGTGCCGACGGCGAGCCCGATTGGAACGCGCCGATTAGGCCCGACGTCGAATCGCTACCAGTCGACCCGTCTACCGACACACCGCCCGGTTTTACCGAAGCGCAGCGAAACCAACCCGGCGGGTTCATCGGCGATCCGGACGTGATGGACACCTGGGCGACGTCGTCTATGAGCCCCGAGTTCGTGTCCGGTTGGCAGCGCGACGACGACTTGTTCGGGCGAGTGTTTCCGATGGACCTGCGCCCTCAAGCGCACGACATCATCCGCACCTGGCTCTTCTACACAATCGTGCGCGCCGAACTCGAGTTCCAAACGCTGCCATTCACCAACGCGGCGATCTCCGGCTTCGTTGAGGACGAAGACCGCAAGAAGATGTCGAAGTCGAAGAGCAACGACAAGACGAATCCTTTCCTGCTCATGGAGCAGCACGGCGCTGACGCCATCCGGTATTGGGCCGCGGGATCGCGCCCTGGACGCGATGGCCAACTCGACCCGAACCAGTTCAAGATCGGTCGCCGCCTCGCGATGAAGGTGCTGAACGCATCGCGGTTCGCGCTGAGCTTCGGAGAGGTCGACGACGACGCCCCGATCACCGAACCCGTCGACCGGGCGCTGCTCGCGTCGCTTCGCACCGCGGTGGCCGAAGCGACGCGCGGATTTGAGGACTACGACTACACCAAAGCCCGCGACGCCGCCGAGTCGTTCTTCTGGTCCTTCTGCGACGACTATCTCGAGCTCGTGAAGACGCGCGCCTATGGCGAGGAGGACGGCATCTCGGCCGAAGCAACCGCCAGCGCGCGCCGGACGCTACGGGTGGCCTTGGGCGTGCAGCTGCGGCTGTTCGCGCCCTTCCTCGCCTACGTCACCGAAGAGGTCTGGTCGTGGTTCGCGGAGGGCTCGATCCACCGCAGCGCATGGCCGACGGTCGATGAACTGGCCCCTCTTGCCAGCGACGACGACGTCACGGTGCGAGTCGGTGCACGTGTGCTCGGCCAGATCAGACGGGCCAAAACCGAGGCCAAGGTGGGTATGCGCGCCATCGTTGCGCGGGTCGACGTCACCGACGACGACGCCACCATCGCGGCGCTGCGAACCGTTACGGACGATCTCATTCGTGCAGGCTCAGTCGAGCAGCTCAACCTCGCTGTCGGCGAACAATCGATTGACGTGGAGCTCGCTCCCGTCGGCGAATCCAGCCCGCGGGACTAGCGAATAAAGACCGGCGTGCCGAGCGGCAGGAATGTCGCAAGCGCGCGCACCGTGTCGTTGCGAAGACGGACGCAACCGTGGCTGGCGTCGCGGCCGATGGAGCTCTGTTCGTTGGTGCCGTGCAGTCCGACGGCACCATCACCGGACCCGAACGTCTGAAACACGTTGGAGTACGCCGACAGCGTGAACGCGTATGGACCGTACGCGCCGTTGGCGTTGGCCGGCTGCAGCAACTCGATAGTGAAGAACTGTCCAGCCGGGGTGGGAGTGGCCGCCCGGCCGACGGCAACTGCGTCATCGACGACCAGTTCGTCGCCGTCGAAGACGTGAATGCGATGGGAGGCCCGCTCGATCACGACGCGATACGAGGAGGTCGTGATCTCGACATCGCTGCGGCGAATCCATCCGACGCTGTTGTTCGGACGCAACGGCAGCAGCACCTGTAGCCAGTCCCCCGCGTCGTAGACCACGAGGAACACGCGGGGCGCACCCAGCGGCGACGTGTTGCTCAGCGTGATCGCTGGAGCATCCTCGGGGTGAGGCGACACCGCAACGTCCGCGCCCGCGACGCGCGCGACCTCATGGGTGGAGCCGACCAATTCGCCCTCGAAACGGTCCCACGGAGACGCTTCGGGCGCCGCGCCCGTGTTGGCGCCGCCCGCGCCACCCACGACGCGTTTCGCCGCTCGGACGTTGAAATCGGGCGGGTCTGGTTCGGCAGCCGCGGGTGGCTTGAACTGCACGGACCGGCCGATCCGATGGAGCACCGCGGGCGGCTGCACCACGACCGACGCAACTCGGGCGTTTTCGGCCACGAACGCGCATCCAGCCAGCGCTAAGCCGGCGACGACAATCGCCGTAATTGTGAGCCTCATCCCAGCCACCGCGGCGAGTTTAGGTCCCCGGCGTTAGAACCCGCCCAGACCGCGAGTTGACAGGAACCGACGAGCGAACACCAACCCAACGCCCAGCGCGGCCGACAAGGGCGTCAGGTACAGCAGCCGAAGCCACGGCCGGTTCGGTCCATCGCGGTGAAGGGGCCCCGCCGCCCGGTTGGACCCCGTGTCCCCCGCGGTGGGCGTGGTCGTCGACGACGTCGAGCCGACCGACACCGTCACAGGGGTGTCGAACGCGTCAATGGGCGGGCTCGTGAAGTCGCTGAAGGGAGGCGGCGTGAAGTCGTTGTCGACGGTCGGCGAGGTGGTGTCAGTGGAGCCCGACGAGTCACTGGTATCCAGAGTGCCGTTGCCCACGATGGACACGCCGGAAATCTCGACGAGGAAATTCAACAGGCTGTCCTTGTCCCGTACACCGACGACGCCGAGTGAGGCCGTGCCGCCGTTGGGTAAGAACTTGAGCAGGCTGCCCTGCCAGGTCGAGTCGACGTGCGTGAGCTCGACCGCAACCGAACAATCCATCTTGGGGGCGGCCGCCAGGTCGCCCGGATTCACCGGGACCCACCCGGGGGCGGCGCGGCAGACGCGCAGATGATTGAACGCGCCACCGACCGAGGCCGTCTCGGTCAACGTCAGCCGCAGATTGGTCATGTGGAGTTGGTCCACGTTCGCCACAAACGCGGCGACGCTTTGGCGTTCGCCGTTGTTGTCGAGCGCCACCTCGAACCCACCACCAGCCGTCGTGGGCTGCGCACCGGGACGGTTGGACCACCACCCCACTGCGGGAATCGACGCGGCCGCCGGTGTGGCGCCGGCGGGGTGCGGAGTGCCGAGCACCAACGCGAATACACCGGCCACAACGACAACCCGGAGCATGGCCCGCTGCATCATCGGAGCGCCTTGGCCTTCGGGCGACGGGTCGCCGGCGTTGGACGCGACTTCCGCCGCGCCGTCCTTGCCGGATCGGAAGATCACCTCTTCGGTGGCGCCGAGGTAGCCCTCAATCACGCGTTGGTTCCCGATCACCTCGTCGGGCTTGCCGCGGGCGATCACCGAGCCAAGCTCGAGCGCGATGAGTTCGTCGCTGATGCCGCAGATCAACGGCATGTCGTGCTCGATCACGATGAGCGCGGCGCCGGTCTTGTCGCGAATGTCGAGCAACACTGGGCCGAGGGCCTCGGTCTCGCGCTGCGCGATACCCGACGATGGTTCGTCCAGCAGCAACACCGAAGGCTTATGCGCCAGCGTGCAGGCAAGATCCACGATGCGACGGGTACCGGTTGACAGTTCGCCGACGAACTTGTCCGCATAGGCCTTGAGGTTCATCAGTTCGATCAGCTCCTCCGCCTCTGCCGCGACCAGCTTTTCGCTGAGGCCGACGGCCGGCGAGAGCAACACCGCCGCGATGGGGTCACGCACCTTGACGTGTCGTTCCAATGCCGTCGCGATGGTCTGGCGCACCGTCATCGCGGAGAACAGACGCGCGTCCTGGAAGGAGCGACCAAGGCCGAGCCGGCTGCGCGCATCGGGCGAAAGGTTCGTCACGTCTTCGTCGCCCAGCATGACCCGTCCTTGCGTGGGCACCACGAAGCCACTTATGAGGTCGAGCACCGTTGTCTTGCCCGCACCGTTCGGGCCGATGATCCCGATGATCTGACCCTGACGGACATCGAGCGACACGTCGTCGACGGCTCGGACACCTCCGAAGTTCACGGCGATCTCAGAGACGTCGAGCGCTACCGCGTTCTCACGATGGCAGTGCGGACACTCAGCCTCGAAATGCTGGTGACCCTTAGCGATGCCCGCCGCGACCTTCTTGTTCGTGCCCTCGAGGAAGACCGCACGTAGAACGTCTGGGCGCTCGAGCAACTCGGCAGTAGGACCGTCGAAGCGAACCTCGCCCTTCTCAAGGAAGATCGCGCGATGCGCCAACGAGATGGCCACGTTCACCGACTGTTCGACCAGCACCACCGTGGTGCCGTTTTCGTGGATCGAACGAACGATGCCGAGCAGCTGCTCGACGATCACCGGGGCCAGGCCGAGACTCAACTCGTCGATCATGAGCAAGCGCGGCCGCAGAATGAACGCCTGGCTCAACGTCAGCATCTGCTGCTCGCCACCGGAGAGGTTGCCGGCCTTCTGGTCCCAACGCTCCCGCAGCACCGGGAAGAACCCGAGCACCTCCTCGGTGACCCGGGCCAGCTCCTCGGGCTCTTTGCTCATTAGCCACCCGGCCAATTCGAGGTTCTCCCCGACGGTCAAGGTTGGGAACACGCCCTTGCCGCCCGGCATGAACACCACGCCGGCGCGCACCGTCTCACCCGGGGTGTTGCCGGTTATGTCCGCGCCGTCGAAGATAACTGACCCCTTGCTGGGCTTGGTCAGTCCGGCGATGGCGGCTAGCAACGTCGATTTTCCGGCACCGTTCGTGCCGAGCAGCGCCACGATCTCGTTGCGCACTACGTGACAGTTCACGCCAAACAGCACTTGCGTCTTGCCGTAGGACAACTCGAGGTCGTGCACCTCCAAGAGGTTGTTCGCGTTGCCCATGACGAGGGTGGCCTCGTCGCCGGGCGCGAACCGGTGCCGCACTCTTTCGACCCGCGCCGCGCTCGCGCGCACCGGCGCGAGCGCGGCGGTGCGAACGCGCTCGCCGAACGGCACCCGTTCGCTCACGTCGATCGCCTGGCCGTTCTCATCGACGCGCATGTCGGCGAGCAGGCTGGGCACCACGATGTTGCGGCGGCGGGCGAACACGCGCAGGATCGCGTCACGCGCGTCGTAGAACAGGCCACCCAGCCCGCTGGGCAAGATCAACAGGATGAACAGCACGCCCACGCCCGACGCGAAGAGCCGTGAAAGCGGCGACGCGGTGAAAGGCGAATTGTTGAGGAAGGTGAGATAACCGGCACCGAGGAGCGCCCCGGGCACCGAGCCGAGGCCGCCGACGATCGCGATCGCGAACAGCAGGATGCCGGCATCTGCTTGAAGGAAGGACCCGTTGAGGCCGTGCAGGTAGTACACCTCGAGCGCGCCGGCCAGCCCGGCGATCAAGCCGGAGATCCCGAAGGCGTTGAGCTGCGCGAACCGCGCGTTGATCCCGTAACTCTGCGCCGCGCGCGTGTTGTCGCGATTGGCGATCACGGCACGGCCGGTTCGCGACGTGCGCACGCGCGACGCCGCGGCCACGCACAACGCGAACACCACCAGCACGAAGTAATAGAACGCCCAGTCGGACTCAAGGTTGAATTTGTTGAAGATCAGCGGACGCAGGATGCGCACGTTGTCTTCTGGCCGTAGCCACGGCACGTACTCCGGATTGAGAAACAGCGTGCCGGTGGCCACGGCGAACGCGAGCGACGTCACCGCGAAGAACGGCCCGGGCAGGCGCAGCGCCGGTAAGCCGATCACGAGCGCAACGAACGCACCGACGAGGCCGCCGACGACAAGCGTGGTGAAGAACTCGTTGCCGTTTTGGCTCATAGACCCCGCGACCGCGCTACTGAACGAGACGATCGCCAGCTGGCCCAGGGAAATCTGCCCTGCGAAGCCCGTCAGGACCAGAAGCGACAGGAAGATCATCGCCACGATCACACCGCCGGTGAACAGGTTTACTTTGCTCGGGTTCCAGCCCAACGGGATGAACACGAGGGCTGCGATGCCGAGTCCGGCAAGCGCCTGAATCCCGTATTTGATTTCGGGCAGCCCGCGCAGTTCGCGCGGGATCGGCCGCACTTCGCGCTGCGCAGCCCACGCCGATACGCCAGTGAGGCGTGCCCGTTCGACCACGCCTCCTTTTTGCACCAGCAACGCGACGAGGATGATTGCGAGCACCACACCGTCTGCCGCGTACGGCTTTCCCGTCTCGAACAGGACGGCCTGTTGCACCACGCCGATCAGGATGGACGCGCCGAACGCGACGGGCAGCTTCTCCATGCGCGCAATCACTGCGGCGGCCAGCGCCCGTAGCAGGATGTCGGGACCGCTCACCGAGCCGATCGCGACGCCTTGAATCGGGAGGCGCAGCAATGTCGCGACACCGGCGAGACCGGCCGCGATCACCCACACCATCGTGTTGATGCGTTGGACCGGGATGCCGAGCAACGCGGCGCGGTCAGTGGATTCGGATGCCGCCCGCATGGCGATGCCGAAACGTGAGCGGCGGAAGAACACCGATAGCCCAATCGCGACGATGGGCACGACGATCACCACCAGCAGGTGTCCGCCGTTAAAGATGACCGGATACCACGAGAAGGTGAACTTGATCGGCGTGGGTTGCGGGATCTGGTCGAGGTGAAACAGCGTCGGCGTGTACAGCGCGAGCCCGTCGCAGAGTTGACCGATACCAATCGTCGCCACGGTCAGCACCAGCCGCGGTGCGCGCACGAAGCGGCGCACGAATGCGGTCTCTACGACCGCACCGAGGACGATGGCTGCCAGCAACCCCACCGGAGCCGCGATCCAGAAACTCCAGTGGGGCCCCGCGATGAGGGAGGCCGCGAGCACGGCCGCGATCGCGCCAAGTGAGGCCTGCGCGAAGTTGACGATTCGATTGGCGCGGTAGATGAGCACGATGCCCATCGCGGTCAATGCCGAGATGGAACCCGTGACCACGCCGAGGAACATGATCGAAAGCGGTGCGGGCCAAAGGACGAAAAGCATCAGGAACATCCCCAACGCGCTGATAGCGGCAATGCCCGCAAATCGTCGTTCGTCCGAATTCATCAATCCCCCACCCGCTTCGTGACGCGGTGTGCGCCCGAAGTGCGACGGCTACTCTGCCATTTCTCACGCCGCTTTCGCGGCGCGCTGGCAGGGGGGAAAGTGACACTCAAAGAGTTCTTCGACCGTTATGGCCTCACGGTCTCGATCATTGTGGTCTTCGCACTGGTCGTGGCCCTGCTGCCCGGCAACAAGCCGTCGTCGGCGCTCAACACCGGCGCACAGTCGGGCAACACCAACGCGACAACCCTCACGGGCGGCGACGGTGGCGACGGAAACTTCGCGCTGGATCCCGGAGCGTCCGGCGCCAACGTCACCGTGCCCGGCGGGACAAACGGTTCCAACCTCGGGTCGACCGGCTCGAATACGCCCACCGGAGCGGGGCCGTCTTCCGTCTCGGGCTCCAGCTCCGTCACCTTCGGCAAGGGCAAGGACTGCAACGCCAAAGGCCAGCAGATCGGCGTCAGTCCTTACATGCCACCGTGCGTGGAATGGACAGGTACAGATAACGGCGGAGCGACTTCGCGTGGCGTAACCGCGAACTCCGTCACGATTGTCAGCTGGCTCGGCCAGGAAGACCCCGCGACGCGACAGGCACTAACGGCCGCCGCGCTGAACGACGATCCGTCCACGGTCGACCGCGCGTACAAGGCGTTGTTCAAATACAGCAACGCGTACTACCAAACGTATGGCCGCGAAGTGAAGATCGTGCAGCTCCAAGCGAGCGGGCCGTCGACCGACGACTCAGCGATGAAAGCCGATGCCGTAAAGATCGCCGACGAGCTCCACGCGTTCGCCGCGTTCACCGGCAACGCGCTCGCACCCATGCCGACGGTGCTGGGCCGCGAGCTCGCGCAGCGCGGCGTTGTATGCCTTTGCACCACGTCACTTTCAAGCGCGTTCTACAACGAGTTGCCCGCGAACATCTTCAGTTCGCTGCCGACGATCGACGAGTACGCGATCAACAGCGCCGAATACGCGGGGAAGAAGCTGAAGGGCAAGCTCGCGTCATTCGCCGGGCCCGATCAGAAGAACAAGCAACGCGTGTTCTGCCTGATGTACCTGAACGGTCAAGGCACGACAGTGGACCCCGAGGGCGAGCGCATGCGCAGAATCTTCGACGCGCAGTTCGGCAAGTGGGGGATTCAGTTCAAGAAGGAAATCGCCTACTTGTACGACCCGGGCAGCAACCAGAACGACGTCACGGCGATGATGACATCGTTCAAGAACGCGGGCTGCACCACGCTCGTGCCGCTGGTCGACCCCATCGAGCCGATCCTCATCACGAAGGAAGCCTCGAAGCAGCTGTACTTCCCCGAATGGTTCGTCGTGGGCACCGGCCTGTCCGACACCACCACCATCGCCCGGTTCTACGACCAATCCCAGTGGTCCCACGCCTTCGGCATCTCACCGCTGTGGGTCACGTGGGATGTCACCGAGAATTCGCCCGGCTACATCGAGTACCACAACGCGATGGGCGGGAGGAAGGGCGACGAAGGCGTGTTGATCAACGTCTATCGAGCGTTGCCGCAGACCCTGTTCCGCGGCATCCAAATGGCAGGACCAAAGCTGACCGCGCAGACCTTCGCCCAGGGCATGTATTCGATCCCACCGCAAGGCGGCGTGCCCGCCAACCCATTGGTCTTCGTCAGCCGGCAGTACCCGACCGAAATCAAGGACTTTTCCGAGATCTGGTACGACGCGAACGCGAACGGCCCTGACGAACGCTCCAAAAACGGCCAGGGCATGATCGTGCGCGCCGATGGCGGCCGCCGTTACAAGGCGGGACAATGGCCGGCGGGCGATCCGAGCCGGGCCGGGGCGGTCACCGTCACGGCGCAGCAGGGCAACCAGCCCCTACCCAACACCCCCGGGCGCTACGCCAAGAAGTGCCTTAGCTGCGCTTCGTAACTCAGCCCTAGCCGAACTGGTCGCGCCGCAGGGCGTTTGCCGACTGCTGGCGCGACCAGTTCAGTGGTTACTTCACTTTGAGTTGGATCGTGAACGGCCCGCCGGCGGTCGTGGCCGTGTAGTCCCCGTCCCCACCGAAGCTGACCCGGTAGCCACCACCTAGAACAGTGGCGATTCCCGTCACGCTGTTGCCGCAGTTCCCGACGCCTTGCGCGTTGGTGACCGCCGAACAGACGAAGGTGCCGTCGACCGTAAAGGTGATCGTGCGGCCGGCGACCGGCAGCTTTGTGAACCAACCGGTGAGCGTGGCCCTCATGTTGTTGAGCACGACCACGTTGGCTGACGTCACCGGCTGGCCAAGCTTCACGAGCACCTGCGCGGTCGTGGGCTCACCCACCAGGCGGGTCACGATCAACGGCAAGCCGATGACCGTGATCGTGCCGTGCCCGAGACTGAACGCACCCGACGGGTCCGTGGTCTTGAAGAGGAACGTGTCGGTCCCGTTGAAGTCCACGGCCGGCGTGTACGTGGCAACGCCAGTAGTGGGATTCACCGAAAGGGTGCCGTGCGTGGTGGTGGTATCGATTGCGTAGGTGAGCGCGTCGCCGTCGACGTCGGTGGCCAGCAAGTTGAAGGTGACCGGCGCCTCCTCGTCGGTCGTCGTCGACGTGTCCAGCGCTTCAGGCGCATCGTTCACGGCGCTGACCAAGATGGAAACTGTCGCCGTGATCGCACTGGTGTTGCCGTCGTCGACCTGCCACACGAACGAGTCCGAGCCGTTGTAGTTCGGCGCCGGTGTGTACACGCAGCTGTCGGTGGTGCACGTAAGGGTTCCGTGCGATGGCGGCGACGCGATGGCGTAGTTCAACGGGTCGCCCTCGGTGTCGGTCGCCGCGAGGGTGATCGGCAGGGCGGTGTCCTCCGAGGTCGCCACGGTGGAATTCGCGGGCACCGGCGGGTCGTTTACCGGCGCCACGAGAATCGTGAACACGCCGTTGTCTGTGAGCGAGCCGTCGGACACGACGTAGCCAACCTCGTAGGTACCGCTGTCGTTGGCTGCCGGCGTGTAGGAGCACGCGCCGGAGGTCGAGCACGACAGCATGCCGACGCTGGCCGGGCTGGTGACGCTGTAGGTCAGCGCGTCGCCTTCGACGTCAACGCCACCCAGCTGGAACGTTGTGGCCTGGTCTTCGTTGGTCGTGACCGTGCCGCCGATTGCTACCGGGGCGTCGTTGACCGACGTGACCACCAGCGCGATGTTCGCGCTGGACTGGCTGCCGTTGCCGTCGTCGGCAGTGAAGCTGAAGCCGTCGGGCCCGAAGTAGTTCGCGTTGGGTACGTAGACCACATTCGGCGCGATGCCGATGAGGGTGCCGTGCGAAGGCGCCGTCGTCGTGTACGTGAGCAGGTCGTGGTCGATGTCGGTCGCGGCGAGCGCGAACGGCTGCGTCGTGTCCTCGGCCAGGGTGGCGGAGTCCGGCGACGCGACCGGCGCGTCATTCACCGAGCTGACGGTGATCGAGACGCTGGCGCTGTCCGTGCCGCCGTGGCCGTCGTCGACCGAGAACGTGATGAGGTCCGAGCCGTGGAAGTCCGCGGTCGGCGTATACGTGCATGCGTTGTTGGTGCATGTGACGCCACCGTTGAACGGGCCGATGTTCGGCGCCGCGTACGTCAGCACGTCGCCGTCCACGTCGAACGCGTCGAGCAGGAAGCTCGTCGGATTGTCTTCGTTCGTCGTGACCGAGCGTGCGAAGGCTTCGGGCTGATCGTTGACCGGCGCGACGCTCACCGTGATCGTCGCTGTGTCGGAAAGGCCGCCAGTGTCGGTGACCTTCACGATGTAGGTGTCGGTGCCGTTCACATTGTGATGCGGCACGTAGGCCACGTCCGGACCCGAACCGAGTAGCAACGCGCTGGACGGACCGCTGACGATCGACCATGTGAGGCGGTCGCCGTCCACATCACTGGCGCTCATGCTGAGAATGCCAGGCGTGTCCTCGATGGCGGAGAACGTCTGGTCATTGATGACCGGCGCGTCGTTGACCGGATTCACTGTGACGGTGACGTGCCCCGTGTCGGTGAGGGCGCCATCGCCGAGCGTGAAGTCGAACGTGTCGATGCCGTTGAAGTTCGCGTCGCCGAGATAGGTCGCGTCGTTCGCCCCTGGGCCCGCTTGCGTGGCGGTGCCGTGCGGCGGGTCGCTCAGCGACAACACGCTGAGCGGGTCGTTGTCGACATCGGTGCCGCCGAGGGTGGTCGTGATCGCGACGTCTTCGTCCGTCGTGATCTCTTGGTCGGTCGCGATCGGCGCGTCGTTGACGGCCGTGACGTTGAGGGTGATGGTGCCGGTGCTTGTAAGGGCGCCGTCAGTCACGGTGAAGGTGAACGCGTCGGTGCCGTTGAAATCAGCTGCCGGCGAGTAGATGCAGGAGTCGCCTCCGAGGCACGACAGCGTGCCACCGTTGTCGATGTCGTCGACGGGTGCGTTGAAGGTCAGCACCACGCTGTCGACGTCAGTTGCGTGCAGGTTGATCGGAAAGTTGGCCGAGTCTTCGGGCACGTTGATGGTCTCGCTCAGGGGAACTGGCGCGTCGTTGATCGCGTTGACCGTGATCGTGAAGGTGGCGGTGCTGGACTGTGCCGGCCCGTCGGTGCCTTGGTCGGTGCCCGTCACCACGAAGCTGTCGGTGCCGTTGAAGTCCAGCGCCGGTGTGTAGGTGCAGTTGTCGGCCGAGTTGCAGACCGCCGCTCCGTGGGACGGTGCCGTGGACACTGAGTAATCGAGATTGTCGTTCTCCACGTCGGTACCGGTGGCGTGGATCGTGACCGACGTGTCCTCGTTGGTGGTCGCCGCGTGCGGGTCAATCACCGGCACGTCGTTCACGGGCGTGACGGTGACGGTGACGGTCGCGATGTTCGAGTCCGCGTGCACGCCCACAGTTGACGCGTTGCCGTCACTGGCCTTGTACGTGAAGGTATCGGTGCCGTTGAAGTTCGCGTTCGGCGTGTAGGTGACCTGATTGCCAGATACGGCATCAAGCGTGCCGTGCGTGGGATTGGCGACGATGCTGCGGGTAAGCGGGTCGGGCTGGTTGTCCGTGTCGACGCCGCCGAGGGTAATTGTCGTCGCGTTGTCCTCCGCCGTCGTGGCTGACACGTTCGAGGCGGTCGGGATCGCGTTGACACGCAGCTGGCCTGTGAAGGTGAGTTGACGACGGATGCTGTCGGCCCCGTCGAGCGCGCCGTTGTCAGTGATGCGTGCGTTCACTGTGAACAGCCCCGCCGTCGAGGTGGTCATGGCCTTTTGCAGCTGCGCGGTGCTCAACGCCGGGTGCACGATGTCGCCCCCGGTCTTGGTGGGAACGGTGTAGGCCGACGTGTCGGGCCCGCTACCGCTGAAGATGCTGTCGCCGTTGCCGTCCCATTCGATGGCTTGCACCGCGCCGCCGGTGTCCGCGGTTGTCGCGACCGCATTGGTTACGGCATTCGGGTTCACCGACGGCGGCGTGCTGAGGCTCGCGCCGGAGAAGTCGATCGAGCCCGACAGCGACGACGCCGCGTTATTCACCACGGCGTTGCCCAGCCGCCAATAACCCTGCGTGGTGCCGCCGATATTTGGCGCAGTGCCGTTGGCGTTCTTGAATTGCGCTTCCACGACGTAGTAGCCCTGCGATGGGAACGACGCGTTAAAGGTGTTGATGATGTTGTCGTCGGTCCCGGTCTTGGAGCCGAGCGAGCCGGTGGAGCCGTCGTCCAGGCGGCGCCAGCGAACGTCCGCACTGGCGCACTCGTCGTCTGATGACCCCACGATGGGCGTATCACCGTCGACATCGTCGCAGGAGTACGTGTACGTGATCTGCTGGCCCGGGATGACCTCGGTGAGGTTCTGCGATGCGGAGGTGAGCCGCGGGAAGTCTGCCGAGCTGCCGGTAACCGATATGCAGTTTCCTTCGCCGCCGCCGACAAAGCGCAACGTGGAGGTCACCGAGCCGCTCGTGACGCCGGTGTTGTCGACGACACGGATTGAGACCGTCTTGTCGCTCGAGCGATGCGTCGTCCCGAACGCCGGGCAGTCGATGCCAGTGCCGTTGCCGACCGGAATCGGCACCGTGACGCGCGACGTCTCGAGGCCGCCGCCGTTGATGGCGAGGGTCTGTGACACGCCGCCCAGCGAAGCGATGGTGGTCGTGGCGATCGTGCTGGTGTTGTCCACGCCGTTTTGGTCGACGTCGGCCCGGACGCCGGTAATGGTTCGGCCCACGGGTTGCTGCACTAGGAAGGTCGCGTAGAAGGTGCGAACGCCGCTTTGGTTCGGCAATTGTTGCGTTTCTGCCCACTGCGTGTCCGGGCCGTTCTGTGCGGCGTCGTTCAGGATCACCGGTGTCGTGACGGCCGCGGCCGCGGGTGCGACGGGCACCGTGACGGCGGCCGCCGCCCCCGCCAAGGATGCGGCGAGGACGAGGGCAAGGCGGGGACGGAACTTCATGAACACTCCAGTGCGGTAGGTGCGGTGACGGCGAGGGGTGGTCATGAGAGCGACCCCGTTCCCGTGGTAGCGGCGTAGCTCGTGTTGCCCTGCCATGCGGCGGTGTAGGTAGCGCTGTCTTGCCGCGGGCCTTGGCCCGAACAAGTTGCGACGCCCGAAGCGTTCGTGTTCGCCGAGCAGATCGTGGTGCCGTTCACCGTGAACTTGATCGACACGCTCCCGATCGGGAACCCGCCCGACACCGACGTCAGCGTGGCCTTGAGGTTCGAGTACGAGTACTTCTGCAGCGAACCCAGCGGACCGCTCGGCTTCGTCACCGTGGCGGGTGCCACGGCGAGCGACGTGGGCAATGCGCCGCCGGGATTCACCGTGATGTTCACCGTCTTGCTGCTCGAGGCGCCAGCCGCGTCTGTGGCCTTGAAGGTCAGGGCGTCGGTGCCGGTGAAGAAGCCCGTGGGTGTGTACGTGAGGTTCGGCGCGGTGCCGCTCAGGTTGCCGTGACCCGGCCCGGTGAGGATCGTGAAGGTCAGCGGTTCACCGTCGATGTCGGTCGCCACCAGTGTGATTGGCACCGCGACCGTCCTCGTCGTCGTGACGCTGCCCGCGCTTGCCACGGGCGGGTCGTTCACCGGTGTAACCGTGATCGACACGGTGCCCAGCGTGACTTGGTTCCCGCTGTCCTTGACGCTGAAGCTGATCGCGTCGGGGCCGTTGTAGTTGAGCGACGGCGTGTAGACGCCACCGCTGTAGGTGCCGTGAGCCGGTGGCGTAGTCACCGCGACCGTGACCGGCCCCTCCACGTCCGAGCCGGTGATAGCGATGGCCTTCGCCGTATCTTCCGGAGTCGTGACCGAAGTGGAGTTGGCGACCGGCTGGTCGTCCACCGGTGTCACCACGATCGTGACCACACCGCTGGCCAGAGCGCCGGCCACGTCGCGCACGTTGTAACCGAACGAGATGCTGCCGTTGGCGTTGGCCGCGGGGCGGTACGTCAGGTCCGGCGCGACGCCCGACAACGCGCCCTGCGCGGGCGGTGAACTCGCCGTGACAGTGAGCGCGTCGCCGTCGACGTCACCCGCGGGCAACGAGAACGACACGGGAGTGTCTTCGGCGGTCGTCAGCGTGAGGTTGCCCGCGGTCGGCGCGTCGTTGACCGCCGCGATCACGATCACGATCGCGCCTGTCGTCGTGGCCGACGCGTCGGAGGCGGTGTAGGCCACGGTCGATGTGCCATTCGCGTTCGGATTGGCGAGGAAGGAACAGGCGCCGGACCCACTGCAGCTCAGCGCGCCGAGCGTGGAGGTACCGACGCTGTAGGTGATCGCGTCTCCATCGAGATCGGTGGCCGGAAGGCTGAACGAGCGGCTCCCGTCCTCGGTGAGGCTGACGTTCGCGGTGGGTGCCGAGGGCGCGTCGTTCACTGCGCTGACGGATACGGGCACCGTGATGCGCACCCGTCCCCCGCGGCCGTCGTTCACTTCGGCGTCGAAGGAGTCCGCGCCGTTGTAATTCGCACTGGGCGTGTAGGTGCACGAACCACCGCTGCTGCACGACACGGTGCCGTGCAGCGGAGCCTGCTTGAGGCTCCATGTGAGGGCGTCACCATCGACGTCGGTGGCGATCAGGTCGACCGAGGCCGCGTTGTCTTCGGCGGTGGCCACGCTGGTGGGCGCCACCGTCGGAGTGTCGTTGACCGGCGCGACGAGAATCAGAATCGTCGCGTCACCAACGCCTCCGCTGCCGTCGCTCGCTCGAACAACGAAGGACTGGCTGCTGCTGTTGTTCGGGGCGGGCGTGAAGGTGCAGGCACCCGCAGCCGAGCACGTAACGCTGCCGGCCGCGGGCTGGGTGAGAGCGGAGAACGTGAGGGCGTCGCCGTCTTCGTCCGATCCGTCTACCGAGAACGACCGAGTGGTGTCCTCGATCGTCACATACGTCGCGTCGTTGACCACCGGCGCGTGATTGTTGAGCGCAGACACGCTCACACCGACCGAAACGGTGACCGACCCGCCGTTGCCGTCCGAGACCGTGACGTCGAAGGAGTCCGGGCCAAAGAAGCCTGACGCCGGCGTGTAGATGCAATCAGCGTCGGCACAACTAACGGTGCCGCCGGCGCCGGTGGGCGACGTCGGCGTGTAGGTGAGCGCGTCGCCTTCGAGGTCGCTCGCCGTGATGTGCGCCGTAACCGGCGTGTCGGCCGTGGTGGTGACATTCGTTCCGGCGGCCGTCGGCGCGTCGTTCACGCTGTCGACCGTGATGTCGACCGTGGCGGTATCAGTCGCGCCCGATCCGTCAGTCACCTTGAACACCAACGAGTCCGGTCCGAAGTAGTTGGCCGCGGGCGTATAGGTGACGTTGGGCAACGCGCCGCTTAGTGAGCCGTGGGCGGGCACCGTCACGAGGGCGAACGTCGGCGGCGTCTCGATGTCGCTACCGGTCAGGGTGATGCCGACCGCGGTGTCTTCGTTTGTCGTCACCGACTGCGGATTCGCGATCGGCGCGTCGTTGATCGAGGCCACCGTGATGCTGGCCGTGGCGACGTTGCTGTCGGCCGAGTTCGGGTCGGTCGCCTTGAAGGTGAAGGAGTCGGGCCCGTTGTAGTTCGCGGCCGGCGTGTACGTGAGGTTCGGCGCGGTGCCCGTGAGTAAACCGTGGGCGGGCGAGGCCACCACCGAGTACGTCACGGCTTCACCGTCGACGTCGGAGGCGACGAGCGTGACGGGGACGGCGTTGTCCTCCGTCGTGCTCGCCGACACGTTCGACGCGACAGGCGCGTCGTTCACCGCGGTGACGTTGACGTTGACCACGCCCGTATCGGTGTTGTTGAACGGGTCCGTGACTTTGAAGCCGAAGGAGTCCGGTCCGTTGTAATTCGCGACGGGCGTGTACGCGAGGTTCGGCGCGGTTCCGGTGAGCGTGCCGTGCGCCGGAGCGGGGGACGCAAGGGCGAACGTCAGTGCCTGACCTTCTGGGTCGGAGCCGGTGAGCGTCACCGTCTTCGCCGTGTCTTCGGCGGTGCTGACGGTTTGATCGTTCGCGGTCGGCGGTTGGTTCGCCCCGACGCTGATGGTCCGCGTGGTTTCGGCGAAGTCGCCGCCGCTGTCGGTCACCCGCAAACGCGCCGTGAACGCTCCTGCCGAGTTGTAGATCTTGGTCGTGGTCGCGCCGGTGGCGTCGAACGAGCCGTTGTTGTCGAAGTCCCACTGGTACGTCGCGCCGGCGGTGCTGCCCGCGGAGTTGAACGCGACGCTCAGCGGTGCGGGGCCGCTCGAGGGCGTTGTGGTGAACGTGGCGTTCACGCCCGCCGTCGGGCGCGGGAAGAACTCACCTACGAAGAGCGCTTCGTTGTGACCCGCTGCCTGGGGCAGGTGCAGTTGCGAGTTGATCTGGTCGTTGAGGTTCACGATGCCGAAGGGTCCGGCCGAGCCACAGTTGCTGGCCGACGGCACCGAGAAGTCGTTGTTCACCAGCGTTAGGCGGCCGGTGCCGGGGTCGTAGGGCACGCCGCTGATCGGGCCGTTGGGAGGCGGCGGCGCGGTGGTGCCGGTGATGAGGGTGTTGATGTCGATGGGATTGACGCCGCAGCCGCTGGCGAGGGGGCCGCCAGTGGCGCTCACGCGCACCTTCATATGCAGATCCATCGCGCCGGTGTTCGCGTTGAGCGTGCCGGTGAAATCGGTGAGCGGGAAGATCTGGATCGTGACGATGAAGTCACTGATGATGCCGCCCGACGCCGACGATGCCGCCACGAATGAATACGCGGGCGGGAAGCTGACGTTCGCCTGGGGGAAGGTGACGCCGCCGGCCGCGGTGATGGTGCCGTTCGTCATCTGGATCGGCAGCTTGGGCTGGTAGCCCGGTTGCGTCTCGCTGTCGTCGTCGGTGGCGGGATGTCCGCTACCCGCAACGCACCCGCCGTCGGCGGTGTCGACGTTGCTGTCCTGCGCGTCGTCGTTGTTCACGCCGTCCGAGCACTGCGGCAATCGGCCCTCGTCCTGGAAGTCGAACGAGTTGTCGTCGGGCGGCGTGCCGACGCGGATTGAACCGCTCTGCACCTTCAGCGTGAACCCGCTGCCCGGGTTACCGACTTTTGCGGCGCGAGCCGTTTCCGGCAACAGAACAAGACCGACTGCGGCCAATGCGAGCGCGCAGACAGCAGCCAGCGCAGTGCGACGTACGTGATGCAAGGTGCCCCCCCTGATATGTCGGGGCACGACTAAGTAGTACCCCGCTACATAGGTAACGGGCGAGCAACAAATCCTTTCGGAAAAATGTCCAGAAGGTTGTTATCGCGCAGAGAGTGACGGTCGGCCGCCAAGACGCGGAACTGGGCGTGCCCGGTGCCGGATTCCGGCACCAGGCACGCCCAGTTCAAGTTCAAAAAGTGGAGGTGATGGGACTTGAACCCACGACTTCTGCATTGCGAACGCAGCGCTCTACCGGGCTGAGCTACACCCCCGTTTGGGATCGCTCAGCGTAGACGACGACCGAGCGAGCAGAAGCTACTGAACTGCGTATGCAGGAGCGAGGTCGGCCCACGCCGCGTCGCGCAGGTCGACGACCTGTTGGTTCGGCAGGTAGCGCAGCTTCATGTCCTTCTCGGCCGCCATCGTGCGCAGACGGGCGAGCAGCGCGACGTAGCCGCCGAGCAGCACGTCGGTGAGGAGATGGATCGCGAGCATCATGTGCACGCCCAGCACGGCGAGAACCAGCGTTACACCGGCAAAAGCCACGAGGCTGAACAAGACGTTGCGACGACGCTCGATCGTGCGGCGACGACGGAGGTCGGCACTGCCGCGCACACCGGTCGGCTTGCGATACGCCATCGGCGCGGTGATTACAGGGCTACCGGCCTGCGCGGTGAGGGTACGGCTGTAGCCGTGCGGCTCGGTGCCGTTGAGAACCCGAAGGTGACGGTGAAACTGCTTGATGCTGTCCGCAGGGCGACCATCAGCCCGGTTTCGCCACATCGGTGGGACTAAGACAGCCGCCCAAATAACGGCGAGGACAAGCAATACCAAGACGGTCAAGCTCCTCAACCTCTTCCAGTGCTAAGGACCGTACAACGCCCATCTCACCCAATTGGGGATGGTCATGCACGATCAAGCGAATACGCGATCAGTGTTTCCGAACCACTTGCTAACACGGAGGCCCCCTCAGGGTCCACCCGTTGCTTGCAAAAGTTAGCAGCTAGAGCAGGTCGTCGTCCAGCTCGAGGCCGGAAACGGGACGACGCCACTGGCCTCCGCGGCCGCCGGTCTTCTCCCACAGCGCCAAATCCCCGATGACCATGGTGCGGTCGGTCGACTTGCACATGTCGTAAATCGTGAGCGCGGCGATCATCGCCGCGGTCATCGCTTCCATTTCCACGCCGGTGCGGTCGACGGTTTCGACCTGTGCCTCCACGCCGACGCTGTCATCACCAATCTGGAAGTTGATCTGCACCGCGCCCACCAGCAGCGGATGGCACAACGGAATCATGTCCGCGGTGCGCTTGGCCGCCTGGATGCCAGCGATGCGCGCGGTGGCGAGCACGTCACCCTTGGTGACGGCATTGCTGGCGATCATCGCGGTGGTATCTGCAGCCATGAAGACCTTGCAGCGCGCCAACGCGCGGCGGTGGGTGGCATCTTTCGGTGCCGCGTCAACGAGCTTGGCGCGCCCAAGCGGGTCCAAGTGCGAGAAACCACGCTCAGCCATCGCCGGAGCTTACTTGCGGTGGGTTTCGCGCTCGCGGTCGACGATCTCGTAGAGAACCTCGCGAAATTCGTCGGCCAGATCGGGACGCTCGAGGGCGAGCTCGACTGTGGCCCGCAGGAAGTCGACCTTGTTGCCGATGTCGTATCGACCCTTGTCGAACACGTGCGCGTACACGGGCTCCTTCTCGAGCAGCAGGCCGATCGCGTCGGTGAGTTGGATCTCGCCGCCGCGCCCCGGAGTCGTGCGTTCGATCGCGTCGAAGATGTCGGGCGTGAACACGTAGCGGCCCATCACCGCGAGATTCGACGGCGCGTCGCCCGGGTCGGGCTTTTCGACAATGCCGGTGATCTTGATGTCGCTGTCCGTCGGTTCAGCCTCGGGGGCCACGCAGCCGTAGAGCGAAATCTCGTTGTGCGGCACTTCCTTCACCGCGATAACCGACTGCTGAAGCCGCTCGTGCATGTCCAGCATGTCGGTCAACACGTTGGAATCGGCGTGCATCATGTCGTCGCCCAACATCACCGCGAACGGCTCGTCCCCGACGTGCGCCCGGGCCACGGATACTGCGTGACCGAGACCCAGCGGCTTGCGCTGGCGCACGTAATGGATGTCGGCCATGTCGGCGATCGCTTCCATCGCCGCGCGCTCCTCGATCTTGCCCGCCTGTTCGAGGTAGTGCTCGAGCTCGAAGCTGTGGTCGAAGTGGTCTTCGATCGACCGCTTCCCGCGGCCGGTGATCACGAGGATGTCGCGGATGCCGGCGGCGACCGCCTCCTCCACCACGTACTGGATGACCGGTTTATCGACGACGGGCAGCATCTCTTTCGGCTGCGCTTTGGTGGCGGGCAAGAACCGGGTGCCGTGGCCAGCGGCCGGGATGACAGCCTTGCGGACGCGCGGGGAAGTCATGCCGGGGACCTTAACGACCCTTCTTCGCCCTTCAGGAGTCGCCGGATGTTCGCGTGGTGACGGGCGATTACGAGCAGACACACGACGCCCATCAATGCGACCTCGCGGGCCGGTTTGCCCATCAACGCCACACCGATCGGCGCCGCAACCGCAATGACGAGTGAGCCGAGCGACGCTTTGTTCAGTACGCGGGCGATGAGGAACCAGACCGCAGTGAGCACGATCGACACCACCGGGAACAGCACAAGCGCCATGCCGCCGGCGGCGGCGACGCCCTTGCCGCCCTTGCCCCAACGTTGGAGCGGGAAGCAGTGGCCAACGACCGCGGCCAGTCCGCACACGAGGGCGACTTCGCGTCCCCCGATCGCGTAGCCGACCGAAGCTGCGATTACGCCCTTCAGTAAATCGCCGATGAGCACGACCGCGCCGGCGCGAAAACCGGCGACGCGGTACACGTTCGAGGCGCCGGGATTGCCCGAGCCTTCGTCGAGCACTTCGTGGCCCTCTTTCTTGGCCACGAGCACACCAGTGGGGAAAGTGCCGAGGGCGTACGCGCCGAGAACGGCGAGGACGTCGGCGATCACGGGCCGCATCCTAGGAAGCCGGTTCGGGGAGTGGCGTGAACGCCTAGTAAAATTGCTCCTTCCATGCCTACCTACGAATACGCGTGCAAGAAATGTGGCGAACGCTTCGACGTCGTGCAGTCCTTCGACGACGAACCGCTGAAGAAGCACAAGGGCTGCGGCGGCGCCGTGCGCCGGGTGTTCGGGTCGGTCGGAATCGCCTTCAAGGGCAGCGGCTTCTACAAGAACGACAGCCGCTCATCGTCGAAATCTTCGGCGGCGGCGTCGGCTTCATCGGAGTCCTCGTCGTCCGAGTCGTCATCCTCGGCTGACTCGACGTCATCGGACAAGTCGGAAAAGAAGACCGAGAAGTCCGACGCCAAGGCGTCGAAGCCCGAGAAGAAGGCCGACAAGAAGCCGGCCAAAGCCACGACCAAGTAGGTCTTGGCGCGCCGGCGATCCGGCCATAGCATCGCGACTGCTGCACGGCACTCCCCTTCCGATTTTCGATTGCACGTGCCGCGGCGCGAAGAGGGGATTCGATGGCTGCACGGCGAGCGTGGAAGCCGCGGGGACGGGCATGGCGCGTAGTGCGCCGCTCCGCGGTGCTGTGGTGGGTGGTCACTATCGCGTTGGGCTTGATCACCGCGAGCGTGGTCGGCTCCGCGATCGGCCGGGCCACGCGGGCGGCCGATGACTGGGGTTCGTCGCGGTCGGTCTGGGTTGTGCGCCGAGCGGTAGCCGCGGGCGACGTTTTCGCACCGGCCGACGTGAGGTTGGCGCACCGGCCCCGCGGCGTTGTTCCCGACGGCGCGCTCGACGCCAGCGCCACCCCCGTCGGCGAAGCAACGCGTGTGAGCGTGACACCGGGCGAGGTGGTGTTGACCGGACGGCTCGCGGGGCGCGGCGCTCACGGCGTCGCCGCGATGGTGCCCGCGGGCTTTCGGGCCCTCGCGCTGAAGAACGACGACACGATGCCGCTCGTGCGGCCGGGCGATCGCGTTGACGTGCTCGCCACCTTCGACATCGGCGACGAGCTCGGCGGGCCGGCATCGATAGATGGCAGCACCGACGCCGCGCCGTCGTTCGCGGTCGCGTCCAACGCCGAGGTGCTCTCCGTTACCGCCGGCGCCATCACGTTGGCCGTCAACGTGCGCGAGGCGCCGCGGGTGGCGTTCGCCTTAGCGAAGGCGGCGGTAACCCTCGCGTTGCGAGGGCCCGCCTCAGCGCGCGAGATAGATACCGATGATCGCTAGCCCTGCGATCACGCGGTAACCGACGAACGGCGTGAAACTGTGGGTCTTCACGAGGCGCAGCAGGAGGAACACCGCCGCGGCCCCCGTCACCGCGCTGGCGAGCATCCCCCAGAAGAACGGCGCCGCGAGGCCAGGGCCGAGCCCGCCGTCGGCGAGGACCTTCAGGCCCTTCACGAAACCGGCGCCGGCGATCACCGGCATGGCCATCAGAAACGACAGGCGGGCCGCCGACTCGCGATCGAAGCCGAGAAACCGTCCCGCGGTGATCGTGACGCCCGAGCGCGAAACGCCGGGTTGCAACGCCACCGCCTGCGCCACGCCCATGATCGCGGCGTCGCGCAGACCGAAGGGCCGGTCCCCCATTTCAGCCGCGCGCGTCGACGGCCGCCGATCGGCGACCTGAAGCACCAGCGCGAACACGATGAGCATCACGCCGATCAGCCAAATGTTCGCGTCGGCCAGCGCTTCCTCGAAAACGACTCCCACGAGACCCGCGGGAATCGTCGACAGCAGGAGCAGGAGCCCCAGCCGGTGCCGCGCCGGCGTCACGATGATGTCCCAGATATCGCGCCAGAAGTACGCCAGCGCGCCAATGAACGTGCCGATGTGCAAGGCCACGTCGAAGGTCTGGTTGAGATCGTGGTTCGTGGTCAGTTCTTTCCAGTGAAAGAGCCACGGCACCACTGCGAGGTGGCCCGACGACGAGATGGGCAAGAACTCGGTGAGCCCTTGGACGATGCCGAGGACAATCGCGTGGAGGATCGGCATTTACCGGACCCGCGGCGCTTTGGTGGACGGGACGATGCGCGACGTCCACGCCCGGGGCGGGTCGAAGTGACCGCCACCCACCGACGCCGACGGCGCCCGTAGCGCGGCGAGGAAGCCCGTCGCGTTGGCGAGATCGGCGCCGTCGTCGACGTCGGTCCACGCGGCGCCGAGCGCGGCGGGCACGTGCGCGTCGGACCCGCCAGCGGCCGCGAGGCCAAACTCAACTGCAAATGCCGCGGCACGCGCATTGCACGACTGCAACGACGTCTTGGCGTTGATGGTTTCGATCACGTCGAGTCCGCCGTCACGCGCCAGACCGTAGAGCGCATCCTCCTTCATGCAGTGCCGCAGGCCATCGAAGGGGTGAGGCACGTAGACCAGTCCGCCCTGCTCCTTGATCGCCGCGACCGCTTCAGCCGGCTTCAGGCCGAAGGGCACGCGCTCGGTAAGGAACAACCCGATCAGTTCGCCGGCGGTGGTCTTGACCTCTTCGCCCACGATTACGGGGATGCCGAGTTCGCCCGACTCCGCAAAGCGCAGTGCGCCCTCGACGTTGTTGTGGTCGGTGATGCACAAGACGTCGACACCCGACTCCGGCAGCGCGGCGATCAACTCGTCGGGCGTCGTGCTCGCATCTCCCGACCACATGGTGTGGCTATGTCCGTCAATCCGCACCGGGGCAGTCTGGCCGAGCCACCAACGGACCTCCCAGTCAAACGGGGTGTTCGCCGCATGTGCGTAACGCGGCGGTGGTCCACGATGACTGCAGTCAGTCGCAACAACCCGTTGCAACGGTTGAGAGAGGGGAAAGTCATGCCGGTACAAGAACTCGACGCTGCGAGGGCGGAAGCCTTCGGCGGGCGGATGGTGGGCCTGCTCAACGACGCCATGTTGGGCTTGATGACCAGCCTCGGTCACCGCACCGAACTGTTCGACACGATGGCGGTGAACGGCGCACTGACGAGCGACGAACTCGCAGGCAAGGCCGGGCTGACCGAGCGTTACGTGCGCGAGTGGCTGAATGCCATGACCGTCGGCGGGATCGTCGAGTACGACGCGAATCGCCATACCTATCTCCTTCCCCCCGAGCACGCGGCGTCGCTCACTCGCGCCGCCGGGCCCGCCAACCTGGCCACGATGGCCGAGTTCATCGCCTGCATGGGCAACGTGGAGGACCAAATCGTCGAGGCGTTCCGCCACGGCGGCGGCGTGCCGTATAGCGAGTACCCGAAGTTCCAGGAGTTGATGGCCGGGCTCAGCGCGCAGGTAAACGACGTGGCGCTGATCGAGGGCACGCTCACCCTCGTCGACGGGATCACCGACCGGCTCCGGGCCGGTATCGATGTGTGTGACATCGGGTGCGGCCAAGGCCACGCCGTGAACCTCATGGCCAAGGAATTCCCGAACAGCCGCTTCACGGGCTGGGATTTCTCAGAGGAGGGCGTCGCCGCGGCCACCACCGAAGCGGCTTCGCTCGGCCTCACGAACGCGACGTTCGAGGTGCAGGACGCGTCGAAGATCACCGCGAAGGGTCAGTTCGACTTCATCACCGTGTTCGATGCCATCCACGATCAGGCCAAGCCCGACGTCGTGCTGACGAACATCGCCACGGCGCTCCGCGACGATGGCGTCTTCTTGTGCGTGGATATCGCCGGTTCAAGTCATGTCGAGAACAACTTCGACCACCCGATGGCGCCGGCGCTTTATTCGATCTCGACCTTCCACTGCATGACGGTGTCGCTGGCGCTCGACGGTGCCGGCCTCGGCACCATGTGGGGTCAGGAACTCGCGAATGAGATGTTCAACGCCGCCGGATTCACGAACGTCGAAACCCTGAACATCCCCGAGGACGTGATGAACGTGTATTACGTCGCCCGGAAGAGCTAGCTGCTCACTCGCCGCTGATGGAGATGTCGCCGATGGCGACTGACATCGAAAGACCCGACGGGAGCTGTTCGACGTCGTTGCCGACGGCGACGACGTCGCTCAGCATCCGTTGCAGGGTGGATGCGATCGTGAACTCACGGACCGGTTCGGCGAGCTGACCGTCACGAAACATGATGCCGTCGGCCCCGGTCGAGAAGTCCCCCGACACCGGGTTGACGCCCGAATGCAATCCGCTAACCGAGCGCACGAGCACGCCTTCGCCGACCTGCCTCATCAACTCTTCCTGGCTCTGCGTGCCCTCTTGCAGCGTGAGCGCACGGCACCCGACCGTCGGAGTGGTCTTCATGCTGCGGACGGCCGAACCGGTGGACTGGGTGCCGCTGCGCCGCGCCGTGTAGCTGTTGTGCACGAAGCCGTTCAGCACCCCGTTCTCGATCAGGTTTACGCGGCGGCTGGCCAGGCCTTCCGCGTCCATCTTGTTCGCCGACAGCGAGCGGGTGTCGGTCGGATCCGACACGAGGGTCACCGCGGCGTTGCCGACGGTCTCTCCCACCCGGTTGGCGAAGAACGAGCGGCCTTTGAGCACGGCCTCGCCAGTCAACGGGAACCCCATCACTCCGAGGAACGACGACGTGACGTACGGGTCGAGGATCACCGGCAGCCGACGGCTCTTGGGCTTGGTCGCGCCGAGCAGTTGCGTGGCCCGTTTCGCCGCGTCCGCCACGGCCTTGTCCATGTCGAGTTCCTCGAACTCGCGGGCGACGGAAAACCCGAAGCCGGTCTGTGTGTCGCCGTTGTCGACCGCGAGGCAATAAGTGGACAGCGCACAGTCGTTGCCTTGCTGCCAGGCGGCGATGCCCGTGGACGTTGCCAGGGCGACCTCGCTCCACTCGTCGCCGTAGATCGCCATGGGGACGGTCGTGATACGGGCGTCCGCCGCTAGGAGCCGCTTCTCGAGTTCGAACGCGGCGTCGATCTTCTTTTCCGTCGGAACGATTGAGCAACGACGGCCGGAACAGATCGATGTCGGCGAACGGCACGCCGTCGGGCTCAGCGAGCGCGACGAACTCGTCGTACTCGGCGAAGCCCGCGTTGTCGCGTGCTTCGCTGATCGTGTCTTCCAGCACTTCGAGATCGAGCGAGCCGGCGTACGCGAACCCTTGGCGCCCGTCGACGATCACGCGGATGCCAACGCCTTCTTCCTGCGCCGACGAGAACGACTCGATGTCGGCGTTGTAGACGCGCACGCGTGGTGGAATTGCCGCGGGCGACGTACGCCTCGACCTGCTCGCCATCGTTGGCCCAGCCCGCGATCTTGACTGCGAGGTCCAGAAGTTCGTTCGAGTCGGTCACGACGCCGTACCGCCGATCGTCATCGACGACGACGCGCAGCGTCGGCTGGCCGTCGCCGACCGGCACGCTTTGGCCGCTCTTGCCACACATGCCGGGCGAACCCATCGCGAAGTCGTTGCCGACAGCGTCGATGTTCTTCAACACTTCGGGCCCGTTGCCGATCAGGTTGGCTTCGCGGAAAGGTTCGGTGATCTCGCCGTTCTCGATCAAGTACGCCTCTTCCATCCCGAACACGAAGTCACCGGTGGCGGTGTTGACCTGTCCCCCGCCGAGGTGCGCGACGAACACGCCGTGGGGCGTTTGGCGCACGATCTCGTCAGGGTCTTCCTGCCCGGCGAGCACGTAGGTGTTGGTCATGCGCACCATGGGCAAGTACTCGTAGGACTGGCGCCGCCCGTTGCCCGAACTGGTCGGGCGGCCGGCTTTGCGAGCCCGCAGGTAGTCCCACATGTAGTCGGTGAGCACGCCGTTTTCGATCAGGACGTTGTAGGTGGCGGGACGGCCCTCGTCGTCGATCGAGAAGCTGCCCCACTCGGGACCCATCGTGCCGTCGTCCACCAGCGTCACGAGTGGCGACGCGACCAGCTTCGCCCACGCGACCCGGCGAACACGGTGGTGTTCTTCTGCACGGCGTCGGCCTCGAGTCCGTGGCCGCACGCTTCGTGGAACATCACGCCGCCGCTGCCCTTGGCCAGCACGACCGGCATCGCGCCGCTCGGTGCGGGCCGGGCCTTCAACTTGGTGATTGCGGTCCGCGCCGCGCCTCCGGCCCATCTCCTCGACGTCGACGCGGTCGAACAGTTCCCAACCCATCGAGAAGCCCGTCGACTTGTAGCCGGTCTGCATGCCCGTGTCACCACTGGCGACTGCCGTCACCGAGAAACGCGTGCGCACCTGGTCGTCCGACGCGAGCAGGCCGTCGCTGTTCGCGACGAGGATCCGCCGGCGAATATCGCCGTAGTTCGCGTTCACCTGGCTGATGGAGTTGCCCTCACCGCGCGCGGCTGCGTTGGCCCGCTTGAGAATCTCGACCTTGTCGCCCTTGGCCACGGTTTCGGGCAACGTGACGATCTGGTTGATCAGCGGCTGCGTCTGCTGGGTGAGCGCGACTTCCTTCACCCCGCCGCCGCCGCCGCGGGCGACCGCCGACGCGGCTTCGGCGGCGACGCGCAAGCCGTTCTCGCTCAAGTCCGCGGTGTGCGCGAACCCGGTGGTGTCGCCCACGACAACCCGGATTCCCGCGCCGCGGTCTCGCAACGAGGACAACTCTTCGATGCGGCCGTCATCGAGACGGCCCGATGAGGCGGTGCGGTCTTCAACGAAAACCTCAGCCCAGTCCCCACCGCTCCGCAACGCCGCACCCAACACCTTCTGCACCACCGACGATTCGAGCATCGGGCGATTGTAGGAGTCGAAACGCGCCGAGATTTTTGAACGTTCAAACGCGCTCAGGTGAGTGGCGGGGCGTCCTTGGCGCGGATGCGCGAGACAGATACAGCCAGCGTCACAACACCGGCTATTACCGATGCGCCGGCCAGCGGCAGAGTGGCGTTGAATGGTTTATTCGCCGAGTTCCGGCTCGCCTGCTTCAACCGCAGCGAGTCGATGTCGGTTGCGTCGTCGCCGATTCCGGCGTCGAAGTCCGATGTCTTCGCGATCGGATCAACCTCGGTCGTGGTGGTCGCAAGCGGCGTGATCTTGCCGCCGCCCGCGGCGGCTCGGTCGGCCGCGCGTGGTCGGGGTCACGCCGCCGCCCGGTGCACGACTCGGGGCGTCCGTGGTCTCCACGGGCTGGAAGCCGGCGGCAACTTCGAGGTGAATCAAACCGGCGCCTTCGACGAGCGAGTCGCGCGGCGGCCCCGCCGTCCGCACCAGCGTTTCGGCCACCTGTTGCGCGCTCATGCCCATGCCGAACAGCACGGCCGCGGCGCCCGCCACGTGCGGCGCCGCCATCGACGTGCCCTGGATCGAGTTGTAGCCGTCGTGACCGGAGTCGTCGATCGGCCACGTGTTCAGGATCGCGACGCCGGGCGCCGACACGCCCCACTTGGTGTCCGCCTTCTGACCGAACGACGCGTGACGGCCAGAACTGTCGTTCGCCGTAACGACCATGCCGTTGAAGGCGTAGTCGTATCCCGAGGCGCGGGTCTCACCACTGTTGCCCGCCGCGACGACGCAAAGCGTGCCCTTCTTGAACGCGTTGTTGCACGCGGTTTGGATGCCGCCGGTGAGCCCTGAAGTGGCCGCCTGTTCGTCGAGCGACAAGTTGATGACCTTCGCGCCGTGGTTCACCGCATGGTTGATCGCCATCGGCGCGAGGCCGGTAAGCCCGCCGAGACCTTCGGGCTGGCAATCCTCCGTCGTCGAGAACACCTTCTCGACCATCACCTTGACGTCAGGCGCGACGCCGGCCACGCCGATGTCGTTGTTCGCCACCGCGGCAATCGTTCCGGTGACGTGGGTGCCGTGACCCTTGATCATCACGCCGTTGGAATCCTTCGTGACGGAATCGTCGTCCGGGTTGCCGTCGCTACACGCGAAGTCGTGACTGTCGGCGAGGTCCAGGTTCCTCTTCAGGTCGGGGTGGTCGACGTCGACGCCCGAGTCCACCACGGCAACCTTGATCCCTTTTCCAGTGCTCTTTTGCCACGCAGTCGGCGCGCCAATCTGTACCGGTCCGTACTGGCGCGACCACAGCGGGTCCGACGTCGCAGATGCCTTCGGCACGCCGAGTAAAAAAAGCAGAGCGGCGGTGCCGGTTACAAGCAGCACGCGGGTTCGTTGCACAGTCACAGTTTCTCGCATCCTCAGCGTTTTCTAGGGTCGGGTCGTCGTCGTGAGTGCCGGCGCGAACGTGGCGCCCTGCACATAGTGGGCTTGAGCATCGATCACTGCGTACGTGCGACCGCGCGCGTCGCTGGGCGCGTGTAGCCCCGCGGCGAGCCGCAGCACCGTTCCATCCTTGAACACCATGCGCCGGCCCGAGGCGCGCACAAGATCGCCCTGGTAAAGGACCGTTTGGTGCTTGCTGTCGTCGGTAACCACCACTCCGATGCGGCCGAGCCACACGGCGGTGCCGTCGTGCAGGCCGAGTTGTACGTAGTCACCCACGGCGGACTTCAGCGCGACGGGCTTGCGGTTGTACGTCGAGAAACTCACGAGATTTTTGCTGACCTTGTAACGGCGCCCGCCATCGAGCGTGATCCCACTGGCGCTGGCGCTTTTCACCACGCCTTCGGCGTCGGGGATGCGAGGGGATCCATCGAGCCGCACGGTGGGAGGCGAACTACCACCGCACCCAGCCAGCACCAGGGCGGCCACCCCGGCGGCGGCCCAGCGCCGCGCCGTTGTCGATGTCACGGGACTGACGTGGTCGGCGCCGGTGTCGACGTTGACGTGCTGGGTGTACCGCCACCCGCGGTTGGGGTGCTCTTCGCCTTGGAGTTCACACCGAAGAACGCCAGCGAGCCTCGCTTCACATCCGCACCGGAGGGAATGTCCGCGTGGACTTCCTCACCCTGACGCGCGAACTCATATTTCATGCTGTGAAAGCGAACGGGTTGCTCTCCCGCTGCCTGCAAGAAGCCGTTGAGCGCGACGTTCAGCAGCGCTTCGAGCGAGTCCGGCGTGTCCTTCACCTTCTCGATCTCGGCCTTGGCCTCCTTCAATAGTTTGGAGTTGGACTCGTCCTTACCAAGGAACCGCTCGATGTAGTTGCGGAACTGGTCGAGCAGGTCGTACTTGGCCGCCATCTGCTCGCGAATTTGCAATACCCGACCGCCCTTCACGTAAATTGCCATCTTGCGGAAAACCGAGGCGCGTGCGAGCGAGGCGTTGCCATTTCCTGTGTCGGCCTGATCAGCGCGGGGCATCGGCTTGGGGATCAGATCCCAGCGCGTTACGCCCGACCCGGCGGACGGGCGCGGGAACGGGTCCTCGGCCGGCCGGTAGTCGAGGCGCTCGGCGTTGAACTTCTGCACGCCGGCGGCTTGTGAGATGGCGTCGTTCGTGTACTCCACGACCGACAACGCGTCGACGATCGGGTCGACCCCGATCACCTTGTCAGCCACGGCGGCGTCACCCAACGAAGGCGCGCCGTACGGGTCGGCCACCCAGTAGCGAGCTTGCAACGCGGCCAGCGTGGCCGGGTCGCCCCCGCTCGTGGTGAACCGCGGGATGTACGAAGGCTCGAGAAAGCGAACGGCGAGGGCGTCGTCGGCCACCACTTCGTCGATGGCGTCCTGGCCGTCCACGCTCAGCCTCGCCTTGAAGCGGAAGTCGTCTTCGACCAGCCCCCGCACCGACACTTGTCTGCCCTCGTTAAAAGGCGTCGTCGGCGTTTCATCGCTGTAGCGAAACACGCCCGAGGCGTGCGAACTCTTCTGCAACACCTCCTGCAGGTTGAACTTCTCTTTTTCGCGCTTGGCACATGCAGGCCCGACGGCTACGACCGACAGCGCGGCGATGAGGGCAACGGCGCGCTTCACTTGGGATCAACTTCTTCCAGCAGCACCCGCAGGAGCGCCCGCGGCGTCTTATACGTCTCGCGCACCGAGAGGATCATGAAGTACTTGTCGTTGAACCACGACGTGAGGCTCTGCTTACGCAACGACGAGCGAAACACCGTGCGTCCACCCATTACGAATGGCTGGACCTTCGTGCCGCCGATTTGACTCGCGACCTGCTCTTGGAATTTCGCGTCTTTGGGACGCGCGTTTGACGAGAGCTTGCTCACCTGCAGCGTTGCCTCGAGCTGCTCACCTCTGCGCAGTGAATAGAGGCCGACGCCGGAAATGTACGAATTGCCGTCCTGGTCTCCCAACGCGCCGGCCACATCTTCACGCTCGGGCGTCAAGCCCAAGAACGTGCCACTGATGGCGGAGGCAGGAAGTTGCTTGATGTTCTTCGTCGCTACGCCCTTGGGCGCGTCAGAGCCACACGCGCCGCCGGCGGTGGCGACAACCAGTGCGAACGCACCGATCGCGACGGGACGGAACAGCCGGGGCATTGTCAGCGGGACACCGTCAGCGTCACGCCTTGGGCGTAGGTGCGCTGCTGATCGACGATGTCGTACGTGCCGGCAACGGTCGGCCGCACGTCCCAGTTGGCGCCGGGCGCGATCGACGGTGACGGCCCGAGCGCGGTCCTGTCACTGATGCGCCCCTCGATTACGTGCGGGATCGTGTCCTGGTTCGTGAACCGCACCAGTGCACCGACGCGGACGGTGTGTGACAACGGCTCGATGTATTGGCCCTTGGTGTCGGACTGGATGATGTAGGTCGCCGACGGCGTGGCCGCGGCAGGAGGCGCGGTGGTCGCCACCGCCTTCTTCGCGGTCGTGGCGACGGGCACAGTGGTCGCGGGCGCGACCGTGGTGGTGGCTTGGCCAATGGCGCCGTTCTTGTTTCCACCCTTGACGTCCTTCAGGCCACCGCCAACGCCGCCGCCACCTCCGCACGCGCCGGCGACGGCAGCGAGGGCGAAGAGGGCGACCGAGAAACGGATACGTCGATGTTGCATTTAAACCAAACTCCCAGAGCGTCGAAGGGCGGCCTCGGACGTGCCCAAGTAGGCGCTGATGACGCGTTCGTCGTTCAGCACCTCCTCGGGAGTACCGCGGGTGACGAACGCGCCCAATTCGAGCGCCATCAATTCGTCGGATACAGCAGAGATCAGTGGCATGTCGTGCTCGACGATGAGCATCGAACAGCCGGTTTCGAACCGCACGCGTGACAGCAGCGGACCGAGGCCTTCTGCTTCGGCCTGCGCGATGCCGCTCGACGGTTCGTCGAGCAGGAGGACGCGGGGCTCAGCGGCGAGCACGCACGCGAGGTCCACGATGCGTCGGAGTCCCGTTGAGAGTTCGCTCACGAACTTGTCGCGGAACGCGCCGAGTTCGAGCAGGTCGATGAGCCGGTCGGCGCGCAGCCGCAGGCGGCGTTCGGCCCGGCGCGCTTGGGGTGCGCCGAACGCGGCGAGGAAGGTCGAACGCACCTCGACGCGTGACTCGAGCGAGACCAGGATCGTCTCGTAGACCGACAGCGAGCCGAACATGCGCGCGTCCTGGAAGCGACGGACAAGCTTGCGTCGGGCCCGTTGCTCGGCAGACATCCGCGTGATGTCGACGCCGTCGTAAAAGACCGTGCCGGCGTCGGCTGTCTGGTAGCCGGAGATCACGTCGAACAGCGTGGTCTTGCCCGAACCGTTGGGGCCGATCACGCCGAGCGCCTCGCCTTCGCGCAACGCGAAGCTCAAGTCGTTTATCGCCGTGACGCCACCGAAGGTCTTGGTGAGGTTGGTGACTTCGAGAATGGGCCGGGCGAGCTGCAACTCGTCGTGACGCTGCCGCTCGTCGAGGCGACGGCCCGCGGCGCCCGCACCGTCGGTGAGCGCACCGGTGCCCTTCACGTAAACGGCGCGGAGGATGTCGGGGCGACGCAGCAGTTCCTTCGTGGCGCCGGCGAAACGCACCTCGCCCTTCTCCATGAAGATCGCCTTGTCGGCCAGCGTCAGCGCGACATTCACCGATTGCTCCACGACGATGATCGTTACGCCGCGACGATGGATCTCCTTGACGATCTCGATCAGCTCGCCGACGACCGCGGGCGACAGCCCGAGCGAGAGCTCGTCGATCATCAACAGTTTGGGGCGGGCCAGGAAGGCCAGGGCGAGGCTCAGCATTTGCTGCTCGCCGCCCGACATCGTCGACGCGTTGACGTCGGCCCGATCCCGCAGGATCGGGAAGATCTCGAACACTTCGGCGAGGCGGTCGCGGACTTCTTGCGGGTCGTGCGTGAGCCAGTTCGCGAGCAGCAGGTTGTCGCGCACGGTGAGGCCGGGGAACACGCCGCGGCCACCGGGCATGCAGATCACTTGTCGCGACGCGATCTCGTAGGGCGGGCTGTGGGTGATGTCGCGGCCGTCGAAGATGATGGCGCCGTCGTCGGCCTCACTGATGCCACAGATCGCGCGCAGCAGCGTCGATTTGCCGGCGCCGTTCGTGCCGAGCAGCGCGATGATTTCGCCTTCCTCGACGTCGAAGTCCACGTTGAAGAGCACCTGGACGCCGCTGTAGGACACGCACACGTCGCGGCAGACGAGCAGCTTGGCGTCGGCGCGTTCACGGGAGCGACGCAAGTCGTCGGCCGCCATCGCCGCCGTGAACGCGTTGCGGCGATCGACCTCGAACAACGGAGCAGCCGACAGGTCGATGAGCGCACTGATGATGCCGAACGGCACGCCGAACGCGATGACGGTCTTGAATCCGAATGTCCCATAGATCGCGAAGGCCATCGGCGTCCACAGGATGTAGCCGGGCAGCGTGAAAATTCCGTCGAGCGCGAAGCTCATCGACCGGACGTTGGGCGGCACGACCTGCGAATAGAACGCGCCGCGGGCGGGGCCGGCCAATCCGTTGCCGAAGCTGGTGAAGCACAGCGTGGCGACGACGACCCAGATCGGCGGCTGGAAGGCGAGCACGGCAAGCGCGGTCGACGTGATGAGACCGAACACGCCGACGGTGATCAACACCTGGCTCGGCTTGCGACGCGAGAAGTAGTCGATGAGTGCGCCGCCGCCGAGCGTGCCGAGGAACCCGAAGACGATGGCGGGCAAGAAGGCCAGACTTCGTTGCGTGGCGTTCAGCCCGTACTCCTGGGACAACATCAGCGGGAAGAACAGGCCCAGCGCCACGCCGGCGGGCCCGTTCACCGCCGTCGACAACAGCGAGCGGCGCAGGGTGCGCACCTTGAGCAACGTGCGCCAACTCTCGCCGATGGAAAGCGGGTCATCTTCCGCGAGAGCGATGTCGTCGGTCGCGCCCATAGCGCGGCGCTCCATGAACCCGCGTACCGGCTCGCGCAATCGGAACAACGCGTAGAAACCGGCGAACACGACCAAGGAGGCGAAGATGAAGATCGTGCGGCGCCACCCGATGTGATCCACCATCGGGCCTGCGATCGCGACGGCGAGCACGCCGATGATCGGTCCGGACAGGCCGCGGAGCGCGAACACCCGGCCGCGCGCTTCGGGCGGGTAGTAGTCAGCCAGCAAGGAGCTCAAGGGGGTGTCGATCGCGAGCGTGGCGCCCTGGTCGATCACCTGGGACCCGCCGACACTGGCGAAGCTCTGCGCCTGCGTGAACCAGAGGCCGGCGAAGCCGGAAGCGATCGTGCCAATGCCGACCCACGGGGCGCGCTTGACGCGGTCGAAGGCGTACGCCACAAATACACCGGCGACGATGCCGATCACCGACACGGTGGTGCCGAGCGCGATCAGCCCGCCGATGCTGATGCGCAAGTCCTGCCCGACGTCCGGCAGCGCGACGCTGACGGCTTGGCCTTCGAACCGGAGGAACGTCGATACGACCGTGATCGAGATAAACGGTCCAAGGCCGTACGGCGTTTGGCGGATGTCGCCGTAGCGCCGCACCTCGCCGAGCATGAAACGAAGTTGGCGCCAGCCGCCCGTCGCGACGGCCGCGACCGCGTTCTGTCGCTTCTGGTCGCTCGCCATTACGAGTCCTCTCCCATGACGCCGTAGGTGGCGCCCACTACGTCAGCAGGTACGGCGCTGTCGATGTCGTCCAAAGACTTGGCGGCGGCGCCGATCGCGAGCCGCTCTTCGCTGCGGCTGCGCAGCGCCGCGGAGGCGCTCGACGCGCCGCCGTGGAGCTCGGAGCCCAGACGGAACCGGGCGCCGGGGCCGAGCGCGGCCAAACCACTGTTGGCGTCGGGGTCAGCGAGCGGAATGAGCCGGCGCTCGAGCGCGGTGGGGTCGTAGTCCGCGAACAGGCTCGGCACCACGATCTGGCGGCGCTGCGCGATGATCCGCAGCCAGGCGTCTCTGATCCCGATGAATCCGGCGATGAGGCCGGCCGGCATGACGTACAAGACGATGAGCGTGCTGCCACCGTTCTGCAGCGAGCTCAGGGCGGCGCGGAAGAAATCGTTCGACGGCAAGAAGTAACGCAGCAGGTTGTCCCAGAGCGCTCCGAGCAGCGCGCCGGCCGCCGAGCCGACGCCACCGAGGACGGTGAAGACGAACACGTCAAGGCTGCGCTGGCTGACGAACGACTCGCGGGACAGGCCGCGTTGCTGGTGGACGAACACGGCGCCGGCGAATCCGGCCAGCGCGCCCGACACCGCGAAGGCGGTCAGCTTCAAACGCACCGCGGAAACCCCGAAGCTCTGCACGTTGGCCTCGTTCTCGCGCATCGCAATCAGTAGACGGCCGAAGCGGCTACGCCGCAGGTTCACCACGATCAAAATCGCGACGACGAGACAGAACAGTGAGAGGTAGTACATCGGGCGGTCTTGCTCGAAGTTCAGGAAGAACAGCGTCGGCCGTTCGATGCGGTCGGCGAGGAGCCAACCGAAGTACCGGTCGTCGAAGAGCGTCGCCTCGACGGTGATGGCGAAGCCGAGGGTGACGACACCGAGGAACAGTCCTTTGAGTCGCAACGCGGGCAGCCCGATTACGGCTGCGAATGCACCTGCGAACGCCGCGGCCATCGGCACGGCGAACCAGAACGGCACGCCGACCTTTTCGGTGAGCGCACCGCCGACCACGGCACCGATCGCGGCAAACCCGAATTGCCCGAGGCTGATCTGTCCGGCCCAGCCGGTGAGCACTACGAGCGACACGCCGACGATCGCTTGAATCAAGATCGTGCTGCCCAGGAACTGGAACCGTGTGGGCACGATCAGCGGGAAGATGAGCAGGAACAGCCCGGTGACCGCGATCAGCACCCAGCGCGTGGTGCGCACGGTCGCTATACGAGCGAGTTCCTTCGGGATGGCGCGCTGCTCCTTGACGGCGGCCCAGCCGGTGCCCGCGCCTTCCTCGCTGCGGCCGGAGCGACGCCGCTGCAAGAGCAGCGTGACCACCACGAGCAGGAAGTAGCCGAACTGAATGAGACCGCTGTCGCTCGGATAGCTGTAGAACACGGCCTGCGAGACGATGGCGATGACCAGCGACGAGAAGATCGCGATGGGGATGCTCTGAAAGCGCGCGATTACCGCGGCGGTAATCGGCGCAAGCAATACGGGAATCGCCGCGCCACTTGCGGTCGCCGCGAATGGAGCGGTGAGCGAGCCGACGCCGATCACGGTGAGGGCCGACAGCCCACCGGCGATCGCCCAGACCAGGGTGGACAGGTTGCCGACGGGAATCCCGAGCAACGATGCGCGCTCGGAGTTTTCGGCCAAGGCTCGGATGGCGACGCCGCTGCGGGTGTAGCGCAGGAAACACACCACGCCGATCACCGCGAACACGAGCAACTCGATATTCAGCAGCTCCGGGAACCCGTATTTGCTGCCGAAACCGCCAACCTGGAACTCGAAGTTCGGGAAGGGCAAGAACGGGCGGGAGGCCACGCCGCCGACCTGTTCGAGCAGGGTGCGGCCGCTGTTGCGCGGAAAGATCGGGAAGCTCGGGACGTACCCGGCGAGTGCGAACGCGAAGAACGGCAGCGCGGCAATGGTCACCACCGTGAGCTGGATCCGCGGTGCGTTGAAGAACCGTCGACCGAAGGTCAGGTCGAACAGGATGCCGACGACGGCGCCGCCGAGAATCCCGAGCAACAGCGAGATCACGAACGGGACCTGCGTGAACTGCATGAACTCGAAGAACATGCGACCGCCCGCCGCGCCGATGGCGGCCTGCGCGAAGTTGATGATGCGCAAGGACCGGTAGACCAGTACCAAGCCCAGCGCCGTGACTCCAACGTTGCAACCCAGTACGAGGCCGTAGAACAGGATCGCCATTGGCGTGCCGCGGCCACCACCAGGGGTGCCCGGCAGCACGAACTGCACCACGATCACCGACAGCAAGGCGGCGAGCGCGCATGCCGCGACCGACCGAGCGCGGCTTCCAGGCTTCAGGACAGTTGCAAACATGAAGTGGCGGCGCCTATTTCAGTGAGCCGGGGAGAGCCGCCGGTGTCAGTCCACCGAGCTCCCATTTGCCAATGAAGCCAGTGGGGTCGAGCAAGACGTCACCAATCGCCAGAGTTTCGGCGATCGGCATCGCGCCGTACTGCGTCGCGAACACGTAGCTGACCTCGCGCGTTTCTTTCCGCACGCCGTAACGGTCCAGTGCGTTGATCGTCTCGGTCGGATCGTCTAACGGGATGTCTGACGTGTACGTCTGCTTGAGCGTGACGGCGTAGCCCTCGACAATTTCGCCGCAGGCGTCGATGCGGCTCGTGCGCCCGATGGTGCCGGCGTTCAACAAGATCGCACCGGTGGACGCGTCGATGGCGAGGCTGTTGAAGGTCTCGCCGGACCGAACGATCGCGCCCTCGAGCGGGAAGATCAGCATGGGCTGCGCCGGCCGAAACGCCGTCAGCTCCGTTCCCTTGGAGTCCTGCCGCACGATCGACGTAATAAAGATGCCGGGCGAGTCCGCCGGGTCCGTCACTCGTACGTCCTTGCCGGGCACGTCGACCACGCCGATTGTGCGAGCCGGGACCGTGCGTTGCGCGAGCAGTTTCGGGTTGGTGTTGACGCGGAACGCGGTGACGACGAGGCGGTCGGCCTCCAGCGGATCTGGCGCGACGGTCTCGAAGCTGAACTGGTGATCGCTATCGCGGACGATGTGGCGAACGGCTCGGTCTTCAAGGCCGAAGGGCCGAGTCGTCTGGGCCGGTTCTTTCGACGAGTCCTTGGAAACGACCAAGGCCCGCTTCCACCGGTACAGACCCTCGGACGGCACGCCGAGCACCTTCACCGACGCGGTCGCCTTCGGGAAGGCCGTGAGCTTCGCCGGGGGGCAGGGGCCCAAGTCCGGTGCCTGCCTGATCGGCTGCTTAATCAGGCTGGGCAGCTGCGCATCGGTGATGGGCAGTTCGTCGCCGAATAGCTCCGAGCCGCCAAAGCCGGGTACGTCGGTCGTGTTCTTCGGCGCGCCGAACACCGCCGAGGAGTCGAACTTGACCAAGCCCACGCCGGGTTGGTTCTGCTTTACGCAGGCCGGCCCGGCAATCGAGATGAGTACGACGAGCGCTATGGCTCGCGGTGTTTTACGCAGCAGCGACTGCATCGACTGCCTCCTTCCCGCCAGTGGCGAGTATTGCGTTGAGATCTGGAGCGAACGGATTCCGCAGGGACAAGCGTGACACCACCGCGACGAAACGAACGGTCGCGGGTTGCGCCGACGCGAGCCGCCGTCGCAGAGACCGCGAGAGTTCCTCGGCGGCCACGGCCAGCTCGAGACTCGCGTCGTCGCGCAAGTCGCCCCACAAGACGCGCGTGACCAACCACGCGAGTTCCGTGTGCTCGTTGTCCTCGATGAACCGGTCCAGGTACATCAGCGGCGTGTCGGTCGGGTGCGAGAACCCGAAATCGGTAGCGACATCACGAAACTCTGCGTACGCGAGCGCGATGCGGGCACGCGGGTTCATGGCGGTTGCGGCCGTGCGGCGACGGGAACGTATGCGGGCCTTGCGCAGCGCCGGGAACGTCGAATAGATCGCGAGGAGGAAGAGAACGATCGGAAGCCCGAAGAGCACGGCGCGGAACAACTGCTGCCCGAAAACCGACTTGGGCGCCGTGATGGTCGGCAAGAACACCTGAATGGTGACGTCTTCGCTCGGCAGGATGTTCGGGTCGGTCTGCTGCGTTCCCGGGTCGCTGCTCACCGTCGGCTTCGCGTGCTTCGGCACGCCCACCACGGGCACCCACTTGAATCCGGGGAAGTACACCTCGACGAAGGTGGCGCCGTTCCGGGGCCGTACCTCGAGCGTGTTGCCCGAAATCTTTTCGCCGCCGTCGAAGCCGAACGCGATGCGCGACGGCAACCCGATCCAGCGAGCGAGCATCGCCTGCGTGGCGACGATTTCATACGGCGTCGCTTCGAGGTTCGACAAGATGGCGTCGACACGCGCCGGAGTAATCGCGACGGGAACGCCAGGCCCGGCGGCCACGACGTTGTCGAGCACGTAGTTCCGTAGGAAGTCGAACTTGTCCCAGAGGTTGCCTTGCGGCGCCCGGCCCAAAAGGTCGGCGACGCCCGGCGGCGGGTCGCCCACGCCTTCGGCGAATCGCAGGACGTCGGCAGGTGGCGACTCGGTGACCGACTCGAGGTCGGTGATGCTCGGCAGGCCCGCGGCCAGCACCGTGTAGCTCTGTCCCGAACGCAGCGTGCCCGTAGCCAGGCGAATGTTGTTCGAGCGGTAGTCGAACGACGGCACGATGCCCTTCGCGCGAATGCCGACTGGGTTCGACAGGCCCGGCAAAACCGCTCCGGTCAAACCGAGAATGTTGAAGTTGGCGCTGGCCTGTGGCGTCAGTTCTGGATCGATTACGCCGGTCTTCGGCACGGTTTTGACGTTGGCGTCGGTGATGGCCGCGAGACGCCAGTTGCCGTCCTCGGCCTTGTACTCGTCGAGGCTGCCCATGCGCCACGGGCCGGTCAGTTCCGACGTGACGCGGAACAGCGGGCGATCGACCACCTTCGACAACGGAACCGTCTTGGGCTTTTGTGGCTGCTCGGCCGGGTTCACGGCCGGCTTCGGAAAGAGGAAGTCGAGTTGACTCGCGCCGATGAGCAACGCCGTGACGGGGATGATGACCAACAGCGAGCGAAACGCGTTCCGTAACTCGTAGGCCAGCGTGGGCTTCTCGTCGCCCTCGAGCCCCGAGTTCGACGAGAGCAGAACCAGACCGAACACGAACAGCACCAGCACCGCGATGCCGCTCGCGATTTGCTGGTCTTTGGGCACGCTGATGCCACCCAGTGCGGCGAAGGGCACCGGCACGACCAAGGCCAGCGCAGGCTTGCGGAAGGCGAGCGCGATCCACGCGGCCGAGAAACCGACCACGGCCATGAGCCAACCCAGCACGGCGTGCCAGCCCTCGATGAATGGCACCGGAGGCCGGGTGAGGTCGCCCTGTGTGTTGGCTTCCTTGACCAGCTTGGCGAGCGAACCGATGTTCCCAACGCCGGTGGGCACCATCATCAGCGCGCCGATGGCGAACACGCCGAGGCCGACGATGACCAGCGTGGGGCCGACGCGTCGTTGGCGGTTCGCCACGATCGCCAGGCCGATACCGAGCAGTCCGGCGACGGCGCCGTAGATGCGTGGGCTGAACCCCGAGAACACACCGCCAGTCATCACCGCGGTGGCGATTACCGGGAAGGCGATGGCGATGGCGATACGGGCTACGGGCTCTTGGGCGGGTCCACCCTCGGGCTCGCCGGCGGCGCGCTCGATGTCGGCCTCGACGCGGCCGCTCTCCTCGTTGAGCCGATCGAGGACGTCGCTCTCGAGTGAGGCGAGATCAGATTCGGGGGTGGTCGTCGACATCTAGATCCGGTTTCCGGCGCCGATGTTATGGAAGAGCGCGGAGGCAAGGTCGCCACCGGGGTGCAGGCTCGCAACCTGGCAGCCCATCGCCGCGGCCAAGCCCGCGGTGTCGGCGTTTTCGTCGTCCCAGAGCAGGGCGACCACGAGAATCGACACGCCCTTGTTCAGCAGCAGTTTCAGCTGCGCCGCTTCGTGCTGACCCAGCTTGGGCGTGATGAGCACGTTGTGCGCGTCGCGCTGCGCGTTGCCGAGCAGGCGACGGATGACCGTGCCGAGCGGGTCGCGACCCATCTCGACTTTGGCGAATGCGTCCAGCAGCGGCAGCTGCTGGTTGGCGCCGCGCAACGTACGCGTGAGCGGGCCGCCGTTGGTTTCGATCTTGATCTCGTAGCCCTCGCGCAGGTGGCGCACGGCCAAGGACGCGGCGGCGCGCACACCGGCTTCAAAACTCTCGGAGAGGCCCTCGCCGTCGCGGGAGTGGGCGCCGCGGTCGGTGTCGAGGATGATCGTGATCTTGTCGGTGATGCCCTGTTCGGCTTCGCGCACCATGACTTTCCCGGTGCGCGCCGAGGCCCGCCACACGATGCGGCGCAGATCGTCGCCCGGTTGGTACTCGCGCATGCCGTAGAACTCGAGGCCCGACGGCCACGGCTTGGACACAGGGGGACGGATCGGCGGGTCCTCGAACTGCCGGGTCAGCGGCCGGTCGGACACGATCTCGATGCGGGGATGAACCAGCAGTTCGAATGGTTCGGCGATCAGGGTCTCGCGTTGCGTGAGGCCAAGCGGGTCGCTCTTCACGGCGACCAGGGGGCCCACCTCGTACACGCCGCGACGGGTGCAGCGCACCGAGTAGCGGTGCGTCAGCTTCTCGCCCGAGGCCAGACGCGTGATCGGAACCCGCACGGGCTGGCCGAGGCGTTCCGGTACGCGCTCTTCCAGAATGAACGTCGACACGCTGCGCGTGGCCGAGAGGCTGACCTCGACGTCAAGGCGGTCGCCTTCGTGCGCCCGCGGGAACAGCCCGGCGCGTTCGCCGGTGAGCTTCAGGTTCCGCGGCGCCAGAAAGAAGCAGGCCACGAACAACAGCGCGAGGCCGTACGCGAACAGGTACATAGCGGTACCGGCGACGATCTTGGCCAGCAACCACACGAGCACGGCGCCCGCCGCGGCCACCACGCCGAACACCGTGACGCCCGTCGCGCGTTTCCACGCTTCGGTACGACGGCGCAACGCCGCGGGTGAGAGCGCGTCGATGAGGACATCAAGCCGGGCGCGCAAACGCCGACCGGTCGACAACTGTGCTCCCTGCGGCGCCCCAGCGGTCGCAGTATTTGAACGGCGAAAAACAGCCATAAAGAGGTTGGGTGGCCTTACGCCTTAGCGGTAACTGGCGGCTTGACCTGGTTGGTGACCCGATCGAGCACGTTGCTGACATCTTCGCCGCGCAGGATGGCGTCTGGGTTCAGCACGATGCGGTGGGCCATCACGTAGGGCAGCACCCGGCGCACATCGTCGGGATACACATGGCTGCGACCGTCGGACGCCGCGAGCACGCGCGAGGCGCGGAGGAGCGCGATCGTGGCGCGGGGCGAGCCGCCCATGGCGATGTTGGCGTCGTTGCGGCTCGCCTGCACGAGGTCGACGATGTAATACGCGACTTCGTCCGAGATCTCGATGTCACTCGCGAACGCGATCATCTTGTCGATCTCTTTGGTGTCGGTCACCGGGCCGAGCTCTTCGATCGACAGCTGCTTGGCGTTGGCGAACATCACGTCGTGCTCGGCGCCGCGGTCCATGTAGCCGAGGCTCATCTTGAACAAGAAACGGTCAAGCTGGGCTTCAGGCAGTGGGAAGGTTCCGGCCTGTTCGATCGGGTTCTGCGTGGCCAGCACCAAGAACGGCCGCGGCAGGTCATAGGTGACGGCGTCGGCCGACACGCGGCGCTCGGCCATCGCCTCAAGCAGCGAGGACTGCGTCTTCGGGGTGGCGCGGTTGATTTCGTCGGCCAGCAGGACGTTGCAGAACACCGGACCGGGCCGGAACTCGAACGTCCCCTTCTTCTGATCGAGGATCGACGATCCGGTGATGTCGCCCGGCAGCATGTCCGGCGTGCACTGCACGCGCTGGGTCGAAGCATTGATCGACTGTGCGATCGCCCGAGCCAAGACAGTCTTGCCGGTGCCCGGCACGTCCTCAAAGAGGATGTGCCCTTCACACAGAATTGCTACGAACGCGAGGCGCACTACGTCCGTTTTGCCCTTTAGAACGGTCTCGATGTTCTCGACGACCTTGTCAAAGTTCTTCTTGAACGTTTGCGGGTTCAACGAGCCGGTGGACGAGCTGCGCGCGGTCGCGAGCGTGCGCGAGGCAGGTTTGCGAGGAGCCATAGCGCAGCATATGTCGTCTAACCCAACGAAACCGGGTCAGACCAGACCGTTCACGTGACCGTCACAGACCCTGGTGACGCTTTTGGGCAATCTTTCGGTAGAGTCACCGCACTATGGCGTCAGTCGTCCTACCCAGCCGCGCCGGATCGCAGAACGTCCGCAAGGGCGTTCCCCTGCTGCTTTTGATCGGTGGGCTGTTGATCGCCCTCGCAGTTTTGCCGAGCGCGCTGAACCTGCCCCAGACCAACCCGTCGACCACGCTCGAGTACGCGCCCGTGCCGCCGTCGGACGACTCCGTTCCACCTCCCGTCGGCAATTTCGACCAGTTTGGGCTCGGGAACAGCTCGTCCATCAACACTGGAGGCGCGGAAGGCGGCGACGGTGACGGAAACGGACTGCTCCCGCCGACTGACCCGGGCAAGAACCGGTCCACTAAACGCTGCGTGCAAACGGCCAAGGGGCCCAAGCAAACCGAGGACCCGCTGGCGCCGCCGTGCGTGCCCGACTACCAGAAGTGCAACGAGAACGGTGGCGCCACCTATCAGGGCGTTACCAAGGATGAGGTCCGGATCCTCTTCTACTTCGATGGCGGCATCATCGATACTGCGACGAGCCGCGGCGACGAGAGCCGTAAGGCGAACACGTATTACGACACAAAGGCGCCTGAAGGCCCCGATGACCACGTCTACGTTCGCTTGCTGCGGGGCTGGGCCAAGTACTTCAACGACCGGTACCAGACGTACTGCCGCGAAGTTCACATCTACGTCTATTACGGCGGCGATAGCGACTCCGGGCCTGAGCAGAAGCGGGCGGACGCCGAGGACAACTTCAAGACCGTCAAGCCGTTTGCCGTGGTCTCGGACTCCCTCGGCTCGAACGACGCCTACCTCGACGCGATGGCGCGCCACGGCGTACTCAACTTCGGGTCGTTCCTCGGCAAAGAGGCGTCGTTCTACAAAAAGTTCCCCAAACTGATCTGGGGCTACAGCCCGACGCTCGAAATTCAGGCGCAGGAATACACCGACTTCATCTGTAAGCAGATCAAGCCCTACCCGACCTCCTTCGCCGGCGACGCGCTCAACGGCAGGCCGCGGCGCTACGGAATCGTCTACACAACCGACCCGACCCACCCCGAGCTCAAGAAAATGAAAGAGCTCGTGATGGCCAACATCGAGGCGCAGTGCCCCATCCGCCAGCCCGGCAAGATCCCCGAAGCCACCTGGGAGCAGTGTTGTTACGCGGAGGACGCGGGGACCTTGTCGAAGTACGCCGACGACATGGTCGCGAAGTTCTCCGACCCCAACCAGGCGGGTGGCCCGGTGACCACGGTGCTCTGGCCCGGGGGGATTGAGACGAAGTTCAGCGCCTCGGCCCAGAAAAACCAGTACTTCCCCGAGTGGATCCTTATCGGAGACGGCGAAACCGACGGTTTCGTCGGCACCCGTTATCAAAACCCCCGGTCCTTCGGCGGCCACGCGTGGGTCGTGAGCTACCAGACCAAGAAGATCGAGTTTGCGCAAGAGCCCTGCTTCCTGGCGTACAAGGATGCCGACCCGCAAGCGCCGGACACCGACGTGCGTGCCCGCGCCTGCGCGCTGTACGAGCGGCTGCGCCAGCTCTTCACCGGCATCCAAGTGGCGGGTCCGCGGCTCGGCCCGACGTCGATCGACAAGGGCTACCACGCCATTCCGAAGATCGCCTCGGACGACCCCGGCACGCCGGCCTGCTTCTACGACCTCGACGACTACAGCTGCGTGAAAGACGGCGTCGCCATGTGGTGGGACGCGGGGCCGGTACCTCCGAACGGGTCGAACCCGGGCTGCTGGCGCATGGTCGTCGGCGGCCGCCGCTTCCTCGAGGGCCAATTCCCGGCGCAGGACGTGAAGACGATGCGGAACCCGTCGGCCGACCCGTGCAACGGCTATGGCGGCTTCGCGTTGCTTAAAACAACATGACGCGCGCTACCTCAATCCCACGATCGGCACGGTACCCTCAGGCCATGCGACGCATTCTCGCCGTAACCGGCGCCGCTGTCCTCGTTGCCATCGCCACGTTCGCGATGGTCGCCCCGACCACCACGGTCGGGGCCGAACCGCTCGTGGCCGACGTCAAGCCCGACGCGGTGCTCAAGGCGGGCGACGAATGGATCCATAAGTCCACCGACCTCCAGGTGGAAGACCCGGTGCTGACCGCCTCGCCTACGGGTTGTCGCGAGGTCCCCGATTCGGCGACATGCGACGTGTACCGCATCAAATTCAAGCGCGACCCCAACCCGGACGCCCTGAACTTCGCCTACTTCACGCTTGATTACAAGCCAGTAGCGACCGTTCCCGATCTTGCCCTGGTCGCTGCGGGGTTGAAATCCCTAGCGGTCGGGCAGCTGAACGTCAGGATCTTCGACCAGGAAGATCACTACCTGGGCCAGAACTACCCCGGCCAGAGCGACATCAGCTACGTGCTGCGGCTGCTGGAACAGACACCGCTCGCACCGGTCATGCCGATCGTCCGTCCGCCGGCCGAGGAAATTGACACGCTGGTGTACGGCGGCGGCGACGGAGACCCGAACGACACGCCTCCGGGCGGGGGCGGTCCGGGCGAGATCCCCGCGCGCGGCGGCTGGCTGGTCAAGCAGGACGTGTACGACGTGAAGGTGTATCTGAGCAGCCTCATTCCTGGCATCAACACCGAATACACGCTCCGAATCAACTTCACGAACTCCAAGTACGACAAGCCCTTTGAACTGCTCGACCCGCTCAAGAACGCCGAGCCGACCGACGGCTTCACCGCACCGGACTTCTCCGGCGGCGTTTATCCGAGCGAGGGCCAGGGGCAGGGCTCGTCGTCCAACGACTTGTCGTCGCTCGACCTCACGCCCGACGCGGACATCGCCGGCATCGGTTTGGGTGTGAACGAACAGTTCACCGGTCCGCCCGCCGCCGCGCTCGGTCAGAGCCGCCGGCTCAGCGCTACGGCCAAAGCTCCCTCGGCGTTGGCCGTGGTCGCCGGGTTGGTCGGGCTGCCGGGGTTGTTCGGTCTCGTCGGCGTACTCGTCGTGCGTCGACGCCGCCGCTCCTTCGCCATTTGACGGCACTCGAACGCGCGCTACACGTCGCAGACGAACCGAGCGCGTGGCCAGGCTGGCGTCTCGCCGCCGTCGCCGTGGTCACATGGCTGGTGATCGCCGTCGTCATGAGTCGTGTGTTTGCACTCGGCGGCTTTCGATCGCCGACGCTGATCGTTGGATCCCTGCTCGCGTTACCCGCGGCGCTGCTCGCGTGGGGGCTCGCGGCGACCGAGCGGCATCGGACCTGGATCACGGCGCTGGCCATGATGGTCGCGGTCGCGCTGCTGCCGCTGGCGACCCACGGAGCCACGCCCTCGACGGGTCGCCTCGCCGAAATTGCCGACGGGTTGCAGCTGCCGGGCGTTGTCGCTCGGGACCATCGCCTCGGTAACGGGCGGTGTCGCAACGCGTGCAGCGAGATCCGGCGCGTGGCCTTCGTGGACGAGGAACCCGAGGCCGCCGTGGAATTCCGCATCACGAGCACCCTGAAGAAGCGCGGCTACCAGGTGACCTTGTATCCCCACGCGCCGCTCACACCGCAGCGGATCGACGCCAAACGGGGGAAGATCCTCGTGTCGATCGAAATCCGCATCATCTCGGTCACCCGCACGCGCATCGCCGAAATCTTCCTGACTGAGGGGCCGGCGCCGGATACCTCGGTGGGCTAAGCGGGCAAGCGGTTCAGAAAGCCCGAGACGGCGGCCCACCACAGTTCGCGCGCCTCGAACTGCGGGCTGTGCCCGCCGCCGGCGATCACGGCGAGTTGCGCACCCGGAATCGCTTCGCTCATCGCGATCGACTGCTTCATGAACCCGTCGTCCTGCTCGCCACAGATCACGAGGGTGGGCACCGCGACGGTTGCGAGCGCGTCAAGCCTGTCCTCCTGTGCGGCCATGTCCCCCGCCAGCGCCGCCCACGCGGGGCCCGTGAAGTTGAGCGTCTTCTGTTCGGACCAGGCTTTGTACGCAGGGTCGGCGGCGATCATCGCCAAATAGGGCAGCGTGTCGAGCGGGCTCGGCTCGGTGGCCTTGCGCCCGATCTCGACGAGCAGTTCCGTACCGCCGTCGCGTACGACGGCCTGGCCGAGCGCGATCGTGTCAGCGTCGACGTGGTCGGGCAGCGTGTGGCTCGTGTCCATGAGGATGAGCGCCGAGAAACGCTCGGGGTGGGCCAGCACGAACAGCTGCACCGCCATGCCGCCCATCGAGTGGCCGAGCACAGTGGCGGTGTCCCAGCCGAGCGCGGAGACGAGCTCGTTCAGGTCGTCGGCGATGCCGGCGAGCGAATACGCGGACTCGTCGGTCGGCTTGCTGCTGCCTCCGTGCCCGCGGAGATCCGGCGCTAGCGCGTGCCAGCCCATCGCGCCGAGACGCGGCAAGTAGTCGGTGAAGTCTTCCTTGGACCCGCCGAAGCCGTGGACCAGCAGCAGCGGGCGGCCACCTACGCCGGACTCGATGACCTCGAGGTCGACGTCGTTCACGCTGAGGATGCGGCTGTTCATTGGGCGACTCCGAAATCCGAATAGTCGACGCTGACTAGCTGAGGAATGCGGTCGTCGTCACCATAGGGACGAATCATCGACGTGTGCACGGGAAGCAACACGCGCCGCACACGGCCGTGCGTGTCGACGAAGACGTCGGCCCACAACGCCTGGTCCTTGCCCAGCTTGCCGTCGAGGACGTGCAGATCGGCGCGGCGCTCCACCGGCGTGGCCGCGATCGCTTTGGCGAGGTCGATGTCCACCTCGTAGCGCTTGGTCCCGATGCCTTGCACCTCGGCGCCCCCGAAGGACGTGACCTTCACCACGCCGCGCAGCAGGTCGAGCACCGCGGCGGGCTCGGTGACGCCAAACGGCGGGTCGTTCTTGCGCAGGCCCTGCACGTCGAGCTGGTCCTCGCCCGTGGCGAAGCTGACAATGCCGGTGGCGGTCACCTTCGGGGCGGCGCCGAGCACGCGGGCGGTGCCGAGGGCGACGGTGATGCGCGGCGCGTCGCGCACCACCTGATCGGGGTGCGCGGTCGGCCCGGGCTGACCGCCGCCGACGCAGGCCGCCGATGCGACCGCTACCAGTAGGACGGTCGCAACCGCGACGCGACGGGGCAACCAGGCAATTCGGAGCAAGGGCAGTAACTTACGCGGCGTGTTCAACCGGCAACGAGTCACGGTTGCCGCGCGTTTGGCCGCGACGGTGTTGATTGCATTCGTGCTCGGCCGACGGGTGCACCTGTCCCACTTGCTCCCCCACCGCAACGCGCACAACACGGCGTTGCTGGTTGCCGCGCTCGCCTTCACCTTCATCGGGATCGTGTTGTCGGCCTTCCGCTGGCAGCGCGTGCTGGCCACGCTCGACGTCCGGTCACCGCTGATCCGTCTCACGCGGCACTACTTGGCGTCGCTGTTCGTCGGGAACTTCCTGCCGTCGACGGTGGGCGGCGATGTGCTGCGCGTGACGCGCCTCGGTAGCGAAACCGGCGACAAGGCGGCCCCGTTCGCGTCGGTGGTGCTCGAGCGCCTCAGCGGTTGGATCGTGCTGCCCGCGCTCACCTTCACCGGGCTCGCGCTCAACCCGACCCTGCGCCACCTCGATCGCGCAACGGCGCTGGCGGCGTTCATCGGCGCGGGGACGCTGTTCTCGCTCGGCGCGGTGCTGGTCGCGGCCGCGCATCCCAAGATCGGCGCGCGCATGAGCGGCGCCGACGGCTGGAAGCGCTTCACCGGCGCGATCCACCTCGGAGTCGACCGGTTCCGTCGCCGCCCGATGCTCGCGCTCGAAGTGATCGGTGCCGGCGTCGTCTACCAACTCAGCGTGCTCGTCTACGTGTTCCTGGCCAGCCAAGCGCTCGGCCTGCACGTCGGGTTCACCGCGATCCTGGCCTTCTTTCCGGCGGTCGCGATCGTGCAGACGCTGCCCATCACGATCGGCGGACTGGGCGTACGCGAGGGTGCGCTCTACGTGTTTCTGCACCCGCTCGGCGTCAGCAGCGACCAGGCGATCAGCCTCGGCGTGCTCGTGTACGCCTGCACCCTGATCGTCAGCCTCGCCGGTGCGCCTGCGTTCGCGGCGGGGGGCACGCGTAAAGTGCCTGCGGCCACATGAGCGCAACCACTACGACAACCACGACAACGATCGAGCCGTCCGTCCCGCGACTGCGCTGGTGGCGAGAACTCATCACCATCGGCCTCTTCTACGGCGTGTACACGCTGGTTCGAAACACGGGGCTGAAGACCGACTCGACGGTCCCGGCGCTGCGTCACGCGAAGCAGGTCATCCGCTTCGAGCGGGCACTCGGATCCTTCCACGAGAAGGCGATTCAAGACGCCTTCATCAGGTGGCACGGCTTCATCAAGTTCTGGGACATCTTCTATGGGTCGGCGCATTTCATCGTGACGATCGTCGCGATCGTGATGCTGTTCCGGGTGCAACCCGAGCGCTATCCGACGTGGCGCAACACGCTCGCGGTCACCGTCGCCCTCGCGTTGCTCGGCTTTGCGTTCTATCCGTTGATGCCGCCGCGGCTCATCGATCAACACGGCCTGCACTACGGCTTCGTCGACACGCTCCAGAAGATCGGCGGGCTGTGGTCCTTCGACAGCGGCACGATGTCGAAGATCTCGAATCAGTACGCGGCCATGCCGTCGCTGCACTTCGCGTGGTCGTCTTGGTGCGCGTTCGTGCTGGTGCCGATGATCAAACCGCTGTGGGGCAAGATCCTGATGGCGAGTTACCCACTGATGACGCTGTTCGCGATCGTCGTTACGGCGAACCATTACTGGGCCGATGCTCTCGGCGGCGCGATCGTTCTGGCGATCGGCTACCTGATCGGCGGCAGGCTCCTGACGAACACATTCGCCAAAGTCACAACCCGCCGCCGAACAGTCGCCTAACCCACCAATCGCGCGCGGAAGTGCGCACTCCGCGGCGCACTTCCGCGCGCGATTCGGCGCGATCCACAGACGAACTGGTACGGCGTTCTCCTAGATTCGCCGGATGGATACCAACGCATTGTTTTCTGTTGCAGGGAAGACCGCGGTTGTCACGGGCGGAAGCCGCGGCATCGGGCGGATGATCGCCGAGGGTTTTGTGTCGGCCGGAGTCGACGTGTACATCACGGCGCGCAAGGCCGAGGCGTGCGATCAGACCGCGGCGGAACTGAACGAGATGGGCCCGGGCAAGTGCGTGTCGCTGCCGTTCAACATTGCGGGCGAAGAAGGCGCGACCGCGTTCGCGGCGATGATCGCCGAGCGCACACCGACGGTCGACATCCTCGTGAACAACGCGGGCGCCACCTGGGGCGCGCCGATCGAAGACTTCCCCGACGAGGCGTGGGACAAGGTGCTCGACGTGAACGTGAAGGGCCTCTTCCAGCTCACGTCGAAGCTGCTCCCCCAGCTGCGCGCCGCTGGCACCGCGGCAGACCCGGCCCGCGTGATCAACATCGGATCCGTCGACGGCATAAACGTCCCGGGAACCTCCAACTACGCGTATGCCGCGAGCAAGGCGGCGGTGCACCACCTCACGCGGCAGATGGCGCACAACTTGTTGCGAGACAACATCACGGTGAACGCGATCGCGCCGGGTCCGTTCCCGTCCAAGATGATGGCCTTCGTGCTCGACGCACCGGGCGGCGAGGAGATGGTTGCCAAGGGAGTGCCTCTGGGACGAGTCGGAACGCCCGAAGACGTGGCCGGCCTGGCGATCTTCCTGTCCTCCCGCGCCGGCAGCTACCTCACGGGGGCAGTAATTCCCTGCGACGGCGGCATCTCGACCAAATCGGGCTAGCGGGACAGCGTGCTTGCTGTTGTTTAACAAAAGGGTTGACAGAGTTAGCGTTTGCTAGCTACAGTTAGCACCTATGACCATCCAAGACGAGATCACCGCGCAGACCCTCAATGCCGTCAAGCAGGCCCAGGACTTCACCATCAGCACGTTCAACACCGTCGCTGAGCGCGTGACCCCGTTGCTGCCCAAGCTCGACGTCAGCTTCCTCAACGGCCTGCCGAAGGCTTCAGAAATTGTCGAGAAGGCGTTCGACTTCACCAGCGAACTGCTTGCGACCGCCAAGAACGCTGCCGTCGAGGCGACCAAGGCGTTTGAGCCCAAGGTCGCTCCGGCCAAGCCCGCCGCCAAGACCACCCCGAAGCCAGCCGCCGCCAAGCCCGCGGCCGTTTCCACCAACGCGTAGTCGGAATATCTGTTTCGTCGGGGTAGTTGCAACGAAGCACCCACCCCGCAAGACCGAAACGAGGGCGCCCCATCCCCCCTGGGCGCCCTCGTTTCGCGTCTACGAACTAGTTGGGTAGTGCCGCTTCCACTGCTGAGACGAGCGCCTCGTCGTCGGGCGCCGTCATAGGACGGAAGCGGGTGACGGTGCCGTCGGGCGCGATCAGGAATTTCTCGAAGTTCCACTGGATGTCGCCGGCGTTGCCTTCGGCGTCAGCCACGGCGGTCAGCTCGGAGTACAGCGGATGACGATCGTCACCGTTGACGTCGACCTTCTCCAGCATCGGGAACGTGACGCCGTAAGTCGCCGAGCAGAACTCTTCGATCTCTTCGGCCGAGCCGGGCTCTTGTCCACCGAACTGATTGCAGGGGACGCCGATGACGCTGAAGCCGCGATCGCCGTACTTCTTCTGCATTTCCTCGAGCCCGGTGTACTGCGGCGTGAGGCCGCACTTGCTGGCCACGTTCACCACGAGCAGTGCCTTGCCGTCATAATCGGCGAGCGAAGTCGGCTCACCCTTAAGCGTGTTGAGCGGAATCTCTTTCAGGGACATAGGCCGCAGCATATGAGCTACGCCGAGTATGTGACTTTGGCGACGGGGATCGATTCGGTGAGGCCTTTGAAGCTTTTGCGACGTGGGCGGCTGAACTCGACGCGTGGGAGGCCGTCGGCGGCGTCGCGGACGTCGGCCGTTACGACTACCTCGCCGCCTTTGGCGGACTCGGCGACGCGGGCGGCGACGTTCACCACATGACCGACGACGTCGTCGCGGGTCAACACGACGTCACCGACGTGGATACCGGCGCGCAGGCGCAACGGTGATGGCGGCGTGGCCACCAGTTCGAGACACGCGAGCACGGCGGCTTCGGGCTCGGGAAACGTGAGCAGCAGGCCGTCACCGATGCGCTTGACCACCCGTCCCCCACGACTGCGCACGATGGGCCCAACGGTGCGGTGGTGGTCGGCCACGAGGTGGCTGGCGGCGTCGTCGCCTTGTTTCTCGGTGAAGCGGGTGAAGCCTTCGAGGTCGGTGAACGCCACGGCGAGGCGCGCGTTTTGGCCGGTGCCCTTCTCGTCCTCGCCCGAGTCCTCATTCGCCGACAACAGCTGAATGGCGGACAGGCCCATCGCCGCCATCAGCGACGGCCGGCGCTCGATCGAGCGTTCCAGGAGGCGTTCGACCATGGCGAGCGGGGCGCGTCGGTGCGCACCCGGTTGGAGCCATCGGTGTCCTGCGCGAAGTCGCGGCTGATGACGCCGACATCGACGAAGGTGTCCAGCAGTCCCGGGTCTTTGTCCTGCAGCAGGTCGACCACGCGAGCGGCGACGCCGCGGCGGAAGCTATGTACGGCTGCTCTACCGGTCGTCTTGGGGTCAACCATGCGGTCGATCGTAGAATGGTCCAATGCTTGAGGCGCCAACGAGTCTTGGCGAAATCGCCAAGCGCGTGGATGCGCGCATCGACGAACTGCTGACGGGCGAAATCGCGCGGTGGACTGTCGTCGACTCGGCGATGACGGAACCGCTGCAAGTACTACGCGAGTTCGTGCTCGCCGGCGGCAAGCGGCTGCGCCCCGCGTTCTGCTTTTGGGCCTTCGTCGGCGTAGGCGGAGACGGCGACGACCCGGCAGTGATCGACGCGGGCGCGGCCCTCGAACTGCTCCACACGTTCGCCCTCGTGCACGACGACATCATGGATAACTCGGACCGCCGCCGGGGGTTGCCGACGGTGCATCGGCACTTCGAAAAGCGCCACGGCGAAGAAGCGTGGCGCGGCGAGACCCGCCGGTTCGGCGAAGGCGCCGCGATTCTGATCGGCGACTTGGCCTTCGTCTACGCCGACCAGTTGCTGCGGGGCGCACCGCAAGACGCCCTCGACGTGTTCACCGAGCTTCGCCTTGAGGTGAACGTCGGCCAGTACCTCGACCTGGTCGGCACGGTGCAAGGTGACGCGTCGGCAGAGTTGGCTCGCAAGATCTGCGTCTACAAATCGGGGAAGTACACCGTCGAACGCCCGCTGCATCTGGGCGCCGCTCTCGCGGGGCGACTCGGAGAGTTCCAGACCGCGCTGAGTGCGTATGGCGACCCGCTCGGTGAGGCATTCCAGACGCGTGACGATTTGCTGGGCACCTTCGGCGACGCCGCCGTGACCGGCAAGCCCGTGGGCGAGGACCTGCGTGAAGGCAAGCCGACCACAATGTTTGCGGAGGCGCGCGCGAACGCCACCGGCGCGGACGCGACGCTCCTCGCGCAGCGCTACGGCGCGGCGGACCTGTCCCCAGAGGAAGTCATCGCCATACAGGCGGTGTTCGAACGCACGGGCGCCCGCGCCGGAGCCGAGCGGCGGGTCGAAGCGCTCGTCGACCAAGCCCGAACCGCGTTAACGGATACGCCGATTTCATCTCTCGCACGCGACGAATTGGACGCCCTCGCCCGGTTCGTTGCCGAGCGAGACTTTTGAGACGGGTCTTGTAGGGTGGCTGACGAAATGTTGCTTGATCGCGTCAAATCTCCCGAGGACCTCAAGGCGCTTTCGTATGCCGAGGTGGACCAACTAGCTACGGAGATTCGCCAGTTCATCGTCGAAGCTGTTGCCAAGAGCACGAGCGGCGGTCACCTCGGGTCGAACTTGGGCGCGGTCGAGCTGACGCTGGCGTTGCATCGCGTCTTCGAGTCGCCGCGCGACATCATCCTCTGGGACACCGGGCACCAGGCCTACGCGCACAAGATCATTACGGGCCGGGCCAATCGGTTCGACGTGCTGCGCCAAGAAGACGGGCTGTCGGGCTACCCGAACCGCATCGAGTCCGAGCATGACTGGATCGAGAACAGCCACGCGTCGACTGTGCTCTCCTACGCGCACGGTCTGGCCGCGTCAGTCGCGCGCGGCACGACAGACCGCAACGTGGTGTCGGTGATCGGCGACGGGTCGATGACCGGTGGCATGGCCTACGAGGCGTTGAACAACCTCGGCCACAGCGGCACGCGCTGCGTGATCGTGTTGAACGACAACGGCCGGTCCTACGCCCCGACGGTTTCGTCGCTCACCGAGAGCGTGAGTCGGCTGCGGCTCAACCCGCAGTACCTGAACTTCCGGCGCTTCGGCGAGCAGATGGCGGGCGAGTTGCCCGTGGTCGGGCCGTACATGGCCAAGGCGTGGAAGGGCATGACCGCGGCGATGCGCGAAGTCGCGGAGCCGACCGTGTTCTTCGAAGCGCTCGGCGTGCGTTACGTCGGGCCGATCGACGGCCACGATGTCGCCGGCCTCGAGGATGCGTTGCGCAACGCCGCCGATTTCGACGGGCCGATCGTGGTGCACGTGCTGACGCAGAAGGGCCGGGGCTACGCGCCGGCCGAAGACGACGACGAGAAGTGCCTGCACGACGCGGGCGACTTCGATCCGCTCACCGGCCCCGGAGTGTCAACTCTGGCGGGCTACACCAAGGCGTTCTCCGACGCGGTGATCGCGGAGGCCAAGCGCCACCCACAAGTGACGGCGATCACGGCGGCGATGCCGGGGCCCACCGGTTTGTTGCCCTTCCAAGAGTTGTTCCCCGACCGCTACTTCGACGTCGGCATCGCCGAGCAGCACGCCGTGACGATGGCGGCCGGCATGGCCATGGGCGGCCTGCGGCCAGTCGTCGCGCTGTACTCGACGTTCTTTAGTCGCGCGTTCGACCAGGCCAACCTCGACGTCGGCTTGCACGGCCTACCCGTCGTGTTCGCGTTGGACCGGGCCGGCATTACCGGCGACGACGGCGCGTCGCATCACGGCGTCCTCGACATGGTGCTGTGCCAGACCATCCCGGGCATGACGATGTTCGCGCCGTCCTCGGTGCAAGAGATTCCCGAGATGCTTGCGACTGCGTTGACCCTTGACGGCCCCGCGGTGATTCGGTTCCCCAAGGGCGTGGCCCGACAGGTCGAACCGTCTGAAGTTGGCGACGGACTGGACGCGCGGCGTTGGCGCGCGAGTGAGTCGCGTGAGGTCGCGCTGATCGGGGTGGGCAAGATGCTTGGCGCCGCGCTCGCCGCCGCCGACCTGCTCGCCGAAGACGGCATAGACGCAACCGTGTGGGACCCGCGAGTGGTGAAGCCACTTGACCCGCTGATGTTGGCCGACGCCGCAGTGCACCGGCTCGTGGTCACGATCGAAGATGGCTTCCGCACCGGCGGCATCGGCTCGACCATTGCGACTTCGCTCAGCGACCTCGCGGGCGCGGGGGCCGCGCCGAGCGTTGTGACTCTCGGCGTGCCCGACACCTATATCCAGCAGGCGAAGCCGGACAAGATCCTCGCTCGCCTCGGTCTGGACGGCGCCGGGGTGGCGGCATCGGTGCGCGCCGCTCTCGCAACAGCACCTGCGTAAGCACCAGTCGTGACCCATCCTGATCTGGCGCTTGCGCTTGCGATGGCCGACGCCGCGGACGAGATCACGCTGCGCTGGTTTCGCGCGCGCGGCCTGTCCGTCGAAATGAAGCCGGACGACTCGCCGGTGTCGGTCGCCGACCGCGAGTCCGAGAAGGCGATCCGTGCAATCATCGAATCCGAACGGCCCGACCACGGCGTGCTCGGCGAGGAGTTCGGCACGACCGATGCCCGCGGCGGCGCGCGCTGGATCCTCGATCCGATCGACGGCACCAAGAACTACATCCGCGGCGTGCCGATCTACGCGACGTTGATCGCGTTGGAGGTCGACGGCGTGCTCGAGGTCGGCGTCACGTCGGCGCCGGCGCTGGGTCGTCGGTGGTGGGGCGTGCGCGGCGAAGGCGCGTGGTGCAACGACGAACCGATCCACGTCAGTGATGTTGCGACCATCGAGGACGCGTTCATGTCGTCTGACTCGTATGACACATTCGATCGTTTGAACCCGGCGCGCTCCGACGTGTGGAACGCCTTGACGAGGCAAGTGAAGCGCACGCGCGGTTTCGGCGACTTCTGGTCGCACATGCTCGTCGCCGAAGGCGCGATCGACATCGCGATCGAACCGGAAGTGTCGATCTGGGACGTCGCATCGAACGCGGTGATCGTTGAGGCGGCCGGCGGTCGGCTCACGACTCTCGAAGGCAAGAGCGGCGCGAATGACGGGTCGGTGCTCGCCACCAATGGCGTGTTGCATGATGCGGTGCTCGCCGCCATGAACCCTTAGGAGACGCCGTGCCGACTCGTGACGAATATCTAACGACGTTGCACCGCGACCTCGAGTTGTTCGGCGCGGCGATCGCCGGCGGCGGCGATCTCACCCAGCCGGTCGACGGCTGCGGAGACTGGACGCTCGCCGATCTCGTGCAACACGTCGGTCGGCTTGAACGCTTCATCGTCGAAGGCGTCAACGCGGGCGAAACACCCAAGGCCCAAGCTGAGCCACCACAAGACGCGCATGACTACGCGGCCTGGTTCGCCGAGGGCGCGGCCAGTCTTGAGGCGATGCTGGCGAGCAAGCCCGACGACGAACCCTGCTGGACCTTCTTCCCGAACGCGTCACAAGCGATTGGCACGTGGGTGCGCCGGATGACTCAAGAGCACGCGGTGCATCGCTACGACGTGGAACTCGCGGCTACCGGCACCGCCGAAGCGATAGATCCGCTGATCGCCAAGGACGGTATCGACGAGTTCTTCGACATCTTCATCGGGCGTATCGACCACCGCCGGCCTATCCGCATCGGCGATCTCGCCGTGCAGCTGCAATCGCTTGACGACGATGACGACGACCGGGCCTGGATGATTCGCTGTGGCGACGGCGCGCCCGTCGTCACCCGAGAACACGCGAAGGGCGACGTGGCACTACAGGGGCCAGCCAATGCGTTGCTGCTCGCGCTGTGGGGACGGATCGACAGCGATGAAATGGGCCTCGAGCTCTACGGATCGCCCGACGACTGGGTGCGCTTCCAGACCGCCATTGCCATCTGAAGCTAAATGGATCTGCAGCCAGGTACACTGGCCTCTGTCCGTCGAACACTGGGGAAACAAATGCGGAAAGCTCTCGTTCTTGGATTTCTCGCGGCTGCGCTTGTCGCGCTGAACCCGATCGCGCCGGCGGCGCACGCGGACAACGGTGTCCGTCTCGTCGTGCTCGACACCGGCATTGATACGGCGCACGCCGCGTTCGGCGGTGCAGGCCCAATCGGCTTTAAAGATTTCGTGAACGGCAGACCGACTGCGTACGACGACAACGGTCACGGCACGGTGGTGTCGTCGATGATCGTCGGCAGCGGCACTACGCCCGCCGCGCTCGGCCAGGGCACCGCGCTATCGGTTGGCAAGGTGCTGGACGCCTCGGGCTCGGCCACCTCGACCGCGATCGTGGACGGTATCCACTGGGCGGTCGACAGCGTGCACGCCGACATCATCAACATGAGCCTCGGCTCCTACCTCCCGGGTCTGAGCGTGCTCACCCCTGAGGTGTTCGACGCACTCGCGTACGCCCGTTCGAACAACGTTCTCGTCGTCGTGGCCAACGGCAACGGCTTGGGGAACTTCGCCTTGGTGCCGAGCGTGGGCTGGGCCCATTCCTACGGCAACTCGGCCGACGTGTTGTCAGTCGGCGCTTCGGGTGTCGACGGCCTGTTCGTCAACACCGATCCTGACGTCGCCGCGGTGTACACCGTCACCGGCGCGGCCGCGAACACGGGCAATGGCTACGTCACCGAGGGTGGCACGAGCTTCAGCTCGCCGTTCACCGCTGGCTACGCGGCCAGTCTGCTAGCGGCCGCACGCGCCAACGGTCGCTTCTTGAGTGCGGCCGGTCTCGAGACGCTCGTCTCGTACACGGCACGCGACACGAACCTCCCGCCGGTCCAAGAGGGCTACGGCGTCATCGACGCCGCGCAGCAGCCCGCGGCGTTGGCCTACGCCAGCAGCGGCACGCTTCCGCCGGCGCCGGGCACGGTCAACGCGACCTACACCGGCCGCGTCGTTCCGCTGCTGCGCACCGTCGGCCGCACGCTCTAACCCGGGGCCTTAGTGGCCCGGTAAAGGTTCGAGCAGTTCCGGGCCTTCGTTCTTCACATTGCTCACCAGCTTGACCACTGGATAAGCGCGCATCTGATCCGCCGGCATCGGCACGAGCATCGCCGCGGCTTCATCGGCGTGAACGTTCGGGTCCAGCCACGCGTCCCATTTGGCTTCGGGCAGGCACACGACCATGCGGTTGTGGATCTTGTCGACGAGTTCGTTGGGCTCCCCGGTGATCAGCGTGACGGTGCGCAACGGATCGACATTGTCCTGGCCGCGCAGTTCGGGCGGCGTCCACCGGTCCCACAAACCGGCAAACGCGAGTGGAGAACCGTCGGCGGACGTGATGTAGAAGGGTTGCTTAGTCTTCTGACCCTCCACCGCCTGCCACTCGTAGAAGCCGTCGGCGGGGACGATGCAGCGGCGCTTGTCGAGCAGCTTCGAGAACGCCGGCTTTTCGACGACCGTTTCGCTGCGGAGGTTGATCATGCGGTTACCGATCTTCTCTTCCTTGGCGAATCCCGGCACCAGGCCCCACCGGAGCGAACCCATCCTGCGCTTGTTCTCGTTGGTCGTGACGATGGCGTAGACGTCAAGGGTGGGCGCGACGTTGTAACGCTCACCGAGGTCCTCGACCACGACCTCGTCGACATGGAACTCTTCGGCCAGCTTCGACGCGGCCGTGGCGGATACGTAGCGACCACACATGACCCCTATTCTCGCCGCTCGTGACCGCAGTGGTTTTCGACCTCGGCAACGTGCTGGTGGAGTGGACCCCGCTCGCCGTCCTGAGCGAGGCGTTCATGACCGAGACGGACTTCTTCGCGTGGAACACCGAACTCGATCGCGGCGCTCCTTTCGCCGACGCGATCGCCGCGCTGCACCGGGACTATCCGCATCACGCCGAATTCATCGACGCCTTCGATCAGCGATGGCCCGAAACGCTCGGTTCACCCATCCAGGAAACACTCGACGTCGTCGACGCATTGAAGGCGCGAGGCGTGCGCGTGTTCGTCCTTTCGAACAGTTCCGCCGAGACCGTCCCTCGTAGTGCGTTACTCACAGAGCTGCTGACGAGGTTCGATGGCGTCCTGCTCTCGGGCGAGGTCGGGCTGCTCAAGCCCGACCCGGCGATCTACGCGGCCGCCGCCGAACGGTTCGGGTTGGACCCGTCCACCACGTGGTTCGTCGACGACAACCAAGCCAACGCCGACGCCGCGACCGCCGCGGGCTGGCACGGTATCCACTTCACCGACCCCGCCGCCCTGCGACCCGCGCTCGCCGAGGCCGGCCTGCTCTAGCAGCGCTCTTGCCGGGGACGAGCGACTTCCCGTTCCGCATCCGAGCGAATTGCGCGAGCGAAACAGTTCCGCGGAACCACTCCGCATGGGCATTTATGCCCTACCGACGGAGCGTTCCCGCATAGCTCACACCAGTGACTTGGTCATGTTGATGACCCAGTCCTCGTTTCCGTCGTAGACGCCGTCGAGATACGGATCGCCGCCGTCGGGTCGATACCCGAGCCGTTCGTAAAGCCGCATCGCCGCTGAGTTTTCTGTGGGATTGACGGAGAGACCGACCGTCGCGAACCCGCGGCTGGAGATCTCGTTCTCCGCAGCGGCGATCACACTGGTGCCAACTCCGAGGTTTCGACGCGGCTCAACCACGAAGATGTCGACGAGGTCGGGATGTCTGGGCCTGGACGGCTTGCCGTTCCACGAAATTACGATCCAACCGATCACGTGTGCACCGTCAACCGCGACAACCCAATCCGCGGTTCCATCTTCGTGCTGAGCCATGCGCTTGTCGTAGAAGGAGACGACATCGGCGCGTATTCGTTCGAGACTCTCTTTTGCGATTGCGTCCGCGGCAATCAATTCCACGTGGCTGACCCTCGCACAAACTCCCCGGCCTCGACTCGCTAATTCATTACCGGCTTGCGCGACGTTCGGCACGCGCAACCGGCATTTGAGCGGGCAAGCAAGTCTCTATAACGCTTCTCGCCGTCGTTGTCTCAGGAGTCGCTCTGGCTGTTGGACTCTCAAGTGGCACAGGAACGACCATCTTCCTTGCGATGCGGCTCGTCCTCGTCCTGTGCTTCGTCGCAGTTCTCAGGTTTGGCTACCGGCGCGGCCGATCATGACAAGCGTGCGCCGCTTGTAACACAGCACTCGAAACCACTCTCGAATGCGCGGTACCGCACTTCTGCGCTACCGGACCATCACTTCTGGACAGTTCCCGTCGTCTAGCGACGGGATTTGACCAGAAGTGCAAGCGAAACGCGATCCGCTCGGTAATGCTGCCGGTATCGCGCTGTTGGCACTGCGCGAAATGCTGCCGCGCCGGCAACGCACGAAGCGCGCGACTCAGCGGATTTGTAGGCCTAGTTGGTGGGCGAAGTAGCCGAGTTCGTCGGCGCCGAGGTCGAGGGTGCGGTCGGTGGAGCGCACGCTGTGGCCGACGTCGGACTCGCGGCGGAACAGGATCGGCTTGGCGTCGGGGTCGCTCGCGGTCGCGTATTGGAGCGCCGCACACATCTTGCGCGGGTGCATGACGTCGGTACGCGAGTCGTTGTCGAAGCTCGTGAAGAGGACTGACGGGTAGGCGACGCCTTCGCGCACGTTCTGCAGCGGCGAGTAGCCGTAGAGCCACTGGAACTCGGTGGGATCGTTCGCTTTGCCGTATTCGTCATTCCACGTGATGCCGAGGCCGAACAGTTCGTAACGCAGCATGTCGAGCAGCGGCGCGCTACAGATCACCGCCGCCATCTCATCCGGCCACTGCGTCAGGGTGGCGCCGACGAGCAAGCCGCCGTTGGAGCCGCCCATGATCCCGAGCTGCTCGGTGGTGGTCCAGCCTTCGTCCTTCAGGTAGCGCGCCGCCGCGATGAAGTCCTCGAACACGTTTTGCTTGTTCTCGCGCATGCCGGCGCGATGCCACGCTTCACCTTCCTCGGATCCGCCGCGCAAACAGGCGACGGCGTAGACGCCACCGGCGTCGACCCACGCTTGCGCGAGCGAGCTGTACGCGGGTGACATCGCGATGTTGAAACCGCCGTAGCCATAGAGGATCGTCGGGCGGGGCCCGCCGCTCGCGTCACCTTTGCTCACGATGAAGAGACGGACGTCGGTGCCGTCGTGCGACTGGTACACGGCCTGCTGCGTGAGCACGTCCGATGACGGCGGCTTGGCTCCAGGAGCGGTCGCCCATGTCGAGACGGCACCCGTGTCCAAACCGACGTGCAGGATCGTGCCCGGGGTGACGTAGTCGGTGTAGGTGATCCAGGCGTTCGCGCTGTGGTCGCGTTGGTCCATCACAATTGCCGTGCCCGCACCCGGCAGCGCGACGGGTGTGGTCTCGCCGGTGGACGGGTTGAGGATCTCAACCTCGGTGATCGCGTGAACTTCGCGGGCAATAACGATGCCGCCGTCGGTGACACCGGCGAACGACAGCACTCCGTCGGCTTCCGGCACGACGTTGACCCACGTGGCCGGTGCCGGGTCGGACGGGTCGGTCTTCACGAGGCGCTTCTTGGGCGCGTCGAGGGTGGTCACGAGGAATAGGTCGCCGTGCACGACGTCCCCATACGTCTCGGCGTCGACGCCTTCGATAACCGGGCGCAGCGCTCCTTCGGCTTCCAGGTCGGCGATGTACAAGTCGTTGCGCGGCTCGGTGCCGATCGCCGCGGTCACGAGGAGCCAGCGGCCGTCGGTGGACACGTCCACGCCGTAGTACGTGGAAGGGTCGCGACCCTCGCCGAAGATGAGTTCGTCGTCGTCGATGGAGGTGCCGATGACGTGGCGAAAGACGCGACGGTTGAACGGTTCTGGCGTGAGGCGCCGCACGTAGAAGAACCCAGTCGAGTCCGCGAACCATCCGATCGACGTGTACCGCGTGCGTTCGATCGGACCGTCGATCGTGTCGAGGGTCGCGACGTCCATCACGCTGACCGCGGTGTCCTCGTCGCCACCCGACGACGTGCCGATCACCATGAGGTTGCCGTCAGGCGAGATCGTGGCGACGTCGAGCGTGGTCAGTCCCGTCGGGTCGAGTGCGGTCGGGTCGAACAGCACCTTCTCGGTGCCGTCCGCCTCGCGCAGGAAGAACTTGGCGTGCTGTTCACCGGGTTCGCGCCGCATGAAATACAGCCGGTCGCCGCGGACCCCGGGCGCGCTGATGCTGCCCGGCAACAGCCGCGCCTGCGCGGCGCGCCATTTCGCCTTGTCCGGCAGCGCCGCGAGCCACGGCTGACACAGCGCGTCTTGCGCCTCGAGCCACGCCGTCAGGTCGGCGTTGTTCTCGGGGTTTTCGATCCAGCGGTACGGATCGGGCACCTTCGTGCCGTGATAGTCGTCGACTACGTCATCGCGACGTGCGTGCGGGTACACGACGTTTGGAAACACCATTCTTCGATCGTACGGACTTCTTGCCGGAGCGGTTGATGGTGGCGGCGTCGGTACCTAGATACGACTCGATCACTTGGGGATGCGAGAGCACTTCATCAGGAGTGCCGGCCGTGATGACTCGGCCGAGTTCCAGCGCGACCATGCGGTCGCAGATGGCGCGCAGCAGCGGCATGTCGTGTTCGATCACGACCATCGCGCAGCCCGTCCGCTCACGCACCCGCTCGAGCAGATCGACCAGGGCTTCGGTCTCCTTCTGCGCCACGCCGCTCGAGGGCTCGTCGAGCAACAGCACCGAGGGTTCCTGGGCCAGGATGCACGCGAGATCGACAACCCGACGCGTGCCCGTCGACAGCTCGCCGATCAGCTTGCCGCGGTAGGGCGTGAGACCCATCAGTTCGATCAGCTCGTCGACGGTGGCCGCCACCTCTTCTTCGGACTCGGTCGACGCGGGCAGGCGCAGGCCGTCGGCCAGGATGCTGCGCGACCACAGATGGCGCTCACAGGCGATCGCGAGGGTTTCGGCCACGGTGAGCGTCGGGAACAAGCGGGCTTCCTGAAAGGAGCGACCGAGGCCGAGAATGGCGCGATCGCGCGGCGATTGGCTGGTGACGTCCTCGCCATTCAGACGGATGCTGCCGCCGTCGATCTCGGTGAAGCCCGAGATGCAGTCCATGAGCGTGGTCTTGCCGGCCCCGTTGTGCCCGATGATGCCGACGATCTCGCCGGGCTCGACGGTGAAGTCCACGTCGTCCACCGCGGTGATCCCGCCGTAGCGCTTGTTCACGCCCCGCACGTCAAGCGCATGCCCCTCGGTGAACGCGGCGGTGACTTCGCCGCGCTGGCGTGGCGCGGGCATCTCCCCGGTTCCGGCGATGAAGACCGAGCGCAGCAGGTCGGGACGGGCGAGCAGGTCTTGGGTCTTTCCTTCGAAGCGGATCTGGCCCTTCTCCATGAAGACCGCGCGTTCGGCCAGTTCGAGCGCGACGTTGACCGATTGCTCGACGATCACGACCGTGGTGCCGCGGCGATGCACGTCGCGCACCACCTCAAGCAGTTGCGCGACGACGGTGGGCGCGAGCCCGAGCGACAACTCGTCGATCATGAGGACCGTGGGGCGGCTCATCGAGCGCGCCGGCGAGCGCCAGCATCTGCTGCTCGCCACCCGAGAGGTCCCCGGCGCGCTGCTGACGACGTTGCTCGAGCACCGGGAACAGCGCGTAGGTGTCGCGGAGCGATTCCTCGACGCGGCTGGCGTCGTGGCGGAACAGCCACGTGGCCATGCGCAAGTTGTCGGCCACGGTCAGGGTCGGGAACACGCCACCGCCACCGAGCATGAGCGAGATCCCGCGGCGCGTAGTGCGATCGGCCTCCTCCCCCGTGATTTCTTGGCCGTCGAAGAACACGGTGCCGTCCTTGGGCGGCAACAGACCGCAGATGCCTTTGAGCAGCGTGGACTTGCCGGCGCCGTTTGTGCCGAGCAGCGCCACCATCTCGCCGCGGGCGACGGCGAAGTCGAGGCCGAAGATGATCTGGCGCTGTCCATACGCAAGGTCGACACCGGCGCATTCAAGGATTGGTGCGGTGATCTTGGTGAGTTTGACGGTGTCGCGCTCGACGACTGCGTCCTTGGCCAACAGGTCGTCTTCGGCGTCGGGATTCGCGTTGCCGAACTCGGGGACGTCGATGCCGCGTCGGGCCGCGACGCGCCGCAGGAGACGGTCCCGCACGCTGATGAAGATCTGACCGAAGCCGCCGGGTAACACGAGCAAGACGAAGAGCAGGCCAACGCCGGTGACGACGAGGCGCAGCTGGCCGAGTTCGCTGATCGACTCGATCCAACGGAAGAAGAGCACGCCCGACACTGCGCCGGTCAACGAGCCGAGGCCACCGATCACCGTGGTGGAGAACACCGTGATGCTGTCGTCGACTGGGTAGCTACCAGGACTGAGGCTGTGCAACAGCTGCACGTGCAGCCCGCCCGCCACGCCGGCAATCGCGCCGGCGAGCAGGAACCCGGTGAGCTTGGTGCGGTTGACCGCGATCGCCGACGCGGCGGCGGCGCGTTCGTTGTCACGCGTCGCGATCAGCGTGCGACCGGTACGCGCCGCCCGCAGACCCGAAGCGATCACGAGCCACATGAACAAGATGACGACGCACAACACGTACATCGTGTACTGGTCCTCGAGGTCGAAGCGCCCGAACAACAACGGGCGTGCGACGCGGGACGGGATGAGGCTCGAGAAGTTGTTGACGTTCAGGAAGTAGCTGTCCAACGCGACGGCAAAGGCAATCGTGGTGACCGCGAGGAACAGGCCTTTGATGCGCAGCGCGGGCAACCCGATCACCAACGCGATCGCGGCGCCGGCGACACCCGCGAGCAGGAGCACGAAGATCAGGTCGAGGTTGTTGCGGGCGATGAGGTTACCGGCCACCATCGCACCCGCCCCGGCCACGCCGAACTGGCCGAGGCTGATGTTGCCGCCCCAGCCAGTCAACACGACCAACGAGATCGCGACGATCGCCCACACGATTGCGAATGCGGCGAGCAGCTGCGTGCTCGGCGACCAGAGCTTGGGTACGAACAGCATCGCCAGCGCTGCGACGCTGATTCAGCGCGCCGCGCGCAACGCGCACCTCAGGCAAATGCTTGAGCGCGTCGGGGATTGGTCGGATGACGCCGGTCGCCGACCATGTGCTTTCACCGCCTTCGGCGCTGCGCGAGAACGCGTTGCGCTGCACCAGCAGCGCGCCGACGATCACCGCGAGGAACACGACAGACACCACCGAGGGCGACGTCGTGGAGTTCCACCGCACGAGCTGTTCGATGATGCCGAGCGCGACGCCGGCTACGAGCGCCGTCGGCAACGACTCCATGCGTGCAACCACCGCCGCGGCCAATGCGGGCAGGAGCACCGCCGGCCCGTTGCTGGCAATGCCGGGCGTGACTCCCGAGAACGGCGCCTTCAAGATGAACGTGAGCGTGGCGAGGCCGCCCACGATCATCCACACGACCGTGGTGTTGCGGCGCACGGGGATGCCCAGAAGAAGCGCGCGGCTCTCGTTCTCGGCGGCGGCGCGCACCGCGGTGCCGGTGTCCGTCCGCAACAGGAAGTACATCAAGCCGAATAGCACCAGCGGTGCGATAAACACGATCAGCATCTCGTCGCCGCCCAGGGTCTTGACCCCCAAGTCGAGCGAGGGCCCGGGCACCTTGAACGCGCCGGTGAACGACACGAACTTGATGGCGGTTGACCCGATCGCTTCGAAGCCGCCGAGCAGCTGCGCCAACCCGATCGACGCGACCGTCAGCACGAGGCGCGACGCGTTGCGGAATCGTCGCAACACGCCGACTTCGACGAGCCCTCCCATAAGCGCGCCGAACACGACACCAACCGGCAGCACGACGAAGTAGGGCACGCCGTGTTCCTTGTACATCCCGATCGCAAAAACGCCGACCATGCTGCCCATGGCGCCGTAGGCAAAGTTGACGAATCGATTACTGCGATAGGTCAGGATCAGCGCCATCGCGCCGAGCGCGGTGACCGTGCCGTAGATCACGCCGATGGCGAGAACCGCCGGGGGCGCGTTGCGGGCGAGCATGGGCCCCGTCCCCGGCAGCGCATAGAAGAGCCAGTAGACGAGGGGGATGGCGAGCGCCGCCCACGTCCATCGATTGATGCGATCGAGCACGCGCTAGTTCTTCGGGATCTTCGGCGGACCGGGCTGCATCTCGTTCTCGTTGTGGCGGTACCGCTTGCCGGGCTCAGGATCGGCCCACGCGCCGGGACGCGAGTTGAACGCCGAGATCTTGTTGGGGTCCCAGTAGATCTCGTGGTAGTCGTCCATCGGCGTGTAGTCGCCCGGGCCGAAACTCCACAGGCCGGCGGGCCCCAGCTTGTTCTTGTAGGTGAACATGCCGCGCTCGAAGGTCGCCGGCGTCAGGTTCGGCCCCGCCAGTTGCAGGCCGAGGGCGATGAAGTAGAGCTGGTAGTAGAGGCCGTCGACGCCATGCGCCGGCTCGTCACTGCGCAACGATTTGTACGCGGCGTAGCCGATCGTCGACGTCGGCGGGAGGCTCGCATTTGGACCGAGCGGGCTGATGCCAAAGGAGTGCTTGGTGAACTCGGCATCCCACAGCTGGCCCACGATGTCGAGTTCGTAGCCGCTCACGAACTCCGGGAAGTAGTCCTCGCGGGCGGCGTCGCCGGACAGAAAGATCGGGAAGATCGGGTCGCAGCCGCACAGGATCGTGGTGACGTTCTCGGATTTCAGCTTGGCGATGATGTTCGTGGCCTGGTTCGAGAAGGTCGAGAGGTCGAGCTGATAACTGATCGGCGCCACCTCGAGCTTGTGGCCGGCCTTCTCGAATACCCGCTCGGCCGCGTGGACGCACTCCTGGTACCACGAGTTCTCAGGCCCGAGAATCGTTATGCGGCGCGGCTTGCCCTTGGCGTCGCCACCGGCGAAGTCGGCGTTGCCGCCCGACAACCGCTTCAACACGTACTCGGTGGCTTCTTCGACCACGGTCGTGCAATCCGGCAGCACGCTCCACGAGTACGGGCGCCGGGTGACGTACCACTCGCGCGACATCAGCAGGGAGTTGAAGTTCATGACGCCCTGGCGCGCGAGCGCGTCGGCGTACGGCTCAGACAGCGCGGCGATCTCGCCGAAGGACTTGAGTTCCTTCGCGACACGAGTGGCGTCGACTTCGGCTTTGTCGCGTCCGTTGCCGAGCAGCTCGACTTGGAGCGAGCCCTGACCCTGGAATGAATCGATGACGAGCTTGCGGCCGTAGAACTCGAAGTGCTTGTTGAAGTACTCCGTGAGGACGGCCATCGTGCGTTGGATGTCTTCGGGCGTGTCGACGATTTCGGTACCGACCACCTGGGCGATCGCTTCGTCCAAGCCCGCGTCCGACGTCCGACGAGCCGCAATGTGCACCTCGGTCGGCGTGACGCCGCGCCAGGTGGCGCCGCCGTTGTTGCCACTGAACGTGGCGCACGGCGGCGAGTACGGGTCGTTCGGCACCTGCAACGCCCGGCCCGCGCACGCGTTCGCGCCCGGCGGAGTGCGCCGCGCAGTATTTGTGCCGGGCACCGTGCCACCGCCGGGTGTCGTGACCGTCGGCACGCCCGTGAGGTCCTCGCCGGCGTCGCCGTTTTCGTTCCCGTCACCGATCGCGCCGAGCGACGCGTTACGAACCGTCTGCACCTTCGAGGGGACGAAGACCGCCATGCCGAGCACGAGCACGGCCAGCATCACGAACGGTCCGTAGCCGCGCAGGATGCTGCGCGATCCGGTTGAACGTGGCGCGGTCACGACACGCCCCCGCCGCGCTGGGTGCGTCGTCGCATTCGCAATTCGCCCTCGACCAACACTGCGCCCAACCCGATCACAGCGATCGCCACCCACATCGCGTTGTCGTTGCCGTCCGAGGTCGATGCGGGCAGGGCGCGCCGCGTCGCGCCGTTGCCGTTCGAGGTGCCGTTGTCGAATTGGGTGATCGGCGGCAGGTCGCCAGCGTTGGCCCCGTTGTCGACAAGGGGGAACGATCCGGTGTCGGTCGATCCGACGTCGGGCAGTGATGGCGTGGCTGTTTTGAAGTCGCCGAACGGTGACGTGACCGCATCGAGCTTTCTCGTCTGCGCTTGCGTTCCGCCGAGGTTGAATGCCATCGAGCCTCCGCCGGTAACCGACAACGTGATGATGTCGGCTACGAGGATCGCGGCCGCCGGGCTGTATTCGCAGGGGAAGCTGTCGAGCAGGAACTGGAACACGGCCTGGCGGATGGGTTGGATGGCCGAAAACGCCTGACCCGCGATCGCGTCGCGCTGTTTCGAAGGGACGATGCCCACCCGCAACGGGTCCACGAAGGTCGTGTTGTTCTCGGTATGGATCTTGGGCACGGCGATCTGAATTCCGAGCGGCACGAGCACGAGGTTGGCGATGTCGATGGCCGCGAACGGGTCGGCGGTGGGTGCATCGGTGCCGGCGATCTTCACCGCGTCGATCGAAAACAAGGTGGTCGGGTCTTTGACGTCGGGCCGCGAGGCCGACCGCCAGTGCAGACCTTCGAGCTTGACGATGCCACCGACAAACGAGATGCCGGCAATGTTGACCTCGGCGACCGACTGCGGCTTGTCGTTGTCGTCGAGCCCGCTCGTGCTTTCGGCTTTGCCCCCGAGAAACGCCACCACGCCACCAAGGTCGAGCGGCGCGATCTTCGTGTATGCGTCGGCGAATGGCCGCTCGCTCGCGCGCGCCGTTTGCTCGAAGGGACCGTTCACTTCCGACTTGCCTTTCGCGGCGCCGGGATCACGCGAGTCGACGCGAACACTCTTGGGCAAGGTGTCGGCCGGAATGGGCGCGGGCGAGTCGTTGCAGCCCGGGGCCGTGAGCGCCGAACCGATCAGTCCGAAGTTGGCGATCTGGGCTTGTCCGCGCGCCACGCTGTTTTGATGGTCCGCGATCGCTGAGCCGAAGGTGACCTGGTACGAGAGCCCGGCGGTGCGCGGGTCGATCTGGAAGGTCTGCGCGGCCGCGTGGCCGAAGCCCGCGGCCACCGGCGCGGCGGCGGAGACGGTGGTCGGCACCGTGCCGAGGGCAAGGCCCGCGCACAGTGCGACGGCGACAACGAGCCCGAGCGCCCGGACGCGCGGTTTGAGACTTTGCACTAGTGGTTCCCCCCTGGGACCGAGCGATTGCCGCTTCGTAGAAGGTAGCGGAGTCGGGTTGACACCTGTCACGCAGTGATGGCGCGGCGCGGGTAGTCCGTGCCCGTTTGTCGCTTCTGCGTCAGGAAATTTGTCGGCTTGGCCCGACTCGAGCAACGCGCATCGCACTACGTTCATCGAATTCCGTGAGTATCCGAACGATTCGGGGGGCCTGTTTCACATGACCGCTGCACTGCGCCGGGTAGCGCTGGACCCGCTGCGCCGAAAGTTCGAGAGCGACACCCGGGGCGAGGCGATCTTTCCCCTCGCGGTGTTGTCTGCCCTCTACTTCTTCGACGAGTTCGACACGGCCGCATTCGGCACCCTCGCGCCCGAGATCCAAAAAACGTTTCACTTAAACGACAACCGCTTCATCCAGTTGATCATCGTGAACGTCACGATCACCGTGCTCCTGGCCGTTCCGCTCGGTTACTACGCCGACCGAATGAGCCGAAAGAAGATCGTCGTGTTGTCGGGCATCCTCGCCGGCGCCTTCAGTTTGTTCACGGGCTTCGTCGGCCTCGGCGTAAGCGTCGGCCTGCTCACGCTCGCCCGACTCGGCAACGGTCTGGGCCTGCTCGCGAACGGCCCGATCCACAACTCGCTCCTGTCGGACTACTACACGCCCGACGCCCGGCCCACGGTTTACGCCAACCACGCCAACGCCGTATACGTCGCGGCGTTCTTGGCTCCGGCCTTCGCGGGGCTGCTGGGTAAGTTCGTCGGCTGGCAAGCGGCGTTCTTCGTGCTGTTCATCCCGATCATCATCGTGACGATCATCGCGATTCGACTCGAGGACCCGGTGCGCGGCGCGACCGATCCTGGCGGTCATGTCGTCGCGGAATTCATGAAGCCGCCGAAGTTCCGCGAGGCAACGCGCACGCTCTGGCGCGTCAAGACGCTGAAGCGCACGTTCATCGCGGCGATCTTCATCGGGGCGGGCATCATCCCGCTGGTCGCGTACCTATCGCTTTTCTTCAAGAAGGTTTATGGCCTGGACCCGCTCGCCCGGGGCGCGCTCGGCTCGGTCACGGCGGCCTTCACGTACGTCGGAGTGCAACGCGGCGGTAAGGCGACGCCCAAATGGTTCGCGCAGGGCATGGGCGTGCCGATCGTGCGCGTCGGCCAGGTCGTCTCGCTGGTCGGCGTGGGCCTGGTCCTCATCGCCGCCGTGCCGTATCTCCCACTGGCGATCGGGCTGTCCCTCGCCACTAACTACGTGCTCGGCTACTTCCTGGCGCCGCTGGCCGCGATTCAGGCGTTGGTGTCGCCGGCGCGCGAGCGCAGCCTCGCGTTCAGTCTTGGCGCGATCTTCCTCGTGCTCGGTGTCGTGATCTTCTCTGCCCTCGGGTTGGGCCGGATTGCGGACGACCATGGCTTGCGGTGGGGCATCGCTGCGCTCGCACCGTGGTTCATCGTGGGTGGTTTCGTGGGTTCGTCGTCAGGCAAGTTCGTTGAGGGCGACGTCCAGAAGGCGATGTTGCTGTCGGCGGCGGCGAACGAGGCGGCCGAAGCGCAAGCCGCGGCGCTCGCTACGACCGTGGAGCCCGGCTTCGAGTCCGTCACCGCCGCCGCGATCGTCGCTCCGGAAGCGCCGACCGTGAAGAAAGCGCCCGCGAAAAAGGCCGCCACCAAAAAGGCTCCCGCGAAAAAGGCGGTCGCCAAGAAAGCTCCCGCGAAGAAGACCGCCGCTAAGAAAGCGACCCGACGATGACCGACGCTGCCCGGCCGAAGCTGACCGCGCTCGACGAGGGCTTGTGCCATCAGATTCCCGAGCCGTTTCCGACGCCGTTCACGGATCATCCGCATTGGCGAGAATCGTTGTTCTTCATTGCGCAGTCGCCCGATGGGCCCGGTGACATCGTGATCCTCACGCTCGCATCGTTCCCCACGCGCGGCGAGATGGACGCACTGCAACTCGGACGCATCGGTGACGCCCACACGTGGGGCCGCCACGTCCGTCACCTCGGCGATGACCCGCACGCGCTCGAGGCGGGCTCGGTGAAGATTGACATCGTCGAACCGTTCAAGACGTTCCAATTGCATGTGGGCGAAGACCCCGCGGCACCCGTGGCCCTTGATCTCACGTTCACGGCGCGCACGCCGCACTACGCGCTGCGGCGGGGCTCGCTGAAGCACAAGGGCGAAACGATCTGGGACCAGAGCCACATGGTGCAAAGCGGCTGGTTCAACGGCACGCTGTTGCACAACGGCAACACCATCGAAGTGAACAACTGGTGGGGTCAGCGCGACCACTCGTGGGGCATACGCGACCACGCCCGCTGCCCACTGTGGATGTGGCACGCCATTCAGTTGCCTGACGGCATGATCGGCGGCTGGAACTGGGAAATGCCCGACGGCACGGTCGTGTTCCGCGACTTCGCGTGGTGCCCGGCCGACGGCGGTGACCCCGTCCCCATGAAGAACTTCAGCTACGACCTCAACTGGCTCGACGAGAAGGGCGAGGTGGTGTCGTACGAGCGCGACGGCGAGAACGTGCACGGTTACGGCGGACGCGTCGACTACGAGTTCGAGAACGGCATGAAGGTCGGTATCGATGCCGTTGGGCGATGGGCGCAGCGGTATGGCCCCGTGGGCGGAGGCCTCAGCGAGATGCAGATAAAGACCGACGACGGCCGCGTCGGCACCGCTATCTACGAATGCACGGGCGCGTACCACCACCACTTCTTCCCAGTGCGCCGCCACGACAGCCTCCCGGGTGACTGAGGCACAAGCGGTCGTCGCGATCGACGGCACACCCACCGTCGTAGAGATCGAGGTCGATGATCCCGGGCCCGGCGAAGTGCTCGTCGACCTGAAGGCCTCGGGTGTGTGCCACACCGACCACGACATGCTCGGCCTGCCGATGCCGTTCGTGATGGGCCACGAGGGAGCCGGTGTCGTCGGCGCAATCGGCGACGGCGTGACGGGCATCGCGGTGGGCGACCGTGTGGTTCTCAACTGGGCGATCCCGTGCGGAATCTGTGCGAACTGCGTGGCCGGCATTCGTCATCTCTGTCTCAACGGTTCCCCGATCGCAGGCGGCATGAAGGGCCACGCCGACTTCAACCGGTCCCGTTACAACGGCTCGGGCGTGTACCGCGCCTTCAACCTCGGCACGATGAGTACGAAGACGGTGGTGAAGGCGGCGGCGGTAACAAGGATCTCGACCGCGGGCCGCATGGACGAGGTGTCCTTTCCCGCTGCCGCGATCGTCGGGTGCGGTGTCATGACCGGCTGGGGCTCAGCTGTGAACGCGGCGAACGTGCGACCCGGGACCGCGGTCGTAGTGCTCGGGTGCGGGGGCGTCGGCCTCAACGTGATCCAAGGCGCGCGCATCGCCGGCGCGACCACGATCATCGGCGTCGACCCCAAGGAGACCCGACGGCAGATGGCGATTGAGTTCGGCGCGACCAACATCGTGGATCCCGAGGACGCGACGCTTGACCGCCTGGCCGAGGTGCTCAAGGGCATGACGCCCGACGGTCTCGGGTTTGACTACGCGTTCGAGTGCACCGCCGTGCCGGAACTCGCCGTCTTCCCCCTCGCCCTCGTGCGCGCCGGAGGTATGGCCGTTGCGGTGAGCGGCGTCGAGCAGGAGATCACCGTCGACATGCGGTTGTTCGAGTTCGACAAGACCTACATCAACCCGCTGTACGGCCAGTGCAAACCGGAGCGCGACTTCGACCGGATCTTCGCCCTGCACGCATCGGGTCAGATGAAGCTGGACGAACTCGTGACGCGCACGTACAAGATCGACGATGTGGCGGAGGCGTTCGACGATCTGCTCGCGGGCCGCAACGCCAAGGGGGTGCTCGTCTTCTGAGCCCGTTCCTCACCACCGAGCTGAGCGACCCGCGCTTCGAGTCTGACGGGTTGCGTTACGCGACCGTGTCGTCGACCGCGCTCGGCCGCCGCGCCGACTGCACGTTCTGGGCTCCGCCGGACGTCGCCGGCCCCATCCCGCTCGTGATCCTCATGCACGGCGTGTACGGCTCGCACTGGGCGTGGTCGATGAAGGCTGGCGTGCACCGCATCGCATCCGACCTGATCGCGGCAGGCTCGCTGCCGCCGCTCGCGCTCGCGATGCCGAGCGACGGGTTGTTCGGCCTCGGCAGCGGCTACGTCGACCACGCCGGCGGCGACTTCCGCCGGTGGATCATCGACGAGGTGCCCGAGCTCGCGGCGATCGCGTTCGAGGCGGTGTCCGATACGTCACCCCTCGGCCTGGCCGGACTTTCCATGGGCGGCTTTGGGGCGCTGTTGCTCGGCGCGCAAAACGGGGACCGGGTGCGCGCCGTGGCGGGCATGTCTTCGATTACCGACTTCTCGGAGATGTTCTGGTTCGTCGGGGACATCGACGGCTATCTAGTGGCCGACCACGACAAGTCCGTGCTCGCCGCGATGGTCAATCACCGCGACAGGCTGCCAGCGATTCATTTCGACTGCGGCGAAAAAGACCCGTTGCTGAAAGCGAACCGCGCCCTGCACAAGGCCCTGGACAAAGCGGGCATCGCCCACAGTTACGCCGAACACCCGGGCGGCCACGAATGGCCGTACTGGGAAGCGCACATCGGGTCCGCGCTCCAGTTCATATCGAAGCATTTCGGTCCGCAACCAGAGGTTGCGGACCGAGCCTGATCGTCGCCGCCTCCGGCGGCGCGGACTTTGGCCTCCGGACCGAGCAAGTCGGATCCTCCGGCGACCCGTAGCCGTAACTCCTAGCGGGTGCGGTAGGGGTCGGAAACCGTGTTGCCGTTGTTGGCGGCGGACTCGTAGAGCGCGTCGACGATTTGGTGCGCGGGGATGGCATCGCGGAACACCGGAAACGCGGGTTTGGAGTCGCGCACGGCTTCGAGGAAGTTCTGTTCGAGCGATGGCAAGAGGGCGTCGACTTCGTCGAGGAAGTTGATCGTCCCCTTCCGCTCCACCGACTGCTCTGGCTCGCCGGTGAATTGCCAGCGGACCGGCCCGGTGCGATCGCCTTCGAGTTTCACGTAGAGGTTGTCGCAGAAGACCTCGACGTGGCGCAGGCTGCCGCGTTCGAGGATGTCGTGCCAGATCGAGGTGAGCTGCACGATCGCGCCTGACTCGAATTCGAGGCGGGCCGCGGTGAGATCGTCGATGCGGTCGTAGCCGTGGTGCTCACGCGTGGTCGCGGAGACGGCGGCGACGGGACCAAGCATCCATTGCAGGTAGTCGACGTCGTGGATGGAGTGTTCGAGCAGCGTCCCGCGGCCGGCGAGCGCGCTGTCCATGCGCCAGTTCGAGGCGTAGTGACCCTGATTCGGAATGAACTGGTCGTCGCGGAACACCACCGCCAGCGTCTTGCCCGCGCGCGGGTCGGCAATGAGATGCTTGACCACCGAGAATGCGGGTGACGTACGCAGTACTAGGCCGACCTGATTGATCACGCCCGCCTGCTCGACTGTGTCGGCCATGCGCGTGGCCGCGGCCGCGTCGAACGCGAGGGGCTTCTCGCAGAAGATCGCGACGCCGGCGGCGGCTGCCTTGGCGACGAGTTCCTCGTGGGCGGCGGTCCAACTGGTGATGAACACGGCATCGACCATGCCGAGCAGTTCGTCTTCGGGGCAGGCGATCGCGTCGTAGGTGTCCGCCCACGCGGCGGCGCGCGCGGTGTCCGGGTCGCTCACCGCCACGATTTTGTGGTCGACGGTCGCCTTGCTCAGCTGCCACGTATGCATGGCGCTGATGAACCCGGCGCCGAGGAACCCGACCCGGATTGTCATCGCGGTGCCGCCGCAACCAGCGTGGCGTCGAGAATCGCGGCGCGGTCTTCGCCCCACGGCAACGGGAACACGATCGGATGCTCGACTCCGTTTTCGCGGTACGCATCGATGGTGGCGGCGACCTTTTGCGCGTCCCCGACCACGTCGATGCCGTCGATGAACGCGTCGCTCACGGCTGCGAGCGCGCCGGGGCGATCGCGCGCCGCATGCGCGGCCCGCACCGCGTTGACCGAGTCGCCATAACCGGCCCGGGAGAAGTTGGCGGCGTACGCGTCGACCACCGCGTAACTGAACAGGTCGGCGCGGGCGGGCCCGTCCGCAGACGCTCGATCGGTAACCCCCACGTGCACGTATCCGAACACCGTGGCGTCTCCTCCTGCCCGAACCTGTTCCACCGACCACGGAACGTGCGTGGACGGAAGGTAATTGAGCAACACGCCGTCCGCGTGCTTGCCCGCGGCGCGCAGCATCGCCGGATTCAGCGCCCCCAGCACGACCTTCGGCCTCTTGTCGCCGAGGCGCACACCGAGCTTGAACCGCGACACTTTGTAGAAGTCGCCTTCGAAGTCGACCCGCTCGCCCGACAGGCACGCCTTGACCAGCGATAGGTACTCGACGACCTGCGCGACCGGTTTGTCCCCATACGTCGCGCCGTGCCATTGGCCGGCGACGACCGGTGACGAGATGCCGACGCCCAGCCACACGTCGCGGTCGGGCGCGAGCGCTTGCAGAGTGGCCGCAGCCATCGCCGCGAGCGGCGGCGTTCGGAGCTGGAGAGCGAGCACGCCGGTGCCCAAGCTCAGACCCGGCGCGGCTTGCGAACAGGCTGAAAGCATCGCAAACGCGTCGGGCCCGGTGACCTCCGCGGTCCACAGCGAGGCGTATCCAAGTTCTTCGGCCCGCCGCGCAACATCGACGCTCATACGCGGACCAAGCGTCATCAAAGGGGCAAGGGTGACGCCCGTGGGAGGAACTGTGACCAATGACACGCGTATGACCGTACTGAACCGCGTATGTTTTGCACTCTTGCGAATCACTTTTTGCGGGGTGCGGGGCAGTACCCCCGCTCCCGGCCATCTCTTTGCTCGCTATGGCGGCAACACCAGTTGCGTGGCGATCACGGCCGCCGATGCCGAGGACCCCACCCTCGTGCTCGACGCGGGCACCGGGCTGTCCCGACTTTCGCAAGACCTGGACGGCCGGCCCTTTCGGGGCTCGATCCTTTTGGGTCACCTCCACTGGGACCACACGCACGGCCTGCCGTTCTTTCCCGCGGGAGACAACCCGGACGCGGCCGTAACGCTGTATCAACCCGAACAGGGCGACCCGCTCGACGTGTTGACGAAGGTAATTGCGCCGCCGCACTTCCCCATCACTGCGCGTGAGCTACGCGGCAGGTGGGACTTCCGCTCCCTGGACGCAGGCAAGCACGACATCGAGGGCTTCGACGTGCAGTGCCTCGATATTCCACATACGGGTGGGCGCACGTTCGGTTACCGCGTGTCCGATGGCATTTCGACGGTCGCGTACCTGTCCGACCACGGTCCGATTTCGTTCGGCCCCGGCCCCAACGGCGACGGCGAGTTCCACGAGGCTGCCCTCGAGTTGGCCAACGACGCCGACCTGTTGATTCACGACGCGCAGTACACGAAAACCGAGTTCCCCTCGCGGTCCCACTTCGGGCATTCGACGATCGACTACGCGATCGAGTTAGGCAAGCAAGCGGGCGCGGCCAAAGTGGTGCTGTTCCACCACGACCCGTCGCGCACCGACGACGAGATCGACGCGATCGTCGCGGTGAACCAGCACCACCACGTGCGCGTGGTCGCGGCGGCCGAAGGCCTTTCGCTCGACCTGCGCAACCGCCACCACCAGTAGCCCCGCCTAGTTCGGCGCCGCCGGGCACACGCTGCGGAAGTCGCAACGCTCGCACCAGGGCCCCGCGTTCGTGCTCGACAGATGCGCGTCGATCTGCCCGACCGCGTCGGCGAGCCACACCCGCGCCGCCGCGACCCGAGCGGGCGAGACGTCGACGCTGACCGTCACCGCGGGCGAGCCGTCGCTTTGGAGATACACGAAGCTCCCTGTGAGTTGGTGCGGTTCATATCTGAAGCTGTCGGTGGCCGCGATCGCGTAGATAATCAGTTGCGTCTCGGCGGAAGGGTCCCCCGCCGCGGGCGCCCTGCCAGTTTTGAAGTCGACCAGTTCCACGGTCCCGTCGGGGTGCGCGTAGACGGCGTCGATACGACCGCGCACCATGTGACCGGCGACGAACAGGTCGAATGGCGCCTCGACACTCGTCGGTGCGTGCTCGGCGTAGACCGACGCGGCGAACGACTGCCGCAGACCGGCTACGACACCGGTGGACTCGCCGGCGTGTTCATGGTCCACGAGCACACCTTGGGGACCGTGGCGAGTCTCGATCCACCGGTGCACCGCGGTGCCGATCGCGGCGGCGGTAGACCCGCGGCGCGGCAACGGCCGGATCACCGACCAGTGGAATTGCCGGGGGCACCGCGCAAAGGACACGAGCGCGCTTACCGAAAGCGCGAACGGTGCGGGCCGGGTCGGCGCCACCGGCGGCGGCGGCGCGTCGAACAACGTCATCGCGATCTCCGTGGGAACAGTCGACTTCCTGCCCTTGGTCTTGGGCGGGGGCGGCGGGGGCGGCACCGCGGCGGCCGCCTCGCGCCTGTAGGCCTCCATCGCGACCACCCGCGGGTCGCGATCTGACGGGTCGTTGCGATAGCGCTGTTGCACCAAGTCCTCTTGCGCAGCCACGAACTCGTAGAGCTCGGAGGGACCCTGCGGGCTGACGGGCCCGGCGTACCACTGCGCACTCGACAGCACGAGACGACGGCGAGCCCGCGTGCACGCGACGTAGAACAGCCGCCACTCTTCGGCGCGGTTGCGGGCCTTCACCAACTCGTTCATCGCGGTGCCGGTGACGTCGGCCCAGTGCGGCAGGTTCTCCGTGTCCTCCCGCACCCACCAGGGCAGTGCCGCCTGCGACGTTTCGGGGTTGTCGCCACCGCGGCTGCGGCTCGGGAACTTGTTCTGCGCCAGGCCCGGCACCCAGACCTCGTCGAACTCGAGGCCCTTGGCTTGGTGGATCGTCATCACTTTGACGGCGTCGATGTCGCCCGGCGTGGCCTCACCCAACTCTTCTTCGCTATCCATCACCATCGCGATGTAATCCACGAACTCACCCAGGCCGCTGCCGCCCTCGACCGGCGCGTAACGCTGGGCGAGGTCGCCGAAGCGCAGCAGGTTCTCGCGTCCCGTGGCGTCGCACGTGCTCCACAGGTCGGTGCGGCGCGCGATCTCGTCGCACAACTCGGCCAGCGGCACCCGTTGCGAGGCCGCGATCACGTCGCCCCACACCTCGCAGAACGCGTCGAGCCGGATCACCGCGGCGTGAGAAAGGTCGGCGATGTGGTTGCGGGCTCGCACTGCGTCGGCCAGCACGATCGCGGCGCGGTTGCCGTCCACGATCTCGTCTGAGGTGAGGCCGCGGGCATGCCGGGCCAGCGACGCAAGGTCCCGATCGCCGATGCGCGCGAGCGGGCCCCGCAACAGACGAAGGAGGGCAACGTTGCGCGACGGGTCGGCGAGCAGTTCGAGCCAGGCCAACAAGTCGACGATCTCGGGACGCTCGAGCAAGCCGCCGATGCCGACAACGTCCACCGGGATCTTGCGCCGCTCAAGGGCGGCGACGATCGGGCCGATGAGTGATCGCGTGCGGCACAGCACGGCGCGCTCCGACCAGCCCCGCTCGCCCGGGGCGACGGTGGCGGCGATGTCGTTCGCGATCTCGGTGGCCTCCTCGAGGTCGCTGGCGGCGAGAAAACACTCGACGGTGTCCATATGTGCGTCGTCGGCCGCGCGCAGTTCCTTCTCGATCGCGTTCGGCACCTTGGCCTGGATGCGGTTGGCCAGCGCCACGATCGTGGGCCCGCTGCGCCGGTTGATAGTCAGGGCCTGTTGGCCGGCGCCGCCAAAGTGGTCGCCGAACTCCAGGATGTTGCGCACGTGCGCGCCCCGGAACGCGTAAATCGACTGGAGGTCGTCACCGACGGCGGTAACGGCGGCGCCGTCGCCGTAGATCGACGTGAGCAGCACGCGTTGCGCGAAGTTCGTGTCCTGGTATTCGTCGAGCAGCGCGAACGGCCGGTTGTGGCTCAACTCGGCGGCGATCGCGGGATGCTCCTGCACGAGACGCACCGCGAGCCGTATCTGGTCCCCGAAGTCGAGCAGGCCGAGGCGTTGTTTGGCGGCGGTGTACGCGTGGATCACTTGGCACAGCTCGCGTCGGCCTTTGGCCGTGGAGTACACGCCCTGACGGCTTGCCTTCATTTTGAGCGTGGCGTTGCAGTCCGCTTCGACGGTGCCCAGGTCTACGAGGAAGTCGTCTATGCGCGCCGCGAGCGCCAGCGCGTCGTTGATGACCGCGCTCGGCATATACGAACTGCGTTGTTCGAACTTGTACGTGTCGAACTGCGCAAGACAAAGCTGCCACGCCTGGCCGCGGTTGATCAGCGTGGTGCGCGGCGGCAGGTCGAGTTCAAGCACGTGGTCGTTCACGAGCGACGCCGCGAAGCCGTGATAGGTGGACACGAGCACGTCGGTGTCGGCGCCGAGGCGGGACCGCACCCGCTTGGCCAGCTCGGCCGCGGCCTTGTTCGTGAAGGTCAACGCCATGATCTCCGACGGCAACGCCTGCTCGGACGTAACGAGGTGTTCGATGCGGCGCGCCATCGATTCGGTCTTGCCGGAACCCGCCCCTGCGACCACGAGCAGAGGCGACGCCGGGTGTTCGATCACGGCGCGCTGCTCGGGCGTAGGAACGAACTCGTCGACCACCGGGGTGACGGTCATCGCGCCGCCCCCACTTCGCGGCCGGCCTTTTGCAACGGACACAGACGATGGAAGTCGCAGTGGTCGCAGTCGGCTTCGACGTTGGGTTCGAGGTGCTCATCCAACATCTCCTGCGCCGCGAGCAGAATGCGCGCCTCCGCCACCGCCTCGTGATCGGCGGTGATCGGCTGCTCGAAGAAGGGGTCCTTCGCCTTGATGTAGAGCAACTCCAGCCGCGTGGGTGGTCCAATTTGGGCGAGCTGTTCTGAACGCAAGGCGGCGAGGTAATAGACCGCGAGCTGGAGGTCGTGGGCGATGTCATCGCGATCGCGTTCTCTTGGCGGGCGCCCGGTCTTGTAGTCGACCACGGCGACACCGTTGCGATCGCGGTCGTAGTCAACCCGGTCGATGCGGCCGCGCACCACGTGGTTGCCGACGGCCACCTCGAACTCGAGCTCGACGTCGATGACGTCGGCGCGCTTGAGCGCGCTGCCTTCGATGTCCCACCACTTCTGCAGGATCTCGCGCAGCTCTCGCCGAGCCTGTTCCTGCTGCGGCTTCCACTGGGCGACCGCATCGGTCCACATTTCTTCGGACAGTTCCAGCAGCGCGTCGAGTGAATACTCAGAGGTGGCTTTCGGGTCGAGAAAGGCCTCGAGCACGTTGTGCACGAGTGAGCCGAACGCCGTCCATACCGACGACGAATCGTCGAGGCGCAACACGCTGGCGAAGTACCAGCGGCGGGCGCAGTCCTCGAAGTTCGACAGCTGCGATGCGGATAGACGGAGGCGGCCCGAGGGGTGCATCGGCGTGAGGCTGATGGTGGGCGGCCGCGGCGGGGGCGCGACCGGCTCGGCCCACGCGGGACGAGCCTCTTCCGCCGTGAGGTTCTGCACGTAGCGGCTGACGAGCACACCCGGCGGTGGCGCAGTGACGTACACGACGCAGTCGCCTCGGCTCGCCAGCACGCCGAAGCGGCGGCGCTGCTCGGCGACGGCCACCTCGCGACGCGCCGCGACAGACACCGGGCCTGACACGGTGGTGATCGCGGCATCGAACCAACCGACCGTGGCGTCGACGCGCGGATACTCGCCCTCGACGAGGCTCGGCGCCACCACGACTCGCCAGTGGCGACCGGCGGCGCCGTCCAGACTCACGACCGCGACGCCCTCACCATCGGCGTCGCGGTAATCGTCGGTGAGCAGCGGACCGTCTGCGTCCTGCAACGCGTCGAGAAATTCGGCGACTGTGCCCCGCGACGCCGGCTGCGCGGCTGCCCACGTGTGCGCGGCGCGGCCAAACGCGACCAGCGCGTCGATGGCGCGGTCAAGGCTGGGTTCGGGCGAGACCAGATCGACGGCCCCGGCGATGTCGCCCATCATCGCCGCGACCGCGTCGTCCACCGCGGCGCCGACCGGACCCGACTGATCTGCCGCTTCGAGCGCGGCGCGGAGCCGGCGCACTACTGGCTCAGCGTCGCCGTCGACGAGGCCCACGTGGACGGGAATGTCGCGGCGACGCAGCGCGCGTGTGACGGCCCGCGCGATCGGGGCGTTTTCGCGAGGCACGACCACCGCGATCTCGTGCCACGCGACCCCGTCTGCGTGCGCCGCCACGATTTCGCCGACGACGGCGTCGGCTTCGATCGAAGGGTGACGGCATTGCACGAGGCGTGCGCCCACGTCCTCGACGCCGGGCAAGTCGAATGCGTCCGCCTGGTGCGCCGCGGCGAACTGCGCCGCGAAGGCAATCGGCTCGCGCACGAGCGCGCTCCGCATGCCGTCGGGGTTGACGCTCAGTGTGGTGGCGACTCCGGCCGGGCCCACGAGGTCGAGCAAGACGGCCGCCGCGGGCGAAATGACCTCGCCGTCGTCGATGATCACCTCGACGAACCGCGTGGCGAAATCGGCCTGCACGTCGGGTTGCGCCATGACGCTCGCGGCGAGCCCGATCACCTCGGCCGCGTCGACCCCGTTGCGAGCCCGCAACGCGTCGCGGTACCGGGCGACGAAGCCGGCCAAGTCCCGCCAGCGGTCAGCCACCGCAGCGACGTCCGCGTTCGCGGCGATCTCATCGTCGGCCAGCGCCGAAGACAGGTACGCGCGCACCGCGGCCGCGAGTTGGTACGGGAACGCCCGACGCTCGACCACCGTTGATGACCCGGCCCAGACCGTGGCGCGCTGAGGCCTGTCCGCCTCGAACACCTCGGCCACGAGCCGGCGTTGGTGAGCGCCGGTCACGAGCGCGGCGTCGGCCATACCCTCGACGTGTCGACGGGTGAGATCGAGGCCGAGGCCCGTCCACGTGGTGACGGCCAGCGGGCCGGCGACGAGGCCAGCCTCAGCAGCAGCCGCGACCATGCGGCGGCGCGTGTCGGCCGCGGCCGCGGGGCTGCGGGCGATCCACAACACCCGCCCGGCGCCGGCTTCGGCGGCCAATCGGGCCCACCGCTGCAGCAACGCCGACGTCTTTCCGGTGCCAAACCCACCTGTGACCACCCGCGCCGAGGCACCACTGGCCGCGATCGCGCTGATGGTCTCGGTCAACTCCACAACCCCGAAGCTACCGGCGGGGTGTGACATGAATTCCCGTACGCTCCGGCCGTGGCGGCGGACCGGGAACTGATCGACACCATGCGGGCCGGGCTCAAATCCGTTGCCAACCCCTCCCGCAGCGCGGCCGCCGAGGCGTACATGAAATCGACGATGCCGTTTCTCGGCACGATGGCCGGCCCCATGCGGGCCGTCGCGAACGAGGTAGCCGGCACTCACCCGTTGCAGTCCCGCACCGCCTGGCGCGACACCTGCCTCGCGTTGTGGCGCGAGGCGACCTACCGCGAGGAGCGGTACGCCGCGGTCGAGCTCACCGGCCACCGCCTCTACCGCGAGTACCAGTCGCCCGCGGCGCTGCCGATGTACGAAGAGTTCATCGTGGACGGGGCGTGGTGGGACTACGTCGATGCGGTGGCGGTACACCGCATCGGGCCGTTGTTGCGTGACTACCGCGACGACGTCGAACCGGTGATGCGGGCGTGGTCGACCGACCAGGACATGTGGCGGCGGCGCACCTCGATCGTCTGCCAGGTCGGCGCGAAGTCCGACATCGACCTCGCGCTGCTCTACGACTGCATCGAGCCGAATACCGCCGACAAGGAATTCTTCATCCGCAAAGCCATCGGCTGGGCGTTGCGTTCGCACGCGTGGCTGAATCCCGCGGAGATCCAGCGCTACGTGAACGAGAATGCAGACCGACTATCCGGGCTATCCAAACGCGAGGCACTCAAGAACATGGGCAAGCTGCTGCCGTGACCGCACCCAAACTGACCCCGATCACGCCGTTGGGCACACCGCTGTCCAAAACTGGCGTGCGCGTCTTGTTGCTCGGCGCCGGCGAACTCGGCAAAGAAGTCGCGATCGAAGCGCAACGCCTCGGCGTGGAAGTAATCGCGGTTGACCGCTATGCCGACGCGCCCGCGATGCAGGTCGCGCACCGCTCCTATGTGATCGACATGCTCGACCCCGCCGCATTACGCGACGTGATCACGCGTGAGCAGCCGCATCTCGTAGTGCCCGAAGTCGAGGCGATCGCGACCGACGAGTTGCTGGCGCTCGAGGCCGAGGGACAGCGCGTCGTGCCGACCGCGCGCGCCACCCGGCTCACGATGAACCGCGAGGGTATTCGCCGTCTCGCCGCGGAGGAGTTGAACATCCCGACGTCGCCGTATCGCTTTGCTTCGAGCGAGGAAGAGTTCGACGCCGCGATCGACGCCATCGGCGTGCCCTGTGTGGTGAAGCCCGTGATGAGTTCGTCGGGCAAGGGCCAGTCCACGGTGGTGTCGGTGGGTGACACGCGGACGGCGTGGGAGTACGCGCGGGCCAACGCGCGCGTGCCCGGCCAGCCCGTGATCATCGAAGGCTTCGTCGAGTTCGACTACGAGATCACGCTGCTCACGGTGCGCCACGTGGACGGCGTCACGTTCTGTCCCCCGATCGGCCATCGGCAGGAGGACGGGGACTACCGGGAGTCGTGGCAGCCACAGAAGATGACTGCCCGCGCGTTGGATGCCGCGAAGGACGTGGCCGGGCGCGTGACCGAGGCGTTGGGGGGATGGGGCGTGTTCGGTGTCGAGTTGTTCGTGCGCGGTGACGAGGTGTTGTTCAGCGAGGTCTCGCCGCGACCGCACGACACGGGCATGGTCACGATGATCACGCAGACGTTGTCGGAGTTCGCGTTGCACGCGCGCGCGATTCTCGGTTTGCCGATCACGGACGACGACGTCGCGATGGTCGCTCCGGGTGGCGCGGGTGCATCGGCGGTGGTGCTCGCCGGTGGTGCGGGCGCGCCTTCGTATGAAGGCGTTGGTGACGCGCTGCGGGTGCCGACTGCGCAAGTGCGCATTTTCGGCAAGCCCGAGGCGCCCAAGCAACGGCGGCTCGGGGTGGCGTTGGCGTCGGGCTCGTCGACCGACGAGGCGAAGGCGCGGGCCATCGACGCCGCGGGTCGCATCACGGTGGTGTTCAGCGATGAGTGACGGCCCGCGGATCGTCACCATTTTCCGGTCGCGCACCGCGGCGGGTGCGTATGACGCGGGCTACGAGGAGCGGGCGGCCGCGATGGAAGCGAGGGCGCGGGCGTTGCCCGGCTTCATCGAGTTCAAGAGTTACGTGGCTGAGGATGGCGAGAAGGTCTCGGTCACGGTGTTCGCGTCGCGCGCCGAGCACGAGGCTTGGGCCAAGGACGTCGAGCACCGAGCCGCCCAGAACCTAGGTCGCCAGTCCTTCTACGACGAGTACCGCATCACCGTCGGCGAAGTCACCAGCGAACGCTCCTGGCCCCGCGGCTAAGGCCTGGCGCGTTCGCGCCATGTTGGCTGTCACACCCTTCGCGTAGACATACCCCTGCACGCTTCCCCCGAGTGTTCGTGACCGCCGGTGTCCCGGCGGATCCCCCTCGGGAGGAAGTGTGTCCATCCACACATCAACAGAGAGCCTTCATCGGCTCGCCCAGACGATCGACGCCGATCTCGGCGAGGTCGACGCGTTGCCTACGGGCGAGTCAGCTTCGCTGATTCGGGTCACCCGTACCGGCGAAATCGCCATCCGATCGCTCGACGGCGACCATCCCTTCGACGCGCTGCTCGGTTTCGTGGCGCCGGATGACTGGGAGGTGCTGGGTGTAATCGCGCCCGGCTGGGGCACCCAATACGGCGACACCGCACCCAAGAAGCGCCGCATCCGGGTGATCCATATCGCCAGTCGCCTGGGCGACGAAGCGTCGCTGGTGCGCTTCCCCGGCGATCAGGCCGCGACGAGCGTCAGCGTGGACGACCGACCGGCTGGCCGCGTGGCGGACTGCGTGCGCCGCGCACTGAACCTGCCCACAACCGCCGAACCGGGCGAAACGTTGTCCACGCTCTGGGTGCACCGCGTGATGCAGGCGTTGGCGTCGCGCCTACATCCGTCGTTCGGGCGCAAACGCGTCGAGGCCCACGAGATCGATGACATCGTGGCCTGCGCCGCACCCCGGTCGTGGAGCGACGAGCGCTGGGCGGTGGTGCAAAGCGGAGGGTCGATCTTGATGGACGGCGCAATCGCGGCGTGGATGGATGACGGGATGTACGCCCGCTACGTGCTGGCCGACCTACCCGAACGATCGGTGTCGCTGGATGCGGCGAAGCAGGCGTGCACCCCCGCCGCATGGCAGCTGGCGCTGATCGCGATGACTGGCATCCTCCTCGAAGACGAGCCAGACGAGTTCGCCGCTTCCTAAGCGGACTCGGCGGCGGCCTTCACGCGCTCGAGCGTCGTGCGCATGCCCGCTTTGAGTAGACCCTCGCGATCGCGACCGATCATCCCGCTGCGCTGGGTCAGCTTCACGAGCGGCGACGTCTTTTTGTACGCATCTCGGTACTCGGTCACTCGGGTGCCGCCGTCGGCGGTGTCCTCGAAGCGATAGCCCCAGCGGGTGCTCGACGTCGACACCTCCCACTCGATCTGGCTGTTTTCGTCGACCTTCGTGACCGTCGAAATCGTCGGCCACGCCATGATCCCGTGGCGATTGATGCCCATGAACTTGGCGCCGACCGCGGGCGACTTTTGCGCGCCCAACCAGATGATGCGCCGAAGCTCAGGGCTCCACCTACCCATGTTGCTGAAGTCGGCGAGGAGGCCCCAGACCTTGGCCCGGGGGGCGGCGATGTCGATGGTTGCTTCGTCCATGCTCGGCACCGTAGCCGTGGGTCGTCCTAGATTCGCCCGCGATGACCACCTATACGCGGGGCCTGCACGAAGTTGCCGACGGCGTGCATGCGTGGCTGTTGCCGGACGGTGGTTGGGGCCTTAGCAACGCGGGTCTGGTGGCCGGGGACGGGGCGAGCGTGCTCGTCGACACGCTGTTCGACCTCAAGCTCACCGCCGAAATGCTCCACGTGATGGCCGCGGTCACGAACGCCACACCGATCGCGACCGTGGTCAATACGCACGCCAACGGCGACCACTGCTACGGCAATTCGCTCGTACCCGACGCGGAAATCGTCGCGTCGACCGCGGCGGCGCACGAGATGGACGACACGCCGCCCGCGATGCTCGCCGCCATGGTGAAGGCGGCGCCGCAACTCGAGCCGGTGCTGGGCCGCTGGATCACGGCCGCGTTCGGACCCTATGAGTTCGACGGCATCGAGATGCGCACACCAACGTCGACCTTCGAGGGTGCGTTGACCCTGGACGTAGGCGGGCGCGCCGTCGCGCTGATCGAGGTCGGTCCCGCGCACACCGCCGGTGACGTGATCGCGCACGTGCCCGATGCGGGCGTGGTGTTCACGGGCGACATCGTCTTCCACAAAGGAACGCCGATCATGTGGGCCGGCCCAGTCGAGAACTGGATCGCCGCGTGCGATCGCATCCGCGCGTTGGAGCCGACTGTGGTGGTGCCCGGCCACGGCCCGGTGACCGACGCGGACGGCGTGCGTGAGACGCGGGACTACCTGGCATTTCTCCATGAGGAGGTAACGCAGCGATTCAACACCGGGATGACCTACATAGATGCCGCCCGCGACATCGATCTCGGTGCGTTCGTGGACCTAGGCGAGCGCGGTCGGATCGTGGTCAACACGCACAACATCTACCGCCACCTCGACCCGTCCCGCGCCACCGCAGACGTGATGACATTGTTTACGCAGATGGCCGAGTACGAGAACTCTTAGGGATTCGATGATTCAGTCGTTGGCGGAGCGGTCGTGCCGGGGTAATACGGACTCGTCCCAGTTGGTCCGGTCGTCGTCACATAGTGCGTGTACGCAATCGTCATCCTCGGGGATGTGCACGGTGGGACGGCGTGGTCAAGAGCCGTAGCGGTGACGACCATCGTGCCGCCTTCCGAGCCGCTTTCAATTCCGACCGTTCCTGCGTAGTAGCCGTCCGGAGTTGACCCGGTGGACTCACGCGGCGTGGCGGTTGCCTCACCGCGCGCCGGCGCTCCGTAAGCGATCGAGTACTGCAGCGCATGGCCGTGAAAATCGGGCCGACTGACGCTCACGTACACGTAGTCGTGAGGGTGAGGCCCGCCCGATGAGCGAGCGTTGGCGTGGTGCCACACGCACGAACTCGCGGCCTTGCTGGTAGCAGTCGTTGCCACGCGGACTGTGGAACTTGACCGTCCGTGAACGAGGGTCGTCGTCGAACGCGTCGACGTCGTAGTCGTCGCGCCACTCAGGGGGATCCGACCGCTTCGTCAATCGTCGAAGTTGTGCTGGAGCTCGGTTCCGTCGCGAGGTCGGTGTCACCGTCACCACCGCCGCTGGAAACGACGAGCGCGATCGCTACGACGATCACAACGCCGGCCGCTGCGATTACGGCCGCGAACCGTATTGGATCGACCACCCGCACCCGCACCGATGAAGTTTGGCAGGCCAGAATGGCGTTTATGGCGCGGTACCCAGCAGTTGTGATTGACCCGTTGTTCGCCGACGGACCGGCCGCGATGGTCGACCTGTGCGAACGCTTCGGTTCCTACGGGATGTATTCGCAGGAGAACGTCGAGAGCCGCATCGGCCAGGGCCTCGGGCAGCGTCACGACAGCGTGCTGAACTTTCTCAAGACCGGCGGTCGCTTCGGCCGGCACGAGGACTTGAAGACGCTCGCGCGGCGGACGAATTACTTCCGGGAGGAGTACGCGTACGGGCGGCGCACGTTGATCGACGGCATCGAGCCGTACCTGAATCACGCCGCGTTCGCGGACGCGGCGCGGGTCGTGCACGGCCGGCCGATCGTCGAGCCCGCGATCGTGTTCGCCAATCTCATGGTGCCCGGACAAGAACTGGCCACCCACACCGACGTCCCTGAGTTCCGTGGCGCGAACCGCAAAGTGATGCCCCAGTGGTTGCTGGTGGCGATGCATCACTCCGGGCTGTTCGAGCCGTGGCGCATGCCGATCGCAACTGGCGTCGCGTGGTTTCACGATTGCGAGGGCGGCGAGTTCGCCTACTACCCCGACGGGGCGGACGGGCCGCCCGTCGCCCATCAAGTGCACTCCAACACCGCGGTCGTTTTCGATGCCGACTCGGTGTTCCACGGAGTCGATCGCATCGCCTCGACCACCGAGGACATGCCGCCGCTCAAGCCGGGCATGCAGCTGACCTTCGCCGGCGACAAACAGTGGGTGGTGTTGGCCGAGGACCGCACGACCGAGGTCGCCCGTTATCGGTGGGACGAGTTGCGCTTCTCGGTGAGCTGGAAGGCGTATTGCTTCGCCGACGAGCGCGAGCGCGACACGTGGCGTGCCGGAGGCGACGACCTGTCAATCGATGTCGTGCTCGAACGACTCGTCACCGACCTACGCGGCCGCGGGCGCATCCTGGGGCCCTTGCCGAGCAAGACCGAGATCGCGCTGCTGATCATCGACGAGTACATCGTGTTCCCCGAACCAGAGCCCGCGCCCGCGTGACGGTAGAGACGCGCTTCGACAAGAAGGACGCGACGGTCGAACTCGTCGTCAAGGCGATGAAGGCCGAGGGCTACTGCATCGTCGAAGGCATGCTGTCGAAGAAGGCGGTCAGGGACACGAAGGCCGACCTGATCGACATCCTCGGCCTCACGCCAAAGGGCCGCAACGACTTCGAGGGATACAAGACGCAGCGCATCTATGCGCTGTTTGCAAAGACCCGCATGTTCGACCAACCCGCGATCGATCCGCTGCTGCTCGGCGTGCTCGACCAGATTCTCGGCTTCTATCAATTGTCGGCGCCGGTCGGCATTTTCATCGGGCCGGGCGAGGTCGAGCAGGGCCTGCACAAGGACCAGTCGGTCTACCCGCTGCCGGCGGACTTCCGCCCGGTCGTCGTGAACACGATGTGGGCCTTCGACGACTTCACCCGAGCGAACGGTGCGACACGGCTCATCCCGAAGAGCCACAAGTGGACCGACCGCGTCCCGACCGCGAAGGACGGGATGATCTACGCGGAGATGCCTGCAGGCTCGGTGATGTTCTATCCGGGCAACGCCTGGCACGGCGGCGGTGCAAACACCACCGACAAGCCGCGGCTCGGCGTGATCCTCGAGTACGTGTCTGCTTGGCTGCGCCCGCAAGAGAACCACGTGTTGGCAGTGCCGCGTGAGATCACCGAGACGCTGCCGGAACGGCTGCAAGAGTTGCTCGGCTACAACATTTTCCCGCCGTTCGTCGGCTACGTCGATGGGCGCCACCCGCGCCGATACATCACCGAACCTGTCCGCCGGTAGCCTCGGCGGGTGCCTGAGACCCTGTTCTTCACCGACGCCGACGGCATCGACGTCGCGTATTACCGCTGGAACCCTGACGACGCTCCGCGCGGCGTAGTACTGATCGCCCACGGCGCGTCGGAGCACGGTGCCCGGTATGACCGCTTCGCGTCGTTCCTGGCGTCCAACGGCTTCGCCGTGTTCGCGCAAGACCATCGGGGCCACGGCAACACCGGCAAGACCACTGGCGCCGGCATCGCGGGGCCGAACGGGTGGAACGGCGTTATCGAAGATCAGCACGAGCTCAACGTGCTGGCCCGCGCCGCGGTGCCCGACGTCCCCGTGGTGCTGTTCGCGCACTCGATGGGATCGATGATGGCCCAGCGCTACATCCAGCTGTACGGCGACGAAATCGACGGCGTCGTGTTATCGGGGTCGACCGGCGACATGGGCGACTTGGCCGGCACCATCGAGCTGCTCGACGCGATCGCGAAGGACGCGGGGCCCGACACACCCGCACCGGGTTTCTCGACGTTCAACGACGGCTTCGCACCGGCGCGCACCGACTTCGACTGGCTCAGCCGTGACCCGGCCGAAGTGGACAAGTACATCGCCGATCCTTTCTGCGGTGACAGCAATCCGCTTTCGCTTGGCTACGTCGGCGGGCTCATGTCGACGCTGAAGGACGCCTGGGATCCCGCGAACGAAAGCCAGCTCCGCAAGGACCTGCCCGTCCTGTTCATCACGGGCGAACTCGACCCCGTCTCGCAACAAGCCTCGACGGTTCGCCTGCTCGAGCAGCGCTATCGCGACCACGGCGTCAACGATGTAACCGCGCTGTACTACCCCGAAGCGCGCCACGAATTGTTGAACGAGACCAACCGTGATGACGTGCAGGCCGACGTCCTCGGTTGGATCGAACGAGTTACGTCAGCTTCGTGACTTCGCCGCTGGGGTTCGGCTCTTCTCTCATCGCGCTCGTCGTGTCGTTGCTCGCGCCCGTCGCGGTGAACCATGGCGCAGCGGACGGCAACGACTCGCCGCTGCTGCCAACCCGCGCCGACACAGTGGTCACGCTCACCGGCGCGCAACTGCCGGCGTGGTCGCGGCTCGCGGCGGCCGGCGCGCCGAAGAACTTCCCGTCCGGCGCCACTACTGGGGAGCGCAGCGCCCACAACGGCACGCTCGTCGTGCCGCCCGATGTGCGAAAAGGCGTCGACCCGGCGCAGGTTGTCGCGTACCGCTGGGACCCGAAGGAGAAACGCTTCGTGGAGATCCCCGTACAGGTCGACCAGCGCTTCCCGAACTTTCTCGACAACCCCGACTCGGACTTCGGCATCTACTCGGGCACCGATACCGAACTGACCTATCAGTGGGACACCGAGTCGTGGAAGATGACCGCCGGGGCCTGCACCAAGCAGTACCCGGCTGGCGTCTCCGCCATGGCCGACCCCGTGCCGACGCTCGACGACGACGATGAAGTCGCGCTGATGGCATCCGACGCCGGCCCACGCGCTCCGTACCAGCAAGCGCATCCGCGCGGCACGCTGAAAGCCACGGGTCGACAAATCGCAATCACCGATCCGCTGCGCGCCACCACGACGTACGCATACCTGTTCCTGCGGCCGGGCGGAAGCCGCTTCAATCGGTCGAACGGTTACGTGCACTACGAGCGAGCGGCGAACGCCGACCAGTGGATCGACCGGGACACGTTCACGAAGGGTGACCTGGAACAGCTCGGCAGCAGCAACACCGGCTACGGGCCCAACCTGGCGGGCACCGTCTGCGATACGAATGGGACGCGACGCCAGTCCAAGGACCGGTTCCCGCGCGACGGCGTCACCGTGTCGACCGCGAAGTACCGCTGGACGGCGAGCGGACGCTGGATGATCCGCGGCATGCAGGTGGCCAAGCCGGGACAATCCAGCGTGTACGGCCCCGATCTGATCGACCGCTGGAAGGGCCGGGCGTTCCAGTCGAGCCCGGACTCGTCGGTCTCGCTCGTGGGCTTCGAGGACGAGCAGGTCAACTGGGAAGCGAACTCAGCGTTGCTCGGCGAACGGACGGGCCCGGTACGCGCGATCCGCGAAGTGTGGGGCGCCGACTCCGGCACGAACGTGACCAAGACCGAGACGTTCACGCGGAACGTGGTGACGTACCGCTATCGGGTACGCGTGCACCCGATCCCGCCCGACGGCCTCTACATGGCGTTCGATTACAACGCCGGGGTCGCGACGCGGTACTTCAACTCGTTGAAACCCAAGGGCGTTGCCATCGATGGCGTCAACGACGAGGCGTACGGCAACATCGACTCAATCGGTGGCAAGCCCGCGTTTGTCGACATCGCAGATCTCACCTTCGACGTGCCGATCAAGGTGCTCACGTGGGAACAGGTGTCAGGCCGAAACGACTTCGGTTCGCTCGTCTATATCAATGCGCCCTCGGGACCGACCTCGTTCGAAAGCCCGACCGTGGCGCCGTACTACCGCGACGACAAGTGCTTCGACGACGGTACCGGCGACAACCCGGTGCCGCGCCCCTGGCCGGGTGAAGCGTCGACCGATCCACGCGTCAAGGCCGCGTACGGCAACAAGCCGTGTGACCAGCGCCAAGGCGCGTGGGGCGAGCACGGCGTGCACTTCTTCGTGACCGGCGATACCGACAACGCCTTCGTCGGTACGCCCGTTCCGGTCAACGAACTCGACGCGACGCAGTGGCAGTTCGCGGTGCCCACGAAAGCGCCCGCCGCGGTGGGCGAGCCGTATGCACAAGAAGTGCGCGTACCTCTCCTGCCGGTAGCGTCGAACTATCGCTGATCAGGATGAACCCTCGGGATACGTCGACCGGTTTGACTACCGGGTGGACGTGCTCCCGCGCCGTAACCGTGTGCGTGTGTCGCACAACGGCGTCGAATTAGCTGACTCGTCGCAGACGTTGCTCGTCGACGAGCAGGACCACGGACTCGTGTTCTACGTGCCGTTCGTCGACGTGCGGATGGACGCGCTGCGCCGCATCGAGCACCCCACGCGCTGCCCCTACAAGGGCTGGGCCACGCACTTCGCGCTGAGCGACGGTGACGACACCCCCATCGTGTGGACCTACGAGACCCCCTACCGAGAAGTGGCGCGGATAGTCGGGCACATGGCGTTCTATCAAGACCGTGTGAGCCTCACCGTGGGTCAGGCGCCATACGTGGGCCCGCGTTAGCAGTGGGCTCGCTGCGCGACTTCATCGCGCTGCTCGACGTTGCCGAGGTAGCGCCCAATCGGTACGCCGGCTCAAGCGACGCCGGCGATCGCGGCATCATCGACGGCAGCCAGGCGCTGGGCCAGTCCCTGGTGGCGGCGTCCAAGACGCTGCCCGGTCGCTCGGTGCGATCAGCGCGCGCCACCTTCCTGCGCACGATCGCGGCGGACCGCGACCTCGAGTTCGATGTCAGCGTCGTGAAGGCGGGTCGGCTCATGGCCTTCGCCGACGTCACCTGTCAACAAGGGGACCGGGTGTGCGTTCGCACGCAAGTGGTGCTCGATGCACCGCAACCCGACTTCATTCGCCACAGCTCGTCGCCCGCCGAGACCACCTCACCGGAGGATGCGATCGAGCGCGACATGCCGATGGACGGACGCACGCTGCGCCTCGACGGCGTCGTTGACGAGAACGACCCGAACGAGTTCGGGCCACCGGCGCTGCGGGCGTGGCTCCGCTACGACGCGATTCCCGACCGCGACGACGTGCGGAAGGCGTTGCTCGCGCACTTCACCGGCCACCTCGGGATCTCCACCTCGTTGCGCGCCCACCGCGGCATCGGCACCGCGCAGTCACACAAGACGATCTCGACTGCGCCAATCGTCATCTCGATCGCCTTTCACGAACCAGTCGCGTGGACCGACTGGATCCTCTACGAGCACGACAGCACCTTTGCCGGCGCTGGCATGTCGTTCGTGCGCGGCGCGATCTACGCATCAGGCCGCGACCTCATCGCGTCGTTCTCGCAAGAGGCAATGATCCGCGGCCTCGAGGAACACGAACTGCGGATAGACGAAGCGGTGCGGCTCTAGGCCTAACCCGACGGCGCCGAAGTGGTGGTGGCCGACTGCTTTTGTTGCTTCTCGGTAGTGGTCGTCACCGAACCCGGCTCGGTGGTGGTGGTCGTTTCCTTCGGCGGACGCGTGGTGCGCGGCGTACGCGTGGTCGTGGTCTCGTCGGCGGGCTGCGACGTGGTCGTCGTGTCTTCGACGGTCAGGGTCGTCTCAGTAGTCGACGTTGACTCGGCGGGCGTCTCCGACGTGCTGCCGATCTTGTGCAGACCGAGCACATCGGGCGACACCGTCGCGATGCGATGCACCTTCACGCCCTGGTGCGCAACCTTCATCACGTCGCTGAACACCTGCGCCGGGAACGCGCCACCCGTCACGGCCCGACCGTGCACGCTGCGCATCGGCTTGGGTTTCGCGTGACCGACCCACACGCCGGTGGCGTAGTCGGGCGTGGCGCCGATGAACCAGGCGTCGACGTTGTCCTGCGTCGTGCCCGTCTTACCCACCACGGGGCGACCGATCGCTGCCGCCTTTCCGGTGCCTTCCTTCACGACGCGTTGCAACGGCGAGTCGATCACGCCGACCTCGTCCTCTGAAAACACGCGGTGCGTTTTCGCGTGATGCTCGTAGATCACGTGCCCACTCCGGTCGGTGATCTTCGCGATCGCGTACGGCTGCGCGTACACGCCCTTGGCCGCGAACGTCGCGAAGGCACTGGCCATCTCAAGCGCGTTGACGCCCTTGCCGTCGAGACCGCCCAGGAACACCGCCCCCTGGCCGCTGGTCGCGTCCTGAGGCACCCCGTCGTCGTTGGCGGCCCGCACCACGTTCTTCACGCCCACCTGACAGCCGAGGTCTACAAACACGACGTTCACGGAATGGACGAGCGCGTCGTCAACGTCAAGGGTGCCGCCCGCGTCCTCGCCGGCGTAGTTGTCGACCGGCTTGTCGCCGTAACACGGGATAACACGACCGGAGGTGCCGTTGAACGTCGAGCGCGGATCGACCTTTTCGCGCAGGGCCGCCATGTACACGAACGGCTTGAACGAGGAACCGGCTTGGCGTCCGCTCAGGCTCGACATGTCGAACTGCGTCGTGGCGAAGTCCAGGCCGCCGAAGAGGCTACGAATCGCGCCGTCGCCGGGCTTCACCGTCGCGACCGCCGTGGTCGGATCCCCCGCGGCACCGAGGCGTGCCTGCACTGATGCAACCGTCGCGTCGAAGACCTTTGGCTCGAGGGTCGTCTCGATCTTGTAGCCGCCGGTGAAAAGCTGCGCACTGCGGGTTTCGGCCGAGCCACCCAGCGCGTTGATGGTCTTCGCCTCGCGCTCGACGTAGGCGACGAAGTGCGGAGCCAACCCCCCGCCTTCATGTGAAGGGGGCGAGAGATTGATGGGTTCGGTCAGCGCTACTTCGTATGCCTCCTTCGTCAACCAGCCTTCTCGCTGCATGTTGACCAGCACCTGGTTACGACGGCGCGTTACCTCGAGCAACCGCGTGCGCGGGTTGAGGTACTCCGGGGCCCGAATCTTGCCCGCCAGCACCGCGGCCTGGCTGGCGCTGAGCTTGTCCGGTGTGGTGCCAAAGAAGGTGCGCGCGCCCGCAGCGATGCCGTAGGCGCCCTCACCGAAATACACCTGGTTCACGTAGCGCTCGAGTAGCTCGTCCTTCGAATAGCGACGTTCGAGTTTGCTGGCGTAAAGCAACTCGCGGCCTTTGCGGAAGAACGTGTGCTCGCCCGCGGTGTAGTTGAGCTTGGCGAGTTGCTGCGTGATCGTGCTGCCGCCTTGGGTGCGGCCGCGCAACGTGCTGAACGCGGCACGCACGATGGCCTGGGGATCCACCCCGCCGTGGTGGTAAAAGTTCTTGTCCTCCGCGGCGAGCACGGCGTTGCGCACGTGCTCGGGCAACGTCGCCAGCTTGACCGCCTTCGAGTTGCGGGCGCCGTCGCGGCCGATGTCGCCAATGAGCGATCCGTCGGATGCGACGAGGCGCGTGGTTCCGGGCAACTGCGAGAAGTCTGCGATGTGCGGCGCGAACGGTGAGGCCACGAACAGCACGACGTTGCCGACGGCCAACGTCACCGCGCGACGCAGCGGAGCAATGAAGCCGATGGCGAGCAGGGCGATCACGCTCACGATGGCGATGTTGCGCCAGGGCAGGGTATGCAGCCGCTCTCTCAACCTCTGCCGCATAGTGCCGCTGGGATACCCGGAATTACTGCCCCGGAGACGCGGCCGCGGCTTGCGCGCGTGCGAACGGCAGCTCGCGAACGATTTCGCTCGCCAAGTAGCCGGCTGGCGTGTCGCGTGCGAGGCGCGCGCCGGCCTCGGCGTGTAGCGCGACAGCCCAACCCAACGCGGCCAGGGGTTCGGCCCCGCAGGCGAGCAGACCGGCCAGCGTGCCGATGAACACGTCACCGGAACCGGGGGTGCCGAGCCCCGCCGGACCGTCGTCGAACAGCCAGGCGTCACTGCCGTCCGCGACCACCGTGACGGCGCCGCGCACCGCTACAGGACTCCCGAACGACGCGGCAAGTTTCGGTGCGAGCGCCGCTTCGGAATCCTCGCGGCCCAGCAGGCGACCGGCCTCGTCCGTATTCGGCGCCAGCACAAGGCCGGGCGTGCGGGAAAGGGCGTCCGCGGTGCGCAGTGCGCCGGCGTCAAGAACGAAATGGGCGCCGTCGACCAACGCCGCGAGCTGGCCGACCACGTCGGACTTCATCTCGGCGTGCCCGGGGCCAACCACGACCACGTCAGCCTCATCCAGCGCGGACCGTACCTCTGGCGGCGGTGGTGTTTCTTGGTCCCAGCCGAGCACCTTGGTCTCGGGCACAGCCGTCGCCGCGGCGGCGCTCACGTCGGGATGCACCACGAGTTGCACGCGCCCGCTTCCGAGCCGCAGCGCGGCGGTGCCGGCCAGCATCACCGCGCCGGGGCACGTCGGCGGACCACCGATTATCAAGACGGTGCCGTTCGCGTCCTTCCCGCCGCTGGAATCGGGCAACGGGTGACGTTCGAGCAAGTGGCGCAGTGGCTTCATCGGGGCGCGACCGGCTGGTCCGACGCGGTCGTCGTTTCGTCGTCGGGCAGATGCGAACTGTCGTTGAACGTGACGAGGTGGAGTCGGTCGCCGTCGAATGCGTAGGAAGTGACCGCGGTGTTGGCGATCTGCTCGCGCCGGTCGAGGTCCAGCAACTCTGCCTCGGTGAGCTGTTCGAGCACGTAGCGAAACAGGGTGATGACCGCCTGGTGCGTCACGATCACAACGTCCTGGTCGGCGTAGTCGAGGCGTAAATCGTTGAGCACTCCGCGCACGTGTGCGGCGACGTCAGACCACGACTCTCCGCCAGGCGGCCGATGGAAGAACTTGCCGAGAAAGGCGCGCGCCGCCGCCTGCTCAGGAAAGCGCGCCTCGATTCCGACCTTCGTGAGGCGGTCAAGCACGCCAAACTCACGTTCGCGGAGGCGTTCATCGAGACGAAGGTTCGCGTTCACACCCGCCGCCTTCATCGCGATCGCCGCGGTGTCGACGGCACGCTTGTAAGGCGAGCACAGCACCGCGGTCGCGTGGCGGCCCCGAAACCAAGCACCGAGCGCGGTCGCTTGCTCCTCACCGAGTTCGGATAGCGGAACGTCCATGTCGCGCAGTGCCAAATCGAGTTCGGGCAGCCCGGCGAGCAACGCCGCATCGTTGGCGACGTTGCCCGCGCTCTGGGCGTGACGGATTATCGAGAGCGTGCGTGGATAGCTCACCGAAACCACGGGACCGCGCCGACCTAGTTGCTCTTGCGCTGCGCCTTCTTGGTTTCAACGGCGTCGGCCAGCGTCGCGACTTTGTCGATCGATGCGATCGCCTTCTTTTGCTTGGCAATCGCTTTTGTCTCCGCGTCGGCCTTGGCCAGCCGGGCCGCGCGATCTGCGGCCGCGACGCGCTCTTCCCGAGCTTGTTCGACCTTGGCGACCGTCTCGGCAGCGCGTTGCGCCTCGGCCTTGACCCGCACTTCGGCCTCACGCTTGTTACGAGCTATTTCAGCCTCGCGTTCGCGCGCGTCCTTTTCAGCCTGCAGCCGAGCACGCTCAGCCGCCTCGTGCTGCTGGGCCAACTTCGCGTCGGCCTGTTCGCGAGTCGCTTCGGCCTTGACTTCCAACTCAAGCGATCGCCGCAGTTCGCTGACTTTGACCCTTTGGATGCGGCCCTCTTCTACGAGGGTCTGATCGCGCAGGATGCCACCGACAAACTGCTTGGCGTTGGCCTCGAATTCCTCGAACATCAGCGCGGGCGGCCACGCTTCGTTCTCGGCCTGGCCCGCGAACTTTTCGATTGTGGCCAGTGGCAGACGCAACGCGTCAAGCGCGCTCTTTACTGCGGTACGTGGGAGTGTCGTAATTTCCATCGGGTCCTCAGCTCTTGTTGTTCTGGGCGGTGTCGAGGGCGGCGGCGTTGCGCTTGGCCTGCTCGGCGCGTCGTTCGATTTCCTGGGCTTGGGCTTCAGCCGCAAGTCGTTCTTGCATGGCGCGCGTTTCCTGGGAATCGACGGCCGCTTCCCGGGCTGCACCCTGGCGTTGCGCGGCTGCCTCCTGGTTGGCCGCCGTCACTTCAACGCGGGCTTCAGCCGCTGCTGCGTCGCGGGCGAGCCGCTCTTGCTCAGCGGCCTCGGCTGCTTCCGCTGCGACCGCAGCGCGCTCGACCCGTAGCTCGTGCTCGCGCGTCTCGATCTCCGCCTTCGCTGTCGCTACCTGGGCGGCCGCGGCCGCTTCACGCGCTTCCTCGGTCGCATCGACCTTGGCGGTTTGGAGGCGACCTTCCGCCTTCAGGTCGTCGTCGCCAACGACGCTGCCAAGAACCTGCTTCGCTTTGCCTATGAGCCGATCGGCGAAACCCCCCTCGTCGGGTACTTCCGGTACGGCGTTACTCATAATTAGGTAGAGCTCCTTGGGTAGACGTCGCGGCGAAATGCCATCGACGGGTCGCTCTCATACCCGGCGAACAGCTGCAAGCAAACGGGTTGGAGCGGGACTTGTCGGGGTAATCGGAGCCTCATGTCGAAATCGACGGACTCGTCCCTAACCGGGCAGGACTTGGAACAAGAAGCGGGCGCGCCGTTGCCCGACCGAGAGGCCATGAGCACGATCGGCGGAAGCGGGATCGACAACTTCGCTGCCCCGATCAACGAAGCGCTTGCGGTGAACTCCGACAGCACGAGTTCCTACGCAATCGCCGACGCCGACCAGGTCGTGATCCTCAATCAGTCCAGCGTGGACGTCATCCCGGATCCCACGCCCGACGACCCGACCGACCTCCACCCACATCCCCATGGAAAGGGCTAACTGAGATGACGGAAGAATCCAACCTCACTGACGCGGACCTCGAAGCGCAGGACGGCGCGAACATTCCTGACAAGGAAGCGATGTCGCTGCTGGATCTGAACGTGGACCTCGATCTCGCGCTCGACATCGCCGCACCGATTGATGCTGCCGTCGCCGCGAACGCAAACGCCGCGGTGCCGATCGATGGTGCCGTATCAGCGAATGCGCTGTCGCCCGACGCGATCGCATCGGCTTCAGCCGATCAGGACTCCGCCGTGTTGCAGGAACTGCACGGCGTCGCCAACGCGACCGCCACCCAGGGCGCAAACATCGATCAAGCCGGCTAACCGAAAGGACACGGACATGTCGAACGAGAACGCACTCTCGAACGAAGACCTCGAGGCTCAGGACGGAGCGAACATCCCGGACAAAGAGGCGATGTCGCTGCTCGAGCCCGATCTCAACCTGCTCAACCTCGACGTCGACCTCGCCCTCGACGCCGACGTGGCCGCGCCCATTGACGCTGCCGTCGCCGCGAACGCGAACGTCGCCGCGCCAATCGACGCTGCGGTGGCCGCGAACGTCGCCTCGCCCGACGCAACCGCGGTGGCGTCGGCCGATCAGGACTCGATCATCCTCCAGACGCTGGACGGCGTGGCCAACGCGACGGCCGACCAAGCCGCCAGTGTCGATCAGGGCGGCTGAGCGAACCAACGCTTGTAGCGCCGCGTGACAACGACTGCACCACCCAGCACGCCGACGGTCGACCGTCCGTTGGAACACGCGGACGGGCTCGAGCTCGTCGGCGAATTCAAGCACTCCGGCTACAAGAACCCTCCGTCAATTGTTCGTCTGGCCACCGGGCAGACGGTGCAGTTGACGGAGCTCTTGTATGTCGTGCTCAGCTGTATCGACGGCCAGCGCGATCACGCCGCGATCGCCGCGGCGGTCAGCGAACAGATCGGTAAAACCGCGTCGGCCGACGACGTGAAATACCTGGCCGAAGAGAAACTACGGCCGCTGGGCGTGCTGAAAGAGCCGGACGGCTCGAACCCCGAGGTCAAGAAACCCGACCCGCTGCTCAGCATCAAGGGCCGCTTCACGCTCGCGAACGAGCAGGCCACCCAAGTGCTCACCTCGCCGTTCCGCGTGCTGTTCCTGCCCCCGATCGTGCTCGCGGCACTCGTCGCGTTCTTCGGCATGTGTTACTGGCTGTTCTTCGGCGAGGGGCTTGCCGGCGCCACACGTTCGCTCCTGTACAGCCCTGCCATGCTGGTGCTGACGTTCGCGCTGACCGCCGCGTCCGCCGGTTTCCACGAGTTCGGCCACGCGGCGGCGTGCCGGTATGGCGGCGCGCGCCCCGGCGTTATCGGTGGCGGCGTCTACCTGGTGTGGCCGGCGTTTTATACGGACGTCACCGACTCGTACCGACTCGATCGTCGTGGTCGTTTGCGCACCGACCTTGGCGGTCTCTACTTCAACATGCTGTTTGCGCTCGGAACCGTCGGCATGTGGATGCTCACTCACTACGACCCGTTGCTCGTGTTGGTGCCGCTCCAAATCTTCCAGATGACGCACCAACTCATGCCGTTCATACGCATGGACGGCTACTACATCCTCGCCGACCTCACGGGCGTGCCCGACCTGTTCGCTCGCATCAAGCCCACGCTGGTTTCGCTCGTGCCGGGCCGTCCCACCCACGAACGCGTCGAAGCGTTGAAGCCGTGGGTTCGCGTCGTGGTGACGTTGTGGGTGCTCGCCGTGGTGCCGCTGATTTTGGTGTCGATGACCTTTGCCGTGATCGGGTTGCCTCGCCTACTGGCGACGGTGGGCGACAGCCTGGGCCGGCAGTGGGACGGCGTGACTGATGCGGCGCATCATCACGCCTACATGCGGATGGTGGCGGGTGGGCTCGCCAGCTTCGCGGTCGCGCTACCGGGGGCGAGCGTGGTCTACATGCTGTCGCGCATGGTGGCGCGGACCTCGCGGGCGCTCTGGAAACGCACCGAGGGCAGGCCGATCGCGCGCGTCGCCCTCGCGCCGGGCGCAGCGGCCTTGGCAGTCGGCTTGGCCTTCCTGTGGTGGCCGAACGGTGAGTACCGCCCACTGAAAAAAGGCGAGAAGTGGACAGTGCAAGACGCCGTCTCGCATGTCCGACAAATACCGACCGGGCGGCCCGGTCTCACGGCCGAGCGCGAAGAGCAACTGAAGAACCAGTCCACCACGACGACCGCGCCGTCCGTCACGAGCACCACGGTGGCTGATGACACCACCGACTCGACCACGCGGCGCACCACGACCACCGAAGAACGCTCGACGACAACCGAACAGTCCAGACCCACGGAGACCACAACGCCATGACCCCGACTCGCCGAACACGCATAGCGCAATGGTTCCTCGCCTCGTTCGTTGCCGGCGCGCTGTTCCTCGCCGCGGCGCCGATGGCCGCGGCCGACACCGACGACTCCCCTAGTGACAAGAACGACAACTCCATCACCGCGGTGAACACCGAGGACGGCTCGTCGGTGTTCCGTTTCGCCCTGTCGGTTCGCGAAGTGTCCGACGGTGTAATCGATCAGACCAACACGGCCACCGCGGCAGCGAGCTGCGTCGATTGCGACACGGTCGCTGTGGCGTTTCAGGTGATTCTGGTATCGGGCGATCCCAGCGTGGTGCAGCCCGAGAACAAGGCGGTGGCCGTCAACGACAAGTGCACGGAGTGCTTTACCTATGCCACGGCGACGCAGCTGGTTATTGGCGTAGACGGTAAAGAACTCACCGACAACGGCAAGCGCCGGTTGAAGGCGCTGGACCGTCGGCTCCGTCAACTCGAACGCGACGCCCCCAACATGACAGAGCAAGAGCTGCTCATCGCAGTGCAAGAAGCCAAGCAGGAACTCGTGGCGATCTTCGACGAAGAGCTTGTACCGGTGAGCGACGGCGAGCCCGGCTCATCCTCCACCACGTCGACCTCGAGCACTACGAGCACAACCGCGCGATCGACTACCACGACGTCCACGACGGTAAGCACTACGACGACGACCACGGCTGCGGCGTGATGCGACGTTCACGACGTTCGTACGTCGCCGTCGCCGCAGCTGTGACGTGTCTGCTCGCGCTGAGCGCGTGCGGCGAGAAACAGACGCCGCTTGAGCAGACGCAAAGCAACATGGCGCATTTGAAGGCAGCGACGATCGATCTTCAGCTCGCGGCCTCGGCGGGCGAGGGTGCGAAGGCCTCGGGCCCGGTCGGCTTCCGGTTAAAGGGGCCCTACGCCATGTCGTCGCGCCACGACCTGGCCGTGTTTGACCTGACCTACACAAAATTGCTCGGCGCGAACGCGGTGACCACGGAGGTGCGATCGACCGGTAACGCCGCGTTCGTAACCACGGGCGGCAAGGCGTACCGGGTGGCGGACGACGATCTTGCACCGCTACGCGTGTCCGAGGATGCCGGTGGCGGCTTCGGCGACCTGGGCATCGCTGGCTGGGTCGAGAACGCGAAGGTGCGGCGTGGTGCGAGGGTGGACGGGAAAGCCACCCAGGTCATCACGGGCGACGTCGACGTCGCCGACCTGTTATCCGACCTCGCACGCGTCGCCGGCCCGCTGGGAGGTGACGGAGAACTCACGGCACTCGACGACGCGGCCGGCCGGCGGCTGCAAAAGCTGGCGCGCTCGACGTCAATCGAAATCGTGACCGGCGCCTCGGACCACCGCCTTCGGTCGTTGCGCGCCGTGATGGACTTCGGCCGACGGGCGCCGACCCAGCTGCGAGAAACCTTGGGCGCCTACGCCGACGCACGGATCGAAGTGCGGCTCGCCCTCAAGCAGCCGACCGGGACGCTACGAGTCGAGGCGCCATCGGACTACGTCAAGCTGTAGAGAGCCGCCGTGCGTCAAGGTCGACGCGACCCGCAACACCGTCTATATGAGCGAACCCGTGGATCTGCCAGACACGCCAGTCTCCGCTGGGTCGTCGTAGAAAGCGGAAGCGCCAGCGTGGTCGGCCGAGAGCGCGCACGGGATAGCGCGACTCCCAGTCCGCGCGTGAGTACACAATCACCGGTCGGTGCCACGCCGCCTCAACCGCGTCGAGAAACGCGCGCACTTCCGCAAGGACATGGCGCCGCGAGGGCCGGGCGCCGCAATTGCCGGCGGTCTCCAGATCGACCGCGGGCGGCAGCGCACGTGGATCCGGCGCCGCCACGGCTAGGAAATGTCGCGCCTGCTCCGCTCCCGGCCGACACAAGGTGAAGAAGTGGTACGCACCCCGGTCGAGGCCGGCCGCGACGGCACCAGACCAGTTCTCATGAAACCTCGCGTCAACGAAGTCACCGCCTTCGGTTGCCTTCAGGTATGCGAAGGCGACGTTGTCGGAGGCGACTCGCTCCCAGTCGATCGCGCCTTGGTGCGCGGACACGTCTATGCCGTACACCTCATTGGCGCGCAGGGGCGGACGCCAGTTCGGAACGAACGCAAACCAGAACACACTCGCAATTACGAGTAGCGCCAGCGCGAGCCCGCCGATCACCCAGGGCCAGCGTCTCCGCCTGCGCGCGTCCGGCATCAGCAACGTTGCTGGTCTCGCAGGAACGCGACCAGCGCGGGCCACAACGTCGCCTTCGCGGCACCGCCGACAATCATCGAGACGTGCCCACTCGCGAGGTTGACGACTTGCACGTCGAGGCCGGGCAGCGTTGATAGGGCGTGCGACGATCCGCTCGGCACGATGTGATCCCGTTCGGCGATCGCCGCAAGCATCGGCATGCGCAGGTTGATGAGCGACGAGGCGCCCGTCTTCGGCACGAACGGATTGTGGCGGTGCAGGTCGACGAAGTCGAAGAACAACGCACCGGGGAAACGGCGATGTGCCCACGCCCAGCGCGCCATCGCGGCATAGAACTCGCGGTACTCAGGGTCATGCCGACGGGCAATACGCAGTCGGACGGACTGCAGGGCCTGGGGCCGAAGTGCGTGGAAGGCTTCGCGCACCACCGCTCCCGGCACACCGCCGCTGCCGTCAAGAGCGAGGACGGGCCGAAGCGCCGGGTGGCGCATGACGCGTTCGAAGCTGCCCGGCACGGCGAAGTCGACGGGCGTGGCGATGAGGGTCATCGAAGCTACGTACTCAGCGTTGTCGGACGCACGAGTATGGAGAAGCAACGTGCCCGCCAGGCAGTAACCGATCTCGTGCAGACGGTCGCTGCCCGACCGCGCTAGGACGGCGGCCTCGGCTCGACGCAGCATCTGTCCGTACTCGTCGAGCCCGTTCGTTGCGTCGTCGGGGCCGGGATCACCCCAGTCCAGCAGGTAGACGTCGAAGCCTGCAGCGACCAGCATTCCCACGAACGATCGACTCGGGGTGAGATCGAGGATCCAGGGCTTCGTCACTAAGGAGTGGACGACCAGCACGGGCTCGCGGTGCTGCGGCGCCCCCCGGTAGCGCGTGACGGTCGCCCGCCCCCCACTCCATATGACGTCGCCGGTTGTCCCAAGCCGGACACGTCCGGCGCCGAAGGCGAGATCCACGAGATGGGGCCATCCGATCGGGAACAGCACGAGACGCGCCAACCACATTCGATACCAACGGGCGAGGCGCCGGGGCCCCGAGACCCGCACGCGCCGTTTGTCGGTGTCGCGCGGGATCGATGCCCACACCACGCACCAAAACGTGATGACAAAAACGACGCTTGCGATGATGAACAAGACGTCGCCGGTCTACTAGACCGCAGCCGCCCGGTTACTGGTCGACGTCGACGCAGATGACCTTGTCGTCGTCGGCTTTGAGACGAAGAGATCCATCGGACTCGATCGGACAATCATTGCGGTCCGCTACCACGCCGACGACTTTTCCATCGTGGGAGTCGCTGCAGTTCGAGACGGTGCGGACCTTGGTCAGCGCGGCGTCGAAGGTGACGCACTTGCCCGCGAACGCATCGGCACCATCGTCGGTGGACTGACCGGCGAAAGCGACGATCGCGACCAGAAGCGCGGCTGTCACGTAGATGCCGCCGCGCTTCCAAAGTGGGTTGCCGGCCGGCAGTGGTGGCGTGGCGGCCTCACCCTCGGGCGCGCGCTGGCTGCGGACTTTGCGCAGCATCGTGACGTCGACCGCAATTGCGTACCAATTGAAGAAGAACGAGATCAGCCCCCACCAACCCGCAAGCAGCGTGCGGTTCAGGACCTGGCGGCCCATCGCCGTGCCGCAATCGCGGCAGAAGCGGCCTTTGACCCAGCGCGACTGGAACATGATCACCATGCCGGTGACCGACCGATATTTCGCCTCGATGGCGGGGCCTCGTCCGCACACTTGGCAAGCGTGGAGGCGGCGATACCAAGATCGCCCGCGATCTCCGCGATTGATTCCTGCGCGAGCCGCGCTCGCACAACGGCCGCCGTCTTGAATTCAGGCGCGAACTTCCGCGGCCCAGTAGTCGTTGCCATTCTCCGCCCCTTCCGGACAAATTCGGAAGGTACGGACCCGAGCCCCGAACAGCCATAGACCGATGGGACTAAATCCGCGTAGTCACCGTCTAAAGGTCGGCGCGGAGCGGGCACAGAGTTGGCGGCAGGCCCCTACGTTGGCGGGAGGTCTCGTTGCCCAGCCACATTCGGAACTCGATGACGTCCGGGCTAGGGCCGGTGCGGCGACCAGCTCGCAGCGCTAGCAGCTTCGAGAGGTCGCCGGTCGCGAAGAGCGCATCGTCGGTGACGTCCATCGTCATGTCGAACCGATAGTCACCCTCGCTCGCCGCGTGCATCGCGGCATGACGACCGGCGAGCCGCACGGTGACGCTGCGCTCGACCAGATCAAGCAGCGTCGCCAGGTCGTCGGCACCGTCAGCGCGCGTCGACTCGGGCTGGAGGCGCAAGTCGCGGATCGCATCCTCGACGTCGAGGCCGCTCGCGATCGCGGTCCGAACCGGGAGCCCGACGAACCGGAGGTGGTTCAAGCCGGCCACCGGTGTGCGGGGCGGGCGTAGGTCGTTCACGATCGGCTCGGCGCTCACCTCTGGCGGTCCTGAGGCGTCGAATTCGCACCAGACGGTCTTCACGGTGGACGTCAGGTCTATTCCCCACCGGTTCGCCAACGAGGCCGTGATGAGCAGCCCACGACCGGTCTCACTCAGGAGGGTGATGTCCGACGCGATGCCGTGCAACACCGATGCAACCGGCACCAAGTCCGGTGCTGAATCGACGGCGTCAAGGCGAACCAAATCCTTGTCGCCGCGAACCGTGAGCGTGAACGGGCGACCCGTATGCAGTACTGCGTTCGTCGCGAGTTCGGAGACCGCCAGCGGCACCCGGTCAGCGAATTCCTCTAGCCGGGACGCGTCCAGCCACGCCTGGATGAAGCGCCGCGCGTCTCTGCTTGATTGCGGGCGAGCCTCGAACGTCTGTGACTCGGGCGCGACGCTCACGCACCCAACCTACGCGTCCCGATGCAGCGGGCCGAGGAGGTCTACAGGTACCCGGGCGTCGCTGATGTATTGGCTCTACGTTGTCGAGATGGCTGGTAACCCTGTTGTTGTCGACTGGACGTCTGACTTCGACCACACCGACGAGGCGTGGGCGGCGGATCCGTATCCGATCATGGACGAGTTGCGCGACAAGTGTCCTGTCGCTCACTCCAATCGTTACGGCGGCACGTGGTTGCCGACCCGCCACCAGGACGTGAGCGCGATCGCCAACGACACCGAACATTTCACCTCGCGCAGCATCGTGGTCACCGAGCGCCGGCCGCCGATCGAACTTGCGCCGGCGGGTGTCGCGCCGCCGATCTCGTCAGACCCGCCGTTTCACGCGCAGGCCCGTCGCATGCTGCTGCCCGTCTTCTCACCGCAGACCATCGACAATCTCGAGCCGTCGACACGCGCGTACTGCCAGGAATTGCTTGCCGCGATGACGGGCAAGGACATCGTGGACGCCGCGATCGACTTCGCCCAGCACATCCCGGTGCGCGTAATCGCGAACATGCTTGGCCTGCCCGAGGAAGACGGCGACAAGTTCCGCGGATTTGTGCTGCACGTGCTCGAGGGCGTCGCCCTCCCACTGGAAGAGCGAATCGTCGGCTTCCAGCAGCTGTTCGAGTTCCTCATGCCGCACATCACCGACCGCATCGCGAATCCGCGGGACGACCTCATCTCGTTTCTCCTCGCGTCCGAACTCGACGGCCAACCGCTCGATCCGTTCCACGTCGTGCGTACCGTCGCGCTGCTGCTCATCGCGGGCATCGACACGACGTGGAGTGCAATCGGCGCCTCGATCTGGCACCTCGCCAAAACCCCCACCGATCTCAAGCGGCTCGTCAACGAACCCGAGCTCATGCCGCTCGCGATCGAGGAACTACTGCGGGCGTATGCGCCGGTCACCATGGCGCGTCTCGTGAAGGAAGACTTCGACTTCAACGGGTGCCCCATGAAGGCCGAGGACTGGGTGCTGCTGTCCTTCCCCGCGGCCAACCGCGACCCCGAAGTGTTCGACAACGCCGACGAGGTAATTCTTGATCGGTCCCCCAACCGCCACGCCGCGTTCGGCCTCGGCATTCACCGGTGCGCCGGCTCCCACCTCGCTCGCATGGAGATGCGGGTTGCACTTGAGGAGTGGATCAACGCGTACCCCGAGTTCACCATCGAAGACCCCGACGCGGTGCGTTGGTCGGGCGGTCAGGTGCGCGGCCCGCGCGTGCTGCGCCTCCGGGTCGGCTCGTGAAAATCGTTCTCGACAGCGACCGCTGTCAGGGCCACGGCCGCTGCTACTCAATCGCGCCCGAACTCTTCGGCTACGACGACGACGGCCAAGCCGTCCTGCTCGTGACCGATGACCTCACCGACGACCAAGTCACGCGCGCGCAACTCGCCGCGAATAACTGCCCCGAATACGCGATCGAAGTGTCGTAATCATCATGGCGATCCGTCGGTGAACCACTGGACGCGACGAATCTCGACCCGTTCCTGTTTACCTTTGACCACGATCTCCTCGGCGACGCCAACCTGTTGATCCAGCAGACGCGCGACGCGTGCGGACATGACGACGTCGCCACTCGCCGCCGCGCTTTGCAGGCGCGACGCGGTGTTAACGACATCACCGACCGCGGTGAAGTCACTGACTGCCGCGCTGCCGATGTTGCCGACGAACGCCTCGCCAAAATCGATCCCGATCCCCACTTGGAACTCCGGGCCTTCGGGCGTGCCGTATCCCAGCCGTTGCAGCAGTTCGCGCGCGTGCTCAACCATCAGCGCCGCAACGTGCCGGCGGTCGTCATCGGTGACGGCAGTCAGCGTTGGTCGAATGAACACCGGCAGATAGAGGGCCATCACTTCGTCACCGATCAGCTTGTCGATGAGCGCCTCCGGAAAGAACACTCGTTCTACGTGGGCATAGAAGCGTCGCAGTTCCTCGCTCGCAGCCGCAGGAGTAATTCCCTCCGACTGCGCGGTGAACCCGCGCAGATCGACGAAGAGCACGCCCGTGTCGGTGGTCAACCCTCCGGGTGGCGCCAACTCGACGCACGTGGCGCACACGTTGGGGTTCTTGCGCGACGGCCGGAACCCCAGCGGTCGGACGAGGCGGCCTCCGAGGCCGGAGAACGGTGCTCCGCAAAACCCGCAGCGCGGCGTGCTCGGCAGTGCCCGCATCATCCGCTTGAACGCGCGATTGCTGGGCTGGGCCGAGAAACGAAAGTACGCCTCCCAGTCCGCCGGACCTAATTGCTCGTCCGGCCGCTTCCGGGCGTACTTGACCAGGCTCTTGAGCGTCCGCCGTTGCCAGAAGGTGAGGACCTGCGTCGCGTCTCGCTCGCTACCACCTGGATGTTGTTCATCGCCCACACGACCAGACTGCCCCATCGGGCCGCGTAGGGTCGCGCCATGAGCGAGAACTCGGACAAGTACAACCGCGCCGTGACGGACTTCTCCGCGTTGGTCGACGCCGTTCCTGCGGACCAGTGGGATGCGCCGTCGCCGTGCGAAGGGTGGACGGCGCGGCACGTTGTCGGGCACGTGATCGGCGGCATGCAGGTCATCTCGGCGGTGGAGACGGGCGCCGAGACGCAGTTCGGCGATCCACTCGCCGCGGCAGGCGACGACCCGGCGAAGAGTTACGGCGCGGCGCGCGACCTCGCGTTGAGTTGCCTCACCGACGAGAATCTGGCGACCACCGTCGATGGCCCCGGCGGCGGCAAGATGCCGCTCGACCAACTGATCGGGATGATCCTCGCCAACGACGTGCTCATCCACACCTGGGACCTCGGCAAGGCGACGGGCATCGCGATCACGCTCGACCCGGAGCTGTGCGCGTCGGCCATGCAAGCCCTCGAACCGATGGACGCCATGGTGCGCCAGGCCAATGTGTTTGGCCCGAGGGTGGAGGCACCGGCCAACGCCGACGTGCAGACCAAGCTGATCTGCTTCACCGGCCGCCAGCCGTAACGCCACGAACATGACTCGCCGGATTCGTCTCGCCGAACTGCTCCTTGCGACCGAGGGTGCGGCGCTGTTGCGACAGGTTCTTGAAGGTGACGACGACTTCGTGGCCGCGCGCCTCGCGCAGATGCGACATCACTTTGAAGACCTGAGTGGCGATGAATCGCCGGGCCTCACGGTTCCGGAACTGGATGTCGCGGCCGGCTATGCGAGTTGGGCCGCGACGTACGATTCGATGTCCAACGCGTTAATCCGCGCGGAGGAGCCGTTGGTGCGCGCGGCGACACACGACCTGCCCATCGGATCTGCCTTGGACGCGGCCTGCGGAACCGGTCGTCACGCGGCGTGGCTCAGCGCCGCCGGGCATGCGACAGTCGGGATCGACGCGACTCCAGAGATGCTTGAGGTCGCCAGGCAGCGGGTGCCGACCGCCGAATTTCGTCTGGGTGATTTCACCGCCTTGGACACGTCCGACGATTCGTTCGATTTCGCCATTTGCGCGCTCGCACTCACTCACCTGCCCGATCCCAGTCCCGCAATCGTCGAACTCGCTCGGGTCGTGCGGCCCGGCGGTCGGATCGTGCTCACCGACGCTCACCCGACGTTCGTGCTGATTCAGGGCCAGGCGTTGTTCCCCACCCGCGACGGCTTCGCGTTCGTGCGGAATTACCCGCATTTGCACAGCACCTATCTGCGCGCGTTCGCCCGCGCTGGGCTGGTTGTGCGCGAATGCTTTGAAGCTCCGATGGAGACCGACTTCAGCCACGGCTTGTTCGCCGGTGCGGCAGACGCCGCCGCCGCTTTGTGGGACGGGATACCTGTGGCGCTCGTGTGGTCGCTCGAACGTCCCCTGCGAGTTAGATGACGGAACCGGAGATCGAACTCGTCCCGCCGCGCGACATGGCCGACGGGAAGCCGCCGCGCATCCGCGTGCGCGTCGGTGACACGGTCCATCGCACGAGTTACCACTGGTCTCCCGCCGTCGTCGACCTGTTGCAGCACGTCGAGCGCGAGGGGTTCGAGGGCGCGCCGCGTGCGCTCGGCTTTGACGATCAGGACCGGGAGGTGCTCACCTTCATCGAGGGCGAGGTCGCGCGCGGCACGGAGTTCATCCGTGACGAAGGCGGTCGGTTCGACCTGCGGCTGCCGGACTTCGTGTGGCGTGACGAGGTGCTGGTGCATCTGGGCGGCCTGCTCCGTAGGTACCACGACGCGGCGGCGACGTTCCCGTGGGCCGACCGCTCGTGGTGTTACGAACCCCGCCAGCCGGTCGAGACGATTTGCCACAACGAGGTGTTCCCCTCGAACACCGTGTTCCAGGACGGCCTGCCGGTGGCGCTGATCGACTGGGATACGGCCGCGCCCGGGCCGCGCGCGTGGGAACTCGGGTGGGTGGCGTGGCGATGGGTCCCCTTCTTCCGCGACGAGAAGTGCCGCGCAACCGGACTCCCGACCGGCGTGGCCGACAAGGCCCGTCGCTTCCGGCTCCTGCTCGACGCGTATGGCATCGAACGTGACCTCACGATCGTGCACGCAGGGATCACGCGGTCACGCTCATTCCTCGAGCAGCAGTTGGAGTTCGCGGCCCGCGGTTCCGAGTGGGAGATGGAGCTCGCGCGCCGCGGCTTCTTCGACGAGGCCGAGCTCGAGATTGCCTGGGTCGAAGAACACGCGGCCGCGCTCGTGGAAGGCTGAGTTCCGACGAGTTAGTGCGCGCCTATGAGTCCACGGTCGCGTGCGGCACGTTCGCACCGCAGGAACACCACGACTCCCAGAGCGAAGTAGCCGCCGGCGAGCAGCACCAGTGCGAGCACGTCGCCACCGTTCATGTCGAGCAGGCCCACTTTGTGCACAGTGGATTCGCGGATGAGATCGTTGGCGAGCGCGATTGGCATGAACTTCACCGCCGGATAGTCCTGAATCGGCAGCGACACCAGCGCCAGGAACGCGAACTGAAGCAAGTTCGCGAGCGAGGCCACGCGCTTGAAGACGACCGCGGCTCCGCCGACAACGAGGCTGAGCCCGACCATCTGTAACAGCAGCAGCCCGATGAGGGGCGCCAGCGTCAAGACGTCGATGTGGAGCCACTGACCACTCATCGCTTCGGCGCCGATGAGCATCACACCGGTAACGAGCGCGAGGAACCAGAGCGACGCAACGGCCTCGGCCAGCAAAACATTGAGCAGTCCGAATGGGGACATGGCGATCTGCTCGAGGGTGCCGAGGGTCGCCTCCTGGGTGAGCCATTGGGAAGTCGCGAAGAAACTGCCGAGCACGAGCGATAGCACGACGAAGCCGACGACGATCGCCGGGAGCGTGTCGCCCTCGCGGATGTCAGCACCGCCGATGCCTTTGGCGCCCCAGAACAGCAGGGTGAACAGGATAAAGATGCCGGCGAACTGGAAGAGGGTGTCGAATCCGTAGCGGCGGAGTTCGATGAGGTTGCGGCGGGAGACGCCGATCAGAAGAGCGATCACTGGCGTGTCGCTCCCTTCACTATGCGAAGAAAGATCTCCTCGAGGTCGGAGTCGACCGAGTCGACGGCATCGATTTCGCAGCCGGCCGCGCGCAGAAGATCGAATAGTTCGTAGAACGCGGCTCCGTCAGGCAACACCGCTTCAACCGTTGTGTCATCGACAAAGCGCAGCCCTTCGAGAGTCTCGGTGAGCCGCGCGTGGGTCGCGTCATCGACCGGGGCGGAAAACGTCACGCGGCATGAGCGTGCTTTGAACAGTTTCACGAGGCTGCCGATCGTCTCGTCGGCCACGACGCGGCCACCGTTGATGATCACAACCCGATCGCAGACGTCGCGCACGACGCGCATGTCGTGACTCGACAGCACCACGGTGCGCCCGTCCTCCGCCGCGAGATTCCGCAAATAACCGCGAAGCTCGTGCGACGTTTCGACGTCCAGACCGAGCGTCGGTTCATCGAGCAAAAGCAGTGGTGTGCCGGGCAATACGGCGCAAGCGAGCGCCAGCTTCTGTTGCATGCCGCGCGACAGATGCATCGCGGGAGTTTCGGCTTTGTCGACGAGGTTGAACCGCGCCACCAGGTCATCGATCGACGTCCGTACGGCGCGGGCCCGCAGGCCGCGCAGCGCGGCGAAGTACTCGAGGTTTTCCCGCACATTCAGCCGCCAGTAGACGGTGCGGTTGCCTTCGAGCACGGCGGTGAGATGTCGCGTCGCCGCACGCCGCGAGCGCAGCGCGTCGACGTTATTTACCGAGATCGCTCCCGATGTCGGGGTGACGAGCCCGCACACCGATTTGATCGTCGTGGTCTTCCCCGCCCCGTTGGCGCCGAGCAGCCCGATGATCTCTCCCGCGGCGACAGAGAACGACACGTCCGTGAGCGCTTGCACCTCGCCCCGGCGGGTGCGATAGGACTTCGACAGACCCTCGACAACCAGAACACCGTCCCCCGACTTCACGCGAATCAGTCTTGCGCCATCTGTCCCCTAACGTCGGAATGCCGCGAAGGAGCGCACCATGAACTCGACCGCACGCCGGATGTTCGAACTCGTCGAGCCGATCGGTGTCATCCCCTATTCCGCCGACGAACCCAACGAAGCGATGTTCGCTCTCGGTTTCACTGACTACTGGGACACCTACTTCGCCGGACGGGCTGCGCCGCTCGGCCTTGTCCCAGCGGAGGTGGTGGACGCGCTCTTCTACAACTTCGCGCCCGGCGAAGTCGGCCGACACATTCCGAAGGTGTGGCAGACCACGACGCCCGAAGCGGCGATCGCGGCGCGCGAGGCGGGCTGCGTGAAGGCGTTACGACGAATCCTCGCCGACCACGTCGACTCTCCCGGCTTCGCCCGCGCCGCTGACCTGTTGACCAAGGCGGCAACCAGCGCGCCGTTCGAGGGCCGACCGATGTACGCCGCGCTGCGCGCGCTCCCGATTCCCGATGACGTGGTCGCGCGCATGTTCCATGCCGCTTCCCTGCTGCGCGAGCACCGCGGCGACGGACACATCGCGGCGCTGATGAGTGAGGGTGTCGGCGGCCTCGAGGCGCACGTGCTGCTCGCCCTCGACATGGGCATGCCGGCCGAGAAGTTCGGACGCATCCACCACCTCCCCGCAGCACAGCTCGCCACCCTGATCGACGGGGTGCGCGCGCGGGGCCTGATCGGCGATGACGGATGGCTCAGCGAACAGGGTCGCGGGGTCAAACAGCGGGTCGAGGCGCTCACCGATGACCTCGCGGCGAAGCCCTACGAAAGTGTCGGCCCCGACGAACTCGACGAACTCACCTCCACGCTCGAGCCGCTCGCCACGCTGTTACTTGCCGCCCAGGACTGGTAGACGCGCGTCGTCAAGGCGTGAGGCGATGGAGGTCGCGCGGGAACAGCGTGACCTCGCGCACATTGGCTGCACCGGTGACACGCGCGACGAACCGCTCGAGTCCGATCGCGAAGCCACCGTGCGGCGGCATGCCGTGGCGAAACGCCTCGAGGTAGCCCTCGAAAGGTGCGGTGTCCTGGCCCTCTAACGCAGCCTCGTAGTCCTCGATGCGATGGAGGCGCTGGCCGCCAGTCACCAACTCAAGGCCGCGGAACAACAAGTCGAAGCTGTTCGAGGCCGCAGGGTTGGACGGATCGGGGTGCGTATAGAAGGGCCGCTTGACCATCGGATAGCCCGTCACGAACAGGAAGTCCGAACCGTGTTCGCGCTGCACCCACTCCCCCAGCCAGCGTTCATCGACCGGCGCCAGGTCAGGCTCACCGACCACCTCGCGGCCGGTGTCGGCTTCGATCATGCGTTGCGCCTCGTCAAAGGTGACGACGGGGATCTCGGCTGGGACTTCGATGTCCGTCGCGATGGCGCCGATCATGCCTGCGAGCACCTCGCGCAACGTTGCCATCACGTCGCGGTGGTCGCGGATGAACCCCATCTCTACGTCTAGCGACACGTACTCGGCCAGGTGACGCACCGTGTCGTGGGGCTCCGCGCGAAAGACAGGCCCGACTTCGTAGACACGTTCAAGCACGCCGACCATCGTTTGCTTATAGAACTGCGGGCTCTGCGCCAGGTACGCACGCCGGCCGAACCAGTCGATGGGAAAGACGTTGGCCCCGCTCTCGGTCGCGCTCGCGACGACCTTCGGGGTGAAAATTTCGGTGAAGCCCAGCGCGTCGAGTGTGGTGCGAAAACCCTTCGTTGCGGCCGCCGCCAGTTGGACTACGGCGCGCCGGCGTGGGTGCCGCAACGAGACCGCGGCGTGGTCGAGCAACGTGGGCAACTGTGCGTTGAGTTCGGGTCGCCGTAACTCGAACGGCGGTTCTTCGCTCGGCGTCGAGATCACCTCGACGCGCTGCGCCAAGACCTCGTGACCTCCGGGTGCGTGCGGGTTCGCGACCACCGTCCCCGTCACGCTGATGACGGTCTCGTGGAGCAATCGCGCGACCTCGTCGCGTAACTCGGCTTCGTCGACCACAACTTGCGCGATGCCGCTGCGGTCGCGCAGCAGCAAGAAGCTGACCTTCGAGAGTGTGCGCACGTGGTGCAACCATCCACTGAGCAGTACGTGTTCGCCAGCGCGGCCGACGCATTCGCTTGCGAGCGTTCGTTCCATCTCCCTCATCTCCATCCGGATCGATCCCAGATGTGCGGGCGAGGGGAACTCGCGGTGCCACCGCACTTCGCCGCAACTGCGGCCTCTTGCACTTCCGTTGCTCAGCAGACGTCACTCCGCTTCGTCGCAACAACCCAAACGCTACCGGTCGATCACGGCGAGGCCAGCATGAATTTCGGCTCAGTCCCGGCAGACGAACGCCGCTGACAGGCCGGTGATCGCAATCGATCCATGCTCGGCGACAAGATCCTCCGCTACCGCGCCAATGGCCTCGAGCAACTCGTCAAGCGGAACCGCTGTGCCGTTGCGTACACACGAGCCCTCAAGGTCGAGACTCGTTAGATAGGCAACGACCGCACCGGCGGGCGCAAGCACCCGGCGCGTCCGCAAGTGGGCCGCGACGTTGGAGAACCAGCGGCTCAGGAAGTAAGCCGCGTCGTCGATGCGGAATCGGTTCGCGCCCAGCGAGGGCATCGTTGCCTCCGCATCCAATCGATCTGCCGCAGCCGAGAGAATCGTCTCCAGTTCGGCGGTGTGACGTGCGCCGTTGGTGACGGCCACGAGCGCGCCACCGGGCGCGACGACGCGGCGAAGCTCTCGGCACGCGGCGTCGATATCCCGCGCGTGATAGAGCATCCACGCCGCCAGCACGACATCGAACGAGCCCGTGGCGAACGGCATCGAACACACATCGGCGATCACGGTTGGATGCGAGCTCGCAACCTCGAGGGCCATGGCTTCGGAATAGTCAAAAGCCACAACGCGCGACGCGCGCGCGGCCAACGAGCCGCTGAAACGGCCAGATCCACACCCCGCATCCAACGCGTGTGAACCGCTCGTCCACGTCACGAGGTCCAGAAACCAATCGGCCGGCTCCTCCGGCGCGGTCGGATCCGCGTACGCCCAGAGTGCCGCGCGTGCCTCAAGGTTCACGCTCCCTTGCGCGTAGTTCTCATTTCCCAGCGCCAGGTCCCCGCCGATCACGTGAGGGCCTTGCGATACTCGACCTCGTGAAGTTCGACACCGGGGACGAGCAGTTGGGTCTGTTCTTTGCCGCTAGCGACCCACTCGTGTGCTTCGTAGAAGCGTCGCGACTGATCGCTTGCCTTGGCGGTCCACAACATGGCGGCGTCGACGCATCGTTGCGCCAACCACACTTCGCCGAGGGCGAGCAACGTGGAGCCCACGCCCGACCGCCACAGAGACGGTTCGACGTAGAGAGACATCACCTCGCCGGATGGAGGCGTGCATCGAAGCTGGAGTAAACCGACCACACGTCCACCGTTCGTCGCAACGAACATCGATGAACCCGGATCCAGGAGCTCCCGCTGCCACTTGTCGAGCACGGCATCGGGAGTGAGCGCCCTTAGGAACGCGGGCGGAAGAAAGGTGAAGGCCTCCCGCCACGCGGCGGAGTGAACGGCGGCGATCGCGTCGGCATCGCTAAGCACTGCCGCCCGGGTTTCGGTCTCGACCACGACAAGAGTTTCGCCGTACTCAGCAGTTCCCGCTCAAAAACTTCGATCGCCCAGCCGACAGGTCGGCCAAGATGAAAATCGATGGACAACCGGAACCTGGATTGAGCGGGCGGCAGCCGTAGAGATGGCAGACAACGTGTTCGAGGATCCCAGGCTCGCGTCCATCTACGACGCGTTGGACTCGGACCGCAGTGACCTTTCCGTCTATCTCGCGATTGTGCGCGAGTTCGGCGTGCGCTCCGTGGTGGACGTTGGCTGCGGCACCGGGGTGTTCGCCTGCCTCCTTGCCGACGAAGGTTTGGACGTTACGGGTATCGATCCGGCGGCGGCGATGCTCGAGGTCGCCGGCGCGCGGCCCGGCGCCGAGAGGGTTCGATGGATCAACGGTGCGGCCACGGATCTTTCCCCGATGCAGGTAGATCTCGCGACGATGACCGGCAACGTGGCGCAGGTCTTTCTCGATGACGACGAATGGATCGCAACTCTCGCCGCCGTGCGCACGGCGCTCGCGCCTGACGGGGTCTTGGTGTTCGAAACGCGTCGGCCCGAGCGGCGGGCGTGGGAAGAGTGGAACCCGGAGCAGTCTTTCCAGCGCGTCGAGATTCCCGACGTTGGCGTAGTGGAGACCTGGAATGAGGTGATCGATGTCGCGTTGCCGTTCGTCACGTTCCAGGCCACGATCGTCTTCCTCGCCGACAACACGGTCCGGACCTCGACGTCGACGCTCAGGTTTCGCACTGAAGCGGAACTGCATGAATCTCTCGGGCGCGTCGGCTGCAACGTGCGGGAGGTGCGGGAAGCACCTGACCGTCCGGGCAAGGAGTACGTCTTCATCTGCGAGCCGAACCGCGGGTGACAGTTACCATCGCTCGGTGGCCGACGCGACTGTTGCAGCGATCCCGTACTACCTCGGCACGATGTACGCGGAGCAACGTCAGCTCAAGAAGACCCGGGCTGCACGCGGCGGACCCGGTCCCGCGGACTACACCAAGCCCGACACGATCACCAGCCTGTCTATGGGAGTCGGCAGCCTGCTCGCGCCCTTCGCCGCGAAGCGCATCATCAAGGCGGTCGCACCGGGCAAGTCGAAGTACGGCAAGTGGCTCGTCGGTGCGGCGATCAGCGCGGGAGTTGCGACGACGGTAGCGGACACTGTCGTCCGCAAGGCACGTCTCAGAGGGCGAAGCGACCGCACCGCACGCGTGGCTGAGCACGTCCAGCGGGTCGGCGGCGTGGCGACGATCGCAACCGGCGGGCTCGCCCTTTCAACTGCCGCCGCGATTCGCACGAATCCCGACGCGCAGTGGCGATCGAAGGGCTCGTCGCGCGACCTCGGCAAGGGTCCCGGGCCATGGTTGTTGGCGATGCTCGCATGGGACTTCATCTACTACTGGAATCACCGTTTGCAACATGAGGTACGCGCGTTGTGGGCGATCCACGTCGTGCACCATTCGAGCGAGCGCTACAACCTGTCGACTGCGCTTCGACAGCCCGTCGCCGATGTGATGGGCGTGTTCGTTCCGTATGGCGTGCTGTCGCGCGCAGGGATCCGTCCATCGCTCGTGGCGAGCGCCCGCAGCTGGAACCTGCTCTACCAATACTGGGTGCACACCGAGACGATCGAGCGGGTCGGCCTCGCTGAAGAAGCGCTCAGCACGCCGTCACACCATCGCGTGCATCACGGTTCGAACAAGAAATACCTCGACCGCAACCACGGCGGCATCCTCATCATCTGGGACCGGTTGTTCGGAACCTTCCAACGCGAGGGAGAGCGAGTCAGCTACGGGCTGACCAAGAACGTCAACACCTACAACCCCCTGCGCGTCGCCGCCCGCGAGTACACGCTCATCGCCCGCGATGTCGCCGCGTCGGACAACTGGCGCGATCGGCTTTCGTTTGTATTGCGCGGCCCGGGCTGGGCGTTTGCGAAGCAAGCCGAACGGCTGGCCGCCGCCGGTCGTGGCTGTTCGTAGGATTCCGAGTTCGGGTCCTGTAGCTCAGGGGATAGAGCGTCGGTTTCCTAAACCGTGCGTCGCAGGTTCGAATCCTGCCAGGACCGCTAACGATGGGGCCGCAAACTCACGCACGTAGGATCCGGCCGTGGCTCGCCGACGGTTGAGGACGGCAGCCGGAGTCGCGTTGCTGGCGATCCTCGTCGTGCTTGGGGGGACGGCACCCGGCCGCGCCGAGCAACTCGAGGCAACCGAACTCCGGCTGACCGGGCCGGCCGGTCCGGCCCTGCAGCCGCAGCTCGTCGGGTTCAACTGGCGCGCCGGAGGCGAAGCCGTGGCGCCACTGCGGCCGAGGTTGGTGCGGACATTCGCCGTGCGGCTTGGGCGGATATCGCCCGCTCGCGGTGTGCTCGACTTCACCGCGGCCGATGCCGAGGTCGACGCGATCTCGGCAACGGGCGCGATGCCCGTCGTCGTGCTCATTGAGCGGCCGCCGTGGGACCCCGGTGCCGGTTCCGCGGGCTACGAGTCCGTCGTCATGGCGGTCGTTCGCCATTACCTCGTCGACCGCCGCGCGCACGGGCACGCGCCCGTGTGGTTCGAGTCCGGTAACGAACCCGAATTTCCACCCACGTCGCACGGCCAATTACCGCCGGAACTGGCAGCCGACGTCGCTGCTCAGGTTCGGGCCGTCAGCCGAGTCGAAACGGAAGCGAAGGTCGACGCCACCTATGGCGGCCCGGCCGCGTTGTTCGCCGATCCCCCTGTCGCCGCGGCGTTCGTCGCCGTCGCCCGCGCCGCGGGGCGTCTGCCGGACTTCGTGTCCTGGCACACATACCCGAACGCACCTCTGCTGGGTCCCGACGGACCCGAGGACCGGTCGAGCCCGGCCGCCGTCGCCGTATGGCAGGCGCTGCACGGCACCAACCCGGCGGCGTCGCCGACCATCCTCGGTACCGGCATCGACGTCATGCGCACCGCGGTGGGCGCCGCGATGCTCCCAGGCGAGTTGGTGCCGTCGTTACTCATCACCGAGTGGAACCTTTCGTCGGGCGGCTTCGACGCGCGCAACGACACCTTCGTCGGGGCCGCGCACACCGTCGCTTCACTGATCGAGATGCACGAGCACCGCCTTGACGGCGCCACGTTCTTCGCGGCGGTCGACCGGCACTGCTCGAGCCCTGACGTGAATCCGGGCCACAAACAATTTTGCGGCGACTGGGGTACGGCGTCGGCGGCCGGCGCGCGCAAGCCTGTCTGGCACGGGTTCGAGCTGTGGCAAATGTTGCAGGGCCCGACTCGCGCGATGACCGGCGCGGATGCCACCGCGGGCCTGTGGGCGGTTGCGGCCGAGGACGCCAACACGACCCGGATGCTGATTGCCTCGTTCTCGGTGAGCAACCCGACGGACCGTCGCTTGCGGATCGCCGTGGACGCGAAGGATCGAGCACGGTCGGTTGTCGTCCATCGCATCGACGGCGGCCACCCGGCGGGCACGCCAACCGCGACGGTGCTCCCTCCCGGAGCCGACAACATTGAGGTCCTACTCGCCGCGAACAGCGTGGCGCTCGTCGAGCTCACCGCGGCGCCAGTCACAGCCACTCGAGCGCAAAGCAATTCACGCGAGTTGGCCGCCTCAGGCCGGTCCACGCCATACCGCGCGGTGGTAGCGCTCGCCGCGGCCGTGGCCCTTAGCGCGCTGCGGCGAAGACGGACCTTGCCTTAGATCAGGTCGTCGATGTAGATCAGGAGCGGCTGGAGGTTGTTGGTACTCGCCTGCACGAGGTTGCCGAGGTAGAGACCGCGCGGCAGTTGCGCGTCGATGGACACCTCGATGGAACCGGGACCGGTGAGTTGCATCGGATTCGGTGTCGCAGTCTGCACCGCGCTCGTGAGATTCTCGCCCGCCGGCAATAGATGCACAGGCGAATGGTCGAAGTGCATCTGGGTCTGCTGATCGAACGTGAGGGTGACGACGCCGCGCTGGCCGGTCCAGGTGGGACGGCAGCGCTGATGCGCCGTCAGCGTGATCGTCGTTTCTTCGTTGTTCGGGTCGGGGGTTTCGCCGTGCTTGCGCCGGCTGTGAACGAATGGGCCGTGCGGCTTCTGGTCAGTGGTGTGCGCGGGCTTCGCGGCATGTGCCGCGTGGTGGCTTTTGCACGCGTCTACCGCCATCCCGATGAGGCGGCCCCATGCCGCACCAACATCCTTGGAGCTGCGCGTCATGTCAGAACCACCACCCGATCATCGCCTGCTGCTGTAGCACCAGGGGGCACATCCAGTTCGTCGGCACGTCTTCCTTGCCCCGGATGTGCACCACCTTCAACACGGTGACGCGACGGTGCGCGCCCTCGTCCGTAACAGAGAAGTAGCCGTAGTCGACGTCGACGGTTGTGTCGTCGCTTTTGAGCGCGGGCGAATCGGGCGCCAAGTCGTATGCACTTACTGCCATGTTCGGCTTCTCGTGGTAACTCACCAAGAGGTTCGTGATGACGGGCGTGCCCGTGATGAGCGCGCCGACACTTTCTTGGATCACTCCCTGCCAGTTCCCTGTCGACGGGCTGCCTGACAAAACGTCGACGCTCTGAAAGAAGATCGGGCTGTACACGGGCCAGTTGCGCGGGTCAACGCCCGGCATGCAGCGGTCGTAAGGCGCTTGCGTGCAGACCTCGAACGCACACTTGAGGACCGGCACTCGCGCTCCGTCAAGTCGCACCGCGCCGTCCTCGCACCGGCACTGGATCTCCAACGACGCCAGTTCAACCAGCATGGTGGCGGTCTCCGCCGCCGCGCCCGCGAACTTCCATTCATCCGTGGTGTTGTCGAACGATGTCTGCAAGGCTCCGTTGAACGCGTCCTCCAAGCCCGTAGCGACGTCTTGATCGATGTGGGGCGAAACGAGCAGCCGGCGCAGCGCGGTGGACATTTTGGCTTCGAGCGGAACGCCATTCACAACGTCGGGGAAGCGTTCGAGGATCTTGGCTCCCAACGCCGTCAGCTCAGGCGTGAGCGACTCGATGTTCTGGTCGTCAATGCGCATGCCGAGCACATACGCCAAGTTCGCGAGGTAACGACCCTGCCTGCTCGTGAGGTCCACCTGCGCGGTGAGATCAGTGAGCGCGGTTTGCGGGCTGTCGAGGAAATCGGGTGAGGGGCCGAGCGCCGCTGGGTCGACTTCGCCCAACACCCGGTAGAGCACGACGATGGCCGCGTCGATGTTCACGCGTTACCGCTATTTGTCGGAGCGGGTCGCGTTCGCGAATGCCGCGAGGGCCGCGACACCGACTTCGGTCGCGTCGCGCAGACCGAGCGCGAAGGTGTGTTGCAGGTCGGTGACGGCGTCGGTCGCGCTGTAATCGCCGCTCGCGTTGCGCTTCGCCGCGTCTTGCCAGATTTCGGCGTACTTGCCGATGCGCTCGGCCATTTCACCCAGCACTTCGTTGAGCGAGTCGGTGGGTTCAGGCATCTGGCATCCTTTCGGCGAAAGCGGCAGACCAGGGCCGCAAAAGATCGAGGGTGAGACCGATCCCCTTTTCGGCCGCCGGCATGATGCGCTCTACGAGATCTTTGGTCTGGCGCAAGGCCGCGTCGGCGCCGAAGTCTTTGTCCTCTTGCAGTGCGTCGTAGAACTGCTGCACGCCTTCAACCCACGCTTGCATCAGGTCGCCGACGATCGATGCCGCCTGTTTGGCTTCGTCGCCCATAACACTGCTCCTCTCCCCCGATCCGAAGTCTTACACAGCGGACGCGTGCAGCATCAGAACAACCACTGCGCGTACACCTGATGAAACCGATGCCGTCCAAGTAGCGCGTTGCCAGCCTGCAACCCCGAGATCACGGCGGCCTCGATGCAACCCGCGTTCAGTCCACAGTCGGTCCAGTCCCCGGCAAGCACGAGATTCTCAAACCCACTTTCGTCGGGTCGCAGGCGGTACTTGTCGGTGCCTGGTAGCGACTGCACGTAGCGATCGGACGGATCGACGTTGGCGCTCCAGTACTGCGCGTCCAGGCTTCCGCCGCACAAAGCCTGAGCGTCGAAGTTGGGCAGCAGCACCTTCAGGTCCTCGCGGCAAAATCGCTCGGCGGTAGCCCGCACTCGCTGGCTCTCCGCCGTTGCGTGCGCGGCCCAATCGCCCAATGGTGGCCAATCGCTGTCCAGCGTGTTGCAGAAGTACGCGATCGACCGGGGCTCCTCGCCCTCGGGCCATTGCTCGGCCCCCACTAGCTGCGGCATAGACGCCCACGTGTCGAACCCATCCACGTAGCCCGTCATCGTGGTGCCCGAGTGGGGCCAGCCCAGGGTGTCCTCGTCGGCGCGCAACCACAGTTGAAGCGATTCCGTGGCCACGGTCGCGACGTTCGTGACGAGGTCCCTCCAGGCGCGGCGCGCCGCGACGAGTTCGGTGCAGACGTGGGCGGCCATCGGCGGTGGGATGGCGAACACCACGTGGTCGAAATCGACACCGGCGCGCAACACACGGGTCTCGACGTCGGGCCACGTGCACCACGCCGACTCAAGCGGCTCGTCGACGATGGCCGAATCGGCGTTGAGCTGCTCGAGCAGCGGCCGCGCCGGGAAACAGGGCAGCCCGCCGATGTCGACTAGCGGCTCGTAGTGATCACGCTCATCGGCCAGCTGTGCTTGGCGCCCGAGCGTGATCGCGTCGATCATCGACGTGTCTTCGCTCACGTGCAGGTTCTCCACGCGATGAAAGAACTCGAAGTCGACACCGCGGCGGCGCAGCGCCTCGTAGAGAGGCGCGAAGACCACGTCGCCCATGCCTGCGGTCATCTTCCAAAAGAACGCGCCCTTGTAATCGAGCAACGTCTTAATGCTGAGCAGCGCGCCAGTGCCCGCACCGAAACCGCGCCGTTCAGGGTCGCCGCCCGCGTGCCCGAAGACGAGGTCGTACAGACCGCGCACGTAGGTCGAGTCGATCGTCGCTTGCGACGCGCCGTGGCCTCGGATCCACTCGAGGAACTCGATGTCGTTGAGCGCGCGCGCGTTGCTTGGGCTGTCCATCAGCCCGTCGGCCACGCTTCCCCGCACGATGGCCGTCACCAACTCGACCATGTGCCACGCCTGCCTGGCCCCCCACACGTCGGCCGTCATCGCGCCGAGCGCTTCGTGTACCTCGGCCATCGCCAGGTCGAGGGCGATCACCGCCTCGTCACCGGCGCGAGCGGCGGCCGGGCCCGCCGCGAACGCGAGCGCCTCGACCATCGCGCCGGCCGCCAGCACTGCGCCCGCGGCGGCAGGGCGCCGGCGCGGAGTCGTGTCAGGAACCGTCGACAGCACCGGGACAAGCTCGGTTTCGCCAAGTGATTCGACCAGTTCTTGCAGCAGCCGGCCGGCGCGCCGCAGCGTTTCGCGGGGCGAGTCGTCGGGCGCGGTGGGATTGTCACCGGGCAAGCCGTCGTTGGCGGCGAGGTGCGCCACCCAGGGGCGCCACACGCCGTCGAAGTGATCGAATATGCCCACGTCGGGCGCCGGCACAAAGGCGTCGCGCCACGTGACGATCGGCGGCACCGGGTCGGCGTGCGCGCGGTCGAGCGTTTCGTAGCAATCCCGCATGAGCCGAAACGCGTTGTCGTAGTGACCGAGCCACACGTGCAGCCCGTGTTCTTCGATGCGACCGTTGACGCCGCGGCTGCTCGCGCCCTTGCCCCCCAAACGCCAGCCTCGCTGGTAGACGGTGATCGCGCCGAAGCGATCGCGGTAGGCGGGTTCACTCAACCGCCAAGCCGCGCTCAGCCCGGCCATGCCGCCGCCGAGGATCGCAACCGTCGGCTTGTCCCCCATCGCCGCTCAGTATGGTCTCGGCGCGTGAGCCTTCACCGCCTTGTCGGGCTATCACCGCTCGAGGAAGCGTTGATGCTGTGGCACGAGGCCAATGACGGCTGGAACTTTCAGGTCGGAGTGACGGCGGGCCGGCTCGACCCTGAACGCCTGGAACGAGCCTTTGGCGACGCGATGGCGCGTCATCCGCTGGCCCGTTGCTGTGTCGAAGGCGACGTTCGCTTCCATTGGGCTTCCGACGAGCGCGCCGCCGTCGGGCCCATCGACGTCGTGGAGTGCGCCGACGAGGACGCGGTCCAGAACGTCGCTTTGGCACAGCTCGACCAACCGATCGATCTCCGTCAAGCCCCACTAATCCGCGCGGTGATCGCACGCACCGCCGACTTCGATGTTCTCAGCACCGGGTTCAGTCACGTTTTGGCCGACGGGTTCGGCTCGCTGAGGTTCCTGCGCTCGGTAGCCCGCGCCTATCGCGGCGAACACGACCCGGCGCCGGCCGTCGACATCGCCTCCGCGCACGCGGCACTTGTGGACAGCCGAGCCGCCGATTGGTCGGAACTCACGCAGAAGTGGACGACTCGGCTCGAGCTCGCGGCTGACGCGGCCACGCGACGATCGCCGTTGGCGCCGAGCGGTGGACGCCCGGGTGCCGGTGCAGGCGCGACGACCCGCGCCATCCCGGCTGCGCCCGCGCTCGACGCGTCCCGCCGCCACGCCGGATCCTTCGGCACATACGCGATGGCGGCGCTGCACGTGACCGTGGACCGTTGGAATGCCGCCCATGGCGAAGCGTGTGAGCACGTCGGCGTTTCCCAGGCCGTGAACCTGCGGCCGCCCGAGTGGTGGGACGACGTGGTGGTCAGCCTGGCCGCAATGACATCAGTACTTAGCGGGCCGGGCGATCGCATCGATGTCGCCACCGCGATTGCGCACATCGGCCCGAACCTCGACATCGAAAAGCAGCGAGCCCGGGCCCGCGCGCTCGTGGCGACGTCGGCGGCGGGACGGGCAGTGCCGTTCGCTCTGCGCCGACAAGCGCTAACCGCGGTCGCCCGTCAACAGTTCGACACGTGCATGCTGTCGAACCTGCGGTCAGTGCCCGACCCGCCGCGCTTCAGCGACGACGTACAGCCGGTGATCTCGGTGACGACCGCGGCGATGCCTTCGCTGCCGGTCGGGATCGCGATGTACACGGCCTACGACGAGCTGCGCTTCATGGTGATGTATCGCCGCGAGTGTTTCGACGAGGCCGGCGTGAACGCGTTCATGGACGCGTACGCGGAAACGCTCAGCTGCGGCTGAGGCTGAGCGTTTCGCGCGCCCGTTCGAGCGCCGGGAACGACGTATCGGCGGCGAACTTTGCGACCACCGCCTCAAGTTCGGCCGCGCTGCCGAGATCGGCGAGATCGAGGGCGGCGTGAAGTTCGTACAGCAACGAACCCTGCCGTTGCGCCAGGCCAAGCGCGTCACGAATTCCCGCAACCTTCTCACTCTCGGCCGGCGCAAGATGCGCCGCGTGCCGGATGGTCTCGGATTCGTAGAAGCCCATGCCCGTGCGCCGCGCGATGGCGCGGGCTTCATCGAACGCGGCGCGCGCCAACTCGATCTCGCCCGCGGCCGCATGCAGTTGCCCTTGGACGGTTGTGTAGTACGTCACGAACACCCACTGGTCGATCATCTTCCACATCGCCATGTAGTTGCCGATGGTGGCGGCTAGTGCCGACAGTGCCGGTTGCTGGCGTGCGGTCGCACCGTCGTGCAGTATGCGCAAGCCTTCGAAGACTTGCCGCTGCGTGGCGCCGACGATCGCCCAGCTGTCGAACCCGTAGCGGTCCGCCGTCTCGACTACCTCATCGACGACGTGTGCGGCGTCGTCAAACTCGCCCAGTTCTGTGTGCATCCAGGCTTCCATCGCCAGGAAGGCGACGAAGGTGAACGGTCCGTGCGGGAACGGCAGGGCTGAGCACAACCGGCGTGCGTTGTCGACCAACGCGTCGACGGTCCGCAAGTCACCCGCGTGCATGGCGGCCAGAAAGCCGGCCGTTTGTACGGCGACACCGGGATCGCTCGGAATGAACCACCACCGAGTCAGGTCCACCTCGGCGCCCGTGTAGAAGTCCGCCTGCGCGGCAAAACCCCGGAAGCTTTCGGTGAAGTTGCCGCGATAGAAGTCGTCGAGCGCCTGCGAGCCCTCCAGCATGTGGCCGATCGTGTCGGGCAGCGCGTCGCCGTGGGCACGCACCAGTTCGAGCAGTTGGTCGGCCCGATCGAACTCGGCCCGGGCCGCGTAGTAGCTCCACAGCGAGAACATGGTGGCGTAGACCTCATCGCTCGGGCCGAGCGACAGGCACAGATCGAGACAGCGCTCGTAGTCAGCCGCCGCCTCCGCACTCGTGTGGCCTTCCATCGTCAGCGCGATGAAGCCGCGAGCGAGGCGCAGCGTGACTTCACGATGCGTATCGGCTCCGGGGCGGGACACGTGAAGATCGATCGCGGTGCTGAGCAACGACCTCGCTTCGGTGAGCGCGCCGCGCTGGCGCGCCTGGCGCGACGCCCGCTCGTACGCGTTCACTGCGTCGTCGGTCGACCCCGCGGTTTCGTAGTGGCCGGCTACGCGTCGCCACTCGACGCCGTCAGCGTCGGCGGACGCCCGCACTAGCGCTTCGGCCACGCGCGCGTGCATGGCTCTTCGACGGCTCGGCGGTTGCAAGTCGTACGCGACTTCCCGCAACAACTCGTGGCGGAATCGCACGGCGTCGGACCCGAATGCGACTGTCTCGACGATCCGCGCGTCCAACAGGGCGTTCAGACCATCCGAGGTTTGCGCCGCCGATAGCTCGGCGACCGTGGCCAGCATGTCGGCGCGAGCGGGGGCCCCGATAACTGCTGCGGCCGCGGCCACGGCCGAGCCATTGGGCGACACGTTCAAGCGCGCCGTGAGCGCTTCGTACAGCACCTCGGGTACCGCAGAACTCGACGCCGCGCCTGGCGGTAACGATTCCGACACCGTCGTGCCGGAGGCCCGCAGGAGTTCTTCGAGGAACAGTGGGATGCCGTCGCCCCGCTTGACGATCTGGTCGAAGTCCGCCGCCGAACTGTCGCCGGCCGGCAACGCTCGCAGCAAGGTAAGCGCGTCGTCGGGCTCTAGTGGCGCGACGCCGATGGTGGTAACGGTTGCGCCGCGAGGGGCTGTCTGCGGGTCGCGGCTGGTGACTGCGGTGAGCACCGTCGGCGGTAGTTGTTGCGCGAGCCGGGTCACGAAGGCACGTGTCTGCTCGTCGAACCAGTGCGCGTCTTCACAAACCACCACGCCAGCACGGTCACCGAAGCAGGCGCGTACGAACTCGAAGGCGGCCGTTTCGATCTCGTCGCGCAGTCGACGGGCATCGGACTGGACAGGTTCGTAGCCTGCGCTCGCCGCGATGCCGAGCAACGTCGCCAACGCCGGCACTGCGTCGGCGGTCAGGTCAAGCGCGCCGACCGCCTGCTGCAGCAGTACGAGTCGGTCCACATTTGGCGTCGCGCGGGTAACGCCGCAACGATGAGCCACGAACTGCCGAACGGGCCACAGCCCCGAGCTCGTTTCGAGCGGCGACCCGAGAAATTCGACGACCGGCGCACCGTCGCCCTCGGCCGCATCCACGAGCTCGGCCACAAGGCGCGACTTGCCCATGCCCGCGTCTCCCACAACCGCGACGCATTCGCCGGGTCTGCGTTGGCCGTCGCGAGCGCGCGTCCACGCGTCGTGCAGGCGACTTACGTGATCGGCGCGACCGATGAGTGGACCGCTCGGGCGGGAAACGGTCCCCACGTTCTCGCCGACGACTGTGTAGCTGGTCAGCTTTGCGGTGACACCTTTGAGGGCACGGGGAGCGTGCTCGATGAGTTCGTACCGGTTTCCGACCAAGCGCCGGATCTCCTCGGAGACAAGCAGTGTGCCGGGCTCGGCCAGGCCTTCGAGGCGCGCCGCCACATTTACGGCAAAGCCGTACAGGTCGCGCTCGTGCAAATCAAGGAACACCAAGCCTTTGTGCAACGCGATACGCACGGTGATGTGTTCGCCGTAGCGCTGCGCAATGTCGTCGGTGATGTCGTGGACAGCCCGGAGAACGTCGAGGCCGGCTCGCACACCTCGGTCGGCGTCGTTCTCGTGCGCCACCGGGAAGCCGAACGCGGCGAGGATCCCGTCGCCCTTCTGCGACATGATCGAACCTTCGTACCGCCGCTCGATCACGCCGCGACAAGCGGCTTGATAGCGAGCGACGATCGTGCGATAGGTCTCGGGCTCAAGTCGCTCCGACATCTCGGTCGAGCCGACCAGGTCACAGAACATCACGGTGAGCCGGCGGATCTCGCCGCTGGGCTGTACCGCGAGCAAATCCGTGGCGTCGGCGTTGTCCGCGTCGGCCGCGAGTACCTCGCCGGCCAACCCACGCGCGCGATCTACTTCGCCCCGGTTGAACGCGGCGATCGCGCGATCGAGCAGCTCATCGATTGAGTTCGCCACAGCCCGAATAGCCTAGATACATGGCCGACGAAATATTCGCGCGTGCGATCGACGCGATGGGCGACGTGCAGCGCCGCAGCATCGAGGCGGCCAGTGCTCTGGTCGAGCGGCTGATCGCCACAGTCGACGGTAACCACGATGACGCGTCTGGGGACCAACGCGATGGCGCCGCGCCTTCGGCGGCGGATGACGCAATGGCAGCGTTTGCCCGTCTGTGGCGTGACTCGGTCACCAACCTTGCCGGCGTTGTGCCCGGCCCGGGCTCGACAGCTGCGCTCGACGTCAGCGCGTCCGGCCCTCCGCCCTCGTTGCGCGTAACCCTCGACGCAACCACGCGGAGAGGCACAACCGAACTGTGGCTGCACAACCCGTCGGCGAACGCGTTCGACAAGTTGCGCGTGCACTGCGGCGTGCCCCAGGCACCTGACGGCACGACGCTCGGCGCCTTGGCGGTAACCGCCGACCCGCACTCGTTTGACCTGCCGGCGCGCTCGAGCCGCGGCGTACAACTCGCGGCCGACGCGGCCGAGGCCCGGCCCGGCGTGTACCGCGCGATCGTGCTCGTAGACGGCGTCGCCGAGCAGTGGATGCCGATCGAAATCGTCGTGCCCGAGCCCACGCCTGCATGACCACATTGGATCCGGCCCTGGAGTCGGTCGAGCGGGTGCTGCACGACACGGGGCGTTCCGTGCGGCGGGCCATGCTCGACGCGATTCCAGATGGCGAACCGCACGACTGGTTGTACGGACCGGTGCGCGACTACCCGTTACGCGCCGGCAAGGCGATTCGTCCTGCACTCTGCATCGCCGCGTGCTGCAGTTTCGGCGGGACCGAGGCGGAGGCGCTTCCGCCCGCGGTGAGCATCGAGTTACTCCACAACGCTTTCCTGATCCACGACGACATCGCGGATGGCAGTGAGCAACGCCGCGGCAAGCCGACCTTGCCCGAGTCGGCTGGGGTGGCGATCGCACTCAACGCCGGCGACGCGCTGGCGGTCATCTCGAACCAAGTGTTGCGTCGCCAGCTGCGCAACCTCGATCGCGACCTCGCCGAGCGCGTCCACACCGAATTCGACACGATGGCGATGCGCACGCTCGAAGGCCAGGCCACCGAGCTGGGTTGGCGCCGCGACCGCACGCACGACCTCACCCCCGAGGACTACCTCGACCTGATCATGCACAAGACGTGTTGGTACACGACGATCCACCCGTTGCGCGTCGGCGCATTGATTGGCGGGCGCGGCCGCGTGGACCTTCGTCCGATGGTGCGCTTCGGGTTTCACTTGGGCGCGGCATTCCAGATTCAGGACGACGTGCTCAACCTCATCGGTGACGAGCAGGAGTACGGCAAGGAGATCAACGGCGATCTCTACGAGGGCAAGCGCACGTTGCCGCTCATTCATCTGATGTCGCACGCGGCCGGCGCGGATCGCGATGTGGTGTCGGCGTACTTGGCGATGACGCGCGCGGAACGTACGCCCGAGATCATCGCGACGCTGCGCGCCTTGATGGCGAGCTACGGCAGTATCGAGTTCACTCTCGACTACGCGCATGGCATCGCCAGCGAGGCCTACGACGCGTTCGAAGCGGCCTTCGCGACTTCGGAGGCGGGTCATCACCGCGACTTCGTGCGCGATCTCATTCCATACATGCTGAATCGGCGGTCGTAACGACTGACGCGAAATGATTTCGGGTATCGCTAGCTCCAAGACGGTGGACATTCCACCGCAACACGATTGGAGAACCCGAAATGTTCCTCTGGCTCATCGCAGCAGTAATTGCCGTCGTCGGCGTCGTGCAAGTCCTGCAGGGTCAGCTGTTGTTTGGCCTCCTGCTTCTCGTAGTTGCATGCGCGGTCGGCCCCGGCGGCTACAGCGTTTTCAACCGTCGCAGCGTCTAGCTACAACACACTTCCCTTGTCGGAACGCGCACCCGCGAAGGCGGGTGCGCGTTTCGCGTCCCGGCACGACTAGTCGCCGAAGTGCGCGGCCGCGACTGACTTCGGCACGACCATGCGCCACGCGTCTTCGAGCAGTTCGCGGAGTTCGTCGCGGTCGATCGCCTCGAGGTTCAGGACGATCCAGTTGTAGCGAAGGTCGCTGGCGCGGGGCAGCGAGAACTTGTCCGGCTCACCGCCGACGATGCCGTCCCGCATCTCCTTCGGGAACGCAATGCCCATCCGGCTGTCGTCAGTGCGACCGAACGCCGCGTACACGATGCTGCCGACGCGGAATCGAATGCCGCCGCGCACTTCGGCCTCGTAGCTACGTGGGAACGTCGACGTGATCGCGCGGACGTCCGCAATCGTGACGCCCATTTAAAAGTTTGGCGTACCGATCAGTGCCTGCTGGCGTCGCATACCTCTGAGCCAGCGCTCGCGGTCGCCCGCTCGGCGGCGCTCGTACTCCTCGACTTCGGCGTGGGGCAAGATCAAGAAGCGCTCGTCGCGCAGCCCCTCGACCACGACGCGGGCTACGTCTTCGGGTTCGAGCACGCCGTCGTTGGATGCGTGGGACACATCGCCCTCGCCGGGTCCCATCTCCGGGACGCCTAGGAAAGCAGCGATCTCAGTGCGCACCGCTTGCGGGCAGAGGCAGCTGACCTTGATGCCCGCGTCGCCGTAGGTGATCGATATCCATTCGGCGATCGACACGGCTGCGTGCTTCGACATCGAATACGGCGCCGCGCCGATCTGGGTCAGCAGGCCCGCCGCCGACGCCGTGTGCAACAGATAGCCCTCGCCCCGCCCGACCATGCTCGGCAGCACGGCCCGCGCCGCGTAGACGTGGCTCATCACGTTGATGTCGAAGGCGCGCCGCCATTCTTCATCCGGGGCGTGCACGCCACCGAGCACGAGCACGCCCGCGTTCGCACAGAACAGGTCGACCGGTCCGAACGCATCCTCGGTCGCCTTCACGAGCGCGTGGACGCTGTCCTGGTCCGCGACGTTGGTCGTGACCGCGAGCGCAGTGCCTCCATCCGCGTTGATCGCGTCAGCCGCGATCTGCGCGCGTTCGCCGTTGATGTCGGCAACCACGACCGCACGCGCGCCTTCATTGGCGAACGCGACCGCGAGGCTGCGGCCGATGCCTGTGGCTGCGCCGGTAACGACGGCGACTTTGTCTTTCAGTTCCATTCGGCGAGCGTAAGCGAGCCCTAGTTGTAGGCGCCTCGTAGGAGCATCAGGACGTCGTATTCGAGCTCGCCGACGCGCCGGCCGCTGCCCGCCATCACGATTGAACTGAACGAGCCCTCCAGGTGGGCGCGGCCCTGGCCCGCGAGACCAAGGCCCCACCGCAGGGTGTTGAACACCTTCCACCAGAAGAACGACGCGTCGTCCCACACACCGCCGGCTTGTTCGTACCCGTTCCGCAGGTCGGCGCGCGACGCGAACCCGCCGACTTCGAGGTGATCGTTGCGAAACCGCCACGACCGGATCGATACCCAAGCCAGGTCCTCCATCGGCTCGCCCAGGTGGGCGACCTCCCAGTCCAGAATCGCCCGCAACCCATCCGGTCCCACGATGATGTTGCCGTTGCGGCAATCGCGGTGCACGATCGTGAGCCTGTCGCCTGGGGTCGGCTGGTTCGCCTCGAGCCAGGCGTACGCGAGTTCGAACGCCGGTGATGGTTGCAAGAGGTTGTCGAGCTGGGTGCGCACGTGCCGTAGCGCCGCATCGATCGACGACGCGCCCGGCTCGGGACGCTCCAGGGTGTCGGGAGCGAGCGCGGGGTCGACCGCATGCAGGCGGGCGAACGACTCACCGATGCCGCGCGCGATCTTCGGGCCGAGCCCGGGCGTCGCGTCGACCAGGCGCAGAATCTGGCGCGGGATGGTGTCGCCACCGAGTTGTGTGGTGACGAAGAATGGCCCACCCACAAACGCGGGATCGATGCACACGGCGTGCACGTGTGCGACGGTCACGCCCGCTTGCTCGGCCAGTTGCAGCAGTGCAGCTTCGGTTTCGATCGTCATGATCTGAAGCCCGGGGTCGTGGATGATCGTGGCCACGAGCGGCAGCGGCTCGTTGTCGCGGAACGCGGTGAAGAGCACGTTGCGACGCCGCGCGCCGGCCGACGCGTACGCGACGTCCGTGATCTCGACCGGGGTCGCCCATTCCTCGCTGAGAAACGCGCTGATGCCCTTAATCGTGACGTCGACGCTCAACCGGGTGGCTCCTGCTCGTCGGCGAAGTCGTAATCGTCGTGGCCGGGCTTCACGATCGCCACCTTGTCCCGCGCGATCGCGACGAGCGCGGGCCAGGCTCCCGCGGCGATCGATCCATCGCGAATGTGGGCCGCGAGTTCCTGGTTCAACTCATCGGTCGATCCGTCACGTCCGAGGAGCTCGACCAGCGCCGCGTGTTCGCGAGCGTCGGCGGCAGGACCTAGCTCCAACTCGCGTTGCACGATGCGGGCCAGGTTGCCCGCGACCCGCACGCTGTGTTGCAACGGACCGCTCAGCGCGTGGAGCACGTCGCCTTCCAGCACGTCGGCGATCTCGGCCAAAAGCTCGGCCGCCGTCGGCCTGTCTTGCACGGCTACTCGCCGGTGAAGACGGGTGCGCGCTTCTCCATGAACGACGCCACGCCTTCGCGATGGTCTTTCGTCTGGAACAACTCGATCAGGCTTTGCGTAACCCAGGCACCGAGTTCGTGCCAGTCCGGGTCGAGCGTTCGGCGCATGCCTTCTTTGAGTCGTTGCACCGCCAGCGGCGGATTGTTCGCGATCTCGTGCGCCAACTCCATCGCGGTGTGCATGAGCTGTTCGTGGGGGACGACGCGCGACACGAGCCGAAGCCGCGCCGCTTCTTCGCCGCTGATGATGCGCCCGGTGAACAGCAGCTCGGACGCCGTTTCCCGTCCCACGATCTGCGCCAGGCGACCAAATCCCGGTGCATCGCAGTTGATGCCGCGCTTGACGAACAACTCGCCGAACTTCGCCTTCTCGGACGCAATGCGGATGTCGGCCATCAACGCGAGTTCCATCCCCCAGCCGACCGCCGCCCCGTTTACCGCGGCGATGATCGGAACGTTCGTGTGCAGCAACGCATCGGCGGCGGGCGTGAGACGCGGCGTCAGCGCGGGCACGGTCGCCGGCCGGCGCGTCGCCCGTCTTCGACAGGATCTGCTTGACGTCGTCGCCCGAACAGAACGCCGGGTCGACGCCGGTGATGATGAGGCACCGCGCCGACGTGGTGCGCACTGCGTCCTCGAGTTCGGCATAGGTCGTATACGTGAGGGCGTTACGGGCCTCGGGCCGATTGAGGCTGATGAGCCCGACGTAGCCGTGCTCGTCGTAAGTGATCTCGCTGTATCCCATCGCTACCTTCCTGCTGAACTTGGACGGCCGGCGCTCAAGGAACGCCGCGACACCCTCCGCGTGGTCTTCCGAGTGGAAACACTCGTTCAAAAGCTTTGCCGTGTCGCGCGAGATGCGCGTCGAGCGGATTCGCCATCGCTCCGTAAACGAGTTGCTTCATCCGGCCGACCGCGAACGGCGACGCGGACAAATACCGCTTCGCCTCATCCTCGGCGGCCGCAGGCAGGTCGTCGGGTTCGACTACAGCACTGAGGAACCCAAGAGCGAGCGCCTCATGCGCGTCGATGGTCTCGCCGGAGAACAACAGCCGCATGGCACTCGTCGGTCCCGATTATGCGCGGCAGCAGGAACGTGCCGGCGCCCGTGTCGCTCACCAAGCCGCGCAACACGAACACCCAACCGAACTTCGCCCGCGTTGACGCGATGCGCACGTCGCACTGCGTCGCGAATTCCGCGCCCATGCCCATGGCCGGCCCGTCGATCGCACCGATCACCGGACGAGGACACGCCACGATCGGCCACGGCGCGGTCGGCTCGGCTTCGGCCGCCTTGCCGGCGGTGGACCGCTCGTCCTCTGGCGTGTTGTTGAGGTCGCTCAGGTCAGTACCGGCGCACCACGCGCCACCCGTGCCTTCGATGATCAAGGCACCGATCGACGAGTCCTGGCCGGCCTCCATGGACGGTGCGGTTGAAGTCCTTCAGTTCATCGCGAAGGTCATCGCGTTGCGCTTTTCGGGCCGGTCGATGATCACGTGCCCGACGCGGTCGCGCACCTCGTACCGAATATGAGTCATACGGTGATCTTGAACAGCTGGCGGCAGTTGTCGCCGAGGAACTTCGCGGCGTTCGTCGTCGGGAAACATGCCGGCGAGTTCGTCGAGGTCGTGGATGTACTCGGGCGTGTGGTCGGCGTGCGGGAAGTCGCTCGCCCACATGAAACGGTCGTAGCCGTACCGCGCCGCCGAGGGCGGGAATCATGCGCTCGTCGGGGTCGCAGCTCACCCAGCACTGGCTGCGGAAGTAGTCCGACGGCTTGTGCTTGAGCGGCGCGCCCTGCCCCATCACGGTGTGGCCGTAGACGCCGTCCATCCGGTCGAGCCAGTAACCGACCCAGCCTCCGCCCGACTCGAGCACGAGCACCTTGAGCTTCGGAAACTTGTCGAAGACCGCGTAGTCGAACAGCGTGGCGAACTGCTGGCGCACGCCGTCGCTCGCCGGCGACCGAGGACGTGAGACGGAGCTGCTTGAGCGTGTTCCCACGATCCGTTGCGTTCGCCCTTGGTCCACTGCGGCTCGAACGTCGGATGGATCGCGAAGGGAATGTCGAGGTCCTGCGCGGCCGCAAACACCGGATCGTGGTCGGGGTGGCCGAGCGGCTTGCGCGTAGTGCGTGAAGGGCGCCACGTAACAACCGCGGGCACCCTCGCCGACCGCACGCTCCATCTCTTTCGCCGCCGCGATCGGGTCGGTCAACGACAGGTGTGCGGTCGGGATCAGTCGGCCACCGCTGTCGCTGCACCACTCGCAGATCCAGCGGTTGTACGCCTTCGTGTACGCCTGGGACACCGCGGCATCCTCGAGTTCGGCCTCCCACAACAGGCCGGTGGTCGTGTAGATGACCGCGGCGTCCATGTGCTCAGCGTCGAGATACTTGAGCCGTTCCTTGGCGTCGGTCGCGGCGATCGGCGCGTGGTTGTCGTAGGTGACCTCGGGGTCGAACATCATCTGGCCGAGGTCGGGCCGACCCATCGCCGCGAGGGTGGACGGGAAGCCCTTGCGGGACATGCGCGACCGCTGGCCGTTGATCTGCAGTTCGTCGAGGCCGTTCTCGTCCTTGACGACGCGCAGCGCCACGTCGCGGAACTCGGGGTCGATGTACTTCTCCCACAGGTCGGACGGCTCGAGGATGTGGCCGTCCGCGTCCACGCCGCCGTCCCACGACAAACGGTGGGTCTCGTGCATGTCTGTCCCCCTCCTGTGCGCTACTAAACGATCGCTCAGTATGCCGCGCAAATGGGAGCGAGACGCAGCCCGCGCGCTTGTATCCCTTCGATGATCGTGGGCAGGGCGTCGACCGTCTGGGTCAAGTCGGGTCCGCCGTCGTGCAGAAGGATCACGCCACCAGGCTCGGCGCCGGCCAGTGCGCGCTGGACGATCACGCTGCTGCCCGGCTGCTTCCAGTCCTCGGTGTCTTTGGTCCACTTCATCGTCCGCAGGCCCCGCGCCCGGATCTGATCCCGGACGTACTGATTCACGCGGCCGAACGGCGGTCGGACGCAGGGCACGAACGCTCCAACGAGGGCGTTCAGGACTTCTTCGGTGTGGTCGATCTGCTGCCGGAAACCCTCGTCATCCATCGTGGTCAGATCAACGTGATCCCACGTGTGGTTGCCCACGGTGTGGCCCTCGCTCACCACACGCTGGACGAGCGACGGGGAATGTTCGGCCTCCGCTCCGACCATGAAGAACGTGGCCCGCACGCCGTATCGGGCGAGGATCTCGAGGATCTGCGGGGTGTAGGTCTCGTTGGGTCCGTCGTCGAACGTCAGGGCGACCGGGGCCGCGTTTTCACTCCACGTTGTCGGCGTCGCACGCACGCGGGGCCGCACTGTGGTCGGCGCGGCGGTGATGGGCGGCACGACCTCCGTGGTCGTGGTGGTCGGGAGCAACGTGGTGGTCGTTGTGGTGACGGGCACCGTCGGCGGTGTCGTAGTCGGCCGGTCGGCGCGCGCCGCCAGCACGCGGGTCGTGGGCGCGCTGGCGCCGGTGGGCTGCACAACGATGAAGACCGGGACCGACACGGCGATAACGACGCGCAGCACCAACAGCCTTCGTGGCGCGCGTCCGCGCCGATGCTTGCCCCGCATTGACCCAGGTTACTGGGGACAGCGATCGATCGTTATGGCGACGTGATCGCTGCTTGCCGCTCCTGGGCCAAAGCCGGAGGTGACCCACCACTCTGCCTGACCGGTATTCGAGATTGGCCCGAGATCCTTGGACCACTGATTGGGTCCTGTTTGAGTCATCGAACCGCCGCCCGATGATCCGGTCGCATCTCGGTAGTGGAGTACGAGTCCTGCAGGGGTCGACCCTTGGGTAGTCGCGGTAACAAGAGTCGTTTGACAGGTGGTCATGCGAGAGGTGCCCGCCCTGGCCGTGATGCGAACGGGTGGCGCCGTGGTGGTGGTAACAGGAGCGGGCGCTGCGGTTGTGGGCGTGACGCCGCCGGAGCGGACGGTCGTGGTGGTGCGCGGTTTGGCCGTAGTGGTCGAGCGCCGGTTGACCGAGGTCGAGGTGGTGTCGCCGGCCGCAGTGCTCGTGGTCGCCTCGGGCGCCAGGGTTGTGTCGGACGTGCGGTCGGGCGCGGCGAGGTGCGGCGTGTCGTTGTCACCGGCCAGCACGAGGCCCGTCGCGACGGCGATTGCGATGAGCGCGGCCACGAGGCCAACCGCGATGCGGCGGCGCGACCGGTCCTCGGTGGGCGGGAACCCGTCGCGCTGCCACCGGCCCCCGCCCAACGGCTTGGACGACGAGATGAGGCGCGGGTCGTTGAGCACCTTGCTCTTGAGCGCCGCGGGCGCAGCCAGCACCGGCGCGGCGGCGAGCACACCCAGCGCGTTCGGCGACGCGTTCCACTTCGGTTCGCAGTGCTCGCAGGACTGGGCGTGGCGGGCGACGCGTTTGCGCGTCAACCCATCCAGCGCCGCGTGGGCGTGGGGCACGATCGAGCTCAGCTCGGCGCAATCGCCGCGGCCGTTGCGGATCAACAGCGTGCAGCGCACCGCCGTCGCGAGCTGGGCCTTCGCCCGGCTGAGCACGACCGACGTTTGCGCGCTGTCCATGCCCGCGGCCTCCGCGAGGTCTGCGCCCTCGAGGCCCTGACGAACGTTGAGCACGAGCAGCGCCCGTTCCCGTTCGCTGAGCGCCTCGGCCGCCTCCCACACGAGGTTGGCGGCGTCGTTGGCGATCAGGCCGCCCGCCTCGTCGTCGATTACGGGCACGTCAAGCACCTCGTCGTGCGACGGGCGATTGCGCGCCCGCTTGCTCGAACGACGGATCGCCTCGCGGCGAGCGATCGCACACAGCCACGGCTTGAGTCGTTCCGGGTCACGCAGGCCACCGAGGCGAGTCGCCGCGATGACGAAAGTGTCCTGCACGGCGTCACTCGCTTCGTGCGCGTCACGCAGGACCGCCCGACACAACTCGTAGAGCGTGTCGGCGTAGCGGTCGTAGATGTCGGCAAGGGCGCCCCGATCGCCACCCGCGGCAGCGATTGCGAGCTCGGCGTCACCGACCACCTCCCGACGGTACCCGCCGGACGCGGTAAAGACCGGCACTCCCCGAGGGAAGTGCCGGTCAAGACCGTCTTCATTAGAACTGCTCAACGTCCTCGTCGTCGCTGCGAAGGCGAGCAACTACGAGCCCGATCAGAGCGGCCGTCAAGAGGGCGAAGAAGATGATGGCGAAGGCAGGCACGTGGCTGGACTCGTGCGAGGAGCGGTCAGTCGCGGCCTCGTCGGTCGAGCCGGCGTCGGTCTGCACTGCGGGGACGCTCGCGGCGCCGTTGCCGCTGGTGTCCACACTGGTGCCGTCGTTCGGGCCGACGCCCTCGTTGCCGCTGCCGTTGCCGGTGGTGTCCGGCCCGGGCACGTAGCCGCCGTCACAATCCGCACATTGCGGCTTGGGCGGAACCGGGGCCTTGTCCTTGGGACCGTCCTGCGGCTTGGGGTTATCGTCCTTGGGAGCAGGAGCGATGTCTCCCGGGCCCTTCGGCGGCTGGGTGGTGGGCGTGGGCTGCGCGATGTCGCCCGGGCCCTTGGGCTTGGGCTGGGTGGTCGGTGTCGGCTTGGGGGCGATCTTGTCGGGACCCTTTGGAGCCTGCGTAGTCGGAGGGGTGTTGTTGATGTCGCCGGGACCCTTCGGGCCACCGGCCTGTGCTGCGGAAGCGGAACCGGCGAACAGAGCGGCGCCGGCGACTGCAGTGATGAGGATGGAACGAACTCGCATTGAAAATCTCCTTTGTTGTCGTCGGCCCGTTGCCGGCGTACAAAGGACAAGACCTGCGAGCGAGATCGATCTTGCAGTTTTTGCGGAAACTTTTCGTTTACCGCAGCGAGGGTGGCTTTCCGGCCCGCAAACTCGTGCTGAAACGTGATTTTGCCGGGGCCCCGGCGGCGGACAGATCGCCGTCGTAGAGGGTCCGGAACGGGCGACCGGGGCCAGCGGCGCCCGGAACAATGCTGCGGTTGGCGACGGCCCAGGCCCACAGGCACAACAGGACGAACACCCCGGCGGCCACGGCGCGTTCGGTGCGCTGGGACTCGGTGGCGATGGCGCCGACCTGGCGCGCCACCTGGCGGGGCAGGACGGACAGACCGCGGCGGGGCGGAACCGTCGGCGTTGACGGGTTGCCCAGCGCGAAGCCCGAATTCGAGTCGATCACGCTGTAGAACGCGTCATCCGCACTCGTGTCGTCAAAGGCGTCATCGTCTTCCGTGACGGCTTGGCCCGGGAGCACTTCGACTGCGGCGATCGTGACCGGTTTGAACGTGATGTCAAACGTGGTCTGCAGCAACACCGGGGGCAGCGCTGGGATCGGCAGGGCCACGGGCGGCGAAGGGATCGGCACCGGGCTCGTGCCCGGGATCACCACGATGCTCACGACGCGTTTGGCTTCGGACACGAACGAACTGAGGTCGAACACCACCGTCTTGTCGCTCACCTGCGCCAGGGTCTGTCCCTTGCTGCAGTCGTACGCCGGCGCTTCACTCAACGCGCCGAAGGTGCCCGCGGCGGGCGGCGACCAATCGCCAGTGGTCGCGCAGGCGCGGATGTTCGGTGAAAAGTCAACCGGCAGCGCGGCGAGGTTGCTTTGGCTCGCGGAGGTAAGCATCTCGACGGGCAGCGTCAGAATTGGCTGCCGGTCACCCGGCGCGATTGTGAACCGCAGCGCGGACATCGCCGTAGTTCCCGCGGCCGTCGACGACACCCACAACCCGTTCGCCGGCACCTGCGGGGGCGGCGGGCCGGGCGGTATCCCTTTGATCTGGCCCTTCCACCACACGCCACTGACCATCGCACTTACCGCAGTGGTATGGCCGTCCGCCGACATCGTGGTGCCGGACACGAACGCAAGGATCGCGACGAGCAGCGCGATGAGGCTGCCGATCATCGACGCGCGTCCACCTTCGCCGCCTTCTTGGTCTTGGTCTTGGACGGGCGCGCGGCGCGCTCGCCCGAACGCGCGATCACGTCGGCGTCGGTGCCCAGATACGACGCGACGACGTCGGGATGATTCACCACGTCGTTGGGCGACCCGCTCGTGAGCACCCGACCGAGTTCGAGAGCGAGCATCGTGTCAGAGATCGACGTGACCAACGGCATGTCGTGCTCGATGACGAGCATGCTGCAACCTGCTTCGGCCTGGATTCGCTGCAACAGCGGACCCAGCGCTTCGGTTTCGCGCTGCGCGATGCCCGAACTCGGTTCGTCCAGAATGAGAATGGACGGGCGGTGCGCCGTGGTCATCGCGAGGTCAACGACACGGCGGGTACCGGTGGACAGCTCGCTCACGAACTTGTTGCGGAACGCGCCGAGCCCGAGCAGTTCGATGAGTTCGTGCACCTCCCACGCCACCTCGTTCTCCGCTTCCGCGACTGCGGGGAGGCCGAGCGCGCACGCCAGCGGGTCGCGGAACTCGAGGTGCCGCTCGAGCGCGACGGCGATGCATTCCGACACCGTGAGCGACGGGAACAGACGCGCGTCCTGGAAGCTGCGGCCCAGGCCGAAGCCGGCGCGCCGGTCTGGCGTCCAGTTCGTGATGTCCTCGCCGAGCATCTTGATGTTGCCGGCGTCGGGGATAAGGAAGCCCGAAATGAGATCGAACACGGTGGTTTTGCCGGCACCGTTCGGCCCGATGAGGCCGAGGATCTCGCCGGCGCGCAACTCAAAACTGACGCCGTCCGACGCGCGGATGCCACCGAATGATTTCGATACCTCGGTGAGCGCCAGCACCACTGGTGCGTGCGCCGCGACGACGCGTTTGGCGACAGCCTGCGCTCGCGGCTTCTTGCCGTTGCCGTTGCCGTTCGACGTATGCGCGTGGGCGCCTTCGAGGAATACCGAGCGCAGGATGTCGCTGCGTTCCAACAGGTCGGCGGTCGGGCCGCTGAAGCGGACCTCGCCCTTCTCCATGAACACCGCTCGGTCGGCGATGGTCAATGCCACGTTCACCGACTGCTCTACGAGGATGAGGGTGGTGCCCTGCTGGTGAATCGCCTTCACGATCTCGATGAGCTGGCTCACGATCGTGGGCGCCAGACCGAGGCTTAGTTCGTCGATCATCAGCAGCCGCGGCTTGGCGATGAACGCCATCGCGAGACCCAGCATCTGTTGTTCGCCGCCCGACAGGTTGCCGGCGAGTTGGTCTTTGCGTTCGCGTAGGACCGGGAAGTAGCCCAGCACCGATTCGGTCGCTTCCGCGACGTAGGCGGGGTCGCGCCGCTTGTACATCCAGCCCGCGAGACGCAGCGACTCGGCCACGGTCAGCGTCGGGAAGACGCTGCGACCACCGGGCATCTGGACGATGCCGAGTTGGGCGGCGCGGCGGGCATCGAACTGGGTGATGTCGTGACCGTCGAAGAAGATCGCCCCGCCCGACGTGGCAACGAGGCCCGAGATTGCCTTGAGCAGCGTGGACTTGCCCGCACCGTTCGTGCCCAATAGGGCGACGGCTTCGCCTTGTTTCACTTCGAAGTCGACGCCAAACAACACCTGCACCGAGTCGTACGCAACGTCGACGCCCGCGCACAGCAGCATCGAACGGTCCCCCGCCGCGAGGCGTTGTCGGCGGAGTTCGACGGTGGTCTGCAAGTTGCGCATCGCCTTGTTGATGTCGTCCTTCACGAACTTTGATGCCGACGCCAAGACCGCGGCACCGATCAACCAAAACGGGCTGAGTATGAACACACCCCAGCGAATGCCGTGGTCGTCGGAGACCGCGGCGAGGCCCGAGCCGCCGAACAGCACCACCACGCCAACAACCAGGAACAGCGCGAAGAAGCCAAAGGACAGCGTGCGTGCCCGCGCCGGCGACACCAGCGACTGGGTAAGCAAGGAGGGCGCCGAGTACGTGCCGATCGCGAAGCTGGTGCCCCACCCGAATACGAGCGCCAGACCGAGCCAGGGCGCGGCCGCGATGAGGGCTAGGCCGACGCCGGTTGCGGCCAGCGCGAGCGCGGCACGGCGCAGCGGTTCGCCTGGATCCTGGGCGAACCACTTCATCGTCCACGTGCCGCCCTTCTGCACCCCGACAAAGGTGACGGCCGCGTTCGACGCGCCGATCAAGCCTCGCCAACCGGGACCGAGGTGGTACACGCGCTCCAGGTACAGCGGCAGGTACGCGGCGAGCGGGATTAATCCGGCACCCAGGAACATTGAGCCGATGTATTGCCTGCGGAGTGTCTTGACCCGCCACAGCATGCGAACCGAGTCGCGGAAGCTGGCCGGCTCGGTCGCCGCCTCGCTCGCGGACTCGGGGTCGTCGGTCGCGCCACGCATCGGTTCCTTCAGGCGCGCCGCGAAGAAAGTCGTAGCGAGAATGGGCACGAACAGCACCATGAACGCGGCGCGCCAACCGAATAGCGCGGCGATGCCGCCCGCTAGCGCCGGCCCCACGATCGCTCCGAGGTGCAACGCGTTCGCGTGGTCGGCATAGACCCGAGCGCGGTGCTCGGGCGCGTAGAAATCGGCCAGAAGCGAGTTGTGAATTGGCCCGTTCGCGAGGAGGCCAAGGCCGTTGCCGAAGCGCATAAGAACTAGAAGTCCGGTCGTGCCGACAATGCCGGTACCGAAGGAGAAAATGCCGGCCATCACGCCCGAGATCACGACCAGCGGCGCACGCTTAATGCGGTCGCCGAGGTAGCTGACGGGGATCGCGAGCAACAGGACGAGCGACGCGTTGAGAATGATCAGCGACGCGAACTTTTCGTCGGTGAGGTGGAAGGCCTTTTCGATGTCGGGGGCAAGCACGCCGAACGCGGCGGTGTCGAACTCGTCGAAGAAGTACAGCAACGACAACACGACGAGCGCGAAGATCGCGACGCCGCCAGTGTCGTTCTCGAGGCGTTCGCGCAGGCGCTTCATGCCGTCACCGGCTGGAGGTGATCGTGGTCGGCCGCCTCGGCCATCGTGAGCGGCGCGTCGCACACAGGGCACTGCAACACCGCTTCGATTGCATGCGCCTCGCCGATGGCCACGGCGTCGCTCAGTACGTCGTTTTCGGGTACCGGCTCGGCGGTCTTGATGTCGGCCACGAGGCTTGGCACCACGATGCCGCGTCGGGCCGCCACCCAACGAAGGGCGGCGTCGCGCGCGCCGTAGAACAGCTGCGCCAGTCCACCCGGGAAGAACAACAGCAACAACAACGCGCCGAAGCCCGTCGCTAAGAGCTGACCGCTCGGGCTGATGTCGCCGTATTTCAAGATGCCGATGTAGAGCGTGCCCAGCAGCGCGCCGGGAATCGACGTGACGCCGCCGATGACCACCACGATGAGCAGCGTGAGGCTCAGCTCAGGCGAGAAGGCAATCGGATTCACCGCGCCCTGCTGGAACGCGAACAGCGCACCAGCCACCGCAGCCCAGAAGCCTGAAATCGCGAAGGCCCACAGCTTGGCCGACGACGCGTTGACCGCGTAGCTCTGCGCGCCCTTCGGGTTATCGCGCACCGCGATGATCACGCGACCGGTACGACTACGACGCAGCGCACGCGCCGACGCGAGACACAACGCCAATATCGCGAGGCTCACGTAATAGAACGTCCGCTCGTTCGCAAGGTCGAAGCGCCCGTACAACATTGGACGCGGTACACCGGCGCCGTGCTGCGGGAGCAGGCCACGGAAATAGGTCGGCGACAGCAGGTACTCCTGCACCGTGATGCCGAACGCGAGCGTGGTCACTGCGAGATACAGGCCCGTGATGCGAAGCGCGGGCAGACCGATCACGACTGCGACCACCGCGCCGACGATGCCGGCGGCCACGAGCGTGACGAAGAAGTCGGCGTTGTGGCGCGCCGCGAGATTGCCCGCGACCATCGCGCCGATGCCGGCTATGCCCCACTGCCCCAGGCTGATCTGGCCGGACCAGCCGATCAGGATTACCAGCGACACGGCGACGATCGCGTACGTGATTACTACCGACGCCAGGATCTGCTGCTTGAACGCCAGCCCGTTGAACCCGAACAGCACTAGTGCGAGCGCCGCGGCGCCGAGGAACACGCGCGTCCACACCACGATCGGCAGGTTGCGTAGTTCGGGTGGAATCGGTCGGAACTCTTTCGCGAGCGACCACGTGCTGACGCCGGTGTCCTGCCCGCGCGACAGCTTGTCGCGCTGCAACAACATCACGGCCAACAAGATCGGCAGGATCAACGCGCCCGACACCGCCGGGTCGCGCGAGAAGTAATAGAGCGTCTGCTCGATCATGCCGAGCGCGATGCCGGCGACGAGCGCAGTACCGAAGCTCTCCATGCGCGCGATCACCGCGGCAGCCAGTCCGTAAAGCAAGATCACCGGCCCGACGAACACGCCGACCGGCAGCCCCACGATCGGCACGCGCAGGAAGACGCTGAGCGACGACAGCGCGGCAGCCAGCATCCACACCACCGTCGACACCCGCTTGATCGGGATACCGAGCAGCGCGGCGCGATCGGCATTTTCAGCCGAGCCCCGCACGGCGAGGCCGATGTCAGTCGCCTTGAAAAACAGCGTGAGCCCGATCACGACCACGCCGACCCAGAACACGACGACCAGCGAGTTCGCGTCGAACTTGAAGTTGCCGACCTGGAACGTGATGCTCGAAAACGGGGTCCGCGCCGGCGACGGGTCGATCAGCTTCGTGGCGCCGAGCCAGTGCGGCATGAGCAACTGCAAGCCGGCGAAGATGAGCCCGACACCAATCGTCGCGACGGAGAGCACGAGCCGCGACGCCTTGGCGAAGCGGCGGATCACGAGGAACTCGACGATCATCCCGGCTACGAGTCCCGACCCGATCGCCACCGCGAACGCGACGATGTAGGGAACGTGGTGGACCTTGATTAGCACCACCGCCATCACGCCGGTGGCCGCGCCGATCTCGGCCTGCGCGAAATTGATGATGCGCGTGGCGCGGTAGATGAGGATGAGGCCGAACGCGAGCAGGCTGTAGAGCAGCCCGATAATCACGCCGTAGATGTAGATACCGGTACCCGGCTGGTTGTTGCGCAGCAGCACCTGCAGCACTGCGTACAACGCTCCCAAGCCGAGTACGGCGCGCACGGTCGCGGGTAGCCGCCCCAGCCAGTTAGCAACCATTCTTGGCCTGATCGAAGACCTGCGGATCGCCGGTCAGCCACTCGCCGAGGTCGAAGCGATGGCCCCCGTCGACCGGGCAGTACGACCCTTGCTTGCCATCGATCTCCGAGACTCGGGTCTGGCTCCAGTACACCTCGCGCGTGTCCATCGCGGCGGTCCACGGGCTCGGCGGTCTGAAGCCGATCTTGATGTTGTGGGGATCGTGCGTGGACTGCCACGACGCGAAGGGTTCGATCGCCGTGAGCCCCGCGTGGATGCTCAGCGGCGTCGGTCTCGGGCCCCCCACTTGGAACGCTGTAGCCATCAGCGAGAAGAACGGCAGCACCGCGTTCTCAGTCGTGTCGGGCAGGCCGCTGTTTCCGGCGTCGACCCACCAGCGCGCCGCGTCCGTGTTCGCGAACGCCTGGCCCTGGCCGAGGTCGGACACGCCGAAGGCGTGCGCCCACTCGGTCGAGTCGTACAGGCGACCGAGCACGTCGTAGTCGATCAACCCGACGCCGACGATCCAGTGCTCGGGGAAGTACGTCTGGGTTTTCATGTTCTGCGTGAGGAACACCGGCGCGATCGGATCGCAGAAGCACGCGACTGTCGTGATGTGGTTGTCGATGAGCTGCTGCACCACGTTGATCGATTGCTGCTGTGCCGTGGTGATGTCCGACGCGTACGGGATCAGCACGACCCCGCCCGGCGTGTTGCACCGCTCACCCGTGACGTATTTCTTGAACCGTTCGACGCTGAGCCGCGCCGCCTGGTCGCCGTTCGTTTGGGGGAAGAGCACCGCCAGCTTGCGGATGGGTGTGGCCCCGGGCGTCTTGCCCCAGCCGCGCGTCGTCTTGACATCAGGACCGGCGTGGTTGGCGGGCTTGTTGTTCAGCTTCTTGCACCAGTACTCCGAGTCGAAGTTCGCCTGACGGAACCCGTCCATCAAGAGGCCGTAGTAGTACGGCGCACGTTCCTCGTAGTACGGCGCAGGCGCCGATCCACCGCCGAGCGCAATGATGTGCTGGCGTGCGAGTTCTTCCGACATCGTGTCGCCGGGGCCGAGGACGAAGGCGGGCTTCATTGAAGCGATCACCTTCGCCTCTGCTTGCAGGCAAGGCGGGTCGGGAGGGCTCAGAGTGCACTGGCCCGCGAAGTAGGGGAACTTGCAGTCCTGTTGTGCGGAGCCCTTATTGGCACCAGGCCCGTCGAGAGAGACGAACTTGCGGCCGTACAACTCCCAGTACTTGTTGATCTCTTTGAAGAACGCGGCCTTGGCCTGGCAGGACTGCTCAGCCGACGCGGCCAGGCCCTGCGTCGCGAGAATCGCGTTCACTTGGGCGTCGCCCTTGGCGACGTAGGTCACGAAGTTGATCGTCTTGTCGCTGACGCCGGTCATCGTGGCGCCACCGTTGTCACCGCCCTTCCACACCGGCTGACAGTTCGGCATGTTCTTGTAGCCGGGCGGGCCGATCTGTTTGCCGTTCTTGTCGCACTTGCTCCGGTCGGCGACGACGGGCCTGCCGTCCTGTGTGCGCGTTGTACCGTCACCTGGACTGCTGATGATCTGTCCGCTGGCGTCGACGACGTTGCCAGCGGCGTCCGTCGTCGTTCCGTCGGGCAGAAGCTGTCCATTGGCATCGGCGCCGTTCGCGCTCAGGTTCGTGTTGTTGCCTGCGTCCGACGCGTCCGCGTTAAGCGTCGCCACTTTCGAAGGCGCGATCGCGACAAGCAAAACCTGCACTGCCGCGAGCGCCAAGAAAGGCAGGTAACGACGCCCAAGAGCGCCGGGTGTCTGTCCCCCCATTTTTGCAACCCCCCCTGAGGTTGTAGCCGCGCATTGGCGGCTGCCCATATGTATAGCGCCGCGAGGTTGGCCGATGCCGGTCAGGTCAGATGACACGTTTCTGAGGAGACCTAGCGGCTACTGGAGGACTAACTCTCCTCAGAATGTGCGCAGAAGTGCGGAGGCACGCCGATCAGAGGCCGGCGAGGAACTCCAACAGCAGGCGGTTGCAGTCATCGGGTGCCTCTTGTTGGGTCCAGTGGCCGATACCGGGCAGGACATGCGTCCCGCGCAGACCGGGTACGAGATCGGCGAGGCCGTCGAGCGGGGCGAAGCGCAACACCGGATCGCGATCGCCGCCGATGAACAACGCCGGCTGTTCGATCCGCCGATCAGCCCAGGCTTCGGAGAGCTCCCAGTTGCGGTCGCTGTTGCGATACCAGTTGAGCCCGCCGGTGAACGTCGACTCCTCGAACGCGGCGACGTACACATCGAGATCATGCGGGGTCAGCCATGCCGGCATCACCTCGGGGGGCTCGCCGCACATGCCGAGCAGCGTGCCGTCCCTCTTCTGCATCCGGTACGTGCCGTCGGGCGCGTCGCCGCAGATTGTCCAGATGAACGCGCGCTGCGAGTAACGCACGTCCTGCATCAATTCGGCGTCGGCCTTGCCCGGCTCTTGGAAGTACAGGACGTAAAAGAAGTGTCGCCGTAGATGTGCTTCATGGCGTCGGTCGGACGGTGCGCGCCACGCGCCACGTGCGGCACGCTCAACGCCGCCACCGCGCGGACGCGATCGGGGAACCGTTGCGCGGCGTTCCACACCACCGGCGCGCCCCAGTCGTGGCCGACTAGCACCGCGCTGTCCTCGCCGTAGTGGTCGATCAACCCCACCACGTCGTCGGTGAGATTCGCCATGTTGTACGCGTCGATGTCCGCGGGGCGGGAGGACCGGCCGTAGCCGCGCTGGTTCGGCGCGACGACGCGGTAGCCCGCGTCGGCCAACACCGGAATCTGGTGTCGCCAGGAGTAGGCGAGCTCAGGGAAACCGTGACACAACACGACGAGCGGTCCGCGGTTGTCGAGGCCCGCCTCGGTGACGTCGAGCTCGACTCCGTTTACCGCGACGATCGGCATCTACAGCTTTGCGATCACGTCGTTCTGGAAACGGTCGAGGGCGGTCCGGAAGCCGTCGACATCGAACGCAAGCGGCGGGATCATCAGGCGCGACACGCCCATGTCTTCGAGCTGCTTGATGACGGGAATCTCGAAGGACGCGCCAGCGGTGACTTCGATCTTGTCGGCGTCGCGCCCTGCGTCGGCCGCCGCCTTCTTCATGACCTCAAGCAGCGCCGGCAGTTCATCGACGCCGCCTTGCGCCGGGAAGAACCCGTCGCCCAGGCGACCGGCGCGTCGCGCGGCGGGCGCGGTGTGACCGCCAATCACGATCGGCACGCCGCCCTCCTGCACGGGCTGAGGAAGGACGTGGACGTCCTTGAACTTGTAGAACTCGCCCTCGTAGGTCGCGGGGTTCTGCGTCCACGCGGCGCGCAGCGCCTCAATCGCTTCGTCGGTGCGAGCGGCGCGCTCGGCGAACGGGATGCCCAGCGCGGCGAACTCTTCGGCGAGCCAACCGACGCCGACGCCGAGGGTCACGCGGCCTTTCGACAGCTGGTCGAGCGTGGCCACTTCCTTGGCGAGTACCAGCGGGTTGCGCTGGGGCAGGATCATCACGCCGGTGGCGAGATTGAGCGTGGTGGTCTGCGCGGCCAGAAACGACAGCCAGATCAGAGGGTCGGGGATGGGCGAATCTTCGGGTCCGGGCATTCTGCCGGTCGGCGAATAGGGGTACGGCGACTGGTAGCCCTTAGGCACAACCACATGTTCAACGGTCCACAGCGATTCGATGCCGAACTCTTCCGCCGCCTGCGCCATCGCGATGGCGTTGTCCGGCAATCCCCATGGCCCAACGTTTGCAAAGATGATCCCGAATTTCATGAGAGATGACCCTAGAAGCTTCGCAACATGAGTGACTGGCTGAAAGGCAAGCTCCTAGTCGCGTTGCCCACCGTGCAAGGCGACGAGTTCTTCCGCACGGTCATCCTGATGCTTGCCCACGGTCCGCAGGGCGCACTGGGCGTCGTGCTCAACCGACCCACCGAGGTCGAAGTGGCCGAGTTGTTTCCGGATCTCGCATTCGAAACCGCGGAACCGCGCGTGTTGTTCACGGGCGGGCCGTGCGAACCCGACGGGATCATCTGCTTGGGCCGGGGCAAGTCCGACCAAGAGGCGCCCGGTTTCGCGCCAGTGCTCGACACGTGGGGTTCGATCGACCCGCGCCAACCACCGCCCGGCGGCGTCGACGCGGTGCGCGTGTACCGGGGGTACGCCGGCTGGTCGGCTCGGCAACTTGAGGACGAACTCGACCGCAGGTCCTGGCTCGTGCTCGACGCCCGTCCGGGCGACCTGGCCAACGACGACCCGGCGGACATGTGGCAGCGAGTGCTCGAACGGGAGGGGCCGAAATACGCCCGCCTGCAGAAGATCCCGCCCAATCCGTCGCTCAACTAGCTAGCCGCTAACACTTCCCTCACATTTGGCTCATGGCCTCGTCACATAGGGAGCCGATCCTGTGATCGTGCGCAAAACACTTCGAGTCCTCGCCACCGTCGGGCTGCTCGCCCTCGGCACCGCGGCGTGCGGCGACAAGACCGTCTCCACGCCCCCGGCCGCTTCGTCAAACACGACGTCGGTCGGTACCGACGCTGACACCAATTCCGACACCAACACTGCCCCCGGCAGCGTGAACGGGAGCAGCAGCGGCGAAGTCGTAAATGCAGCTGACGACGCTCGTCTCGACGAAGTCGATCAGATGCTGCGGGACATCGAAGCGGATTTGGGCGCAGCCGACCAGGACGCCGCCACCCCCGAAGGAGACCCGACCCGATGAAGACCCGTTACGCCCTTGTCACCGCCGCGGTTGTAGCGGGCGCGCTGCTCGCGCCGACCGCCGCATTCGCGCAGACCGACACCACGTCGACCACCGTCGCACGCGGCACCCGTCGCGCCGAACGCCAGTCCGCCGCCGCTGACGAAGTGAAGTCGCGCTGCCTCAATCAGATCGACCGGCGCCAGAAGGCGTTGAGCGCAGAGAAGGCGCGCCTGCAGAACGCCAAGTTCCTCACCGACGCGCACCAGAGCGCCCTGGAAGCCATCAACGACAAGACGTCGTCGGGCTTGGCGACCTTGGCCGACACGATCCAGGGCGAGGACAACTTCGAGCAGCTCCGCGCCGAGTGCCGCCAGATCGTGGAGGACTACCGCGTGTTCGCGTTGGTGCGGCCCCGCACCCGCCTCGTGCTGGCCAGCGACCGCGAGCTCGCGGCCGTGACGAAGCTCAACGGCGTGGCCGACCGCATTCAGTCGGCCATCGACAAGGCCAAGGCGGACGGGCGCGACACCGCGCAAGCCGAAGCCAGCCTTGCCACGATGCGCGCCGCCATCGCGAGCGCCTCGGATCACGCCGACGGGGTCTACGGCGCGGTCATCGACCTGAAGCCGGCCGACTACAACGCCAACAACCACGTGCTCGACGCACCGCGCTCCGACGTACGTGCCGCTCGCGACAATTTGAAGCAAGCGGTCGCGTCCGGACGTGACGCACGTCACGCCCTAAAGGCCACCGCCGCATAGTCCGATCTGCGACGCTGGATGAACGGCTGAACTAACCCCGTACGTCTCGAGACTCGTCCTGCAATGGAGCGAGGATTCCCCCGAAGCGCGCTATCGCCGCCTCGGGGGAACGCTCGCGTTCTGCGACCTCTCCGGATTCACGGCGATGTCCGAGAAGCTGGCTGCACTCGGCCGGCTTGGCGCAGAGGAACTCGCCGACGTACTCAACCTGTTGTTCTCGGCGTTGTTGTCGGACGCAGCGGCGTACGGCGGCAGCCTCTTGAAGTACGGCGGCGATGCGGTACTGCTGTTCTTTGAGGGCGAGGACCACGCTGCCCGCGGCGTCGCGGCCACGCACCGGATGCGGGCCACGCTGCGGCGCATCGGCACGGTCAAGACGTCACGGGGCACCGTGCGGGTCCGGATGTCGGTGGGCGTCCACTCGGACGAGTTCGACTTCTTCCTCGTCGGAGCCTCGCACCGAGAACTCATCGTCGCCGGCCCGGGCGCAACCGCGACCGTCGACATGGAAGCCGAAGCCGACGCCGGCCAAATCCTGCTGAGCCCGGCGACCGCGGCGTTACTTCCCGCGTCGTGCGTCGGTGAACGCAAGGGCGCCGGGTATTTGCTCAAGCGATGCCCGCGGGCCGAAGCACGCGACGCACTCGCGTGGGGGCACGTACCCGACGCCGACCCCGTCCCGTTCATTCCGGTTGGCCTGCGCAACCACGTCGGCGGCGTCGGCGCCGATGCCGAACACCGTCACATCGCGGTCGGCTTCGTCGCGTTCGGCGGCGTCGACGAACTGCTCGCCCGCGACGGCGGTGAGCGCACCGCCGTCGTGCTCGACGAGTTCATCGGTGCCTGTCAAGAGGCATTCGATCGTTACGGCGTGTGCTTCCTATACGCCGATGTGTACGGCGATGGCGGCAAAGTGTTCTTCCTGTCCGGAGCGCCGGTTAGCCACGAGGACAACGAAGAACGGATCCTGCGAGCCGCTCTCGAGATCTCCGCGCAGCACTTCCAAGGACTGCACCTGCACACCGGCCTCAACCGCGGCTACGTGTTCGCCGGCGACATCGGCGCCGAGTTCCGCCGCACCTACACCGTGCTCGGCGACGCCGTGAACACCGCCGCCCGCGTGATGGCGTCGTGCAACGAGGACGGCCAAGTGCGCACGATGCCCGAGGTGCTGGATCTCGCGTCGAGCCGATTCGACACGGAGAAACAGACGCCGTTCGCTGCGAAGGGTAAGGCGCTGCCGCTTGAGACCTTTGCGGTCGGCGAACCGCTGGGGCCGCGGTTGTCCGATACGCCATTGCCGCTCGTCGGGCGAGACAGAGAGCTGTCTTCGCTCCAGGCACGTTTGACCGGCGTAAAAGCCGGGCGCGGCGGCGTCGTGCGCATCGTGGGTGACGCGGGCGTAGGCAAAAGCCGCTTGGTACAAGAACTTGTTGCTACGGCGGACGCCGAGGGCTTCGCGACCGTGACGACGTTTGCCGAGCGGTATGAACAGTCGACCGTCTATTTCATGCTCCGCCAGCTCTTCGCGATCGTGTTCGACGGCGCCGAACACGATGCAACGAAATTGGTGGAGGTCGCCACCGAACTGGCACCGACGGAACGGGCGTGGTTCCCGCTGCTCGGATCAGTTCTCGGCCTCGACATCGAGCCGACCCGCGAAACACTTGGCCTGAGCGACAACGCGATCCCGGCGGCACTGGGCCGGCTCACGGTCGCGCTGCTCGATGGATTTCTGGACGGACCGTCGTTGTGGGTCGCGGAGAACGCGCACCTGGTCGACGCGGCGTCGGCGGGTGTGATCGAGACCGTGGTCGGTGAACTCGAAAAGCGTTCGTGGCTCCTGATGCCGGTGCTACGTACCGAAGAACCCACCGGGCTCTCCGCGCTTCGCGGCGACGAGTTCGTCGTAGGTCGGCTCGCCGCTGACGACGCCGCGAGACTCGCCCGGACAGCGAACCCGACCTTGCTGCCGACCGACGCCGTGGCGATCGCCGAGCGTTCCGATGGAAACCCGTTGTTCCTGCGACAGCTCGTAACTGCGGCAAGTGACGGCGGCGAGTTGTCTGACTCAGTCGAGACGGCTGTGTCATCGCGCATCGACCGGTTGTCGACAGGCGACCGAGACGTGCTCCGCACCGCCGCGGTCCTGGGTGGTCGGTTCGAACTCGGTGCGTTGCGCGAACTGCTTCGCGGGCGCTCGCCGGACCTCGCCCCGTTGAATGACTTCGTCTCGGTCACCGAGAACGGCGTGATCTTTCGCCAAGCGCTCTACCGCGAGGTCGCGTACGCCGGGCTGACGTTCCGGCGCCGCCGAGACTTGCACCTCGCCGCCGGCCGACTGCTCGAGTCCGATATCGGCGACGAGGACAACGCTCCCTTCGGCCGCCTCTCTCTGCACTTTCACCAGGCGCAGGCGTGGGAGCTGTCCTGGAAGTATTCCGTGCTCGCCGGCGACCACGCCGCGTTCGGTGCGGACGCGAAAGCCGTCGGTGCCGCTTTTTACGCGCGGGCGCTTGAGGCGGGACGCCATCTTCCGAATCTGGATCCCGTCGACATGGCCCGGGTGGCCGGCGACTACGGGCACGCGCTTTACAACGCCGGACGAGTCGAAGAAGCGCGCCGCGCCCTCAAACTCGGGCGGCGCTATGCGCCTAAGGAAAGCGTCGAGATGGCGTACCTCCTAATGCGCGAGGGCGCGTTTTGGCACGACGCGGGAGAGGCCAGACGCGCTCGCAAATGGTTCCGTCAGGGCTTGGCGGTCATCGACCAGTGCGAGGAAGACCTCACCACGGAACGCGCCGCCGAGGCCCGCGTCAACCTCTTGTGCGGCACGAGCATGACCACTGCCCTATTAGGCGACATCGAGACTGGTCTCGCTCTCGCCGCCCAGGCCGCCACCGTTGCGAACGAATTGAAGTTCCCTCGGCTGATCGCAGTCGCGCACAGTCTTCGGATGATGCTGGCTCACGCAGTAGGCGACACCGCTACCGCCATCACCGAGGGCGAACTCGCGGTCGAGGCGACCCGCCTCGACCCACGATTCCTGGGGATGCGTGGCATCCAGACGATGAACCTGGGAGTGCTGTATTTCGAGGCGGGCGAGTTCACGCGGGCACTGGCAATGATGCGTGAAGCTCGCGGGGCACAGCAGGTGGTCGGCAACGACATCATGGCGGCTGTCACCGATGTGAACATTGCCGAACTACTGCTGGACCAAGGCGAGTGGAAGCAGACAGCGACCATTCTCGACGACTGCCAACAGGTGCTGGCGATGGCCGAAGACGAGGCGGAGGTCTTCGCGCGCCTCATTCGCATGAAGCTCGTCGCCCGCACTGCTGCATGCGAGGACTCGGAGTTCCCGCCCATGACGGTCTCCGCGGGATTGCCTGAATTGATGTCGACCGCTCGTATCGAAGTGGCGTTGAGCAAGGGCGATGTCGCAGGAGCGCGGCTGCACTTCGATTCAGCGAGAGCCGAGGGCATCGAAATGAGATGGGCTGAAATTTACGACGCGGTAATTCGGCGAGCTGAGGGCGTGCTCAGCTCCGACGAACTGCGTGCGTTATCCGTGCACGAAAAGCCAATCGTGCGGGTTGTCGCAAACGCCATGCTTGGTCATCAGCTTGATTCCGTCGATGACGCCCAAAAAATGGGCGTCATCGACGTTCCAGCCTGGGCCAAACCGATTTAGGGAAGCAACGCCTCAAGAATTATCTGGACGAGGTTGCCCTTGATCAGCCGCTTGTGAATCGCGTAGTCCATGTGAGTGCCGTCGGCGAGGTTCACGCGGAACTTGTGCGTGAAGAACAGCAGCGGCGTGGTGTCCTGCAGGAACATCCATCCGTCGCCTGAGGGCACGAACTGTGTTGCCCTGGGCTGGATCAGGCAAATCGGGATCAGACCGAGCAACGGAGCGCAGCCGCCCGTAGCCGGCGTGCCGCTGACAGATCCGTCGTCCCGGAACGCGACAGGCGGACCGAGGGTCGGATTTGCCGCCGGCGACTTCACCGCGACGCCGTTCACATCGCAGACACGGAAGAACACCTTGATCTGTTCGATCGGCGTCGCATCAACATTCTTGATGAAGTGACCCGGGCCGGTGTTGCACGGCCCGAGCGGCTTGAAGCTGACGGAGTACTCGTGCGTGAGCGTCGTCGAATGCCCGACCTGGTCCGTGCCGACCGCCGTTACGTTGCGCGTGGTCGTGCCGTCCGTGATCGTGGCTGTGTCAAGCAACGAGTCATCGGGTTGACTGCCGACGCATCCTCCAGCACCGCCGAGCAAGAAGACGTCGGAACACTCGAAGATCGCGTTAATCGATTCATGCAGGACGTAGTGGCCGTCTGCGGCGGGACGGGGCATGGTGACAGACGGCATTTGCGTATCGACCTTCACAGCCATCGGAGTGGTGCTGTTGCTCGCACCGCCCGTGGACGAATAGGTCAACTGGAAGGTGGCGTCGCCCAGCGTCGACACAAAGGCAGGATCACCGAAGTGCACCGGGTTCGTTGTCGGCGCGCCGTCGACCTTCGCGGTGACGACCGAGTCCGGGTCGTCGCTCGTTACCGTCGCCGTGGTCGGGCCGGTCACAAAGCCGTTCGGATCAAGGGGCGGGTTGAACGTGACCGTGATGTGTTCCTCGGTAGCCACGTGGTTGATGTCGAAGGTAAGCGTGCCTTCGACCGCGCCCGACTGCGTCTTGTAATGGATGACGTAGTGGCCGTCGCGGGACACGCGGAAAGCGTTGTCCGTGTAGTGGAGAACCGGACCGCCGTTGATGGTGACGTCGATCGGCGCCGGCGCCGGTGTCTGCGTCAATACAACATTGACCGGACCCGTGAAGGTGCCCGAACAGGTTGGCGTGCCATTACACGAAGCGGTGACGGCCTCATCTTGGGGTGCCTTGATCGTGACGGTGACGTCACCTTCGGTGCCGCGCGAGGTGGCGTAGTGCAAGGTGTAGATGCCGTCGCCGGCGAGAGGCACGTCGTTGTTCGGGTATTCCGACGCAGTGCCACCGTTGATCGACACGTCGATGAGGTCGTCGTTATCCGGTGTTTCAGTGAGGTGCACCGTTACCGGGCCGGTGAACACACCGTTGACCGGCGTGCTGTTGTACGACACCGCGACGGAATCGGCTTCGACCGGCGGGGGTTGGATGCGGACGTGAACGACACCCGCAGCCGCGTTCGGATCGTCTGGCGCGGCTGCGTTCGAGCGGTACATGAGGGTGTAGTCGCCGGGATCGGTGAGCTCGACGTCGTTGTCTGCGAACAGCTTCTCTTCGTCGTCGTTGACCGAGATCCCGATGAGTTGTGCTTCCTCAGGACCCGTCTCGGTGAAGTGCACGGTGACGGGACCCTCGAATACAACCGGGTCGTCGCCGGCCGCTGACTTCGGCGTCTCGTTGTACGACGCGGTGATCACATCGGCTGGCGCGGCGTGGACGAAGCGGCCCTTGTTCGAGATGCCATCCACCAGGCCGTCCGAGTTCGCTGCTTCGAAAATCAAGTCAACATCGTCGGTGATGTTGAGGTGCGCGGTCCAGAGTGTCGGATCGCCGTCCTCAGAGGTGTCCTGCGCCAAGTCGATGAGATGGAACGTGTCCTCGCCATCAACCCGATACAGGGCGCCCACTCGCGCGATGTAGCTCTCAAGGTCGTCGGCGTGCACCGCGAGGTCGATCCCGCCATCGGGGTTCTCTACCGCCACGCCGTTGGAGAGCCGCGGCGCGGTCGTATCGGCGCTGCCCCCGTTTAGACGGAACAACACGTCGGACTTCACGACGTCGAAGCGGATTTCCGTTCCGACCAATCGACCATCGTTGTTCCTGCCCGTCGACGAGAACAACGCGGGTACCGACACGAGCCGCTGGCGAGCGAGGCCATTGAAGTCCTTGAATTTGGCAATGTCGGCGACGCGAGTCGGGAACACCAGCTCGCCCGGCTCGGCTTCGGCGAGTGGCGACGCCCCGGACGCAACCTGAGGACGGGCCAGGACCGGATCGAAGTTCGTGTCGGTGGCGCCAACGTGCAATTCAGTGACGAAGGCACCCGTGGCTTCGAGATTGGCGTCGGTGGCAGTGACGTCATCGAGAACCTTCGGTTGAACCGGCCGGTCCTGCACGACGGCCTGGTCGCCGCCGGGCAATGAGTAGTACTTGCCGTCGGCCGTGGTGTGCAGGGTCCAGTGCGATCCCGCTGTCGGGTTCGATGTGGTGATCGACGCTTTGTAGAGCGTTCCGTCGTCGGCGTTGCCGTAGTTCGGGGTCGGCTCTTCGTCAGGAACAGTGACGGCTGGGGTTGCCCCAACGAGCTCATACTGCGGAATGCCGAAGTACGTGGCTTCGGCGAGCACCTTGTAGTCGTACGCGTTCGTGACGCCGTTCGCGATGTACTCCTGCTTGGCCCGCTGGAGTGCCTCGCCGAACGATCCGTTCGAAATGAATTTTGCGAAGTCCCCGTACAACTTCTGGCTGAACGCATTCAAATAGCGCACGCCGATTCCATAACCGGTGTTTCCGATGAAGGCGCTGACCGGTTCACCGGCGAGGGCTTCGGGAAAGTCGGGGTTACCGCTTTGGCCGGCGAAGTAGTCCGTGACGTTGAAGCCCGAGTGACAGCCCATCGTGAACAGCAGCTTCCGGCGCAAGTCGGCGTCGTTCGTGAGATCCGAGGCCGGAAGATTGGGATCATTCGGATGCGCGCTGTCGACCTTTGACGCCGGACCGAGTGCGTACGGCGAATAGTGGACGTTGATCGCGATGAGATCAGGCGCACTCGGCGCGAGCTTGCTGGCGAGCGCCGACCGGTTCCACGACTCCCCGATGAGGGTGTCGCGCGTGACCGACGGCATCGACGATTGGAACGTGCTGTCGATCTCGTTCGCGAGGAGCGTCATGAAGTCGTGCCCCACGGACAACGACGTGTGCGGCCGCACCGACCCGACCGGACCGCCCGCCTCAGCCGGCTGGTGGAATTCGTCGATGGCTGCCGCGATCTGTGCAGGCGTCTCCACCAGGCGACCGAGCGCGACGTCGGGCGGGTACAACCACTCGCCGTCGAACCGGCGCGGCGCGAAGGAACCGTACGGGTCGTCGGACAGGATTTTGCCTGCCAGCACCGCGCCGTACAGCGCGTTGTTACCACCGGACTCCGCGCCCGCGGCCGTCGCGCGAAGTTCCTGGGCAAAGCTGCGCTCGTTCGCAGTCTGCGTGAGGTCCTGCAGGCGCGCCATGGGAATCACTTCGTCGGTGCCCACCATGATGAGCGACTTCAACTGGTCGCGGTGGGTGTTGAGGTAGTTATCAACCGCCGTGTTGATCGCGCGCACGACGTCGTTGGCAAAGTCGGGGTTGTTCGGCTGGCTGTCCCACGTGTCGTACGCGGTAACAACGCTCGGGTCAGAGTTCACCGCGAACACGGTGCCGTTTGTGTCCGTGGCCAGCTGCGAGAGCTTCGCGGCCACCGTGGCCGCAGCTGTAGTTCCGTACAGGTGAGTCAAGCGCGCCGGGTTGGTGAGGATCAGGGTCTGCGGCGAGGGCGACGCCGGTGTAAGTGGCGCGACGGCGGCGGAAGCTCCGCTGAAGCCCGCGGCTCGCGCCAATCCGTTCGGTACCGACAACGGAGGAGTGATGGTGTATCGGACCGCATACGTCTCGGGGCCATTGGAGCCGTTGAACCCGGAGACCTGCAGGATGTAGTCGCCGTCAAACCCGTCACCGAGCGGTCCCTGCCAGGTAATGACCTGGACCTTTTCTGCCTGGGTGCCACGTTTCGTGGACAAGCCCGCCAACGGACGGTCGATCAAGGGGACGTCGGCATCGCCTTCGCCAACCAGTGGCTCGCCCTTGTTCGCAAATGTTTGCGGAGCGTCGGGCACGCCGTTGAGGTCCGCGTCGTCACCTGCGGCCCGAAGCGGGGTAGCGCGCGTCGCTCCTTCGGGATGGAACACGGCTAGCTCAGCGTCGTAACGCAACTGGCTGAGGAAAACGGTGAGGGTGCTGCCAGCTCTGACGCCCTGATGTGCCAGGTCGACGCGGAAGTAGTCGACGTCGGTGGCCGACTCGATACGTCCGAAGTACAGGTGGTCGGGGTCGATCGAGGGCCCGTTGTCGGGATCGGATCCGGTCTCGTTCGAATCACGCACGCGCAGGTTCTCGCTGCCGACGCCCTGCCGGATGAAGCCATCGTTGATCTGAACGAGCGCCTGGTCGTCGGCGACGGGCTGCGTCGCGCGGGCGTTGAACAGCACCGAGAAGAACTCGCGGGCGCCCAAGGTGGTCGGGACGGTCCAGTGCAGGATGCCGCCGTTCGTGATCGACGGGTCGGGCATCGGCGTTTCCGTGTCGGACCCGCTGCGGTACACGCTCGCCGAGCCGGCGACGTACGTGAAGCCGAACGGAAGTTGCACGTCGATGACCGGATCGACCGTCACGCCCGGACCTGTAGCCGTGCGGGTAAAGCTCACAACGAACTGCTTGTCGCCGCCGGAGTTGTTTGCCGAGATGCCCAGCGCGCTCGGCGGTTGGTCGTAAGGGTCGTCGCCGGGGTCGCCCCACAGACCTAAGGCCAGTTCGTTGAGCGGGAATCCGTTCAGCGCGTCACCGAGCTGGGCGACCGTCGCGTCGGAGCGCAGCGCATGCGCTTGGTTGGCGGCGTACAGCGTTAGGTGCACGTCGGTGCAGTCAACGGCGGCGCAGTTCACCACGGCGGACGGATCGGGCGAGATCTCATGTACGAGCGCGCCGCCCACACTGGCTTGATGCAGGTCGACACCAAGCACACCGGAGTTGGCAAGGTCGGCCGGGATCGACAGGAAGATGTTCGGGATGATCGAGCGAGCCGAATCGAGCACGACGTCGTCGTAGCGAAGGGTGCGCAGGTCGTTGGGATGCCCGTTGGTGTCAGGCAGGTCGTCGAGAGCGAAGCCAGCGAGCTGAAGACTGATCAAACTGGCGGACTTCCCCTTGGCCGCGCTGCCGGGCACGCCGTAGTCGGCGCCGCAGTCCTCGGCCCCGCGCGCCGCGAACACGCCGCACCAATCGATGCCGTGGATGTCGGTCAGTCGCGTGTCGCCAAGCAGGAACGGCATCACGCTGATCGTGCCGAACGGGCCCTGGGTGAGGTCGAGCTCGTCTAGGGATGGGAAGTCGATTTGGGGCGAGAGCGCCAGGACCTGGCCGAGGCTGACTTCTTGCAGCGCAAGCCTGGATAGGGCGACGGACTCCTCACTCATGCCGGGAGCGCCGAGGCGTTGCTGCCACGAGTCGCCGGAAATGATCGGCAAGGACGCCAGGTTGATCTGCGCCAGGCCCTTCTTGACGAGCGGCGAGCCCCCCAAGTCGTCGCCGAGCCCAAGCTTTGCGAGCCCGAAGTTCGAGTGCAGCAAGGCCAACTTCAGCAAGGGCGAGTGCAGCAGCGCCAACTTCATCAACGGCGAGTGCAGCAGCGCCAACTTGAGGATCGGCGAGTGCAGCAGCGCCAACTTCAGCAGCGGCGCTGACTTCACGTCGGCGCCGCCCGTCGTGTTCTGCTCCGCAGTCGCCGGCGACTTGCTCTGCAACGGCACGTCCTTGGCGGCGATCGACGACGGCTGCACGTTGAAGTCCGCGCCGCCGACCGGATAGATGCTGAGGTTTCGCACCCACGAGCCGAGACTCGGCGAGGAGCCGGTATAGATCGGGATCTGCGAAACCGAGAACGGATCGGGCAAGTCGGCTTCGTCTACCAGCGCGATCTGCCGAATGTCCGTACCGGACGCGTAGAGCAGGACGCGCGGACCCAGGAACGTCTGGTTGGACGAATCGGGAGAGACCACGAAACTGTCCACGATCTGATTACCGAAGTCGTGAATGAGGTGGGACGCGGGAACCGGGTGCTGGTAGGCGTTATAGACGTGCTCGAAATCGACGAGGTCGATGAAGTGCAGCGCGTGATGGCCCGGACTGACGGTCTCGTACACGAGCACGGTGCCGTCGAAGCCCCACTCGGCGCGGGTTACGTCGCCGGACGTGGTGAGCTGGAAGACGTCGCTCGGGCTGTTGATCGTGTCGAAGCGCGACGTGAAGAGGTTGCCGTTCTTTACGTACGCGAGCGTGTCTCTGATTTGCGGGTTGACGACTAGGTCCGTGAGCCCGCACTCGGCGTTGTTTGGCTTCACTTCGCCCCACTCGTACGCGAACGCGGAGCAAAAATTCGTCGGTGTGGCTGCTGCTGCGTGCATGAATACGACGAGGCCGTCGACGTTGGTGAAGCTCGGCCGCTTCAGGATGTCGCCCGCAGGTAGGTCGAGGGTGAACGGGGACTGGTTCGCTCCGTCCGCCGCGTCGGCCGTTCCAAGGGTGGTCGGATTGCCGCCAGTGGTGTCGATCTTTTCGTACAACAGCTGACCGCCCTGAGAGGCGAGCGGCGCATTACGGCTTTCATTCTGGGCGACGTCGCCGAGGCCGACAACGTCGCTGCCACCCGAACCCATGCCGTACATCGTGCGGACCGTCGGGTCGCCGGCAACCTGATCGGTAAACAACACCTTGGTGGCACCACCCCGTATCGGAGGCGCGTCCGCGGTGAGGCGGGCGACAAGGGTGTCCGAACCGTTGCCCCACGCCATCATCGTGCGGTTGTCCAAACGATTGACGGTGAAACGCTTTTGGAACGGCTGGCCTGAACCGAAGAAGGTTTTGAAGCCCGGCGTGCCGCCGCCGCCGAAGGTTGTGTCGATGAAGCCGTCGTCCGCGATTCGTGCGGCGAAGTTGTTCGGCACTTGATCGAGGCCGCCGACGACGATGGCCCCGTCGGTTTGGAAGCCGACGCCGGTGGGGTAGCGATTGGCGAACTGCACCACCGGATCGCCGCCGTTGAAGCCGGAGTCGGGCGTGCCGTCGTCGTGAAGGGCGATGAGATTGCCGACCTCGGCCTGGTTGTGGTCCACGACCGTGATCGCCAACTCCGCGGGGCCGGGGCCCTGTGAGTGCGCGACCGACAGGGCGGTCTCGCCGCTCGAAGTCCCGAAGTCCCACCGGCCCTCGGAGTGCGTCGGCGCGAAGCCGTTGTCGAAGGTTGTGATGTTGTTGTAGTGGTTGACGAGCGCGTCGCCCGGGCTCGCGTTGAACACTTCGCCGACCGCCGTCGCGTTGGGCGCGTTAATGATGCTGTCCACGACGACGTCTTCGTAGGTTGAGTTCGCGCTGGGGTCCGCAAACGTCGGCCCACTCGCGGGCGCCGACGTCGGACTCGGGAACGCCTCTCGCGCGTTCGGGAAGCCATCTTTCGCGAACGACATGATCCGCGCGTGGAACGTGCTCGAGCCATCGTTCTCGTTGCCGACTACCGCGATGCTGCCACTGGCATCAAGGGCTACTGCGCGCGGTTCGCTGAACGTATAGGTCACGCCGAAGTGACCGATCTGGATGCCCGGGGAACCTTCGCCGTTGTTACCGAACGACGTGTCGAGATCGCCTTGCGACGTGAAGCGAGCGAGGATGATGTCGCTGCCGCCGCCGGTACGACCGACCATCAGCACGATGGCGCGCCCTTGATCGTCCACGGTCAGGTCTACGGGGTCGACGTCGGTGAAGCCGGCGACGCCGTCAATGAACGCGTGGTACGACCGATCGAGCGTGCCCGACGTCGTCAGCCTGAACACGTGGACGTTGTCGAAACCACCGCCGCTGCCGTCGCCCGTGAGCAGGAGCGGACCGCGGAAGTCCTCAGCCGAGCGCGACCAGGGGTTCACCGAAGCCCGGGATCAGATCGGGCTGCGCCTCGCCAGCGAGGCCAAAGCTCTGGTCGAGCTCGCCGGCGCCGCCTGTGACGGCCTTGGCCCCCGGCGCGTTGTACACCGCGCTCATTCCGGCCACGCCCAGCACGAGCGCGGTGAGGACCGCCACGGACTTACGCCGCGACGATCCACTTGCCCGCAACTTGAACCCCATTTGCCTGCTCCCCGGTAAAGACTTGCTTGAAAGATTACGCATTCGCGGCGTGATTTCCTGTGGCGAACGTCTCACTCCCTTCGTTTTCCGCCCAAACCAGGCCGATTACGGTGCCGCCAATGCACTTTGAGGGCTTCCCGCCGGAGGCGCTGACCTTCTTTGCCGCCCTGGCGGCGGACAATTCGAAGACCTTTTGGACCGCGAACAAGCCGACGTACGACGAGAAGGTCCGGGCGCCGATGGTCGCGTTGACCGAGGAACTGGCCAAAACGTACGGCCACTTCACGATCTTTCGTCCGAACCGCGACGTGCGGTTCGCGAAGGACAAGTCCCCCTACAAGACCAACATTGCGGCCTCGGCCGAAACCGAAGGCGGGGCGTCCGTCTATATCGGCTTGTCCGCCGAGGGCCTCTACGCGGGGACTGGCTACTACTACTTCGCCAAAGACCAGCTCGAGCGGTATCGCGCGGTCGTCGCGGCCGAGGGCACCGGCACCGCGCTCGAGAAGCTCGTACACGCCGCCCGTAAGAAGGGCTACGAGGTGCACGGCGAGCACCTAAAGAGCGCGCCGCGCGGTTACCCGAAGGACCACGCGCGTATCGAGCTATTGCGGCACACCGGCCTCTACGTCGGGCGTCCGTTCGCGATTGAACCGTGGCTGCACACCAAGGCCGCTCTCACCAAGGTGAGGACGGCGTTGAAAGCCGCGGCCCCGGTGGCCGAGTGGATCGACGCGCACGTCGGGCCGACCATGATCCTGCCTGAAGAGTGGCGCCGCGCTACCAAGTAGCCCGGTCGAGCCCAAGCTCCTGCACGAGCGGTAACGCGTACGTGACCTTGCCGGTAAGCACGGCTGGATCGCCCGTGACCAGCGCATACGCGGCTTCGACCATGCGAGCCATCGGCTCGTGGTGTTCGACCGGCACCAACTTGTCGAGCTTGTGGTGCACGACGCCTGGCGTCGCCACGAGGCCGGTTGGCGACAGCGCGTTGACCGCGATCCCGTCCGCGTAGACCTCGGCCGCGAGGCCGGTCGAGAACCGTTCGAGCGCGGCCTTGCACATGCCATAGACCGCGCCACCGCCCATGCCCCGCTGGTAGGGCGGACCGACCGGATGGCGGGCGGCGCCCGACGAGATGTTGAGGATCCAGCCCCGCTTGCGTTCGCGCATGCCGGGCAGCACGGCTTGGCTGAGCTCGAACGGCGCCCGCACCTGCACGTCGAACATCAGGTCGTACTTCCGTTCGCTGAACCCGTCGACCGGTTCGAGGTAGGTGATCGCCGCGTTGTTGACGAGGATGTCGATCGGGCCCAGTTCGGCTTCGACCGCGGGCACGAGGCCGGCGCGATCGGCAGCGTCGCCGAGGTCGGCGCGGAACGGCGCCGCGACCCCGCCGGCGCCGACGATCTCGTTCACCGTGCGAACCACGCTCCCTTCGAACTGGTGGTCTCCCTCTTCGAGGGTGCGCGCCGAGACACCGACCGCCGCGCCCGCTGCCGCCAGTCGACGCGCGATGAACTCGCCTATGCCGCGGCTCGCGCCGGTGACTAGCGCGACTTTTCCGTCGAGTGGTCCGGCCATCACTCCCCCTTGAGTTGCTTGCGCAGAATTTTGCCGGTCGCGTTACGCGGCAGTTCCTTCACGAACTTGACGTCGCGCGGAACCTTGTGACGCGCGAGCGCAACGCGCACGTCGTCTTGGATTTTCTTCGCGGTGATCTTGGCGCCGGCGCGTTTCACGACGAATGCCGCCAGTCGCTGACCGAACTGTTCGTCGGGCACACCGACCACCGCAACTTCCTCGACGCCGTTCATAGCGGCGATGAGGTCCTCGACTTCTTGTGGGAAGACGTTCTCGCCGCCCGACACGATCATGTCGTCGTCGCGCCCGTCCACGAGAAGGTTGCCGTTGTCATCGAAGTGGCCGACGTCGCCACTCGACATGAGTCCGTCGAGCATCTCCTTGCTTCCGCCGCCGGTGTAGCCGTCGAATAGCGCGGAGTTGCCGACGAAGATGCGACCGGGCTCACCCGGCTTCACGTCGTTGCCGTTGCCGTCGACGAGGCGGATCGTGTTGCCGCGCAACGGCGTGCCCGCAGTGCCCGGGGTGGCCCGCAGTTGTTGCGGGTCGGCGATGGACACGATCGACACCTCGGTCGAGCCGTACGTGTTGTAGAGGTTCTCCCCGAACGCGTCCATCCATCGGTTCGCCAACGGGCCCGGTAGCGCGCTGCCCGACGACGCGACCACTTCAAGCGAACTCGTGTTGTACCGAGCGCGCACGTCTTCGGGCAGGTCGAGGATGCGCTGCAACATCACCGGCACCACCGCGAGGGTGCGGACGCGGTGCATGTCGACGGCAGCCAGCACCGCCTTGGGATCGAACTTGCGCTGCAACACCACGGTGCTGCCGAGCACCAGGCCGGCCGCGAGATGCGCCGCGCCCCACGCATGGAAACCGGGCGCGGCAATCAGCGTGGTGTCACGGATCTTCAGCGGGATGCGCGCGATGAAGCCCAGCGCGGAACTCGCCGAGTCGGTGGTGTCACGACTCGCACCTTTCGGCGTGCCGGTCGTGCCACTCGTGAGGATGATCGTGCGCGAGGTGCGGCTCGGCTTGTTCGGGCGACGGCCCATGCCTTCGTCGATCAGGTCGTCGATCGTCTTCGTGTCCGAGGGGCGCTCGACCCAACTGTGAAAGCGCGGCGCGTCGACGCCCTGCACCATGTCGTCGAACTCCTGGTCCGCGATCATCACCGCGACGCCTTCGCGCTTGCTTACGTCGGTTACTTGTGGGCCGGCGAAGCCCGTATTGAGAAACACTGCGTCCGCGCCGAGCTTGTTGAGCGCGACGGTGGACAGGATGAGCCCGCGGTGGTTCCGCGCCAGCAATCCGACCTTGGACCCAGCCTCGACGCCGTGTTCGCCCAACGCGACGGCGAGCGCGTCAGATCGGTCGCGCAGGTCTTCGAACGTGAGCGCGCCGGCGTCGTCGTAGAGGCCGACGGTGTTGCCAAAGGCATTGGCGCTGGCTTCAAAGCCGAGCGCGGGCCCCGGCCCCCATCGGGCGACCGCCGCAATGAGCGCGGGCAGGAGCCGGGCGCCGTCGATCGAAAAGAAGCCGACTTGGTTCGCGAGGCCGAAGCCGAAGCCGAGGTCGTCGAGGCGCTCACGCAACTCGTTGTAGGACGGCAGCTTGGGCAGCGAGGGAAGTTGCGCCATCGGGCCTAGGAGGTCGCGCGGATGAGGTCGAGCACGACGTTGGCGAACTGCGGGCCTTCATCTTCCTGAAGGAAGTGGCCGCCGCCGACGATCGTCGTGTGCGGTTGACCCTGCGCACCCTTCACGCGCTCCTGGAACACGCGGAAGCCACCCTTGGTAATCGGGTCGCTGTCGGAGAACGCGGTGAGCACTGGCTTGTCGAACGCCTCCAGCACCTTCCACGCGTCGCGGTTGGCTTGGCTCGACGGGTCGTCGGGTGAGGTCGGCACGAGCTTGGGGAACTGGCGGGCGCCGGCCTTGTACTCCTCGTCGGGGAACGGCGCGTCGTACGCGGCGACGACGTCCTCGGGGAGGTCGGTGACCGTGCCACCGTTGATGATCATCCCGACCGGGAACACCGGGGTGGTCTGGCTGAAGTTCTGCCAGTTAAGGAACGCCTCGGTCGGCGCTTGGTCGCCCGTCGGCATGCCCGTGTTGGCGACGACGAGGCGGGCGAAGCGGTCGGGATACTTCGCGGCTAGCCGCAGGCCGACGAGGCCGCCCCAGTCCTGACACACGAGGGTGATGTCGTTGAGATCATTCGCTTCAAGCCACGCGGACATCCACTCGACGTGACGCTCGTAGGTGTAGTTGTCCCGCTCGGTGGGTTTGTCCGACCGACCGAAACCGACCAGGTCGGGCGCGACGGCGCGACACCCCCCTTCCACCAACACCGGGATCATGTGCCGATAGAGGAATGCCCACGTGGGCTCTCCGTGCATCAAGAGCACCGTCGGGCCGTCGCCTTCCTCGACGTGGTGAATGCGCAGCGTCCCCCCGTCGCCATCGGGCACTTCGGTGTAGTGCGGCTCGAAGTTGAAGCCGGGCAGGTTCGCGAAGCGTTCGTCGGGGGTGCGGAGTGTTTCCATCGCTGCCGGTCTACCCGACGCGAGGCGTACGTTGCCTATGTGAGCGAAGACTCGATCCTCGATCTGGCCGACAAACTGTGGACCGGCGCCCTGTCGGTGAAGGACCACCATCCGTTCTCGATCATGCGCGGCATAGAAGAGGTCGCACCGCGCACGGGTTTCGTGCCGTCGTTCGCGAACGTCGCCGCGTTCGCCACCGACGACGGCATGGTGTTGGTCGACACCGGTTCGTCCTTCCTGGCCGCCACGGTCCACGAGACGATTCGCACGTGGACGGGCCAGGGCCTGCACACCGCGGTCTTCACGCACGGCCACATCGATCACTGCTTCGGCGTACCCATTTACGAAGAGGAGGCGAAGGCGATGGGGTGGCGCTCGCCCCAAGTCGTCGCACACGAAGCCCTGCCGGCGCGCTTCGATCGCTACCGCGCCACCGCCGGTTACAACGGCGTGATCAACCAGCGGCAGTTTCAGGCGCCGAACCTGCGGTGGCCGACCGACTATCGCTACCCGGACGTCACGTACGACGACGCCATGGTGCTGCACGTCGGCGGCGAAACCTTCGAGCTGTTCCACGGCCGCGGCGAGACCGACGACGCCACGTGGGTGTACTGCCCGTCCCGCAAGGTGCTCGCGTGTGGCGACTTCTTTATCTGGGCGTCGCCCAACGCCGGCAACCCGCAGAAGGTGCAGCGGTTCGCGCGGGACTGGGCCAGCGCGTTGCGGGCGATGGCGTCGAAGGGCGCCGAGTTGTTGCTGCCCGGCCACGGCGTGCCGATCGCGGGCGCCGAGCGCGTCCGTCAGGCGCTTTCGGAGTCCGCCGAACTCTTGGACTATCTGCACGACGAGACACTTCGGATGATGAACACGGGCGCGTCCCTCGACGACATCGTGCACACGGTGCGCGCGCCGTCTCATTTGCTCGAGCGTCCGTACCTGCGGCCGGTCTACGACGAGCCCGAGTTTGTTGTGCGCAACATCTGGCGTCTCTATGGCGGTTGGTGGGACGGCGACCCGTCCCACCTGAAGCCGGCTGCGGCGTCGGCGTTCGCAGGTGAGGTCGCTGCCTTGGCGGGCGGCGTTGATGCGGTGGCCGCGCGCGCTTTGGCACTGGCGGCGGCGGGCGACGACGAATCGCTGCGTCTGGCCGGCCAGCTCGCGCAAATGGCGGTAGACGCCGACCCGTCCTCCAAGGTCGCCCACGGCGCCCGGGCCGAGGTGTTCACCCGGCGCGTCGCGGTCGAAGCCTCAACGATGTCCAAAGGCGTCTTCAGCTGGACCGCCGCCGAGTCCCGCAAAGTCGTCGACGGAACCGGTTGAAATCCGTCGGCTCTGGCACCGGGCCCGGTTCGACGAGACCGGAGTCAGCATCAACAAAAAGGACCCGATCCCCTGGGACCACGTCGGATCGATCACACGCTGTTAGCCGGTGGACTGCTCGTGCCACTCGGCCCGCATCTGTCCGCAATGAGACTGATGTGGCTCGCTCCGCCGGTCCTCCATATCTGCGTCAAAGGTGATCCGTATCCGCTCCCGGCGCGAGCGGTGAAGTTCGCTCGTCGCCAGTGGATCGGAAATAGACCGGGTGACGCTGACGAACTTCGATCACTGTTCGGCGAATGGGCGTCGTTTGTACCCGTGGTGGCGCCGTCCGCCGATCTCAACGTGTGGGGGGCGTCGCGCTCAGAAGCGCAACCAAAGCCGAGTGACGTGCCTAAAGAGCCGACCTCGCACGAACGCGTCGTCGCCTCGCGACGGGAACTCGAAGAACTGCAACATCAACTCGACCAGATCAACCGGCGAAAGAAGCACGACCTGCCGCCGTCCTGATCGCGCACTTCTGGACGAGTCGCGCCGCTGGGCGACGCGAGTTGACCAGAAGTGGCCCGTTCGCCGCCCAACCCGGCGAACTGGTTGTGGCTCGTGCCGGATTCCGGCATGAGATGCGCCCAGTTCAGGGGTTCCGGCCTCGGCCCGCGCTGGATTAGACGGAGTAGGTGCCGGTTTCTAGGTCGGAGAGGTGGGCGCGGATCCAGTCGGCGGTCTTGGAGAGGCCGTCGCGGAGGCTGACTTGGGGAGACCAGCCGGTGAGCGACGTGATGCGGGTGTTGTCGGCGAGCAGGCGGTCGACCTCGGAGCCTTCGGGGCGGACGCGCGATTCGTCGACCACGACGCGGGCGTCGGCGCCGACGGCCTCGATCAAGAGCCGGGCCAAGTCCCCCACCGAGATCTCTTGGCCCGATCCGATGTTGGTGACCGTGCCGACACAGGCGTCACACGAAGCGATCGCCATCATCCCGGCGGCGGTATCGGTCGCGTAGTTGAAGTCGCGCGTCGGCGTGAGCGAGCCCAGCTTCACTTCGGACGCGCCGCCGATGAGCTGCGACAGGATCGTCGGGATCACGGCCCGCGTGGACTGGCGCGGTCCGTAGGTGTTGAACGGTCGGGCGACCGCGACCGGCAGTTCGAACGCGTGGTGCAACGACAGCGCCATCATGTCGCCACCGATCTTCGACGCCGAGTACGGCGACTGCGGTTGCAGCGGGTGCTCTTCCGTGATGGGCACGAACTGCGCGGTGCCGTACGTCTCGGAGGTGGACGTGTGCACGAGCCGCGACACGCCGGCGCGGCGGCAGGCGTCGGCCACGTTGAACGAACCCTGCACGTTGGTCTGGATGTAGCTCTCCGGCGCGACGTAGGAGTACGGGATGCCGATGAGCGCGGCGAGATGGAACACGACGTCGCGCCCGTCAACCGCTTCTTGCACTCGTCCGGCGTCGCGCACGTCGCCCGGCATTACCTCGACCGACGCGCGCACGTCGCTCTGATCCAACCAACCGGCGCGCCCAAACGACGTGTAATACGACAACACCCGCACGTCGGCGCCCGCGGCGACGAGCATCTCGACCAGGTGCGAGCCGATGAATCCTTCGCCGCCGGTGACGAGGACGGGCACGCCGCCCCACTGACTCATGACTCGACTCCCGTGGCGAACTCGATCAGCACTTGCTGGAACTCCTCAGGCGAGCCGGCGTCGACCCATTTCTCGTACATCGGGAACACGTGCACGTCCTCGCCGCGTCGCTGCACCGCGTCCAGCAACTCGGGCATCTGAAAGAACTTCTTTTTCGGCACGAGTTTCAGCACTTCGCGGCTCACGACGTACATGCCCGCGTTGCAAAGGAAGTTCAGCTCGGGCTTCTCGTCCATGCCTTCGAGTAGCCCTGCCTTGGTGGTGCGCACCACGCCGTACTTCACGTGCGTGGTGAAGTTGGCGGCGGCCATCGTGATCGGCCCGCCGTGACAACGGTGAAAATCGAACAGGCGGCCGTAATCGAGGCCGGTGATCAGGTCGGCGTTGGTAATGAACACCGCGTTCGGACCTTTTGCTGGCAGCAACGACAGGGCGCCCGCGTTGCCGAGTGGCGACTCTTCGCGCAGAAAGTCCACCCCCATGCCGACCAGCGAGCCGTCGCGGATCTTGCGTTCGAACATCGCGGCCTTGTAGTTGACCGAGACCCACGAGTGCTCGACGCCCGCCGCGGCCATGTTGCCCATGATCCGCTCGAGAATCGTGCTGCTGCCCAGGCTCAGCAACGGCTTGGGGACGTTGCCCGTCATCGACCGCAACCGCGTGCCTTTGCCGCCGGCCATCACGACGCCGTCGATGGGCGGTCGGTCTATGCGAACGACGTCGACCACAACTCCCTTGTCGAGCACGAGTTCGCCCGGCAGCCGCGAGAGCTTCGCGGCCTTCTTCATCATCACGTTCTCGACCGATTCGTCGAAGGGCACGCCGCGCAACATCGCGTAGCGCCCGTCCATGTCGCAGAACGTTCCGAGCAATCGACGGTCCTCGTCGACCACCGCCGCGAACCCTTCACCGTTCGCGCTGACGCGCAGCATCGCCGCCTCGAGCGTGTCAGTCGGCTTCAGGAGAAAGTTGCGGGGGACGGCCATCTCGGTGACAACGCTAGGCGGCGAGGTCGAGCACCCATTGCGCGAGCGTCGTGGCCGCATGCGCGTGGCCCGCACCGCTCGCGGCGCCTGCCATGTTCGCAAGAACCGACGGGTCCGCGAACCACGACTCGAGCGTGGGACCCACGACGTCGGCGGTGGCGTCGGGATCGCGCATCAGCGCGGCTGCGCCCGCGTCCACAAGCACCTTCGCGTTGTGGCCTTGGTCGTCGTCGAGCGAGAACGGATAGGGAACGAGGATCGACGGCAACCCGCAGGTCGCCAACTCGGCGACAGTGCCCGCTCCGGCCCGGCACACGGCCACGTCCGCGGCCGCATACGCGGTGATCATGCGGTCGAGGTACACGACCGGTGTCACCACCGAGTCGCCCCTGTTCGCAGCGAGCGCGGCGACCACGCCGTCGAAGTTGTCGCGCCCGGTCTTGATCACGACGCGGACGTCGTCGCGGTGCTTCCATCGCTCACCGAGGCCGACGGCCAACGCGTTCAACGTGACCGAGCCCTGCGAGCCGCCGTTGATCAACACCATCATCTGCCCGTCGGCCACCGCGTACTCCGCCCGCGCCGACGGGCGCAGCGCGGCGCGATCGAACGAGGCAATCTCGGCCGACAGCGGCATACCGACCACCCGCGGGATACGGCCCGGGAATGACGCGGCGGCGGACGCGAACGACAGCGCGACGTTCGGCGTGAACCGCGCCGCCAATCGGTTGGCCCGTCCCCCCGTGGCGCCCGATTCGTGAATCACCACCGGAATCCCGCGGCGCCGAGCCGCCAACACCGTCGGCAGCGACGGGTAGCCGCCCATTGCGACCACGGCGTCGGCCTGCAAGCGACGCAGCACCGCGCCCGACTGCCGCGACGCCCGCATTACCGCGACGCCGAAGCCGGCGGAGCGTCGCGCCCCGCGCCACGGCACCATGTCGACCAGTTCCAACGGGTACCCCGCGGGCGGGATGAGCCGTTGCTCCAGGCCCCGGGGCGTGCCGATGAACGTGACCTCGGCGGACGGGTCCAGCGCGCGTACGGCGTCGGCGGTCGCCAGGCCGGGGTAGATGTGGCCGCCGGTCCCGCCGGCGGCAACCACGATCGAGGTCACGACCCGGTGTCGAACGGGCGACCTTCTTCGACCCACTTGTTCGTGCCGCCCGCGACCGACACTGCGTCGATCCCGGCGCCGCGCAGCGCCGTCGCCGCTTTGAGCGAGCGCCCGCCCACCGCGCAGATCACCCATACCTCGCGATCGGTCGGGAGTTCGTCGACACGAGCGCCCAGCTGGTCCATCGGAATGAGCACAACGCCAGGAACGTGTTTCTCCGCGAACTCCTCATCGCGCCGCACATCCAGGACATACGCACCCGAATCCAACGCTGCGGCCAACTCGTCAGTCGTTACCTCGGGGGCGGGGGAAGGAGTTGCCGGGCTGTTGCTCACAAACAAAACCTACCCAACCGCCTCGACAGGACTACTCAACGCCTAGTCATTCAGATCCCAAAAATGACCCAATAGACGGATGGTGCGTGGGGCCGGAAATCCGGAGGATGCATGCATGCCCGTGAACCGCCAAACCCGCCCGCTGCGTGCCGAAGAGCGTCTCATCCGTGAGCACATTAATCTTGTCGGCTACGCAGTTTCGCAGCTCGCTACCCGCATTCCCCGCCACGTCAATCGTGACGATCTCGAGTCCGCCGGCCTCACGGCGCTCGCAGCCGCCGCCCGCGGCTTCGACCCCGATCGCGGCGTGCGCTTCGACCGTTACGCCAATACCCGCATCAAGGGTGCGCTGCTGGACGAGCTGCGTCGTGCGGACTGGGCGACCCGCTCAGTGCGTGCCCGCGCCCGCCAGGTCGCAAATGTCACCGAGAAGTTGACGCCGGTCTTGGGCCGCTCCCCCATGCCGGTTGAAATCGCCGGTGCCTTGGGGTGGGACCCCCGTGAAGTGATCGAGGTTGCCGACAACGTCAACCGCGCCGTGGTGCTCACCTTCGACGGCATGACCGCCGACGGCATGACCATCGGCGAGACGATCGCCTCGGACGATCTCACCCCGGAACTCGCCATTGAGGAGAACGAGCGCCGCGGTTACCTGGTCGATGCTGTGGCAGCGTTGCCAGAGCGTCTGCGCCAGGTGATCATCGGCTCGTTCCTCGAGGACAAGACCATGGCGACCCTTGCCGAGGAAATTGGCGTCACCGAGTCCCGTATCTCCCAGATGCGGACCGAGGCCCTCGCCCTGCTGAAGGTGGGTCTAGAAGACCTGCTCACGCCGAGCGACGACGAAGAAGTCGAAGACACCGGCAAGGCCCGTCGGCCGCACCCGAACGCGGTTCGGGCCGAGGCTCGCCGCAACGCGTACCGCCAGGCCGTCGCCAATCGTTCAACGTCGAACGAGCGGGTCAGCACCAAGACCCTGCAGAGCCTGCTTTCGTAAGCAGTCACGGCCGCCGTGGGGCGAGCGAAGCGAGGGGCCCCACGTTTGCGGAGGAGGGCGGGCCTGCGGGGTGCCCGCCCGGGAGAGATAACCCTGTCGCCAGTGATGGCGGCAGGTCTTTTGAGTGGACGATCGTGACGCGCTTGGTGGCGCGGGTGAGTGCCACGAACAGCGCGCGCAGACCGAACTTCTCGTCGGTGACGATCTCGGTCGGCTCGACCACGATCACCGAGTCGAACTCGAGGCCCTTGGCCAGCACGACCGGAACCAAGGCGACCGGCTGCTCCAGGCCTTCTTCGTCGCGGCCGACGTCGATGCCGGCGGCGGCGAGCGCGGCGGCCAGTGCCGGCTCTTCGGCCGGCGACGACACGATCGCCAACGTTCCGCCGAGCGCCTGCTCGGTGCGCACCGCGTCGACCACCGCAGCCGCGATGTCGCCGGTGGTCATCACCCGCGGCGGCTGGCCGCCCGGACGGGCCGAGCGCGGCATATGCAGATCCGGCGCCGCTTCAGCCAACACCGCGGCGGCGACGTCCATGATCGCCCCCGGCGTGCGGTAGTTGACCGTGAGTTCGACCAGACGAGCCTCGTGACCGATCGACGGAAGGTGGGCCAACACCTGATCCCACGACGATGGCGTCCAGTGGCCGCTGGCCTGGGCGATGTCGCCGACGATCGTCATCGAACCCAACGATCGCCGGGCGAGCACCCGCAGCTGCATCGGCGACAGGTCTTGGGCTTCGTCGACGATGACGTGGCCGTACTGACGGATCTCGTCGTCGGCGTGGGTACCGCGGGCTACGGCCTTGCCCAACGAGATGCGCAGTTCGTCGAGGAGCGCGAGGTCGGCCGAGGTCCACGGCACCTCTTCGAACGTGGTGCTGCGGGCCCGCACCAGCAGGTCGGCTTCCTCGTCGGTCAGCACATCCTTCGCCGCGAGCCGCACCAGCGCGGGCGCGCCCAACAAGTCGTGCAGTAACTCTTCGGGCGAGATCAGCGGCCACATGCGGTCGATCGCGGCGACCAACTCCGGCACGCGGGACAGGCGGGCGCGACGCTCTTTCTCCTCGGCGACCGCCGCCTCCCGCACCGACTCGGCATGGTCGCGATCTTCCTCGGTGTCACCCAAGCCGGCTAGGCGAGCGAGCGGGTCTTGGTCGTCCAGCGTCGGTCGGAGCTGTTCCAGCGCGCGGTCGTGCGCATGCAGCAGGCGCTTGTAAACGAGCTGCTCGACCTGACGACGCCGCGCGTTGTGCGTGCCCGGCCGGCGCTTGACCTGGTTCACGATCTCGGCTGACTCCTCGACGTGCAGCGTGAGGTTGAACGCGCCGAACGGGATCTTCGCGTCGCGGGCGAGGCGCCGCTCGCGGTCCTTCACCGCCTGGCGCATCACCTTGATCATGCGTTCGTCGCCTTTGATCCGCGCGACCGCGCTCGGCTCGGCGCCCCGGTTGGTGACGTGGCTGTCGGGCAGCGTGCGCACCAGCCCGTCCACCGTGAAGAGGCCGACACCGGTCTCGCCCAACGACGGCAGCACCTGGTCGATGTAGCGCAGGAACAAGGGGTTCGGGCCGACCACGAGCACGCCTTGGCGCTCGAGCGGGAAGCGGTGCGTGTAGAGCAGGTAGGCGGCGCGATGCAGCGCGACCGCGGTTTTGCCCGTGCCCGGGCCGCCCTGCACGACCAGCACACCGTGCATCGAGCCGCGGATGATCTCGTCCTGCTCGCGCTGGACGGTGGCGACGATGTCGTGCATGCGGCCGGTGCGGTCGCGCTCGAGGGCAGCGAGCAACGCCCCCGCCCCGACCATCTCGACGTCGGACGACTCAGGGAGGGCGTCGACGGAGAACACCTCGTCCTCCATGCCATCGATATGCGCGCCGGTGCAGGCGAAGTGGCGACGACGCGCCAAACCCATCGGATGCCGACCGGTGGCTCGATAGAACGGTTCGGCGACGGGCGCCCGCCAGTCGACAACCAGCGGATCCTGGTCCTCGTCCCACACGCCCATGCGGCCGATGTAGAAGATCTCGCCGGGCAGGCCTTGCTCGGACGGCGACTGGTCGCGATCGATCCGGCCGAAGCAGATCGGGAGGTGGCCCACGTCGAGCTGACCCATGCGCATCTGGGCTTGCTCGGCCATCATTTCGCGCTCGACTACTGATTGCGGGGTAACACCGCCCTGCATCAGCACGTCGCTGAGTTGGGCTGTGGCGCGTTCCCGTTGTTGTTCCAGCCGTTGGTAGACCCGGTCGAGATAGAGCTGCTCTGCGACCAACTCAGGATTTGGAGCCAAAGATGCAGCCCTTCCGGTGACGAAACGTGGCGAGCCACATTACTACTTTGAGGTCCGATGACCACTTGTACCGCTGTCACCTGCCAGAACGTGGCGAACGGCCGCGTCCTCGCGCAGTCGTACGCGGCCCAGCACGACGGCGAGCGCATCTACGCCTTGGTGCTGGATGACGCAGAACGGACAATTCGGTCTGCCGACGAGCCCTTCGAGGTACTAACGCCGGGTGACCTGGACCTGGACCGGCATGAATTCCTCCGGCTGGCCGCTCTTTACGAACCCGCCGAGCTAGCGGCGGCGGTCAAGCCATGGCTGCTCAACGCACTGCTGGACCGCGGCGCCGACGACGCGCTCTACCTCGATCCGGACATGCTCGTGCTGGGCTCGCTCCGCCGGCTGACCGACGCCGCGCACACTTCGGCCGACGGCATTGCCTTGGTTCCGCACCGCCTAACGCCTGTCCCCCCGGACGGACTGCGGCCCAGCGAGGCCGAACTCGTCCGCTCGGGCGTCTTCGACCTTGGCCTGGTCGCGATAACGCGGGCGGCAGCACCGTTCCTCGCATGGTGGAAGGAGCGGCGCGACGTCGACGAGGCATGGGTCGATCAGGTGCCCGCGGTGTGGCATCCGGCGATCGTGCGGGACCCCGCCTACAACGTGGGGTTCTGGAACGCCGATGAGCGCGACGTGGCTGCCGCGAAGGTTTTTCACTTCGCGGGCTTCGACCCCGACATCCCGCACATGCTGAGTAACCGGGTCGCCCATCTGCCGCGGGTGTTGTTGAGCGAGCAGCCCGCGCTGGCGGCACTGGTGGCCGACTACGCCACCGCACTCGCAGCCGCCGGATACGGCGCGGCCCGGCAGTCGGACTACGGCTTCGGCCGCGCGTCCAACGGTTTCGTGCTCGATCGGCGCAGCCGCGACTGTTACCGCGACGGTGGCGAGGAGTCGCCCAACCCGTTTCTGGACGGGGACGCGTTCGTGGCGTGGCTGCGAGCGCCGGCGATCGGCGGTCCCCCGCGCGTGTCGCGCTACCTCGCGTCGCTATGGCGCGACCGTCCTGACCTGAGGTCCGTGTACCCACGCCTCGACGAACCTGAGGGTTTGTTGATGTGGGCGCGCGTGTACGGCCAGACCGACGCCGGCATGCCGAGCGAGTTGATCCCCGACGACGACGCGGTCGCGCCGCCGCCCGAAAGCTTGGCGTCGATCCGAGCCGAGCGAGGTCTGCCATCGCCGCGTCCCTTCGGCGTGAACGTGGTCGGCCATTTCGCGGCCGAGAGCGGCGTGGGCGAAAGCGCTCGCCTCGTGGTGTCGGTGCTGCGAGCCGGACGTATCCCGCACGAATTGGTGGGCTACGTCCAGACCGTTGCCCGCCAAGGCGATCCGTTCGGAGGTCACGAATCGAACGAGGCGACGCACGACGTCAACATCGTGTGCATCAACGCCGACGAACTGACGCCTTTTGTCCACGGGCCGGGCCGCACACTGTTCGACGGGCGGCCGACGGTCGGTTTGTGGATGTGGGAGGTCGACGAGTTCCCCGCCTCGATGGCCGCGGCGGCGCGCTACGTCGATGAGGTCTGGATGGGTAGCCAGCATTCAGCCGAAGCGGTGCGTGGCGCGGTCGACGTGCCCGTATTCACGTTCCCACTTCCGGTCGTGCCCCTCGACGCGCCGATCCTGTCGCGCGCCGAGCTCAACTTGCCTGCGGACGCGTTCGTGTTCCTGTTCGCGTTCTCGTTCCACAGCGTGGTCGAACGCAAGAATCCGTTCGCGCTCATCGACGCGTTCACGCGCGCGTTCGAGCCCAACGAGGGCCCCCGTCTGGTGATCAAAAGCATCCACGGAGACCGCAACCTGCCCCAGCTCGAACGCCTGCGCGCCGCGGCAGCTCACCGCGACGACATCGAGATACGCGACGGTGTGGTGAGCCGCGCCGAGCACGCCAGCCTGGTTCACGCGTGCGACGCGTACGTGTCGTTGCACCGAGCCGAGGGCTTTGGTCTCACGACCGCCGAAGCCATGGCGATCGGCAAGCCGGTGATCGCCACGGGGTACTCGGGGAACCTCGAGAACATGACCGCCGAGAACAGCTGGCTTATTCCCTACGAGTTGGTCGAGGTGGGCCCGCACGCGACGCCCTACCCGGCCGCCGCCCACTGGGCCGAGCCCGACACCGCCGCGGCCGCAGCCGCCATGCGCGAGGTCGTCGACCACCCGGCCGAAGCCGCGAAGCGCGGCGAGCGCGCCGCCCGCGACATCGCCATGCATCACGGTCCCGCGGCGCGGGTGAAGTTCATCAACGAACGGCTGCGCGCCCTCGAAGGCGTGCGCGTCATCACGCCCCCACCGCCGCCGGCCCCGATCGCACGGCGCGCGGTGCGGCGGCTGACCCGTTACGTGCGGTAATGGCGGCTACCAGTTCGCCCGCGGGCCCTGGTCAACAAGACCGCATACGCGGCATCGACGGACTCCGCGGCATCGCCGCGCTCATGGTCCTGTCGTTCCACGTCTACACGCTGACCGGTTTCCCGCCGCTCGATGACTGGATCATCCGCCCGTTCATCAGCGGTGGGCTGTTCGGGGTCGACCTCTTCTTTGTGCTCAGCGGGTTCGTGCTGTTCGTGCCGATGGTGCGGCGGGGCGGCCCGGGGTCGGGCAAGGCCTATGCGATCCGCCGCCTTGGGCGCGTCGCTCCGGCGTACTACTTCGCGCTCTTCATCGCGGTGGCGTTTCGTCCGTGGGTTCACATCTTCCCGTCGAACAACTCCTTCTTCTCGACGACCGGCCTCGCCCACGTTTTCTTCTTGCAGACGCCGCTTTTAGGCCAGTCCCGCGAGCTGGGCTTCGGCGGGGTGCAGCAGGTCTGGACGCTGTCGCACGAGATGCTGTTTTACGCCACGCTCTTCTTCATCGGATCGGCGTTCGCGAAGCGCCCACTCGTGGGCTTGTCACTCGCCCTCGCGATCTCGGTGGGTTGGCGCGTCGCGTTGGCCCGCTACGTGCACGACGACAAGGTGATGGACCACCTCTCAATTCAGTTCCCGTCCTACGTGTTGCACTTTGCCCTGGGCATGCTCGTCGCGGTGCTCCATGTGCGCACGCCCGCCGAGGTCAAGCAGCGCTTCGCCAAATGGGCGCCGTGGCTGCTGCTCGCGGCGACCGTGACGGTCATGGTGCTCATCACGCGGACCGGCATGCGCGCCTTGAACGGCACCGAGGCGCACGGCGAGCATCACCTGCGCAATCTCGGCATCGCCACCTGCTTCGCCGTGGTGGTGCTGTGCGTGGTGAACGGACCCGCCTGGCTGTCGGCCATGCTTGAGCACCGCGCGCTCCATTGGCTCGGCGAGATCAGCTATGGCGTCTACCTCTTCCACATCTTCGTCATCGGCTTCGCGCTGTGGCTGTGGGGTGGTCCGCCAGTGCCCGCCGTTATCGCGACGAACCAGATGTTCTTCGCCATGCTCGGCTGGACGCTGTCGATGAGCTGCATCCTGGCCAAGCTCTCTTACGACTACGTCGAGCAGCCGATCCGCGACGCGTTCCGGATTACCGGGGCGCGCCTCGCCGCGGGGCGCCGGGCCACCGCTATCGGCGAACGGCGCGAGCGCGCTCGGAAGGCGGCCCAAGCGGCACGAGCAGCGCGGACGGCGCGGTGAGGGGTCGCTTCGCCGTACCGCTAGCAGCCGCGGGTGGCGTCCTTGCTGCGCTCGCCCTGCCGCCGTTCCACTTTTGGTGGCTCGCCCCGCTCGGCTACGCCGCCCTCGGCGGTCTGCTGCTCGATGTCGGCGCCAAACAACGCTTGCGCCGCGCCTTCGTGTTCTTCCTCGCGTTCTTCGCGATTGGCCTCGCGTGGATGGTCGAGTTCTCACTGCCGGGTGCCGTGTTGTTGGTGCTGTTGGAGACGGCGCTGTGCACGATCCCGGTGATCCTGTTGCCGCGCACGCGGGGGCCGATGCTCGTCGCCCTGCCCGCCGTGGTGATGCTCGGTGAAGCGTTCCGCTACCGATTCCCGCTCGGCGGCCTACCGATGGCCGGCGCGGCGCTGGGGCAGGTGGACGGGCCACTCTTGCTCTGGGCGCGCGTCGCCGGTGACTTCGCGCTCGTGTTCATGGCCGCGTTCATCGGCTCGGCGGTGTGCGCGATCGTCGTCGGGCTGCGGGTCACGGCGCCCGGCCTGCGCCGCACCGCCACCGCGGCGCTGGTGGCCCTCGTGCTCGCGACCGGCGCCGCCGCGTTGTTGGTCAAAGCGCCGCGGGCGACGCATCCGATCCGCGTCGCGTATGCGCAGGGCGGCGGCGTGCGCGGCCTGCGCGCCGTCGACAACGACGTCACCGACGTCTACGGCAACCAACTGAAGGCCACCGACAAACTGAACCGTCCAGTCGACCTGCTCCTATGGCCCGAGGACGTGATCGACCTCCCCGGGCCAATCACGAAGGATCCGGTCCGCCTCGACATGGGCGCCCTCGCGAAAGAGTTGAACACCACGATCGTCGCCGGCGTGGTCGAGGACTTCCGCAAGGACAGGTTCCGCAACGCCGCGGTCGCCTGGGACCGCAGCGGCAAGATCGTGGACCGCTACGACAAGGTCCACCGGGTTCCTTTCGGCGAGTACGTGCCGGCTCGGGGACTCGTGTCGAAGCTGGGCGACATCTCGGCTGTTCCCCGCGACGCCTTCCCCGGCACCGGCCCGGGGTTGTTGCTCACCCGCAACGTCGAACTCGGCGTGGTGATCTCCTACGAGGTGTTCTTCTCCGACCGCGCCCGCGAGGCGGTGCGCGCGGGCGGCGAGGTGCTGTTGGTGCCCACCAATGCGTCGTCGTTCAACGGCCGACAGGTGCCGGCGCAAGAGATCGGCGCCGCGCAGTTGCGGGCGGTCGAAACCGGCCGCGACCTCGTGCAAGCTGCGCCGACGGGGCACAGCGCGTTCGTCGATGCGCACGGAAATACATCGAAGGTGTCGAAACTTGGCGTGCGAGCGCTCGCGACGGCGACGCTGCAGCGCCGATCGGGCTTGACGCCGTTCGACCGCTACGGCGACCGACCGATGATCGGGTGGATGCTGTTTGTGCTGGTCGCAGCGGCCGTTCTTGACCGGACAGTCAAGGGCAACAAGTAGCCTGTCCGGTTCATGTCTGAGCCCCTTCGGATCGCGTTCCTGATTTATCGCGGGAATCCGCATTCGGGCGGACAGGGCGTGTACACCCGGTACCTCACCAAAGCTCTCGTTGATCTTGGTCACGAGGTCGAGGTATTCAGCGGGCCGCCCTACCCGGTGCTCGACGAAGGCGTGAAGTTCACCCCCGTCCCCTCGCTCGACCTCTACCGCGACCCTGACCCGTTCCGGGTGCCGTGGCCGTGGGAATTCAAGTCACTCGTCGACGTCGAAGAGTTCTTGATCATGGCCAGCGGCGGTTTTCCCGAGCCGCGCACTTGGAGCCGCCGCATCCGCAAGGTACTGAAGGGCCGTGTCGGGGACTTCGACATCATTCATGACAACCAATGCCTCGGCTCGGGTCTGCTCGGTGTGGTGAAAGACGGTTGGCCGCTGCTGACCACGCTGCACCATCCGATCACGGTTGACCGCGACCTCGACCTTTCGCACGCGAGCGCCACGAAGTACCTGACGCTCCGGCGGTGGTACGCGTTCTTGGGGATGCAAAAGCGCGTCTCGAAGCAGCTGCCGCGCCTGATCACGGTCTCGTCGTCGTCCAAGCGCGACATCACGGCGCAGATGGGCGTGCCGGCCGACAAGATGGGCGTGGTCGCCGTCGGCGTCGACCATGAACGTTTCCGGCGCCTGCCCCACATCAAGAAGGTGCCGGGCCGCTTGATGACCACCGCGTCGGCCGACGTCCCCCTCAAGGGGTTGATGCCGCTGCTCGAAGCGGTGGCCAAGGTGAAAACCGAGCGCGAGGTGAGCCTCACCATCGTGGGCAAGCCGCGGTCAGGTTCGAAGGTCGCGGCGCGGGTGGCCGAACTCGGGTTGCAGGACGTCGTCACTTTTGCGACGGGCATCAGCGACGACCGCATGGTCGAGTTGTTCAACGAGGCGGAGGTCGCAGTCGTGCCGTCGCTCTACGAGGGCTTCTCGTTGCCCGCGGTCGAAGCGATGGCGTGCTCCACTGCGTTAGTCGCCACCACCGGCGGCGCGCTGCCCGAAGTGGTCGGCACGGATGGCACCACCGGCATCCTGGTGCCGCCGAACGACCCGGGCGCGTTGGCGGCGGCGATCATCAAGGTGCTCGACGACCCGAAGCTGCGGCGCTCGCTCGAAAAAGCCGGGCGCAAGCGGGTCGAGAGCATGTTCACGTGGAAGGCCTGCGCCGAGGGGACCGTGCGCGAATACAGAGAGGTCCTGGCAAACAATGCTGACCGTTGATTACGACCGCCTAGGCGTCAAGAAGGGTGACCGCCTTCTTGACATGGGTTGCGGCGCCGGCCGCCACGCCTATGAGGCGGCGCGGCGCGGCGCGCGCGTCGTCGCACTCGACGCCGACGACGTCGAAGTGAAGACCACCGCAGGGCTGATGCACGCGATGGAAGAGTCGGGCGAGATCGAACGCGGATGCGGCACGTCCACGGTTGCCAACGCGTTGAAGCTGCCGTTCGTCGACGGCGCGTTCGACCGCGTGATCGCCAGTGAGATTCTCGAGCACATCCCGCCGGACACGATCGCGATTGCTGAACTTGCACGCGTCCTGAAGCCGGGTGGCACGATCGCGATCACCGTCCCTCGCTGGGGTCCCGAGCTCGTGAACTGGGCGCTCAGCGACGAGTACCACAACCAGCCGGGCGGCCACATCCGCATCTACCGCCGGGGCGTGCTCGAAGGCCGCATTCGCGACGCGGGCCTCACCGTCACCGGAGTCGCGCACACGCACGGGTTGCACTCACCGTATTGGTGGCTGAAGTGCGCGGTCGGCGTGTCGAACGAGAACAACCCGTTCGTGAAGGCCTACAAGCAGATGCTCACGTGGCAGATCACCGACAACCCGTTGCCGTTGCGGGTCGCGGAGGCGATGACCGCGCCGTTTATCGGCAAGAGCATGGTTGTGTACGCGCGCAAGGACGTCGCTTGATGCTGACCGCACGCGAGCAGAAGCAGACGATCGAGTCGATCGCCGCGCTCCAACTCGACAACGGCATGATCGAGTGGTTCCCCGGCGGCCACTCCGACCCGTGGAACCACGTCGAGGCGGCGATGGCGCTCGGGATTGGCGGCTACCGCGATCAGGCCGACGCCGCATACAACTGGCTCGCCGGCCTGCAGCACGAAGACGGGTCGTGGTGCAGCTACTACACGGCCGGCGATCTGATCGAAGACCCGCGGCGCGACACCAACGTGTCGTTGTACGTCGCCACGGGGTTGTGGCATCACTGGCGCATCTTTCGCGACAGCGCATTCCTCAGCGCGTCGTTCCCGATGCTCGAGAGCGCCGTCGAGTTCGCGCTCAGCCTGCAAGAGCCCGGTGGCGAACTCTTGTGGTCACTCGAGCCCGAAGGCTCGCCGCACCGATACGCGCTGCTAACCGGTTCGTCGTCGGCCGCGTTCTCGTTGCGCTGCGCCATCGGCGTCGCACACGCGCTCGGATACGAACGACCCGAGTGGGAACTCGCAGCTGGCCGCCTCGCCTACACCGTCGCCAACAATGAAGCGGCCTTCGAACCGAAGGAACCCTGGGCGATGGACTGGTACTACCCCGTCTTGTGCGGCGCGCTCGGGGGTCCGCGGGCCGGGCCCGGCTGGCGAGCCGCTGGGACGAATTCACCAGCGACGGCCGCGGCGTGCGCTGTGTGTCGGATCAGCCGTGGATTACGGCGTCGGAGACCGCCGAGTGTTCGCTCGCGCACCTCGCCGTAGGCGAACGCGACAAGGCCATGTGGCTGCTCGATTCGACCCGCGCCCTGCGTGACGAAGACGGCGCGTACTGGACTGGCTTAGCCCTGCGCGAGAACGTCCACTTCCCCGCCGACGAACGTTCCGTCTACACGGCCGCCGCGGTGATCCTGGCCAACGATGCACTCGCGGAAGAGTCCCCGCGTGGGACGTCTTCGTCTGCGACACGCATCTCCCGCAGTACGCGGTAGTCCCCAGCGGCGACGCCGCCCGCAAGCACTAAACCCTTCGCCTCGCAACCTTCGGTTGCTCGGCGAGCTTCAACCCCGCCACGTTTCGCGAGCCTCCGGACCCGCAAAGCGGGATCCTGCGGCGTTGCGTCTTCGGTGGCTAGCTCCGCTGAAGAATTCTCAAGCTGCCTTGGGCGGTTACTTCGGTGAAGCCGTCGTTGTCCACGGCGTGGCGGTAGAGCTCGTAGGGCGGGCGGCCGCCGTCTTCGGGGTTCGGGAAGACGTCGTGGATGGCGAGCCAGCCGCCGGCGGCGATCTTGGGGGTCCAGTTGCGGTAGTCGGCCCACGCCGGTTCGGAGCCGTGGCCGCCGTCGATGAAGAGGAGCGAGATCGAAGTGTCGAACCAACGCGCCACGGTGGGCGAATCGCCGACGATCGGGATCACCGAACCCTCGAGGTCAGCCTCGACCAGCGTGCGGCGGAAGAACGGCAGCGTGTCCATGCGGCCCGTCGCCGGGTCGACGACGTCGGTGTCGTGGTGGTCCCACCCGCTTTGGTTTTCTTCGGACCCGCGATGGTGGTCGACGGAGAACAACACCGTGTCGCCGGCGCGCGCGGCGGCGCCGAGATAGATCGCGGACTTGCCGCAGTAGGAACCGATTTCGACCAGCGGGCCGAGACCCGAGGCCGCGGCCACGACTCCGGCGTCGTGCAGCGCGTCGCCCTCGTCGACTGGCATGAAGCCTTTCGTCCGAGCGGCGACCGCGGCGAGATCAGACGTCAGCGGCACGGTGGTGTTCGATACCGAACATCAGCTTGTTGAAGATCAAGAACTTGCCGACCCACAACAGCCCGAACGCTCCGATAGAGCCCACGGCCACGCACGCGGTTTGCACGAGATGCGAATCGAAATGGGACTCGCCGTACGAACCGCCGAAGTCCGCCGCCCACGTCGACAGCGCGAGCCCGAAGAAGTTCAGTGCCCAGAACGGCACCGTCTCCTTCCAGAGATGACTGCGCCCGCTCTTCTTCCAAACCCACTGGCGGTTCAGCCAGTAGCTCGGCACACCACCGATCGTGACGGCGAGGATGTTCGACGAGCGCGCGGTCCAGTGCAGCAAGCCGTAGAGAACCACCAGCGCGATCTGGGTGACGATGACCGAGATCACCGACACGAGCGTGTACTTGATCGCCTTGACACCGCCGGGCGTCTTGGCCCGCGCGCGCAGGTCGGCGATCGTCGTGGCCATACGCCCCATCGTACGGGGCGGGAGCGGTGACTCCGAAGTCAGCTGCCCGCGGAGCGATTCAGCGGATGCTCGTCGTCCGGATACCTGCTCGTGAACAGCACGGTTATCCCGCCGCGCGTCGTCGCCGTGTCGTGCACGTCGTAGATCGTGATCGAGTAGTCGTACGCGGGAGTCCATGCGAATGTGATCGGCACGCGCTCCTCGCGATTGAAGTTTTCCCAGACAACTGCCTGCACGGCGCGCTGCAATGCCGACGGCCACTGGCCGACGAACTGGATCACGGGGTCGGGCAGGTTGATGTGCGGGATGCGCTGAAGCGCCTCGTGCAGCGGGAGCCCGGCGCACGGGTCAAAGGCGGCGATCGAGTCATCGTCGAATCCGTCGAGGCCATCCGGGCTGAACGCGAAGTTCATCAGGCTGGTTGCATGTTGCATAAGCGGCATAGGACGAACCGTAGCTATCTACGCTTATGGGGTGCCGCCACCTATCCGATTCGCCTTGACCGAGGACGAGGTGTCGATCGCGTACTCGGTGCACGGCGACGGCCCCCCGCTTGTATACGTGCGGGGATGGATCAGCCACCTCGACCTGCAGTGGATGTTCCCCGACTACCGGTTGTTCATGGAGGCACTGGGTCGGCACTTCACCGTGATCCGTTTCGACATGCGCGGCAACGGCCTGTCGGAACGCAACGTGATCGGCCGACTCTCGCTCGACGACCTTGCGCTCGACGTGTTCGCAGTGCTCGAGTCGGTGAGACTCGACTCCGCCCCGTTTCTGGCCACGTGTTACGGCGGCGCGATTCTGGCCCGGTTCGCGTCACAAAATCCGGAGGCGGTCGAACGCGTCGTCCTCGACAGCGTCTACGCCAAAGGTGAAGAGCTCGGCACCGCCGAAATGCGGGCGTCGGTCCTGTCCACCGTGAAGCTGCTGCAGAGCCAGCCCGGCATGGCCTCGACGATGCTCGGCTACTACACGCACCCCGACGGATCCGACCCCGGCGACACCGATCGCCGGATGCAATTCGCGCGCAATTCAATCAACGCGGACGTCGCCAGTGCGCTGTACGAGCTGTCGTTCAAGCTCGACGTGTCGAAGGATCTGCTCGAACTGGACGCGCCCGCGTTAGTGACCCATCGGCGGGACAGCCGCGCCATCCCGGTGGAACTCGGCCGGAAGGTGGCCGCGCTCGTGCCCGACGCAATTTTCTCCGTGCAAGAAGGCAAGGAGACCAACCCGTGGGACGACAACGCGTCCGAGGCGCTGCGAGCGATGGGTGACTTCCTGGGCGTGCCGCTCATTGACGGTTACTTCCCGCGCAAGAGCGTGCGGCCGACGGTGATCCTGTTCAGCGACATCGTGGAGTCCACGCAGACAACCTCCCGACTCGGCGACCTCGACGCGCACGAACTGAACCGGGCCTTCCACGCGATCAGCAAGGACGCGCTCGACGCCCGCGGCGGTCGCCTCGTCAAGAGCATGGGCGACGGCGTAATGGCGGAGTTCCCGTCGGTCTCCCAGGCCGTCGGCTGCGCGATCGACATGCAGAACGGCTTTGGCGAACTCCCCGTGCGCATCGGCATCAATGCCGGTGAGCCCGTCTCCGACGACGACGACTTGCACGGCCTCGTGGTGTCGACCACAGCACGCATCTGCGCCGAGGGCGGCGCGGGCGAGATCCTCGTGTCGAACGTGGTGCGCGAACTCGCGATCGGCAAGGGCTTCGTGTTCGAGCCGATCGGCGACCGCGACCTCAAAGGCATCGGCGCAGTGGCGCTTTACAAGGTCACTTACTACTAAAAGGCGTTCGCCTGGGCGATCGCGCCGAGCCACGTCGCTGACGGCTTCGGTGTGCGCTCGAACGTGGTGCGGTCGACTGCGATCAGACCGAACTTCGGGCCGTAACCGAGCGCCCACTCGAAGTTGTCCATGAGCGACCAGTACGTGTAGCCGCGCACGTCGATGCCGTCGGCGAGACAGTTCTGCACGCCTTTGAGCGCACGCTTCACGTAGTCGATACGGATCGCATCGTCCTCGATGCCGATGCCGTTCTCGGTGACGAGGACGGGCGTGCCGTCGGTGACTTCGGTGGCCCGGCGGATGGTCGCTTCCAACGCCTCGGGCCAGACCTCGTAGTTCATCTGGGTCAGCGGCACCCCCTCCTCGGTCGGGATGATGCCGTCGGGGCCGACGCGGTCGCGCGAGTAGCACTGCACGCCGACAAAGTCGTCGCCCCGTGCCGCCTCGAGGAACACGTCCTGCATGTTCTTGCGGATGCGATCGCGCCGCGGTTCGCCGCCGTCGACGGCTTGGTAGTCGCTCATCGCCACACACATGCCGACGGGAAAGTTTCCTTTGCTCGCCTTGATCGCCTTGGCCGACTTGTGATGGGCGTCGATGAAGATGTCGTTGACGGCGCGGCGCAGCGCCGGGTCGCGACGGCCGGGCGGGAACGCGCCCCACAGGTAGCCGATCATCGCGACGATGTTCGGCTCGTTAAGCGTGCAGGCCGTGCCGATCAGGTCGCCCACTTGATCGGTGAGCCGGCCACAGAAGTCCGCGAAGCGATCGGCGGTGTCGGGTTCTTCCCACCCGCCGAGGTGCGCCACCCAGCGCGGGTTGGTGAAGTGGTGGTACGTCACGATCGGCATCACATCGCGGGCGTGGCACGCCTCGAGCACGTTGCGGTAGTGGTCGACCGCGGCGTGGCTCCACTCGCCGCGTTCGGGTTCGATGCGGCTCCACTCGACCGAGAACCGGTAGGCGTTGAACCCGAAGCTCTTGAGCAGGTCGATGTCCTGCTCGTACAGCGCCCAGTGATTGCACGCGTCCCCCGACGGTTCGACACACCCCGACTCCGGGTTGTGCTCCCAGGCCCACCAGTCGTTGTTGTAGTTCCCGCCTTCAACTTGGTGCGCGGCGGTCGCCGTCCCCCAAATGAATCGGTCTGGAAAGGGATTTGTCATCGTCTGCGAGTATTGCGGGATGGATCAGCCGGCGCTCGACGATCTCATTGACCTGCTCGACCTCGAACGCATCGAGGTCAACATTTTCCGAGGCCAAAGCCCCGACGAGAATCGCCAGCGCGTCTTCGGCGGGCAGGTCGCGGGCCAGGCGTTGGTCGCGGCTGGCCGCACGGTGCAAGAGGCGGTGCGCCCGGGTGAGCCCGAACGCCACGTGCATTCCCTGCACGCCTACTTCCTGCGTCCGGGCGATCCGACGACCCCGATCATCTACGAGGTCGACCGCATCCGCGACGGTAAGAGCTTCACCACTCGCCGCGTGAACGCGATCCAGCACGGCCGCGCCATTTTCACGCTGAGCGCGTCGTTCCAGATCGAGGAAGAGGGCCTCGACCACGCGTTGCCGATACCGGCTGACGTCCCCAACGCCGAAAGCCTGCCCGACTTCCGCACCCGCATGGCGCCCTACGCCGAACAGATGGGCGAGTGGTACTCGCGCCCTCGGCCGATAGACCTGCGCTTCGTCACACCGCTTGAGGCGACGGCGACAACGCAGCAACTCTGGTTCCGAGCGGACGGCAAGCTGCCCGACGATCCGCTCCTGCACGTCTGCGTGTTGACATACGCGTCGGACATGACGCTGCTCGACTCCATCTTCAGCGCCCACCGCTTGAAGTGGGAGGACGGCAACATCATGGGTGCCTCGCTCGACCACGCCATGTGGTTCCACCGTCCCTTTCGCGCCGACGAGTGGCTCTTGTACGACCAGGTGAGCCCCTCGGCGTCAGGGGCGCGCGGGCTGGCTGAAGGAAAAATCTTCACGACGGATGGGAAACTGGCCGTGTCCGTCGTGCAGGAGGGTTTGGTACGCGTAATCAACCGCTGAGAACCGTCACCGCCTTGCTGCTCGTAGTGATGGCCGCCTGTTCCTCGGGCGACAAGGACAACGATGTGCGCGCCACGAAAACGACGCGCACGTCCACGTCCACGACCACGACATCCACTACCGCGGTCACAACTCCAACCACAGCAACAACCGCGTCATCGACGGTCCCCGCGGTCAAGCCCGCCACGAGCACGACCGGGGCGCCCGCAAGCGTCACCGACCGTGTGGCGCTCACCCAGATGGCGTCGCTGTCGGCTCCGATCGCGTTCGCGACGCGCGCGAACGACGACGCCATCTACGTCGCAGAAAAGGGCGGCCGGGTGAAGCGCCTCACGGTGGGCTCGGCCAGCGCCACCGTGGCCGCGACCATCCTCGACATCCACGAGAAAGTGTCGACGGGCAACGAGCAGGGCCTGCTCGGCATCGCCTTTGCTCCGGACGGTTCCAAGCTCTACGTCGACTACACGAACACGGACGGCGACACGCGCGTCGTCGAATACCCGATAACCAACGGCGTGGCGGCGAAGGGTTCCGAGCGCGTGGTGCTGTCCGTCGACCAGCCTTACGCCAACCACAACGGCGGCGAAGTGATCTTCGGCCCCGACCACTTGCTGTACATCGGGCTCGGCGACGGGGGCAGCGGCGGCGACCCGCAGGGCAACGGACAAAACCTCAACACGCTGCTGGGCAAGATCCTGCGCATCAACCCGAGCGCCAGCGGCACGCAGGCCTACACCGTGCCAAACGACAATCCCTTCGCCGGACAGGGCGGCAAGCGCGGCGAGATCTGGCACTACGGCCTGCGTAACCCGTGGCGCTTCAGCTTCGATCGCGCCAACGGTGAACAGTGGATTGCCGACGTCGGCCAGAACGCGTACGAGGAGGTGGACCACGTCGCGGCCGCGCAGAAGGGCGCGAACTTCGGCTGGAACAAGCGGGAGGCGAAACACGCATACCAGGGCGGAGCGGCGCCGGCGGGTGCGGTCGAGCCGCAATTCGAGCTGTCGCACGACGGCGGCAACTGTTCGATCACGGGTGGCTACGTCTACCGCGGGTCGGTTATTCGCGGCCTGGCCGGCACCTACGTGTTCGCCGACTACTGCAAGGGTCGATTGCTCGGCGGGTCGGGCGCGTCGATGCGCGACCTCGGTGTGGCGGTCGGGTCGCCGTCAAGCTTCGGCGAGGACGCGAACGGCGAGTTGTGGGTGTTGTCGCTCGACGGCCCGGTCTACAAGTTGACCCGCGCATGACCCAACATCGCCTTCCGATCGTCGTTTGCGCGCTCGCGCTGGCGGCGTGCCTCGCCGGCTGCGCCACCAACGACCGACCGCGCGCGGCGTCGATCCCCCGCCGCGTCATAACCACGACGGTCCCGCCCACAACTACGACGACGGCGCCCGCGCCGCGCACGTTCGCAAACACCACCTCCGACGACCCGCAAGCCGCGGCGACCGACATCATCGCGGCCGAAGCCGCCACGCTCGAGCCGACCACGAGCCCCGAGGAACTTTCGAACGCCGCCGTGGCGTTACAAATCGGCTACCGCAAACTCGCCGGGAAAGACGTCGGGGCAGAAAACGCGGTGTCGGCCAAAATTCCGGACTTCCCAACGCGCCAAGCGCTGGCGTACAACGTGGCCGCCGCCCGTCATCTCATCGCGCTGACCGGGCAGTCCAAACCCAACGACGCGCCGCCCGCGGCGTGGGTGATCGTGGCGCCGGCGCCGGCAGACGAGTTGCTCGGCTATTACAAGGAAGCGGCCGCCAAGACCGGCGTGCCGTGGCAAGTCCTGGCCTCGATCCACTTGGTCGAGACGCGGTTCGGGCGGATCCGCGGTGTGTCGTCTGCGGGCGCGCAAGGTCCGATGCAGTTCCTGCCGTCGACCTGGGCCGCGTACGGCCAAGGCGGCGACATCAACTCGAACCACGATGCCATCGCGGGAGCGGCCAACTACTTGAAAGCGAACGGCGCGCCCGAGCGGCTCGACGACGCGATCTTCCGCTACAACCACTCGACCAACTACGTGCAGGCCGTACGGGCGTATGCGGATCGCATGACGTCCGACGAGCGCGCCTTCCGCGGCTACCACCAGTGGGCCGTGCTCTACCGGACAACCGGCGGCACCCTGATGCTGCCGATCGGCTACCCGCAGGTGTCACCCGTTCCGGTTTCGGGTTAACAGGACGCTGTTACGCGCGGGGCAACGCCCCTGGGTCTTCCGCGACCCGCCAGTCGAAACCGTCGGCGCCGAGTTCCACCAGGGCCCCATCGACGTCGGGCCCATCGAGGCGTGATGCGTTCAGGATCGTGGCGCGCCCCTTGCGGGTCATGCGCACCGCGGCCGCCGCGGACGCGCCCTCGAAGTGCACCCCGCCCCACCCGGCATCGCGTAACGCGTGGCTCGCGGCGCGGGCGCCATCATCGTCGGCGACAACCACACAAACGCTCACGGCGAAAGCTTGACGCGCTCGACGCGCGCGAGCGCGTCACGGACCCGGGCGTCATGTGGGCGCAGGCCCACGAGTCGCCGGAGGATGCGCCCGGCCTCATCCAGCCGACCCTGATCACGGGTGAGGGTGCCGAGTGCCTCGAGCACCTGCGCGTCGGACAGCGCGACATCGTCGTCGGCCCAGTCCTGTAGGCGTTCATGGACCGCGGCGAGCAGCACCGGGTCGCGCGACGACCGCGCCACTGCCGCGGCGAGCAGGTGGGCGTCGAGTGCACGCGGGCGCGTTTGCATCGCGTCGACCAAGCGCGCGGCTGCCGCGGCGGGCCGTCGACCGCTCGCGCTTTGCACCTGCCTGTCGGCCACGAGGTTCAAGGCACCTATCCACGCCACGCCGGCGACAGGAACCACGAGCCACCGTGCGAGGTCGCGCACGCGTACGGAGCGAGCTGCGGGCGCGGCGGCGAGCAGGGAGCCGGCCAGCAGCCATGCGAGCGCTCCAAGATCGAACGTGTCGAAGAGAAACTGCCCTTGCACCAGCCAGGCCACCAGGCCGGCGCCGATACCGGTCACGCAAATGCGCTCGGCGGCGTCGTCAATGGATCGCGTGGCCCGCGTGATCGCGATCCCCGCAATGAGAATCAATGCGAGGTCCGCGCCGAGACCGAGCGCGCCCGACGATGCGGCTACGTCGAGGAACCGATTGTGGGCGCGGTCGGGGATTTGGCGCAGCCCGTAGTTGCGTACGAAGGCCTCGTCGAGCTTGCGGCCGAAGGCAACCCGCATTTGATCAGGGCCCCACCCGAGCAACGGTCGGTCGGCTATAGCGCGGGCGCTGATTGCCCACGAGTCGAGTCGACCGTGCGCCGTGTCGGGGGCACCGGCGTCGCCATGGCTCGGCGCGAACGCGAGGGCGAGCGCACCGACAGTCACGAAGGCCGCACCGAGGAAAATCCTCCGCCGGCCTTGCACCCAAGACCACAACGCGATGAACGCGCCCACAAGCGCACCGACCCACGCGCCACGGCTCTCGGTGCCGACGAGCAGCACGCCGCTCGCGACTACCAGCGGCATCGCCCACCGGCGCGCCGCCCGATCGCCGGCGGCCCGACCAACCGCAACCGGAATGACAAGACACAGAAACGCCCCGAGGAAGGCGGCGTTGCCGAGCGTCGACGTAGGCCGACCGGTGTGGGAGCCGACGCCGATCATCTGCGCCAGACCCACGGCGGTCACGAGCGCGGCGCCGACCAGGAGCGCATTCGTAATCGTCCGCCACCCCGCGACACCGGCCGCCGCGCCCACTACTAGTGCGCCCGAAAGCAGTACCGCCGTGGCAAAACCTTCCATGCGAGTCGTGTCGCCCAGCAGCGACAGCACGACGTCATTGCTCGCGACCGTGGCCAGGCCGGCAGCCACAATCACGGCACCCACCGCCATGACGACGCCCCGCGGCAACCCGGCGTCGGATTGGCGCTGGGCGATTGCGACCGCGGCCAACGCCACGACCGCGATCACCGCGAAGCGCAGCGCGACGAACTTGTGATGACCGCCAGGATCAACGATGAGCGGCGTCGCCGCCGCGAGGAACGCGGCGACAACGACGGAGGGCGTTCGGATCAGCCTGCGAAGTGTGACCCGACGCGGCGTCGGTACGTGAGGGTGAACAGCGAGACGCCGAGCACCAGCATTGCCAACGCGTACAGCAGCAGCGTCGAGGCGTCCGAACCGGTTCGGCTCAGCGTGCCCGCCCGTACGACCAGCGTGGCACTGAGCACGTGCGATCCACCCGACGCGTTAACGCCCTGCAACTGAATCTCGTGCGTTCCGACGTCGGTTCCCGCGGGCACCACGAACGAGATGGACACAGACCCCGCCGCGTTCGCGGTGGCCGACCCGACGATCTTGGGGGTCGAGAAGAGCGCCGCTTGAACGGTGGAGCCGGGCTGGAAGCCTGAGCCGCTCACGGTGACGGATCCACCGACTGGCGCCGTCGACGCGCTGCTGCTGGCGGTGCCCGTCGAAGTGCGGCGCGTCACGGTCGTGGTGCTGGTGGTCGTCGCGCCGCCGCCTGCCGCGCTCGTCGTGGTCGTCGACGCCAGCGTGGTCGTTGTCGTCGTGGCGTTACCGGGCGGCGTGGTGCTTGTGGGCACGCCGGTCTTCGACACGCGGGCGTCTACGCCGCCCTTCTGCTGGGCCGCGGTCAGCGTGACCGGGTCGGCCGCCGCGATCGTGGCCTTCTGCGAGTAGTACTGAGTGACGTACTGCGTGTCCTCGGTTCCCGAGAACTCGCACTTGCCGAAGCGGAACTTGTGGTCACCGGGCGCGACCTGGAATATCTCGAACTTGCCGTCGTCGCCGACGAACGAGGAAGCGAGGGTGGCGACGTCGTGGCTGATGTCCACGACACACAGTTCGTCTGCGGGCGGTTGGCTGGTGCCGTCGTCGACGACGGTTCCTGTGACCGTGGCACCGGCAGGCAGCGCCATATTGATCGGGCTGGAAAGCCCACCCTTCGCGACGGTGAGGGTCGTGTCAGTGGCCGAGTCGTTGGCGTTGCCGAGATAACGGATCGCGTGGTCACCCGCGAGGTCCTGGAACGCAAACCCGTACGTGCCCGGAACAATCGGATCGGGGAAGAACACGCCGCTCTGTGTCGTGCCGAACTGGCACGTGGAGAAGTCGTTCGGTGCCGCGGCCGCGGCGAGACGGATGCACACGAGGTCGACGCCCGCGCCAGAGGTGGCGTCGGTGACGATGCCTTGGACGTTGGCGCCCTGTGTGAGCTCCATTGGTGCGGCCGTCACGGTCGCGCCGTCCGCGACCGCAGTACCTGTGTTCGCCGCGCCGAAGTACGTGTCGAGCGAGCGGCAGTCCAAGTAGCTCAGGGTGTACGTGCCGGGTTCGAGATTGCTAAGGGTGTAGTCGCCCTGGGCATTCGTCCGCGCCGAGGCGAAATTCGTGCCGGCCACCGCGTGCACGCAGATGTCGGACAGCGCAGCGTCGGTGTCCTTGTCTTGCACGTGACCGTTGATCGTGGCGGTCGCGGCGGCGTAGGCCTTTGGCAGCGCCGTGGTGCCGGCCACTACCGCGCCGATTACTACGACGGCAAGCAACGAGTACTTGCCCACCGGTACGCGTTTGCCGAGACGCACGGCCACGACACCAACGCCCAGCGCGCCGAGCCCCCACCACATCAACGGGACGCCACCAGTCCGGGGCAACGAGGCGCAGGTTTGGTTCTCGCAGTTGCTGAGCACCGTGAGAATCGCGGACGTCTTGCGGGGGGCGCCGGATGGGTCGAGCCCAACCAGGCGAATGCGGTACGGACCAGCCGTGAGCGATGACCGGAATGTGGCGCTGATGTTGCCGCTCGCATCGGCGGTCTTCGTCGAGCCGAATTGCAGGTCGTTGTCGCCTATCGCGCGGGTCTGGTAGAGCTCGACCGGAGTGCTCGGTTTGAACCCACCGGCCGTGATCGTGACGTCGCCGTTGCGGCCCGCATGATCACGATCAAGCGCGGCGTCGCCGGTGGCCGCGAACGCGGAACTGGCGGCGCCGAGCATTACGACAACTAACACCGCGGCCGTAGCCGCGACCTTCAGGATCCCACGTCTGAACTGCACAAAAACCCCCACAGTGATCTAGTGGGCATTCAGCCTAACGGCGAGGGGCGTTCCTTAGCGAGAACTGATGTCGACGTAGTCCCGCGGTTCGGAACCGATGTAGAGCTGGCGGGGCCGCGCGATCTTCGAGTCCTGCTCGAGCATCTCTTCCCAGTGCGTCAACCAACCAACGGTGCGCGGGATGGCGAACAGCACCGTGAAGATGTCTATCGGGAAGCCCATCGCCTGGTAAATGAGACCCGAGTAGAAGTCGACGTTCGGGATAGAGCTTGCGGCTCGTGAAGTATTCGTCGGCCAGCGCGGTCTCTTCGAGCTTCAACGCGATGTCGAGCAGCGGGTTCTTCCCGGTAACGGCGAACACTTCCTCGGCCGTCTTCTTGATGATCGTCGAACGCGGGTCGAAGTTCTTGTACACGCGGTGGCCGAAGCCCTGCAGGCGGCCGCCGGAGCCTTCCTTCACCGACTTCACGAAGGCGGGCACGTTCTCGACGGATCCGATATCGGTGAGCATGCGGATGACTTGCTCGTTGGCGCCGCCGTGGCGGGGGCCGTAAAGAGCGGCGGCGGCCGAGGCGCACGCGATGTACGGATCGGCATGGGCTGAGCCGGTTACGCGCATCGCGGTGGTGCCGCAGTTCTGCTCGTGATCGGCGTGCAGGATGAACAGCACGTCGAGCGCCTTGGCGATGATCGGGTCCTGGTACGGATACTTCTCGTCCGGACTGAACATCATGTTCAAAAAGTTCGCGGCGAAGCTGAGGTTGTTGTCGGGATAGACGAACGGCATGCCGACGGAGAACCGGTGACAGCACGCCGCGAGCGTGGGCATCTTGGCTATGAGGCGCGTGATCTGCTTGTCACGCGAGCTCTTGCGGTCGATCTCTTTCGCCTTCGGATAGAAGGTGGACATCGCGGCGACGGCCGACACGAACATGCCCATCGGATGGGCGTCGTAGTGGAAGCCCTCCATGAATCGCTTGCGCATGTTCTCGTGGATGTAGGTGTGATGCGTGATGTCGTGCGTCCACGCGGTCAGCTGCTCCGCGGTTGGCAACTCGCTGTTCAGCAGCAGGTACGCGACCTCGAGGAACGTCGACTTCTCCGCCAGCTGTTCGATCGGGTAGCCGCGGTACCGCAGGATGCCGGCGTCGCCGTCGAGTTCGGTGATCGCGCTCTCACACGCCGCGGTCCGCATGAAGCCCGGGTCGTAGAAGAACACGTCGGGAATCGCCTTGCCCCAGTCAGCCGAACTCACACCGCCATTGACGATCGGTAGTTCGTACTGCTCGCCAGTGCGGTTGTCAGTAACAGTGATCGACTCAGCCACGGGCCTCACCTTACTCCGGCAATTTCGAACGAAATCGGGGCGTCAAACGCGGCTTTGCGCGACGCGCGCCGCATCGCCACGAGCAGCGCGGGACCGACGAGCACGATCGCGAGAACGGTCGTGAGCGCCCGTCCCGTGTCCCATCCCCAGGTCGACGTGGCGAGGCAATACAAGAGGAATCGATGCAGGTTGGTGACCATCGCCGCGCCGGGCACGAAGCTGAGCGAACCGGTCGCGCCGGTCGCGAATGGCCAGAAGAAAAGGTTCAGTAGGAAGCCGAAGACGTAGCTGCCGACTGCTCCGTACGCGGCCAGCAGTGCGATCTCGGCTTTGCCTGTCGCCCGCGGCAACAACCCCGCGCCCATCCCGACCCACGCGGCGCCGAGCATCTGAAACGGCAGCCACGGGCCGACGCCGCCGGTGAGCAACGACGACGCGAACATCGTGGTGGCGCCGAGCACGAAGCCGAACCCGGCGCCGTAGACGCGACCCGCCAGGACCAGCAGGAAGAACACGGTCTCAACGCCTGCGGTGCCGGCGCCCATGGGGCGCAGCGCGGCGCCGAGCGCGGAGAGCACGCCGAGCATGGCAAGGGTCTTGGCGTCCATGCCGCCCTCGCTCAACTCGGCGATCACTACGGCGACGAGTGCCGGCATGATCAGGATGAAGATGAAGGGGGCGTCGACCCGGTGGGCGCCGCCGCCGCTGGAGTGCCACAGCAATGGCCACACGAACATGGCGAGGCCGGCCAGCGACGCCATCGCGATCGCGACCGCCGGACGCAATCCGATACGCACCACCGCGGGGCGGGCGCTCATTCGGTCAACGCCTCGGCTACTTCGTCGACAGTGAGATACACGGCGGGGCTGAGGACCTTCGACACCTGCGGCGCGAAGCCTGGCGACGACGACACCACGTCAGCCGTCGCGCCCACGGCCACGATCTCACCTTCGGCCATCACGATCACCTCGTCGGCGGCGCCGGCCACGAACTCGACGTCGTGGGTAGCGATCACGATCGCATGCCCTTCGTTCGCGAGTTCACGCACGATGTCGCGCAGCCGGTCCTTCGCGTTGTAGTCGAGGCCGCGGGTCGGCTCGTCGAGCAGCACCACCTGCGGCGACGCCGTCAGTTGGATCGCCAGCACTAGCGCGAGCCGCTGGCCCTCGCTGAGGTCGCGGGGGTGGTGGTCGTCGGGCACGTCGGGCACAAGCCGGTCGAGCAGCTTGCGGCAGGTGCCGGCAACGGCCGCGCTCTCGTTGTCAGCTTGCGCGCACTCGGCCGCCACAGAGTCCAGGTACAACAGGTCCACGGGAGTTTGGGGCACGAGCCCGACGAGGGAGCGCGCCTCGGACGCGGCGAGGTGCTTCGGGTCTTTGCCGCCGACACGCACGGCGCCCGCCGCGCGCGGCCCCGACCCTTGGATGGCCCACAACAGCGACGACTTGCCTGACCCGTTGCGACCCATGAGCGCGACCACCCGTCCCGCGTGCAATGCGACGTCGACCTCCCGCACCGCCACGGTGTCGCCATACGTGACCACCACCCCGCTTGCCGTCAGCACGCTCGCTGACGAACTGTGCACCGCCAACCGGCCGTCGGCCGGTTGGGGGCGCACAGAAAGGCGGGTGCGGAGAGGGTCGGCGACGCGGCGGGCGTCGCGGACCGACAGTGGCAGCGGGCGCCAGCCGGCGAGGCGGCCGAGATGGACGATCGGTGGCGCGATAGCGCTGGTCGCAAGGATCTCTGCCGGCGCGCCAATTCGCGCGGTGCCGTCGCCCGGCAGCTCGATGACGCGGTCGGCGTACTGCACCACGCGTTCCATGCGGTGCTCGGCCACTACGACCGTGACGCCGAGATCGTGCACGAGGCGGGTGATCGCCGCGAGCACTTCTTCGGCCGCGGTTGGGTCGAGGGCGGAGGTCGGTTCGTCGAGCACGAGCACGCGCGGGTGCGCCGTGAGCACAGAGCCGATCGCAACGCGCTGTTGCTGGCCACCCGACAGGGTGCGCATCGGCCGGTGCCGCAACTCGGCGATACCGAGCAGGTCGAGGGTCTCTTCGACGCGCTTGCGCATGACCGACGGCTCGACCGCTAGCTGTTCCATCGCGTAGGCCAGTTCTTCTTCCACCGTGTCGGTCACGAAGCCGGCCAGCGGGTCTTGACCGACGACGCCGACGAGATCGGCCAAGTCGCGTGGTTTGAAGTGACGCGTGTCGCGCCCGTCCACCGCGATGCGGCCTGACACATGACCGCCGGTGAAATGCGGCACGAGTCCGTTTATCAAGCCGAGCAGCGTGGACTTGCCGGCACCGGTTGGGCCGATCACGAGGCAGAGTTCGCCGGCGTCGATGGTGAGGTCAACGTCGCTCAGCGTCGCCGCCGGGGCGTCGGCGTAGGTGAACGTGACGTGGTCGAAGCGGATCACGTCGCGCCCACCGTCACGGGGGCGGACCGAGTCACCGCGGCAACGCGCTGCACCGGCGGCGCCAGCCACGCGGGCAGCAAACCGAGAGCGACCGCGAGCGCGGGCACCAACGGCAAGGCGGGCCACTGCAGCGGCTGCAGCGACGGGATCAACCCCGACGCGTCGACGCTGCTGGTGATCACGAAGATCGCGGCCACGGCTACGCCGGTCGCGGCCACGGTCCACTCGGGGGCGCGCCACGGGTCGGGCCGGTAGCGCGTGCGCCGCACGCGGCGGCCGCCCACCACCAGCCCGGTCCACGCCAACGCCGCGCCTCCGAGCAGCATCGGCACGCCGAGCGCGCGGGGCGCCGTTCCGTCGAGTAGCCCGTAAACGCCGCAACAGATTCCGCCGAGGCCGCCCAGCATCAGCGCGGCCGTCGTGGCGCGGCGCGACCGTTCGACGCTGCGCCGTGTGCCCGTAGCCGCGCCCGTCCATCGCGGCCGCGAGCAGCAGCGATCGGTCGAGCGCGTCCATGAGCACAGGCAACAGCACGGTGCGCACCAACGCGAAACGGCGCGAGGACTCGCCCCGAAGGCGGCGGGCGCGGCGCACGCGTTGGCCGCTCTCGACGAGCTGCGGCGCGACGGTCAAGGCAACCGTGACGGCGACGCCAGCCTCGTGGAGTGCGGACGGCACCGCCTTCAGCAAGCGCTTCGGGTCAGCGAGGACGTTGGCGGCGCCGACGCAGATCAACAGCGTGGCAAGACGCAGCCCGTCGTACGCGGCGCCGAGCACGCCCTCGGCCGACACCGGTCCGCCGATGCGAATGCCGTGCACAAACCGCGGCAACGGCAGCTGCGGCAACGTCAACAACGTGTGGGCTCCGTACTGGCCGTCCAGCAGGACGCGGAAGGCGACGCGTACACCGATCACGATCAGGCCGAGGACGAGATACGTCTTGAACCCGCGAGCCCAGGGCGCGTCGCCGCGGCGCGCCGCTACGACTTGCGCCACCACAACCACGATCAATGCCAGCAGCAGAGGATTCGTGGTGCGGCTCGCGGCGGTAGCCATCCCGAGCGCCCATAGCCACCACGCCCCTGGATGCAGCGCCCGCGCCACGCGAACCGAGGGGTGCCGACGGGCCTGCATCTCTCAGATACTTACAGTCCACCTACCGCGGGGGTGAAGCGGGCCAGGTAACTGGTCAGGTGGTCATACCAACCCGTCACCAGCAAGACGCCGAGCACCAGCAGCAATGCGCCGGCCACGCGCTGCAGCGGGTTGGAGATGCGGCGGAGGAAGTTGTTGAAACCGGGCGACGACGCGAGGCCGAGCGATGCGAGCAAGAAAGGCACGCCGATGCCGAGTGCGTACGCGCCGAGCAACGTACCGCCGCGCACCGGATCGCCGGAACTGGCCGCCACCACGAGCGCGGCGCCCAGCAGCGGACCGACGCACGGCGTCCACGCGGCGCCGAATGCCACGCCGAGCACGACGGGACGCAGCGCGCCGAGCGACTTCGGGACGGTGAGGATCGCGCGTCGCTCTTGCACGGCGCGGCCCTTCACGACGCCGAGCAACACGAGACCCATGATCGCGACGATCACGCCACCGCCGCGTTCGAGCCCGGTGTGGATGTGGTCGAGCGACGAACCGAGAATTCCGGCGGCTACACCGAGGCCGGAGAACACGAGTGTGAACCCCAACACGAACAGGGCGGTCGCCCCGACCGCCTTGCCGGGGTTCGCCTCCTCGGCCGACGTGCCGAGCACCATGCCGATATAGGCCGGCAGCAACGGCACCACGCATGGGGCGAGAAACGACGCAACGCCGGCGCCGAAGAGCGCAATCAGGTCGCGCAGCACGCCTAGCTACCGAACGTGAACGCGAAGACCTGTACGCCGGCGCCGGCGGGGTGCACGCGCAGTGTGTGGTCGCCGGGCGGTCCGTTCTGGATGAGGTGGTACAGGTCGGCGGCGTCGACGCGCACGATGGTCTGGCCGTCTGACTCCACGATCGACGACCCGCGCGCGTCCGCGGGGACGGGCTTGCCGTCGAGCGTGATCACAGCGTTCGTCGCGTCCGGCGCGCTGCGGTCCATCACCAGGTTCACCTCGCCCGCTTGATAGCGAAGGTCGAGGTTCGCGTCGGCGTCGGTCGATTCGAGAGACTCGTCGGCGACGAGCCAATTCCCCTCGAGGCCGAAACTGTTGTGCGTGAGGTTCTTGGGCAGCGTGAACGACTGCGTGCCGGGCTTCAAGTCCTGGGGTGACTCGGTCGAGCCGCGCTTGCTGCCGAGGTAGGTCTCGGGGGTGATCGCGGCGGTCAGCTTTGACTCGGGCTTCTTCGGGTCGGCCGCCTTGGGCGATTTCTTGTCGACGCCGAGCAACACGCGGATGATCTGTTCGGTCTGGCTGTATTCGCCCTCGCCGAAGTGCTCGAAGCGAATGTTGCCTTGCCGGTCGGTGACGTACTTCGCGGGCCAGTACTGATTGTTGAAGGCGTTCCAGATGTCCATGTCGTCGTCGTAGACAACCGGATAGGTCACGCCGAGTTTCTTCGCGGCGGCCGCAATGTTGCTGTGCTTCTTTTCGAATTCGAACTCGGGCGAGTGCACGCCGACCACCACGAGGCCGTCCTTCGCGTAGCGCTGATACCACGACTCGATGTAGGGCAGCGTGCGTACGCAGTTGATGCAGCTGTAGGTCCAGAAGTCGTAGACGACGACCTTCCCCTTGATGTCGGCGTCCTTGAGCGGCTTCGTGTTCAGCCAGCCCTTGCCGAGAGCGAGGGACGGCTGCGGGCCTTTTCCGAGGATCGGCAGGTCCGCGGTCGAATTGACGTTGCTGACGCCCGCGATCTTGCTCGGACTGGTGCTGCTCGCCACGAAGACGGCCAAGGCGGCCACGACCACAAGGCCGACCGCTGCGATGAGATAACCCCGCCGATGCATGCCTTAGCTGTCTCTGCGAGCCAGGCGTTCGTTACGGATCACGCAGTTCCTACGTCAAAGCGGTAGAGGTTGGATTGCCGCAACTCGAATCCAAGCTTTACGTACATCGCGTTTGCGGCTTCGCGCGACGGTCGCGACGTGAGGTCGACCGTCGTCACGCCGAGATCGCGCGCCTTGTCGAGCGCGGCCAGCGTGAGCGCACGGCCGGCGCCGCTGCGGCGCGTGTCGCCGTCAACAACGACGTCTTCGATCCAAGCCCGAAGCCCGGTCGGAATGCGGAACGTGATGAGCGTAAGTGAACCGACGATGTATCCGTCGTTGTCGGCGTCGCGCGCCAGCAAAAGGAAGGTGTCGCGTGCGTCAACAATCGCCTGCAACGCGGCTGCGTCGGGCGGTGGGTTCGACGAGGACAGTTGCGGGATGAGGCGGGCGAACGCGGCGACGAGATCGTCGTCGACAACCGCGGCTTCGGAGACTTCGATGTGCATGGCCGCCCCAAACTAGGGGCCGGCACCGGGCCGAACCACGCGCCGGTCGTCATCGGATGTTCAGACAGTGGTGACGCAATTGCTATATCGCCTTCAATTGGATGACACCCGACACCCTTACAGTTCGCCTCATGCCCATCCTCACCTCATGGCTCTTGCGTCTGGGCAACGCGGGCGCCGTACGCAACGCGGCGGCCGTGTGCGCGGAACGCCGTGCCGTAGAAGCTCAGGCGAACGCGCTGGTTCGCCGCTTCGAGCAGACGTCGCCGCACTCCGAGCGTCGCCTCACTACCACCACCGCCGCTTAGAACAGGGGCGACACGAGCGGGCCGCGTCCCGCTTTCGTTGCCTCGTCGCTCGCCCGTCCGGTCGCGATCGTTTCGCGCAGTAGCGCCTTGGCGTTCGCGTCGAGCAAGGCGAGGTCGTCGGACACCAGCGCCATTCCTCCCGACTCGGCGACGGTGCGCGCCCACCGCGCCGCGTCCTCCGCGGAGAGTTCGGTCTCCTCGGTTCGCAGCATGAGGCAGTCCGGGTCGTTCAACCAGAACCGGCGGTGCATGAAGGCGCGGTAGCGCGTGGCGTCGTCGGCGAATTTGGTGCTGGGCTGCGTGCGCAGGTAGCCGGGAATCGCCTCGCGTGAGGCGTCGGGTTCCCACAACGGCGCGACGTCGGGCCCGATGCGGTTGCCGTCGACCACGCCCACAATGTGGGACAGCGGCGCGCCGCAGCCGAGCAGGAATGCAGCGTCGCCCGCGCCGCGGCGGATGGCGTTGAAGCCGGCGCGCACGCGTTGCGCGGCGGTCATCGACGTGTCGTGCCATATGCCGTCGAAGGAGGGCGCGAACGTGAAGTCGAGCTTCAAGTACGTGAAGCCCATCTCGACGAGGCGCCGCGCGATGTGCTCGAGGTGGGCGAGCACCTCGGGGTTCGAGGTGTCGAGCGCGTACATCGACCCGTTCTCGACGTCGGACCAAATCGGGTTCCACCAGGCCCGCAGCGTGCGCACGTTGCCGCGCGGGGACTGGAACTTGGCCAGCCACTCCGGGTGCTCGGTGGCCACGCGCGAGTCCGGCGCCACCAGGAACGGCGCGATCCAAATGCCGGGACGGAAGCCGGCGGCCGCGATGTCGCTGGCGATCGCGGCGAGGCCGCTCGGGAACTTGTCGTTCGTGTCGAGCCAGTCCCCGATCGCCGCCTGGTAGCCGTCGTCGAGTTGAAAAACCTCGAAGGGAAACTCGGGTGCGAGCGCGAGGTTGGCGCGGAACGCGTCTTCGGTGATGTCGTCGAAGTAGTGGTACCACGAGCACCAGCCGACTTGGTACGGCGCGTCGACGCGGGCCTGCGCTTCTTCGCCCACCGTGGCGGCCCACCGGTCGAGCATCGCTACGACGTCGGTGCCCGCTTCGAGCATGACCGGGTCGAGTACAAGCGTCGAGCGCGCCGGCAGTTCGAAGTCGCCGAGGAATGCTTCGGCGTGCAGTTCAGTGTCGCCTTCGATGCCGTGGGTCAGTCGGAACGTGCCGTCGTGGTTGCCCGAACCCATGAAGCCGGCGAACAGCCGGTCGTCACTTTCATCGGCGATCACCGTGAACCACTCCGAGCGCAACTCGAACTCGTTGGTGACGGTGCGGTTATCGGCATGGTGCGCGCCTTGGAAGTACGGATTGTCCGCGAGGCTCGACGGGTCGCGATCCACGCCGAAGGTCGCGACGTCTGACGCCGACCACGACTGGTAGCCGTGACGGAACATCCGCGGCGCGCCGGTGAAGCCGTGCAACGCGAACACAAGTCGCACCGAGCGAATGCGCATCGGCTCGGCAGCGTTGTTGACCACGCGCCAGTCGAAACGCGCGCCGGTGTCGGTTGGTGAGGCGACGTAGGACACGCCGACACCCTCGGTGCGCGCGAGATGAATCAGCACGCGTCGAACACTACGGCGAAGCGATTTAGGAAAGGGCTACCGAGCGTCGTTGTCGGTGTCGTCGCCCAGCAACTCGTCCAGTTCGGCCAGCCACGCCTCAGCTTGATCGGCGAGTTCGCGGGCCGCGGCGAGGTGATCGTCGGCTTCGATGTTGGCCGAGGTATGCAGCGCCGGGAACGGAGTCACGTTCGACACATCGGCATTAATACCCGGAATCTTTAGAACTATTCGGCACCCGTTGACAACTAGGGCACCAATAGGCGGTTCGGTTGTCTTTCCCCATGCGTTGTGAGGCAATCGCAGTGGCGCAGCGACGGCAGGGTTGTCCACTGCGTTTGTACACCTGCGGTGGCGGGCGCGAGGCGTTGCGATCCGCGGCGGCGCCCATGAGCGCGGCGCCTGTGCGTACAAGAGCGGCGAGTGTGTCGTCGTCAATCTCTTCGACACACGTTCCTGGGTGCACGCGCTCTGCCCACAACGCTTCGCAGCGCCAGATGTTGCCGAGCCCCGACACCGCCGTCTGGTCGAGCAGCGCATCGCCAACCGGTGTCGTAGCGGACAGCGCGCGCAACCGCTTCGCCCCTTCGAGCGCGTCGATGTTCACGAGGATGTCGGGGCCGAGCGTGTTAAGACCTGGCACCGCGTCGATGTCCTTCGCGTTCACGATCTGCACCACCGGCGCGTTGAAACACACCGCAGTCCTGTCTCCCGCTTCAATGACGAGCCGCATCGCGGCGCGCCCCTTCCGCCAGCGCTCTCCCGTCGCGTAGACGTGCCACGAGCCGGTCATCTTCATGTGCGAATGGATGACTCGATCGCCGACCGTTATCAGCAGATGTTTCGCACGCGCTTCGACGGCGTCGACGTTGCGTCCGACGAGTGGCTCCGCCCGGTGCTTGAGGCCGACGTCTCGAGCGTCCACGCGCGTGATCGTGCGGCCCACCAGCCACTGCCGCAGTGTCTCAGCGGCGCGTGCGAGCGTGTCGCCCTCAGGCACGCAAACCCGATCCACCACCGAACTGGGCGCACATCGTGCCGGGATCCGGCACGTGATGCGCCCAGTTCGGTGGTTTCTGCTTCGGCACGGCCCGAGTCTTACCCTTGCCGGCTATGGCCGATGACGACGTGACGCGATTGCGGCGCGCGGTCGAACTCGTCCTTCACGACGCGCGCGTGAGCATGGGCGTCGATATCTTGGGCGCGGTATTCGAGGGCGACGATCTCCCCGACGAACTTGCGTTGTTCGTGCCGCGCTTCGACGAGGAGGTGCACGCCTACGGCCACGTGAAGGGCGAACCGGGGGGTGCGGGCGTTTGGTTCCACCCCGGCAGCGCACTTGACGAGATCGTCGCGCGAGTGGCAGACCTATTTCAGGAGCTGGCACTCGAGCGCTCGACCGAATTCTTCGGCCGTGGGTTTCCAACATGTCCCGAGCATCCTGGCGGCGCGCCGCTGTTCGCGGAGCGAGTCGATGGTCAGGCGATGTGGGTATGCACGAGCGGCGGCACCACGCGCGTGCGGATCGGTCAGCTGAGTGCCGCCATTTATGGCGAATCCGCGTCGCCTGACGACGCGGATTTGCCATAAGTGCCGCTCGAATTGAGCCTTAGGCCGGTCCGTACTTGGTCATGCCTTTGGGTGCGGCGGTGAAGCCGGCGTCGACGAGGTGCGGTTCGAGTTCGTCGGGGTACTTCGCCAGGACGAGGCGGCGGAAGCGGCCGTCGTCGACGAGTTTGGCAAGCGCGTGGGCGCCAAGCTTGAGCTGCGCGTCGCGGTTCTCGCGAGGCTCGCCATCTTCGTTGGCTGCGGTGAGGTCGACGATGCTGCGCCCGCCCTTCTCTAAGTAGAGGACGGGTTCGCCGTCCACGATCACCACGAATGCGCCCGCCGCGCGCTGCGGGCCCTTCACCGGCCACGCCAACGCGTTGCCAAAGGGGTTGGCCGGATCGGTGGCCGCCAGCACCTCGACGAACGGCGCGTGGTCGTCGTCATTTTGCAACGCAGTGCTGCGCAGGCGTTCGACGGCGCCGGGCAACGCGAACTGCGCGCCGCCCAACCCTTCGACGAAGTAGCCGCGCCGGATGCGGCCGCCTGCTTCCATCGCCTTCATCGCCGCGTACACCGCGCTGAAACCCCCGACCACGCCTTCGGCTCGCACCACGCCGCGGGTGACTACGCCGTAGCGCTCGAGCAGTGCGCTGGCCAGCGCGGTGGCGATGCGCTCTTTGGAGGCCGACTGCTCGTCGTCTTCGTGATGCGTGAGCGACCAGCGGCCCGCGGCCGTAGGCGGCCCGAGTGCCGCGAGCCGACCGGGACGCGGCCGACCACCCGCCCGTCCCCCCGTGCCGGCGCGTTTGGTCGCGCTGAGGGCGCGCACCGGGGCGAACGTGTCGTTGGTGACCTCGCCGGCCCAGACCAGGTCCCACAAAGCGTCGAGGGACTTCTTGTCGTTCTCGCCGCGCAGGTCGGTAAAGAAACACGCGCCGCGGCGCTGCAGCATCTCGCGGATGCGTTCGTGCTCCTTGTCGTCGGGCTTGTCGATGTTGGTCGGCAGGAAGTTGCGCAACAGCGGGGCCTGGTCGCGCCGGAACAACATCACCTTGCCATCGGAGCCGCCGAGCGGACCGGCGCCGACCCACAGGACCTCGCCCGCGGCCAGCAGGTCGTCGAGCAGGCGGGGTGAATAGTCAGCGACGCGGCTACTGAGCACGTCGCGTTCGAGTACCGAGGCCGGGATCGCGACGCCTTGGAGTTGCGCGACCGCCTCGTAGGCGCGGTCGAGCCCGCGCGTGGTGGAACCGACGCCCTGCCATTGCGGTAGGAACCGCGCCAGCGTGGCCTGGTCGACCGCGGCCACTTGCTTGCGCAGCGCGGCGAGCGAGCGGTTGCGTAGTTGACGCAGCACTTCCGTGTCGCAGAACTCCAGGCCTTGACCGCCGGGACGGAACTCACCCCGCACCACGCGGTCGGCTTGTTCGAGTTGCTCGAGCACCGAGTCGACGAGTTCCACGGGCACGCCGAAACGCGCCGCCGGTTCGTCGTGTTGGAACGGACCGTGCGTGCGCGACCAGCGCCGCACCAGCTGCAGGAGCGCGTCGGGTGCGTACGCGAGGAACGCTTCGGGCACGCCTACGGGTAGCGACACACCGAGCGCGTCGCGGTAGCGGCCCGCGTCTTCGATCGCGATCAGACGGTCTTGACCGGCGATGCGGACCGGCAGGGCACGGCGGGCGTCGAGCAGCTGCTCCGCCAGGTTGAGCCCAGGCTCGCTCGTACGCAGTTCGAGTTCGTCGCGGGACAGGTCGCCGATGCGGCGCAGCAGGTCGTGGGCCGCGTCGAGGGTCGAGACGCGGCGGTTCTCGCCGAGCGACTGCAGGTCGTCCTCAAGGGATGCGAGCGCGTCCGCGTCGAGCAGCTCGCGCAACTCTTCGCTACCGACGAGCTCGGCGAGCAGGCGCCGGTCCAGCGTGAGGGCCTGGGCGCGGCGCTCGGCCATGGGCGCGTCGCCGTCGTAGAGGAACGAGGCCACGTACGCGTTGGCGAGGCCGGACGCGAACGGCGACGGCAGCGGCGTGTCCACCGGCGACACGCGGATCTTGCGGGTCTGGATGTCGCGCAGGATCTCTTGCAGCGCGGGCACGTCGAACGCGTCGCGCAGGCACTCGCGATACGTCTCGAGCAGGATCGGGAACGAGCCGTAGTTGCTCGCAACGGCCAGCAGGTTGGCGCTCTTCTGGCGCATCTGCCACAACGGCGTGCGCGACCCGGGGCGACGGCGCGGCAGCAATAGCGCGCGCGCCGCGTTCTCGCGGAAGCGCGCCGCGAACACTCCGCTACGGCCGAGCTCAGCGACCACGAGATCTTCGATCTCGTCGGGGTCGATGTGGATCCACTCGAGCGGGGGCGGTTCGTCGGCCTCGGGCACCCGCAGTGCAATGCCGTCGTCGGTCCACATCACCTGCGCTTCGATCTCGAACTGGTCGCGCAGCCGCGCCTCGATCGCCATGGCCCACGGTGCGTGCACGCGCGATCCGAAGGGCGACAGGATGCAGAGGCGCCAGTCGCCCAGTTCGTCACGGAAGCGTTCGACCACGATCTGTTTGTCGGTCGGCACGAGCCCGCCGCTCGCCTCGCGCTGGTCGGCAACGTACTGACGCAGGTTAACGATGCCGCGCTCGTCGAGGCCGCAGTCTTCACGCAGCGTGTCGTTTGAGGTGGTGTCGAGATCGGCGATGAACTTGCCGAGGCGCTTGCCCAACTCCACGGGGCGCCCGGCGATGTCGGCCTTCCAGAACGGCATCTTGCCCGGCACGCCCGGCGCCGGTGTGACGATCACCTTGTCGCGCGTGATTTCTTCGATGCGCCAGCTGGTGGCGCCGAGCAGGAAGGTTTCACCGGTGCGGCACTCGAACACCATCTCTTCGTCGAGTTCGCCGACGCGGGAGTTGTCCGGTGTGAACACGCCGTAGAGGCCGCGATCGGGGATGGTGCCGCCGCTGATCACCGCGAGCATGCGCGCCCCGGTGCGGGCGGTGATCGTGTCCGTGGCGCGGTCCCACGTGACGCGCGGCTTCAACTCCGCGAACTCGTCGGACGGGTAGCGACCACTGAGCATGTCGAGCACGCCGTCAAACGCGTCGTCGGTCAGCTCGTGGAAGGGATAGGTGTTGCGCGCCATCGCCTTGACCGCGCTGATCGGCACGGCGGCGGGCATCGCACCTACGGCCATCGCCACTATCTGTTGGGACAGCACGTCGAGCGGGTTGCGCGGCACCCGCGTGGTTTCGATCTGCCCCGCCTTCATCGCGGCGACGGTGACCGCGCTCATGAGCAGGTCGCCGCGGTACTTCGGGAAGATACGGCCGCGGCTGGGCACGCCGACCTGGTGCCCGGCGCGGCCGATGCGCTGCAGACCCGAGGCCACCGACGGCGGCGACTCGACGCACACGACGAGGTCGATCGCACCCATGTCGATGCCGAGTTCGAGCGTGGACGTGGCCACCAGCGCGGGCAGCGTGCCCGCCTTCAACTGGTCTTCGATTTCGAGCCGCTGTTCGCGCGCGACCGACCCGTGGTGGGCGCGCACGAGATCTTCCTCGGCGATTTCGTTGATGCCCGCGGCGAGCCGTTCAGCCAGGCGGCGGTTGTTCACGAAAATCAATGTCGACTTGTGGGCGCGAATGAGGTCGAGCAGTTCCTGTTGCAGCGCCGGCCAGATGCTGTGGCGCGACTCGGGCGAACCCGCGGCGGGCCCGCTCATCATCACGTCGCCGTCGTCGTTCACCACCGGCTTGCCCAGCTGCGCCATGTCCTCGACCGGCACCACGATGCCGAGGTCGAACTCTTTCGGCATGGCCGCGTTCACGATCGTGACCGGGCGGAACTTCCCGTCCTGCAAGCCGCCGAGAAACTTGCCGACCTCTTCGAGGGGACGCTGAGTGGCGGACAGGCCGATGCGCTGGAACGTGGCGCCCTCGCCCCGCATCTCCACGACCAACTGTTCGAGGCGTTCAAGCGTGAGCGCGAGATGCGCGCCGCGCTTGGTGCTGGCGACCGCGTGAATCTCGTCGACGATCACGGTGTCGACGCCGGCCAGCGCGGCGCGCGCCTGCGACGTCAGCAATAGGTAGAGCGACTCGGGTGTGGTGACGAGGACGTCGGGTGGGTGGCGCACCAGCGCGCGGCGCTCGTCGGCCGGCGTATCACCGGTGCGTGACCCCACCCGGATGTCGGGTAGGGGCAGGCCGGCACGCTCTGACTCAATCGCAATGCCGGTGAGCGGGGCGCGCAGGTTGCGCTCGACGTCGTAGGTGAGCGCCTTGAGCGGGCTCACGTAGAGGACGCGGCACCGCTGCTTCTCGTCGGTCGGCGTCGGCGCGGTGGCCAACTTGTCGAGCGCCCACAGGAAGGCGGCGAGGGTCTTACCCGACCCGGTCGGCGCCGACAGCAGCACGTGCTTGCCGTCCGCGATCGCGTCCCACCCGTCCTCCTGGGCGATCGTGGGCGCGACGAACGCACCCTCGAACCACGCACGAGTTGCAGCGCTGAAGCGGCTTAGGGCCTGAGCCACCCAGCCAGGCTACGCCCGGGGTGTGACACCGCCTTTTCCCTCCGACTTTTGGCGTGTGAGGCTCCGACGTGGGTGCGCCACACGCCAAAAGTCGGAGGTTGGTCGGCGCGCCCTAACGTCTGACGCATGACGTTGCTCGATCCTCTCACTGCCGCCGACCTGGAGAACCCGGGCGCGCTGTTCGTCGTGCCGAAGTTGTGGGCTGACATGGACACCTGGCACGCCCGCGTCGCGGACCTGCGACGCGACGTGCCGATCCTGCCCGTCGAACTGGAGGGGTTCTCGCCGTTTTGGGTGCTGACCCGCCACGCCGACATCCAGTCCGTCGAGCGCGATCACGCGCATTGGTTGAACACGCCGTTCTCCGTACTCGGCCCCGACGTCCAACAGGCCGAGGTCGAGGCGAGCGGCATGCCACTACCGGCCTCACTCGTGCAGCTCGACGGCATGAAGCACCGCACCCACCGCGCCGTGACCAACGACTGGTTCAAGCCCGCGGCCGTTGGCAGCCGGCAAGAAGGTATCGACGCGATCGCCAATCAGTACATCGCCAAGATGCGCGAGATGGGTGACAGCTGTGACTTCGCGGCGGACATCGCCCAGCCGTACACGCTGCACGTGATCATGGAGATCTACGGCGTGCCCGAAGAGGATGAGCCGTTGATGCGCGAGCTCACCCAAGGCGTGTTCGGTGCCGCCGACCCGGAGTTCGGCGGCGACGACCCGCAGGCGGCGATGGTCGGCTCGGTAATGCGGTTCATTGCGTACTTCAACGAGATCGCCGAAGACCGCAAGACGGCGCCGCGCGACGACCTTGCATCGGTGATCGCAAACGCGCAGATCGACGGCGAGCCCATCGGCGACGTCGAACGGCTTTGGTACTACATCATCGTGGCGACGGCCGGCCACGACACGACGTCGTACGGGCTGTCGGGCGGCATGGAAGCGCTGCTGCACGACCCGTCGCAACTGTTCGGTCTCGCCGGCGACGCCGACCGCATTGCGCGCGCCACCGAAGAGATCATCCGATGGACCACGCCGGTCCGCCACTTCCTGCGCTACGCCACACAAGACGCCGAAGTCGGCGGTGTCGCGATTCCCGAAGGGGGACGGGTGTTGCTGAGCTACCCGTCGGCCAACCGCGACGAAGACGTGTTCGCTAACGCGATGACCTTCGACATCAACCGCACGGACGCAGATCGTCAGCTGTCATTTGGAGCCGGCGTGCACTTCTGCCTCGGCGCGCACTTCGCCCGGCGCGAGATCCGCACGATGCTCGGCAAACTGAGCGAGCAGCTCGCGTCAATCGAAGCCGCCGGCGAGCCGTCGTACTCCGAGTCGCACTTCGTGAGCGGCGTGAAGCACCTGCCGATCACGTACCGCTTCAAATAGCGGAAGCGTTTAGCGCAGCTCGAAGCCCGAGTAGCCGTCTGCCGCGCTCTGCGCGCAGTAGGACAGGTACTCCTGCACACCGATGTGATGCAGCAGCTGCCGGGGCTTGCCTGGAATGTTGGCGCCGAGGTACCACGAGTCGGCCAGCGGTAGCAGCGTGCGCGCGGCGACGTCCTCCATGTCCGCGGTCCACGACGCGCCCGCGGCCTCGGTCGCTTCGATCCGCGTGAAGCCTTTGTCGCGCAGGTAGGTCAAGCAATCGGCCACCCAATTGCCCTGATGCTCGGCGCAGGTCGGGCCGTTGCAGAACGCGGTCGGGCTCTGCGGGCCGTACATCATGAGCAAGTTGGGGAATCCCGGAATGCCGATCCCCAGGAGTGTCTGCACGCCTGCGCGCCAGACGTCTTCCAGAGTGCGACCGGAGAGGCTCTCGATATCGATCTGCGTGAGCCCGCCCGTGCTCGCGTCGAACCCCGTCGCGAGGACGAGGATGTCGTGTTCGTACTGCGCCGACGACGTGCGCACGCCGGTGGGAACGATCTCGGCGATCGGATCGTCACCGACGTCGACCAGCGTGACGTTGTCCTGGTTGAACACCTCGAAATACCACTGCTCCAACGACGGCCGCTTCGCACCAAAGGGATGCGGTGGTTCCATCGGCGCGAGCTTGTCGGCGACGGCACGGTCATCGATGCGAGCGCGGGTCTGGTCGCGCCAGAACTCGTAGGCGAGCTGGTTCGCGTCGCGGTTCAAGATGATGTCGCGGAAGGTGCCGGCCCAGAAGTGGAAGCCGCCCTTCTCCCACGCCCACTCGAACTTCGCAATCCGTTCGTCGACGGGAACCTCGAGGGCCGACCGCTCGTCGGGCACGATGTCGAACAAGCCGCCGTTCGACAGCGCGCGTTGGCGGAACCACTCGGGATAGTTCGCCTTCATCGCACGCTGTGAGGCGTCGTCGAACCGTTGCTGGCGCATCGGCAGCGCCAGGTTGGGCGTGCGCTGGTACACGGTGAGTTGCGACGCAACCTTGCCGGCCTCTTGGATCACTTGGACGCCGCTCGCGCCGGTGCCGATCACTCCGACGCGGCGCCCAGTCATGTCGAGGCCCTCCTGGGGCCAGTGCGCGGTGTGAGAACACGGACCCGCGAACGACTCCAGGCCGGGAAGCGTCGGGATGTACGCCTTCGCCGCGAAACCGATGCAGGGCAGAAAGAATCGGGCGGTGACGCGATGCCCATCGGCGCAGTCGATCTGCCACCGGGCGGCGTCGACGTCGAATCGCGCCGCGGTGACGCGCGTGTCGAAGCGGATGTCGCGGGACAAGTCGAGCACCTCGTCGACGTGGTGGAAATACCGCCGCAGCTCATCCCACGCCGGGAAGCGCTCGGTCCAATTCCAGTCGCGCCAAAGCTCTTCCATGGAGAACTCGTAGTTCGGCACGTGCGAGTCCACTCGCGCTCCCGGGTAGCAGTTCCAGTGCCAGATCCCGCCGACGTCGGAACCGGCCTCGAGCAACCGAACGCTGAACCCTCGCTCGCGCAGTTGATGAAGCAGGTAGAGCCCGCTGAACCCCGCGCCGATGACCAGCGCGTCGAGTGTCTCGGGCATCTAGCCCACGTGGCGGGCCGCGGCGATCGCGGCGTCGGCCGCGACCTCGGTCGCCAACTTGCCGCCCTTGGCCAGGCGCAGCATCGCGGGCACCTTCCGTGGGTGCTTGAGGAAGAACGCGGCGACCCGCTTTGGGTTCGGCGTGCCGTCCATGTTCGCCATCTTGAACACCTCGTCGGTGATCGACCCGTCGGTCGCACGATCGCTGATGGCGCGGCGCACCGACCACGGGATGCCTCGGCGGTCGCAGCACTCGCCGATCACCGCGGTCTCCATGTCGAGGCTCACGACGCCGCGCTCGATCAAAGGCGGCAACTCGTGGGCGGGCGTGATGACGTTGGTGGTCCACATCACACCGTGTGGCGTGGCGCCATGCGGGACCGGCGTGTACTCGGCGCCGGTCAGGCTGTTGACGACCCTCTCGGGCACGATCAGTTCGCCGATCTGCGTGTGCGCAAGCACCGCGCCGGTGATGCCGAACACCACGGCCCGCGCGACGTCGTCGATGGCGTCCAACAACGCCTCGGTCGAATCATGCGCGAGGTCGGGGCCCATACCCGTGTGAATGGCGACGACCTCGTCGTTGCCGAGTTGGCCGACGCGCATCTTCACGCCGTTGCGCGTCTGCTTGGCGAGCTTGAGCTTCTTCGTGAGTGGGCTCAGCTCCATCGGCATGGCGCAAATAAGTGCGATGGTCATCGCCGGACGACTCTACGACCGGCGATGACCTTCGGCGACTTAACCGACCTTGAGGAACGTCACCCCACCGCCGGTGATCGCGGCCTGACCGCAGTTCTTTGCGATCGCCGTTGTGTAGACCGTGATGAGCGTGCCCTGATCGAGCACGAACGGCATGAACTCGATCGTCGTGTCCGACGCCGCGCTCGTCAGCGTGTGCTGCGCGAACGACAACGTCTGACTGTTCAGCGTCTTGGCGACCAGAACCTCGATCTTGGCGCTGCCGGCGGCTCCGCCTGCTGCGCTCGGAGCGAGAACCGACTGCACCCAATCGTTCACGATGTAGGAACCCGCGGGCAGGAACATGTCGCTGTGCACGGGGCCATAGCTCTCCCGCAACGCGTTCGCCGAGCAGTCCGCACCGCTCAGGGTCGCATCGGCGTGACTCACTCCCATATTGCCGATCGAGCTCATCGCCGTGCCGGCAGGTCCGGCAGGTCCCGCAGGTCCCGCGGGACCGGTGGCGCCGGGCGTACCGGGTGCGCCGGGCGTGCCCTGCTTGTTCCACGAGGTCGATTCCTCGATCGCATTGCAGCCGCTACCCGCCTTCGGAATACGAACCGCGCGCGTGACCGAGTGGACACACGCGTTAACGACGTCGTTCGGAGGCAATGCCAGGGCGATCCCGCCCGCGGCGGTTGCCCCGATTGCGAATGCCGCCGCGACGGCAAGACTGCTTCGTCCAATTTTCATCCCGCTGTACCCCCGTTGCGATCGCTGGTCGATCGCTCGAGAGCAGTGTGCCTAACGCAGGTGGCGTTTCGCCGTGACTGCAGTCACAGGCTCAGTGGCAGTGGTCCTGCGGAGCGACGTCGAGCGCGGGATTGCGATCAAAAAAGCCGACAGGGATGAGCGAGAAGCCGCAGTATTCGACGGGCATGACTGGCCAGTCCTCGGGCCGGGGTACATGGGTGACGCCAAACGTGTGCCACACCACAACATCGGTGTCGACCAATGACCGGTTCGCGGCCGTCCACGCCGGCAGGCCGTCGCCGCCCGCGTGTTGGTTGGGGTAGTCGCCGGCGGCGCGCTTTTCGTCCGGCGCGTACGGCGTGACCCACAGGTTCTTGGTCGCGAACGCGGCGCGGTTCGCGATCGACGATCCGGGGCGGCCCATCAACGTCGGCGTCGCCCCCGGCAGCAACTTGTAGCCAACGGGCTGGCCCACCGCGTTCAGCTTCGACGGGTTCACGATCTTCCACACACGCGATCGGGTCGGGTCGGTGTTGCGTTGTGCCTCTTGCTCGGTGGACAGGCGCGTCGCGGTAGGCGCGAACGCGTTGCCCCAGTCCCCTTCCTCGACTGGGTTCACGTTCACCTCGTAGACCTCGTTGCCCGTCCCGTCGATGTCGAAGTCGAGCCGGGCGTTGAAGAGGTGCTGGTGGACGGGAGCCGCGAGGCCGGGCGCGATCATCGGCGTGAACGGCGACGGGGCGTCGTCAGGCCCGACCGCCTTTGTCGACATGATGCCGGTGAGCTTCACCTCGAGCTGGATCGTGCCGTCCATGTAGAAGTACCAGTAGAAGCCGTACTCATAGTTGCCGACCGTCGAGATGAACGACACGACGAGGCGCCGCGAGCGACGCACCTCGGTGCGACCCCCGTTGAGGTCGACGTGCTTCCACAAAATGCCGTAGTCCTCTTCGTGGATGCAGATCGCGTTCTCGGTCTTGGTCGGGTTGCCGTACTCGTCGGCGTAGACCCAATCGAGGTACAGAATTTCACCGAGACAGTCACAACCGAGCTTGAGGGTGTTGGCCATGCGTCCGAGGCCCCACTCACCGGCGTCAAACGCGTTCTTCCAGCCGTGCATCGGGCCGGGGTCGCCGTAGGGCACGACCATTTCGCTGATCGATGCGCGATGCAGGATCGACCTGTCCTCATACGCGACTTGATGCAGCACGAGGCCTTCGAGCGCGTCCATCGACACGCGCATCGACCACTTCTGCCATGTGAGCAGGTTGCCGTCGATCGCGTACGACACACCGTCGGGCTGCACGATCTCGAGCGCCTTGAGGTCGTGACGGTGCGGCTCGTTGTCTTCGGGGTAGTAGCTGCCGGGGTCTTCGGGCAGCGGGACCACGCCGAGGTCGACCACATCGAGCACTTCACCGCGCCCGAGATCGACCCACGCAAGCAACCCCTCGATCGGACGGGCGTAACCGTTGTCGGTCGGGTTCTCGCGGTAATACGAGATGCAGCGCGTGACGCGCTTGTTGTCTTCGTGCGCGATGCCGAAGTTGCCCGTCGGCCACGGGTCCACCTGCACCTTGGACAGGTCGGTGATGCCGCGCTTGGCGAGCGCCTCTTTGAACCGCGGGTCTTCGTGCAGGGCCAGGATGGCTGTGAACGACTCTTCGAACCCGAGAGCGGCGCGCACGCCATCGATCTCGGTCCAGCTCGTGATCTCGCCCGTCGCCACATTGACGCTGGCCTCGATCACGCTGCACTCGGGACCGGGCACGATCACCATGCGGGCCTGGCGCGGGCGATCAAAGTCGTCCTTGGGCGGTTCGTCGAGCGTGACCACGTTGAAGCGCGCCGCGTCCGTCAGCTTGGCTTTCGCCGACGTAGTAGCGACGACGATCTCGTCGGCGGTTAACGGTTCAAGCGGATGCGCCATGAGTGTTTCTTAGCCATCGCCCGGCCGCAGTGCACGCGACGTGCACTTTTCGGGTGTGATTCGCCCACGATCACGCCCGAAAAGTGCATCTCCGCTACCGCTCACCGACGTCACGTAGGTCGCCATCAGCCGATCCAGAGTCCGGCGACTTTGGCGTCCGCGCGATACATCCCTTCGCGAGTTGTCGCCGCCGTCAAGCCACTTGCCGATCGGATCGTCGAGCGCGACGGTGCCTTCGACCACGAGCGCGGCCAGAACCTGCGCCGCCATTGTCTTGCCGATCGAGCCGAACTCGAAGCGAGACTCGGGCGCGGCGTTCGCCCACGCGAAGGTCGCGACGCCTTCGGCGAATACGGCTGTCGCGACCGCGAGCGGTAGTTCGTAGGCGTCGTCGAACGCGGCGAGCAGTCGGTCGGCGGCGCTAGCGGTGGGGATCGATCGCCACTTTGATCGCGCCGGTCGTGCCCTGTTCGGCGATCGTGAAGAACGCGTCCTGCCATTGGGACAGGCCAAACGTGTGTGTGAGCAGGCCCGTGAGATCGATGCGGCCGTCGGCAACAAGGTCGAGGTAGTGCTGGATGCCGTGCTTGCGCACGCCGTCGACTTCCTCGACACCGAACGCGTTCGAGCCGACCCAGTTGATCTCTTTGAAGTAGAGCGGGCTCCACTCCCAGCGACCGGGCACCGTTACCCCGCTCTTCACCAGCGTGCCGCGAGCCTTGAGGACGCGCACAGCCACCTCGAAGGTGTCGGGCTTGGCGATCGTGTCGTACGCGACGTCGATGAAGCCGGGATGACACATCGGGATCCCACCGAGGCCTTCCATCGTCGGCAGCAACTTGCCGCCAGACCACGCCGCGAGGTCCTCGACCAGTTCGAGTTTGGACTGGCCGTCAAGCTTGATGACGTGGTGCGCGCCGAACTTGCGGGCGAGGTCGGCCTGCGCGTCCCAGCGCGCCACGATCGCGATTTCGACGGTCGGGTACAGCGCCCGCACGATGGCGACCGCACACGACCCCAGCGCGCCCGCACCCCAGATGAGTACCTTGCCGCCCTCGGGCGGCGGGTGCCGCGTGATCGAGTGCAGCGACACGCTGAATGGGTCGGCGAAGATCGCGTGCTCGTTGTCGATGCTGTCGGGCACCGCGAACAACATCGACGAGTGCGCGGGCATCAGTTCGGCGTAGCCACCGGTGGCGTCGCTCGACACTCCGGTGTGAATGCCCTTCGACAGCGAACCTTCGTTGAAGCTCCAGCACAGCGAGTAGTCGCCCGCTTCGCACGACGGGCAGATCGGCATGATGCCGCGGGGCGCGCACGACAGCCACGGATTCAGCACGACGCGCTGGCCGGGTTCGAAGCCGCGCGCCTCGGGCCCACCGGACACGACCTCGCCGACGACTTCGTGACCCATCACTTGCGGGAACGAGCACAACCCGCTCATGGCCGAATCGGTGTCACCCTCGAAGTCGAGCAGGATCTGCTTCGAGTCGCTGCCGCAGATGCCCGTGAGCAACGGTCGCACGACGTACCAGTCCGGCCGCAGCGGTTGCGCGTCGGGGATGTCTTTCAGCGCACACGGCGTGGTGGCCAACGCCTGCGCGAGCTCGCTTGCGCCCGCCGGTACATCGAAAGATTGCGGCTTGGTGCCGTAGACGAGGGCGCGCACAGCTAGCGACCGAACCCCATTGGCGGCGGCCCGGGCCGGTCGTCGCCGAACAATTCGTCGCGCCGCGCCGCCAACTCTTCGACGGTCCAGGCGTGGTCTTGTTCGATCTCGCCGACCATGTCCCAGTTCTTCATCCGATGCACCCGTCCGCCGAACACGACGAACACTTGTCCGCTGATCTTGTCGGCTAGGGGACTGGCAAGCCACGCGACAACCGGCCCAACGTTGTCCGGGTTCCACTCGTCGAACTGGCCTTCCTTCGCCGCGGCAAAGTCCCCGAGTAGTTCCTCGGTCATGCGGGTGCGCGCTCGCGGCGCGATCGCGTTGACGCGCACGTTGTTCTTCTTCATCTCACGCGCCATGCCGATGGTGAGCCCGGCGATGCCGGCCTTGGCCGCGACGTAGTTGGCCTGGCCGGTGCCGCCGTAAAGGCCGGCTTCGCTGACCGTGTTGACGATCGCGCCGCCCGACTCATCCCCCGCCTTGAACCGGTTGCGCCAGTACGCACACGCGAACCGCGACGGCGCGAAGTGACCCTTGAGGTGGACGTTGATCACTGCGTCCCAGTTCTCTTCGGTCATGTTGAAGCTGATCTGGTCGCGCAGGAAGCCAGCGTTGTTGACCAGCACGTCGAGGCCACCGAACGCGTCGACGGCCTGGTCGATCATCGCCTCCGCACCTGTCCAACTCGCGACGTCGCTGCCGTTGGCCATCGCCTTGCCGCCGGCGGACACGATCTCGTCGACCACCGCCTGCGCCATCGACTGCTCGAAGTCGTTGACGACCACGCTCGCGCCCTCGGCTGCAAGGGCGAGCGCCTCGCCCCGCCCGATGCCGCGGCCCGCGCCAGTGACGATGCCAACTTTTCCGTCCAGTGCCCCCACGCAATTACCCCTGAATCGACTTGAGTTCTAAAAAGTCGGCGAAGCCTTCGTCGCCCCACTCGCGCCCGATGCCGCTCGCCTTGAACCCGCCGAACGGCGACGCAGTGTCCGGGCCGTAGTTGTTGATGCCGAATGAACCCGTTCGCACGCGGCGCGCGATGTCGAGGCCGGCGTCGTGATCGCCGGTCCACACGGACCCACCGAGGCCGTAGTGCGAGTCGTTGGCGATGCGCACCGCGTCGTCGACGTCGTCGTAGGGGATCACGCAGATCACCGGGCCGAAGATCTCTTCTTGCGCGATGCGCATCTTGTTGTCGACGTTTGTGAACAGCGTCGGTTTTACGTAGTTGCCGGCGTCGAGTCCGTCGGGTTTGCCTGCGCCACCGACGATGGCCGTGGCGCCCGCTTCGAGGCCGGACGCGATGTAGCCCTGCACCCGCTCCCACTGGCGCGCGCTCACGAGTGGGCCGACTTCGGTCGCCTCGTCGGTCGGGTCACCGCACGGCATAGCGCTGACCGACGCCGCCATCGCGTCGACGAACGCTTCGTGGTTCGCGCGCGACACAAGGATGCGTGTCTGCGCCGCGCAGGCCTGCCCGTTGTTCATGAAGCTTGAGAAGCGCAGGCCGCGCACCGTCTTATCGATGTTTGCGTCGTCGAGGACGATCGCCGCGCTCTTGCCGCCGAGTTCGAGCGTGACGCGCCGCAGGTCTTGCCCGCAGCGCGCGCCGATCGCGCGGCCCACGGCGGTGGAGCCGGTAAACGTGATCTTGTCGACGTCAGGGTGTGCCACGAGATGGGCGCCGGCGTCCCCACCGCCCGGCGCGATTGAGATCACGCCCGGCGGGAAGCCGGCCTCGTCGATCATTTGCGCGAGGAACAGGGCGTCGAGCGGCGTCTCCGGTGACGGCTTGAGCACGACCGTGCAGCCCGTCAGCAACGCCGGGATGATCTTGGCGACGATGAGCAGCTGGGGCACGTTCCAGGCGGTGATCGCGCCGACCACGCCGACGGGTTCTTTGCGCACCACAAACCCTGCGCTCGTGGTGCCCGGTCGCTCGACTTCCCATTCGATCGCCGCGGCCTGTGCGGGCGCGCTCAGCAGCATCATCAGCGGTCCGCCCACTTGGCCGAGTTTGCTGAACGTGATTGGCGACCCGTTCTCGCTCGTGATGAGTTCCGCCATCGGGTCCATCCGCTCGGTGAACAGTTTGGTGAGTCGCTCGACCGGTGCGACGCGCTCGGCGACCGATGCGTTCGCCCAGTCCCCCTGATCGAACGCGGCGCGCGCTGCGGCCACCGCGGCGTCGATGTGCTGCGCGTTCGCGGCGGGCGCGGTGCCCACGACGCCACCGTCATGGGGCGAGTGCACGGTGAGCGTGTCGGCCGAAGCCGGCGCCACCCAGTGCCCGCCGATGAACAGCTTGTCGAAGTTCACTTCAGGACCACTTTCATTTCATTGGCGCCGCGCACCAGCGTCGACATTGCCATCACAGGTTCGCCCGCGAGCGCGTAGTCGGGGAAGCGGCGCAGCAGTTGTTCGAACACAATCCGTCCCTCGAGCCGCGCGAGGGGCGCGCCGAGACAGTTGTGTTCACCGAAGCCGAACGTCACGTTGGCGGGTGACGTGGCGCGCAGCACGTCGAGTTCGTGCGCGGTCGGGCCGTACGCGGCCTCGTCGCGATTGCCGGACGCGTACATGAGCACGGCGAAGTCGCCCGCGCTCAGGGTGGTGCCGCCCACCTCGACGTCGGCCTTGGCGGTGCGGCCCATCGCCTGGATCGGCGTGACCCAGCGCAGCAGTTCTTCGACCGCGCCCGGCATCGCGCCGGGGTTGGCGATGAGGTGCGCGCGCTGGTCGCGATAGGCGGCGAGCGCCTCGGCGCCACCGCTGAGCAAATGACGCGTCGTCTCGTTGCCCGCCACCAACAGGGTGATGCAGAACATCTGGATTTCTTGGGGCGTGAGCGTGCTCTGCGTGAGCACCGAGATCATGTCGTCGCGTGGCGCCGCACTACGCGCGGCTATCTCTTGATCCAAGAACTTGGCGAACTCGATTACGAGCCCGACGACCTCGGGCGTCGGGTTGTCGCTGACTTCGATCATCGCGTCGGACCACTTGCGAAAGTCGGCGAGGTCGGCGTCGGTAACGCCGAGCAACTCCGCGATCACCGTGACCGGGACCGGGCTCGCGACGTGTTCGACGAAGTCGATCTCCTCGCCGCGAGGCAGCGCGGCGAACACCCGGTCCGCAATGGACGCGATCTGCTGTTCCATCGGACCGGTCGCTCGCGGCGTGAAGTCGCGGCTCACGATGCGCCGGTAGTCCGCGTGTTCGGGCGGGTCCATGTGAAGGATGGAGCCGACGGGCGACGACGCCCCCGGCTTGCGCGCCGCGTCGTTCACAAGCACACCCTTTGCCGACGAGAAGTGCTCGGTGTCGCGACTGACGGCGCGGATGTCGTCGTACTTCGTCACCAACCACACGCCGGGCTCGGCTTCGTGGACCGGTGACTCGGCCCGCAACTGGGAGAGAACGTCGTAGTAATCGGGCCCGTTGAAGCACCCCGGCGTACTGATGGCGATGTTGACATCAGTGTTAGAAGCGACCACGGCGACATACTACGGAGATGGCGGACGTCACGGTTGGGCTGGACATCGGCACCACGTCGGTGAAGGCCGTGGCGGTAAACGAGGACGGCGACGTGCTCGCTCGGGCCCGTGTGCCGCACGAAGTGCGCACGCCGTCCGCCGGATGTTTCGAGCACGACGTCGACCAGGCCTGGCGGTCCGGCGTGGTCGAAGCGCTGACGCGCGTTGCGCGCGACGTGAAGATCGCGGCGGTGAACGTGGCCGCGATGGTGCCGTCGCTCGGCGCCGTGAATGAGGGCGGCCGCTCGCTCGGGCCGGGCCTCTTATATGGCGACAAGCGGGGCGAGCGTGTGGCCGACTCGACCCAACCCGGCGACAGCGGCGAGTTGCTCGGGTTCCTGGCGTGGCACGCGGAGCAACACCCCGACGCCCACGGGTTCTGGCCGGCGCAGGCCGTGGCCAACCACGCGTTGTGCGGCGTCGGCGCGATCGACTCGTCGACGGCAATGACCGCGCACCCACTGTTCGACTACACGCAGTGGGACTCGGCGCTCGCAAAAGAGGCGGGCGCGTCGGTCGAACAGTTGCCGACGATCGTGTCGGGCTACGCGCCGGCCGGCGAGATCAGCGACGGCGTCGCCGCAGGTGCGCTCGTGGGTGCGGGCACCATCGACGCGTTCGGCGAGCAGTTGGTCGCGGGGGCCGATGCCGCAGGCGACGTCCTCGTGTTGTGCGGCACGACGCTGATTACCTGGGGCGTGATCGAAGCGGAGGCGCAGGTGGAGGGGCTGTGGACCATCCCGCACACGGCGCGCGGAAAGTTGCTCGTGGGCGGACCCAGCAACGCCGGCGGTTTGTTTCTGGAGCGGGCCAAGCGATGGGCGGGCGCCGACTTCGACGGTGCGGCCGCGGTCGGCGCCGACGACCTGCCGGTGTGGTTGCCCTACGTGCGCGGCGAGCGCACGCCGCTACACCGGCGCGACCTACGGGCGTCGCTGCACGACGCCGCTTTGCACCACGGACCGGAACACCTGTTGCGCGCCGCGTACGAGGCGAGCGCGTTCGTGGTGCGTCACCACATCGACCTTGGCCGCGGCGCCGGCCTATCCCCCACGCGCATCGTCGCGACGGGCGGCGGCACGCGGGACGAACTGTGGATGCGCGCGTTGGCCGACTGCACCGGGCTGCCCGTCCACGTCGCCGCCAGTCCCGAAGGAGCGGCGGTCGGTTCGGCGTTCATGGCCCGCTGCGTTGCCGGCCTGGAAAAATCGACCCGCGACGCCGCTCGATGGGCCCGCACCGGCCGCGTCGTGGACCCCGACCCGGCGTGGACCACCGCGTCCGCCGCACGGTACGACCGTTTCCGTGAACTGACCACCGAGGCGTGCGCGCGTTGACGCAACTGGAAGTACGCAAGCCCGCGTTCGACATCGACGCAACCGTCCCGTTCCAGTGGCAGCCGCACAACCCGGTGTTCGGCGTGTTCACCGACGTATTCACGTTCGTGGCGATCGCGTTCGAGCGGTACGTCGTGGCCGGCGCCCGTCAGGCGCAGAAGCAGATCACGCATCCAGCGATCGCGGCTGAGACGCAGACGTTCCTACGCCAGGAAGCGCAACACGCGCGCGCCCACCTTCATCACGCCAAGGCGTTGATCGCCCAGTACCCGGGCTTGGCCGAGACCCTCGCCGAGGCGACCGCGGCGTACGACGAGTTGCTCGCCGGTGAAGACCTCAAGTTTCACCTCGCGTACTTCGCGGCGCTCGAGGCCACGTTCACGCCGCTGTTCACGATGATGCTCAACAACCGCGCCGGGTTGTTCAAAGGCGGGGACGAACGCGTCGGCACGATCTTCCTGTGGCACTTCGTCGAGGAGATCGAGCACCGCAGCAGCGCGCTCCTGCTCTTCCGTACTGTCACGAACGACAAGTGGTATCGCCTGCGCGTCGCGCCGCAGGTGTTCCGGCACGTGATCAGCGTTTACAACATCGTGTTGCGCGGGTTTCGACTGCACGTGTCCACGTGGGACACCGGCGTTCCGGTTACCGCCGCGTCGCCCGGCCGACTGTTCACGCCCGACGTGCGAGCGGCGTTTCTGCCGGGGCGGCGCCGCAAGCACTCAGCCCGCACGATGCTCGGCCACGTCCCCAAGCGCGAGCTGCGCACGATGGTCTGGCGACTGATGCTGTCGCAATTGCCAGGCCACGATCCCGCCGACGAACCGTTACCGGCCTGGACCGCCCAGTGGCACCGGGCCTACAACGCCGACCCGTCCTCCGTCAGCACTTACGCAGCCCTCGGCCTCTAACCGGCGTGTCGTCCGCGCCACTTCGCAGCAGCCTTTCGTGTGCACTTGTGCGCGTGCTCAGGACCAAGTGGACCCCACGCACGCGCACAAGTGCACATCAAAGTTGGGTCACGAGAGGGCGTCGACGGGCTTGCTCGAGCAGCGCGGCCACGCGGCGAGCGGTGTACTTCGGCTGGCCGGTGACCTCCTTCCAAGTGAACCGACCGCACAGCCATCCTGTGGCCGCAGTGACTGCGGTCTGACGGTTGGCGTCGTGCACCGGCTGCCCGAGGTGATATTGCCCGTCGAGTTCCAAGAACACGCCGAGCTCGGGGTACGCGAGATCGACCCGGGCCACAATGCGACCGCTCTCGCTCCATACCCGGACTTGCCGGGTCGGATCGGGGAGGCCCGCGTCGCGAATCACTTGGATCATCAGCGTCTCAAGCAGGCTCTCGGTTGGCGGCGCTCCCACCGGACGGCGAGCTAGCACTTTCCGGATAGTGCGAACACCCGGGGTGCGGGACCGACTGAGGCCGGGCAACTCGGTTTCGATTGCCTCGATCGTTGTGAGCTGCATACGAAGCGCTGACTCCAAAGCCTGCTCCCAGACATCAGCGTCAACCAGCGCGGCGAGATCAAGCAGCGTTTGCAACGCACTGGTTACTCGGATGCCGTGCACCACGGTGATGCGCTCAGGTGCGAGCACCCTGCGGCGCGTACCGGCGCGACGACCACTGGCCGTAGGCCGCACGGTGAAGTCAGCACCGTCAGCCGCAATCGAGTCGAAGCCGAGCAACTCCGCGGCGACCTTGCCCGAGTTGACGCCGTCCGCAGCGCTCGCGATCGCCACGGCGCGCTCGAGCTCACTCGGATCGCCCGGCCCGTCCACAAATGCCGCTCTGGCCACCGACTGGATCGTGCCTGTCTGCGTCGCCCATCGGATCGCGTTCGGGGTCTTGCCCGCGGCCTTCTGCCGCGTCGTGAAGGTGTCGCGCACGCGTCCTCCGCACTTTGTTGTGCAGATATGCGCGTGGAAGGACGGGCAAGGAGCCCGATCACGCGCCTAACTGCACACGAAACTTCGGAGGGGGGAGCGAGGGTGGACCGGAGTCCCGAACGTAACGCGCAGGGGCGTGGTTTAGAAGAGGTATTCGAAGTGTTGGGTTTCGACCATTAGCGGGAAGCGGTAGCCGACGTAGAAGGAGTGGAGGTTGAGCATGCCTTCGTACTCTTCGACCTTGCTCTCGATGAGGTCGACGTTGTCCGGTTCCTTGTCTTTCCAGGCCCGGGCGCGGCGCAGCACTTCGTTGAAGTCGTCGAGGGTGGCGACGGAGATGCCGAAGTGATCGAGGCGCGGCGCCTTCATCGGGTCGTCCTCAGCGATGAGGAACACGAATTGTTCGTGGTGGTGGGCGCGCAAGACGAGGCGCTGCTTGTCCTCGGTTAATTCGGGGTACTCCTCGAAGCCGAATACGTCGCCGTAGAACGCGGTGATGGCGTCGCGTCCCTCCTGATCCAACGCGGAGGACGGCATCGACATCGCGACGTGATTGAGCCGCGGTGCCTTCGAAAACGCGGGACCAGTCATGGCTTCACCAACACCTTTCCTGCGATTTCGCCGCCGGCCAGGCCGCGCATCGCGTCGAGTAATCCGTCCAACGGCACCGCACCCGGTTCAAGCAGCGCGTCAACCGGCATCTTGCCGCCCGCCAGCAGGGCGAGCGCTTCGGTGAACCCATCCTTGTCGTAGGTGAAGGCGCCGGTGATCAGGACTTCGTTTAACAGGATGCGGTTCGGGTCGAACTTCGGGGCGGCCATACCGGCGCCGACGAGCACCAACATGCCGCCGCGCTTGCACTCGCGCGAGGCCCGCTTCCATCGCCCGGCCGTGACCAGAACACTCGAGCACCACGTCGACCGCTCCGTCCACCACCAAGCCGGGTTCCGCGATCGACGGCACGTGCAACTCGTCGGGATGAATCACGCGTGTAGCGCCGACCGCCGCCGCGATCTCGCGCCGAATCCCGGTCGGTTCGGAGCACGTGACGTCGTCGACGCCCATCGCCCGCAGCGCGGCAATCGTCAATGCGCCGATCGGTCCCGCTCCCATCACCATCACGCGATCGCCCGGCTTCACGCGGCCCTGGTGAATACCGTGCAGCGCGACCGCGAGCGGCTCGGCCAGCGCGGCGGCGCGCGGGGCGAGCCCGTCGGGCATCGGCAGCACTTCGGCTTCATTCGTCAGCTTGTATGTCGCGAACGCGCCGTGGTCGGGCGTCGCTCCTGGTGTGTCACGCGCCAAACACAGCGACGGACGTCCGGCGCGGCACGGTTCGCACTCGCCGCAACGCACGGATGGCCCGCCGACCACGACGTCGCCGACTTGCCACTTCGTCACGCCTTTGCCCGTCGCGGCGATGCGCCCGACCCACTCGTGACCTTCCCACGAACCCTTGCGGCCCCAGCCGTCCAGCACCATGTGCAGGTCGCTGCCGCACACACCACACAAGTCGACTTCGACCAGGACGTCGCCGTCACCGACTTCGGGGACAGGCACCTCTTGCACGTCCAACTTGCCGGGGCCGCCGCCGAGCACCGCGGCCCGCATCATGTCTCCCATTTGGTGATCTTCCTACGAAACCATGAGCGTTGCCGCTCGGTGCGCCAACGCCGCGAGGGTGAGCGTCGGGTTGTAGCCAGCCGAAGTGACGAACACTGACGAGTCGCACACGAACAGGTTGTCGATGCCCCACACGTTGTGCTGCGGCGTGACCACCGAGTTGGCCGGGCCCGTGCCCATGCGCGCCGTGCCCATCACGTGGCGCGACTCGGGCGCCTCGTCGCCGCGCGGCGACGTGGCCGAGAACGCGGCGTCGGCGCCCGCCTCGCGCATCACCGCTTCGTGCACGGCTTTCGCGTACTCGGACGCGGCCAGGTCGTGTCGGTGCGGCGCGTACGTCGCGCGGCCGGCGGGAAAGCCCCACGCGTCTTTCACGGACGGGTCGAGGTCGATGCGGTTCGTCGCTTGCGGCAAGTCTTCGCCCTGCATCGTGAACGCCCAGATGCGACGGCGCAGCGCGCTGTCCTGCATGGAAGGCAAGTGGTGCTTGCCCCGCCCGTAGGTGCCCGCCTCGCCGATCGGTCCTCGGCCCGAGCCGTGTTCGGTTGTTCCGCCCCGCAACCACGGCAGGCCGGCCTCGCGTGCGGCCTCACGCAATGGCGGCGTGTCGATCATAAGGTCGTCGTGATGATGGGTGACCGATCGACCGCGGTCGCCGCCTGTATCGCGGTCGAAGATGCCGACCGTGAACGTTTGGAAGTGGTACGTGAGATACCGGCCGACGTTGTCGCCGCCGATCCCGTTACGTAGCAACAAGCGCGGGGTCTCGAACGCGCCGCCGGCAACGATGACCGCGCGCGCGGCGCGCACCTCGACCACCGGCGGTTCGGGAAACGACGTGAGGTCGAGGTAACGCACACCGGTCGCACGCGACCCGTCACCCGACATCACGATCTCACTCACGTAGGCGTCGCTACGCAGGTCCAGCCGGCCCGTCGCCAGCGAGCGCGCCAGCGCCGAGATCGGGTCGCCCTTGGCGTGGATTGGGCAGCCGTACCCGCCGCAGAATCCGCAATCGACGCAGGGCGGTCTTCCGTCGTAATCGATCGAGTTGACGCCGCTCGGCGCGCGATACGGATGCAAGCCCAAGCGTTCGGCTGCAGCGCTGGAGACCAACGCGAACGGCATGTCGTCGCCGGGTGGCATCGGGAACGGAGTGCTGCGCGGCTCCGCGAACGGGTTGCCCTCCTCGCCGGCGACGCCGAAGCTCTTCTCGGCCGCGGCGTAGTGCGGTTCGAGTTCGTCGTAACCGAAGGGCCAGTCCTCGATCAGCGCGCCGTCGATCGGCCCGCGTGAAGAACGCAGCGAGAAGTCCTCCTGCCGAAACCGCGGCAGTTTCGCGTCTGCGTGCACGCCGCCACCGCCCACCGTCGACGGCAAGTTGTTGACTTCGCCCGTCAGCAACCGGTCGCCGTCGTCCTCGCCGCGCCGATAGGTGCGCGGCTCCAACATGGGGTCGGGCCCGAGCAGGTAGCGGTTGTGCGCCGCGATCTCGTCGTTCGCGAAATGCCGGCGCGGCGCGTACGGCGCGTCCGTATCGATCAGGTGGTTGCGGCCCTTCTCCAACATCACGACTGACCAACCCGCGGCAGTCAACACCTCGGCCACCGTTGAACCCCCCGGACCGGACCCGACGATCACCGCATCGCAGTCGAAGTCAGTCACGAAGCGCTCCGAGAGGGCGGGAACAGTGGAGTCGGAAAGTTGACCCGTCTCCAGCCGCCTTCGTCGCGGTTGCCCCCGTACGCCGGATCGCCGTAGGTCGCCTCGCACGCATGTTGGTGCAACACGTCATTGTCCTCGTCGGACGGCGCGTCGCCCGCGGCGATCCGCGTGTAGAGCGCCGACCACAATTCGATCCGGGTGCGCCAGGCGTGCTCTTCCCACGCGCCGACCTCGAGCCATCCACCCGGCCCGCCCGACCAGGCGCCGGGCGCAGCCCAGATGCGCGGCGGCGAGTGGTCGAACGCGCTCAGCAGGTTTTCGACGTAATCCACTGCGCCCAATTCGGACGCACCGGGCACAAGGGCGTCGAGCGCGGCCGCGACTCGAGCCCGCGCCTCGTCGTCGTCGAAAACAGCCACTAACCCCCCTCGTTCCCTGCCGGGAATGCCTACGCTGACCGTAGCTAACATTCGTGTCAACTTTTCAGGAGGACAGGCTGTGGGGGGAGGAAGCGTGCGTCGCACCGCGAGTCGGTCGCTGCTTGCTCTCGCGGGCGTGGCGCTACTGCTGGCCTTCATCGCACCTTCCGCCGGCGCGGCCGACGACGACGAGGTGCCGCGGCCTGGCGTCTTCGGAGGCGACGCGACGTCGCGCGCGATCTCGATCAATCTCGACCGCACCGCGCTGCTACCGGTCAACGACGTCTTCAACTTCATCGCGCTCGACGGCAACAGCGTCTACGGCTCGAGCAACCAGTCGGCGCGCGCCTCCATCCTTTTTCCGGGCAACGGTGTGCTGCTTGGGCCATCGCTCGCGTGCGGCACGTTCGGCGCGCAGTTCCCCGCCGAGTTCAAGCCCGTCCTCGACCTGTGCCTGCAGTACAAGTACCCGATGACGGTGTTCGCGGACTCGTTCGCACCCGACGCCGCCAGCGTGGGCACGCTCGCGCTCGGGGGCAAGACCGACGACATCTCGGGCACCGCGGTCAGCGCGACGGCGCACGCGGCGGAGGACTCGGCGACCAGCAACGCGGTGATCCAGGACCTGCCGCGTGCTCGGCGTGCCGCCGCTCGGGCCCATCGCGTTGCCGGCCACTCCGCAGCTGAAACTCGACACATCGATCGCGACCGTCGACAACGCGAGCAGCCGCACCGACCAGCGCATCGTCAAGGGTGTGTTGACCACCACTGCCAAGGTGTCCATGAGCGGCGTCAAGCTCGTCGGTGGCCTGATCAAGATCGGCAACCTCGTGTCCGTGTCCACAATCACCGATGACGGCATGGGCAAGCGCACGGCGGACGCCAACCTCGAAACGACCGGCGTCACCGTCGCCGGCGTGCCCGCGCAGATAACGAGCAAGGGCATCGTGCTGAGCAAGCCGGACAACCCCACCCCGCTTGGGCTCGAGAAGCTGAACCAGGTCAACAAGTTGCTGGGCTCGCTCAACATCAAATTCACCGCGCTTGCTTCGGAAGAAACGATCGAGAAGAACGGCGCTGCGGTGGCGAACGTCGGCGGTGTGCTGCTTGAGTTCGCGCACGATCTGCAGGGCCTGCCGGGCATCCCGGCGCCGCCGCCTATCGGCGAGATCGACCCGAACGGCGTGTACACCCTCACCGTGCAACTCGGCCAGACCGGTGTGGTTGGCGCGGCCGACGCGTCGGCCGACGGCAGCGAGGAAGACCTCACCGGGGGTGATACCGGTAGCGACTTCAGCGACACCGGTTCGGACTTCGGCGACGGTTTCGACAGCGCGCTCGACTTCGGCGACGACACCGGCTCCGATACCGGCGACGGTGCCCACGCGATCGTCGGCAACAAGGCCCCGGGCACGGGCACGCTGGCCGCGAGCCGCAACTTCACCAACAACTTCGGCGGCCGCATCGGCTTCCTTTACCTCGCACTCGTGTTGGCAGTGCTCGCTCTTTGCATCGCCCCACGCCTCGCCATCCCGGCCCGGTTCCCCGGGCGCAAACCATGACCGTTCAAGGAGTTCGCCATGCCGGTTGATGAATCCGGATACGACACAGACGACCCGCGCATCTTGTGGCGCTGGGTAGGCCGCGCGGTGCGCCCGTGGATCGGCTGGATCCTCATTGGCGCCGGCGCCATCCTCATGCTCGCCGGTTACCTCGGGGTGTCGCGTGAGTCGATCCCGGCCAAGCAGATCCCGTATCTCGTGTCGGGCGGCATCGGCGGCATCTTCCTCGCGGTGATCGGCGCGTACTTCCTCGGTACCCAAGAGATGCGCAACGACTCGGGCCGCCTTGACCGCCTCGAGCAGATGGTGGAAGAACTGCACGGCGCGCTTCTCACCCGTCCCGATGCGCCGGCGCGCACGAACGGCAACGCCGCGGTCACCACGGCGGCCGAGGCGCGCACGTCCGCGCCGCGCCGCGTCGTGGCCGTGCCCGGCGGCCAGTTGTTTCACCGCGCCGACTGCGCGATGGCCGAGGGCAAAGACGGCACTGAACTCACGCCCGCGGCGGCCAAAAAGCGCGGCATGAAACCATGCCCGACCTGTTCTCCGGTCGCGGCGCTCGCGTAACCGCTACACGTGTTCTACGTCCAGATCGCGCTGCTCGGCATCATCTTCGGTTGCCTCTACGCGCTCTCGGCCACCGGCATCGTCGTCACCTACCAAGCCACGGGCGTGTTCAACATCGCCCACTTCTCGATTGCGCTGCTCGCCGGGTATCTCGGCTGGCAGATGAGCGGTGTGTGGGGTTGGCCGTTGTTCATCGTCGTACCCGCGGTGCTGCTGATCTGCGGCCCCGGCTTGGGGTTGTTGTTGGAGCGCGTCGTGTTCCGACCACTCCAACAGAGACGCGCCTCGAGTTCGGAGAAGCTTGTCGCCGCTCTCGGTGTCACCGTCGCCATGCTCGGGCTCATCAATGTGGTCTGGGGACCAGGCGTGCAGGGGTCAAGCGCGGAGCCTGTCCCCCGCCTCTTCGGCATCCACCCCTTCAGCGTCGGGTCGCTCACCTTCGACACTGAGCAGGTCGGCTTGCTCGTCACGATGTTCGTGATCGCCGCCATCCTGTACCTGCTGTTTCAGCGCACGTTCTTGGGCACGTCAATTCGTGCCGTGGTGGACCGACGCGAACTCGCCGAGTTGGCGGCGATCGACTCGAACCGCGTGTCGCAAGTCGCGTGGACCGTTGGCTGCACGCTCGCCGCGGTCACCGGTCTGATCATCGCCCAGGGCACGCTCGAGCCCACCAAGATCATCTTCTTCGGTATCGAGACGTTCTCGGTGGCGGTGGTCGCCCGGCTTACGAGCGTGCCCAAGGCGATCGTCTTTGGCTTCCTGGTGATGGGCCTGGGCCGCAGCCTGATCGACGTGTTCGAACCGTTCGGCGCGCACGGCGGTGCCGCCGACACGTACCAGGCAATCGTGACGAACCTGTCGAGCATCGTGCTATTCGTCGCGCTGGTCGCATTTCGCCGCTTGGACGAAGTGGGCGTGAGCGAGTCAACCGGTTCGGGCGGCCTGGTTGGCGGCGGCCTCGGTCAACGGCGGTGGACGCCGACGACCGCGGTCACGGCGATCGTGCTCGGCGGTCTCGCGGTGCTGGCGCCCTTCGCGCTCGGCTCCACCGACCTACGCCTCGCACAAGTCGTGATGGCGCTGATCGTGATCTTCGTCTCGATCGTGTGCATCACCGGATTCTCCGGCCACCTCACCTTGGGGCAGGCCTCGATCGCCGGTCTCGGCGCCTTCTTCACCGCGCGCGCGGCCAACGGGCTGCACGTGCCCGTCCTCATCGCGATGGTGATCGGTGCGTTCATCGCGATGGGCGCGGGCCTCCTCGCGGGCTACCCGGCGGTGAAACGCAAGGGCCTGTTCCTCGGGCTGACCACCCTCGGGCTCGCATTGATCATCGACCGGTTCGTGTTCAACGCCCGCCTGTTCCAAGGCGGCTCGGGTGGCTTAGTCGTCGAGCGGCCGAACCTGTTCGGCATCGACCTCGCCGGCGACCGCGCCTTCTACTTCTACGAGGTCGTACTCGTCGGCCTGATCCTCGCGCTGGCCCACAACTTGCGTAGCGGACGCCTCGGCCGCGTGCTCGCCGCGATGCGCGACTCGGAAACGGCGGCGCAGTCGATTGGGATCGGCATGCGCAACGCGAAGCTGTTCGTATTCGCGGTGTCGTCGTTCATGGCCGGCATCGGCGGGGCCATGCTGGTGCAGGCCAACAACAACTGGGATACCGCCACATTCAATCCGGTGCTCGGCTTGTTCTGGTTCACCGCCGTCGTGGTCTGTGGTATCTCGAGCGTGGGCGGTGCGATTCTCGCGGCGGTGCTCTACGTGTTGATCCCGCGCCAGTTCAACCTCGACATTCAAAGCGCGATCGGTCTGTTCGGTTTGGCGGCGGTGTTCCTCGGCCGACTGCCGGGCGGCCTCATGGCGCAGCCCGCGCGCATGGCCGCGTGGTTCAGCGCACGAGCGTCTGAGATGTTGCGCGACGCGCACGCGCAAAAGCCGGCGGCACCGCCGGCGCCGGTCGCCAGCGCATTTGCCGAGAACGTGCTCGCCGAGCGCGCGAAGGCAGCGACGCGATGACCGAATGCGTGTTGCGCGCCGACGCCCTCACTGTTCGTTTTGGCGGACTGACGGCCGCGTACGACGTCTCGCTGGACGTGAACGCGGGCGAGATCACGTCGCTCATCGGCCCCAACGGCGCGGGCAAGACGACGACGTTCAACGCGCTGACGGGACTGATCACTCCGGCGTCGGGCCGCGTCTTTCTCGGCGACCGCGACATAACCGCGATGCCGACACACGAGCGGGCCAAGCACGGCATGGCCCGCACGTTCCAACGTCTCGAGGTTTTTGCCGGCATGACGGTGGCCGAGAACCTGCAAGTGGCGGCCGAGGCGACCACGCCGGGCCGCACGTTCACCGGCATCTTCAAGTTCCGGCACAAGCCCGAACCCGACGTCGTAGACACCGTCGACGACGTGCTCGAGCAGGTCGGGTTGGTGGACGTGCGCGATCGCGTCGCCGGATCGCTCAGCACCGGCGTGCTGCGCCTCGTCGAACTCGGGCGGGCCCTGTGCACGTTGCCCACCGTTCTGTTGCTCGACGAGCCGAGCAGCGGCCTCGACCACGAGGAGAGCGAGGCGCTGCAGCAAGTGCTGGCGCAAGTCGCGCGCGGCGGCGTCGGCATCCTGCTCGTCGAACACGACGTCGACTTGGTGATGGCACTGTCGCAGCGCATCTACGCGCTCGACTTCGGCGAGATCATCGCGTCGGGCACGCCCAAGGAGATCGCCAAGAACGAAGCCGTCCGCGAGGCCTATCTCGGCGTAGGCGAGCCCGAGGAAGCGGCATCGTGAACGCGCTCGAACTCCGCGACGTGCGCGCCGGTTACGGCCGCATCGAAGTGCTGCACGGCATGACCATCGACGTGCCCAAGGGTTCGGTCGTCGCGCTGCTCGGCCGCAACGGCATGGGCAAGACCACCACGCTGCGCGCCATCTCGGGCACGATCCCGGTGTCGGCCGGTTCGATCGCGTTGGACGGCCGCCGCATCGACAACCGGCGCCCGTCCGCCATCGCCTCGCGGGGTTGCGTGCTCGTGCCCGAAGGCCGCGGCGTGTTCCCAGGCCTGACCGTGCGCGAGAACCTGCAAGTCGCGCACCGCGGCGGCGGCACCTCCGCGGGCGCGTGGGACGACTGGTGCAAGGAGGTCGTCGCGGCGTTCCCGCGGTTGGGCGAGCGGATGGACCAGTCCGCCGGTTCGCTGTCGGGCGGCGAACAACAAATGCTCGCCGTATGCCGTGCGCTCGCCGGCGACCCGTCGGTGCTCATGTTCGACGAACTTTCGATGGGTTTGGCACCGCTCATCGTCGGCCAACTGATGGACAAGGTCGCGGCGCTGCGCGCCGAAGGCCGCACGATTGTGTTGGTCGAGCAGTACCTCACGCATGCGTTGAAGTTGGCCGACGTCTGTTACATCCTCGCCAAGGGTCAAGTGACCTGGGTCGGCGAACCCGGTGAACTGAAGCACACCCCCGCCGCCGCCGACTACCTGTCCTAGAAACCCTCTGCGAACTGGGCGCACCTGGTGCCGGATTCCGGCACCAGGTGCGCCCAGTTCAAGGAATAGCGAGCCCAGCGGGGGTTAGTTGCCTTGGTCGAGGGCGGGTGAGCCGTACTGGAAGGCGTCCTCGTAACAGAACGGGAACCTGTCCGACGCTTGGATCCAGCCGCCTTTGCTGTCGAGCCAGCGGTTGATCGTGAAGCAACTTTCGGCCTTCGGCTTGGAGTAGTCGAGGAGCTGCCAGTCGAGGCCTTCGAAGATGCCCTTGGCCTGATACTTCTTGAGGCTCCGTAGGTAGTCCTCGAGGATCTTGCGCGTCGGTGCGGCGCCGCCCTTCTCGATGCCTTCCTTCACCATGTTCCCGAGGCCCCACGTCTCGAGCGCCCACTGGTGCACGGGGTATTGGCCCTGGTACTTCGCGTACGCCTCGCGGAAGGCTTTGATCTCGGGGTTGGCGACGTTCGTGTACGGCGAGGACTCGCCCGGGATGTAGACCGAGTTGCGGCACGTGTCGTTGTAGTTGGTACCAACCGCTGCACCCATCGACACGATGGTCGACACCTTGGCCTTCACTTTGAAGTTACGGCGCTGCATGGCGTCGCACAGCTTGCGATTCGCGCCGTCATCCATCGAGTCCATGATGATGTCGGTGCCGCGGCGCTGCATGTCTGCGACGGCCTGGTCGAAGCTCGGGGCGGCGAAGCTCACCGTGTAGGTAGTGACGTCGGCGAAGCCCTCCTTGCGGAAGCCGGTGGCGAACGCGTCGCCAGCCTGCTTCGACTCGTTGATGTCGTATTCGAAGATCGCCGCCTTCGTGGTGCCGACCTTCTCCTTGAACCAGCGCTGGATGCCACTCTGGAAATAGATCTGGCCCTTGTAGCCAACGGTCTTGCCGTCACGCGGATATCCCGACGGGTACGCGCCCCACATGTGCGGGTAGCGATAGAAGCCGTTCGTGATCGGAAGACCGATCGTCGGCACGCCCTTGTCGTCGAGGTACTGCGACGCGCCACCGAGAGTGCGCGTGTTCGTCCCGACCAACGCGAAGACCTTGTCGCGCTCCACGAGTTGCTGCGCGCACGCGAGGTCGCGGGCGCGGTCCTCGCGGTCGTCACACGTCTTGAGGATCACCTTGCGTCCGTTGATGCCGCCCTTGGCGTTGATCGCCGCGGTCCACGCGCGCATGCCGCGCACGGCGGGTGCAAACGCGTCGCCGAGCACACCGTTCTCGGCGGTGATGTTGCCGAGGGTGATCGTGGTCGCGGTGATGCCGATGTCGCTGGCCTGATTCGGCCCGCTCACGCCGCCGCCGACCGGCCCGGTGCCGCCGCCGCTCGGTCCGCCCGTGCCTGACTTCGACGGCCCGTTCGACCCGGTGCCGGTGTCGCCGCCGGTCGAGGTCTCGCCAGGCACCGTGTCCGTGGTGCCGTTGTCCGTGTCACCGAGCTCGAGCGAGTCCGATGCACTCGTGGTCGCGGTGGAGCGCGCCGCGGCGGTCTCGAAGGACGAATCGGGCAGACGGGTGCCGCACGCGGCGGACATCAGCCCAAGCGCCAATAACAGCGCGGTGATCTTGGTTCGGTTGTGCAACGTGTTTCCCCCCACAGCCTGGTTGTCCTACGGATTCTCTCGGATGTACTTGTACACACCGGACATGTTCCGGTTTACCTTCTCCGGCAGCGGATGAATCGTCGCCCCCATCGCGCGGGTGCCCCACACGATCTTGGCGGTGCGCTCCACGAGTGCCGCATTGTGCAGTGCCTTCTCAGGCGTTGACGCGCAGGTGACAAGTCCGTGGTTCGCCACGAGCGCGGCCCCGCGGTCGGCCAGCTTCGACGCCACCTCGTCGCCGAGCTCGGCGCTGCCGGTCCCCTTGTACTCACAGCAGGGCACGTCGCCGCCGAGATAGACGACGACTTCTTCGATCACGGCGGGGATCGGTTCGTGCGCCAACGCGAACATCGTGGCGTAGACGGCATGCGTGTGAATGACGCAGCCGATCTCGGGATACAGGCGCAAGGTCGAGAGGTGCAGGTCCTTCTCGGTAGTCGGGCTGCGCGTACCTTCGACCACGTTGCCGTCGAGGTCGGTAATGACAAGGTCGTCGAGCGTCATCGTGTCGTAGGGCACCGATGAGGGCGACATGCAGACGAGACCACCCTCAAGGCGCCCGCTGATGTTGCCCGACGTGCCTTCGACCAGCCCGTCCTCCAACATCTTCTTGGCCGCCGCCAGCACGGCTTCGCGCGTGGTGGTGGGCGACGTTTTGGCTTGGGTCTCGGTCACTTCAGGACCTCCGGGTTGACGATGTTGGACGGGGTCTCGCCGCGCAGCAGTGCGGCAAGGCCGTCGGCCATCAGGGTGGTGTGGTTGGTTTCGGTGTCATAGGTCGCGCCGCCGATGTGGGGCGCGACGACGATGTTGGGTAGTGCGAGCAGCGGGTGATCCGGCTTGATGTTCTCCCCCTCGAAATGGTCGAGGCCGGCGCCGGCGAGGTGACCGGCCTGCAGCGCGGCAGTGAGACCGTCGAGGTCGTGCAGCCCGGCGCGGGCCGAGTTCACGAAGATCGCGCCTGGCTTCATGGCCATGAACCGTTCGGCCGACATGAGCCCGGCCGACTCGGGAGTCACCGCCGCATGCATCGACACGACATCGGCTTCCGCGATCAGCTCGTCAACCGAGTGCGTGGCGTCGGGCGCGAACGGATCGGCCGCGATCACCTTCATACCCAGGCCTTCGAGGCGCCACTTCGTGGCCCGGCCAACCGCACCGAGGCCGATCAGCCCCGCGGTCTGGCCCGCGAGTTGCCACGCCCGGAACCGCTGGTAGGGGATCGACCCGTCCCGATAGGTCTGGCCTTCGCGCACGTCGAGGTCGGCCTGGCGCAGATGGCGATTGACGGCGAACAGCAGCGCGACCGTCATCTCGGCCACGGCGTCGGCGTTGCGACCGGGCGCGCGGAAGACGGGGATGCCGGCCACGGTGGCGCCGGGCACGTCGACGTTGGTGGGGTCGCCGCGGGTCGAACCGATCGCGATGAGCGGCAGTTCGAACACCGGGCCTTTACACGAGTCGGCTTCGCAGATGATCACGGTCGCGCCGAGTTCTTTCGCCCGTTCGGCGAGTTGTTCGGAGTTGTAGAGGCGTAGCGGCTGGTGGTCGATCCACGGGTCGACGGTGACGTCGCCTAACTGGTGCAGCGCTTCGAGTCCGGGTCCGCGCAGTGGCGCCGTGGAAAAAATGATCGGGCGGTCGCTCATGTCGGTTGGACCCTTCGGGCTTCAGCGGCGACGAAGGCGAGGTCGCCGGGGTAGGTGCGTGCAGCTAACAACATGACGAGTCCACCTATGGCATAGAGAGGAGAAATGATCGCGAGTGCGGTCGGAAGATCAAAGCGGTCGGCGAGGATGCCCACGATCAGCGGAGCCAGCGCGGAGAGGGCGCGCACGATCGAACGGATCGCGCTCGCCCGGCCGCGCAGTTCGCCGGGTACGACGTCGGACGTGAGCGCCTCGCTGGGCGCGACGGGCGCCGTCATGCAGAGGCTGCCGAAGAACAACAGCACCGCGCCGAGCGCGATGTCGTGGGTGAAGAAGGCCGGAAAGAAGAAGACCGTCGCGAGCACCGACGCGACCGCCGTGACGTAGACGCGGGCGTTGAGCACGCCGCGTTTGAACAACCAGTCGGCGACTTCGCCGCCGCCGATCAAACCGAGGGCGGCGCCCGCGCCGATTGCACCGGCGAACCCGCCGGCCTTGGTGGCCGACATGTGGAACTGCTGTTTGAAGTAGTCGATGCCCCACACGGCGAGCGCGCTCGAGAAGAAGCCCGACACGGTGAGCGCCATCAAGCCGAACCACATCGAGCGGATCTTCATGAGTTCACGCATCACGTCCATCCACGACGCGTTGTCGTAGGACAGCGTCGACGTGCGGACCTCCGCGGGCACTTCGAAGTCGGGCAACAGACCAAGGGCGCCGTCGGACTCGATGTGTTCGTACTCGGCCTCGTGAAAATCGCGGTCCTGCGCGCCGCGCGCGGGGTCGGGCAGACGGCTCACGAGGAACACGACCAGCAAACCGAACGGGATCCACATCCAAAATGCCGCGCGCCATCCATAGTTGTCGACGAGCACGCCCGACAGTCCAATGCCGACCAGTCCACCGACCGCGCCGCCCATTTGATACCGGCCCATCATGCGGGCGCGGGTGGCGACGGGATACAGATCGCTCATGAGCGAGAAGCTCGCAGGGCCGTTGGCTTCGACCGCGCCGACGCCGAGGCGGCTGATGAACAGGAACGCAAACCCGGGAGCGATGGCGCCGAGGCCCATGCAGCTCGTCCAGATCACCATCGCGATTACGAGCAGAGTGCCGCGCTTCCACCGGTCCGCCAACGCCCCAATCGGCATGCCCCCGATCACACCCACCAGCACCATCGCGGCGGCCAACGCGCCGAGTTGCGTGTCGCTCACGCCGAAGTGGTCGCGGATGCCGTCGAAGGCTTGCGCCAACGACAGCTTCTCGCCCTGCTCCAGCATGAGCGTCGACGCGAGCGCGATGACGGGGAAGGCCCCGTACTTCACCGCGCGCGACGTCTCGACAGCCATGCGGAACTATTCGTTCGGCAGTTCGGCGACGACTTCGGCCTTGGCCATGACCGCGTCGTCCTGGTTGCGCAGCTCCACCTTCACGCGCACCTTGTGCTTGCGTCGACGCTCGGTGAACTTGTCGACCACTTCGCCGCTGATGAAGGTGGCGTCACCGGTGAACGCCGGGTTGCGGTACTGCGCGGTCGAATGCGTGACCATGCCCCACTCGCCCGCCCACGCGGCGACGTAGTCGATGATCCACGCGCCCATCGAGGCGCCGTAGCCGTAGCCCCGCGGCATGCCAACGTGCTGCGCCCATTTGGGTTGCAGGTGCCCCCGGGACGGGCCGTAATACGCGCCGTCGGTGAGTTCGGGATTGGTGCGCTCCATGCGGCGGTCGCCTTCGAAGCCCGCCATCTCCTTCGTGTACCCGAGCTCTTCGGCCCGCACGGTGGTCGGGCCTTTCGCGGTCGCGCCCCAAGTGGTCATCGGGTAGGCGCGCCACTCGGTGGTGAAGCTCGCGAGGCTGTGCGGGCCGAGGATGTTGTCCGCGAGTTTGTCGCCCACGTTCACGCCGTCCCACATGCGCTTGTCGTGCTTGAGCTCTTGGATCTGATTGATAAACGCGAGCTTGCGCTCTTCGAGATCGGCGAGCTGCTCCTCGGTCCACTCGGGATCTTTCGGCTCTTTGAAGAGCTTCTTCTCTTTGGCGTCGCGCACCTGGTACCGGATGGCAGTCGAGCGCTGCATCGCGACGCGCTCGCCCTTCTGGTTGATGTAAAGCGTGTCGCCGCGCTGGAAGCACGTGGGGCCGGCGAAGCTCGTGTTCGTGACCTTGTAGTCGTAGGGCATGCGGTGACACTCGAGGTGATCGCCCGGGTAAATGCGCGGGCCGAAGAACCACCAGTCGTCGCCGCCGAAGATGAGGTGCGAGTTCGGGATCTTGCCGACCTGCGCCGGTGAACATCCGTGGCTCGTGTCGGTCGCGACAGTGAAGCTCTGCGGCGCCACGATCTGACCGAAGCGGCTCTCAGCCGCCCACTGCTCGTCGTAGTGCAAGGGGTTCGGGTAATGCATCCCCTGCACCCACCGGCGGATGTCGTTGGTGGCGACGGGCTCCTTCAGTTCGCCCGGCTCCATGGGCACGCCCATGTACTGGTCGAGGTCGGAGGCGTCGAGTTCGGCTACTTCATCAGTCATTTTCAAGCCTTGCTGTTACGAGCGCGACGAGCTCTTCGTCGCGCACCTTCGTGTCGCTTGCGGTCATGGGGATGTCACCGTCGTCGAAGAACAAGACGCGCTTGGGCACCTTGTAGGACGCGACCCGTTCTTTGAGAAAAGCGCGGATGTCGTCCTCGGTCGCTTGCGCGCCGTCCTTCAATGTGATGCACGCGACGACCATCTCGTCGAGGCGTTTATCGGGCACGCCGACGATGCGCGCCAACTTCACCGGCGCGCACGCGCGGAGCTCCACTTCGAGTTCGGCCGGCGACACATTGGCGCCGCCTGTCTTGATCATCTCGGTACGCCGCCCGGTGAAGTGCACGTTGCCGTCGTTGTCGACGAAGCCGTTGTCGCCGGTGTGGAAGAACCCGTCGGCGTCGAAACACTCGGCCGGTGTCTTGCCGACGTAGTGCTTCATCAGCGTCGGGCCCTTAATGGTGATTTCGTCGTCAACGATGCGCAGCTCGTTGCCGGGCATCAGGCGGCCGATGCTCGCCTTCATCACGTCGCGGCCGGCGTCGGCGGGATGGGCGACGAAGAACGCGCACGTCTCGCTCAGCCCGTAGCCAACCGGCGACTGCCAGTTCGGGTCGCCGTCGACCTTGGCGTGACGGGCGAACGCCGACTTACCGAACACCTGCTTGAGCGACGACAGGTCGGTCGTGGCCCAGTCCGGATGCTCTTCGAGCGCGCCGGTTTGGTGGGGCAGCGCGTAGGGCTCGGTGACGCGCTCGCGTGCCATCAGCTTGAGCGCGGCGCCCGGTTCGAACGACTCCTGCATCACCCACGTCCCGCCCGCTGCGAGCGTGGCGCCCATCGCGGTGTTAAGGCCCGCCGTCCAGAACAGCGGCAACGCCGTCCACATACGCGTTGCGGTCGTGCGCTTGTAGAGCTGCGCTTGCAGCCAGAACTGCAGTGTCGGCGCGCGGTGGCTGTGCACCATGCCCTTGGGCGTGCTCGTGGTACCGCTGCTGTAGATGATCAGCCCGTCGTCTTCGGGCGAGGTGATGAACACCTTGTCGTCGACGTCGTGGTCGCACACGGTTGCGCCGGCGGTAATGAAGTCGGCCCATGACGCGTCGCCGACTGCGATCACGTTGTCGTGCAGGTCGCCGGCGTCGTCGACGTATCGGCGGCCAAGCATCTCGGTCTGCGTGAGCACGGTCGCCGCGGCGCTGCTCTCGAGCATGAACGCAAGCTCGGGCTTGGTGGCGAACGTGCTCATGGGAACGGCGACGCCTCCCGCCATGCACGCGCCGAACAGGCTGGCGACGGCTTCGGGTCGGTTGCCCATGAGGACGGCGACGCGGTCACCGTCGGTGATCCCCCGCTTGATCAGACCCTTGGCGACCGCGCTTGACGCGTCGAGCAGATCGGCGTAGCTGAGACGCGTCGTGGTGCCGTCGCGCAGTGGGTCGTCGAACACCAGCGCCTCGTGCGCGCCGAAGCGGTCCGCCACTTCTTCGAGGAACGCGCCCATGGTGAGCGCGCCGATACCGGGCCAGTCGTCCAGAGACGGGCCGCGCCAGGTCTGTGTCACGTGTGCGCGCCGCCGTGCGGGAATAGCCCGGCAAATCCCATCGCCTGCACCGCGGTGTTGAGTTCCGCGGCGGTGCGCTCGGCGCCGAACGGCAGTCGCAGCGCGGGCTGGATGTGGCGCGTGATGACCGAGATGTCGTACTCGTCGCACACGCCGGCGGCGCCGTGCAGTTGCTGACACGTACGCAGCACGGCCCGCGCCGTGTCGATCGCGTGCATGCGCAGCGCGAGCACGTCCACCGCAGCCTCGATCGGCGCCGTCGCGACACGCCAGGTCGTGAACTGTGCGAGCTCGCGCAGACCGGCTACCGCCACCGCACAATCAGCGAGCATGAACTGTACGGATTGGAACGCACTGATCGGCTTGCCGAACTGGATACGCCCGTTGACGTGTTCACACGCCAGCTCAACGGCGCGATCGACCGCGCCGAGGATCTGCCAGCCGCCGAGCGTCATGGCGTAGCGGACGTCCATCCCGGTCTCGTGCGACAGCTCCTGTGCGGACGACGCGTCCACCTCGAGATCGGTCACGAACGGCCCGAGTCGACTACCCAATCGCGCGCGGGATGGCGTGGCGCGGTGCGCAGTTCCGCTCGCGGTTGCCACGTTCCACGTGTCAAACAGGTCGCCGTGGTCGACGTGGGCGCGGCCATCGGGGACAACCGCGAAGGGCAACCCGTCGCGCCGCAACAGGAGGCCGGCGACGGGATACGGCAAAGCGACGCGGCCGGCCTCTTCGCACAACGCGGCCGCGGCGGCGAACGTGTCGGCGTCGTCGCGCGGGTCGAGTTCGTCTACGCCGAGCGCGGCCAGGGTCGAGGCGACTTCGCCGCTGCGGCGCGACGGGTCTTCCTCCGCGGCGCGGGCCGCGTCGACGCCGCCCAGCGCGACAAACGCCTTGCGCGCGGTCGCGCCGAACTCGAGTGCATCGTCGGGCAGGACCGGGTTCACTTGGCCGAGCCGAACAGGTCTTTGCTGACGATCATTCGCTGCACTTCGATCGTGCCCGACGCGACCGTGGCCGCCTGCGCGTAGCGCCAGTGGTCCTCGATCGCGCCGTGCAGTGGCGCGTTGCTACCGGCCACGAGGCTCTCGTCCTCAATGGCCTGAAACAGCAGTTCGGCCACGGACTGGTCGCACTGCGTTACCGCGATACGCGCCGCGCTGGCCATGACGTCGGGCGGCTCACCGGTCTCCTGCGCGCGCACGGTGCGATAGGCCAGCAGGCGCGCCACGCGCACTTGCACCAGAGCGCGCATCCATTGGGCGTGTAGCGAAGCCGGCAACGCGTCCCACACCGACGCCAACTCGGCACCCAGCGCGGACAACAGTCGTTCGCACCGCGCGTAACGGGCAATGCCGACGCGCTCGTGCGCCAGCGCGCGGCGGATCACCGACCAGCCACCGCCGATCTCGCCCAGCACCGCCTCGGGGCCCGCCCACGCGTCGTCGAAGAACACCTCGTTCAAATGATGTGGACCGAGCATCGACTTGATCGGTCGCACGGTGATGCCCGGTGTGTCCATGGGTACGAGGAACATCGTGATGCCCTCGTGGCGCTCGCCTTCACCGACGCGCGCCGCGAGCACACACCACTGCGCCATGCCCGCGTAGCTCGTCCAGATCTTCTGGCCGTTGATGCGCCAGCCGTCGCCGTCCTCCGTGGCCCGCGTCTTCAGCGACGCAAGGTCCGAGCCCGCGTCGGGTTCGCTGAAGCCCTGGCACCAGATGACGTCGCCGGCCGCGATGGCGGACAGGTGCTGCTGCTTCTGCGCGTCAGTGCCGAACGCCATGATCGCGGGGCCGACCCAGTTCAGGCCCATGTACTGCGCGCCGCGGGGCTCGTGATGCGCCCACATCTCCTCGCGCACGACGGTCTGTTGCCAAACGGATCCGCCGCCGCCGCCGTATTCGGTCGGCCACGCCACGGTCAGCAGGCCTTGCTCGGCGAGGGTCTTGCAGAACGCCTGGGTGACGGCGAGATCCTTCGGGTCCGAGGTGAAGGCGCCCAGGAAGCCTTCGGGAAGTTCGGCTGCAATCAGGGCGCGCAGACGCGTGCGCAGTGCGTCAGCTTCCTCACCCAGGTCGAAATCCATACTCCCCCTCCAAAAGTGACACGAACGTTAGTTGGTGTTTTGGACCGGGTTCTTGCCGGTGAGCGCTCCTTGAAAGTCATATGGACGAAACCGGATAAATGCCGACTCGTGGTGGAAGGGTTTGGCTCGATCGGCGCCGACTGCGTCGTCGTGAGGCGAGCCACGCCCGCCGTAGGCGTACCGCATCAGCGCGTCGGTCGATTCCCACACCGAGCACGTGGCGAAGAACGGCGGCTTCGCCAACGCGGTTGCCCAGACCTTGCCGGGAGCGTCAACGGCTGCCGCTTCGGCGCCCGCGCTCGTGCGCAGGAACACCGGAATGCGGGTCCACTTGGTGCGACCCAGCGTCATCACCGCGGACAAGCCCGAGTGTTCGGTCTTCCGTGATTTCGGCACGTCCACGTCCAGCCCTGGCCATGCGCCGTGGGCGCGCAGCGGTTCCAGCCGTACTCGCCACCCACCCGATAGTGCATCGGCGGTCGGGTGCCCTTGAAGGAATCGGTCGAGCGCGGCATCGTCGTCCCAAAACGCGATCAGGCCGGCACGGCTGGGTTGCAGCGACGGCAGCGGCGATTTGGTGAACAGCGCGGCGACACCGGTGCGCGCCGATCGCAGTCCGGGTACTTCGGACGGCTGCGGCGCCTTGACCCGAATTGCCTTCGACGCCCCCAGGTCGGCGAAATGCATCGACGCAATCACGCACCCGACGCTACGTCGCATAGCGTCGAAACGTGCCGTCGATCGCCCAGGTTTTCGAGCGCGCCGACCCGGCGCGGGTTGCCGTGGTGACGCGATCGACTCGCCTCACCTACGGCGAACTCGATGCGCTGTGCGCGCAAGCGGCAGGCGCGCTCGCGGACATGGGCGTGCGGCTCGGTGACCGCGTGGCCGCGTCTCTACCGAACGAGATTGAAGTCGTGGCGGCGTTCCATGGGGCGATGCGCCTCGGTGCCGTGTGGGTCGGGATCAACAAGGCACTCGCCCCGCCCGAGAAGCAATTCATGATCGACGACTCTGGCGCCAAGCTGTTTTTGGAGGACGGGGACGAACTGCGCGCCGCGATCGCCGCCGCGGCACCGCTCGAGGCCATCGACGTAGACCCGTTCGCGCCGGCGGGCATCGCGTACACGAGCGGCACGACCGGTTTTCCGAAGGGCGCGGTGCACAGCCAGTACAACCTGCTGATGCCTGGCCGTGCGCTCGTCGAATCGCGCGGCTGGGACGAGACGCTGCGTAAGGGCGACTGCCTCCCGCTCACCATCCTCAACATGATTGTGTTGACCACCCTGACCGTCGCCCAAGCTGGTGGCACCTGCATCGTGATGGACCGCCTCGACGCCGAGGGCGTCGCCGAGTGGATCCGCAACGAGCAGGTGACCGTGTGGAACGGCCCGCCCGCGCTGCTGCATTCGCTCGCCCATAACGAAGCGGTCGCCGCATCCGATCTCGCGTCGCTGCGCGAAGTGTGGACCGGGGGCGCTGACTGTCCCGAAGCCATCCGGTCCGCCTTCGAGGCGAAGTTCGGCTTGCCCGTTCTCGCCACGTACGGACTTACCGAAGCACCGACGGTCGTGGCGATCGACCCGCCGGGCGGCCCCCACGTTGACGCGGCGTCGGGCCTGGTCCTGCCGCACTTGAAGGTCCGCATCGGGGACGGCGACGAGATCTGCGTGTCCGCCGCCGACGACCGCTACAAGCCGATGCTCGGCTACTGGCAGCGCGACGACGCCACGGCCGAGGTGTTGCGCGATGGCGAACTGCACACCGGCGACGTCGGCTTCATCGACGACGCCGGGTACCTCCACGTGCGCGACCGGAAGTCGCTCGTGATCATCCGCGGCGGGGCCAACGTCTACCCCGCGGAGGTCGAGCGGGTGCTGCAATCCTGCGAAGGTGTCGTCGCCAGCGCAGTGGTCGGTGTGGCCGACGAACGGTTAGGCGAGCGGGTCGTGGCGTTGATCGAAGGCGACGCCGACGAAGAGAAGCTGCGCGCGCACTGCCTGGCCAACCTCGCGAAATACAAAGTGCCCGAACGCTTCGTGTTCGTCGACGCCTTCCCCCGCAACGCGATGAACAAGATCATCCGCAAGGACTTACCGGGTCTCCTGCCCTAGGCGCAACGAACGTGCGGCAGGCGGGCGCGCCGCTCGGCCAAGGTCGGTGTCGACTGAAACCGTTGGAACTCGCGCGCTCGTTCTGGATCGTGATGCGGTACGGGCTCGAACCAAAGTGGTGCAGTCGCGGGACCGAGCAGTTTTACGATCGACTTGTCTTCTTCGAGACGTGCGAGTGCTTTGTTCAGGCCTTCGGGATGTCGCGTGACCTTCAGGGCCATTGCATCCGCGCCGAAATCGGCCAGATGGAACGCCGCCGCCCGAATCAGTTCAGCGACCACCATCGACGGCCACGTCGCCGCGATCCACAGCCACGTCCGCGGGTCCTTCCAGTCCTCCCGCCAGGAGTGATGGTGCGCGATGGTGCTCTGCGCGCACGCCAGACCGACCGTGTGCAGCGCGGTGTCGAGACGTCGGACGTTGCACAGTTCGACCGCCAACACCGCCTCCACCTCATCGCGCGTGCATTTCTTCAGTAATCCCGACGTCACGACGATCGACGTGTCCCGCGGCGATAGGCCCACGGCTAGGGCGTTCGGCGCGTCGTCGGCCAGCAACGCGGCACGCACAGGCTCGCCGCCGATGGCGATCGCGAGTCCGTCGAGAATGTTGTCGATCATGGCGACGTCGCCGCGCGCAAGATCGACGGCGCCGAGCGCGGCGATCGTTCGGGCACGCGTCTTGCGAAGCTTCCCGCCAACGACGACCGCTGCGCCTACGAATCCCATCGCGAGGGATGTGTAGAACTGCAGCCATCCGGAGATGTCCGCGTCTTCATTGAATTTGTAGACCGTCCCCCACACGAGGCCCCACGCAAACGCGGACAGCACGAGCGCGTAGTTGGCCACAGCGATACCAACAAGAACGACGATCCGACGGCGGTTGCGTCCGAGAATCTGATCAAGGTCGAGCAGATGGTCGTCGTTCATGTGCTTCGTTGGCGCCCCAGCCATCCTCAGATGCTACGCAGGGTGCCGCCGTCGATCGCCAACGCCGCACCGGTGATGAACGACGCGCGTTCGGAGGACAGGAACACGATGGCGTCGGCGATCTCGTTGGGTTGCGCCATGCGCCGTTGCGCGACGCGCATCCGTTCGAGCATGCGGGTCATCACCTCGTCGACGGTGTCGCCCGACCGCTCGGCCGCGGCGGCCGCGTTGTCGAGCACGGACTCGGTGATCGTGATGCCGGGCACGACGCAGTTGCTGAGCACGCCATCACGGGCGTACTCCTGCGATAGGGACTTGCTCAGGTTCAACATGGCGGCCTTCGCGGCTGAGTAGGCGGCGAACGTCTTGTCAGCCTCGATGCCGTCGATCGACGAGACGTGCACCAACCGACCCCATCCGCCCGGCCGCATCGCGTTCGCAGCTGCCACGGCAAGTCGCGCCGCGGAGAAGAAGTTGCGGTCGAACGCGTTCTGCCAGTCGTCGGCAACGAGGTCTTTCAAGAACTGAGCCGACGTGCCGCCCGCATTGTTGATGAGGATGTCGATGCGGCCGAAGACGCGTTGGCACTCGGCGACGATGGCCTCGGCCGCGGCGGGGGCTTCGACGTCGACGATGAACGGCGTCGCGTCGTGACCGATTTCTTGGGCGACCACCTGAAGCGCGTCGCTATCGCGCCCGCACAACAACACATGCGCGCCCTCGGTTGCGAGCAGGTTCGCGGTGGCGCGGCCGATGCCGCGTGAGGCACCGGTCACGATGGCGGCGCGTCCGCCGATCCCGAGGTCCATTAGAGCCGGTACACCCGCTCGGCGTTGCCGGCGAACAACTTGTCGCGCGCGTCGTCGTCCAACCCTGCAGTCAGTTCGTTGAACGTCGTGAACAGTTCGTCGAGCGTGCCGTGCATCCCATCGACCGGGAAGTTGCTGGCGAACATGCAGCGGTCGACGCCGAATGCCGCGATGGCGTGCTCGATCCAAGGACGAAACGCGTCGACCGACATCGAACCTAACGGCATCGCCAGGCCGCTCAACTTGCACATGACGTTGCCGCTCGCGGCGGCGAGCGCGTCGATGCCGGCACGCCAACTCGCGAACTCCTCGTCGGTCGCGGACGTCGGCCAGCCCGTGTGCTCGACCACGACGACCAAGTCCTCATGACCAGCCAGACCCGCGGCCGCGAGGGCGAGCTGGTCGGTGTGCGTCATCAGTTCGAACAACAACCCGCGCTCTTGCAGCGCCCGCAACACGTCGGGCGGCGGCAGCGGCTCTTTGAACTGGCCCATCGGACGGACACCTCGGAATCGGACGGCGGCCATCTGCTGGTCGATGAGCGCAATCGACTCGTCTACCGACTCGGCCGGCGGCAAGCCGCCGACGATCGCATCCACATCACCGCGTTGGTCCAGTTCCAGCGTCTCGTCAATCGAGTGCCGTCCCGTAGCGGCGGCGACGTTCACGAGCTTCTCGAGGTTCCAACCCGCGGACTCGGTCCGGTAGGTCGCCGCGTCGAACAAGCGATTCATGCCCGTCGTGTCGCCCATATTCAACTGCTGACGACCGGACAGATACGGATACCAGTCGGTGCGGGCGGGGTCCCAAAAATGCACATGGCAATCGACGATGCGCTGCGGCTTCGGCGTCATCGCACGATGCTCCGAAGCACATCGTCAAGCCAACCAGGGACAGCGGGGCCGCCGTAGGTCACGCTGGCGCTCGGACGCGGGTGGCTGCGGAGGCCGAACCATCCGGGACCGGCCGCGAGTTCCGCTCCGGACAACGCTCCAGCGTCGGCGTGACAGAGCAGGTGCGCGACCAGTTCCGCGGTGGCGGCCGGCTCGCTGCCCTCATCACTGATCGCGAAGGCGGCGACCGCGTCCTGCGTGGCCTTGCGGGCGTTGCGCGCGTGCTGGGCGAACGCCTGGCCCCGGCTCCGTCCGCCGGCGGTCGCAGCGTCGGTCAGCATCACGAATCGGACGGGACGCGCGATCCCGGCCGCGTGATCGGCGACCGCGCGCGCCCATCGCCCGTCGACGTGCAGTTGGTCGACGATGCCGTCGTGCTCGGCCAGGATCTGTTCCCAACCTGCCGCGGGCGAGGCGTCGCCGCCGGCCAACGCGACGACAATCGCGTCTACATCCCCGAACCCTTCGGCCTTGTCTGCCGCGGTGCACGCAACGCCCCGGGCACTGAGAGCCGCGGTGATCGCGTCCGCCATGGCCGGTCGGTCCGAGACGATGACGCACGTTCGGACGACGGGCGCCGCGAGCGGGACGTCGTCGTCGAAGGCCGAGGCAAAGCGCGGGTTGCTCCCGCCGCTCGCCAGTTGGCTCGCCTCGGCCGAGGCGAACGCGGCGGGCACGACCGCTTCGAGGACCGACGGCAGCGACTTCACTTCTTCCACGCGAACAACCTCAAGCGGTCGGGGCCGGTCGATCACCGCGACCTCCGCGCCCGACCCGAAGATCACCGAGCCGCTGCACCAGTCGAAGCCGTCGCGCACGAGGAACGCGCCGATCGGTCCGATCTGTTCCGGCTCAGGCATCGACCCGAACAACGGCCCGGTCGCGCGGGCCGAACCAGCGCCTCGGCCGGCGCGTTCGAGCGCGGCCGTCACCATGCGAGTTACCGCGATCGGCGAAAGCGCGTTGACGACAACCCCGGCTGGCGCTTGCGCGCCGACCTGCCACGTGAGCGCCGCAACGGTGCGCTTGGCGCAGCCATACGCTCCCGCGTCACCAGCCCGCCATCCCGAACCCGACGTGACGCCGAGGACGGTGCCGCGACCGGCCGCCGCCATGATCGGTAGCGCGGCGGCAAGCACGTTGCGGTAACCGTCGACGTGGACTTCGAGCACGGCGCGCCAGGCCTGCTCGCTCCCCGCGGTCCAACTCGTGGGTCGACTGATTCCCGCGACATTGATGACCGCGTCGAGCCGACCGAACTCGTCGACCACCGCGTCGAACAGCGCGCGCACCCCGGCGGCGTCGGTCACGGACACCGCCGATGCGCGGGCCGTTCCGCCCGCGGCGACGATGCGATCGGCCGTCGTCTCCTCAACCGGCGCCTCTTGCGCGGCGCCGTCGAGCGTCACGAGCGGATCGATCGTGATGACAAACGCGCCTTCACGCCCCAGCTCTTCGGCGATCGCCGCGCCGATCCCGGCGCCGCCGCCGGTGACGACGACGACGCGTTGCTCGATCATGTGAGGTCGAGGCCCTCGCACTCGCCGCTCGCGACCCACTGCTCGAGCAGTTCCCGGTAGCCGAAGAAGTCGCCGAAGCCGCGGCCCCAGTTGCCGTTGCGGGGGCTGATGGCGGACGGATCGCCCTCGTTGTTGAGACGCGACGGCGTGCACGTACCCATCACGAGGCTCGGATCGCTGAAACCTTCAATGACCTTGCCCGTCCAGGCGTCCTCGGCATCGGCGGACGGTTCGAACGCTTTCACGCCGCGCTCGTCGAGCACGCGCACGGCGCCACCAACGAAGTCGGCACCGACAGTCGCAAGGTGTGTGTAGTTCACCGTCACCACGGACTGGCCCGCGGGGGTCGGCATGATGAACAGGTTCGGAAAACCGCGGCTCATCATCCCGAACAACGTGGCCGCGCCGTCGGTCCACTTGTCGGCCAACGTCAACCCGTTACGACCGACCACGTCGTGGCCGGCGCGGCGCGGCAGCGGCGTCAACTCGGCTTCGAAGCCGGTGCCGTAGACGATGATGTCGAGTTCGTACTGCTTCCCGTTGACCACCGGGCCCTGCGCGGTGACGCGCTCGATGCCCGTCGGGCAGTCGACGAGGGTGACGTTCGGCCGGTTGTACGCGTCGAGGTACTCGTCGTGAAAGCAGGGCCGCTTGCAGATGTAGCGGTAGTACGGCTTGAGGATCGCGGCCTTCTCGGGATCCTTCACGAGCGCGTCGACGCGCTGGCGATGCTCTTCCATGATCTCGAAGTCGAGTTCTTCGGCGCGCGCCATGTACTCCTCGAACGTCATGCCCTTCCACCGCGGCGCGTGTTGGGCCTTGGCGTAGTGGCGCGTCCAGCCGTCGTCGGTCATGTCGACGTCGACGGGCTTGCCGAGCATCTGCAGCTGGAAGTTGTCCATGCGCTCGCGCTGCCAACCCGGCTTCAACGCGTCGACGAAGTCGGGCGGAGTCGGGCGGTTGCCGCGCTCGCCGATGGCCGACGGCGTGCGTTGAAAGACGTAGACGTGCTCGGCCGCGGCCGCGACGGGCGGCAACGCCTGGATGCCCGTGGCGCCTGTCCCGATGATGCCGACGACCTTGCCCGCCAACTTGTCGAGCGGTTCGTCGGGTCCGCCGCCAGTGACGCGATAGTCCCAGCGCGCCGTGTGAAACGACGGACCGGCAAAGTCCTCCATGCCCGCGATGGCGGGCAGCTTCATCAGGTTGAGGATGCCGGTCGCGAGCACGTAATAGCGCGACGTGAACTCGTCGCCGCGGTCGGTCTGCACGCGCCAGCGTGCCGCCGCGTCGTCCCACCCGGCCCGCGTCACACCGGTGTGGAACAGGGCATCGGCCTTGAGGTCAAACCGGTCCGCAATCGCGTCGACGTGCTGACGAATTTCCTCGCCGTACGCATAGCGACGCGTCGGGATGTAGTCCATCTCCTCGAGCATCGGCATGTAGATGTAGGACTCGACGTCGCACATCACGCCCGGGTAGCGATTCCAATACCAGGTGCCGCCGACGCCGCCCGCTTGATCGACGATGCGAATCCGTTCGACGCCGGCCTTGCGCAGCTGCACACCGGCGAGCACGCCCGCGATGCCGCCGCCGATGATCGTGACGTCCACGTCGTCGGTGACCGGCGCGCGTTCGGCGCGCGGCGTGAACGGGTCCTCGCGGAAACGCGCGAAGTGTTCGTCGCGGGTGAGGTCCCGAATGTCGGTGCGGCCGGGCACGAGTCGCTTGTCGCGCTCGGCCAGATATTTCTCTTTGACGGCGTCCTGATCGAAATGTGACACGGCTGTTAGAACCTAGCTTTTGCGTTCTGACCGCGTAGCTTCTCCCCGTATGAGCGACATCGACGCGATCAATTTCGGGCTTCTAGTGCTGCGCTGCTGGGTCGGCGTGGTGATGATCGCCCACGGCTACCGCCACATTTTCGGTGGGGGAAAAATCCAGGGCACGGCGGGCTGGTTCGCCAGCCTCGGCATGAAGCCGGGCGTCGTGCACGCGTGGCTGGCCTCGCTTACTGAACTCGGGGCGGGCGCCGCGCTCATCCTCGGCCTGCTCACCCCGCTCGGCGCCGCGGGCGTAATCGGAACCATGTTCGTCGCCTTCGTCACGAACCACTTCAAGAACGGCTTCTTCATCTTCTACAAGGGCGAGGGCTACGAGTACGTCGCCACCTTGATCATGGCCGCGGTCGCCATTGGCGCGCTCGGCGCCGGTGAGTGGTCGATGGATCACGCGCTGGAGATCGACCGCATGCACGGCAAGCGCGGCTTGGAGATTGCCCTGATCGGCTTCGTCGGCGCAATCGGTCTGCTGGCCGGCTTCTGGCGTCCGGAGAAGAAGCCGACCGCCTAGTTGCCGTTCGGCATTCCCGGCAATCACCGTTGTGGCGCACGATCACTAGGTAAACCGCTTCAGATCGAGCAACGCCGGCCGATGGGGCTATGTGGCCTTGTCCTCGCGTGTGCGTACGCGCCTGTTGCTCGTTGTGCTGCTGGCATTGGTTGGGTGGTCCAGCGCGCCTGCAGCACACGCGGAGCTCGACTTCAAGGCGCCGGTCCTCGTATCCGCGGCGCGGACGTCGCCCGACGTCATCGACGCCGGCACAACCGTTTCAATTCACTACTCCGCCTTTGACGAGGGCCTCGGCTTGGCGAACCTCGACTTCGAGTTCACGGGCCCGCTCGGCAATCGGTTCGACGCCTACAGCCTGTGGAATCCTGCGAACGAAGGCGTCGCCGTCGGCACGCTTCCGGCATGGGCGCCGAGCGGCGTCTACAAGCTGCGCGTCGTGGAGTTGCGCGACAAGGGTGACTTGTTCTCGACCTACTACCCAAGCGGCTATGTCTCACGCACGACCTACCAGTCAGAAGGCGACGGTCGTCACACTCTCGATCTGACCGCGCTCAACTTCACCGTCGTCAACCTCAACACCGACGCAGCACAGCCCTTCCTTTTGTCAGTGAGCCGGGCGACGCCCGCCACGGCCGTGCCCGGCGACACCGTTCGCCTCGATCTCGAGGTGGCGGACCTTGGCAGTGGCGTGGACCGGGCCTACTTCCGCTATTCGGGCCCGATGGGGCAGTTGTGGAATCTCGGCGCGAGCTACTTCCCGACGCAGGGAGAACAAGCGACGTGGCGTATCAGTGCCCGCAGCCCCGGCGGCTTCTACAAGCTGATGGAGGTAGAGGTCTCGGACAAGAGCGGCAACCGGATCACCTACTTCCGAGACGGCAAGGTGCGCCCTGAGAACGGTGCGCTCGCGCCGCCCACGCATCTCGTGGACTTCTCGGCCGCGGACGTCACAATCGTCAACGAGAACGGCGACTCCGAACTCCCCGTACTCCAATCGGTGAAGCGCGTCTCGCCCGAGGTCGCGAAGCCAGGCGACGTCGTCTCGATCGACTTCACCGTGTCCGAACCCGGTTGGATGTCGATGTGGTGGGACGGACCACTCGGCAAGACCCTCATAAGCAGCGACTCCGGCTACTGGCCCCTGGACCAAGTGCACGTGCGGATTCCCGCGTCGGCACCGAGTGGGACATACAAGCTCCGGATGGCGTACGCCGAGGATTACGCCGGCTACACGGTCGAGTACTACCGCGGGGGCAGCATCACCAATCGCAACCCGGAAGCGTGGCCGAAGTCCACCCACACCGTGGACTTCGCTCCGGCCGACTTCATCGTCGACAACGGCCCGCTGCCTGCGACGACCACGACGAGCACGTCCACAACAACTACTGCCCCGACAACGACGACGACGACCGTCCCGCCGACCACGACCACGACCCCTCCGTCCACGACGACGACAACAACGACGACCCCGCCCGTTCTCAACAAAGCGCCGACGGCGAAAGGCCGTGTCGCGAAGCTTTCGAACCCGGCCCACACGCTTGTCGTCGACGGCGACGTGTCAACCGACACCGACGGCTCCGTCGCGCACTACATGTGGCTGTGGGGCGACGGCTCCCGCAGCTTCGGTCGCCGCGCCTGGCACACCTACGCCAAGGCCGGCACGTACCTGGTGCGCCTGGTCATCGTCGACAACGATGGTGCTGCGGCTACGGCCGCTGCCTGGGTCCGCGTCCCGTAGAACCGCTCGGGATCGCCGGAGATCGCGCTCTGAGAAGCCCGCCGCTTAGTTGCCGTTGACGCTCCAGTGCCACGCTTCGCTGGGCAGGTTGTAGAAGCCGTAACTGCGCGCGTGCCCGCTGAGCCAGCGGTACCCGGGGTTGCTGTGGCTGTTGATGACGCTGCCGTTGTAGGTGAAGTCGACGGCGAGTCCGCGCTCGTGCATTGACTGGCCCGGCTTTGCCGTCGGTGGATGGCACCTCGACGATGGCTTCTCGTAGATGTCGTACTGGCTTGAGCCGCAGTTGCGACGCCGGGCCGCGACCTGGCCTGACGAACTGCGATAGCCGGTGCCGCCGAAGTGCATGCCGTCGGCGTCGGCGGCGTTGAGCATCGAGTTGAGCTGTCCGGCGATCGACGACGCGACGGTGATCCCGTGAACCGTCGACAGACCGACGGACCCCCCGCTGAAGCTTCCCCGACTCGCAACCTGGTCCTCGCGCAGCGAAGCTTGGTAACGCGACTCGGCGGCACTCACCAGCCGCAGCTGCGCTGCTTGAGATCGTTTGAGCGACGCGAGTACACCGTTGACGGCCCGCTGCCGGTTGGCGGCGGTCGCGGCGGCTGATTCCGCGGCTTTGCGCTTCGCGGCGAGGTCCTGGCGAGCTGACACGAGCGCGTCGAGTGCGTCGGACTCGGACCCCACAACTGCGTCGCGCAGGTGTTCGGCGTGCCCGATCTCGCTCGGGTTGTCCACCGCGACCAACTTCGCGACCCCGGGCGCCGCACCGTGGACATACGCGTTCACGGCAAAACCCTTGATCGACGCGCTGATCGCGGTGAGGCGTTTTTGGACGGCGGCCTCTTCGGCCCGGGTCGTGCGGAGGCGGGCGTTGGCGGCGACCACGGCCTGGCGGGCCGAGATGCTGCGCGCCTGCTGGGTTTGCAACTGGGCGGTGACTTGCGCCAATTGCGCCTTCAGCGCCTTCGCCTGCTTCTGCGCGGCGGAGGACTTGGACGCGGCCGACGCCGGGGCCGTTATCCCCAGGGCAAGCGCGGAAACGGACAGCGCCACAAGGACGCGACGAATTTGCAAGCGCCAGAGGTTACCGGGCGAGGGGTCAAAGTTCGGTTCTTCCGAGCTTCTTCGCAGCTTCGGGCACGAACGGTTGCGGCGCGAACGGCCCCTTCTCGACGGAGTTCATCTCGAGTTCGAAAAGCGAAACATTGGGTGGCAACTGGTCGAGAAACAGCACAGCCCGAGCGATGTCGTCGGCGTTGAGCGCCAGCATCGGGAAATGGACGTCGTCGAGCATCGGGGTCGCGACCGGGCCGGTCGTGATGACGTGCACATTGACGCCATCGCGGTCGACCTCGCGCGCCATGGCCGACGCAAACGCGTTCAGTCCCGCCTTCGACGCGCTGTACGCGGCCTTGCCCGGCTGGGGCGCGTGCGCCGACGAGGACGACAAAAAGATGATGCGTCCGCCCTCGCCCATCACCGGCAGGACCGCGGCCGAGGTGACGAACGCGGCGCGCAGGTTCGTGCGGATCACGGCGTCGAACGTGGCCGCCGTCTCCTTGCGCACAAACGTGCCGTCCATGACTCCCGCGGCGTGCACGAGCAGGTCGACCCGTCCCGCGTTGGCGACGACGCTCGCGAACGCATCCTCGTCCGCGCTGTCGCCCGCGGCGTAACGCGCGCCGATCGATTCCGCCGCTTCTTTCAGCACGTCCTCACGCCGCGCCGTGAGCACAACGTCGTACCCGTTATCGACCAGCAACCGGCCGCACGCCAAGCCGATGCCGCTGCTGCCGCCGGTGACTATCGCTACCCTCGGTCCTGCACTCATACGGAGGAACGTAGTTGTACGACATCGCGGGGATCGCAGTAGCAGCGGATGGACCGGTCCGCGTCGCCACGCTCAACGTGCCCGACGAGCTCAACGCCTTCTCCGAGCAGATGCACGAATCGTTCTTGTCCCTCTGGTCAGCATTGCGCGCCGACGTCGATGCGCGCGCCGTCGTGCTGACCGGAGCGGGGCGGGCGTTTAGCGCCGGCGGCTCGTTCGACGACTTCGAACGGCGCCGTGTCGACCTCGACTTCCGCGCCAAGTCGATGCGCCAAGCGCGCGAGATCGTCGAAGCGATGATCGACTTTCCGCTGCCGGTGGTCGCGGCGGTGAACGGTCCTGCGGTCGGGCTCGGCTGCACCATCGCAACGTTGTGCGACATCGTGTTCATCGCGAGCGAGACCTTCATCGCCGACCCCCACGTGTCGGTCGCGTTGGTCGCAGGCGACGGCGGCGCGGTGGGCTGGCCGGCGAGCACGAGCCTGTTGAAGGCAAAGCAGTACATGCTCACCGGCGACCGCATGCCGGCCGACGTGGCCGTCGAGCTCGGTCTCGCGAACTTCTCGGTCCCGCGCGACGAACTGCTCGACGCATCGCTGGCGTTCGCACACCGCCTCGCCGCGCAGCCACCTCAGGCCGTGCAGCAAACCAAGCTGCTCCTGAATCGTCACCTCAAGGCGAACGCCGAACGTGCCCTGCAACACGGCCTCGACGCCGAGAACGCGTCGCACGACACGCCCGAGTACCAAGCCTCAGCGGAGGCGATGAAACCGGAGAGCTAGCGCGGCTCCCGCGGGAGGCCGAGGACGCGCTCGGCGATGATGTTCTTGTTCACCTCGGTGGTGCCACCGGCGATGGACAGCGACCGCGACGACAACATCGCCGTGCCCCACGACCCGTCGCAATCGTGCAAGAGGTCGACTGCGGTGTTGGCCAACCGCTGGGCGCACTGCGACCACGCGAGCTTCACCACGCTGCCTTCGGCGCCCGGTTGCCTACCGGCAAGCGTCGCGCCAACCGTGCGCTTACCGAGCAACTCCAGCAGCCGCACCTCGATGTAACGCGTCGCGAGTTCATTGCGCCCAACCGCGTCAAGCGGGCCGAGCGCCGCGCACAGGCGGTCGAACGAGCGGCGCTGCGTGAGGTACAGGTTCGCGACGCCGGCCCGTTCGTTGGCAAGCGTGCGCGTGGCCACCGACCATCCGTCGTTCAACTCGCCGAGCATCGACGACGCGGGCACGCGCACGTCGGTCAGGAACAGTTCCGCGAAGGACTGGTCACCCGCCATCGTGGTCATCGGCCGCGCGTCGATTCCCGGAGTTCGCATGTCGACGAGGAAACACGTGATGCCTTTGTGTTTGGCGACGGAAGAATCCGTGCGCACGTACAGCTGGCACCAGTCGGCCAAGTGCCCGTTCGAGTTCCACGTCTTCTGCCCGTTGATGACAAAGTCCTCGCCGTCCGTCACCGCCGCGCACCGCAATGACGCGAGGTCGGAGCCGGCTTCAGGCTCGCTCATGCCTTGGGACCAGATGTCGTCGCCGCGCAACATCGGGCGAATGAAGCGCGCCTTCTGCTCGTCGGTGCCGTAGGTCATGATCGCCGGCGCGATATTCGCGACACCGATCGCGTTCACGGGGCCCGGGACGCCGGACATCGCTTCGTTGTATTCGAGCTGTTCCGCTAGTGACGCGTCGCGTCCCCCGAATTCGGCGGGCCATGACGGTGCGGCCCAACCGGCGTCGAACAACACTGCGTTCCAGGCGCGCAGTTCCTCGAAAGACGCGTTAGGTGACGGGACGGTCTGGGTTTCGAGCCACGCTCGAACGCTCACGTGTGCTTGACGAGGGGGATGTTGTAGAGCCGCTCCCAGTTTTCGCCGCAGATCTTCGCCTTCGACGCGGCCGGGTACGGCATCTTGTCGAACGTGTCGACGGCGTGCGGGAACATCGAATCGCCGTGCGGGTAGTCGGTGGAGAACACCAGGTTCTCGTCACCGAACGTGTCGAGGTAGGGCTGCGCGGTTTCCTCCTCGGCTTCGATGCCGAGAAAACACTGCCGACGGAAGTAGTCGCTCGGCTTCATGGTGAGGTCGGGCGCGTCTATCGCGCCAACCCACTCGTAGTGCTCGTCGAGGCGGTGCAGCAGCCACGGCGCCCAGGAGCAGTTGCCTTCGAGCAGGCCGACGCGCAGGCGCGGGAAGCGTTCCAGCACGCCGCCGCCGCACAGCGACACAGTCACAAACTGAATCGCCAGCGGCTGGTTGAACGTGTGCCACAGCATCAACTTGTCGAGCACGCCGAGCGAGAAGTCCGGGGTCAGGTGCGTCTGGCCGCCGCCGTGGAACGTGATCGGCACACCGAGGCGCTGGATCTCCTCCCACAGCGGGTCGTAGGCCGGGTGATGCCACGGGCGACGGTTCACGCAACCGGGCGCGAGGAACACGGCCTTGAATCCGAGTTCTTCGACGGCGCGGCGCGCTTCGAGCACGGCGCCGGGCACGTCATGGGGCGCGACCATCGCCGCGCCGAACATGCGATCCGGTGCGTGGTCGCACATGTCCTTGATGTAGTCGTTGTAGGCACGCGCGATCGCGCTGGCGAAGGGTGGCTCGAGGCCGTCGGACCCGATCGCCTCGGATGAGTCGAGGCCCAACACGAACAGCCCTCGGCTCGGGAACAGCACGGCGAGGTCGAGACCTTCCTGGTCCATCGCCGCGACCTGCGAGGCCGCGTCCCATCCGGCTGCTTCAGGCGCGGCGTAGACGTTCTCGTGCTCGGGCCGCCAACCGCGGCGCGGGGCGTCGACCGCCTGCGGGCTCACCGAACCGAGGCGCAGGAGCGTGTGGTTCTTCACCCGCACCCGCATGTCGCGGGTGATCTCGGTCAACCCCTTCGGCGCCGCGTGCAGGTACTCGGGGGCGATGTAGCGCTCCCACAGATCCGGCGGCTCCATCACATGGAGGTCGCTGTCGGCAATGACCGTGTCCCTGAGCGCCATGGGCCAGACCGTATCTAACACGAGCGTCATGTTGCTGCGCGTGCGATCGTTTCGGACATGGGTGTGCTGGAGGAACAGACAGTTGGTCACGTGCGCGTGCTGCGCCTCAATCGGCCAGAGCGCAAGAACGCGCTGACGGCCGAACTCGGTTGGGCGATCGTGCGCGGGGTGCAGCGCGCCAACGATGACGACGACGTGCGCGTGATCGCGATAACGGGCAACGGCGACGCGTTCTGCTCAGGTCTCGATCTCGGACCGGGGGATGGAGCGGAGGTCGAGACGGGTCTGTCCGAACAGGAGCGATTCCTCGACGAGAAGGGCTGGGTTGGCCGGTTCCTCGTCGCCCTTCGTCTCGACACCGACAAGCCGGTTGTGGCCGGCGTCAACGGGGTCGCGGTCGGCGCTGGTCTGTCATTGGCGATGGCGGCCGACATCCGCATCGCGAGCGACACCGCGCGGTTGCATCCCGGCTACCTCCGCGCCGGCACGTCGCCCGACGGCGGACTCACGTGGAGCCTGCCCACGCTGGTCGGCCACGAACAGGCCATGCGGTTCTTGTTGGAGTCGCGCATGGTCGCGGCGGACGAAGCCCTCGCGCGTGGCCTCGTCGGGGAAGTGGTCGCCGCAGACGCGCTCGACGCCCGGTTGCTCGAGTACTGCGAGGCGATCGCGCAGCAAGCGCCGCTGGCGGTGCGGCAAACCAAGCGACTGGTCGCGCGATCATTGTTGATCACCGATCTCGACGCCCGCGCCGTTAACGAAATCCGCCTCGCGCTGCGCGGCCTCGACAGCCAGGACGGCAAAGAGGCCGTCGCCGCCATTATGGAAAAGCGCTCGCCGACCTTCCGGGGCCGTTGAACGTGCCGGGCCAGAAGATCCGGGGGCGCGGCGTGCTCGGCTGGACGATCGTGGTGTTGCTCATGGGCGCGGCGCTCGGGCTGGCGATTCACGTGCCCGATAGCGGCCCGCACCAGTTCACCGCGGTCGAGGACACCACGCCCACGTCGGCCGATGGGTTCTCGACTACGACTGAACCCACCGACACGACAACCGAATCTGCGCCGTCTACGTCGACGAGCTCGACCAGTTCAACCTCCACAAGCACCACCTCGACGTCGGCGCCGAAGGCCGACAACGTGTTGGTCGGCAACACCCTGCTGGTGCGGTCAGCGAGCCAGGACGGCAACGACTACCCGATCCAGAACCGCCTGACGATCACGTTCCGCCAGAACGGCAGCGCGCAATCCGCGACGTGGACGGGCGGGTGCAACACGATCAGCGCACCCGTTGTGATTCACGCCAACACCATCGACGTGGGTCCGATCTCGTCAACGGCGGCGGACTGCCCGAGCCCCGTCGGCGAGGAAGAGACCTTCTTGACCGCGTTGATGCGCGCAAACCCGCACTGGGACCTCCAGGGCGGCGCGGTGGTACTCGACGGTGGCGGTCGCCGCGCCGTCTGCGACGCGTACGCAAACTAAGCCGGCGTCGTTCAGTCGAGGGTGATGCCGAAGGTTTCGGCGGCGACGTTCAGTGCTTCGTTCGCAGCGGGTACGCCGGCGTACACCGCGACTTGCATCAGCACTTCGACCAACTCTTCCTGCGAGATGCCGAGGTTGCGCGCACCCATGAGATGGCCGCGCAGCTCGCCGGTCTTGCCGAGCGCCGCGAGCATCGCGACCGTTATCAACGAACGATCGCGAATCGGCAGACCGGGCCGCGACCAGATCTTGCCGAACGCCGTCTCCGCCACGTACGTGAAGAAGTCAGGCGCGAGTTTGTTGACAGGCCGCGGCGTGCCGCCCGTCGCCATCTGCGGCCACAGCTTCGTCTGAATCTCGCGGCCAGTCTCCAGATCACCCATCAGTCCACTCCTTCGAAGAGGTTGACGGTGCACACGCTGCCGCCACCAACACAGTGCGCCAGCCCGATGCGGGCGCCTTCCACTTGTCGCGCCCCGGCTTCATGCCGGAGCTGCAAGACGATCTCGTGCACCATCGCGGCGCCGGTCGGCCCACCGGGGTGGCCGCGCGCGATCAGTCCCCCGTCGGTGTTGAACGGGATCCGTCCGCCCAGCGACGTCTCGCCCGCTTCGACCAACTTGTCGCCCTCGCCGGGCTCGCAGAAGCCGAGCAGCTCGTAGTACTCGAGCTCTTCGTTCGAGAACGCGTCGTGGCACATCGCGAGCGACACGTCGTCCGGGCCGACGCCGGCCTGCTCGTACGCCTCTCGGCCAGTCGTCTGCGTCATCGTCGCGGGCCCGACGACCGGGCCGAGGAACGCGTGGCCCGGCGAGTAGGCCTCGCTCTGCGCGGCCGACGACATCGGTCGCACGACCCGCCGGTCCGGGTGGTGGGCGCGCACCCACTCCTCGCTCGCCACGATGATCGCGGCGGCGCCGTCGTCGGCCGGGCAGGCCATCATTGCCGTGAGCGGCTCGGCGATCATCCGCGACGCCAACACTTCCTCGGCGGTGACGATGTGATCGGGTTGACGGTGCGACAGCGGGTTCAGCGCGCCGTGGTTCCAGTTCTTCGCCGCGATCTTGGCGAACGTCTCGGGCGTGGTGCCGTATTCGTGCATTCGCCGCTGCGCCCACATGGCGAAGAACGCGGCGGGCAGGATCGACGCGTCGAGTTGATCACGGCCCGCACCGCGGGACTGGTTGCCCCCGGCGACACGCGCCGCGGTCATCTCGGTCATCTTGTCGAAGCACAACGCCATAGCCACTTCGGCGCGGCCCGACGCCACCGCCCAGGCGGCCTCGCGGTACGCGAACAATCCGGTAGCCGACGCGTTCTCGATGTGCGTGACGGGTAGGCCGGTGAGGCCGAACTCCTTCACCGCCTTGACGCCGACTTGGTGCGCGAGACCGAGGTAGCCGACGAACACCTCGTCGATGTCAGCCAGCGTCATGCCCGCGTCGTGCAGTGCGAGTAGGCCGGCGTCGCGCGCGAGTTCGACCGACGGTGTGTCCCGATACATGTCGAACTTGATCTGGCCAACGCCGGCGATCGCCGCGCCTTCGATTTTCACGACGCAGCTCCGACCGGCCGGAACCGGTAAATGACGACGTCGTTGCCGTCGTCGTCTTGGCGCAGCGTCTCGACGTCGAGTTCGAGCGTCATGCCGATCGCGAAGTCGCTCGGCTCCCCGTTGAGGATCGCCTGGATGCGCGGGCCGTCGGGTAGGTCGACTTGGCCCACGCCGTACGCGCTCACCTTCGAGTCGGTCTTCGCAAACAGGGGCAGGTGCACCCACGTCCATGTGTAGAGCGTGCCCGACGTCCCCAGGAACACGTCGTCGGTCCCCTCGTGCAAACACTTCGCGCACACGACGCGGCGGGGATAGAACACCTCGCCGCACGCTTGACACTTGCTGCCTTTGAGCCGAACCGGGTTCGCCGGGTCGTCGGAGACCTCGAAGTAGTCCTCCGCCATCGAAACTCGGCCCACTACTTCTCCTCGGGTTTGGGTGTGATGTTGAGCGTGACGTCGCCGCGCTGTTCGGCGGCGATCACCAGGTCGCCCCAGTCGTTATCGCCCAGCCCGCGCGCCACTGCGTCGTTCAGGAACTCGAAGACGGCGGCGGCCGCGGCGCTCGGCACGCCGTAGGTCTCGCCCATCTCACCGATGAGCCGGGCGTCCTTGGCCGCGAGCCGCAGCGCGAACTCGGTCGGCTTGCCTCGGGTGTTGATGCCGTCGATCGCGCGGTCGAGGAAGTAATTCGACGGCCCCGCGAGCTTGATGACGTCGGACGCGGTGCGCACGTCGATGCCCGCCTTGGTCGTGAGCGACATCGCTTCGAGCGCAGCCACCGCGCCGCTAAAAGCCATCAGGCTCGTGGCGAGTTTCATCGTGGTGCCAGCGCCGACCGGGCCCAGGTGGATGGTCGCCCGGCCCAACTTCTCGAAGAGCGGCGTGACGGCGGCGACGGCATCGGCGTCGTCGCCGCCGACCATGAACACGAGACCGCGATTCTTCGCGCCGATCGCACCACCGCTGAGCGGGGCCTCGATGAAGTGGTGGCCGCTTGCCGCGAGTTGCGCGGCAATCGCCTGGTTGCTCTCGGGCAACGTGGTGGACAGGTCGCACAACACCGCGCCCGGCGGCGCGTGCGCAGCCCACTCCGTTGCCACCGCGGTGACCGCCGCAGGGTCAGGCAGCGACGTGAGCGTGACGTTCGCAGCCGCTGCGACGTCGCCAATCGATGTGGCCGGGTTTGCGCCCTCGATGGCCTTCACCCTCTCGGCGTCGAGGTCGAACACCGTCACGGTGTGGCCGTCGGCCACAAGATTTTGCGCGATTGCGCCGCCAATGTTGCCGAGTCCGATGACTCCTACGTTCGCCACGGCGGTCATCCAAGCAGAAAACTGACGCCACTGTTAGACGACTGAATAACGTGCGGGCCATGGATCCAGCCGGCGAGCACCTTTCCGCCCACGCGGCGATTGCACCCGACAAGCCCGCCGCGGTGATGAACACCTCGGGTGTGGTGCGCACGTACGGCCAGATCGAGGCGGCGTCCGCTCAACTTGCCCGCGTGCTGCGCGAACGCGGCCTTGGCGTCGGCGACCACATCGCGTTGCTGATGGACAACCAACCCGAGTTCTACGACATCGTGTGGGCGGCGATGCGCCTCGGCGTCTACGTCACTCCGATCAACTGGCATCTCGTGTCCAAAGAGGCGGGCTACATCGTGCGCGATTGCGACGCCAGCGCGCTGTTCGCGAGTGAGTCGCTCGCGGAGATCGTCGCGGGCTTCGGCGATGACATGGCAGGTGTCTCCACGCGTATCTGCGTCGACGGCACCATCGACGGTTTCGAGAACATGGCGGAACTCGTGGACGGGGTGGACGCGCATCCGCTCGAGCACGAGCGCGACGGCGGATGGATGTTCTATTCGTCGGGCACCACCGGCCAACCCAAGGGCATCCTGCCGCCGTTACCTGAAGGCGGCGACCTCGGTGCACCGTCGTTCCTCACCGGCATGCTGAAAGGCCTGTTCGGCTTCAGCGGCGACACCATCTACCTGTCCCCCGGAGCGCCGCTCTACCACGCCGCGCCCGCCGGGTGGACGTACGGAACGCAGCGCCTCGGCGGCACCGCGATCGTGATGGAGCGCTTCGATCCACTCGAAGTGTTGGCGGCGATCGAGCGGCATCGCGTCACCCACGTGCAGTTCGTGCCGACGCACATGATTCGCATGTTGCGACTGAGCGCGGAAGAACGCTCGCGCTTCGACCTCTCAAGTCTGCAAGTGGTCTGTCACGCGGCGGCGCCCTGTCCGGTCGACACCAAGCGCGCATTCATCGAGTGGATCGGCCCGATCGTCCACGAGTTCTACAGCGGGAGCGAGGGCGCCGGACTCTGCTACGTGAACTCGCAGGACTGGCTCAAGCACCCGGGCACGGTCGGCCGTTCGATGAGCGGCACGATTCACATCGTCGACGACGACGGCAACGACGTACCGGTCGGCGAGGAGGGCGAAGTGTGGTTCGAGACCAACCGCCACTTCGAGTACCACAAGGACGCCGAGAAGACGAAGGCCGCTCACGACCCCCGCGGTTGGGCGTGGCTCGGTGACGTGGGCAAGGTCGACGACGAGGGCTACCTGTATCTCACCGACCGCGCGTCGAACATGATCATCTCGGGTGGCGTCAACATCTACCCGCGCGAAATCGAAGACGTGATCACCGCGCACGACGCGGTTGACGATGTCGCCGTGATCGGCACGCCCGACGAGGACATGGGCGAGCACGTCACCGCGTTCGTGCAGCTGAAGCCCGGCGCGTCCCTCGACGGTGACGAACTGATCGCGTTCTGCCGCCAGCGGCTAAGTCACTTCAAGTGCCCGAAGGAAGTGCGCTTCGTCGACGAGTTGCCCCGCCTACCGACCGGCAAGCTCTTGAAGCGGTTGTTGCTGAAGTAGCTACTGCTCCTCGTCGCGGCGAATCATGCGGCCGCGGATCCAGTAGCTGATCGACATCATTGCTGGGCCTCTACGAACTCGACGTTTCCTTGCAGGAACACGTCGATCGACGATGTCTTGAACTCTGCGATCGATTTCATGTCCGGTACATACAACTCGAACGCGTCGCCTTCGATGGCATCGATGATCCCCGCGGCGACCGTCGTGGGTGGTTCCTTGTCGCCGTTGAAGAACGGATCGTCGTTGTCGGGCAAGTCCCAGATCTCAGTGTCGATGGCGCCAGGGATGATGAGGCGAACTTGCACCCCGGTGCGCCACAGGTCCATCGCCATCGATTCGCTCCATCCGCAGAGCGCGAACTTCGACGCGCAGTACGCAGCTTCGTGCATGATGCCCGCCCGTCCGCCGAAGCTCGACACGTTGACGACCATCCCGCGGTCGCGCTCGAGCCATTTGGGCAGAAGCGCTTGGGACATGCGGACGGGCGACTCGAAGTTCACGCGCATCGTCTCGTCGATCTCCGCCTGAGTGAGGTCCTGCACGCTCCGGCGCTTCGGGATAGCCGCGTTGTTCACGAGGATGTCGACGCCGCCCATGTCGTCCCACGCGTTCAGGATCATGGCCTCCGCGGCAACGGGATCGTCGAGATCGCACGCGTAGTAACGCGCGGCGTCGCCGGCGTCGACCATCGCCGCGAGGCGTTCTTCGCGGCGCGCGACCACCGCGACGGTCGCGCCCGCCGCGGTCAGCATTGGCGCGAGCGCGGCGCCGATGCCCGAAGACGCTCCCGTGACGACGACGTTCGCGCCCGCGACTTTCATCTAGGCCACGCGCTCGATCACGGTGCAGTTGGCCTGTCCGCCGCCTTCGCACATGGTCTGCAGGCCAAGGCGGCCGCCCGTCGCTTCGAGTTGGTTTAGGAGCGTCGCAGTCATGCGCACACCCGTCGCGCCGAGCGGGTGACCGATCGCGATCGCGCCGCCGTTTGGGTTGTAACGCTCGGGGTCGGGCTTGAATTCACGTGCCCACATCAGCGCGATGGCGGCGAACGCCTCATTGCACTCGATCGCGTCGAAGTCGGCGGTGGACAGGCTCGTCTTCTCGTACAGCTTCCGCGTCGCCGGGTTCGGCGCCGACAGCACGAGGATCGGATCCTCCGCTGCGACGCTGAAGTGACGCAGCACCGCGCGGTACGGCAGGCCGAGCGCGTCAGCGGTTTCCCGCGACGCGATCAACATTGCCGACGCGCCGTCGGTCGTTTGCGAGGAGTTTCCGGCGGTGATGTCCTTTGCCGTCTCGGGCTCCCACGATTGCGCCGGCGGCAGCGCCGCGACCTTCTCGTATGACACGTCGGGTCGAATGCCCTCGTCCTTCGACAACACATCGCCGGTGAGGTTGCCCTCTTCGTCCTTGATCGGAACGGGCAGGATCTCCTTGGCGAAGTGGCCGTTGTCGGTGGCAGCCGCGGCCCGCCGGTGCGACTCCACCGCGAACTCGTCCATCTCCTGGCGCGTCACCCCGAACTTCTCGGCCAGCTCTTGTGCGACGCGGAATTGTGCGTAGAGCTTGCCGTCGATCTCGGCGAGGTATTGCTGCGAGAACGGGCCGGAGCCGCCGCGGGCGTTGCTCGCCATCGGCGTGCGCGTCATCGACTCGACGCCGCACGCGATCGCGACGTCGTACATGCCCGACATCACAGACGCAGCCACGAAGTGCATCGCTTGCTGTGAGGATCCGCACTGTCGGTCCACCGACGTGGCCGGGGTGGTCCACGGCAGACCACCGGCGATCACCGCGTTGCGCCCGATGTTGCAGCCCTGCTCGCCGCTCTGGGTGACGCAGCCGGTGACGACGTCCTCGATGCGCTCCGGGTCGACGCCGGTCCGCTCGACCAGGTTCTTCAGCGTGAAGCCGAGCAGGTCGCTCGGGTGCCACCCGCTCAGCGCGCCTTTCCGTTTGCCGAACGCCGTGCGAACCACATCGACGATTACCGCTTCACGAACTTCCACGACTCTCCTTAGACCTTCACCAAGTTGACGCCGCCGTCCGAGGCGACGAACTCAACCGTCTCGCCGACCCACTCGCGGGCCTCGAGATCGCGCGATGAGCGCGGCGTCTTCGACCTTGCCGTAGACACGCGACCCGTCGGCCAGATCGCCGATCACAAGACCCCACTCGGGCGAACCATCACGCGCGTGGGCGACTGTGTACGTCGCGACGCGCGCGCTGCCGCTGTACGTGTCGGTGATTGGCACAGGTGGTGCGCTCGCGTCAACGGCTGCCTGCACGTTCGCCTCGGCCGGCAGGTCGATGTCACCCGGAGATGTCGAATACACGCCGTAGCAGTGCTTGGTCATGTGCATGCCCACGCCGCTCACGACGCCAACCGAGCCGGCGTCGGCGCGCAGCACGTCGGTCATCGTGGCGATCGAGTGCAGCATGTAGTTGCTGCCCGCCCCGCCGCTGAATGGCAGCCCGCCGGTGACGGTGAGGCCGCGCGCGTCGTCACCCTTGATGCCGAGCGCGTCGCACGCGAGGTTCACGCTGCTGGCGAAGCACGAGTACAAGTCGATGTGCGCGACGTCGTCGACCGACACACCGGCCACGCGCAACGCTTCGTCGCTCGCCGCCTTCATCGCGGGCGACGCAGCGAAGTCGCGGTGCTCGGCCAAGTACACCGGGTCGGTCGCGTAACACCACCCGCGCAGGTACACGCGTTTGTCGGCGGGCACGCCGAGTTCGTCGGCCTTGGCGTGGCTGGCAACGATCGCCGTCGCGGCCATGTCGACGTCCATGATCGACACCTCGTACTTCGTGTACGGGTAACCGACGAGGCGATTGTTCGGGGTCGGCGTTGCCAGTTCCACCGCGTCACGCGCCTGGGGGAACCAGGCGTAGGGGTTGGTCGCGGCCACGGCGCTGAACGGCGCGAGCAGCTCGCCGATCTGCCGGTCGTAGTCGGCGGGCGTAATGCCAAGCCGGGCGCGCCGGGCGATGTCGAAGGTCGGGAACGTCAGCCACGCCTGGAAGACGTTGTGCGCGATCTCGGCGGGGTGGAACGGCGCCTCGAATGGGAACGGTGGCGGGGTCTCGGCTTTGAAGCTCCACTCCACGCGCTCGCCGGCCTTCTTGGCGCGGCGCTTCGTATCGAGGGCTTCCGCTCCCGTGATCACGGCGAGGTCCATCTCGCCGTTGATGATCGACGTTGCCGCGTTGTCGATAAGCACTTGGGGGGTCGTGCCGCCGATGCCGGAGTAGTAGCGATGACGCGGGTTGATGCCGAGCGATTCTGCGAGCCGGTCTACCGGCGCGTCGTACCACCACGCCATGCAATGGACGACCTGCAACGAGTCCACGGCAGCGAGCACGTCGCCGGTCGCGCCACAGTCGGCGGCCGCCTTGCGGGTGACCTCGTCCCACAACCCGAGCGGCTCGGGCGACGGTCCATCGTCGGGACGGATCGTGCGCTGCGCCACGCCGATGATGCACGGCGTACGCGGATCAATCGAAGCGGTCATGTTCCGGTCCAGATCGGGTCGCGCTTTTCGGCGAAGGCCTTCGGGCCTTCTTTGGCGTCGTTGCTCGAGAAGATCTTTCCGGCGATCTCGTTCTCGATGCCGAAGCCTTCCTTCTGCGTGCCCGCGGCGAGGCTGCGCAACACGCTCTCTTTCGTGCCCTGCACCGCGAGCGGCGCGTTCGCGTTGATGCGCCGGGCCCAGTCGATTGCGCGATCAGCGAGTTCGTCCTGCGGGACGATCTCGTTCAGCAACCCCAGTTCGAGGCAGCGCGACGCCGGGAAGGCTTCCGCTGTCAACAGGAACTCCATCGCCGCGGGAAACGGGATCTGCCGCGGCAACCGCACCGTGGTGCCGCCGCCGGCGAAGAGCCCACGCTTGGGTTCCATCACGCCGAAGATCGCTCGCTCGGTCGCGACGCGGATGTCGACACCGCCGAGCATCTCCATCCCGCCGGCCACGCACGGCCCGTCCACCGCCGCGATGATCGGCTTGTAGATCTTGAGGCTGCGCAACACGGCGTCGGTGCCGTCGCGCAACTTGCAGCCGTCGATCTCGTCGACGCCGCCCTTCTGGATTTCGGCCTGCAATTCGGTGATCTGCGGGATGTAGGTCTTGAGATCCGCGCCCGTCATGAACTGGCCCTCGACCCCCGTGACGATCGCGACCCAGTCGTCGGCGTCATCGCGGAAGCGGCGCCACGCGTTCGCGAGGTCGCGGAAGTGGTAGAGGTCCATTGAGTTGCGGGCCTCGGGGCGGTCGATCGTGATGCGAACGACGTGATCCCCCAACTGGTCGTAATGAATCGGCATCGGCCCCAAAGCTAGATCGGACGGACAGATAACGTGACGCCCGTGTTAGAAGCGCAATCGATCGCGATCACTGAAGACCACGTCGCGCTCGCGGAAACGGTCCGCAAGTTCGCGTCGCAACACGTCGGCTCCGCGGTAATGCGGTCGTACGAGGCGCCCTTCTTCAGGGAACTCGGCGGTCTCGGCTTCCTGGGCGGCGACGGCTTTGGCTTCGTTGAAACTGCGATCGTCCTCGAGGAACTCGGCCGGGCTTGCGCACCGGGCCCGGCGCTGCCGACGATCTGGGCGAGTGCGGTGATCAGCGCCGCCGGCGGAGACGTCGAGTCGCTGCAGAACGGGTCACGCATCGGCACCGTGGCGTTCGACGGCGATCTCGCGGTGTGTGGCGCCATCGCCGATGTCGTCGTGTGCCGGGCGGGCGAAGGCTGGGCGGTCTCGGAGGACTTCAGCGCCACGCCAGTCGAATCGCTCGACCCGACCCGCCCGCTCGCCCGGCTCGAAGTGCGTGACTCCACCCCGCTCGACATCACGAACGAACAGGTGCGCGCCATCACCGCCGCGCTGTTCGCTGCCGACGCGGCCGGGGGCGCCGGTTGGTGCGTGGCTACCGCGGCCGAGTACGCGGCGCTGCGCAGACAATTCGGCCGTCCGATCGGGCAGTTCCAGGGCGTCAAACATCGGTGCGCAAACATGCTCGTCGCCACCGAGCAGATCCGGGCCGTCGCGTGGGACGCCGCGATCGCCCTCGACGAAGATCCATCCGCGGCCGGCCTGTCCACCAATGCGGCGGGTGCGATCGCACTCGACAATTTCGCCGAGGTCGCCAAGGACTGCATCCAGGTGCTCGGTGGCATCGGGTTTACCTGGGAGCACGACGCGCACTTCTATCTGCGGCGGGCCATGGCGAGCCGGCAGCTTCTTGGCGGGTCGCGCCCGTGGAAGAAAGCGGTCGCATCCGCGGCGCTACAGGGATCACGACGCTCGCTGACGCTTGACTTGCCGGAGGAATCCGAGGCCATCCGCGCCGTCGTGGCGAAGTTCGCGGACGAGACCGCGGCGCTGCCGAAGGATGAGCAGCGGGCGCGCGGTCGTCGACAACGGCTACTTCGTGCCGCACTGGGACGAACCGTGGGGCCGCAACGCCCAGGCCGTCGAACAACTCGTGATCGACGAAGAGTTCAAGCGCACCAGGATCCGTCGGCCGCATCTCCAGATCGGCGCGTGGGCGGCCCCGACCATCGCGGCGCACGGCACGCCCGAACAACAAGAGCGCTGGGTGCGCCCGACGTTGATGGGCGAGATCAACTGGTGCCAGTTGTTCAGCGAGCCCGAAGCGGGCAGCGACCTGGCCGCGCTCACGACCCGCGCCACGAAGACCGACGGCGGTTGGTTGCTTAACGGCCAAAAGGTATGGACGTCGTTCGCGAAAGAAGCGGATTGGGGAATGTGCATCGTGCGCACCAACCCGACCGCCGCGAAGCACCTCGGCATCACCTACATGATCGTGGACATGAAGAGTGCCGGGCTCGACATCCGTCCGCTCAAAGAGATGACCGGGCTCGAGATGTTCAATGAGGTGTTCTTCAACGACGTGTTCGTGCCGGACGACTGTGTGATCGGCGAGGTCGACGGCGGCTGGCCTCTGGCCCGCACGACTCTTGCCAACGAACGCGTCGCCATGGGCAGCGGTTCGAGCTTCGGCGGCGGCATCGAAGCGCTGCTATCGCTGGCGGCCGATCGCAACATCACCGGTCACGCCGACGAGTTGGGCGCGCTCGTCGCCGAAGCGCACACGGTGGCGCTGCTCGGCCTGCGGTCCACGCACCGCAGCGTGTCGGGCGCCAAGCCCGGGCCCGAAGCGAGCGTGCGAAAGCTGCTCGGCGTCGAGCACGACCAGCGCACGCAAGAGTTCGGTCTCGAACTGCTTGGGCCGGAGGGCGCGACGACCGAGGGAGCCGCGCAGCAGTGGACGTTCGGCTTCCTCGCCAACCGTTGCCTCACGATCGCGGGCGGCACGAGCGAAATTCAACGCAACGTGATCGGCGAGCGACTGCTCGGCCTCCCCCGCGACCCCGAAGCGAACTGATGGCAGAAATCCTCACCGACCAGTTGCGCATGATGGCCGCGAACTTCGGCGACGACGTCGCGTGCACGAACGTCACGACGCAACGAGACGATGACGTTCAACGAGTGGGAAGCCCGCTCGAACCAACTCGCACGCTGGCTCGTCGCACAGGGAGTGGACAAGGGCGATCGTGTCGCCATCCACATTCCACCGGAACATCCCTTCGAGTTCCTCGTGTCCTATTCCGCTGTGCACAAGGCCGGCGCGGTCGCGGTGCCGCTGAACACGCGACTCGTCGAGCGTGAGATCGACGCGTTGCTCGAGCACTCGGGAGCGAAGGTCGTGTTGCGGGCCGACAACCTCGTGTTCGAAGGCGACGACTCCGAGTTCCAGGTGCCGCAGCGACAGCACGGACATCGCCGACGTGATGTACACGTCGGGCACCACGGGCCGGCCCAAGGGCGTGGTGGTACGCCACGGCAACATCGCGATGGTGCCGAACTCTTTGCCGCCCAAGGTGTCGCCACACGGGCTGGCTGCACGCGTCGCCGATGTTCACGTTCGCCGGCATCTCGTCGACGTACAACCCGATGAAGATGGGCATGGAGCTGCTCTACATGCCGCGGTTCGACGTCGACGCGTGGTTCGACGTCGTCGAGTCGCGTCACCCCAAGCGCGACCTTCGTCGTGCCCGCGATGGCCGAATTGTTGATCGCGTCGCCTCGCTTCGACGACGCCGATCTGTCCAGCCTGCGCATCTGCTCGCTCGGCAGCGCGCCCGTCGCGCCGGCGACCGTCAAGAAGCTGCAGGACAAGATGCCCGCGCGCGATGGTCAGCAACGCGTGGGGCATGACCGAGGCCGGCCCCGCGTTCTGTTTCATGCCCGAGGAGGAGCGCGACAAGCGCATCGGATCCGTCGGCAAACCCATGCCGCCGACCGAGTTCCGCATCGTGACGAGGAGACGGGCGAAGACTTGCCGCCCCGCGACATCGGCGAACTCGTGGTGCGCAACCCGGGCCGCGAACGCGAGTACTTCAACGACCCGGAAGCCACTGCAGCCACGTGGCGCGACGGCTGGCTGCACTCGGGCGACCTCGCCTTCCTCGACGAGGACGGTTTTCTCTACATCGTCGGACGGGCCAAGGACGTGATCATCCGCGGCGGCAACAACGTGCACGCGTCCGACGTCGAATCGGCCCTCTACGAACACCCGGCGGTGCAAGAAGCCGCGGTCGCGTCGATCCCCCACGACGTGCTCGGCGAAGACGTCGCCGCGTGGATCGTGTTGGTCGACGGCGCCGTGCCAACCGACGAGACGATCGCCGACATCAAGGCGTTCTGCACCGACCGCCTGTCCGACTACAAGATCCCGCGCCGCATCACCTTCGTCGACGAACTCCCCCGCAACGCCACCGGCAAAGTCGTGAAGAAGGACCTACCGGGCCGCTAGTACGTCGAGGTCGCGGGCGGCGTAGGTGCTGTGCCAGAACTCTTCGTTCACCACGACCCAGAAGGCGTCGCCGACGCGCACCGGGCCTTCGGGGTGACCGGGGCCGGTCGGCATCCGTTGCTCCAGCACGCTTTCGTCGGTGAGAGTCGCGGCATAGTCACGGACGGCGGCTTGGTTTTCACGGCGCGCCGCGATCACCTCCGCGTATGTCGGCGTCGCGTCGAGATCGATACCCGGCACCTCGCCGTAGGCCTCGTCGTGGGTCACGCCGATCGCGTGAAACGGCTGCGCTTCGTTGAGCACGCCGCGACGGAACCAGCAGTCCGTCGCATAGATCAGGTGGCGCATCGTCTCGGCGAACGACCACTCCTCGTCGACCCGCTCGAACAACCGCGCCTCGTCGAGGGCGGCGGCGCGCTCCTCGAGCCCGTCCCACACCGCGTACACGTCTTCGATACCGGTGCGGAGCGCGTCGGCCGAACGTGAATCGTTGCGGGCGAGAATCGGATGCTGCTTCTTCAATTCGGCGTCGATGAGCGGCGCGACGAGCACACCGTTCATGCGCAGGCCTTCGAAGTCGCCCTCGATCGACGCGTTCAGCAGATAGGCGCCGGTGACGTGTGCGTTCACCATTCCTATCCGCCGGACGCGCGCATTGTGGAGCCCTAAGTCCTCGATGTCGCGGCCGGAAAGGTCGGGCGCCTTTTCCGCCATGGCTTAAACGGCGCCGCTTAGGACGAGGTCGGCCAAGCGCTGGCGCTGCCAGCCTTGGCGGCCGAACAACACATCGTTCGCTTTCACGCGGCGGAACAGGAGATGCGCGTCGACGTCCCACGTGAACCCGACGCCGCCGTGCACTTGGATGTTCTCGGCCGTAATCATCGCCGCGGCTTCACCGACGAAGCCTTTGGCCGACGCGGCGGCCGACTCGCGGATCGCATCGTCAGGCGACGAGTCCGACGCCCATGCAGCGAAGTGCGTCGCGACCCGGGCCAACTCCAACTGGTGAAGCATGTCGACGATCTTGTGACGGATCGCCTGGAAGGTCGCGATGGGGCGGTCGAACTGGACGCGCACCTTGGCGTATTCGGTGGCCATTTCCAGGGCGCGGTCGCACGCACCGACGCTTTCGGCGCACAACACGATCGCGATGTCGTCGCACACGCGCGCGAGCAGCGCACGCTGGTCACCGTCAGGGCCGACGCGGCGCGCCGCGCGTCCGTCGAGGGCCAAACGGGCGAGCTTGCGGGTGACGTCCATCGACGGAACCAACTCGCCGGCCGGCGCATCGACAACGAACGTCGCCAGGCCGTCGTCGGTCCGGGCGACCACGTACACAAAGTCAGCGGTGTGGCCGTCGAGCACGAAGGGCTTCACGCCACTGAGCACCCATCCGTCGCCGGAACGCGTCGCCACACACTCGATCGCGTCGAGCGGGTCACCGGCGCCGCTCTCCTCGATGGCGACCGTGCCCCGAGTCGCGCTGGCGGCCAGAGCCTCGAGTGCCACCTGGTCGTCCAAGTGTTTGGCGGCCGACGTCGCGCATACCGACGACGACAACCACGGTCCTGGTAACGGCAGGCGCCCCATCTCCTCGGCCACGACCACGGCTTCGAGCACGCCCATGCCCGAGCCGCCCAGTGCCTCGGGCACCAACAGCCCCGTCCAGCCCAGGTCCACGAACCGCGCCCACATGTCGTCGGTGAAGCCGCGGTCGTCGTCCATCATCGCCCGCACGTACTCGCCGGGAGCCTGCGCGGCGAGGAACGAGCGGGCGACGTCGCGCAGCGCGTCCTGCTCAGCACTAAAGGTGAAGTCCACGGGCGGTCACCTTAGAACCACGGGATTACTCGAGCCGCTGCAGCCCCTTGGCCATCAGCGCGCCGATACCGCGGACGATCGTGTTGTCCATCGGCGACTCCGTGAAGATGACGGCGCGCGACAGTACGTCTCCCCGCCGTACCTCGATCGACGTCGCGGCGCGTACATCGCCCCCGATCCTTAGCGCGGTGACGACCGCCAACGCCTGGTCGGCGTCGATGGGAAGTCGCACGGCGTGGTCGTATTTCTGTTCCTGCGTGACGCCCTGCGCGTTCTTCGTCGTGTACACAGCGCAGTCGGGCCTGATGTCATTGAGCCGCGCCGACAGGAACTTCTTCGCCTGCCCCGTGGCGCCACGGATCACGAGTTGGGCCCCGCCCCGGATCGCCTGCGCGTTCCAGGACAACCCGACGGCGTCGTTCAACTTGAGCACGGGCACCTTCGCGCCGCACGGCCCACGCGGATCGGGGTCTTCGAAGATCTTCACTTCGTTCAACGGGACCACGGTCGCGGTCGCGAAGCCCGGCACCCGGCGCAACTGCGACGCCGAAATCAGTGCCGGAGATAACGGACCGTCGGCGGTAAGGGTGATTTGCGGGACGCTTTCCGGCGCCGCGCGTTGCTTGCCCCCGCACACGCCCAGCGCGAAGAGGATCACTGCTCCGATTGCCCCAATTCGCCGCACCGCGAACGACCCTAGTGACGCCCTTGCGTTACCGTGACACTTACGTGACACGAGTGTCACAAACGTCTGGGGAGATTTGAATGCACAGAATCACGACTCGTATGACGCGCGTGGTCGTCGCGCAGGCCGCCGCGGTCGGGCTAGTCCTGGCGGCGGGTGGCGTAGCCGCCGCGCTCAGCGGTGGGGGCTACTCGCCGAAAGCCATGGACTGCTCAAACGGAGCCGAGGCCTATGACCGAACCGACGCGGAGCGCGGCTGTCATTCCGTAAAGATCAACGTCGAGAGCGGCGGGGTGCGCTACGGCGAGGCGGGCATCGACCAGACACCCACGGGCGACACCACACCCGGGTTGTTCGGCACCGGCGCGCCGGGCAGCGACAACTTCCCGCACGGCTACTGCGCCGCCGCCGGCACCGGAGGGACTGGCGGAGGTTATGGCAACAACTGCGGAACCGACTCCACCCCGAAGAAGGGCGTTGGCGTGCAACTCGTCGGTGACATGAACAAGAAGCAGTACCGCCAGCAACTCTTCGACAGCGGCCAGCACACCACCGGCATCATCCCGAACATGAACGCGAACGGCCTCGACGTTGCGTTCGGTGCGGACGACAACCTCGACGGGGGTGAGCACGACGGTGTCGACGGTCGCAAAGACACGGGCACCGACCAAGTGCAGAACGGTCCGTCCGACGGAGGCGCAATTCAAGTGCACGCCCGGCCCGCAAGCGCGGCCGACACGCCGAGCCAGACGAACCTCCTGCCGATTCTGATGGTGCAGTTCGGTTCATGCGCCGACGGCATCTGCGAAGACATCACGACGTACAAGGACACGATGTACCAAGGCGGGGGCAAGGGCGAGCGCGACGCCGCGGCCTACGAGGGCAAGCAGTGGGACCCGTTCAACTGCACCGGCGCCAGCCGCAAGGGCGAGGCATCCTGCGACTCGGGCAAGAAGAACGGCCCGCACAATTTGAACGACTGGCGCAACACCGAGGGCAGGGTTTCGGCGCAGCCCGGCATCCAGATCTATGAAGACCCTGACGCGCAGGCATCACCGATCGACCCGCTCGCCGAAATCCTCGCCGCCCTTGGCATGGACGACGGCACGACGCCGCTCTATCCCCTGCCCGGCACCTACCTCGGGTCGTGCGGCCTGATCCTGCAGGGCGAGCGGCAGGCGCCGGGTCCTCTCGGCGACTGCTAGGTGACGCGCAGGTTCGGGCTCATCGCCGTTGGCGTCCTCGCGCTAACCGCCGCCACCCTGCCGGTCGCTCACGCGGCGCCGCTCCTCAGCCCGGTGTGTAACCAGGCCACCGATTGGCCCGTCTTCGGACACGACAACGCCCGTTCGTTCGCGACCGAGGACAACTGCATCACTCGGGGCAACGCCGCGGCCTTGCGGCCTAAATGGTTCTTCAACGCCAACGCGCCGATCACGGCTCAGCCCGTGGTCGTCGCCGGCGTCGTTTACGCCGGCACGTACGACGGACGCTTCTTCGCGGTGCGCGCCTCGAACGGCAAGGCGGTCTGGGCCAAACCGTTCGACGCCACCGCCTACGACACGTCGAACGTCGACTACGGAGTGGTACCGAGCTCGGCGGCGGTCACCAAGGTGGACGGGCGTCGCGTCGTTGTGTTCAGCGGCGGCGCAACGGTGTTCGTGCTCGATGCCGCCAGCGGCCGGCTGCTGGGCCACCAGTGCCTGGATCGGGTGGACACCACCTGCCACGGCAAGTCGGGCTACACCACGGAAATCGAAGCGTCGCCCGCGATCGTGGCCGCGCCCGACGGCCACAGTGTGCGCATCATCGTGGGCACCGACGTCAACGAGCAGTCTCCGTCGGGGCCCGTCGGCGTGGTGTCGCTGCGTTTCGACGGCCACAACCTCACTCCGGAGTGGTGGTTCGATCCCGAGGCCGGCCAAACGTACGCCGGGCTGGCGCCCACCCAGCGCGCCGGGCACGAAACCCAACACGGTTGCGGCGACGTGTGGGCCTCACCGACCGTCGACACGTCGGTGAAGACCGTCGTGATCGCCACAGGCAACTGTCGCCACCCTGAGCGCGTGCGGCGCGCGCCCGGTGTTTCAACTCCGTCCCTCGTCGAGTCCGTTATCGCGCTCGATCTCACCACCGGCGCGTTCCGGTGGCAGCACGCGCCGCGCACCGCGGCCGAGGCCGCCGCTCTCGACTTCGACTTCGGCGCTACGCCCAATGTGTTGCGCCCCGGCGTGATCGGCGAGGGCGGCAAAGACGGCTTCTATTACGTCATAGACGGCCGCACCGGAAAGCCGCAGTGGCGCGTCCGCGTCTGCAACGGCTCCGAAGTCGGCGGAATGATCGGCAGCGCCGCGCTGGGAGCGTTCTCCAACGGCCATCCGGCGGTGTTCGTCGCGTGCCGCGATTCCGGTGAGCACTGGCAACCCGTCCGGCAGCGTTCAGAGCGCGGCGGGTGACCCGACACTGGCCTTCAGTGTGCATGCGATCGACCTCGTCACCCACAAGGTGAGGTGGAGCACGCCCACGCCGCCCGCCTTCACCGGCGCCACCTACAGCCACTACCTCGTCTTCGTGGCCGACACGACGGCTGATTCCATGCTGGTGCTCGGGGCCGACACCGGGCTGCCTGTCCACGTGCAACCGACCAACGTGCCGCCGGCGAGCCCGGCATCGATCTCAGGCGAAGACGTGTTCTTCGGGTCCGGGATCACCGAAAAGATCCCGGTGGTCGAGAACCTCAAGCACCTCGGCGGGCTGTGGGCGTTGACCGCCCGCATTTAGCTACGACGCAGCGAACTCCGCGGCGAGTTCGTCGCGCAATACGCGACGTAACAACTTGCCGGTCTCGTTGAACGGCAGCTCGTCGACGAACTTGATGCGTTCGGGCGTGCGGGCCGACCGCAGCGACGTGCGCACGTGCTCGCGCAATTCGTCCTCGGTGCACTCGCCCCCGCGCACGACCGCGGCCACCACGCGTTCACCCCACTCGACGTCGGGAATGCCGACCACCGCGGCGGCCTCCACCGCGGCATGCTCAAGCAGTACCGCTTCGATCTCGCCCGGCGACAGATTCTCGCCGCCGCGCACGATCACGTCGTCCACGCGGCCCTGCACGAACAGGTAGCCCTCGTCGTCGAGGTAGCCGGCGTCACGCGTGTTGAACCACCCGTCGTTCAGGCCAACGTCGATGCCCTTGTATTCGCCCGACACCTGCTCGCCCCGCACCCAGATGATGCCGTCGCGAATCTCGACTTCGACGCCGGGCAGCGGCTGGCCGACCGAGCCGAGCCGCGCTCGCCAGGCGGGGTCGTCGCTGTAGAACGCGACGCGGTGATCGTCGGGGCCGAGCACCGAAATCGTCGATGACGTCTCGGTCAACCCGTACGCATTCACAAGATCGACGTGGGGTAAGAGTTCGATCGCGCGCTCGATCACCGCAAGCGGCATCGGCCCCCCGCCGTAGGCCAAGGAGCGCAGCGACGGGAGGCCCTCGCCGTCGTCCTCAATTACGTCGAGAATGCGGTTCAACATCGTCGGCACGACCATGGCGTTGGTGATGTTCTCGTCGCGCACGGCGGCCACCCAGCGCTTCGGGTCGAAGCCCTCCAACTGCACGACGCGACGCCCGATGTACGCGGTGGACAACGCCGAAGACACCGAGGCGATGTGGTACGGCGGCACGCTTACGAGTGCGGCTTCGTCCTCGCCGGCCGACGCGAATTCTTGGGCCATCACGTACGACGCGAGGTTCTTGTGGCGCAGCACCGCCGCCTTGGGTTCACCAGTCGTGCCACTCGTGAACAGCAACACCGCCGTGCCGGCGGGGTCGCAGCCCCAGCCGTCGCTCTCGGCGATCGACTCGTCGGTTGTGACCGCCAGAAAGTCGTCGCGGGTCATGATCTGGATGTCCTCGACGCCGGCCAGGCGCTCGGCCACGCCCTCGCCCGCGACCACGAGTGCTGGCGCGGTGCGGGCGACGATCGCGCACAGTCGATCGTCGGCCAGCCGGTAGTTGACCGGCGCGAACGGCTTGCCCGCGATCGCGGCACCGAACAGCGCAATCGGCAGGGCGATCGAGTTCTCGTCGATCAACACCACCGTCGCACAACGATGCGCGGCCAGCCACGTTCCGGCGCGCCGAGCCCGATGACCGAGTTCACCGAAGGTGAGACCGCCGTCGCGCGACCCGATCGCGACGCGATCCGCGAGGTTCTCACTCGCCATCTCGATGATCATCCCGACGGTCATATAAGAACCGCCTAGTCGGAGGACGGAAGCGGCTTGGCGCCCTTCACGTTGAGCACTACGTCGCCGATTGACAACGACCCGTCGCCCGGCTTCGTCACGAGCAACTCGATGGTCTCGCCTTCGTCGGTGTAGCGCTTGCCAACCAGCGTGCCCGCGTTGAAACCGTCGGCTGGAGTGCCCGTGCCGCCGGCGTCGTCGATCGGCACCATGGGTTCGCCGCCGCAGCGCAGGTCGACGGGCTCCGCGGGCGCCTTCACCGCGACTACCTCGTTGTTGCACGTGACGGACCGATACCTCGACCCGGCTTTCAACTGCAGTGACACCTAGTCCTCCGTTACTTCGTGAAGTCGTTCAGCAGCGCGTTGAGCGCCGCCGGTTGATCGCTTTGCACAGCATGCCCGGCGCCTTCGACCTCTTCGACGCGCACAGACGGCAACACCTCGCGGTACTTCTCCATGTCCTCGGGCAACGTGTAGACGGACAGGCCGCCCTTCACCACCATCGTCGGCGCCTTGATCTTGGCGACGTCGTCCCATAACACCGAGAAGTCGGTCCATTTGCGCTCGGGGTCGCCTTCGCGCGGGAACAGGTCGTATCGCCACATCCACTTGCCGTCCTCGAGGCGCACGGCGTTGTGGCGCACGCCGCGACGCACCGCCTCGGGCGAACGCAGCGGCGACATCGCGATCGTCGCGTCCGCCATCGCGTCGAACGACTCGTAGGTGGGCGGCCCGCCGATGAGCGCGACTGAACCTCGCTGCTCGGCGGTCATCGTGCGGCCTTCGGCCCCGGTGGACGGCGACACGTCGATGATCACGACGTGATGAAACGCCTCGGGCTTCTCGGCCGCGAGACGGATCGCCGTCGCGCCGCCGAGCGACATCCCGACCAGCGTCAGGGGCGGCAGTTCGAGCTTCTCGATGAGCGCGCCGATCACTTCGGCGTTGGACCACGGGCCATAGTCGCGGTCGTCGCGCCGGTCTGAACGGCCGTGGCCGGGCAGGTCGACTGCGATCGCCGGGCGGCCGAGCAGGGTCATCAAAGTGTCCCAGGTGTGGGCGTTCTGCCCGCCGCCGTGCAGGAACAGGAACTCGGGCGCGGCCGTGCCCCACTTCAGCGCGCTGATGTGCTTGCCCGGCGCGACTTCAACGTCGACGCGGGCGCAGGGCCGCACCGCGTCCGGGTCGCCACCGACTTCAACCGCGACGTCGCGCAGGAACGCGAACTCGTCGTACGGCTCGGTGTCGACCGGCGCGGGCGTGGTCACCGCTACTGGCCCTTCCAGACGGGCTCGCGCTTTTCGATGAACGCGAGCGATCCCTCCTTCGCGTCCTCGCTGCCGAACACCTTGGGTTGCCACTCGCCCATCAACTTGCGCGCCCCGGCGCTGTCCGTGACGGCGGCCTTCACGATCTGCTTCGTCGCCTGCAGCGCGAGCGGGCCGTTCTTGGCGATCGCTTCGGCAAGTTCGAGCGCGGTGTCGAGCACCTGGTCGGCGGGCACGACGCGGTTGAGCAGGCCCATCTCCTTGGCGCGCTGGGCGTCGATCAAGTCGCCGGTAAGCGTCAACTCGAGGGCCAACGCGAGCGGAATGCGTTCGCTGATGTAGACGCCACCACCGGCCGCGAACAAGCCCCGCTTCACTTCCGGCACGCCGAACTTTGCGGAGTCAGCCGCTACGGCCAGGTCGCAGTTCAACATCAGCTCGAAGCCGCCCGCGACTGCGGTGGCTTGCACCGCAGCCACGATCGGCACGGCCACTTCGCCGCCGCTGAAGAAGCGACCAAAGGCTTGCATGCCCTCGGGGCTCGCCTGCGGCGCGGTCGATTCGCCCGACGCAAACGCGCGCAGGTCCATGCCGGCACAGAAGGACCGGTCCCCCGTGCCAGTCAGCACGAGCGCGCGGATGTCGGGGTTCGTCTCGGCCTCGTGGATGCCCTCGCCGAGGGCGCCCATCAACTCGCCATTCAGCGCATTGCGCGCGTCGGGCCGGTTGAGCCGCAACACGAGCACGTTGCCGCGCTGTTCGCGTACGAGTACAGGTTCGTCAGTCAATGTCATTTACTCCGTAGGTGGGCTGGGAACACTTGGAAACAACTCTTGGAACGCGCCGATGCGAATGCGGTGGCTCGTTTTCTCGTCGACACCGTCGAACAATTCGTGCAGCGTCTTTTGCGTGTGGCCGAACGTACCCTCGAAGTGCGGATAGTCACTGCCCCACATCACGTTCTGCCAACCCATCGCCCAGTTGGCGGCGGGCGCGGACGCGTCGTGCTGAAAGGACGCGTAGACCTGCTCGTAGAGATACTGCGATGGCAGCTTCGACAACGTCGGTTGGACCGCGGCGCCGTGCTGGCGGTAACCCTCGTCCATGCGGTCGGCCATGAACGGGCCCCATGTGGCGCCGCCCTCGGACACCAGCACCTTCAGCTCGGGGTGACGGTCGAGCACTCCCGCCGAGATCAACTGACTCACCGCGCGCTGCCCGCCGTACGTCGTCTCGATGTAGTTGAGCACCGCGGCGCCCCGACCCCGGATGTACACGCCGACGCGGCGCGTCGGGTCGTTGGGCTCGGTACCGATGTGGAAGCCGATCCGCATGCCCGTCTCCGCGAACGCAGCCCACATCGGATCCCACTCGGCGTCGTTGTACTCGGGGCGACCGGCGGGCGGCTTCACCGGCAGGAAACCGATCAGGAACCCGTCGATGGAACATCGCTTGATTTCCGCGACCGCGTCGGCAACTTCCACTAACGGGATCGACGCGCAGTTCACAAAGCGCGGCGACTTGGACTGGAAGTGCAGCGCGTATTCGTTCATCGCGCGACACCCGAGACGCGCGACCTCTGCCGTGCGGATGTTGAACGCCCAGATCCCGAGGCCGGGATAGATGACCTCGGCCCACACGCCCTCTTCGTCGAGGTCTTGGAGCCGCGCCTTCGGGTCGTTGCCGCGAACGACGCGGTCGATGAAGTCCTGACCGGTGGTTCCGATGGGACGGGCGTTGATGCCGCCGAAGCCCTTCTTCTTGGGTTTGTTCGGGTCGGCTGCGGGCATGTCGCGACGGAACTCTTGGCCGTCGATGTAGATCGTCTCGAACAGCCCGCTCGGGTCCTTCACGCTGCGCGGCATCGCGTCGCGCACGTGCTCGGGGAGCTTGTCGAACAGGTTCATCGGTTCGATGATGTGGCTGTCGCCCGAGTTCGCCCAGATCTTGGTTTCCGTCATGTCGATCGCGTTGGCTTAGGCCGGCCAAGCCACGGCTTTGGTCTCGAGGTGCTGCTCGAAGCCTTCGATGCCGTTCTGCCGGCCGAGGCCGCTCGTCTTGTAGCCGCCGTACGGCGAATCGGCGCCGTACCAAACGCCGCCATTGATGCTCATCGAACCGGTGCGGATGCGCCGGGCCACGGCTTCGGCGTGCTTCTCGTCTGACGAGAACACGCCGCCGCTCAAGCCGTACTTGCTGTCGTTGGCGATGCGCACCGCGTCGTCCTCGTCGTCGTACGCGATAAGCGACAGCACCGGGCCGAAGATTTCTTCTTGCGCGATCGTCATCGAGTTGTCGACGTTCGTGAACAGCGTCGGCTCGATGAACCAACCCTTGGGCAGGTGGGCGGGCCGACCGCCACCGACGGCGAGCGTGGCGCCCTCGTCGATGCCTTTCTTGATGTAGCCCTCGACGCGGTCGCGCTGCTTGGCCGAGATCACCGGGCCCATCAGGTTGCCGGGGTCGGACGGATCGCCGTAGGTCACGCCGGCCATACCGTCGGCGAGAATCTGCGCGGCCTCGTCATGGCGCGACGCGGGGCACGAGTACGCGCGTCTGAATCGCGCAGCCCTGTCCCGCGTGCACGCAGCCCATCGCGGCGCCGGGAATGACGTTCGCGAAGTCGGCGTCGTCGAGCACGATCATCGCCGACTTGCCGCCGAGTTCGAGGAACACGCGCTTGAGCGTTGGCAGCGCCCTTTTCCATGATCCGCTTGCCGACCACGGTCGAACCGGTGAACGAGATCATGTCGACCAGGGGCTGACAGGGTGAGCTCTTCGCCGACGAGGTGGTCCGAACTCGTCACCACGTTGACAACGCCCGGCGGGATGTCGGTCTGCTCGGCGATGAGGCGTCCGAGGCGCGTGGCGTTCCACGGCGTGTCCGGCGCTGGCTTGAGCACCATGGTGTTGCCCGTCGCCAGGATCGGGCCCGAGCTTGTTGAGCGTGACTTCGATCGGGAAGTTCCACGGCACGATCGCGCCGATGACGCCCGACCGCCTCCTTCCACACGCCGCGGCGGCTGGTTGATGCCCATCATGTCGCCGTTGGGCAGCGTGCGTTCCCACTCGAACGTGTCGATCATTTCGGCCGGCCACAGCAATGCGTCCTTCAGCGGCGCGTCGAGCTGGGGGGCGTAGGTGAGAAGACGGGGCGCGCCGACTTCGGCGATCAGTTCTTCGCGCAGTTCCTCGCGCTCGCCTTCGATGGCGGCCTGGAGTTGCAGCAGGCACTGCTTGCGGAACGCGCGGTTGGTGGACCAGTCGGTCTCGTCGAAGGCGCGGCGGGCGGCGACGATCGCGGTTTGCATGTCGTCATTCGACGCGTCGGCGACCTGGCCCAGCACTTCTTCGGTGGCCGGGTTGATGTTGTCGAATCGCTTGCCCGAGCCCGCTTCGACGAGCTTGCCGTCGATGAGCATGCGGGTCTCGCCCGTGAACAGCGGTGCGTCAGCCATGTGTCATTCCCTCCCTTGGCGCAGGCCGCAGGGTAGTGGCTGGTCGACGGAAAAGTGACGCCAGTGTTAGTAATGGAGCGTGCCCCACGCGAACCCGGCGCCCTACGCCGCCTTTGACGGTCTGCGCGTCGATCGGCCCGCCGACGGCGTAGTGCGGATCACGCTCGACGCGCCGCCGCTGAACGCGGTGAACGCGGCCGCCCACGGCACCTCGCCGACATCTGGCCCGTCTTCGACCGCGACCCCGAAGCGCGCGTGGCTGTTATCCGCGGCGAGGGCCGGGGGTTCTCGGCCGGCGGCGACTTCGAGATGATCGAGGGGATCATCAACGACTACGACACGCGACTGAAGACGCTGCGCGAGGCGCGCGACCTCGTGATGAACATCGTCGCCTGCCAGAAGCCGATCGTGTCGGCGATGCACGGCCCTGCGGTCGGCGCCGGCCTGGTTGCCGGGTCTGCTCGCCGATATTTCTGTCGCCGCCCGCACCGCGAAGATCATCGACGGCCACACCCGACTCGGCGTGGCCGCGGGTGACCACGCCGCAATCTGCTGGCCGCTGCTGTGCGGCATGGCCAAGGCGAAGTACTACCTGTTGACCTGCGAGCTGCTCAGCGGTGAAGAGGCCGAGCGCATCGGGCTCGTGTCGTTGGTCGTCGACGACGACGAGGTGCAGGACAAGGCGATGGCCATCGCTGTCGATTTGGCCGCGGGTGCGCAGGACGCGATCCGATTCACGAAGCACACGCTGAACCACTGGTACCGGTCCCAGGCGGCGGCCTTCGACGCGTCGGTCGCCTACGAGATGCTCGGCTTCGGCGGCCCCGACGCCGCCGAAGGATTGGCCAGCCACCTCGAAAAGCGTCCCCCCAAGTTCGGCTCCTAAGGTTCCAACGTGGACTTTGCCTACGACGCTGAGGACGAAGCGTTTCGCGACGAGTTGCAGACGTGGCTCGACGCGAACCTGCCCGACTTCGCCGACCAAGGCGAGATCGGCGACGACCACGTCGAGGGGTTTCGTCGCACGATGGCGCGACGTCAGGCCTGGCAGAAGCGGCTGAACGAAGCCAAGTGGGCTGCGATCAACTGGCCGATCGAGTGGGGCGGCCGCGAGGCGACCACCATGCAGAACGTCATCTACTCAGAGGTGATGGCGCGCGTGAAGGCGCCGGGCATCTACAACCCGAACGGCATTTGGCAGATCGGGCCGATGATCATTCGCTGGGGCACCGACGAGCAGAAGGCGATGTGGCTGCCCGGCATCCTCGATGCGAGCGTCCACTGGTGCCAGGGCTTCACCGAGCCCGAGGCCGGTTCGGACCTGGCCAACCTGCGCACGATGGCGGTGCGCGACGGCGACGAGTACGTCGTGAACGGCACAAAGATTTGGACGTCGTCCGCGCACCTCGCGAAGTGGGGCCTGTTCCTCGTGCGGACCGATCCCGGCGCCATCGCCCGCGGCGAGAAGCACGTCGGCATCACCGCCCTGATCATCGACCTCGAATTGCCCGGCGTGCAGGTCAACCCGATCCGTGAGATCACCGGCGAGGCGATGTTCTGCGAGGTCGTGTTCACCGACGCCCGCGTCCCCGCGCAGTATCTGCTCGGCGGCGAGGGAGACGGCTGGACCGTCGCCATGGGCACGCTCACGCACGAACGCGCCGGCACTGGCAGCATCGCGATCGGTTTGCGGTCCGAGCTCGACGCGATGATCGCCGCCGCGCGCGAGCACAACCCCGGCGCGCTCGACTCACCCGACATCCGTGAGCGCATCGCGCGGATGTACACCCAGGTCGAGCTCACGCGGCTGTTGAACGCGCGCGCGTTGTCGAAGGTGTTGAAGGGCGAAAAGTCGTTCCCGGAAAACCAGATCGCCAAGCTCCAGTGGTCGAGCCTGTCCCAGGCGTTGGCGGAGCTGAACATCGACATCCTCGGACCCCTCGGCCTGCTTGAGAAGGGCGGGCCCGACGCAGTGCAGGGTGGTCACGCTGCCCACAACTATCCGTGGCAGCGGTTCACGTCGATCGGCGCGGGCGCCACCGAAGTGCAGAAGAACATCATCTCGGACCGCGCGATCAAGTTGCCCAAGCGCTGATGGCCTACGACTTCGCCGGCAAACGCGTCCTGGTCACCGGCGGCTCGTCCGGCATCGGCGCCGCGCTGGCCGAACGGCTCGCGTCGATCGGCGCCGTGGTCGGCATCAGCGCCCGCCGCCAAGCCGAACTCACGGTGACGCTGAACAAGGTGCGCGCCCACAGCGAGTCGTCCCAGATGTGGATCTGTGACATGTCGCTGCCCGACGAAGTTGACGCGTTGGCCGACAACTTTCTCCGCGCATACGGCGGCATCGACCTGCTCGTGAACAACGCTGGCATTCCCAAGCGCAAACACGTGACCGTGCTCGACCCCGCCACGGTCGAGAGCGTGATGCGCATCAACTACTTCGGGCCGATCCAACTGACGCTCGCACTGCTGCCATCGATCATCGAGAACCAGGCCCGTGTGGTCAGCGTGTCGTCGATCGCGGCGCCGCTGTCGTCGCCCGGTGAGGCGGCCTACGACGCGTCGAAGGCGGCGCTCGCGTCGTTCTCCGAAGCGATGGCCGTCGACCTCTACCACGCCGGCGTCAAAGTGATGGTTGTCTACCCAGGCGTGGTCGACACGCCGCTGTTCTCGATTCCCGACAACGACCCGCTACCCGAGAACACCGTCGAGGCGATTCCCGTCAGCGTGATGGTCGACGCGATCGTCGACGGCATCCACGACGATGCGGCCGAGGTCTATTGCCCACCGTTCTTCAAAGACATCGCCGTCGGCAAGATGCAAAACGTCGCTGGTTTCATCAGCGGCGCCGCCGAGTGGCTCAAGTCCAACAAGACCTAACACGAACTGTGCGCTCGTAACCGCCTCACAGGCGGTTAGGAGCGCACAGAACGGACTTAGGATTAGTTATCGACGTTGCCGCGCCAGGCTCCGGTTTCGGTGCCGCGCTGCTCGATGAACGTCTTGAACCTCGTGAGGTCACCGCTGGCGCGGCGCTTCACGAATCCGAGGGCGTCGCCCGCGGTTTCGAGGATTCCGTCCGGGTCGAACTCCAGTTGGAGCATCACCCGGGTCTTCTGCGGATCCAGCTTGTGGAACGTCACGACACCGGCGTTCTCGGCGCCGTCGGTCGCGCGCCACGCAACCCGTTCGTCCGGGTGCTGCTCGGTGATCTCGGCGTCCCATTCCTTCTTGACGCCGCCGATCTCCGCCACCCAACGCACGTGCGTGTCATCAAGCTGACGGACCGACTTCACGCCCTCCATGAACTGCGGAAAGTCTTCGAACTGCGTCCACTGGTTGTACGCGGTGGTCACAGGTACTTCGACGTCTATCGACTGTTCGATGGTCGACATAAGGCACTCAACTCCCTAACTAGTCGTGCCCTATTCGCGTACCCGTCGAGGTGTGAGAAATACGTTTAAAGCGATTCCCGGTAGCTCATCGGGAGTAACTCGATGAGTTGGCCGTCGGGGTCGCGGATCATCTCGACCATGCCGCGGAAGCCCCGGTCGGGTAGGTGCTTCCCGCCAAACTCGGCGGCCCGCGCGCACGTGGCCTCGACGTCGTCGACGCAGATCGAGATGTGCGTGAGGCCGGGCTCGTTCATGGGACGGTCGCGACGCGGCGTGAGCGAGGCGTACGTCATGAGTTCGAGCACCCACCCGTCCCGCTGGAGGTAGACGACGCGCAGATCGAGGGGCGGCTCGACGGCGAGCAGCTTGGCTGTGGCGCCGTCAGGAAACGTCGCCTCGTTGCGGAACTGGAACGCGAGCACTTCTTCGTAGAACCGGCGCGAACGGTCGAGGTCGGTGACGGCGAGCCCTACGTGATTGACGACGGTCATGGTGGGGCTGACAGTAATAACGTCTACATGTGACCACGACTGAAGTGCGGCAGAACCCGATGGCGCCGCCGCTGCCGCCCATGACGCCGCAAGGCGAACTGGCGCTGCTGGCCCGGATGCTTTACCGCGAGGGCTACGACGATCATCTCGCCGGCCACATCACCTACAAGCAACCCGACGACACGCTGCTCGTGAACCCCTGGGGCCTCACCTGGGACGAGGTCACCGCGTCAGACGTCATGCGCACTGATCTCGAAGGCAATGTGCTCGAAGGCAAGTGGACGGTCACGCCCGCGATCACGCTGCACGTCGAATTGCACAGGGCCCGTCCCGACCTCGGCGTCGCGCTGCACAATCACCCGCGCTGGGGCACGTTGTATGCGGACATGCATCGTGCGCCGGCGATCTACGACCAGACGAGCGCGATGGTGCCCGGCGACGTCGCCGTCTACAACGACTATGACGGCGCCGTGAACTCCACCGAGAACGCGCGTGCGTGTGTCGAGGCGCTCGGCGACGCCCGCATGGCGCTGCTCGCGAACCACGGCGTATTCGTCGTCGGCAAGGACATCGCCCAGGCCCATCACCGCGCGGTCGTACTCGAGTGGCGCTGTCGCCAGGCGTGGCACATCGAAGCTGCGGGCGGCGGCGTCCCGATGCGCGACGAGGTCCACCAACGCTTCTCGAAGAACTTCGACTTCGTGTCGTTCCCCGGCCTGTTCGACGCGATGGCGCGGCGCGAGTTGCGCGCCGACCCGACGATCCTTGACTAGCACGACCTCGCTCGACCCCGACCTGTTCCTACCGGAACCGGTGCCGCGCGACGTCTTCGCCACGATCATCTCGGTCGACGATCACCTCGTCGAACCACCCAACATGTTCGAAGGCCGGCTGCCCAAAGACCTCCAACCGTTCGCGCCGAAGATCGTCGCCAACGACGCCGGCCACGAGGTGTGGGAGTTCGACGGGCAGACCTTTACCCAAGTGGGACAGAACGCGATCGCCGGCCGCCGGCCCGAGACGACCAAGGTCGAGCCCTTCCGCTTCGATCAGATGCGCCCCGGCTGTTACGACGTCGACGCCCGCGTCGCCGACATGGACATCAACGGCGTGTGGGGGTCACTCAGCTTCCCGTCGATGATCACCGGCTTCTGCGGGCGGGTGTACTCGCAGTGCGGCGACCCTGACCTCGGCCTCGCCGTCACACGCGCGTGGAACGACTGGATGCACGACGAGTGGTGGTCCCCCCACAAGGACCGCATCATTCCCATGGGCATCACGTGGCTGAGTGACCCTGAGATCGGCGCCGCCGAGATTCGCCGAAACGCCGACCGCGGCTTTCGCGCCGTCACGCTGCCCGAGCGCCCGCACGAGATCGGCCTGCCCTCGATCTTCACCGACTACTGGGAGCCGATCTTGCGCGCCTGCGCCGAAACCGAGACGGTCGTGTGCCTGCACGTCGGATCGTCGGGCCTCGGCAAGATCCCGCCCGACGTCGGCATGACGATCTTGCCGTTGAGCGCCACACTCTTCGGTCAACAGTCGTTGACGGCGTGCGCCGAGTGGCTGTGGTCGGGCTACGCGGTGCGCCTCCCCGAACTCAAGATCGCAATGTCAGAGGGTGGCATCGGCTGGGTCGCGATGCTCCTCGATCGGTTGGAGAACATCATCGACCGTTCCCGCTACGGCCTCCGTTGGGACGTGCGCCCGGCCGAAGTACTGCGCCGCAACTTCTACTTCTGCACGATCGACGATCCGTCCACCATCGACACCCGCCACACGATCGGCGTGGACCACATCATGGTGGAGGTCGACTATCCCCACGGCGACTCGACGTGGCCCGATACCCAACAGGTCATCAAAGACGCGTGGGGACACATCCCCGCGAACGAACTGCGGCTGATGTGCAGCGAGAACGCGGCCCGCCTGTTCCGTCACCCGCTCCCCGATGTAGTGCTGCCCCGTTAGGGGCGCGGCACCGAGTCCAGCCACGCCTGAATCGCGTCCACCGAGCCGAGGCCGCCGTTGATGCGGTAGCGCTTCTTCGGCGTCTTCAACACCACCACCGACTTGCCGAACAACCCGCGCTTCACCGTGTAGCCGTTGGTGAGGTCGGCCTTGAGCAATCCGAGCATCGAACTGAGTTCCACCTTGCCCGGCGCCTTGTACTTGAGCCGGAACGCGGGCGTGCCGAGCACGTAGATCACAACCGCGAACACGGCGGCGAGGCTCCACGCCACCGCCCAGTTGTTGTTGTCGGCCGCGACGATCATGGTCATGCCGATCAGAGCGATCGCGGCGGTGGTTACGCCCGCGGTGAAACGGCGGCCGCGTCGGCGAGAGCCGCAAGTCCTGCATGACGCCATCTTCGCTAACGAGCAAGCGAAGCCAACAATTCGTCGTCGCGCGTGAAGTCGTAATCGAAGCGGTCACGGCCTTCGCGCTCGAACCACGCGTAGCTGTCGCGATAGCCGTCTTCGAGCCCGAACGTCGGCGCCCAGTCGAGGTCGCGCAACGCATGGTCGATCGAATACACCGAACTTCCCAACAGGCCTTCGCCCCAATGGAGCAACGGGGGACGGGCGGCGCGCGCGACGTCCATAGGAACGGACACGATGTTCGGCTCGACGCCGACCGCTTTGGCCATCATGCGGATGCACCCGACGACGCTCGTGTACTCCGAACCGGCGACGTTGTAGATCTGGCCGATCGCGCGATCGTTGCCGGCCACGGCCACCATCAACGCAGCGACGTCTTGCACGTGCACGAGGTGCACGAGCGGGAACCCGTCGCCCGGAATCAAGATGGGCCGACCTTCCTCGAGCCGCTTGAAAAACACGGGCTCGCGGGTGACCAGCGGCGTGTGCGGGCCGATCGTGTGCGTGACCCGCAACGCTGTGGCCGGCAGGGCCCGCGACGTCGTGCAACGCCATCAAGTGGTCTTCGCACTTCACCTTGCCGACGCCGTACGCCTTACCCGGATGCGGGTCGTCCGGCGCGTGGCGCGGGGAGTCTTCGCGGACCGGCTGCACCCAGCTGCGCTTGTAGACCGCCACCGATGACGTGAACACCAGTTGGGCCACCCGTCCTTCGAACGTGTCGATAACGGGTTCCATGTCGGCGACGCGATACGAGGTGTTGTCGTAGACGATGTCGAAGTCGTCTCGGTGCGGAGCCAGCGCGTCAGCGAGCGCGCCCGGCACCTGCCGGTCCACGTGAATGCGGCGAGCGCCCTCAGGCATCGCCGCTTCATGACTGTTCGCCACGGTGACGGTGTGGCCTTGACGCGCGAGCTCGAACACGAGGTGCAGCCCGATGTAACGGTTACCGCCGAGGACGAGCGCGCGCACTAGCGCGCCGCCCGCCGCAGCCACTCGTCGAGCACCGGCCGCTTCCCGACCGACCGCAGCACCGGGTAGCTGTGGCCGCCCGCCTTCACGGCCGAGCCCCACACGCTTGACCGCACCTCGTAGGGCTGAGTGAGGTCGATGTCGACCACGCCGAACGCTCGATGCATCCGCACCTTGTGATGCGGTCGTTGCTCCAGCCGGTAGATCAACGGGCCGAACAACGCAACAAGCAGGAAGAACACCGCGATCGCGATTCCGAGCAACAGCCAGTGCGCGTCGACGGCCGCCACCACCATCACCATGAACACCGCGGCAAACGACACAATCGCAAGAAGCAGATTGAGTTTGGTCGCCCGGCGTGAGCGCGTCAGCTTGTCCACGGGCGCCATGTCTACTGCGACGCGATGATGTCGTTCGCTTCGGCTACGGCGTCGACAACCGGCACGCCGTCCACGTCTATGTCGACTCGGTGCAAACCAGCGGTAAAGGTGAAGTCGCCGCGGTAGTCCTCATCGGCGGGCGAGAAGTCGGGTGACCAACCGGCGGTCAACCCAGCGCCTGTGAGAGAGAACCGCGACCAGATCGTGCGCTTCACCACGCCCGCGCCGATCACGACACCGTCCACCAGTAGTTGCAGGTTCGGCGGCGTGAACTTCATGCCGAGCGTGTGCGTCCCGTCAACCAGCGGCGGCAGCGGGGCGGCGACGCGGTAGACCCGGTAGCCGGCGAGGTTGTGCACGTAGACCAGGTCGCCGTTGACCACGTGGAACGACCACCCGCCGAGCACCGAGCCCTGCACGGCGAGCACGCCCTCGACCACATCGAGGTCGGGCGGCACGGTGATGTGCGCGGTAATCGCGTGCGGACGGTTGCGCACGTTGACCGCGACCGACTCGGGCACGGGCGCGCGGCCGGGCCAGTACGTGTAGCGATTGCGGGGGGCGACGGACGACGGACGGTTGAACACCATCTCCGAGAACGGCCGGTTGTCGACGGGCAACACGTTGTTGCGTTCCGCCTCGGTCCACCATTGGTCGATCATCGCGGTGAGACGTTGCGGCTCAGCCTTCGCAAGGTCATGGCACTCGGATGGGTCGGCGCGGAGGTCGTACAGCTCCCACGGCGCTTGGTCGAGGCCCGGTTCGTCGCCCTGCACCTCGTGGTAGGTGACCGCCTTCCAGCCGTCTTGATAGAGGGCGCGGCAACCGAGCATCTCGTAGTACTGCGTCGAGTGCGTCTCGGGCGCGGCGGCGTCGTTGAACGTCGACGCGAACGAGAACCCGTCGACGGCGCGCTGTGTGACGCCCCGTACTTCGGTCGGTACATCGATGCCGATCGCGGCGAGCAGCGTTGGCAGCACGTCGATCGCGTGCACGTACTGCTCGCGCACCTCACCCGCCGCGTCGATGCCACGCGGCCAGCGCACGATCAACGGATCGGCCACGCCGCCTTCGTGCGTCTCGCGCTTCCAACGCTTGAATGGCGTGTTGCCGGCCACGGTCCAACCCCACGGGTAGTTGTTGTGGATCCGGGGACCGCCGATGTCGTCGAGGCGTTCGTCGGCTTCCTCCACCGTGCGGGGCAACGCGTTCCACACCCGTCCGTCGTTCAACGAACCGGTCGGTCCCCCCTCGCTCGACGCGCCGTTGTCCGACAGCAAGACGAGGATCGTGTTATCGAGTTCGCCCATGGCCTCGAGTCGCGCCGTCAATCGGCCGATCTCGTGGTCGGTGTGCGAGAGGTAGGCGGCGAACGCCTCCATGTAGCGGGCGTAGACGCGGCGTTCCTGCTCGCTGAGCGTGTCCCAAGCCGGCACCCAATCCGGACGCGGCGACAACTCGGCGTGCCCGGGCAAGACGCCGAGTCGCTTCTGGCGCAGCAGCGTGGCGTCGCGCCACGCGTCCCAGCCTTCGTCGAAGTGACCGCGGTACTTCTCCAACCACGATGCCGGCGACTGATGCGGCGAGTGGCAGGCGCCGGTCGCGAGATACAGCAACCACGGTTTGTCGACGTCGACGTTCCGCAGGTCCTCGATGTATTCGATCGAGCGGTCGATGAGATCAGCGGTGAGGTGGTAGCCCTCCTCATACGTCGCGGGCGGATCGACCGCGTGCATGTCGTGCATGAGGGCGGGCACGAACTGGTGCGTCTCGCCGGGAAAGAACCCGTACCAACGCTCGAAGCCCTGACCGAGCGGCCACCGATCACGGGCCGCGCCGAGGTGCTCTTCGTCTTCGGGCGTGAGGTGCCACTTGCCCACCGCGTACGCGGCGTAGCCGTGCGGCGTGAGCACGGCGGGCAACATCGCGACGCTCTTCGGGATGCGCGCCGTGTAACCGGGATAACCCATTGCGAGATCGACGATGCGGCCCATGCCGGCGACGTGGTGGTTGCGACCGGTCAGCACACAGGCGCGCGTCGGCGAACACAGCGCGGTGGTGTGAAAGCTTGAGTAGCGCAGACCCTCCGCGGCGAGCGCGTCGATGTTCGGCGTCGCGATGTCTGACCCGAAGCAGCCCAGCTGAGCGAAGCCCACGTCGTCGAGGATCACCAGCAGGACGTTCGGGGCGTGGGCGGGCGGCTTGGGCTCGTCGGGCCACCAGGGGTCAGAGTCCCAGTAGTACCGCCCGATCCTTCCGCCGAATTGCTCGGTCACCGCCGCAGCATTACACCCCGACGTTGAAGTTCAGGGTGAGCCCGGAGGCGAGGTCGCCCGTCATGGTCGGCGTTTCCAGTGCCACGCCGTCGCGGAACACCATGTCGTTGGCGAGCGACGTCTGCTTCATGTTCTGCACGCTCTGGGAGTAGCGCGGGTCGCTGGCGTAGACCTCGTTGCAGGTCGACTCGACCAGGGCTATCTGCGACGTCACGAGCTTCGCCCCTGCCTTGGTCGCTTCCGCGAGGGAGGGAAACACTTCGTAGTGCATGTGCGGCCATCGGCCCGAGTACGCCGCGGGATAGATCGTCTTGAACGTGATCAGTCCATCGGCGTCGGCCGCCTGCACGCCGCGCAGATAGTTCTGATCGGTAACGCCTTGTGAGTACAGCGAGTAGCCGCCCGTTGCATCTACGTGCCACAGGTAGATCGCGGCACCGGCGTACGCGGCGTTGGTCTTGGTGTTGATCACGTGCAACTTCACCGTCAGCGGGACGCCCTCCGCGTTGCCGGAGTACGAGCCGAAACTCGACCGGATGTCGCTGCGCACCACGCCGCTTTGGTTCAACACATTGGGGCCGTTCGAACCGTCGCCCGGAAAGGGCCCGCCCGTTTCTTCGGGCACCGGTTGCGCGCTCGCGCCCGACAGGGTCGTAGCCCCACCGGCTGCGGTCGTCGACGTGATGTCTGGGAACGTCGTCGTAGTCGATGACGCGCCCTTCGAATCCTTGCCGCACGCCGCGAGAAACAACCCGGCGCCGGTCATGCCCATGAGCCGCAGGGCGTTGCGGCGATCCCAGGCCGGCAACGACGACCGTCGCATCGTCTCCAGATCGTGCAACAGGCCAAGGTCGTGCTCGTCAGCTTGCGTCATGGGTTCTATTCAAACTCCAGAGTCTGAGGATTCACTGCGAGTCCCCTAGGAAGACGACCCGAGGATGTAGTTCCCGTTCTCCGGGTGTCGATACCAGCCGCCACCTGCGTGGGTGCCGCCGTCCACGTGAATGGTCTGTCCGGTGATGTAGCTGCCCATGTCGCTCGCGAGAAAGACGGCAGCCGCGGCCATCTCGTCGACGTGGCCGAGCCGACCCATCGGCACCATGTCGGCCATGTGGTCGATGGCGCCCGGTGGCGCGACCTCCACGATCCCTTCCGTCAGCGTCGCGTCGGGCGCGAGCGCGTTCACGCGGATGTTGTTGGGCGCCAATTCAAGGGCGACGGTTTTCGTGAAGTTGATGACGCCCGCCTTGGCCGCCGCGTACGCGGCGTACCTGGGCGCGGCGCGCACACCTTCGATCGATGTGATGTTCACGATGCTGCCGGCTAGGTCGGCGTCGCGCATCACGCGGGCGACGCGCTGCGTGCACAGGATCACGTGTTTGAGATTGGCGCGATATAGCGCGTCCCAGCCGTTCTCGGTTCCGTCGAGGAAGTCAACGGCGAACACCCCGCCCGCGTTATTGATCAGGATCGAAGGCACGCCGAGCGTGTCGATCGTCAATGCGAGCGCGTGGTCAACCTGCTCGCTGTCGCGCACGTCGGTGGTGACGCCCAGCCCCTCCACCTCGAGCGCGGCGGCCGCGCACGACTCGGCGTGGCGCTCCCAGATCGCGACCCGCGCGCCGAACGCGTGCAGCCCGTTGGCGATGCCGCGACCGATCCCGCTGCCACCGCCGGTGACAACCGCGACGCGTCGGTCGAGCCGCGCGATGTTCGGGTCAAGCGCCACGCGATGACGTTACGCTCCGCCGCATGCGCAAGCTCCTCATCGTCATGTCGGCCGTCGGTCTGCTTCTGAGCGCGTGTGGCTCAGATGACGGGGCGAAGAAGTCGAGCGACGACAGCAAATCAACGACAACCGCGAAGGCGGCGTCCGACGCGAGCGGAGGCGCGGCGCTGAAGCCGAAACTGCTCACGATTGAGGACCTGCCGGCCGGGTTCACCAAGGCCAGTGAAGACGTCAACGACGGCGACGCCGATCCGAACAAGGACGACTCGCCCGACGACGAGTTCTGCAAGGAGTTGGCGTCGATCGCCAAGCAGTACAAGACCGACGGTGAGGCCTCGATCGAATTTCAAACTGCGGCCGACCCGGCGGGCGCGGGATTCTTCAATGAGCAGCTGATGCACTTCGGATCGAAGTCAGACGCCGTGAAGGGTTTTGCCCTGTTCAAGAAAGCACTGACCGAACAGTGCAAGGAGCTGACCGACGCCGAAAGCGGGCTCACCGGCACGTTCAGCGCGATGTCGTTTCCGAAGGTTGCGGATGACACCTTCGCCGTCGCCCTCGATGCGACCCAGGACACGGGCGAGGCGAAGATCAGCCTTCAGGGCCAAATGGTCACGATCCGCAAGGGCAACGTGATCGGGCTGCTGTTCAACTTCGGCTTCGGCTCGAAGACGCTGTCGATCAAGCAGGTGGAAGCCCTGGTCCGTAAGGCCGCCGACAAGCTGTAGCTACAGCTTCGACACAACCAGTTCGCCATAGCGGTCGTACGTCCCAATCGTGCGTTCGATGTCGTCGCCCGGCGCACCGACCTGCACCCACGTCACCCCGAGGGCCGCGAGCGCGTGCAGGCCCTCGATGTGTTCGTCGACGTTGAATGCGTCGGAGGACGGGTCGCCGCCCGCAAAGTTGCTGAACATGATGTCGATGTCGTCGGGCGACCGTCCGGCCTCCTTGACCGCGCCGCGCAGGTGGTTAATCGCGGCGGCAAGATCATCCAACGTGAAAAGGCCGGCGGTGCGCGCCGTCGCCGCGAGTTGTGGAGGCGCTGGGAACGGCGCCCACCCGTCGCCCCGTTGCGCCACTCGCCGGCGCGCCGCCGCCGAGTTGCCGCCGATCCATATCGGCGGGCACGTCACGGGCCGCGGGTGCGCGGTCACGCCGCGCGCGTTGAAGTGGCGGCCTTCGAAGGTCACGTCGTCGTTCGTCCAGATGGCGCGCAACACGTCGATGGACTCGTCGAACAACTCGTTGCGCTCCGCGTGGTCAACGCCGAGCGCCGCGAACTCGCTCTTGAGGTAGCCGGCACCCACCGACAGCGTGAACCGTCCCCCGCTCAGCAGGTCGAGCGTGGCCCCAGCCTTTGCCACGATGAACGGGTTGCGGTACGGCAACACGACGACGTTCGGGATCAGCCTGATCGTTGACGTCGCCGCCGCCGCGAACGCCATCGCCACGAACGGATCGAGCGCGTCATGCCCTCCCGACTTCAACCACTTGTCCGACGGCGCCGGGTGATCGGTGAACCCGATGCCGCTGAACCCCGCGGCTTCGGCGGCGCGGGCCACCCGAGCAATGCCATCGGCGGACACCAACTCCGGGTGATACGGGTGCGTCACCATCGGGAACGTCGTGGCGAACTTCAAGGCGAGCGTCATGTGAGCAAGGCCTCCCGCCCATATTCAGCGAACTGGTCGCGCAATCGGGCGGAATCCGCCTCCGTGCGCGACCGGAACGGTTCTTTGGGTGTTGGTTTCCACCAGACCGGGTCGTCCGTGTCCCAGCGTTCGGCACGAAGCGGGTTGCGGTTGACCTTGCCGGTCGCGGTGACGGGGATCTCCTTCACAACGCGAACGAACCGCGGCGTCCACTTCGTGCCCATGTCGGGTTGCCCGGCGAGAAACGCGTCGAACGCGTCGGGGTCGAAGTCGCCGTCGTATTCGATCGCGGCCATTACGAGGTCGCCGGTGCGCGGGTCCGGTACCGGATACACGACGACGGCGCGCACACCTTCGAACCGTGCGATCACGTTCTCGACCGGACCGGCGGCGAAGTTCTCACCGTCGACGCGTAGCCAGTCGCTGCTGCGCCCGGCGAAGAAGAACGTGCCGTCCTCCGACCGGTAGCCGAGGTCGCCGGTCCAGTACCAGCCGTGGCGGCCGCGTTCCGCGGTGGCGTCTTCGTTCTTGTAGTAGCCCTCGAACGACTTCAGCCCGTCCCGCCCCACGATCTCGCCCACGCATTCGTGCGCGTTGAGCAGCGATCCGTTCTCGTCGAACACCGCGCGCGGGCACTCCGCTTCCGTGTCGGGGTTGAGCACCACGACGTCGACGCCTTCCGCCGGCTTGCCCAGCGCGTGCTTCGGCATGCCGGAGAACGGCTGGATCACTACGCCGCCCTCGCTCGACGAATATCCCTCGACTACGTAGCAACCGAAGCGACGCCGGAACTCTTTGCGGTCGGCGGGGGATGCCTCGGATCCGAGGCAGAACTTCAACTGGTTGTCGGCGTCGTCGGGGCGTTCGGGCTGAGCGAGGATGTAGCTCAACGCCCGTCCCACATAGTTGAAGTACGTCGCGCCGTATCTGCGGACGTCGGGCATGAACTCGCTGGCCGAGAACTTTCGCTTCAGCGCGACCGTGGCGCCGCTGATGATCGCCGGGAACAAGTTGGCGAAGAGCGCGTTGCCGTGGAACAGCGGCATCGCGCAGTACAAGACGTCGTCCGGCCCGAACCCGACCGCGCCCTGGGAGCCGGTGCGGAACGCTCGGCCCTGCGACATCTGCACCGCCTTCGGCGCACCCGTCGACCCTGACGTGAAGATCAAGCAGTACAACGCGTCCGGGGACGGCAGTTCCGTGGGCAACGCCGCCGGCTCGTACCTGCGCCAGGCGTCGCTGATGACGACAGAGCAGTCGGTGTGCGCGATATCGCGTTCCAATTCCGAGGCGCTGTGCGTCGGGTTGAGGCCGACGATCACCGCTCCTGCGAGCGCCGCGCCTCCGAGCAGAAATACGAACTCGGGCACGTTCTCCAGCAACACGCCGATGTGCTGGCCGCGCTCGAAGGTGGCGGCGCGCGCGGCGCACTCGGCGACGACCTCGCGCCACGTCCATGACTGATCTTCGAACAGCAGACCGACGTTGTCGTCCTCAGCGCGCGCGAGCAGCGCCGCCGCGATCGTCTCAGCCACGAGCCTGCCGGCGGCTAGCCACGAGGGAGGCCGAGCACGCGCTCGGCGATGATGTTGCGCTGGATCTCCGACGCCCCCGCCGAGATCGTGTTGGCGAAGGAGTGGAAGTACTGCTCGAGCCACGAGCCCTGCGGGTCGTCCACGCTCTGTGTGCCGTCGGCGACGAGCGGCCCGGCATCGATCGCGTCGACGCCCTCGATCTCGGCCGCCACCAACGCCACGTTCTGGCGCAGTTCCGTGGCGAACAACTTCATCAACGCTTGCTCGGGCGCGTCGCCGCCGCGCACCAACTTGGCGAAGCCGCGATAGCCCAGCGCCCGCGCCGCGACCGTATCGATCTGCAGTTGGACGATCTTGTCCGAGGCCACCGCCCGCTCGTCGGCGGACAGCGCGCGCAAGAGCGACGGCGCTTGTTCGAAGAGTTGCGACATCGCGAGTTCCACGCTCAACACGTTGCTGAGCCACACCATCCCCCGCTCGTGGGCCAGCGATCCGTTGGCCATCACCCATCCGTTGTTCTCTTCGCCGACAAGGTTCGCCGCGGGAACGGTGACGTCGTCGAGGAACACCTCGTTCAGGTCGGGGTTCTGCGGATGGATGATCTCGGGTAACGGGCGCACGGTGATGCCGGGCGCGTCCATGTCCACGAGCAGGATCGAGATGCCCTTGTGCTTGGGGGCGTCGGGGTCGGTGCGGCAGAACAGGAAGCAGAAGTCGGCGAAGTTCGCGCCGGACGTCCACACCTTCTGCCCGTTGATCACAAAGTTGTCGCCGTCTCGCGCGGCGCGGGTCGACAGCGCGGCGAGGTCGCTGCCGGCGCCGGGCTCACTCATGCCAAGGCACGCGGTTTTTTCGCCGCGCAAGATCGGCATGGCGTAGCGCTCGACTTGTTCGGGCGTGCCGTAGTCGAGAATCGACGGGGCGATGATGCCCAGTCCCTGCACGTTGGCGGTGCGGGGCACCGCGCGCCTTGTAAAGCTCTTCCATGTAGATGATCGTCTCGACCGACGTGGCGTTGCGCCCACCGCGCTCGGGCGGCCACCCCGGCACGAGCCAGCCCTCGTCGAACATCTTGCGGGTGAAGTCGCGCGACCACTGCGGCGCGTGTCCGGTCGACACCGACGGCTCAGCAGCCATGGCTTCGGGCGACGGGCGGTTCGCCGCCAGCCACTCGCGAAACTCGAGCCGGAACGCCTCGGCCTTGTCGTCAAAACGCAGCTTCACGACGCGGTCAATCCCAAACGCCGGGCCAGGAACGCGCGGTGCGCCGCGCCGCCGCCGAACAAAAAGTCGGTGGTCTTCGCTCGCTTCAACCAGAAGTGCAGGTCGTTCTCCCAGGTGAAGCCGATCCCGCCGTGCAGCTGGAGGCCGTCGGTAACAACCAGGCGTTGGCACTCGCTGGCCGAGGCCTTTGCCATCGACGGCGCGGTCGCGCGCCGCGGGTCGTCCTCCGCAATGGTCAGCGCGGCGAAGTACGCGAGCGCACTCGCCTTCTCTACGGCCAGATACATGTTGGCGAACCGGTGCTTCAACGCTTGGAAGGAGCCGATCGGTTTGCCGAACTGCTCGCGCAGCTTGGCGTACTCGAGCGTCATCTCGAAGATGCGCCGGCACGTGGCGACCGTCGACAACGCCATCGCCGTAATCGCCTCACCCATCGCGTTCTCGAGGGCAGACCCATCACTACCCGGAGCGACCAGCACCCGGTCGTCGTCCACCGCCACGCGGTCGAACGCCACGTTCGATAGCGGCATCGTCGGATCGATGGTGTGCAGTGGCGTAGCGGTCACGTCGTCGGAGGACACCAGGAACACGCCGCCGCCGACGACGACCGCGAGCAGGTCAGCCGTGGCCCCGTCGAGCACGTGCGTCGCCTCGCCGTTCAACACCCATTCGTTGCCGTTGTGCTCGGCGGTGACGTCGCCGTTCACGGCAAGCGCGCCGGTGAGTTCACCGAGAGCCACGCGCGCGAGGACCGACTCGTCCGCGCCGAGCCGCGCGAACGGCAGGAACTGGGTGACGGTGGCGAGAAACGGAGACGGCGCGACCACTCGCGCCAACTCCTCCACCACGAGACCTGTTTCGACGACGCCCAGCCCCAAGCCACCCAAGCTCTCGTCGACACCGATCGCCGGCCAGCCGAGATCCACCAGCGTCTTCCACAGTCCTTCGACGCCGGCGGTGTCGCCGTCGAACACGGCGCGCACCAGAGACGGAGGGCAGGCGCCGGCCAGCACCGACCGGGCGTTGTCACGCAGTTCGAGTTGGTCGGTTGTGAACTCGAAATCCATTTAGGCAGTCAACCCAAGGAATCCGTTGCGGATGATCGCGACCATCGCGTCGATCGCTTCGTCCCGCTCGCTGAAGCGCAGCGTGAACACCGAATAGGGCAGCCGCTCGGTAACGGCGAGGAACGCGAGCGAGTCGACGTTCGTATTGCCGAACCCGCGCGACTCGAGCACGTGCGCGAGTCGGGCGATCACCGCGGCGGCCACCTTGCGCGAGAACGTGGCCAGCGCGGGGTCGGACTCTTGCATCTCTTGCCAGACGCTGATCACGCCGCCATTGCTCTCGTAGGTCTGGAACCACTCCTCGGTCCACGCCCGCAGTTCCACCACGTCGCCGGTGGACGGGAACGCTTCGAGCAGATCGATCATCCGCAGCGACGCGCCTTCGGCGAGCACGCGAAAGAAGTCGTCCTTGTTTTCGAAGTAGCGGTAGAAGCTGCCGTGCGACACGCCGGCGACTTCGACGATGTCGTCGACGCGGGCGGCGAGGTAACCGTGCTCGGGGAGGACCTTGGCGCCCGCGTCAAGCAGTCGTTGACGCGTCTTTTCGCCCCGCGGACGTAGGTCACGGATGTGCTCGACGTGGGGCGCCGGCGGCACCGGCGTGGTCGCGGCCCGACCCCGCATCAGGTTGACGCCGTCGATCGGCCCGGCGAATAGGCGGTGCACGATCTGGGCCAACCCGCGCACGATCTCGGCGCGGTCGCCGAGTTCTCCCATCTGCTCCCAATAGAACGCGCAACGAATCATCACGCTGACGACGCCGGTCGCCAGCACGATCGACTCGTGCAACGACGGGTCGAGCCCGAAGGCGCGCAGGATCGCGGCGGCGAGCCGGTCGCTGATCGAGACGGAGGACTGACCCGTCGTTGGCTGGTCGCGGGCGGCGGCCTGGAACGACGCGAAGATCGCCGAATACGTCTCGTGGAGCGCCGCGAACGCATCGATCCAGCGCTCGAGGTCGGCAACACCGGCCGCGTCGCGCGTGATCGTGCCGAGCCCGTCGCCCAACTCGACCATCTCGTGGCCAAGCCGACCGGCGAGCTTCCAGAACACGTCGTCCTTCGACGAGAAGTACTGGTAAAACGCGGGCCGCGAGCATCCGGCCTTCTCCGTGATGAGCTCGACCCGGGCACCGTCGAAGCCGACTTCGGCGAAAACGTCGAGCCCGGCCGCGAGGATTCGGCGCTGCGTATCGGTCCCCCGCTCGCCGACCGTTGGATTCGCACCGAACGGTCGCCGCCGGACGATATCGGTGCCGTCCGCCGGCCGCGCCTCGGTCATTGATGATTAATCTAACAGCGGCGTCAGGTTTGTTCTTGGGAGCCGTCGGGAGGGAAAAATGCAGGTAGACGATCTGATTCTGGTGAGCGTGGACGATCATGTGGTCGAGCCTCCGGACCTGTTCGAGGGTCGCCTCAGCAAGAAAGCCGCCGAGATGGCGCCGCGGGTCGAGAAGCTGGACGACGGCACCGACTCGTGGGTGTTCGAAGGCGCGCCGATGCCCAACGTGGGCCTCAACGCGGTCGCCGGCCGCGACCCGCTGGAGTACGGCCTCGACCCGACCTCGTTCGATCAGATGCGCAAGGGCTGCTTCGACATCCACGAGCGGATCCGCGACATGAACGTCAACGGCGTGCTCGGCTCGCTCAACTTCCCGTCGCTCGTCGGCTTCGCGGGGACGCTCTTCTACACAATGGAAGACAAGGACGTCGCGCTTGAACTGCTGCGCGCGTACAACGACTGGCACATCGACGAATGGTGCGGCACGTACCCCGGCCGCATGATCCCGCTGGCCATCCCGCCCATCTGGGACCCGCAATTGATGGCGGACGAAGTGCTGCGCGTGGCCGAGAAGGGTTGCCACGCATTCACGTTCAGCGAGAACCCGTCCAAGATCAACAACCTCCCCAGCTACCACTCCGATCACTGGGATCCGTTCCTCGCTGCAATGCAGGAGACCGAGTCGGTGCTGTGCCTGCACATCGGTTCGTCGAGCCAGATCACCATCACGTCGATGGACGCGCCGATGGACACGATGATCACGCTGCAGCCGATGAACATCGTGCAGTGCGCCGCCGACCTGATCTGGTCGCCGATGTTCCGCAAGTTCCCGAACCTGAAGGTTGCGCTCAGCGAAGGCGGCATCGGTTGGATTCCGTACTTCCTCGAGCGCCTCGACTACGTCTACAACCACCATCACCAGTGGACGAATCAGGACTTCGGCGGCAAGTTGCCGAGTCAGGTATTCAACGAGAACGTCCTCACGTGCTTCATCGACGACGCCGTCGGCATGGAAGTGCGCCACCACCTCAACATGGACTCGATCATGTGGGAGTGCGACTACCCCCACTCCGACTCCACGTGGCCCAACGCGCCCGAGATGGCGATGAAATACCTCGACGGCATCCCCGACGAAGAGATCAACAAGATCACGCACCTCAACGCGATGAACCATTTCAAGTTCGACGCGTTCTCGCACATCCCGAAGGAGCAGTGCACGGTTGGCGCGCTGCGCGCGCAGGCGACCGACGTCGACACGACTCCGAAGTCCTACGGCACCGGCGCGTTCAAGAAGGACGGCGGCATTGTCACGGCGATCACGCTGAGCGAGCGCATCGCGGCGCGCAGCGGCCGTTAGTTGACCGCTCCCTTTCGCGTCCTTCCGGCGTTAGATGACGAGAACCGTTTCTTCTGGACCTCTGGCGCGGACGGCCAACTTCGCTTCCTTCGCTGCAACAACTGCGGCTACTACTTGCACCCGCCGCTGCCGCAGTGTCCGATGTGCGAGTCGCGCGACCTGTCCCCGTCGGTGGTCAGCGGCAAGGCGACCGTGCACTCGTTCACGATCAACCATCAGCCGTGGGACGGATCAACGGAACCGTGGGCGATCATCCTCGTCGAGTTCCCCGAGCAAGAAGGCATGCGCTTGACGTCCAACATCGTCAACTGCACGCTCGAGGACGTGAAGATCGGCATGCCCGTACAGGTGTGGTTCGAGCAACACGACGACATCTACTTCCCCCTCTTCGAACCGGTGACGGAATGACCCGTCCCCCCTCTGCGAACTGGGCGCACCCCATGCCGGATTCCGGCACCAGACGCGCCCAGTTCGGGATAAGTCCGGAACTGGGCGCACCCCGTGCCGGGTTCCGGCACCACACGCGCCCAGTTCGGCTTCGGCTTCGGGTTCGGGCCCGGTTTGAGGACGGGGCGTCCGCATGACGGACTTTGAGAATCGGTCGATCATTTCGGGGGTGGGGCAGAGCGCGATCGGGCGCCGACTGAACCGCACGGACCTGGACCTCACGCTCGACGCGTCACGGGCTGCGATCGCCGACGCCGGCCTGACCGTGGCCGACATCGACGGCCTCGCCGCGTACCCCGGCGGCATGGGCGGCGCGCCCGCTGGGTTCGCCGGCCCGGGCACGCCCGAAGTGCAGGAGGCGCTGCGTCTGAAGCTGAACTGGCACAGCGGCGGTCGGGAAGGCCCCGCACAGATTCAGGCAGTGATCAACGCGGTAATGGCGGTCGGCGCCGGCCTCGCGAAGCACGTGCTCGTGTACCGCACCGTGTCCGAGTCGACCGCGCAGGGCACCGGCAGTCGCGCCGGCATAGGTCTCGGCGGCGGCGGAAGCGGCGGCGGGCCGCCGAAGGTCGGCGGCGAGTTCCAGTGGAGCATCCCGATGCGGGCGTATTCCGCCGCGTGTTGGTTGGCGATGTGCGCGCAACGCCACATGTACGAGTTCGGCACCACGCAGGAACAGCTGGCGCAGATTGCGATCAACGGGCGCACAATGGCGGGGCGAAACCCGAACGCGATCTTCCGCGACCCGATGTCGATGGACGACTACATGAGTTCGCGCATGATCACCACGCCGTTCCACCTCTTCGACTGCGACGTGCCCTGCGACGGTTCGACTGCGGTGATTGTCAGCGCGGCGGAACACGCGCCGAACGTCGACCACCCCGTCGCCCGCGTCGAAGCAATGGGCACGGCGCTACGGGGCCGTCCCTCGTGGGACCAGTGGGAGGACATGACCACGATGTGTGCCCGCGACGCCGGCGCGCAGATGTGGACGCGTACGTCGCTAAAGCCGACCGACGTCGACATCGCCGAGCTGTACGACGGGTTCTCGTTCCTCACCATGACGTGGCTCGAAGCGCTCGGGTTCTGCGGGCGCGGCGAGTCCGGACCGTTCATCGAAGGCGGAGCGCGCATCGCGCTCGACGGGGAACTGCCGCTCAACACCCACGGCGGGCAGCTGTCCGCGGGACGCCTGCACGGCTTCGGGTTCATCCATGAAGCTGTCATGCAGCTGCGGGGCGAAGCCGGGGAACGCCAGGTCGTGAAGAAGCAGCCCGAGGTCGCGGCGATCGGCAACGGCGGCGGCCCCATCGGCGGCTGCATGCTCCTGTCGCGGTTGGCCTAGCTCGACGTGGCTGACCTCATCGGCAAGGTCGCGCTCGTCACTGGAGCATCTCGTGGCGTCGGCGCCGCGGTGGCGGTTGCACTAGCGGAACGCGGCGCTCTCGTCGCGTGCGCGGCTCGTTCGACGGCGGCGTCGCCGCAGCGCACACCGGGCACGCTCGACGACACCGTGGCCCGCATCGCCGACGCGGGCGGCACCGCGCTCGCCGTCCCTACCAACCTCGCCGACGCCGCGGACGTCGAGGCGATGGTCGCGCGCACCGTCGACGAACTTGGCGGCATCGACATCCTGATCAACAACGCTGCGATCACCTTCGTCGGCGACCTCGACATCCCGCTGAACAAGCACGACCTCGTGATGAAGGTGAACTTCGACGCGCCGTTCATCGCGGCGCGCGCGGCGGTCCCCCATATGCGCGCGGCGGGCGGCGGGCAGATTCTCAACGTCTCGTCGGTCGCTGCACTGCTCCCCGTCCCCGGCTTGATGTCTTACGGCGTGTCGAAGATCGCGCTCGAACGCCTCACGGTCGACCTCGCCCGTCAGCTGCAAGGCGACAACATCGCGGTCAACTGCTTTCGCATCGACCTCGCGGTCGCGTCCGAGGGCTTCGTCGCCAACACACCCGGTGTGGACCGATCGACGTGGGAGCCGTGCGAGGTCGCGGCTGAAGGCATCCTGTGGATGCTCGATCAGGCGATGCCGTACTCAGGCCGACGCGAGTCGATGCTCGACCTGCGCGAACGCGAAGGAATCATGGCGTCGCAGGCGGTCGCCGATCGACCCCACCCGGACGGTCCGACACTCGAGTTGTTCAACGGTCTGGCCGCCGCCGCCGACTCGATGTTCGTCGACGGCTAGTCGTTAACGTCCCTGCGCATGTTCGGCCTCGCTGACCTCATCGACTGCCTCGACTCAGGCGACAACCTCGACATCGGCTACCACCGCGTCTTCGGTGGACAGATCCTCGCGCAGATGATCGTCGCCGCGTCCAAGGCGTCGCCCGACAAGGTCGTGAAGTCGATCAACGTGCTGTTCCCGCGCGAAGGCGACACGTCGAAACGCATGGAGTACGGCGTGGAAAAGCTGCAGGACGGCCGCACATTCGGCACGACTTCGATCATCGCCACGCAGGACGACAAGGTGATCAGCGCGGCCACCGTATCGATGCACGCGCCGGAAGAGTCGTCGTTGCATCGCAGTGACGCGCCGCCATCAGTCGGCGCACCCGAGGAGGGCACTCCGACCGAGAACGTGATGATGCCCTTCGACATCCGGGTGGTGAACGGCGTGGACCTCGCGTCGAAAGACGCCGGACCCGCCACGTATGAGATGTGGCTGCGCGCGGATGTCCCGGCAGACGCGCCACTGTCTACGCATCAGGCGCTCCTCGCCCACTCGACCGACCTCACGATCATCGGCACCGCGCTGCGTCCCTTCGAGGGCGTGTCGCAAGCCGACTCGACCGTGTCGTTACATACGGCGGTAACCAGCCACTCGCTCTGGTTCCATCAGCCCTTTGTCATGAACGACTGGTTGCTGCTCGTGCAGGAGGCACCGATCGTTGCTAACGGCCGCGCCTTCGGCCGCGGCGACGTGTTCAACGGCAGCGGCGAGATCGTGGCGTCGTTTGCGCAGGAGTCGATGATCCGATCGATCTCGCCGCAGTGACCGACGCCGAGGAACCGCAGACGGCGATGCAGGACCAGATCGCGCGGTTCATCGAGTCGGTCAACAACGGCGAGAACCTGCTCGGCATGTTGCCTACGACCGTCGCCGAAGTCGACGGGGCTGACCTGGTGCTCGACCTCGACATCCACGATCGCATCACCGGCCCGCGCGGCGCCCTGCAGGGTGGCGCGATCGCGACGCTCGCCGATCTCGTCGGCGGCCGCATGGCGATGCAAGGTGCCGGCCCTGATTCGATCGTTGTCACCACCGATTTGACCGTGCACTACCTCGCGCCGGTGATGAGCCCGATCGCGCGCGCGGTTGGTCACGTGCTGCGACGGAGCAAGCGCGCCGTGACCGTGCGCGTGGATGTCTACGACGGCGTCGACGGCCCGCTCGCCGCTGCGTCGACCCTCGCGTTCAAGATCATCACCCCGCAGTAGCCGCCGCGCTGAAGTGCGGGATCAGCGCACCCCATCCGGCGGTGTTGCCCTCGCGATAGGCGAGGCCGCGCTCGCCGAGGTTTTCGAAACCCGTCTGCTCGATTTCGAGACGAGTCGCGCCGTCGCCGGCCGCGACGAATGCCAACTCGACCAGTGTCGCCTCCGACGCGTCGTGCCCGATGTGCCATGTGTACGAGAGTCGTGCGGGCGGTTCCCACACTGTCACCCGACCCCACTCGATCTCGTCGCCGGCCGAGGTTCGTTCGAAGATACGGCCGCCGACGCCAGCCTCAAGCGTGACAACCGTGTCCGGATCGCCCGATGTCGTATGTCCGCGAGGCCACCAGGAGGAGAACTTCGTTGTCCATACGTCCCACGCGTGTTCGACCGAGCACGCAATGTCATAGGACAGGCGCAGCGGCTCGATCATTTGCGCTTCTTCGTGGGCGCGGTGTTCTCGGCGAGCAGCTTGAACCGCGCGACGGCGTCGTCCCACACCTCGTTCAAGTACGCGCGCGCCGCGTCGGCACCAGCGTTGTCGAGCCGATAGATGCGCCGCGTTCCACGCGCTTCTTCCACCACCAGCCCCGCCTGCTTCAGCAGCCGCAAGTGACGCGACACGGCGGGGCGACTGATGGGTAGGTCGTCGGCGATTTCTTGCACCGAGCGCCCACCGCGGCGCAGTTGGTCGATGATCGCCCTGCGGTTCGCGTCGCCGAGGGCCTCGAACGGGTCACCTGCCGGTGCCGCACTCCCCACCACGTCAGATCGCGCGCATGCGGTTGTTGCGGGGCTGATGCTCCACCTCGGCCAGGCCGAGTTGCTCGAGCACAGGCGGGACGTAGTTGGCGAACCGTCCGCGGTAGCCCTTGCGCAGTCCATACCAGCCGCCGACCGGGTTGTCCGCGGCGCGCGCCCATGCTTCCACCGTGCCGTCCTTGGCCGGCTTCTGCTCGTCGGCATTACCGAGCGGCATCCAGTCCCCGTGCGCTTTGAGCATGGCGTGCAGATCGTCGATGGCGGACAGGTGGTAGCGCAACTGCGTCGTGCCGACTTGCACGACGAGCGCGGGCGGGTCGGCTGAATCGTCGCGCCACGCGGTGTATTCCGACCCGCCGGGCGGAGTGTTCAGGACCCACGGGTTGTCGGCCGTGCCCTCCATCAGTCGAACACCCGGTACGCGCCGACGAGCGTCGCCGTACTCGCGACCGGAGCTTCATCGCAGCGGCTCGCGATGTCTTGCGTAAACGTCTTGAACGCCTCGACGTCGAACAAGGGATTCTCGCCGTCGACGTCAGCGACGTGCACGAAGCTCACGCCGTCGGCCAGGCGGAAGGACGCGTAGCGCAGCCCGTCGGGCCGGTCGGCACTCAGTTCGGCGAACACCTTCTCGACCAAGGCTTGGTTCTCATCGGCCTGTTCGGGCTTGGTTTTGTATCGCACCACGGTGACCGCCATCGCGAACTCCTTTAGTAACGGATTCGTTACCGTAACACACGAGTTACCGATCGCGCCTCAGCAGTCGAACACGTCGGGGCGGCACAGCACCCGCAGCAGGGTCTCGGCCTCGACGCGGCTCACGGGCGCCCGCGTGATGCGTACGGCGGCGGTGGTGGTGGCCACCTCGGTCGTCGACGTCGTGGTGTCGACGACGACGGCAGCAGGAACCGTGGAGGGAACCGAACGAACCGTGCGCGCACCCACGCCGCTGCTGGCCACGGTGGACCGCGTTGACCCGGCGGCGGTGGGGACGTCACCGAAGTGCACGCTGACATGCACGCCCTGGCCGCCCGAAACGTCGGACAGGTACACACCGGCGTAGGTGCCCGCGCTGTAGTTCCGCGAGTCGGTCGCCTGGTAGCGCAGCGGCACCACGTCGCCCCGGCCCACACCGAACAAGTCGCCGGCGTCGCCGCTGTGGCACATCGCGTGCTCGCCGCTCGCGCACGGGTCGATGCGGCGGTCGGTCGCCAACACGCGCGGTGTCACTAGCTCGACCGCACGAGTCATGCCGTTGCCGCCGCGCGCCACGGCGTTGTCCACCCGCCACACCACCATGCCGCTGCCGCTCGCCGACGCGTCGAGACCGTTCTGCTCGCGGTACTCGACCATGAAGTAGCGAGACGCGCCGGCGGTCGTGTCGGCGACGATCACTGCATCGCCAGGGCGGAGCGAGAGTGACCCGTCGCCCGTCACGACCGCCGGCGTGACCCAACCCAACTGAAAGCGCGTAACCGCCGAAGGCAGAAAGCGCGCCGAGTCGGGAATCCCTGCCGTGGGGCCCATCACGCTGAGGGCACCCACCCCAGAGCCGTATTCGTCGACGGTGGCGAAGCTCGCGTGGAACAACTCGTGCACCGTCGTCATGAAGTTTGTGTGGGGCGTGATCTCGGCCGCCCAGAAGTTCTGCGCCAGCGACACGTTGTCGATCGTCAGGTACGCGCCCGAACGTTGGATCGAGTCGGCTTCGCCGGCGTCGCGTGCGCCGGCGCCCATCGAGATGATCTCGAGCGTGAGCTCGGTCGCCTCTAGTTGTCCGTCACCATCAGTGTCGTAGCTACCGAAGAACACGTCGTTGTCGGCCGCTTGCATGGCGGCGATCGCGCGTCCCCACAAGGTCGGGTAGTCGTTGAACGAGTTGGGCGAGCTGACCTCGACGATGCCGTCATCGGCGACGCCGTTCGACTCGTGCGCAGGCACGTATGAGAAGGCGCCGCGCGACGCCGCGTTCATGTAGCCGTTCACCGACGTCGACGTCGATCCGAGAAAGCGGCGGGCGATGGATGAGCGGTCGAACGAGTCGACCCATCCGCCGCTCGCCTGCTCGTCGGCCGCACCGGCGAACCGGATTGCGATGACGAGCAACGGGCGGGTGCCCGTCGAATACGGCGGCTGTTCGATGCCACCGCGACGAGCGAAGTCACGTGCCCCCTCAGACGCGGCCGCCGCCGTCGCCGTCCCGACCATCTGCACGATGGCCGCGCTTATGAAAAGAGCCAACATGGCTCTGGTGATTCGCCGCATTTGAATTGCCCCCGGTACTCCCTGTTGTTGGTGTCAGTAAGCCCGAAACGGCACCCGATCCCGTAGGACCGGGGTCACAACGGCATGGGACAGGCGTCACACCCCGAGCGTCTCTACCGGCCCAACCGGTTTCGTCGCTTTTGCGTAAGTTCGAAACTGGGTAACGCCCCGAAAGCCTCCCGCGTGGGCCAACGATTCAGTAGCCGGATTGCGACCTGTCCCCCCCAAGGCAGTCGGGTCGTAATTCGCAGCGGTTCGGACTGAATCGTTTGGCCCCGCGGGTTAGTCCTCGTTGAGAGTCGTACGCTTCAGGGTTAATGACCGGGGGACGGACATTGACGGTTTTGGTTGCGGATGTCGTGGAATCCACGCGCCTCAACGCCGCCCTTGGCGAAGAACGTTCCGACGAGGTCCGCCGCATTCTGTTCAGCCGGTTCGAAGATGCCTCGGCCGCGCATGGCGGCACGCTGATCAAGACGATGGGCGACGGATGCCTCGTCACGTACGGCGGTGCGTCCGAAGGCGTGGCGTCGGGTGTCGAGATGCTCGACACGATTGACCGGCTGGCGCGGCAAGTGCCCGGCCTGCAACTGCGCGTCGGGGTCGCGGTCGGCGATGTCACCGAGGAAGACAACGACGTGTTCGGGCCCGCCGTGGTGGTCGCGAGCCGGCTGTGCAGCCAGGCCAGTCCCGGGCAACTCCTGGCCACCGACATCGTGCGCTCGCTGGCCGGCACGCGCGGTGGGTTCGAGTGGGAGCGCGTCGGCGACCTGTTCCTCAAAGGCATCGAAGACCCGGTGCCGACGAGTGCGGCGCGATCGCCGCGCAGCGAGGAGACGCGGCTGCGCCTGCCCCGACCGTTGCGCACGCGGCCCGCAGAATTGTTCGTCGGTCGTCACGCGCAATACGAGACCCTCGTACACGCCTGGAAGGAAACCCTCACCGGTGAGCGGCGCGCCGTCGTCGTGTCAGGCGAGCCTGGCGTCGGCAAGACGCGACTGGTCGCGAAGCTGGCGCGCCGCACCGACGAAGACGGCGCTCTCGTGTTGTTCGGCCGTTGCGCCGAGGACTTGGCCGTCCCCTACCAGCCGTTTGCGGACGCACTGCGTTTGTCGGTCGAGACCGCGCCGCGCGATCTCCTCAGCGCCCACGTCGCCGCGTGCGGCGGCGAGTTGCGCCGCCTGTTCCCGAACCTGGCGGCACCCGATCCCGTCGAGGCGTCACCCGAGGCCGAGCAGCTGCGCCTCATCGAAGCGATCAGCGATTTACTCACCCGGCTCAGCCGAGAGCAACCGCTCGTGCTCGTGCTCGACGACATTCATTGGGCTGCGCCGGCCACGATCCAAGTGATCCGTCATCTCATCTCGATCGACGAACCGGCGCCGATCTTCTTGGTGGCCACGTTCCGCGACACCGAGGTGGACCGGCGTCATCCGCTCGGCGCGTTGCTCGCCGATGTCCCGCGTCTTGACAGCGCGCAACGCATCTCGCTCGAAGGTCTGGACCGGGGTGAGGTCGAAGAACTCGTCGAGACGGCGTCGGGCGACCCGCTTACACCCGACGGCGTGCGCCTGGCCGACGCGCTGTTCGATCGCACCGCGGGCAACCCGTTCTTCGCCAATCAGGTGATGCGGCATATGGCCGAGGCCGGTGTCCTTGTTTACGAGGACGGGCGTTGGCAGGCGACCGGCGCGATCGACGCGATACCGGCCGGTGTGCTCGATGTAGTCGAGCGGCGTCTGTCCCGCCTCGACGACTCCATTACCGATGTGTTGTCGCTCGCGGCCGTCGCCGGCCTTTCGTTCACGCGCGGTTTGTTAGCCCGGGCCGCACACATCGACGGCGTCGACGACGCGCTTGACCGTGCCGTCGCCGCGCGCCTGTTGACGGAGAACGGCCGCGGCGGGTTCATGTTCGCCCACGCCATCGTGCGCGACGCGCTACTGCGATCCTTAACGGCGTCGGCGCGGGCGCTGCGCCACCGTGACATCGCGCTCGCGTTGGTCGAAATGGGCCGCGGCGACGACGCGTTGTTCGACCTCGCCTATCACTATTGCGGCGCGGCGCTGCTGGGCTTCACCTCAGAGGCGGCGCACTATGCCGTCGCCGCCGCGCAGGCATCGATCGACCGCGCCGACGTTGCCGCGGCGATCGAGATCCTTGAACGCGCGTGGAAGCTGCTCGACGACGTCGATCCGATTGACCACGAAGCGCGCTTCGCGGTCACGCTTCGTCTGGCCCAGTTGCACTTCCGCTTGCTCGACGGCACGTACGACGCCCTGGAAGCGGCGGCGGCATCGGCGCGCACGCTTCGTTCACCGGAGAAGCTCGTCGAGGTCGCGTCCTGCTCGTACCGATGGGACATCACCTACGACGATCCCTTCGGTCTCGCACTGATCGATGACGCACTCGCGCTGCTACCCCCGGGGCCGAGCATCACCCGCGCCACCGCCTTCGGGATCGGCGCCTACCTGCGGAACATGCAGACTCGGGACGGTGCCCGCGAGTTGTACGAGGCCGCGTTCCGCATGATCGCCGAGCTGGGCGAACCGATGACCGAGGAGGCCAACGAGGCGCGCAAATTCGCGGCGATGGCGCAGGTCGGCCATCCCGGCGCAGCCGAGCAACTCGCGATCCTCGAAGGCTTCGACCTCGAGGACGGCACGGTGCACGCGGGCTTCGAGCGCTCGATCTATCTCGCCACTAAGGCCGAGCTGCACATCCGCGTGGGTGACCGGCCCGCGTGCGAACGCGTCGTCGCGGAACTCAAGGCTGAGCTCGCGCGCACCGCCGAACCCACGGCTGGCGTTTACGCGCGCGGGTGGGACGTGATCCGCGGGTTCATCGACGGCAACTTCGAGGCGTTGCCGCAATTCATGCTCAACGCGCAACCCGAGGTCGGAGTCGCCGTCCCCAACATCGCCGCCGTGTACGCGGCCTGGTCGATGTGGCTCGCGTACGAAGAGGGTCGCTCCGCGGAGATCATCGACGGTCTGCGGATGCTGAACTCTGCGTCGGGCGACATGCCGGCGTTCACGTCCCCGTACGCAGTGCATCTCACCGAACTGGGCCTGCTCGACGAAGCGCGCACCGTGGTCGAGAGCCTCGTCGCCCAGATCCCCTCGCTGCCGCGCAACGCGCAGTTCTCGACCATCGTCGGCTTGACCGCGGTCGCCGCGGCCGGCGCCGGTGCTTCGGAGTTCGCCGAGATGCTCCTCGCCGAGCTCGATCCCTACGCCGGCGAGATCATGATGCTGCCGTCAGTCGTCGCGATCGGCGCGGCGGACAGGTTCCGCGGACAGATGCTGTCGTTGCTCGGTCGGCACGACGACGCGATCGCGGCACTTGAAGCCGCGATCGCGCTCGAGACGAAGTTGGGCGCGCCGCCGTTCGTGAAACGCAGCCAGTACTGGCTAGACCGCGCGATCGCCGCTCGGCCGTAGTGCGTTAAGCGAACCGGTCCACCAACGTGGCAGTCAGCGCGCGCCGGTCGACCTTCCCTGAGTCCAGCATCGGCAACTCCCCCGGGCCCAACAGCAGGATGTGCCGCGGCACCTTGTACGACGCGATCTCTTCCTTCACGAACGCGCGCAACGACTCCTCGTCAACCGACGCGCCCGGGGTCAACGCCACGGCCGCGACGACGTCCTCACCCCGGTCCCCAGCTGGAACCCCGCACACGAACGCGAGCGCGACGTCGGCGTGCATCTCTAACGCCAACTCCACGTCACGCGGGGTGATGTTCATGCCGGCGGACTTGATGAGATCGCCGAGGCGACCCGTGAAATAGAAGTGGCCATCGGCGTCGAAGTAGCCGCCGTCGCCGCTGCGATACCAACCGTCCTCGGTGAACACGTCGGCGCGCTCGCGCTTGTGCAGACCCTGCATCAGCGAATAGCCGCGGATCCACAACTCACCCGACTCGCCTACCGGCTGGTCGAGCCCGGTCAGCGGATCGACGATTTTGTGTTGCACACCTGGAACCGAGAACCCGAACGAACCGGCCTGTTCGTCGGTGAGGATGTTGTCGCGTGAGTCGAAGGTGTGCGGACCGAGGGTCTCGGTCATACCGAGAGAGTTGGCGCGGGGCAGGGCCGCTTCTTCCTGCCGATCCGGCGGCAACAAGAACGCGCCCGCGGGTCCAGCCGAGCGCAGCGACGACATATCCCGCGTCTTGAAGTCGGGGTGATCGGCGAGCGCCTTGGCCATGTGCGGCCAACCGAGTACCTGGGTAATGCGTTCGCGCTCGATCAAGGCCAGCGTGGTGGGCGGGTCGAACTGGTTCTCGAACACGAGTGTGGCGCCCGCGTGTAGCGCGGCGACGAGCGTAAAGCTCATGCCGCCAACCCAGAACAAGGGCATCGGCGTGTACAGCACGTCCTCGTCGGTGATGTCGCGCATCTGCCAGAGGTTGTGGGCGTGGCGAACGGCGGGGCCGTGCGTGTGGATCGCACCCTTCGGGTCCGCGGTTGAGCCCGACGAGTAAATGACGACCATCGGGTCGGCCGGTGACACTTCGGACTCGGCCGCGTCGAACACCGCCATCGGCACGTCGTTCGCCCGCGCCGCGAGCGACGCGACGGGCGCGTTCCACGAGCGCGGTTCGGCCGAACCCCACGTCCATACGGAGCGGAGGTACGGCAACTCCTCGATGAAGATCCGCTCGTTGGCCTGGCCCACGATCGACGACGCGACCTGTTCCATGCGCTCCAGGTAGTCGTGACCGAGGTGGCCGTCGACCATCAGGATCATCTGGGCGTCGCAGTGCCGCAGCGTGTAGGCCAGCTCACGCGCCTTGGAATAGGTATTGAGCAACACGCACACGCCGCCGATGCGGGTGACGGCAAGCCAGCCGATGATCCACTCGGGGCCGTTCGGCGCGAGCAGCGCCACGCGTGTGCCTTTGCCCGCGCCGGCCGCGAGCAGGCCGCGGGCGAGTTCACGCGACTCGCGTTCCACCTCCGCGAACGAAAAGCGGCGGTCTTCCAACACGACGAATGCCTTGTCGCCGAACTTCGACGCGGCGTACTTGATCAACTCGCCGGAGGTAGGCGTGAAGGACGGGAACGAGACCTCGCGTTGCATCGTCCCGAACGTTAGATCGGGCCGCTCTGGCCACGTCGCCGGTTAGGCGAGCAGTCCGCGCATCAGCGTGCGCGTCACAAAGGCGGCAAATCGTTTGAGCGACCAGCCGCGCTGCGTCACCAGCAGGTCGAACAGCTCAGGCGAGCTGGTCAGCCACAGCACGTCGCGGACTTCCGTGCGGGTGACGCCGTCGGCCAGCGGCGCGGCGCGTGCCAGGAAGCGCGCGTTCTCGGCCATGCGGTCGAGGCGGGACTGATTGAGTTCGGCATAGAGCGCGGCGGCCTCCCCGTCACCGTCCGCCGCGGTGCGCAGCACCAGTAGCAACGGCGACATCACCGGAGACACCTCGGCGAGCAGGCGACCCCAGCCTTCGATGAGCGCTGTCGCGTCGCCGCGGTCACGCAGCGCGTTCGAACGCTCATGTGCCGGCGTGGGCCCCGTCCCTTCGAGCGCACGACGACACAACTCCCGTATGAGTCCCGCCTTTCCGCCGTGCGACTTGTAGATCGTCGCAGCCGTGACGCCCGAACGTTGGGCGATCGCCTCGACGGTGGTGGCGTTGTAACCGGAGGACAGGAACAGCGCGCTCGCCGCCTCCAGCGCCGCGTCGTGGCTGGCCTTGGCGCGCGCCTGTCGGCCGCTGGCGTCGTAGGGCCTGGGCTTGACGCGTGCCGATTGCGCGCTCATACTCATTCATTCTAGCCTACTAGAACGAATTAGAAGGATCTCTCCTATGGATGCAGAACAATTCATCCGCCGGCTCGTCGATGCAACGAACGCCCACGATCTCGACGGCATCGCCGCGTGTTTCACCGACGACTATGTCAACGAAACACCCGTGCACCCGGCCCGCGGCTTCCACGGGTCCACTCAGGTACGAGCGAACTGGGAGGGCATCCTGGGCGGCATCCCCGACATCGCGGTCGAGGTCAGTCACCACGCTGTTAATGGCGAGTCGGTATGGACCGAGTGGGAAATGCGGGGAAACCGGCGCGACGGCCAGCCCCATCTCATGCGCGGCGTGATTGTGTTCGGGCTCGACGGTGACCAGGCGCGATCGGGCCGTTTCTACCTAGAACCTGTTGACGCGGGCGAGGGCGGAGTTGCCGCGGCGATCGACAACATCGTGGGTGCCGGCGCGTGACCGAGACCCCGGCGCCACCTGTCCTCGACGGGCGCCCGCCGTTGGCGCTGGTACGCGCACTCAACCCGATCATGCGTGTGATGTTGACCACTCCCATGGGTCGGCTCGTCACACCGTTCGCGTTGCTCGAGTTCACGACGCGCAAGTCGGGACGACGTCTAAAGGTGCCGGTCGGCTGGCACGAAGGTATAAACGGCCGCGTCGTACTCACGCCCGCACCGTGGCGTCCAAATTTTGCCGGCGGGCTGCCCGTGGACGTCACCTACCGCGGCCGCACTACGCACATGGTCGGCACGCTTGATGCTGATCTGGACAGCATCGCCGCCGAATTGCAGGCGATGTTCGACCGCGGCATCAAGCCGGGCACCGTCGGGCTCAAGGTCGCGCCCGGTCACAGCATTACGGCCGAGGACGTGCGATCGGTCGACCGACGCCTCATCCGCTTCGTGCCATCTCAGACGATGCGTGAGGTGCGGTCGCCCCAATAGCGGTCCTTCAACAACCGCTTGTAGAGCTTGCCTGTGTCCTGGCGCGGCAGTTCTTCCATGAAGTCGATGGAGCGCGGGCACTTGAACGCCGCCAGCCGCGAACGGCAGAACTCGAGCAATTCCTTCTCGAGCACCGGTGAACCGAGCGATCCGTCCAACAACTGCACGACGCCTTTCACCTCTTCGCCGAACTCCTCGTTGGGCACGCCGAACACCGCGGCGTCGGCCACTGCGGGATGCGCCAGCAACACGTTCTCCGCTTCCTGCGGATAGATGTTCACGCCACCGCTGACGATCGTGAACGACACGCGGTCTGTCAGGTAGAGGTAGCCGTCGGTGTCGAGGTAGCCAACGTCGCCCAGGTTGTACCAACCCTCGGGCGAGCGCGCGTTCTTCGTCTTCTCTTCGTCACCGTGATACGCGAAGTTTGCGTGCGGCGTGTCGAACCAGATGCGTCCGATCTCGCCGACGGGCAGTTCGTTGTGGTCGTCGTCGCAGATGTGCACGGTGCACATGCGGGGCATCCCGACCGAGCCGGGGTGGGCCAGCCACTCCTCGGGCGAGATCAAGGTGGAGCCGACGTTCTCGGAACCGGCGTAGTACTCCCAGATGATGGGGCCGAGCCAGTCGATCATCTTGCGCTTCACGTCAACCGGGCACGGCGCGGCCGCGTGGAACACGATCTTCAACGAGGACAGGTCGTACTTCATGCGCACGTCGTCGGGCAGCTTCAAAATGCGCACGAACATCGTCGGTACGAACTGCGCCGAGTTGCAGCGGTACTGCTCGATGAAGCGCAGCGCGTCCTCGGGATCCCACTTCTCCATCACGACGGTCGTCGCGCCCACGCGGTGCGCCGAGGAACAAAAAACGACAGGCGCCGTGTGGTACATCGGCGCGGGCGACAGGTAAATCGTGTCGGGCCCACTTTGAATCGGCGACTTGTACGCCATCAACGGTGACCGCTCGCTGATCTTCGCGTCGCGCAGCGGGAACAGGATGCCCTTGGGCACCCCGGTGGTGCCCGACGAATAGAACATGCCAGCGCCTTCCCACTCCTCGTCGAGCGCGGTGGACGGGTACGACGCAACCGCGTCGTCATAGGGCTCCCACCCGTCGGCCACGCCGCCGACCATCAACGGCACTTCGACCTTGATGTCCGCGGCGACATCGGCGAGCGCATGGGACGCGACCACGCTGCGGGCGCCGCAGTCCTGAACGATGTAGCGCGCCTCCGGTGCCGTCAAGTGCCAGTTGACCGGCGTGTAGTACAGGCCACTTCGCATCGCCGCCCACACGGCGTCGAAGTACTCGACCTGGTTGTGCAACAAGATGGCCACGTGGTCGCCGCGGCGCAGTCCCCGGTCGTACCAAAGCCGGGCAAGCCGGTTCGACCGTTCGTCGAGCTCGCGGTACGTAATCGTCTGGCCCGACGACGCCATGATCACCGCCGGATGGTCCGGCCGTATCTGCGCCCACGCGCCGACGTAATAGGCCTCCGGTTCCGTCCCCCCATCTGACATGGAGACGAACGCTACGCCGTCAGTCAGCGGTGAGGCGCTCGTACTGTTCGGTGAGTTCGAGCACGCGGGTCACAATGGCCGACGGGTTGACGACGCGCACCGAGCCGTACGGATCGCTCGTGTACGCCGCGATCAGCGCGCCGAGCCCCGAGGAGTCCATGAACGTGACGCCGGACATGTCGAGCGTCAAGAACGTCGCTCCCGCGGTCCGGGCGTTTGCGATGGCTTCGACGAGGGCCGGCTTCGAGGCGACATCGAGTTCGCCCGCGACGGCGATCACGTTCAGCGTGACGCCGCTCGTGACAACCAGCTTGTCATCAGGTTCGTCGAACGATTCGTAAACAACCATGGTGCCCCTCGGTTCTCGTAGTGACCGGGGTCCGGGGTCGCTGACTGTCGCTAACTCTATAGACGGCGTGAAGCCGATGAAGGCGACCTAGCGAGCTCTACGCAACGTTCATCATCTTGAGCAGGTTGCCGCCCATGACCTTCTCGATGTCTTCCTGCGGCAGGCCGTCGAGCGAATCGACGAAGGACAGCGGGTCGCTCATGCCCTCGGGGTGCGGGAAGTCGGACCCGAACAGCACCCGGTCGGCACCGAGCAACTTCACGAGCCCGGTGGGGTCGTCCTCGTGGAAGGGATGCACGAAGATGTTGCGCTTGAACACCTCGACGGGGTGCTCGTCGAACATGTGCGGGTTCATCTCGTACGCGGTGTACATGTCGTCGATCAGCGTGCGCACCCAACCCGACCCGTTCTCGACCGGCGCAATCTTCAGCTTCGGGAAACGCGTGCAGAGGCCGTGGCCGACACACGAAGCCATCGTGTCGATGATCGCCCGGTGGTGCGCGCCGCAGATCGCTTCGAACGCGCCCGACTTACCGGTAAACGGCGTGAACTCGTCGTCGCGGAAGCCTTCCCACTCGTTGAGGTAACGCTGGTAGCCGCTGTCCGACGCGTGCATGCCGACCACGATGTCGGCCTCTTCGACGAGCTTCCAGAACGGGTCGAACTCGGGCAGCGCGAAGGAACGGCGACCCTTGAACCCGGGGACGGGCGCGGGACGGATCAAGATGATCTTGGCGCCGCGCTCGAGCACGAACTCGAGTTCCTTGATCGCCTCTTCGACGATCGGCAGTGTGATGACGGGCGTAGCGAAGATGCGGTTCTCGAAGTTGAACGTCCAGTGCTCGGCCATCCACATGTTGAGCGCGTGAATCACCGCGTGGATCGCCTCGGGGTCGTCCCACAAACGCTCTTCGACAAGCGACGCGAGCGTCGGCCACATCACGGCCTTGTCGAGGCCGATCTCGTCCATCAACTCGAGGCGCGCACCGGGCTCGCGAAACGCCGGCGGTGCCGCAATCGCTTTGCCCATGATCTCGCGACGGCTCTTGCCATCCTTGTTGCCGCTCTTGAAGTACTCCTCTTGCGCGCCGGGCGCCGCGACCTTTTCGAAGGTCGGGTTCGGGATGTAGTCGCTGATGCGACCGCGCAACGCGATCTTCGTGCGGCCCTCGACCTGCACGTATTTGACGATGCCGGCGTACTGCTCCGGCAGGTGCTTCGTGAGCGCGTCAGGCGTCTCGTACATGTGGTTGTCGACATCAAAGACCGGGAAGTCGAGCTGGCGTGACGGCATTGCGTTTCCCCCTGGGAGGCGTAAGTGACACGAGTGTTAGAAGAACGGGTTCTAACTATACGCCGAGAACCCCGCTCCGTCATCGGCGCAAAACTCCCTCTTGACATCGTTCACTTTGCATTGCAAAGTACTGGGCATGGCAGAGGACTTCACGGATGCAAAGCGCGAGGACGCCGCTGATCTGCTCGGCGTCGTCGGCACGCACAGCAAGGCAGCGCGCCAGATCCTGCGGCCTGGCCTGCCCGAGCTGTTCTTCTTGTTTGCGGGGTGGTCGGTCGGCCGCCTTCCGTCGATACAACGGGAGACGTCATTCGTGAAGACGTCCGTAGTGATGGGTGCGGTGGCGCTCGTTATCGACACAGCCGTGTGGGTCAACCGTCGCCGGAGCCTCGGCGCGGAGGTCGACAACCGGGCGTGGTTCTTCGCCGGCGGGCTGGCGGCATGGTCCGCGGTCGTGGGACTCGGGCTACACGGCGATGCCCGGCAGCTCGCCCTCGCGCTGGCGTTTGTGTTCGCCGCTCTCGTGCTGGCGATTCTCGATCGAAGCGGGGAGCTACTTGTGGTCGGGTTTGCGATGTTCGCGCTGACGATCTTCCACTTGCGGCCTCTCGTAGTCGTAGCTCCGATGTCGTTCGGGTCCATGGGACTCGGATGGGCACTTATGGAACGAACAATGAAAGGGGCACAGTCATGACATCAGCAACTCGCAGGGTCGCGTCGTTAAGCCCGACCGACATCTGGTTCCTTATCGTCTGTTGTGGCGCCCAGCTGGGGCTGTTCACCGTGGGCCTGTTCATCGGTTGGAGTCCGAGTCTGATCGTCATCAGCCTCTGCACGTGGACGACAGCTGTAGTCGGCGCACGCCGCGCGGTGGTAGGCGACGATGAGTGATCGCACGGCGCACGAGGATGATGCCGCCGACCTGCTCAAGGTCGTTAAAGACAGCAGCACTTCGGTGCGCGATGCGCTCACGCCGGGTCATCCGGAGCTCTTGCTGCTCGTCGCGGCGTGGTCGTTCGGACGGCTTGTCACGTTCAGCGACCAGAGCGGGTTCCAGAAAGTATTTCTCGTCCTAGCAGTGCTTTGGTATCCCTTCGAGGCGCTGAACCGAGCACGAAAGCGGCGCACGCTCGGTAGCGATATCAGCTCGTTCACATGGGCGATCGCCGCGGTGGTACTGCTCGCGACATTCGTCGGTGCCGTTTCGCTCGACGGTTCGGCGAGGGACATCGTCGGTGGCCTCACCATCGGCCTCGGTTGCATCATCGTCGGCGCTCGGTATCGGAGCGTGATCCTGCTCGGCATCGGAGGCCCGGTGTTGATCGCCGAGGCGACACAGTCATTCTCGAACTGGATCGGCCTTTCACTAATCGCGGTCTACATCGCTGTCACGTTGTTCGTCGGTCGCAAGCAGTTGGTCGACCGATGAGCGACGACCCCAAGCGTCTCCTGCGCGCCGCGCGTCGGTCGAGCATCAACGCACAGGAGCAGATGCGTCCCGGCATGGCCGACTTCATGCTGTGCGTATTTGGAGCAATGGCCGCGGCGCTGGTTACCGGCGCGTACTACCACTCCATCAGCGGCCGCTTGCTCGCCGTGGTGATCATGCTCGGTGGCGCCTACACAATCGCAAAGTCGCTGCGGGCCCGCGAGGGGCTCGGCGTACCGCTTTCGCGCTCGACCGTCATCGTTCCCGCCGCAGTGTTCGTTGCGAGCCTGATCGCCGATGTTGCGCTCAGCGGCAGCGCCCGCGACGCCAGCGTGTTCGTCATTCTCGGTGCTGGCGCCGCCGCGCAAGCGGCCGTGCTCCGCAACGCGTGGTTCGCGTTGGTATCGGCGGGTCTCGCTGCTGTCGCGTTGTTGGGGGTCTTCGTCGTCCCCCACTCGTCATCGACCGAGTCACTCGCGCTCGGCGCCGTGTTCGGTGTTGTCGTCGGCGTGGCGGCGCGACGTCGCGCAGTTGCGTCGTCATCGTCGGACTCGCTCAAGCGACGTCCATGACCGAAGAGAACCATCCGTCCCTCGACCTCGATGACGTCGTGCACCAGCGCGTCCGCCTAGGCATCCTCGCCGTACTCAACGAGGCGCCCAAGGCCGACTTCGCCGCGCTGCGGTCGATCCTCAAGTTGACCGACGGCAATCTGTCCCGCCACCTCACTGTGTTGGAGGACGCCGGCTACGTCAGCCAGGACAAGGTCTTCGAGAAGAAGCGACCCAAGACCTGGGTCGCGATCACCAAGTCAGGCAAGAAGGCATTCGAAGACGAGGTCGCCGCGCTACGCGCACTCCTCGACGGGATCACCTAACGAGGCGCATTAAGGCTCCGAGCAGTACCACCGCGCCGAGGCCGCGACGGAACGGGTTGACGCCCTTGACGACCTCGAGTCCGGCCCACACGACCAAAGCCATCGTCGCAACCCACCGCAGCGGGTCCCAACTCACGAAGATGTGCAGCGCCGTGGCCGCGATGTAGATCCACAGCGGGACGTTCGGCATCTGCCAAATCGTGATCTTGCCGGTCTCCCGACTTCTGAAGGTCCAGTCGATCGCCCGCTTCATGGACGACACCGTAAAGTGCGCGCATGGCCGACCCCATCGACATCGTCACCGACTTTTGCGCGGCGTGGAGCACCGGCGACCTCGACGCGATCCTCGCGTTCTTCACGCCCGACGCGATCTACCACAACATTCCGATCGCTCCAGTCCAAGGTGTCGACGCGATCCGCACAACCATCGAGGGGTTCAGCGCGGGCGTCGACAAGGTTGAGTTCGAAGTTCTGGCGATCGCGGCTGCCGGCAACGCCGTGCTTACCGAGCGCGTCGACCGTTTCATTTCTGAGGCCAAGACCATCGCCCTACCCGTAATGGGCACGTTTGAAATCGTGGACGGAAAAATCGCGGCGTGGCGCGACTATTTCGACCTCAACCAGTTCATGTCGCAACTCGCCAACTAGCGCCGCCCGGTCAACACGAGGGACAGCCCAGGAATATCGAGACCGTCGCTGGTCTCGTAGGGCCGCGCTGCGTCGCGCAGGCGATCGAGCAGTTCGGCGCGTGCGTCATCCGACATGCCGGCGACAACCGTCGCTATCGGACCGGCCAACGCCGACGTATGCGCCCACCACTCCTCGAAGGACGGGGCGTGGAAGCGAACCGACACGTGCTCTATGCGCACGTCGCGCAAGCCGGCGTCGCGGGCCAGCTGGACCAGGCGAAGTTCATCCGCCAGCGCGAAGGGACCGGGCATTCCCGGCGGCGGAACTTCGTGACCAACCTGGGCCGACACGGCATCCATGACGATCGCCAGCCACGGGTTATCCGCCTTCGGTCCCCACACCGCGGCGGCGAGGCGGCCGTCGGTTCGCAGGACGCGGCGAATCTCGCCCAGCGCCCCCAGCGGGTCGGCGGCGAACATCAGACCTTCGCGGATCACCACGGCGTTGAAGGACTCGTCCGGTTCGGCGATCTCTTCCAGGTCGAGCACCTTTGCCGTCACGTTCGTGAGGCCGGCCGCCTTCGCCCGCGCGGTCACGACATCGGCGTAGGACGGCGCGATGTCAGATGACACAACCTCCGCCGCGAGAGCCGCAGCCGCGAGTCCGGTGCCGCCAGGGCCATCGGCCAAGGCCAGCACCCGGTCGGTCGCCTCGATGCCGGCACCGTCGAGCAGCGCTTTGGTCACCGCGGCGGCGCGCTGATCCAGAAAGTCGGCGCGCTCGGACCACTGGCCGGCGACGCCGCTCCACATGGCGTGCACGATCTGGCGAACTTCGTTGCTCATGGCATTCTCCTATTCGCTTTAGTAGTACCTAATTGAATTTAGTTGTACCATAGCGAAATCAGCGAGACTGTCAAGCCCAAGCGTGCGTACAACTCCGCTCGTCGCCAGGCGCAGGCGGAGGCGACGCGTCGGGGCATCCTCGAAGTCGCGCAGCGGCTCTTCATCAGCGACGGATACGTCGCGACGACGATCGAAGCGATCGCGGTGGACGCCGGCGTGTCGGCGAAGACCGTGTACGACGCGTTTGCCACGAAAGCCGGCGTGTTGCGCGGCGTGTGGGACTTGGCGTTAAAGGGCGATACGAGCGACGTGCCAGTCGCGGCACTTCCGCGCTACGTCGAGATCTTGGAAGAGAACGATCCCCGGCGGATGGTGGCCGTGCTCGTGCGCAACTCGATGGTCGTCAAACAGCGCATCGGCGACGTGCTGCAAGTGATTCGCGACGCTTCGGCGGTTGACGTCGATAGCGGCGATCTGTGGCGACTGATTCGGTCGGACTTTCATGCCAACCAACGCGTGTTGGTCGAGGCCATCGCCAAACGCAAGGGACTGAAGCCCGGCCTGGCCGTCGACAAGGCCGCCGACATTCTCTGGATGCTCAACAGCCCCGACACTTGGTTGATGCTGCGGGTGGAGCGGGGCTGGTCCGTGGAGGAGTTCGCGAAGTGGTTCCTCGAAACCGCCACTCAACAGTTGTTAAAGCAAGACCGGTAGCGCTTCCCAACCTCGGACGGTCGATGTGTGCGCCTGCACGGCGTTGTCCCAGTCCACTTCCCACGTCGGAAAGCGCTTCAACACTTCTTCGAGCGCGACGCGCGCTTCGAGTCGAGCCAGTGCGGCCCCGAGGCAGAAATGGATGCCGTAGCCGAACGACACGTGGTGCGCGCCTTCACGGTGGATGTCGAACCGGTCCGGGTCGGGGAACCGCCGCTCGTCGCGGTTCGCACTTGCGTTCAACAACACCATCACGCTGCCTGCGGGCACGGTCTGCCCATAGTGCTCAACGTCCTTGGTCACGTAGCGCGACTGCACGGGTGACGGGGCCTCGTAGCGCAACAACTCTTCCACCGCGGCCGGGATCAGCGATGGGTCGGCCACGAGTTCGGCGCGCTGATCGGGATGTTCCGCCAACAACTTGCCCGCCCACCCGATGAGGCGCGTCGTCGTCTCGTTGCCCGCGCCCGCCAGCAGGCCGACAAAGTTGAGCACCTCTTGGCGTGTCAGCGTGCGGGTCTCGCCGTGCTCGTCTTCGAACGTCTCGTTGATCAGCCGCGTCATGAGGTCGTCCGACGGATGGTCGACGCGCCAGTCGACATACTCGGCGAAACCACCGAAGTCGCTGGCGAACGCGGGGGGTGGCTCGCCCTGGTTCGCGAGCTTGAAGCCCTCATCGAATTGGTCACGGATAGCGCGCTGGTCCGCCTCGGGGATGCCGAGCAGCATGCCGATCGTCCGCATCGGCATCTCGGCGCCGAGGTCGGCGATGAAATCGAACCCGTCGCGGCCCACGAGAGGGTCGAGGCACTCTTCGCAAAACCGGCGGACATCGGGCTCGACCGCCTCCATCGACTTGGGATGGAACACGCGGCTGATCAGGCCGCGATGAAAGTTGTGTTCGGGCGGGTCCTCGAAGAGGATCAGGCCCGGCGGCATCGGGCTGCCCGACTTGATGAACTCGAGCACTGACCCCTTGCCCGAGATGTACGTCGCCCAATCCTGGGCCGACTTCTTGACGTCGTCGTACCGGCTGAGCGCGTAGAAGTCGTGCCGCTCGTTGTAATAGAGCGGCGCCTCGTCGCGCATGCGTCGCCACACCGGATACGGATCGCGGTCAATCTCCGCGTCGTACGGGTCGTAGTAGAGGTCGATCGCCGCACGTTATTCCGAAAGTGACGCTCGCGTTAGATGGCCGGTAACCTGCGCCGCCGTGGAACTCGACCTGTCCGAAGACCAAGCGTTCTTCGCGCAGACGACGCGCAAGTTCCTCGCCACCGAGTGTCCGATTGCCACCGTGCGCGCCCTCGAAGCCTCGGAGGACGGAATCGACCGCGACTTCTGGCGACGGGGCTGCGAGTTGGGTTGGACCTCGATGCTGGTGAGCGAGGCCGACGGCGGCGGGTCGTTGAGCAGCCACGGAATCTTGGACCTCGTGCTCGTCGCCGAGGAGATGGGCGCCACAGTCGCGCCCGGTCCGTTGGTGCCGGTGACCGTCGTCGCATCGACGATCTCATTGCACGGTTCGCCCGCCCAAAAGGATGCGTGGTTGCCCGGACTGTTGAGCGGCGAACTGATCGGGGCGTGGGTAACCGGTGACGGCGCGATCGTCGAAGCGGGCGCGCAGGCCGACGTGTTCCTCGTAACGGGTAGCGATGGCGCGCAGCGCCTCGTGCCCGCGGCACACGCGACGGTCACCCCGCTGGGTGGACTCGATCTCGTGCGCCGCTTCGCCCGTGTCGACATCGACGCCGCCGCGGGCGAACCAATCGATGGCGACGGCGAACGCGAACTCCAGATCGCGGTTGCGCTGCAGTCAGCCGAAACCTGCGGCGCGATGCAGCGCATCTTCGACATGACCCTGGAGTACATGGGCGATCGCTACTCGTTCGGCCGCCCCCTGTCCTCGTACCAAGCGCTCAAGCATCGCGTAGCCGACAACAAGATGGCGCTCGAAGCCAGCCATGCGATCGCAGGCGCCGCCGCACGCGCCATCGCGGAAGGCGCGGCCAATGCGGGTGACGTCGTCAGCGCGTCGAAGAGTTTCATCGGCGCCTTGGCCGTCGAGCTGGTTCAGGATTGCGTGCAGCTGCACGGCGGCATCGGCGTCACGTGGGAGCACGACATCCACCTGTACCTGCGGCGTGTCACCGTGAACCGCGCGATGTACGGCACACCAGCCGAGCATCGGGAGCGCATCGCCGCCGCGATCGTGGGTGCGGCATGACCGAGTCTGTCGACGAATTCCGCGGGCGCGCCCGGGATTGGCTCAAGGCCAACATGCCGCCGCTCACTCCGGCGTCATGGGACCGGCGCGCGGTCGGGCGGCGCGAGATCGAACGCGACCTACAGCGCCGGTTGTGGGACGGCGGTTTCGCCGGCATCTGTTTTCCGGCGGAGTACGGCGGGCTGGGCTTGCCCCTCGACTACCAAGACGCGTTCAGCGACGAATCGGCACCCTACGACATGCCCTTCACGTTCAACCTGCCGACGTTCTCGATCCTCGCGGCCACGCTGATCGACTTCGGCACGCATGAACAGAAGCAGCGGCACCTCCCCGCGATCCTGCGGGGCGAGGAGCTGTGGGTGCAGTTCTTGAGCGAGCCGAGCGGTGGCTCGGACCTCGCCGGCTGCTTGACGCGCGCCGATCGCGACGGCGACGTGTTCATCCTCAACGGTTCAAAGATTTGGAGCAGCGGCGCGGCCGAAAGCGACTACGCGATGTGCCTGGCCCGCACGAACTGGGACGTGCCCAAGCACCGCGGCCTCACCATGTTCATCTTGAAGATTCATCAGCCGGGCGTGAAGGTCGAACAGATCCGCCAGGTCGACGGGTCGATGGAGTTCTGTCAAGAGTTCTTCGACGACGTCGCGGTTCCCGTCACCGACGTGGTCGGCGAAATCGACGACGGGTGGACGGTGGCAACGCGCCTGCTGACGCACGAGCGTTCCGCGGTCGGCGGACACTCGCCGTACATCAGCGGGCGGTCGATCGGACACGATCCGTCCAACGACGACGACAACACCATCCTCCAGTTGGTCAAGGGCCTCGGCGCCGAACGCGACCCGCGGACGCGGCAACTGCTCGCCGAAGCGCAGGTGCGTCAACTCGTCGGTCAGGCGCTGATCGATCGGATCAGCCGCGGCATCGCTACCGGCACTGCGTCGCCGGCCAGCGGATCCATCCTGAAACTGTTCATCGCGACTGGCGTCATGCGCCGCGCCGAGATCGGCCTTGAGATCGCCGGTCAGACGGCGGCCGCGTGGCCGACGCAAGAGCCCCACTCGCCGTCGCAGATCATGAGCGAAATGTCGCTGTGGCGTCAGGGCATTTCCCTCGGCGGCGGCAGCAACGAGATCCAGCGCAACATCATCAGCGAGCGAGTCCTCGGCATGCCCCGCGAATACGCCGCTGACCGCGAAGTTCCGTACCGCGACGTAAAACGCACGGGCGGCTGAGCGCGGCTGCGGAGGATTTAGGTCGTAAGCAGTACCGACGAGCCGTGGCCGAAGAGGCCTTGGTTCACGGTGATGCCGGCCTTCGCATTTTCCACTTGGTGACCGGTGGCTTGGCCGCGTAGCTGCCACGTGACTTCGCAGACCTGCGCAATCGCCTGAGCGGGCACGGCCTCGCCAAAGCAGGCCAGGCCGCCGCTTGGGTTGACCGGGATGCGTCCGCCGATGGCGGTGTCGCCGTCGTTCAACAGCTTCTCGGCTTCGCCTTCTTTGCACAGGCCGATGTTTTCCATCCAGTCGAGTTCGAGCGCGGTGGAAAGGTCGTAGACCTCGGCCAGGCTCATCTCGTCGGGGCCGATGCCGGCCTCTTCGTACGCGCCGGCGGCGATCGAGTCGCGGAAGGTGAGTTCGGGTGGCGCCAGGGCGGCGGCCGAGTCGGTCGAGAAGTTCGGCATCTCGATGACGGTGTTCGGAAAGCGCGGCGTCACGGTGGACACGGCGCGGATGCGCACCGGGTTGGTGATGCCCTTGCGCTTCGCGTAGTCCATCGACGTCAGCACGATGGCGGCGCCGCCGTCGGACGTGGCGCAGATGTTGAGCAGGCGCAGCGGGTCCGCCACGACCGGGCTGTTGAGCACTTCCTCCTCGGTGACTTCCTTGCGATAGCGCGCGTACGGGTTATGCAAGCCGTGCTTGGCGTTCTTGACCTTGACCTTGGCGAAGTCGGCTTCCGTCGCGCCGTACAGGTCCATGCGGCGACGGGCGTAGAGCGCGAAGTATGTCGGGTTCGTCGCGCCGATGAGGCGGAAGCGCAACCAGTCGGGGTCGTCCCAGCGTTCGCCGGCGACGGGCGCCAGGAACCCCTTCGGCGTGGTGTCGGCGCCGACAACGAGGGCGACGTCGCACAACCCGGCGAGAATCCGCGACCGCGCCGCGTCGAGCGCGGTGACACCGCTCGCGCACGCGGCGTACGACGACGCGACGCGCGCACCGTTCCATCCGAGCGCTTGCGTGATGGTCGACGCGGCGACGTAACCGGGGTAGCCGTTGCGCACGGTTTCACCGCCGGCGACGAACTGCACGTCGGCCCAGTCGACGCCGGCGTCGTCGAGAGCGGCCAGCGCCGCGTGCACGCCGTACTCGTGGAAGGGCCGTCCCCACTTGCCCCACTCGTGCATGCCGGCACCGAGAACCGCGACCGACTCAGGCGCCGTCATGCCGACACCGGCTTCCAGCGATACATGAGGTGTTCCACGCCATCGATTTCGTAGACCGGCTCGATCACCAGCTCGACGGGTGCCCCGACCTTGAGGTCGTTCACGCCGAAGCCCTTCGCCACCTGCGCCAGGATCACGAGTTGTTCGTCGGCCAACTCCACCGCCGCCAGCGCGAACGGCTCGTACGGATCGGACGCGGGGATGTAGGGCGGCGGCGGCTGGTATTGCGCGTCGGTGTAGCTCCACACCTTGCCGGTGCGGCTCAACTCGACCTCCGCGAACTCAGTCCCCCGGCACGACGGGTTGCGACAAAAGCCACTGGCCTTCGGGAAGAAGACCGTGCCGCACGTGGTGCACTTCGTGCCGAGCAGGTGCGGTTCGGCGTCGGTAGTGAACCAGCCGTCAACGGCGGGCACAGACGTGGTGGGCATGGGCCCCAAGACTAATCTGACGAAGTGTCAGGTCTCTTGAGGAGTGGCGCGTGGACCTGACGTGGTCGGCGGAGGAAGACGAATTTCGCGCTGAAGCGCGATCCTGGCTCGAGGCGAACGTGGCCGCGTGGCGCGCCGAGCACGGAGGCGAACCGGCGTCGGGTGACACCCGCGAGGGCTTCGCGCAACACCTCGACTGGGAGCGTCGCCTCTTCGACGCGCGGTGGGCCGTCGTGTCATGGGCGCCCGAACACGGCGGACGGGGCGCGTCGCTGTGGGAGTGGCTGATTTTCGAAGAGGAGTACTACCGGGCGGGCTGCCCCCCGCGGGTGACGCAGAACGGCATCTTCCTGTTGGCCCCGTCGATCTACGAGTTCGGTACGCCCGCGCAACAGAACGGCATCCTGCGCCGCATGGCGGCGGGCGACGACTTGTGGTGCCAGGGATGGTCGGAACCGAACGCGGGCAGCGACCTCGCCAGCGTCACCTCGCGCGCGGCGCGCGTCGACGGCGGCTGGGTGCTGAACGGACAGAAAACCTGGACAACGCGCGGCGCCTTCTGCACGCACTTGTTCGGATTGTTCCGCAGCGATCCAGAGTCCGAGCGCCACAAAGGATTGACGTATCTCCTCGTGCCGCTCGACACGGAGGGCATCAACGTGCGCGGCTTCGGTCGCCTCGACGGCGACGAGGGTTTCGCCGAGGTTTTCTTCGAGGACGCGTTCCTCGCTGACGACGCCGTTGCCGGCGGCGTGGTACTGGGCGAACCCGAAGGCGGTTGGTCAGTAGCCATGGCGACGGCCGGTTCCGAACGCGGGCTCACGCTGCGATCGCCGGGCCGTTTTCTGGCGACCGCCGAACGACTGCTCGCGCTCGCCCGTTCCCGTGGCGACGCGGCGTTGAGTCGCCGCGCTGCGACGGCCTGGATGCACGCCGACGCCTACCAACAGCAGACACTGATGACGGTGACGCGTCTCGCCGCGGGCGACAAGCCCGGTGCCGAGGCGAGCCTCACCAAGCTGTGGTGGAGCGAACTCGACGTCGAACTGCACGAGATCGCGCTCGACCTCCTCGGGCCCGAAGCCGAGGTCGACGGACCGTGGAGCAAGGCGTGGCAGTTCTCGCTGTCAGGTCCGATCTACGCGGGTACCAACGAGATCCAACGCAACATCGCCGCCGAGCGCGTCTTGGGTCTGCCTCGATGAACTTCGCGCTCTCCGACGATCAAGTCGCATTTCGCGACGCCGCCCGCGACTTGTTCGCGAACGAGATGACCCCGGCCGCGGTGCGCGCGGCGTGGGACGCCCCGATCGGCGAACTCGATCGCGCCATCTGGAACCGCCTCGATGCGATGGGGGTGTTGTCGCTGCTCGTGCCTGAGGGTGACGGCGGTCTTGGCCTGGACGCAACCTTCCTCGTGCCCGTCCTCGAGGAGGCGGGACGCGTCGCACTGCCGCATCCGCTGGTCGAGACGGCGATGGTCGCGGCGCCGATGGTGCGCGACACGGGTGTTGTAGCGACAAACCTCGGCGGCCCGATAATTCCCTGCGCGTGCGACGCCGACCAGCTGCTGTTGCGGCGCGGCCCCTCGCTGTTGTTGATCGATCGGCCCAGCGTCGAGATCGTCGCCGTCGACACAGTGGACGGCGCGCGCCGCGGCGGCCGCATCACCGCGGACGTCACCGGCCGCGTCGTCACCGCGAAGCACTCCGAAATCGAGGCCGCGCTCGAACGCGGCGCGCTCGGCACCGCCGCGATGCTCGTCGGTCTCGGGCAGGCGATGCTCGACATGACGGTTGCCTATGTGATCGAACGCAAACAGTTCGGCGTGCCGATCGGTTCGTTCCAAGCCGTGAAGCACCATCTCGCCGACGCGCGTCTCGCCATCGAGTTCGCGCGCCCCGCGGTGCTGCGCGCCGCGTGGTCGGTCGCCCACGATTCGTCAACGCGCGCGCGGGACGTGGCGATGGCCAAAGCGATGGCGAGCGACGCCGCCGAGCTGGTCGGGCGCAAGGCCCTGCAATGCCACGGCGCCATCGGCTACACGGTCGAGTACGACCTACATCTCTTCCTCAAACGCACGTGGGCCCTGTCCCGCTCATGGGGCGACTCGGCCCACCACACCGACAAAGTGGCCGCGCTGCTCGCCTGAGCCTCTCGGTGCCTTAGAGGTCGACGTTCACGATGACGCCGAGGTCGCGTTCCAAATAGGCCACCTCGTTGTCGTTGAGGAAGCCCTTGCCTTGCACGTTGACGAGATCGACGTGATCCATCAGCGGCGCCGGGCCCCAGTGCCACGTGCCGAGGGACAGGTTGATGCCGGCCGAGCCGTCGCAAATGAACGCGTGCACGTGCTGCAAGTGATCGGTGGTCGAGAAGTCGAACTCGGCCGGCGCGACCACGACGAGCGACGGCTTACCCGCCAGCGCGACCAATGCCTGCGTCGCCTTGTGATGACGATTGAGGTGGTCCACGACGAGCGGATACCGGTCGTACGACAACACGTTGAGCATGAACTCTTCGCCGTCGCGCAACTCCATGACCATGTCGCCCGTGTTGATGACCTGACCGAACGGGGCGAACGCCGCTTCGGTCAAGGGCTCGGCCTTGATGGTGAACGTGTCGCTCACGCGTCCAGCCCGCCAGGGTTCAGGTGCAGCAACTCGACGGTCGTCTTGCCCTCGTTCAGATCATGAAACAGATGCTTCTCGTTCTCGGCGCGCGCATGCGCGGCTTCGAGCACCGCGTCGAAATGGTCTTTCGGGATCACGACCACGCCGTCGCCGTCGCCGACTATCCAGTCCCCCGGCGACACGTCCACGTCACCGACGTGCACGGTCTTGCCGACGGTGCCGCCCTTGGTCTTGCCTGCACCTGTCAACGCGATCAACGCGCTGAACACCGGGAAGTCGTGCAGTTCGAGCGCGGCGACGTCGCGGCAGCCACCGTCGATCACCAGCCCCGCCATCAGTCGCGCCTCGGCGCCGGTGGTGAGCACTTCGCCCCAGTAGCCGTATTCGGGCGGGTCGGTTGCGTCGACCACGAGCACCGCGCCCGGCGTGTCGCAACGCGCGACGGCCACATGGATCGCCAGGTTGTCGGCGTGGCCGCACTTGGCGGTAACCGCAGGGCCAGCCACGGCGGCGCCCGACCAGGCCGGCTTGATGCGGTGGTGCATACGCAGTGCGCCGCTTTCGCCGAGCGTCGCCGCCCCCAACGCGACGAGTTCGGACGCGAGGGTCAATGCTCGGTGTAGTTGATCTCGGACGCGTCCGGTGTCGCCACCGCGAAACAGAAACAGTGAATCGGCGCGTGGTCACTCACTGGCTTGAGTGAGTGCATCGCCATCGGCGGAATGTGCACGAGGTCGCCCTGCCCGATCTCGCGCTCCTCGCCCTCAATCTCCATGATCCCCCGGCCGGACGTGACGTAATAGAACTCGTGGGTCGGGTGGTTGTGCGGATCGACATAGCCGCCGCCGCTCACTTCGAATTCGCTGACGAGTTCAAGGTGCCCGCCCTTGGTGATGTCAAACATCTCGCGCGGTGACACCAGCCACCACACGGGCACCGTGCCGTTGTGCTCGATGACTGGTGCTACGTCTTCAATCGACCGGACGTCCATGACTCAACGTACCTCTCTCGAAACGGCGGCGGTCAGCTCGATCTCTACTGCGCCGCCTCGGGGTAGTGCAGCCACGCCGATCGCGGATCGCGTGTGGCGGCCGCGGTCGCCGAAGATGTCGACGAGCACCTTCGACGCTCCGTCGATGATCGTTGGCTGCTCGGTGAAGCCGGGCGCCGAGGCCACGTAGCCGGTGACGGACAGGATCCGCTCGATCCGATCAAGCGAGCCCAGTTCGGCCTGCAACACCGCTAGCGCGTTCAACGCACACACCGCCGCGGCCTCGCGCGCGTCGTCGACGGAAACGGTGTCACCGACAACTCCCACGCACGTGAGCGAACCGTCGATGCGCGGCAACTGCCCGGAAGTCCGCGCGATGCCGTCCCACACCACCACGGCGTCGAGGGGATCGTGCGGAGGATGCGGCCCGTGCAACACGAGCCCGAGTGACGCGATCCGTTCCTCGATATTCAAAGGATCGCGCCCGACTCCTTCATCGCGATCAGCTGATCCCAGTCGTAGCCCACCTCGAGCAACTGCATCTCGGTGTGCTCACCGTGCTCGGGTGCGCGTTCCACACCAACCGCGGTCTCGTCGAACTGCGCGGGCGACGTCACCATCTGGAACGGTGTGCCGTTGATGTCGGCGGTGGGCAGGTAGCCGTTCGCAATCACCTGCGGGTCGTCATACAACTCGCCCAGCGTCTGGAACGGCGCCCACACACCCTCGAAGCCGTCGAACGCGACCTTCAACTCCTCGAGCGTGAAGTTGTCGTACGCGGCGTCGAGCAGCTTCTGGCACTCCACCGCGTTCTCGGCGCGCACGGTGGCGTCACAGAAGCGCGGATCGTCGACCAACTCGGGCACGCCGAGCCGCGTGACCCAGTCCGCCCAGAACCGGTCGCCCTGCAACAACATCATTGCGACGAAGCGACCGTCCTTGGTGCGGTAGTTACCTACACCCGGGTTGCCCGGCGCGCCGCGCGTGGTGCCCGCGATCCGCCCGATCCCGAACAGCTTGTTCAGCAGGATCATGGGCGACAGCTGCCACATCGCAGTGCCGAGCAACGACACGTCGACGATTGACGTCTCGCCCGTCCGTTCGCGTTTGAGCAGCGCGGCCGCAATGCCACCGGCGGTCGCCATCCCACCGATCACGTCGCCGAACGCGGGCGCTGGCTGACCGGAAGGCCAACCGTCCTGCTGCTCGGGCAGCGTCATGCCCATCGCACCGCGCGCCCAGAACGCGGCGCCGTCGAAGCCACCCTTTTCGGCGTCGGGGCCGTGCGGGCCTTGGCCCGAACCGCGCGCGATCACGATGTTGGGATTGCGGGCGCGGATGTCCTCGGTGTCGATCTTGAGCTTGCGGCGGATCGGCGGCAGGTAATTCGTCAGGAACACGTCCGCGGTCTCGACCAGCTTCATCAACGCCTCGTGACCATCCGGGTGGGAGATGTCGATCGCGATGGACTTCTTGCCGTGGTTGGGCTGCTCGATCATGAAGTTGATGGCCGCGGCACCCCCCGGCATGATCCCCGACGTCATCAACCCGCGCTGCGGGTCACCGGTTACGGGGTGCTCGATCTTGAGCACTTCGGCACCCCAGTCGACCAGCACGGCGCCGCCCGACGGAATGAACATCCACGATGCGACCTCGACGACGCGGACACCGTCCAGCGGTCCGGGCACGGCTACTTCCAGACCAGTTCGAGGTTGTTCACGGAACGCAGGCCCTGCGAGTACTGCAAGCCCGCCGGGTTGACCACTCGGAAGTCAGGCACTGCGGTGAGCCACTCTTCGAGTGCCACGCGAAGTTCCATACGGGCCAGGTGGGCGCCCAGGCAACGGTGGTTGCCGCCACCGAACGCGATGTGGCCCTTCGTGTCGCGGTCGAAGTCGACCTCGCAGGCGGTGTCGCCCCACGCGTTCTCGTCCGTGTTCGCCGAGCCGAGCATCACCGAAACGGTGCGGCCCTTCGCGACGGGGCAACCCGAGATCTCGGTGTCCTCGGTGGTGATGCGCACCACGCCCTGCACCGGGGTCTCAAACCGCAGCATCTCTTCGACCGCGTGCGGGATAAGGGAGAAGTCGTTCGCGAGTTGGGCGCGGTGCTCGGGGTGTTGCGCGAGATAGCTGAGCATGCAGTCCAGCGAGGCGGTGACGGTGTCGAGGCCGGCCAGGAAGAACAGGTAGAGGATGTCCTCGCACTGATCGTGCGTGAGCTTCTCGCCGTCCACCTCCGCGTCGAGCAGCATCGTGATCAGGTCTTCTTCGGGCTTCGACGCACGCGCATCGATCGTTTCGCGCAAGACCTTGTAGATCTCTTGGCCCGTCTTGGTAACCGCGGCGACGCGCTCCTCGTTGTTGTGCACGTTGGACGGACGCACGATGCCGTCCTTCAACTTGATGAACTCTTTGGTCCGCGAGACGGGCAGGCCCATGATCTGCAAGAACACCGTGGACGGCAGCGGTTCGGCCACGGCCTCGTGGAAGTTGCAGAACCCGTCGTCCTTCACTGCGTTGATGAGGTCGCGCACGACCTCGCGGGTGGTCGGCTCGAGTTCGTCGATCGTCTGGCGACCGAAGATCGGGTCGAGCAGGCGCCGGAAGTACTTGTGCTGCGGCGGGTCGATCTGCAAGGGAATGAGCGGGCGAATTTGTCCGATAGCCACCGCGTCGACGCCTGACGAGAAGACCTTCGGATTCCCGAGGACGTCTTTGACATCGGCGGCGTTGCCCACGATGACCATGTCCATGTCTGGCATGTCGATGACAGGGCCGGCCTCGCGCAAGGCCTTGTAGAGCGGCTGCGGGTGTGCGAGCGACTCGAGGTCCATGCCCTCGACATCGTCCAGATTCATCATGGCTGGAGACTATCTAACACTCGTGTCAATTTTCAGGCGTCGGCGCGCACGCTGGTCTTCTCGGCGGCAACGATGGGCGGCGCCGTCTTCCAGTTCGGGATGCCATCGGCCTCTTGGGCGGCGGGGAACTTGTCGTCGTGGGTCTCGGCCCAGTGCGAATGGTTCAGCTGGTGGATCGTGAAGCATGAGTTGAGCGCGTTGTAGAAGCCCTGCTGATCCTGCGTTTCGTTCACCGACTCTTTGATCATCAGCGCCGTCATCGTCGGCAGCTTCGCGATCCGCCGGGCGAAGTCGAGCGTCTTCTCCTCGAGCTCGGCGCGGGGGAACACCTTGCTCACCATGCCGAGCGCGTGCGCTTCGTGGATGTCGATCGAGTCGCCCGTCAGCATCAATTCCTTGGTCTTACGCGCGCCGAATTCCCACGGGTGAGCGAAGTACTCGAGGCCGCACATGCCGAGGCGAGTACCGACGACGTCGGCGAACTTCACTTCCTCAGAACCGACGATGAGATCGCACGCCCACATCAACATGAGGCCGGCGGCGAACACCGTGCCTTGCACCTGCGCGATCGTGATCTTGCGCAGGTTGCGCCAGCGGCGCGTGTTCTCGAAGTAGTAGTGCCACTCCTGCAACATGCGCTTCTCGGCGCCGTCGCGCGTGCCGCCGTTGATCTTCACGGTCGGGTGGTTCTGGTACTCGTCCATCGCGGCTTTCGAGCCCATGTCGTGGCCCGACGAGAACAGGTCGCCGGTTCCGCCGAGGATCACGACGCGCACGTTGTCGTCGGCTTCGGCCGCGAGGAACGCCTGGTCGAGCTCGACCAGCAGGCCGCGGTTCTGCGCATTCTTCGCTTCGGGGCGATCGAGCAGGATGCGGGCGATCGTGCCGTTGTCGAAGGTCTCGTACTGCAGGAACTTGTAGTCAGACATGGGCGTCACCCTATTTCGATCTCGTCGATCAAGCCCCAAGCGAGCGCGGTTTCCGCGTCGATCACTTCGCGGGACAGGGTGAGTCGTCGCATTCGTTCCACTCCGATCCGGTTCGTGATGCTCACGGTTCCGCCGGCGCCAGGGATCAGACCCAGGCCGATCTCGGGCAACACGATGCGGGTGTCGGGGTGCGCCACGACGCGATGCGCGAACGCGGCCAATTCGATCCCGCTGCCGTACGCGGCACCATGAATACGAAACGTCACCCGGTCGGCGATCGCCGCAATCGCGGCCCCGATGCTGGTCTGCAATCGAATCGTGTGCGCCGCTTCGGGAGACGGAAACGAACCGAACTCGTCCAGGTCGCCGCCGGCGCAGAACGACGGACCGTTGCCAGTGATCACCACTTCGAGGGAGGGGTCGGCGCGCGCGACGGCCAGCGCGTCGAGCCACGCGTCGCGCATGGCCACGTTGAGCGCGTTGCGCACCGCCGGCCGGTTCAGCGTGATCCGGAGCAGGTCGGCGTCGCGGGCTACGACAACGGGTTCGGCCTCGGGCGGACGGCGCGTTACCGGTGTCGCGGCGCGCCACGCGGCGAACTCCGGACCTCCTTGGAGGTGTGAATAGACGAGCGACTCAGCGACAAGACCTTCCATCAGAGACGGGAAGGGCGCCTGTGCCATCAACTCATCGAACACCGCGCTCGCCCGCGGCCACCGCCGTCGCGTTTCATCGATGGGCGCGTCCACGCAACAATCTTGGTGTGCTCGAAGCCGTCCTGCGTCTGATCGGCGAGCGCGCCCCGTACGCCGGCCCGCGCCACACGCACCTGCTGCAAACCAAGGACAGCTGGATCGCGGTGTCCCTCGCCCGCCAAAGCGACATCGACTCGGTCCCGGCGTGGCTGGGCACCGACGACCTCGCAGCGGTACGCGACCAGTTGACCGACGACCTCATTGCCCAGGCCGAGCTGTTGGGCATGCCGGCTGCCGCCCTCGGTGAGTTCACCGGCCCCGCGGTGATTCGGCACGCGTACGAACGCGTCGCGCCGACGTGTCGCACCCCGGGCACGCGCGACAAGCGACTCGGCGTGATCGACCTCTCTTCGTTGTGGGCCGGCCCCCTCGCCACTCGGCTGATGGCCGAAGCGGGTGCGTACGTCGTGAAGGTCGAGTCAACGAGCCGCCCCGACGGCGGACGGATCGGGTCGCCCGCGTTCTACGACCGGCTCAACAAAAACAAGACCCACGTCGCGCTCGACCTGGCCACCGCGGCAGGCGTCGACGAACTGCGCCACCTCATCAACAACGCCGACGTGGTCGTCGAGTCGTCTCGGCCCCGCGCCCTCGAACAACTCGGGATCGTCGCGGCCGACTTTTTGCACCAGGACGACGGACTCCGGGTGTGGGCCAGCATCACGGGCTACGGCCGCAGTTCGAACCGGGTGGCGTTCGGAGACGACGCCGCCGTAGCCGGCGGTCTCGTCGCGCCCGGGCCTGCATTTATGGGCGACGCGCTGGCCGACCCGTTGACGGGCATGCGCACGGCGTTCGCAGTTTTCGAAGCGCTCAAAGGCCACGAACCCTGCCTTCTGGACATCGCCATGGCAGGCGTCGTGCGCGAAGTTCACGGGGTACCCGGGGAGTAACCTGACCGGGATGGAAGAGGTCCGCTGGGACGATCGCCCCAAGCTTCGCCGCCCCGTGATGATCGCGGCGTTCGAGGGTTGGAACGACGCCGCTGAGTCCGCGTCTGCCGCGGTCGACTATCTCGGCAACACGTGGATGGAACGCGCGTTCGCGAGCATCGACCCGGAAGAGTTTTACGACTTCACCGTCGTGCGTCCCGAGGTCCGCTTGATCGATGGCGAGACCCGCGAGATCAACTGGCGCACGACGCGCTTCGCGGTGGCCAACGCCACCGGCTCGTCGCGCGACGTCGTCCTCGTGCACGGTATCGAGCCCAACAACCGGTGGCGGACGTTCTGCGACAACGTCGTCGCGGTCGCGCAAGAACTCGACGTCGAACTCGTGCTCACACTCGGTGCGCTCGCCGCCGAGGTTCCGCACACGCGGCCCGTCCAAGTCACGGGCACTGGTAGCGACCCCGAACTCATCGACAAGTTGAACCTCAAGCGCTCGCGTTACGAGGGTCCCACCGGCATCGTCGGCGTGTTGCACACCCGCTTCGCCGCGGCGGGCATCAAGTCGGCGTCGCTGTGGGCCGCCGTGCCCCACTACGTCAGCCAGCAGCCGTCGCCCAAGGCCACGCTCGCGTTGGCGCAACGCGCGTCAGAGATCATCGGCGCGTCGTTGCTGGCCACCGACCTCGAGATCGCAGTTGCGTCCTACGAGCGCCAGGTCAACGACATGATCGAAGCCGACGACGACATCGCGTCGTACGTGCAGGGTCTGGAGCAGGTCATCGACGACGGCGAGGACGACTTCGGGCGCGACCGCCTCGACATCGCGGCGGAAGCCGAGCGCTTCCTAAGAGAGCAAGGCGGTCGTTAGGCCCAGCCGGGTGCGTGGCGCGGCCACGGCCGCGCTTGTTCGAAGATCCGCCCCAAACGCAGCGCTACTTCGTCCTCGTGACGGCGCGCGTTCATCTGCAACCCGACGGGCAAGCCCTCCGACGTGAGACCGGCCGGCACCGAGATCGCCGGGTTCCAGCAGAGGTTCGCCGGCATGCAGAACGGCGTGGTCAGCGCCGGGCCGACTTCCTTGCCCGCGATCACCGAAGGCGGCGGGCCGGCGGCGGGAAACGCGGGCACGGCAGTGGTCGGGCACAGGATCACGTCGACGTTCTCGTACAACTCGGCCCACGCCGCTTCGAGCGCGTGGCGGTACCGGAAGCGGCGCGCGATCTGGGGTGCTGTCATCTTCTCGGTCGCTTCGTAACCCGTCCGCACGAAGCCCATTAGCTCGCGGGCGCGGTCGGGCCACATGCCTTCTTCCAGACTGAGCCACCCGTCCACCGCGCCCGAACTCAGCCAGGTGCGAACCGGGTCGGGCATGTCGATATCGACCGACGCGAACGGCTGGTCCAGCGCGTTGAACAGATCGCGCGCCGCGGCCTCGACTATCTCCGCCACCTCCTCGTCGACGGTGCCGAAACCGAGGTTGGGCGAGTACGCCACGCGCAGGCCGCTGACGTCGAGGGTTTCGATCGCGTCCTCGTAGTTGACGTTCGCGGGCGGCAGCGTGGTGCGGTCGATGTCCGCGGGTCCGGCCGTCACGTCGAGGTGACGGGCGGCGTCGCGCACGGTCGTGACTTCGACGCCGTACACCGAGGTCTGCGACGCCGACGGGAACGGGTGCGGGATGCGTCCAAAGCTCGGCTTCATGCCGACCAGTCCGCTGAACGCGGCGGGGATGCGGATCGAACCGCCGCCGTCGCTCGCCGTCGCCATCGGTACGAGCCCGGCCGCGACCGCCGCAGCGCTGCCGCCGCTCGAGCCGCCTGGTGTGCGCTCGGTGTTCCACGGATTGCGCGTGGTGCCCCACGCCTTGGTGTGTGTGAAGGCGACGGTGCCGAACTCGGGTGCCGCGGTCTTGCCGATCGGCACGCAGCCCGCGGCGCGTAGGCGGGCCATGTGAATGGAGTCGGCCGCCTGCGGAGGCGTGTCTTTGTAAAGCATCGAACCGTGCGTGGTCGGTAGACCTTTGGCGTCCTCAAGGTCCTTCACGCCGATCGGCACGCCGGCGAACGGGCCGGGGTCGCGGCCGGCGCCGACCGCCTCGTCGACGGCAGCCGCGGCCGTACGGGCCGCCGGCTCGTCGATGATCACGAACGCGTTCAACGCGTCGTTGTGTTCAGCGATGTTGGCCAGGCACTCGTCGAGGATCTCGGTGGCTTTGAGTTCCCCGGAGCGGACCAACTCGGCAATCTCAACCGCAGTGCGCATGCCGAACCCTATGACGCGGGGTGCAACCTCTGCCCGCCGAAGCGCGCGAACACGGCCTCGGCATTCGGCGCGACCGTCTTCAACGCGTCGATCACATCGGATGGCACGGCCACCCGGTACGCGTGCGCAGCCACGAAACGCGCCAGCGCGCAGTCCACCGCCGCTGTGGACACGCCGAGCGCACCCAGGGCGTGCACGGATTGCACGTACACCGAGCGGTAGTAGGCGCTGTGGTTCCGGTCCCAGTAGGGCATCGACTCGCCGAGGTGGCCAGCGCCGTACGCGGGGATCGGCTTCGACAAGAACGACCGGTACGTGCCGTCGACCTGCGCCTCGGCCCACGACGCCAAGCCTTCGTCGATCCACGGGTCGCGGCCCTGGTCGTTTCCGACGAGGGAATAGAACCACTGATGCGCGATCTCGTGCGGGAGGGTGCGTGTGTTGGTGTGCGGCCCTTGCATCACGTGGCCGGGGTACTCGATGCCGCCCTTGAGGTTGGGGGTGACGGCCAGGCTGTACCCGCCGTACCAGGGGTACGCGCCGTATCGGCGAGCGAGGTCGTTGAGCGCCGGCACCACTGCCTTGAGGTACGTCGTGGCCGACTCGCCCAATCGGTTGTCCACACCAACGGCCACGGGCAGCGTTCCCGCGAGAGTGCGCGCCACCGTGAAGTCGCCGATCGATGCCGCCCAATCGGGTACGGCTTCGGCCTTCCAGGCGCCACCGACTTCGGACCCCGTCGCGAGCACAGTGAGGCCCGGCGGTGTCACTAGGTGCACGATGAAGTCGCTGTGGATCGAGGTGGACGCTTCGGCGTTGGATGTGGTCGGTGGGTCGAGCGCCCACCCGACGCCGGGCTCCCAGGGCAGCAACGGCAGCCATGAACCAAGGCGGACGGTGGTGCCGATGCGGCTCAGACGGTCGTCGAGATCACGCGGCAACGTGACCGTGAACGCAACCTCGAATGCCACCTCGCGTCCGGCCGCCAGGGGCCCGGTCGCGGCGATCGCTGTCGTCGCGTTCGTGAGCGACAACGCGACGGGCTTACCGCCGAGCGTCGCGTTCGCGAGATCGACGTGGCCGCCCTTGGAGGACGGGGTCGGCGCGTTTGGCCAGAGCCGCATCACGATGCGATCGGTCCCCATGTCGGGCGTGAAGGCCGCCTGCAACGTGCCCCGCACTTGGTTGGCGGCGAGGTCGACGGTGGCGTCGATGTTGTAGCGGGTGCGATCCGCGCGCGGCTTCACCCGCGTCAGGGTCGACGCGTCGCATCCGCCCGGCGCGGGCGCAGCCACGAGTGTCGTTGCCGTCGTGGACGTTGAGGTTGACGTCGACGAAGTGCTTGACGTCGTTGTGACGCGCCGCGTCGTCGTGGTCTTGTCCTTCGACGAACCGCTCGAACACGCGCCGAGAACGAGCGCGAGCGCGAGCAGCGAGGCGAGTCGCCTCACCGCATGAACAGCCCGCCGTCGACCACCAGCACCTGTCCCGTGATGTAGCTCGCTTCGTCGCTCAGCAGGAACACGGTCGGCCACGCGATTTCCCACGCCGTGCCTTGGCGCTTGAGCGGAACCGGCGTCTTGTCGCGTGACGGGCGACCGCCCGACGCCACCCGTCCCAGCGGCGTGTCGATGAGGCCGGGGCACACGACGTTGGCGCGCACCCCGCGGCTGGCCAGCTCGGCGGCGACGTGACGGCTCAAACCGATGAGCCCGGCCTTCGTCGTGTCGTACACCGGAAGGCGGCTGCCGGCCTGCAGGCCCGCCACCGACGAGATGAACACGATCGACGCACCCTCACCGAGGTGTTGCTTGGCCGCCTTGCACACGAGGAAGTGGGCGCGGAGGTTGATGTTCTGCGCGAAGTCCCAGTCCTCCACGCTCGTGTGCGACAAGCCAACGCCGGCGCCCACGCCGACGTTGAGGACGATCCCGTCGATGCTGCCAAGACCAGCGTGGGACTCGGCGACGAGTGCCTCGCACGCCTCGGGGTCACTGACGTCGGCCGCGATCACTGTTGCCGTCGCGCCTTCCGCGCGCACGAGTTCTGCGGTGGCTTCGGCTGCGTCCTCGTTCATGTCGACGCACGCGATCGACGCTCCTTCGCGTGCCGCCGCCACCGCGATGGCGCGGCCGTTGCCCATAGGCGCATCGGGATCGTCGCTGATGCGGGTGCCCGCGCCTACGACAACGATTTTGCGACCGGCGAGGCGACCGCTCACGACGGGAAGCCTTCGACGCCGGCGTCGCGCTCGACGCCGAGCGAGTTCAACGTCATCGACACCAGGTGGTACTGGCCGACCGTCATCAGGATTTCGATCAGTTGTTTCTTCGAATAGCGCGCCGCGAGCGCGTCCCACGTCGCGTCGCTGATCCTCGATTCGTGGTGCAGTTCGTCGGCCGTAGCGACGAGCAGCGCGTCGTCGCCGCTCCATCCGGCAGCGGACGGGTCGAGGGTCGTCGCGTCGACTTCCTTTTCCGTCAGCCCGCTGCGCATGCCGATGATCTTGTGCTGGCCCCACTCGTAATCGCTCTGGCAGTTCCAACCCGTCCGCAGGATGAGGATCTCGCGGTCGCGTTCGGGAAGGTCGCCGGCGTAGAGGAGCGTGCCGCCGAACGCGCCCCAGCGCTTTAACAGCTTGGGGTGATGGGCGAGGGTCGTGAAGATGTTGAGCGGCGCGCCAAGACCGGCGAGCACTTCCTTGGTCTTGTCGTCGCTTTCCGCGTCGGTGATCGGCGCGATCCGTGGTTGAGCCATTCCGTCAGTCTGTCCCGCCGAGAGCAAGGTTGCCGCTCGCCGAGCGACGCACCGCGCTCACGCGGTACACGGGCAGCGGCGAAATAGCGCAGCTCTAGGCGCCCGCTATTCGATGGGTGAGAGGATGTGGCGTGTCTCGTGATCCGAAGAGCGTCGTCGCCGAGCTGTTCCGCCGTATCGAGGCGGACGATCTCTCGGCGATCGACGATCTCATGGCTGAAGACATGGTGAATCACGCGGCACCCGGACGGCCAGCGCGCGAGGGTTGGAAACAAATTCTGTCGATCGTCAAGATAGATCTAGGTGCGGATTCCACTATCGAACACCACCACCTCTTCGGCGAAGGTGAGTTGGTGGCACATCACATGACCATCCGTGGTCGTCACGAAGCTTCCACCATGCCGCTACTCGCGGCCGCTGGCGCCATTCCGACCGGCGGAGATGTCGCGTGGACGTACATCCACATCTGGCGCGTAGTCGACGGCATGATCGTGGAGCACTGGGCGTGCCGCGATGATGTGGGTCTTGTTCGACAGGTCGGCGCTTGGCCACCAGCAGGCACACAGATCAGCGACTCCGCGACAAACGCATAATCGCGCGGCGCTAGATCGGCACTTAGGCGCTAACTGTCCATCACTTCTGGTCAGTTCCGGTCGCCTAGCAACGGGATTTGACCAGAAGTGCAAGCGAAACGCGACCGCACAGATTGGCGGTTCTTTCGCTGTTGCGCAGGCGAGTGGCTCCAAAGGAGCCTCGTCCACAGCTTCCCCGGACCACGCGGCCAAACCTTCCGAGCCGAAGCCTCTACGCACCGCCGCATGACAGCGCGCGGCCGGCGGGTTGTTACCGTCAGGCGATGTCGTCGGACCGCACTCCCACCTGCGTGTGGCGGGCCACGCCCGAGTTGATCGTCGCTCTCGACGACAGGTTCGGTGAGCCGATCGACAGCTACGTGAACGGCTCGCAGGTGTGGATGCGCGAGGACGGGCCCGACGAGATCCTGTTCCAGTGGCGGCTTCACCCGGTGGCTGGCTACAAGCGGCCGGCCGGGGTCGAGACCGACGCCGTGTTCAGCGACGCCGCGCTCGCGCTAGCGACGGGGGCCGCGCCGCCGGCGCCGCTGCTCGAGTTGTGGGACGGGCTCGAGTGCTTCCCGGCCTACGGCGACGACATCGAGCCGGCGATCCTCGCGTCATGCGCCGCCACGGCGCTCGGCATCACGCCCGACTCGTCAGGCCTCGTCGACCACGAGTCCATCGCCGACGCGTGGGAGAAGTCTCGCGGCGCGACGTCCATCACCGCCGCGCTCTTCGGTCAACTCAACACGTAATCCGTTCTGTGTTGGTCAGCGCGACCAGGTGGTCAGGTAGGCCGGGTCGGACGCAGCGCGTGCTTCGTCGGTCACATGCAGGGGGCGGAACGTGTCGAGCATCACGGCGAGTTCCTCGGTGCGCGTCTGGTCGACGGACTTCTCGTAGCTGCCCGGCTGTGGCCCGTGCACGAACCCGGCCGGGTGCAGCGAGATCGACCCGACGTCGATGCCCGATCCGGTGCGGCTCATGAAGTTGCCCGCCGAATAGAAGATCACCTCATCAGAATCGACATTGCTGTGGTGATACGGAACCTTCACCGCGTCGGGGTGGAAGTCGAAGGGGCGGGGCACGAACGAACAGATCACGAACCCGGGCCCTTCGAAGGTCTGGTGGACGGGCGGCGGCTGATGGATGCTGCCGACGATCGGCTCGAAGTCGTGGATCGACAGCGCGTACGGATACAGCGAGCCGTCCCACCCGACGACGTCGAACGGGTGGTGCTTGTGCGTGTGACGACTCAGGCCAGCGCGCGTGCGCACGAACACGTCTACCGGCCCATCGTCGGCGGCCACGAGCGGTTCCGCGGGTCCGCGGATGTCGCGTTCGCAATACGGCGCCCGTTCAAGGAACTGGCCCGTTGCCGTGCGGTAGTGACGCGGCGGCCGCACGTGACCGCTCGTTTCGAACACCAGCATCGTCGCCGGCTCGTCCACCACCCATCGATGGGTGACCCCGCGCGGCACCACGACGTAGTCGCCTGAACGCAGGGTCAACGCGCCGAATGACGACTCGAGCACACCGTGGCCGTCTTGCAAATAGACGAGTTGGTCACCGACGGCGTCGCGGTACATGGGCGTCGCGTCAGTCAGCGTGGCGACCGAGAGTTGCACGTCCTCGTTACCGAGCAGCAGATGACGGCCGAGGACGGGGTCGGGAGCATCAGTGGCCTCGCCGGTGCGGATGTGCAGCGGCACCACCGGGTGCAGCGGCGACAGGGCCGGACGCGTCCAGGCGACGGCGTTCACTTCGAGAAGCGCGCTGGGCGAACACCGGTGGTACAGCAACGAGGACGCGTCGGAGAACCCCTCCTCGCCGACCAGCTCCTCCATCAAGCGCACGCCGTTCGCGTCGCGGTGCACCGTGTGGCGCTTCGCAGGAACGTCGCCGACGCGCTCGTAGAACACCGCTAACTCCGCGCCGGCATGACCGTGCCGGTGACCTCGCCGAAGTCGACGCGGTGGGTCGCGTCTTCGCACCAGCCGCGGAGTGTGATCGTGTCGCCGTCGGCCAAGAATGGGCCGCCCATTTCGATGAGGCTGCCGACCGAATCCGGTGTGGGCCCCGAAACCGTGCCCGACGCGAACAGGTCACCCGTGCGCGTGGCCGCGCCGTTGCTCGTGAGATGAGCCAGCTGTTGGGCGAAGGTCCAGTAAAGGTCGGCGAAGTTCGTGCAGCTGATCGTGTGGCCATTGCGTTCGACGGACAGGTTCAGGTTGAGGCCCCAATCGCGTTCGCCGCGCAACGCCGCATCGGGTTGCGGGTCTTGCTCGGGCGACGGCACCAGGAACGGACGCAGCTCGTCGAACGGCACGACCCACGCCGAGATCGACGTCAGGAACGACTTCCCCAACATCGGGCCGAGTGGCTGGTACTCGAAGGCCTGGATGTCGCGGGCACTCCAATCGTTCACGAGTACCGCACCGAACACGTGCTGGTCGGCGTCGTCCACAGCAATGGTTGTACCCGCCTGCGATCCGACGCCGACCACGAAACCGACCTCCAACTCGATGTCGAGCCGAGCGCTCGGTTGGCGGGTCACGCCGCCCTCGCGTTGCACCAGCCCGGTGGGGCGCACGACGGGCGTGCCGGTGACTGCAACCGAGCCCGATCGGCCGTGGTAGCCGACGGGCAGGTGGCGCCAGTTGGGCAGCAGCGGCTCGCTATCGGGACGGAAGAGCCGGCCCAAGTTCGTGGCGTGATGAATCGACGAATAGAAGTCGACGTAGTCCGCCACTTCGAACGGCATCGACAGCACAGGGTCCGGAATCGTCGGAGCGGTCGCGATGCGCAGCGCCGCAGCGGTCTCGCGCCACGCGGCCGGGCCTTGCGCCATGAACGCATTCAGTGACGGCTGCTCAAACACCGCGTCGCTGATCACGTCACCGACGGCGACGACCCCAGCGTCCGTGCGCGCCACCACCCGTCCCTCGGAAACGCCGTAGCTCACGACGCCAGCGACTCCAACTGATCCGCATGCTCTTCGTAGTGGCCGACGTGGAAATGCTGCAGCTGCGCATCGATATCCATCTCGCCAAGAGTCTGATGCAGCCCGACCCGCGTCCAATCGTCGTCGCTCATCGATTGCAATCTGTCGCGTAAGCGTGCGATCGACCCGCGCACAGCCTCCACGTGATCAGTCACTGGAGCGTGTCGCCCAGCTTCGATCGCAGCCACCCGCACCGGGTCGCTCTTCACGCGGCCAAACGGCGTGGGCCAGCGGTCGGCCTTCAGCACGCGGTCGAGTTCGTCGAGCCAGTAGTCGCCAAACTCGGCGAGGTGCGCCCACGCTTGACCCGCTTCCCATTTCTCACCCGTTGCCTCGTCGGGCGCGGTGAGACCCTGCAGGTGTTGTGCCGCCAGGCCGACGAGCCGCGCCTCAACCGCCGCGAGTCGATCAAGCCAGCTCGTCGCGCGATCGTTCACAGGTTGCCGCGGCGGTCTTGGTCGCGTTCGATCGCTTCGAACAGCGCTTTGAAGTTGCCTTCGCCGAAGCCGCGTGCGCCGCGGCGTTCGATGATTTCGAAGAACACGGTGGGCCGGTCGGTGACCGTCTCGGTGAAGATCTGCAACAGGTACCCGTCCTGGTCGCGGTCAGCCAGGATGTTCAGGCGTTGCAATGCGTCCCACGGCAGGTCGACATCGGCCAGCCGTTCGCGCGCATCGGCGTAATAGGTGTCGGGCACGCGCATGAAGCGCACGCCGCGCCGGCGCAGTGCGTCGACCGTGGCGATGATGTCGTCGGTCCGCAACGCGATGTGTTGCACACCGGGGCCGTCGTAGGTCTCGAGGTACTCCTGGATTTGGCTCTTCTTGCGACCGTCGGCCGGTTCGTTGAGCGGCATCACGATCTTGGTGCCGTCCCACACGACGGTCGACATGAGCGCCGAGTACTCGGTCGAGATCTGATCGTCGGAGAAGTGCACGAGCGGGGCGAAGCCCATCACGTCGGCGTAGAAGTGCACCCAGTCCCCCAGGCGCCCTTGTTCGACGTTGCCGACAACGTGATCGATCGCGGCAAGCCCGACGCTCGGACCCTCGGGAGTCGGCGGGAGATTCTCGTTGCCGTATCCGGGCTCGAGCCGGCCACCGGCGTAGCGGGCACGATCGACGAAGGTATGCACGGTCTCGCCGTACGTGCCTATTTGCGCGAGCCGCAGCGTCCCGAGCTCGTCGTGTTCATCCCACGGCGCGCGCACCACGGGCGCGCCGCGCTCGACTGCGGCGTCGAACGCGCCGTCGACGTCGTCCACGAGCCACGCGAGGTCGTGCACGCCGTCGCCGTGCGCGCGTACGTGTTGCGCGATCGGCGACTCGGCGTCGAGCGCTCCGGATACGACGAACCGGATGTCGCCCTGCTCGAGCACGTAGCTCGCCTTGTCCCGCTGCCCCGTTTCCGGTCCCGCGTACGCGGTGCACGTAAAGCCGAAGCCACTAATCAAGAACCCGCTCATCGCGCGGGCGTTGCCGACCCAGAACTCGATGCAGTCCCAACCGCGCAGATGCGAGGCGGCGGCGGGTTGGGCGGTGGACGTTGCTGTCATGAGGCCTCCGCATATCGGGCGTAGCTGTCGTCGTCGTAGTTGTCGAGGAAGGTGGTCATTTCGCCGAACAGCGCGTCCATCGAGTCCGCGGCGAACAACACGGGTTGGTAGCGCGTGATGTCATAGGACTGCTGGCCCATCGCGGCTACGTCAAACGGCCGGATGTCGGCGTGCCGGAACGCGTCGAGTTCGCCGAAGGAGGACAGGATGCCCGCGCCGTATGCCTTCACTTCGCCGGCCTCGTGCACCACGCCGAACTCGACGGTGAACCAGAACACGCGGGACAGGAATTCCACCGCCTGGTCGCTCCGCACTCGTTGCACCGCGTCGCCAACCTTCCGGTACAACGCGGCGAACCCGGGGCTCGCCAGTTGGTTCGCGTGGCCGATCACCTCGTGGATCACGTCAGGCTCAGGCGTGTAATAGGGCCGCGAGTGGTGACGGATGTACTGCGTTGACATGAAGTAGCCGTCGCGCAACGCGCCGTAGAAGTTCCAGGGCGACACCAGGCCGGGCACCGGCTCGTACTTGAAACCGGTCAGCGGTTCGAGCAGGGCGCTGACCTCGGTCAGTTGCGGCACGTGATCGTCGGGCAGTCGCAGCCGCATCGATGCGGTCTGGTAGTCGTCGCAGGCCAACCGCTCGTGGCGTTCGGTCAACTCGACGGAACAGGTCTTCCACAACTCGTGTTCTTCGTCCACGTACTGCGCCGCGGGCACCGCGGCGCCGCGCGTGTACAGACGGGCGACGTCGGATAGCGCGGCGCGCCGAGCGCGGTACGCATCGTCGGTAAAACCGGGATGGTCCGAGCTCAGCTCGCCGCCGTAGGCGAGCGGGTTGACACCTTTGTCCACCAGTCGCATCGTTCCCACGTCTTACATAATGCGCCCGAATGCGGTATTCCTCCAGGTGTGACGGCCAATCGCAGACAATCTCGGTAATCTGACGTCGATGCCTGCCAAAACGTCTCAAACGCCGGTGGCATTGCTCGACGATGTGGACAAACGGTTGGTTTCGTTGTTGCGCCAGGACTCCCGCCGGTCGGTCAGTGACCTAGCCGAGGGCGCCAACATCTCAAGGGCGAACGCGTACCAGCGCCTTAGCCGGTTGAAGACGAGCGGGGCCATCCGCCGTTTCACTGTCGACGTCGACCACCGCGCCCTCGGGCACTCGATCACGGCGTTTGTGTTCATCGACATCGATCAGCACGCGTGGCGCACGATCGCCAAGCGCCTGATGCTGCTGCCCGGCGTGGAATACGTCGCGCTCACCACTGGCACCTTCGACCTGATGATGCTCGTGCGCGCCGCCGACATGGAAACGTTGCGCGACGTTGTGCTCGAGAAACTGCAATCGATGCCCGAAGTGCGTTCGACCCAGACGAGCTTCGTGCTCGAAGAGGTCGACCGGTAACGGCTACTCCATATCCCCGCCGCGCCACACGGGCGTACGCGGCGGGTCGAAGGTGACGTCAACCGGCTTGCCGTCGATGGCGTCGAACGCGGTCGGCCCCCACCGGTCGTAACCAACCAATGGCTGGGGCAGCGCGTCGCGCGCGAACCAACCGACGTCGCGGCACTCAAGTGGGTGTGGCTTGAGGTCGCCGCCGATTGTGCGGCAGTGGAACACGATTGAGTAAAGGGGGACACGCGTGAACTGGTTTCGCACGCCGTCGATCACCGCGATGATGCGCACCGGTTCGACCTCGACGCCGGTCTCTTCGTGCACTTCTTTGACGACGACTTCGGCGGGCGAATACCCGACGTCGGCCCACCCAGTCGGGTACAGCCAGACACCCGAGTCGGATCGCTGCACGAGCAGGATTTCGCCCTTGTCGTTGCCGACCACGCACCCGACCGCGAGCTTCGGCGTGACGTATCCAGGCACGCCTTGGCCGATGCTCTTCATCCACTCGCCGGCCCACTCGCTCGCACTGAAGCCCTCGTCGACCGCGGCGCGCATATCCGCCGCGACGTTCAGTACCTCTTGGAACCGTTCCTGTTCGTACAGCGACGCCGTAAAGCCGAGCCCGGTGCGGGCGATCGCGCTGAGGGCTTCACTCCAGCGCAGCAGCTCGTGTTCGCTCGGCACGCCCCGAAGCTAATTGAACAATTCGTGGGCTCGACCAAAGAACGCCGAACGCGCCATCGCCTTCACGCCCAGTGCGTTGGCCGTGCGCAACGTGTCGCTGTCGACGTGGGACGCGAACCCGAACACGGTCGCGCCGGCCGCCGCGATTCGTCCCGCAACTTCCAGCGCGCCTTCGCGGGACAGATCGACCGCGACCACGTCGCCTGCGCCCAGGCCGGCGACCGCTTCGAGCGCGGCCGCCGAGTTCACGACGAGCAGATCCGCGATCCCGTTCAGGCGAGATCTATCCATCAAGTCCGGCACCAGGGCGACGCGCATCAGAATGGAAGCGTATGAGGATCGTCGCGTTGTCGGTGTTCGAGGGTGTCGTGTACCACTGTCACCCCATCGACCTGCGCAATCCCTGTCGACCCACGCTCGAGGTCGACGCCCGTACGCAACCGGGAGACCTCGACGCCGGCCCGTTGTTGATCACCGTCGCCGACTACGTCCGCATGGTCGGCGACGAAGCCGCACGCGAGTGCGTACCCCGGTTGCGCGACGCCGGACGGATCACGAAGTGGATGGGAGTGGATCACCTCTCATTCCCGACGTGGCACTATTCACGCCCACAGTGACTGTCGCCATTTACGTCCGTCTTTCCCAAGACGTCGGGCTCTCGCGCTCGGCGGTGAAGCGTCAGCGCGCCGACTGCGAGGCGCTGTGTAAGGCGCAGGGCTGGTCTCCGGTCGTGGTGTACGAGGACAACGACGTGTCGGCCTATTCGGGCAAGCGGCGGCCCTCCTATCAGCGTCTCCTCGACGACATTCGCGTCGGCGCCGTCGAGCGTGTCGTGGTGTGGCACCCGGACCGCCTGCATCGGTCGCCGCGCGAACTCGAGGACTTCATCGACGTAATCGAGGCGTCCGGCTGCGCCGTGTCGACGGTGACCGCCGGCAACTACGACCTCGCCACACCGGACGGCCGGCTCACGGCGCGCATCGTCGGGTCGGTCGCGCGCAAAGAGTCCGAGGACAAGTCGCGCCGCATTCGTCGTAAGACGCTCGAGCTGGCGCAGGCCGGTGCGTGGGTGGGCGGCGGCACCCGCCCGTACGGCTACGCCAAGGTGGTCGGTGACGACGGCCGCACGACCCTCGAGGTCGTCGACGTCGAGGCCGCCGAGATCGTGTCGATGATGGAGCGGTTCTTGGCCGGTCAGTCGGCCACGTCGATCGCCGCCGACCTGCGCGCCCGCGACGTGGCCACGGTGAACGGTGGCCAGTGGCGTACGAACACGGTGCTCGGCATCTTGTGCGGCGGTGTCACTTCTGGCCAGCGCGAGCACCTGGGTGAGATCATCGCCGCCGGCACGTGGCCCGCCATCGTGACGCCGGCGCAGACCCGCAACGCGCGGGCGGTCGCCGCGCTCACTGCCGCGAAGATCTCCAGCGGTCAACGCGCCCGGACGACGTACCTGCTGTCGGGGCTGTGTCGATGCGCGTGCGGTGGCCGCATGCACGCGAGTTCGCATTCACGCGGGACGGCCGTCGCGAAGTGTGCGCGTCCACCGAACGGTTGCGGCGCGGTCAGCATTCGACGCGAGCCGCTCGAGGCGCTCGTCGAGGAACTCGTGTTGCAGGCCTTCGACAAGGCCAAGTTGCCGTCGCAAACCAGCAAGCGGTCGACGGCGACGACGGAGCGCACGATCCGTGACGCCGAGGCGCAGCTCGGCGAGCTGGCCGCGGCCTACGCGGACCGGGTGATCTCGATGGGTGAATGGCAGATCGCCCGCAATCGTGTTCAAGCCCGCCTCACCGAGGCCAGCAACGCGTCAGCGGGCGACGTCGTGCACGACGCCGCGATCCGGCCGTTCGTCGGCAAGCCCGGCGCCCTCCGCAAGGCGTGGGGGCCGATGACGATCGGGCAGAAACAGGCCATCGTGCGCGCCGTCATTGAGACCATCACGATCACCGCCGGCGTGCGCGGCCGCAACCGATTCGACCCGGATCGGGTCGACATCCGCTGGCGCCGCTGACCTTTAGAACGGCTCTGTGTCGTCCTCCGGGTCCGTGAGGACGTGCGGCCGGAGGCCTCGCACGAGCAACAGGTTGGGTCGCACCCATCGGTTGTCGATCGAGTGGACGAACTCCATTTGAGCAAGGCGCGTTATGTCTCGGCTCAGCGTTTTCATGGTCGTGCCCGCGTAAGCGGCAGCCAGGCCGGGCGTGAGGGTGCGCAGCCGGTTTCGTGGGATCCAGTCGTCGTGGTCGACAAGCGCGAGCGCGAGGTCACGGGCGCGATGCGCCGCGTGGGTGTGGAGGTCAGCGAACTCTCTGTCGACAAGCGCGCGCCACATGAGCTGCTCCTGCTGGGTGTGCAGCATCTTGATGGCCGATGTCAGGCCGTCCACGAAACCTTGGGCGGCGTATCGGAAGAAGCCCCGAAGGTCGCCGTTGTCACCTGTCTTGGCTGCGAGCCGAAGTTGCCGGTAGTACTCGGTGCGGGTGTCGTTGTAGTGCGAGGTCAGAACGTGCGCGGCGGGCAGTGGCACGCCACAGCTCACGAGAATCAGGAACTCGACCAGACGCCCAAGCCGGCCGTTGCCGTCACCGAACGGGTGAATCCACTCGATGTAAACGTGCGCGGCCGCGGCCTTCATGAACGCGTACGGGATTCGATCGGCTTCGTCGGCCGCGTGGATGTTGTCGAGCCACTCACAGAGCTGATCGAGCAGAGCAGGAACGTGTTCCCAGGGCGGCGCGAGATATGGCCCCACCGCAACTGAGTGTTTTCGCAACTCACCCGGGACGACGTTTTCCTCGAGGTCGAGTTCACTGAGGATCTGCTTGTTCAAGGCGCACAGCGTCTCGGTGGTAATCGGCGGCAGCGGCTGGACCGCGATTACGGCGTTGATGATCGAGTTGTAGGCCGTGATCATGTTGTCGATCTCGACGCCGAGATACGCCTTCGACGCTGGCAGATCTAGCTCGCCTTCAATCCGACGTTGCACGTCCTCCGCAGACAACGTGTTGCCTTCGATCGCGGTAGTCGCATTGACGCCCTTGGCGAAGTACACGAGGTTGAGCTGTTTCGCCGCCTCGGGACCGAGCGGTACGTATTTGATGTGGTCGCACTTCGAGCGGGCCTCGCCGAGCAACATCCAGTAATGCGGCGAGGCGTCGTGTGTTTCGAGTTCGAGATTGAAGCGAAGGTGCTTGAAACCGTCCAGTGGCGCGGCTTCGGTCACCCAACTTGTCCGGTCATTTGGGCGCTCCTACCAGCGGATTCTTGATTTTGAGCGTTACTTTGTCCGCTGTGTTGTCCAGTGTAATGACTAACTCGTCGGCCGCGTCCTCGGATTCCTTAGTTTCTGCCGAAACATTCTACGTTTAATCTTAGGATAAATGTTTAGGGGGACTAGACAAACGTCCTACCACCTGATATAGTCGTCTTTGTGACGGGAGGCGTGGCAGAGCGGCCGAATGCGACGGACTGTAACTCCGTAATCCTTGACGGGATCGTGGGTTCAAATCCCACCGCCTCCGCACACACGTCACAAGAACGAGAGACGGAAAAGGGGCGAGGCCCGAAGGCCTCGCCCCTCTCCGTAATCCTTGACGGACCACAATCATGACACAACCACTCGAAGAATTTCTAGACATCGAGGACCCGGCCGAGCGCGCCAAGGCCGCAGAAGAGGCGATCGCCGAGCTGCAAACACTCGTCAACCGCCTCGCGAAAGTCCGGGCCGGCGCGATCGCCGAACTCCGCATCCTCGGCTTCACGATCTCCGAGATCGCCGACAAGCTCGGCATTTCCCGCTCCCGCGTCGCGCAGCTCGCACCGAACGTCGACGAGGCCCGCAGCGAATTCAAGGAACGCTCCACGCAGCCCGACCAGCCCGCCGCGCGCAAGTTGGCATCAGAGATCGCGACGCGAACCCTCCTCGACAAGTCGTTGGCCAGTACCAAGGCACTCGACATCGCGCTGGGTCAATCGAAAACCCACTCGGCCGGCCTCGCCGCGATCGAACGCATTCTCGCAGCGGGCGGCGCCCGCGCCACCACCAAGGACCTCGACGCGGCGCTGGGTCAGTCGAGTCAGACCAGAAGCCAGGCGATTGACCGCATTCTCAAGAGCCGCCCAAAGAGCCGCCCGAAACCCGACGAAGCCAAAGATTGACCGTGGCCTAAGACCGCGCGAGCTTCAGCAGTTCGATCGCTCGCAGCGCGACCCGTTCGGACACGTCGAACCACTCAGCCACATCCGTCACGTCGGCCGGCAGGTCGTTCGCTTCCGCGACCGCGCGGTGCGCGGCGAGCACTTCGAGCGGGACCAGGCGCCGCGCAACCTCGTTGTGCACCCGGGTCTCTTCGCGGCCCACGATCGCGTCCCACTCGACGGGCATGTCGCCGACTTCGCAGCCGCCGCCCATCTCGTCGTGGACCAGCTCGTGCGCCACGGCCTCGAGGCGCTCCAACCTGTTCAGCGACCGGTCGACGATGATCGCGGCGCGCTCCCCTCGCGGCCAGTACACGCCGCCACCGGTCGACGCCGGCAACGACTTCCGACCGAACACCAGGTGGTCACGATCGCGCAGCGCCCGCCACGGGTCCCAGCCGATCCGACGTTCCGCCACAACCATCGATCATGCCGCGACGGTGTAACAGCTACTCGCAGGCGACACCGTCACCGTCGCGATCCAGGCCGGACCGGTAACCGGGATCACCGCGATGCAGCGGCGCCGCCCCAGCCGCCCGAGCCTCGTCACAGTTCTTGTAGTACGTGGACGACGGCGCATTCGTCGGTGCTGGCGTCGCCGGAGGCCGGTACACCGTCGTCACTGGCCGCGGCTTCGCGGTCGTCACGGCCGCCGTGACCGGCACCACCGTTGTCGTCGTGACGACCCTGGGCAACAGCCGCGCCGCGTCCACTGACGTCGACGTCGAATCCGAAGTAGTCGGCGTCGACGTCTTCTCGGCCGACCCGCAACCCGCCGCCAAAGCAGCTACCACCAATACGCCAGTCCTCATCATCCCCATCTTCATTTCCGGACCCTACGAGCAAGTGCCCCCGCCGCGCCGCGGAGCGCGCTTGGGTCAGGCGGCCGGAAGGAGGCGCACGGCGCTAATCGCCGCGTCGAGGGCTGGCCCGGCACCGCCCCACGTGACCACGGTCACTCCGTCTTCGACGTCGATCCGCACGTGAGCACTGAACGTGTCGGTTCGACTGTTCACGATCGCGATGTAGATGAGTCCGGGCACCAGGCAGCACAAACAGAGCACGATCGCCAGACCGGTATCCATCTTGCGTCGCACCGTGATGCTGGCGTTCAACGACGATTCGGTTTCGCCCGTGATGTGCATGCCCGCCGCGGAGAGGGCTCCAGCGACTACTCCGCGCGCTCGGTCTGGCGCGAGCGTCGTACGCACGGTTGCGCGCGTTGTTCCCGGCTCGCTGCCACACTTCGGACATCGAGCCGGCGGCGGCGTCGGCCACGGCGAACCGCACGATGGGCACGGCGCAGGTGTCATTGGTCCTCCCCTAACAGACGGTCGACGAGCCCCTCGATATAGGCCCGATCCGACTGGCTCAGCTGCTCGAGCTTCCCCGATAGTGCGGCTGGAGCGCGCGTCTCGGTTGTTCCGTTACGTGAGGTCAAAGCCACTACGGGCTGGCCACCCTCAAGTAAGCGATCGATCGAGTCCGGCGCCCACTGCAGCGCGCGACAGAGATTTACGAGCAGCCGGGTTTCGTACCGATCTTGGCGCCCGTTCTCGATCAAGCTGAGAATGGTTCGCGACACGCCGGCGTTCTCGATATCGCGCCCGACGAGTCTGAGTTCACGACGTCGGCTCCGGACAGCGTCCGCGACCGCCCTCCAGGCGTCGGGTGTACCGGTGGTCGACGGTCGCCCTGCCATGCGGGGCAGCTTGCCAGAAATATTTGGCAATACCTAGCAATGACTCGCAATACAACGGCCCTGTAATTACAGGGGTGTTTGTGAATAGTCGCTGGTAGAACGCATTTCCGGCTTGCATGGCGCCACCCAATTGGGTATTGCTAAACATTGCTAGGTTATGGCAGTGTTCAGCTATGCGAATCCACGGTCCTGCGCTTCGGGCAATTCGTGAGCGTTCTGGACTCACTGTGACGGCGCTCGCGCAAGAAGCCGAGATCAAGCAATCGCACCTGTCGAACATCGAGGCCGGTCGGCGCCAGGCAAGCCCGGAGGTCGTTGCTGCGTTGGCTACCGCACTCAAGGTCGATATCGCGGCAATCCTCGCTGACCCGGGCGCAGTGGTGGCGTCGTGAAGCCGTACGACGATTCGACCGAGGGTCGCGAGCAGCTGCGTTCTGACGCGGCGGCCTTGTTGGAGCGGACGCGGCGGGCGCAGGGTTTGCCGTTGACGGTCGAGGACCCTGAGGTGTTGGCGCGGGTCGCCGTGTTGGCGCGGCCGGCGCGTTCGGTGGCGTCGTGATCCGGTTTTTCACCGTGGTCGCGGCGGCCGAGTTGCTGTTCGGCCTGGCCCTGTACGGCGCGGCGCTGCTCGTGGTGTTCGTTGACGAGTTGCGGAGCCGTCGGTGAGCCCGCAGGTGTTGGCGTTGACGCCGGCCTGTCTGCATGAGCGTCATTCGGCGTGCCGCGGGTCGGAGTGGGCGTGCAGTTGCTCGTGCCATGTGTTGGTTTCGGAGGGCGCGATCCCTGAGGCGGCGCTGTTTGAGAGCGGGGCCGCTTCGGGGTTCAGGCCGGCCGGGTCCAGAGTCGTTGTCGTCGCACCGCCGTTCCCCCAGCGGCAGGCGACGCCGGCTCATAGCTGCGACGAACGTGACGTCTCCATGCTTCCTGTCCCCAGCGGGGCGAGGTTTCTTTCCGTCGTAGCCCCGGCCGGCCGTCCTTCGTTGCGGGTGGTGGTCTGAGTGGCCCCGCTTGCGGAGAGCCTGATCGCCGCGTTGCAGATGCTCGAACGCGACGAGGCGTGCGGCCCGTTGGCTACCGGTGCTCGTCACCCGGAGTTGGACGAGGGCCAGAAGCTGATGTTGGACGAGGCGTGGCGGCGCATCGATCAGGTGTTGACCGAGTTGGACAACGACTCGTACGGCGACGTGTGCGCCGACGACGACGAAGAGCTTTCTGATGATCCCGAACCACGAGAAGGAGCTGCGTAAGCCCATGCCCCATGTCCCTGCCCATGATTTGAGTGTCGCTGGTTGGGTCGCGTTTACCGTGATCTGGCTCGGCACCGTCGCCCTGTGTTGCGTGACGGTGTTGGCCGCGGTGCGCCTGGTGATCCGTCACCTCGAGTGGACGCCGTTCTCGAACGAGCGCACCCGCAAGACGCTGGCGACGCGCGGCGGGTATTCGCCGGCGCCGTCCTCGTCGTCGGCCGGTAAGGCGCCGTCGACCGCGCCCGCGTTCGCCAGCGGCGGCCCGGTACCAGCTACCGGTGGCCCGATGCGTCGTGGTGTGGCGGTGACGGCATGACCGACACCCTCGCGGAGGTTTCCGCAGAAACGGTGTTGGTCTACGTGGACCCGGCCGAGTTGGTGCCGAATCCGGTGAACCGGCGGCGCCAGGTGCTCGACATGAAGTCGGATCGCGACAAGGCGTTCGTCGCGTCGATCAAGGCGCGTGGCGTTGAGATCCCGGTGATCGCGTTCGAGCGCGACAAGGTCGACGGGACGTTGGGCCGGGAGAAGGTGTTGATCGGCGGGCATCGCCGTACGGCGGGTGCGTTGGAGGCAAGGGTCACTTCGATCCCGGTGCTGCTGGTGCCGGAGCCGTCGCTGTCTGAGCAGCGTTTCAAGATGCTGACGGAGAACGGGCATCGCCGCGACTTCACGCCGATGGAGGAGGCGTTGGCGATTCTCGATCTTGTCGCGGGGACGGGGTGTCGCAGAAGGAGATCGCTCATTCGATGGGCCGTTCCGAGGGCCACGTGTCGAAGTACTTGGGGATCGTGCAGAAGCTGCCGGAGCCGGTGTTGAACCGGTTCGATGAGGGCGACTTGTCGATCGAGGCCGCGTACGGGTTGTCGCGCATCGCTGACGACGAGGAGCTGGTGCTGCGTTTGGGTTCGCAGCGCGGTTTCGACGACAAGTGGCTCCTCAAGGACATTGATCGTGAGTTGAAGCGCCGCGAAAACGAGCGGGCGCACGCGGCGAAGCTCGCCGAGCTGGAAGCGGCGGGCGTGACGATCGTCGATCACGGGGCGGTGTTTGCGGGCCAGGCCCGTGGCTTGTGCGGCGAGGACAACGAGCCGTTGGGTCAGCGCAATGTGTGGTTGGCGATGAGCGTCGACGATCACGCCGGTTTCGAATGTCACGGCGCCGATCTCGACGAGCACTCAGACGCCGTGTTTTGGGTGTGCACGGATCCGGCCGCGCATCCGGAGGTGGCGTGGGTCCAGATGTGGGGTCTCGCGGCGACCACCGTCGACCACGTCATCGAGATGGCGCAGGACACCGAGGACGACGATGACGGTGACGGCGCTTCGTCGACGTCGTCCGGGTTCGGTCAGCGCGAGATCGACCCGGAGGACCGTGCCCGGTTCGAGGCGGCGCAGGCCCGGGCGGTGGAGCGCCGCGAGTTCCTGACGGCCTTGTTGGCTGAGCCGTTCGACGACGAGGTGTTCGATGCGTGGCCGGTGTCGGCCGCGTGCGCGTGGAACGTCGTCGACTTCGTTGATCTCTGGCACGACGAGAAGGTCACGGCGTCGCTGCTCGCGGTCGAAGAGTACGAGGCGTTGGACTACGACGACGAGGGCCAGATGTGGTCGAACCTCGCAGCTGAGCAGCCCGAGCGGTTGGCGTTGGCCGCCGCGCTCTCCGCGCTCGAGCCGTACGTGTTCGGTCAGTCGTTGGCGCCGGGAATCGCGCCGCCGTATCAGAACGCGCACTACGGCCGGCAGCTCGCTACGGCGCAGCTCGGCATCGCGCTGGTGGGCGGGTATTTGGCGTGGCTGGGCCGCGCCGGGTATGTGGTGAACGAGATTGAGGAGCGCGAGTTGCAGCGCTGGCTCGACGAGGCCGAAGCCGAAGCCGCGGCCGACGACGAGCCCGAGGTGGTCGAGGCCTGATGGACGACGCACGCGAGCTTGCGCGTTGGGCTGACCGGTTCGTGAAGGCGACGCCGGTGAAGGCCGCGCGTGCTGCCACGGAGCGGGCCGGCTCGACGTTCGAGCGGACGCGTGCCCAGGCCGCCGCGCTTGTCGCGGCGTTGCATCGTGCGGAGCGGTGTGAGGACTGCGGTCTGCAGCTCGAGGACGCCACGTCGATCGAGCGCAAGGTCGGCCGGGACTGTTGGGCGAAGCGTCAGGCGGTGGCGTCGTGACGGCCCGCGTGGAGCTGGTGCAGGGGGCGCGGGGCGAGGTACGTGTCGAGACCGGTGTGGGCCGGGTGGTGGGTTTGAAGCCGTCGGGTGCGGAGTCGCCGTATGTGGAGTTGACGTTGCGGGCGCCGCCGCTCGCGGATCCTGTGACGGGTTGGGCGGATCGCCGGGTGGATCCGTTCTGTCGTTTGTTCGGTGACGGGCTCGGCGCGTTCGCGACCGGTTCGGTGGACGTCGATTTCGATTACCGGGTCGAGGTGCACCGCAAGCTCGGTATCAATCCGGCGGCGCCGCTCGAGAAGCTCGCACCAACGGCGAAACGCCGGCGCCTGGTGTGGCTCGCCCCCCACACCACCACCGCGGCCGCTGCGCATCCGGCCGTGCCGGCCACGGTCGAGCCCGATTGGACGGCGCCCGGTGATCCGATCGGCGAGACGTTGCGCGCGGGGTTCGCGCATCTTCCTGGTCCGGCGGCGCCGACGAGTCCCCTCACGGGTGATGCTCGGCCGGTGCCGGCGCCGCCGGACTGGGTGCCGTTCGACGCCCTCATCGACGGTGGCCGCTACCAGCTCGAGGCGCACGCGGCGCGGCTGGGCGACGCGGCGCCGATGTGGCAGGACCAGCTCGCCGCGAACATCCGCGACTGGCTCATCGAGGCCGCCGTCGACCTGGCCGACGAGCATGAGCTGCGCGCCGTGTTCGCCGGCATCGCCCTCGTCGAGCACGCCGCCCGCGGCATCCCCTACGGCCATCTGACGCAGTCGTCGGTCATTCAGGCGTTGTGCGGCCTGATGTTGAACATGCCCGCCGGCTCGAAAGCGGCCGCGGCGTGACGCACCACGCGCGCGGGTCGCGCACCGGCCGCGTGATCGACGTGTTGCACCGCGCCGGCATCGAAGGGCTCATGTTGCACGACATTTCGGTGCAGGCCGATGTGAAGCCCTACGACGTGAAGGAGATCTTGACGACGCTGCGAACGAAGAAGCATCCGCCCCGCGTCGTGATCCTGGCGATGCGCCGCAACACGTCGACGAACAAGCCCGAAGAGGTTTATGCGTGCGCGTGTCCGATCGACCATCACCCGCGCACTGTCGAGGTCGACGACGGCCCGCCGCCTGATTGGCGCATCGCCGACGAAACCCGGCAGCTCGGCATGGAAGGTCTCGCCGCGGCCCGGGCCCGCCTCGCCGAAGCCAATCAACGCAAGGCGGTCTCATGAGCCCCCGTACCCACCCGACCGCCCCCGCGCCCGGCCCTCACGAACTCGGCTTGCGGTGCGATGACTGCATCTACGTGTCGCCCGTCACCCGGTTCAAGGCGGGCATCAAGGAACACGCCATGCACGCCCACAAGCGTCACGCGTGGCGCCACGAACTCGTGGCCCGCTACGACGCCGACGTCGTACGCCCACCCGCCGTCGACGGCATCGCGCTGCCCCCTGACCCTGCGGACGAGACCCGTCACGTCGTCGTGTTGCGCCGCGGCCGGGGCGCCCGCGTCTACCTCGACGGAGGCCTTCTCTAATGCCCGTCGAATACCGCCCCGCGTATGTCGCCGAGCAGATCGGTCTGCGCCTGATCCGCTCCCAAAGACGCGCAGTCATGAGAACCCCCGAACCGTTTAAGGGCGGCTACGTGGTGTTGACCAGGCAGCCCGACGGGTCGTGGCGCGACGACTGGGACGGACGCGTGCACGTCGACCGTGCCGACGGCGCCGAGTCGTACGGCGAGGCCGTGGCCGCGATCGGCGCCGAGAACGCCATCCTCTGCGCGGTTCTCCCCGACCAGCCCGACCACTTCATCACGTTCGACGAATCCGGCTGGCTCATCGAGCATTCAGTCGCCTGTCGCTTTGCCGGCACGATCGGCACCTGCGAAGCCACCACGGCGATGCGCCGAGTGCCGGACGGTGGTGAGTCCTCGCTGCCGTCCGGTCGTTTCCGAGTGACGTCCACGGACCGCCGTGGCGGCCTGGTCCTCGTGCCCGCGCCGAAGGCGACGCAGTCGTGAAGCGCATGGAGCAGCCGTTCCCGACCTGGTCAGGCGACGAGGCGCCGCGTGTCGGTGTCCATGTGGCGTGGGCGGGCGCGCCGTCGAACCTCGACGAGGCCCGTACCCGCACGCACGACAACCTGATCGAGCAGATGGGCGCGAACAGGGCCGGGCCCGTGTCGTGGCGCATCGTGGCCGGCAAAGAGGCGCTCACGGTCATGGACGAACTCGACGCCGCACAGGCCACTGACGACATCGCCCCGATCCTCGGCGACGACGTCGCGGAAACAATGCGCGACCAGCACCGCCAGGTCCGCAAGCTCCTCGCGCAGTACGGCGGGTTCCTCGTCGTCGCGTTCGCGGCGGCCCACGCGTGAGCGCACACGACGCCGCGCTCGGCGTCACCGCGTCGGCCTACTCCGCGGTGCGCGACCTGCAACGGGTCGGCACCTGGTCGTCGGCCGCGTGGAACGACGAACACGCCGCCGCCATCGTCTCCGCCGCCGTCGACTACGCCGACCGGCTCATCGAGGCGGCGCAGCTCATCGTCGCCCTGCACCGGCCCGGCTCGATGCTCCCTGTCTGCGTCGAATGTCGTCACCCGTCGCCGTGCCCGACGATCAAGGCGCTCGCCGCCGCGTGAAGTCACCGATTTCGTATTTCGGCGGGAAGACCCGCATGGCGCCGTGGGTGGCATCCCTGATGCCCGAGCATGCGACGTACCTCGAGCCGTTCTCGGGCTCGGCCGCGGTGCTGTTCGCGAAGACGCCGTGCAAGGACGAGGTGATCAACGACGTCGACGACGACGTCGTGAACTTCTTCACGGTGCTGCGCGAGCACGGCGACGAACTCGAGCGCCGCTGCGCGCTCAGCCCGTACGCCCGGGCCGAATACATCGACGCGTGCGTGAACCCGCGCCCGGGCGACGATCCGATCGAGTGGGCGCGCCGCTACTGGGTCCGCTCAACGCAGGCCTTCGGCCAAAGCGCCGGCGCCGACTTCGGCTGGTCGATCTCGATCCGTGAGAACACATGCCGGCCCGCGTCGCTCCGTAACCGCCTCGACCGCTTCGGAGCGGCCGCCAATCGCCTCGCGTCGGTGTTCATCGAGAACTGCAACGCCCTCGACCTCCTGGCCCGCTACGACGGGCCCCGCACCGTCGCCTACGTCGACCCGCCCTATCTGTGGTCCACGAGGACGTCGTTCAACGACGCCAAGGGCTACCGCCGCCGGCCGAAGGGCGACTACGCCCACGAGTTCCACACCGACGAGCAACACACCGCCCTCGCCGACGTTCTGCGTTCCCTCGACGCCACGGTGCTGCTGTCCGGCTACGCGTCCGACCTGTACGACCGCGAGCTCTACACCGACTGGTGGCGCGTCGAGCGCATCGCGTCGCTCCACATGTCGAACGGTCGCGGCGTCAAAGGTCGCCGCGCGCAACGCACCGAAGTCATCTGGTCGAACCGCCCGATCAACGAAGGCCGACTGTTCGACGGCAGCGTGGCGGCCGCCACATGAGTTGGGCGAAGAAAGACGATCAGTGGGCCCGTCACCCGAAGGTGCGCAAGGCCGGCCGTGACGCCCGCGCCCTGTGGGACGTGGCGTTGACGGAATGCTGCGCCCGCGACGCCGCCGGCATCGTCGACGCGCTCGGCGTGAAAGACGCCGCCTATCTCGCCGAAGTCAAAAGGCCGGCCGCCGCGGCCGCGTCGCTCGTCGACGTCGCGCTGTGGCATGACGCCACCACCATCAACGAATGCGACCGGTGCCTCACCGCGCTCGCCGGCCGCGAACTCGGCCCCGGCGACTTCTACTTTCACGACTGGTCCCAGTATCAGCTCTCCAAGGCGCCGAGCGCCGAAGCGAACGACAAGGAAGCCCGCCGCCGCCGCCTGGGCCGCAACGACCGCCTCAAGCGCCTCATCCGTGACCGCGACGGCTCCCTGTGCCGCTACTGCGCCAAACGCGTCAACTTCGACGACCACCGCTCCGACGACGGCGGCACCTACGACCACGTCAACCCCGACGGCGACAACGCCCTCGACAACGTCGTCGTCGCCTGCCGCGGCTGCAACATCCTCAAAGGCGAACGCACCCCCGCCGAGGCCGGCATGGAGCTGCTCGCACCCGGCACCACGAAGCCCGATCTCGTCGTCGTCGCACCCAAACCGTTCCAACCCGTTTCCAACCCCCGGCCGGAAACGGTTCCAACCCCGGCTGAAAACGGGCCGGAAAAAGAACCAGCCCGTTTCGAACCAGAAACCAACCCGGCTGGAACAAAACCCAGCCCTCGCGCACGCGCGCGCACGAGTCCGGACGGGTCGGAACCGGCTGGAAATCGGGCTGGGTCCGGGCCGGAAAACGGGTCGGAACCGGATCGGGTCGGATCGGGCCCCGGGCCAGGCCCGACCCCCCAGGTTTCCGCAGAAACTCAAACCCTCGACGAGGAGAGCGCATGAACAGCCCGGTAGCCGTAGGAGACCGCGTCCGCTGCAAGAAACTCTTCCCCGGCTGGAAGCAAACCCCGGGCACCGTCCTCGAGGTCGATCGCTACTTCCAGATCGCCCACGTGCAGTTCGACAACCACGTCACCGAATGGGTCTCGTTCATCGTCCTCGAACGCGGCCAGGCGGCCGCCGCGTGAGGCGCCGCTGGCTCGTGCGCTTCACACGTCTCCCGATCGCACGCGTTCAAGTGCTCGCCATCCGACGCGGCGACATCCTCGTCCTCGAGTCCGACACGCCGGTCGCCCCAGCCCAGGCTGAGGCCATCAAGGCCCAGGCCGCCCGCTTGTTCCGCGACGACGAGGACGTGACGATCGTCGTGCTGTCAGGCATGCGCGCCAAGGTGCTCCGGCAATACCGGCCCGACGAGATGGTGTTGAAAGGCGGCAAACAGCCCCCCAACCCGCCGCCGGCGGCGTCGAGTGTTAGCGCGCCCCCGAAGTCGCCAGGAACGAACGCGTGAACACGATCCCGACCACCGACGAGCACGAGGCCTACTGGCGCTCCGACCCGAACATCGTCGCCACGAAGGCGGTAGTGATCGGCGGTCCACCCAGCGAGCCCGACTGCGTCCCGGCCCCGGCCGTTCTCACCCTCACCCAGGAGGGCGCCACGATCGTCCGCGTACCGCTGAAGCTCGACGAGATCGAACTAGCGCATCTCGCCAAGGGCGGCACCGTCTGGCTGTCCACATGGGGCCACCTCCCGATGTTCATGCTCGAAGTCCAGGAGCCGAGTTGAACCACACCTCGAGCACAGTCCAGACCACAGCGACGATGCCGCGGCGCGGCACCACGGTGCGCGTCGACCGGGATCTGTTGCAGTCGATGCTCGACGAGGCGATCGACCTCACGCAACAACTGCTCCGCGGGCCGCGTGACCCGGACTCGCACAAGCATGTCGGCATGAACGCGTTGCAGCTCGTCGACCGGGCGTCGACCGTGAGTTCAGCGCCTGACGGCTGGTCGGATCATTCGGCCGGCGCCGACGCGCCCGAGAAGATTCGCCGCGTGCTCGACGAAGAAGGCAACCCGATCGAGGGCGAGAAGGAACCTCGTCCGCCGCACTCCGACTCGACCGGTGGCGCCGCGCTGGCGTCGCTTAACGGCATGGCCGACCGTGACCGTGCCGCGGTGACGCAGCTCGCGCAGAACGTCAGCGACGCCCTCGACCTGTTGCGCGGCGCGATGAACCGACTCCACAAGGCCCAGCCACCCGACTCGCCCATCGGCACTGGCGACGTTGCGTGCACAAGTCACGCCCGGTTGCGCCGCTTCGAGCCGGCCGACACGAAGTATCCGGGCGCCGAGCTGTGCCGGTGGTGTTACGACTGGCGCAGCATTCACGGCAAGGTCCCACCGCTGCCGATCCTCGAGATGCGAGTCGCCGGGCTGCGCATCACGCCGGCCGTGATGAAGAAGTACAAACTCTCCGCATGAGCGCGAGTGACGACGACGTTCGAAGTGTTCGAAGTGCAATCGCGGACGGCGTCACGGGCTATGCCGGCGGTGGCGGCGGCAGTGCATCGATCGAGTCGAAGCGGATCACGGCGACGTGGTGCGAGGGTTGCCGAGATTACTTTGATGTCGAGCACTACAACGACAACGGTCATCACAAGGTCGGTGCTGAGTGGGGACCGCTCGGCCGCGACCTGCGCATCGTCGAGCTAGCGACGAAGGTGATCATGTCGTCGACGCCGTTCAGCAGCGCATGGGAGTTCAACAGCATGAACCACGACGTCGACGCCGAAGACTTCCACCGCGAGCTGCGCGAGCTGCTCGGCATAAGCATCGAAGATTGGCGCGACTCTCCCGATCGGTGAGCGCACGGCGACGCACGGTTGCTACCTGCGGGTTCTTGCTTTACGCGATCGGCCAAGTTACATTCGTGTCATTCATGGAGCGGTCTGCCGAACGGCGGGCCGCTTCTTCGCGTCGGGGTGGAGCAGTTGGTAGCTCGTCGGCCTCATAAGCCGAAGGTCGCTGGTTCGAATCCAGCCCCCGCCACTCAGCCAAAGGAGTGCACCGGATGTGGCATCGGCTGCTCCCGCAGCTCTTCTACGCGGCGGGTTCGTTGTGCTTTCTGATCGGCACGCTGATCGTGATCGTTCGCATCGTTCGGAGCTGATCACCGGGGGGTGGGTGCGCGACGGAACGCGCGCTGGACACTCCGTAAGACCCCTGTTCCTCGCGTGCGACGGCGGCACTTCATTGGGCCATTTTTAGGGGTGGCCCTTTTTTCGCGGTGAGGCGAGAGGCGGTTTCGATGCCGAAACGCCGTTGTTTGGGCTTCGTTGAGTGCCGGACGTACGTTGAAAACGGGTCCAGATGTGCCTTCCACAAGGCGAAAATCAAGGCGTTACGCAATGCGGCGGCGCCGATCGCGAAGGCGATCATCGCTCGGAGCCCGGTGTGCGTTGACTGCGGCGCGACCGTTGACTTGACCGCCGATCATCCGGACGGCGCGCCGCTCACTCGAACGATGTCGAACGCCGGCTTTTACGAGGCCGGTGTGACGCGTTGCCGGTCGTGCAATTCGTCGAAGGGCGCGCGCTGATGCCGGCACGGAAGAAGCCAGTCGGAACGAAGATCGATCGACGCCCGCAGCGCGCCGAAGCCGGTACCGCGCTCGAGCTGGTGAAGCGGGCCGATGCGGTCGTCGAGGTGATTGCGCCGGCGCCGCCGCCGGGGATGCTGAAGAACACGATCGAGTTGTGGGAGTCGTACTGGACGTCGCCGGTCGCGAAGATGGCGATCGAGGTTGACCGGCTCGGTGTTGCGACGCGTTGGATCGAGGCGCAGGACGAGCGCCGCCGCGCGATGACGGTGTTCCGGAAGGAACGGTTCGTGAAGGGCTCGATGGGTCAGGCGACGTTGAACCCGATCAGCGCGTGGATCAAGTCACGTGAGGAAGTCATCGCGAAGTGCGAGGCCGAGCTGGGGTTGACGCCGTACGCGCGGCAGCGGCTCGGCATCGCCGTCGGGCAGGCCGCGATGACCGCGGCGCAGCTCAACGCGATGAGCGAGGAAGCGGACCATGCCGACAACGAAACGGGCGACGCGGCCGGCATCATCGACGCGGAAATCCTCGACGACTTCGAGGAAGCGTAAGGCGAAGCCGGCTGAGGCGCCGCGGCCCACGTGGCGCGACTACCTCGTGACGAACGCGGCGGGCGGCAAGACCACCGGCCACGGCGTGATCCGATGGATTGAGCTTCATGCGGTCCACACCAAGGACCGCTGGCTCGGCCAGCCGTTCCGTCTGTTGCCGTGGGAGAAGCTGCTGATCTGCGCGTTGTTCGTCGTCGACCCGGCGACGCGGCTGCGCATGTTCCGGTGGGCGTTCGTCGAGATCGCGAAGAAGAACGGCAAGACCGAGTTGGCCGCCGCGCTCGCGTTGTACTTCGCGTTCGGTCCGTCGGGCCCGGACGGCAAGGTCGAGCCCGACGCGTTGGTGGTGTGCGCGGCCGGCAGCGACGACCAGGCCGACCTCGTGTTCGGCGCCGCGAAGATCATGGCCGAGCAGTCGCCGACGCTGAAGCTGATCCTCGAAACGTTCGAGTCCGAGATCATCTGTCCGTCGCTGGTCGGCTCGAAAGTCGTGCGCGTGGCGGCCGCGGCGAAAAAGCAATCGTCGAACCTCGACGGCAAGAACATCTACGTCGTCATCTGCGACGAGCTCCACTGCTGGGAAGGCCCGCAGGGTCGCACCTTGTGGGAGGTGCTGACGAACGCGCAGGTGACTCGCCGTCAGCCGCTCGTGTTTCAGATCACGACGGCCGGCTTCGATCAAGACACCGTTTGCTACGAGCAGTACGCGTACGCGAAAGCGGTTGTTGCTGGCGAGGTCGAGGACCCGCACTACTTGGTGTTCCTGATCGAACCGCCCGAGGGTGCGGATCATCGCGACCCGGCGGTGATCGAGGCGGCGAATCCGTCGTTCGGGTTCATCGTGCAGATCGAGTTCTACGTCGACCAGTTGTCGAAGAAGACCGAGGCGGTGTTCCGCCGCTACTTCCTCAACATGTGGACCGACAGTGAGGACTCGTGGCTCGGGCAGGGCACTTGGGAGCGGTTGAGCATCGGCGAGTTCGAGTTCGCCGGCAAGACCATCGACATGTTCACCGGCACCGACTCGGCGACAAAGCACGACTCGACCGCGCACGTCCGTGCGCAGTGGCATGTGTGCAAGCCCGACTGCAAGGGCTGGTCGACACAGGACGCTGAAGCGACCGCCGACATGAAGAAGCCGACGCGTCGCAAGCTGCGCATGCAAGCCAAGATTTGGGCGCGGCCCTTTGACCCGCGCACGAAGCGGCCGCTCGATTCGTGGCGGCTGCCGATCGTCGACGTCGAGAACGAGCTGCGCACCTATCACCGCCGCCATCGGCTGCGGGCGTGCGGTTATGACCCGGCGTTGTTCGAACGGTCGGCGCAGCAGCTCGAGACCGAGGGCCTTCCGATGGAGGAAGTGCCGCAGTCCGATGCCCGCATGGTGCCGGCGTCGATGCTGCTGTTTCAGTTCATCGTTGACGGGCTGATCGAGCACGACGGCGACGCGACATTCACGCAGCACATGCACAACGCGGTCGCCGTGCAAACGCGCGGCGGTAACGGCGGTTGGCGACTGTCGAAGGGCAAGACGAAACAGAAGATGGACGCGGCGATCGCCGCAGCCATCGCGGTCTACATGGCCATGAACCCGCCCGAAGCGGACGACAGCGCCGAGCTAGAGCCGGTGCTGGTGATGACTTGAGGAGACCGCATGCGCGACGTGTTGTTTTTTGGATTCCTGCTCGTGCTCGCCGCGGCCCTTGTTGTGACCGGCGTGACGATGTGGTTCGGCGCCGGCGCTGGCTTCATCGTCGCGGGAGTCTTGGTCGCGCTTGAGGCGTGGCTGTTCTTCGGGGACATGGCCGAGTGAGGCCGATCGCGAAGCTCACCCGTGTCGGTGCCGGCAAGGCGTTCACTGTTACGCGTCAGGCTGCGGGCGAGGTCGGCGACTGGGGTGAGGCTCTGCCGTTTCGGTCGACCGACTTTCTTCGTGGCGGAAGCCTGCTCGACGGCGGGTTCGAGTCGTACGTGGAGGGCGCGTACAAGTCGAACGGCATCGTGTTTGCGTGCATCTTGGCGCGGTTGCTCGTCTTCTCCGAGGCCCGGTTTCAGTTTCAGCGGTTCTCGGATGGTCGTCCCGGCGACCTGTTCGGTAACCCGTCGCTGAGCATCCTCGAGCGGCCCTGGCCGAACGGCACGACGGGCGAGTTGCTGGCCCGCATGGAACAGGATGCGTCGCTCGCCGGGAACTTCTTCGCGACGAAGGTGAAGGACTTAGCCGGTGAGCGCATCCGCCGATTGCGCCCGGACTGGACGACGATCGTCACCGGGTCGAAGTCGGACAACGTCTACGACCTCGACGCGCGGGTGGTCGGCTACATCTACTCGCCGCCTGGCCTCGAACCAATCACCCTGACCCCGAGGGAGGTTGTGCACTGGTCGCCGATTCCGGATCCGAACGCGCAGTGGCGGGGCATGTCGTGGCTGCAGCCAGTGGTCCGCGAGATTCGTTCCGACAGCGCCGCGACCGATCACAAGTTCAAGTACTTCAAGCACGGCGCGACCGGTGGCATCGTCGTGAAGTACGACAAGTCCACACCGCGCGAGTCGATCGAGGCGTTCGCTGACAAGTGGAAGGACACCCACGAGGGTGTCGACAACGCGTACAAGACGTACCACCTTGGTGGCGGCGCCGACATCACGACGGTGGGCGCCGACCTGAAGGAACTCGACTTCAAATCGACGCAGGGCGCCGGCGAAACGCGCATCGCGGCGGCGGCCGGCGTCGGCGCAGTGATCGCGCAGATCTCGGAAGGCCTGCAGGGCTCAGCGTTGAACGCCGGGAACTTCCAGGCCGCGAAGCGCCGCTTCGCGGATGGCACCATTCGGCCGAACTGGCGATCGGCGTCCGCCGCGCTCGAAACGTTTGTGCGGCCGCTGCCGCCCGGCGCAGGTCGCCTCTGGTACGACCCGCGTGACGTGCCGTTCCTGAAAGACGACACGAAGGACGAAGCCGAAATTCAGCAGGTGCAGGCGACCGCGATCAAGTCGCTCGTCGATGCCGGCTTCGATGCCGACGCCGCAGTGCAGGCCGTCACGTCCGGCGACCTTCGGATCCTTAACGGCAAACACTCCGGTCTGTTCTCGGTGCAGCTGCAACCGCCGAGCGACGGCACCCAGCCCGCCCTTCCGGTCGGCTCCTAACTCGACCTCAACAGGAGGGCGTCGCACGTGGAAATTTCGCGCAAGCTGTTCAAGCCAGAGTTCAAGGCCGTCGGTGACGACGGGACCGCCAGCTGGGTCATGGCGAAGCTGAACGTGGTCGACCTCGATGGCGACGTCACGCTGCCCGGTTTCTTCGGAAAGCAGACGTTCTCCATCGTGCCGGCGCACGATTCGCGGCATGTCCCGCTCGGCAAGGGCGAGGTCCACGAGGAGGGCGACGAGGCGATCGTCGACGCCAAGTTCAACCTCGACATTCCCGCCGCGAGGGACTGGCACAGCGCCATCAAGTTCGACCTCGAGAATCCGCCCGCCGTGCAGGAGTACTCGTACGGGTTCTATCTGATCGAGGGTGGTTGGAAGCTCGGCGAGTTCGAGGGCGAGCACGTCCGGTTTCTGCAGCCACTCAAGAACGGCTCACCTGGTGTCGACGTCACCGAGTCGAGCCCGGTTTTGCGTGGTGCCGGCGTCGGCACGCGCACGTTGTCCGCGAAGAGCGGATTGAAGTTCGGCGAGCACATCGATTCGGTCTTGGCCGACGTCGACGAACTCGCCGCCAGGGCGGCGGAAGTCATGGCTCTCCGCGCCGAGAAAGGCAAGACGATCGCCGAAGCGTCAGCGGCGCAGCTTGCGCAGCTCCACGCGTCGACGAAGCGGCTCCACGAGCTGCTTGCGGCCGAGCCCAGCGACACCTCCGCCGACGAGATCGAAGCCGAACTGCTCTCGATCTCGTCATCCCTCTAACAACCACAAGGAGCAACACAAATGCAAGAACTTCTGTACATCGCTGTGTCAGCGTTTCGGGCCTTCTGGGTCGACGCGGACACCGGCCGTTTCGTGCCCGCCGTCCGCGGCGGCGAAGGCCCGAACGAGCCCGCCGACGCGGTCGACCTCACGGATCTCGCGAAGTATCCGAAGCTGAAGGAAGCGCACGAGCACTTCGTCGCGAAGCGCGGCGAGCTGAAGAAGATCTTCGACGAGGCCGGGCCCGATCGCGACCTGTCCAAGGTCACCTCGATTGAGGGCGGCAAGACCGCGGTCCTCGAACGAATCCGCACGCTGAACGAGGAAGTCGCGGATCTCGGAGAGAAGCGGGTCGAGCAGATCGTTCTCGTGAAGGCCGTCAAGGCGATGGAGAACAACGACGAGGCCGCGCTGGCCGAGATGCTCGGCGAGTCCGGTGACGGACCGCTCGACGGCTACAAGGGTCGCAAGAACTCGAAGTCGTTCGGCGAGCTGTTTGTCGAGTCGAAGGCTGGCGGCGAACTGAAGGGCCGCGAGATCGAGATCGACTTCGATGTGAAGGCGCTCTTCGAGACCGGCAACGGCTGGGAGCCGGAAGTGACGCGGGGCCCGCGCTTCGTGTTGAGCGCGCAGCGTCGGGTGATGGTCACCGACATCCTGCCGTCGGTACCGACGACGCAGTCGGCGGTGAAGTACATGGAGGAGACCACCTTCACGAACACGGCCGCGGAGACCGACGAGGGCGGCACGTATCCGGAGGCCGCGCTCGAGCTGAGCGAGAAGACGGCGCCCGTCGAGAAGATCGGCATCTGGATCCCGGTCACCGACGAGCAGCTCGAGGACGAGCCGCGCTCGGAGGCGTACCTCAACAACCGGCTGCCGTTCATGGTGCGCCAGCGCCTCGATGGTCAGCTCATCATCGGCAACGGCACCACGCCGAACCTCCGCGGCGTCGAGAACGTGGTCGGCATTCAGACCCAGGCCAAGGGTGGCGACCCGGTGCCCGACGCGATCTACAAGGCGGTCACGAAGGTCGAGACGACCGGCCAGGCGATCGTCTCGCACGTCGTTGTCCACTCGCTGGACTGGCAAGGCGTTCGTCTGCTCCGCACCGCGGACGGCATCTACATCTGGGGTTCGCCCTCGGAAGCCGGCCCGGACACGATCTGGGGTTACCCGGTCGTGAAGAAGCAGGTCTCGCAGGGCATCGCCGACGTCGGTGACTTCACGAACTTCTCGGAACTCGACATTCGTCGAGGCATCAACGTGAAGGTCGGCATGGTCAACGACCAGTTCATCAAGGGCGAGCAGGCCCTCCGCGCCGACATCCGTGTCGCCGCTGTCTGGTACCGCCCGGCCGCGTTCTGCACGGTCACCGGCCTGTAGTTCCTTCCGTTCGTTCGACGGGCCGCGCCGTCTGGCATGGGACGCCCGGCCCGTCGAACACAACCGGTTTAGAAAGCGAGATTTGCATGGGAGTAATCGAAGGAACAGCTCAAGTCGGCACCGGCCTTGGCGGCGGTCGCCGCAAGACCGCGGTCGGCGTGTACGACTTCGCCGTCGACGGCGGTGCCGTGGGCGCGATCACGTTGCGCGGCGACCAGATTCCCGCGGGGGCCATCGTCGTCGACGCCTACGCCAAGGTGACCACGCCGGTCACGTCCGGTGGCGCGGCCACTTTGGCCGTCAAGGTCGAAGGCGCCGCCGACATCAACGCTGCTGACGTTGTCAGCGGCGCACCCTGGTCGAGTGCTGGCGCGAAGCGCCTCGACTTCGGCGCGACGACCGCGCCGATCCTCACGACGGTCGCACGGTCGATCGTGGCAACGGTCGCCGTCGCCGCGCTCACCGCCGGTGTGTTCGTCGTGGTCGTCGAGTACGTGGAGCTCGCGTCGTGAGCCCGGTCAGCTTCCTCAAGAGGCGCACCAACGAGCCGCTGGTGAAGCTCGAGCGAAAGCTCTGGCTCACCGCCGACAAGAGCGAAGTCGTCGAGGACGGCGACCCGGCCGCAGCATTTCTGCTCGGCCTTCCCGGCGACGAGATTCCGGTCTCCGAAGCGCACCGCCTGGGCATCAAGGCCCGGCCCGCGAAGCCGGCGAAGGAAGCCGAGCCGGAAGGCAACAAGGAGGCGCCTCCTGGTGCCGACAAGGAGGCGGCGCCGGCCGGCAACAAGGGTCGGGCGACGCGCGCCAAGTCGCCGCGGGCGAAGTCCCCGCGCGCCAAGAAGGCGGCAGCGAAAAAGGCGGCGGCGAAAAAGGCCGCCGCACCCAAGCCCGAGGGTGGTGATGCGTGATGGCGAAGCGCAAAGCGAAGACCAACGAGTACGACGATCTGTCGCTCGAGGAACTCGACCAGTTGATCATCGACTTGTCGAACGAGCGCGCCGCGCTCCGTGACCGCCAGGTGGCGGTGACCGCGGCGTACGACCGCAAGGCGCACGAGGCCCGCGCCGAGCGGATCACCGCCACGATGACCGACCCGGAGAAGGCCGCGCTGATGCAGCACCTGGTGCTCGATCACACGGCGTCCGACGAGAGCGCCGGCGAGCCCGACGCAGGAGAGGGTGACGCCTAAATGGTGGCGACCAACAAGCTGTACGAGTACGGCCGCAAAGGCTTCCTCGACGGGTCGATCGACTGGGACACCGACAACATCAAGGTTGTTCTCGTCGACCTCGATGACTACGCGAAGCTGATCACCGCGGCGACGAACGCGTCGCCCGCCGTGATCACGATCGCCGCGCACGGCTACTCGAACGGCGACATCGTGTCGATCGTCGGGGCGCTGGGCAACACCGCGATCAACGGTGTGTTCACCGTCGCCGGTGTCACGACCAACACGTTCACGCTGACCGACTACGACACGGGCGCCGCGATCAACGGCAACGGTGCGTGGACGTCCGGCGGCTACTGCGTGAAGATCAGCGGCGCCACGTTCCTCTCCGACATTCCCGGCGGTGGCCGCGTCGCGACGTCCGGCAACTTGGCGTCGAAGACCGTCGTGGATGGCGCGATCGGCGGTGTCGCGGACTCGGCCGACTTCACGTTCACCGCGGTGACCGGCGATCCGTCCGAGGCGATGGTGTCCTACAAGGACACCGGCTCCGCGGCCACGTCGCCGCTCATCGAGCTGATCGTTTCGGCGACCGGCCTGCCGGTCATTCCCAACGGCGGTGACATCAACGTGACGGTCGACAATACGTTCGCCCGTCGCTGGTTCAAGCTGTAACTCAGTAGGAGGCGTGCCGCGTGGCTGACTTCACGAAGTACACCACCGGCACGTTCTCCGACACCGTGCCCGCGGGCAAGGCATACGCGGTGGTTCGCCTCACCGGAGGCAAGGGCGGCGACTCCGGTGGCGGCTACCCGTTTGCCTCGGGCGGCGGCCGAGGAGGCTACGGAGCGTCCGTCGTCGCCGTCATTCCGGTCACGCCGGGCGACACGCTCGCCGGGACCATCGGTGGCGACGGCGGGAACGGCACGTCGTCTACGTCGGGCGGCGGCACCGCCGGATCAAACGGCGGAGCGGCGGGCGGCAACGCGGGCAACGCCGCAGCGGACTCCGGCGGCGGCGGCGGCGGCCGGTCCGATCTCACCCTCAACGCGACGACCGTTCTCATCGCGGCCGGCGGGGGCGGCGGCGGCGGCTACTCAAGCGTCAACGACGCCGGGGCCGGCGGCGGCGCGACCGGCGGCGGTACGACCGGCGAAACCGGCGGAGCGGCGTTGTCGGGGACCGGTCCCGCGTTGGGCGGCGTAGGTGGCACCGCGGCGGGCGCCGGTGGCGCGGGCGGCGTCGCGACCGGGGCCGGTGTATCCGGCACGGCGGGCGGCTCGTTGGTAGGCGGCGCAGGCGGCAACGGCTCCACGGTCTCGACCTATGGCGGCGGCGGCGGCGGCGGCGGCGGCGGGTATGGCGGCGGTGGCGGTGGCGCAGGCGGCGACACGGCAAAGGTCGGAGCGGGCGGCGGCGCCGGTTCGTCGTATGCGTCCGGCGTCCCGCTGAACGTGACGTATGCCGCCGCGGCGGACAAGGGCATCGAGATCACGTATCTCGCCGCCGCCTCGACCGGCGACTACTCGACCACGACGCCCGGCGCGTGGGCCTCTGTAGCGCCCGCGACGGCCCGGTTCGCCACGGTGACACTCACCGGCGGCAAGGGCGGCGCTGGAGGCAATAGCGGCGGCGCAGGCGCTAACGGCGGGCAAGCAACATTCACCGTGCCAATCTCGCCCGGACAGGTCTTGTCGGGTCTCGTCGGCGGCGACGGCACCGCGGGTGGCGCCGCGGCTTCGGGCGCTGCCGGCGTGGGTGGTATGGGCGGCGGCGCGGCGGGCGCTTTAGGTGCCGGTGCATCGGTCGGCGGCGGCGGGGGCGGCGGCGGCCGCTCCGCGCTCTACGTCGGCGCGACGCTCATCGCGATCGCGGCGGGCGGCGGCGGCGGCGGCGCCAAAGGCTCATCGGCGCAAACGGGCATGACCGGAGGCGCGGGCGCGGGCGGGAACAACAACGGCACCGCGGGCGCAGCGGCGTCGAGCACGGCGAACACCGGCGGCGGCGGCGCTACCACGTCGGCGGGCGGCGCAGCCCCGTCGGGCGGCGCTAGGGGACGTGCCGGTGCTTCGATGCATGGCGGCACCGCGGCCGTGTACCCGCTCGCGGCGGGCGGCGGCGGCGGCGGCGGCGGCTACTACGGCGGCGGTTCCGGAAGCGGAGCGAGTTCGGGCAGCAGCGGCGCCGGTGGCGGCGGCGGCGGTTCCGGGTTCAACGATTCGACGGTGTTCTCTGCGTCGGCGGCTACGGGTGCGACGGCGGGCGTGACGATCACGTACCTGTTGGATGGCGACTCGAACACGCCGTTCTCGGACACGACGCCTGGCCTGCAGCAGATCGTCGTGCCGCCCGGTGTGGCGTCGATCACGGTCGACGTGCAGGCCGCCGCGGGCGGCGCTGGTGGCGCTAGTAGTGGCACGGCGCGGCCCGGTGGGTTGGGTGGCCGTGTGCAGGCCACGATTGATGTGGAACCCGGCGATCTGATCACGGTGATCGTCGGTGGCGCCGGCGCTGACGCTCCGTCGACGACTGGCGGTGCAGCCGGTGGTGGTGCTGGCGGCGCCGGCACGACTGCGGGCGCGGGCGGCGGCGGGTATTCCTATATCGCGCGCACCTATCGGGCGTTGGGCGGCGGGCTGATTTTCGATGTTGTCGCCGGTGGTGGCGGCGGCGGTGGCGCGGGTGGTGGCGCCGTGTCGGGTTCTATCGGCGGTGACGGCGGTCAGACCACGACGGGCACTGGCGTGAAGGGCGGCGCCGCGGGCACATCTGGCGCGTCGGGCACGACGGGTTCTGGTGGTAACGGCGGCGGCACAGGTGGCGGCGGCACAGGTGGCGCGGGCACCGTGGCGGGCTCGAACGGTGGCGCGTTGGCCGGTGGCGCCGGCGGCGCATCGACCGCTGGCGGTGGCGGCGGCGGCGCCGGCTACTACGGCGGTGGTGGTGGCGGCGGCGCGAACAATGCGATCGGCGCCGAGTCCGGTGGCGGTGGTGGTGGCGGTTCGAACGCGGCCGACGCGACGTCCTGTACGTCCGTCACGCACACCCGCGGGTTTAAGAGCGGCAACGGCAGCGTGTCGTGGACGTGGACGGTTCTCACGCAGACGATCACCGGGCCGGCCGGCGCGGTGTCGTGTGAGGCTGCGGGCTCGCCGACGGTGGCCCCTGGCGCGGTGGCTCTCGTCCCCGTGGGCGCCGTGTCCAGCGAGGCTGAGGGTGCGGCGACGCTGACGCGTGGCGCGGTCACGGTCGTACCTTCCGGTGGTGTTTCTGCGGAAAGCGCCGGCACGCCGACGGTGGCACGGGGCGCGGTCACGGTTGCGCCGGGCGGTGTGGGTTCGAACGAGACGGTCGGAGCGCCGGTGCTGGCCCCGGGCGCGGTGACGTTGACCCCGGGCGGCGGTGTGTCGACCGAGGCCGAAGGTGTACCGGTGGTCACGCGCGGAGCCGTCACGGTGAGCCCGTCCGCGGCGACCGTCGACGAACGCGAAGGGACGCCCACTGTGGCGCCCGGTGCTGTCGTCGTAGCGCCCGGTTCGGCCCGCCTCGAGGAAGCTGAGGGCACACCCTCGGTGAGTCCCGGAGCGGTCACGGTCGCACCGACCGGTGCCGACACGAGCGAAGCGGACGGCAGCCCCGGCGTCGCGCCTGGCGCGGTCACGGTCGCTGCGACGGCAGCCGCGACCGATGAGGCCGAAGGCACACCGGTCGTGAGTCCCGGTTCGGTGACCGTCGTCCCCGATGGTGGTGTGTCGTCAGAAACGGACGGCACCCCGGCGGTCACGGCCGGAGCCGTCACGGTGAGCCCGGACGCAGCCGACGTCGATGAGCGTGAAGGGACGCCGACGGTCGATCCCGGCAGCGTCGTTGTTGCACCGTCTGCAGTGGAGTCGGCCGAGTCGGCCGGCGTGCCGGTCGTGTTGGCCACGCAGCTCGTGTTGCCCGATGGTGTGGCGTCGTCGGAGTTGGAAGGCGACCCGGTGGTCGAGATCTCGGTGCTCCTGGTGTACCCGGTGGGCGTCGCGAGCGACGAGGCGACTGGAACGCCGACGCTCGAGCCGGGCGCGGCGACAGTCGGCGTCGACGGCGCCGACTCGTCCGAGATGGCGGGCGAACCGACGCTTGCGCCTGGTTCGGTGACGCTCGTCGTCACCGGCGGCGGTTCCGACGAGCAAGCCGGTACACCGGTCGTGTCACCCGGCGTCGTCACCGTCGTCACGGTCGGCGCCACGTCGGACGAGCACGCCGGCGTCGCGGCGCTCACAACCGGCGCGGTCGATATCAGCGTGGTCGGCGTCGAGTCGGCCGAGCAGCTCGGCCAGGTGCTCGTCACGCCGGGTCCGGTGTTCATCGATGTGCCCGGCGTGACCAGCGAAGAGCAGCACGGCGACGCACTGCTCGTACCCGCGGCGCTACACATCGCGCCCGCGGACGCCGCGAGCGATGAGTTCGCCGGCGTCCCGGTCGTAGTGCCGGGCGCGGTGGTGCTGATGCCTGTCGGCGCGACGTCGGACGAAGCGGTCGGCATGTTGATCCGGATTCTGAATCGGCTGCTCGGTGTCGAGATCGGCGGCGTCGACGGCGCGTCGATCGAGATCGGCGGGGCTGGGTCGGCGATCGCAGTTGAGGTTGGCGGCGCCGCGATGGCGGGTCGTATCGAGGTTCAGTAAGGGAGGCATCACGTGGACAGAGTCCTCAAAGGATCCGCGTCCACCATCGGTGCGACGTTCTTCGTCGACGAACAACCGCTCGATTCAACGGTCGACGTCACGATCGAAGTTGTGCGCGACAACGGCGACGTGCTTGTGCCCGCGGGCACGGCTACGCAGGCTGGGGCGGCCGCTGACGGCCGCTACGAGTTCACGCTCCTACCGGCGCACTCCGGCCGCGTTGATCGCCTCACGGCGCTCTGGACGGCCACGCTGAACGGCTACGTCATGACGTTGGAAACGCAGGTCGAGGTTGTCGGCGCGTTTTACTTCACGCTCGCCGCTGCGCGGGCATCCGACACGGCCCTTGCCAGCACCTCGAAGTACACGACGCCGCAGCTCGCCGAAGCGCGCGCGGAGGTCGAGGACGAGTGCGAGGCGATCACCAAGGTCGCGTGGGTTGAGCGGTATCGCCGCTTCCAGTTCTCGGGCCGCGTGCGACGCCACCTGGTGTTGCCCGACGTGCGGATCCGCGAGGTGTTCTCGCTCAGCATCGACGGCGTCGCGTACGGCGAAGACGAACTCGCCGACCTGCGCGGCTTCGGTGCGAACGGGTGGGGCCTCCTCACCCGCAAGACGGGTGGCCTGTTCGGATCGTGCGACGTTGACGTCGACATCGCCTACTCGCACGGCTACGACCAGCCGACCTCCGACATTCGCCGCGCCGCGCTGATCCGCATTCAGAATCGCTTGTTCGCCGAGAACTCCGGGATCCCGGACCGAGCGACGTCGTTTTCGTCGGGTGATGGCGGCACGTTCTCGCTGACGACGGCGGGCAAAGGTGGGAGCGAGACCGGTGTGCCCGATGTCGACGCCGTCTATCGCCGGCACATCCACGATCGGCCGGTGTTCGCGTGACGCACGCCACAACGACGATCATCGCGGTGAAAGACGCGATCTTGACCGGGCTGACGGAGGTCGCCGCCGACACGGGCTCGGAGCTGCACGGTGTGAACATTCGGTGGTCGCATCCCGGGAAGCGTTTCGAGCGCGAGCAGCTGTGGATCGGCGGCACGACGTCCGACGACGAGTCGTTCGCGTCGATCGGTAACCGCCAACGCGAAGAGCGCTATCGCCTCGAGCTGGACCTGCATGTCATGGAACCAGGCGCCGAAGCGGAAAAGGTGGAGCGCCGCGTCGCCGCCATGCTCGGCGTCGTCGAGCAGTGGTTGCGCGAGCACCCGGACGCCACGATCACGCCCGGCTCAATCCCAGGCGTCGGCATGGTGGTCTGCGAACTGGTGCGCGCCGACCTCAAACCGTTTTACACGGACAACGGCCGGGGCGCGTTCTTCGAATGCGACATCGGCGTCATCGCCCGTATCTGACCTTCGTTCAAAAGGAGCTGCACAAATGGAAGTGACCTACATCGGGCCGCTGGACGCCGTCGAGATTGCGTCGACCGGCCAGATCGTCGAGCGCGACGAGACCGTCGACGTTTCCGCAGAAATTGGTGCGGGGCTGCTCGAGCAGACCGACGCGTGGCGCGGCGACGCGCCCGCGAAGACGGCCAAGTCCTCGAAGAAAGCGAGCTAGTCATGGCGACACAGGTAGACGACCAACTCGGCATCGCCGAAGAGTCGACGTACGGCACGCCGGTCACGGTGTCGCGGTTCTATGAGTTCGTCAGCGAGTCGCTCGCATTGCACGTCGAGCGCATCGAGTCGAAGGCGATCCGCTCCGGCAAGCTCGTCGGTCGCTCGGACCGGTGGGCGCCCGGGCGTCGCACGGTCGATGGCGACATCGAGATGGAGTTGGCGAACAAGTCGATGGGCTTGTGGCTGAAGCACATGTTCGGCGGCGTCGCTCTGGGAGCGCCGGTTTCGGGTGTGACGACGCAGACGTTCACCCCGGCAGCGTTGCCGACTGGCCTGACGATTCAGAAGGGCGTCGTCGATTCGGGCGGAACGGTGCGGCCGTTCACGTATCCCGGCTGCAAGATCACGAGCTGGGAGTTGGGCGGCAAGGTCGGCGAGATCGGCCGACTGAAGGTGTCTATCGACGGCAACGATGAAGCGACCGCCACGGGGCTTGCGACAGCGTCGTATCCGGCGAACCTGGGTTTGCTCGTGTTCACGCAGGCGACGCTCACCGTTGGGGGCTCTGCGGTGAACGCGCGGGAATGCACGGTGAAGGGCGACAACGGCCTCGCCACGTCACGGCACTTTCTCGGTTCCGCGTTGGCGAAGCAACCATTGCAGGCCGACTGGCGGAAGTACTCGGGGATGATCGATGCCGACTTCGATGACCTCACTGCGTACAACCGCTTCGTCAACGGCACCGAGGCCGCGCTCGTCCTGCAGTTCGACGGCGGCATCGCTGGTGGCGCCGTGCATTACCTGTTGCAGGTGACGTGCAACGTCCGCTTCGACGGCGAAACGCCGAAGGCCGAAGTCGGCATGTCGCAACAGCCGTTGCCGTTCGTGTGCCTGGACTCGGGTGCGGGCGCTGGTGCCGCGATCACCGCGATCTACCAGTCGACCGACACCGTCTCGTAGATGGCGAACACGCTCGGGGTTCGCATTGAGGGCGCCAAGGAATGTCGCGCCGCGCTCAAGGCGGTGGACGCCGAGCTACCGCGGGCACTGAAGGTCGGCTACAAGGAGATCGCCGACAAGGTCGCCACCGACGCGCGCGCCTCGTTCGCGGCTCGCGGCGGCGTCGCACCAAAGGTTGCGTCGACGGTGCGCGCGCTGGCACAACAGTCCGGCGCATCGGTCGCGATGGGCGACAGCGCGCATCCGTACTCGATGGGCGCGGAGTTCGGCGGCCGGCGCAGCCCGACCACGCAACAGTTTCAGCCCTGGCGCGGCTCCGGCGCGAACGCCGGCTACTCGCTGTTCCCCGCGATCCGTACCGGTCGCGATCACATGGAACAGCAACTCGGCGAGCTGTTCGACACTCTCATGCGAAAGGCGTTCCCTGACTGATGACGACGCTCGAGTTGCCCACGGTGGAAGTGCCCTTCGAAGGCGCGCTGTACACGATCGACCTTTCGGACATCGACGCGCTGGAGTGGCGCGCGCTGCAGCAACAAGCCGGGCTGTTCGCGCGTGACGTGTTGGACTCGTTGCAGAAGCTCGATCCGTACACCGTCGCCGCCTTGCTGTGGATGCGTTTGCGACGCGACAACGCGGCGCTCGAATTCGAAGAGGTCGCGAGCAAGGTCACGTTGGCCTCGCTGTCGGCCGCAGGTGGCGATCCGATCCCCCCAGGCGACGCCGGCAGCTAAGGCCGTGGCTGCCGGCGCTCAGCCACATCTTCGGGATTCACCCGCCTGACCTCGACCTTCTCACGGACGGCGAGATCGACGCCTACCTCAACTACCTCCGCGCCGTCGAGGCGCTGATGGTGCCAAACGACGACGAGGAGGGCTGATGGCCAGCGAACGCAAGCTCACGTGGCGAATCATCGGTGACGCCTCATCGGGCAAGAAGGCGATCTCCGAAGCGGAATCGTCTCTCGGCAAGTTCGGTGTCGCCGGCGACAAGGCCCATTCAGCATTGTCGAAGGTGACGGGCAAGCTCGATTCGTTCGGCCCGATCGGCCAAAAGGCGTCGTCGACGCTGAACGGCATGGTGGGCGGGCTCGGCGCCATTCCGGTCCCAGCGGTCGCTGCCGGTGCAGCTGTGGGTGCGATCGCCGTAGGCATCGAGAAGATGGCCGTGTCGGGCATCGCCAAGTTCCAATCGTTGGCTGGTGAGGTCAAGCAGTTCGCGCGCGTGTCCGGGGCTGGAGCTGAGGAAGCCTCGAGGTTCGTTGCGCTCGGAAACCGGTACGGCGTCGCAGCCGACACGATGTCGTCTGCCGTTTTCAAACTGGGCATCAACGTCGAGAAGCACAAGGACAAGCTTCACGCGGCAGGCATCGAAGTCGAGAAGAACGCTGACGGCACCACGAACCTGACCGGCACTCTGCTGAACGTTTCCGAGGCGTATAACCGCACCGACGATCCGGCAAAGAAGGCTGGCATCGCCTTCGCCGCTTTCGGTAAGGCGGGCGCTTCGCTGCTCCCGATTCTGTCGAAAACGCGGGGCGAGATTGATGGCGTGTGGGCCGCGGCCTCGCGCCACCACGAGATCCTCACCGACGCTGATCTTAAGAAGGCGGCCGAGTACAAGAAGGCGCAATACGAACTCGGCCAGGCGTTCGGCGGCCTGGAGCGCGAGCTGGGGTCAGGCCTCATTCCTCTGTTAACGAAGTACGCGACCTCCACCACCGTCGTGATCGAGAATGTCGACAAGCTCGCGAACAAGGTTGGCGGCCTCGAGAACGTGTTCGACGTCGCGGCTCGGGCGATTCCGGGGGTCGGCCAGGTGCTCGGCGTCGCCGGCTTCGCTATGGACCTCTTCGGCGAGAAGTCGGACGATGCGGCGGGCGGCGCCAAGAACGCTGGCGACGCGGCAAGCGACGCCGCGCCGGACGTCGCCGGGCTTGGCGAAGCCGCCGGCGAGATCGTCGACCCAGCGGACGCGGCGAAGGCGGCGCTGTCGTCGTTGTCGGACGCATTCGATCGGTTCATCGGTGTCAACGTTTCCGCGGAAACGGCCGACATCCGTTTCCGCGATGCCCTCGAAGCTGTCACGGCGTCGGTGAAGCAGCACGGGGTGACACTCGACATCAACTCCGATGCGGGACGACGGAATCGTGAGGCGATCGATTCGGTCATCACGGCGTCAACGTCGCACATTCAGGCGATGGCGCAGGCGGGCGCGTCGGCAGGACAGCTCACCGCGCAGTGGAACACCGAGAAGAACGCGCTGCTCGACAAGCTGAAGGCGCTCGGTCTCAATGCTGCGGAGATCGCGGTGTACAAGGCGCAGCTCGATTCGATTCCGGCGTCGAAGTTCACGGAGATCTCGGCGAATCTGCAGACCGCGAACGCCAAGAAGGATTGGCAGGACTTCCTCAACAACCTGAAGAACCGGCTCGACCTGACCGTCAACATTCATCGTGTCGGCCCTGCGGTCGCGTCGATGATCGCGGACGGCGCGGTGTTCCCGACGGTGACCGCGTATGCGAGCGGCGGCGAGAACCATGTCGCGCAGATCGCGCGGCCTGGCGAGTGGCGTGTGTGGGCTGAACCTGAAACCGGCGGGGAGGCTTACATCCCCTTGTCGCCGTCGAAGCGGTCCCGCTCGACAGCGATTCTTGAGGACGTCGCACAGCGGTTCGGAATGCAGCTGATGGCCAACGGCGGCGGCGCAGCCGGTTTTGCGAACGCGGCGGTTGCGTCGGGTGGCGGTGTCAACGTCTTCCTGACATTGCCGGGGACGGTGTACGCGACAGGCGGCGAACGCCAGCTCGCCGCGCTCCTGGTCGACCACATCCACTCCGAGCTGCTGAAGAAGCTGGCGCGGAATTCGACACTGAAGCTGAGCTAATCGATGGCTGGTTTTCCGACTGTGACAACGGAGGTCGCTTTCGCGACGTTGCCGGGCGCCGCTGTGCCGACATGGACAGACGTTTCAGCGTTCGTGAAGTCCATGAGGGTCAACGGCGCGCACCGCCAACGGGAACTCGATGCGTTCGAGGCCGGCACGCTCGATCTGGTTCTCGATAACAGCGATGGCCGGTTTAACCCGAACAACGCGGCGTCGCCGTATTCGCCGAACGTGTTGCCGATGCGACGCATCCGTGTGCGCGCGACGTGGGCGGCGGTCGTTTATGACCTCTTCAACGGCTATGTCGAGGACTGGCCACAGTCCAGCAACTATCCGTTCGAAGGCGCCGTGAGTCTCAAAGCAACTGACGCGTTTATCGCGCTTGCGGCGGCGCCGCTGGCCGGCTCGGCGCTCGAGATCGAGATGCGAACCAGCGCGCCGGTGGCGTGGTGGCCCCTGTCGGACTCGTCGGCGTCAGACAATTCGATGGTCGATGTGGCCGGCACCTTCGACGGTGCGTATGAGGGAAGGCCCACGTCGTCGTCGCTCGTGTCGGGCTCGTCGATGGCAGGCACGTATTTCGCTCACGCCGAGGATCAGCGCGGCAAGTACGCGTCGATTGCTGGCGGGCCGATCACGGCGTATCCGTTCACGGTCGAGTGCGTGGTGCAGATCGACGAGACGATTGATCCCGATCCCTCGACGACGGCGATGCGGCGCTACATCTTTCAGCTACGCGACACGACGACCAACGGCTACGGGGTCACGATCGAGGTCATCGACGACTTGGGCGGCGCCGGCAGCTTCGGGACCGGGGTTGGTGGCTACGTCGGCGCGTTCATGACGTCCGCGGGTCAGACCCGCTCGGTGTATTCGTGGCGGCCGATCGCTGACGGCAAGCCGCACCACATCATGCTGGTGTGCGCGTCGGCGACATCGATGGTGCTGTATGTCGACGGGCTCGCCGGCGCGGGTGCCGCCGCGGGTTCACCGGTCTTCCCGACGTCGCCGACGATCATCGCGTTCGGCCACCGGCATGTCGGTGCCGGCACCGGCGTCCGGTTCGGCTTGGCTGGTTCGGTCGCGAACGGCGCGTTGTACAACACGGCGTTGTCGTCGACCGACGCCATCGTGCATGGCCTCATCGCCTTCGGCACTGGGTGGGCAGGCGACGATACCGGCGCGCGAGTCAACCGAATCCTCGACGCGGCCGGCTGGTCGGCCGCGGACAGGAACATTTCGCCGGGGATCTCGACGATGCAGCCAGCCGCTTTTTCGGGGTCCGCGCTCGACGCGTTGAAGGCCATCGCCGAAACCGAGAACGGCGCAGTGTTCGTCACGCCGGCCGGGCAGGTGCGGTTCCGTGACCGGCAGGCGCTGCTGCGGTCGCCGTACACGTCGCCGGTCGCGACGTTCTCGGACCAGGCGGCGGGCGTGAACTACGACGAGATCGAACCGGATTTCGCGGTCGATGCCATCAAGAACGACGCGATCGTGTCTCGTGCCGGCGGCGTCGCGCAGCGTTACAAAGACACGACATCGATCGGGAAGTACTTCCGTCGCGGCTACAACAAGACCGGGCTGCTGTTCCAACGCGACTCGGAGGCACGCGACCACGCGCAGTGGGTCGTCAACCGCGCGAAGGACCCGCCGTTCCGTTACTCGAAGATCACGCTGACCCCGTACGGCGTCGAAGCGACGTTGTTTCCGCTGATGCTCGGCCTCGCGATCGGTGACCGCGTCACGACGACGCAGCAGCCGCCCGGCACCGCGTCGCCCGTGTCGATCGACGAGCACATCGAGGGCATCACGCACACCATCGCGGGCACTGAATGGTCGACCGAGTTCCAACTGTCCCCCGCCGACCTCACCTCGTATTTCGTTCTCGACACTTCTTCGCTGGGCGGCGCATCCGTCTTGGGGTACTGACATGGGCTGGACTTCTCCGAGGACGTGGGCGTCGGCGATCCTCACCGCCGCGCAACTCAACGTCGACGTGCGCGACAACCTCAACTTCCTCTACGCGCCCCCGAAGTGTCGGCTCAACAACGACTTCGACAACATCCCGACGGCGACGCTCACGGCCTGTCAGTTCTCGTCGGAGGAGTTCGACAACGACGGCATGCACTCAACGTCGTCGAACATCAACCGGTGCACCATCAACACCGCCGGCGTGTACCTGATCGTGTGCGCCGTCGAGTTCCCTGCGAACTCCACCGGCAGCCGGCAGGGCACGATTCGCATTAACGGCAACAACATCGTTGCGAACACCGAGCAGTCGCCCGACGGCAACGGCAACTCCATGTTCCAAGTCACCGTCGTGCGCGCCTTCGCGGTCGGCGACTACATCGAATTCCTCATCAAACAGGACTCCGGCAGCACGCTCAACACGCTCGGGATGCTCACCGCGCACTGGCTGTCGAACTAACTAACCGTCGTCGTCTCGACGGTCCGCCGCGTCAAAGGGAGTAATCCATGCCTACCGGGACGCTGCGAGAGTTCATGGCTGCGCTCGATTCAGAGATCGGCTACACGGAGTGCCCGCGCGACGCCCGCGGCCGCTGCCTGTTCACCGGGCACACTGGTCCCGGCGCGAACCACACGAAGTTCGCCGCCGAGGCCGGGCACCCGAACGGCTCCTACTGGTGCTGCACGGGCGAGGTCGCCGTGTTCAAGCGGTGCGCCGTCTCGCTACCACCGGGCGCGAATACCGCGTCGACGCGGACGAACTCGGCGGCCTTCAAGCGTGCCCGGCAGTGGATCGAACCCGCCGACATCCGCGCAGGCGACGTGATCTATTACCACCTGACCGGCCGCAACGGCCCGTGGCCAACCCCGGATCACACCGGCATTGCGACGGGCCGGCCGAAGAACGGCCGCGTGCCGGCGATCGAGTTCAACACGTCGCCTGACGATCACGGCTCGCAGGACAACGGCGGCGGCGTGTTCAGGAAAAACCGTCGCATCGCCGGAGTCGTGATCGGCGCCGGCCGACCGAATTACACGGCCGCGGCCGCTCCTGTTTCCGCAGAAACCCTGTCCCTCGACCTATCGGAGATCTCCATGCTTCCTCGTTGCGTGCAGTACAAGGGCGGCGTTTTTCTCGTCGGCTACGACCCGGCCGAGTTCGCCGTCTTCGGCGCCGACGACAAGCCGTTGGTGGTCGACGGCCGCCAGGTCGTGTCGGTCGGTCCGTGGCGCAAGACCTTCCCGAACGTCGATCGACTCGCGCAGGTCGTCGAGGGCGGCGCCGCGGTGACCGACATGTCGAAGGCGACCAAGGAGCGGCCGTGGGGTGAAGCGTTCAAGGTGACGATGCCGCTGTTCGAGAAGGTGTTCTCGCATCGCGGGGTGGCGTAGACGTTGGTCGCGCACCTGAAGGTACTGGGGGGGCTGCTCGCGACGGTCACCACATTCGTGGCGGCGGCGCCGTACACGTCGGCGGCGCGGTGGATCAGTTTCGCCGCGCTGGCGTTCAGTGTCGTCGCGCTCGGTCTCGCCGCTTCGGCGTTGCTCCGCGTGAACAAGTACATCGTGGAGCCGCAGGCCGCGAAGGTCGACGCGATCAAGGACGGGGTTCACCAGATCCTCGGGCCGCCGCCGCCGTTACCACCGACGTCGGCCGATGAGGAGTAGCCCGTGTTGGCCGACATCAGCGGGGGTTGGACCGGCGCCATCGCCGCGGTGGCGTCGATCGTGGTCGCGCTCATCGCCGCCCGGTCCGCACGGTGGGTTACGTCGCTCACGTCGCGTGTCGCGGCGAACGAAACGGTCGTCGATGTTCGTTCGCTTCGCTTCGACGAACTGAAAACCGTCAACGAGAACTTGCGGGCTGACAAGGCCGAGCTGTTGTCGGAGCGGGCGGCGTGGGTGCTCGAGAAGCACGAGCTGCAACGCCAGTTGGAGGAATGCCGGCACGGCCGGCGGGGCGCAACAAAGGAGACCAATCGATGAAGCTGAACCCGTTCAAGCGACCACGTGGCGTCGCCCTGTACGACCCACCCCGTCCGGGCGAAAGGGTGTGGGAGCCGTTGCAGTTGTCGCGCCTGTTTCGCGGCCTCCTGAAGTGGTTGAAGGCGATCTTCGTGGTGATGCTGGTCGTCGCGGCCAGTGTCGGCGGTGGCAACTGCTACTCGAACAAGTCGCTCAGCGCGAACGACTCGAAGATCGAAGGCCAGAACGCCGAGCTTCGTGCCGGGCAGCGCGAGCTGCGACGCACGAACCGACGGCTCCAGGCCGCGGTCGACGAGATCAAGGCGACGCGCACCGAGGCCCAGGTCAACGTGTGCGGCCAGGACTACAACGCGGCGGTCACCGCGATCAGCACTCTCGCGAACGCGGCGGAGAAACAGGCCCGCGAGTTCGTCAATCAGGTCTACGGCGAGCAGCCGCCACCGGAAGCCGACCGCGCCAAGATCGACCGCTTCATTGCTGCGGAGCGCCGCGTCGCAGAAGAGGCGGCGGTCGAAACCAACAAGCTGCGCGACTGCTCCGAGCAGGGCCGCGCCGACTTCTATTCCCACGTGCCCGCCGCGGTCCCGTGTCCGAACGGCGGCGACGGAAAGGGGTACTGCAAATGAGCACTGACCGTCTCACCATTCGCACCGTCGTGTTCACGCTCGCGAGCGTTGTCGTGGTCGGCGTCACCGCGATGGTGTTGCTCGCCGCGACCCACACGGCCATCCCCGATCAGCTCGACCGTCTCGTCGTCGGCGCGCTCAGCGGTCTCGTCGGGTTGTTGGCGAAGACCTCGAGCAACGAGCCGTCCGTCGACCCGGAACCACCGCGACCAACCACGGGAGCCGTCATCAGCACCGGAGGCAGCGGTAGTGGCGGTAGTGGCGCCGCGACCGGTCACGTCGCGGTGCCCGGCTCCGGTGGCGGCGGCAGTGCAGCTTTAGCCAGCGGCGCGGGAGTGACCCGCGGCGCCGGCGGTCTCTGATGCCGTTCGAATGTGTGTGGTTCGACGAGATGCCGGAGCGCGAGGACTGGACGCCGGGCGGGTGTTTCCCGACACCGGAGGGTTGGCGCGTGTACCTGTCGCGTCACTACCTCGACCACGTCGCACAGCTACGCCCGCCGATCGAGGTCGTGTTGCCGATGCGTGGCGGAGGGTCGACGCACTTCTGCATCGACTCGCACCCATCGAACGCTGAAGAGACCGAGCATTGGGACGTCACGTGCCCGTGGCCACTCGTCGTCGGCGAGAAGCCGCTGATCACGGTGGCCCCTTCGATCAACGCGCTCGGCGCGTACCACGGCTTCTTGCGTGCCGGCGTCCTCACGGATGACCTCGGATGAAGGGCACCCGCCTGCCCGTCGTCGATGGGAAGATGACGTGCCCGACGAAGCCCGGCGAGTACTGCGGCCCGGTGACGGGCTACACGGGTGACAAGCCGGCGGTGTTCTTCTTGAAGCCGAACGCGCGCGACGAGGACGCGCCGCCAGCGGCCCGGTCGTTGCAGCACGTCGTGTCGCCGCCGCACACGTTCACCGAGCACGAGGACGGCACGTTGACGATCGCGGCGTCGATCTCGGACAAGGCCGTTGGTTCCGACGAGTCGGACGGCTGGCATGGCTACCTCGAGCGCGGCGTGTGGCGCCTGGCGTGAGTCGACGTGGGCTCAGCCGGGATCGTGTACGGGTCTGGCGAGGCAAGCCTTCGACGAAATCAAAGAGCGCCCCACCTGGGCGGCCCATCTGCGGCCGTCGGGTGGGGCGCTCTTTGCGCGTCTGGACTTCGGTGGTCTCGCCGGGCCATGCATTTGGGATGTCGTGACGCGGCGAGACCGCCACGAGAGTACGTCCTAAGCGTCGTGTAGCGCCTCTACGGGGTGGGCGTGGATAAGGACATGTCGGGTTCCCGACCTGGACACCCGTCGACGACACCAGCCTTTAGGCGCTACCCGTCGATCTGCGCGGCGTCCAACAATGCGGGCGGGACGTTTTGGATCTCGCACGAGAACCGAATGCGACCGGCGAGGACGGTGACGTCGCCGATGCAGGGCACATAGTCCGTCTTGGGAATCTTCAGCGTGAACGTGCGCGAAATGCCCTGGCCCTGAAGGGTCAGCGATCCGTTCGCATCGACGCCGGGCGTCACGGGAAGCGTCTGGCCCAGCACCTTCACCGACACCGCGCCGTCGGCGATCGTGACGGGCACGTGCAGCGCGTCACTTAGCGCCTCTTGTGTCAGCACCGCTTCCACCGTGCCGTGATCAATCTTGGTAATGCGCGCTTTGCGCGCAAACATCTTCGCCCGGTCGAGTTCCACGCCCTTGAGGCTGATGTCGACCGTCGCGAACGTGATCACCTTCACGTCCACGTTCTCGAGGTGAAGGTCAACGTGACTGACCGATGACGACAACAGCAACCGGGGCACAAACGGAAAGCCCCCAATCGTGGTGTCGACCTTCAAACCCGGCGGCGCCTCGGCTTGGGCCCGCGGATCGACTTTCGACTCGACAAACGCGCGCGCAGTGACATCACCGACGCCCAGGAAGGCTACGAGGACGCCGAGCATGACGAATCGGCGGATCATGCCGCCATTGTGGTCTGCCCAGGATTCGTTGTCTGGGCAAGCGGGTAAGCGACACGCGCCCCGACGTTGCGCGTATTGTCCGCGTGTCCGACCGACCTAGCAGGGAGCACTCCTATATGTCTCGAAGCATCCGGTCCCATTGGCGGCTCGTAGCCGTCATCCTCGCAGTCGCCCTTGTAGCCGCCGGATGCGGCAAGGACGACGACAAGAAGTCCAGCAGCGACACGAACGCCGACGCCAAGGAATACTCACTCGCGTTCGTCGGACCCAAGACGGGCGACGCCGCGAACCTCGGCATCAACATCCTCTACGGCGCACAGCTCGCCGTGAAGCAGTTCAACGCCTCGCAGTCCGACATCAAGATCACGCTCAAAGAGTTCGACACGCAGGGCGCGGCCGCACAGGCGCCTGGGCAGCTCGCGCTGTACAAGGACGATGCCAGCATTCTCGGCCTCGTCGGCCCCGCCTTCTCGGCTGAGACCAAAGCCGTCATTCCCGACCTGCAGAACGCCGGCCTCGTGATGATCAGCTCGTCGGCGACGAACGCTGACCTGCCGTCCATCGTGAACCCGGAGACGATCTTCCATCGCGTGCTTCCGGACGACAAGAAGCAAGGCGGAGGCATCGCGCAGTTCCTCAAGGCCAAGTACGCCGGTAAGAGCGTCTATTACATCGACGACATCGAGGACTACGGCAAGCCCTTGGCGGACGGCGTGCGCGCGGCGGCCACCGCGAATGGCAACCCCTCCAAAGGCAATACGTCGATCAACCCGAAGGACGACATCTACTCCGCGGCCGTCAACGCCGCGAAGGCGGCCAAGGCGGACGTGATCTTCTACGGCGGCTACTACGCCGAAGCGGGCAAGCTGGCCAAGCAGCTCAAGGACGCCGGGGTCACGTCGACGTTCATCAGCGGCGACGGTTCGCTCGATCCTGGATTCATCACCAACGCCGGCGCAGGCGCTGAGGGGTCGGTTATCTCGTGCCCTTGCAACCTCGCCACTGAGTCCTCTACGGGCAAGCTCGGCACGTTCACCAAGCAGTACAAGGCCGAGTTCAACCAAGACCCGGGCACGTACTCGAGTGAAGCGTTCGACGCGGCCAACATCTTGATGGACGGCATCAAGGCCGGGAACACGACCCGGGCGAAGCTGCTTGCGTACGTCGAGGGCCTCGGCACGTACAACGGCATCTCGAAGACGATCGCCTTCGAAGACAACGGGAACCTGAAGGCCACCACCGTGTACTTCTTCGTCGTAAAGAACGGCAAGTTCGCACCGCTCGCCAACACCGACAGCCTCTAACGCGAACTAGCGGTATCAAGGAGGCGCCATCACCTTCTGCACGCGCTGTCTGACCCAGCAGTTCTGGCCGCAGACAGTCGACGGCGTGACGCTCGGGGCGATCTATGCACTGATCGCCCTGGGCTACACGCTCGTGTATGGCGTCCTCCGCCTTATCAACTTCGCCCACTCGGAAGTCTTCATGGTCGGGGCCTTTGCCTCGCTCTTCGGACTTCATGCGATTGGGTACGACACGGCCCACGCACCCCCGCACGGCTTCGCGCTTGCGGGGGTGCTGGTCGTAATGGTGCTCGCCGGCATGGTTGCGTCGGGGGTGCTTGCAGTGTTGCTTGAACGGCTCGCGTACCGTCCCCTACGCAAACGTGGCGCACCCCGCTTGGCGTTTCTGATCACGGCTATCGGCGCGTCGCTGTTCCTGCAAGAGCTCTTCGCGCTGCGCTACGGGCGTAACGCGTTGGCCTTTCCTCGCCTGTCGTCGCGCGACACGGCGTTCAAGCTGTTCGGTGCCGAGGTGCGGGTGCCGCAGCTCGTCGTGGTCGGCTCCGCGATCGTGCTGATGATCGCCCTGGATCGGTTCGTCGCAAAAACCAATCTGGGCCGCGGCATCCGGGCCACCGCCCAAGATCCCGAAACCGCTCAGCTCATGGGCGTCAACATCAACCGCATCATCGTCGTCACGTTCGTGCTCGGCGGCGCTGCTCGCAGGCGCAGCGGGCGGACTCTACGGCGTCTACGTCGAAACCATTCGCTACAACGGCGGGTTCATCTACGGCATCAAAGCGTTTACCGCGGCGGTGCTCGGCGGCATCGGCAACGTGCGCGGCGCCCTGCTCGGCGGGTTCACGCTGGGCCTACTCGAGAACTATGGCGCCACCGTCCTCGGAGGCGAGTGGAAGGACGTGTTCGCGTTCACCGTGCTCGTGGTCGTGCTCATGTTCCGGCCCACCGGGCTACTAGGCGAACAACTCGGAAGGTCGCGCGCATGACCACTCCAAGGGTGCGAACGCGTGTGGGGCGTGTGGAGCCGACGGCCACGGTTCGAGCTCAACCGACGCCAGCAGCTGATTGCGACCGGGGTCTTCGTCCTCGCCGCGGTCGTCGTACCGCCGTTCCTGTCGCCGTTCATGCAGAGCACGTTGTTCTTCCCGGTCGGCGTGTATGTCCTGTTGGCGATCGGCCTCAACGTCGTGGTCGGCGCAGCCGGAATGCTCGACCTCGGCTACGTGGCGTTCTTCGCAGTTGGCGCGTACACGACGGCCGTCCTCACGACCACCTTTCACATGGACGCGTGGTTGGCCATTCCGTTCGCGATCGCAGCCGCGATGGTGGCGGGTGTCCTGCTCGGGGCGCCCACGTTGCGCCTGCGCGGCGACTACCTCGCCATCGTCACGCTCGGCTTCGGCGAAATCGTGCGCATCATAGCGCTCAACACCAACGCGCTCGGTGAGGCCAGCGGCATCACCGGCATCGCCCACCCCGAGCCGCTGGGACTGCGGACTCTGCCCTACTACTACCTGACGCTGGCTGCGATCGCCATCGCGTTGGTCGTGTCGATCCGGCTGAACGGCTCCCGCGTGGGCCGGGCGTGGTCGGCGATCCGTGAGGACGAAGAAGCGGCCGAGGTCGATGGGCGTGCCCACCTTCAAGATGAAGTTGTGGGCCTTCACCGTCGGCGCGTCGACGGCGGGCCTGGCCGGGTGGATCTTCGCGTCGAAGGTCGCGTTCATTAACCCGGACAACTTCCCGTTCTTCTTCTCCGTGATCGTGCTCGCTGGCCGTCGTGCTCGGCGGCAGCGGCTCGCTCCCCGGCGTGATTGCCGGCGGCTTCCTCATCGCGTTCCTGCCCGAGTACCTGCGCGACGCCGCCGCCGGCAAAACGATCACGCGTGTGCTCAACAGCGTGCTCGGATCGCACGCGACGAATGTGACGGACTTCCGCGTGCTTTCTCTTCGGGCTCGCGCTCGGTGCTCGTGATGATCTTCCGTCCCGCGTGGCCTCATCCCGGCGCGCCTCGGGGGAATGGCGACGACCGAGGCGCCCGACCCGGACGAAGTCGACACAACGGATCCTGGCCTCACCGGCAACCGGTCGATGCAAGCTGGTTCGGCTTGCCTCGAAATCGACAAACTCACGATGGACTTCGGCGGCGTGCGCGCCCTCGACACCGTCACCTTCTCGGTACCCACCGGCGCCATCGTCGGCGTGATCGGGCCCAACGGCGCCGGAAAGACCACGCTGTTCAACGCCATCACCGGTGTAGTCGAACCGACCAGCGGCGACATCCGACTCGACGGCAAATCGATCGTCGGTAAGCCGCCACACAAGATCTGCAAGGCCGGCATCGCCCGCACGTTCCAGAACATCCGGCTGTTCCCCGACCTGTCGGCGCGCACCAACGTCGCCGTAGGCCTCGACGCCCATCACAAGACGAGCGTGCCGGGCGCGCTCGGCTTCGGTCGCCGTCGGCGCACTGAGGAAAGCGACGCGAAGGTTCACGCAGAAGCCCTGCTCGCGTTCGTGGGTCTGCGGGGACGTGGCGACGCCCGCGCCGGCTCCATGCCCTACGGCGATCAGCGTCGACTCGAAATCGCCAGAGCCCTCGCGACCGATCCATGCCTGTTGTTGCTCGACGAACCGGGCGCGGGCATGAACAAGACCGAGAAGGCCGCGTTGATCACGCTGATCAAACGCATCCGCGACCAGGGCATCACCGTCGTGCTTATCGAGCACGACATGAATCTGGTGATGGGGCTCGTCGAGGAAGTCACCGTGCTCGACTTCGGCAAGGTCATCGCCAGTGGCGCACCCGCCGCGGTGCAAGGCGACCAGGCCGTCATCGAGGCGTACCTAGGAGTAGAGGCCGACGATGGCGCTGCTTGAACTCCGGGACTCGGCGTCGAGTACGGGCCGATCCGCGCGATTAAGGGCATCAGCCTGCACGTCGACGAGCGGCGAGATCGTCACGCTGATCGGCGCCAACGGAGCGGGCAAAACCACTACGCTGAAGACGATCTCCGGGCTGCTCAAACCTTGCTCGGGAGACGTTCTTTTCGAAGGCGAATCGATCGCCGGCATCCCCGCCCATCAACTCGTGAAACGCGGCATCGGCCACGCGCCGGAAGGCCGCGGCATGTTCCCCGGCATGACGGTCACCGAGAACCTCGAGATGGGCGCCTACCTTCGCAAGGGCAAGCTCACGCAAGAGTTCGATCGCGTCTTCACGCTGTTTCCTCGCTTGAAGGAACGGGCCAAGCAGGCGACCGGCACACTGTCGGGCGGCGAGCAACAGATGGTTGCGATCGGGCGCGCGCTGATGAGCGCGCCGACGACTGCTGTTGCTCGACGAGCCGTCGATGGGCCTGGCCCCGCGACTGGTCGCGCAGATCTTCTCGATCATCAGCGAGATCAACGAACAGGGCACCACGATCCTGCTCGTCGAGCAGAACGCGGCGCAGGCATTGCGGCGCGCCAACCGCGCGTACATCCTCGCGACCGGCGAAGTTGTCCGCGAAGGCGCCGCCAGTGACCTCGCCGAAGACCCGGCGGTCCGCGCCGCCTACCTCGGGATCGAAACCGAAACCTAAAGAGGAATACGGTTGGCTGTATGAGTGACGCGTGGGTTTGTCCTGAATGCGGGGTCGACTACGGCACGCTGCATCCGCCGTTCGCGATCAACACGATCAAGTCGTTTCCCCGACGTTTCACCGAAGCGTTGGCACCGGCGCCGGGCGAAGACGACGAGAAGGTCATCCGCACGCGCCCGTCCCCGGATGTGTGGTCCGCGATCGAGTACACCGCGCACGTCGTGGATCTGATGGACGAGTTCGCGTCCGTCATTAAGCAAATGTTCGAGGAGAACAACCCGACGATCGGATTTACGGATCCGGACGAAAAGGTCGTATCGGCGAAGTGGAACGAGCTGCCGAAGGAGCCATTGCTCGCGCAACTCAAGGCGAACTGCGGCGCGCTCGTTGCGCAGGCCGAACGCGTGGACGGGCCGGGCTGGAGTCGCACCGCTACGTTCCCGTGGGGCGAGCGCGATCTGCTGACCATGTTGCAAAACGCCGTGCACGAAGGCGTGCATCACCTCAAGGACGTCGAAAAGGTGCTCGCGCAGGTGCGTTCCGCCGCGTAGGCGCGAGACTCAATCCGTGCGGAGAACCTCGCTGATCGCGCGCGTCTCCGCGCTCGTTGCGCTCACCGCCGTCGTCACCGCGCCACCGACACGCGCCGGCGAGCCCATCCCCGCCATTCAGGTAGACGGACGCGGCCACGGTCATGGAGTCGGCATGGCTCAGGATGGCGCACTCGCGATGGGCGTCGCCGGGGCCACCGCGAAACAGATCCTCGGGCAGTTCTATCCGGGCACCACGATCGGCAAGGGCACCGGTTCCGTGCGCGTGCCTGTGCTCACCGGTAACTCGGTCGAACTCAGCTTTCCCGATGGCGGCGAGGTGCGCGGCTATCCCGCGCCGAACAGCCCGCCGATGACGCTGCCGCTCAAGGTCGCTCCGGGCGGGACTGCGCTCGTCTACCGCGACGGCGATGGCACCCGGGTGAAGACATTCGCCGCCGCGGCGCCGGCCCCGACGACCTCTAGCTCGACGTCGTCGTCCACCACGTCGACCACGCGCAAACCCGAACCGACGACGACCAGTTCCACGTTGCTCCCGTTCCGGCAGCACAGCGGCGCTGACAAACAAGCCGGCGTGATCACCACCACTTCCGTGCCCTCCGCACCTGCGACGACGACGTCGACCACCACGAACGCGGCGCAACCCGTCGCGCTGTTCAGTGGTGTCGTCACCGCCGCGCCGACGGGCGAGGGTCGTATCGGCGTGACGCCGCGCAACCATCGCTACCGCGGCATCGTCGAGATGGCACCGGTGGCCGGCGCGGTTCGATTCGTGAACCAGGTGCCGGTCGAGACCTACCTGCGCGGCATGGGTGAGGTGCGCAATCCCAGCTGGCCCGCCGCGTCGTTGCAGTCTCAAGCGATCGCGGCGCGCACGTACGCCTTGCGGGCGATGGCCGCGGGCGGCGAGTTGTGCGACACGCAGCGGTGTCAGGTGTACCTCGGCGCCGACGCCGAGTACGCCGCCATGGACAAGGCCGTGACCGCCACGGCGGGCCAGGTGCTGCTGTGGGGCAAGTCCCTGGCATCGGCCGTGTACTCGGCCAACGGCGGGGGCCACAGCGCCACGCGCGAAGAGGGCTTCGGCCAGACCGGCCCGAGCTACCCGTACCTGCGGGCCGCCCCCTACCTCACAACCAACCCGTCACCGTGGTCGGTCACGATCGCACTGCGCGACGTTGCGAGCCGCTTGAAGTACCGCGGTGACATCACGGGAGTTGAGGTATCCGAGCGGGGCGGCTCGGGACGGGCGACGCGCGTCGTGCTGCACGGTTCACGCGGCGACCTCACGGTGACGGGTCTCGCGTTCGACGCGTCGCTCGGATTGCAGTCGACCCTGTTCACGCTGCGAGTGGTGATGGCAACCGAAGTGGCGACACTGAAGGGCGGTTCCATCTTGCAAGCTCCGCCCGAACAGGCCGCCGCACTGACCGAAGGTCACGCGACGGTCGCGGCCCGACTCGAACCGGACGCGTTCTCGCCCGCGCTCCCAGTTGCCAAGAACCACGGTGTCGGCCTCGTTGGCGGCTTGGCGTTCGCGCTGTGGATCGGCGTAGGGATCGCGGCGATTACCGCGCGGCGGCGCCACCGCGACGCGTGGCACGCGCACCTGTCCTAACTACGACGTCGCCTGGCGCCGCTCCCACTCCTGCATCATCGCCAATCTTTCGGCGACCGGCGGATGCGAGTGATTGATCCGCTTCCACCACGACGGCGTGAGGTCGGCGAGGTTGTCGACGTGCAGGGCGCGCATCATCGCCATCGCCGCCTCCGGTTCGGGCACCGCCTCCAAGCCGAAGAGATCCGCCTCACGTTCGGCCGCGCGCGACATGTACGACGCGACCAGTCCCAACACCATCATCGGCACGCCGAAGATGATGAGGAACAACGGCACTGCGGCCGGGTCCCCCAGTGATTTCACGCCCGCGAACTTGAGCACGGAGTCGTTCTCGAGCACGACCTTCATCACCGCAAAGTTGACAAGCAGCAACCCGAGAATGACCGGGATGCGCTTCATGATGTGCTTCAGCTTCCAGTGGCCGATCTCGTGGGCGGTGACCCACCTGATCTGTTCTTTCGGACGGTCGAGGATCGTGTCGAAGAGCACCACACGCCGCGTCTTGCCGGCGCCGGCAACATACGCGTTGTCGCGCTTGTCGCGCTTCGACGCGTCCTCCACTTCGACCTTTTCGATGTCGGCGCCAACGCTGTGCGCGACTGCGAGCAGATCCTGATGCAGATCGTCGTTTTCGAGCGGCTTGAACTTATTGAAGATGGGCGCGATGAACTTCGGAAACAGCAGCGCGAGACCCACGTTGAAAAACGAGAACACGACCCAGCCCACGATCCACCAGCTGTCGGTGTGGCGGATGACGGCCCACAGCGGCAACAGCAGCACCAGGTTCAACACGATGCCGAGCGGCAGACCTTTGGCCAGATCGGCGAAGAACGTGGCCGGCGTCATCGTGGAGAACTCCCACTTCTTGTCGTAGACCATCGACTCCCACCAGTCGAAGCCGATGTTTGTGGCGATGCCGATGACGGTGATCGCGGCGATCACGGCGACAAGGTCGAGGACCCAGTTGTTCCAGCCGAGCTCGTCCAACAGCTTCGGCATCAAATGCGAGCGGATCACCGCAATGTCGATCGCGAGGTTGAGCGTCTTTTTGATGAGGCATTCAACGCGGAGCGGCTTCAAATAGCGCTTCGCCTTGTCGATCTCTGCTTGGTCGAACCAGTCCTCCGGTTTCGCGGGGAACGCCCGCCACGGCGATATGCCCGCCCGCGTCGGCTGGATCTGACGCACTGCCCCAGTAGCTGTCATAAGGCGAAAAGATACGCCCCCAGACGCGAAAACGCCCGGGACCTTGCGGCCCCGGGCGTCTCCGTACTCCTTAGCGGGACTTAGAAATCTTCCATCCCGCCGCCGGGCATACCGCCGGCCGGTGCTTCTTCGGGCTTGTCGACGATGACCGCCTCGGTGGTGAGGAACAGCGCCGCGATCGACGCCGCGTTCTGCAGAGCCGACGACGTGACCTTGGTCGCGTCGGTGATGCCGGCCTTGAGCATGTCCTCATACTCGCCGGTGGCGGCGTTGAGGCCTTCGGTCGCCTTCTTGAGCGAGCGCACCTTCTCGATCACGACGCCACCTTCGAGGCCGGCGTTGATCGCGATCTGCTTGAGCGGCTCTTCGACGGCCTTGGCGACCATGCGGGCACCGGTGGCTTCGTCGCCTTCGAGCTTGTCAGCGACGTCGAGGATGCGAGCCTGCGAACGCAGCAGCGCCACGCCACCGCCGGGCACAACGCCCTCTTCGACCGCAGCCTTCGTGGTCGACACGGCGTCTTCGATGCGGTGCTTCTTTTCCTTCAGCTCGACCTCGGTAGCCGCGCCGACCTTGAGGACGGCCACGCCGCCGCTCAACTTGGCGAGACGCTCTTGCAGCTTCTCGCGGTCGTAGTCCGAGTCGGTGTTGTCGATCTCGGCCTTGATCTGCGAGACGCGGCCCTGGACGTCCTTCTTGTCGCCGGCGCCTTCGATGATCGTGGTCTCGTCCTTGGTGATGACGACCTTGCGGGCGTGACCAAGCAGCGACAGGTCCACGTTCTCGAGCTTCAGGCCGACTTCCTCGGTGACAACCTGGCCACCGGTGAGAATCGCCATGTCCTGCAGCATCGCCTTGCGGCGCTCGCCGAAGCCGGGCGCCTTGACGGCGGCAGACTTGAAGGTGCCGCGGATCTTGTTGACCACGAGAGTCGCGAGCGCTTCGCCTTCGATGTCCTCAGCGATGATGACGAGCGGCTTGCCACCCTGCATGACCTTCTCGAGGACGGGCAGCAGGTCGCGCACGGCGGTGATCTTCGAGCCGACGTAGAGGATGTACGGATCGTCGAGAACCGCTTCCATCCGCTCGGGGTCCGTGACGAAGTACGGCGAGATGAAGCCCTTGTCGAAGCGCATGCCCTCGACGAACTCCATCTCCATGCCGAAGGTCTGTGACTCTTCGACGGTGATAACGCCGTCCTTGCCTACGCGGTCGATCGCGTCGGCGATGAGTGCACCGATTTCAGGATCGGCGGCGGAGATGCCGGCTACCTGAGCGATCTGCTCCTTGGACTCGACGTCCTTGGACAGGTCCCGCAGCGACGCCAGCGCAGCCTCGACCGCGGCCTCGATGCCCTTCTTCAGGCTCATCGGGTTCGCGCCAGCGGCAACGTTCTTCAGGCCCTCGCGGACCATGGCCCAGGCGAGGACGGTGGCCGTGGTGGTGCCGTCACCGGCAACATCGTCGGTCTTCTTGGCGACTTCCTTGACGAGTTCGGCGCCGATCCGCTCGAAGGGATCTTCGAGCTCGATCTCCTTGGCGATCGAAACACCGTCGTTCGTGATGGTGGGAGCGCCCCACTTCTTCTCCAGAACAACGTTGCGGCCCTTGGGGCCGAGTGTGACGCGCACGGCGTCTGCGAGCTGGTTCATGCCGCTCTCGAGCGACCGGCGGGCCTGCTCGTCAAAGGCGATCAACTTGGCCATTTACAACTTCCTCCATTTGCGGGGCCGTAACCCGGCGTTAGCACTCTCACTATGCGAGTGCTAAAGACTAAATCGACCCGCCGACGGACGCAAGCCGCCACCCGAAGGTTCTAGGCCTGGCGGCGCAGGCGCATGCCCGGGGGCGAATACCGGGCGATGCAGTACAACGCCCGGACGCCGTCCTTCCAGCCGATCTTCTTGCCCTCGGCGTAGGTCCGGCCCGAGTACGAGATACCGACCTCGTAGACCCGCCAGCCCCCGCGCGCCACCTTGGCGGTGACTTCGGGCTCAAAACCGAAGCGGTCCTCCTCGATCTCGATGCCCTGGATGACCTCGCGCCGGAACGCCTTGTAACAGGTCTCCATGTCGGTCAAGTTCAGGTTGGTGCAGATGTTCGACGCCAGCGTCAGGAGCCGATTCCCGACGTAGTGCCAGAAGTAGACGACGCGGCGCGGCCGCGACGTGTGGAACCGCGACCCGTAAACGACGTCGGCCTTACCCGCCAGCAGCGGACCGAGCAGCTCGCCGAACTCCTCGGGGTCGTATTCGAGGTCGGCGTCCTGCACGATCGCGAACTCAGCGGTGCACTCGGCAAAGCCTCGGCGCAGCGCCGCTCCCTTGCCTTGGTTCGTGCCCTGCTCGAACACGGCGACCCGTTCGTCCACCACGGCCCGCACCCGCTCGAGCGTGGCGTCGGTCGACCCGTCGTCGACCACGACCACTTGAGCCGTATAGGGCGACGCCAGCACGCTGCGCAGCAGCGTCTCGACCGTGGCTTCCTCGTTGAAGCAGGGCACGACCACGGATAAACACCGCCGGGGCCGCGCCGCGCGCGGTGACGGACTCATGAACGTTGCGCCGCGTCGCGCCACGATGATGCTGTCGCGATCGAAGACCACGCGGAACGTGCCCGCCGCGATGAGCGCGTCATAAATGGGCTTGTCGCCGCCGAGGAGCAACGTGTCGAGGACCAGCACGTTCGACGTGTTGAGATCCGCGGGATGGTCCGAGTCGTGCACGCCCCAGTTGGCAGGCTTGAACGGGTTCGGGAACTCGTAGATGTGCACCCGGTGCGTGAGGTGAGGCACGAGGTAGTACGTGGCGGTCACGCCGTCGCTCGGCTTGACGAGTTTGAGCGCGGCGTTCACCGCTGCGTGGCGCGGCGAGGGCTGCGCCCAGACGCCGGAGTGGAACTGCCGGCTTATCGGCGAGGGTGAGAACTCGCGGTTGGACACGATCGCGCTGACCGACAGCAGCGCCACCAGCACCACGCGCCAACCGTCGCCCCGCTGCACGAACCGACAAAACACGTCGACCGTCGCGATGAAGATGACCGCGATCAGCACTGACGAGTAGTGGTAACGAATCTGATGCGTGTATACGTGGCCGGACACCACGTTGATCAGCGTTTGCGGTGCGGCCATGAACAGCAACATCGGCGCCGCGATCGGCAACAGCCCGACAGGCAACAGCAGCTGGCGGTAGTACGTCATGCGGTCGGATAGGAACGCGACCCGATACACCTTGCTCGGATGCCGCACGAGGTTGAACACGATCTCGGGCAACGAGTTGCCGAAGCCGGGGAAGAACTCTTCGTAGAACGCGCCACCGCCGTGGTTCGCGATCGGAATCACCACGCGCGTGCAGAGCAAGAACCAGCCAACCCCGGCGAGCGCCGTGCGCAGGCCGATTTTGCGTTCGCCGCGGATCCATAACACCGCACCCATTAGGAAGACCGCGAGCGACGCGTCCTCCTTCGCGAGCAGCGCGGCCAGGATCGCAACCGCGAACCACTTCCACTTCTTGCGCGACGCGAGCCACCACGCGAACAGCAACGGCGTGATGATCAGCGCGTCGGGGTGGAAGTGCCACCAGTTGATCCATTCGAGCGACGGATACAGCAGGAACACGCCGGCGGGCACGAGGGCGGTCCACGGATCTGTACGGTCCCGCGTCAACAACCACAGCGGGATCGCGCCGGCGGCCATCGCGATCGTCTCGACGATGTACAAGAAGTGCGGCCCGGCGCCGAGCCAATAGGCGGGCACGAACAGCACCGTGATCGGGTTGACGTGATGGCCGAAGTAGTTCAGGCCGCGGACGGTAACGAAGGGCGTGTGGAACCGCGACAAGAGCCAGATGCCCTGGTCGTAAATGCCCATGTCGAAGCCGAACGTGCCGAAGTTCGACTGCTGCCGCCACGTCAACGTGCCGAACACGACGACGTAGACGAGCAACATCAACCCCAGCACGAGCGCGGGCCGGTAGTCGCGATCCGTCGCCGGAAGTTCAGGCGGCTCCGCCGTCGCGACCATCGTCGCGGTCCCCACGCTCACGCCCAAACCTTTGCACGCGTGAACCCGCCGGTACGACCCGACGCAGGGAGTTACTAGCCGCCGGCGACGGCGGGGACGATCGACAAGCCTTGGTTGCCGACCGGGGTGTTCAGGCCGTCGAGGAAGCGCACGTCTTCTTCGCCGAGGAACACGTTGACGAAGCGGCGCAACGCGCCGGACTCGTCGAAGAGGCGGTCGTTGAAACCCGGATGCGCGACGTCGAGCGCCTTGAGCACGTCGCCGACTGTCTCGCCTTCCATGGTGAGTTCGCTGGCACCACCAGCAAGCGGACGGAGTTGGGTTGGGATGCGAACTGCTGTGGCCACGCGGGCTCAGTCCTCCTGCGAGTACGCGGCCTCGAAGGCGGCGCGGGTGGGCGGAATGGTGAAGGTCGGATGCAGACGCTCGGCCACCGCGTCAAGTGTTTTGAGGCCGTGGCCGGTGATCATGGCCACGACGCGCTCGTCGTTGCGCACGACACGTTGCGCCGCGAGCTTCTTCAACGTGGCGACGGTGACGCCACCCGCCGTCTCGGCGAAGATGCCCTCGGTGCGGGCGAGCAGGCCGATGCCGTCACGGATCTCGTCGTCGGAGACCGAGCCGATTGCACCGCCGCTCTTGCGTACCTCGTCGAGCGCGTACCAACCGTCAGCCGGGTTGCCGATCGCAAGCGACTTGGCGATGGTGTCGGGCCGCACGGGACGAATGGCGTCGGTGTTCTCGGCGAACGCGGCGGCGACGGGCGAACAGCCGTCGGCCTGCGCACCGCTGATCCGGATCGGCGTGTCCTCGATGAGTCCGACCTTGACGAGTTCGCGGAAGCCCTTGGCGATCTTGGTCAGCTGTGAACCCGATGCGATGGGCGCGACCACGTGATCCGGCGCCTGCCACCCGAGTTGCTCGGCCGTCTCGAACGCCAGCGTCTTGGAACCCTCGGCGTAGTACGTGCGCACGTTCACGTTGACGAAGGCCCAGTCCTCATGGTCGTCGGTCAACTCGGCGCATAGACGGTTCACGTCGTCGTAGGTGCCGTCGACCGCCACGAGCGTGCCGCCGAACACCGCGGTCATCGCGATCTTCGCGGGCTCGAGATCCGAGGGCACGAACACGACCGACCGCATGCCCGCGCGCGCCGCGTGGGCCGCGACGGAGTTGGCCAGGTTGCCGGTGGACGGACACGCCGCGACCTTGAACCCGAGCTCGCGCGCCTTGGCGAGGGCGACGGACACGACGCGGTCCTTGAACGAACCGGTCGGGTTGACCGTGTCATTCTTCAGCCAGAGTTCGCCGAGACCGAGTTCGGCGGCAAGCCGGTCGGCCCGCACAAGCGGTGTGCAGCCCGCGCCCATGTCGATCGCACCCGGCGACGTCGCCGGCAACAGCGCCTCGTAGCGCCAGATTGTCTGCGGACCTTGGGCGATTGACTCGCGCGTGACGTTCGCCTTGATCGCGTCGTAGTCATAGGTGCACTCGAGCGGGCCGAAGCAGTGATCGCACACGTGCAGCGCGGCAACGGGATACGTCTTGCCACATTCACGGCACCGAAGCGCCTCAAGAAAAGTCATTCCATACCTCTCATCGAATCGGGCATTGGCACCTGGCACTTGTCATGTGTGCTGGTTGCCGCGATTTCAACGGGCCCGAACCCTCAATCGCTCTGGATAAGTGGGGACAAGTGTACCGACACGTGCGGACACGACGCAATGCGTTACCCGGCGTCGCCGCGGCGGGAGAATGGTGGGATGCGAAGCGGACGGCTTGAGGCATTCAGTGACGGCGTGATCGCAATCATCATCACGATCATGGTTCTGGAGCTGCGCATCCCGCACGGCTCGGACCTGAGAACCCTCAAACCGCTCATTCCCGTCCTGCTCAGTTACGCGCTCAGCTTCGTGATCATCGGCATCTACTGGAACAACCATCACCATCTGCTGCAAGCGACCAAGACCATCAGCGGCGGCGTCTTGTGGGCGAACCTGCATCTGCTGTTTTGGTTGTCGCTCTTTCCGTTCGGGACCGGATGGATGGGCGAGAACGATTTCAGGCCTGTGCCCACTGCGATGTACGGCGTGGTGCTGCTGTCCGCGGCGATCGCGTATTTCATCCTGCAAAACGTGATCGTGCGCGCGCAGGAGGACCCGAGCGCTCTGCGCGCCGCCTTCGGGGCCGACTACAAGGGCAAGCTGTCGCCCGCGTTCTACGCCAGTGCGATTCCTTTGGCTTTCGTGAACCGGTGGATCTCTATCGCGATCTACACCGGCGTGGCGGTGATGTGGTTCGTCCCCGACCGGCGGGTGGAGCCTCTGGTGACCGAAGATGCGAGTGCGTCCTAGCGCAAGCGTCAGACTGGTGTCATGACGTCGGTATCCATCGTCATTCCCGCACGCGACGAGGCGGCCACCGTGGCCGACGTCGTCCGCTGCCGCGCTCGCCGGCGTTCCCACCGCCGAGGTGGTCGTCGTCAACGACGGCTCGAGCGACGAGACCGATGCGCAGGCGCAATCAGCGGGAGCGCGCGTGATCCCCTCGCTGGGCAAAGGCAAGGGCGCGGCCCTGTGGACCGGGGTGCGCGAGACCACTAGCGATGTCGTGCTGTTTCTGGACGCTGACGTCACCAACCCACGCGCGGAAACCGCCGCCTCGTTGTTGCACGCGATCACCGCCGACCCGAACCTCATGATGGTGCGCGCCGCCTATGAGCGCCCCTACGGATCGCGCCCGGGCGAAGGCGGCCGCGTCACCGAACTCACGGCGCGGCCCGCGCTCACCCTGTTGGTCCCGACGCTCGCGCACCTGCGCCAACCGCTCGCTGGTGAGGTGGCGACGCGCCGCGTCGCGATCGAAGGCGTTGGGTTCGTGGATGGCTACGGCGTCGACGTCGGACTGCTACTCGACATTGCCGCCCGCTACGGGGCCGACGCGATCGGCGAGGTGAGCATCGCGAGTCGCGCACATCGCAACCGGCCGCTGCACGAACTCACGCCGATGGCCATCGAGGTTCTGCGTGTCATCTTGCATCGGGCCGGCGTTGCCACGGTGGGTCCGCCGCCGCACGAGCGACCGCCGCTCGCGACCGAGCGTTCGTTCGTACCGCGCGATCAGCGCGCCTGAGCGCCCCACAGGATTCGGCCCCACCACACCAACGCGAGCCCGAACAGCACGCAGGAGATCGGGCCGATCACCGGCACGAACCACATGCCGAACGCGAAGAACAACACCCCGGTCAATGCGAGCGCGCCTCCTGCATTGACGTGGTCGCCCGCGCGACGCGCCAACAGCCCGAAGAACGCGAATTCGAGCGGCAGCAACAACCAGGGCCCGGTGAGCGCCCGGAACAGGTTCGATGTGACCAGCGGACCATCGAACGCGATCGTGTCGGGCGACGTCCGCGCCAGCAGCGGGAACACCGTGGCCTCGAGCACACCGGCCGCGGCCGTCGCGAACGCGCTGACAATCGTGACGGCCAAGAGCACCTGACCAGAACGGCCGAAGCGCGCACCGTGCACGCTCACGATGCCGCCCGCCGCGAACACCGACGCGATTCCGACCATGAACATCGTGGCGTGCGTCAGTCGCCAAGTGCCGCTGCCGTGCACGGCGTCGGCGATATCACCGCTGAGGATGTTGGGATGCAACGGCACCAACACCGCGAACCACAGCGCCATCGCTACGAACGCCGCCGCGCACAAGCGCAACGGAACTCGCAGCTCAGCCACTCGGCGCGAGCTCCATGGGTTCACCCAGCACACGGTGGTGCCAAATGTGCGAGGCCACAATGCGCAGCGCGGCCGTGACCGGAACCGCGAGCAGCAACCCGAAGAAGCCGCCGACGGCTCCGCCGGCCAGCAGCGCAAGCATCACGGCGGACGGGTGGAGCTTGACCGCTCGCTGCATCACCTGCGGCGTGATGAAGTGATTGTCGATCTGCTGCACGCCGGCCATCACGGCGACCACCGCGACCGCTTTGATCGGGCTGCCGGTCGTCAACGCGATGATCACGCCCGGGATGCCGCCGATCCACGGCCCGATCAGCGGCACGATGTTGAACAGCCCGGCAATCATCCCGACGATGAACGCGAACTTGAGTCCGATGATGGCCAACCCAAGCGAGCAGAGGATGCCGACGACCACGGCGACTGCGAGTTGGCCGCGGAAATAGCCGCCGAGCGCATGGTTGAGTCTTCCGCCGACGGCGTTCACCTCGTCGCGCATCCCTGGAGGGATAAGGCCCTGGATCACGCGGCGCGTGTGCGGCAAGTCGATCAGCAAATAGAACGCGATGATCGGCGAGAGCACGAGGATGAGCCCGATGTGCAGCACGGTGCCGCCGAACTCCCGCAGCCGACTGATCTGGCCGCGGATGTCGCGTTCGGGCGGGCTCAATTCATTGATCAACTTCTTGTACCGCGGGATTTTCACCGGCCAGTCGTTGACCTCGCTCTGGTGCGCCTTTTCGTTGACGAACTTCTCGACGCGGTGACGAATATCGGGGTAGTCGTCACGCAACTGACGAACCTGCCCGCCCACGAGTGGTGACAACGCGAGCCCGACGAGGCCGAAGCCCACGACGACTGCCAGATAGGTGAGCGCGGCGGCGGCGGCGCGGTGCACGCCGCGACCCTGGATCTTCGAGACCACCGGATTGAGGACGAAGACGATCGTGGCCGCGAGCAACAGCGGAGGAAAAATCACGCGCACGCGCCACAGCAGGAATAGCGCCACCGCGCCGACACCGACAATGCCGAGCAATGCCCACGCCTTGCGACCCGCGAGGAGCAGGCGATCGTCCACGGACCGACCCTAGCGAGCGAGTGCCCCGAGGTAGCGGGACGTCGCGGCCCGCACGAGCGCGGCCACGTCCGCGCGCGCCGCGTCCTCACCGTGTTCGGCGGTCAACGAGATCACCTCGGGCGGCGGCACGCACGCGGCCGCGGCGGCGCGTCCTTCGGCGTCGCTGTCACCCACGATTACCGCCACCGGCTTGTTCGCCCATTCGGCCCGCTCGACGACGCCGCCCACCACCTTGCCGGCGAAGCTCGCTCCGTCGAGATAGCCCTCGCCGGTAATCACTGCGTCCGCCGTTTCCAAGCGGTCGTCCAACTCGACCGCGTCGGCGACCGCGTCGATGCCGCGCACGATGCGCCCGCCCAGCACGACCAAGCCCCCGGCCAGCCCGCCCGCGGCGCCGGCGCCCGCGACGTCGGCGAGGTCTACGCCGTAGTCATTGCGGTAACCATCCATCAGCGTGACCAACCGCCGACTCAACAACTCAACCTGCTTGGCCGTCGCACCCTTTTGTGGCCCGAAGATCGCGGCGGCGTCGGTGAACCACGTCTCCACGTCGCACGCGATCACTAGATCGACCCCCTTCATGCGCCCGGGCCGCGGACCGGCGCGCAGCGCACCGAGGCCGCCGTCGGTGGTCGCGCTGCCGCCCAACCCGACCACCAAATGGCGGGCGCCCGCATCGAGCGCGGCGGTGAGCAGTTCGCCCACACCCGCGCTAGTGGCCGCGACCGGATCGTTGTGCTCGGCGCCCCCCGCCTTCGCGATGCCACAGGCCTCGGCCGACTCGATGATCGCGGTGGTGCCATCGAGGCGCCACGCCGCGTCCACGACATGACCGAGCGGGCCGGTAACCGTGGTCGTGCGGTTCGCGCCGCCGAAAACTTCCAGCAGGCCCTCACCGCCGTCCGACATCGGCGCGGGATCGCACTCCCATCCCGCGTCGGCGGCGCCGCGCGCGATGGCCTCCGCGATCTCGCGCGCCGACGCCGTGCCCCGGAACTTGTCGGCGGCTGCGATCACACGGGGCACGTCGTTAGCTTTGTCGAAGCATGAGTGCTCCTCTGGTCGTTCTGTCGAACCGCGGGCCACTGGCGTTTCATTTCGGCGAGGACGGAACACCCGTGCCGGGCAAAGCCGGTGGTGGTCTGGCGTCGACGCTCGGCGGCGGCGTGCGCTCGGCGGACGCGATCTGGGTCGCGGCAGCGCTGACCGACGCCGATCGCGTGGCCGCGCGCGACGTGGGCACCGACGGTGACCTGCACGTCGATGGCTATCGCTTTCGACTTGTCGATATCGACGCCGAGATCTTCGACACCGCGTACAACGTCGTGGCCAACCAGACGCTGTGGTTCTGGCACCACCACATGTTCGACGTCACGCGTCGCCCGGTGCTCGACACCGACTTTCGCAACGCCTGGCAGGCGTTTCGCGCCGTGAACGCGGCCATGGCGGTCGCCGCCGCAGCCGCGGCCGCGCCGGAAGCGACCGTGCTCGTGCACGACTACCACCTCGCGCTCGCCCCGGCCGCGATCCGCGCGCTCCGACCCGACCTAAAGATCGCCCACTTCACGCACACGCCGTTCGTGCATCCGGCGCACTTGTCGATCCTGTCGGACGACATCGTCGAGGAACTGCTGCTGGGTATGGCCGGCGCCGACGCCGTCGGGTTTCATGCGCCCCGCTGGGCCGAAGCGTTCGAGGGATGTTGGCGCGCGCACAGCACCACGCGCACCCTGCCCATCCCCCGCACCTTCGTCGCCCCCGCCACGGCGGACCATGAGAACGTCGCCGCGGTAGCAGCAAGCAACGAGTGCGCGGCGCAGGCCGCCGTGCTCGACGGCGAGATCGGCGCGTCCAAATGCATCGTGCGCGTCGATCGCATCGAGCCGTCGAAGAACCTGTTGCGGGGATTCTGGGCGTACCGCACGCTGCTCGAACAACACCCGGAATGGGTCGGACAGGTCTGCCTCATCGCCCTCTGCTATCCGAGCCGGGAAACCCTCGACGAGTACAAGAACCTGCACGCCGACGTGGAGCTTGCTGCGGCCGCGATCAACGAGATGTTCGCGACACGACGACTGGACGCCCGTCATTCTCGAGACCAACGACGACTTCCCGCGGTCGGTCGCCGCGCTCCGCCGCGCCGACGTCTTGTTGGTGAATCCGATCCGTGACGGCCTCAATCTCGTCGCGTACGAGGGGCCCGCCATCAACGAGAAGGACGCACCGCTCGTGCTGTCGCGCGAGGCCGGCGCGTGGGACGAGCTAGGCCCAGCCGGCGCGATCGTCGTGAACCCATTCGACGTGGTCGCCACGGCGGAAGCGCTGCACCACGCGTTGACGCTCGACGATGCCGACCGGGCGGAACGAGCCGAACGCTTGCGGGCCGTGGCGACGGCACGCACGCCCGGGAGCTGGCTGCAACGCCAGCTCGACGCGGCTACCGAGCCGTGGTCGTCGAACTAACGACCACGGTCAACGTCCCCGCGACCGGCGGCCCGCCGTCGATGGTCGGCGGCGACAGCGTGACCTTGTAGCGGCCCACGCTGCGAGCCTTCGCACGCAACACCACGCCGTCCTTCACGCGCTGCGTCACGTGCATCACCGTGTGGACGGCGCCCTCAAGTCGAATCGAGCCGCCCGCGTCGCCCGCGGTGGTGCGGTCGACCGGCAGCGCAACCTCCGTGTCCACCACGGCCTCCTTCGTGCCGCCGGAGACGCCGAGGCTCGCGAGGCGCCCCCACCCGACCAGACGACCCGCAGGCGCGTTACCGATTCGCAGGCGTTGACTGATGCGCCACCGGTCGCCGGGGCGCAGCGCGTGTTGCGGCAGCGCGCCGGCCGCCGAGGGCAGCAGTTCGCTGATCCCGAGGTTGCCCAGCGTTGCGCTCGGCACGCCTTCCACGGTCTCGACCGTTGCGAGCTGGCCTCCCCGGTCAAGCCGCACGACGAAGTTCCGCGCCGTCTGCCCGTCGCCGGTGAGGCGCACGGCCACCTGGGTGTCGTCTCCGGCGCGGGCCGAGCGGACCCGCTGGTCCGAACGCAACACGAAGGAGTCCTCCCGGCTCTGGCGCGGCTCGCCGTCCAGCTTGGTGACCGACGACGTCCGCACCCGCAGCTCATAGGTCGTGCGAACACCGACGGTCGGGCGATACGTCAGGTGCACCGCCGGGTCGTCACACGCCGCGACGCCCAGGCCGCCGAGTACCAGCGCGGCGCAGAGGACGCGCCGAACAAGAGTGTGAGGGCCTGCCGACATCACATGGAAAGCTAGCGAGACCAATGGAGATGCCTGCCGCGCTTGCGCCCCTCGTCGAAAACGCTCCGAACGCGCTGCTGGTATTGGACTTCGACGGAACGATCTCCCATATCGTCGACCGTCCGGACGACGCCATCGCGATCGACGGGGTCATCGACGTGCTGATCGATCTGACGGCCCACATTCGCGTCGGTTTCATCACCGGACGACCCATCGAGTGGCTCATCGCCCGCATGTCGCCGCTGGCCGACCACGGCGTGGAGTTCATCGGCCTGCACGGCCACGAACGGTTACGGGACGGCGTGATCGTGCCGCACCGCGACGCGGCGCCGTGGCGCGACGTCATCGACGAAGTCCACACGCAGATCATCGCGGTGGCGCCTGAAGGCGTGATCATCGAACCCAAAGGACTGGGCCTGGCCATCCATTGGCGCACCGCCCCGGAGGCTGAGGACTGGATCCGCGCCTTCGTCAGTCAATCCGTCGCCGAAACCGGCCTCGTCGCGCATCCGGGTCGCTTCGCTATGGAACTGCGCCCACCCGTCGACCTCGACAAGGGCCACGCCATGGACGAACTGGTCGTGGAACACCGCCCGGCCGCCGTGGCCTTCTTCGGCGACGACCTGGTCGACCTGCCGGCCATCATCGCGATGCGGTCGCACCCCGAGGTGACGACGGCCGCGGTCTACGTGGCCAGCCCGGAAGGACCGCAGGCGATGGCCGATGCCGCCGACATCGTGTTGCAAAACCCGAACGAGGCGTACGCCGTGCTGCGCGCGCTAGGCGCGGCGCTCGCCGCTAAAGGGTGATGCCGGAACCGATGAGCACGGCGATGTTCACGCCGTTCTTGATATCGGGTGACGGCGACGGCGTCGGCAGCGGTTTCACCGACGCCGCGGTCAGGCCAAACAGCGCGGCGACCGCCGCCGCCTCGCGTTCGTAGCCGGGCGTTACGACGTAGATCACGGTCGCCGGATTCGTGGCCCGCACGGCCGCGGTGGCGTTGCCCGGAGCGATCGCGTTGTACGTCGCGTCCTGCAGTTTCGTGGTGGCTTTCGCGCCTTGGCCCGCGGTCTTCGTGCCGTTGACGGCGATCACCTTCACGGTGGACGGGTCGCGCAACGCCGCCGTAGTCGGCGTATTGCTCCGCTTGACCGTCGTGGTCGTAACCGAAATCTCCGACCCGGACCCGGTGCTGGCCGAGACGGGCACACCTCCGCCGCTGCCGTCCGAGCGCAACACGATGACGCCGAGCACAAGCCCGGCCAAGATGATCGCCGCGGCTTTTCCGACGTGGACGGTGCCGCCTGCTGCTCGTGCCATTAGTGGTCAGGCCCCCCGCTGGCCGGCGCGCCCAGCCCGTCGTCAGTGTGGCGACGGCGCCGCAGCCGACGCACGAGCAGCGGGTCGAACTCAAGCGCCTCGCGGCTGTCGATCAGTTCGTTGAGCCGCTTGTAATAAGTCGACGACGAGATACCGAGATCGGCGCGGATGCGATCGGTTTTGAGACCGATCTCGGTCCACCACGCACACTCGAACGCCAACAGCGCTCGATCTTCAGACGTCAACTCCACGCGGTCAGCCTGCCAATTCGAGGGGGGATTAGCAAACACCCGTACGAATCGCACGCGCACGCGCCCGCCTTTTTGGCAATTCGATGTCGGTCAGCGACACGCATTTGCCGTAAGTGGGGAACGATCGAGCGGCAGTCGATGCCGACCCCCACGTTGACGCGCTTCCAGCTGAACGAACCGCTCCTGATCGGCACTTCTGCGTGACGAAAAGCGGTTCCGCGGAACCGCTTTTGATGGTCGCATAGCGAGTTCTCTCGACTTCTGGTCAATTCGCGTCGCCTGACGACAGGAAGTGACCAGAAGTGGTGGCGACACGAGCGACCGCTCGGGATTGCCGGATATCGCGCAGCGTGTGATCGGCATGTATGAGCGGGTTAGTCGGCACGGAATCGCGCCGGACGGGCGCGGAAAGTGCCAGATGACGCGATTCCGTGGCAAGTAACGAGCAGAACGCGACCGCTCAGGATTGCCGGCGCACGAAACGAACACTCCGGCTCGACCACGGAACGGATCGCGCGCGATTGCGGCGTTGGAGCCGGTTGTCAGAATCGAACTGACGACATCCTCTTTACAAGAGAGGTGCTCTGCCAACTGAGCTAAACCGGCGGCGGCCGAAAGGGTAACGCCGCCGGAGAGTGGCTACGAAGCGAGCAAAGAGGCTTCGGCGGTGAGGTCGAGCGAAGCTCGCTGAGCGAGCACGCCTTCGACCTTGCGCTTGATGCGCTGGATCGCGTTGTCAACGGCCTTGGTGTGGCGGTTCAGGGACTTGCTGATCTCTGCATAACTCGCGCCTTCGACGTAGAGGCGAAGCACGTCGATCTCAAGAGACGAGAGCAGCTGTGCGATCGCCGTCTGCATCCAATCGAGGCGGTCCCCGTCCACCACGGTGTCTGCAGGGTCAGTCACGGCGTGATCGCGCAGCAGTTCGTCCGCCGGGTCGGGCGCATCGTCTGACCCCGAAGGAGCGGTCGAGATCGAGACGTATGCATTGAGCGGCTGGTGCTTCTGGCGAGTCGCCGCTTTGACCGCAGTGATGATTTGGCGGGTGATGCAGAGGTCAGCAAACACCGGGAAGCTGGCCGAACGGTCAGCCCGGTAGTCACGAGCAGCCTTGTAAAGGCCGATGAGGCCTTCCTGCTCGAGGTCGTCGGCGTCTGCGCCGACGAGGAAGTAGTTGCGCACCTTGGCCCGGGCGAAGCGCCGGTACCGGGTGAGGATCACGTCGAGCGCCTGCATGTCGCCGGCCTGGAACCGGGCGACGAGGGCATCGTCGGTCTGCTCAAGAAGGGGAGCTTCTACCTGTATCAAGTCCATCTCCATTTGGATCGCCACCGCTCGGACGCGACGTCCGCTCCCCTGCCAAGGACGTCGCACAGGTCGTTGTACCGACCTAATACAAATATGTCAATGCCGCGGAGGGTGTTCGTTGAGAGGAATTTGTTCTAGATCCCGGCATATCAAGGCAAACCGGTCATCCTGCGGTGCGCGATCGCAAAACAACTCACAGCGGCGGCGGCGGCCACGTTGAGTGACTCTGTACGGCCCAGCCTGGGGATACTCACGACGATTTCGCACCGTTGCCGTACCAATCTGGACAATCCGGTGCCCTCTGCCCCCAAAACGAGACAAACCGGGCCGTCCGCTACCGGTAGGTCGAACACTGTCTGTGGCGCTTCGCCGGATAGGCCCACAGTCCACACGCCGCGACTTTGCAATTCCTGCAACGCGGCCGGCAGCCCGGGCACCACGGCGATGGCCAGGTGCTCTATGGCGCCGGCCGCGGCTTTGGTGACCGTCGGCGTGACGTGCGCGGCGCGATGACGTGTCAACACCACTCCGGTCGCCCCAGCGGACTCGGCCGAGCGGATGATGGCGCCGAGGTTGTGCGGGTCGGTCACGCCGTCGAGGGCGACGAGAAAGGGCGGCGGCTGTTCGGGGCGACTCGTAGCGAGGTCGGCGAGGTCGGCCTCGGGCAGCGGCGCGGCGCGGGCGACCACTCCCTGTGGCGCCTCGGTCTCGGCCAGATGGTCGATCTTGGAACGGGGGACCGTACGGATCGGCACGCCGGCCCGGGCGGCCAGCGACGCGATCTCTTCGAGGACGGGCGCCGGGTCGATGCCTTCGGCGAAAAAGACCTCACGGACGGGTCGGCGACCGGCGGCGAGCAGTTCACGGACGGAGTTGCGGCCCGCGACGATCTGGCCGCCGAGGCCGCGTTCAACGACGCGAGGCCGCGACCCGGCGTCGCGTTCGGGATCGCGTCGCCCGGCGCCACCGCCGCCGCTGCGGCGCGGCCCGGGCCCCGAGCGAGGACGAGGACGCGGCACTAGTTCGCCGGCATCACGATTGCGACGGCCAAACAGGCCAGACCTTCGCGGCGGCCGAGCGGGCCCAGCCCCTCGGGGCGGGTGGCTTTCACGGTGACGGGTGCGTCGATGGCGTCGGTGAGGTTTCGTTGCATCTGGTCGCGCATCGGCGAGAGCTTCGGCTCTTCGGTGACCACGGTGCAGTCGACGTTGCCGATCTCGAAACCCTCGGCGCGCACCCGCATGGCGATCTCGCGCAAAAGCATGAGCGAGTCGGCGCCTTTCCACTGCGGGTCGGTGTCGGGAAAGTGCTGCCCGATGTCGCCGAGCCCCGCCGCGCCCAGCAGCGCGTCGGCCACCGCGTGGGCGGCGGCGTCGGCGTCGCTGTGGCCCGTGAGGCCCCGCTCGCCCTCGAACGTGACGCCGCCGAGCACGAACGGCCGCGTCGGGTCGTCGCTAAACGGATGCACGTCGTAGCCAAGGCCCACGCGCGGAATGGCTGTCACAGCAACCAGCGTTGCATGGCCACTAGATCGTCCGGTGCCGTGACCTTGTTCGCAGCCGGATTGCCGGCCACGACCACGACCTTGCCACCGCGCTGTTCCACGAGGGCGGCGTCGTCAGTGGCGTCGGGCGCGCCGACGTGCGCCGCGCGCAGCGTTTCGGCCCGGAAGGCTTGCGGCGTTTGCACCAACACCAATTCGCTGCGATCCAGCGTCTCCATCACCACGTCGCCGTTGACCCGCTTGACGGTGTCGGGGACCGGAAGGCCAGGCACCGCCGCATCGGCGCCGTCATGCACCGCCGCGATGACCGCATCAAACAGCGCGGGCGGCGCCAGCGGGCGGGCCGCGTCGTGCACCACGATCACGTCCACGTCGGCGGGCACGGCGGCGAGGCCGCAGCGCACCGAGTCGCTGCGCAGCACCCCACCGGCGATCACCTGGACGCTCGGGTCGGCGAAGGACGCCGCGAGTTCAGCGACGTCAGCGGCGGGCACACAAACGACAACGCCGTCGCTCGCCTCGAGGGCGTTAGCGACGGCGTGATCGATGAGCCGGCGGTCGCCGAGCTCTACGTATTGCTTGGCCGTGCCAAAGCGATGGCCGGCACCGCCGGCGCACACAATGGTCCAGGCCACGTATTAGTTAGGGCAGTTCGGAGTCGAGGCGCTCCTCGGCCTCTTCTTCGGACACGCCGATCGCGAAGGTGAGCTCGGACACGAGGATCTGGCGCGCCTTCTGCAGCATCCGCTTCTCGCCCGCCGACAAACCCTTGTCCTTGTCGCGGATCGACAGGTTCCGAACGACTTCGGCCACCTGGTAGATGTCGCCGGACTTCAGCTTTTCGACGTGGTTCTTGTAGCGACGCGACCAGTTCGTCGGCATGCGCGCTTCCTTCTTGCGAAGGACGGCAAACACCTCTTCGACCTCTTCGTCGTTGATCACTTCGCGGAGGCCCACCTCGTCGGTGTTGTCGGCGGGGACCATAAGCGTCAAATCGCCGTACGCGACCTTCAGAACTAGATACTCACGCTTTTCGCCGAACGCCTCTCGCTTCTCGCGCTTCTCGATTACCGCTGCACCGTGGTGCGGGTAAACAACTTTGTCTCCAACATCGAAGCTAGGCATGCCTCTCCCAAGGACTCGTACAACCGGGGCGCCGACCGAGGGTACCGGTTTTTGCGGCTGACAACCAACCGCGCCTCGCATATCTGTAACCTGCGTTCCAGCAATGGACACTGTTTCCCTGCTGGGGCGAGCCGAACTGTTTCGTTTCTTTGACGAAACGTCTTTGAACGACCTTGCCGCGCACTCAATTCCGATCCGGTACGGGCGCAACGAGATCATTTTCACCGAAGGCGCGACCGCCGATCGTTTGTACGTCGTGCGCGAGGGTCGCATCGCGATCGCCAAGCGCGCCTACGACGGACGCGAGTCGGTCGTCGCCCTAATGGAAGAGGGCGACCTCTTCGGCGAGATGCCGTTGTTCGACGGACAACCCCGCACGGCCGAAGCGCGCTCGCTCGAGCCAACCGAGATGGTCATCGTCCCTTATCACTCGGTGCGCGACGTGCTCGAGAACGCGCCTGCCCTCCTGTGGGGCGTCGTCGAACTGCTGTCCAACCGCTTGCGGCAGACCGACTCGGCGCTCGCCGACTCGATGTTCCTCGACGTCACCGGGCGTACGGCCAAGCGCCTGCTCGAACTCGCCGGCGACGCCGAAGAGTTCATCCTTCCCGTCACCCAGGAAGAATTGGCCGGCATGGTGGGCGCCTCGCGCGAGCGCGTCAACAAGGCGTTGTCCGCGTTCATTCGGCTGGGCTGGCTCGACCAGGCCGACCGGCGCTACCGCATCATCGATCGCCCCCAGCTCGCCCAGCGCGCGATGTAAGGGACGAACCTGGCGGGGGTAAGTACTCCCGATGGGTTCTCCTGTGCTCACGTCCTCGTTGTGGTCCCAGCAGCTCGGCCCGAAGTATTCACCGCTCACCGACAGCCGCGCCGCTGACGTCGTCGTAATCGGCGCTGGTATCGCAGGCCTGCTGACGGCCACGCTGCTGCACGAAAGCGGCCACGACGTGCTCGTAATCGATCGGGACGTCGTGGGTGGCGTCGCGACACGCAACACCACCGCCAAGGTCAGCGCGTTGCAAGGCACAACGCTGTCGAGCATCACCCAGGCGCGCGGCGCGGAAGCGGCCGCGCTGTATGCCGCGGCACAGCTCGACGCGGTCGACGGCCTCCGCCGGCTGATTGACACACAGTCCATCGACTGTGCGATGACCGCCGCGACCGCGGTGACGTTCGCGCTCGAGCAGCCAGCCGAACCGCGCGTGACCACCGAACACAACGCGGCGCTGGCCGCCGGGCTGCCGGTCACGTGGATGGCCGGACTCGACGTGGGCTTCGATACGGCGGGCGCGGTCTCGCTCGAAAACCAGTTCCACATCAATCCGTCGTCGCTGTGCACGGCGCTGGCCGCGGGCCTCGGCCCCGGGCACGTGTACGAACACACGACGGTTCGCTCAGTGCACGAGACGAAGGACGGTTGCACCGTCACTACCGAGCACGGACAGGAGATTCGCGCCGAGCACGTAGTGATCGCGACCCAGTCGCCGATCGTCGATCCCATGCTGCTGGCCAACCGCTGCATCCCGAAGCAGTCCTACGCACTCGCAGTACGCACAAAGGGCGACATGCCCGACGCCATGTATCTGTCGGCGGACGACTTCACGATCTCGTTGCGGCCTGCGACCGTCGACGGCGAACGCTTCCTGATCGTCGGGGGCAACGGGCATCACGTGGGCGACACGGCCACCCAGGACCGGTGGACGGCGCTCGAGCAGTGGGCCATGACGCACATTGGCCCGATCGAGGTCGTGCACCGCTGGGCCACCCACGATCTCGTGGCGACCGACCACGTGCCGTTCATCGGACGATCCTCACCGAGCGCACGGCGGCGTTGGGTGGCCACGGCCTTCGGGAAGTGGGGCATGACGAACGGATACGTAGCGGCGCGCCTCATCTGCGATGCGATCAACGAGAAGGACGCCGCGCCGTGGGCCACAACGTTCGACTCGACCCGCATCCGGTCAACGGTGAACAGCGAATTCATGCACGCCGGCGTGACCGCGGTGCAGCACCTCATCGGTGACCGCCTCGTGCGCCGGCCCGAGCCGCGCTGCTCCCATCAGGGTTGCGTGCTGCGAAAGGACGAGGCGCTCAACACGTGGGACTGCCCGTGTCACGGCTCGCGCTTCGACGACAAGGGCGAGGTGTTGCAAGGGCCTGCGGTGAAGTCGATCAAAACTCCGTAGCCCAGCTGCGGCGGCGTCGGTAGCGTCCGGCGCAATGTCGGAGCATTGGGAAGAAGGATTCGACGTCGAGGCCGAACGCGCGGACATGCGTGCGTTCCTCACCGGCGTCCACCCGGGCGAGTCGCCCAACACGTGGATCGGTGACGTTCCCGATCACTGGCACGACGTGATGTTCGGCGGCTGCATCATCGGCCAGTCCATCACCGCGTTCACACGCGACGCTCCGGCCGGCCGGCGGCTGCACTCGTTGCACGGCTACTTCCTGCGGCCGACTGGCGGCGGCACGCCCATCATGTACGAGGTCGAGCCGGTGCGCGACGGCAAAGCGTTCTCAACGCGAAGGCTTACGGCGTCGCAGCGCGGCAAGGCGGTGTTCGAGGCGATCGCGTCGTTTACCGACGACACCGACGGCTACCTGTACGACCTCCCGCACCCATCGCCGCTGCCGTCGCGCGACTCCGGCGAGGCCGGCTACGGCGTCGGTGGGTTCGACGCGGTGTACTTCGGCGCTACCGAACAGCGAGACGACGGCACCTACGAGTCCACCGATCGGAAATGGTTCCGGATGCCGTCAATGCAGGCCGACGACGACGTGCACGTGCACACCGCGTACCTCGGCATGGCCTCGGACTGGACCGGTATCGGGGCGCGGCCGCTCAAGCTCAACTGGGACAACGACGAGTACGGCATCGCCAGCCTTGATCACGCCGTGTGGTTTCACCGCCCGCCGCGGGTCGACCAGTGGTTGCACAACGACCTGCACGCGCTCGTGAATTTCGGCGGCCGCAGCCAGGTGCGCATGACGATCAGAGACGAGCAGGGCTTCGTCGTCGCGTCGATGGCGCAGGAGCTTTTGGTACGCGTCCTCTAGGCGAGGAACGTGGCACAGCGCGCCCACGCGTCGGCGGCGTCGTCGGGGCGGTACGTCGGACGGTCAGGCGCGTGCACGAACGCGTGGTCGGCTTCGGGATACACGACCACGTCGATGTCGGGCAGCCTTCGCAGCTCATCAAGGTCGCTCGCCGGAGTCCACTTGTCGATGCCGCCGTTGATGGACAACACCGGCTTGCGCCCTGGACAGCGTTAGGAAATCGATCGCGTCGGCGAACCCGTCACGCGCCCACGGTGTGCGAACCATCCCGTAGAACGCGACCGACCGGTCGATCTGGTCGAGCGTGGCCGACTTGTAGGCCCACATGCCGCCCTGACAGAACCCGATCGTCGCAGTGCGTTCAGTCCCCAACACCTCGGCCGCAAGCACGACGTCGGCCAAGAACCGGTCGTCGTCGTTCTGCGGAATAAGCGAGAGGCGCTCCTCCATCGGCGTGTCCTCCTTGCCAGGGAACGGCTCCGGCGCGCACACAGCCCAGTTGTGCTCGCGCGCCAGCGTCTCGCACATCTCGTCGTACAACTCCCGCAACCCACCCACGTCAGGCAGCAGAACCACACCCCGCGTCGGCACCTCAGGAACAGCAAGAACAGCCGGAGTACCGGACGTCAAAGTCGTGCGCATAACGAAAAACGTAGGCCAGGTTTCACAAAGAGGTCACGGTGCGACACGACGCCCGCATCGGAGCGAAAGCGCTTTCCTTTCGCTCACGGGCGGGCGGCGTGACGTGCCGTGGCCTACTTAACCCAGGTTCGCGTCCGCGAGCCGAGCAAGCCCGTCGCGGATCCCGCGCGCGCGAACAGCGCCAACCCCACCCACGGCATCCAACTCGTCAGCCGTGGCGGTAAGCATCTTGGCCAGCGAGCTAAACCGAACCACCACTGCTTCGATGACGGATTCGGGTAGACGCGGCAGCCGATGCAGCTGGCGATAGCCGCGGGCTTCGATCGGCGCGTCGAGATCGTTGCCCGACAGCCCGAGCACCTTCGCCACGGCGGACAGCTCGACCAGTTCGTCGTCGCCCAAGTTGGCCAGCGCGGCTTCGGCGCGGTCGAACGACGCGTCGGTGGCGTAGTCGCGCAGCACGAGCAAGCGGTCCTCGTCGACTCCGGCCACCAGCTCGTCGAGCTGCAGCAACACCAGGCGACCCTCGTTGCCGAGTTCGACGATGCGGTCGTAAATCTCGTCCGCGACTCGACGCACCATCTCGGTGCGCTGCAGCACGAGCGCGACATCGCGCAGCGTCGCCTGGTCGCGCAGCTCCAGCGAATTGAGGATGCCTTCCACTTCGTCGAGCCGGTGCTTGTAACGCTCAAGCGTCGACAGCGCCTGCGCCGCCCGCGCCAGCAGCGCCGGCGTCGGCTCAACCCGGTGCTTAAAGCGACCGCGATAGACGGTGATGATCGACATGTCTTCGGACACGCTGATCACCGGGATGTCGAGATACCGCGCCACGCGCTCGGCGCTGCGGTGCCGGGTACCGGTCTCCGAGGTGGGGACCGAAGGGTCCGGCACCAAGTGCACGTTGGCGCGCGCGATCCGGGTGGCGTCCGCCGTAACCACGATGGCGCCGTCCATCTTCGCCAACTCATAAAGCCGCTGCGGTGTGAACTCCGCGTCGAGCAGGAAACCGCCCGAGGAAACCGCCAGGACGTCGGGCCCGTCACCGATCACGACGAGCGCGCCCATGTTTGCTTGCAGGATTCGGTCAAGCCCCTCGCGCAGCGGGGTTCCTGGCGCGACGGCTGCAAGCGCGTCGATCATCACGGCCGGTCGCCTCGGCTGCATCAGTGCCTATCGTACCGGCCATGGCGACTCCCAAAGCCCGGTTCGGTGGCATCGACGTGGTCGCGAGGGACATGGCCGCGTCCCTGGCGTTTTATCGCGAGCTCGGGCTCGATTTTCCCGACGACAAGGTCTATGTGGAAGAGGGCGCGCCGCACCACATAGATGTGCACTTCGACGGTGGCGGCGGCTTCGACATCGACTCCGAGTTCCTCACGAGGCGCTACGACGCGGGCTGGCCCGGCGGTGGTGGCGTGGTGGTGAGCCTGCGCACCGACTCACGCGCCGACGTCGACGCGCTGCACGATCACATGGTCGGCCTCGATCATCCGTCGCACTTGGCGCCTTTCGACGCGTTCTGGGGTGCGCGCTTCGCGGTGCTGGTCGACCCCGACGGGAACATGGTCAGCCTGATGAGTCCGATGGACGCGGCCGGTACGGCCTAACCGCCTCCATCACGTCCTTCACGCGCATCAGCGACAGCCCGGGCACTTCGGGCGTGGCCGCGGGCACCACAGCCTGGGTGAAACCGAGCCGGACCGCTTCGGCCAAGCGGCGTTCCATCTGGCTGACGCGACGCACCTCGCCTCCGAGACCCACCTCGCCGCACGCGACGATCTGAGGCGGGATCGGTATGCCCGACGACGCGGACGCGACGGCCATGGCGACCCCGAGGTCGCCGGCCGGCTCGTTCACGCGCACGCCGCCTACGGCGGACGTGTAGACGTCCTGTTCGAAGAAGCGGAACCCGGCCCGCTTCTCCAGGACCGCGAGCAACACGGCCAATCGACCGTTGTCGAGGCCTTGGGCGGACCGGCGGGGCATGGGCGCCTTCGTGTCCGACACCAGCGCCTGCACTTCGACCAGCAGCGTGCGCTTGCCTTCGGTGATCGGCACGACACACGAACCGGCGAGGTCGGGACGGCGGTCGCCCAGCAAAAGTTCGGCGGGGTCTTCCAGCGCGATCAGACCTTCGTCGCGCATTTCGAACAGGCCGAGTTCGCCGGTAGGACCGAAGCGATGCTTCGACGCACGCAGCAGACGCAGCGCGTGATGCCTGTCCCCCTCGAACGACAGCACCGTGTCCACCACGTGCTCGAGCACACGCGGGCCCGCCAGCGAGCCTTCTTTGGTGACGTGGCCGACGAGGATGGTCGCCACGCCCGATGCCTTCGCGGCGAGAACGAGCGCGTGCGCGCATTCGCGGACTTGCGTGACCGAGCCGGGCGACGAACCGATCTCGGGGTCGAAGACGGTTTGGATCGAGTCGATCACCAGCAGGTCGGGCTGCACGTCGGCCACCGCGGCAAGGATCGCGGGCATCGCGGTTTCGGCGACGATCCACACACCTTCGCGTCGCGCACCGAGCCGGCCCGCCCGCAATTGCACTTGCTGCGGAGATTCTTCGGCGGACACGAGCAACCCGCGACGCGCCGAACCCGCGATCGCGCCGAGCAACTGAAGCGTGAGGGTGGACTTGCCGACGCCGGGCTCACCGCCGAGCAGCGTGACCGAACCCGCCACCAGCCCTCCACCGAGCACGCGATCGAACTCGCTGATGCCGGTGCTGCGCGCCGTCGCGCCCCGGCTGTCGATCGAGATGAGCGGTACCGCCGCGCCCGAAGGCCCGCTGTACGCGTCTGCGTTGGGGCGATCGAAGTCTTCGACCAGCGTGTTCCACTCTTCGCAGTTCGCACATTGGCCCGCCCACTGCGGGTGCCGGGCACCGCAGGATTCGCAGCGGTAGATGGTGCGCGTCTTGGCCACAGGTCGATCCTAAAGAGACGGTGTGGCGCGCCGGCGGTTGCCGCGGCCGCCCAGCCCGACGATCAGCGCGGTGCCGGCCGCCAAGATCGCCACGGCGCCGAGACCGATCACTTTCGTGTTCCACTTCTTCGCCGACGCGACGAGCGTGAGGCGATCGCCCAGTTTGGGGTGCCACGCCGCGGATCCGCCAGCCTCGGTCGGTGCGTTCGAGGACACCTCACCGGGCAACAGCACGCCAACGGTGATGGGCAGCGCGTCGCTTAGCGCGGTGCCTATGCGCTTTTCTATCTCAGCCGGAGTCGCGCCGAGCGGCGAGCCCAGCGTCTTTTCGAGTTCCGAATCGCTGAATGACTCGATGCCCTTGCGCAGGTCGACCGTGCCGCGAAACGAACTGGTCGTACGCAACAGACCCTTCTTCTGCGAGAACGTGAAGTCCTTGAACAGACCCTTGTCGCCGTCGAGTTCGCGCACCGCCTTCTCCGCTCCGCCCGGTGTCTTGAACGGCTTCGTCGCGGTGACCCGCACGTCGCGGCCGACCTTCTCCGGGCCGACGACCGTCCACCCTGCCTTCGTGAGGTCGTCGACCTTGAGCTCGCCTTTGAGGTCGCCGACGAGCTTCTGGGCGTCGGGGTCAAGGGTGACTACTGCGACTACCCGTCCGCCGCCGTGGTCGTTCGCGTCAACACCGATGCGGATACCGGCCTGGCAGCCGCTCAGCAAGAGCAATCCCATGACCGCGAGTGCGGCCCATCGCAGCCGCAACTACGTGGTGCGGACGATGAGCAGCGCACAGGGCGACATGCGCGACACCTTGTTCGGCACGCTGTTACCGGCGAAACGACCGATGCCCTGCATGCCCTTGTTGCCGAGCACGAGCAGGTCATAGCCGCCACTCACGGCCTCGGCCACGAGCGCCTCGGCCGCCGGCGCGTCGACTGCTTTGCCGAGCGCCTTCTTGATGCCGGCCATCTTCACGCGCGCGAGCGCCGCGGCGACGACGTCGTCCGCCTTCGGGCTCTTGCCGGCTGAGAACACCGTCAGCTTCGCGCCCGCGGCAGCCGCGACCTCGATGGCCTTGTCGACCGCGATCGCCGCCGTGGCGGAACCATCGGTGCCAACCAGGATGCTCTTGTAAACAGCCACGGCCGATTGTCTAGTCGGCGAGGCGGCTATTCGGTGCCGGAACCCGCGAGTTCGACGGGAGGCGTGGTCTCTTCGAGGGCCTCGATGACCTTGAAGACGATCTCGTTGTTCTCGGCGTCGATGAGGATGGTCTGGCCGGCGCTGAAATCCTTCTTGAGGATGCGCTCGGACAACGGCTGCTCGATCATGCGCTGGATGGCGCGGCGCAGCGGCCGCGCTCCCATTTGCGGATCCCAACCCTTGTCCGCGAGCAGGCCCTTGGCCTCCATCGTCAGCTCAAAGCCGAGACCCTGACCCTCGAGTTGTTCGCGGATGCGAACGACGAGCAGGTCGACGATCTGGATGATCTCATCCTTGCTCAACTCGTGGAACACGATCACTTCGTCGATGCGGTTCAGGAACTCAGGCCGGAAGTGCCCCTTGAGCGCTTCGTTGACCTTTTCCTTCATCCGCTCGTGGGTGAGCGCTTCGGACGACTTCTGGAAACCGATGGTGGCTTTGCGCAGATCAGCGGTGCCGAGGTTCGACGTCATGATCAGCACGGTGTTCTTGAAGTCCACTGTGCGACCCTGGCTGTCGGTGAGGCGACCGTCTTCGAGGATCTGCAGCAACGTGTTGAACACGTCGGGGTGGGCCTTCTCGATTTCGTCGAACAGCACGACCGAGAAGGGCTTGCGGCGCACCTGTTCGGTGAGCTGGCCGCCCTCTTCGTAACCGACGTAGCCCGGAGGGGCACCGACCAGACGGCTGACCGTGTGCTTCTCCATGTACTCGGACATGTCGAGGCGGATCAGGGCGGACTCGTCACCGAAGAGGAACTCGGTGAGCGTGCGGGCCAGTTCGGTCTTACCGACGCCGGAGGGGCCGAGGAAGATGAACGAACCGCTCGGGCGCTTCGGATCCTTGAGACCGGCGCGCGTGCGGCGAATCGCTTGGGCCACCGCTTCGATCGCGTCGTTCTGACCGATGACGCGATGGTGGAGTTCTTCCTCCATGCGCAGCAGCTTGGCGGTCTCTTCTTCAGTGAGCTTGTAGACGGGGATGCCGGTCCAGTGCGACAGCACCTCGGCGATGACTTCCTCGTCGACCACGTCGAAGAGTTGGTCTTCGGGCTTGATCTCCGCCGCAACGGGCACGCCGGCGGCCTGGGCTGCCGCGACCTGCTCGCGCAGTTCCTTCTCTTTGGCCGCGAGTTCCTTGGCCACTTCGTACTGCTGGGCTTCGATCGCGGCTTCCTTGTCGCGTCGGACCGCCGCGAGTTGCGCCTCGGTAGGCGCGCCCGGCTTGGACTTCATGCGACGGATGCGCAGGCGCGAGCCCGCTTCGTCGATGAGGTCGATCGCCTTGTCGGGCAGGTAACGGTCCGCGATGTAGCGGTCGGCCAGGTTGGCCGCGGCCACGAGGGCCTGATCGGTGATCGTGACTTGGTGATGCTGCTCGTAGCCGTCGCGCAGACCCTTGAGGATCTCGATCGTGTGGCTGAGCGAAGGCTCTTCCACCTTGATCGGCTGGAAGCGGCGCTCGAGCGCGGCGTCCTTCTCGAGATGCTTGCGATATTCGTCGAGCGTGGTGGCACCGATGGTCTGCAGTTCGCCGCGGGCGAGCATCGGCTTGAGAATGCTCGCAGCGTCGATCGCGCCTTCGGCCGCGCCTGCGCCGACGAGGGTGTGCAACTCGTCGATGAACAGGATGATGTCGCCGCGCGTCTTGATTTCCTTGAGCACCTTCTTGAGGCGTTCTTCGAAGTCACCGCGGTAACGCGACCCGGCCACGAGGGCGCCGAGGTCGAGTGTGTAGAGCTGCTTGCCGGTGAGCGTTTCAGGGACGTCGTCGTTGACGATGCGCTGCGCGAGGCCTTCGACCACGGCGGTCTTGCCGACGCCGGGCTCACCGATGAGGACGGGGTTGTTCTTCGTGCGGCGCGACAACACCTGCATCACGCGTTCGATCTCGCGATCGCGACCGATGACGGGATCGAGCTTGTGCTCGCGCGCGAGGGTGGTGAGGTTGCGGCCGAACTGATCGAGCACGGCGGAACCCGACGTGCCGGGCTCGGCGCCAGGGGTGGCGCCTTGGCCGGAGGCCGCGGCTTCCTTGCCGCCGAGGCCACCTGAGCTGAGCAGCTGGATGACCTGCTGGCGGACGCGGCTGAGGTCAGCCCCCAGGCTTTGCAGCACGGTGGCGGCCACGCCTTCGCCCTCACGGACGACGCCGAGCAGCATGTGCTCGGTGCCGATGTAGTTGTGGCCGAGCTGCAGCGCTTCGCGCAGAGACAGCTCGAGAACTTTCTTGGCCCGCGGCGTAAACGGCGGCGACCCAGTGGTCGATGCGCCGGCTGGGCCGATGGTTTCCTCAACCTTTTCGCGTACGGCTTCGAGGGTGATACCGAGAGACTCGAGCGCCTTCGCGGCGGTGCCTTCGCCCTCATGAATGAGCCCGAGCAGGATGTGCTCGGTCCCGATGAAGTTGTGGTTGAGCAGCCTGGCCTCTTCTTGGGCCAGGACAAGAACCCTACGGGCCCGGTCGGTGAATCGTTCGAACAAGAAGGCCTCCCCTAGAGGTGGTGGCTGTTGAGTTGTAAGTCTACGTGGTGGGTGGGTGATGACCTGTTCGGTCGGTGTTACCCCTTTATGAAGCGTCCGGATTGTCCGATCGCCAGTTCTACGACGTAGCGTTATTGGTCAGATGTCCAACGTCCTCGCGGCCCTGGATCTTCCCTGGCTGACCGATGGGTTGGCGCGAACCGAACAACGGCTGCGCGATGCGGTTATCGCCGAAGATCCGTACCTGACGGAGATTGCGGCTCATCTCATCGGCGCCGGCGGCAAGCGCCTTAGGCCCGTGCTGGCAATGGCCGCGGCGGCCGCGGGCGGCGCCGCCGTCACCGACGACGTCGTAACCGGCGGTGTGTCGGTGGAATTGGTGCATATCGGCTCGCTGTACCACGACGACGTAATGGACGACGCAGACACGCGGCGAGGGGTCCCGTCCGTCAACGCGAAGTGGGGCAACCTCGTCGCGATCCTTTCCGGCGACTTCTTGCTGGCGCGGGCGTCGGAACTGGCCGCGTCGCTGGGGACCGAAGTCGCCGGCCTGCTCGCGGCCACGATCGGACGTCTCTGCGAGGGCCAGGTCGGGGAATTGAAGACCGCGTTCGCACCCGACCGGTCCGAGCCCGCCTACTACGCCTCGATCAACGGTAAAACCGCCTCGCTGTTGGCCACCGCGGCCCGTATCGGCGGAATCGTGGCTGACCTGCCCCGCAATCAGATCGACGCGCTCACCGCGTACGGCGACAACTTCGGCATGGCCTTCCAGCTCATCGATGACGTGCTCGACCTCGTGGCCACGGACGAAGAACTCGGCAAACCCGCGGGTAACGACATGATCGAGGGCATCTACACGCTGCCCGTGTTGCGCACGCTGCTGGACGACGACCTTGGCCCCGAGCTGCGGCCACTCCTCGGTAGCGGATTGGACCTCGCCACCCGCGACAAAGCCCGCGAGATGGTGCGGGCGTCGGACGGTGTGCAGTACACGATCGAAATGGCGCAGGACTACATCGCCCGGGGCACCGACGCCCTGGGCGCCCTGCCCGCGAACCCGACGCGGGACGGCCTGTCCCGCCTCGGCGACCACCTGATCGAGTCCCTCCCACGCCGTTAGTCGTCCTCGAGCACCTCGACGGGCTCGGGCCCTTCGTGGTCGCCGAAACCGGTGCGACTGCGGTGCACGACACGGAGGCGGTGATCAATCTCGACGACGTCCGCGACGCACTCGGCTACCGCACCGTCGTCGCCGCCTATCTGTCGGTGCCCTTCGACGTGCCGCGACCGCGCTCTTTGGTCTCGCCCGAGAACGTGGCGCGGCTCGCGGAATCCGTGCGCGGCCTGCCGTCGCGATTCGAGACATTCCGCGTCAGCGCGGCGGGAAGCGACAGCGACGACATGCTCCGCTGGCGTGATGCGATCGGCGACGCAACCGGTCTCGTAGAAGACGAGGACGACGCCGAGCTCCTGATCCGTCTGCGCAAGAAGGACGGCGGTGGCTGGGAAGTGCTGCTACGGCTCACCCCGCGCCCGCTGTCGACGCGCACGTGGCGAACCGAGCGCTACGAAGGCGGGCTGAACGCGTGCATCGCCGCCGCCGTCGTTCAGGCAACGGATCCGTCACCTGACGACCGGTTCGTCGACCTCATGTGCGGTTCGGGCACGTTGTTGATCGAACGTTTGTCGGTCGGTGTGCCCAGCTTGTGTGTCGGCGTCGATATCTCCGTCGACGCGATCGACAAGACGAAGACGCACCTTCGCAATGCGGCGATCCGCGGCGCGAAGGTGCAGTTGCAGCACGCCGACGTGTTGGAAGTTACGGGAGAATTCGACAAGCTCGTGGTGAACCTGCCGTGGGGCACCACGGTTGGGTCACACGACGAGAACGAGACCCTTTATCCCGCCGCCCTCGCGGCCGCGTCGCGTCTGGCGTTGCCCGGCGCGACGCTCTGCGCGCTCACGCATGAGATCCGCGTATTCGAAGCCGCGCTCGCCGCACAGAGCGACTGGTCACTCGCAGACGAATACCGCTTCTTCCAGAAGGGTCACTGGCCCCGCCTGTTTGTGCTGACGAACTAACTCTGGATCGGTCCCGCGCGTAGACACAAGATGGCTTCGCGCCAGAGGTGGGGCGACTCCGCGGCCGCGCTGTCGGTCGCGGTGCCGCCGGCGAAACAGAAGATCGCCTCGATCTCGGTGATCACACCGTTCCGCACACGAAACCGCTCCGACACGTGCGCGGTCGAGACCCGAGGGCCGACGCCGGGAACGCCGGTCGTGTCAATCAGATAATACGCGTTCGCTTGGTCGCCGTCGACGAGCCACCGCACATCCCGCAGTCGGATGATGAGCTTGAGCATCTGCTCGTGCTCGAGCTGATAGCGCAGGAACGGCGCGCCATATGCAGTCTGGATGCCGTTCTCGTAGCGCACGACGTTCCGGTCGAGACGCACCTTCGTTGCGTCGTGCGACCTCAGCGCGTCGAGATACGTCGTCGCCGCGCTAACGACGCACGCCCGCGACGAGTCGGTGCAAGGACCGGCCGCGCCGACCGGTCTGATGGTTGTGAACATTGCGGCGACCGTAAAAACGGCCGCGACAACACAGAGGTGCTTCATGATCCGCCGATTCATGCCCCCAGGGTACGGCTAGAAGACCTCGGGCCGCAGCGCCGGGAACGGGAGGACGTCGCGGATGTTTTGCGAGTCGGTCAGCAACATCACGAGCCGGTCGACGCCGATGCCGAGACCGCCGTTGGGCGGCAGGCCGTATTCGAGAGCGCGGATGTAGTCCTCGTCGACGTCCATAGCCTCGTCATCGCCACCCGCTTTCGAGCGGGCTTGCGCTTCGAACGTCGCGCGTTGTTCGACCGGGTCGACGAGTTCGGTGAACGCGTTGCCGAGTTCGCGCCCGGCCACGATCGGTTCGAAGCGCTCGGTGTAACCGCGCCGTTCGCGGTGGTCGCGGGCCAGCGGCGATGTCTCCTTCGGATGATCCATCACGAAGACGGGTCCCCACAGGTTCGTTTCAGCCGTCTTCTCGTAGATCTCCACCAGCAACTTGCCCGGCCCCCACGCGTCCTCGATCTTCACGCCGTGCTCGGCCGCCAACGCCCGCAGATCCTCGATCGGCGAGTTGATGTCGACGCGCACGCCCGTGGCCTCCTCCACGAGGTCGTCCATCGTGGCCCGGCGCCATGGCGGGGTGAGGTCGAGTTCGCGCTCGCCGTAGGTGAGCTTTGTGGTGCCGCACACCTCCATCGCGAGGTGCGAGACGATCTCCTCGAACAGGCGCATCATGTCCTCGTAGTCCGCGTACGCCTCTTGCAGTTCGAGCATCGTGAACTCGGGGTTGTGGCGCGGCGACATGCCCTCGTTGCGGAAGACACGGCTGATCTCGAAGACCTTGGTGAAGCCGCCGACAACGAGTCGCTTCAGATACAACTCGCTGGCGATGCGAAGGTCGAAGTCGGTGTCGAGCGAGTTGAAGTGCGTGGTGAACTTCTTCGCCGTACCGCCGCCCGCGACCCCGTGGAGGACGGGCGTCTCGACCTCGATGAAGCCGCGGTCCTCCAGAAAACGACGCATGCCGCTGAGGATCTGGCTGCGCGCGAGCAGGGTTTTCGCGCGCATCTTCGGTGACCCACGTGTCCACGTAGCGCTGCCGGTAGCGCAAGTCGGGGTCGTTGATGCCGTGCCATTTGTCGGGGAACTGCCGCTTGGTCTCGGCCAGCATCAGCCACTCCGCGACCTTCACCGACAACTCACCCGTGCGGGTCGTGACGACGTCGCCCTTCACGCCGATCCAGTCCCCCAACGACAGCTTGCAGAACTCGTCGAAGTTCTGGGTCCACGCCTTGCCGGCGAAGAGTTGAATTCGGCCGGTGGCGTCGTCGAGCGTGCCGAAGGCGAGCTTGCCTTGCTCGCGCCGCAGCATGAGCCGGCCGGCAATTGAGACCGTGACCCCGGTTTCCGCGCCGGGCTCAAGCGCGCCGTAGTCGTCCCTCAGGCCGGCGGCGGAGGCGGTTTGGTCGAAGCGGTATGGGACGCTCACGACGGCAGCGCGGTGAGCACGGTCTTGTGATCGAAGTCATTGGAGTCGGTCGCACTCTTCGCCACCACGTGTTCGTCTGTCGCGATCCGGATGCCGAGGGCGAAGGCGTAGGTGTCGGTCGCGTCCACGGTTTCAGTGCCTTCCGCGTTCGTAAACACGCGGTGGCGTTTGATGTCGATGCAGCGGTATTCGGTGCCGCCGATCACGACGCTGCGCAGTCGCTTGAAGCTCACGTCGATGGCTAAGTCGAAGTTGTACGTGGTCGCGCCGATCTTGGCCGAGCACTTGGACTTCGTGCTCAGAGATCCTCCGTCGATCACCACCTGCGGCAGTGACGCGGCGGCCGGTGACCACACGCAGCTGCTACCCGAGATCACGCTGTTCGTGAGGAACAACCCGTCGCCGCGATGGGTCTCTTCGTAGTAACTCGCGGGGCCGGTCGAGGCGACCTGCGTTTGCTGCACGCGCACAACCTGGCCGTTCACCGAGATGTCGAAGTGCCGGTCGGACTCGTCCGGGTGGCTACCACCGGTCACGCTGTCGCGGAACGTATACGCGCCGCTCTTGGGCAACGCGAGGTGATCGGTGTTCGGCTTCGTGCTCACCGCGGTCGTGCCGGTCTCTTTCACGAGAGAAGCCGGCGGGAGACTGGTCGAAGTCTTCTTGATGGTTGTGGTCGCCCCCGGAACCGTGACGGGCGAGCCATCCGGCGTCGTCGCGTCGGTCGCCTCTGTCGTTGTCGTGGTGGAACGCGTCGTCGACGAACCAAAGGTCGCAACCTTGCCATCCCCGCCTTTGCACGATGCCAGCGCGGCCGCCATGAGCAGGCTCGCCACAACTACGCGTGTTTTGCTCAAGAACCGTTCCGTTCGTAGATGATCCGCAGTCCGTGCAACGTGAGCCACGGCTCATGGTGCTCGATGGTTTCGGACAGCCGGACGATAGGCCCGGACAGGCCACCGGTCGCGACAACGGTCGCCTCGCCCAGTTCGTCGAGGAAGCGCCGGACGAGGCCATCGGTCTGCGCCACGAAGCCGTAGATCGCGCCGGACTGGATCGACTCCACCGTGGTCTTGCCGATGATGTTGCGCGGCTCGACCAGTTCTACGCGCCGAAGCGCCGCGGCGCGCGCGAAGAGGGCGTCAAGGCTGATTTCGATGCCGGGGAAGATCGCGCCGCCGAGGTACTCACCGGCTTCGCTGATCGCCTCGATCGTGTTGGCGGTGCCGAAGTCCACCACGACGGTCGGCCCGCCGTAGAGGTCGTACGCGCCAACCGCGTTCGCGATCCGGTCGGCGCCGACTTCGCGCGGGTTGTCGTACAGGATCGGCATGCCACTCTTGGTGCCGGGCTCGAGCACGATGAGGTTGGCCTGGCGGGCGTAACGCATCACCATCTCGCGCAGCGCGGCGGTGACGCGCGGCACGCCGGACGACACCACCACGCCCTCGATGTGCTCGTCGAAGCCGATGTCGTGCTGCGCCAAGAACTGCGTGATGAGCAGCGCCAGTTCGTCGCTCGTGCGCTCGGCTTGCGTGGCGACTCGCCACGGCGTGAGCAGCGTGATGCCGTCGTACAAACCGATGACCGTATTGGTATTACCAGCGTCTATCGCGAGCAGCACTCGTCATGCCTCCAGGTCGAGACCGAAGTCGAACACGGGCGCCGAATGCGTGAGCGCGCCGACGCTGATCACGTCAGGGCCGCCCAGGGCGTAGTCACGAATGGTCTCGAGGTTCATGCGTCCGCTCACTTCTACCAGTGCTCGCCCATCCACGAGCGCGACGGCTTCGGCGATGTTCTCGGGCTTGAAGTTGTCCAGCATGATCATCCCCGCTCCCGCGGCCACGGCTTCGCCGACCTGGCCGAGGCTGTCGCACTCGACTTCGACGGTGCGCGCCGGCCACGCTTCCCGCGCGCGCTGCACGGCGTCGGCAATGGACAGCCCGGCGCGATGGTTGTCTTTCACGAGCACCATCTCGCTGAGCGAGCCGCGGTGGTTGAACCCACCGCCGGCGCGCACGGCGGCCTTCTCGAGGGCACGCAGCCCGGGGGTTGTCTTACGCGTGTCGATAATGCGCACGCCGGTGCCTTGTACCGCGTCAACGAACTGGCTCGTGAGCGTGGCCACTCCACTGAGGTGGCTCAGGAAGTTCAGGAACGTGCGCTCAGCGGTGAGAACCGACGCGAGGAAGCCGTGCACGTGGCCCACGACATCGCCAGGCGAGACGAGGTCACCGTCGGCGAACACTTCCCAGGTGACGCGGATGTCGGGGTCCACCTGCCGACAGGTCTCCTCGACGCACAAGGTGCCCGCCATGATCCCCTCCTGGCGCGCGACGATCGCCGCATTGAGGCGCGCGCCGGGGTCGATCAAAGACGCCGTGAGGTCGCCCATCGGCGTGAGGTCTTCGGCGAGCGCGCGCGCAACTGCTTCGCGGACGGCCCCAATCGGCGGGTGTAGCGATGCACCTTTCACGCGATCACCAACCGGCAACGGAAGTCGGGCGAGGTTTCGGGGAAGTCGGAACGCGTGTGGGCGCCGCGGCTTTCTTCACGAGCCATCGCCGCGTCGAGCAACGCGTAGGCGACGGTGAACAGGTTGTTGAGTTCGAGTTCGTCGTCGCGCATGTAGGACGGGATCGCGGCCTGGAGGCTCAACAGTTCCTTGTCCGTGGACTCGAGCGACTCGCGGCTGCGCAGCACGCCTGCACCGGCCGACATCGCCCGCTGGAGCGCGTCGCGGACTTTGTCCGGGCCCAACGCCGCGGGTGCCACTGCGCGCGCCATCTCGGGCCGATCGATGACCCGACCGGGGATGCCACCGTCGGCCTCGATCACCGCGCGCATCGCACCCGTCGGCTCCGGCGTGACCACTCCCGCTTCGATCGCTTCGATGACGCGGGCGGCGAAGACCATGCCGTCGAGCAACGAGTTGGATGCCAGACGGTTCGCGCCGTGCACGCCCACGCACGCGGTTTCCCCCGCTGCCCACAAACCCTCGAGCGCGGCGCGCCCGTCGAGGTCGGTCACCACGCCGCCCGACAGGTAATGCGCGGCGGGCGCGATCGGCAACCAGTCGGTCGCGGGGTCGAGGCCGACCGACGTGAGTGATGCAGTGATCGTCGGGAAACGCTCGGCGAAGCGTTCAAGACCCGTCGCATCGAGCCACAAGTGGTCGACGCCCTGTTTGGCCATCGTGGCGCTCATGGCGCGCGACACGACATCGCGCGGCGACAACTCGTCGACGAACTGTTTGCCGTCCTTGTCGCGCAGGAGGGCACCGTGACCGCGCAGCGCTTCGCTCAGTAGCGGACGCGGCATCGCCGGGTGATGCAGCGCGGTGGGGTGAAACTGCATGAACTCGACATCGGCCACGGCCACGCCGGCGCGCAACGCCATGGCGATGCCGTCCCCCGTGGCTTGTTCGGGATTTGTGGTCACCGAAAAGAGCTGGCCCGCTCCGCCCGTCGCAAGCAGCGTGTGGGTGGCCCGCACCTCGACGCGCTCTCCCGTTGGTGTGCGGGCGGTCACGCCGCGGCATTTGTCGTTTTCGACCAGCAGGTCAACGGCGAGCCACTTCTCCATCACCGAGGCGGCGGTGGTCTGCGTGGCTTCGACGAGCGCGCGTTCGATCTCCATGCCAGTGGCCGCGCCTCCGGCGTGCACGACACGTGCGTGCGAGTGCCCCCCTTCGCGAGCGAGCGCCAGCGTGCCGTCCTGCTCGCGGTCGAAGACCGCTCCCAAGGCGATCAACTCCGTGACACGCGCCGGGCCCTCGTCGACGAGGATCCGCACGGCGTCCACGTCGCAGAGGCCGGCGCCGGCTTTCAAGGTGTCGGCGAGATGCAGGTCGGTGGAGTCTTCGTCGTCGCCGAGCACCGCGGCGACGCCGCCCTGCGCCCAGCGGGTGGCGCTCTGTTCCAGCTCGCCCTTGGTCAGCACGCCGACCCGCAAACCCGACGTAGCCGCGCGCACAGCCGCGGAGAGTCCCGCTACGCCAGAGCCGAGCACGAGCAGGTCGAGGTCTGCCATCTGTCTAAATCGTTACATCCCCGGAGGGATGCGGCCTATTCGGACGCGGCTTCGAGCGCCACGTTGTGCGGCACGGGGCGGTTCTGCTCGTCGACGTGCACGATGAGCGGCGTGAAGTTCGCGCACTCGTCGGCTTCGTATTCGGCGTAGGTGATCACGATCACCTTGTCGCCCGGATGCACCAGACGCGCCGCGGCGCCGTTGAGCGTGATCTCACCTGGGTTGCCGACGATCGCGTAGGTCTCAAAGCGAGCGCCGTTGTCGATGTCGAGCACCGCTACCTTTTCCCACTCGAGAATGTCGGCCAACTCCATCAACCGCGGGTCGAGGCTGATCGACCCGACGTAGTTGAGGTTGGCGTCGGTGACCGTGGCACGGTGAATCTTGGACTTCATCATGTGACGGCGCATCAGCGGGAAACTCCTGTGTTGTCGAGAAGGCGAGTCGTGCCGAATTTGGCGGCGACAAGTAGGCGAACTTCGGTGGCAGTGAGAACGGCTTCGGCGTAGTCGAGCGTCGCTCGAGGTTCGCCGTTCACGAGGCGGGCGACTTCTTCACGCGCGTCGTCGAGATCTTCGATGTTGTTGCGCAGAATGGCGGCGCCGGCCTCGAGCGCGACCGACAGCACGACGGCGGCGGCGCGGTCGTTGGGCGACAAGTACACGTTGCGGCTCGACAGGGCGAGGCCGTCCGCCTCCCGCACGATCGGGCAACCGACAATCTCGACGGGGAAGGACAAGTCGTGCACTAACTGCCGCACAACTTGCAGCTGCTGGTAATCCTTCTCGCCGAAGAAGGCGCGACAGGGGCCGGCGGCGTTGAACAGCTTGGCCACGACCGTCGCGACACCGTCGAAGTGACCCGGGCGTACGGCGCCCTCCATCGTGTCGGTGATGCCGGCGACGTGGATCGAGGTGAGCACGGTCGTGCCCGCGGGGCCGTACATCTCTTCGACCGACGGGTGAAGGATGTAGGTCGCGCCGTGCGCTTCGGCGAGCGCGACGTCGCTTTCGAACGGACGCGGATACTTGGCGAGGTCTTCGTTCGGGCCAAATTGCAGCGGGTTGACGAACACGGTCACCGCGACGACGTCACACGTTCGGGCGGCGGCGTCCATCAGCGAGGCATGGCCCGCGTGCAGCGCGCCCATCGTGGGCACGAGGCCGATCGTCTTGCCCGCGGCCCGCTCGACGTCGAGCGCCTTGCGGAACCCGTCGATCGAGTCGATGACCTGCATCACTTGCGCCCCGCCAAGTCTTCCGTGGCGCGCACCATCGCGTCGTAATGACGCAGTTCGCCCGGCGCGAGCGCGCCGATGGCACTGCGGTGGCGCGCGACTGTTTCGTGATCGCCGCGGGCGACCGGGCCAGTAAGCGCCGCGGCGGCACCCCGCTCGGCCACGTTCTCGAGTGCACCGCGGGCGACGTCGAGGTACGCATCGAGGGGCACGCCGGCCGCTTCGGCGAGACGCTCGACCTGACCAAGCACCGCGGTCAGGTGGTTCGCGGCCACACAACACGCCGCGTGGTGCAGGGCACGGACGTCGGGATCATCGGCCAGGGTCACCGCGTGTCCACCGAGGGCTTCGACGAGTTCGAGCGCGACTGGGTCGGCGCCCTCTGTCACCGCGAATGACGCACCTTCGAGCAGGCGGCGGGAGCCGAGGTCTTCGTCGGCCAACGCGAGCATCGGATGCACCGCGGCACGGCGGGCGTGCGGCGCCAGCACTTCGAGGCCGAGCGACCCGCTGAGGTGCATCACCACGCACGTCTCGGCCGGCGCGATCGACGCCGCGACCGCCTGGATCGCCGCATCGGGGGTGGCGATGATGAGCACGTCCACGCCGTTGGCGGCGAGGTGCAGGTCGTCGCCGCGCCGTAGTGGTTCAAACGGCGACCAGCCGGCCTTCGTCAGGGCGCGTTGCACGGCAGCGCCGGCCCGTCCGGGCCCAATCACGCGAAAAGAGGGGTTGCTCATTGGCATCACGTTCCGACCCCAGGGTGGGTGTCGTTCGCTTGCCAAAAACGGTATCAGAGCGCGCGCATCAAATGCCCAGCGCGCCGCCCGCGCCCGTCAGCCACTTCTGGTCAATCCGCGTCGCCCAGCGACGCGCAATTGCCATAAGTGCGCGCCTTTAGGCGGGGTGGGCCTCGGCGGGGGCTTCGGGCTCGTCTACCGGTTCGTCGGGGCCGGGTTTGTCCGGGTTCTCCGGGGTCAGGATTTCGCCGGCGGCGTTGTTTTGCGGCTCGTCGTCTTCAACGTCGTCGCTGGTGACGTCGGCTGAGTTCGGTTCAGTTGCGCTCATGGGGACCGGTTACCCCGGGAGCAACGGACTCCAACCACAGTCGCTGCGCGTCAGACAACAACGGAACCGCTGCTTCGAAGTCGATCTCGTCCCGCGGCCGCATCGCCTTGAGTTTGTAGAGCAGCTGCAGTTGTGGAGCGATGTACGGAATCCCGTCTGCGTTGATGAGGATCGCCGCGTCCAACGGGAGCGTGATGGCGGGGTCGCGGCGATAGCGCAGCACGCCGTCGCCGATGTCCTCGACGAGAATCTCGAGCGACCACATCGCGTGCGCCGACGGGCGGCCCCAAAGCTGATTCTCGTCGGCGGGGAAGGGCGCACCCGGCAACCACGGCGTGAATCCGCCTGGCGACGGAAAGAACAACTCCCATCCAGTCAGCTGCGAATGCAACCGATCAACGTCCTCGCGCGCGATGACGACCTCGAGGTCGTGGTGCTCGCGGACGAACGAGCCAACGAACAGCTCGATGGCCCATCCACCCGCGACCGCCCAAGGACCGTCCCAGCTCGCGAACCACTCAGCGGCGTCGGTGGGACGGACCGTGAGGTCGAACTCGCCCCACAATGAGGGCACACGCCGCACCCCGGAATTGTCGAGGTCATCGGGTAACAATTCCCGCAGGCCAGCGTCGGCGACTTCACGCAGCGGCTCGACCACGAACGCACGCTGGTTCCACAGGGGGTGCGGCACGACGAGATCGGGTTCGTTCACGACGAGGTCGCCCACGAGCAGCACGTCCACGTCCAGCGTGCGGGGGCCCCAGTGTTCGGTGCGCACGCGTCCGGCGGCGGCTTCGAGCGACGCGCACAACTCGAGCAGTTCGCGGGGCGACTTGGTCGTTTCAAGCGCAACCACCACGTTGAGGAACGCGCCCTGATCGGCCGGGCCGCCCACGGCGTCCGTCTCCCACACCGACGACACGTCGACGCGGTCGGGGATCGCGTCGATGGCCTGTCGCAGGTACTCCTCGCGGTCGCCCAGGTTGGAACCGAGCCCGAGGTACGCCCTCACCGCGAAATGCTGAGACGCACTCCCGCGAACGCGAGGTCGTGCGGGACGGGCGGACGCATCTTGCGCAACGCGACGTCGACCGACGCGATGCGTGGGTCCGACGCGACCACGGCTTGCCCCATCAACGTCGCGAGGCGCTCGAGCAAGTTGCACGGCGCACCGTTAAGGACGTCAACCGCGATTTGCACGATCACCGAGTAGTCCAAGGTGTCGGCGAGATCGTCGGACGTGCCCGCCGCGGTCATGTCGAAGTGCACGTCGAGATCGAACTCGAAGGGCTGAGCCCGCTCTCGTTCTTCAGCCAGCACGCCGTGGATCGCGAGGACGCGGACCCCGCGCACCTCGAGCACCGACACGGTCAAACCTTGGGGTGCTTCGCTACCTCAAGCACCGCGCTCACCAATTCGCGACCGGTCGCAGTCAGCTCGCGATGCGCGAGGTGTTCGATCACGGTGACGGTTTGTGGGCCGCTCTCGAGAATGCCGGCCCACAGCAGGTAACCCGCCACGATGCCGAGCAGCCGGTCGCCCACTTCTTCGCCATGGAGCAACAAGCGCTCGCCATTCGCGAGCCAGCCGCGCAGCTGTTCGTAGATGACCGGAAGGGCTTCGCGGGGGTCGTCGTGGGCGCCGAAGGGCACGTTGGCGGCCGGGATGCCGAAGTCCTCATAGGCGGCCATGTTGTGCGGTGACGCCAGAACCGACACGACCCGGCTGAAACCGTTCTCGCGCAGCCAAACCATCTCTTCTTGCCGACGCACCTTGCGATGGCTGCGGCCATAGCCGCCCGGTCGCTCGCTGACCGCGAGGCGATCCTTTATTACCCAGAAGAAGTTGCGGGGTTGAATGCCCGCAGCCCATTTCCCCTTCATCAAGCCCCCGCGACTACGTCGCACACGATGCGCACGGCGGCCACGGTAGCCCTCACATCGTGGACACGGACCATTCCGACGCCTTTTGTTATTGCCCACACCGCGCCGGCGAGCGACGCCTCTAAGCGGTCGTCGGCCGGCGGGACCGACCCATCAGGGTTCGGAGCAAGCACGCCCAGGACCGATTTCCTGCTCAAACCCACCAAAACCGGATAATTACCTTGCGTAAATTCGTCCAGCCCCCGCAGCAGGGCGACGTTGTGAGCAACCGTTTTCCCGAATCCGATGCCGGGATCGACCCAGACTTCGCCGACACCGGCGGCCCTTGCGGTGCTGGCTTGCTCAGCGAGGAAGTGGCGCACTTCCGCGACGACGTCCCCGTAATGCGGCTCCATCTGCATAGTTTCGGGAGTTCCCTGCATATGCATGCATACCCAGCCCACGCCGGTCTCGGCCGCCACGGGCCAGAGCGACGCGCTCACATCGTTGATCAGGTCAGCGCCAGCCTCAACCGCCGCCCGTGCCACCTCGGGGACCATGGTGTCGATCGACACCCGCGCGCGCGCAGTAGCCGCCAACGCGGTGATCACCGGCACCACCCGCGCCGTCTCCTCGTCGGGGGACGGCGCGACGGCGCCGGGCCGCGTCGACGCGCCACCGACGTCGATCACGTCCGCCCCTTCGTCGATCATCGCGAGGCCGTGCGCGATAGCGGCTTCGGTGTCGAGGAAGAGCCCGCCGTCAGAAAACGAATCAGGCGTCACGTTCAACACCCCCATCACGAGGGGTCGGGCGGGCACTACCTACGGCCGAAGAGGATGGTCATCGCCTCGGCCCGCGTGGCCGGTTCACGACGGAACAGTCCGTGCACCGCGGAGGTGACCGTGGTCGTGCCCGGCTTGCGCACGCCGCGCATCGACATGCACAGGTGCTCGGCTTCGACCACGACCATCACACCCTTGGGCGACAGCGTCTCGGCGATGGCGTCGGCGACCTGCGTGGTGAATCGTTCCTGCACTTGCAGCCGCTGCGCGAACCCGTCGCACAGCCGGGCGATTTTGGACAGCCCGGTGATGCGGCCCTCGTCATTCGGGATGTAGGCAATGTGCGCGTTGCCGAACCACGGCACCATGTGGTGCTCGCACAGCGAATAGATCGGGATGTCCTTGACCATCACCATCTCGTCGTGATTCGCCTCGAAGGTGACGCCAAGGTGCGTGGCCGGGTCGGCGTCGATGCCGCCGGCGATCTCTTCGTACATGCGCGCGACGCGCGCGGGCGTATCGAGCAGCCCGTCTCGCGTCGGGTCCTCCCCGACCGCGAGCAACAGTTCGCGCACCGCGGCTTCGGCGCGTGCTCGGTCGACGCTCATGACCTGAAGTTAGTGGGCCTCGCCCACCGCACCGCTAAGCGGTGGCGGGACGGGCACGCCGCAGCGCACCCTTGGGCGCAGGCACCGTCGCGGCGCGACGCTTGCCCCCGGCGACTGGAATAGCCGACGGCGAACCTGGCGTCGGGCCTGACTTCTTGCGCGTCGTGGTGCGGGGCTTCCAGGTGCCGACCTTGCCGAGAATGGCCGCGAGGTCTTCGCCCTCGAGCGTTTCCTTCTCGATCAGCGCCGTGGCCAACTCGTCGAGCGTGGCCCGGTGCGTGGTGAGGATGTCGCGAGCTTCGCTGTGCGCGTTGTCGATGAAGGAGCGGATCTCAGAGTCGATGCGCGCCGCGACCTCGTCGGAGTAGTTGGCCTGGTGGCCGAAGTCGCGACCGAGGAACACCTCGCCGCCGCCCTGGCCAAGCTGTTGCGGGCCGAGCACGTCGCTCATGCCGTATTCGACGACCATGGCGCGCGCGATGCCGGAGGCGACTTCAATGTCGTTCTGCGCGCCGGTGGTGGGCTCGGAGAAGATCAGTTCTTCCGCGGTACGCCCGCCCATCAGTGTGGCGAGGCGATGGCGCAACTGCGAACGCGTGGTGATGTAGCGGTCTTCGGTCGGCAGCGACAGCGTCCAGCCGAGTGACCGGCCGCGGGCAACGATCGAGACCTTGTGGACGGGGTCGGCGTGCTCGAGCACGTGCCCAACCAGCGTGTGGCCACCCTCGTGATACGCGATGACGAGCTTTTCGGAGTCGCTCATCACGCGGGTCTTGCGCTCGGGGCCGCCGATCACGCGGTCGATCGCTTCTTCGAGTTCGGGCATGCCGATGCGCTTGGAACCGTGACGAGCGGCGAGCAACGCCGCTTCGTTCATGAGGTTCGCCAAGTCGGCGCCGGTAAAGCCGGGGGTGCGCCGAGCGAGCACGTTGAGATCAACGGCGGGGCTGAGCGGCTTGTCCTGCGCATGCACCGCCAGGATGGCTTCGCGACCCACGAGGTCGGGGTGGTCGACCACGATCTGGCGGTCGAAGCGACCGGGACGAAGTAGCGCCGGGTCGAGGATGTCGGGCCGGTTCGTCGCGGCGATGAGGATCACGCCGGTCTTGGACTCGAAGCCGTCCATCTCGACCAGCAACTGGTTCAGCGTCTGCTCGCGTTCGTCGTGGCCACCGCCCATGCCGGCGCCGCGGTGACGACCGACCGCGTCGATCTCGTCCACGAACACGATCGCGGGCGCGGAAGCCTTCGCTTGTTCGAACAGGTCGCGCACGCGTGACGCGCCGACGCCGACGAACATCTCGACGAAGTCGGAACCCGAGATGGAGAAGAAGGGCACGCCCGCCTCGCCCGCGACCGCCTTGGCGAGCAGCGTCTTACCGGTGCCGGGAGGCCCGAAGAGCAGGACGCCCTTGGGGATCTTGGCGCCCATCGCCTGGAACTTGGCCGGGGCCTCGAGGAACTCTTTGATCTCTTGCAACTCGGCCACCGCTTCGTCCGCGCCGGCGACGTCCGCGAACGTGATCTTGGGCGAATCCTTCGAAACCTGTTTCGTCTTCGCCTTACCGAACTGCATGACGCGGTTCCCGCCGCCCTGCATTGAATTGAGAATGAACACGAACAGGCCGATGATCAGCACGAACGGCAGGAACGTCCCGAGCAAACCGAGCCACACGTTGCTCTTCGTGTCCTTGCTCTCAAGGTCGACGTTGGCCTTGAGGAGCTCCGTCGTGAGTTCGTCCGCGTACTCCTGCGGAAACTTCACCTCGAACTTGGTGCCCGACTTCAACACGCCCTGCAACTTGCCGGAGCCGTCGATGATCTCGGCCGACCGCACCTGATGCTCCGCCACGCGCGACTCAAACGTGCTCAACGAAAGCTTTTTGCGGTCTGAGGTCGTACGGAAGACCGTGGTCAACACCAAAATCGCGATCAGCGCCAGAACCACGTAAATCCCGGCACCCCGCATAACCCGCTTCATGAAGGGAAGGCTACCGGTACTTCGCGCATGCTTCTTCTTCGGGACGGCGAAGCGATTTGGATGAACGTCACAGGTAACCTGCGCCGTATGCGCCGACCTGGGGTAGTCGTCCTAATTCTTCTCGCGCTCGCGCTGCTGGCGCCGGTGCCGGCGGCCCGAGCCGCGACGAAGAACCCGACTGTGTATGCGCACCGAGGCGGTGCCGGATACGCACCCGAGAACACGATGGGCGCGTTCCGCAAGACCGAAGAGCTGTTCGGCGAGCGGGGCGTGTGGCTCGAGATGGACACGCAAGCCACCAAGGACGGCGCGCTCGTGATCATGCACGACGACTCGGTGGACAGGACCACGAACTGCACCGGAGACGTGAACGCACTGACCCTCGCGCAGCTCTCGAACTGCAACGCCGCCGCGCACTTCCCCAGTTGGCCGACCAACGAACCGATCCCGACGCTCGTGCAGGTGCTGCGCGAAGCAAAAGCCAATGGCTGGAAGCTGATGGTGGAGATCAAGGACATCCCGCTCGAGTCGAACTTCGACGCGAACGGCAAAGTCGTCGCGGCCAAACTCGTGAAGCTCGTGCACGCGGAGCACTTCCCGGTTGATCATCTGCTGATCCAGTCGTTCTGGCCGCGTGTGCTCGACCAGATCCGTAGTCTCGACAGCCATCTCGGCCGAGTCCTGCTCACCTCGTCGACGCTGCCGAACCTGCCGGTCGGGATCCCCGCTCTCGGCAACCTGGCGTACGTCGCCGCCGGAAATCACCAGGTGTCCGCGCCCGACATCGCAAGCATCGGCATGAACAAGTTCTTCGTCACCGTTGCGCATCAACTCGGCAAGCAGGTAGTGCCGTGGACGGTCGACGACTACACGACGATGGCGCGGCTGCGCACTTGGGGCGCCGACGGGATCATTACGAACCGGCCGGACAAGGCTTTCGCCCTCTACAACTAGAGGTTGTTCGGAATCCCCACGTAGGGCAGGTTGCGGAACTTCTCGGCGTGATCCAAGCCGTAGCCCACGACGAACTCGGGCGGAATCGTGAAGCCGACGTACTTCAGCTCAAGGTCGTCGCGCTGAAGGCCCTGCTTCACGAGCAGCGCGCACACTTCTAGCGACGCCGGATTGCGACCCAGCAGATTGCGTTTGAGATAGGCGAGCGTGAGGCCGCTGTCGACGATGTCCTCGACTACGAGCACGTCTCGCCCGGTGAGATCCAGGTCGAGGTCTTTGACGATGCGCACCACGCCGCTCGTCTTCGTCGCGGCCCCGTACGACGCCACGGCCATGAAGTCGAACTCGACTTGCAGGTCGATGACGCGGGCGAGGTCGGCCATGAACACGAACGCGCCTTTGAGCACCCCGACGAGTAACGGCTCGCGGCCTTCGTAGTCGGCGGTGATCTCCTTGCCGAGATCACGGATACGGGTTTGCAGCTCGTCCTCACTGATGAGCACGCGTGCGAGTTCGTCCACGGACGCGAGAACGTAGCGGGTCGCGCTCAGGCGCGGACGACCCGAAGCCGGCCGGACGTCCGCCGGACCGACACGCCCGCCACGACATCGGTCGCGATCGCCTCGCCACGCGCCACGGCGAGCACCCGGTCGACGGCGGCGGCATCGGGTGGGTAGCCCTCCAGATAGGTCCGCAGCCAGGCCCGCAGAGCGCGGCGCGCGAGGGGCGTTGGCGCCGCGGCGATTGCCTTTGCGTCGGTCGGGTCGAGCGCGGCCGCGAGCTCGTCGAGCAGCGCGACATCATCGGTGGCCTGCCGCGCCAGTCGGCACAACAGGGGGACGGGGTCGCGCTGTCCGATGTCGCCAAGAAACGGCAGCAACTCGTGGCGCACGCGGTTGCGCGTGAAGGCGGGGTCGTCGTTCGACGCGTCGACCACGGGGCTCAGGCGCTCGGCGGCGCACAGGGCGTGCGTGTCGGCGCGTCGCAGGTCGAGCAACGGCCGCCGTTCCGGCGAGCCGATGCCGCGGACACCGTCGAGGCCGCTCCCGCGCATGAGGTTGAGCAACACGGTCTCGGCTTGGTCATCGGCGGTGTGACCGGTGAGCGCGTCAGGCGGCAGCACCGCGCGCCGCGCCGCCCGTGCCCGCGCCTCAAGGTTGCGGCCATGCCCGACGTGCACCTGCTCGGCCCGAAAGCCGAGCCCGTAGCGGGTGGCCGCGTCGCGCACGACGTCGGCTTCATCCGAAGAGCCGGCGCGTAGGCCGTGGTCGACGTGAATCGCCGTGGCGCGCAGTTCCGCCCGCGCCGCCAGCACGAGCAGTGCCAGCGAATCGGGGCCACCACTCACCGCCAACGACACCGCGGTGCCCGCGCCCGGAAACCGGCAGCGGTCGAGCAGGCTCATTGCGCTAGCGCTCAAGGGCTGAGGCAGAACTAATTGCGCTTTCTCGGACCTTCATCCTGCCTGGAGACTCTGATGAGTCGCATTTAGTTCTGCCACAGCCCTTGACTCCGGGGTTTCGTCGGAGGTGACACGCCGGATCCAGGAGGCGGGCTCTCGGATCTCGCCCAGCGTCGGGAGGTTCTGTGGCCCGTCCCACGCCCGAGCGAGCAACGCGGGGCCACCGACGGCTTCGACCGCTTCGATAAAGCGTTCGCCCTGCTCGTACTGCTTCATCTTGGCGTCGAGCCCGGCGATCTGTTGGATGGCCTTCGCGATGAACGGCTGCCGCTGATTGCGGCGGGCGTGCAGGGTGGCCGAGAAGCGCGGCGCCGACGGCAGGCGGTCGCGCCCGGCGCGGTCCATCGTGACGTCCCCGTGGCCTTCGAGCAGCGACATGAGGCCTTGCGTCTTTTGCAGCGTGGCGAACTGTTCGGGGCCGGCGAGCAAGGCGACCAGCCCGCCCTCATCGAGCGGATTACGGCCGGCGCGCACGGCTTCGACCGCGCGCATCAACGCGTCGATGAATCGCTCCGTGTCCATGTCGGCCACGCTCAGCGTCGAATCGATCAGCGAACGGAAGTAGTCCTGCATCCACGGGATGCCGGTGAACTGCACCCGGTGCGTCACTTCGTGCAAGGCCAGCCACAGGCGGAATTCGCGGGGCGGGAAGCCGAACCGCTTCTCGAGCGCGAGCACGTTCGGGCCCACGTAGTAAACGACGTCGCCCGCGTTCTCTTCGTCGAAGAGCAATGCGTCGTATTGACCGAGGACCCGCGTGGCCATCCAGCCGAGCATCGTGCCGACTTCGACACCCGACAGCGTTTGCGCCGGCAATGCGAGCGGCCCTTTCAGGTTGGCGTCGAGCTTGTCGGTGAGAGGCCGCAGCAGGCGGCGCATCGAGTTGATGTTGGCGCGCACCCAGTCCGCGCGGTCGACCACTTCGGCGCGCGCCGCCCCACGCAAACTGCGCAGGCCGGTTTCCGCGAAGACGAGTTCTTCGGCTTCTGCCGTCAGCTCTTGAAAGTCGGGGACGAGCGACGCGTAGTGATACGAGTTCGCCAGCGGCTCTGTTCCAGCGACGCGAACTGCGACTCGCTCAGCAAGCCCCCAGTTGACGGCGCTCGCCATTTACTTCGGGTACTTCGGACGGATGACTTTCGAGACGTAGCCAGCGACCAGGCCGATTGCGGACGCGACCGCGGCCGCCATCAGTGGGTAGGCGATCCAGGCGTGCCAGATGTTTGCGGCGAGAACGTGCATGCTCAGAACGTTACTTCTGTGCCGCCGTCATCTCGAAGCGCGGAGAGGATCTTCTCCGTGAGCCCAGCCGGCACCTCTTCACAACATTTCTTGCCGATGATCATCTTCAACTCGGCTTCGAAATCGAACGCCTCGAAACACGGCGAGCACGCCTCGAGGTGCTGCTGAATCTTGAGGGCGCGTGTCCGAGGTGAGCTCGCCGTCGAGGAACGAATACAGCGTGTGGCGAGCGTCGGCGCAGTTCGCATGGTCGTGTTCCGAATCGGTCATGCCCTGCTCTCCTCAGTGACGAGGCCTCGCTCGAGACCGAAGTCGTACAACGCCTTCTGCAACGCCCTTCTTCCCCGATGGAGCCGGCTCATGACCGTCCCGATCGGCACATCCATAATCTCAGCGATTTCTTTGTAGGAAAACCCCTCGACGTCGGCCAATAAGACAGGGATGCGGAAATTTTCCGGAAGCGACTCAACGGCCTCTTTGACTTCAGTGTCCGTTATGCGCTCAAGCACCGTGTCTTCGGTGGTCCGGTTTGCTGTAGCCGCTTCCAACCCGCCCACTCGGTTAAAGAGGAAGAAGTCTTCCCCCTCTTCTAAATCGACCGTCTCGGGGCGGCGCTGTTTGGCTCGATAACTATTTATGTAGGTATTCGTAAGGATCCGGAACAGCCAGGCTTTGAGGTTCGTGCCAGCGTCGAAGTTCCCGTAGCCGCGATACGCCCGTAGATACGCCTCTTGCACGAGGTCCTCGGCGTCGGCGGGATTGCGGGTCATCCGCATGGCGGCGCCGTACAAACCGGACATGAAGGGCATGGCGTCTTCGGCGAAGGTTGCTTGATCTGCGATCCCGCGACACTATTCCTCCTGGCGGAGGATGCCGATAAGAACGGTGACGCATGTCATTGCGTCACCGTTCAACCGGCTTTTACTTTTTGCGGTACGTCCTCCGAAGGGGAAAGTTTGTGGCTTCAACAGAAGCGAAGGTCGCCCATGTATGGCGGCGACTCGGATTTGGCCCCGCGCCGGGCGACGTCGAAGCAGGCGTAGCGCTCGGTGGACCGGCGGCCGTCATCGAGGATCTGCTCGCCCGGCCTGCAACCACGCAGGCGGATTGGCAGTGGCCAGCCGACCAGGGCAACTGGGAAGACGTCACCCGTTGGCTGTCGCGCATGTTCGAGCTGTGGGCCCACAGCCCCGGCCCCGTCCAAGAGCGGATCGCCTGGACGTTGAACGGCCTACTCGTCGTCGCGTTGAGCGACTTCGTGCAATACGCCGAGGTGAAGGATCACAACAACCGCCTGCGCAGCTGGAACACCGCGGGCTCATACAAGGCGCTCTTGCAAGACGTGGCCAACACCGGCCCAATGCAGAAGTACCTGAGCGGCATCTTCTCGGTACCGCCGCACCCGAACGAGAACCTCGCCCGCGAGTTGATGGAACTGTTCAGCCTCGGCGTCACGCACCCGATCACGGGTGCGGCGAACTACACCGAAACCGACGTCAAAGAAGTCGCGCGCGCACTCACCGGCTACATCATGAACTGGACCACCCTCGCCGTGTCCTTCGATGCGAACTACGCCGATGCTGGTACGAAATCCTTCCTGGGTGCAGCCCGCGGCAACGCCCGACTGCCCGAAGTGATCAACGCGATAACGGCCCACGACAGCTTCAAATACTTCGTGCCGCGGAGGCTCTACAAAGACCTCACGGGCATAACGCCGTCGAACGCGACCATGACTGAACTCGCGAGCGTCTGGGGCCCGGACGGCGACATGAACGCCCTCGTCGCCCACATCGCACGCCGGCCCGAGTTTGTCGACGACGCCACGATTGGCAACCGCATCAAGAGCCCGGTCGAGTTGTTGACGTCGATGATCCGCGTGCTCGGCTTCGAAAAGGTCGACCAGTTCTCGCTCAACTGGGTGAGCTACATCATGCGGCAGAACCCGATCGCCGCTCCCGACGTCGCCGGCTGGCGCGACGCGTGGCTGCACCCGTCACACCTCGTGATGTGGTCCAACATCAACTATTGGTTGTGCTGGACCGACGACGGCACCGATGCCGTGGCACCCAACGTGCGCAACAAGACGGTGCGCCGCCTGTTCGCCGAGGCGACCAGCGCAACGGCGGGCGACATGGCCCTGCAGTTCGCCGGCCTCTACGACGTGTCGCCCGAAACGCGGCAAGCAGTGAATTCCTACGCCTCGAGCGGCGCGTGGAATTACTACCGGGCGTGCTCGGTAATGCAGCTCGTATTCGATAGCCCCGAGTTCCTGGTTAGTTAGGAAAGTTGCGATGACCTACCGCACTTCACGTCGCCATTTCCTGTTCCAAGTGGGCGGGGCCGCGGCTGCCGGCACAGCCACGTCGATGCTCTTCGACGTCGTGGGCAAGAACGGCCTGCCGTTTGCCTGGGGATCCGGTGAGGGCGACACGCTCGCTTCCGGAACGCCCGTCGTCGTGCACATTGCGATGGATGGCGGCAACGACCACCTAAACACCCTCGTTCCGGCGGACAACGGCTGGTACTACGACACCAACGCCGGGCACGGCACGCTCGCGCTGACCGCAGCCGAGACGCTCGCGCTCGCCGGCACGACCTATCGCCTGCACCCGAACCTGCCCTGGCTCGCCGGGCGGTGGAACACCGTCGGTGACGTCGGCTTCGCACTCGGTGTCGGCAATGGCCGTTGGAACTTCAGCCACTTCGACTCGCAGCGGTTCTGGTCGAGCGCGAACCTCGACACCCTCACGAACAACGGCTGGCTCGGGCGCTACGCCGACGTCGCCCGTCCTGGCAACGCGCTGGCGAGTATCAGCATCAATGACCTGCGGCCTGAGGCCGTCGGCCGCACGGCACCGACGCTCGTGCTGCAAGAAGCCGCGAACTTCCGCTACGTGCCGTCGTGGCTGGACAGCGAACTGTTCAAGAGCAGTGCTCGCCAGATGGCGAATATCGGTGGATCAAGCAAGGTCGCCGAGGTCGCGAAGATGATCGGAACCACCTTTGCGGTGAGCGATCGCATCGTCGGCGCCAGCGATCCCGCGATCACCGGCGACGGCAGTCAGGGATACAAGCAGATCACTAAGGACCTGCTGCAGGTCGCGCTGCTAGTTCGCGCCGGCATGCCCGCGCAGAGCTACACGATCGGCTTCGGTCCCTTCGACAGCCACAGCGGCCAGAAGCAGATGCAGGTCGACCGTTTCAATGAACTCAACGAGGGGCTATCGAAGTTCTTCGCAGCCATGGCCGGTCATGCCCGCGAGCGCGACGTGTTCGTGGTGATCACCTCGGAGTTCGGTCGCCAGATCACGGCCAACCGTGATGGGGGGACCGACCACGGCCAGGCCGGCATGGCGATGTTCATCGGCGGCGGCGTCCAGCGCGGCATCTTCGGCGTGGCGCCCACGCTTGATCCAGGCGGTCCCACGCGGCCCAACCGCGTCAACGATGCCTCACGGCCGATGATCGACTTCCGCACCGTGCACGCGACCGTGCTGAATCGCCTGGCCAAGGGTGACACCAGCGCGGCCGACTCGGTGCTGGGCGCGCACTACGACGACCTCGGCGTCTTCACGGCGCCCTCGCCCACCACCACTACGACCGCGGTGACCACCACCACTGTGCCCCCGACGACGGTGCCGCCCACGACCACCACCACGGTCAAGCCGACCACGACCACCAGCACCATCGCGAACAAGCCGCCGGTGGCCCTGATGACGCTGAGCAAGACCTCAGGCCGGATGCCGATGACACTCACCGCGAGTGCGACGAGGTCCACCGACCCCGACGGCACCATCAAGACCTACACCTGGGAATGGCGCGACGGCACCAAGAATTCCGTCGCCAAGAGTGCGAGCCATACGTACTGGAAGAAGGGCACCTTCCAGATCCGCCTCACGGTGGTGGACAACAAGGGTCTGTCCAGCTCGGCGACTGGCACCGTCACCGTCACGTAGTTCCCTTACGCTCGGCGGGCAATGGCAAGCCGGGTGTTCGCATTTCTTGCTGCGGTCGTCATGGTCGTAGCCGCGGTCGTGATCCGCGACCGCCTCAATCACGACGACAGCGGTGGCGCGGCGCCGCGCACCGGCGCGCTGCAACTCGTGTGCGCGTCGGAATTGCAACCCGTGTGCGACGCGATTGACGCGGACGAATCGGACGTGGAGGTCACCGTGGAACCGGCCGCGGCGACCGCTGATCGGCTGAAGTCGGTCGAGCGCGACGCGGCCACCATCGACGGTTGGCTGACGCCGGGCCCGTGGGGCGAACTCGTCGACGCGTCGCGCGCGCCGAGCGCGGGCAAGCTCTTCGCCGCGCGCGATGGTGCGTTGGCGCGTTCTCCGTTGGTGCTGGCGGTGTGGAAGGACAAACGCGCGCGGTTGGCGTGCCCCGAGCCAGTGGACCTCGGCTGTCTCGGCGACGCAGTCAACGCGCGTGGCTTCCGCTTGGGCGCGCCGGGCGACGAGCAGGCCACCGGCGTGCTCGCCGACGCCGCGCTCGGCGCCGGCCACATCAAGAACCGGAACTTCGCCACCAATGACCTCACTGAGACCGACCTCTCCGACTGGTTGACCGGTGTCGACACGAACATCGATCGCGTCACCCGCAATCCGGGTGGACGGTCGTTCGCAGAAATGCTCACGTTCGGCTCAGCGGTCGCCGAGGGATACCTGTCCACCGAAGCTGAAGTCGGCCCGGAGTTGGCCCGAGCCGCCAAGCGCGGCCAGCTCGACGTCGCGTATGTCGCGCCGACGGCCACGGCCGACGTGCTGTTCGCCCCGCGACTCGGCGACCGAGGCAAACGGCTGAGCGACATCGTGCGAGGCGAGCGCGCGCTGGAGGCGTTGCGACTCAGTGGTTGGCGCGTCAAGGGTCGTCCAGCCGTCCCCGGCGTCAACCGCAACTCCCCGCAGCTTCCCCAGGACGACGGGCTACCCTCAGCCGGCGTGCTCCAAGCACTCAGAGAGGTCACGACGTGATTCGCGCTCGCAAGCTGGTGTTGGTCTGTGTCGTAGCGATGCTCGCATCCGCGGCCTGCAACGTGTCGTCGGACGACTCGAACTCGAGCGACGCGGGTGGTTGCACGAGCGTCAACATCGCGTCGTCGCCCGAGAAGCTGGACCTGCTGACTTCGCTGTCCAAGACGTTCAACGACGGTGACGGCAACAAGGTCGACGGCAAGTGCTCGTTCGTGAGCATTCAGAAGGTGTCCTCGGGCGTGGGCGCATCACTGCTCGCCGACGGTTGGCCCGACGAGGATCAGAACGGACCCAAGCCCGTCGTGTGGTCGCCCGCTGCGAGCTCGTGGGGCGCGGTGGTCAACGAACGGCTGACGCAGAAGTCGCAGGCAGCGATCGTGCCCACCGACGCCAAGCCCTTCATGCTCACGCCTCTCGTTATCGCGATGCCCAAGCCGATGGCCGAAGCGCTCGGCTATCCGGCGACGCCGGTTGGCTTCGGCGATCTGCTCGCGCTCGCCTCCGCGCCGGACGGATGGGCCAGCAAGGGCCATCCCGAGTGGGGTGCATTCAAACTCGGCAAGACCAACCCGAACTTCTCGACGAGCGGGCTGTCGAGCACGATCGCGCAGTACTACGCGGCGACGGGCAAGCAGTCGGACTTGACACTGGAGGACGTCAACCGCCCCGATGTCGACACGTTCATGCGCGGCGTGGAGTCCGCCGTCGTCCACTACGGCGATACGACGCTGAGCTTTCTCAACAACCTTTACCGCAACGACCGCGCCGGCCTCGGCTTGACGTATGTCTCGGCCGTCGCGGTCGAGGAGACGTCGATCGTGGCGTACAACCGCGGCAACCCCGACGGCATTCTCGACCCCGGCGAACAGCCACGGCCGCCGCGGGTGCCCTTGGTTGCCATCTACCCGAAGGACGGCACGTTGTTTTCCGACAACCCGTTCTTCGTACTGAACGCACCGTGGGTCACCGCGGCGCAGAAGAAAGCGGCGCGCCTGTTCGAGGCGTTCGTCCAACGGCCCGCGGCGCAGAAGCGCGTGCTGAAGTACGGCTTTCGCCCCGGCAACCCGGCCGTGTCGGTAAGTGACCCCATCTCGGCGAAATTCGGCGTCGACGCATCGCAGCCCACCACGACACTCGGCGTGCCCGAACCCGCAGTGCTCGTGCGGTTGATCGAGAAGTGGGGCGAGCAACGCAAGGCCGCCCGCGTGATGCTCGTGATCGACGTGTCGGGTTCGATGGGTGAAGAGGTGTCGGGCGGCGACACGAAGCTCGACCTCGCGAAGACCGCCTCGGTGGACGCGTTGGCGCAGTTCAAGCCTGAAGACCTCGTCGGCCTACGCATCTTCTCGACAAACATCTCGTCCAAGGAACCGCGCGACTACCTCGACCTCGTGCCGATCGGTCCGATCTCCGCCAACCGCGAGGTGATCGCCGGTCGCATTCGCAGCCTTCAGCCCACCGAGGGCACGCCGCTCTACACGACGGCGAAGGACTCCGTCGCCCAGATGAAGCAGGCGTACGACCCGTCCCGCATCAACGCGATCGTGCTGCTCACCGACGGCAAGAACGAGGACAACTTCACCGACCTCAACGCCACGCTCGCGTCGCTACGCGCGGGTTCCGAAGGTCAGTCGTCGAACCCGGTGCGGCTGTTCACGATCGCCTACGGCGCGGACGCCGACAAGGCGGTGCTCAAGCGGCTCGCCGAGGCCACGAACGCGAACACGTACGACGCCACCGACCCGCGAACAGTGACCAAGGTGTTCACCGCGGTCATCTCCAACTTCTAACTGTGCTGGCGCGCCTACCCGAACGTGTCCGCACGCGTGCTGTGCTTGAGGCGGCGACATCGCCGTCGGCGTTCCTACTCGCGGGCGCCGGTGTGTCAGCCGTGATTGTCGCTGGACTGCCCCTCGGATTGGCGGCACTCGCGGGCGGGCTCGCATGGGCGGGCCGGGTTGCCCTCGCGGTACCGCGCCGGCCTGCGGGTGATCGCGTCGAGCCGAACCGGGTGAGTGACCCGTGGCGGCGGTTCGTAATCGACGCGCAGCAAGCGCAGGCCCGCTTCGACCGCACGGTGCGCCAGTGCCAGTCGGGGCCAATCAGGGATCGGCTCGCCATGATCGGTCGGCGCATCGCCGACGGCGTGCTCGAGTGCTGGCACATCGCACGCCAAGGCGACGTGTTGCAAGGCGCGCTCAAGGCTCTGGATCGAAACGAGATCGAGGCCGGCCTGTCGGATGTGTCAGCGCAACTGGCCGACGCCAGCGAGACGCGTCGCGCCGCGCTCAACCGGACACGCGACGCGTTGCTCGCTCAGAAGCAGTCCTACGAGCGGCTCGAATCGGTGTGGCACGACACCCGCGACCGCCTCGAAGTACTCAACGCGCAACTCGACGAGGCGGTGGCTCGAGCGGTCGAGTTGTCGGTGCATACCGGCGACATCGACGCACTCAAGCCCCTCACCGACGACGTCGAAAACCTCGTCGACGAACTGGAGTCACTGCGCCTCGGCCTCGAAGAGGCCGGCGGTGCCGCTACCCCGTAGCGCTCGTCCGGGTGGAGGTCGGCGCCGCCGTGAAACGCGCGAGCTGTCCGGTCACTTCGAGCAGGCGGGACACCGCCGGCGACATGGGAGAAACGACCAGCGTCGCCCCGTTGGCTTCGCAGGCTTTGTATCCCCTGATCAACGCACCCAGCCCCGCCGAATCCATGAACGACACGTCTTGCATATCGAGCGTCACCCGGCATCGCGGCTCGATCGCGGCGAGGCTTACAACTGCATCGCTAAGCACCGGCGCTGTGCCCGTATCGACCTCACCCGTAACGGTGATGATCCAGCTGCGGCCGTCGGCTCGCGCGACGACGGAGAACGGCACGGCGGGATGATCCGAGAGCATTTGCGGCTGCTTTCTCCCGTGCCCAACTTTTCAAGGCGATTGTCAGAATATCCCTGTCACGCGAGAAGTAAACCTCGCGCGACCCACATTTTTTGACACACGCCGTGTTAGCCGAAGCGTCGCCGCAGGCGACCAAAGAAAACGGTGCCAAGGGCTCTCGATGGCGCGTAAGCGCCATCTGAAAGAGGCCTTGCCCCCAATCGGTGGACCACTTCTTATGAGAACGTGGCCAATGGTTGGGGGCAATGCTTTTCTTCGAACTCGTTCGGCGTCAAGTAGCCCAATGAGGAGTGCCTGCGGGTCGGGTTGTAGAAGTTGTCGATCCAGTCGGCCATGGCGATTCCGAGCTCAAGTTTCGTGCGCCACTTCTGCCGATTGAGTAGCTCAATCTGCATCGACCCCCAGAACGATTCCATTGGCGCGTTGTCGTAACAGTCGCCGACAGTGCCCATCGACGAGGTCAGACCGAGCCGGCGCACGTTCTCGGTGAAAGCCCACGACGTGAACTGCGATCCGTGATCGGAATGAATCACGGCCGCGGCACCGGCGCGTGAACCGGTGGCTTTGATGATGGCGTCATTCACCAGCGCCGAGTCACAACGCCGGTCGATGGCCCAGCCCACGACCTTGCGGGAAAACAGATCCAGCACCGCGCAGCAGTAGAGCTTGCCTTCGGCGGTGTCGTGTTCGGTTATGTCGGTCAACCACAGTTCGTTTGGTGCTGAAGCGGTGAACTCACGTTGCACGAGGTCCTCACACGTCGCCACGTTCTTGAGGTTCTTCACCCCCCGACGCGGACCAGGGAGGCCCTTGAGGCCTTGCTGGCGCATCAGTTTCCACACCAGCTTCTTGTTCACTATCAGGCCGTGCTCGATCTCGAGCGCTGCTCGGATCCGCAACATCCCATAGGTCCCCCGGGACCGCTCGTGAATCTCCTTGACCAGATCCGACAACACAGCCCGGCGGATATCGGAGTTGGTCGGCTTGCGATGCTTGATCTTGTTGTAGGTCGACCGGGACAACCCGATCGCGTCACAGGCGCGGCGTTCGGAGTAGCCCAGGTTGTTCAACTCTCGGACAACCTGGAACTTCCTTTTGGGTCAACCGCGCCCTCCTTGAACAACTCGCTCGCCTTGCGCGTCAGCTCAAGCTCGGCCTCCAACTCCTTGATCCGGCGGCGAGCCGCCACCAAGGGATCCGGCTCGTAACTCTTGCCGTCCTGGGTCAGACCAGCATCGGCCCGCGCCGCCTGGCGCCACCGATACAACGTGTTCTCCGAAATCTCGAACTCATCAGCAACGTCCTTGATCGGCTCGCCAGCCAGCAGCCGCTCACAAACCTCGCGGCGCAACTCGTGCGGATAATGCCTGGGCAAATCGGCTCCTTCGAACAGGGCCAATTCTCACAAGCGTGGTCCACTATCTAGGGTCAAGGTCAAAGAGAGCCCGAAAGCGGATTTGAACCGCTGACCTACGCATTACGAGTGCGTTGCTCTACCGACTGAGCTATTCGGGCCTGCCTTTTGGGCGGCGCCAAGTATGGCCTAGGAACTCAGTCGGGCGAGAAGTCCTTCTAGGAGCGGCACCTCGCCGGGGTTGTATTGCATGCGGTCGGCGGTGTCGGCAATGGCGTCGAGTGCGTGCAGCGCCCGGCGGGCCGAGCGCGTCGGTTCGGTCGCCACTCGGTCCCGATAGACCGTCGACAGCACCGCGAGGCCGGCGCGCAGGTCGTCGGTGCGGGCGCGGCGCTGCGCCCGCTTTTGACGTTTGTCGATCTCGGTACGCGACGGGGCAGGCAAACCCTGCTTGACCCGCTCCGCCATCGCCGCGTCGTCAAGTTTTTGTTGCGCGATGACCGGCGCCGCGGCCGCCTCGAGCAGACCGGCGAGCACGCCGGCGATCGCCACGACCTGCCCCGCGGTGCCGTCGAGCTGGTCGGGCACGTTCCGCCAAACCGCCATCCGCAAACGCATGTCGCGGTCGTTAGCGATCATGCGCGCCCGCGCCATCGAACCCCCCGCGAGCGTCGCGGCTTCGGCGGCGTCGGCGGCGTCGACGCCCTCCCCGATGAGCGCCGCAGTAATTACGTCTTCAGTCAGAGGCGGAAACTCAACTCGCACGCAGCGGCTCGCGATCGTGACGAGCTCGGGGGTGACCTGGTCGGCGAGGATCAGGAACACGGCTGACGGCGACGGCTCCTCGATGGTCTTGAGCAGCGCCGGCCCCGCTTCGTCCACGAGATGGAAGTCGGTAAGCACCAGCACCTTGCGGCCACCCTCCATCGGTGACCGCATGGCAAGGCGGGTCACTTCGCGCGCGTCGTCGACCAAGATCGACGCGCCGCTCCGCTCGAGCACCATCAAGTCGGGATGCGTGTCGAGCAGGGCGCGCCGACAAGTCGAACACTCGCCGCAACCGCCGTTCGGGCACAACAGCGCGGCCGCGAAACCGCGGGCCGCGGCCAGTGCGCCCGCGCCGTCAGGCCCGTCGAACAAATACGCGTGGACGGGCGTCGCCGCGCTGTCGCGCAGGAACGCGACGGCGCGCTCCTGACCGACAACGCCGTCGAACAGCGAGAGCACGGGCGTGTCGGTCGGGTTCAATGCGCCGCGTTCCACGCGTCGTAGGCCGCGTTGACGCGGGCCTCGACCTCTTCGATCGCGCCGGCCCCGTCGACGATCAGCCATCGAGCCGCGTCGCGCTCGGCCAGCGCCATGAAGCCCTGGGTCACCCGTCGGTGAAACTTCTTGCCCAGCCGTTCCATCCGGTCGGTCGGGCGTTGCAGGCGATCAGCGGCCACCTCGTCAGACACCGCGAGCAACACGTTGACGTCCGCGGGCTGATCGTGCGTGGCCCACGTCGACAGCGTCGACAACTCATCGATGTCGAGGCCGTGCCCGAAGCCCTGATACGCCAGCGAGGAGCCGACGTAGCGGTCGGTCACCACCGTTTCGCCGCGCGCGAGCGCCGGCGCGATCACCTCGGCGACGTGTTGGGCGCGGGCGGCGGCCATCAACAGGGCCTCGGCGCGTGCGTTCACCACCCCGGCGGACGGATCCAGTACCAGCGCGCGGATCCGTTCGCCCAACACCGTGCCGCCCGGTTCCCGGGTGAGCACCGCACCAAGCCGGGCGGCGAGGCGCGCGGCCTGCGTGGACTTGCCCGAGCCTTCGCCGCCTTCGAACGCGATGAGCTGGCCGCTCACGTGGCTGCGGGTGTCGACGCGACAGACCGGTCACGCAACGAGAGGAACGACAGGAAGCCGGCGCCGGTGATGATGAGGCCGACCATCCAGAGCGCGCAGCGCACGCCGGAAACATGCAGGCCGACCGTTAAGGCCAGCGAGCCGAGGAGTCGGCTGAGCAAGGGCGCGATCGTGAACGCCAGCAGCAGGCACACCCGGATCAACGTGTAGAGGGTGGCGAAGGTTCGCCCGCGCAGTGCGTCGTCGACGTTCTGCTGCAGGATCGTGAACCCGAGCACGTACACCGCGCCCGCGCACAAGCCGAGGCCGCCCACCCAAATCACGGCCGGCGCGAGCGACGACGAAGTCGCGCCGAGCGAGATGCAGGCCGCCGCCACGAACAGCGACCCCATGAAGACGGGCTCAGGCTTGAGGTGCTTCTGCAAGAACGACAAACCCAACACGCTGATGGCCACGCCGAAGCCGAGGCCGGAGATGAGCGCGCCGAACCCGGCCGAGCCGCCGCCCAGATCTTCTTTGGCGAAGGTGGCGCCGAGCGGCACGAGCATGCCGCCGCCGAACAGGCCCGCCCCAATGCCGACCATCACTGCCCGCACCCTCGGACTCGACCCAATGAACCTCAGGCCCTCGCGCAAGTCACGGAATGCGTTCGGCTTCTCGTCGTCGGGTAGCGGCTCCGGACGGGCGCGCGGGAAGGCGATGGACGCCACCAACATCGCCGACACGAGGAAGGTGAAGCCGTCGGCCCACAGCGCCAACGACTCTTGGTCGGTGCGGAAGCTGGACAGGAAGCCGATGTGGCCCACGCCCTCGGCCACCTTGGCCAGGAGCGAGAACGCGAGTGTGCCAAGGGGAAACGTGCCGTAGGCCGCGGCGACCGACAGCGAATTCGCGCTGGCGAGTTGCGCGTGGGGCACGAGGTTGGGCACGGTCGCTTCTTTGGCAGACGACCAGGCGATCGACAACGCCTCGAGGAACAACGACGCGATCACGAGGCCCCACACGGTGTCCACGAAGGGCAGGAACGCGAACACAAGCGCCCGCCCGCCATCGCACGCGAGCATCACCCGTCGTCGATCGAGCCGGTCCAGCAACACCCCGGCGATCGGCCCGAGGAAGAAGCCGGGCAACAAACGCGCCGAAAGAACAAACGCGACTGCCGTCTCGCCCGAACCTTTGGACACGCGGGTGGCGAGCGCGATGACGGCGACAAAGCCAATCCAGTCCCCGAAACTCGACACGAGGGACGCGAACCAAATCCGTCGGAACGACGGATACGAAAAAACCCCTTTGCGGGCCGAGCCCGGGCCCTGCGTTTGCGGCTCAGCCACGTTTAGAGACTAGGACGCGGACTTCCTGGCTGCGGTCTTCTTGACGCCGGCTTTTTTGGCCGCGGCCTTCTTCTTGGCCGGCGCCTTCTTCGCGGCGACCTTGCGGCCGGTGGATTTGGCGGGCGCCGGGCCCTTGGCCCGCTTTTGCGCCAGCAGTTCGATCGCCTGTTCTTCGGTCAACGTGTCGATGTCGACGCCGGTCGGGATCGTGGCGTTGGTGTCGCCGTCGGTGACGTACGCGCCAAAGCGGCCGTCTTTCACCAGCATGGCCTTGCCGCTGATCGGGTCGTTTCCAAACGTCTTCAACGGTGGCTTCGCCACCCCGCGGCGGCCCCACTGTTTGGGTTCGGAGTAGATCGCGACCGCTTCGTCAAGCGTGATGCCGAAGATCGATTCCTCGTCGGGCAGGCTGCGGCTGTCGACGCCCTTGGTGAGGTACGGCCCGTAGCGGCCGTTCTGTGCGGTGATCATTTCGCCGTCGCCCGGATCGGCACCGACTTCGCGCGGCAAAGACAGCAGCTTGAGCGCGTCGTCCATGGTGAGCGTCTCGAGTTCCATCGTGCTGAACAGCGACGCCGTCTTGGGCTTGGACTTCACCTTGCCCTTGTCATCAGTCTCGATCTCGCCGAGCTGCACGTAGGGGCCGTACTTGCCGTTCTTGGCGAGCACGGTAAGACCGGTGGCCGGGTCGGGGCCAAGGTCGCGGTCGCTCGACGGCGCATTGAACAACTCGAGCGCACGCTCAACCGTGAGTTCGTCCGGCGGGATTTCCGGCGCGAGGGACGGGCCGTTCTGCTCACCCACTTGGAGGTACGGGCCGTACTTGCCCACGCGCACCACGACGGGCTCACCGTCGCTGTTGGCGCCGAGGATGATCGAGTTCACCGCCGCCGCGTCGATCACGTCCATCGCGGCGTCGACCATCGGCTTCAGCCCAGGCTCGGCGCCGCCAAAGTAAAAGCCAGTCAGCCACGGCACGCGCTCGGCTTGGCCCGAAGCGATCTTGTCCAGATCGTCTTCCATGTCCTTCGTGAAGTCGTAGTCGACGTACTGACCGAAATGCGCCTCCAGCAACTGGACCACCGCGAAGGCAGCCCACGTCGGCACGAGGGCCTGGCCCTTCTTGAACGCAAACCCGCGGCCGGGGTCGAGGATCGTGCCGATGATCGACGCGTAGGTGGACGGGCGGCCCACCCCGAGCTTTTCGAGTTCCGCGATCAGCGACGCTTCGGTAAAGCGCGCCGGGGGTTTGGTGTCGTGGCCGAGCGGCAGGTACGACTCGCCGTTCAGCGAGTCCCCCTCAGCCAGCGGCGGCAGCACGCGCTCGTCGTCGGTGTCGGCTTCGACATCGTCAGAGCCTTCGACGTACACGCGCTGATAGCCGGGAAACGTGATCACGCGACCCGAGGCAGAGAACTCGCAGTCTTCGTTCTGGCCCGTGACGGCGCCGATGCGTACCGACACGGTGAAGCCGACCGCGTCGGCCATCTGCGACGCGACGGTGCGCTTCCAGATGAGGTCGTAGACGCGGGCTTGGTCGGCGTCGACGCGGTTGCGCACCTCGTCGGGCGACTGGAAGGCGTCGCCCGCGGGACGGATCGCCTCGTGCGCCTCCTGCGCGTTCTTGACCTTCTTGTTGTATTGCCGCGGCGCGTCGGGCACGTATTGCGCGCCGTAAAGATCGGTCGCGGCGCGGCGAGCGCCGGCGACGGCCTGCTCGCTCAAGTTCGTTGAGTCGGTGCGCATGTAGGTGATGAAGCCGTTCTCATACAAGCCCTGCGCGGCACGCATCGCCCGCGACGCGGTCATACCGAGTTTGCGTCCCGCCTCCTGCTGCAGCGTCGACGTGATGAACGGCGGCTTCGGCGAACTGCGGTACGGCTTCTCCTCGACACTGCGCACCGTGACGGGCGCGTCGGCGAGACGATCGGCCAGACCGCGCGCGGCGGCCTCGTCCAGCAACAACCGGTCGCCACGGAGTTGGCCAGTGGCGGCGTCGAAGTCCTTGCCGTCGGCGAGACGCTTGCCGTCGACCGAGGTGAGGCCCGCCTTGAACGCGGCGCTGTCCTTCCGGAAGACCGCCTCGATGTCCCAGTAGTTCGCGGAACGAAACGCCATGCGGGCCCGTTCGCGTTCAACCAGGATCCGGATCGCCGGGCTCTGCACCCGACCCGCCGTCGCCCCACCCGGGCCCTTGCGGCGCAGCACCTCGATGAGCCGCCAGCCGTACAGACGATCCAGGATGCGCCGCGTCTCTTGCGCGTCGACCAGCTGCATGTCGACTTCGCGCGGGTTCGCGACGGCTTCCTCGATTGCGGCGCGCGTGATCTCGTGGAACACCATCCGCTTGACCGGGATCGTCGGCGACAGCGTCTCCAAGAGATGCCAGCTGATCGCTTCACCTTCTCGGTCTTCGTCGGTGGCGAGGTACAGCTCGCTCGCGTCCTTCAGCAACGCCTTGAGCTCGCGGACCTTCTGCTTCTTCGACTCGGACACTACGTAGAGCGGCTTGAAGTCGTTGTCGACATCCACCCCGTCTCGCGACCACTTCAACGACTTGTAGGCCTCGGGGATCTCTTTCGCGCTGCGAGGCAAATCGCGAATGTGACCGACGGAGGACTCAACTAAATAGTCGTCGCCAAGGAAGCCCGCAATGGTGCGCGCCTTGGCAGGGGACTCAACGATGACGAGGGGTTTGGCCATAACTCTTTTTCCAGCGTTGGCAGACGAATCCGGTTCTGTCAAACGCCGGATCCGCCGAGACACCGTTTAACGTCCCCGCCGATGTCCAACTTGCTGAACCCGCACGACCTCATCGAGACCTTCGGGACCGTCGGTCTGATCCTGGTGATTTTCGCCGAATCGGGCCTGCTCATTGGCTTCTTTCTCCCAGGGGACTCGCTGCTGTTCACCGCAGGTTTGCTGGCCAGCCAGGGCAAGTTGAACCTTGCAGTGATCCTGATCGGGTGCGCGGTCGCGGCCGTCGTCGGGGACCAGGTCGGCTACCAATTCGGCCAGCGCGTCGGCCCCACGCTGTTCCGGCGGCCCGACTCTCGGTTGTTCAAACAGGAGTACGTCGAGAAGGCGCAGAGCTACTTCGACCGGTATGGAAGCCGAACGATCGTATTGGCGCGCTTCGTGCCCATCGTGCGCACGTTCGCTCCGATCGTGGCCGGAATCGGCGAGATGAAGTGGCGCACGTTTGCCATGTTCAACCTGGTTGGGGGCGTGTTGTGGTCCGTTGGCGTGATCATGCTCGGCCACATCTTGGGCAAGACGGTGCCGTCAATCGACAAGTACCTACTGCCGGCCATCGCGGTGATTGTTTTCCTCTCTCTGATACCTGTCGTGTTGGAAATCCGTCGATCACGCCGCGAGAACGCATAATTCACACGCTGTCCACAGCCTTTAGGCCCTTGTCGTCCACAGGCCAAGAGGCGCACGGTGGACACTCTGGTCATCACAGCTCCCCGCCTCGCTGCTGAGTTGCGCCGTCGGCGCGCCTGCCGGCGCGCGCTGGTCGAGCAACTCGAGCACACCAGCGGCACTACGTGGGTGCCCGATGATCTGCGCCGCGCCCCGACCAGCGTGTTGGTGCTGGCGGCGATGAACATCGCCAACAAGCCCGCCACCGACTGACGGCGTCGCCGTCCTAGGGTGCGGCGCGTGACGGACTTACCGCGGTACGACGAACTGCCGGACGGCTCGTCCTGGGGGGTGTGGCCCGGCAACGAGATGTTCGGCGCGCTCAACTTGCTGACACCCGAGCGCGCCGTGGCCGCCGCCGCGTTGGTGCAAACCGGCGAGACCTTCGCGCTCAACTGGAACATGGAGTTGCCCGGTCCCCCACTGTTCGGGCGCGAGGCCTTCGACCATCAAGTCAACACCGGTTCCTCGTCGCGCGACGACGTGTTGCACAACTGGAACACGCAGTCCTCGAGCCAGTGGGACGGGTTCCGCCACGTGTTCCATCCGACGCTCGGCAACTACGGCGGCATCGGCGACGAGGGCCACGGCATCCACTTTTGGGCGCGCAAGGGAATTGTGGGACGGGGCGTGCTCGCCGACGTCGCACGGTGGCGCGCCGCCCAGGGCCGCCCGCTCGACCAGCGGGCGGCTGACCCGATCGAGCCGAGCGACCTCGACGGCTGTCTCGCGGCGCAAGGAGTCGCGCTCGAAGTGGGCGACGTGCTGCTCGTGCATACCGGCTGGATGCAGTGGTACCTGGAGCTTGATTCCGACGCGCGGTCAGCGCTGTCCAGCGAACTGGCGACGCCGGGCCTGCGACCGGGTCGCGCCATGGCGGCATGGCTGTGGAACAACCACGTCGCCGCCGTCGGGGCCGACAATCCGGCGATCGAGGTGTGGCCGCCGGGCGTCTTGATGAGCGCTGACGAGCGGGCTGCGGCCCGGTCCAACCCCGACGAGATCGGCGAGTTCTTCGGGCACTTCCACTTCCTGCCTCTGCTCGGCATCCCACTGGGCGAGATGTTCAACCTGCCGGCACTCGCGGACGCGTGTGCCGCGGACGGGCGCTACACGTTCATGTTCACGTCGGCGCCGCTCAACCTGCTCAACGGCGTCGCGTCGCCACCGAATGCGTTAGCAATTCGATAATGGTCGCCGTGGAAAGCACGCGCATTCGGCTGGCGGAGTTACTCGCCGCGCTATCGCTCGGTGTCGACCTCGGCTTCAACCAGCCGATGGAGCATGTACTGAGACAGACCGTGATCGCGTTGCGGATGGCGGACCTGCTCGAATTCGACCCAGCGGAGCGATCGGTGGTCTACAACTCGTCGTTGCTCGTAAACGTCGCCTGCCACACCGACGCGCACGAACAAGCGAAGTGGTTCGGCGATGACATTCGTCTGAAGGAAGGCAAGTACACCCACGGCATTCGTGGCGCGCGCGCCGCGGCTAACCAGGTGAAGTTCATGGGCGGCATCGGCCGCCCGCTGCTGCAACGCTTCCGCATCGGCCTCGACTTCGCCGTCTACGGCCGCAAGGAAGTCGCCAACATGATCGACACGCACGCGGCGTTGGCCCGCGCATTCGCAAAGGAGCTGGGCTTCGACGACGAAGTCCAAGCCGCGGTTGGCGGTTCCTACGAACAGTGGGACGGCAAGGGGTGGCCCGGGAAGCTCAAGGGCGACGGGATCCCGCGCGCGGCCCGCGTCACACAACTCGCCGAGTTCGTGGAAGCGGCACATCGAGTTGGCGGCGTCGACGCGGCGACGGCGATGGCGCGCAAGAACTCCGGCAAGCAGTTCGACCCAGCCTTGACCGACCTGCTGTGTGCGAACACGGAGACAATCCTCGAGGGGCTGCAGGACATCAACATGTGGGCGGCTGTAATCGATAGCGAGCCGTCGCTGTCGCGGTCCTTGACCGAAGACGAGTTCGACCAAGCGCTGGCAGCGGTTGCAACGTTTGTCGACCTCAAGTCGCCGTACACGCTTGGTCACTCCGCCGCGGTCGCGGAACTCGCGCACGCCGCGGGCGCGCATCTCGGCATGACCGCATTAGAAGCACGGACGCTGCGGCGCGCCGCGCTCGTTTCGGGTTTCGGCCGGCTAGGTGTGTCCAACGCGATCTGGGACAAGCCCGGTTCGCTCGGCACGGGCGAATGGGAGCGCGTTCGCCTCCACCCGTATTTCACGCAGCGCATGCTGAGCCAGTCTCCCAAGCTGGCCGAACTGTCAGCCATCGCGGTGCAGTACCGCGAGCGGCTGGACGGGTCGGGGTACCCCGGCGGCCTGACCGGCGGCGCGATCTCGCGGCCGGCGCGCACGCTGGCCGCCGCCGACGCGTACCAGTCGATGCGCGAGCCCCGTCCGCACCGCGAGGCGCGTGGCGCCGAGGACGCCGCCAGCGAACTGCGCGCCGAGGTCAGGGCCGGACGCCTCGACGCCGACGCGGTGGACGCCGTGCTGACCGTCGCCGGCCACCGCGTGTCCCGCCGCCGCGACGACGTCGCGGGGCTCACGGCGCGTGAAGTCGAGGTGCTGCGACTCGTGGCCCGCGGCCTGACGAACAAGGCCATCGCCGCCCAGCTGGTGATCTCGCCGAAGACCGCGGGCAACCACGTCGAACACATCTATACGAAGATCGGCGCGACCAGCCGCTCGACCGCGAGCCTCTTCGCGATGCAGCACGGCCTCCTCACCGACTGATCAAAGATGGGGCAGATGCCTCATGGCTCCAACGCGGCGCGTCCGTACCTTCGCTTGTGTCAACCACAACGAAGGAGCGCACCATGCCGAACTTTTCCGCCAGCACCGCCGCCGAGGTCGAGGACTTTGGCGTAGTCGTTGATCGCCACCAGGATCTCGGGAGCCAAACCGTTGGCTTTCTTGAGGTCCGCGAAACCCAAGACATGACGGGAATGCTCGCCGGTCTGCCCGGTGGGCAGTGCCAGTGCCCGCACTGGGGCTACGTGATCAAGGGCCGCTGGACCGTCAAGTACAGCGACCGTGAAGAGGTCTTCGAAGCCGGCGATGCGTTCTACATGTCGCCGGGACACGTCCCGACCGAGATCATCGCCGGCACCGAAACCGTGATGTTCAGCCCCGCCGACGAGTTGAAGGCAACCGACAACGCGATCCGGGCGTTCATGCAGGCACAGACGTCATGAACGAACCGCAGTTTCGGGGCGAGGCGAGCCGGATCGTCGACGGGCCCGCCGCGCGCGTGTTCGACGTGATCACCGACGTCGACCGCCTGCCCGAGTGGAACGCCGCGATCGATGCGATCATCGAGCGGCCGCCACAGCTGGCCGAGGGCACCGAGTGGCTCGTGCGCATCCACGTCCCCCGGCTACCGAAGTGGAAGAGCCGCTCGACAGTGCAGCACGTCGACTTCGACAACTGGCGCTTCGTGTACTCCTCGACCTCCGAGGACCGGAACCCGTCCTACATCGATTGGTTCTGGACCGTTGTGGACCGGTCCGGACGTAGCGAAGTGACCGTTCGCTGGCACGGCTACCCGCAGACGTTCTTTCGGCAGCGATTCGCCGCACCGATGCGGAGTCGTCAACTCGAACGAGAAGTGGCCGCGTCCCTCGACGCGCTCGCGACCATCGCGACGAAGCAACGCGTCCCCTAAAACAGCGAACTGGGCGCACCTGGTGCCGGTTTCCGGCATCGGGTGCGCCCAGTTCGGTGGAGCGGTAAAGCAGGTGAAGCGTTAGCGGCGAGCAGCAGCTTTCTTGGCTGGTGCCTTCTTCGCCGGTGCAGCCGACTTCGCGGCCGGGGCCTTCGTGGCGGCGACTGCCTTCTTGGCCGGAGCTTTCTTGGCCGGAGCCTTCTTCGCCGGGGCGCGGCGGACGGTGACGTCGTCGTCGAGCACGTCGGCAACTGCGGCGGAGACCGACGTGGTCTCAACCGCGGACGCGGCGCCGAGGGAAGCGTCGCCGCCGAACTCACCGGTGTCGCGCTTCGAGAACGCGATCGCACCGATCAGGATGAGCAGCGAGATACCGGCGATGGTGTAGCGACCGCCGTCGTTGTCGCGCATCTTGATGACAGCCGGAAGGATCAGCAGCGACACCAGGTTCATCACCTTGATGAGCGGGTTGAGCGCGGGGCCGGCGGTGTCCTTGAAGGGGTCGCCGACGGTGTCGCCGATCACGGCCGCCTTGTGGGCTTCCGAACCCTTGCCACCCTCGTTGCCGTCTTCGATGTACTTCTTCGCGTTGTCCCACGCGCCACCCGAGTTCGACAGGTAGTTCGCCATGAGCTGACCGGTGAGGATCACCGCGGCGAGGAACGCGCCGAGTGCTTGGTAGCCGATGCCGAAGCCGATGATGGCCGGCGTAAGCACGGCGAGCAACGCCGGGGTGGCGAGCTCGCGCAGCGATGCGCGCGTGCAGATGTCGATGACGGGCGCGTAGTCGGGACGCTTGGTGCCGGCCATGATCTGGCCGTCCGCGAACTGGCGACGCACTTCCTGCACCACGACGCCGGCGGTGCGGCCGACGGCGCGGATCGCGAGCGAGGAGAACATGAAGGCGATCGAGCCACCGACGAGCAGACCGATGAAGGTCTTCGGGTCGGCGACGTTGATCGGGATCACGTCGAACACGCCACGTGACGTGGTGAGCAGCTTGTCGATCTGCGCGCGCGGCAGCAGTTCGCCGGCCGCTGTCTCGATGAACGAGGCGAACAGCGCGACAGCAGCGATAACGGCCGAGCCGATCGCGAAGCCCTTGGTCACTGCCTTGGTCGTATTACCGACGGCGTCGAGCGACACCATGATCTTCTCGGCTTCACCCGAGAACTCGCCCGACATCTCGGCGATACCCGCGGCGTTGTCCGCCACGGGGCCGAACGTGTCTTCCGACACGATGACGCCCGTCGTGGCGAGCATGCCCATGCCGCACAGAGCGACGAGGTAGAGCGACAGCTGCAGGTTGCCGCCGCCGAGGCCGATGGCCGCACCGATGGCGACCGCAATGGCGATGATGGCGTAGACCGAGCTCTCGAGACCGGACGCGGTACCGGACAGAACCGTGGTCGCGGGACCGGTGCGAGCGGCACGAGCAATCTCTTGCACCGGGCCGTAGTGCGTGCCGGTGAAGTACTCGGTGAGGCGGCTGACCACCTGCGCCAGGACGATGCCGATGGCTACGGCGAAGAAGCACTTCCAACCGACGTTCGTCGTCTCACCCGAGAGGCTCTCGTTGCCGACATAACCGATGGCAAGCGCGAGCGTGCCGATCAGTGTGATCACGCTGGCGGTAAAGAACCCGCGGTTGATCGGCTTGAGGGCGTTGGTCTCGCCTTCCTTCGCCCGCACGGCGTAGACGCCGGCGATTGACGCGATCACGCCAACGGCACGAGCCGCCAGCGGGAACACGAGGCCCAGGGCCGGGTTCATGCCGACCGACTTGAACGCCGCCACGCCGAGGATGATCGACGCGACGAGGGTGACCTCGTAGCTCTCGAACAGGTCGGCGGCCATACCGGCGCAGTCGCCCACGTTGTCGCCGACGTTGTCAGCGATAGTGGCCGGGTTGCGGGGGTCGTCTTCGGGGATGCCCGCTTCGACCTTGCCTACGAGGTCGGCGCCAACGTCAGCCGCCTTCGTGAAGATGCCGCCGCCGACGCGCAGGAACAGCGCGAGCAGCGAGCCACCGAAGCCGAAGCCGATGAGGATCGCCGAGCTGGTGTTCTGGAAGATCGCGATGATCGCCGTGGCACCGAGCAGACCCAGGCCGACGGTGAACATGCCGGCGACGCCGCCGGTGCGGAACGCCACTTTGAGCGCGGCCGCCATCGAGCCATCACGCGCGGCCGCAGCCGTGCGCACGTTGCCCCGGGTTGCGAGCGTCATGCCGATATAGCCAGCGAGCGCCGACGCGACACCACCGAGCACGAACGCGATCGTGCGGAATAGCGCCGATTGCCCGAAGGACAATGCAGTGTCGCCGTTGGGCTTGATGACTTCGGTCGAGGTGAAGAACACGACGGCCGCGACCGGGATCAGGATGACGCCGATCGTGCGGAACTGACGCTTGAGATAAGCGAGGGCGCCTTCTTGGATCGCGGTGGCAATCTCGATCATCTTCGGGGTGCCCTGGTCCGCGGCGAGAACGCCGCGCATCAGAGCAAAGCCCACGAGGATGGCGAGAATCGCCGACGCGCCCGACAGGGCCAGCACCAGGAATTCTCCGCCTTGAAGCTTGAATGCCTGGTACCCCCCTTCAGCGGCGAGAACGAGGTTCACGCTGTTTCCTTTCGTTTGGTGTTGCTGTTCGTAGGTGTTGTGGCTGGTTCGTCACGAGTGACGAAAATCTGACGAGCGATGCGCTCGCCGACGGTGCGGTCCTGTCCGTCCACGATGAGGACGAGCGGACCGTCGAATGGATGCTTCTCTCGGACCCGCACGCGCACGCCCGGCCGAAGGCCCAACGTGTCGAGGAAGGCCACAACTGCGGGATCGGTGGAACCGGGCACGGCGACGATGGCCTCGTCGCCCGGCTCGAGTGCGTACAGCGGTGGCAGCACCGGGATTTCTTCGGTTTCTGGGTTCGGAATGGGGAAGCCGTGCGGGCAAGTCGCCGGGCGGTCGAGGGCCATGTAGAGCCGGTCCTCGACCTCCTGGGGCAGGTCGTGTTCGAAGCTGCCGGCGAGCCGGTCAGCCTCGTTCCAGGCGTAGCCGAGCATGTCGGAGAGAAACCGCTCCACGATCCGGTGGCGGCGGATGGCGCTGACCGCGCTCTGGCGGCCTTCGGTGGTCAATTCGACGCCGCGGTAGGGCTTGTGGTCGACCAGACCCCGGTCGGCCAGCTTTTTGACGGTCGCGGTGACGGTGCCCGGCGCCACGCCGAGGGCGTCGGCGAGCACGCCGGTATGCGCGTCAGGCGCGTCCCGAGTAGCCCGATAAATGGCTTTCAGGGTTTCGCGCTCGGACTGCGTCAGATCAGACTTGGTGAGGTCGTTGTCCATAGGTTTTGACCGGGGCGACCTTAGTTTTCAGCGGTCAAAAATTTCAACTACTGAGGCGAAGAATCACGGCTGGCGCATTTCGAGCGCCTTTTTCGACACGTGATACGGCACCGACGTGACCATGGTGTTCTCCCGCCGCAACAACGCGAGCTTCAGAGCGAGTGCGCTTTGGTTGTGCAGGACCTGCTCGAACCAGTGCTCGACGACGAACTCCGGCAGGATCACCGTGGTCGTGGCGTCGCCCCACCGATCCTCAAGTTCGTCCAGGAACGAGACCGCAGCATCCACCAGGTCACGGTAGGGCGAGTGCACGACCTCGAGGGGCACGTCGAGACCGAACTCGATCCACTGCTGTTCGATCTCCGACGTGTCGTCGTCCTCGTACGCCACGAACACTGCGGTGAGGTGATTCGCCCGCATCGACTTCGCGTAGCGGAGCGCCTTCAATACGCCGCGATGCACCCGTCCGACCAGCACCACGACGGTGGTGTCGTCGGCCTCGGGCTTTACCTCTTCAGGAGTGATCGCCGAGCGCGCCACTGACCCGGGTGTAATGCCGCTTGATGGCCGCAAAGGTCGCCATCACGAGCGGGATGATGATGAGCACGACGTACGCGCCCTCGGTGAACTTCGTGGTCGCCACGATGAGCAGCACCACGAACGTGGCCGCGGAGCCAACCGCATTCACCGCGACGCCGAGACGCCATCCGGGCTCGCGCTCTTTTTGATGATGACGCACCATGCCCGCCTGGCTGAGCGTGAAGCTCAGAAAGACGCCAACGGCATACAGCGCGATCAGCTTGTCGGTCTTACCGCCGAACCCGACCAGCAACACGGCGGCGGCGCCGGCCAAGATCAGAATGCCGTTCGAGAACACCAGCCGGTCACCGCGGTTCGCGAACTGCCGCGGCAAGTAACCGTCCTTGGCGATGATGGAGCTCAGTCGGGGAAAGTCGGCATACGCGGTGTTGGCGGCGAGCGTGAGGATGGCCGCCGTCGCGAACTGGAGCAGCACGTAAAGGGGGCCGTGGCCGAGCACCGCCCGACCCATCTGCGAGAACACCGTCTCGGTGTGGCTCGGGTACGGATGCAGATGATGGGCCAGCACCGCGGTGCCGAAGAACAGCGTGCCCAGGATGATGCCCATCCACACGAGGGTCGTGGCCGCGTTCTTCGACTCAGGCCGCTGAAAGGCCGGCACGCCGTTGCTAATCGCTTCCACGCCCGTTAGCGCCACGGCACCCGACGAGAAGCCTTTCAGGATGATGAACAGCGTGAGGTTGCCGCCGATCGTGCGCAGGCCTTCAATCGGATGCTCAGGCCTGATCTCGGGAATGTGTCCGAAATACACGCGGCCCAAGCCCCACACGACGAGCACGGTCAGGATCACGATGTAGACGTAGGTCGGGACGGCGAAGATGCGGCCCGACTCTTTGATGCCGCGCAGGTTGGCGACGGTGATCACGAACACCATCACGAGACAAATCAAGACCCGTTCGTCTGCGAGGCCGCGCAGCGCCGGAATTGAAATGAGCGCGGCCACTCCGGCCGAGATAGACACGGCGACGGTGAGGATGTAGTCAACGAGTAGCGACGCCCCGGCGAGCATGGCCGGCTTGTCGCCCAGGTTCTCGCGGCTCACGACGTAGGACCCGCCACCCGATGGATAGGCAAAAATCGTCTGGCGGTAGCTGGTCACCACGATCGTGAGCAGGATCGCGACTGCGATCGCGATCGGCACGAGCGTCTTCAGGCCCAGCGCCAGGCTCGAACCACCGACGGCGGTGACGAACAGGATCTCCTCCGCCGCGTACGCGGTCGACGAAATCGCGTCCGATGAGAAAACTGCGAGCGCGATGACCTTGGGGATTCGCTGATGCTCCTGCTCGCTGGTCGCGAGCGGGCGGCCGACAAGCAGCCGTTTAATCAATGACGCCACGGCGCGACGTTACGGCGCTCCTCTCGCTTTTTGCGAACTTGCGCGGCGATCCTCAGTGCGACGGGCGCTCGATGTGCGGCGTCGCGATGAGCGAGTACTCGGGGTTCATGATCGCAAGCTTGTTGTGGTGCGAGCCGGCCATTCCGCTGACCCGCATCGTGGTACCCGGCTGCACACCCGCGATGTGGCGCCGCCCCAGGAACACCACTGTGATGCCGCCGCTCTCGTCCACGAGCGTGCACTCGAGGCTGGCGACGTCAGCCCATGGCTGGATCCGCATTGACCGGACGCGACCCTGCACGCTCACCTCGGACCGCCACGCCACTTGCCCGATCGGGATGTATCCGCAGTCCTCGGTCGCGCGCGGCGTCGGTTCGAGGCGCGGAGCCAGCGCTTTGCGAGCCCGGCTACGCGTGAGTATCTGCATCGATGGTCTCCTTCACGGAAGAGGATCCGAGGTGATAGGGCACGAACGTGACGTTCGCGTGGGACAGCTGCCCGACGGCGGCCGCGATCGATTCGCCGGTGCGGTCGTGCAGCAGGCGGTGCCACCACCGACGATGCGCGAGGCGGGGCACAAGAACGCTGACCTCGGTTTCACCATCTGCGAGCAACTCGGCGACGACCTCGAGCACGCCCCGCGCGAGACGGCGATCAGGGCAGTCCACCAACTCGAGCGGCAACCGGCTTAGGCCGAGCCGACGCCACTCCTCTGCAAGCACCTCGGCGCGGTGAAGGTCGACGGCGATGTGCACGGCGCGCAGTTCGTCGGGGTGCAGCGTGCGGGCGTACTGGATTGCCCGCGCCGCAGCGCGATCGAGCGTGTCGACCAACACGATCACGACGTGACGGCGCAGCACCGGCGATTCGGCCGCGGCCCGAGCGTCGCCGGCAAGCTCATGGGCCTCTGACTCGTACTGGCGGTTTAGTCGCATCAGCATCGCCACCATCACCGGCACCAGAACGACAATCACCCAGGCGCCGTGAGTGAACTTTGTGAAGGCGATGATCACGTCAACGACGAGGGACAGAAAGGCGCCCATACCGTTGACGTAGAGACCTGTGCGCCAGCCCGGCTCCTTGTGCGTGATGTGGTGCTTGGCCATGCCGCTCTGGCTGAGGGTGAAGCTGGTGAACACGCCGATCGCGTAGAGCGGGATCAACCGGTCGACTTTGGCTTCGGTGAGCACGACGAGTGCAGCCGAGGCCACGGCCAGGCTAATGATCCCGTTCGAGAACACGAGTCGGTGACCGCGCTTGGTGAGTTGTCGCGGCATGAAGTTGTCGCCGGCGTGGAAGCTGGCGAGACGAGGGAAGTCCGCGAACGATGTGTTCGCCGCCAGAACCAAGATCAACACCGTCCCGGACTGCAGGCCGAGATAGAGCAACGTGCCGAGCGCGCCCCGTCCGTACACGAGCTTGCCGATCTGCGAGATCACCGTCGGCGTGCCTTCGAGGTACGGGCCGACGTGCATGTGCGCGGCGAGAACCGACAGACCGAGGAACATCGCCCCGAGCAGCGAGCCCATGACGACCAGGGTCTCGCGGGCGTTCTTCCATTCGGGCACCTTGAACGCGGGCACGCCGTTAGAGATCGCTTCGACGCCGGTCACCGCGGCGCCACCCGAGGCGAACGCGTGCATCACGACATAAAGCCCGGCGCCGGCAAAGAGCGCTCCGTCGGCGGCGCTGTGGCCGACCGGAACCATGCCGTGGTGATGCAGTGATTCCACCGGCAGCTGCGAGAAGAACAGCCTGAACAGACCGACCCCGAGCAGCACGATCATGTTGACGAGGAAGTAGTACGTCGGGAGCGCGAAGAGCTTGCCGGACTCCTTCACTCCGCGGAGGTTGCCGAACGCGATGATTCCGATGAACGCAACCGAGATCGCGACGGCCCACGGCGCGAGCGCAGAGAACACGGACGTCAGGGCCGCAGTGCCCGCCGCGACCGACACCGACACCGTGAGCACGTAGTCAGTGAGCAGGGCGACACCGGCTACCTGCGCCGGCAGCAGGCCGAAGTTGTCCTTCGTGACGATGTACGCGCCGCCAGCCGTCGGGTAGGCCTTGATCGTTTGCCGGTACGACAGGATCAGGAACCCGAGCACGACCAGCAACGCGACAGTGACCGGTACTACCAGTGCGAAGGCGGCCACCCCTACGGCGGGCACCAGCACCCGCAGGATCTCCTCGGTCGCGTAAGCCGACGACGACAAGTTGTCCGACGCGAACACTGCGAGCGCAGTCGGCTTCCCGAGGCGTTCATGCTGCAGTTCCTCGGTGTGAAGCGGCGGCCCGAGGAACCGGCGTTTGATCCGGTACCGCCGGTCCTCGGGCAGCGTCGAGCGCCGGCGTCGGCGGGATGGGGCGAGGCGGCGCCGTGCTGACCATGACCGAGTGAACACCTCGCCCGCGTAAAGAAGGCGTAAGGACGCGGGCCTGCGCGCAAAGATCGCGCAAAGATCGTCGGGTGGACACAGGGCGTGGTCGTCAGCCGCAACCATTGGGCGGAGCGCTCGCTGGAATCGCCCTGACTGTGTCGGTCACCGCGGTGCTGGTGCCGTGGCGCGATTCGAGCACCCGCGCTACGCCCGCGTTGATCCTCGTTGTTCCCGTCGTCGTGGCCGCGCTCGCGGGTGGACGACTGGCCGCGCTCATCACCGCGGTGGCCGCCGCGGCCGCGTTCAACCTCGCCTTCATTCCGCCGTTTTGGACACCGAAGGTGCAGGTGTTCGAAGACCTCGTCGCGCTGGTTGTTTTCCTCGTGGTCGCCGCCGTGCTGGGCACGTTCGTCGCGCTCGAGGCAGACCGGCGCCGCCACGCCGAGGACCGCGCTGACGAAGCCCAAACCATGCACGAACACTTCGAGGCGATGGTCGCGGAGCGCGACGCGCGGGCCGAAGAACTCTCGAGGCTTGCCTTGCTCGAACAGATCGACGAGCAGCGTCGCGCCCTCATGCGATCGGTCTCGCATGACCTCCGTACGCCGTTGGCGACGATCCGCGCCGTCACGTCGGACCTTCGTTCGGGAACGAACTACGACGACGCGACCCGCGACGAGTTGCTGGACCTGGTCGGTGACGAGGCCCAACGTCTTGATCGCATCGTCGCCAATCTGCTCAGCCTCAGCCGCGTCGAGGCTGGCGCGCTCAAGCCCGAGCGCCAAGCCGTGGCGCTCGACGAACTGATCGCTGAACGCGTGCGACGCCTCGACCGCCTCTTCCGGCAGGTGCGCGTGCAGGTCGAGGTCGCGCCCGACCTACCGCTGGTGGACGCCGACTACGTCCTCGTCGACCAACTAGTCACCAACCTGCTCGAAAACGCGGCGCGCCATTCACCACCGCGCTCGACTGTGCGAATCACCGCGCGGGCCGAGGGCGATGTAGTTCTGACATCGGTATCCGACGAAGGCACGGGGGTTCCGACCTACCAGGCCGAGCGCGTCTTCGAACCCTTCGAACGCGGTGAGGGGAGCGCGTCGAGTGGCGTGGGCCTCGCCATCTGCCGCGCAATCGCAGAGGCGCACGGCGGCATGATCACCCTGACGGGCGCGCCGGGCGGCGGGGCCCGTTTCACGTTCAGCCTGCCGATAAAGCGATGACCGACAGGACCACCGTGCTCGTCGTCGACGACGAGCCTGCGATCACACGAGCGTTGACCGCCGCGCTCGAAGCGCGCGGCTATCGGGTAACGCAGGCAACGAACGGACTCGACGCCCTCGACCGCGCCGCGTCGGACGGGCCGGCGATCATCATCCTTGACTTGGGTCTGCCCGACATCGATGGCATCGAAGTGTGTCGCCGGATACGGCAGTGGTCGCAAGCCCCGATCATCGTTCTAACCGCCGAGGGTGCCGACGACCGCAAGGTGGCTGCACTCGACGAGGGCGCCGATGACTACGTCACGAAGCCGTTCTCGATGCCCGAACTCCTCGCCCGGGTCCGGGTCGCCCTCCGCCATCGGCGCAGCGTGGGTGAGTCGCCCGACGACGCGGTGTTGCGAGTTGGTGACCTCGAGATCGACGTGCCGCATCACACCGTGACCGTCGGGGAAAGCAGCATTGATCTGACTCCCAAAGAGTTCGGCTTCCTAGCGGCTCTGGCGCGCCATCCCGGGCGGGTGCTGAGCCACCGCGCGATTCTCGAGGCGGTGTGGGGCAAGGGGTACGGGACCGAAACCCAATATCTGCGCGTCTACGCCAGCCAGCTGCGCAAGAAACTCGACGACGACCCGGTCCGGCCGCGGCTCATCACCGAACCCGGCGTCGGGTACCGGCTGGTGAATCGTTCCGAGGACGACGCCTGAGTCGCTATTTCAGAGGTGCCGTGCCAGTGACGTGATACGGCACCGATGTCACTACGGTGCGAGGCCGGAACAGCAGCGCCAGTTTGAGACGGGTCGCGGTCTGGTTGTGCAGCGCCTGCTCGTACCAGTGCGTCACGACGAACTCGGGAATGACCACGGTGGTGGTGGCGTCGCCCCAGCGGTCTTCGAGCTCGTCGAGGAAGGCGACGAACGGGTCGACGAAGTCGCGGTAGGGCGAGTGCACGATTTCGAGCGGCACCGGGATACGGAAACGCGCCCACTCATCGACGATCTCATCGGCGTCCGTCTCGGTAAAGGAAAGGAAGACCGCCGCGATGTGGTTGGGCCGCAACGAGTTCGCGTAGTCGATCGCAGCGAGCGTGCCCTTCGTGATCCGGCCCACTGGGATGACGACGCTGTGCGTGTTCGGTACGCGGCGGAACTCTTCGGGCACCGCTTCGAGTTCGGACTCAAGCGACGCGTAGTGCCGCTTGATCGCCATGAACAAAGCGATGATCGACGGCACCACGACGAGAGGCACCCAGGCGCCGCTCGTGAACTTCGTGGCCGCCACAATCACGAGCACCACGAAGGTGGCGATGGCACCGGTGGCGCTCACCGCGGCGCGGAGTTTCCAACCCTTGGTTTTGTGATGCCGGATGTAGCGCAACATCCCGAGCTGGCTGAGCGTGAAGCTGGTGAAAACGCCCACCGCGTAGAGCGGGATCAACGCGTTGGTCTTGCCGCCGAAGGCCACGAGCAGAAGCGCCGCGGCGCCGGCCAGGAACACGATGCCGTTCGAGAACACGAGCCGGTCACCCTGCGTTCCGAACTGCCGCGGGAGGTACCCGTCTCTTGCGATGATCGAACTGAGCCGCGGGAAGTCGGCGTACGCGGTGTTCGCGGCGAGCGCGAGAATCGCCGCGGTCGCGATCTGCAATGCGAAGTAGAGCGGGCCGCTGCCGTAAACGGCCCGACCCATCTGCGACAGCACCGTCTCGTCGTGGGACGGGTAGGGCTGGAGGTGGTGCGCGAGCAGCGCGGTGCCGATGAACAGCGTCCCGAGGATGATCGCCATGGCCATCAAGGTGGCCGCCGCGTTCTTCGACTCCGGCTTGCGGAACGCCGGCACGCCGTCCGAGATTGCCTCCACGCCGGTGAGTGCTACGGCGCCGGAAGAGAAGCCCTTCAGAATGAGGAAGAGCCCGAGGCTGCCGCCGGCCTGGCGCGCGCCTTCAAAGGCCTTCGGATCAAACGGCACGTGGTCGATGTGGCCGACGTAGGTGCGGAACAGTCCGTAACCGACCAGTCCCGCCATCAGCGCGATGTAGCTGTACGTCGGCACCGCGAAGAGCTGGCCGGACTCTTTCAACCCGCGCAGGTTCCCGAGCGTGATCACGCCGATGAGAAACAGCCCCAGGGCGACGCGGTAATCGCTCAGTCCGTGAAACGACGGAATCGAGATGAGGGCGGCGACCCCGGCCGAGATCGACACGGCGACGGTCAGGACGTAGTCCACCAGGATCGAGGCGCCGGCGAGCAGGGCCGGCTTGGTGCCGAGGTTCTCGCGGCTCACGATGTACGAGCCGCCGCCGCCTGGGTAGGCGAAAATCGTCTGGCGGTAGCTCGTCACGACGATCGCCAGCAGCACTGCGACGGCGATGCCGATCGGCAGTAGCACGTTCAACCCGAGAACCAGGCTCGATCCGCCGATGGCCGTAACGAACAAGATTTCTTCGGTCGCGTACGCCGTAGACGAAATGGCGTCCGACGAAAAGATGGGAAGCGCCAACGCCTTGGGAAGGCGCTGGTGTTCTTGTTCGTCCGACGCGAGGGGCCGGCCAACGAACAGACGCTTGAGAACTCCGGCCATCCGACGTCACGTTACGCGCCCCGGATTGGCGGACGCGGCGTATCGCGAGTCAAATTGCGAAATGCACGTGATCGTCGTGGGGTGCGGACGCCTCGGTTCCGAACTCGCCATTGACCTCGACAAGGCTGGGCACTCCGTCGCCATCGTCGACAAGAACCGGCTGTCGTTCCAGCGCTACCTCCCCGATCGGTGGAGCGGCCGGGCCGTCCTTGGGTTCGGCTTTGACCGCGACGCCCTCGAGCAGGCCGACATCAAGAGCGCCGACGCGGTTGCCGCGGTCACCGGCGGCGACAACTCCAACATCATGACGGCGCGCATCGCCCGCGAGACCTATGAGGTCGCGAACGTGGTGGCCCGCATCCAAGATCCGCGCCGCGCCGCGATCTACCAGCGCCTCGGCATCGCGACCGTCGCCTCGGTGGCGTGGGCCACCGACCAGGTGATGCGCCGCCTTACGCCCGAGGCCCACACGGTCGAGTGGACCGACGCCAACGGCGCGGTTTCCATGATCGAAGTGTCGCTGCCGCCGGCGTGGGCGGGCCAGAAGCTCGCACCGCTTTCGGTCGGCGATCGCTACCGCATCGTGGCCATCTCGCGCGGCGGCGCCGGTCGACTCGACGTTGAGGCCGCGATCGGCCAAGAGGGCGACGTGCTCCACGTGATGGTGCAGCGCGACTCCCGTCCCGAACTCGACGCGCTGTTGGACAGCGGACCTGAAGGAGCACACCACTGATGCGCGTTGCGATCGCAGGGGCCGGCAACGTCGGTCTGTTCATCGCGCAGGACCTGCACAAGCACGGCCACGACGTGCTGCTGCTCGAACAGAACCTCGACCTCGTTAACCGCCTGCGGGACTCGCTCGACGTCAATTGGTTTGTGTGCGACGCCTGCGAAGTGTCGGACCTGCACGCCGCCGGAGTCGAAGGCGTCGACGTCATGGTCGCGGCCACGGGCGACGACGAGGACAACCTCGTCGTGTCGTTGCTGGCCAAGCAAGAGTTCGCGGTGCCCCGCGTCGTCGCACGCGTGAACCACCCCAAGAATCACTGGCTGTTCAACGAGAGTTGGGGTGTCGACGTCGCGGTGTCGACCCCGCACCTGCTGACGTCGCTTGTAGAAGAAGCGGTTTCGGTCGGATCGCTCGTGCAGCTACTCACCTTCGAAGGCGGCGGCGCCAAGCTCGTCGAGATCACTCTCGCCGACACGTCGCCCGCAGCCGGCAAGATCGTCGCGGAGCTAGGGGTGCCGCGCGACGCCAGCCTCGTGGCCATCGTGCGCGACGGTCACGTGGTGGTTCCCCGGGGCGACACCATGCTGCAGGTTGGCGACGAAGTGCTCGCGCTCATCACCAACAACGCGGACGACGAACTCTCGGCCCTGCTCGCGGTCAGCAAGCCGCTCTAGCGGCGGTTACAGCAGTTCGTATTCGGGGTTCAGCACCTTCAGCCGAGCCGCCGTGCCCGAAGGCGAGCCGCGCCCGCTCAGCTTCAGCTTGCGGCCCGTACGGATGCCGGGCATGCGCCGACGACCCGTCCACATCGCGACGAGGGCACCGCTGCCGTCCTTGATCGTGGCTTCGAGCCAGGGTGAGCCATCGGTCTTCGGCACAATGCGCACGCTCGTGATCTCGCCAACCACGGTCGCGTAGGAGCGGGCCTCGACGCTGGCGATCGGCACTACGCCTTCGACCGTGGAGCAGAAGTCCACGAGCTTGGCCCGGTCGTGTTCGGCAATCGGCGTGCGGAGCTTCGAGAACAAACCCATCGATCTCAGGCTACCGCTGGCGGCGCGGAAGTCGTAGTCGAGCGGCGGCGGTTGACGAGGCGCCAGACGCCGTACCCGATCGCGGCGAGCAAGCCCATCGGTAGGGCGAGGCCGAGCACCACGATCACACCGCCGAATACTGCGAGCGAGGCCGCGCCGGCGCGCTTGAAGCTGGCGACGAGCAGCGGGTCTGTCCGCGGCGACGTCTCGAGCGCCGCGTGCGGGCCGAGCACGCTGACCGTGATGGTGGCAAAGTCGGCCCGATCGGCGAGCTGGGCCTGTTGCGCCGCGAGTTGTTCGATCTGGCCGCGGACCTCGCCGACGCTTTGCGCGACCTGGAGCGTCTCGCCGACCGTGTTCGCCTTGGCCATGAGCGCGTTGAGCGCCTGCTCTTGGGCCCGCAGCGAGCGCAGGCGCGCGTCGAGGTCGACAAGGGTGCCAGTGACGTCGCGGCCGCCCAGCGACTCGCTCTTGACGGTGCCGAGCTTGCGCAGTTGCGTGAGAGTGGCGTCGTAGGTCGCTGCAGGCACCCGAACCGTCAGCGTGGCCGATTGGGCGTCGCCCGTCTCGCGCTCGGTCTCGGCCACGTAGCCGCCCTGACGCTCAGCCGCGTGGCTTACCGCCGCGGCCACTTTCGTGACGTTGTTGCGCCCAACCGCGAGCGTCAGCGACGCGGTCTTCACCACACGCGCGGCCGCCGGAGCCACGTTGCTGCGACCCGGCGCGGCGACCGGTGCTGGTGTGGCCGCGGTGTCCGCCCCGAGCGCCAACGCGCCGGGACCGGCTGCGGTTCCGCCTGACGTGAGCGACTTCGTCGCCGCGATGTCGCGGTCGGCACTTGCCGACGACAGGTGATCGGTGCCACCACCGCCGGATGTGAACGCGACGATCGATCCTGCCGCTACCAACACTGCTGCTGCCCCACCAACGATTCGCGACGTGCGCATCGGCCCACCCTCTCGGTTGCGTTGAGGGTTGGACGGCGCGCGCCCGCGCATTGGTTCCCCGCTACTCGGTGATGGCCTCGAGCGGAATGCTGTCGACCTGCTGCTTGAACCACAACACGTGCACCAGCAGCGCCGTGGCCAAGGATCCAGCGCCGGCGAAGCGCACCCAGTCGTCGCTGGGCTTCGGCAGGCTCGCGCCTCCGATCGTGATCAGCGAGTTGTCGTCCTTCGAGGACTCGACCGGCTGCTCGCCCGTTTGGTATTTCAGTTCAGGGTCGTACGTGCCTTCGTCAATCGCGCCGCTGCCGGTCTTGGACGTCTTGCCGTTGCCGCCGAGGAGCGCGCCGAACTGCGACAGGTCGACGTTGCCGCCCGGGGCGGCGCCGGGGTTGCGCACGGTCCGACCGCCGCCGGACGTCGAACCACCCTTGACCGTGGTGTTCGTTGAACCGCCGCCGGTCGAGCCGCCCTTGACGGTGGTCGAGGTGGAACCGCCGCCGGTCGAACCGCCGCCGCCCTTCTTGATCGTGGTCGACGTGGTGGTCGTGGTGGCCGGCGTGGCCCGCACGGTGACCGCCGCGCTTTGCGACGAAATCGGCCCGGGGAGTTTCCGCGTGCATGCCTCGTCGGACGACGTGCACGTACGGGCCTTCCGGTAGGCCTGCACCGAATACTTGTATTGACCTTGGGCCTTACCGCTGAGGTCGTCGTGGAAGGTGGGCTTCGAAGAAGGCGTCACACGCATCGCTTCGGTGCCCGACGCGTTACCGCCGGCGTAGGACCGCAGCACTTGGTAGTACGCGAGGTCAGGTTCCGGATTGGGGTTCCACGTCACGGTGACCTGCTCGGAACCTTCAGGCATCCCCGCGGCGACACCAGTTGGCTTGGCCGGATCAATCTCGAGGTTGAACGAGCGTGAGCCGCCGCTCGTCTCCGTGCGCGTGCCGCCGAAGCCGGCGTTGTAGGTGCCGGTGCCGTTGACGGTCAGCGTGTAGCGGCCGTTGTATTTGGGCTTGGGTATCCACGAGAAGTTCACGGTGGCGCCGCCTCCGGTGAACGCGGAGGAGTTGCTCGCGCCGTTGTTGTACGTGAGCGTCGCGTTCTCCGAGGTCAAGCCGTCCACGCTGGTGAGGGCGAGTTCAACTTTGGTGACCACGGCGCTGCTGCCGCTTTGCGTGACGGTGCCCGACAACGCGGGATACGCGTTGTAGGCCGTGTCGCTCGGCGAGCTAATGGCCACCTCGTTGGAGGCCGAGCGCGGGGCCGGCGCCAGGAACGGCGAGCAGCACGAGCGCAGCCACGCCGGCCGCGCCGAGGAGGCGAAACAGCTTCACGCTCCGACGGCTCCCTTGACGAGAGCGGCCCGGATGACGAGGCGTTGCTTGGCGGAGCCCTTCGGATGACATGTAGTCAGTGTGAGGTTTCTTTCGCCCGGAGTGTTGGCAACGATGCCGATATTGTCCGGCGAAACTACGAACGGATTGGGCGAACCGCCCCTATCGCTCACCTCATAGGTGCAATCGCCGACCGGCGTCTGCAAAATGATCTGGTCTCCGGGCGCCAGCCGATCGAGTTGTGCGAACGGCTTGCCGTAGGTGGTGCGGTGCCCGGCGATCGCGACGTTGCCTGTCTCGCACGGTAGGGGCGTGCCGCGGTAGTGACCGGCGCCGGCCTTGAGCGCGGCGGGAGTTGTGCCTTCCACGACCACTACATCGACGCCGAGCTTCGGGATCTTGATGCGGGTGAGAGCGTCGCCGACCTTGAGCTGACGGTTCTCGTACCTCGTCTTGAGTTCAGGGCTTGCCAACTGCGTGGTCTTGCGGTCCTGGATGCGGCCTTGCTCGAAGTTCGTATACACGGGATATCCGAGCAATCCGATCGCCGATATGACCAGCACGAGCAGCAGGACGGACAAGGCCTGATACGCGATCCGGTTACGGCGGAAGAACAGGAAAACGGCTTCCAACGGGAGCACCTCACGACGACGACGGGGAGACAGAGGGTAAACGAAAGGCCCGGGGCTTTTGCCCCGGGCCCTCCATTCAGTACTGCTTAGGAGCTACTTGGTCGTGGCAGCTGCAGCGACGAGGCGGTAGCGGCGGATAGCCACGATCGCAACGGCGGCGCCGGCGAGTGCCAGCGGGATTGCAGTCTCGGCACCGGTGCGAGGAAGCGCAGTCGGCGTCGGGAGGTCACGGGACACGTCGGGAACCAGGGCGTCGAGCACCTTGGTCTGAGCCAGCTTGGAGATGGCACCAGCCTCGGCGTGAGCCAGGTTCAAGACGATGCCGCCAGAAACACCCTTGAGCAGGGAGATGGCGACGCCGTCCGCAACGGCCTTCTTGCCGAACGCACCGTCGTCGACGATCTTGCCGGCGCCGAGCTTGATGGTCGACTCGAGCGGCGTGCCGGCGAGCAGTGTCAGGTCCTGGCCGAGAGCGACCTTGAGGCCTTCACCCGGGAACAGCAGACCCTTGATGCGCACGATGGCGGGGTCAAACGTCGGATCGCCGACGGGCAGGCCCGTGAGACGGTCGTAGGTGGCCGTGGCGCCAGCTTCACCGATGATGATCTCGAGCAACGGAATGCTCTGGAGCACTCCACCGAGCTTCGGAGTCGGAAGGATCTTGATGTCCACCGCAGACGAGTGGGCCGAAGCGGTCACGGTGTTAGCCGTGTTCGTGACGGTCGACTTGGCGTCACCGATGGTGACCTCAAGCGTCTTGGTGTTGATCACGCTGTCGAGCACCGTGCTCAGCAGGTCATCGACGTCGATGGGCAGGGCGGGCAGACCGAGGGCGTTGGTGACGCCGAGCAGGCTGGTAACCAGGCCACCGACGGGCAGAGCGTCCGTAGAACCGAGGACGTCAAGACCGAGCGTGTGGAGCAGATTGTTGAGCGACAAGTCGATGTCACCGACGGTGCCGGTGGCGACTGCGTTCAGCAGGCCGTTGTTGATGACAGCCGAGCTCGATCCACAGGCCGTTGCGACCTTGAGGATCGGCGTGACGCCGTCGAGCAACGGAATGTTGAGCGCGCACTGTTCGGGGGTGACCTGTGTGCCGTTGCCGGTCAGCACCGATGACGCGCTGGTGTTTCCAAGGAGGCTCAGGTCACCCGTGCCGACAGCCTTCGCAAGAAGGGTCGTTGCACCGGTGTCACTGACACCCTTGACGATGTTGGCGACCGTGTCACCCAGAGTGAGCCTCTGACCCAGGACGCTGATGTCCAGCGCGCGAGCCGCCGCGCCGCCAGCAAACGTCTCGGGCTTCACGGTCACGGTTTGTGCAGCGTGAGCAGGAGTGACGGCGATAACCGACCCTGCCAGAGCTACAGCTACCGCGAGCGGAGCTAGCGAGCGAATACGCATGTAATTGATGTTCCTCTCCCCGGGCGAGGCCCGACGTTCCCTTGAGCTTCCTTGCTGGCAACGACATTGTGACCACGCAACGTCGTCCAAACCAGCAATTCCACGTCTTCCCGCACTTCTCCTGCTTTATTTCTCTCTGTGTGGCAGAAAATCCCACGTTCCGTCACACTTCGACCCGCATAGAGGCGACCGCCCGGAGCCCCACGTCAGGAACAAGCGGCCCGATTAGGGGCACTTGCGTAGGCGAAGCGTACCTAACGGTCACCGTAAGTGTCGACCCAGGGGCCCCACGGCCATTGACGGTGACCTGGATTCGGCCTTTCTCGAGCCCCGACGAACCGGTCGCGGCGCGCTTGGCCGCACCGGAGTCGGGGTCCACGGCCGCTGCGCGCGCAGCTTCGCGCGCAGCGTGCACAACCAGGATCTGATCCCGGACAACCAGGCCGACTTGGACAATTGCCAAGAACATCAGCACTACGAGGGGAAAAGTGAGCGCCAGTTCGACGACGGCCTGACCCCGATCGCGCCGACGCCCAGAGCGCGGGCCGTGGGAGGGAGACGCCCCGGGCTCCGGGCGGGCGATCACTTGATTTTTCCGGTGACCGAGTCGAATACCGAGTCGAGTAGGCCGCCGATCCGGTCGGTTTTGGCCGCCCAGCCGAGTACGAGCACGGCTACCGCGGCCGCGCCGAGCAGCACGAGGGCGTATTCGGCGGTGGCTTGGCCACGGTCGTTACGCCGGATCCGGCCGGACAGGACAACAGTGGCGGTCTGGATCCAGACGACCACACGAATGACAAGGGACATGGGTTGGCTTCCTTGATGGATGCAGTTAGAGGCGCAGCCCGCGAAGCGAACCGGCGATAAGCGGCGCCACCGTCAACAAGGCAAACGCCGGCAGGATGCAACTGACCAGGGGGAAGAGCAGACGTATCGGCAACCGCCGGGCGGCAGCCTCGGCGCGCTGACGGTTCGACACCCGGACGTCGATGATGAGGCGGTCGAGGGTGGCCGCGAGAGGCGCCCCATACCGATCGCACGACACCAGAGCCGAAACCAGGGGCCGCACCGACTCGCCGAGACTCGTCGGGAGCGCCTCAAGTGCGTCGGCGAGGCGTTCGCCGCGCTCGACGCGTCTCAGGGCGTGTTGCAACGCCAACGCGACTGGGCCGTCGGTGTGGGCAGACACGGCCCGCAGCGCGCCGGTGAGGTTGTGGCCCGCGCTTACGGCCAGCGCCACCAGCGTGACCACCTCGCCGACGTTGCGTTCGACTTGCACCGCCCGCGCGCGCTCGGCGTGTCGGCGCGCAAGGATCGGGCGACCTGACGCGACGGCCAGAACCAACAGACCCGCCGGCGGGAACACCAAAGCCGCACCGGCGGCCGCGAGCCCGCAGACGATCAGCGTGCGACGCGGCGGGAGGTGGAAGCGAAGGCGGACCGTCGACGCCGCGCGCGGGCCGGGCCCGAAGTGGCGGGCGAGGCGGCGCTCGGGCAACAGCGCGAGCGCCCGCGACCCCGACTGGGGCCGGGCCCGGGCGACGGCGACGCTGACGAGACCTGCCCAGGCCACCCCGAGCGTGAACGCGACACTCACCGACCGACCGACTCACTAATGCGGTGCATCCAAACGGCACCGAGCGCGTCGAGCGCGAGGCCGACCGCCAAACACGAAACTCCCACGGGCGTTCCGAAGAGCATGTGGGCACTACGCGCGTCGGTGACCGACGTGAGCCCGATGAACGCGATCGGCGCCAGACCGACGACGAGCGCGGACAGGCGCGCTTGCGCGGCGAGGGAGCGGGCCTCGCCCTCGACCTGGAGTTGCGTGCGCAGCGCGCCGGCGACTTCCTCGATCACCCGGGCCGGTGGACCACCCGACTCGGCCGCCAACACCAGAGCGCCCACGGCGAGCCGCACTGACGGACGCGGCCGGCGGTTGACCCACTGGTGCAGCGCGGGCGCCAGCTGCTGGCCCCGATCGATCGACGAAGCCACGCGCTGCACGTCCAGCGCGACGGCACCGCGAACGGCGGCCGCGGCCTCGCCCAACGCGGAGTTCAGCGACGCACCCGAGCGCGCGCCGCGCGCCAGCGCGTCAAGAGTGGCGGCGAGAGTGGCGTCGTACGCGGCGGCTTGGCGACTGCGCACCACGGCGGCCGCGCCGATCGGCAGAGCCGCGACTACGGCGGCACCGAGCAACGCCACCACGACACCGTCCGCGATTGCGCCGACCGTGAATGATGCGACCAAGAGCGCGCGCCACCATCGCCAGGCCACATCAACCCGCAGCGGTGATTCGAGTTCGTCGAGTTGCGCCACCAGCCAACGTGGCGGCTCGCTCACGTACGCGCGCAGACGGCGCCGCGGCCCCGTTCGGCCGTGCGCGAGATGGTTCACGAGGCGCGCCGTGGTCGCGTGCCGCTGAGCGCGGCGCCACGCGGCGCGCATGGCCCCGGCACCAACCACGACGCCAACACCGACGGCGACGGCGAGACCTGCGGTCATCGGCTTGGCCGCGTGAGCACGCCAAGCACGCGAGACGCGTCGGCGACGACGCGGATGCGTTCGCCGGTATGCCCCGCCTCGATTACCTCGCCGACCGACACGACGCGGCGCGCCCCGCCGGTGGTGCGGGCGACTTCAACAATGAGATCGATCGCAGCGTGCAACTGATCGCGGACCGCGTCGAGCGGCAAGCCTTCACCTGCGAGCAGCACCATCGTCTCGAGCCGGCGCAGCGCGTCGTGCGGGCTGTTCGCGTGGCACGTGGACATCGAGCCCTCGTGGCCCGTATTCATGGCGGTGAGCATGTCGAGGGCCTCGGCGCCGCGACACTCTCCGACGACGATGCGGTCGGGACGCATACGGAGTGCGTTGCGCACCAACTCGCGGATCGTGAATTGGCCCACGCCTTCGGCGTTGGCCGGCCGCGCCTCGAGCCGCACCACATGGGGTTGGTTCAGCCGCAGTTCGGCCGCGTCTTCCACGGTGACGATGCGGCCATCGCCGATCTCACCCGCCAGCGCGTTGAGCAACGTGGTCTTGCCCGAGCCGGTGCCGCCACACACGATGATGTTCCGCCGTTCCGCCACCGCCGTGCGCAGCAACGCCGCCGTTGGTGCGGGACAGAAGTCGTCGAGCGTCACGGCGACGTTCCGGAAGCGGCGGATGGTGAGGTAGGGCCCGTCCACCGCAAGCGGCGGGACGATCGCGTGCACGCGCGAACCGTCGGGCAGACGCGCGTCTACCGCGGGCGACGACCGATCAACGCGCAAGCCCAGCGGGCCGACCACCTTCTCGATGAGGTGGCCGATCTCGGCGGCCGACACCTCGACCGAGGTGCGGAGCAGGCGACCGCTGCGTTCGACCCATACGTGACCCGGGCCGTTTACCATCACTTCGCTCACCGAGGCGTCGGCCAACAGCACCTCGAGCGGGCCGAGGCCCGACACGTCCGCGAGCACCGCCGCGATCGCGGCATCGGCCGCAGCTGCCCCGAGTAGCGGCGCCTCCTCGCGCACGAGACGCGCAACCAAGTCGCGCTCGACGGCCGCCGACGGGTCCACGTCGGCAACGAGCCGCGCCCGCACTCGGTCGGCAACGACGCCGGCTTTCACGCGGCGATGTCGCGCAACGCGTTCGCGAGACGACGAGGCAAGCGCGCGCTCATAAGACCCGAATCAACGGCCCGCGCGATGGACGGCTCCCAGCTGATCGACGCGACGACCGGCACACCGAGCACGTCTTCGACGTCGCCCACCCCGAGCGCTCGGTCGGGTTCCGTGATCAATACGACCGCGGTTGGCCGCGGCGCCTGCAACGCGCGGCGCAGCGCGAGGTAGCAGGGCCGCAACACGAGCAAGGACCGGTCGGCCGCGCCGATGAACGCGCGCAACGCCGCGGAGTCGACCTTGCCGCAATCCGCGATGACCGGGTTGCCGCCGCGCACGGAGCGCAATGCCGCGGCTAGCCGCATGCCCGCGTCGGCGTCGCCTGCACCGGCGCGGGTGGACCACTCACCTTTCGGCACGATCGTGATGCCCTGATCGGACAGGTGCGCGATGCGCGCCAGCCCGTCGATCGGCACCGAAGGCCCGGCGTCGAGCCAGTCGAGCAGACCCGGGCCCGCGGGTTCCGCGACGCCCAAAACCGCCGGGAGGTCGCCCGCGAAATCCGCCACGACCACCGGGCGCCCGACCCCTGCCATCCCCAACGTCAATGCAGCGGCGACGACCGTGGTGCCGCTGCCGCCCTTCACCGACCAACACGCTGTGAGCATGCGGCCTCCTCGAAATGGAGTTCCTGCCGAGGGGGAAGCGGCGAAAAGTCATCACACCACGGTCACCGGCACGACACAACCCCCAATTACGGTGGTGGCATGGAGGCCGCGTTCTTCGACCTCGACAAGACCGTGATCGCCAAGGCGTCCATGATCGCCTTCGGTCGGGACTTCTACCGCGAGGGCCTCATCTCGCGTCGCACGATCATGCGTGCCATCTACGGCCACTTCGTCTACCAACATCTCGGTGCGAGCGAAGCGAAGCTCGAGGAAGTCCGCGAGAAGGCGCTCGCAATGACGAAGGGCTGGGACCAGGAACGCGTCAAGCAGATCGTGCGCGAAACGCTGCGTACCGTCGTCGAACCAATCATCTACGCGGAGGCGGCCGACCTCATCGCTGAACACAAGGCGGCCGGACGGCTCGTCGTGATCGTGTCCGCGTCGCCCGAAGAAATCGTGGCGCCCCTCGGCGAGTTTCTCGGTGTCGACCGGTCGCTCGGCACGCGTGCGCGCATCGACGATGAGGGCCGTTACACCGGTCTGGTCGACTTCTACTGCGCGGGGCCTTTCAAGCCCGTGGCGATGGCTGCGCTCGCGCAAGAGATGGACCTCGATCTCGAAGCGTCATACGCGTACAGCGACTCAGCCACGGACATCCCGATGATGGAAGCGGTCGGTCACCCAGTCGCGGTGAACCCCGACCGCGTGCTCGCGCGCATGGCGAAAGAGCGCGACTGGGAAGTCATGAACTTCACGCACCCCGTGCGTTTGCGCGATCGCATGCCCGTGCCATCTGCGAAGTCCTCCGGCGCGTTCGTCGGCGTGGTGCTCGCCGCCGTCGGCGCATGGCTGGCCTGGCAAGCGCGGCGCAACCGCAACAGCGACTAATCGGTTTTTTCGGTCTCAACCGCCCGCGGAAGGGTACGGTCGATGACGGAAAAAGGAAAGAACGCATGAAGCGAATCATGATTCTGACCGCCGCAGTGATGGGCTTGCTCGGCGTCACAGCACTCGCCGCCGAACCGGCGGTCGCGGCAGAACCGGCTTGCTCGGTCGTCCGCGTGAAGGTGAGGGTCGGCGGAGATCCGCTGGTCAACCTCTGCCTTCTCAACGACGTCACCGGCTAATCAGCAGCACGGATAACGGAAAGCGCCCGCCTCTTTCGAGGCGGGCGCTTTTCGATACTTGGTGAGGCTCAGCCTGTAAGCAGATCCCGCGCGCCAGTGTCCGAGGACGGGTGGCGCAGCTTGCTCATGGCACGAGCTTCGATCTGACGGATGCGCTCACGCGTGAGGTTGAAGTGTTCGCCAACCTCTTCCAGCGTGCGCGGCTCGCCGCGATCCAGACCGAAGCGAAGGCGCAGGATCTCGCGCTCGCGTTCGTCGAGCGGACCAAGCAGGCGCTGAATCTCTTCGGGCAGCAGCGACGTGGCCGCCATCTCGAAGGGGGATTCCGCCGTCTTGTCTTCGACCACGTCGCCGAGTTCGGCATCGCCGTCTTCGCGCAGCGGTTCGGACAGCGACAAAGGCTCGGCCGCGAAGCGCAACGCCTCGGTGACCTTCTCTTCCGGCATCTCGACTTCGACGGCCAGTTCGGCCAGCGTCGCGGGACGGCCGTACTTCAGTTCGAGGCGCGAGCGCGCCTTCTGCAGACGGGCGAGCGTGTCGCCGGCGTGGACTGGCAGACGAATGGTGCGGCCCGTGTTCGCGATACCGCGTGTGATCGCCTGACGAATCCACCACGTTGCGTACGTGGAGAACTTGAAGCCCTTGCGCCAGTCGAACTTCTCGACGGCGTGCATCAGGCCGAGGTTGCCCTCTTGGATCAGGTCGAGCAGCGGCAGACCCGAGGCTTGGTACTTCTTGGCGATCGAAACCACAAGACGCAGGTTCGACTGGACGAACGTGCGCTGGGCTTCGTCGCCCGCACGCACCGACCGGCGCAGTTCGCGCTTCTTGGCCGCGGTCATGTCCTTGGCCTTGGTCGTTTCCTGTTCAGTGCGCGCAGCTACACCGGCCTCAATGGCCTGTGCCAACCGCACCTCGTCGTCCTTGGTGAGCAGTGGATACTGCCCAATGTCCGTGAGGTACAGGCGGACAAGATCTTCCTCATCCCGCTCGACTCTTTCCTTTGCCACGCGTAAACCCTTCTGCTTCAGTAGATCGGTCCTGGTTCAAAATCCAGGCCTTAGAACAACGCCCCCGTCAGTTACCGAATTCCCGTTCGATTCCCCAAAATCCGTCGTATTCGGCGCTGTCCACCATACGGATGGTGTCAAGCGGCAGAGAAATCGCCCAATTTGCCGATTTCTGCCGAACGCCGGGATTATCCCCTGACGAGGAGTTATTCGCTGTTTCCTTCCGGGAGTCCTGCCGATTCTCTTTAACTTCCGACGTCGGGCGCATTGGGCGAAACGACGCCATGTTTGAAGAGTTGCCCGTCGTCCGCGGGGAGTTCTCCGCGCTTGAAGCGTTTACCCGCATAGGTGAAGGCGTAGGCCCCCGGACTTCCGTCTTCGGGCCGGGCCGAGTCGGGGCTCCACCAAATTTCCGAGACGTTGTCCATGTACGTGTAGTCGTCGGGGCCGTAGCCACCGCCGATGGCCCACGGCTCGACCGGGTAGCGGTAGCCGATGCCGTCAAGGCCTTTTTCGAAGCTCTGCGGGGTCAGCTTCGGGCCGGCGGCCTGGATCCCGTTCATGATCATCAACATCGGATGCCAGAAGTTCCCGCACGAGGACGAATCAGGTTCGTTGTCGGGATCAATCTCCCTATACGCCTGATAGCACTCGGATTCTTCGGTGCGACGCGGCACTTCCCAGGCCGTGAAGCCGAAAACGTGATTCATCTCGGTCGCCGGCAAGACCGTCCCGGCGGCGTTGAAGTCGAGCCCGTTGGCATTGAACACCAGCCACTCCGGAACGAATCCGGTCGTGGACGCCGCGGTCATCAGATACAGCGTGTTCACCAGCTCGGTCTCGAGCACCACGCTGGTCACCCCGTTCGCCTGGAGACTCGTGATGATCCCCGTCGCGTCTCCGGCGGCGTTGTCGGTGTTCAACTCGTACACGCCGCCGCCGAAGGAGGCGCCGCACTCGCGTTTCAGGGCGTCGACTTGCACCGAACTCGAGATGCCTCGCTTGGGCGTGTTCTCCACGACGAGCGCGACCTTGCGGTCGCGGTCCGCCAGCTTGCCGCCCGCGTACTGCGCCTTCTTGTTCAGCAGTTTCTTGCACAGAAACTCGGCGCCGAAGCCCGCGGCTTGGGTGCGATCCATCATGAACGAGTACATGTTGGGTCGGTTCTGCGTGTACAGCTCGTGACGCTGCGGGTTGCACATCATCGGGCCGCTGTCACGGGCGAAGGGGACGCAAAACGTGCGGTTCAGGTGGTAGGCGGCGAACAGCTTGTATTCGCTGTCGGCCTTGCGCGCCTCGGCTTGGTCCCCCGCCGGGTCATTGCCACCAGAGAGTCCGTAGAACTCCACGCGCCGACCGTAGGTTTGGTAGCGCTTGTTGAAATAGTCCTCAAGCACGCGGAAGGTGCGCATCGATGCGGACTCGCCCGGTTCCGCCGACGACGCCACCTTGCCTTCGGCCGGCGTGCCGAGGACGTGCCAGAACCCGACGCGCACCTCGTTCGCAAAGACGTTGTGCGCGGTGGCGCCGCCGTTGCTGCCGCTGAAGGCCGCCGCGCACGGCGCCGAGTACACCGAGTCGGTCTGACGCGCCGGATTGCCGATGCACAGCCCTGAGCGCGCCGGACCCTTCGGCGCCGGCGCCGTCGTGGTCGTCGTAGGCACTTCCGAGACACCCGCGCCGCCTCCCGCGGCTTGCTGCCTCGATTGGATGACCTGTTCCTGCTGCTCGTCGGGCGGGGCGTTTGGGTTCAGAGATGCTGAGTCGTTGGTGCGCTCGGGCGGAGGGCGCAGGGCCGAAGGCAAGAACGCGACGGCCACGATCAGCGCGAGCAGCGGATACAGGGCCGGTAGAAGTCGCGCGCGCCGTGCTGGCGATGAAGCGGCCACGTTCCTCCCCGAAAGATTTTCCTGACTGCTCGCTCAGCATATTGAGGAATCCACCTGGGCGGTAGTCGGCCCGGACTCGGTAACTTGCCCACGTGTCCGACGACGTAGAACTCACGATGGTGACCCTCAGCCTCGACGCGATCGACGAGGCGGCGTCAGCGAAGCTGCTTTCGATACTGGCGAAGTACGTCGTCGTTTCCCGAGGTCACGCGGGGTGTCGCAACATCGACCTCGTCGTTTCGGTCGTGGCACCGAACCGCTTCCTGCTCGTCCAGAAGTGGGACTCGCCCGATCGGCAACAGGCCCACTTCGACTCGCCGGACATGGTCGAGATGGCCCAGGCCTGCCGGGGCCTGCTCTCCCGTCCCCCGGCCGTGGAACTGTGGGAAGGCGTGTCCGCACACGATTTGGCGTGAATCTCGCCTGATCGGTTGACTGTTACGGGCAGTAACGTTACTGTGCGTAACATGATCGAAGAAACAGAAGCGCGGCCCGACCTCGAGCGTCGCCGCGAGCACCGGGAACGGCGGGAGGCCGAGCGCACGGCCCGGCACGCGGCCCGGGCCGGGCGGTCGATTGAGCGCCGGGAAGAGCTGCTCGACGCCGCCATCGCCGGCATTCGCAAGTACGGCCCGTCCGCCTCGATGGACCAACTGGCCGCCGAGGCCGGCATCACCAAGCCGATTCTCTACCGCCATTTCGGCGACCGCGCCGGCCTCGCGCGCGCCGTCGCCGACCGGTTCGCGAATGAACTCGAAGCCCAACTGGGCTCGGCCATTTCCGAGGTCACCAACGACACGCGGGCGCTGCTGGCCAACACGATCGAGGCCTTCGTCGGCTACATCGAACGCGACCCGGCGCTCTACCGCTTCCTGGTGCAGCCCGGCACCGATGCCGCGGTCGACCTGAGCGGCTTCCTCGAGCGCATCAGCAACAACGTGGCATTTGCGATCGGCGAGCAACTGCGCTCTGTCGGGCGCGATTCGGGCGGTGCGGAAGTGATCGCGCGCGGCGTCGTGTCCTTCGTGTACGCCGCGGGCGACTGGTGGGTAGACCGTCGGACGATGCCGCGGGCCCAGCTGGTCAGCTACCTCACCGATTTTCTTTCAACCGGCTTCACCGGCCAATGGGGGTCCGAGTCATGAATCTGCTCGCAAAAGTCGACAGTGCCGGAAGCGCACTTACGAGTTGGACGCCGCTGTACGTCTTGCTCGGCGCGTTCACGGCGATCCTGATCGGCCTGTTCTTCTTCGGCCGCACCGGCAACACGACGTCGAAAACGGCGCAGTTCCTGCTGCGCATCCCCGACGGCCTCGAACGGCTCGTGCACATTCCCGGTTGGGCCGCGGCCACCGTCGGCATGGCCCTGTTCGGCGTGTTCGTCGCGGGTCAGGCGTTCTACAACGACGTCGCCTGGCACGTCGCGCTCGGACGCGACAAAAATCTGTTCACCGCGCCGCACACCGGCATCGTGATCGGCCTCGGCTTGATCCTGATGTCGGGCGTTGTCGGTGTGCTGTTCGCGTCACTGCAAAACGTCGACACGGTGCTTCGTTGGAAGGCGGTGCGCATCCCATGGTCGACGCTGCCGTTGCTCGCACTCGGCGGCGCGGCCGTCACCGGCTTCCCGCTCGACGAGTTGTGGCACAACGCGTTCGGCGTCGACGTCACGATGTGGAGCCCCACGCACATGCTGATGATCCTGGGCGCTGCCTTCGTCGGCATCGCCGCGTGGCTGGTGCTCGCTGATGCCGGCGTGAAGCCGCACGATTCTCGTTGGTCAATGGGCATCCATGCAGTGGCCGCGTGGCTCACGCTGCTGGGGCTCGTCGCGCCACTGGGCGAGTTCAGCTTCGGCGTGCCGCAGTTCCAACAGATCTTTCATCCGCTGATCCTCGCGATCGCATGCGCGTTCGCCTTCGTGGCGGTGCGTCTCGTGCTCGGTCGATGGTGGGCCATCGGCATCGCCGTGGCGAACATGATCACGTCGACCAACCTGCTCAACGGCGGGGACAAGTCTCCGATCTCGACGAAGGTCGTCGGTCTGTACCTGACGTCGGCGATTGCAGTTGAGATCGTCGGCTTTGTCCTCGGCACCGAGAATCGTGTCCGCTTCGCCGTCGCTTCTGGCTTCGGCGTGGCGACGCTCGGTCTCGCTGGCGAGTATTGGTGGAATCACTCGCGTTCGTACCAGCCGTGGAACTCGAATCTGTTCCCTGACGCGTTCTTCCTGTGCCTCGTCGCCGGCATCGCGGCCGCAGTGCTCGCCACCGCGTTCGCCCGCGCCGCCGGCCGCCAGGAAACCGCGCGCTCGCTCCCGGGTCCGCTCGTGGCCCTCGCCGGCCTCGTCCTTCTGGTGAGCCTCGTGGTTCCGATGTCGCGACACACCGGAGACGTCACCGCGAAGGTGCACGTCGGCGAGCAGGTCGGTGGCTTTGCGAACGTCGAGGTGCAGGTGACGCCGGCCGACGCCGCCAAGAACGCTCGCTGGTTCCAAGTCAGCGCCTGGCAGGGCGGCGGCATCGAACTCGCCAACATGAAAGAGCTCAGCCCGGGCCGCTACATCACCGAGGAGCGCGTGCCGGTCTCGGGCAACTGGAAGGCCCTGCTGCGCTTGCATCGCGGCGGCGAACTCATGACCGTCCCGGTGTTCCTGCCGGCCGACCCCGAGATTCACAAGGCCGAGATTCCGGCGGTCGATCGCACCATGAAGTTCCAGCCCGAAACGAAGTACCTGCTGCGCGAGCAGCACAGCGGCAACAACGCGTTCAAGAACTCGGTGTTCGCGCTGTTGTTCGGCGTGATGCTGCTGTGGATCTCCGCCTTCACGGTGGCCGTCGCGAAGATCTCGCCCAAGGGGCCGCGCACACCACCCTCGAGCACCGCGGTGCGGCGAGCAAAACCAGTGGCCGCGTAACCACCCTGCGCGCCAAACTGCGCGCAATGGGGAACACACCGCAGTACACATACACGCTCGCGAATCCGGCCGACTTCACCGAAGACGAACTGCGCGCCGGCCACGCCTTCGGCACCGTCGTGTCGTTTGAAGCCGTGCCTGAAGACCCGCCGACGCCGTTCGAGGTCGTGCTCGCCGCGGATCGCGAAACACCGAAACGACTCCGCCGGTACAGCGTGCGGGCGCGCGATGAGTCCGGCGAACTGGTCGCATCCACCGGCTTCGGGATCGACCCCGAGTTCGACGACAACCCCGACATGATCGGCGTGTCCGTCACCGTCCGCGCTGACCACCGGCGCAAGGGCGTCGGCACACAATTGTTCGCGTGGGCGGTTGCGCTCGCGAAGAAAGAGAACCGGACGCGCCTCATCTCGTCGACCAACGGACGTCTGCCAGCAGGCGAACCGTTCGCGGCGACGATCGGTTTCGAAAAGAAGCAGGCCAACCACGTCAACCGCCTCATGCTCGCCGACGTCGACTGGCCGCTGATGCAGAAGTGGGCCGCCGAAGGCCCATCACGCGCCGACGGATACGAACTGTTCGGTTGGGACGACGACGTGCCCGACGAACACATGGACAAGTTCCTCGAGGCGATCCTCGTGATGAACACCGCGCCGCGCGACGACCTCGAGATGAACGACTTCACCGTCACCGCGGCCGAAGTGCGCGAGAGCGAAGCCGTCGGCAAGGCGGCCGGCTATCACAGCTGGCAGCTTGTGGCCCGACACATCGAAAGCGGCGGGTGGGCCGGTATTCACGACTTGTCGTGGGCCGAGCATGAGCCCGACATCATGAACGTGGGATCCACCGGGGTCCGTCCCGAACACCGCGGTCACGCGCTCGGCAAGTGGCTGAAAGCCGCGATGATGCTGCGCGTCCGCGACGAGCGACCCCACGTCACCGAGATCCGCACCGGTAACGCCGATTCCAATGACGCCATGCTCGGCATCAACAAAGAGATGGGCTACCAGCCCTGGATCAGCGCCACCACGTGGGAACTGTCCACCGACGCAGCCGAGGCCTGGCTCAAACGCCGCGGCCTCGACCTCCCAGAGGTCTAGGCGGGGGTTTTGGCGGAGGCGACTTCGGCGACGAGGGCGTCGATTTCGGCCCAACTCATTTGATCCGCGTTCCACAGGGTCTCGAACGCCGCGTCGGCGACGTCGTTGAAGCCGTGGCGATTGCGGAAGTGGTACAGCCGCCGAGCCTTGGACACGTTCACGCCGGCGCGGGCCGAGCGGCCCACCGAGTGGACGTCCCACGCGACGTTGTGCGGCAGCGGTACCTCGCCTTCGGGCGGCGCGTCGTCGAAGCGGCCCGACAAGCGGTCCGAAACCCGAAACAGCAGACGCGACGCGACGTCGCGCACGCTGCGCTCGCTCAGCTGCCGCGGGGCCTTGGCGTTTTCGAACGCGCCGCCTTCGATAGACAGCGTGATCGGATCAGTTGAGGTCAGCTGAGCCCGACCGAGCGGAGTGGTCTCGTCGACGTCGATCAGAATCGGTGCGTCGGCAGGCAGACCGACGAGATCGGCAACCTCTCCGACGAGTTTTGCGATCGTGCCCGCATCGAAGCTGACGTAGTGGAACTCGGCCGGCGCGACCGTGACGTTCGCCATTCGTTAGGAGGCTTGGCGAGCGGCGAGTTCCTCGGCCGCTTCCTTCGAGAGACCGGCGATCTCGTCGACCTCTTCGTTGGTGAAGCCGGCGAGTTCGCGGAAACGACGCGCGAGTTTGATGGGGCTGTCGTCGTTCTCGCCGCGAGCGCCGCCGAGAGAGAACAGCTTGTCGACCACGCGCTGGAACTCGAGCGCGCGTTCGCGACGCTCAGGGTTGTCCTCGGTGAGGCGGCGCAGCCAGTCCGAGCCCATCTTCACGTGGGTGACCTCGTCAGCGAGCATCCAGTCTTCGCAGAACGTGAGGACGGGATCGCCGGCGACCTTGCCGAACTCGCGCATCGTGTTGAACACGTCGATTGCGAGACCTTCGAGAGCGCGGTTCACGCCGGTGAGGCGCAGTACCGGGTCGGCGTTGCACGCGGCCTGGAAGAGGAACGCGGACTCGCCGAACTCACCGAGTTCGGTGCCCATCCACTCAGACAGCTTGATGCTGATCTCGCAGTGGCGGCTCTCATCCCAGCACTGACGGGCCATGTCGAGCTTCAACTCGAAGGGGACCTTGTCCTCGCCCGGGCCGACCTCGAAGTCCCAGCAGGTGCGGCCGGCACCTTCGAGCGCCTGGATCTCGCCGACGAAGATGCCGTGCATCAATGAACGCGCTGCGTCCGACGCCCCCGGAGTATCGGGCGTGAGACGGCGCTGGTTGCGCGCGCTGACGCCTGGTTCGCCGTCAAGGTCGCGATTGACCGTGCGCTTGTCGTTGAACCGCTCGGCCATGTCCACGCGGGTGAAGCGCGCGTCGCGGGCCAACTCGTCGGGCTGTAGGAGCTTCTTCATCGACCTTCTCCAATGTCGTACGCGTCACCGATGGAGCCGGGCCCAGTGATGCCCCCGGCCTTCATGATCAATGTTTCCAGCTTTGCTTGGTGCGTGGCGGCACGCTGCACGTCGCCCTCGTCGCGCAACAGCGACTGCAGCATCATTTCGCCGTCGCGCCAGTCCTCGAACTCGTCGGCAATCGCGAAGCGAAGCGACCGCATCGTCGGCGCATCGGTGATCGAAGACGTGTTGTTCAAGTGATACGTGTACGCGGCGATTTTGTGCGGGATCAGCACCCGGTAGGCGCCGACAAGCTTCTCGATCGTCTGGTCGAGCTCGCCCGGGTCGGTCACGGCGTCCATGAACGTGACGACGTCGTCGTTGGCGGGCAGCGTTAGGCGGTCCTGATTCATCTCCCGCAGTTCGGGGAGACGCTTGTGCCAAAGCTCGGCGTGCCACGCGTGGTGATAGCAGTGCGTGCCAAGGCGGAGCTTTACGTCGAGTTCGGGGACCGTGGCCACCCAGCCGCCGAGCGCCTCGAACAAGCGCATCTCGATCCACTTGTAATTCCCCACGCGGCGCGCGGTCTCTTCGACGTCGAAGCTGCCCGGCAACTCACGACGGTCCCACGGCGCAAACGGTGCGCGCGGTGCTCGCGGATCCCCCACTAATGACTCCTTGCTCGAACTGGCAAACCGTGACCTTAGTACTTGACCGACCGGTCAAGTAGTGCCGTCCGCGAACAGAAAGAGCCCGTCACCAGTGGGTGACGGGCTCTTTTCAGAATGCTCGCCGCGCTAATCGCGGCAGGCGGTGCTCGGGCTCGGTGTTACTTCTTCTTGGGCTTGGCGGCGAGAACCGCGTCCTTAAAGCCCTTGAGCGCCGTGATCTTCGCGGTGGTCTTCGCGGCGATCTTGATCGGCTCACCCGTTGCCGGGTTGCGGCCCATGCGGGCAGCGCGGTCGATCTTGGCGAACTTGGCAAATCCGGAGATGACGACGGGGTCGCCGCTTCCCACGGTTTCAGTGATGACATCGGTGGTGGCCTTCAGCATGCTGTCGACCAGCTTCTTGTCTTCGCCGGTGGCTTCTGCAATTGCGGCGACGAGATCGCGACGGTTCACGGTGTTTCCTCCCTGTATGGGTCTGTGTGACGCCCACTATGCCCTGTATTCATTGGGTTTCCGCGCATGGTCGGTGTTTCAGCACCGCTGAGTTCGGCCAAAACCACCCCGATGAGGATGAGGATCGCCCCGAACACACCCCCGATTCCGAGCCGTTCGCCGATCGCGTAGCCGATGAACGCGGCGCTGACGGGCTCGACCATCAGGAGCAAGGCGGTGCGCGTCGGGCCCAGAACACGCTGGCCGTAAACCTGCACGCCCAACGCGATCGCAGACGCGCCGATCCCCGTGAGGAGCGCGCCGCGCCACGCGACCCACCCGAACCCGTAGCCCCCTTGCACCAAGCCCGGCACGAAGCACCCGACGCTGACCACGGCGAGTTGCAGGCCGGTGAACCACGCGGCGCTGAAATCGTTCGCCCAACGGCCGACGAACAGGATGTGCAGCGCGAACGCGGCGGCGCATCCGAGTGTGAGCACTTCGCCTTTGCCGACACCTTCGACGCCGCCGGTCAAAAGCCATAGGCCCATCGTCGTGATCGCAACCGCGATCGCGACGCCGGAGTTCGGCAGTCGGCGGTGCTCGATCGCGGCGAATACCGGCACCAGCACCACGAGTAGGTAGGTGATGAACGCCGAGGTCGAAGTGGCCGTGTACTGCAGCCCGACGGTTTGCAGGATGTAACCGACCAGCAACGCGCCGCCGGTGATCAAGGCGGGCCGCGCGACGCCCTTCGGCATGGCTCCACCGCGACGCGCGAACGCAAGCAACGCGACGGCTCCCACCCCGAACCGCGCGGCCAAAAACGCCGTGGGACTGGCCGCGTCGACCGAGTCGCGCATGATGACGAACGTCGAGCCGAACAACAGCGCGGCAATCAGAACCGCGCCCGCGGCGCGTCGTTCGTCGCTCAACCGAAGAAGCGGTTGGTGATCGGCACGCGCCGGTCGCGTCCGAAGGCTTTGTCGGTGATGCGCGGGCCCAGTGGGCTCTGCCGACGTTTGTATTCCGAACGATCGATGAGGGTGGCGATGCGCCGGACCGTGGGCTCGTCGAACCCCGCGGCCACGATGGCTTCGATCGACGCGTCCTGTTCGACGTACAACTCGATGATCGGGTCGAGGATTTCGTACGGCGGCAGGCTTTGATCGTCGCGTTGGCCTGGGCGCAACTCCGCCGACGGCGGCTTTTCGAGCACGGCGGCGGGAATCACGTCACGCCCGGCCCGCTCGTTGCGCCGGCGCGCGAGGGCGTAGACGAGCAGTTTCGGGCAGTCGCGGATCACGGCGAAACCACCGGCGGTATCGCCGTACAGCGTCGAGTAACCAACCGCGGTCTCGCTTTTGTTGCCGCACGTGAGAATCGGGGCCCAGCCCAACTTGTTCGACAACGCCATCATCACGACGCCGCGGATGCGGCTCTGCAGGTTTTCCTCGGCGAGGTCCGGCGGCCGGTCTTCGAATTGTGCCTTGAGCATCTCCTCGAAGGCGGCGTGCGCCGGCTCAATTTCCACGACGCGGAAGTCGGCGCCGAGGTTCGCAGCCAGCGCGGCCGCGTCGTCGACGGAGCCCTGACTCGAATAGCGCGACGGCTGCCCGATGAGGTGCACCCGGTCCGCACCCAGGGCGTCGACCGCGATGGCGGAAACGAGCGACGAGTCGATGCCGCCCGACAAGGACACCGCGACCTCGGTGAAGCCGTTCTTGTTCACGTAGTCCCGCGTGGCCAGCACGAGCGCGTCATAGACCTCGTCGAGGTCGTCGAGCCGGTCACTGATTTCGCCGCGCAGAACTCCGTCTTCGAAGTCGATGACGCCGTGGTACTCGGTCATTTGCGGGGCCTGAAATGCGAGCGCGCCGTCGGCCTGCAGTGCGAAGGAGCCGCCGTCGAAGATCAAGTCGTCTTGGCCGCCAACCTGATTTACATAGACCATCGGCAACTTCGACTCGGCGATGCGCGCCCGTGCGATGCCGATGCGGTCGTCGAGACGGCCGCGGGCGTAGGGCGAGCCGTTGACGACCACCAGCAGTTGCGCGCCGTGTGCCGCCGCCTCGGCGACCGGCCCCTCGGTGAACCACAGGTCTTCGCACACCACGGCGGCCACCTGCACGCCGGCCACGTCGACGACAGGTACCGGGGTCGCCCCCTCTTCGAACCAGCGGTGCTCGTCGAACACGGCGTAGTTGGGCAACAGCCGCTTGCGGTGCCTACCGACGATCGCGCCGTCGCGGCAGAACACCGCGGTGTTGTAGCGAACCAACTCGTCGACGTGCTCCGTGGCACCGACGACTGCGGTGACACCGGGCACCTCGGCGGTCGCCGCCACGACGCGGGACAGACCGGCCTCGGAGGCCTCGGCGAATGCGGGCTTTAGGAGGAGGTCCTCAGGCGGGTAGCCGGTAATGGCGAGCTCGCCCAACACGACGAGCGCTGCGCCCGCCGACGCCTGCGCGCGCAGGCACTCGATGATGGCGTCGACGTTGCCGTCGATGTCGCCCACCGTCGGATTGAGTTGGCACGCAGCAACACGCAGGCCGGCCATCCGCCAAGCGTAGGAGAGCGTCTACCGGACGCGAAAAGGCGCCGGGGAAAACCCCGGCGCCCTCTCGAATTTCAGTGCTGTTTACGCGAGCGCTGAGCAGCAGGTGTCGGTGATGAGCTTCGTGACGACGTACGGATCGCAGTTCGCGTTCGGACGGCGGTCCTCGATGTAGCCCTTCTTCTCGATGCCGACCTGCCACGGGATGCGAATCGAGGCGCCGCGGTTCGAGATGCCATAGGAGAACTGGTCGTACGGAGCGGTCTCGTGGGCACCGGTGAGGCGGTGCTCGATGCCGACGCCGTAACCGGCGATGTGCTCTTCGACCTTCTTACCGAGGGCCTCACACGCCGCGATGATCGGGTCGTAGCTCTCGCGCATCGCGGTGGTCGAGAAGTTCGTGTGCGCGCCGGCACCGTTCCAGTCACCCCGAGCGGGCTTCGGGTCGAGCGTGGCCGAGATGCCGAAGTCCTCACCGAGGCGATGAAGCAGCCAGCGGCCGAGCCAGAGGTGGTCGGACACGTCGAGCGGGTTGCCCGGGCCGATCTGGAACTCCCACTGACCGGGCATGACCTCGGCGTTGATGCCGCTGAGGAGCAGGCCGGCTTCGAGGCAGGCGTCCATGTGCGCTTCGACCAGCGGGCGACCGTAGATGTCGTCGGCGCCAGCACCGCAGTAGTACGGGCCTTGCGGACCGGGGTAACCGCCGCTCTCGGGGAAGCCGAGGGGGCGGGCACCCTTGAACAGGGTGTACTCCTGCTCGATGCCAAACCAGGGGTCCTGGTCCTTGTACTTCTCGTACACGGCGGCGAGGGGCGCCCGGGTGTTGGTGCTGTGCGGCGTCATGTCGGTGTGCAGGACTTCACACAGCACCAGCTTGTTGTCGCCACCCCGGATCGGGTCTTTCACCACGCAAACGGGTTGGAGGACGCAGTCGGACGACGCCCCTTCCGCCTGGTTGGTGCTCGACCCATCGAAGCCCCAAATATCGGGGTCTTTGCCGTCGGCGAGGATCTTGGTCTTGGAGCGAAGCAGGGGCGTGGGCTCCGTGCCGTCGATCCAGATGTATTCGGCCTTGTAGGACATGCCTAAAAACGTACCTAAGCCGCCGTTACCGGGCCTAGCCCGGCGTGTGAACGCTATGTGAACGCACCTGGCCGGGTTGGGCCTGTCGGCACCGGTCAATGGGAGACTTAGGCATGGAGCGCCAGCAGGATTACGTCCTCCGCCAGGTCGAAGAGCGTGGGATCCGATTCATCCAGCTTTGGTTCACGGATGTGTTGGGGACGGCAAAGTCGTTCAACATCACGCCGGCCGAGTTGGAGAATGCCCTCGAAGAAGGCATGACCTTCGACGGATCGGCGATCGACGGTTTCAGCCGGGTCCAGGAATCCGACGTTCTGGCCAAGCCCGATCCCCGCACGTTCCAGATCCTGCCGTTGCGGCACGACCCCGCGGTCGCCCGCGTGTTCTGCGACATCCTCAACCTCGACGGCACGCCCTTCGAGGGCGACCCCCGTCAAGTGCTGCGCCGGCAGCTGGACAAGGCGCGCGAGTCCAACTTCACGTTCTACGCGGCGCCTGAACTCGAGTGGTTCTACTTCGACAGCAGCGAGATCGGCCCCGACGGTCCTCGCCCGCTCGATACCGGTTCGTACTTCGAGCTCACCGTGGCCGACCGCGCCAGCGAGTTGCGCCAGCGCACGGTGCTCACCCTCGAGGACATGGGCATCCCCGTCGAGTACAGCCAGCACGAGGACAGCCCGTCCCAACACGAGATCGACCTGCGCCACACCGACGCGTTGTCCATGGCGGACGCGGTGATGACCACGCGGCTCATCGTGAAAGAGATCGCGACCGAGGCCGGCGTGCATGCCACGTTCATGCCCAAGCCGATCGCGGGCATGCAGGGCTCGGGCATGCACACCCACTTCTCGCTGTTCAACGACGACACCAACGCGTTCTACGACGAGAGCGATCCGTTCCACTTCTCCGCGGTCGGCAAGGGCTTTATCGCCGGCGTCCTCGCCCACGCCCGCGAGATCACCGCCATAACGAACCAGTGGGTCAACAGCTACAAGCGGCTGGTCGCCGGCTACGAGGCGCCGGTCTACGTGAGCTGGGCCCGCAACAACCGGTCGGCCCTCGTGCGGGTGCCGCCCGCCAAAGAGGGACGGCCCGATCCGACCCGCATCGAGTACCGCTCCCCGGATCCGGCATGCAATCCGTACCTAATGTTCGCGGTGGTGTTGGCCGCGGGGCTCAAGGGAATCGAACAGGGTTACGAACTTCCGCCGGAGACGGAGACCAACCTCTTCGCGTTGACCGATCAGGAACGCGCCGAGCAGGGCATCGCCGCGCTGCCCGGGTCGCTCGCGGAGGCGCTCGACGTAATGGAGGGTTCGGAGTTGCTGGCCGAGACGTTGGGCGAGCACGTCTTCGAGTGGTTCCTCCGCAACAAACGCGCGGAGTGGGCGGACTACAAGGCCCAAGTGAGCCCGTTCGAACTCAAGCGCTACTTCACGAGTCTGTAGATGGAACCGCTCCTGCTTTACCCCGACCCGGCACCGCCCGAGCTGGTGCAGGCGCTGGAACTCGCGGGGTATCCCTGGAAAGGCATCCAGAGCCCCGAGGCGGCCGTACGCGACGAGCCCGACGACGGTTGGGCGGGCGCGATCATCGTGGCCGCCAACGATCCTGAGGGCGCGTTCGCGCTGTGCCGCGCGTTGCGCAAGCGCGACCAGCCGCTTGAGCCGCTACTCGTGTTGGTCGGCGCGCAGCATCTCGCCGGGCTGGAATTGCGCGAGGACTTGTTCGACGACTTCTGCGTGTGGCCGTTCCAGCCCCGCGAACTCGAAGCGCGGCTGAAGCACCTGTTCTGGCGGACGGGACGCGGCACGCGTCCGGAACTGGTCGAGTACGGCCCGCTCGTGCTCAACACCGAGACGTATCAGGCCGCCGTGAACGGCCGTCCCCTCGACCTCACGTTCCTCGAATACGAATTGCTGAAGTTCCTCGCCACGCATCCGGGCAAGGTCTTCACCCGCCAGACGCTGCTGTCACGGGTGTGGGGCTACGAGTACTACGGCGGCGCCCGCACGGTCGACGTTCACGTGCGGCGGTTGCGGGCCAAGCTCGACGACGAAGCGAACCTGATCCAAACGGTGCGAAGCGTGGGTTATCGCTTCGGCCAGTCCCGCTGGGGCTAAAGCACCCGCGTTCTTGTAGTCCGCAGCCGAGGGTTTTTGCTACTGAGCGTTACAAGAATGGATCAGTAGTTGGTTTCGATCAGTTCTGAGTCGGGGTGGTCGGCTTCGGCGGTGTCGCCCAGCGTCCAGCCGAAGAGGAACGACACGCCGGCGCCGGCCAGCATGAAACCGACAGGAATCCCGATCGTGATGATCAGGGCGATGATGATGGCTCCGAGCACGATCTGATTCTTACGCGATCCGGGCCCAGGCTTCGATTTCTACGACCGCGCCCGCCAGCGGGAGCGCCGCGACACCGATCGATGACCGGGCCGGACGGTGGTCGCCGAACGCGGCGACGTAGGCGTCGTTCATCCCGGCGAAGTCGGCCATGTCGGTGAGGAACACGGTGGTCTTGACCACGCTCTCGAGTGACGCGCCTTCGCCTTCCAGCAGCGCCCGCATGTTCGCCACGGCTTGCGTGGCCTGCGCCGACACCCCGCCTTCGACGAGCGCGCCGTCCTTCACCCCAAGTTGGCCGGAGACGACGAGCCAGTCCCCCGCCCGAACGATCGGCGTATACGGACCAAGAGGCTTCGACATGCGATCAGGCTAGGTCCGTCGGGTTGGCCAGTCGGTCGGCGTGCCCTCGTCGACCCACGCGGCCGCGGCCACTGCTGCGAACACGGCGTCGGATCCGTTGACGGGTGGCCCGTCCCCCGGCTCAATGGTGACGTGAATCGGCGGCGTGTCGACCGCGCGCAAAACGCCAAAGCTGCGAATCGTCAGGTCTTGCGCGACACCGTGGTCGTCAACCGCGAGACCTTCGCTGCGAACCCAGCCCAGCGCCATGTGCGCGGCACCGATGCAGTACGACCGCAACACGATCTCGTCGAGCACCTCCCCGGCATTGACCGTCACGTGCACCTCTCCCTTCTCATCCAATCGCGCGCGGATGTGCGCACCCGACGGCGCACTTACGCGCGCGATTGGGGAGGATTCCGCGCGCATCGCCAGGGCGGCTTTGAGGACGGCGGCTTCGGCCCAGCCCGCGGCGCGGAGGTCGCACGAGGTGGACGGGCCGGCCACGTCGACCTCCTCGACCACGACGTCGGGTAGCACGGAGTGGATCGCGTCGGCGACGCCTTGCGTCCGAACCACACGGATCACGCCGGTGCCGTCCGCGTTCACACCCCCCGCGATGGGCGGACGTTTCGGCCCGCGTCGCACGACGTCTTCGCGCGCCAACACGACGCGCACAGCACGACCGTGTTCGTTCGCGAGACGCTGCGCCACGGCGCCCACTTGGCTGCGCTGCTTGCCACCGAACGCGCCGCCGTTGGCCAAGGGGCTGTGGGGCTCGCCGCCGGGCGCGCACCACGAGGCGTCGGGTTCGAGGTAGGCGGGCTCGACCCACGTGGTTCGCAGGATCAGGTCCCAGTCGCCCGGTGGGAGCTCGAGCGGGTGCTGCAAAGGGATCGTCGTGCGCCGGCCCTGCACCTTGCCCGCGGCGGCGCGCGCGGCGCTGAGTGTGTCCGCCACGACCCAACCATCGGCGCCGTCCGACACCGCCACCAGCGCGTCGAGCGGCGCCTCGTCGTCGGCGAAGCCACCGTGGCCCAGGGCGATGTCGGGGCCGACGCGTTGGGGGGCGTGGCCCTCGAGCGTGGCGCGCGCCGACGCAGCCGCGAGGTCGCGGTCGACGACGGGCGAGGCGTGCACCGAGTCGACGATCGTCTGCCATCCCGTGCACCGGCACAGGTGCGCGAGCAGATTGCGGTCGACGTCTTCACGCGATGCGTCTGCGTCGAGGGCGGCGAGCCGCATCACGATGCCCGGCGTGCAGAAACCGCACTGACTGCCGCCGCTCGCGCAGAACGCGTCGCCCCAACGGGTCCGGGTCGCGTCGTCGAGGCCGTCCACCGTCGTTACCGCGCGCCCGGCGATGCGGCGTGCCGGAGTGACGCACGCGACGCGGGGCGACCCGTCGACCCACACGGTGCAACACCCACACTGACCCTGTGGCGCGCACCCGTCCTTGACCGTGCGCACGCCCAGCCGGTCGCGTAAGGCTTCCAAAAGACTTGCGCCGTCGTCGGGCACTTCGACGTCTTGCCCGTCCAACCGAAACGAAATGGGCACCGGCGAACACTACGTTTCGCCGGATGCATCAGCCGTTGTCACGCCGAAACGTGTTGCTCGGAGCCGGCGCGCTCGCCTTCATGGCCGCGTGCGGGAAAAAGAGCGACGACGACGCCATCGACGTCAAGGACACGACCGAGACCACCGCCAAAGGTCAGAAGGACGTGTTGTCGGTGGTGCAGGCCGGCTTCAATTTCCAGACCGGCATCGACGAGCGCATCACCTTCGCGTTGTTCGAAGGTGTCCCCGCGTCGTTGGTCGGCGCGGACACGGTGGTGAAAGTGGCGTTTCAGAAGCCGGGCACAAAGGTGCTGACCGAGCCCATCGTCGCGGAACGTAAGAGCGAAGGCATCGAAGACCGGCCGTACTACGTGGTGCACCACAACTTCGACGTGGCCGGTTCCTGGGGCCTGCAGGCGCAAGTCGAGGGCAAGAAACCGGGCAACGCGGTGATCACGATCAGCGACCCCGCCAAGGTCGCGTGGGCCACGCCGGGTAAGCCGCTGCCCAGGCCGCAGACGCCCACACCGGCGAAAACGCTCGACGTCAAACCGATCTGCACCCGGACGCCGTCACCGTGTCCGTGGCATGAGACGAGCCTCGACGCGCTGGTCGGAAACGGCAAGCCGAGCGTCGTGTTGCTCGCGACGCCCGCGCTTTGCCAGAGCGCGACGTGCGGACCCGTGCTCGACATCCTCTTGAAGGAATCGACCAACATCGGGTCGCGCGCCAACCTCGTGCATGTCGAGGTCTTCAAAGACACGTCGGGCAAGACCCTCAGCCCTGCCTTCGCGGCGTTCCAGCTCGAGGGCGAACCGGTGTGTTACTTCGTGGACAAGAACGGCATCGTGGTCAACCGGTTCAACGGCCCGTTCGACGCCAGCGAAGCCCGCGCCGCGATTGCCGCGCTACTCGCCTAAAGCGGCGAACACGTCCGGCGCCGCGGCCGCGATCGCGGGCTGCGCGGCAGACAGGCAACTCGCCACAACGTCAACGCGGGCGCGATCGAACGCGAGCAGCCGCCGACTGCCGAGCACGCGCCACAACAACTCGGCCACCCCGGTGGGGTCGGCGTAGAGACGCGGCACGCCGCGCTCGACCCGCCGCTGCAGCGCTCGCTGCCACGCGGCCTCATGGACGGGCACCGACATCGCGCGCCGGTACGCGTCCATCAGCGCGTCGTCGTCGATAAGCGTGCCGTCCAACAGCAACTCCCAGCCCGCGTGACCAACGGCGCGCGCGGCGCCACGCGGCACGCCAGCGTCGAGCAGCGCCCGCGTCAGCGCGACGGACTGTGTGCGAAAGACGGGGAGGTCGTGGAAGACTGCGTCAGCAACGCGATGGCATTCGATCCCGGCGCGCACGCCAGCCGACCATCCGTCGCCCATGGGCACGCCGGCCTCGCGCTGCAGGTCCGGCAAAGCCGCGCCCAACCAGACCTCCGGATCATCCGACTGCGTCAAGGCGACCCGGATATGCCCCAGCAGGTTCATTGACGTCGTGCTATCATGATAGCATGCCACGTAAGACGACGACGATCCGACTCCCGGACGAACTAGCGAATGAGGCGGAGGTGGTCGCGCGCACGAAGGACATCAGCGTCAACGCGCTGGTTATTGATGCCCTGACGGCTGAAATCGATCGGGTTCGTAGCGACAAAGACTTCATGGCTCGCCTCCGCTCGGTGCTCGAACGCGACAAGGAAGTTCTCGACCGCCTGGCGCAATGAGATACCTGACACTCGCTGAAGCGATAACGATCGCGTCAGCTGTCACCGGCATCGAGCTGCAAACACTGGTGAACGCATCACGTGTCGACCTGCTCGATTCGGCTCTGCATGCACCGATGGCGGGTTCGGTGACGATGACTTCTACCCCGACTTCGTCGACAAGGCGGCGGTACTTGTGGTGCGAATCGCGGGAAACCATCCATTGCCGGATGGGAACAAGCGACTGGCCTGGGTCGCGATGAACATGTTCTGCGAACTTAACGGCCAACAGATCGTCGCGACCGAAGACGACTCGGTGGAGATCATGCTTTCGGTTGCCGCGGGAGAGACGGACGAGGCCGCCCTTGCTGCTTGGCTGCGTGACCGATTGACGCCTAGCTAAACGAAGACCCGCAGCCACAGGTCTTGGTGGCGTTGGGGTTGTTGATGCTGAAGCCGGCGCCCTGGAGGCCATCCTTGTAGTCAAGGGTGGCGCCCACGAGCAGCTGGGCCGACGTGGTGTCGACGACGACCTTGACGTCACCGAACTCGGTGCGCTTGTCCTGGTCGTCGGTCTCGGTGTCGAAGAACATCTCGTAGGAGAAGCCAGAACAGCCGCCCGGGCGGACGGCGACGCGCAGCGCGAGGCGCTCGTCGCCCTCTTGCTTCAGCAGTTCAGCGACCTTGGCCGCGGCGGCGTCAGTCAAGGTGATGCCTGCGCCCTGCGTGGTCTCGGTAACGCTCATGTTTGGGTTCCTCCTACAAAACGGACGTAATAAGGCTACAGCTACCGCACTGATAACTCGACACGGCACGGGTCGCGGTCAGCGAGGGTATGAAAAGCCGCGACCCGTACCCCTTCTGGAACGTTCACGAACCCCTCGATCATTCCCCGGTGCAGGTGACAGACCAGATCGGGGTAGATCTCGGCCAGCTCCAGGAACGGGCAGCGGGTGAACGCGATTGCCGCAGTGGCACCGTCCTCACCTACGGCCGGGTCGAACCCGAGCGCCGCAAGCTCATCGGTGAGTGCGCTCACGCAGCGCGCCGAACTCGTGCGTTTCTGCATGCCGGCGGCCTCGCCGGCGTCGATGCCTTGCGAAAACCCCGCGTCGGCGGCCTGTTCGGAGTCGACGCCGCCAATCGCGGCAGCGGCCGCCAACATGCTGGCCAGGATCCGCATTGAAGACGATTCGAGCCCGAGCGACGGTGCGTCAGCGGCCAATCGATACCGATTCTGCGGGCGGCCCACGGTGCCCCGATTGTCGGCCGCCGCTTCGAGCAAGCCGACCTCACGCATGCGCTCGAGGTGGGGACGGACCGTATTCGGGTGCAGGTCGAGCATCTCGGCTACCTCGGCCGTGGCGAGCGGGACGTCGCTGCGCGCGAGCTCGAGATAGATCGCGTACCGCGTGTTGTCTCCGAGCGCTTTAAAGACGCCGAGTCGATCCACACAGGGAATATTACTGCTTGAAACCGGTAGAATTACTACGTGGCAACTGAAGTTGACGTTCGTGGTGCGTTAGCTGGGGTTATTGATCCCGAGCTGGGCGACAGCGTCATCGAGCTGGGCATGGTCCGGGATATTGCGATTGACGGCGCCCACGTCACCGTCACCGTGGCTCTCACCACGGCGGGCTGTCCCCTGCGGGCGCAGTTCATGAAGGACGTGAAGGCACGCGTCGGCGCCCTCGTGGGCGTCGACAAGGTCACTGTGAAGTTCGGTGAGATGACCGCCGAACAGAAGCGCAGCCTGATGGATCGCGCCCGGTTCAAGGCCCAAGAGCGCTCGACGCTCGCGATGGATCTCTCCCCCTCGGCGCGGGTTGCGGCAATCGCGTCGGGTAAGGGCGGCGTCGGCAAGAGCACCGTCACGGCCAACCTCGCGGTCGGCCTCGCGGCGCGTGGCTTCAAAGTCGGCGTGCTCGACGCGGACATCGGCGGCTTCTCACTGCCACGCCTGCTCGGCGTCGACGCGAAGGTCGAGGCCGAGAAAGCCGACGGCGACCGCGTGCGCATCCTGCCGGTCGAAAAGGTGATCGGGAGCGGGTTGCTGCGCGTGGTGTCGATGGGCTCGATCGAAGGCGCCGAGGAAGACGAAGCCGTGATGTTGCGCGGCCTGATGTTGAACCGGGCGTTGCAGCACTTCCTCGAAGACGTGGCGTGGGGCGACGTCGATTACTTGTTGATCGACATGCCGCCGGGCACCAGCGACATCCAGATGGGCCTCGCCCGCATGTTGCCGCGCACCGAAGTCGTCATCGTCACGACCCCCGCCATCGCCGCGCAGAAGGTCGCGACGCGTGCGGCGGATATGGCCCGCAAGGGCTACCTGCGTGTTGTCGGCGTGATCGAGAACATGACGGCGTTCATCGCGCCCGACGGCGCGTCGTATCCGTTATTCGGCGAGGGCGGCGGTAAGCGGCTGGCCTTGAAGCTCGGCGTGCCCCTGCTCGGCCAGATTCCGCTCGACGCCGCGGTCGCCAGCGGAGGTGACAAAGGCGCGCCCGCCGTTCTCGGTGACGGGCCCGCCGCGCACGCGTACAAGGAGTTGCTCGACGTGTTGATCGACGACGCGCTCCCGCCGATCGATGCGGGCTGCAGCGCGATCGACGCGCTGAACGCTCTGTAGCTAGAGCTAGTCCGCGATGCGCAGCGCGACCGCGGGCTTAATCCGCGAGGCCTGACGAGCCGGGAAGTTCGAAGCCGCAAGCGACGCGACAATCGCGACCACCGACACGACGATGATGTTCGTCGTCGGGATCTCGAACTTGAGCGACTGGCCGCCGAACGTGTCGCTGTTGGTCAACATGCTGTAGCTCGTGATCAACGCGAGGACCGTCCCCATCACGACGCCTTGCACCGCGAGGAACGCGGACTCAACCAGGAACGCTTGGCGCACCACGCGGCTGGGGAAACCCATCGCCCGCAGCATCCCGATCTGGCGGCGGCGTTCGCGCACGGCGCGCACCATCACCACGCCGAGCCCCGCGATGCCGATGATCAGCCCGAGGCCGAGGTAGCCCTGCATCAGGCTGAGGAAGCCCTTCTGTTGGCTGAGCTCGGCCGCGATGTGATTCTCGAAGGTGTCGGCATCAACGCCGTACGTGATGAGATCGGCGGTGAGCCGTTCCGCCACGATCTCGGGGTCGGCGCCGGGTTTCACCGCCACGTAGTGACGGCTCGGCGTGACGTCGACCGAGAACGACCGCAGGAACGACTTGCCCACGAACGGTCCGCTGAAGAGGAAGTCGCTGTCCATCTTGCCGGCGACGGTGAGCGTGGCCGTTTTGCCGGAGAACGTGTCGTAGGCGCGGATCTTGTCGCCCACTTTCAGCCCGCTCGCGGGCGGCCCGCCGCGCTGCAAGAAGAAGTTGGACAACAGCACGAGCGTCGGATCGTTCATCACCGTCTCCCAGGCGGCGCGATCGCTGGCGAAGCGGTCGAGTCGCTCGTTCAGCTTGGGGACGCCGTGGGCAAGCAGCTTTTCGTCGAAGCCCGACACCGACCAACGCGTGCGCTCCGTGACGTCCTCCGTAGTCCACTCGGGGAACGACACCTCGATAGTCGCGTCATCAGCGACGTCGCGATTCGTCCGCAGCGCGCTCGAGGGAACGGGGTTCGAGTAGTTGCTGTCGACGAGCACGTCGTAACCGGCGGCGGATTCGCGGGCGTAGCGCGGGGCCTGCGCACTGAACAGGTTGCTGAAGACGGAGAGGAACGTCAGCGTGAACACGACGATCGCGAAGATGAACAGCAGCATCGAGGTGCGGAACACGCGGGCGAGCGGATATGCGAACCCGAGCCGCGCGGCCAACGTGCGTCGCGAGACGCCCAGGCGGGAGACGAACCAGCTGGCGGCGTCGTCGTTCGTCGCGACGATCGCGGTCGCGCTGCCCACGAGGATCACGCCCTGTTCGACGAACGCGCCGAACTCGGTGCTGGACAAGGCGTCGGGAAAGATCGAGAACACGAAGATCGCCCAGAGCAGCGCCGTGCCACAGCCGAGGAAGACCGCGACGCGGCGCGGCAGAAACGCGCGAAGCAGGGGAATCGATGACCACGCAGCAATGGGGACGCCGCCGAGGGCTGGGAACCAGGCGTCGGTGGCCGCGCCGATCTGCAGCAAGAGCAGACCGAACACAACTCCGGCCACCGACAGGATGTAGGTCCGCATTCGCACGCGGCCGGTCGACGGCGCGTCCGCGAGGTCGCGGATGGCGCGGATCACATTGAGGCGGCCGAGACGAATGCTGGTGCCCCAAACGGTGGCGAGCGAGATGTAGGTGCCGACGAGGAAACCGATGATGAGGCTCTTGGGCTCGAGCGAGAACCGAAGGCTGAAGTCGCTGCCGAAACCGCCGTCGCTGCCGAAGATGCTCGTCGCCAACGTGGCCACCAGGCGGCCAACGCCGATGCCGACGATCACGCCGACAACCGAGGAGATCAACGCGTAGACGGCGCCTTCCATACCGAAGGCGCGCACGAGTTGATTGCGCTTCAGCCCGATCGCGCGCAGCATCCCGAGTTCGCTCTTCCGCTCGTCAGCGAGCATCACGAAGATTGTGATCAGCAAACCGATTCCTGCGATCACGCTGAACGCCCCGATGCCGCCGAAGAGCTGCGTGAACTGCGCGGCGATGTCTTCGGATTGGTCGAGCCGGTCCTGCTTCGCGTTCTGGACCTCCACGCCGGGCAGCGCGTCGAGGCGCGCGTCGAGGGCTTTGCGCACCTCGTCGGTGTGCGTGGCTCCGTCAAACACGCCGCCGGTGTTCGACACGAGCACCAGCGACGAGGGGGCCTCGCCGCTGACGGCGCCGGCAAGCTGAGCTCCGCCCGTAGCGGCCAGCTTCGCGATCGTGCCCGGCGCTGTGAAAAGGCCGCGCCCGTTGAACCCGGCAATCCCCTTGGTGGGCAGCACCGAGCGCACCTTCAAGTCGATCTTGGTCGCGTACGCGTAAAGCACGATCGTGTCGCCGGTGTGGACCTTGAGCTTTGACGCCAAGGTCTGGTTGAGGACGGCTTCGTCGCCTGAAGGGGTCGGCCCGGCCTTCGCCATGCCGGTGGCGCCGACGTCGCCACCAAACGCGCGCGCCTCGTCGAAGTTCACTTCGCTCAAGCCGACGAAGGGCTCGGCCAGCGAGTTCTTACCGGTCGTCGACACGGACGCCCCGGCGCGGGTCATCTTGAGCAGCCCGTCGACGTTCGCAATCGGCTTGCCGCTGAGGCTGCCGTAGACGCCGTCGAAGTTGTTCAGCCCGATGGCGCGCACGATCTCGTCGGTCGGGCCGAGTTCGGTCCGCGCGATGTCCTTGAACGACGCGCCCAATGTGTTGCCGACGATGAGCGCCGCCGTGATGATCGCGGTGCCGAGCATGGCGCCGAGCGTGACCAGCGCTGCCTCGCCGCGGCGTCGCGTCAGGTTGCGCAGCGCCAAACGCCGGATCGTCGGCCGGAAGCTCGCGTCGAAGAGGCTGATGAGAAGAAAATGATCGGTGCCAGCAGCAGCAAGAGCAGCGGCAGGAAGACGATGCCCATCTAGCGCGCCTTGGCGACTGCTTTGCGCGCCGCCGCCTTCTTGGCCGGCGCCTTCGTGGCGACCGCTTTCTTGGCCGCCGTCTTCTTCGTGCGCGTGCCGGGCGCCGACACGTCGGTGTGCAACAACGCCGCGGTCAAACCGTCGGCGACGATGTGGCCGTCGGCCATGCGCACGAGACGTCGGGCCTGCGCGGCGATGCCGTCGTCATGGGTCACGACCAAGATGGTCTGGCCGGCCGCGTTCACCTCTTGCAGTAGGTCCAGCACCGCGATCGCCATCGTTGAGTCGAGGTTGCCCGTGGGCTCGTCGGCCCACACGATCGCCGGCTCGGCCACGAGCGCACGCGCGACCGCGACTCGTTGCTGTTCGCCGCCTGACAGTTCGTTCGGCTTGTGCTTGGGACGGTGCGCCAGCCCGACGCGCTCGAGCATCGACATCGAGCGGTCACGGGCCTCAGACGACTTCACGCCGGTGAGCAACAGCGGCAGTTCGACGTTCTCGACCGCGGACAACACGGGAATCAGGTTGAAGCTCTGAAAGATGAACCCCATGCGACCGGCGCGGTGTTCGGTGCGGTCGCCGTCTTTCATCTTGTGGATGTCGGCGCCGTCGATCATGACTGAGCCTTCGTCGATGTCGTCGAGCCCAGACAGGCAGTTCAGCAAGGTGGTCTTGCCCGAACCCGATGGGCCCATCACGGCGACGAACTCACCGGGGTCGATCGTGAGGTTCACGCCGTTGAGGGCGAGCACTTCGTCGGCACCGGTGCGGTAAATCTTGGTGACGCCCGCGGCGTCGAGAATTGGCCCCATAGCCGGCGAGGCTATTCGGGACCGTCCGATCGGCCCTAACTGATTTGTCGCTTTTGCCGCGCGTCGCAGCTGGCGGGTCGCGGCCCACGTCGCCGTGATGTCGTCGGGCTGACGGGTCTTCGCCAAACCCTCGCCCCGCATCTTGCGGAGGTGAGCCCAGAGCGAGAACTCGGCGATCGGGTAACGGTCCTTCGGTACGTCCGTATAAACGTCTTCGACCAGCTGCCTCGCGGTAGCCGAGCCGCGTTTTGCCAACGACACGCCGACAATCCGTTCGCGCTCGACTCGATGGTCGATGTACCAACCGACGATCGCGTCGGGGTCGGGCAACAACGGGCCGTGTGCCGGAGCGATGGCGCCAACGTGCATGTCGCGGACGCGCTCGAGCGAGTCGAGGTACTGCCGCATGTCGCCATCGGGCGGTGAGATCACCACGGTGGACCCGGCCATGACGTGGTCGCCGGAAAACAGCACGCCTTCGTCTTCCAGGTACCAACACAAGTGATTGCTGGCGTGACCTGGCGTGTGGATGGCGCGCAGCGTGAAGTCGTCGTGCGGCACGACGTAGCCGTCGCGCGCATCGACATCCGTCGTCAACGCGTCCCGCGAGTCGTAACCGACGACGGTCGCGCCGGTGCGCTGCTTGAGCGGCGCGACGCCGGGGGCATGGTCGGGGTGGGTGTGCGTGACGACGATCGTCGTGATTGCTTTCGACGGACCAGCACGCGCAACGCGCGCGATGTGCTTCGCGTCGTCGGGGCCAGGGTCGAGTACGACGACGCGGCCGGACACCGGGTTACCGATCAAGTACGTGTTGGTACCCGGGCCGGTGAACACCCCGGGGTTCGGACACGTGAGGCGCCGCACCAGCGGCGTGAGCTGAACGACCTTGCCGGCGACTACCGGCGCGTCAGGCGTCGGTGTCGCCGCCATCAATGCGCGATTTCGCGGTCGTCGACCATCGTGCCGCCGTGGTGACCATCGGGCAGCTTCCCGTCGATCACGTCGTCGTAGCCCGCGTCACCCGGCAACAGAATGCGCAAGCCGGTGTCGCCGCTGACGACCTTGGGCAGCACGGTGACGACTTCGTCGATCGCGGCGGCCGCGGCCAGCAGTTCGCTCGCCGTGTCGAATCGGCTGATCGCCTCGAGGTTCCTGATCGTCGGGAAAATCAGCTCCATCTCGTGCGCCTTTTGTTTGCGCAGCGCCTCCGCTGGGTTGATCCACACCGTGGCGATGGTCTCGCGGTCGTCGTGAACGGGGTGTTGCTCGGGCGGCGCGGCCGCAACGAAGAAGCGCGTGTCGTAGCGGCGGGTGGGCCCGACGGGAGTGATCCAGTGGGCGAAGTAGTAGATGTCGCCCGCCATGATCCGCAGGCCTTCGGCCGCGCAGAGTTCGACCAGGCTCGCCTCGGCGTGGTCGACCTTGTGACGCCAATCCACGAAGCGGTCGGCCGTGACTTCCTCGGCAAGCGACACGACGTGGTCGTTCTCGTCGATCGCCAGCAACACTCCAGCTTCCTCAAAGCACTCGCGCACCGCCGCGACCCAAAACGCGAGCCCGCCACGCTCGATGCCGAGTTGCTTGGACGCGTCGGCGTCAGTCCGTCCCGCGCAGATCGCCTCGACCGCGGCGCCACTGTCATGCAGATCGACGGCACCGCCCGGAAAGACGTAGGCGCCGCCAACGAAGTCCGAGTTCAAGTTGCGGCGCAGCATGCACACCTCGAGACCCGTGGCCCCGTCGCGTACCAGCATCACCGTCGCCGCGTCGCGCGGTACCAGAGGTGCGGGGTCGCTCATTAGGTTCGACGCTAACTTGCGGGCATGGCTCAAGGCGACGGCGGGACGAGCAACGTTCACGCTGCAATCGAATCGGTTGCTCGGTTCGTGCCGCGCAGCGTGAAGGGCATCGTCGCGGTGCTGCTGGCGTTCTCGATCGGCGCGTCACTGACGGGCGCCGTGCTCTACAGCTATTACGACTACCGCAAGACCGAAGCCGAAAAACGCGCGAACGCGTTCGTACGCAACTTCCAAAAGCGCTTCGACACCGCGACCAAGACAATCGAGTCGGAGAGTGACAAGGCCAAGGCCGAGATCCAAAAGGAAATCGAGCCGCTCAAGAAGATCCGCGCTGAAGGCGAGACGCTCGACGCGTTGGTCAAGGAGTCCGCAGACTCGTTGTTCTTCGTTCGCTCCTTGGATGACTCGGGCGCTCCCACGGTCGGTACGGGTTTCGCGGTTGCGTCCGACAACGATCAGACGTTCGTGCTCACCAGCTACGCCACGGTGCGCGCCGCCACCGTGCGACCGGGGCCGTCGGTCGAAGTTCGCCAACGCGACAGCGTCATCAAGTCCACGCTGTGGACCTGGGATGAGAGCAAGGACATCGCCCTACTCATCGTGCAAAAGGGCAAGGTCCCGACCTTGTCCTTCGCGCCCAAGTCGTCGGTGAAAACCGGCGAACGCGTCTTCGCGCTGTCAGCTCTCGGCGCGCAAGGGGGCGCGGCCACGCAAGGTTTCGTGGCCGACGTCTCGAGCCCCGGCATCCAACACGACGCCTCGATCGGCCAAGCGTTCCAAGGCGGCCCACTCGTGAACTCCGACGGCAAGGTCGTCGGCATCTCCTCGCGCAGCTTCGCCCCGCTTGGGTTCAACAGCGACGGCGTCTGGTGGGCACCCCCGATCCGCGCCGCCTGCGACAAAGTCCTCAAGTGCCCCGGCGACACCCCCAACGCCGCTGGGGACAAGCGTTAATCGCCCTCGCTAACGCTCGGGCGAACAAGACGGACGCCGCCTTCGGCGGCGCGGCTTATGGCCTACGGACCGAGCAAGTCGGATCCTCCGGCTGCCCGTAGCCGTAACTCCAGCCGGTCCGGTTCGGCGCCGATGGCCCTACGGGAAGTGGATCCCGCCGTTATTGGGGGGAGGTTCTGTTGTTGACGTGGTCGACGTCGAGGTGGTTGTGGGGGCTTCGGCGACTGGGGGTGGGACGTCGAACTCGAACTTTTGGCCTGTCGTGACGTCTTTCAGTTCGCGGCGGTTGCCCGGGTCGAATCCCTTGCGGGCGTTGCTGCGCAGACGGTCGGTGATGGACGTGATCGGCGCCGGTTCGTCGAAGTCGGTCACCGGAACACCCTCGAGGGCCTTGGACATGTAGGCCTTCCAGGTACGCGCCGGGATGGTGCCGCCGTAGACGCGAGCCACGCCTTTGATGCGCAGCAGTGGCACCCGCCCGGTGGTGTTGCCCATCCACACCGCGGTAGCGAGCGTCGGCGTGAAACCGACGAACCAGGCGTCGGCGTTGTCGTTGGTCGAGCCGGTCTTGCCCGCCGCGGGCCGTCCGATGTCGGCCGCGGTACCCGTACCGCCAGTGATCACGCCCCGCATGATGTCGGTGGCGTTGGTCGCCACGGCGGTATCGAGCACGCGCTCGGGCGTCCGCTTCGTGTTGTCGATGAGCACCCTGCCGGCGCTGTCGGTGACTTTGACGATCGGAGTCGCCGGTTGGCGTTCACCCTTGTTCGCGAGTACCGAATAGGCCGCGGCCATTTCGAGCGGCGCGGTGTCCTCGACACCCAGCGTCACGCCGGCCACACCGTGAATCGTGGGGCTGTAGAACGCGCTACCGACGCCGAGCTTCTTGGCGATTTCGATGCCTTTCTCGATACCGATGTCGGCCTCGAGCGCCGCGAAGACCGTGTTCGTCGACGCCGCGGTAGCCGCACGCAACGTTTGGGAGCCACCGCCGTGACCCTCGTTGTTGGAGATCGTGCATTTGGACGTCGCTGTGACCTTGCAGTTCGGGATGCGGTACGTGCTGGGCGCGGGGAACACCTTGTTCGGCGACACGCCCTGCTCGAGGGCGGCCGTCAAGGTGAAGGGCTTCCACGAGGAACCGGTTTGCCGCCCAGGCCCACCGCCGCTGGTCACCGCGGTCGGGTCGTCCCAACAGGCGGCGCGCACGACAATTTGTGCGGGTGGCGGCGGGATCTTCGGGCAACCGCCAAGCGCGAGGTTCACGTTGGCTGACGGGCCTTTGTAAAAGTCACGACCCCCGACCATGGCCTTCACGAACCCGGTGGGCGGTTCGACCGAGGCAATCGCCATCTCGAGCGGCGCCGACGTGCCGCTCAGGGCGTCGTTCACCGCGTCCTCGGCGTCCTTTTGCGCCGCAGGATCCAGGCTGGTCTGGATGCGCAGGCCGGCGCGGTCAACGTCAAAACCACGGGCGCGCAGGTACTTCTCGACGTAGTCGACGAAGTACGGATACCTGCGGAACTCCTTGACCGGCGGCTGCACGAGCGTGACCGGGCCCGGTGGCTTGCCGCGCACGGCGGGCCAGACGGTTTGCGCCACCGCTTCGTCGTGTTGCTGTTGGTTGATGTAGCCCTGCTCGAGCATCTGCTTCAGGATCGACACCCGGCGCGTATTCGCACCTTCGGGGTTGCCGCGGGGTTGGTACAAGCTCGGCGCCGGGATGACGGCGGCCAGCAGCGCGGACTCGGAGAGCGTCAGGTCCTTCACGGACTTGCGGAAGTAGGTCTCGGACGCAGCACCCACGCCATAGGCGCCCTCGCCCAGGTAGATCGTGTTCAGGTAGCGGAACAGGATCTCGTCCTTGGACAGCTTGCGGTCCACGCGGTTCGCGAGGATCGCCTCCTTCACCTTGCGGGTAAGGGTGCGATCGTTGCCCGTGTAGACGTTCTTCACGTACTGCTGCGTGATTGTCGAACCGCCTTGCACGACGCGACCGCCACGGAGGTCGGCCCACAGCGCGCGGAAGCTGCCTCGCAGATCGACGCCGGAGTGCTTGTAGAAGCCGCGGTCTTCCGAGGAGATGACCGCCTGCTTCAGGGAGATCGGTATGTCCGCCGGCTTGACCGGAATGTTCTGGTCGAACTGGCGGAAGATGGCGATCTCGTTGCCGTCGATGTCGAAGACGTGGCTGATCCCGCTCGTCGCGCGCGCGAGCTCGCGCGGCAGGTTCACCGGAAGCGGCAGGAAGATCATCGATGCCACGAAGGTGCCCAGCGCGGCGACAGGCACGGTGAACACCGCGAGTACGACAACCTTGACGAGACGTATGACCCGGTGCATCAGCGGGTCAGCTTCGCAGAGCTACGGCGCAACGCCGTGTCGGCCGTTGCGGCCGGGTGGTGCTCAGGCGTTAGAGACCGCCGACGGCCTTGCGCTCGAGCTCGTTGAGCCCACCCCAAATGCCGTGCTGCTCACGGATGCGAACTGCCATCTCGAGGCACGGCTCTTTGACCGAGCACTGCGCGCAGATCGCCTTGGCGCGCATCTCACGGTGTTCCTTCTGCTCTTTGCGCTCGAAGGTGTCCGGCGGGAAGAAGACGGTGGCGTGCGGCCCACGGCAAGCAGCCTTCTCTTGCCAAGTCTCGTCGATTCTTGTGGCGGTGCTCATCGGTTTTGGAACCCCCTGTACCGGTAACGCAGTGAAAGTAGGTCTCAGATACCGTCGTTACAAGGGATCATGTCGTTGGTTTTGAGCGCTCCCTATAGTCTTTCGCCCCGCCCGACTCGGGTTCGACGTCCAAAACGAGGCCGTCGATGCCGATTACGCGGATGGCCGCACCGTCCTCAACCGGCGTCGCCCGGTTGGTGCGAGCACGCCACGTCGCACCGCGAATGGCCACCAGTCCCTCAGGGTGCAACTCGCCCACTGCGGCGCCGACTTCACCGATGAAGCCCTCACGACCGATGGTCGGGCTCGAGAAGCGGGCGCGTATCAGTGAGGGCAAACCGGTGAGTACGAATGCCGCGGTGAGCCCGAAGACGGCGACGATCCAGATGAGCGGGACGTGCATGCCGGCGTGGAAGAGCGTGAACGTGCCGAACACCATCGAGCCGGTGCCCACCGCCGTCCAGAATCGGGGCGCGCCAGCCTGCAGGTCAATGCCGAAGCTGAACACGGCGAACAGGATCGCCGTCACGCCGACCGGGTTGGTCGGGAGCCCACCGAGCCCAAGCGCGGCCAGCACCAACAAGATGGCGGCGGTCCCCGCCGCGAGTCCGATGCCAGCGGTTGCGAACTCGAGCACCGCGAGCAACAAACCGGCCACGAGGAGCCCGTAGGCGGGGCCGGGGCTGGTGACGCCGTGAATGGTCCGCGCGGTGAGCGACGGTTTGGCGAAGCGCACGTCCACCTGAAGTTCGCGATGCGTCGTTTTCGCTTTCGCGTCCACGACTTTGGACGGGACAACGAAGTCGGGGTGGTTGTCGATGTCAATCAAGAAGTCGCCGAGCGTCGGCGAGCGAAACGCCACGTTCGGATAGTTCTTGATGTCGTTCCACGACGCCTCGCTGGTCGGGATTTTCTCAAGGTCGGCGCCTGGAGTTACGCCGACAGTGTCAGCGGCGCGCAGCAAAGGAAAAAGGTCGGCGCCCGCGGACGCGGCGCGTCCGGGCCCGATCCACACCGCAATGGGTGTCGCCGCCCGCTTGATCGCGAGGCGCAAGTCGTTGAAGGGCTTGCGCGGGAGCACGGAGCGGTCCGAGTCGAGCTGCACAACGAGAGCGTTGGCGTTGGCGGCGTCGGCGTCTTCGATCGCCGTCATCCAGAAGTCGGCCTGCACGCGGTCGAGCAGCCCTCCGATCTGAATGACGTTCACGACCGGCCGCGTCGACTCCGCGCCGGCCGCGCCGGGTACGAGCAGGAGTACACAGAAGCAGGCAAAGCCGGCGGCTAGCTTGCGCATGCGTTCTCCTTGGTTTGGAAGGGTCTCACTAGATGGACACTGCCGGGTTCTGCACCCAGGCCCGAGTGCTCATCGTCGCCGGGAAAGGCGGCGTCGGCAAAACGACGGTCGCCGCCACCATCGCGCAGATGGCGGCCACGGCCGGTTTGCGCGCGCTCGTGGTCGAGATCGAGGGCAAGAGTGGTTTGGGCGCCGCCTTCGGCCAATCCGAGGCGCTCGACTATGCCGAACGCGAGTTGGCGCCGAACCTGCGAGCCCGCACCGTCACACCCGACTTCGCGTTGGTCGAATACCTGGAAGACCACGGGCTCAAGCGGGTGTCCAAGCGTTTGGCCAAGTCCGGGGCACTCGAAGTGGTGTCCTCGGCGATCCCCGGCATCAAGGACATCCTCGTGCTCGGCAAGGTCAAGGCACTCGCCCGAGAGGACCCCGCCGATCTGATCGTGGTGGACGCGCCCGCGGCGGGCCACGCGATCACGTTCCTGGCTTCCGCGCGCGGGTTGCTCGATGCGGTGCGGGTCGGGCCGATCGTGGAACAAGCTCGGGACGTCGACGAGATGTTGAGCGACGCCGCGCGCTGCCAGGTCGTGCTCGTAACGCTGCCGGAAGAAACACCGGTCAACGAAGCAGTGGAGACCGCGTTCGCGCTGGAGGACCGGGTGGGCATCAAGCTTGGTCCGCTCGTCGTCAACGGCGCCTACCCGCGGCTCGACCTCGATCTCGCCGCCCTGGACGACGCCGGCCTCGATCCGCGCGACGCCGACGCGTTGCGCGCCGCGGGCGACTTCCGTCTCCACCGACAGGAGCTACAGGCCGCACAGGTCGCCCGTCTCAAAGCGGAGTTGCCCCTGCCCCAGATCGTGCTGCCGCAACTCTTCACGTCCGCCATCGGCCCGGCCGAGATTCACGAACTCGCCGCCGCGATGGAACAACGCGTGGCCGAACTTCCGACGGTGGCGGTATGAGCGACATCAAGGAACTCGCCGCGCAACGAAACGTGGTCGTGTGTTGCGGCTCGGGCGGCGTCGGCAAAACCACGAGCGCGGCTGCTCTCGCCGTCGAGGCCGCGACACTCGGCCGGCGCGCCTGCGTGGTCACGATCGACCCGGCGCGGCGGCTCGCCGATGCGCTCGGCCTCGGTGAACTGACGAACGAGCCGCGCCAGGTGGACGGGCCGTGGACGGGCGAGCTGTGGGCGCTGATGCTCGACACGAAGACCACCTTCGACGCGCTCGTCACGAAGTACGCGTCGGATCCCGCGCAGGCCGAACGCATCATCAGCAATCGGCTGTACCGCAACGTGTCCGGTGCGCTGTCAGGCACGCAGGAGTACATGGCGATGGAAAAACTGCACGAGCTGCACTCCACCGAGCGGTTCGACTTGATCGTGATCGACACCCCACCGACGCGCAACGCGCTCGACTTTCTCGACGCGCCGCGTCGGCTCACGAAACTGCTCGACAACCGCATCTTCCGATTGCTGATCATGCCGACGTCCTCGTATCTGCGCGCGGTGAGCGCGGCCACCCAACGCGTGCTGCGCACCATCGCGCGCGTCGTGGGCGCGGAAGTGGTCGACGACGCGGTCGCTTTCTTCGAAGCGTTCGAAGGAATGGAGCAAGGCTTCCGCGAGCGCGCCCAGGCTGTCACCGCGCTGCTCGCCGACGACGCCACCGCGTTCGTGGTTGTCGCGTCACCCCGGCGTGACGCCACCGCCGAGGCCGTCTTCTTCGCCGACAAGCTGGTCGAGGCCGGGCTCGGCGTCGACGGCGTGATCGTTAACCGCATGCAACCGACCTACGGCGAGGGCGAGATCGTTCTCCCCGCGAACGCCTCGTCGGCGCTGCGCGACCTGGCCGCCAATCGCGACTCGTTCGAGGCTCTGGCCGCGAGCGAGCACCACCAACTCGCCGACCTGCGCGCCGCCGCCGGCGACGCTGCGATCGCGTACGTGCCGATGCTGCTGGACGACGTGCACGACCTCGGCGGCCTCGACCTCGTCCGCGCCCACCTGTAGCGCATACGATCCACGCCGTGCCGATGATCCTGGTTGCCGCCGATGCCGAGTACGTGCGCTCGGATGTCATCGCCGCGCTGGGTGGCGAGTACGACATCCTCGTGGTCGAAGGTGGTCGTGAGATCCGCAACGCAGTCACCGAGCACAACGTGCACATGGCGATTATCGACATGCAGATGGGTTCGATGGGCGGCATCGCCGCGACGATGGACCTGCGCCTCGAAGAGAGCGGTGGCCGCATCGGCCACGTCCCCGTGCTGCTCTTGCTCGACCGCCGCGCCGACGTGTTCCTCGCGCGCCGGGCCGGCGCCGAAGGGTTCCTGATCAAGCCGATCTCGCCGCTCAAGCTGCGGCGCGCCGTGACCGCCCTGCTCGCCGACGGTGAATACGAGGACACGGCCCGCACCCCGTCACCCGTCGTCGCTACGTAGTTTTCGACCGTGAGGCGGGCCAGTCACTCCGGCTACGCTTTCGGCCCTTACGGGTGGTGGCTCAGCTTGGCAGAGCGCTGCGTTCGGGACGCAGAGGTCGGGAGTTCAAATCTCCCCCACCCGACCAGAGCTAGAAGAGCGACGAGCTTGTGTTGGTGCCGGCCTTGAACAAGGGGGCCGGCGAGTACGGCTGGAACGGCACGTCCCGCACGACGACACGCATGCCGGCCGGGTGAGATTCCCCGCGCCGATCGACACTCACCGGCGCGAACGAGCCGGCGTAGTCGCCCGATGACGCCGGAGCGACAATTCGAAACACGAACGTGGCTTCCTCACCGACGCCAACGTCGCCCGTAGGTCCGCCCGGCCGGCTGGGTTCGTCCCAGTCGGTGTGCCGGAAAATCGACGGGCGGCCGTCGGATGTCGTGACGTCGACCGGCGCCGCCGAGTCCCACGCGAAGGTGCTCGTGTTGCGGGCCGTGATCCACGCCCACACAACTTGGCCCGGCAGAAGTTTTTGCGGCGCGGCCACGTGTCCTTGCCGGTCCAACGTGTAGCGCACCTCCGCCGGGCCCCATCGGAGGTGATGGCGCAGCACCGCGGCGAGCGTGAAGCCGAGGTCTGATGCGACCGAGAACCCCTCACTGATCGCGCCTTCGCGGTTGGGGCTTCGCACTACAAAATCCGCCGTCCAGCTGCCCCCTCGTTCCGCGCGCCGGAAGGCCGGCGTCGTCGGACTGGTCCACGCGGGCGCGGCGAATTCGGAGGCGCCTGCGGCAACGATCTCGGGGTCCCGGGGCGTGAACCCGGGTGGCGCAGTTATTCGCACGAACAGCAACGCGGCGGGTGGCACGTCGTTCGCGTCGACACGTCGAGTGCGCTCAGGATCGGCGAACCACTCGACCGTCGCACGCTGTACGCCGCAGTTGAGGCTTCGATAGGCCGCGCCGCGTGTTCCCGTTGACGCATTGACCGACGTCCCGTCGACGATGACCGGTTGTGTGACCGCATTGAGACGCTGCTCGTGATGGAGATGGCTGCCGTCCGCGTGACCTGAGCGTCCGACGCGTCCCACGACCGTGTCGGCCCGCACGGACGCTCCCGACCGCACGTTCACCGAGGACAGGTGAGCGAACAGCGACTGCCATCCCGCGCCGTGATCGACCACGACATACGTTCCGTATCCGCGCTCCTTCAGGACCGTCGCTGTGCCAGGCGCGCTGGCCAGGACTGGCTGCCCGTAGTCCTCAGATCCCGGAGCCAGATTCCAGTCCACGGCGTTGGGTTCATGGCCGCGATAGGTGCTGGCGTACCACGTCTGCCCGCAGCCGAAGGGCGACGCGAACGCGGGACGCTCGGGCGTCGCCGCGCGCGCAGGCAGAGGCAACCCGAGCGTGGCTCCGGCGAGCACGCACACGGCCAGGGCCGGGCGGCGGAATCGGGAAACGGTGGGCTTGTTCAGCACATGCGTCTGGCGACGCTCGATGTAGACGGCGCGGCCAGGGAACCGCCAAGTCAACCAACGCAGGATCTCGACGGCAACGATCCGGCCCGCTTTGGGCGAAATGATGCAAAACTGCGGGCATGAACCTCCGCACTCGCGTTGCCATTGTGGTCCTGGGGATCGCGGCGCTGGTCGGCGGTGGCCGCTTTGCCTCCGCCCACGCGTTGGCACCACCGCCGCAATGCGTCCGCAATTGTTCGCCCGTCGAGATCGACACGACTGGGCCGTGTTACGGCGTCATCGTGGGCAACGTCCGACTCAATAACTTTTGCTACCTCGGCCCGCCGCCGCCTCCCACCGCGTAAGAGCAGCTAAAAGCCTCGAAAACGAAAAGAGCCCGCCACGACCGAAGTCGTGGCGGGCTCTCTTAAGAGCTGTGGCGTTACCGCTCGACGACGGTTACGTCGCGGCCACGTCGCTCTTCTCCACCGAATCCGCCCCATGAGCTCCAGAACGCGAGCGAAAGCAGGGCGCCGACGATGCCGACGAGCATGAGGATGTTGCCGATCATGTGGATGTCAAACCCGTCGGGATTGGTGACGGTGACAGCGAAGCGAAGGATCGCTCCGACTGCGAAAAGAAGGATGCTGGTTCCGATACCCATTGTTTGTCTCCTACGTGGTCGGGGGGTGACATGCATGTACCCGTCCGACTTCCGAACGAACCTCACTCGCCGCGTCTGTTTCGCGCTCAGGGTGGGTAGTGATCGCCCACTTGTAAACGGGAGACGGCAGGGTGGTTGTGCGGAGAACGATGCTCATAGCGGCGGTGGCGCTCATGCTCGGAGCGTGTGGCCGCGGCGATGACCACGCCGCCGCAACGGTGAGGACCAAGGGCCACGCCGTTGGGATCGCAGACGTGAAGTTGGCCGCGGCCAAGAAGGTCGATCCGCATTTGTCCGAGCGAGTCTTCGAGTTCGGCGACGCGCTGGAAGCTCTGGGCTACCAGCTGTCGTTCACCGGTGACACCCGCGACTCGGCGCAGGTGACGCGCGCATGCGCAGCGATCACCAGCCGCCACGCGCGACTCGACCAGGACCTGTCGAAGGTGGGCGGCAAAGCCGCCGATGTCGCACAGCGACTCGTGGGTGCGGCCGCGTCCGCGGTAACCGCGTGCAACCAAAACCCCGGCGCGATCGACGACGCGACAGCCGAAGCGGTGCAAATGGACTTCGGCGCCTTCCGCGAACTGGCGCTTGACTTCGCGGGACTGACCGCAGCCGCGACTTAGCCTGCGGCGGTGATCGATTCACCGTCCGTGATTGCCGGCGAGTTCCAACACATCTACGACCCGTCGGTCGACGAAGCCGAGCAGTGGTACGTCAACGACCACACGTTCGTTCGGGACCACGAAGGCACGTGGCACCTCATCGGCATCACGCACGCGGAGCCCTTCAAACCGTCCGAAGAAGTCGACCTGTGCCACGCGACCGCGCCGTCTCTGTGGGGTCCGTGGACGAAGCAACCGCCGTGCCTCACCGCCGACACGACCTGGGGTGAACGACACCTCTGGGCTCCGCACGTGATCGCGCACGACGACCGGTACTGGATGTTCGTGTGCGGTGGCAGCCTCGAGAGCGGCGAGAAATACCGGCTGCACCTTGCGACGTCCGAGGACTGCGTCAACTGGACCCGCCATCCAGACAACCCGCTCGTGGTGGACGGCTACGAGGCGCGCGACCCGATGGTGTTGTGGGTCGAGGACCGTTGGGTGATGTATTACACCGCCAACAGCGAACCGCACTTCGGCAACCACGTAGTGATCGCGACCGAGTCCGACGACCTCGTGCACTGGTCAGGTCGCACGATCGTTTACCGCGACGAGGCGGAAGGCACAGGCGCGGGGCCGACCGAGTCCCCCTTCGTCGTGCAACGCAACGGCATCTACTACCTGTTCATGGGGCCGGCGGGTTACAGCGACGCGGTTGCGAAACAAGCCGCCGGCGAACGCGTCGACTGGGCCGCCGCGTATTCGTCAACCATCGTGTTGGCGTCCGATGACCCGCTGCGCTTCGACCGCGCCGACCTCGTCGGCGAAATCGCGTCGCACGCGGCGGAAGTAATTGTTGACGAACAGGGCAACGACTGGATCAGCCACTGCGGATGGGGCCAGGGCGGCGTCTACCTGGCGCCGCTGCGGTTCGACGGGCCTACGAGTGCACCCAAATCGGGGAACCCAATGGCGCGAGTCCCGCGTCCCAGATGAAGTTGATCGCTGCGTTGCTCAGCCGCACACATCCGTGCGACGCGGGGTACGGCGGGATTGACGGCGAACCGTGAATCGCGTGGCCGGCTGACGTGAAGTACTTCGGCCGGAACAGCTCGCCGAGGTGCGACACGCGTGTCCCGTTGATCTGGCGGTCAAAGGTGAAGTGTCCTTCGGGGGTGTGCGCCAGGTAACGGTTCCCTTCGCTCGTGTAGTACTTCTCGCTGCCCGTCGACGTATTGAAGGCCCATTGGGTCACCCCGTTGCGCACGACGAACAGCAGCTGCCGCGCCTTGTCGACTTCCACGAGGTTGCCCGACGTACTCACCGGCGACGGGCGAACGCCCGCGTTCAACGCCGGCGTGTCTTCGGGGCCGATCTTGCCGTCCCGCGGCAGGCCGTTCGCCTTTTGGAAGGCGTAGACGGCTTGCGTGGTGTTGGCGTCGAACTTACCGTTGACCCCGGGCAGAAAGAAGCCCATGTCCAGCAGGCGCTGCTGGAGACCGGCGACGCCGGAACCGAGGGCGCCCAGCTGCAGAACCTCGACGACGCGGGCCACGCCGGCACCCGTCACCACGAGCCCGTTGCCGGCCGCGACGTTCACGCCGCCCGTGTAGTTGTTGTCGTACGCGAAGAACCCCGAGCGCTCTTGACCGCTCGAGTTGAACACCTTCACGTGCGGGCCACCCCCGGGCCCAGCCCCGGTGACGATGGACTGCACCCCATCGACCACACCGAGCGCGATCTCAACGCCGCCGTTGAACGCGGGGTCATACGCCATCCACTCACCAGCCGGCTCGCCGCCTTGGCCGAACAAACGGACGTGCGGGCCGCCGTTGCTCGCCGGCGCGGTGGCGACCCGACCGAAGCCGGCGGCCACGTTGACGCCGCCGGTGAAGTCCGGCGCGTAGGCCATCCACTCGCCCTTGACCTCGCCGCTGTTGGCATCGAAGACCCGCACGTGCGGACCACCGCCGTAGAGAGGTGCGGTTACGACGCGGGGGGTGATCGCGTTGTCGGCCGATCCCGCGGCCACGTGGATGCCGCCGCTGAACGCGGGGTCATACGCCATCCACTCGCGCAGCAGGCCACCGTTCGCGTCGAATACGCGCACGTCGGGGCCGCCGCCGAAACCAGGCCCGGTGACGATCTCGTCCTTGCCGCCGTCGACGACATTCGCCACGGCCACGGATACGCCGCCGCTGAAGCCCGACACGTACGCGTCCCACGACGCGAGTTGCTCGCCCGCCAGCGAATACACCTTCACAACCGGCGCGCCGCTCGGCCCGGCCCCGGTAACAACCTCTGGCTGCGAATCGCCGGTGACGTCGCCGATCGCGACAGTGACACCGCCGCCGAAGGTGGGTTCGTAGGCGAAGAAGCCGCCGACCGCGCCGCCCGATCCGTTGAAGATGCGGACATGGGGACCGCCGCCGGGGGGCACGACCACGTTCGCCGCCCACGCCGAGGGGGCGGCGAAGGCCATCGAAGCGAGAACGACCACAGAAACGATGAGTTTGCGCATGCTGGCCCCAATGTAAATGGCGCAACGCCCGAACGGCGTTACCCAGTGAGGTTGTACAGGATTGCCCGCTCGATTTCTTCGAGCATGTGCGGATCATCGACCTTCTCGCCGGCGCGGTCGCAGACGTAGAACGCGTCCACCACGCGCAATCCAAGGGTCTGAACTTTCGCCGAGCGCACGTCGAGGTCCATCTCCGCCAGGGCTCGCGCGATGGCGTACAGCACGCCGATGCGGTCCGGCGTCTCCACGTCGATGACCGTGGCGTCGGCCGACGCGCGGTTGTCGATCGTGACCGCGCTCTTACGTGAGCCCGCGAGGTAGGGCGACGGCTTGCCGTAGGTGCGAGCGCGTTCGGCGACGCGGGCGTGCACGGCGAGGCGGCCGTCCAGGGCGCGCTCAATGTCGGCGATGACGCGCGGCCACGGGGTTTCGTCGCGGAAGGGGTCGTTGACGCGGAACTCTTCGAGGGCGCGCCCGTCCGCGCTCGAGTAGACGCCCGCGGTGAGCACGTCGAGGCCATGCATCGCGAGCACGCCGGTGACGCGGGCAAAAAGACCGGGACGGTCGTCGGTCATGATCGTGAGCAGGTCGCCTTGTGCATCGATGCGCTGGCCGGGTTCCTTGAGCGCGTCAAGTTGCTCGTCGCGGGGGAACGACCCGGCGGTTGCCACGGTCGCCTCGCCACCGCCGAGGACGTGGCCGACGCGGGCGACGAGTTGTGCGAGTAGGTGAGCCTTCCAGGGGCTCCACGCCGACGGGCCGGTCGCCAGCGAGTCCGCCTCGGTGAGTGCGGCCAACAGCTCGAGGCGTTCGGCGCTGCCGACCTGGTCCGCAACGCGTTCGATGGTGGACGGATCGTCCAGGTCGCGACGCGTCGCGACGTCAGGCAGAAGCAGGTGGTGTTCGACCATCGCCACGAGCGTGGCCGCGTCGTCTGCTGAGAAGCCCATTCGCTCCGCGAGCGCGGCCACGAGCGTCATGCCGACCTCGGTGTGGTCGCCCGGCAGCCCCTTTCCGAGATCGTGCATCAGTGCGCCCATAACCAAGAGATCCGGTCGGGACACGCGGTCTGTGAGCGCGGCGGCGTTCGCGGTGGCTTCGAGGAGGTGACGGTCGACGGTGAAGCGGTGGTACGCGTTGTGCTGCGGCTTGGCTCGCACCGGCAGCCACTCCGGCATCATGCGCGTCCACACGCCGCGCTGGTCGAACGCCTCGACCACGCGAATCGCCGGCCGGCCTGCGAGGAACAGGTCCACGAACAAGCCGCGCATCTCGTCGTTCCAGCGCGCAGGCAACGTCGGCGTCTTGGCCAACAACTCCAACGACTCGCGCTCGATGGCGACGTCGTCACGCGCCGCCGCAACCGCGACGCGCAGCGCCATCAGCGGATCGCGCGCCGCGATTGCGGGGTCGACATGAAGCTCGTCGTCGCTCAACGTGATGCCCGGGCCAACTTCTTTGGCACGGCGCCTTACGCGGGCCACTGAGCTCTTGAATCCGGCACGAACTCGTCGCCAAGTGTCGTCGCTGGTCCAGGCAATCGTGCGGGCCGCCTCGGCCACGCCCGACATCAACTCGTCGCTCGAACCAAATCCGAGGTTCGCCGCCACCGCGCGCTGGTCTTGCAGATGCACGACGTTGCCGTTGCGACCCGTGATGCGTTGCAACTCGACACGTGCGTTCAGCAGAATTTCGTACGCCGCAACTAGCGCGGCGTCGTCGTGTTCGACGAGCACGCGATCGGCCAACTCAGCCCACCGCAGGGCGTGCACGTCGCGCAGGCCACCGCGACCGTCTTTCAGATCGGGTTCGAGCCGGAACGCGACTTCACCGGCGCTGGCGTGACGTTCGTCGACACGATCGCCGAGCGCCTGCAACCAGCGTTTGGACCGTTTCGTCCACTGAGCGTGCGCGGCGCCACCGAGTTCTGCAGTGAGGCGCGAATCTCCGGCGACATGGCGAGCACTCAAAAGCGCCGTCGCCGTGTCGAGGTCGTCTGCTGCGAGGCTGAGCGCCTGCTTGGGCGTCTGCACACTGTGGCCGAGGTGCAGCCCGCTGTCCCAGATCGGATACCAAACGCGGTTGGCGATCGCTTCAATGTCCCCGCGTCCGTTGTGCAGCAGCATGAGGTCGATGTCGCTCCCGGGAGCCAGCTCCGCGCGTCCGTACCCGCCCACGGCGACAAGCGCCAGACCGTTCTCGTCGCTGTCGCTGGCCGCCTCGAAGAGTCCGGCGAGCCAACGATCGACCGCATCGCTGTACGCCAGGCACCACGCCGCCCCCGTGCGGGACCGATCGGTGATCAACCCGGCGCGGTCGAGCTCCATGGATTCAGCGTACGAGGGCCAGAACTTCCTAGGCGTAAGGCTCGCGTCAGTTCACACTGCCGAAACGTAAGCGGAACTGACGAGAAATTTCGTCTCCGTACGTTTCGGTGCGTAGTTCGGTCGTAAGGAGAACGATGGCGCACCTGGTTACCGCGATTATCAAGCCCTTCAAGCTCGAAGATGTGAAGGAAAACTTGCGCGCCGCCGGAATGCTCGGGCTGACCGTCACCGAGGTGAGCGGATTCGGCCGCCAGGGCGGTAAGACCGAAAGCTTTCGGGGCTCCGAGTACAAGATGGAATTCGTACCGAAGGTCAAAATCGAAGTGCTGTGCGAGAAGAGCGATCTGAACAAGGTTGTCGACCTCATCGCAACGTCGGCGCACACCGGCAAGGTGGGTGATGGCAAGATCTGGAGCTACGAACTCACGTCCCTCATGCGGATTCGTACGTCCGAGCAAGGCGACGAGGCGATTTAGCTCAGCGCGGTCGGCGCGTTGATGCGCACGAAGTGCTCGATCATGGCGTTGACCTGATCAGGCACTTCCAGTTGGTTGAAGTGACCCGCACCGAGGGTTTGGCCGATCAGCAGCCGGGGGTTGCACTGCTTCATCAGGGCGGCATCGTTGACGGGGCCATCCGAGGCGATCACTGCGATCGGACACTGCACCGCGGCTAACGCGGCCGGGCCGTCGAACGACAGCAAACCGCCGATCGCGGGGGCCGCGATCTCGTGGGGCACGGCGGCCATCACCGACACGATGCCGGCTCTGCGCTCGGCGTCGTCGGTCGCCATGAACATGCCCTCGACGATGGCGGCTCGCCTCGCTTCACCCTCAGACGAAGCGATCTCCCCGAAGACCGCCTCGATCACGGCGCGAAAGTCGGCGGAAAAGACGAAAGGTGCAGGGTCCACGAGGATCGCGGCAGCCACAAGATCGGGCCGCGTAGCCGCAAGCTGCGTCGTGATCACACCGCCCAACGAATGGCCCACCACGACCGCCGGCGCAGCGAGCACTTCGTCGATCACCGCCGCGACGTCGCTCGCGAACGCCGAAATCGAATAGTCGCTCGTCGCCGGCCGCCCGCTCTCGCCGTGCCCGCGCAAATCGAGTGCGAGCGCCCGATGGTTCGCACCGAAGTAGTCGAACTGCGGAGCGAAGAACGAGCGGTCACACGTCCAGCCGTGCACGAACACGAACGGCGGACCGCCGCCTCCGCCGTTGTCGTCGTACGCGATGACTACGTCAGCGCGTTCGAGCGTTGGCATGCCGCCTACGACCGACGCAGTGAACGGATGAGGACGTAAAGCCGAAAGACAGTGAAGACCACGACGCCGCCCATGATCAACCGCGCGAGCGGGTCGTGCACCACGACTGCGACGAACAACGCCACCGCCAGTACGACACCGAGAATCGCCAGCCCAAGCCGGATGCGGCGGCGATTGAACTCGTCTCCTGCTGGTTCTGTCACGTCGAGAGTCTGACCGATCGGTGCCGTTTACGGCGGCTCACTGTTTCGAACGTGTTTCCGGAGTCCGTTGAAAAAGTGAAGTTCACACAGCCGAAACGATGCAGGCGCGTTTGCGAAACACGCGTGCATCAGGGTGCGTCCTCGTAGCAACTCAACCGTATTGCTGCTGAAAGGAAGCAGACCTACATGTCATCAAACATGCGTACCTCTGCCGGGGCCCTCAGACGGTTTGGCCTAAAGGCCGCTGTCGGTGTGGGGGTAGCCGCGGCGGCCAGCCTTGCCTGGTCAGGTGTCGCCGGCGCAGCCGACAAACTGACACCAGTCGAGACTCTGGGGACGCAGGTCAACCTGCTCTGGGTTGTGCTCGGCGCCGTTCTGGTCATCTTCATGCAGGCTGGCTTCGCACTGGTCGAGACCGGTTTCTGCCGAGCCAAGCACGCCTCGCACGTCGTGTCGACGAACTTCGCCATCTTCGGCTTGGGTTTCGTCGCGTACTTCCTCATCGGCTACCCGCTGATGTTCGGCGGCTACAGCTTGTCCCTCATCGGTTACAACGCGCCGCTCGGCGGTTCGCTCATCGGGTCGGGCAACTGGATCTTCCTGTGGAAGGGCGGCTGGGCGCTCACCGACATCGGCAAAGCCGGAGCGCCTGCAGTGATGGGCTTCTTCCTCTACATGGTGGCCTTCATGGACACCGTGGCCACCATTCCCACCGGTGCCATGGCGGAACGCTGGAAGTGGAAGGCGTTCGTCGGCTGGGGCTTGTTCTGCGGCGCGATCTACTACCCGATCTTCGGCGCCTGGACTTGGGGTGGCGGCTGGCTGGCCAAGGTCGGTGAGTCGTTGCACCTCGGGCTCGGCTATGTCGACTTCGCCGGTTCCGGTGTCGTGCATGCGGTCGGCGGTGTTGCCGGTCTCGCCGGTGCCATCGTGCTCGGTCCCCGCATCGGCAAGTTCAACAAGGACGGCTCGGCCAACACGCTTCCGGGTCACCACATCCCGATGGCGATGCTCGGCTGCTTCATCCTGCTGTTCGGCTGGTTCGGCTTCAACGCGGCGTCGACCTTCGCCGTAACCGACGTGCAGTTCGCCACGGTTGCTGCGAACACGGCTCTGGCTGCTGCGTTCGGTGCCGTCACGACCATGTTCGTCCTGATGATGAAGGGCGACAAGAAGCCCGATCCCGGGATGATGGTCAACGGCATGCTCGCCGGCCTCGTTGCCATCACCGCACCCTGCGCCTTCGTCGACGCTTGGGCCGCCGCCGTAATCGGCATCATCGCAGGCATCCTCGTCATCGGTGCCGTGAGCTTCATCGAGAACAAGATGAAGATCGACGACCCGGTCGGCGCCATCGCAGTGCACGGTGTGTGCGGCAGCTTCGGCGTACTGGCTGTGGGCCTCTTCGCCAACGGCTCGTACGGCGCTGGGTGGAACGGGACCACCGAGGGCTCCGCAGCGGCGCACGGCGTCACTGGCCTCTTCTACGGCATGGATCCGGGTCTGGGTCAGCTGGGAGCGCAGGCGCTCGGCGTGCTCACGATCTGGACCGTGATCTTCGGCATCGCGTATCTGTTCTTCAAGGTGCAGAACGGGATCATGAAGGGCGGCATCCGTCCGCCGGCCGACGAAGAGATCGAGGGTATGGACATCCCCGAGATGGGCGCTCTCGCCTATCCGGAGTTTGCCTTCGCCTCAGCTCCGCCCGTCGTTGCGGCGGCCGCGCCATACGCGCAGCCCAGCAACCCGGTGTCCGCATCTCCGAGTACACCTAGCTACTAAGCAACGCTCGCGTTCGACGGACGCGGGTGGCGCAGCTTCGGCTGCGCCGCCCGCGTCCGCTACGCGTAAGGACCCATATGGACATCGCGCAGATCCTCACAAGCATTCTCGTCGTGCTCGTCGCGGCGAAGCTGGCAGCCGAACTCGCCGAGCGCGTGGGCGTACCGGCCGTCGTCGGCGAGATCGTCGCCGGCATCCTCATCGGCCCATCCGCCCTCGGCCTCGTCGGTCACAACGAAGAGGTCTTGCGCACCCTGGGCGAGCTCGGCGTCATTCTTCTGCTGCTCGAAGTCGGCATGGAGATGGACCTCGCCGAACTCAGCAAGGTGGGGCGAGCCTCGATGCTCGTTGCGACCGTCGGTGTCGTCGTGCCGATGGCGCTCGGGTTCGGCGCGATGCAAGCGATGGGCTTCGAGTCGAAAACATCGCTCTTTGTCGGCGCGGCCCTGACGGCCACGAGCGTCGGGATCACCGCACGCGTCTTCGGCGATCTTCGGGCGTTAGCTACCACTGAAGCTCGGATCGTGCTCGGCGCCGCGGTCGCCGACGACGTGATGGGGCTGGTCGTACTTACCGTCGTCGTTCGGCTTGTTACCGAAGGCTCGGTCTCACCGCTTTCGGTCCTCGGCATCATCGGCGTGGCGATCGCGTTCCTGGTGGTCGGCGCCGGTGTCGGCCTGCGGGTGGCAAATCCGCTGTTCGCCTTCGTGCACCGCATCTCGCGCTCGACGGGCACGCTCGTAGCGATCGCGTTTGCGTTCACGTTGTTGTTCGCGCGCGTCGCCGACGCCGCGCGGTTGGCACCGATCGTCGGCGCCTTCGTCGCCGGTCTCGCACTTACACGCAGCGACCAGTCCGAGCGCATCCGTCGCGAGCTGGCGCCCGTGGGTCACTTGTTCATCCCCGTGTTCTTCTTGCTCATCGGTGTGGACGCCGAAATCGGAGCGTTCACACGCGCCGCGGTTCTGCGCGACGCGGCAGTACTGCTGTTAGTCGCAGCGGTGGGCAAGCTCGTTTCGCCGCTCGGCGCCATCGGCAGCCCCGGCGACAAGATGCTCATCGGCCTTGGCATGTTGCCTCGCGGTGAAGTCGGCCTCATCTTTGCCACGCTCGGACGCGCCGCCGGCGTACTCGACGACGATTTGTATGCCTCACTCCTGTTGGTCGTGCTCGTCACCACGCTCGTCACCCCACAACTGCTCAAGCTTCGCTACACGCGGATGGGCCCGGGTTCGGTTCTGGAGATCGACGAGAGCGGGGAGCCGCAGCCTCCCGGGGGGTGGCTGCGTACAACCAATGACGAGATAGAACTCGCGGCTCGACCGCCCGCGGCCGATGCGGTGCAAATTGGGTTGTCCGCCGCTGTCGGCGTGGCGTACCGCGAACCCGGCCAGCTCTTGTCGTCGTGGCTCACCGCGGTGCCTGAAGCGGTGAAGCGATGGAACGTCGATCTGTTCGACGACTTTCTCGACGTGATCGAGCGCGGAAACGCCCGGTCGTGGCGGTTCCTCGACGTAGTCGGCGTGTTGGAGGGCGTGTCGCCCACGCTCCACAACGCGATCGCGCACCGACGCGACGACGCTCGCACAATCGATCCCCTAGCGCGGTACCGCTTCTTCGACGTCGAGCGGCTCCGCCGTCTCGACGGTGACGACCCGGTCGCTCTCGCCGCGCAACAGCTACTCGAGCCGGCGCGATTGATCCTTGGCCTGTTGCTCGCCGACGCGCTCGACTCCGAGCGCGACAGCAAGGCCTCGGCGCGCGCCGTAGTTACCGAACTCGGCATCAGCGCCGAAGCGCAGAACGCGGTTGTCGCACTAGTAGCCGACAGTGACTTGTTGTGGGCCGGCGCCCTTCGCGCCGCAGCCTTCGACCAAGAGAAGGTGCTCGCGATCGCCTCACACCTTGAGACGCCCGAACGGGCTCGCGCGCTGTACGTGCTGACGATGCTGCACAACGCCGAGAACGAGCGTTGGCAGTTGACGCGCGTCGAAGAGCTCTACCGGCTGGTCCAGGAAGCGCTGGGTGACGACGGGCTCACCGGTGCGTACGCGCGCGACGTGATCGACGACCGAAAGCAGGAGGCGCTGACCGTCCTTGAGGGCGAGGCCGCGGCCCGCGTCGAGTCGGCACCACGTGCGTACGTCTTGCGGCAACCGGCCTCAGCCTTGGCTCGTCAAGCTGAACTCTTGCGACGGCCGGTAACGCGCGACGAGGTGCGCGTGCGCGCCGTTGAACTCGGTGGGTCCTGGGCACTCGATGTGGCGGCGCGCGACCGCCGCGGCCTGCTGGCACATGTCACCGGCGTCCTCGTAAGTCACCAGCTGTCAGTCTCGGAGGCCGTTGTTGCCACGTGGCCCGACGGGGTCGCGCTCGAGGCCTTCAGGGTGACCGGGCCCACGCCCGACACCGAGACAATTGCCACCCACATACGAGCAAGCTTTGCGACTCCGCTCGTGAGTTCACCGCTCGACGCGTTCACCCTGGACTTCGATCAAGCGGCCTCACCGTGGCACACGGCCTGTGACATCGCCGCGCCAGACCAGCCCGGCTTACTGCACACCGTCGCTACGGCCTTCGCCGCGTCGGATGTCGAGGTTGTGTCTGCGACCATTGGCGCGGTTGACGGCACCGCCGACGACCGCTTCGAACTCGTGGACCTGAACGGCCACAAACTCAGCCCTGACCACGAGTCCACCATTCGCGAGTTCCTTGCGAGCGGTGTGACGTCGCGGCGGAGTTGGTTCCGCCAGGTCTACGAGCCCGCGCGCAGTTAAAGCGCGTCCTCACCCGCCTCCCCAGTGCGGATGCGATACAGCGACTCGACGGGCATAACCCACACCTTGCCGTCGCCAATCTGACCGGTCTTGGCGGTCTCGAGGATCTTCGCCACGACCACATGTTCATCGGTGTCGTCGACCAGCACCTCGATGCGCACCTTGGGCACGAAGTCGATCTCGTACTCCTTGCCTCGGTACACCTCGGTGTGGCCGCGTTGACGACCGAACCCTTGTGCCTCGGACACGGTCATGCCGTGGATCCCGAGGGCCAACAGTTCCGTCTTGACCTCGTCCACCTTGAAGGGCTTCACGATTGCGATAACGAGTTTCATCAGTGCTCCTTTCAGGCGCGATCGAGTGCGTAAGCGGCTTCGGCATGTTGGGTGAGGTCGAGACCGGTGGACTCTTCCTCGTCGGTTACCCGGATACCGCCGGGCAGCACCGCCTTGAGGGCCAAGCCGATGAGACCAGAGACGACGAAGGAGAAGACGAAGGTCACTGCGACGGCGAGCGTCTGCTCACCGAACAAATGCCAGCCACCTCCGAAGAAGACGCCGTCCTTACCGGCTGAGTTGACCGTCGCGTCGGCGAACAACCCGAGCACGATCGATCCGAAGATGCCTCCCACGAGGTGCACGGCGATGACATCCAGCGAGTCGTCGAAGCCGAAGCGGAACTTCAAGCCAATGGCGAGGAAGCAAATCGCGCCGGTGGCGAGACCGATCGCAACCGGCGCCAGTCCCCCGACGAACCCTGCGCACGGCGTGATCGCAACCAGTCCTGCAACCGCACCCGATGCGGCGCCAAGTGTGGTGGCGTGACCGTCCTTCAGGCGCTCGGCGATAAGCCAGCCCAACATGCCGGCGGCCGCAGCCACGAACGTGTTGAGGAAGGCCTGCGCGGCAACGCCGTTGGCCGCAAGTGCGGAACCGGCGTTGAAGCCGAACCAGCCAAACCACAGGATGCCCGTGCCCAACAACGTGAAGGGCAGGTTGTGCGGCGGCATTGGTTCCTTCGGCCATCCGCGGCGCTTACCGAGCAACAAGACGAGCGCGAGCGCTCCGGCACCGGCGTTGACGTGCACCACGGTTCCACCAGCAAAGTCGAGCGCACCGCGATCGGCGAGCCAACCACCGGCGAACACCCAGTGGGCGACGGGCAGGTACACCAGGATCGACCACAGCGTGATGAATCCGACCCAGGCGATCCAACGCATGCGATCAGCAATCGCACCGGTGATAAGCGCCGGAGTGATCACTGCGAACGTGAGTTGGAAGGCGACGAAGGCCAGCGTCGGAATCGTGGCGTACACCGCCGTCGGACCGATGTCTTTCAGTCCGACGAAGTCGAAGTTGCCGATCCATCCGGCGTTCCCAGCATCGCCGAAGGCGAGCGAGTAACCGAAAAGCACCCAGAGAACCGTCACGATGCCCATCGCGAAGAAGTTCTGCATGAGCATGGCGAGCATGTTTTTGGACCTGACCATTCCGCCGTAGAACAAGGCGAGGCCAGGAGTCATGAATAGGACGAGCGCTGAGGCGACGAGCACCCAAGCGGTGTCACCCGTGTCGATTTTCGGCACGAGACAGACCTCCAGTATTTGTAAGGCGGCGCGCAACGCGCCGCAGAAGAAAGCACCAATTGGGGGACGACCGCGCTAGCGCGCGGAGGTCATTATTACGTCAGATCGTTGACAGAGAGCGGGAGGGCGCGCTGAGGGCTGGAGGTCCCCTTGGTAGCGCGGCCTTAATTCAATCTGTGGCGCGGACAGCCGGTCAGACTTAAGCGTGACCCTCATCGGCGCCGTTGACCCGGAAACATCGCTTGCATTCATCGAACTGGGCGCCGTCGTGGTGGCGTTGTCGGGTCTCGCGCGGCTGGCGTCGCGGATCGGGATTCCGGCGGTTCCCTTTTATCTGGTCGCCGGACTCGCGGTGGGCAAGGGCGGCGTCGCCCAACTCGACGTAAGCGCGCACTTCATCTCGCTGGCAGCGGAGATCGGGGTGCTGCTGCTCTTACTGACGCTCGGGCTTGAGTACAGCGCCGACGAACTGCGGCGCGGCCTCAGGGGCGGAGTAATCGCCGGAGTAGCTGATGCGGTAATCAACTTCACGCCCGGATTTGTCGCCGGTCTGGTTTTGGGGTGGAGCGTCACCGTCGCCGTGTTACTCGGAGGCGTGTGCTGGGTCAGTTCGTCAGGCGTGACGTCGCGCATCCTGAGTGACTTCGACTGGACGAGCAACCCGGAGACGCCGGCGGTTCTCAACCTGCTCGTCTTCGAGGACTTGGCGATGGCGGCGTATCTACCGATCGTGGGAGCGTTGGTGGCGCGCCAAAGCCCGACCGCGACCGTCGTCGCCGTGACGATCGCGCTCGGCACCGTCGCCTTCACGCTCACCGCCGCACTGCGCTGGGGTCAACGCCTCAGCCGCCTGCTCGCTGCCGGGTCAGACGAGTCACTCTTGCTGTCCGTTTTTGGCCTCACGCTGCTGGTCGGCGGTTTGGCCCAGCGCGTCCACGTGTCGGCCGCGATCGGTGCGTTTCTCGTCGGGCTTGCTCTCTCTGGGACGGTGCAGTCACGCGCGCATTCGCTTATCCGACCCCTGCGCGATCTGTTCGCGGCCACGTTCTTCCTGTTTTTCTCCTTCCAGATCGACGTCAGCGACCTGGCGACCCTCGTGATTCCGGCGGCGGCGCTGTTGGTCGTCACCGGCGCTGGGAAGTTGCTCGTGGGTCGCGTCGCCACGGCATCGCAAGGGCTCTCCAGCACCGCGCGCCTACGCGCGGGGACGGCCTTGCTTGCTCGCGGCGAGTTCTCGGTGGTGATCGCGAGCCTCGGCGTCGATACCGCGCACGGCCCCGAGCTCGGCGCGCTCGCGGCCTGTTACGTGCTCATGTCCGCGATCGCTGGTCCGCTCGCCGCAAAGTTTGCTGACCGGCGCGAGGTACCCTCCAGCGCGTGACGCGGCGACCTCTCTCTGTGGCGTTTGCCGCCGTCGTCGCGATCGCGATGAGCGTCAGCGGGTGGTCCGCCTTCCATGCTCAGCCGACCGCCACCCCGTCGCCGTGGTCCGCCGCCCGACTCATTGTGACGTCGGATTCGGGCGACGCACCCCTCGCGGTCTTGAGCAACGGCGATCACACCAGCCTCACCTCGTTCGCTCGGCTCGACCCAACGAACGGCATCCGCGCCGCCATCGAAGGCGTTTTTGCAGGCACTCCGCGTGCACTCACGCGTTTGCAACGCGCACGCCCCTTGGACGCTGTCGTGGAGAACGCGATCCGGACCCGCACCGCTGGTGTCGGCCCGGTGCCTGGCCGGGCTCCGCCCGCCTCGGCCGCTCTCAGCTAGCTCGCGCTTCCTTCGTCGCCCGCCGCCATTGCGGCGCATGCGGCCTTCCGCGCCCGCGTCGACACGCGCGTCGCGACCTTCGACAAGAAAGAGCCTTCGATGACCAATTACTTAGTGCTGTACTACGCGGGCTTCGGTATCCCGCTGTTTCTCCTCTGGGCGAGCGCGGCGGACGCGGTCGCCAACGCGCCGTCACCCTCGAGTCGCTCTCGCTACCGCGGTCTTGCCAAAAGCTGTGGCGCGCTCGGCGTTGTGCACCCGGGCTTTGCGCTCGGCGGCCTCGACCTCGCGCGCCAACTTGCACGCGACTACGCGGACGAACCCGGGGCCATCGCCGCTGTGCGGTGGGTTACGTGGAGTGTGCCGGTGAGTGTGGCTGCGAACATCGCCGCGGTCGTGGCGATCGCACAATGAGGTCACTAGAGGCACAGCCGCGAACATGGTTGGTCGCATTGGGCGCTGTCGCGACCGCAGCGGCACTTTTCGCCGGCGGCACACTGGTGGACCTCCAGCCCGACACGGTCGCCATGGTGCGCGTGCGAAACACGACAGAATTCGACGTGACGGTCGAAGTCGCCAACGGCAAACGCCACGGGTGGATGGCGCTCGCGACCGTTGCCCATGACTCGCAAGACGAGGTGACTGACGTAATCGATCAGGGCGCCGAGTGGCGGATTCGCTTCCGAGCACGCGGGACGACCATCGACGAAATGCGCACGCCCCGTACCGCCCTCGCCCGCCGCGACTGGCTCATCGATGTTCCTGACCGCGTCGGAGTGCGACTACGCGCGGCGGGAATACCGCCGTCGCCCTAACGGTACCGCGCCGCGATGAGTTCGGCGATTTGCACGGCGTTGAGCGCGGCGCCCTTGCGCAGGTTGTCGTTCGACAGGAACAGCGCGATGCCGTTGACGCCGCCCGGGTCGCGGCGGACGCGTCCGACGAAGGTCGGGTCCTGCCCGGCCGCCATCAACGGTGTCGGCATGTCGACCAGTTCGACGGCATTGGCGCTGCGAAGAATCTCGCGGGCCCGCTCGGGCGTGAGTTCGCGCGCAAACTCGGCGTTGATTGACATCGAGTGGCCGGTGAACACGGGCACGCGCACGCACGTGCAGCTCACGAGCAGGTTGGGCAGCTCGAGGATCTTCTTGCTCTCGTCGCGGAACTTCTTTTCCTCGTTCGTCTCGTCGTCGACCAACTGGCCGGCGATCGACAACACGTTGAACGCAATCGGCCCCGGGAACGCGGCGTGCGGCGGAAACTCGACCGACGAACCGTCAAACGCGAGGCTCGACGCGTCGGGGCCCACCTTGGCGATCTGCTCGTCGAGCTCGGCGACGCCCTTGCCGCCGGCGCCCGATACGGCTTGATAGGTGGACACGACAAAGCGGGTGAGGCCCGCTTCGAGGTCGAGTGGCTTGAGCACCGGCATCGCAGCCATCGTCGTGCAGTTCGGATTGGCGACGATACCCTTGGGCATCGTTCGCAATCGCGTGGTCGTTGACGTCGGCCACGACGAGCGGCACGTCGGGGTCCATGCGCCACGCGGAAGAGTTGTCGACCACGATCGCGCCCGCTTCGGCGATGCGCGGCGACAGCACTTTCGACGCGGTGGCGCCCGCCGAAGCAATGACGATGTCGAGACCCGAGTAGTCCGCGCTGTCGGCGTCCTCGACCACGTATTCGGTGTTTCCTACGCCGAGACGTCGGCCTGCGGAACGCGCCGACGCGAACAGCCGAATCTCGTCAGCGGGAAACCCACGCTCGGCGAGGATCGAGCGGACGACCGCGCCCACCTGCCCCGTCGCACCAAGAACGCCCAGACGAACACCCACTACGCGACGTCCAACTTGAAGGCTTCGTGCAATTTCACGACGGCATTCTCCACCTGATCTTCGTTGACGACACACGAAATACGAATCGAGGACGTCGAGATCATCTCGATGTTGATGCCGTTCGCCGCCAGCGTCTCGAACATCGTTGCTGCGACGCCCGGGTGGGTCTTCATGCCTGCGCCGATGAGCGACACGCGACCGATGTGGGTGTCGGCAGCCACGTCACCCGCCCCGATGTCGGCCGCGAGCGCGTTCGCAATGGCGAGCGCGGCGTCGACGTGTTCGAGGGGTGTGGTGAAGGAGATGTCGGTCATGCCGTCGTGTGAGACGTCCTGCACGATCATGTCGACGTTGACGGACTGATCGGCCAGGGCCCGGAACAGCCGCGCGGCGATGCCGGGCGAGTCGGGCACGGAGTTGACCGTGAGCTTGGCCTCCGACAGGTCGTGCGTGACCGCCGTGATGATGGCCTGTTCCATGGTGGGGTCCTCCTCGGTGACCCAGGTGCCCGGCTCCCAGGTGAAGCTCGAACGAACGTGCAGACGTACGTGGTGATTACGGGCGAACTCGACCGAGCGCATCTCGGGTTTTGGGCAACCCGATGCGCACATTTCGAGCATCTCCTCGAAGTTCACGCGATGCATGCGGCGGGCGGACGACACCACGCGCGGGTCGGCGTTGAACACGCCGGAGACGTCGGTGTAGAGCTCGCACGAGTCCGCCTGCAGCGTCGCCGCGAGGGCGACGGCGGTGGTGTCCGAGCCGCCGCGACCCAGGAACGTGATCTCGCGGTCGGTGGACACGCCCTGCGCGCCACCGACGACCGCCACGCGACCGTTGGCGATCGCCTCTTTGATGCGGTCGGGCTTGACCTCGAGAATCTTGGCGTTGCGATGCTGGGTGTCGGTGAGAAAGCCGGCCTGGCTACCGGTAAAGCTGGCCGCGGGGCAGCCCATTTCCTCAAGCGCCATCACTACCAACGCCGTCGCCTTGCGCTCGCCGGCCGTAATGAGCATGTCCATCTCACGGCCCGGCGGGTTCTTCGAGACCTGGCTGGCGAGGTGGATTAGTTCGTCGGTTTCCTTGCCCATGGCCGAAACGACGACGACGACGTCGTTGTTGCGCCGCGTACGAACGATGTTTTCCGCGACGGCCCGGATGCGTTCCGGATCCGCGACGGAGGTACCGCCGTACTTCTGGACGACCAAAGTCACGGCGTAAAGGGTACAAGCGTCGACCCCCCGCCTTCGAAGTGGATAAACAGACCGTGTAGCTTTCGCCGCCGTGCCAAGCGACAAGCGACAACGTCAACGGGAAAACAGCCGGGCCCGCCAAGAGGCCCTGATTGCAGCCCAAGCCAAGTCCAAACGCCGGAACCAGATCGTCGGCATTCTGGCCGCCGTCGTCGTAGTTGTCGGGCTGCTGTATTTCTTCGGGCCACTTGGTGGCGACGACGACGGCACAAAGGTGTCGACCAAGAGTTCGACCACCACCGCTCTGAAAAGCACGACGTCGGCCAAGGCCCCGGCGGTCGGGGACCCGAACACCTGTCCCCCCGCGTCGGGGACCAAGAAGCAGTTTCGCTCCTTCCCGTCCGCACCCAAGATGTGTATCGATACGAGCAAGGCGTACTCCGCGTTGGTCAAGACGGATGTGGGCGACATCACGATCACCTTCGACGCCAAGCAGTCGCCGAAGACGGTCAACAACTTCGTGTTCCTGGCCCGCAACAAGTTCTTCGACGGCACCGTGTTCCATCGCGTGATTCCGGACTTCGTCGATCAGGGCGGCGACCCACTGGGAACCGGTTCGGGCGGGCCCGGCTACCAGTTCGAGGACGAAATCCCGGACGGCTACAAGTACAAGCTCGGCGACATCGCCATGGCCAACTCGGGCCCGAATACGAACGGCTCGCAGTTCTTCCTGGTGGTATCCCAGAACGGCGCCGACCAGTTGCTGGCCGCGGTCGGCGGCGTGGCGAAGTACTCGCCGTTCGGCACGATCACCGATGGCCTCGACGTCGCGAAGAAGATCAACGACGACGGGTCGGCGGCGGGCACACCCACGGTCGAACACCACATCGTCAAAGTCACCATCACCGAGGAGTAGACGTGTCCGATTTTCCTGCTGACCACCTAGCGGAGCGCACGACGCGTTTCTCGAAGGCCCCCGAACTCGGCATCGACCCGAACAAGCGCTACACCGCCTTGATCTCGACGTCGAAGGGCGACATCACCGTCGCGCTGGCGCCCGAGCGCGCACCGAACACGGTGAACTCCTTCGTCTTCCTCGCCCGCCACGGCTACTACGACGGCCTCGGCTTCCACCGGATCATCCCCGGCTTCATGGCCCAGGGCGGATGCCCGGAAGGCTCGGGACGCGGCGGCCCCGGCTACCAGTTCGCCGACGAGTTGCCGCCGGCTGGCCGCTACGAAATCGGCTCGCTCGCGATGGCGAACGCCGGGCCGAACACCAACGGCTCACAGTTCTTCATCATCAGCGGACAGGACGGTGTGCGCCTGCCGCCGCTGTACTCCTTGTTCGGTCAGGTCGTGCAGGGCCTCGACGTGCTCGCCGCGATCGAAGCCGCGGGTTCGCGTTCGGGCGCGCCTAGCGAGCCCGTCACGATCAACTCCGTCCGTATTACGGAAGCAGAGTAAGAGCCGCTTCGTTGCCGTCGCAGTAGACGGTGGCGGAGCCAACGCCGACTACTGACCACTTGCCCTTGGGCGAACGCATCACTGCGGTGGCGTCGTCGACCGCGACAACCGGCAGGCCTTTTGTGGCCAGCTGAATCGTTCGACGCTTGGTCTCGTGGTGCCAGTCGGCGGTCTTGGTCATCGACGCCATCGACGGCACGAGGCCAAGCCCGAGCGTGAACGCACCACCGCGCGGATCCACCATTGGATCGCCGAGCACCATCGCTCCTGCACCGGTGCCCGCGACCGCCGTGCCGTCGTTCCACGCGGCGACCAGTGCGTCCCACCACGGCGTGTCCTTCAACACTGACCGCAGATGAAGGGGCGAGCCGTCGGCGAAGTACACCAGCGACGCGTTCTTCACCGCCTTCACGTTCGCCTTGTCGCTCGCGGCCGGGCGCGCCAGCAGGTCGAGTGCGTTCACTTTGACGCCCAGGGCACCGAAGTAATCGGTAGCCGCCGCGACCATCCGCTTGGGTTGCTCATAAGCCGCCGCGGTCGGGACCACCAGCACCTCCTTGGCGCCGGTCTCCTTGAGCAGCAACTCGTCGATAGGACGGCAGCCTTCGGTCCACTCGTGACCGCCTACCAATGCCAACCAGCCCGTCACTCGTTTGCTCCCTCAAAAGATCGGATTCCCTTTCGTACCGCGACAGCCGCGATGTGCGGCGCCACGATCGGGAACGTGCGGTTCATCATGAACCGATCGCAGTCGGTGATTGCGAATCCGTTGCGGCGCAGCGCGTCGATCGGATCCCGGTTGGCCCGGCAGCCCGCAGCCATGTGGCGCCACACCGGAGTCGACGCGTCCTGCATGCGGCCGCGCCAGCCTGTCCCCCGGACGTGTTCGAGCGCGAGGACGTGGCCGTCAGGCGCCAGCAGTTCGTCTATGTGCCGAACCGTGCTGTCGACGTCCTCGACCGAGCACAGCACGAGGCTGCACACGATGGTGTCGAACGAGGCGGGCGCGAGCCGCGCTTGGGCGATCGTCGACTCCACGAGGGTGACCGGTACCACCGCCTGGTCGACGCGGGCGCGCAGCCGTTTGGACATCGCGGCGTCCGGCTCGAGGGCCACCACCTCGGTCACGTCACGGTAAAAGGGCAGGTTGCGGCCGGTGCCGGCGCCAATTTCGAGCACGCGCCCGCGGGCCTGGGCGATGAGGCGCTCGCGGCGTTCGCCCAGTCCGGCCGCGTCGAGGTGGTCCATGCTGCGGTCGTACCAGGCAGCGAATAGAGGGTGGGCCACGGCGACGAACGTAGTGGCCGACCAGGCAGTGCCCCGTTACCGCCAAGTAACCTGCGCCGCCATGACCATTAAGCGTGTCGGCATTGTCGGATCCGGAATCATGGGCTCGGGCGTCGCGGAAGTAGCGGCGAAGACGGGTCACGAAGTGGTGTTGCGCAGCCGCCGGCAGGAGACCGCCGACGCGATGCTCGCGTCGCTCGAGAAGTCGTTGGCGAAGCAGGTCGATCGAGAAAAGATCACGGCGGAGGACCGCGACGCCGCGCTCAGTCGCGTTACGGCCACCTCGGAACTGACGGCGTTGAAGGACTGCGACCTGGTGCTCGAGTCCATCGTCGAGGACCTCGAAGCCAAGAAGGAACTCTTCAACGAACTCGACCGCATCGTGCAGGACAGCGCGATCCTCGCCACCAACACGTCGACGCTGTCGGTCATCGACCTGGCGATGGAGACAGGCCGCCCCGACAAGGTGTGCGGCGTCCACTTCTTCAACCCGGCGCCGGCGATGAAGCTCGTCGAGATCGTGCGCCCGCTCACCGCGAGCGACGAGACGATCGCCGAAGCCCTCGCCTTCGCCACGGCCTGCGGCAAGTCACCCGTCACCGTGAAAGACGAAGCCGGCTTCATCGTGAACGCGCTGCTGTTCCCGTACCTCAACAACGCGGTGAAGATGCTCGAGCGCGGCATTGCCTCGGCCGAAGACATCGACTCGGCGATGCAGGGTGGCTGCAACTTCCCAATGGGCCCGCTGGCGCTGCTCGACCTGGTCGGCCTCGACACCAGCGTGGCGATCCTCGACGCGCTCTACGAGGAGTACAAGGACCCGAACTACGCCACCGCACCCACGCTGCGCCGGATGCTCACCGCCCAGCAACTCGGCCGCAAAAGCGGCCAAGGTTTTTACAGTTACTAACTAGGGCTTGGCAGTCGTCGGGGTCGTGGTGGTGCTGTTGCGCATCTTCTCGGCGTCGGAGCGCTGCTTCTCGGCCTCGGCCCGCTTCTTGGCCGCATCCTGCTCAGCCTGCTGACGCTGCTTCTCGGCCTCCGCGCGCTTCTTGGCCGCATCCTGCTCAGCCTGCTGACGGTTCTTTTCGGCCTCCGCCCGTTTCTTGGCGGCGTCCTTCTCGGCATCTTGACGCGCCTTGTCGGGGTTGACGGTGGTCGGCGAGCCAGGGGTGGTGACCCGGGTCGGGATGGTCGGCCGCACGATTACCGGCCGCGGCGGTGCGGTGGGAGTGACGAAGGTTGGCGTCGTGGGCCGCACGACATTGGGCACGGTGCCGGGCGTGGCGTCCAGCTGGGTGGCGGCCGGCGTAAGCGGCGTCGAGCCACCCGCGCTGATGAATGCGACGGTGGCGGCTCCGGCCGCGGCTGCGGCCCATCCGAGGTGGGAAAGCTTCAGGCGCGACACGCGGTTCTCCAAAACGTTGACTGAGCGGTGCAGGTTAGCGACGCGCTAGGGGTTTGAACGAGCGGATGCCGCGGCGGCGTTCGCCCGGGCAGCATCGGACTGCTGCTGGGAATGCGCCTGCGCGTCAGCGGCGGCCTGGTGGGCCTGCTCCACCGCGCGGTCGGCGGCGGCGCGGGCGGCGTCGATCTGCGCCTGGGCCCGAGCCTTGGCTGCGTCGACGAGCGCCTTGGCCCGAGCGACGGCATCGGCACCCGGCGCCTTGGCGATGCCGGGTTTCGGTACGACTGCGAGGGTGCCGGGAACGAGGGCCGGAGCTGCCGACGGGTCACCAATGACGACGGTCGAGGTGTGCTCGCCTTCGCCGACTTCGACGTTGCCGCCGGTGTTCTGGACGCCTCCGTCAGCGGGCACCGCGATCGCGTCGCCCGTACTGATCGCCGGCGTTGGACCGGTCTCCAGCGCGGCGGCGGGCGCAGCGGCAAATGCGACCACCCCAAGCAAGCGAAGAAGCATCGAACCACCCATGTGACGACATGGTAACGAGAATGCGACCATATGGGTATGGCGGATCGCCCCTGGGTCATGCGCACCTACTCCGGACACTCGACGGCGAAGGCGTCGAACGAGCTGTACCGGACCAATTTGGCCAAGGGACAGACCGGCCTGTCGGTCGCCTTCGATCTGCCAACCCAGACCGGTTACGACCCCGACGCGCCGCAGGCGGCGGGTGAGGTCGGCAAGGTCGGCGTGCCCGTCGTGCACCTGGGTCACGTCGCGCAGCTGTTCGATCAGATCCCCGTTGACGAATTGACGACATCGATGACGATCAACGCCCCGGCCTCGTGGCTGCTCGCGTTGTACATCGCGAACGCCGAGAACCGCGGCATCGACCCGTCGGTCCTCGGCGGCACGACGCAGAACGACATCATCAAGGAGTACCTGTCCCGCGGCACGTACATCTTCCCGCCCGAGGCGTCGCGGCGGCTCACCGTCGACACCATCGCCTACACGGTGAACCACGTACCCCGCTGGAATCCGATCAACGTCTGCAGCTACCACCTGCAAGAAGCCGGCGCGACGCCGGTGCAGGAACTCGCCTTCACCATGGCCACCGCGGTCGGCGTGTTGGACGGCGTGCGCGACTCGGGGCAGGTCGCACCCGACGAACTGCCGAAGGTCGTCGAGCGCATTTCGTTCTTTGTGAACGCGGGCATCCGGTTCGTGGAGGAGGTCTGCAAGATGCGCGCCTTCGGCATCATGTGGGATCGCATCTGTTCGGAGCGCTACGGCGTCACCGACGCCAAGGCGCGTCGGTTCCGTTACGCGGTGCAGGTCAACTCGCTGGGTCTCACCGAAGCGCAACCCGAGAACAACGTGCAGCGCATCGTGTTGGAGATGCTGGGCGTCACGCTGTCGAAGGACGCCCGCACCCGTTCCTTGCAGTTGCCGGCGTGGAACGAAGCGCTCGGCCTGCCCCGCCCGTGGGATCAGCAGTGGGCGTTGCGCATGCAGCAGGTGCTCGCGTTCGAGACGGACCTGCTCGAGTACGACGACATCTTCACGGGCTCGCACGTGATCGAAGCGCGCACCGCGGAGTTGGTGGACGCGGCGTTCGCCGAGTTCGACGAGATCCAGGCGTTGGGCGGCGCGTTCGAGGCCATCGAAGAGTTGAAGTCGCGGCTCGTGCGCTCGCAGGCCGCGCGGGCCCGGCGCATCGAGGTCGGCGAGCAGCAAGTCGTCGGCGTCAACTGCTTCCAGGAGACCGCGGTGTCGCCGCTCGGTGGCGAGGGCGCGATCCTCAAGGTCGATCCGGCCGTCGAAGTCGCAGCGAAGGAAGAGTTGAAGGAATGGCGCGCGTCGCGCGACAGCGCGGCGGTGAACGCGGCGCTGGCCGAGTTACGCCGCGTGGCCGGTACCGATGAGAACGTGATGCCCGCCACGATCGCACTCGCCCATGCCGGCGGGACCACGGGCGAGTGGGCCGAAGCGTTGCGTTCCGTGTTCGGCGAGTACCGCGCGCCCACCGGAGTCAGCGGCGCGGTCGGAGGCCGGGGTGCGGAGATGGGGCCGACCTTGGCCAAGGTCAACGCGTTGATCGGTGGGCCGCCGCGGTTCCTCGTGGCCAAGCCGGGACTGGACGGGCACTCGAACGGCGCCGAGCAGGTCGCGGTCGCCGCGCGCGATGCCGGCTTCGAAGTGATCTATCAGGGCATTCGCCTCACGCCGCAGCAGATCGCCGACGCCGCCCGCGACGAAGACGTGGACGTGATCGGGCTGTCGATCCTGTCGGGCGGCCACCTCGAACTGGTGCCCGAAGTGATCCGCTTGGTGCGCGCCGCCGGTGTTGACGCGCCCGTCATCGTCGGGGGGATCATCCCGGACGAAGACGCGCGCAAGCTGATCGATGGCGGCGTTACCGCGGTGTACACGCCGAAGGATTACGCGCTGGCCGAGATGATGGGCGACGTCGCCGACATCGTGGCCGCGTATCGCGCCGGCAGCGCCGCATAGATTCTGCGGCCATGGCCGATCGTCGCGACCCCGCCGCCAAAGTCGTCAACCTCCTGCATCGCAGCGTCTTCACGCTCACCAAAGGCAAGGTGGGCGGCAAGATCGGCGGTATGCCTGCCGTCGTGCTCACGACGACCGGGCGCAAGACCGGCGAGAAGCGTCAGTCGATGCTGACCGCGCCGATCGTCGACGGTGACACAGTCGTGTTGATCGCGTCGTACGGCGGGGGACCGAAGCACCCGCAGTGGTACCTGAACCTGCAGGCGGATCCGAACGTGCTGATCACGCGTGACGGCAAGACCACCAACATGGTCGCCCGCACTGCGACGCCCGCGGAACGGGCTGAGCTGTGGCCCCGCGTGACCGCGGCCTACAAGGGCTACGCGGGATACCAGGAGAAGACCGACCGCGAGATTCCGGTCGTGATCTTCGACCCGGCGTAGCGCTGCTCAACCAGTTTGTAGGTGACCATCGCAACCGCGATCGAAACCGCTCCCACGAGCCCGAAGATCAGTAACTGCCCCGCGAGTTCGTGGTGTCGGATGAACGGCTCCAACCCCGTGTGCGGAATCACGAGCCGCCGGAACACGTGCTCCACCGCCGTGTGTGTCAGGTACAGGCTGTAGCTGATCGCGCCGAGAAAAGTGAGAGCCGGCGCCCGGAGGACCCGGTCCAGTGCGCCACCGTCAGTCAACACGCGATGCACACAGGCGGCGATGGCGAGCGCAGCAATCGTGATGCCGACCGAAAGTTGCCCGGGCGTCATGCCTGTCTGCCCGGTGGGCCGATCGGCCAGAACTAGCCAACCCCCAAACGCGAGCGCGCTGGTGATGATCGTGAGCTTCGACTTCAGCCACCCGACCGACGTGCCGTTGCGGTACCAAAGCGCGAGCAACGTGCCCCACCCGAAGAGATCGGCGTGTGACAGCGGCAGCACGTAGATGCGGGTGACACTCACGCCGCCCACCGCCAACGCGGCGCGAAACACCGGACCGAACACGATCGCAGCCGCCGCCACGCGACGAACCGTCGAATCACTGCGGCGCATCAGGAAGAACCACGCCACGTAGAACTGGACCTCGACGGCGAGTGACCAGGTCACCCCGAGGGACGGATGCAGGAACGCGTTGCGCGCAAACATCGTGAGGTTCTGACCGAACACGACAAAGACCCATTGCACGCCGTTGACCCCATCGGTCTTCGGAATGGCCTGGACGAAGCGGTTGTCGATGTTCGCGCCGCGCATCAACTCCGCCGCGAGCGGTGCGACCACTAAGAACAGCACCAGCACGAGCACGTACATCGGCACGATGCGACGCACGCGGCGCTCGGTGTACTCACGGGCAGTTGGGCGCTTCGCGAGTTGTGAAGTGATGAGGAAGGCGGACAGGGCAAAGAACAACTCGACCCCGAGCCACCCCGCCCCCCGTGACGCGGGTGATGGACTGCGCGACCCGGTTCGAGCTCGCGGCGTTGGTTAGGTGAAACACCAACACCATGAGAATGGCCAAGCCGCGTACGCCGTCGAGCGCAACCAGGCGGTGGCGATCGCTCGAAACGGTTGGCGCCACGCAGGGCCAACGCCGCGTGTACGCCTATCTCGCGAACCTCGAGGCCTTTGCCCTTTGCCGGCAAAACCGCCCTAAAAGCGGTGTTGTTAGACCACCGTGAAGCAGCGATCCTTCATTTGCCCGAAGGAGTACTCGGGGTACATACCGCCGAACATTGCTCGTGTGCGCTCGGTCCAGTCGAGTGCCGCCGGCGCGCTGATGCGGTGCATCACTTGAAGGATTCCACCCTCGAACACGCGGTACTCCGCCCACGCACCGGGAAAGTCCTTCGTGGCCGAGACCTCGACCCAGGGAACTTGTCCCGTCGACGGCATCAGGCGCACGCGATTGCGATGGGTGTGGCCCGCGAAGTAGCCGGCCAAGTTGGGACGGCGAACGAACACGTCGATGAGCTTTTCCGAATCATCGGGGTTGATACCGAAATAGGTCGGCTCGCGCTTCTTGCTCGTCGGCGACCACACATGGTGGTGCCCGAACACGAGGACCGGTTGGCTGGTGCGCGCTGCGAGTTCGTCGAGCCACGCGGCGGTGTCGTCGGTGATTTGGCCGGGCGTGTGTTTCGGGATCACGGTGTCGAGCACTGCGAGCGTGACGCCTGGCAGCCACACCTCGATCGGCCCTTCCGCCGCGAACGTCTCGCCGTAGTAGCCGTCGTGGTTGCCGCGGATGTGGTGCAGCTTGTCGCCGAATGCCGTGCCGTAGCAGTCGAGGAACTGCTGGTACTCGTCCTGGATACCGCGCGTCGTGAGGTCGCCTTTGGCGATGACGGCGGCGGGGTCGATCGCCTTGATCTCCGCGGCTGCGGCCACGTTCATCGTTTCGGGATAGGGCGGCTCGCCCTCGTCGGCGGACAGCACCGGCCCGATGTCCATGCCCTCGATCACCCCGCACTCGGTTTCCCCGAAGTGCACGTCGTTCACGGTCGCAACACGACACAGCAGCTCACCCGAGGGCCGGGCCAGGGTGCGACCGGATACGCCGTTGAACTCGAAGGGCGTGTCGGGGGTGAGCCCGTCGTAGCGATGCACGGTCGTGCCGTCGAACACGACCGCCGAGTGCTCAGACACCGTGGTCAGTTCAGGAGGCATACCCGCCAACCTACCGGCGACATCCATCTCACGTTTTGCGCCACCAAACGGTCGTGCAGTGACGGCAAAACCGGCCTGATAGCAACCTTTTCGTGGCGCAGAACGCGGTTAAAACGTCGGGCGGGAGCGGTTGGCGGCGGGGCGGGGGCCCCAGGTACGGCCGCTGAATCGCCACGACGGCGAGTCGCTGTCGTCGTTCGTGCGAGCGCGGGAGTCGACGACGACCGCGCGCGGCCACACCGCGTCGACGGCGGCCACGATCACGGCCATCACGTCATCGGGCGGCGGAGTGCCTGGCATCACTGAGGCGCCTTCGGCGCGAGTAATGCCAGGCGCAGTCCTTTTTGGTCGCTCGCCTTCGGCTCGCTCATAGCGGAACGTTCCCGTGCTTGCGCTTGGGCAACTCTTCCTTCTTGCTGCGGAGCAGCGCGAGCGCTCGGCACAGGACGATGCGGGTCTCGGCCGGGTCGATGACGTCGTCGACGTAACCACGCTCTGCGGCGCCGTACGGGTTCACGTAGTTCTCGACGTACTCGTCGACGAGTTCGGCCTTGCGCGCAACGGGATCTTCAGAGGCGGCGAGCTCGCGGCGATACAGCAACTCGACCGCGCCGGACGGGCCCATCACCGCGAACTCAGCGGATGGCCAGGCGTACGCGAGGTCGCAGCCAATCGACTTCGAGTTCATGACTACGTACGCGCCGCCGTACGCCTTGCGGGTGACGATCTGCACTCGGGGCACGGTGGCCTCGCAGTACGCATAGAGCAGCTTGGCGCCGTGGCGGATGATGCCGCCGTACTCCTGCTCGGTGCCGGGCAGGAAGCCGGGCACATCGACGAAGGTGACCAGCGGGACGTTGAACGCGTCACAGGTGCGAACAAAACGCGCCGCTTTTTCCGACGACTCAATGTCGAGCACGCCCGCCATCATCTGCGGCTGGTTGCCGACGACACCGATGACGTTGCCGTCGACGCGCGCGTAACCACACACGATGTTCTTCGCCCAGTTCGCGTGGTACTCGAAGAACTCGCCGTCGTCGACGACAGTCGAGATGATCTTCTTCATGTCGTAGGGCTGGTTCGAGTTCGGCGGCAGGATGTCGACGAGTTCAGGACACATGCGGTCGGGGGCGTCGCCGGGTGCGAAGAACGGCGGCTCTTCGAGGTTGTTCGTCGGCAGGAACGACAGCAGGTATCGCACCTGATCGAGGCACGCCTTCTCGTCGGGCGTGACGAAGCACGCCACCCCGGACTTGGTGGCGTGGCTCATCGCGCCACCAAGTTCTTCGAGCGTGACGTCCTCGCCCGTGACCGCCTTGACTACGTCCGGGCCGGTGATGGCCATGTGCGACGTGCCGTTGACCATGAAAATGAAGTCGGTCATCGCGGGGCTGTACACCGCGCCGCCCGCGCACGGACCCATGATCACCGAAATCTGCGGGATCACACCGGACGACTTCACGTTGCGGTGGAAGATGCCGCCGTACATTGCGAGCGAGACGACGCCTTCTTGGATTCGTGCGCCCGCGCCGTCGTTGATGCCGATCATCGGCACCCCGACCGAAGCGGCGAGATCCATGATCTTGTGGATCTTCTCGGCGAACACTTCGCCGAGGGCGCCGCCGAACAGCGTGAAGTCCTGCGAGAAGACACACACGCGGCGGCCGTCGATCGTGCCGAAGCCCGTGATCACGCCGTCGGTGTAGGGCCGGGTGTTTTCGATACCCATGCCGGTCGCGCGATGGCGGGCGAGCATGTCGAGTTCTTGGAACGAGTCGGCGTCGAGCAGGTACTCGACGCGCTCGCGCGCCGTCATCTTGCCTTTGTTGTGCTGGCGTTCGATCTGGCGCTGCTCGCCGGGGACACGCGCCGCTTCTTTGCGGGCCGCGAGATCGGCCAGGCGCTCCGACATGGGATGGTCCATAGGCGTGCAGGCTAGAAGATAGGAGCGTGATTTCCGAAGGCGAACGTCCCGTTGACCCTGGCGAGTGTCGATGGGTCCTGCCTGACCCGCGCGACGCCGATCATGTCGGCCTGGCCGGGGTGGGCGCCGACCTGGATCCGGCCACGCTCGTCACCGCCTACCGCCGCGGTCTGTTCCCGATGCCGATCGGCGACGGCGACACGCTCGATATCGGCTGGTGGTCACCCGACCCGCGTGGCGTGATCCCCCTGGACGGCCTGCTGGTAAGTCGATCGCTGCACAAGGCGCGCAAGCGTTTCGAGATCCGCGTCGACACTTCCTTCATCGAGGTGGTGCGCGCGTGCGCTGACCCGCGCCGCGACGGCGCCTGGATCAACGACGCGATCGCAACCGCCTACACCGACCTCCACGCCCTGGGCTGGGCCCACTCCGTCGAAGCGTGGTCGGTCGACACCGGCGAACTCGCCGGTGGGCTGTACGGGGTCGCGATCGGCGGTCTGTTCGCCGGTGAATCGATGTTCCACTGGCGCACGGACGCGTCAAAAGTGGCCTTGTGTACCCTGGTCGAGATGCTCGAAGCGGGCGGTGGCACGCTGCTCGACTGTCAGTGGCAAACACGCCATCTAGCTACGCTGGGCTGCGTAAACATCAAGCGCGAGGCCTATCTGGAACGGCTCGAAGCGGCGGTGAACGCACCGCAGTTGCAACTGGCTCTGGCCCAATCCATATAATTCTTATGTGTTTAGTCAACAATTGCGTCGCCGGGTGCTGCTCGCCCTCGCCCTGGCCTGGTTCGGCGCCCTCGGTCTGGCCGTAGCGCCTAGCGCCACCGCCGACTCTGGGCTGGTGGGCACCTTCGCGTTGAAGGCCGGCGCGTGCCCGAGCGGCACCGGCACCGGCAGCTACTTCCGCATGGTGCAGCCGAGCGGATCGATCGCGAACGGCCCCTTCGTGGCCAACGGGGACTCGACGTGCTCGGACCAGACATTCACGTTGCTGTCGCCGGGTTCGGACGGCGGCTTCGTCACCGGCGCTTACCAGCCCGCGCCCAGCCCGGTCTTCGACGCATCGGGCAACAGCCAGGCGACGCGCATCGCGGCACCGGCGACGTTCTTCGGCGTGAAGTTCGGCCTGTCCACCGACCCGAAGGATCTGCAAAGCGGCAGAGAGGTCCCCGCGCTGTCACTGAGCGCAGATGGGTCGGGCGCGCTGAGCGGCGACCTGCGCGCGTGGTCCGCGAGTTGGAACAAGCAGTACTTCAACCAGGGCGCGCCCAAACCCGACGGCTCGAAGCCGGGCCTCACCACGGTGGCGCACGGCACGCTCGACGCGTCCACCGGAGCCTTCGTGCTCGAGTGGGCCAGCACCGTGGTCGGCGGACCGTTCAACGACTTCACCGGCACGTGGCACCTCGAGGGCGTGTTCCGTCCCACGGGCAGCCCGGCGGCCGCTTCGTCGGGAGCGACCGCGACCGGAACCAAGGCCGCGGTCGGCGGCGGCAGCGCCAAGGCGGCGACCGCCACGACTTTGCCGACCGCGGTTGCCGGCGAACAGATTGACGCGCCGACGACGCTGCCTCCCGCGACCGGCGGGCAGCAGGCCATCGGCGCGGTCAGCCGCAAGGGATGGCGGCCTCCGGCTTGGCTCATCGTCGTGACCGCGCTGACCGGCGTGCTGGCGTCCGTCGCGCTGCTCTCGCCCACGGCCGCGTTCCGCGACGAGGGCGACGATGAACCGCCCGCGCCGGCAGACGAACCGAAGGTGACGCCACCTCCGACCAAAAAGCGACGGGGTCCGCAGGCCGCCGCGCTCGCCATCGGGATCGGCCTCGCGCTCGCGCCGGTCGGATTCCAGATGTTCACGCGCGCACCCAAGGGTGGCGACATGATCGAGGGGTTCAAGCCGTACATGCGCCCGGCGAAGATTGACAGCTTCTCCAAGTTCCTCGATGACATCAGCGCGGCGAACACCGAGTCGACCCGCGTGCTCGGAAGTCCCGCGGCCGCCGCGTCGTATCCCGGTGTGGCCGCGCTCAACCGCGACTGGCCCGGCATCAACGACGACATGGGCGAGATGCTCACGACGATGCGCGCCGACATCCCGAAGTTTCGCGGCATCGCCGCGCTGCCGCCGTTTGTCTTGTTTCCGTGGTTCTTCGTGTTGCCCGGCGTGATGATTGCCGGCGCCGCCGGATGGAGCTTGGTCAAGGACAGCGACCGGTCAAAGGCCCCGCGCCGCGGGCGCGTCATTGCGCTCACCGCGCTGGGCATCGGCCTCATCGCCGCGCCGGCGGTGTTCCAGATGTTCACGCGCGCGCCGGGCGGCGCCGCGATGATCGACGACTTCAAGCCGTTGATGCAGCCGGCCAAGATCAGGCGAATCCAGGGGTACTTCCTCACGATCGGGCTGGCCGAAGGCGACCTGCGCAACAAGCTTGTGCCCGCGGCCGCGGCCCGGGGCCAGGCGATGCCCGCGGCCACGGCGCTGAGTGACGAATGGCCGATCCAGTCCGGTGAGATGGCGCCGATGATCGCGGCGATGGCGGACAACCTCGACAACTACAACGCGGTGGTCGCGCTGCCGCCGTTCTGGCTGTTCCCGTGGTTCTTCGTGGTGCCAGGAATCCTTGTGCTCGGCCTGGCGTTTCTCTTATCCCGCGACCGCTCGAAGGACGGTGTCATGAACGACCTCATTGGTTTCCCGAACCCTGTCAACGAAGTGTCGGCCCGCCTCGTCGCGACCGGCGTGTGGCTCATGGCGGTGGCCGCCGTGCTCTTCGACGCGAAGTGGATACTGCCCATCCTTTTCTACGGCTTCATCGCCCGCGTGTTGACCGGGCCGAAACTGAGCCCGCTCGGCCAACTCGTTACGCGGCAGATCACCCCGCGGCTGCCGTTCAAGGAGAAGCTGGTGGCCGGACCGCCGAAGCGTTTCGCGCAAGGCATGGGCGTCGCGTTCTCCGGCAGCGCCTTCATTCTCATGCTGACGGGCCACTGGTTCGCAGCGCAGGTGGTGCTCGGGTTGCTGATCGTCGCCGCCTCGCTCGAAGCCTTCGCGGGCTACTGCTTGGGCTGCAAAGTGTTTGCCGTGCTCATGCGGTTCGGCGTGATCCCCGAAGAAGTGTGCGAGGCCTGCAACAACGTCGGTCTGCGGCTGAAGACAATGGAGACAGCCAAGTGATCGCGTCGCGCCGCGCCCGCTCGGTCGCGCTCGTCGTTGTTGTCGCCGCGTTTGTCGCGCTCGCCGCGTTCGCGTTGCTGGCCCGTGCGTACGAGCCAGGCCGCGCTGGCGTGCCGATTCCAAACTCGTCGCTGTCGTTGGTGACACCGCGCCTCGCGGCGCCGATCGCGACCTCAACCGAGGTAGCTGGCGTCGCGATCGACGCGCCTGCGGCCTCGCCAGGCGCGTCAACACCGGCGCCCTCACCCTCGGCCGGGCCGTCTCCATCGACGCCACCGCCCGGCGCGCCCGCGGCGCTCGCGCCGTGTGAACTGGGCCTCGCCGTGCCCACTGAGCAGGCGGGGTTGGCCAACCTCGTGTCGATCATCCCGCTGTTTGGGCCGTTCTCGCCCGAAGCGTTCGCAATGGTCCCCGCGTTCGAGCCGGCCTTTCCCCTGTTCGGCCCGATGCTCATCGCGGGCGGTAGCCAACTCGACTCGTTGCCTGTCGACCAAGTGGTCTCGGTGATGCGACCGCTCGAGAACCAGGGCTATGACGCGATCAGCTCGCTGTACGCGCCGGCGCGTCCGCAGGTGCTCGCGGGCGAGGCGCAACTCGCCGCCGCCCTACGGCCCGGCGTCGCCGCGTTCGCGGCGTTGCCAGGAGCGACCTGCTTGCCCGCGTCGCTCGCGCTGCTGTTCTAACTCGCCAATGCGGCGGCCCGGTTGGCCACGAACTCGCCGTCGAACTGTTTACTGACCACGGCGAAGTCAGCCGTAGGGCCGGTCCACGCGAGGTCGTCGACGCCATCGATGATCGACGGATCGATGCGGAGGGTCGCGAGTTCCTTGAACAGCGCAACCAAGTCCCGGTTCTCCGCCAAGGTCGCCGCGAGCGTGCCGCCACCGCGCACGGTGACTTCCCACTGACCGGGCGCGTCAGGGATGTTCTCGATGTGCTTGTAGAGCTTGAGCAGGACCGCCGCCGTCTTCGCCCCGAACCCCGGTAAGCCGGGAAAGCCGTCGGCGCTGTCGCCAACGAGCGCGAGGAAGTCGGGGATCGACGCGGGGTCGACGCCGAACTTCTCGCGGACCGCGTCCGCGTTGATCAACTTGTTGGCGCGACGGTCGATCTGCACGACCCGCTCGTCTTCACGCACGCATTGACCAAGATCTTTGTCGGGTGTCCAGATGCGGACCTGTTCCACCTCATCGTGTTCTGCGCACACGGCCGCCACCGTCGCGAGCGCGTCGTCCGCTTCGAGTTCGACCATCGCGTACGTGCGCACGCCCATGGCCACCAGGGCTTCTTCGAGCAGCGGGAACACGGCGAGCAGCGCGGGGTCCATGCCCGCACTCGTCTTGTAGCCCGTCCACATGCGGTTACGAAAGCTTTCGATCACGTGGTCGGTCGCGACACCAACATGGCTCGCGCCACCCTCGATCGTTTGCAGCACCGTCGACAACACACCGCGCACCGCCGCCGTGCCGGTGCGCGTGTTCTCGTCCCGCTGGCCGTAGAAGTGGCGAAACAGTTCGTAGGTCCCGTCGATGAGGTCGACTCTCACGCGAGCAACGCCACTATTGCGTCGGCGGTGCGCTGTGCCTCCTCGAGCATCGGGAAGTGCCCCACGTCTTCGAGGGTGATGCGGCGCGCGTCTTCGCGAGCGGCCAACAACTTCGCGGTCATCGGGTACACCGCGACCGGGTCGAGCGCGCCCCAGACGATTCCCAGGGGCGACGGGTGCTTCTCGATCGCGCCGGTGAAACGCGCCTCTTCGGCGCGGCGGTCCTCGATGTAGCGAATCGTGCGGGCGAGCAAGCGGTGGCCGTCGTTGTAGGTCATGAATTGCCAGAGGGCGTCGAGGTCGTCCTCGCTGGGCTGATGGTCGGGCGAGCAGATCGCCGCGAGCGAACCGCGGAATGCGGACCCGTCACCGCCGGACTCGGGCGGCAGCAACTCGTCCTCACACGCGAGGAGAAACTGTTGGCCCCCGGTGAGCTGGGCCATGTCGATGTAGATCGACCCGTTCGTTAGGACGCGCTCGCTTACCGCGAACGACAACTCACCTTCGAGGTCGCGGGCGAGCAACTCGCCGCCCACTGTGTCGCCCATGTCGTGGGTTACCAGCGCGACGCGCGTCAACGCGGCTTCGCACACGACCGCCTCAACCGCATCCGCGTAGAGCCTGATCGAGTAGCGCAGGTCGGGCTTGGCCGACAGGCCAAAGCCGGGCAGGTCCATCAGCACAACCCGGCGCCGCGCGCTCAACGTCGGCAGACACGCGGACCAGTCATAGGAACACGACGGGTAGCCGTGGACGATCAGGATCGGGTCGAGGCCCGCGTCCTCCACGGCGGGAACGTCGACGTAGAACACCTCGCCGTGCTCGCCGTCCGCGAACGACCCGCGCGCCTTCCAGTCTTCAAGGACACTCATATGGCGTCCCACAACATCTGGTCGCCGGCGTCGCCGAACAACGCGGTGGCCGGCGTCTGCTTGTCGATGTGGCCGATGAGCCCGGTGTATATGCCGTAGCCGACGAGCTGTTGCAGCCGCGGTTCGAAGGTCTGCACCAGTGACGGAGGCAACCCGAGTTGCTGGTTTTCTTGTTGACGGATGTAGCCCGCGCAGTAGTTCATCGCGATGCCGATGCGGCGTTGGTCGGTTTGGTTGGCGCCGCCGCCGTGCCACATCGAGCCGTGCCACACCAGCACCGAGCCCTTCGCCATCTCGGCCGGGATCGACTCGTACGGCTGGTCATAGCGCGGGCTGTGGTCATAAAGGTGGGTGCCGGGCATGAGTCGGGTGGCGCCGTTCGCCTCGGTGAAGTCGGTGATCGCCCACATCGAGTTGCACACGGTCGGCGGGTGCGGCTTGGGGATCGGAATCAGTTGGTCGTCGGCGTGGATCGGTTGCGCGGTTTCGCCGGATCCAATGTTGATCGACGACAAGGACGAGATGAGACATCCCGGGTCGAGCACCTTCTCGACAATCGGCAAGACGTTCGGGTGCACGGGGATCTGTTCCCAGACCTTGCCGTACTTCAACAGGTTGTAGACGCGCAGTGTGTTCGCGCCTTCGAAGCTGTTCGCCGCGGGCTGCGTGTTGAGTTCACGCTCAAGGCGAGCGAGGTCGTCAGCGATCGCCTCGATCAAGTCGGGGGCGATCGCGTTCTCCACAATCGTGTAGCCGTCCTCGGCCACGCGCTTGGCGTGCTCGTTGACCGCGGCCGCGTCAAGGGTGACTGTCATCAGCGCGCACCGTAGCGAAGGATCGCGTCGTGGGTCGCGGTGACCACCGAACCGTCGGCCATCGTGGCGATCGCACCGTCGCAGACCAGACCCTTTACGACGTTTCGTCGACGGGCGGTGTTGTCGAGACCGATGTGGAGGCGGAACACATCGTGCGTCGAGGACCGGCACACGAGCGCCTCGTCCACACGGGTCGCGACGGCCGACGGAGTGGATCCTGCGGGTAGCGCGGTCGCGAAACGCCGCCGCTTGGCGTGGTCGCGTTCCCGACCGCGGGCGACGAAGGCTTTGCCATCCGCACCTGGCTGATCTACGACCCACACGCGGTTGTGCTCATCCACGTCGAAGGCGTAGGCATCGACCCAACCGTCGGTGACCTTCTTGGCGACTTGCCCCTCCTTGCCACCCCGGTCGATCTGTTCGAGGACGTCCCCCATCGACACATAGAGACGGCCGTCAGGGTCGAAGTCGATGTGACTGGTCGGCGCGAGGCTCCTCCCCAGCCAAATCAAAGTGGGCACTCCGTTCGAGACGCGGACGACGTGTACGAGTTCGGCCGGATCCGTCCACGATGCGTACAGCCGGCCGCGAAAGACCGCCAATGATTCGGCGCTGATGCCGGCGATCCGCACCGTTTGTGCCGGCTGCCGGCTGTTCACGCGAAAGACGTCGCCGCCCGCCGCGAAGTACACGTCCGTGCCGTCCAGCGCTAAAGCGGTCACGCCACCCGTCGACGACAACCGCTGCGCGGCACCGAACTTTGGCGCATAGCGATCGGCGGTCGTGCACGCGCTCGCGACCGCGCTGAACAGGAGCACGACCGCCACGACGACGCGTCTCACGCCAGTAGTCGGGCGATGGTTTCTTCGCCGTCGGGCCACATGCCCGCAGCCGGCAGCCGTTGTATGAGTTCGGCCCAGCCCGGTTCGGTCTTCGACGCTTCGGCGAGCATCGCGCGCGCCTGGTCGATGTCGCCGTTCATCGCCGCGCCCACCATCAACCAAAACCGCAGCTCGAAGTTGTCGCCCAAGACGCTCTGATCGCCGCCCTCGCGGTACGCCTTGTGGAGCCCGAGCAACCGACGCATCTCGCCGAGAGGATCGGCGTGGTCCTCGACACGCAGATCAAGCAAGCGGCGCCACGGCTCGCCTTCGTCGGGCACGATCAACATCGCGACCGACTGCTTGCCCCGCACGTCGCCACCCGCGGCCTCGGCCGCATCGAGCGCGGCCAGCATGCGATCCGCGAGCGGTTCATCGCCCCCGGCAGTCAGAGCGGCGGCCATCGCTTCGGGCACGCCCTCGCGTCGCATCATGTTCGCTTCGACGGTCCACCCGTCCCCCACGATGTGGCTGGCGTACGCGATGCAACGCTCACCCGTGTGCGCCGCCGCGCGGCCTTCCGCGTCGACGATCGCAACCTGGCGCTGCGCGGCACCTTCGTCCGCGGCGATCAACTGCGCGAGCGCGTCCGAAGCGGACGCGCCGCCCGTGAGTAAGTCGAGCGCGTTCGGGCCGTACGAGATCTCGGCCATTGCCTGAGTGGCCACGGCGCCGACGCCGGGCTGCGCCCAGGGCACGATCGAGCCGACCGAGAAGAAGTGCGATTGCACCGCCACGCCGAATTGACCGGTGCCCGCGTCGCGCACGACCAGCGAATACGTCATGGGTCCAAAGCTACGGCTGCGCTGGCACCGCCGTGGTCGTGGTCGCGAACGGCGGGGCGCCGTCCGGCGCGAGCTGGGGCAGTACGACGGCGGGCGCGGGCACCGGCGAGGTTCCCGTGACCTCGCCCGTGTTCGGGTCGACGGACGTCGCACGCTGTTGTGCCCGCGGGAAGACGTTGTAGACGGGCGCACCATTCACATCCCGGGCGTAGGTGGTCTTGGCCGGCCCGTTCGGATTTTCGGAGTCGGCCTGATCAGGACACAGATTGTCGATGGCCCGCCCGGCTTGGTCGGTGAGGAAGACCTGCGGGATGGCCTTGCCGGTCGCGTCGAACGCAAAAAGGTTGCCGATGGCTCGGCCGGCGGAGTCGCGCAGGCAGGCATCGGGTTGCGACCCGTTGCTCGAGTCGTAATAGACGACGTGGCTGTCAGACGCCTGAGCCAGGAACACCACCGCGAAGAACGCGAGCGCGACCTCACCGGCAATGCGGGCGCGATGCACGCGGCGTGACTGGTTCGCCGGACGCCGTGAACCCAGGATGTACGACGTGACCGCGCCCGCGGCAACCGCGAGCAACCCGAGCATCCGCCCGTCGCCGATGCGCGGGATCAGCCCCGCGTTCGGTTCTGACAGGGACATCGCGAGCGAGACGAGCGCGGCGCCGCGCAGCAACCACCAGGCCGGCTCGAGACGCGGCCACTCCTGCTCAACCCACTTCCCCGGCGGGGTTGCACGCAGCGCCGCCCACTGGCGATCAAACCGCGCCGTGATAGACGGGCCCGAGCTCTCCGCGTCCGCCGGAGTGAAGCCGGCCGACGTGCGGAGTTCGTCGCCGAACTGCTGCGGCGAACCGAGACGGTCGCGCAATTGATCGGCGCCGTGTTCGTCTGCGACCTCGCGGACGTGCGCGGTGACATCGTCGAGCAATTCAGTGCGTTCCTCCTCGGGAACCCCGACGAGACGCTCGCGGACCTCGGCGATGTACGCCTCAACCAGATCGACTTGGTGGGTTGTGCTCACTTCGCCTCCTCGGCCTCGTGAACGAGGCTCTCCATCGCTGCCGAGAACGCTCGCCATGTGTCGGCCTCGCGCTCGAATCGTTCACGCCCCGCGGGCGTTAACCCGTAGTACTTGCGGTGCGGCCCTTCCTCTGACGCGACGACGTAGCTCGACAACGCCCCCGCGCTGTAGAGGCGCCGCAGCGTGCCGTACACCGACGCGTCGCCAACGTCACCAAGCCCCGCGTCGCGCAGACGACGAACGACGTCGTAGCCGTACGCGTCACCGGTGCGGAGCACCGCGACAACCGCGAGGTCGAGCACGCCTTTGAGCAACTGGGTGGTCGCCTCGGGCGCCGCCGTGTGCCCGTTCGTGGATCCTGCCATGCCGTGCACAGTACCACGCATTGCGTAGTAGTCAACCAACTCGCGGTACGCGCGCCGCGCTTCTAGAGTCTTCGGGTGGAGTTACCGCGCAAGGGGACAACGACGTCGAACTTCGGCGTCGGTAAGCGCGAGAACCACGACGCGCAGGCCTTCTACGACCGCTTCCGCGTGCCCGAGGTGTCGACGGACGACACGGTGTTGCCGCCGATGCCCGTCCCCGAACCCGTGGTGCTCGGCGACGCCCGTTCGATGGACGCCGTGCGCGATGGCTCCGTCGCGCTGGTCGTGACCTCGCCCCCGTACTTCGCGGGCAAGCAGTACGAGGAAGAGTTGCAGCGCGAAGGCGTGCCCGGGTCGTACCTCGAGTTCCTCGCGTTGTTAACCGATGTGTTCGCCGAGTGCGTGCGCAAGCTGGAGCCGGGTGGACGCATCGCCGTGAACGTCGCGAACCTCGGCCGCAAGCCCTATCGCAGCCTGTCCGCCGACGTGATCCGCATCCTTGAACACGATCTCGGGCTGTTGTTGCGGGGCGAGTTGATCTGGCAAAAGAGTGAGGGTGCCGCGGGCTCGTGTGCGTGGGGCTCATTCCGCAGCGCCGCGAATCCCGTACTGCGCGACATCAGCGAACGCGTCGTGATCGCGAGCAAGGGTCGCTTCGATCGCGCGCTTACGGTGAAACAGCGGGCGGCGGCCGGCCTGCCCCACGTCAACAGCGTCGGCGTCGACGACTTCATGAACCTGACTCTCGACGTGTGGACCATCCCACCCGAGAGCGCCAAACGGGTCGGGCACCCGGCGCCGTTCCCCGCCGAGCTACCCGAGCAGCTCATGCGGCTCTACACCTACGAGAACGACCTGGTGCTCGACCCATTCGCCGGGAGCGGCTCGACGGGCGTGGCGGCCAAGCGGTTGGGGCGGCGCTTCGTCGGCTACGACACCGACCCCGAGTACGTGGCGATTGCGCGCGACAGGTACGAGCGCGCTATTCGCTTTCCCGAAGTACCGGACGACATCGACGACAAGAACGCGGACGGACTGGCGAAATCGGTCCTCGAGGAGTCTGGCTTCACGATCACGGACGAGAGTTATCGCGTTCCCAAAGCCGGCCTCGTGTTGAACTTCCGCGCGACGGATGCACACGGCACGCCGTGGTACTTCGACGTGCCTGGCCCGTTCACGAGCCACCGCGCCGGCCTGCAGAAGATGGACGCGGTGTGGCGGGCTCTCGGTAAAGCGAGCGCAACGAAGGGTCGGCTCGGTGACGTGAATTTCGTGCTGCTCGCGCCGAGCCTGCCCAAGCGGCCGAGCGAGGGCGACACCGTGTTGCGCTCCGCCGGGCCCACCGCGTTCTTCGACGCGATCGCGTTGCTGGAAGACAGCCACCGCGCCCGCCTCGCGTCGTATGGCGCAGCCGGCGCGAGCGCGGCCCGTCCCCAACCGGGGTTCTGGACCGCCAACGACCTGTCCCGTTAGCGCTCAGCTCGCCGCGAGATAAATCGGCAGCGAGTGGCGGCCGCGGAACTGCATGGCGTCGACCCAGTCCGGACCGGTATCGGCGGGGGGCCATGACGCGGCGCTCAACTTGGGCACGAGGTAGCGGAGACAACTCAGCGTTTCGGCTCGGGCCAGTGCCGCACCGAGACAGAAATGCGGTCCGAAGCCGAGCGCCACGTGACCGGCGGTTTCGCGGTCAGGGTTGAACACGTCGGCGTCGTCGCCCCACCGCAGAGGATCGCGGTTGGCTGAGCCGAGCAGCAGGGTGACCGTGCTGTCGACGGGAAGTTCCACGCCGTGGCGCGTAACGGGTTGGGTCGTGCGACGGAACACGTACTGCACGGGCGACTCCCAGCGCAGGGTCTCTTCCACCACCGCGGGGGCGCGGGTGCCATCGGCGCGTAGGCGATCGAGCTCGTCGGGGTAAGTGCGCAGCGCGTGCACCACGTTCCCGATGAGATTCGTCGTGGTCTCCGTGCCGGCAAACAGCAGCAGCGCGGCGAAGCCGATCGCTTCGGCGCGCGTCAAGACGGCCTCGTCCTGGGCCGTCACCAACGCGGTGAGCAAGTCCTCCTTCGGCTCGAGTTGCCGCGCATCGATGCGTTCGCCGAGGTTTTGCGAGAGCTGCAGCATGGCGAGCATCGCGTCGTCGCCCAAGCCGCTCTCCCGCGCGCTGCCGCTCATCACGCTGGTCAGCGCGTCGGCGAAGCGCCGGAAATCATCGGCCTCGGCCGGGTCCGCGCCGACGAGCTCGCAGATCACGCGGACGGGTAGCGGGGCGGCCAGGCCGCCGATCACGTCGAACAGCGCGCCCGGCTCGGCCCGGGCCAGAAGCTCCTGCACCACGCCATCCATGTGCGCGACCCATTCCTGCATGCGCCGTGGCGTGAACCCGCGGTTCACGATCCGACGGAGTTCGCTGTATTCGGGCGGGTCGACCGACACGAGCATCCCCTGGGCTTCCTCGCGCGGAAGTCGCTCGAGGCCATGCCCGGTGGGTTGCCCCATGAGCACGCCGCGCATCGCGTCCGACGAGAACAGGCTCGGCTCGCCCAGCGCCCAGGCGACGTCCGAGTGGCGCGAGAACACGAACGTCTCGGTCTTCGCAGCCCAGTAGACGGGCGCGTGCGCCCGTAGCTGTTCGTACAGGCCGTACACATCGGCGGGCGCGGCGTCGAAGGGGTCGTAAGCGATGTCCACGATGGGACTCCTTGGGGTGGTGGAGGTCATGCGGCGGCGGGACGCAAGCCGCTGACGGAACGCCAGCAGCTGCACTCGCGCCGCCAGATGATCGTGTGGACGACGTCGGAGCCCGTGAGCTTGTCAGGGGCGAAGCGGCTGGGTCCGAAGACCGCGCTCGAACGCGTGCCCAATTGTGTGACCGCGGTGCGCCAGCCGGCGCGGGTCGGGTTGATGCCGGCGGCGCGAACGGCGTCGAGGAAGAGGAGGAAGTTGTCGCACAGCGCGAGCAGTTCGGCTGAACTGCCGTTGTCGGGCGGGATCGGAGCCAGCCCCGCGTCGGTCGCGATCTTCGAGCACTGCTGCCATCCGTCATAGGCGGCCTGACCCGACGGACGCAGGTTGGATCCGACCGAGGCGATGCCGACCGCGCCGTCGAACTCGTCGGGCGGGAAGCCGGTGGTGGTGGCGTCGCTGGTGTTGAGGAACCAGTCCGACGCCGAGTACTTCGGGAAGTAGTTCTGGCTCTTGGCCGTGCTCATGAAGATCTGGGCGGCCGCGAAGTTGCTGACGATGAGTAGGTGCGTGACACCTTCCAGCCGGAACCGTGTGGCGATGTTCGGCGGGTCGCCGACGACGGCGCTGATGTTGCAGTCGTGGCTTCCGATGACGACGTTTCCGGCGCCCTGGGCCAGAAGCGCCGGCTTGAGCACGCGCTCGATGGTGGGTTCGGTGGCGGGACACTTGTCGCCGAGGATGCCGACCGTGGCGCCCTTCGGGAACCAGCGCATGGCGCCGAGGTCGCGGGCCCACGTCACGCTGATGCGGTCGATGGCGGCCTGATAGCTGACCTCGTTTCCGCCCGATCGTCGTTGCCAGTCGCGCGACCACATCACCGAGTGCACGAGCGGGGTGTCGCCCTTGTGGCTGTTCGTGAGGCAGTCGAGCGACGCCGTGTCGAGCATCGCGGCCACGTCGACCACCGCGAACGCCTTGTGATCGTCGACCATCGCCCGGCACGCGGCCGCTTGGTCCTCGACGCTGGTCGGATCGGTGGGGCGCAGCACCGGATTGATGCGCCGACCGTTGACGCCGCCGTTCGCACTCGCCCACGCTGCGAGTGCCTGGACGTATTTGTCGCCGTCGTCGCGCTGGCCGGTGGAGAAGCCGGTGCTGCTGAGCCCCGCCGGGTTCTGGAGGAGGAAGCCGACGGTTATCGCGTCCTTGGTGACGCCGCGATCCGACGCGACCCGCTCCGCAAGTCCGCCGCCCGCGGGTCCACCGCCGCCCCCGGGGCGGCCGCCCTTCGCCGTAACGCCCGGCGCCGCGCCGCTCGCGCCGGGACCGTTGGTGGACGAGTCGGTCGAGGATGCGTCACCGTCCACGGGAGACGAGGCCGAAGCCGAAGGAGGGCCGTCGCTCGCGGCGGCGCGCCCGTCCACAAACGCGTCGGGCCGCACGGCAATCGAGGCCGCCAGCACCGCGACGATGGCGGCGAGCGCGAGCGCGGTGACGGTGCGCTCGTAGGTCGAGGCCCGCGTCGCCCACTGCCGTAGTTGTGGCAGGGCCATCAGCTGCGCACCTTCGATGCACGCGGGCGCGCGCGGCCCGATCGGTCCACCGCGACGCGGTCGACGCCGAGGTAGCTCGACACCACCCGCGGGTCATCGCGTACTTCCGCGGGTGACCCGTGGGCGATCACCTGGCCGGACTCCAGGCAGTAGATGCGATCGCAGAGCGACATCAACAGCGGCATGTCGTGTTCGACCACGAGCACGGAGGCGCCGTGGCGGTCGCGCAGGTCTCGCAAAAGCGGAGCGAACGCTTCGGCCTCGCGCTGCGCGAGCCCCGCAGTGGGCTCGTCGAGCAGCACGATGGTCGGGCTGGCGGCGACGACGGTGGCGAGGTCGCACACCTTGCGCATTCCGGTGGACAGTTCGCCCACGAGCGTGCCGGCGCGGTCGGCGAGGCCGAAGTCCTCGAGCACGGACTCGGCCCGCGCGAGCTTTTCGCGCTCACTCATGCGCAGCCATGGACTGCCCGTCATGGCCGACACCACGCCGCCCGGGCTCGCCGCGTCGGCGGCGGCCATGACCGTCTCGAGCACGGTGAGGCCCGGATAGAGGCGGGCGTCTTGGAACGTCCGGCTGAGCCCACGATGGGGCCGGGCCTCCGGGCCGAGCGCAGTGACGTCGTCGCCCGCCAACATGACCGAACCGCTCGCGGCCAGCCGGTGACCAGAGATGACGTCGAGCAGCGTGCTCTTGCCCGCACCGTTCGCGCCGATGAGGCCCACGATCTCGCCCGGGCGCACCTCGAGGTCGACGTCGTCGAGTGCGGTGATGCCGCCGAAGCGCACGCCCACGCCGCGCACGATGAGCGAGTCCGTCGCAACCCGCCGATCCGGATCGGACGTCAGTACGGGTTCTTGTGATGCTGGGTTCGCTATAGCGAACCCAGCATCACGAAAACCTGGGGGGTCGGTTCCGCCGACGCGAGCGAGGCGCGACACCACCGCTCGGCGCGCGTCCTCCAGGACGGAGGCCAGTCCGCCCGGTACGAACAGCAGGGTGAGCAGGAGCAACGCACCGGACGTGAACGAGCGGATCGGCAGCGTGTTCGCATCGTGCACGAGAAAGGGCCAGGCGAACACCGCGATCGTGCCGAGGATCGGACCGTGGAGGGTGCCGAGCCCGCCGACGATGACGAGCGACAGCAGAACGAACGACATCGACGGGTCGAACGCGCTGAAGCTGAAGCTGCCCGCGGCCAGCCCCCACAGCGCGCCGGCCATCCCCGTAACGAATCCCGCGATCGCGAGCGCGGCGAGCCGGGCCCGCACGGGGGGCAGGCCGTGGGACGTGGCCAGCGCCGGGTTGTCCCGCGAGGCGACGATCGCACGACCGACCGAGCTGTTGCGGACGGACCGCAACGACAGGACCGTCAGCCCGAGCACCGCGACGGCTACGGGGTACACGCCGCGCACCGTGGTGATGCGAAGACCGAAGAGGTGCGGCGCGCGGATGCTGACGATCGCCGACGCGTCGTCGGTGAACACGCCTTGACGGAAGAGCCAGCTGCGGGCCGCGAAGGCAAAGGCCAGCGTCACCACACCTAGGAACAGCCCGCGAGACCGGATGGCGACCGAGCCGACGAGCACGCTCGCTACCGCCGCGGCCAGACCCGACAGCAGGAGCATCGCCGGCAGGCCGAGGCCGTCGGTAAGCGTGGCCGTGTAGGCGCCAACCCCAAGAAAGGCGAACGAGCCGAGCGACACCTGCCCCGCCCAGCCCGTGAGCAGCGTGATGCCGAGGCCAGTGATCGCGAAGGCGACCATGAATACCAGGAACACCGCCCGCTCCTGGGTCTGCAGACCCGGCAACAGCGGTGCCGCCGCGACCAGCCCGAGCAGCGCGAGCCAGCCGAGCCGGCCCGCGTGGCGCACCACGAACCGGTCGCGCACTGCCTCGGGCAGCGTCTCGACCGAGCGCTCGACAACGAGCGTGTCATTGGCCCTGCTCGCGTCGGCCAACGCCCGCCAACGCAACAACAGCGCGCCGGCCAGCACGAGCGCGAGCACCACGTCGGTAAGACCGGGGACGTCGGTGTAGAAGATCGTCGCCTGCTCGACGATGCCGATCGCGACGCCAGCCAACACCGCGATCCTGAAGTCGAACAGCCCGGCAATCAGCGCGGCGGCGAGGCCACGCAGCAGCAAACCCGGCCCGCTGTCGGTGAACCCGACCGCTGGTTGCGTGGGCGCGTAGAGCACGGCGCCGATCGACGAGAGGAGCCCGGCCAGCGTCCACACGATGAGCGACACGCGCCGCACCGAGATGCCCGACAGGCGCGCCGCGTCCGGGTTTGACGCCGCGCCGCGAATGGCGCGACCCATCTGGGTGCGGGCGAGCAGCTGGGTGAGCGCGATCGCGATGATCGGCGCCACGATCAGCGTGAGAATCTGGCTCGACGTGAGCACCGCGCTGCCGACCCGCCAGTGCATCTTGAAGGGTTGCGGAAAGCCATCGGTTGTCAGGCGCGCCGCGTCGGGCTTTAAGGGCCCCGCGAGCACGACCAGCAGAACAATCTGCGAAATGCCGATGGTCGCGACGAGCAGAACGAGGCGCGACTTGTCGAACAGCCGCCACATGAGGAGCCGTTCGACGAGGGCGCCGGTGGCCGCGCCGAGCACGAGCGCGACGGGCAGGGCGACCCAGTAGGGGGCGTCGAAGCGGAACACCAGCACGGCCAGCGAGGCGCTGGCGATGGACCCCATCTGTCCCTGGGCGAGGTTGATAAAGCGGTTGGCCCGGAAGACGAGCACGAGGCCGATCGCGAGGAGCCCGATCTGCAACCCGCTCGCGACGCCCAGGAGCACGACGACGGGCAGGTTTCTCATCTTTTGTCACCACCAAGGAACACGGCCCGGGCGAGGTCGCCGCGCTCGAGTAGTTCGCGGGGGTCTCCCTCGAACCGCACTTGTCCCTTCTCGAGGAACACGGCGCGGCCGCATACCTCCGCGGCCAGGTTGAGTGACTGCTCGACCAGCACGCACGTCACGCCATCCGCGTTGACGTCGCGGAGCGTCGCCAGGAGCTCACCCACGATCGCCGGCGCCAGGCCAAGGGACAGCTCGTCGATGCACAGCAGGCGTGGGTTCACGAGCAGCGCTTTGGCAATCGCGAGTTGTTGCTGTTCGCCGCCCGAGAGCGTGCCCGCCGCGTTGCCGAGCCGCGCTCGCAGCTGTGGGAACCGGTCGAGCTCGCGTTCCATCCGGTCCGCAAACTCCGCGCCGACCGTGAACCCGCCGAGCTCAAGGTTCTCGCGCACGCTGAGGTCGGGAAAGACTGCCTTGCCGCCCATGACAAGCGAGATCCCGCGTCGACACAACACCTCGGCCGGAGTCCCGGTGACGTCCTCGCCATCGAAGGTCACGGTGCCCGAGGAAGGGGCGTCGAGGCCGGACAGAACGCGTAGGACCGTGGACTTACCGGCACCGTTGGTGCCGAGCAGGCCGAGGACCTCCCCTTGCTGCACCGCGAACGAGACGCCGAACAGCACCGGGACCGAGCCGTACGAGAAATGGATCTCGTCAAGTTCGAGCAGGGTCGCCTTCGTCGGTGCAGTGGCCAAGTTCCCCCCGGAGTCGTGCCGCTCGGCGAACATAAATGATGCAGCGTTCATATGCAACCGGTTAGCGTTCGAGCGTGCCGTCGACCTCGCGACCGCCCACCTCGCCGCCACCGCGCGCTCGGCGCGGCCGCCCGGTAAACGCCGATGGCGAAGAGACGCGCGAGCGCCTGCTCGATGCCGCCGCCGCGACCTGCGCGGAATTCGGCTTCGACGGCGCCACCGTGAGCCAGATCGCGCGGCGGGCCGGGCTTACGCCCGCGGCCATTTACAACTACCACGACAGCCGCGAAGAGCTGCTCTACGCCGCGGGTCGCCGCGGGCTGGAACGGGTGACCGACGTGTTGCCCGCCGGTGCCGGAGCCGGTGCCGCGCAGCTCATCGCCAACGCGTACCTCCAGCCCGAGCTCGCCCAGACCCGCCGGCTGCTCGCTGAGCTACACCTCGCCAGCAACCGCGACCCCAAGCTCGCCGCGCTGCTGGCGGAATGGCACGACGCCTGGGCCACCGCCCTACGCGCGGTTCTGCCGAAGGGCGACCGCGCCCCCGACGCCACCGTGAAGGCGCTGTTCATGCTGCTGCTCGGGCTGTGCCACCTCGACGACCTGTCGGCGGTACCCGCGAAGCGCGCTGACCTGGCCCGGCGGATCGCGGAGCTGGTGGACGTGCTCGTTCCCGCGGGCCCCTAACCCCACACGTCGTCGCCGCGCTGGCTGCATTCGCCGCCACCGTCGGCGAACACGACCTGGCCCGTCACCGCGGCGAACTCCGCGCTGGTCAAGAACGCGAGCAGGGCCGCGATGGCGTCCGGTGACGCGACCCCGCCCAAGGGCATCGGCACAATCGCGAGCAGCAGGTCCGAGGTGGCCGCGTCCGCGAGCAACTCTTCGGTCATCGCGGTGCGGACCACGCCCGGCGCTAGCGCGTTGAGCGCGATGCCGGCGCCCGCCCACTCCGCCGACACGCTGGCGAGGCGGAGCCACCGAGCGAGCGCGCGCTTGGTGGACGCGTACGCCCGCACCGGATGCACGCCGCCCTCGGCCGCGGCAATCGCGTCGGCCTCGGCACCGGCGAGGCAAAGCGCGACGAGATCGTCGTCGTAGTTGCCGAGGAGCGCGGTCGAGGTTGTCACCGCCGCCCGCGGCGCATCGCTCGATGCGAGCAACGGCCGTAGACCGGCGAGGGTGGCCACCGCGCCGAAGTAGTTGACCCGCACGATCGCGCCGGAGTCGTCACCCAGCACGCCCGCGTTGGCGATCACGCCGTCCACCCGGCCGTGCGTGAGAGCGGTGACCTGCTCGACCATGGCGTCGCGTCCCGCGGGGCTCGACAGGTCGGCGACGACCTCCGCGTCTCGCACGTCGACGCCGACCACGCGGTCGCCGCGCGCTTCGAGTACCGCGACCGTGGCGGCACCGATCCCCGACGCCGCTCCCGTCACCACAGTGGTCCTGCTCATCGTTCTCCTCACATCGTTCTTGGCAAGGCGCTCAACCGCGAGGTATATGTATAGCGATTCATTTATCTGTGGGAGGGCAGCATCCGATGGTGATGAGCACAACGCGGATCGACGCGGTGAAGCTCCAGGCGGCGGACGAAGCCGCCCGCCGCGAGCACCCCAGCACCTTCCCCGCGCTGCCCGGCGTGCCGGCGGCGCGCTATTCCGACGCCGCCTTCGCCGAACTCGAGCACGCGGCGGTGTTCGGACGGGCGTGGCTGATGGTCGGCCACCTAGACGAGCTCCCCGAGCCCGGCGACTTTCGGCTGGTCGACCAGATCCCCGAACCGGTGATGCTGATGCGAGGCGCCGACAACGAAGTGCGCGCGTTCTACAACACGTGCCAACACCGCGGCGCTGAGCTCCTCGTCGACGCGAGCGGCAACGCCGGCCGGCGGCTCACGTGCCCGTACCACTCGTGGGTCTACGACCTCGACGGCGCGCTCGTGGGCTATCCCGAGGCACACAACTTCCCGGCCGAGATGGACCGCGACTGTCTCGCGCTGCGCGCCGTTCGGTGCGAGACGTGGGGCCCGCTCGTGTTCATCAACCTCGACGACAACGCCGAGCCGCTCGCCGACTTCCTCGGTCCGGTCGGCGACGATCTGAGCGAGCTCGCCGACCTCGCCGGGCGGCTGCACCTCGTAAACCACTCCAGTCAGGACGTCGACGTCAACTGGAAGTTGCCGGTCGACGCGAATATCGAGACGTACCACGTCAACACCGTGCACCGGGACTCTGCTGCGAAGATCCTGAACCAGGCGGCCACCGCCATTCAGCTCCTGAGCCACGGGCACTCGCGCATGCTCATCACCACGCAGGAGGGTCGCTCGATCAGCGACCTGCTCCCCTTCACCCCGCTGTTCGACGGCGTCGGCGACCTGCCTGACGCGGGCACGTTCTCGTTCCACGTGTTCCCGAACCTGAGCGTCGTGTTCTCGGGGAAGGGCTTCTTGTTCTTCATCACGAACTGGCCGCTCGCGCCGAACCGTTCCAGCTACCACGTGCACTTCTGCTCGTCGCTCGCGTCGGACACCGACGACAACGCCACGCTCAACCGCACGTTCGCCGACATCAACCAGGCGGTGCTGCTCGAGGACTTATCCGTGCTGCCAGGCATGCAGCGCTCGATCGACCGCGGTGGACTGAACCAGGTGCGCCTCGGCTACCAGGAGCGACGGATCTACCACCTGCACGAGACGATCGACCGCTATCTGGGTGACGACGTTCCCGCGGATCTCAGGGTCGAGCCGATGCTCGCCGAGTTCGTCGAGAGCTGACCGGAGTTCCCATGCACCCCTTCGTTGCGCTCATGCGCAAGTACTGCATCGACTACACGAACTCTCACGACCAGTCGGTGTGCGATTCGATCATGGACCCCGACTACGTGGTGCACATCGGCGGCTTCGACCTGCCCCTCGACGCCCTGTACAAGCCGACCGTGGCCAACCTGTTCGAGCGTTCGCCCGGCCTCGGACTGGTCGTGCACGAGTTCGTGCTCAATGGCGAGCGGCTGTGCATGAGCTTCAGCGAACACGCGGCGATGCCCGTCGGCGACGGAACCGCGTTCGCCTGTTGGCGCGGCATCGGGCTGTATCGCTGGAACGGCACGCGGCTGGTGGAGAACTGGGTGGAGCAAGATCATCTGGCCATGCAGGAGCAGCTCGCCAGCGGCACACCGCACGTGCTCGAACCGCCCCACCTCGACCCGTGGGTCGGCACGGAACCCATCGCCGCGGACGCTGCGGCCGAAGACGTCACGCGCTCGTGGCTCAAGGCCGGCGACCTCACCGATGCCAGCTGGGTGCAGATCGACGACACCGCTCCGAACGCGGCCTGGAGCCCGGCCGTGGACGCAACGACCGTCCGCATCGACGACCTGTTCTCGGCCGGCGACCGCGTGCCTTTCCACGTGACGATGACCGGCACGTACACCGGCGCGATCGCCAGCATTCCCGACGAGCACGTCGGTGCGGAGGTCACGCTGCCGATGTCGGGCATCGCCGAAGTGCGGGACGGTCGCGTGCACGCCGTACGCGTCGTCACCAGCCGCTCCGCGATCAACTACCAACTCACGCACACGCTGCCCATCTGAGCCGTGAGCACCACCACCCGTCCCGCGGTCGACCTCCTCGACCCGACCTTCCACGTCGGCGACCCGCACCCGACCTACGCGTGGATGCGGCGGCACGAACCGATCTATCGCGACGAGGCGAACGGTTTGTGGTGCATCACGCGGATGGAGCACCTGCGACACGTCGAACGCCACGCCCACGAGTTTGTGAGCAGCCAGGGCTACCGCTCGGTGTGGGTGCCGACCGAGACGTCGATGATCAGCCAGGACGATCCCGGGCACACGAAGCAGCGCCGGCTCATCGCTGACCGGTTCACGCCACGCTCCGTCGGACTGTTGGAAGCAGACGTGCGCGTGCTCGTCACGGACGCCATCGCCGAGTTCGCGCCCTCGAGCTTTGAAGTGGTCGACGCGTTGGCGTCGCGCATTCCGTCGATCGTGACCTGCCGGATGATCGGCTGGGACGACGAGCACTGGCGCGACGTGCGGTCATGGTCCGAGCGCCTCATGCGAATCGACACGATGACGCGCGACGCGCAACACGCGACCGATGGCATCAACGCCGTCGTCGAGATCGCCGCGTTGGTGGACAGCTCGCTGGCCGAGCGCGCCGAGTGCCCGGCCGACGACCTGCTCAGTGTGTGGGCGCGCGCCGCCGACGCGGACTGTCCGATGACCACGGCCGACATCAACTCCGAGCTCGGCCTCGTGATCCCCGGCGGGGCCGAGACCACCCGCACCACGCTCGCGCGCGCACTCATCCTGTTCAGCGAGCGCAACGACTTGTGGGAGGACCTCGCGCGGGAGCCGGCCCTCATCCCCACCGCGGTCGAGGAACTGATCCGCTGGATCTCCCCGCTCAACAACATGTTTCGCACCGTGGCAATCGACACCGAGGTGGACGGCGTGAGGATGGCCGCGGGTGATCGCGTCGCGCTCGTCTACCCGTCGGCTAACCGCGACGAGGCGGTATTCACCGACCCCGACGCGATCGATCTTCGGAGAGACCCGAACCACCACATCGCCTTCGGGTTCGGCACCCACTTCTGCCTCGGCGCGCATCTGGCTCGGCTCGTGATGAAGGTCGCGCTGGAAGAACTCACCGCGCGCTTCACCAGACTGCGGCCCGTCGCCGAACCGGTGTACGAGGCGAACGTGTTCGTGAAGGCCGTGCACACCTTCGAGCTGGGTTTCGAGCGCCGGTGAACCCGGCTCGGCGTGGCGCGGCCACGGTCGTCGCGCTCTTGGTGCTCGGTCTTGGGCTGCTCACCGCGCCGATCGCGGCGTCGACCGACCGCGCGGCGGCAGCACCGCCGGTGACTGTCGTGCCGCCGTTGCCCGAACAACTCGATCCGCTGGCCGAAGGGATCAGTCCGGTCATGTGGGAGGCGTGTCGCGGCGTCGGCCTCGCCGTGGGACTCGTCGCCGTCGCCGGAACCCTGATCGGCGTGCCGCCCGAGGCGTCCCAGCCCGTCAACGATGGCTTGGCCTTCGTCGCCGGACCCGCGCTCGGCGTCTTCTTCGAGTTGTGCCAGCGGATCCCGCTGCCCGACGATCCACCCACGTGCGAAACGGACGCGCTCGTCCCACTCCTGCCCACACTCGGCCGTCCCATCCCGCCGGCCGCGCTGCTGGCGAACGAGCTGCGCGCCCTCGGCATGCAGTTCGTGAAGGCGGGCGTCCCGTTGGGCAGCACCCTCGGCGATGCGGCCGACGACCTCTTGGCGTGCACGCACGGCAAGAACCCTGAGCCGGACGAGCCGGGCGCCGAACCGACGCCGATCACCGGTGGCGGTGGGTTTTTCGCGCCTGGCCCGCCCGGTGGGAACGCGCATCCCATCGCGGGGCTGGGCGACGTACCCGCGCTCGGCGACGAAGGTTTCCCCGGTGCGCCGAAGGGGCTTGGTTCCGATCTGGCTGCACCGCAGGCCATTCGGGCGTCGGCACCGCGAGAGGGACGCGGCCTCGCGATCGCCCTAGGCCTGGTCGGTGTGTTGGCGGTGCTCGGTTGGGTCCACGCGGGTAACGCCCGTTCGCGTTCGATCGCGCGCCGGTCCGCCGGGTCATGAGTGACGGTCTGTCTCCTGCGTTGCGCGCATGGGTTGCACGCGAGGCGGGCGAGACTGTCGTGTCCTGCGAACCCATTGGGAAGGGCGCGTCGCGACAGATCTGGTCGGCCGCCCTTTCGTCGGGCCGCGAAGTGGTGGTGCGTCTGGACGTCGGCGACGGGCCGGTGGCCGGTACCCCCCTCACGCTGGCGCGCGAGGCGGCGGTCTACCGCTGTCTCGCCGGAAGCGATCTGCCTATGCCGCGATTGCACGCCGTGCACCCCGAAGGCAACGCCCTGCTGCTCGACCGCGCGCCGGGCGGCGACCGGCTCACCGATCTGCCCGACCGCGAACGACACGACGTCGCCGAGGACTACGGCCGGTGCCTAGGCCGCCTCCATCGCCTCGACCCGAGCGACCTCGACCTTGGCCCACTCGCGAGTGCGGCCGGCACCGACCCGACGGCGACCGACCTCGACCTGTGGGGATCGATCAACACCAGCCGAAGCGGTACCCACGCGAGCCCATCCGTGCGCATCGCCCTTGACCTGCTCGCCGCCAACATCCCGACGAGCGGCCGGGCGACGTTGTGCCACGGCGACGCCGGGCCGGGAAACTTCCTGCACGAGTCGGGCCGAGTGACGGCCCTGCTCGACTGGGAGTTCGCCCACGTCGGGGATCCGCATGACGATCTCGCGTGGGTGGCCGTGCGCAATCAGTTGCTGCGCCACCCGCTTGACATCGACGTGACGTTCGCGGCGTGGCGCGACACCACCGGCATCGACTTTGAGGTCGCCCGCCTGGAGTGGTTTCGCGCGCTCGTGCTCACGCGCATGCTCATCAGTTGCGACGCGACGATCGCGTGGGCCGGGCCCGACTTCGGTGCCCGTGTCCAGATTGTGTTGCGACCGTTCCTGGCCGCCGCCGTCTTCGAGGCGCTGCGCCGCGCCGGATACCCAGCGGACGAGCCCGAAGCGGAGCAAGCCGCCCGCACCGCCTGGGAGGGCTCCGTCGCCGCGGATGTCCTCGACGACCCGCGCCATCTCGACGACCTCGGAGCCCTGCTGTGACCCGTCCGCTTACGCCCGCCGACGACCACCATCACGAGGTCGCCGATGCACACCCGATGTGGACCGAGACCACGTGGTGGGGCTTCCTCGTGCCCGAGCGGGCGCTGGGCGGAATGATCTACACGCTGTTCCGCCCGAACCTCGGTGTGGCCACGCTCCTCGTTGCTATGTGGGACGCGGAGGCCACGGAGCCATGGCGCGTGCCGTACCACCGCAGCCAGTGGCACATCCCGATGCCGACGAGCGATCTCGACGACATCGACGTGGGCGGGCTGCGGCTGCGGTGCCGCGAACCGTTGCGGGCGTACGACCTCGCCTACTCCGACGGCGACGCGCTCACCCTCGACCTGCACGTCGACGCGGTGATGGAGCCGCACGTGCCGATCGCCGAACGCGTCGCCGGCCACTTCGACCAGCTCTGCCGCGTCACCGGCAGCGTCACCGCGTCAGGCGAACGCATCGACGTGAACTGCCTCGCGATTCGCGACCGTTCTTGGTACGTCCGCGACGACGCGAAGTCGATGCAGGCCGGATACCAGTACGGCGTGGTCGACGAGGGCCATCACTTCCTCGCCTTCACGAAGCCGGTCGGCGAGGAGCAGGCCAGCCCGGTCAACGGCGGTTACCTCGTGCGCGACGGCGAGAAGGCCGCGCTGGTCGACGGCACCCGCACGGTCGTAAGCCGTCGCCGCGGTCACCCCGATGAGGTCACGCTGGAAGCCACCGACGCGCTCGGGCGGACGCTCAGCGCGCAAGGGCGCGTCACCGCCTCGATGGCGAGCCAGTCGACGCCGGGGATGTTCGCCTGGATGAGCATCGCCGACTGGGTCATCGACGGGCGCGCCGGCCACGGCGAGGACCACGACGTGTGGTCGCCCGATCGGTTGGCTCGACCGGTGGCGGGCGGCCAATGAGCGGCATCCCGTCCTCCGCGTCCGAGATCGACGTTGCGTGGCTGAACGACGTTCTCGATGGGCCGACGGTGAGCGGCGTGCGGGCCGAGAACCTCGGCGCCGGGCTCGGTTTGCTCGGCGAGGTCACGCGCCTGCACCTTGACTACGCCGAGCCTGGCGGCGGTCCCGCGACGCTGATTGCGAAAACCCAGTCTCCCGCGCCCGAGAGCGTGTTCGTCGCGCAGATCATGGGGTTCTACGACCGCGAGGTGAACTTCTACCGGCAGCTGGGCGGGCGCGTCGACGTGCGCACGCCGCGCTGCCATTACGCGGACATCGCGGCGGACGGCACACCGTTCGTCCTCTTGCTGGAGGAGATCACCGGCGCCCGGTCGATCGACCAGATCACAGGCGCCAGCCGAGCCGACGCCGAGATCGTGATCGACCAGGCGGTCGTGCTGCACGCCTCCTTCTGGGACTCCACGGAACTGTGGGCGCTCGACTGGCTGCCGCCGATCAACACGCCGCTCTTCCTGGCCGCGGCCGGCCTCGCCGCCGCCAAGCTGCCGCAGTACCTCGAGTACTGGGACGGGAAGGCGCCTGCCGCCGCGATCGAGTTCGTCCGCGACATGACCCCGCACTACCCCGCACTGCTGGACTGGTGGGTGGAACAGGGCAACCCGACGTTCGCGCACATGGACTTCCGGGCCGACAACTTCCTCATTGGCGGTTCGGCCGGCGACGACGTGGTCACCGTCCTCGACTGGCAGCTCAGCGTGCGCGGCGTGGGCGTGTGGGACGTCGCCAACTTCCTCGCCGGGTCCGTCACCGTCGACGACCGCCGGGCCTGGGAGGCCGACCTCGTGCGGCGCTACCACGACGGGCTGCTCGCGGCCGGAGTGTCCGGCTACGCGTGGGATCGCTGCTGGCGCGACTACCGCTATGCCATCGGCCAGCAGGCGTGGTCCACGTGCCCGATGGGCGACATGGATCCGGGCAACGACCGCGGGAAGTCGCTGCTCGACACGGTCACGCCCCGCTACCTGATCGCCGCCGACGACCACGGCGTCACGGAGATGCTCGACCTCTTCTAGGCCGGATGGGTGCCGAGCACTTCGAGGTCCTTCAAGTCGTCGGGGTCGATCACGCGCGGATCTTCCGACAGCGTCGTGACGCCGACGCTTTCGTCGGTCATCAGTTCGTAGGCGGTCGCGAGATCAAGCTGCGAGCCGCGGGTGACCTTCGTCGTCAGGTCGCGCAGGCCGACCAGCGGATCGAGCGACTCGATCGGAAAGTCCGCGCCGGTGATGACGCGAGCGCCCGCCTTCAGTAACCCGGCCCAGTCGTAGCTCTGCTTCCAACGTTCGTCGCCGAGCGCGCGCGGCCCCACCTCGGCGTCGCTCGTGGCGAAGCTGGGTTGGATGCACGCCGTCACGCCTTGGTCGGCGAAGCGATCGATGATCAGCGGCGACAGCACCTGCGCGTGCTCTATCCGCGCGCCGTTCGCGCGGGCCGCGTCGGCGTCTCCGTCGAAGATCATTTCGTACGCGTCGAGCACCGCGACCGCGGCGCGGTCGCCGATCGCGTGCGTCGCGATCGTCCAGCCCGCTTCCGCGAACGGTTGCGCGGCGCGCGCGAGTGGTGTCGGCTCCCAGAACAGCACCCCGTCGTCCTTCGGGTGCACGTCGTCAAACGGACGGCACAGCGCGCAGGTACGCGGCCCGAGCCAACCGTCGGCGTAGAACTTCACGCCGGCGATGTCGATGTCGGGGTCGTCGGTGCGGTCGCGCATTCCTTGCGCGGCGAGCCCACTCGCTACCAGCACACGCACGCGGCAAGGCAAGCGGTCGGTCTCCCGCCGGCGCAGCAGGGTGTCGAGGTAGACCCAGTCGTGAATCCCGGCTTCGGTGACTTGGCAGATGCCGAGTTCGGCGGCGCGGCTGAGCCCAGCCATGAGCTGCGCGTCGAGCCGCTCATCCACGGCGTCGCCCACCGCGTCCATGGGGTTGTAGCCGCTCGCGGCGAGGCTGCGGTGATACGCCGCGAGTGACTCGAGCGACGTGTAGTCGTAGGAGGGCGTGACCTGCGCGCTGACGCGCAGCAGGTGCGTGTGGTGATCAACAAACCCAGGACCGTTAAAAGCCATCGAGCGAAGAACGTAACGTTCGCAGCGATGACGTCATGGAAAGACGACCCGATCGTCTACGCGGAAACGCCGGCCAAGTTCGAGGCGTGGCTGAAGAAAAACCATGAATCGTCGACGGGCATCTGGCTCGCGATCGTCAAGAAGGCGGGCGCAGCCAAGTCGGTGTCCTACGTCGAGGCCGTCGAGATCGCACTGTGCTGGGGTTGGATCGACGGACAGAAACAGAAGCTCGACGACGATCACTCGCTGCAACGATTCACGCCTCGGCGGCCGCGCAGCAACTGGTCGAAGGTCAACGTCGACCGCATCGAGGCCTTGACCAAGGCCAAGCGGATGCAGCCGAGTGGGCTGGCGGAAGTGGAAAAGGCCAAGGCGGACGGCCGCTGGGCCAAGGCGTACGACAGCCCGTCGAACATGACCGTGCCCGACGACCTCGCCGCCGCGTTCAAGAAGAACAAGAAGGCCGCGGCATTCTTCGAAACGATCAACTCGGCAAACCGCTACGCGATCCTCTGGCGCATCCAGGACGCCAAGAAACCCGAAACGCGCGCATCACGCATCGAGAAGTTCGTAGCGATGTTGGCGGAGGGCAAAACCCTCCACTGAATTACAGGGAGGCTTTGATGGCGTCGATGAGGGCGACGGGCCGCGGGTCGGCCGAGAGGTTCGCCTGCATCTTGTTCATCACGTAGGCGAAGGCGACGCCCGAGTCCGGGTCGGCGAAGCCCATCGAACCGCCGGCACCGTCGTGGCCGAACGAACGCGGGCCCATCATCGGCGCGTCGGCGGACTGCAGGAAGAAGCCGAGTCCGAAGCGCGTGTCCTTGACCAACACGGCGTCCGGCCCACTCGACTGCTCAACGGTCGCGTTCGCGATCGTCTCGTCGCTGAGGATCCGCACTCCGTCCACCTCGCCGATCAACCCGGCATACATGCGCGCGAGACCGCGGGCGGTGCAGATGCCGTTGGCCGCCGGGACCTCCGCGGCGTGCATGGCGCGACTGTTGAAGTCCATGGCCGGGTCTGTGAGGGTGAGGGCGCGCATCGACAGCGAATTCGGGTCGAGGAACGCGGCCGCGATTGCCCGCAGGTTGGGCGGCAGCGTGTTGACATCAAGGTCCTTGAACATCTCGGCCTGTTCTTTGGTCGGGCCGAGGTTCATCTCGATCAACGTGCTGACTCGATGCTCTTCGGCTTCAGGCAGACCGATGTAGAACTCCGCGCCCAGCGGACCGGTGATGTTCTCCGCGAGGAACGCGCCGATGCTCTTGCCGCTGATGCGTCGCACCACCTCACCGACGAGGTGGCCGTAGGTGACGGCGTGGTAACCGTGCTTCGCGCCTGGCTCCCACAACGGCTTCTGCGCGGCGAGGGCGTCGATGATCGGATCCCACGCGTAGACCTGCTCGGGCGTGAGCGTGACGTCGAGCGCGGGCAGACCGGCGCGGTGCGACAGCAACCAGCGCACGGGGATGTCTTCCTTACCGTTGGCCTTGAACTCGGGCCAGTACTCGGCGACCGGCGCGTCGAAGTCGAGTTCACCCCGTTGCGCCAGCAAACTCGCGCAGGCGGCCGTGGCGCCTTTGGTCGTCGAGAACACGAGTTGCAACGTGTCCTCTGCCCACGCGCGGCCGCTCTCCTGATCGGCGATGCCGCCCCAAAGGTCGACCACCTTCCTGCCGTCCTTGTAAAGCGAGAACGCCGCGCCGACTTCCAGGCCAGCGGCGAAGTTGCCCGCGAACGCGTCGCGCACTCTTTCGAAACCGGGCGCTACCTCTCCGTGGACGTCGGTCATCAGAGTGACGCCTTCACCGCGTCGATGAGCGACGTCGTGCGCATGTCGCCACCGAGGTTCTGCTGCATCTTGTTCATCACGTAGCCAAAGCCAATCTTGTGTTCGGGATCGGCGAGGCCCAGCGAGCCGCCCGCGCCCGAATGGCCGAACGAGCTGGGCCCCATGAGCTGCGAGTACGACGACGGCAGGAAGTAACCGAGGCCGAACCGCGTCGGAATCATCAGCACCGCGTCTTTGCCGTTGGACTGTTCCACTGTCGCGTTCGCGATCGTCTCGTCGGACAGCAGGCGAACGCCGTCGACTTCGCTGACCAAGCCGGCGTACAACTTCGCCAGGCCGCGGGCGGTGCAGATGCCGTTCGCTGCCGGCATTTCCGCGGCGTGCATCTCGGGACTGTTCGGGTCCATCGGTGTGCTGCTGATGCCGGACAAGGCGCGGCTCGACATGGACGTCGGGTCCATGAACGCTTCGACGATCGGACGGATCTCTTCGGGCAACGACGAGAGGTCGAAGTCCTTGAACATGTCGCGCTGTTCCTTCGTCGCGCCGAGCGCGAACACGACCATCTTGCTCATCCGGGGCTCGAGTTCCGCCGACAGGCCGATGTAGAACTCGGCGCCGAGCGGGCCGGCGACCTCGTCGGCCACGAACTGGCCGATCGACTTGCCCGTGATGCGACGCACCACCTCGCCGACCAAGTTTCCGTAGGTGACGGCGTGGTAGCCGTGCGTCGTGCCGGGTTCCCATTCGGGTTTCTTGGCCGCCAACGCTTCGACGATCGGGTCCCAGGCGTAGATCTCCGCCGCCGTCAGCGGCTCATCGAGCACCGGCAAGCCGGCGCGATGCGAGAGCAGCCACCGCACCGGCACGTTCTCCTTGCCGTTCGCTTTGAACTCGGGCCAGTACTCCGCGACCGGAGCGTCGAAGTCGAGTTCACCTCGTTGTGCGAGCAGGTGCGCGGCCGCCGCGGTCACGCCTTTGGTCGTGGAGTAGACGAGTTGCAACGTGTCTTCCTCCCAGGGCCGGCCGGTGTCCTCGTCGGCAAGGCCGCCCCAAAGGTCGACCACCTTCTCGCCGTCTTTGTAAAGCGCGAACGCGGCCCCGACGTCGCCGTGGTTCGTGAAGTTCGCTGCGAACGCGTCGCGCACCCTTTCGAAACCCGGTGCAACCTCGCCGTGAATCTCAGCCATGTTCATGCCCCTCATCTAAATGGTTCGTGCAGTTTTGCCCACTCCAGCGCACACTGCCGTATGGACCGATGGGTACTCGCAGTTGTCTGCACGACGGGCCTCGCGTTCGCACTGTGGTGTTCGATTCGTTGGGGGCGGCTCGAGCGGTCCGATCCGGAGCCGGTGGGCACGTCGTTCGGCGCGAACGCAGGCACGACGCTGCGCGCCGCGGTTGTGACGCTTTACGCCGGTGCCGTGGGCGGCATTCTGGTGGCGGGATTCGGCGGCCGCCTGTTCATGCGATTGATGGCCGCGACCTCGAGCGACTCGTTACGAGACGTGCTTACCGAAGCGGAAGAACCGATCGGTCGGGTCACGTTCGGCGGTAGCGCGTTTCTCATCGTGTTCGCCGGTCTGTTCGGCGGGGTGGTTTGCGCCGGCGTGTATCGGCTGCTTCGCACGTGGCTGCCACCCCAGCCGTGGTTGGCTGGCGCCGTGAGCGGTCTCGTCACGCTCGCCGCCATCGGCGGGATCAGCGGCATGCTGGACGGCGGCAACAAGGACTTCACCCTGCTGACGCCCCTCTGGTTCGCGGTGGCGTTGGTCCTGGCCGGCGCGGTGTTGCTCGGCGCCACCGTTAGCGCGCTGCACGCTCGATTCGAACGGAGCATGCCGTCGTTGAACGGCTCATCACCGAGCCGGCTCGTTCTCTACGTGCCCATCCTGTTCTTTCTCCTCACGGTCGTCACCGTGCCGGTGATCATCGCAATCGCTCTCGTCGGAGGAGTGGCCGCGCCCGCCGTCGCGCGGTTCGTGTCCGCGCCCGGCACGCGCCGCTGGAGTCGTGTCGTGACGCCCGCGGCCACGGCGATCGCCGCGGTCGTGGTAACCGTCGCGTCGATTGATGTGCTCTCGGTGAGCTAGGTCCGATTATTCCTGGACGAGTTCGATCAGCGTGCCGAAGGAACCCTTCGGGTGCACGAAGGCCACCGTCGTACCCCGCGAGCCGGGACGGGGCGCCTTGTCGATACCGGTGCCGCCCGCGGCGATGATCGCTTCGAGCGCGGCGCCGCAGTCCTTTACGCGGTAGCCGATGTGGTGGAGGCCCTCGCCGCGCTTCTCAAGCGCCTTCGCCACCGGAGAATCGGGACGGGTCGGCGTCAGCAACTGCACGTAGCTCTCAGCCACCTTCAGCAACGCCTCTTCGACGCCGTCGCTCTCGACGACTTCACGATGATCGACGGTCGCGCCGAACGCGTCGGCGTAGTACTTGATCGCGGCCTCGAGGTCGTTGACCGCGATGGCGACGTGGTCAATCTCGGTGAGGATCATGTCCATTACAGGAGGTCCTTCACAGCCTCAGGCATCTCGTCGGCAACACGGATGATCGGGATTCCGGTCTGGGTGTTGTCGTGCATTTCCTTGAAGCAGCGGGGCAGATCTTCGAAGGCGTAGATCTCCTTGTGCACCGTTGGCTTGAACACGCGGCCGTACAACTCGGTCGCCGCCTCACAACCAAAGGGCGTTTCGTAGTGCGTGTGATCGATGGTGACTTGCTTCACCGACATCAGAGTTGAGTTGTAGGTGACGACCTGCGACAACTGCCAACCGGCCGACACGTTCACGCCCATGCGCGCCGCGACGGCGAGGCCGGCGTCGAATACCGGTCCGCGCAACATGTCGCACACCGCGTGCATGTCTTCGCCGTTGGTGATCTGACTGACGTGCTTGCGGAACGCCTTGATGTCGTCCTTGCCGGCGAAGCGGTTGAACTGCTTCTGGTCGATGCCGACGATGCCCTGCTTCTCGAGCGCTTCACGCCGCTCGGGCGAGCCCGAGCAAAAATACGCGTTGTGCCCCTCGGCCTTGGCCAGCTGCAGGAACAGTTCGGACACCCCGCCGCCGAAGCCGAGCACGTTTATCGTGGCCCGTCGCTCGACGGGCACCTTCACGCGATAGATGCCGATCGCGCGACGCCACAGGTGGTACGCCGTGGGCGCTCGCAGCGGCAACGCCGCCATCTCCCACAGGTTGAGACCGCAGTCGAGCGGCGCCTTGATGAGCTGCCAGTCGCCGACGACGGCTTCTTCGCCGTACCAGCCGATCGACTCGGGCTGGTCATACGCCCAAATTCGCAGCGGGAACCCGTACTCGTCGGGCTCGCCGTTGCAGTGGGTGATGACGATGTCGCCGACCGCGTGCTTGGTGACGTTGACGCCGACCTCGAGCACCTCGCCGAGGGCCGAGTTGCCCGGGTAGATCTTGCCGCCGCGCGCCTCGGCGATATTGATGGTGTCAGCCAGCGCGGCGTGGTTGATGTTGTGCTCGGCCGATACCGCCAGCACCTTGAACCGCACGTCGTTCGGGCCGACGTCGCGCAACTCGAGCTTGTCGAGGGCAACGACGTTGGTGATGTCCATGTCGTCGGTGTTGCCGGCCCGTTCCTTCTCGGCGGCAATGGCGTCTGTGGCGATGGCGTAAGCGCGAACGGTCTTTCCCATAGGGCAGCGAGCGTAGCGAGCCAAAGTTGCTGCAGCTAAAGCGCCGAAGGCCCTAACTGGCGGCGAGCTCTTTCACCCAAGCCGGCTTGGGCGGCAGGAGCCGCCGCGGGTAGATGTCGACCAGGTTCACAAGCCGGTCGCCGACCAACAGGTGATACGGATGCTTGCGGTCAATGACCATCTTGGCGTTGCCCTTGATCGCTTGGTACAACACGTTGCGTTTGGTGTTCGGGCTGCGGTCGCCGAGTGAAACGAACTTCTCGATGGCCGCGTAGAGCCGCTGCTCATCGAGGCCCATGTCGATGATGTTGTTGCGTGTCTTGGACAACAGTGGCAGGAACATGAATAGCCCGGCGAGCGACTCGGGGCGCAGACCCTTGACGATCTGGACTGGCAGGGGTTCCCGCCGTTCGGGCTTGAGCTCGCCCAGCACGTGAAAGTCCACCGCGAGGTGCCGCGACTCGTCGTTGTTGATGCGCTCGAACACGGCATGGCACAGCGGGTCGTGCACTTCTTCGAGCAAGAACTTGAGCAGCGCACCGTCGAGTGCGCACTCGAGTAACGGAATGATGGTTCCGAGCACGACCATCGGCTGCTGGTCAGCGAACCGCTCAAGCCAGTCCATCGCGAAACGGATCGGCGTGTTCGCGTAGGGCACCTCGCCCGGCTCGAGCATCCCCCACCGACGCATGAGGGCGAGCTCGGCTTTCGCGTGACGCTGCTCCTCGAGGTGGAACCACTCGTAGATCTCGACGAGCGTCGGGTCCTGCGCCTGCTTGGCCAACGCTTGGAACCCGCGCGCGCCGATGTGTTCGATCCAGACGAGGTCGCTCATGAACGGCTTGAGGCGCGCCCGTTGTTCGTCGGTGAACCGGTCCGCGCCGGGCGCGCTCCAGTCGAACTGGTCGAGCGACCACTGACGCGACTCGATGCGGTCGAGCATCGCGGACAGGTCAAGGCTCATGGCGGCCTCCTAAGGGTTGAGGACTGGCGCGAAGACTTCGCTGAGGTACTGCTCGATCGGCACCGGCGGCGGGGCGACCAACAACGTGAGCGCGGTGCGGACCACCCAGTCGGTGACGACGACCGGGTCGCGCTTCGCGATCATTCCGGCCGCCATGGCGGTCGCCACGAGCGGCGCGAGCGTGGTCGTGGCCCGCTCGATGAGTTCGGCCAGCCCGTCGGCGACGAAGCCCGCGACGACGTCGGGCTCGTCGGCGAGCACCTTCGCCAGGACGGGATGCGCCCGCGAATGCTCGAGGGATCCGGCGACCAGCGCGACCACGGTCTCGGCACCGCTCGCGTTCGCCGGGATGCGGTTGGGCACCGTGACCATCAACTCGTTCAGTTCGCGCGCGACGAGCAGGCGGAAGATGTCGTCCATCGAGCCGACCCGGCGGTACACGGTGGTGCGTTCGACGCCCGCCTCGCGCGCGACGTCTTGCACGGACGTCCGCCGCCAGCCGAAGCGCTCGATGCAACGCACGGCCGCGTCGAGGTACGGCCACACCGACTCGTCGGGGTTGGGCGGCAGACCACCCACCTCAGTTGGGAACGCGAAGACGGTTGCCTCGGACGCCACGTCCGTATGGTAGCTGCGTTGCAACAGATTTGTCGATCTGTGGCGAAGCCCCTTTCCTACTCGCCAGTAACACTGGAATGCGTCGCTGTCATAAGCTGTTCTGTCCGTTAGTTACAACGCTCTTTCTTGGAGGAACCCATGGCCGGGTCCGTGATCGTCGCTGGTGCCCGTACTCCGATCGGCAAGCTTTCTGGTGCGTTGGCATCGCTGAGCGCCATGGACCTCGGTGGCATCGCCATCAAGGCCGCGCTTGAGCGCGCTGGCGTCACGCCGGACCGGGTGAAGTACGTGTTCATGGGCCAGGTATTGCTGGCCGGACAGGGCCAGATCACCGCTCGTCAGGCCGCGATCAACGGTGGCATCGGCCTCGAAGTGCCGGCGACCACGATCAACAAGGTGTGCCTGTCGGGCCTGAACGCGATCTACATGGCCGACCTAATGATCCAAGCCGGCGAAGCCGACATCGTCGTGGCCGGCGGCATGGAGTCCATGACCCAAGCGCCGTATCTCTTGCCGGGAGCGCGTGCCGGCTACCGCCTCGGCGACGGCTCGCTGATCGACTCGATGATGTACGACGGCCTCACCTGCGCGATCGAGCATTGCGCGATGGGCCTTGCCACTGATCGCTACTCCACGAAGGCCGGAACCATCAGCCGCGAAGCGCAGGACGCGTTCTCCGCCAACTCGCACGAGCGCGCCGCTGCGGCCATCAAGGACGGCAAGTTCGACGCCGAGATCGTCAACGTCGAGATCCCGCAGCGCAAGGGTGACCCGATCACCGTCGACACCGACGAAGGCGTCCGTCCCGGCACCACGGCCGAAAGCCTCGGCGGCCTGCGTCCCGCGTTCGACAAGGAAGGCACCATCACCGCTGGCAACGCGTCGCAGATTTCCGACGGCGGCGCCGCGGTAATCGTCGTGTCGAAGGCCGTCGCCGAAAGCCTGGGCGTCGACCCGCTCGGCGAGATCCTGTCCTACGGCCAGGTCGCCGGTCCCGACCCGTCGCTGCTCACGCAGCCGTCGCGCGCGATTCAGAGTGCCCTCGGCAAGATCGACAAGAAGGTCAGCGACGTCGACCTGTTCGAACTCAACGAGGCGTTCGCCGCGGTGGGCCTCGCGTCGATGGCCGACCTCGGCATCACCGATGAGGTCGCCAACGTCAACGGCGGCGCGATTGCCCTCGGTCACCCGATCGGTGCGTCCGGCACGCGCGTCGCACTCACGCTGCTGCACGAATTGAAGCGCCGCGGCGGCGGCACCGGCGCAGCCGCGCTCTGCGGCGGCGGCGGCCAAGGCGACGCCATCATCCTCAAGACCCTTTAACAACTCTCAATCGCGACCCGAACTGGGCGTGTCTCGTGCCGGAATCCGGCATGGGGCACGCCCAGTTCGCATTCAAGGACGGTCGCTACGGCGCTGCGTCTGCTGACGGGCGCGTCGCCAGCGCTCCACGACGCCGCTCGGATCACGCCAGATCTGTGCCTCGGTGAATCGCTCAACACGAAATCCGGCCGCGGTGAGTCGCTCGTCGCGCTCTGCGTCGGAGGCGACATCAAGTGGGGCGGTGTGAAAAAGGTCGCTGTCGATCTCACCAATGAGCGGAAGTTCGGGGTCGCGCATGTCGATGCGGCCGATCCAGGACACGTCGTCGCCAGTGTTCCGTTGCCTCTTTGGCTCGGGCATGCCCGCACGCACGATGAGCTCGACGAAGCGGCCCTCGAGGTTGCTCTCGGGTGGTTGCCAATCAATCGGCCTCGTCGACAGGTACTCGCGCAGGAACGCGCTTCCGCGCCGTCCCCGTTGCAGCCACTCGTCCGCCATCTTCTGCAGCAGCTCGCCGGACGTCAGCCCGCGCGCCCACGCATTGTTGATCGCCCGCTCGACTCGCTTCGGATGCACCTCCGACGCGTTTGCGAGATCGAACAGGGCGCGCGTCGGCGTCACAATCGGCATGTCGTTGAGCAACATGCGGTGGTGCTCGGGCCAGAGGCGGGGACGATGAAACGCCACAACGTCAAGCTCCGTTGTATGACTAGTTCGTTGGTGGGCGATCTGGATCGGGCGAAGCGAGAAGCCGGGAACTCGCCAACTCGCCAGCGCAGTTTCGGTCGTGATCGCCGCGCCGACGCCGGCCTCGTAGAGCCCGACCCACGCGTCGCGTTCGAAGGTCGCCGGTGCGCCCGTCAGCAACAGCACTCTCGGTGTGGGCGCGCACCACTCGCCGGACCGCAGCCGGCGCACAAGAAGCGATCCCGAGAATTCCACGGCACGCGCGCGCTCGCGGCCCAGCGCACCGCCCGTCTTTGCCGCCAATTCTCTCGCCCGCCGCTCGGCCTCGTGCACGTCTTGAGTCTGTCGAGGGGGTGTAACGCCTTCGCCCTAGACCGAACTGGGCGCGGGTCATGCCGGAATCCGGCACCAGGTGCGCCCAGTTGACTGCATCTGCCGAACTGGGCCCGGCTCATGCCGGAATCCGGCACCAGGTGCGCCCAGTTGCGGGCGTGGGTCGGGGGTTAGAGGTTGACGCGGCCTTCTAGGGCGCGGCCGAGGGTTAGTTCGTCGGCGTACTCGAGGTCGCCGCCTACGGGGAGACCGCTGGCGATGCGCGTGACTTTGACATCGGGGTTGTGCTCGCGGACTTCCTTGGCGACATACAGCGCGGTGGCTTCGCCCTCGATGTTGGGGTTGGTGCACACGATCACTTCGGTGATCGCTTCCGCCGCGATGCGCTTGATCAGTTCCCCCACACGCAGCTGCTCGCCACCCACGCCGCGGATCGGGTCGAGGTGACCTTGCAGCACGTGGTAGCGACCCTTGTAGCGCGCCGTCTTCTCGACCGCGATGACGTCCTTGGGCTCTTCGACCACGCACAGCACGCCGTCTTCACGCCGCGCGTCCTGGCAGAGCCCGCACTCGACGTTCGCGTCCGGCGTGCCGTCGGTCTCGGCGATGTCGAAGCAACGCCGACAGAACGTGATGCGACGCTTGACCTCGTCGAGGCTCTCGCTCAACCGGCGCACGTCCTCCGCCGGCAGCCGCAGCAAGTGATACGCGATGCGTTGCGCCGACTTGGGGCCGACGCCGGGCAACCGACCTAACTCGTCGATGAGCGTTTGGACCGACTGGGCGTATACCGACACTCGTTACCCGAGCAGGCCGGTGAGCCCGGACAGGCCGCCGAGCGCGGACGAGTTGAGCTCGGTGATGCGATCGATCGCGTCGTGCAGCGCCGCGAGCACGAGGTCTTCCACCATCGACGGGTCGCCGTCCGCCAGCACGGTGGGGTCGATGTGGACCGACCGGAACTCGTAACCGCCGGTCGCCACGATGCGCACGACACCGCCGCCCGCCACGCCTTCGATCTCTTGGCCGGCTACCGCCTCCTGGGCCTCGGCCAGCTGGGCCTGCATGGCCTGGGCCTGCTCGAGCAGGGCCCCGAAATCGATTCCAGTGTCGTCGTTGCTCATGGCGTCTCCTCTACCGCTCCTGGGAAGGCCTCCAGAAGACGGGCCGCACCCGAGGCTACCGGCGGTGCATCTTCGAGTTCGGACACGTCACCCACGTCTTCGTGCACGTCGTCGTCGGGTGGCGGTGGACTGCCCTTCGGCTTCGCAGTCGAGCCGGCGCCCCCGCCGGCGGTGTCGACGGTAAGCGTCAGTTCCATGCGAACACCGAAGTGTTGGCTCAATGCCTCCTGCACTTCGAGGCGGACCTCGTCGCAGCGTTGCTTGTGAATCTCGGTCGGCAAGGCAAACGTTGGCTTCGGCGCGTCGACCCAGTGGCCGCCGCGGAACCGCGCCTTAGCTCGCGGCGAGATCTGATCGAGGATGGTGTCGCCCCACGCCAGGGTGAGCGCGTCGCGATCCGGCAAGGTTCCGGCTGGAAGCGGTTTCGCGACTGCGGGCGCGACTGGCTCGGGCGTTGCGGCGGCGGGCGGTTCCGACACAGGTTTTTCGATGCGGAGGGACGGGCGCTTCGCGGCCGGTGGCGGTGGCGCGGAAACGGCGGCCGGCGCGGGCGCCGGCGCCGGCGCCGGCGCGACTGCCGCACGCGGAGCGTCGTTGGACTCGGCGCGCGGCGCGCCTGCGAGGCCACGCTCGAGTTTGTCGATGCGTTCGAGCAGTGCGGAGGGGGCAACGTCCAGGTCGGTGCGGGCCACGCGGACGAGCGCGGTCTCGAGCGCGACCCGCGCGTCGACGGCCTCCTTCATCGAGGTGACCGCGTCGCCCACCACTTCAAGCGCCCGCGTGACTCCCGCGGCGCCGAGTTGGCGCGCGTGCGCTTCGATCACCGCGTCACGCGCGTCGATGTCCAGGTCGGGCGCCAAAATCGACAGGAACCCGATGCGCAAACGCGCAAGGACCGCCTCGCCGAGGCGACGGGCGTCGCGGCCCGCGGCCATCGCCCGGGCGACCGCCACCAGCGTGGCGCCAGCGTCATGCGCGGCGAGCCCGGCAACGATCTCGACGGCGGGGTCGGCCTCGTCTGCACCGACACCGCCCGCGGCAGCAACCTGGTCGAGTGCGGACAGCGCGTCCCGCGCAGACCCGGCGCCGCGTCGTGCGACAACATCGACCGCGTCGTCGTCCACTTCCAGCCCGGCCACGCCCGACACGTCGCGCACCAGCTCGGCCAGCACCTCGGCCGAAATCAACCGGAACTCGTAGTGCTGGGTGCGGCTGCGGATGGTCGGCAGCACCTTCTGCGGATCCGTAGTGGCGAGCACGAACACCACGTGCGACGGCGGCTCTTCAAGAGTCTTCAACAACGCGTTCGACGCCGGGGTCGAAAGCATGTGGACCTCGTCGATGATGTACACCTTCCACCGACCCGGAGTCGCGAGCGCCACGCGGCTAACGAGATCCCGGATGGCGTCGACGCCGTTGTTCGAGGCGGCGTCCAACTCCTGCACATCAAGCGACGAGCCGTTCGCGATCGCGATGCAGCTTTCGCAGATATCGCAGGGCTCGCCACCGGTTGGGTTCTCGCAGTTCAGCGCCTTCGCGAGGATGCGGGCCGACGTGGTCTTGCCCGTTCCCCGGGGGCCACTGAATAGATATGCATGTCCGACGCGCCCGTCGCGCACGGCGTTGCGCAACGCAACGGTGACGTGATCCTGGCCACGCACCGCCGCGAAGCGCTGCGGACGAAACCTCCGGTAAAGGCTCTGGTACGTCGGTTCGTCCATGGGACGAATCTACGTCAGCGATGTAACTCCGGATGCCCGAACCCGTACTCTTGGCACGTGGGGAAAAGGCCGGGGCTTTTGGTTGTATTCGTTGGCGCGCTCATTGCCGCCCTCGTGGGCATTGCGCCCACGGCGGACGCGGCCCCGCCGCCGTCGGTGCGGGCCGCCGGCGCGCCGTCCGTCGGTCCATTCAAGGTCCTGGCGGGCAGCTTCCACGATCACTCGACGGACTCCGACGGTGACGCCGCGCCAACCGAAATCGCGTCGTGGTTGAAAGCCCGCCACAACGAAATGGGGCTCGACTTCCTGACCCTTACCGACCACTCCGACACCGAACCAATCGCGGAGAAGTCCGCCAACTTGCTGCCGTGGAAGAAGCAGGCGGGCCTCGTGCAACGCACGACCGGGAACGGCTTCTCGCTCATGCGCGGCTTCGAGTTCACGAACGACCAGCAGGATCACCTGAACGTGATCGGCTCGCAGAACTGGGTGAGCCGCTTCACGCTTGGCGACGCCACGCTGAACATGTTGCCGTTCTATACGTGGCTCACAACGCAGCCAGTGGTGGACCCGACTGGCAACGGACTCGGGTTCGGCGGCGCCGACGGCTACGGGCAGTTCAACCATCCGGGCGACAAGGGCGCGCTGAACTGGGACGACTACGCGTATAACGCGGCCGCCGCGCAGCGCATGGCGACGATCGAGATCCGCGGCGAGCAGAGCAAGACCGCGTACGACCTCATGCACTCCGACGGCGGTTGGTACTGGTTCGCGTTGGCGAAGGGCTGGACCGTTTCGCCCACGATGGACTTCGACTGGCACGACTGGCACAAGGACGGAGCGATCGAGGCAGGCAAGCCCGGCAAGGACTGCGGTGTGCGCGGTTACCTGCCGTGCCAGCGCAGTCTCATCCTGGCCAAGGACAACAGCCCGGCAGAGATCATGAAGGCGCTCGGACAGCGCCGTACGAGCGCGTCGGAGTTGCCCGATCTGTGGGCGACGTTGCGCGGACCGAACGACACTTGGCAGGGGGGCACGGTCGCGGCCAAGCCCGGACAGACCCTCACGCTCACCGTCGACGCGGGGTCGGACTCGCAACCGCTGCAGTCCGTCGACATCGTCGGCGACGCCGGGCTCGACCCGGTGCCGTTCTTCGAAGGCGACAACGCCGAGTTGATCCACTCGCAGCTCACACCGAGCTTTGTGGTTCAGCGCATCAAGTACCTGTTGTTCGGTGGGCACGCGACGCAGAAGCACAAAGTGGATTCACCGCCCAAGCCGGCCGTGATCGCGTCTGTCCCCCTCGACGGCAAGCGCGCCACGAAACAGATCACGGTGCGCGTACCCAACACACCGAGCGCTCGCCCCGACGGCAAGCACTTCTTCTACGCGATCGCGCACGCGCAATCGTCGGTGGGTGGCAAAGGCGTTACCGCGCGCGCGTGGACCGGCCCCGTGCTCACCCAGGGGGAACCGATCGGGAGCTGGATCGCAGGTGACGGCCACGTCCACAACGACCACTCGTCGGATGGCAGTTCCTTCCGCCAAGGCATCAGCCAGGGCATGCCCGGCAACAACTCGGTCGGCGACCAGATCGGCCAAGCCGAACGCGTCGGGCTCGGCTTCCTGCCGCTCACCGACCACCGTACGTACGACCAGCAATGGGATCCGTTGTGGACCTCGAAGAAGCTCGTGCTCGTGCCCGGCGAGGAAGCGAACGGATCTCCTCACGCGAACGTGCTGGGCCACGCCGATGAACTCGTCGACGGCGCGAACCCGCCGGGCTCGGCGCCGTTCCGCCACGTCCAGCAATCGATCTGGGACGTCCACGCGCAGAACGCGAACTGGAGCATCAACCACCCCGACGACGGCGAATGGGACAACGGTTTCGCGAACGCGAACGCCAGTGCCGTCGCCTTCGACACGATGGAAGTCTGGAACCGCGGGTCGAACCCCGACCTCGAGATCGATATTGCCGAGAACCGGTGGAACCGCGGCTTTCGTTTCGGCGTGGTCGGCGGCAGCGACGATCACTTCAAAGAACTGTGGGCGGTGTCCAGCCCCGGTCAGCCGACGACCTGGGTGTTTGCGCCTGAGCGCACCGAGCGCGGCGTCGTCGCCGGCCTGCGCGCCGGTCATACCGCGGTGAACGCCGGACCGGGTGCGCCGACCGTTTCGTTGCGCGCCGACATGGACGGCGACGGCGTGTACGAGGCGATGGGCGGCGACGAGGTGACGGCGGTGCCGGGCGCCAAGGCGTCTTTGCAGCTGCGCGTGCAGCACGGCGCAGGCACGAACGTGATCGTCTACAGCAACCCCGGTCGGCTTAGCGGACCGATCGCCACGTTCCACCCCGTTGCCGATGACAAGACCTTCGTGCTGCCGATCGACGCGGGCCGTTCCTGGTATCGCGTCGAGGTGCGCGGCATCGGCGTGCCGGCGGGACCACTGTCTCCCGGTAACCCGACTCGCTCGCTGATGGCCTTGACGTCACCGCTCTTTATCGACGGCGGCAACCGCAGCGCGGCCCGTCCGGAGATCTCTATGCCGCCGGTGGCCAGCGGAGCCGACAATGCGATCACCGCGATGGAGACCCCCGGATCCTTCACCGGCTTCAGCGACATCGCCCAAACCGCGCAGGCGGCCCACGTGGTCGCCGAGTCCGACGCCGGGGGCCACGCGTCGGTCGCGTATCAGCGCCTCGCGTCGAACGGCAAGACATTGAGCGGCGCGCCACGGCTGTTGTCGGACGCGGATGTGTCGGCGCGGTTCCCGTCCGTCGCCGCGAACGGCAACGACGTATGGGTGGCGTGGCAGAACGAACCCGGCCCGCAAACTCCGCACCGCACCGACATCGTGGTGCGGCACAGCGCCGACAACGGCGCCACGTGGGGGCCCGAACAGCGCGTGACGACGGACAACCACGCGCAGCACCCGACGGTCGCCGTGACCAAGTCGAACCACGCGTTGGTCGCGTGGCACGACAACGTCGGTGGCGCGTTCGACGTCTACGCCCAAGAGCTCGGCGTCGACAAGGCGGCGACGAATTTGTCCGCCCCGAACAAGAAGGTGTCGAAGGGCAACCTGTACGACACGCGGTCGGCGATCTACCCCGCATCACTGTTCCCGTCGCTCGCGGTTGCATCCGATGGCCGGGTTGCGGTCGGCTGGACGGACAACCGCCTCGACCTCGACCCGGGTTGGACCGGCGGCACGCACGGCGAAGGCACTGCGCCCGACGACTGGGAAGTGTTCGTGTCGACCAAGGCCGAGAACGGCAAGTGGAGCGCGCCGGTCGACGTGAGCCGTGACAAGTTCCGCGCCGACCGCCATGCGTCGCTCGCGTTCGCCGGCAACGGCGACCTGTTCGCGGCGTGGGACTCGAAGGAGTTGAAGGAGTCGGGCGCGAACCTCGACGTGCGCTGGGCCGTCGCCCCGGGCGCCACTCGCAACTGGGGAGCGGCGCGGACGTTCGGCAAGGACGCCAACGCGATGAGCGAGCACCCGCAACTCGTTGCGACGCCGGGCGGCGTGAAGGCCGTCTGGTACGACTCGCGGTCGGCGGACTGGCGGTGGAGCCTGTGGTCGACGGTGTTGTCGGCCGACGCGGCGTCGCCCGCCACCCGCATTACGGGTGCCGGCAACGCGACCTATCCCGCGCTATCGGGCAGCCTCGTGAGCTTCACGAGCGACCGCCACGCCACGCGCGCCCAGCGCGACCAGACCGAGGGCGTGTTCGTTCTGCCGTAGCCCTCAGGCGTCGGTGGGGTCGCTGGGCGGGATGCTCTCGTCGACGGCTCGGAGACGTTTGCTCAGGCCCGCCGCCATCGACCGGGCGACGCCGGGTTCGGCGGCAAACGCCGTGAACGCTTCGGGGCCAACCACCATCACGCGCAACGGTGTCTTCGCGGTGACCGTCGCGGTACGCGGCCCCCGATCAAGCATGGCCATCTCGCCCACGTGTTGCCCGGGGCCAGCGACAGCTACCGGGACGCCCCCGATCGTCACCGTCGCCCATCCGTCCATGATCACGTAGGACTCGCGGGCGACCTCGCCCTCGCGCATCAGCACGGTGCCCTCGGCTATCGCACACTCTTCAGCCAATCGCGCCAACGTTTTGAGTTCCGCCGAACTGAGCATGCGGAAGCCCGGTAGTTGGCGAAGTTCTTCGATCTTGCGGTCTCGTCGGGTCATCACCACCTGACGGTCGCAGCCGCCGGTCGCGTATCGGTCGCGATCCGGTAACGGTGCCTAGCGGTAGCCGCCCTCGCTCAGCCCGGCCCAGATCTCGAAGGCGTTATGGGTGCCTTGGCGCCGGTCCGACCCTTTCAGGCCGACCAGGTCCCACGCCGCCGCGAGCCCATAAACGATGGCGAATGAGGGACCGAAGATCGCCCATTGATCGGTGTGTTTGGTCTCGTGCCAGATCAGGCGGCCGTCGTGCCCGTTCAAGAGCTCGTCGTAGCTGAGCTTGGTGTTGATGACTCCGCCGAAGGTGGTGGCGCCGGCGCCGAGGCTCGTCGGCCCGCCGCAACAAACCAGGACCCAGTGATCCCAGTCCCAGTGGTATCCAACCGTGCGGCCCGGCAGGCGGGCGTACGCCAGGTTGACGGCGACGGCGACCGCCGAGACCGGCGCGGTCAGCGCCGCCGCGAACCGCACGGTAGGCCCGGTCAATCGACTTAATGGACGAGAAGGCTAGCGGTGCCGCGCCAGCGGACTTGGGCCCCGCCTGCGAAACAGTGCGACATTTTTGTCGTTTTGTCGTACACTCGGCGGCGGTGAATGTCGTCCCGTTGCCCGCGCCAGTCCACGGCCTCCCTGAGACCCCTCCGGCCGAACTCGATCCGTTTCTCGACGCTGCCGCGGAGTGCTTCGCTCGCTATGGGGTGCAGCGCACGTCTGTGCAGGACGTGGCGCAGGCACTCCGTGTCAACCGCGCAACGGTGTACCGACAGGTGGGCAACGTCGAGTCAATAGTGCGACTGCTCGCCGCCCGCGACCTGCATCGCCTCATCGTCGACCTACCACGACGTCTAGAGGGAACCGCCGGGCCGGACATGGTGCTCGCGCTTCTCGTCGGAGTAATCGACCACGCACGCCGGCATCCGGTTGTCGCGAAAATCCTCGCCGATGAGCGCGAACTCGTCGGCGAACTGCTCGAGGAGTATCCCGAGGCGATGGCCCGCATCGCGGCCGCGCTCGTGCCCCTGTTGCGCGCCGCGATGGATGCCAACCAGCTCGCCGATCGCGATCCCGATGTGCTCGCCGAGTGGCTGACGCGCATTGCCCTCACGATGATCCTGGCGCCCCCTCCGGGAGATCCGGCGAGGTTTCTCGGCGAGATTCTGCGACCAGCCCTGACCCCCGAACGAAAGCGACCGAAGCGATGACGGCCACCGCAACCACCCTCGATCACACGACCGTCCAGGGCGACAGCGTTGCGCTGACGCTTCCCGGGCCCGGCGACGCGGCGCGCCTGGCCGAGATCGCCCTCGCCTTCGCTCGCCACGGCGTGTTGACCGTCGCGGGCCGAGGTGGTCGGCTCGTCGTGCGGCCGCGCCAGCAGGCGCCTAAGGCATTGGCGGTGTCGCTACGACGTAGCTTCGTCGCGCTCGGGCCTACCTTCGTGAAGCTTGGACAGCTGATCGCCTCCAGCCCGGGCCTTTTCCCCGAGACGTTGGCCGACGAGATGCGGCGCCTGCTCGACTCCGTGCCCGCCGAACCGTCGGCCCGCGTGCGGCGCATCATCGAGATGCAGTTCGACGCGTCGATTCCCGAACTCTTCGCCGAGTTCGACGACACGCCACTCGCGGCGGCGTCGATCGCTCAGGTCCACCGCGCTCGGCTTCACGACGGACGCGCGGTCGTTGTGAAGGTCCGGCGGCCGCGGCTGCGGCGGCGCATAGAGCAGGACTTGCGACTCCTCCGTCTCCTCGCATTACCCCTTAGCCGCGCCGGCGCGCTGGGCGAGTCGCTCAACCCTGTGGCGATTGTCGAGGACCTCGCCGTCACGTTGCGGGGGGAGCTCGACTTCGAACGCGAAGCCGCGGCGATGGCGAGCATCGGCGCTTCCATCCGGGCCAGCGGGGCGCACCCACGCATCGTCGTACCCGAGCCGATCGAGGGAATGGTGCGGCGCCGCGTACTGGTGATGACCTATATAGAAGGCACACCAGTCGACGACGGCGCGACGCTGCGCGCGGCGGGCTTCGACCTTGAGGGGATCGTGCGCGCGGCTGTGCGCGCCTGGGTGGAGGGCGCGCTGGTGCACGGGCACTTCCACGGCGACGTGCACGCGGGGAATCTCGCCGTCACGCCCGAGGGGGACGTTGCCTTTCTGGACTTCGGAATCACGGGGACGCTCGACGAGAACACGCGTCGCGTGTTGCGGCGCGCGCTTCCTGCGGTGCTTATCGACGGCGACTTCGGCGCTGTCGTGCGCGGCATCTTCCAACTCGGGGCCGCCACCAAGCCCGTCGACTTCGTGGAGGCCACCGCGGCCGTGGAAGAAGTGCTCGCCCCGCTCGCGAACAAGGCCTTGGGCGACATCAGCTTCGGCGAGGTGCTCTCGACCACGCTTCGCGTGGCCACGCAGTACCGCATTGTGATGCCCAGAGAACTCGTGCTTATCACGAAGCAGCTCCTCTACTTCGAGCGCTACGCCAAGGAACTCACGCCTGGCTACCGGATGCTCGCGGACCCGTTCATCGTCGAGCAAGTGATTGAACCGATTCTCGATACGACGGCTCCGGTGCTCACCACGCGCCCCGTCACTCGTGTCCTGGAGGCGCCGGGCGGCGGGCTCGTGGTTCCCGGCGGCGGCGACGTCACCTTCTCGTGGAACTACGACGGCAACCGGGTCGAACTCAGCAAGCTGTATTCCAAGGCGAAGCGATCGCAGTGGAACGTGACGACCGATCTCGACTGGACCATCGACGTCGACCCACTGGCGAGCGCGGGTCTGGCGAGCATGCTGCCAATCGCTACAAGTAGCGCGTTCGCGAAATTCAACGACGCCGAGCGTGCGAACGCCGCCCATCACTTCAACGCATGGATTACCAGCCAGTTCCTGCACGGCGAGCAGGGCGCTCTTTTGGCTACAGCCAAGATCGTGCAACAGGTCCCCTGGACCGAAGCGAAGTTCTACGGAGCGACACAGGTCATCGACGAAGCGCGCCACGTCGAGGCGTACTCGCGTTATCTCGACGAGAAGCTCGAGCTCGACTATCCGGTCAATGACAACCTCCGGCAACTCCTCGAGATCGTGATTGCCGATCCACGCTGGGACGTCACGTATCTCGGTATGCAGATCATTGTCGAGGGCATCGCACTCGCCGCGTTCGGCCTTGTCCACCAGTTCACGGACGAGCCGCTGCTGAAGGCCATTACGCGATTCGTGATGGCCGACGAAGCGCGCCACGTGGCATTCGGCGCACTGTCGTTGCACGGCGTCTACGACGAGATGACTGACGCGGAGCGACACGAGCGCGAGGACTTTGTCGTTGAGGCGGCCTGGTTGATGCGCAGTCGCTTCCTCGCTACGGACGTGTGGGGGCGCCTCGGAATCCCCCTCGACGATGGACTCACAGAGTCAATGTCGTCGCCGATGCTTCAACTGTTCCAACGGGTGCTGTTCGCGAAGATCACACCGAACCTGCGCAAGATCGGCTTGCTGTCGGACCGCCTCGCCGGGCGCCTCGTAGCAATCGGCGCCATGGCGCCAGCGGATCTCTAGCTGGACCATTGCTTGGTTGCCCCGCGGCGCAACCAGGGTTTCGCGGAGAGAGTGGGATTTGAACCCACGGTGACTTGCGCCACACACGATTTCCAGTCGTGCCGATTCGGCCGCTCTCGCATCCCTCCAGATGAAGCGATGCCAGGTTACTGAGAGCGGCCTCGTGGTCCGCCATCGCGAGCCATTTGCAGGGTTGTCGCGACTTGGGCGGCAACTCCGCAATTGCCCATGGGCGGCGCTTGCTGCTGTGGAGGCGGTGAAACGCGGGGCTATCCTGACTTCCGGCCCGACCATGCAGTGCGACGGCCGGGACCTGCGCAACAGCATCCCCGTGAACCGAGTCAGGGCCGGAAGGCAGCAGCTCTCAGCGGACAATGCCGTGTGCCGTAGTCATCCTGGTCGTCGCTCTGGATGGTCGGGCTTTTTGGATGAACTGTTCATCCCCCGTTTACCGTCAACCGGCCTAGGGTCGGCCGCATGGCACAGCGGGCAACTGACCTGCGCCTGGTGGACGGAACCGACCCAGAGCAGCGCTACCTGAACCGAGAACTCTCGTGGTTGGAGTTCAACTCGCGCGTGCTGCGACTGGCTGGTGACGCCAACCTTCCCGTGCTCGAGCGGGTCAAGTTCCTGGCGATCTTCGGCCAGAACATCGACGAGTTCTTCCAGGTCCGCGTCGCCGGGCTCAAGGATCAGGTGGCGGCCGGAGTCGTCGCCCGATCGGCGGACGGGCTCGACCCACGCCAGCAGCTCCAGGCCATCGCCGAGGTCGCGGGGCGGCTGTTCCTCGACCACGCCCGGTGCTTCACGCACGACGTCATGCCCGCGCTCGCGCATGCGGGCATCGAGTTCTGCGACTACGAGTCACTGAACGAGGCAGACCGGCGCCGCCTCGCGGTGGTGTTCGACGAGCAGGTGTTCCCGGTGCTCACGCCGCTCGCGGTGGATCCCGGACATCCGTTCCCATACATCTCCAACCTCTCGCTCAACCTCGCCGTCGCCGTGCGCGAACCGAACGACTCCGAAACCCACTTCGCACGCATCAAGGTGCCGAGTGTGTTGCCGCGCTTCGTCGCGTTGGAGGACGGGCGGCGCTACATCGCCCTCGAACAACTCATCGCCACGCACCTCCCCGCGATGTTCCCGGGCATGGTGATCGAGGCGCACCACCTGTTCCGCGTCATTCGCAACGCCGACCTCGCACTCGAAGAGGAAGAGGCCGACGACCTGCTCGCCGCGATCGAAGTCGAACTACGCCGCCGCCGTTTCGGCAGCGCGGTGTCGCTGCACGTCGACGTCGACATGCCCGACGACTTGCTGCGGCTGCTCATGCGTGAACTCGAGCTGGAAGACAGCGACATCTACCGGATCCCCGGCCCGCTCGACTTAAGTCGGTTGTTCGAACTGGCCGAGATCGACCGACCCGATCTGCGCGACGAGCCGTGGCCGCCGGTCACCCAGGCGCGCCTTATGCGATCCGACGACGAGCCCACCAACTTCTTCTCGGTGCTGCGCGACCGCGACATCCTCGTGCACCACCCCTACGACAGCTTCGCCAGTTCGGTCGAAGAGTTCATCCGCCAAGCCGCACTGGACCCGCGCGTGCTTGCGATCAAGCAGACGCTGTACCGCACCTCGGGTGACTCGCCAATCATCTCGTCGCTGATCGCGGCGGCCGAGCGCGGCAAAGAGGTGGTCGCGCTCGTCGAGTTGAAGGCGCGCTTCGACGAGCAGGCGAACATCCAGTGGGCCCGCGCACTGGAAGAGGCCGGCGTGCACGTGGTGTACGGCTTGATCGGTTTGAAGACGCACTCGAAGACGGCGTTGGTGGTGCGTCAAGAGAGCGGCCAAATCCGCCGCTACTGGCACATCGGCACCGGCAACTACAACCCAAAGACCGCGCGCCTGTACGAAGACATCGGCGTATTGAGTTCCAACCCGGCGTTCGGTGCCGACCTCAACGACCTGTTCAACTACCTCACCGGCTACAGCCGGCACACCTCGTACCGCAAGCTGATCGTGGCGCCCCACGGCTTGCGTGACCGGCTCATCGCGTTGATCAACGAACAGGCGGCGATGGGCGAGGGCGGTCGCATCGTGCTGAAGATGAACGGCCTCGTGGACACCGCCGTTATCGACGCGCTGTACGACGCGTCGAACGCCGGCGTGCCCATCGATCTGCTCATCCGCAGCATCTGCTGCCTGCGCCCCGGCGTGCCGGGCCTAAGCGAGAACATCCGCGTGCGCTCGATCGTCGGTCGCTACCTCGAGCATTCGCGCCTATGGGTGTTCGGCGGCAAGACCACGCCGGCGCAGTACTTCATCGGTTCCGCCGACGTGATGCCGCGCAACCTCGACCGCCGCATCGAAGTCGTGATGCCCGTCGAGGACACCGTGGCGCAAGAGCGTCTGGCGGCCGTCGTCGAAACGGACTTCGACAACGATGCCTCGGCCTGGGAACTCGACGCCACCGGTCACTGGGCGCACTACATCCACGCCAACATGTTCGACAGCCAAGCGCGGCTGCGCGAGATCGCGTTGACGCGCGGCAACCGTCGACCCGAAGCAGTTGCGACGATCGCACCGATGCGTCGGTGGCGCCCGCGGCTGGGTCGTCAAAGGTGATGCCGAACACCTTCTACCGTTAGTACGTGCGCATCGCCGCTCTCGACCTCGGGAGCAACTCCTTCCACCTAATAGTTGTGGAAGCACACCCCGACGGATCCTTCGACACGTTGTTGCGTGAGAAGGACGTGCTGCGCCTCGCCGACGGCGTGGCCCGCAGTCACCGCATCCCGCCCGAAGACATCGAAGCTGCGGTGGCGAGCGTGGCCCGGATGAGGGCGCACGGCGAATCCCTCGACGTCGACGAGTGGGTGGTCTACGCGACCAGCGCGTTGCGCGAAGCCGACAACGGCGCTGAAGTCGTCGACCTGATCGAGGCGGAAACCGGCGTCGGCATCCAAGTGATCACGGGCCTCGACGAAGCGCGCCTGATCTTCACCGCGGTTCGGGCCAGCGTGTTGCTCGACAAACCGCCGGCGGTTTGCATCGACCAGGGCGGAGGCAGCCTCGAAGTGTCGGTCGGCGACGCGTCGGGCATGTTGTGGGCGACCAGCGTGAAGCTGGGCGCGGCGCGCCTCACCGCGGAACTCGTAGCGAACGACCCGCCGACCCCGGAAGACATTGAGCGCCTGCGGGCCCGCGCCGAATCCCTCCTCGGTCCCATCGCGGCCGCGACAAAACGGTTCCGCCCCGGCATGCTCGTGGGTACCAGTGGAACGCTGACGTCGTTGGCCCGCCTCGCGGCACCAAAGGTGGCGACGGCGACGCCGAACGCGCTGCATCAGCTCACCGTGTCGGCCGAGGAACTCGCGCCCGTCCACGAAAAAATGCAGACGATGTCGCTGGAGGAACGGAAGGGTTTCAACGGCCTCGACGCGCGCCGCGCCGACATCATCACGGCGGGCTCGGTGGTCCTGCAGGTCGCGATGGAGCTGTTCGGCTTCGACGAGCTCACGGTGTCAGAGTGGAGTATGCGCGAGGGGATGGTGCTCGACGCGATCGGCCACCACGAAACCTACGAATGGGTCGACCCGCGGTCGATGCGCCGCGAGAGCGTGCACGCGTTGTTCCGGCGCTACGGCGGCAACGAAGCCCACGCCCATCAAGTCGCGCGGTTCGCCACCGCGATCTTCGACGACATCGCGCCGCTACACAGCCTGAGCCCGATCGACCGCGAGTTGCTCGAACACGCGGCGTGGCTGCACGACATCGGCGAGCACATCGCGGTCGACGACCACGACAAGCACACCGCGTATCTGATCGAGCACGGCCGGCTGCGCGGCTTTCCTCCGGAGGAAGTGTTGATTCTCGCGACCATCGGCCGCTTCCACCGCCGCGGCACACCGAAGCCGTCGTCATACGAACCGATGCGTCAACTGAGCGAAGAGCACCGCGAACGCGTCACCCAACTCGTTGCCATCTTGCGCGTGGCCGACGGGCTTGACCGAAGCCACACCGACACCGTCGACGTCGTCACCGCGCACGTCTTGGCGGACAAGGTCGAGCTTGTCATTGACGGCAGCGGCGATACCGACCTCGAGCGGTGGGGCGTGCGCCGCAAGCGCGGCCTGTTCGAGAAAGTGTTCGGCCTACCGCTGGAGATCCGCGACTAGCGAACGAGCTAGCCGCCGGTGCAGTAGCGGAACAGTCCCTTGCCCGTGCAGTGCTGGTTGTTGCCGGGACGGTCCGATGCAGGCGGCTCGGTCGTCGGCGGCGACGACGGATCAGGCTGCGGATCGGACTGTACCGGCGGGCGGGCGGTGCCACCCGGCGGTCGCAGATCGAGCGAACCGTCGCCGTTGTCGACCTGCATCGGTTCGCGACCGGGATGCTCACGCGAGATGTGGTCCACCGCGTAGTTGAACGCCGTCTGCACCGTGGCCGACGCGCGGCCTTGCAAGATCGCCTGACGGACCATGTACTCGACCATGTAGCTGCGGCCGATGGCCGCATTCTCGTAGGCGAGGCTGTTCGCGCCGGCCGCACCGGTGAGCACACGGCCAGGGCGCAGCACTTCGGTGAAGCCGCCGCCGTAACACGCTGCGATCGCGACCCACGAGCGGTTCGCCTGCACCCGGCTCAGCGCGCTGGCGAGCTCACGGTCCGACACCGCCGACCCGTCGCTCGTGACGATCTCTTCGTTGCCGCCGTTGGTCTTGCGGACGTGCCCGGCGTAGAAGAACCCGGCGACGGCGTCGCTTCCGGCGTGAGCAGCCAGCCAGCTGACCGAGTCAAGCAGCGTGTTGCGCGTGACCTGTCCATCGCGCAGCACGATCACGTGATCGTCGCTCACACCCAACGCGCCGAGCGCCTGGCTCATGTCGTTCGCGTCGTTCACGGCGGACGACAGATCGTTGCCGGAGCCGGGATAGTCGTTGACGCCGATCACAACCGCCCACGTGCCCCCGCCCGTGCTCTGCGACGAAACCGTGTTCTGGGACAGCGCCGCCGGCGGCGCGACCGACTTCGGCGCCTCGCCCTCGAAGTGCGTGGGCGCCTGCTTGATCACTGCTTCGCTTTGCTTGCGGGAGACAGCAATCGTTTCGACCGCCGGCGCGAGATCCCCAACCGCGCCGTCCGACGAAACCGGCTCGTTCGGAGCCAGGGCCACCTCTTGCGTGGCCGCATCGGAATGAGATTTCTTGGTGGTGTTGAGCCGCAAACGTGGGTCGTGGGCGAGCGTGCCCCCACCCAGAATCGCGATCACAAGTGCGATCACTCCGGAGAGAACAAGCCGGCGCCGGACTCTGGTCACTTCAGCGTCACGGCTGTGCGGGCTCCTACAGGAGAAAGTCGACCGGACGGCCCCAGCGCCGCCCGAACGATGATGTGATCAAGAGAAGAATTCGATGGAAACCTGTCGAGTTCCTGCTTTGTCTGCAAATCGATTAAAGGAAGTTCGTGACTGACGAAGAGGCCATGGAAATCGCCCTGCTCGAGGCGTCGGCCGCGACCGTCCACGGAGACGTGCCCGTAGGCGCGGTTGTACTCATTGACGGAAAAGTGGTGTCCCAGCGCCACAACGAGCGAGAGCTTACAAACGACCCGACCGCTCATGCCGAGGTCCTCGCGCTTCGTGACGCCGCGGGCGTATTGGGCGATTGGCGGCTTTCGGGCGCCACGCTCGTGGTCACGCTGGAACCATGCCCGATGTGCGCCGGCGCCTTACTTGCGGGACGGGTCGGGCGGCTCGTGTTCGGTGCCGCCGACCCCAAGGCGGGCGCCTGCGGAACGCTCTACAACTTCTGCACCGATCCCCGTCTCAACCACAACGTCGAAGTTCGCTATGGCGTGATGGCCGCGGAAGCGGGCACGCTCCTGTCCTCGTTCTTCGCTGGTAGACGCGGCGCACCCACGTTGTAAGTTGTCGATTCCGCTTCACCCAGTTTCACCAGGAGGGGTGCGAGAGCGGCCGAATCGGACGGTCTCGAAAACCGTTGTGGCGCAAGTCACCGTGGGTTCAAATCCCACCCCCTCCGCCAACCAAGCGAACGGTTTTCGCCCGGAAAGACCCGTTAGGGCGTACCGTGGGCGTTGGCCTGATTCCGCGGGCCTGAGCAGGGAGCCAACATGCGCCGTATCCGGATCGTTTCCACCGCTATCGCGCTGAACCTCAGCCTCCTTCTGGGAGTGGTTGCCACGCCCGCGTCGGCGGCACCGCGATCGTTCTCGTGCAGGCCTCGCTGCAGCGGGACCGTCCCTGTCGTAGTCGACGCCGCACGCGAAGCCGCACGTGACGCGATCGTCCCATGGATCCCTCCGTTCGACGACATCCCCGGCGAGTTCTCCGACATCATCCGCAGGACCCGCGCCACTGACCCCAAGTTGTTGCTCCAAGACATCAAGGGCGAGGCTGAGGCCGTCCGCCGGTTGCTCTTAGATCTAAGGGTTGGAGACTGGAACGGCGACTCCCGGCTCTGGTTGTTAATCGGTGACAATGGCGGGGTCTGGAAAGCCCTGGCCGAGCAGACTGCTGCAGCTGCTCAGCAGGCGGCTGACCAGCTCCGCCGCAGCGTTGAGCGCGCGGCTGCCGGCCTGACGAAGGTTGGCCCAGGCACCATCATCTTCACCCGTGGATCGACGGCGCCCGCGTCGACGAGCGTCGCCACCGTCACACCACCGCCGGTGCCGCGGATCGTTCAACGGATCGCCGACGCCGTTCAGGCGGCGCCAAACGGCGCCGCGCAACCCACGCGTCGCGCCGACGGCGTTGCCAACCGCGTCAATACCTCCGGCGCTAATGCAGGCGGTCACCCAGCGCCTCGCAGCTGCGGGCGTCACGGTCGGCTAAACCGCCCGCAGACCACCAGGCCGTTTCACGAAAAGGGTTCACATCTAGGCTTGCCCGGTGCCTGAAACCGCGTACGCGCAGTGCGGCGATATCAGCCTGGCGTACCAGGTGTTCGGCAGTGGCGACATTGACCTCGTCGTGGCCGGCTCGTTCGTGAGTCACGTCGAGCTGATCTGGACGCTGCCCGAAGCCAAAGCATTTCTTGACCGGCTCGGAACCATCTGTCGGGTCGTGTTGTTCGACAAAGCCGGCGTTGGCTTGTCCGATCCGGTCGCCAAGGTCCGGTCGATCGAGGAACGATCGTTGGAGATCGAGGCGGTCATGGACGCGGCCGGGTGTGGGAGGGCGGCGCTGATCGGGGTCAGCGAGGGCGGCCCGGCCGCGATCGTGTTCGCGGCCGCCCACCCTGATCGGGTCAAAGCGCTCATCCTCACGGGTACGTTCGCCCGGCAGGGCTACGAGGGTTGGGACGACATTGGGCGCGATCCGCAGGAGATCCACGACCGGATCGCGGCCAGCCACGGCGTGGCCTACACCCCGTCGCTGGAGCAGCTGGTGCGGAGCCAGGACTTTCTTCGCTCGGTCAAGTCGGCGTGGGGGTCGGGCGAAGCCCTGCGGACTCTGTTGCCGTCAATCCGTTCAATTCGTCAGCTCGGGATGCTCGAGCGCATGAGCGCGAGTCCGGGGATGGCGTGTGCCACGGTCGAGGCGTCGATGCAGATCGATATTGCGTCCGTTCTGCCGACGCTCGACGTGCCCACGCTGGTGGTCCATGCGCGCGAAGACGCCATTCCCGTGCAGTTCGGGCGCCATCTCGCGGACAACATTCCCGGCGCCCGGTTCCTCGAAGTCGAGGGCAACGATCATGCGCCGTGGTTCTCCGAACCGGAACGGATCACCGACGCAATCGAGGAGTTCCTCACCGGCACGAATCGCGCGCCGTCGAAGGCGCATCGCGCCCTGCGGTCGGTGCTCTTCACCGACATCGTCGGTTCGACTGACCGAGCCGCCGCAGCCGGCGACGAACGCTGGCGGGCGCAGTTGGAGCGGTTCGGTGAGATCACCCAAGAACTGACGCTGCGATTCAACGGGCGCGTGGTCAAGAGCACGGGCGACGGCCATCTGGCGACCTTCGACGGTCCGACCCAGGCCATCCGTTGCGCCGAAGCGTTGCGGTCCGACATCGAACCGCTCGGGATCGAGATCCGGGCCGGGATCCACATGGGCGAATGCGAACTCATCGGCGACGACATCGGCGGGATGGCGGTGCACATCGCGGCGCGCATCCTCGGCCATGCCGCCGCGGGCGAGATCCTCGTGTCGAGTGTCGTGCGCGACCTTGTCATCGGCTCCGGCATCGGATTCGAGAGTCGCGGTGTGCACGAGCTGCGCGGCGTGCCCGGCCAGTGGGAGATTCTCACCGTCGACCCGCGCGGCGCGCAGCCTGGATCGAGCGAGGCCGCGCTCGCGTCCCAGGCAACCCCGTCAGCGCAGAGCAGCATGCGCCGGTCAGATCGGGCGGTCGCCACGATGGCGCGTCGCACACCGTGGCTCTTACGTGGCCTCGCGCGCGCCACGCCCGCCGGCAACCGAAACTGACTGCGCTAGTCCGTTCGTTAGCTGAGGCGTTCCGCGTCGATCCTGCTGAAGATCAGATCCGCCGGCTCCGTGAAAGAATCGCGCATCCGCACAATCGGCGGCGCCGGGTTCCGGATCGCAGACGGGTACGACTCGGCGGCGTGCGAGTTGATGACTCGGTACGCGTGGTACCCGTGGCGATAAAAGGTCTCGAGGACGGCGTCGGCGGAATCGCCCAGTCGCTGGAGTCGGCGCGGCGTTACTTCCACCGTTATCTCCGCGTCCGGATGCAGCTGATCGAGCAACGGCTCCATGCCGCGCACGACTTGGCCTTCGGCACCCTCGACGTCGATCTTGATGAGGCGGACGCGCGGGATCTCGTCGGTCTCGAGCAACTGCGGTAACGGCGCTGCCTGCACCTCGAAAGTCGAGGTCGGCGTGTCAATCCCTTCGGCGACCATGCGGGTCGTGCCCAGGTTCTGTTGCGTCAGCTTGGTGAACCGCACCGTCTTCGTCTCATCGGACACCGCTGCATGCACGGATCGGATGTTGTTGCACCCGTTCAAGGCCGCGTTGCGGCGAAGCCGGTCGAGCAATCCCTCCCGACGCTTCGAATGAGATGACGCGTCCCTCCGCGCCGACCAGGCGGGCGGCCAGCACCGCGTAGTAACCGACATGGCCACCGACATCGACGACGTAGTCTCCCGGCTTCAGCCGGCTTTGAAACCACCGCGTAGTGCTCGGTTCCCAAATGCCAAATGCTGCGATGTGTCGCTGAATGAGATCTTCGGTGTTGACGGCGAAATGCGCGCCGTCGAGTGTGTCCACGAGCAACTCACGCGATTTTCGCCCCAGTTGCCAGTTGACCAACCTCGCTGCCGTCTGCTTGCCCACGTTTCCGGGCCCAGACCGCAAGTACCACCGTCCAAGACCAACTGGCGTCAGCCCGCTGGCGGACGCTTCGCGTCCCTGCATTGTGTCCTGCCCTTCTATCCCCCGGGTACTTCCGAACCGGAAGTGTGGCACTCGTCGAGGGGTGAGCGACGATTCTTGGCTAGGGCGTGCCGCTCGTGTACACGGAGGGGATCTTCGTAGGCGGTGGTCCCAGCGTCAGGGTGATCTCTTCCTGCGACTTGAACACGTGCTCGGTGGCCGGTCCGTTCTGTTTCGCGCCGCTCACGTAGAGCGCAATTTCTGCGGGCGGGCAGGTGTCGGCGATGCAGTCATCCGCGATCCGCAGACCCCATTCCGTCAAGAGCTGCCCGACCGTGACCGGCTCGTCGACGAGCGCCTCGACGTGAATGAGACCCGAATCGTCGTGCGTGTGCAGCGGCGAGATGACCCCACGCTGATAGTCGATGCCGATGTTCGCGGGCACGGTGACCCGCTCGCCGTCGTGGAAGACGTTGAGGTGCGCGTGGTAGTGCACTTTGGTGCCTTCGGCGGTCAGCAAGGGAAGCCCGGCTTCGGCGATGCGCTCGCCTTGCCTGTCCGTCAGGGGCCACGGCGGTGCCGTCTGCCATACCTTGAGCGAGTCGGCCGCCGTGCTCGCGGTGGTAGCCGAGGGCGACGGCTTCTTGTCGCCACCGGCACACGCTCCGAGCAGAAACAACGCGATGAAGATCAAGATGGAGGGGCTGCGCTTCACGGCCGCCGAGCGTAGGGGTCCATCCGGAAAGCGACCGCGCACCCCCTCGGTACCATCGGGTTGAGATGCACCCACACCGCATGATGCCGATGGCCAAGCTGGCCCGGCGTGACCAGGCCGCCAAAGTCGATCGCGCCACTCTGAAACGAGCCTGGGGTTTTGCGCGTCCCTACCGCGCCATGCTCGTGCTCTACCTGTTCACCATCGCGGTCACCGCCGCGGTGGCCATCGCGTCACCGTTCATTTTCAAGCGCCTGATCGATGGTGCGATTCCGCACAAGAACATCGGTCAGGTCAACCTGCTGTTCGTGCTGGCGGTCGCCGCGGCGCTGGGCGAGACCGCGCTGCGATCCGTCACCCGTTGGTTCGGTGCGCACATCGGCGAAGGGCTCATCTTCGATCTGCGCATGGCCATGTTCGAGCGCGGCCAGCAGCTGCCGCTGGCGTTCTTCACCCGCACGCAAACCGGCGCGTTGCTCAACCGCATGAGTTCAGACGTTGTCGGAGCGCAGGCCACCGTGGGCACCATCGCCACGGTCTGGTCAGACCTCTGCACGCTTATTGCCGTGGTCGCCGCGATGCTGTCGTTTTCGCCGCAGGTCACCCTGGCGGCGTTGCTGATCATCCCGTTCCTCGTGGTTATCGACAAGACGCTGAGCCCGCGCATCGTCGCGTTGAGTCGCCAACGCATGCAGCTGCAGGGGTCGATGTCGGCCACGCTTGCCGAGCGCTTCAACGTGAGTGGGGCACTGCTCGTGAAGCTGTTCGGGCGCGGCAAGACCGAGCGCGACATGTTCGCCGAGACGGCGGGCACCGTGCGCGACACCGGCGTAAGCCTGGCCATGGCGAGCCGCCTGTATTACGCGTCGCTCACGCTCGTCGGCGCGCTCGGCACGGCCGCCGTCTACTGGTTCGGGGCCCGGGCCGTCATCCACGGGTCGATCACCGTCGGCGCGCTGGTCGCGCTCTCGCTGCTCGTCAGCCGCTTGTATTCGCCGCTGACGGATCTCGCCAGCGCGCGCGTCGACCTGCTCGGTTCGCTCGTGAGCTTCGAACGATGCTTCGAGATCCTCGACGCGCCGCTGTCGATCACCGATGCCCCTGATGCCGTTGAGCTGAAGAACTGCCAAGGCAGGGTCGAGTTCGACAACGTCGTGTTTCGTTACCCGGCACCGTCGTCAGTGTCGGTGGCGTCGCTCGAGGGTGACGGCGAGTCGCCGTTGAGCGACGAGCCCTCGGACGAGATCCTGCACGGCGTGTCGTTCGTAGCCGAACCCGGCACGCTCATCGCGCTGGTCGGCCCGTCCGGTGCCGGCAAGACCACCATGGCCAACCTCGTACCGCGCCTGTATGACGTCACGGGCGGCACCGTGGCGATCGACGGCGTCGACGTGCGCCAACTCAGTCTCGCCAGCCTGCGCCAAGGGATCGGCGTGGTCACGCAAGACCCGCACCTGTTCCACGACACGATCGAACACAACCTGCGGTACGCCCGGGCCAGCGCCACCACCGAGGACTTGCACGAAGCGTGCCGCCGGGCTCGCATCCACGACGTGATCGCCAGCCTGCCCGACGGCTACGACACCGTCGTCGGCGAACGCGGCTACCGGCTATCGGGAGGCGAGAAGCAGCGCCTCGCAATCGCGCGGCTGTTGCTGAAGGACCCGGCCATCGTGATCCTCGACGAAGCCACCAGCCACCTCGACGCCGAGACCGAAGCTCTGGTGCAAGAGGCGTTGGCCGTCGCGCTCGCCGGCCGCACCGCGATCGTGATCGCGCACCGCCTCTCCACCATCCACGACGCCGACCAGATCCTCGTCGTCGAAGCCGGCCGCATCATCCAACGCGGCACCCACCAACAACTAATGACCACCGGCGGCCTCTACGCCGAACTAACCGCGAGACTCGCCACGACCTAACCAAAAAGCCGCGAGCGCCGAAGGCGCAAGCAAAAGAGCGAGCTGAAGTAACGGCGACGGGCGCGGAGGAGCCGGCTTGGCCGGTCCGGAGCATAAGAACGCCGGCCGTCAGGCCGACGATATAGCTCGCCGTCGAACCTCCGGTTCGACGGCGATGACCGTCAGCTGACGGTCACAGTGCCGGTCATGCCGGCGTGGATGGTGCACTGGTACGAGTAGGTGCCGGCCTTGGTGTACTTGTGGGTCACCTTGAAGGTCGAGGCGGCTTTGTGGCTCACGCCTTCGTCGCCGTGGAGGTCGTGCACGATGCTGCCGTCGACGTCCCACTCGACCACATCGCCGGTGTTCACGGTCACGTCGTCCGGAGCCCAGGTAGTGCCCGTCGCCTTGATAGTTGCCGCCGCCGGGACGTCGTCGCCGATGGGGGTGGATGACGGCTTGTCTTTGGAGTCGGAGCAAGCCGCGCCCGCAAGGAGACCTACAGCGGCGGCAGCAATGAAGAACTTACGCATGCCCCCATCCTTCCAGGCCGGTTTGGGTCAACCCAACTCAAGCCAGCCGTCGAGGACCGGAATCAGCTCGCTCAGCGAATGGATCACGGCGTCGGGGGTCACGGGAAAGTCGTCGTCCATACCGTGCGTGGCGTAGACGGCGCGCATGCCGCTCTGTTGGGCACCGAAGATGTCGTCGTGCAACCGGTCCCCCACGAACACGGCCTTGCCCGGGGACACGTCGAGCGTCTTCAAAACCGACCGGAATGCGATCGGATGCGGCTTCATGTGGGACAGGTCGCACGAGTAGACGCACGCGTCGAGGAACTCGGCCAGGCCGTCGCGCTCGAGCATCGCGTTGTGGAACTCGGCGGGCCAGTGAGTGTTGGACAGCAGCCCGGTCTTGAGCCCGATCGACTTGCAGGCGGCGAGCACGGGCAACGCGTCGGGGTGATGGACGATGAGCGGCGCCCAGGCGTCGAGATAGGCCTGGGCCGCCTCGGCGTGCAAATGGTCGACGTTCACCAAGCCCGCGCTGATGGCCGCGGCCGCCACGATCTCGTTGAGACGCGCCGACTCTTGCCCGGCGCGCAAGCTCTGCCACGACGCGCCTTCGGCCTCGAGGAGTGCCCGGTGAAGTTCATCGCCGCGTTCGGGGTGCAACACGTCTGCGGCCGGCCGCCACAGCGTGTCAACGACCTCTTGATCGGCCCACTGCGACAGCGTGCCGCCCCAGTCGAAGATGACCGCTTCGATGGCGGGCATCAGTGCGTGTGCGTGGTGCCGTCGGGGTGCGTATGGGTGTGGCGCGTGTCGAGCCAGCGCCGGAATCCGGCCGCGTTGGAGTGCACGCCGTTGAGGGTTTCGAGCTTCTCGCGATGTTCGACGGGCACGCCGTCGAGTTCAGACGAAAAGGCCGCGTCCAGCGCGTCGGCGATGTCTTCACCGGCCTGCCATGCGCGTTCCGCGACTTCGGCCCATGAGCGCAGAATGCCTTCCGCCTCGTCGCAGACGGTCTCGGGGTCGGGCACGAGGCCGTAGTGCGCGAGTGCGATGCCGGTCGGGCGGCGTGCCGCGAACTTCGCCAGCGACGTCAATGCCTGGTCCAGGTCGAAGTCGGGTGGCGGCGTGGCGGGGCGCAAGACCCCCGCGTCGGGCAGGCGCACGCCGACGGCGTCACCGACGAAGAGCAACCCGCTGTTCGAGTCGTGCAATGCGAGGTGGTGCTTGGCGTGCCCGGGCGAGTCGACGGTGGTCAACACGTGACCGGGCCCGACCTCGATGTCCTCGCCGTCTTGCAGCACATGGATGCGCTCGGCCTCGACCGGGTCGAGCCGGCCATATAGCGAGTCGAGCAAATCGCCGTAGACCATGGCCGCCGAGTTCACGAGCTTGGACGGGTCGGCGAGATGCCGCGCACCTTTCTCGTGCACGTAGACCGTGGCGTTCGGAAACGCTCGGGCGACGTCGCCGACGCCGCCGGCGTGGTCGAGGTGAATGTGGGTCACGGCGATGCCGGCGAGGTCGTTGGCGCCCACCCCGAGCGCCTCGAGCGCGGCCAGTAGCTGAGGGACGGAGGACTGGCTGCCGGTCTCGACCAGCACCGGCGCGGGGCCTTCCACGAGATAGCCGGCGGTGACCTCGGTCCACCCGCCCAGCAGCGTGTCGATCTGCGTAACGCCGTCACCGATCTGTTCACTCATCGAACTGATCGTAAGACGCGAACGTTTTGGGGAGGAGGCGGGTGGCCCGAAGCCACCTCCGTCTGCGGCGGAGCCGCAGACGCGAAGGAGGGGGTGGCCCGAAGGCCACCCCCTCCTACAGCGTTGGTGTGATCACCTACGCCGTGCGAGCCCTCCGACGAAGGAGAGCACCGATGGCGAGGAGCAGGAGCCCAAGAAGAACTTGAGTTCCGGCTGACACGCCGGTTTCGGCTAGCACCGAGCCACGAGGCCCGTTGGTGCCGCCGGGATTACCGCTGGGCGGAGTTGTTCCCGGAGGAACAGTTCCACCCGGAACCTCTGGCGTGGTACCCGGCTTGGGGCAGGGGCACGGCAGGGGCAGCGGCGGCAGCGTCGGCTGCGGGCACCCGGGGCCAAACGGCACCCCTTGGCACGTCGCGTTCGACGCAATGTTTCCGAATCCGTTCGCGTTGCCAGTAACGACAGTCGCGGACCCATCGGAAGTGTTGCTCAAGTCGGCCGTATTCGACGCAACGCCACCCGGCGCCGAAGCGCTAGAGACGTTGGTGGTCGTGTTGGTCGACAGGTTCCCGGCAGCGAGGTTCAACCCCGTGTTCGCCAGTCCCACGCCAAGGTTGATTGTTACGGCGGAGGAGCTGTTCACGATGCCAGTAGCCGAGCGGTTGCCCAGCGCGTAGGCATCACCGGTGGTGATGTCAACATTGCCATTCGAGTTGTTGATCTCGGTAAGGGCGTTGTTGGCGACGGCATCATCAATGACGGCAGCTGCGGCGGTGATCGTCGCATCGTCCGTCGTGGTGATGGTGTTGGTCGAGCCGTTTCCGATGCCCAAGTTCAGGCCGGAGTTGGCAAGACCGATGCCGAGGTTGAGAACAGTCGCATCGTCACCAGAAGCGGTGGTGGTGCTCGTGTTCCCGAAGCCAGTGGCGACACCCGTCTTGATCGAAGCCGATCCGTTCGAGTTGTTACCAGTGGCAATTGTGTTGTTCGCCACGAGATCGTCAGCAGTGAGAGCGCCGGCAGCCGTTACGGCAGCGTCGTCGTCAAAGTCGACGGTGTTCGTGGAGAGGTTTCCAGCGGCAAGGTTCACACCACTGTTGCCGAGCCCGAGGCCAAGGTTGAACACAGCGATCGTCTGATCGTTCAAAGCAAAGCCGTCGACATCGCTGTCGGCGGTCTGCGTGACGTCAGTCGTCGAGATGTTGCCAAAGCCGCAAGCGACGCCAGTGGTGATCTTGGCGGAGCCGTTGGAGTTGTTTTGAATCGTGGCCGTGTTGTTCGCGACCACATCGTCAGCGGTAAGCGTGCCAGCAGTGTCCACCGAAGCGTCCTGCGTGCCACCGGCGACCGTGTTGGTCGAACCGTTACCGATGCCGAGGTTGATGCCGCTGTTGCCGATACCGGCTCCAGCGTTGATTACACCCGCTGCCTGACCGGTCAGCGCGAAGCCCGCGCCGTCGATGTTGGCATTGGATACCTGGTTGACGTTGGTAGTCGACTTGTTGCCGGTACCAATCGCGTCACCAGTGGTGATGGAAGCCGAACCGTCGGAGTTGATGACGGACGCGAGCGTGTTATTCGCCACGACGTCATCAGCAACGATGTCGCCAGCGCCACTGTCAACCGACGCGGTTTGCGTCGGTGTGTCAATGGTGTTGGTCGAAATGTTGCCAACGGCAAGGTTCACACCCGAGTTGGCGAGGCCAAGACCCAGGTTTGCTACTTCGGCGTCCTGATCGCTCAGGAGGAAACCGGAGCCGCTGATGTTTGCATCGACGGTCTGGTTGATGACGGTGGTTGCACCACTGTCGTTGCCGATGGCGTTAGCCGCACCAGTGCTGATGCTGGCATCGCCATCCGTGTTGATGGTGTTGCTATCCGTGTTGTTGGCGACAACGTCGTCAGCAAACAGATTCCCGCCACCGGTCGTTACAGACGCGTTCTGGATGTCGCCACCCGTAGTCGTCGCAGCGTTGCCGATTGCGAGGTTGATACCCGTGTTGGCAACGCCAACGCCGAGGTCAACGACAGTCGCGGTCTGGTGCGCAATCACGAAACCGTTGCCATCAATGTTGGCGTCGGAAACCTGATTGAGCTCAGTGTGCGACTTGTTACCGGTTGCGTCAGCGGCACCTGTGGTGATGCTGGCCGAACCGTTGCTGCTGATGTTCGTCGAATCGGTGTTCGACGTAACGACGTCGACAGGAGCGTCGACGGCGCCAATGTCGCCACCGGCCGTGTCGACGGTGCTGTCCTGATCATTGTCAGTCGAGTTCGTCGAGCCGTTACCGATTGCGAGGTTGACACCAGAGTTGGCAATGCCAACGCCGAGATCAACCTGAGTTGCATTCTGATCCAACATCACGAAGCCGCCAGAAGTGTCGGCGTCCGAAACCTGGTTCAGAGTGGTCTTGCTTTCGTTACCCGAAGACTTGGCCGCACCAGTGTTGATGGAAGCCGAGCCGTCAGACGTTGCATTGCTGGTTGCCGCGTTAACGGAAACCACGTCACCGAAGATGTCGCCACCGCCAGTCGTGATCGCGCTCGCCTGATCGGTGAACGCGTCATTCGTGGGGGAGATGTTGCCGACAGCAAGGTTGACGCCGGTGTTGCTCGCAGCGATACCAATGTTGGCGTCAACGACGGTCTGATCGACGAAAGCGAAACCGCTGCCGTCGTAGTCCGAGGTCTGGCTGATGTTGGTGGTCGATGCGTTACCAACGGAAGTGGCCGAGCCAGTAGTGATCTTGGCCGAACCGTTGGAGTTGGTGTTGCTGGTGCCGCTGTTAGAAGAAACAGCGTCACCGTTGATGTCGCCGCCGGCAGTGTCGACGGTGGCGGACTGGGTTGCCCCAGCCGTGGTGGTACCGGCATTGCCGATAGCCAGGTTGATACCGCTGTTCGCAACGCCGATACCGACGTTGATTGCAGTGGCCGACTGATTCACCATCGTGAAGCCGCTGCCATTGGCATTGGCCGTTTGCGTGATGTTCGTCGTGTGAGCAGCGTCGTTGCCAGTGGCGTCGGCGCTACCAGTTTGAATCTCGGCACTGCCGTTCGACGAAGTCGTGGCAATACCGTCATTGCTGGCAACAACATCGCCATCAATTGCGCCGCCGCCGGTCGCGACCGTTGCGGTCTGATCGACAGTTGCGTCATTGGTGGGCGAAGCGTTACCGATTGCAAGGTTCACACCAGAGTTGGCAACGCCAATTCCGATGTTTGCTACGTCGGCTGTCTGATCAGGCATGACAAAGCCAGACCCGTCAGCGTCAACCGTTTGTGCCACGTTCGTTGTCGAACGTGAACCGACGCCGGAAGCGTTGCCAGTGTGGATCTTCGCCGAGCCATTGCTCGTCGAATCCGACGAACCGAAGTTCGCCGCCACATTGTCGCCAGTTCCGGAATCCGGCAGGTCAGCAGTTTGCGTGACGGTTGCCGTGTTGGTGGAAACGTTGCCAACGGCAAGGTTCACACCGGAGTTGGCAATACCGACGCCAAGGTTGATCGACGTCACAGTTTGATCAGGCATCACGAAGCCACCAGCGTCGCTGGCGTTAACGGTCTGCGAGATATTGCTGTGAGCCGAGCTACCAATGGAGTTGGCGTTGCCGGTGGTGATGCTGGCGGAACCATCACTGTTCGTGGTGGAGTCCGCGAAGTTGCTCGCAACGGAATCGCCCGCTGCGGTTGTAACTGTGGCGCTCTGATTCGGGACGTCAGCCGAGTTGGTCGAACCGTTGCCGATTGCCAGGTTGAGACCCGAGTTAGAGAAGCCGATTCCGAGATCGACAGCGACAACCGTCTGATCGGACAGAACAAAGCCGACACCATCGGTGTCAACAGTCTGAGCGACGTTGGTCGTAGCAGCCGAGTCGTTGCCAACCGAGTTGGCGTTGCCGGTGTTCACGTCGGCCGAACCATTGCTGGTGGTCGTCGCGTCACCGAAGTTTGAAGCAACGGCGTCATCCGTCGAGCTGTCAGCAGTGGCGTCTTGCGACGTCGTGCTGTCATTGGTCGAGATGTTGCCGATGGCCGCATTGAGGCCGGTGTTAGCGATGCCGATTCCGATGTTGGCGACTGTTGCCGTCTGATCGGGAAGCGCGAAACCACCATCGGTGTCCGCGTTAACCGTCTGATTGACATTGGTCGTCGACTCATTACCGACACCATTTGCGTTGCCTGTCTTAACTGAGGCGTTGCCGTCGCTGTTGGTGACTGCGGAACCGAAGTTCGCAGCAACAGCGTCGTCGCCGCCACTTGTGGCATCGGCGCTCTGGTCATTGCTGGCGGAGTTCGTCTGTGAGGCATTGCCCACAGCGAGGTTGCCGCCAGTATTCGCAGCTGCGATACCGAGGTTGATAACAGTGGCTGTCTGATCCGTCATCACGAGGCCGGAGCCTGGTGTGTTGACGTCGACAACCTGGGTGAGATTGGTGGTGGAGCGATTACCGGCCGCATCAGCGTTGCCAGTTGAAATGCTGGCGCTGCCGTTGCTTTCAGCGGTGGCCGTTCCGTCGTTAGATGCAACGGAATCGTCACCAGCCGGTGGACCAGCACCAGACGTAGCGCCCTGAATGTTGTTCGTTGTCGAATCCGACAAGTTCCCAACTGCAAGGTTCAAGCCTGTGTTGGCGATGGATATGCCGACGTTTGCGACATCAGCGTTCTGATCGATCATGACGATCGATCCCAACGACCCTGTTGCATTCACGTTGACGACCTGGCTGATGTTGTTCGTTGCAACGTTTCCGACTGCGTTCGCGTCACCGGTAATTATTCCGGCAGACCCGCCCGAGTTAGTCGTAGACGTTCCGTTATTCGAAGCAACAGTGTCGCCAGGACCAGCAGTTGTAGAAGCGTCCGACGTCTGATTATTAGTTGCATCATTCGTCGAGCCGTTTCCGATTGCAGCGTTGAGTCCGGTGTTGGCAATGCCAACTCCGATGTTCGTAACAGTCGCGTTTTGCTCGACTAGTACGACAACGCCGAGTCCACCGTCGAAGTCACCGTCAAACGTCTGATTCAGCGTGTTCGTCGAAGTAGACCCTGTTGCGGAAGCGTCGCCCGTATCAATACGTGCGTCACCGCCTGAGTTATTCCGAGCTGTTGCGCTGTTAGACGCCACTGAATCGCCATCGGCGCCAGTTGACGTTGCCATCTGAGTGTTCCCTGCTGTGTTGGTCGATGCGTTGCCGATCGCCAGGTTGCCGCCCGTATTAGAAACGCCAATACCAATGTTGGTAATGGTCGCGTCCTGGTCGACAATGACGACTGCTCCGTTATGACCTTGCACAACAGTTTGCTGGGTGTTGTTCGTCGCTGAGTTACCCGTCGCGTTGGCATCGCCCGTTTTCACGGATGCGGTGCCGTTCGACGTGTTGCCCGCGCCCCCAGAGTTGGGAGCGACTGCGTCGGATCCACCACCAGAAGCCGCAGCTGTCTGGTTGCCTGAGGCGTCATTCGTAGAGCCATTACCCACTCCCCCGTTTACTCCTGTGTTGGCGCCACCGACGCCTGCGTTCGTTGTCGATGCGTCTTGATCTGCAGACGCAACTCCACCGAAGAGCAGGACGAATAGCATCACCGCTGAGGAGAACAGGAGGGCAATGGCGCCAGTTCTGACGCCAGTCCTCTCTTTGCTCGTAACCAATTTCTCACCTCCTTTCGTTGGTTGTTTGTGTGTTGGATAAGGGACCGCGCCGAAGAGACGCGGCTGTATTGCTGGGTAAAGCGGTGCCCGAAGCTGTGTCTTCGGAAGGTGGGCGCGATGCGCCTGACCCCACGCCGGCCCTGCTGAACAGAGGGCACGCACGTCGGCGGTGAAGGTTTAGTTGCGCCGAGGGTGCAGGTCAAACACCACTTGCGCACAGGAAGCGTCGAAACGCCTTAACAGGCGGGAGAATCGCCCTCAACCACGGCGTATAGGTGAGGTTGAGGGTTCACGCTAGGTGGGAAGTTGAGGGTTCCTGACCACTATTTGCTGTCCTCGTGGACCGTGACGTCGATGCTGATCACGTTGTAGCGAGCGGCCGGACTCCCCGTGTTCTCGCCGGCGCCACGGTTGATCCGGTCGAGCACGTCCATGCCGTCGGTGACCTGGCCGAAGAGCGGAAAGGTCGGCGGCAGCGTTTCGCCGCCGGGTCCGAGGACGATCAGGATCTGGCTGCCGTTCTGGTTCGCCGCTTGGTGGGCGTAGAGGATTGCGCCCTTGATGTACTCGCTGGCGCTGGCGGGCAGGCCGTCGTCCTTGAACTCGTAGCCGGGCCCGGTGATGCCGGGGGCGACGGGGTCTCCGGTCTGGGCGAACGTGTCCTTCAGGACGCGGTGAAACGGCAGCCCGTCGTAGAAGTGCCAGCGAGCCAGGAACACGAAGTTGTTCACAGCATTGAAGGCCTGAGACGGATACAGCCGGGCTTTCAGGGTGCCGGCCGTGGTCTTGATGACTGCGTCGTAGACCTTGGTCGCATCGATGCAGCGGCCCGGCGCGTGGGCAAAGACCAATTGCCGGGGAGAGGACCCGTCCGCCCTGGGGCAGGAGACCTGTGCGAACACGGTCGTGGTCGATTTCGCCTTCGTATTGCCCTTGCCCTTGAAGTTGCCGGTGGTGACCCCGAAGACCACGAGGACGCCGACGATGCCCATGCTGACCGCATAAAGAAAGCCGCGACGGCGCTTGTGGTCGAGTTGGGCTTGGCGGGCCTGCTTTTGACGGACCTGGCGCTCCTGCTTGGAGATCCCGGTGCGGCCCCGTTTGTTGTTCGGCATCGCGCTGAAAGTTAGTTGGCGGCCGTTTTACTTACGCGGTTAGCGCGAGCGCCGCAGGGTGGCGAGCATGGCCGGGTACGGATCGCCGTCGGGCACGACGTTGTCCATGCGCAGCGTCAACGTGTCGGGATCGGTGGCGTCGAGCACGGTCTGCCACACCCAGCCCTCGGCGTACTCGTACACAAAGGTGACTACCGCGCGCTCAAGGCGGCCTGTCATCACCGCGGCGGTCGGGCTCTGGTGCCAGGAGTCGGCCCACAGCGCCACGGCGGTGCTCGGCTCCTCGGACAGGCCGAGGGTGAGCAACCCGTCCTGCGCGCCGTCGGCGGGGTGCGCCCAGCGGTAGGCGACGGCGAGGAGGTCGCCACCGGCGGCGACCGACACATCCGCTGCGAAATCGGCGGTGGCGGGCGCCTCATCGGGCATCAACTTGAACTCGTTGGTACCGGTCCAGGACGCGACGTGGCCGGCGAAGGCTTCCATGGGCCAAGTCTTGCCCAGGCACGCGATGAGGGCGGCCGCTGTACCGGGCCGCCCTCGCATCGCACTGCAAATTCGTTAATGCAACACGTCCACCTGGGATGTGGTGTTCGTGCTGTTGTTGCCGATCGCCGTCCCGCCTGTGGCGTTGCCGACACCGACATTGGTGGTGGAACTTCTCTGCGTCACGGTCACATCGTCGTCATGGACAACGAGCACCGCGATCTGGCTCACGTCGGTCGTCGCAGTTGAACCGCTGGCTGAGGACTGCCTGTCGATGGCGACCGCTGTTGCGTCACCGACGTTGGTCACATCAGCGTGTTGGCTCAGTTGCGCATCACCCGACCCGAGCAGGAGAACCACCGCCGTTTGGTGCACCGTCGTGGACGACGCATTGCCAACCGCCTCGGCATTTTCGCTGCCCGCTGAGGCAGCTACTGCGTGTCCGAGGTTGTCAACGTGCGTTGCCTGTTCGACGGTTGCGGTTCCTGTCCCCCGCTGGACGACCACGGTCGTTTGGTAAATCGATGTCGTTGCTAGGTCGCCGGTGGCAGTGGCGGATCCGGATCCGATCGCACCCGCTTCGGCGAGCCCCCGGTTGTTCACAACCGCGGACTGCGTGGCGGAGATGCTGACCTCCGTCCCGTCCTTACCCGTGACGACGGACACCTGGTAGATCGTGGTGCGGCCATCGTTGCCGAGTGCAGACGCAGTACCCGGCGGTGGGCCCCGCACCGGGTTTTCGCGCCACGCGGCTTCGAAGCGTTGATCTACAAGATCTCCGGCCCAGGTGGGCCACCACTGGTCGGCGGCACCCGCCGAGCCCGGAGTGGGCGGCAGGGCGGCGGTCGACGTGTTCGTGTTCGCACCGGTCGTCGTGGCGTAGGTCGCGCTGGACGGTGCCGAACTCTGGTTTGGGGACGGGTCGTCCACCGGTGCCGCCGACGGCGGCTCCGCCTTGGGCGCCGACCCACCGTTCGCCACCCCCGCTGCGGCCTCCGCCGCCATCGCGGCCCGGGCCTGATCGACCGCACTGGCCTTCCTCTCCCGACTTTGTGCGGATCCTTCACCTCTGGGGTGAAGGATCCGCAGAAAGTCGGGGTTGGGGGCGGTCTGGTCGTCGCCGATGGAGATGGTCGGGGCGAGGTGGGTAACGGCCGAGACGGGTGCAGACAGGTCGATAGGGGGCGGCGGCTTGGGTTTGGGGGTGTAGGGCGGCAGCGAATCGACGTACGCGCTGTAGGACGCGGCTTGGTCGAGCTTGGCGCTGCGCTCGTCGAGCGGCGGGCTCGGCGTGGTGGTCGAGGTGGTGGGACCCGGGTCGACACCCTCGTCCGCGGCCTCCGCGGCGGCCTTGCCGGCGTTGAGCCCGACTACCGCGACGACCCCCGCTGCAGCTGCTGCAACCGGGCGCCAACGCATCTAGGGAACGTACCGCCGCGCGGCGAGCTGGGCAGTGATCAACGCGTTAATTCGTCGCGACTTGCACGGCGGTAGCGCGACCGCGGCCGCACCACCAACCCCGTCCCGCCGGGCCCGCCCGCAATTCCGCTGGTGCGTGGAACCCGAGGCGTTCGCCCGCGATCACGCGATCCGCGGTGGCATCGAGCGCCAACAGGAGTCCGGGACAGGGCCGACGCATCAACCAGTGCGCGTAGCCGAGGGTCGTGAGGTCGGACTGTTCGAACGCGGCGATCAAAACGTGACCGCGCGCCTCGAGTTCGTCGCCCAGGTCTGCCGACGCCATCCATGGGTGGGTCGCGGCGGCGCGGGAGGCGTCGTCGACGATCACGAGGCTGGGCGGCGCCGCCGGTGTCCAGTCGCTGGGTTGCGATCGCGAGATGCGCACCACCTGGCGTGCGCCGGCGTACGTCGCCGCGATGGTGTCGAGCGCCGTGGACCGGCCGCTGCCGGCCCGGCCGATGACGGCGACCAGCGGCCCGAGTTCGTCAAGATCCACGACGATCGGCCCGAGGGTGGTTCCGCCTCCGACACCAATCACGATGCGTTCACCCATCACGGACGGCATTTCGGCGCGCAGGACCCGCGTCGGCAGCGCGCCGACTGCGGCGCCGGACGCGGCTCCCGGTGACGGCGCGGCGGCGGACGCGATCTGCACGTCGTCGCCTTCCGGCAGGACCACGCCGCGCCCGGGCGACGCGCTCGTGCGCCGCGGCAAGCCGGCGGCCACCGCCACCGACGCATCATCAATCGACAGCACCACGCGACGTCCCGCCAGCGCCGCCGGTCCCGCCAACAAGGCCGCTGGCTCAATTGTTACCGCGACGAATACGTCGCGACGTGGCCCGCTCTGGAGCACGTCAAGAAACTCGGCGGCGAACGCGCCGCCGTCGAGATCCCGTAGATCGCGCACCAACGAGTCGAGCCGATCGACCAGCACAAGCCGGCTCACACCGGGCACGCCGTCGGAAGCGAGCCACCGCACGAGACGGCGCAGGTGTTCAAAGTCCCCGCGGCGCACGAGGCCGGCGTCGCAACGCGCGCCTTCAAGGACCGAGAGCCCGCCGCTCCAGTCGATGGCGTGCAGCGCGACGGGTTTTGCTTCGTCGCTCTGGTCACGGACGGCTTCGGCCAGCGCTAGCAGCGAGTGGGTGCGGCCCGACCGCGCCCCGCCGATGAAGGTGATCGCGCCGTCGCGGGACGGGTCGAAGGTGAGCGGCGCCGCGTCGACGACGCCGGGCCGGTCGCGCTGGCCGATAACGAAGCCGCCGACTGACCACGACCGGTCTGCGCCCCGTAAGTCGCGCCGGGCGAGGTGTTCCGGAAGCGGCGGGCCGAGCAATGGCATCGGCGATGACCCGTTGGTGGCGCTCGCTTCGGTGAGGGAGTCGATGATCGCGTCGAACAACGACGAGTCGGGCGCGGTGGGTTCGGTGCGTGGCGCGAGCGCGGCGTCGGTCAGGTCGCGCACGACCACTGCGTCCCGGTCGCGCATGGACACCGCGGCGCGGCTTAAGGCCACCTGTGCGACCTGCATCTCGTTGTCGACAGAAACCATTACGCGGCCGGGCTGTGTAAGCCGCGCCGCATCAGGCACGCCGAGCACGGCGACGCTTTCGGCCGCCTCCGCGACGCGCAAACACATGCGTACGCCCACGTTCTGACGAATCTCGGCGGTGACGTCAGTCGAGGGCGACTGCGTGGCCAACACCAGGTGCAGGCCCTTGGACCGGCCCTGCGCGGCAATGCGCAACAACGTGCCGACGCGTTGACCCAGAGCATCGTCGCGACGGAATTGGCCGAACTCGTCGGCGATCACGACCAGCCGGGGCAGGCCGCGGCCTGTCTTGGCGCTGTAGTCGGAAAGGTCAGTGGCGCCCGCGGCGCCGAAAACCTCGTCGCGGCGTGCGATCTCGCGGGTTAACGCGGCGAGCACACGGTCGACCTCACTCATGTCGCGATCGCTGACGAGCCCAACGCAGTGAGGCAGCCGCGCGATGCCGGCCAGCTCGTTGCCGCCCTTGAAATCGATCACGAGCAGATTGAGCGCGGCCGGCGAGTAGGTCGAAGCCAGCCCGACCGCGAGCGTTTCGAGCAACCGCGTCTTGCCTGAGCCGGTCGTGCCGGCGACGAGTACGTGACTGTTCTGACCCGTGAGGCGCACTCGTACCGGGCCAGCTTCGTTCGTACCAACAATCACTTCGAGATCGTCCCGGGCGTGTTGCCACGCGCGGACCGTGGCCGCCGAACTCGTGACGGACGGGATCAGATCAGACACGACGACGCGCTCGGGGGTGGTGATCGCCGCACCGAGCGGACTCCGCAGCGCGCCGAGATGCAGCGCCAGGTCGGTGGCGGTGGCCGGACCGTTCAGCATGATGTCGCCGAGCACGTCCTCGACCGGAGCGCCGAGCGTCTCGACCCGCACGGACGCATCCCCGGTGGCGCTGACGATTGTCGCAACTCGGGACGGAACCGCGTCAACGCGGCCAACCCGCCAGAGCTGCCACGTATCGGCGGTGACGGCGGCGTCGTACCAGACCGTCGATGCAGGACGGTCGAGTACCACGAGGCGGTGCGGCGCCGCGCGCGGCGGGAGCATCGCGGGCAATGCGTCGGCGCGCAGCACGCACGCGTCACCGCCGTGCGGGAGCCACGCGACCCACGCCCACCTCGCCGGTTCGTCGCTCACCACCACGATGTCGATCTCGTGCGGACCGAGCAGTGCGGCGGCCTGCGCGACCAACCAAAGGGCCAGCGCGTCGAGCGACGCTTCTGGGCCGGCGAGCGCCACCGGCCCGCCGGCGAAGTCGACGGTGGCCGGTACCAGGTGCGCGGCACGCGCCTCGTCGACGCGGGCAAGGTCGGCGGGGTCGGCTTCAACCGGGACCGCGCCGGCGTGTGTCGTCAGACCGAGTCGGGGCCTGAAGGCATCGATTGACGATGACCACAGCAGCGACGCTCGTCGTTCCGCCGCGGACAACAACGTCGCGGGGTCGGGATGCCGGGTCCGCGCCGCCATTGCGAAGGCCGACGCGGCGCCGCGTACGGCTTGCGCTTCGTCGGCCACCTTGGACTGATGCGCGCGGGCGGCGCGTCGCGTCGTGCGAGCGGAGATGCCGCGCTCGGCCAGTAGCCCCACGATCATCGCGGCGGGTGTGGCCGCGAGGGCAACTGGCGTCGGCGCGCCCCCAGCCGCGGCGGCGAGCGCAACCGCACCAGCGCTCGGCACGACGAACGGCGCAAACGAACGCCGGCCAAAGCCCGAGACGGGGCTGGGTGGCAACGAGAATTGGGGCGGCGTCTGGCTGGGAGTGAAGCGGCCGCCGATAAACGCCGCGTGGAACGGACCCGCGGGGCGCACCAACCCGCCAGCGTCGGGCACGCCGACCATCGTGACGACCGAGTCCGCGAGCGCGACGGCGGTGCCAGCGGGCAACGCGACGGCAACTCCCGCGGCAAGGGACACACCATCGACAACCACGCCGCGGCGCGAGTCCAAGTCGCGCACGGTGAAGCCGTCGCCCGTCCATCGCAGCTCGGCGTGACGCCGTGATACGAGTTGGCTCGGAATCACCACGTCGGCTCCGGCGTCGCGGCCGATCACTACCGTCGCGCCGTCGACGCGTTTGCGCAGGCCGGCGCCGATGCCACCAACGATGCGCAACTCGGGCCCGAGTTGGCGCCAACCGACCACGATCGGGGCGTCGAGGCCAAGCGTCTCGCCCGACATCACGCCCGCTTCGACCAGCGTGGCCGCCGGCGACAGCGCCCGGTCGAAGCGAAACAGCGTGGACCCGGGCGCGCCGAGCGCGTCCAAAAGCTCAGCGACGCGCGACCCCACGTGCACGGTCGCCACAACCGCGCGCTCATGGCCACTGCCGACCACATTGAGCGCGAGGTCGTACGTAGAAGTCACACGACAACCGAATCGTCGTCTGGCGTGGTCGGCACAGGGTCTTGCGGCGCTTCGGTGCTTGGTGTGGTCGTGGTGCGCTGCTGTCGGGTGGTCGGCGTCCTCTTCTTCGTCGTTGCCGGCGGCGACGTAACCGACGGTGGAGTGGCTACCGACATCGTGACGTCGGAGCGCAGGTCGCCGATCACCGCGCGCAAGACGGCGTGGCCGGGTGCGAGTGCCGTGACTGCGACACCTTCGACGTGAGCCACCGCGGCACCCGACACCACCTCAACGCGGACGTCGCGCAACAACTCGGGCGGCGCGGCTTTGCCGTCCCGCGTGAAGCCTTCGAGAGTGACGTGCGTTAGCTGACCGACCTCCAGCGCGTTGGTGTTGAGCGACGCGACGATGTGGTCGAGGGTGGGCGCATCGCTCAGCGCAAACACGTGCCGGTTGATCGCGGCCTGGCGGTCAGTGACGAGTTTCTCGAGGGCAGCTGCGTCGGTCGTGGTGTTGCCGAGTGTCAGGCGGAACGACACGACGTGATGCGCGCGCGGCGCGAGCGGCGGTACGGCGAAACGCACCAACACCGACCCGTCGCTCTGCCGTTCGGTGTCGCCGTTGAAGCCGACCAGCCCCAACGCGCCTTTCACGGACGCGCTGGCGGGGAACAACTCGGGCATCACCGTTTCGGCGGTTGCATCGACCGATGGGTTCATCACATCGAGGCGGCCGATCAGCACACCGTGGCGCAGTGTCCACTGATACTGCGTCGGCACGACGACGTCGGACTCGGGTGAGAGAGGTGCGATCGACCGGACCGCACCGATCGCGTCAGTGTCGCCGCTGAACCAGTGGCGCTGCCCGCCACCCAGCCACGCGAGGCCAGCCACGACCAGCACCACGGCGCACCCGCCGGCTATGGCCCGCGTGATGCCGGGCGCGCGTTCGTAGACCGGCCGACGCGTAAAGCCGCCGCGGCGGATCGACGAGCGCCGGCGAGACGCGGGCCGCGACTCTGGACGCGGCGCGGCCGCCGATGCCAGTTCGGCCGCTGGACGCGCGGAGGTGAGCAACGCCCGGGCGTCGCGCGCCGTCGCGGGTCGATCAGCGGGACGCGGCGCGAGCAACGCGGCCACGACCAGCCAGATGGCGTCGGGCACCTGCGGTGGTCGGTTGGGCCCCTCCGCCCGAAGCCGACCGATGGCTTGGTACGTCGTCGCAGCGTCCGCGTGCGGCGGGGCGCCGAACAGGCCCTCGTACAAGACGTATCCGAGCGCCCAGAGATCCGCCGAAGCCGACGGGGCGCCCCCGTCGTGTACCTCGGGCGCGATGTAGAGGTCGGTGCCGAGCACCGAGCCGGTGCTGCGGGTGCGGTCGACCGGCCGGGCGATGCCGAGATCGCCGAGGCGGCCTCGCATCTGGCCGTCGACTCGCTCGAGCATCACGTTTTCGGGCTTGATGTCGCGATGCACCAGCCCCGCCGCGTGCAAGACCTCGAGCGCGGCGAGCACGTCGTCGGCGATCTGCAGCATCTCGACCGGTGTGGGCGCATCGCCGCTGTGCAACGCGGAGCGCAGGTCCCCCTCTTCCGCCAGATCCATCACGAGGCCGACCACGCCGCGGCGTTCGTCGACGACGTGATCGAGCACCGACAGCAGCCGGGGATGATCGATCGAGGCGGTGTCGGCCTCAGCCTCGGCGCGCTCGCGGAAGGTGCGCAGCGGCAGAACTTTGATCGCGACGCGTGAGCCGCCCCGGCCCCGTCGGGCTGCAAACACCTCCGCAGTCGCTCCCGAAGCAAAGGGACGGTCGTCGACTCGATATGGCCCCAGACGCCACGACATCCCGAGGCCGATGGTACGGCCAACTACGTTGAGCCGCCATGGCCAAATTGGTGCTCTTGCGACATGGACAGAGCGATTGGAACCTGCTCAACGTCTTTACCGGTTGGCAAGACCCGGACATAACGGAACAAGGCCGCGCAGAGGCCATCCTCGGGGGACAGAAGATGCGGGAACGCGGCGTCGCGGTCGACGTCGCCTTCACCTCTCTATTACGGCGCGCGATCACCACGACGCATCTCGCCCTCGACGCCTGCGATCGCGTGTGGGTGCCGGTCCACCGGCACTGGCGCCTGAACGAACGTCACTATGGCGGCCTGCAAGGTCTCAATAAGAAGGAGACCGAGGAGAAGCACGGAGCGGCGCAGTTCAAGGCGTGGCGCCGCAGCTACGACGTGCCGCCGCCCGAGGTGGACCGTTCGAACCCGCACCACCCGGCCAACGACCCGCGCTACGCCGACGTCGCGCCCGAGCTCTTGCCCGGCACCGAGTGCCTGCGCGACGTGCTCGAGCGCACGCTGCCGTATTGGTATGACGCGATCGTCCCGGAACTCCACGACGGCAAGACGGTGCTCGTCGGCGCCCACGGCAACTCACTGCGCGCCCTGGCCAAGCACCTGTTGAAGATCAGCGACGAGAAGATCGTCGACCTCGAGATCCCGACCGGCGTGCCCTGGCTCTTCGAACTAAACGACGACTACACCGTGAGCAAAGAAGGCTTGCTGACCTAAAACCCATTCTTGTAGCCGCCAGCGGGGGGTTTTTGCTACTGAGCGTTACAAGAATGCGCGCTTTTAGCCGTCGGCGGCGCGTTGTTGGGTGCCGGCCGCTTCGAGCAGGTAGCCGCGGGACCGGACGGTCCGTATTACAAGGCCAACCGAGGCGAGGCGTCGCCGCAACCGCAGCACGTGCACGTCAAGCGCGTTCCGTCCGGCGGTGCCTTCCGGCCAGCCGGCGCGCGCCAGTGTCTCGCGGCCGACGACCGCGCCGAAGCGTTCCACCATCACCCGCGTGAGGCGAGTCTCCACCGGCGGCAACGACACCCACGCCGCGTCGAAACGCAGCACGCCATCCGTGTCAAGGGTTGGCACTGAGGGCGAGTGGCGTGTGGCCCGGGCTTCCAGAGACGCCAAACGGGACCGCAGATCAAGCTCGGGCGCCGGCACGCGAATCCAGTCTTCGAGGCAGTCCGGCGGGTGCGGAGGGGTCGCCCCGTCCTCGACCAGAAGCAGGCGCGCCGTGCCCAACTCGATTAAGTCGTCCCGTCGATCAGCCTCAGCGGGCCACCGCAGGAGCACTACGTCCATGGCGGTGCAACCTAGAAACGAAACATTTCGGACACGTTTCGACGTCGTGAAGCTATGCAGACCGCTATCGTGCGCCCGAACAGCCAAGGGGAGGCCTTTAGGTGGCAAAAGACACGAAGCTCGATCAACTCGCACGAGTTCGCTTGTTTTCGGCGTGCTCCAAGAAAGAGCTCACCACGATTGGTCGAGCGTCTGACGAAGTAACCGTCAGCGACGGCGCAGTGCTGTGTAAAGAAGGCGACCCGGGCCACGAGTTCTACCTCGTGCTTTCGGGGGGCGTCACCGTGAAGCGCAACGGGCGCAAGCTCAACTCGCTCGGCCCGGGCCAGCATTTCGGCGAACTCGCACTGCTGCACCGTGGCCCGCGCAACGCGACAGTGATCGCGGACGGCGAGACCACACTGCTCGTGCTCGGCCAGCGCGAATTTTCTGGCGTGCTCGACAGCATTCCGGGCCTGGCCCACAAGCTCCTGGCCCAAATGGCTGCCCGTCTGGGCGAAGCGGATCAGGGCTCTAACTAGCTCGCGTCCGAGCACGGGTTTCACCGTGCCTCGGAACTAAGTTCAGCCGCATGGCCGAAACGCCCGCAACGCCCCCTTCGCCATCGCGCCGGCTGCGGCCGCGCCACATCGCGCTTCTGCTCGGCGGCTTCTGGGCCGTCCTGACCGCGAGCTTCGGCATCGGCGGCACGCTCGCCCAGTTCCACGACGAGTCGCCGATCTCGCGGCGCGACTTCCTCAACGTGCCCGCGCCGGTCAAGGGCATCTTCTACGTGCTGCTCACGGTGACGTTCCTCGCCGTCGGCTACCTGTTCTCGCTCCGAGCGCAGAACTGGGAGCGGGGCCAGCCCGACCGCCGCAAGACGAATAAGAAGAACGCGAAGCACCGCCTCGAGGCGTTCCGGTCGGGTGTGTGGATGCGCACGCTGCTGCGCGACGGGGCCGCCGGCCTCATGCACAGCTTCATCTACTTCCCGTTCCTGATCCTGTTCGCGGTCACGAACCTGGTGATCTTCAACGAGCTGACGCCCGAGTCGCTCAAGTTCCTCCACGGCACCGCGTACCAAGCGCTGGCGTTCATCGCCGACGTCGCCGGTGTCTGTTTCCTGATCGGCATCGGTTGGGCGTTCGTCCGCCGCTACATCCAGCGCGTCTACCGCATCCGCATCAAGAGCCGGCCTGAGGACGTCATGATCCTCGGCACATTCGCGGTGATCGGCGTCGGAGGGTTCCTCGTCGAGGCGTTCCGCATCGCGCTCGATGGGCCGGCCGTCGTTCGAGAAGTGGTCGGTAGTCGGCTATCCGCTGTCGTATCTGTTCGAGAACAACACGCACATGCTGGGCTGGCACCAGACGTTCTGGATCCTGCACGCGCTGGCGTTCGTCACGTTCCTGTTGATCCTGCCGACGACCAAGTTGCGCCATATGGTCACGTCGCCGGTGAACATGTACCTGTCGGATCGGGACAGGCCCAAGGGCGCCATGAAGCCGCTGCCCAACATGATGGAGACGTCGCTCGAGTCCTTCGGCGCCAACGTGATCGAAGACTTCACGTGGAAGCAGTTGCTCGACACCGACGCCTGCACCGTGTGCGGACGCTGCACGTCGGTGTGCCCCGCCCACGCAACGGGCAAGCCGCTCGACCCGCGCGAAATCGTCTTGAAGGTCGGCCACGTGATGGCGGCCACGCATCCGTCGGGTTCGGTGTCCCCCGTAGTCGGCCAGGACGCCGAACTGACCGTGTCGTCGAACTCGGTGTTCGAACGCATCTCGTCCGAAGAGATCTGGGCCTGCACCACGTGCAAGGCGTGCGACGACATCTGCCCGGTCAACATCGAGATCCTCGACAAGATCCTCGACATGCGCCGCTACCTGTCGCTGATGGAAAGCGACTTCCCCACCGAATTGGGCAACGCCTACCGGTCCATGGAAAACCAGGGCAACCCGTGGGGCATGAACCAGAGCGAGCGCGCCGACTGGGCTAAGGGCCTCACCGGCATCGACATCATGGACGGCACCAGCCCGCTCGATCACGAGTACCTCTACTGGGTCGGTTGCGCCGGCTCCTTCGACGACAAGAACAAGAAGGTCACGATCGCCACCGCCAAGCTGTTGCAGCGCGCCGGAATCGACTTCGCGATCCTGGGCCCGTCCGAGCAGTGCACCGGCGACCCCGCCCGTCGTTCGGGCAACGAGTACCTGTTCCAGATGCTGGCGGGTGCGAACGTCGAGTCGCTCAACAGCATGGGCGTGAAGAAGATCATCACGCAGTGCCCCCACTGCTTCAACACGCTGCAGAACGAATACCCCCAGCTCGGCGGCAACTACGAGGTCATTCACCACAGCCAATTCCTCGAGCACCTCATCGACAGCGGCAAGCTCGACATGTCCGACGCGTCGCTCGACGAGCGAGTGGTGTACCACGACAGCTGTTACCTCGGTCGTCACAACGACGTGTACGAAGCGCCGCGCCGTGTGATCGGTTCGCTCAAAGGCATCGACCTCGTCGAAGCGCCGCGCAACGGCAACAAGGGCATGTGCTGCGGTGCCGGTGGCGCGCGCATGTGGATGGAAGAACACGTCGGCACGAAGGTCAACACCGAACGGTCGCGTGAGCTGCTGGCCACCGGCGCCTCACGCGTCGCGACCGCCTGCCCCTTCTGCTACATCATGATCGACGACGGCGTGAAGGAACACGGCCGCGACGATGTCGTGGTCGCCGACATCTCGATCCACCTGCTCGACGCGCTTGAGCGCGGCGGGTCGATCTCGTAACGGGACTCAGTTCTATGGCCCCCCGGGCCGATGGGTAAACCGATGTCCGTGTCTACGCCCGCGCCTGCGCTGCAGACCACGCCATCGTTCGACGCGGTCATCAAGGCGGCGGCCAGCGGCGGCGAGTGGGCGTACGAAATCTTGTTTCGTGACTACCAACCCCCGTTGCTGCGCTACCTGCGCGGCCAGGCGCCCGACATCGCCGACGACATCGCGTCGGAGACCTGGATCGCCGTTGCCCGCGGGCTGCGTGGGTTCGAGGGTGGCCCCGACGACTTCCGGGCGTGGCTCTTCACCGTCGCCCGTCACCGCCTGATCGACGAGCGCCGTAAGGACACGCGCCGAGTCCAGACCGCCGCGCTGTCCGACACCGACATCATCGGCGTGGTCAGTGAAGAACCTGAGACGGTCGTGATCGAGGGCATGGCCGGCGACCTGGCCGCGCAGCGCATCGTCGGATTCCTCCCCGCCGATCAGGCCGACGTCATCCTGCTGCGAGTGGTGGCGGATCTGTCGGTCGAACAGGTCGCCCAGATCCTCGGCAAGAAGCCCGGCCACGTGCGCACCCTGCAAAGCCGCGGCCTGAAACGCCTGGCTGAGCGCCTTTCGCAAGATTCTGTAACGCCGTGACGCATCCGAACGCTGAAGGAGGTGAGATGGCTGACGATTCGATATTCGAGCAACTCGACCCGGAGACGGCGGCGCTGCTCAACGTTGCGCGCGCCACGTCCCCGGTCGAGCCCCACGCCGGGCTGTTTGCCGCGATGACCGCGGCCGCCGTTGCCGGCCCTCTCCCCGTCCCTTCAACTCCCCGGAGAAAAGTCATGCTCGGCAAGCTCATTACCGCCAAGGCACTCGGCATCGTCGGTGTGCTCGCGCTCACCGGTGGCGTCGCCGCCGCGACCGGTTCGCTGCCCGACCCAGTGCAATCGCCGGTGTCCGGCGCCGTCGAACACGTCGGTGTCCACATACCGGACGGCAACCACGGCGCCGATGTATCCGGCGTCGCCCGCGACACGAGCGGCGACGGCGAAGACAACCACGGCGCCACCGTCTCCGACACGGCGCGTGACAACCACGGCCACAACAAGGACGACGCGACCACGACCACCACGGTCGCCGGCGACGACAACAGCGGCCCCGGCAACAACGGCCGGGGCAACGCCAACGGTCATTCGAAGGACCACAGCAACAACGGCGCCGATGATGCCGCTGGCCACGACGCGAACGACGATCACGGCAATGACGAGGTCACCACTACGACGGTCGCCGGTTCAACTACCCCGACGACGGCCGACGATCACGGTGGCAACTCGGGCCGCAACGGCGGCGAGTCTGAAGCCGGTCACGGCGGACACGGCGCCGACGACTAAGCCCGACTGGACCGCCTCTCACGGTTCCACATTTACGAACTGCGCACCGATCGCCATGGCTGGATTTCGGTGCGCAGTTCGTCGCGTCTGGGCTCTGCGCTACTTCTTCCAGTTTTCGAAATAGCGCGATGGCGTCGGGCCGCGCTGGCCTTGATACTTCGAGCCGACCGTCTTCGACCCGTAGGGGTTGTCCGCCGGCGTGGTCATCTGGAAGAAGCTGACCTGGCCGATCTTCATGCCGGGATAGAGCTTGATCGGCAGGTTGGCCACGTTCGCGAGCTCGAGGGTGAGGTGCCCGTCCCATCCGGCGTCCACGAACCCCGCGGTCGAATGGATGAGCAGGCCGAGGCGACCGAGGCTGCTTTTGCCTTCGATGCGGGCCACGAGATCGCCGGGCAGCTTCACGCGTTCGGACGTCGAGCCGAGGACGAACTCGCCGGGATGCAGCACGAAGAATTGATCCTCGGGGATCTTGACCAGTTCGGTGAGATCCTCCTGATCGGCCTTCACGTCGATCACTTCCATCGTGTGATTGAGAAACACACGGAACAGGTTGTCGAGATGAAGGTCGACCGACGACGGTTGAATGCAGTCGTCATCGAGTGGGTCGATGATGATGCGCCCGGCGGCGATTTCTTCGCGGATGGTGCGGTCAGAAAGGACCATGGGGTGACTGTAGTTAGACGGGCATCGACGCACGGCACCGGTCGACAAGCGCCGGACCGGGCGATCGCCGTCGCCCTCGGGGTGACCGCGGCCGGCATCGTCCGTGGCGGCGGTTTCTACCGTCCCGATCTGCTCGCCGTACCGGTTGTTCTCTTGGTCGTCGCGCTGGTGGACTGGCGCCGAATTGCCCGGCCCGACCGGCGGCTGTTGGCAGCTTTGGGGTTGTTCGCCATTGTCTGGCTTGTGCGCGGCGTGACCAGCGATTCGTTGGACCGCGCCGACGCGCTGGCAGCGGCTGCCGTTGCGTTCGGCGCCGCCTATGTCATTGCCCGACGGTGTGCGGGCGCGGAACGATTGCTGGTCGTGCGCGGGCTGATTTTTGTCAGCGCACTCATTGGCGTCGTAAGCCTGGTGCGCTGGTCAACGCATAGTCCGCCGTGGGGGTTGCCCTTTGACGGCGTGTGGCGACTGTCCGGCCCGTTCGCCTATCCGAATGCCGCGGGGCTCTTCTTCGTCATCGCGTTCCTCGGCAACGCCGTCGCCGATGAGCGGAATTGGGTCGAGCGCTCGCTTTGCGGCGCGATCCTGGTCGCCGCGCTCGTCGCGACCGCGAGCCGCGGAGCGTTTCTGGCGCTCGCCGTCGGACTGGTGATAAGCGGCTCGCGCTTCATAAAGGCACCGAGTCGTTCAGCGCAACGGCTCACTCTTGTCGCGTCGCTCGTTGCCGGCATCGCCGCGGTCTATGTCTCGCTGTTGACGTTTGGCGTTGTCGGCAATGCGGGCGCGCACGACGCGACCGCGAGCATGGATGACCGTGTGGCCGAGTGGAGTGCGGCGACACGACAGGGCGTCGATCACTTTCTCATCGGCGCGGGCCCCGATCGTGATCTTCAGATCCACAATTTCCGCGGCGACGCAATCGCTCGGTACGCGCACAACGAACCACTGCAGATTTTCGTGGGCGCGGGGCTGGCCGGCGTCGCCGCCCTCTTGCTCCTGATCGTTGCCGCCGTCGCGGCCCTACGCGCGACGGACGGACCGGTGGGCCACTTGCCCGCGGCGGTCGCGGTCGCGCTATTTGTCGGCGGCCTCGTCGACTTCAACTGGCATTTCGTCGGCCTGGTCGCGTTCGCGGGTTGGTTCGTCGGCCTCGACGAGGTGACTGTCCCTACGGACAGACGTCGCACTGTGTCGAGGGCTGCGACGACGCACTCGACTGATCCGGCATCGTCGGCTTAACGATCGGACGCGGCATCACCGGCGGCGCGAACTGCGGCGTCGTGCGGTTGCCCGGCACCACGACGGGGCGCGGAACGGTTAGCGCAGGCTTTGTCTTCGCGGCACCGTGCGGCGGCAACTGCGGGAGCTGCGGCAGTTGCGGCAACACGGGACGCGGAATCAGCGGGCGGGGCACCGAGACCGGCAGTGACCTCGGGGCCGAGTGCGGCAGGTGGTTCCGGAGGCGGTCCAGCCCGCAGTGCACCGCGTTGTAGATGCTCGAAGGGATCGAAGCGACCGACGCCTTCAATGGCGTAGTCGGGTTGCTCGGCGGCGCTCCGTGGAAGCGGCCGAACACCAAATGCGGGATCGACAGCGCGGCGTGAGCGATCGACTGCGGTAGCGAGTGTGGCAACAGCGGCGGGCACGGGTTACAAGGCGCTGATGCCGGCGCCGATTGGGGCGCTGAATGCGGGGTCGATTGGGGCACCGAATGCGGCGTCGACTGCGGGGCCGAGGCGGGGACGGAATGCGGTTGGGACTGGGGCGTCGAGTGCGGCGACGAACCTGGAACCGACGGCGCCGAACACGGCGGCTGCGCATGCGCGCCGACGGGCAGCGCGGGAAAGACCACGGCGGCGATCACAAACGCCACGGCCACCGTCAAATAGAACTTGAAATCCCGCACCCGCGTCCCCTTGTCTCGCCCCTGTGGCTCGCCAGTGTATTCGCCACGTCGTGGCGGTCACGTTACGGAATGAGCACCACGCGGCCGATGGCCTGACGGCTTTCGATGAAGGCGTGCGCGCCCGCGGCGTCCTCGAGCGGGAAGGTCCGATCCACCAACACGGTGAGCGCGCCGCTGGCGACGTCATCGACGAGCGACTGGATCATCGCTTGCGCGCGCGGCGTCACGATCTCCGCGCCGAGGAACACACCGGTGAGCGACTGGTTGTTCATACCGAGCACGCCGGCTTCGAAGGGCACGAACTCGCGGCCGGCGCTGCCGACGGTGATCGCCCGTCCGCGATAGGCCAGACACGCCACGGACTTCTGCAACGTGGAACCGCCGACGGAGTCGACGACGAGCTGCACGCCGGCGCCCCCGGCGAGCCCGCGGACTTCGTCAACCCAGCCGTCCTTGCTGTAGTCGACGGCGTGATCGAGGCCGAGGGCCTTGAGCGGTTCGAGTCGCTCGAGCGACGACGCGGTCGCGATCACGGTCGCGCCGGCCTTGTGCGCCAGTTGGATTGCGGCCATGCCCACACCGCCGGCACCGGCTTGCACCAGCACCGTTTCGCCTTCGGTCAAGTGACCAAACTCGAAGAGGCAGTCGTGCGCGGTGCCGAAAGCGACGGGCACGCAGGCGCAGGCGACGAGGTCCGCTCCTTCGGGGATCTTCCAGGTGACCAACGCGGGCACGGCGACGAGTTCGGCGTGCGAGCCGTTCGCCATCGTGGCGACCACCCTGTCCCCCACCGCTCGGTCTTCAACGCCGTCGCCGACCTCGATGATGGTGCCGGCGCACTGGTAGCCGACGATGTGCGGGCTACTGACCAGCGGGCCGCCGAGTCGATTAAGTGTGTCGCCGCCTTCGATACTGATCGCCTCGACTTGGATTAAGACGAAGCCCGGAGCGCACATGGGATCAGCGACGTCTTCGTACTGGAGGACGTCGGGCGGACCGTTGGTGTAATAGACGGCGGCTTTCATGAGGGCAACCTACGCCGTTGGACCAGAATGGGCTCGTGGCACCGGGGGACATAGAGAACCGATCGCGCCTGCCGCTCGCGCGGCCGGTCGCGTTGGAGACGCAGCGTCTCCTGGTGCGGATTTCCGCGGCGCTCTGTCTCACCTCGGGCACGGGAGGGATGCTCGTCGGTGGCCTGGTGGGTGACGACCTGCGCAGCGCGAAGGCGCACATCGCGGCGTCGGCCGTCGCGCAAGCAATGGGGCTGGCCTTTCTGCTCGCGTCATTCTCGTGGGAACGCCTCACGCGTTGGTTCCCTCCTGTGGTCTATGTAGGGCTGGTCGGCAGCGTCGGCCTGGTTGCCACCGCGCAATTCACCGCCGGTCCGCGCTTCGTGGTCGCGTCGATCGTCTACGTCGAACTGACCGCGCTGGCCTTCTACCTGTTGCCGCGCCGATACGCGTTTGGATTCGTCGGCATCGTCGGGGTCGCACACGCCGCGGTGCTCGCGGCCGACGGCAACTACACCACGCCGCTCGCGCAATGGCTGTACCTGCTGGGGGTACTCGTCGCTGTCGGCCTCACGTTTGGGGCATTGCTGACGCAGGGCGTCGACGAGTCGACGCAGCTCAGCCGGCTCCGCCGCTTCCTGGCGCCGCAGGTCGCGGATGCCCTGCTGGCGTCGGGTGACGACGACGTGCTCGAACCGCACCGGCGGCAAATCGCGGTGTTGTTCTGCGACCTGCGCGGCTTCACGCGCTTCACGTCCAGCCACGATCCCGAAGACGTCGTGCAGGTCCTCGACGAGTACTACGCCGCGACGGGCAAGCGCCTGCGCGCCGCCACCGCGACCGTGGGGGCCTTCGCGGGCGACGGATTGATGGCGTACTTCAACGACCCGGTGCCCTGCGACGATCCTGCCGGACGCGCGCTGAACGTCGCGCGCGAGATCCAGACCGATCTGAACGAGCTCGCGGCGAAGTGGGCCCGCCGCGGGTTCACGCTCGGCCACGGAATCGGGATCGCGTTTGGCTACGCCACGCTCGGCGTGATCGGGTTCGAAGGCCGCAGCGACTACACCGCGCTCGGCCCCGTCGTGAACCTCGCCTCCCGGCTCAGTGACGCCGCCGAGCATGGCGAGATCCTCGTGGACGTCCGCGCCTACGAGGCGGCCGGCGTGGATTGCAAAGCCGAGGAGCGCCGGCTTGAACTCGCTGGGCTGGCCGAACCGGTACACGTCGCTGTGGTGTGCCCCTGATCTCACGGGCACGTCAACGCTCCACGCACAAAGATGGGCGCATGGGACTCGCACACTTCCCGGCCACCGCGTCGGCCGAGGACGTTCACAAGGCGCTCGAGCGTGACGGCGCGGTGATCGTCGACGACGTGTTGGACGCCGCGACACTGGCGCTGCTTCAGCAAGAGCTGGCCGAGCCGCTGGCCAACACCGCTCCCGGAGTCGAGGAGTTCTCGGGTTTGAACACGCGTCGTTTCGGTTCGCTCATCGAGCGGGTGCCGTCGACGCGACAACTCGTGATGCACCCGTTGATCCTCGACGTCACGCGCACGTTGCTTGCCGACGCGTCCGCCATTCAGCTGCATCTCACGCAGGCGATTTGCATCGGGCCGAACAGCCCGGCGCAGGTGATCCATCGCGACCAGTGGGCCTTCGACTTCTTCGAGTTCCCAAACGGTTTCGAAGTGCAGTGCAACACGATCTGGGCGATCACGGACTTCACCGAGCAGAACGGCGCGACGCGCGTCGTGGTCGGATCGAACCACGGCGAAGACAAGCAACGACTCGAACAGAGCGACACGGTCGGCGCCGTGATGCGGGCCGGTTCAGTGGTGCTCTATACGGGCGCGGTGTATCACGGCGGCGGCGCGAACACGACCGAAGACGAGACGCGCATCGGCGTGAACATCACCTACAACCGCGGCTGGTTGCGCCAGGAGGAGAACCAGTACCTCGCCGTGTCCCGCGAGTGCGCGGCCACGCTCGACGAGCCGCTGCTGCGCTTGATGGGTTACCAGAAGGGCGCCTACGCGCTGGGTTACATCGACGACCTGCGCGACCCGATCGCGGCCGTCCGTCCGGAGTTCGCCAATGCGTTCGGTTTCGCGGTCGGGAGTTGAGCGACCCGGCGGACTTTTACACCGGCCTCGTCGCTGACCTCTACGCGCCACTTCGGGGTTCGACCACAGAGGTCGCGCCCTACGCGAAGTTCATCGACGGCTTCGGTGAACCCGCACTCGAACTCGGCTGCGGCGACGGCGAACCGCTGCTCGATCTGCGTGAGATGGGCCTCGACGTCGAAGGCCTCGACTCGTCGGCCGACATGCTGGACCGGTGCCGAGCTGCTGCGGACGCGCGTGGACTCGACGTGGTGCTGCACCACGCGTCGATGGCGGACTTCGCGCTCGACCGTCGTTTCAAGTCGATCTTCATCGCGGGCCCGACGTTCAACTTGTTGCCCGACGACGACGTCGCGCTCGCGGGTCTTCGTTGCGTGCGCGCACACCTGGACGAGGGCGGCGCCGCGCTCATCCCGTTGTTCATTCCGACGCCAACACCGCCCTCGGCGTTCGGCGTGTTCCGCGAGTCTCCCGGCGAGGACGGAGCCGTGTTGCGATTCGCGGCGTTGAGCGAAACGCGCGAGGAGGCCGCCCGCCTCCAGACGACGCGGCTGCGCTACGAGCGCGTGGTCGGCGGCGAGACCGAATCGCTAGAGCGGGAGTGGGTGTTGCACTGGCACGTACAAGATTCGTTCCGCGTCCTAGCGAAATCGGCGGGACTCAAAGTCGCCGCCGTGCTCGACGCGACCGGCCAAAAGGCGACGCCCGACGCCGAGGCGTTCGTGTTCGTGCTCACGCCTGGGTAGGCCAGCAGCCGTTTGCGCGAGGCTGCTCGCATGAGCTTCGGACCCGATACAACCACCGACGAGGTGCTGGACGGCGTCGACCTGTCCGGCCAGACCGTGCTGATCACCGGCGCGTCTGCGGGCTTGGGCCAAGAGACGGCCCGCGCGATCGCCGCCCACGGCGGCAACGTCGTGCTGGGTGTGCGCGACGTACACAAGGGCGAGCACGCGGCCGAACCGGTGCGCGCCGCCGCGGCCGCGTCGGGTGCCAGCGTCGAGTTGCGCGAGGTTGACCTGGCGTCGCTCGCGTCGGTCCGGGCCTTCACTGACGGCGTCAACGCCGACCACGACCGGCTCGACGTGATCATCGCCAACGCCGGTGTGATGGCCTGTCCCGAGGGCCGAACCGCCGACGGCTTCGAGACCCAGTTCGGCACGAATCATCTGGGCCACTTCGTGTTGGTGAACCGTCTGCGTCCGTTGCTCGCAGGCGGGCCGGCCCGCATCGTCAACCTGTCGTCGGCCGGCCACCGTTTCAGCGACGTCGTGCTCGACGACATCAACTTTGAGAAGACGCCCTACGACCCGTGGCAGGCCTACGGGCGTTCCAAGTCCGCCAACGTTCTGTTTGCCGTCGAGCTGGACCGGCGCGGCCGGGAGGCACAGCAGCGCGCATGCGCCGTGCATCCGGGCGGCATCATGACCGAGCTCGGCCGACACCTGACCGAGGAGACGCTGGCCGCGTTGACCGCGGCGCGTGCCGGTAGAGAGGTGAAGTTCAAGACGGTTCCCGCCGGCGCGGCCACGAGCGTGTGGACCGGCTTCGTCGCCGACGCCGACGCGATCGGCGGGCGGTTCTGCGAGGACTGCCACGTGTCCGAGGTGATCGAGGACCCGTCCAGTCCGACCGGCGTGTTCGCGTATGCACTGAACCCCGACACCGCAAAGGCGTTGTGGACGCGCTCGGAAGAACTCGTCAACGAGGCCTTTCCGACCTAGTCCTCGGTAGGATCGCAGCGCTTCTTGCGGGTGTAGTTCAGAGGCAGAACATCAGCTTCCCAAGCTGAGAACGCGGGTTCGATTCCCGTCACCCGCTCCAAAGATTCCGCAGGTCGTGACGGTGTCGGTGACATTTGCCGCGTTCGCCTACGGGTCCATGGCGCTTCTATGGCACACCGGCATCACCGAAAGCTCCGATCTACCCTTCACTACGCACATGGGCTCGCACGACGAGTGAACCGAAGGAGCGAATCATGTTCCAGACGAAGCGCCAGAAGCTGGTCCGGATGGCTTGTATCTATCTGGAGCACCAATTGGATGACGACTCGCCCGAGTTGTTCGCGCACATGTTTGGTGAGCTGATGCGCTCGGGTCTGCAGATCTCCATGGAAGACCTTTTAGAAGAGGCACGCGTCGTGCGGATGCGCGAGTCGTACCAATAACCGTGCTTTGGTCTCCGAAATCCCGCTGCGACAGCCGAGGTCAGTAAGGAGCGCCGGTATCTACTCGGCCCAAAATGTCCTTGCTTTCTTCGCCGGATGCGAGCGCGCGGCATTGAAGTCTGCCCTGGATCACGACGTTGATGAACGCAACGTTCGCGCTGCCTGGTCGTTTGTCATGGGGCATGCCGCTCCGTCGCTCGCCAGTGGCGCTGGCCGAGACACTGAGCAGATCTTCTTTGCCGTTCGCGTTTGGTTCGACGCCCCGGCGCCTCGAGTCCGAAAGACGGTTGGTGTTTTCAGTAGCCAGGTGGCCGACACCGAGGAAGCCAAAGACTGGATCGTCGCGTTTAGGTGTCATCGCTCGGAATCAGGATGCCGAGCGATGTTTGATGGCTACCTCCACGTAGCCAACCGACTCGACGGAGCATGGGGTGTCCCGGCGGATCGGCGCGAGCGTTCCCTCCGCCGTACCTTCGATGAGGTGCGAGCGGCCCTGAGCGATCGCACCGGCGTCGACGAGGATGATTCGTGGATCAGTATCGACACGACAGAGGTTGACTGATGTGGATCTTGGACGAAGACGGCCGCGACGTTCTGATTGAAGAAGGTCCACATCTGATCAAGGTGCATCTCGGCCGAGGCGGATACACGTTGGAGATAGACGGAACGCTCGTCGACCAGGGCGGCCGATGGTTCAGCCTTCCAATCATCGGCTCAGTCCGTCTTTACGGGCGCGCGGGAACCACGCACGTTGTCGCACGCATCCGGAACATGGGCGTGCACTTCCGGCTCGAGGTTGAAATCGGCGGACGGCTCGTATCGACGGACACGTTTCGTTGACGAAGCAACGCCGCGCACGGAGCTTTCGAAGGCGCCACGTCGTCCGTTCACGTCCTCACTTCAGAGCCACGTCTGTGGACACGCTCGCCTGACCTAACGTTTCGTTGGTGCAGCCTTGTCCCGTTTGTGCGAGTCGCGACATCCGAACTGACTTCGATCGAACCAAACATGGCTTCGAGGAGGACCCGGCCGTGGAAATAGGCCGCTGCATGAGCTGCTCCGCATTCCTCAAGCGTCCGGCGGCCTCGGGCGACTACTGGGTCGAGACCAAACCTAGGCCGTAGATAGGAGACACAAGCGTGACCACGATCAGCGTCGAGGATCGGCCTCGCATCCTGGGAATTATCAAAGAAGCCCGAGGCTCCAGGAACCGCGACAACGCTCAGAAAGCAGCGAAGTTGTGGGATCTCTTCTTCTACCGAGACACAGTTCAAGAGACGTCATCCAGCTACCGCTTTCGTGAGCTGAACATGACCCCAGACGTGCTTGACGCATTGTCTACGTTGATCGCCATCGTCACTGTCGACGAACCGCAGCGCTTTCTAAGTAAGGAGCGGGAGTGGTTGACTGAGGTAGGAACACGAGTGGGGGCTCGGGTGCCATCGGCCCTCCTACGAAGCGCAACTAGTGACCCTTCGAAGGACGCCCTCCGCGACGGCGTCCAGAAATTTAAACGGTTCTGGAGGAGCGACTAGGCGTAGTCGCACTGCCAGCTCCGACTATTTGGTTCGGCCGCACAGAGTCGTGCGTGATTTGCTTCATCCGCTCTCGAACAGAGACTGCTGACGGTTCTCTCTCTTCGCTCTTAGTTCCTCAATTTGCGTAACGCTCGCCTGAGTCTCCAGCCTGACGTTGGCCGCATCCAGGATCTCGCCCAGCGCCATTGCGATCGCAACATCGCGGTCACGCGTCGCGTGCTGATAGATCAGCGCGGCGCGCGCTGTCGCGTGACCCATTCGTGCCATGAGTTCCTTCGTCGACGCTCCAGTTGCTGCGGCCAACGTGTTGGCCGTGTGGCGCAGGTCGTGGAAGTGGAGGTGTTCGACCTTTGCCTTCGTGCGCGCTGCGTCCCATCGGAGGTTCCAGATCCGACGCGTGAGCGGTGAGCCATCGGGCTCCGTGAACAGGAGCGCATCCGCCTCAGCATCCGTCCATGTGACGAGATGGCTTCGCAGCTCCTCGATGATCTGCGGCGGCAAGGAGACGACGCGGCGACCGGCGTCGCTTTTCGGCGGACCGGTGATGCGCGCACCACTCTTAAGCTCAAGCGCCTGTCCGTCGACCCGTACGCTCGCGCTCTCAAGGTCGACGTCGCACCGTTTCATTCCGAGCAGCTCGCCCAGCCGTAGACCGCCGAACGTCGCGAGCACGACCATTACCCGGTAGCGCTCGTCGATCGCGTCGGCGAGGGCGAATGCTTGCGGGATCGTCGCGATCGGACGCTCTGCTGCGCGCTCGACGCCGGCGCCTTCGATGAGGCACGGGTTCTTGCCGATGATTCCGTCCTCAAGCGCGGTGTTGAGGATCGTGCGCAGCAGCCGGTACGCCTTCGCCACAGTCGACGCGCCCGGCCGCTTCGCGGCGGCGAGGTCGCCATGCCACTGACGGATGCCGGCCGACGACAACTGCCCGAGGGTCAACTCGCCGAGCTTCGGCAGAATGTGAAGCCGCAGCAGGCCCTCGTACAGCTCGCGTGTCCGCGGGCGCAGCTGCGTTCGGGTCGAGAGCCAACGCGTTGAGTACTCCGTCAGCGAGATGCCTGCTGCTCTCGGATCGATCCATGTCGAGCGGCTGCGGTCGGCGATCTCACGGGCCTCGAACGTCTCCGCCTCGCGCTTGGTGCGGAACGTTCGCTTGTACTGATGACCGTCCGGCGTGCGCAGCCTCACGTCGTAGACGGTCTTGCCGTTGCCCAACTTCCGAGTGCCGACGCTCATGACGACTCACGGTACGAAGGGGGTGTGGCACCTTCAATAGCCAAAAGGCGTTCCACGTAGTCGGTGACGGCGACGACTGGCACCCGACACGAGCGACCGATGTGGACCGTTCGCAACTCGCCTCGTTCGATGAGCTCGTAGACGGTCGTCCGGCCGACCGACAACAGCTGCGCTGCTTCGAAGATCGTGAGGAGCAGGGGCTCGGGCGCGTGAGGTTCCGGCAAGTTCAGCATCACCTCCCCAAAGCCATTCGCGAGGGCCGTTCCGGACAACTTCGCACTCAGTGCAAGTGTGTGGGACCGATTTTCGCGCTTGCGGAAATCCGATTGTGAGTGCGGTCAGAGTCCCTACCCTGGGCCGCGTGCGAGATCGAACGACATGGGGTACGTGGCTGTCGTACCACGGCGACGGCCCACCCTCGACGGAAGACGGCTGGGTTTTCACACGGTGAGACGATTCCGAGGCAGGGCGATTGCGTCCTGCCGTTTCCACATTCCGCGGGGACACGTTCTCGATTTGACGATGCCGAGTCCTCACGGCCAATGCAATGTCAAAGTGTCGACCCAGTATCTGACCAACGAACGCGACGAGGTGGTTCCTGTCGGCGTCGTCGTCGACTTCCTTGACCTCCCGGCCGAGGATCTCGACGACGCCAGCTCATGCATGGACACGGTCACCGCGATCCTGGTGCCGATCATGGCGTTGGCGGTGAACGCGTCCTTTGACGATCCAAAGAACGTGCTGATCTACGACGCGGATGAGGGATCGAATGAGCATCCGCTCCGCTTGAACATCCTTGAGTACGGCGGCGACGCCACACGCACGGGGAGTCGCCTTCTCCCGGCGAATGTCGCGCTCGCCGCTCTTGACGGTTTCATGAAGCATCCAAGGGCGAATCGAATCTCGCGGGCACTGATCAGTTACAACGAGGCGTTGACCCATTGGGCAATGGGGCACGAGCTGCGTGCGGTGTTGGCCCTCTGGGTCGCTCTCGAGAATCTCGACAGACTGGCGGTCGACGCGTGCCTCGCAGCTGGCGAGACTCGCGATCAACTGATCGCGAGTTGGGATGCGATCTTGCCGGTCCGCAAGTGCAAGCAGTGCGGCTACGAACTGTCTCCGTACGAGTCCGACCTTGAGGCGGCCGCGAGGCGGATGATCATTCTCGGCGGAGATTCAGCGACCTACAACACCGCAAACAATGTGAGCAACGGCTACGAGCACGGATACACCGACTTTCCTTCGATGCACCGTGCCACGAAGGTTTGTCGCGATTCCTTGGTTGCGCACACCCGGCGATTCGTTGTCGATCTGCTCGGTCTCGAGACGGAGATCCGCGAGGTGCTGCTGACCGCGCCGTTCGCCAGCCCACAGCGCGTTGATGGAGGCGACGTCTTCGTGATGTTGAAACTCATCGGGCCAGCGGATCGACTCGCCCCCGACGGGGAAGATCACCCCATCATTCAGCCCGAGATTCGGACAGACGCCGTAGAACTCTTCGACGATGGCGGCCTCGACATCACGATCACGCATCGCCTCAACGTTCGAGTGGGCGAAGGCATAGAGACGATCGGAGATGGCTTCGGGACGTCGGACCGAACGTCAGCCGCCACATTGAAGCGATTGGTCGTTGAACAAGCCGACGGCACCGTCCGCGAGATCGACATCGATAAAGGGACTTAGGCGGTGCGCCCCGTCACACGTCGACCAGCCAACTCGGTCAGCCTTGGTACGTCGATGATTCGCCATAGAGTTTGCGGAGGGTTGACGTCGCGGTTGGCTTCGGCGTGGGCATTGCGGCGTTCGGCACCTCGGGACCTCAGGTCGAGCCTCTGCGACAAGGTGGACCGACAATCAATTCGGCTGTCGTGAGAGAGCACCAGCCCGGCCATGCTGTGCGGGTGACGGACGAGCCTCCTGTCGACCGAGAGCGTTCTCTGCCGGTTCGTCGGCGGGTCCGCTTCTTCTTCGAACTGGAGCCCAGTGACCTTCGACCGGTCTTCTGGGTGGAGTTCGACAACGCTGCGGGCGATCTGTATTGGGGGCCGCCGACCGACGGTCCCGCTGTAGACGCTCAGCCGTTCAGCGGGACGTCGGCCACCATCGCAGTGCCAGAGGACTTGGAGTCCTACGCCCGGCGGATGTGGAAGGCCTCGCACCACGCGTCGGGTGTGATGCACGTCACGGGCGGTGGCTCAGACCGAAACGATAAGTGGTGGGGCCGCCCCGAAGCGCTCGCCGCGCCGCGCCGCTTCTGCGTCATCCTTAGTAAGCACCCGATGCTGCTGCCGCCGTACAAGCGCCAACCGACGAGAGGCGGTAGCGCAGCCATCATTCTCCGAGTTCCTGAGCACCAGCGGGAGTCCCGGCATTACCTCGAGCTGTTCCTCTCGCCCGCGGGGACGTTCGAATCTCCACCACCAGCACTGGTTTTCAAGGAAGCCGTAGCGGACAAGCCCATCGTCCAGTCCTTGAGCGAGGAGCGTGACCTACTACTGGTAGTTCGGCATCTCGCGTTAACCGGGCCGCTGTCGGCGTGGAGGCCCGAGACGCAGCTGTGGTTGACAATCGATCCGGAAACAGGACAGCCCAAAGGATGAGCGGTGACCGACAGTCCACCGACCGCCGCGACCTACGAGAGCCGCGGGTCAACCTCGCGACGCGAGCCGCGTTCTTCACGACGTCCGACGCCAACGTCTTCCGACCATTCAGAACCGTCACGGGCAGCAAACAGCACGGATGCAATGCCGACCGCGAACTTTGGTGAGGTTGCGCCCAACCCGACCGTCCGCTTCCTCGCTGGGCGAGCACCTCTGTTGTGTTCAGCAGACTGAGCGAGCGCGCAAGCGCAGTCGTCACGTACGTGACGAGACGCGAGTTCGCGTTTCGAATCAGGTTCACGGTCGCCGCAAGGTCAGGGCTCACCGACGCCGAAAGGAGCGTGATCCTTTGGAGAAAGCGCGGACAGACGGTCATGCTCGCGACTGCCGAAGGCGACGAACCGCTGACAACCTCACGGAACTGGGTCGTAAGGGGCTGGGGCTTCCCCGATGCAACCACCGCCGCCGAAGCAGGAGAGCTGTGGAGGTCGATCCTGCAGGTGGCGTTCGCAAAGGTGAGGATCGCCGCTGATTTCGGGGACCGAAGCGCGCGCGGCGGAGGATTTACGATCGCTGGGCTCGAATGGATGCGGGAAAGGTCCAACGTGTCCGTCCGGTCTCCCATCCTCAACGACCAGCTCGGCATCACCAGCTTCCGCCGCTTCCCGCAGCCGAAGTTCGCATCCCTCGGCTCGCCGACTCTCAGCGTGACTCACAAGATCGCGGATCTACAGCGAGCCGTTGAAGCTGCGCACGAGGCGGTAGCGGCCCAACGCCCTGAACGGGAGCGCGTCGCGTACGACCTCTTCAGCGCTTCATTTTTCACTCGCGACTCCGATGTGCGGTTCCTGCTTCTCATGATGGCTTGCGAGACTCTGATCGAGTTGAATGACCGAAACCCGCGGGTACGCGAGCATGTCGATGTGCTGATCGCACTCACGAAAGAAGCTGATCTTTCACGTGCCGACACCGACTCGGTAGTAGGAACGCTGCGCTGGCTCTACAAGGAATCGATCGGCCAAGGTGGGCGGCGGCTGGCCTCTCGCCTCGAACCTCGTCGATACATGGACGAAACGCCCGCGAAGTTCTTTACGCGTTGTTACACGATGCGGAGCGCCCTCGTTCACGTCCACACGGAGCGCCCCAGCGCGGTGGAAGTCGGACGCCGGGCGGCCACGCTCGAGGTGTTCGTCCAACACCTTCTGAGCGGACCGCTGATCGACCTCGACCTATAGGTAGCTCACACGACGTGGGGCGCGAGCGCTCCTTGATCGGGAGCGCGCCGTCGAGTTGGCGGCGAACAAGGCCGCTTGACCGTCACAATTGATCGCGTGACGAACGAAGTTCTCCCGGACACATCGATTACGTACGGCCAGGTTTTCGGCGCGACCACGGCCAACGCGACCAATGAGTACATGCGTATCGATGAGTGGACCGAGCCGATTTTGTACCTGGTTGGTAGGAACGGAAGCGGCAAATCCAAGGCCGCCAAGGCGATAGCGGCTGTGCACGGCGGCAGGTATCTCGCGACGGACCGACTGGTGGGCCTGATGAAGTTCGTGACCTACCAGTGGGGGGCGGTGCCGACCGATTACCAGGGAATTCCGCTGGCGGACGGCGACCGCAACCAGGTGCGGACGCACTCCCTTCAACACGGGAGCGCAACGGATGAGCTCTATGCGGTGCGCGAGTTGCCTCACGTATGGCTTCGCGTGGCGGCGTTCTTGCGCCGAACCCTCGGCCGAGTAATCGAACTCCGCGAGAGTGCAGGCTTCCTGGACCCCTTCGTGCGCGTAGGCGGCGTCGAATATTCACTCCTCAGGGATGAAGGCCATGGGCTGCGCGAACTCGTTGTTCTTCTGGTCGCGGCTTACCGCGATGACTGGCGGCTTCTCGTGGTTGATGAGCCTGAGTTGCACATGCATCCATCGATGGCCCGCTTGTGGTTAACCGAATTGAGGAGGTCCTGTCAGGCGACGGGCGGCCGTGCGATCGTCGTTACGCACGAGCCGAGCTTGCTCACTCCCGCAACGCGGTCTGACTTGAATGCAATCTGGCATTTCGGAGTCGGACGAGGCCCAATCCGCGTCGGCGATTGCGTCCTTCCAGTTCAGGCGGAGCAGGTCGCCGGGTCGCTTGCATCAAACCCGGCTTTGCTCAGCGACCTGATGTTCTCTCCGCGTCCAGTTTTGGTCGAAGGCGAACACGATGCAGCAGCTCTTTCTGTCGCGCTGGCGCGCACCCATCCCGCCGAGACCGTCGCCCAGACGGACTTTGTCCGTTGCGGGGGCGATACCGGAGTAGCTACCTGGTTTGAAATCGCGACCAAATGCCAACTCGACGTGCGCGCCGTGTGCGATCTCGACGCCCTCCTAGATGGTCACGTGCAACAGGTCATGGATCGTTTTGAGTCCGTTCAAGCGATGATTCGAACGGAGTTCGCCATCGAGCCGCCTACCACTGCTCGTGCTATTCGAGAACTACTTACGTTCATGGACAGCAAAGCCGTGACAAAGGACACCAAGAGCCGCTCGGCTTTCCTTGCGTCGGTGGGCAGCCAGAACGACGGGCACGCAGAGCGAAAACGAAGAGTCTTGGAGGTTTGGAAACAGGCTGGTCTTTGGCTGCATCCACAGGGAACCCTGGAGCAGGTTCTCGGCATTTCGAAGAAGGGCGTCGTGGAGGCACGGACCGCAGCGGCGACGCCTGGCGACATCGATCAAGTGGCTGCTTGGTGTGCGTACGAGCTCGACATGTCAGGCGACGTCAAAGAGCTGCTGGGTGCCGCGGTAGAGCAAATCGCGCACGGAATCGTCGAAGCGCAGCGCCTTGATCCCGAAGCCGAATTTGCTGCGCCTGTCGGAGGTTCGGCCGCCAACGATCCGCGGCTCGTCACCGTGGAACCGGTGGGGACGGGGCTTCACCGGATAACAGTGATCGCTCCGCCGGAGTTCGCTGGGTACTGGGTTGAGTTCTCTCGCGATACTTCGCCCAATTCGCTCGTACTGCAGCCGCCATCCGACAAGGAGTGACCGGCTCACAGGGGCATGGGCCGATGGCGCATTTATGGCGCATCCGCGGAGAGCCGTGCCGGTTCGCCGACGTACCTCTGCCGGCCTTACCTGCGTATTCGTTCGCGGCCGTTCGCCGACGACCACCGAATTCAGCTTCCCAAGCTGAGAACGCGGGTTCGATTCCCGTCACCCGCTCCATCCATCCATCCATCCAAGGGCACGGTACAGACGGAGCGCGTGGTCGCCTCGGGGAGTGCTCCCCCTAGGCGTCAGGGCCGGCGTGGGAGGCGCTATTAGGTCGGGGTCACACGATCGAGAAGATCTGCGAAGACCGCGTCCGCATCGGCCTCGGTGACACCACGTCGCTTGAACCACTCGCAGACGTTGATGCAGTCTCTGTGCAGAAGGTCAAAGCCCTGAGGGTGCTTGATGACGTCCACCGACTGCGGCAGGTCGATGACAACAAGCCTGGCGCCTCCGTGCGATCGGTCAACGAGCATGTTGAACGGCGAAAGGTCGGCGTGAGCGATCCCGAGGCTCGCGAACACTCTGAGGGTGCTGAGAGTCTGCTCCCAGACGGTGGCGACCTCGTCGTCTGTCAGCTGCAGCTGGACAAGGCGTGGCGCCGCTTCCCGGGTCGCTTGATCCCCGATGAATTCCATGATCAGTTCGTCCTCAACGAACTGGACTGGGTACGGAACGCAAGCACCGTCCTGCCAAAGTCTGCCCAACAGCTCAAACTCGCTTCTCGCCCATTCGTGAACGGCCGCGACCTGACCGAACGCGCTGCGGTTGTTGATCGCTCGGTCGACGCGTGAGTCTCCGGTACTGCGGCCAACCGCGTACCGAGCCATGTGCTCGAGCTTCTGGCGATATCGCTTCGCCGCCATGGTCACCGTCGAGGAACCATCGCCCGTCTGACGGCTGACCAGATACACCTCTGCTTCCTTGCCAGTCTTCAGAATCCCTAAATCGGTGTCCCAGGCGTCGTCCGATTGGATGACCCAGTCAGGAGTCGGCTCGGGACCATGCAGCGCGTCTCGATACGTGCTGCGGGTCGCTCCAGGAAGCTCCGACTTCTGCTCGAACAACACATCTTCGACGTAGTCGGGCGTCCAGTCTTGAGCATCCTCAACTTCGGTTGGCGTCCAATCGGCGTCAGAAGTCATACAAGAGTTAAGGACCCCGGCCGAACAGCCGCAAGCGTTGGTTGCACTTCCTCGCCAACCGAGCGCAGCGCCTGTCACCGTCTGTCCTAGGCGGAGAGAACGGGGCGCAAAATGGGAACTCGAACAACGGCGGTTCGCGGCATTGCCGCAGGGGGTGACCGTGGCCGACGCGGCGCCCGCAGGACGTCGGTTTCGCGCGACGTCTTGCGCGCGGCGATCGCTCTCCTTCTGTGCGCTGGTGGAAGCGTCTCAGTCGCAGTTCGCCCGGCCTCTGCGGCGACCAATGTCGTTGGCACCTGGTCTCAACCGCTCGCTCCGTACAACGTCAACACGGTTTGGCATGAGTCTGGCTGCGCCGACGGTGACCCGTACCCATTGTCCGGGAGCTACCACACCGGCTTAGATCTCTCCGCGGGTCTGGGGGCCGCCGTCTATAGCATCGGCCAAGGCACCGTTGCAGGTAACTTCCCCGATAGTTCTTGGGGCACAACTAACGGCGTCAACAACTCAGCGTTATTCATCCGCTACACGGCAGCCGACGGCACCGTGTTCCTCGCGATGTATGGACACGTGCAGGCCGCTGCGGGCGTGTCAACGGACGCACCGGTCACGCCTGGTCAGCCCGTCGCGACCATCGGTTCTTACCCCTTCGGGGCACACCTGCACTTCGGATTGCACCCTGGTTCTGCCGTCCCCGGCGGGTTTTGGGGCACAGGTGCATGTCCGGTCGGAAGTCACGACAACGGCTTTGTAGATCCGCAGGCTTTCCTAAATGCTCACGGGCCAGCGGGGGGCGAACCTCCCCCACCGCCCCCGGCGGAGAAAGCGGCGACTTCGACAAAGGTGGGGTCATCGTCCAACCCTTCGACCCTGCATCAGGCCGTGACGTTTACGGCCACGGTCGCTTCGGCGGGCGGGGCACCGGACGGCACAGTGCAGTTCAAAGTCGACGGTGCAAATTTGGGCAGCGCGGTTGGGGTTTCCGGGGGTTCCGCGTCGTCATCAACCAGTTCGCTCTCGGCCGGCAGTCACTCGGTGACCGCCGAGTACTCCGGGAGCAACGGGTTTACCGGATCGAGCGGAAGCCTGACGCAGGTCGTCAACAAACCGGTGACGACGACGTCTGTCGCGTCATCGTCAAACCCTTCCGTCTTTGGCGAGGGTGTCACTTTCACCGCGACCGTCGCCTCTGGCGGCGGGACGCCGAACGGCTCAGTGCAGTTCGCAATCGACGGCACAAACGTCGGCGGCCCAGCATCGCTGTCCAGCGGTGTCGGAACTCTGGGGCCGCTCAAGCCGGGCGGCGTTGGCACGCATACCGTCACAGCGACGTATGGAGGAAGCAGCGAGTTCCAAGGCAGCCGAGGCAGCCTCTCGCAAACCGTAAACAAGGCGGCCACGTCGACGTCGGTCGCCTCTTCCGCCAACCCATCTGTGTGGGGTCAACCGATCACGTTTACCGCCACTGTCACGCCAACACCACCGGGCGCGGGCACCCCGACGGGAGCGGTCCAGTTCAGTATCGACGGCTCAGCGATAGGCGGACCGGTGCCGCTTACCAATGCGGCAGCCACACTGACGAACATCTACAGCCTCGAGGTCGCGGATCACGCGGTGACGGCGACGTACGCAGGGGACGGGAATTTTCTGGGCAGCAACAGCGAGCCGTTCACGCAGACGGTGCACAAGGCGCCAACCGCTACAGCGGTAGCCGTATCCCCTAACCCCTCGCGTTTCGGAGATCCGGAGACCTTCAACGTTGCCGTCGCTGCATCGCCGGACTTTGGAACGCCGGTCTCCAAACCCTCGGGCGCTTCAGCGCTACGTGTCGACGGAATTGCCGTGGCGGGAATCCCGATTGTTGACGGCTCAGGACAGCTTCACATCGTTGGTGGGCTGGCGCCCGGCAATCGTTCCATCACAGACGCGTACGCGGGTGACAATCACTATCTGCCCTCCGACTCCAACACGTTCACGGCAACCGTGACGTGCGAGCGCACCCTTACCGGGCTGGCGGTGGCTCCCGCGATCGTGACCGGTATCACCTGTATCCACGATGCCACTGTGCTCGGGCCGATCACGGTCATGAGAGGCGGTCGAATCGCCATCGACGATTCGACGGTCTACGGACCGATTGTCGGTCTGGGCTCGTCCGCCGTCCGCATCTGCAACTCGACGATTGCCGGTCCGGTGAACATCAGTAACGCCACCGGATTCGTACTCGTCGGCGGTGAAGCGCGCCACGAGTGCGTCGGGAACAGGGTCGCTCAACTCTCGATCCTTCACAACTCCCACGGCGTCGACGCGATTGGAAACAACACCTGGACGGTGCTCGCCCTAGGCAACAAGGGAGCGGGGCCGTGGCCGCTCGACGCGTCGCCACGAGTCCTCAACAATCGGCCGTCGGGCGCTCGATTGCCGGCACCCCGGCACGTACAGCAGGCGGCCAGTCCGCAAAGCACGAGTGCGACGAACACGAAACACGCTGCTCCGCCTCCGCGGTTGGCCGCGCCACCCGCGCCGCCCGCATTAGGACCAACTCAACCCGCAGGCCGTAACAAACCGACGTCGGCCTCGCCGAGTAGACCGGCTGCGCCGCGCCCGAAGACGAGTCCAGTCCCGTCCTCCAGCCCGAGCCAGGCCGCGCCAACCTCTCCTCCACCGCCCACCCCGGACCAAACAGCAAGCCCGTCGTGGGGACAAGATGTCAACGTCCAGCCCTCCGCGAAGAACGAGACGGTCTCGCGGTAGCCGAGTCGCACGTAAGCTTTCCAGCGGAGCGCGGGGAGGGGTAAGAGATGGTCGACTCGTGGGCGCGGCTGAGCGCCGCCGCGCGGATTGCAGTCGTGGCGGCGGTCATCGCCGGACTTTTCGGAGTTGGCTTCGGCGCCTTCTTGGTGACGTCTAACCAGAATGGCTCGGCGGCGTCGCTTTCGTTGAAGGGGACGACTTCGACCACCTCCTCGACCGTCGTGCCCAGCACGACGAGTCCGATCCCGTCCACGACCACGCCCACGACAACACAAGTGTCGACGCCTCCCGACAAAGAGTGCCGTCACGCAGCGAGTGAGCCGCGTCCCGCCGACCCGAACTGGGCGAAGATGTGGCAAAGCCAACCTGCTCCCGACGATCCGCTGACATTCGACGCGTGTATCGACGACGCGACGCCGGCGCCCGGCCAGCGCGTGACGGTCCGGATTACTGCAGATGATCCTGATGCGGTGATCGAATCAAACGCCTGCCAGGTACACATCGAGTGGGGCGACGAGCCGGAAGGCACGTCCGCTAACTGTCACGTGTACAAACCGCCAACAGATGCGCCGCACCCTGTGCCAGCGGAGCAGCACGGGCACGTTGTGATGACTTACACCCACAAGTACACGGCGGCCGGGTCGCCGAACATCTTTGTAGTCGTGCACTCGGGCCCCAACGACGGTTCGTACGGGCCGTACCAAGCAGACATCGGCGTGACTCTCCGTGTGGCCGTTGTGAGCGCGCCAGCCGACGCCGCGCCCGATCGCCGATGCGTATCGGTCAACAGCGGGGACCCCCAGCCGCCGCGCGACGACTGGGCCAAAACGTGGCAGACGCAGCCGGCCACCAACGATCCACTGACGGGGCAGATCTGCATCGACGATGTGACACCCGCAGCGGGCCAACTGGTGAACCTCACAATCGACGCACACGACCCGGACGCGATCATTGACGGCGATGACTTCTGTCAGGTCAACGTGTATTTCGGTCTCGACGACCCGCCGGGCGATCTCTGCCACGACATGATCGTCACCCCAACGGGACCCGCACCAACTCCTGCAGAATCGGAGGGCAGGTTGCATGTCGTGTTGCGTCACGTGTACGCGAGCCCGGGTACCGGCGAGGTTGATGTGCGGCTCTTCTCAGGGCCTGACAGACCCGGTCCACATCCCTACGCGAACTCGACCGCGTCGAACCTCGATGTGACGGTTCACCGTTGACGATTCCAAGGGCGTCATCGGTGAATTCGTAACTACGTTTGCACCATGGGCGCCGGGGATGTTGAACAGTTACGAGGCGCGGGCTACCGCGTCCTGAATGAGATCGGGCATGGCGGCTTCGGCACCGTCTACCTCGCAGAGCAGGTGTCGGTTGGACGAGAAGTCGCTCTAAAGGTTCTCTCCGCTTCGCCCGACGAATGGGAGCGCACGCGTTTCGGCCGCGAATGCAAGGCCATGGGCCGGCTGTCGTGGCACCCGCACATCGTCGTCGTCTACGACGCCGGCGTCACCCCGGATGGCCAGCCGTACATCTCGATGGAGTATCTACCTGGCGGCAACCTGGCCGAAGCGGTGCGCGCATCAGGGGCGATGTCCTGGGAGGCGGTGCTGTCGATCGGAGTGCAGCTGAGCGGCGCGCTCGCAGCTGCTCATGCCAACGGCGTGCTGCATCGGGACGTCAAGCCGGCCAACGTGCTGCAGGGCAACTTCGGCGAGGTCAAGCTGACCGACTTTGGCATTGCCCGCCTCGCGGACTCCGAAATCACGCGGTCGACCGGGGAGTTCACAGCGACGATCGCGTACACCGCGCCCGAAGTGCTGAACGGAGACGAACCATCGGAGCAGTCGGATGTGTATTCGCTCGGAGCGATGCTGTTCGCGTTGCTGACGGGCAGACCCGCGTTCACGGCACAGTCGAAGTCGCCTCTGGCGATCGTGAAGCGCGTGCTCTCCGACCCGGTGCCGGACCTGCGCGGACAGGGTGTTCCCAGTGTCATATGCGACGAGATCGAGGCGGCAATGCAGAAAGCTGCAACCGACCGTCCTGTCTCCGCCGAGGCGTTCGGGAACGCGCTGCAGACCGCGCAGCGGACTCTCGGCGTTGACGAAGATCGCTTGGTCGTTGCGTCGGGCGACGCGCGGCGCGGTCGACCGAAGCCGACGGTGCCAGCGACGCCAAGTCCTGCAGATGAGGATGACAACGACTCGGGCACTATTCCGAGGTTGATCGCCGCGAAGGCCGAAGGCGAGAAGTCCACGACCCCAGAGGCGAAGGAAACTCCCAAGGCAGCGTTCTCGCCTCCCGACGAACCTCCGATCGCGAAGAGGCCGGACACGGCGCGGAAAGCCGTCGGGCAAAAGAAGGCGGCCGCGACGAAAAAGCCGCCCGCCACAAAAACGCCGCCCGCGACAAAAAAGTCCACTAGCGGCGCCAAGGCGACAGCGGTCACCACGGACGTAGCCTCTCCCGAGAACTACCTGATCGCGCCAGCGGTCGTCGAACCGACTCCGAGGCCGGGCGAACGATCTCGACAATCAATCCTGGTAGCGGCTGTGGTGACACTCGTCGCCGTCATCATCGCGATCGCGATCGGATCCGAAATTGGATTGCGCACACGCGATGACAACCCGAAGCCGCTACGCACCACCACCACTGTCGCCATCACCACGACGACAGAGCCGACGGCGACGACGGCAGCCTTCGCGTTTGCGGTTCCTGCTGGCGCCGCGGACACCTTCGTCGTTTCGGGCGTACCAACGAAGGACCCGCGCTTGGCCGTCCGCGAAGCACCCGGAAGGGACCAGCGACGCATCGGCGACCTGTTAAATGGAAGCGCAGGCATTCGAGTTACGGGTGACGAGGTAACGACGCCAGACGGCATTCGTTGGGCACCCATCGACGCCCTCGTCTACGTCAAAGCTGGCGTTGTGGAGAACCGCGCCGGGTTTGTGGCAGCGAAGTATCTGCATCCGGCGGCGGGATTCGCAGAAAAGTCGGACGCGATCGCGCTGATCAACGGCTTCGGCTTCGAGTACTCGGGTGACGACATTTGGAAACCCGACCAACTCTCCGGCGTTGTCGGCACGGCTGGCGGTCGCGCAGTCACCTTCTTCTTCGCGGATGGCATCTACGTCGGTGCGGACGATCTCCGCGCGACGCACACCGCCGCGACCGTCCTACGTGCCGAAGGCGGTCGGGCAATCGTTGCCTACAACGGCGATCCTAAGGAGTTCGCGTACGTGCTGGATCGCGTCCCGATCCGCGCTGAGTAACCGTTACCAACTCGGGTTCGTCGCGGCACCATTTACGACGCGCTGCACATCCGAACCGTCTGCCCTCACCGTGAAGAGTCCCCCGCCATCACGTTCAGAACGAAACACGACGCGTGTGCCGTCGCGGGACCAGGCTGGCTGGCTGTCGTTTCCGGAGCTCGTAGTGAGCCGCATTTGGTTCGAGCCGTCGAGGTTCATGACCCAAATTTCAGAGATGCCCGTCGAGTCACGGTGATGGTCGCTTCGATCCGTAGCGAACGCGATCGTCCTGCCATCGGGGCTCACGCTCGGCCCTCCGCTATTCGACAGTGTGTTCAGGGACCGGAGGTTCGATCCATCCGCGTTCACGATGAACAGTTCAAAGTTGCCCCAGCCGCGTTCGGCGTCCGGGTTGCAGAAGTTTCGGCTTGACCAGAACACAATCTGCTTGCTGTCTGGCGTCCAGGCTGGCTCGCTGTTGATGCACTCGCTGTCCACAATGCGCGTTGAGTGCCCGCCCGACACATCGACCACCCAGATGCCACAACAGCCGACGCCCGGCTCGTCGTTGGTCCGGAAGTGTCCGAACGCGATTCGCTTTCCGTCCGGAGACCACGCGGGGTGGCTGTCGCCCGAGGTGTTCGGGATGATGTCGATGGTGGCGTGGTTCCCGAAAATCACGAGCGATCCAGAACCCGGACCCGGCACTGCAACAAAGGAGTTCCGATCGGGCGACCACGAGGGCATCCTGTAACCACTCGCGACGCGCACGGCTCCGGAGCCGTCGACGTTGGCCGTGAAGACGTCAGAACCTTGTTCGTAAAGAATCCGGCCCGCGCCGAAACCGGGAGCGAGCGGCGGCGGCATGACATGGGGGTGATCCTCGCCATCGGACACGGCCGTCGTCGGAGTTGTCGCTTTGGCTGTTGTCGTGGTTGCCGGACTGTCGTCCGTCGTTTCGGTCACAACGGGCACGTCCTGGTCGGGCGAGGTCGGCGCGTCCTCGATGCCGAGGGCGCTCTGATCCGCGCGCAGCACGGTGTCGGTCGGCTCCTCGCGGCTTTGGGCGATGAGAAATGAACCGATGCCTGCGGTCGCGGCGAGGACCGCGATCACGGCCGGACCGAACCGGCGATACCGCCCCATGAACTCAAACATGGCGTTCCCTTGCCTTCTTTTCGGTCACCACTGCGCAGTGTTGGAGCGAACGCCGTCTACCTCAACCCATACCGGATAGCCGCGACCCGCCCAGCAACGCAGTTGATAACCCGACCCGCTGCTCCCACTCGGACGCGGACTCGTTGACTGCGCGTAAAACTGCTGTCCGTCGCGCGCGGAAACACATCGATAGTTGTGATCGCCAGCGCCAAAATTTGCCCACGAAATGACTAGCCATCGGCACGGCTGCCCCTGGCACGCACCGCCACCGTCCCCGCCGAATCCGAGCGACACTTGCGGAGATGGTGGTGCCGTCGTCGTTGGCTTGGCGGTCGTTGTCGTTGGCTTGGCGGTTGTCGTCGTTGCCTTGGTCGTCGTTGTCGGCTTGATCGTCGTCGCCGGCATGGTCGCGTCCGTGTCGGACCGGGTCGTCGGGGTTGTTTTGCCCGACCGGCTCGTCGTTGTGGGCTCCGTGTCGAACGGCGACGTCGTGCGCGAGTCACTTCCTCGATGTTCCGTGGTCGCCGGTGCCCGTTCCGTGTCGTCTCCACCGCCCTTGCGCACACCCTGTCCACCGCTCGCGACGCGCGGTCCTTTCACTGTGACGTTCGCGCTCGCGTAAAGATCTCCGGCACTCGCAGTGATGACAGCTACACCTGACTTGACGCCGGTCACCTCCCCGGCCGAGACAGTCGCTGTGCCTGGAGCGGACGACGTCCAAACCAGGCCGGCCAATGCCGGGGCGGGAGCGGGGGACCCGTCACTCATCGCACCCGTGACGTTGAGTCGCCTGGTCTCACCCGTAGCCAAGGCGAGCGATGTTTGGTCCAAGGAGAGCGAAGCGAGCTCGATCTGGGGCGTTGTGGTGTTGGTGGATCTGAACTCGTCATCGGCGCGTTCTTTGTCGCGCGCGAGGTGCTCAAGGCGCGGGGTCGACCGGCCCCGCGCGGGGAGTCTCACCTCGTAGGTGAGCGTCAGGGACTCGCCGGGCTCAAGAGTGCTCAGGTCGTAGCGCACGACCGGGTCGGCCTTGATGACCTCGGTTGGCGCCGGTTTGAACGTGATGTCACTGACGTCGCGCGCAACCTCTTTCGGAATCACCTCGAAATGGCTCGCAGTTCCCTTGGCTTCCCCGGAATTCGTGACCGCGACTCGGGCCTGAAGTCGTTCGCCGTCGTTGCCCTGCAACTCCCAAGTGCGGGCCACCACGATTCCACCGGCGTAAACGACGGGTTTGAAGGCGTGTGTGACGGCCGTCTGGACGGTTGTCGTGCCGCCGCCTCCGCGGATCTTTACTGCGACGAGCCCGACAACGAGAGCGACCACCGCGACGCAGGCGACGACAGCCGCTGGCCGTAGACCGCGTGCCGATTTCTTCACCGGCTGCGCGTTGCGGGGCGCCGGGATCGCGGCGGGCGGCGCCTTGGATCGCAGCACGGTGTCGTCGGTGGGCGGCTGTGACGGTGCGCGGGCGACTGTCGCGTCGACGTATGACGGAACGGACGCTGCCGCTTGACCACTCGATCGAACGATCGTCTGCCGCTCCGGCACGGACATTGGACCGACTCCGCTCAGCGACGGTCCGACACTGCGCATCGCCGCTGCTGCCTCGATTGCTGAAGGTCGACCTTCGGGCTGCTTGCACATCAGGGCTTGTAGAAGCTGCCACAGATCGCGCGGGATGCCGTCTGGTTGAGGCACGGCGTCCTCTGCGTGCGCGCGAATGAGGGCGACGAGGTTGTCAGCCTCAAACGGCGGCCGGCCTGTGCAACTCTCGAAGAGCATGACGCCCAGGGCGTAGAGGTCCGCCGCGTTGGTTGGGGAGTTTCCGGCCGCGACTTCGGGCGCGAGATATCCCGGAGTCCCGATGAGCGAGGTAACCCGCGTGATTGTGTGGCCAATTAATCGCGACACCCCGAAGTCTGTGAGTCGCAGTGTCAGCGCGTCGTTCGACTCGTCGACCAGAATGTTGTCTGGCTTCAAGTCCCGGTGGACCACTCCGGCTGCGTGAACCGCCGACAAGCCGTCGGCAGCTTGTGCAAGCAGCGGGATCGCGTGATCGAGCTGAGATGGCACGGCCGTGCTGTGCCTTAGATCTCCGCCGGAGACGTAGTCCATGACGATGCCGAGACGATCGCCTTCGACGATCAAGTCGTGAACGCGAACAACGTTCGGGTGACTGACCGAACGCAGCACCTGTCGCTCTTGCACGAATCGTGCGACCACATCCGGTTCTGCAGCCAGATCCTCGCGGAGGATCTTGATAGCCACATCGGCGCCGCCGTCGCGCGGTGTGGCCCGGTGAACGCGTCCCATCGCGCCCCGGCCGATGACCGGCCCGAGTACGTACCCCGAGCCGAAAGAAGTCGTGTCGGTCACGCGAACAACGACGACAACTGATCGACCAACTCGTCTCGTCTCACCTGTCGAGGCGCCTCGCCGTCGCTAGTAACCAACACCAGGTCGTCCGGGCCCGGCTCGACCTTCACGTTGCGGTCCTCGGCGGCTGCGTTGTTCACCTCGACGTCGACACAGACAGTCGACCCTGCGTCGACAAAGTCACCGACGACCCCGGCAAGTAATTGCGAGAGAGGGACGTTGGCATCAAGCAACCCGATCTCAACGTTTCCAAACGCGCGAGGAGCGAACGACACACGGGCTGTCGCCGCGTCAACCACCCGGGCGACCGATGGACGCTCCGGACCGAGCACGAGGACCGCCACGCATGATGCGGGTGCCGCGACCGCGAGCCCCGCGAGAGCTGCTGTCGGATCAATCGCCGTCTCTTCACCTTCGTCCCACACCAGTCCGCGTGCGTAAAGCGACGCGGCGCCCGCTGAGCCAACGCCGTTACCCGTCGAATCGAGGACCGGCAGCTTTAGCGATGCCGCGAGCCCCGTACCAGAGTCCGTGAACATCGCTGCGAGCACGGCGAGTTCGGCGCCGGTGAGGGTCAGTGGTTGGAGGGTGTCGCTCATGTCACGAGGTCCTTAAGAAAGTGTCCGAATCCGCTGACGCCGTCGTAGCGGTGTGAGAGTTCTGCCGATTGGGTCGGAGTCAGATTGCTCGTGCCGTACTGCTTGTACATGGTGTCGGTGAGAATCGCGTCCTCGTGGTGGAACGTGCTCTGCATCTGGTGCTCAATGCCCGTTCCGATGTGCCACCCGGTGTCCCACGCACCTTTGATCTCGCCGACAACGGGAATCGCCGATCCCACATCCCAGGCCACGTCGACGCCAGACCGGATGTAGTGATCCATAGTCCCGGTGCCGTTCATCCAGTCGTTGTAGGCCTGCTTCGCCTTGTAGGCGTCGACCCCAACGCCGAGCGCGTCGAGGACGCCGGGACCCTTGCCGTGGACCCCACGGAGCGCTTGGCCGGTACCCCAGATGGTCTTGCCGAGACGAAACTGATCGAACGCGTAAAGACCCGTCGCGCCAGTCATCACCGCGGGCATGTGCCAGTTCGGGGAAGCGGGCAAACGAATAGGTGCGCTGTGACGGTTGGCGCTGGTTTGTTCCTGCTCCTCGGCGTTGCGCGCCACGGTCGTGCCGGCCCCGCGGAGATCCTCAACTAATGCGTGAAGCGCCGCAGTGAAGTGGCCGTCCCACTCGCGTCGAAACTGATCGGCCACCGCGCCGTGCCACGGCGTACGGCGAAGTACGACACCGACGCGGTTCCGTTCCGCTTCGAGTCGCTCGGCCGCGCCGCGGAACTCGGCGGCAAGCTGGTGCAGGTCTTGGAGGTTCGCTCCGACTAGCTCAGACATATCGCTACCTCACGTCGATCAGGTGTCATGCGATCGACGCATTCGGGTCGGGCAGGTCACTGAACGCCTCGGAGGTATAGGTCGGAGCGACAATGTTCGCCATCCAGGACAGCTGATCCTTCTGGTAGTACGAGTGAACCCCGCCTTCGAATCGATGGACCTCGTCCGCGCCAAAACTGTCCGCTCGCGGGTCTGTGCCGAAATGCGCGCCGTCGCCATAGGCGGACAGATCCGACCCGTTCGCGACGTAATCCGTCGTGTTGTATCCGACATGCACGACGGGAGGCGTGCCGCCATGCGAAAACTCGCTGGCGCTATGCACTCCCGAACCCGGTGAGCCGATCAGGACGATGTCGTCGGCCGGCATCCCGTCCTTGGCCGCATACCCCGTTACGAGCGACCCGTAGCTATGGCCAATCACGGTGATGTGGGCGTCAGGACGCTGCGCGTCCAGGGACGAGACGAACGAGTTGAGGCTCGTCGCCCCTGCACGCGCCATCACATCGGTTCCGTACTCGACACCGTTCTGAGCCGCGATGCCGGTCGCGACGAGTCGTCCGGCGGGCGTAACGCCCAGGGCTGGTGAGATCCCATCCGCGGGCCCTTTCGGCGCGTCATACCCCAACCAACTGACCACGGCCGTGTGAGCGGTGCCCGCCTGATTAGCCAGACTGTCGCCGTCGCGCATCATTCCGTCGAAGTTGTTCATCGAGTTGCTGATGCCTGGCACCTGGACAGCCAAATTCTGTGCATTAGACAGATCGCCGTTGACGACTGCGATCCGGCCGTCGCCCGAGGGATCAAAAAACAGCACCTGTCGGTCGTTCTTCAAAACGTCCCCGTAGAGGTTCATGCGCGCCACCTCCGCTCCATTGGGATGCGGAAGTTCGTTCAAACGTAGGTATTCCTCAAGAACAAGTTCGCGATTGATCGCGTAGCGCGCGTGGGGCGGAAGTGCGTCTAACTCGCCGTTCTTGAGGTTGGACTCGATAAACGCGCGTTGCTCCTCGTGCGTCATCTTGTCCCAGGCTGCGTCGCCGTCCTTCCAACCCATCTTGATGAGGGCGACGCGCTGTTCCTTCGGAGTCAGGCCGCTAAGCGCAGCAGCGCCCGCGCCGCCGACAACCCATGCTGCATGTCGTCCGGCGCTGACACCTGTTGATCCACTCGTGCGGAGCTGATCTTCCAGGTTTCGGACAACAGTCGAAGCGGCCTCTCGCAAGTCGCCCGCGAGGTTCCCCATCACGACAGCGTGCAGCGCGTTCCATTCGGCACGGAACTGTTCCGCGGTGTGCCCCTGCCACGCTGTACGAGCGATCGCCCGAAGAACATCGTTGCGCGCGGAATCAAAACGATCGGCGGCGCCGCGAAAGTCGGTCGCAAGGTGCTGCAGGTCATCGACATTCGCGCCGACTATTTCGCTCATAATTCAGCCCCGTCCACTGTGGTTACTACGCATCTTCCGTTAATTGGGTGCCCGTGACGCCGTTTGCCATCCTGGGCCTACGGTCCGGGCACCTCGTTGCCGCTGGCATCTGTGAGGTGCGAATCATCGGGGACGAAGCCACCGTCACCCTGGTGCATCCATTCACGGGGATCGAGCCTGATCGGATCCATGCCGGGATCACCGAAATGTGGTTCGTTCGGCCCAACATGCGGAGGCGTCATTCCCGGGTCGCCGAGGTGCGGCTCTTGCGGACCGAAATCGGGCGGGGTCATGCCGGGATCGCCGAGGCGCGGAAAGGGAATTCCTGGGGCAGGCATCGCCGGCCCACCTCGACGCCAGCCGCCGCCGCCGCTTGTGGCGGAAGCCTGTTCTTGTTCGGCTGCATTTCGCAACGCCAAATCGCCGAACGCTTCAATTTCGGCAGCGATCGCTGCCAGCCGCGTGCGGTGCGCCGGCCACTCTTGGGTTCGGAACGCCACAGCGTCCGGCCCTTCCCATGACGTGCGGCCAAGGCCGGACATCACTTGCTGTGCGAGCTGATCGAGCTCCAGCTTCTTCTGTTTCAGCAAGTTGCCGAGCTGCCTGACCTGCTCGACATTCATCCCATGCGTGATCTGCGCCATCAGCCTCTCCTAGTTTCCGTGAACGGCGTCGAAGGCGTTCATGATTCGACTGTCTCGATCGACGAGAGGATCCCGGCGATGACGGCTGCCTCGTCAGGAATCGCCGTCGGGCGAACAACTTCCACGATCGCGACGTCGCCGGACACAAGGCGAACCGCAGTCACGACCCCGGTGGTCCCACCGAGCGCGCTCGCACTGAACTCGACTGCGACTCGCTGATCCGAGGATGTAAGCGTGGTTTCGTCGACGGTCCCGTACTGGCGGTAGTCCTCGACGGCGGCACCAACCAAAAGTTCGAGACCAAGGGACCCCGTGAACGGCGTGTCCCGGCGGTAGGCCGAGAGGTTGATCGCCGCGTCGCGCAACTCGAACTGCCGCAGACCAACGGCGCCGGCATCTGCGTCGTTAGCGCGCATCAGAGGAGGCAGGCGGAACTTGAGGCCGGCGGCTTCCGTCTCGACCCAGCCGCCAGAACCATTCGAGGTCGTGTCGGTCATGTCTGCACCGGGACCCACGGGCCGCCGCTGGGCTTCACATACGTCAGCTGGTTGGTCGTGGTCTTCATGTCGTGCTCAACACCCGAGCCCAGCACCTTCGATTCCGAATGTGAACTACTGACTGCATCGACTGTGATCGTCGCGTCCGAAGTCGCGAGAAGCTTCTGGATCGCAGCCATATCGCCGGGGTGCTGGACGAGGTAGTCAAGCTGCTGTTGAACGGCCGGGTTGGTCAGGTCGAGATGGGCTGAGAACGAAGCCTGCCCGCCGCTACTCGTTGAAGCTGATGCGGACGCCAGTTCCTTGCCCGACAGTGACTCGAGAATTCCCTCGACGCTCGCTTGGCCCGACAGGCTGACTGAGCCTGTCATCGTCGCGCCGACGACGTGATTGTCCTTGTCGAGTTGCAGGTCGAAGTGTGCCCCAACGTTGCCTTTTACCCCCGCGACGTCGACCGAAGCATGTCCTTCAACGAACAACGACTTCGCGCCAGTATCTAGGTTGACGGTGCCGCCCGCCGAGCCGTCGAGCTTCACCGACTGCCCGCCGATCTCGACCTTCGTCTCTCCGGTGAGTGCGAGAGACGCCTCCGTTCCGATGCGATGGCTCCCGTTGCTCTCCAAGTACGCGCCGAGGTCGGCCTGACCGATCCTCGCTCGGAGACCCTCGAGGAAGGCCTGCGCCTCGGCTGCGCTCGCGAAGCTGTAGGTCTGCGTCACGCCGCCCTCTACGCCAACCTCGCTTTCGCCAAGCTCCTTACCGACGGTTCCGGTGAGGGAGAGATCGATCTCGACGTGGCCGTCAGCAAATTGCGTCGCCTTGTAGCTGCCCTCGGCACCGATCTTCGCGAACCCAACGTTGACGGTGACCTTCTCGGACTCCATGACGGTCTTGGATTTGACGAACTCTCTTTGCGACAGTCCGAACTGCTCTTTCGCAGCGTCGATGACCGCCGGAGGGAGTCCGGTCAGAAGCATCAGGGCGCCCGGGTACGCGAGCATCAGCGCCTTCTGCTTTTCCGGATCGAGCTTCGCCCACCAATCTTTGACTTCAGTGTCGGACTTGCCCTTCAGACCGTCGAGTTCTGCCTTGCCGGTCGTAGTCGCCCAGGCAAGGTTCGGAAATTGCTGAGCGAACTCAGGATGCTCGAGCAAGAACTTTTCGGTTTCACCGTTCGCGACGGCGCGGTAGAACGCCGCTAACAACAGACTGTCGACGCTGCCACCGATGAATGGCGTCAGCGTGACGTCGCCGGCTTCGTGGAACCCGAGGCTGCCTGAACTGCCCTGGTGAGATGCGCTCGTGCGCCGCTGTTCATCGGCGTTGGTAAGGATGACCGTTGCTGCGTGACGAAGATCACCAGCGAGGTTCCCCATCACAACCGCGTGGACTGCATCCCATTCAGCGCGAAACTGTTCGGCCGTCTGACCCTGCCAGGCCGTACGCGCCACGGCGCGCAGGACCGAATTGCGGGCGCCGTCAAACTGGTCCGCAGCCGCCCGAAATTCTCTAACTAGCTCCTGAAGATCATTCAGGTTGGCTCCGATCACCTCGCTCATGTCAATCAAGTCCTACGCCCGCGAGGTGCGAATCTGGTCGTCCGCGTGCCGACGAATCGTGTTGGCGGCGTTGCGCAGACTTTGCACTGTCTTCATCAACTTCGCGCGATGCACGCTCTGCATGCGTTCTTCGAAAGCTCGCCTGTCATTGCCGGCCCAGCCGGTTTGTCCAAGACGGTTGAGCAGACTGTTGAACGTGTGCTCCATCGTGTTCGCCGAAGCGTCGAGCTGCGCCGCGAGTTGACGCGCCGCGTTGGGATCCATCCCGATAAGTGGTGCCGCCATTGCATTCCCCTTTGGTTGCCCTTGGTGCAGTGGTCATAGAGAAGTGGCCGACGCCCGGAGACGCCGACCACTTCCTACGACGACGAGCTCAGTGGCTTGATGTGCTTTCCTGCTCCGAAGCGTTGTTCAGAGCGGACTGACCGAAGCCGTCGATCGCGTTGCCGATCGCCGTCAAGTGCGTGCGGTGCTCTGGCCACTGCTGCGTCTTGAACGCAACGGCGTCGGGGCCCTCCCACGCGGTGTTGCCCAGCGCTGAGTTGATCGCGCCAACGATCTCGTCGATCTGCTGCTTCTTCTGCTTGAGCAGGTTTCCGAGGCTACGGACCTGCTCGACGTTCATACCGTGGCTAATAGCTGCCATTTTCTTGATTTCCCCTTTAGAACTCACCGGCGGTGTTGCCGATGTGGTCATCGTTACAGGTGCTGCTCAAACGCGGAATGGGTAGCACTCCCCGCCGTCTACGTGCTCGACAAGTCCGGCAACGCGCACTGCAGTCGCCATGTCTTGCCGCCGCGGATGTAGAAGCCGCGGCCTGGAGGGAACTCCGCTCGGACAACACGCGGTAGCGGTGTCTTGAACAGGTTCTCTCCGTCGAATTGGTCTGGCTGCAACACGAGGCCATGCCTCGCGTTCACCAGAGGTCGGTAGAGCTGCGATGCCGTCATGCTCGACGTGTCGCCATCGGAAATGACCATCACACCCTCGCGTTTGCAGACGGCGAGCAAGGGTTCGAGCGCGTCGGTGATGTCGTAACTCGTGAGACTCGTGAAATCCTCGATCACGATGGCATCAGGCTTGTTCGCCGCGGTTATCGACTCGGTCAACTCGCGCGCAAGGTCTGCAATCTCCACATCTCCTCGTGCCTCGCGGATCCAGGCAGCCGATGTCGCGAGGGCTGAACGGCCGGCACCGAGATACACGAGCTTCGTTTTGCCGCACCGAACGAGTGATTGCACGATCGTGGCCATCACCGAGGTGCGGCCGCTTTGCGGGGGGCCGCCAACTACGAACGTGTCGTCGAGCGCGAACCCCATTGGGTCGAGCGTGTCGTAGGACAGACCGAGCGTGGGGAGTCCATTGCTGTCGGACGGAAGGTCGGAGAGCGCGACACGATCGGCAAGCTTCCCGATCGGTGCAGCGGGCGCGCGACCGCCGGCACGCGACCGCAGTTGTTTCGCGAGTTGCTCGATCGCAGTCGCTTGGTGCGCAGTGTTGGGGGTGCCACCCAGCACAGTGACCTGCACGTCCTTGCCGTCCAAAACGCCGCGTCCGGGCGGGCTGTCCGGGGTGAAGATGTCGTCGGGTACCCCGAGCGTCATGTAGTCGGTCTCGGAGGCCATGCGCAGTGTGAGACGCCGAGAGATCGTCGACGACAACGCGCTCGACACCGCTGCCGGCCGGTCTGCAGTGACGATCACGTGCACTCCAACCTGGCGCCCCTCGGCCGCGATGTTCAAGAACGCGTCGTACCAGCGGGTGCTCGGGCCGACCTCGTACTCATCGCGGAACGTGCCGACCGCGTCGACGAGCAGCAAGATGCGCGGCTCATCGGGTTTATTGGCCTGCACCCGGTAGTCGACGATCGTGCCGGCCTTCGCTGCCGCGTACCGCACGGCGCGCTCGTCGATTACGTCCCGCAGATAGCCGATAAGGCGCTGGACGCGCTCGCTGTCGTCGCCGTTGACGATCGCACCGACGTGATCCAGCGGCTCAAGAATCTGCAAGGTTCGTCCGCCAAAGTCGAGACCGTAAACGTGGCAGGGGCCGCCGCGACTCGTGAGACCCGCGACCACCGCAAGTGTGCGCAACACCGTCGTCTTTCCCGAGCCGCCGGTACCGAAGATCGCCATGTTCCCGTCGCGGTCCGGCGCGAACGCGACAGGCACCTGCCGCTGATTCTCGGGATCGTCGAGGATCGCAAAGATCAGTTCGGTATCGGTACGGCTCTGCGGCGACTTGGCCAGGTCATAGGCACTCGCGAGCTCATCGAGCCAGGGTCGGCGAGGGTAGGCGACCTTCTTTTCTCCGTCCGGTCCGGTCATTGTGAACGCGGAAGAATGTGCTGAGCGCACCGAATGCACGAGGCGCTTCAAATCCGTTGGACCGTCATCGCGCTCTTCCACGATGGTTTCCGGTGGGGCCTCCCACTCCGAGCGATCGCCGAGTTGCAGTTCCTCCACGGTGATGATCACCGGCGGCGGCGCGTCAGACGTGTGGCCGCCGACGTAGCCCGTCTGGAACGGCGTCAGACGACCGGCACCAGTCTTGACGATGCCGCGACCGGGCAGGCCCGGATCAAACAGGGCGGCCTGCGGCGTGCCGATGACGTCGAGACTGTGCTCTGGGTCCGCCATGCGCAAGGCGACGCGAAGGTTGGTATTCGCTCGCAAGTTGTCCTTGATTGACTGACCCGGATTCTGCGTGGCAAGGACGAGGTGCAGGCCCAGGGACCGACCTCGTTGAGCGACGTCGACAACTCCGTCGACGAATTCGGGGACCTCCTGAACCAACGCGGCGAACTCGTCGACGACGATCACCAGGCTGGGCGGAGCCTCAGGATCGCCGCGCTTCTCAAGCTCGAGCAGGTCCTTCGCGCGTTTCCGCTGCAGGATCTGCTCCCGATAACGCAGCTCTGCTTTCAACGACGTCAAGGCGCGACGAACGAGGTGCATGCTGAGGTCGGTGACCAGGCCTACGCAATGTGGAAGCTCGAGACAGTCCGCAAACGCGGCACCGCCCTTGTAGTCAACGAAAAGGAAGGTCACGCGCGAAGGACTGTGTTCCGCCGCGATCGAGATCACCCACGACTGCAAGAATTCGCTTTTGCCGGACCCGGTCGTACCGCCGACGAGCGCGTGTGGTCCGTGCTCTCGCAGGTCGAGCACCAGGTTGCGGCCCGCAGCAACGCCGATCGTTGACCGCAGATGGTTGTCTCGTTTGCGACGCCGCGGCGACTCACCCGCCGGTAGCGGCAACGAATTGCTTTCTCGCCATCTTTCGACAATGTGCTCGCCGGACTGGGCCGGTTCTTTGCCGGTCACGGACAACAGCGAGACGTTCCTCGGCAGGTCGCTGTCGTCATCGACTCGGGCACCGGAGTCGACCACCGGCGACAACGCCCGCGCGATCTCGACGACTGCCGCGGCATCGAGCGGTTCGAGTGCGGTTTCGACAGCCGGCTCGCCAGTCGACAGGTAGCCGATGGTGCCGCGCGCGGGATCGGACGCGTTCAGTTCGACGAAGACGCCACACGCTGCGGGTAGTCGAGCGACCGAAGTCGCCACCCACACGACGTGAATGCCCTGCGCCGGCCCTTGTTCTGCGATTGATACCAGCCGACTTCGCTCGATCGGCGCGTCGTCTTCAATCAGCAGGACGATCGACGGCAGCGGCAGCTCGTCATCCTTAGAGTCCTCAGCTCGCCTCGCGAGCAAGTCCTCAAGTTCCGAAACAAGGCGCAAAACGGAGCCGGGTGACGACGCGAGATTGTCCGTCTTAATTGGCGTGTGATCGGAGGAAGTGTGAGGGACCCACTTCAACCAATCCCAGTCGCGTGCGGACGTGCTTGACATCGCACCGAGTAACACCATCTCGGCGGGACTGTGCAGCAAGACCAACTGCCCGATCACACTGCGAGCGACGCCGAGCGCGGCCGTTCGACCACCCGCGATTCCGAGCGAGCCACTTTCGCGAAGCGAACCGACGGCCGGAACCGCCTCAACGTGTGTGTATTGATCCCGAAGATCAACGAGTTCTTGCCACAGGTCCGGCAACGAGCGAGCCTTGCTTGGCATCTTCACGCTGTTGCGCGACGGCAGCGTGGCAGTGCCCAGACGAACGTCAAGAAAGCCGCGTCGGTCTGGTCGCATCGTCCACAGCAGGGTGCCGCGATGTAAAGCCGCTGGAGCGAGTTCAACGATCGAGGTGTGCTCGGCGCGTCGCCCGGTCACTTCATCGGTGCGTGCCTGATCGAGTTCGTCCTGCAAGCTCCCCAATGCCGCGTGGTAGGCCTCGGTCGCCTCCCGCAAGGCGCGCTTCGCGAGCATGCGCTGCTCCATGGTGTTGCCAATCATGAGCACGGGACTCATCGCGACAAACAGGATCGACAAGATGTTGCCGGTCAGCGCGTACATCAAGCCGGCCATCAGAATCGGCGCGGCGATCGCGGAGATCGAGAAGCGAGCTTTATCGGGAGGTGTTGGGACTTCCGGGGCCTCGAACTCGGTGCCCTTATAGACAATGTCGAGTCGGGGCGGCCGATTGAACTCGACCGTCGGTGCGCTCCGATTCGGCCCGACACCGCCGCGCATGACCACCCGCATGACCGAGTCACCGAGCGTGATCTCGTCGTTCGGGCCGACGATCGCGCGGGCGACTGGGTCGCCGCCGATCAAGACGCCATTAGACGAACCCAGGTCAACGATTTCGATGGTGTCACCCACCGTGATGCGCGCATGCTGATTCGAAACGAGAGGGTCGGCGAGCTGAACCGTGTTGTCCTTGCGGCGGCCGATGTAGCTCGCGCCCAGAACGAGATTGAATTCACGCCCAGCGTCGGGGCCGTCGACTACCGCGAGCACGGCCGATGCGTCGCCGATCTCCTCGGCCGCGGGCTTGTTTGGTCGTTTTACTACCGCGACGGTCTGCCCCGACCGAAGCCCTGCGTCGGCGACCGTCGCGTCGTGACGCAGCGGCCGTTGCGCTGACCCGTCTTGCACCGCCAACGTGACGCCGCCGTCCGGAATCTTGATTGGACTGACCGGATCGCGTCGGCCGATGGCTTCGGCCAACTCGCCGACCGTGACGGTCGTGTCCACGGTGATGAGCACGTCCGCGGCTGCTGCGGAGTTCGCTGGCCGGTTGAGCGTCAGCTTGAGCCTCATCGCGATACCCCGAATTTCGGCGACAAGGTCAGCCGGCGGCGCTCACCTTGGGCGTTGAACAACGAGGTCGGATTGGCGCGCACGCGGAGCCGCTGCCAGAACGTGAGGGGGCCAAGCTCCGCTTTGGCCATGTCGTCGACCAGTGTCCAGAACCGCTTGGCGTCATCATCATCTGGGGCGGTAGCGCCGAACGCGAACTCGTCCGCGCGGTCTGCGAGCGCGGCAAGCGACGCGAGTCCGACAAGCTGCGCTGTCTCTCGGCGTGTGAGACGTGGCGGAACGGGGTGCCCCGCGTCACGCGCCAAATCAACCGCCTCGGCCCACCCGCCCGTGACGCGCTCCGACGGCGTGCCCTTGTTCCGGCGACGATTGCGACGGCGCCCCTTGAGCAGCAATAGGCCGAGGATCGGAATCGCGGTCGCAGTGGCGGGAACGCCAACGACGACGGCGACGATCTTGCCAACGCGGAGGAGAAAGTTCGGGCCACCAGCAGCGTTTTCGGGCTTTCCTTTTTGCGCCTTGGTGCGCTCGATGTTGCTGATGTTCGGCGGCGGAGTAGTTACGGGAGTCTCGGCGTCTTCTTGCTTCTGCTCGCTGATTGCCTGCGGCTCGGGCGACCTCTCGTTCGTCCGTTTGCGATCCGGCGTGGGGTAGAACGGGACCCAGCCAAGTGAGCGGAAGTTAATTTCTACCCAAGCCTCCATTTGACCCGCGGTGAAGGTACGAGTGCCGACGATGCGGGACTGGGGGCTTCCGCGGAAGCCCATCACGACGCGCGCGGGCGCGTTCGCCATTCTCGAAACGACAGCCATCGCTGCGGCGTACTGCTCCGCGTCGCCGATTGGGCTCGTCCCGTCGAGGAGATTCGATCCCATGAACGCGGCGAGGTGCGCAAGGCTGTGGCCGGGCGGGACGCGAAATCCCTGAAGACTCTGATCGAAGTAGTAGCCCTTGCCAAATAGCTGTGCGAGCGCGTTCGCCTTGTCGTAATCACTTCCGGACGTCGCAGCGAGGGTGTCCTCGGCCGCCTTTACATAGCTGGTCCCGGCATCGGCCGACTTGTCGCCTAGGAAGTTTTCTTGCATCGAGGGCAGGCCGGGGTCGTCGAATGACGCGCGCGGCGAGGCCGGAAGCGGGCGCACCTTCGTCGTGATCTCGTATGTGTCTTGCGACGTCAGTCCTAACGGCGCATTGTCCGCCCCAACTTCTCCGGCGCGGTTAAACCGGAAGTACTTCTGCAGATTCTCGCTGTTCGGACCCGAGAACCGAACCGAGGTCGGGGAGCCAACCATCGGCACCCATACCATCGGGAAAGTCTTGTTGTAGTCGAGGACTCGGATCGTGACGTGCGCCGTGTCACCCGGTCGGCTGTTGATGATGGAGGTGCCCACTCGTTGGAAAGTGCCGGCGGCACTCGCGACCGGTCCGCCTTCTTGCGGACCAACGGACCACACCACACCGTTGAAGTAATCCATGACTGCGAGTCGAATCGGCGTGCCGGCCGGTAGCGGCTTGTCGCTCGTTACCTCGATCATCTTCGTCTTCTTGTAGGCCTCATCGATGTAGCGCCGGTAACCAGCCAGTGGGCTCGGGTAATCGTTCGGATCAAACGGCGGAGTGATCTCGTTCCGTAGCACGTACCGGTCCTTGGGCGACGCGGCCGCGCCGGGCAGGTTCGGGCCGATGACCGTCGCGAGCGCGAGCGCGGCCGTGAGCATCGCCACCGCGGATGCGAATCGCCCGGGCCGGGCCCGCCCTCCAACTATCTCGAGCCGGGTTGACTCGCGCACGCTGATCCAGGCGATACCGATGGCGGCAAATACGCCGCCTTGTAACCACAGCGACGCGGGCCGATCGATTCCCAGCAGCACGCTGAGCGCGAGTACGCCGAGCGGTGGCATCACACACAACGCCTGCAATCGCTTCAGCCGACGAGCGAGCAAGCACGCGACAAGCGCTCCTACATACCCGCACAGCAATGGCACCACGAGCACGTTGCCGGCTGTGCCCGCCGGCGTTTGGCTCGTGAGCAGCCTCGCCCAGCCGTTCGCCGCACCATCCGCGAGAGCGCCGAACGAGGTTGGCGACGGCAGAAAGCCTCCTAACGCATCGTCGGGCACTGCGAAACCTCCGAGCAACGCGAGTGCCACGATCGAGCCGGCGGCCGTAAGCAACAGGGACAGCCGCAAGCGCACGACAAATGCCGCGGCGACGATCCCCAAGAGCGCCGCCCCGAGCCCGACCTCGAGAAATCGAGAGCCGCCGAACGACGTGCGGAACCCAAGCACGCCAAGGCCTACGAGCGCGAACGCGAACAGCGCGTTGGTGAGATCGCGCTTCCCGAGATCGGTGTTGGTCGTGACCATGACTACCGCCGCGCCAACGCTGCGAGACGAGGCGCGAGATCCGAGATCGCCGACACCGTCAGCAGTTGCGTGGTTCCAACCATGCGGGCTTCGCTTGCAGACGTCGGGTCGACCCGCACTGCGACGACGCGAAGCTGCGGGGGGAACCAGGCTGTCGCCGACTGGAGTTGGGCGAGCGTCACTCGCGACCCGGTTATCAAGATGCCGATGCTTGCGGAGTTCAGGTGACGGCGAGCGCGACGAACGGCCGAAATTACGTCGTCACTCTTCGCATCCATCTCGACACCGGACAGGCTGTCGAGCAACCGCTCACGCACAAAGGTCGCCAACGGCTTGCGACCCGCCACACAAGTCACCTCTTGTTCGTTGGCTAGAGCGCTTGCCCCCAACGAGCCCACGACCGAGACAGCCAGTTCGAACTCTTCTTCGGTGGCGTAGTCGTCGGCCCTAAGCGACAGCACAGCGCCGAGATGGGCCCGCCGCGTGTCGACGAACTGACGGACCATCAGCTTTCCGGTGCGGGCCGAGGTGCGCCAATGAATGTTGCGGCGATCGTCGCCGGGCACGTATTCGCGCAGCGTGTGAAAGGCAACGTCGGACGGCGACAAATCGTTGGTCGGTGTGCCTTCCAGGTCTCGCATCCACCCCGCCGCGGCGCCCGGAAGACGCTCGATGTACGGGTGCACGAAGAGGTCGACCGGATCGCACCAATTGACCTGTCGACGGGCTAAGCCCAGGGGGTCGCCGCGCACCGATCGCACAGGACCGAGACGCACGATCGATCGACGTTGGGTCGGGATGACGAAGACATCCGAGAACTCTTCGTCGCGCGCCAACGATGGTGGGTCGAGCCGGGCGAGGCCGGCGACGCCAACGGGCACCTCCAACCGCACCGCCACGACTTGTCGGCCACCGGTATTGCGAACCGACACTCGTCCGACGGCGGGCTCGCCGACCGTGACGCGTCGCGGCTCGACGGTAAGCGTCACATCTAGGGAGGCCTGGCCAAGAGTGAACAGGAGGCCGCCGGCGACTACCAGAACACAGGCTGTCGCGAGGATCATCATTTCGTTCCAGCCGAGCATCATTCCGCCGAACCAAGCGACGATGCCGAGCACGAGGACCGCACGCCCTGCGTCGGTGATGCGGTCGACAAGAGGCTTAGCGCGAGCGATGACCGGGGCGACGCGGTCGCGCGCGTCTCTTACGCGTGGCTCGAGTTGCCGCCATGTGGTCCGGATGGTCTGGCGACCGCGCTCAATGAGCGGGGCCGCGCCTCGCGTTACGCCCGCCATCTGTTTACGCCGCTCCGCGATCGACCGGCGGTGGGACATCGGCGAGCACGCGCGCCAGAACCTGATCGGGTCGAGTGCCGGCGAACTCCGCGTCGGGCGTCAGGATCAAACGATGGCCGAGCACGGGCGTTACGAGCGCCTTGACATCATCAGGCGCCACGTACGTACGACCTGCGCTGGCAGCCCAGGTCTTGGCCGCGCGCGTCAACGCCAAAGCACCGCGCACGCTGACGCCCAACAGCACACCATCGGCACGCCGCGTCTCCTCGGTCAGCCGACTGATGTACGCGAGCACGGGAGGTTCGATGTGCACCGCCGCGGCAATCGCCGCCATTTCGGTCACTGTGTTGGCCGCAATGCGTGGCTGCACGATCGACGAGCGATTGCGTAGAGACGATTCGGCCAACAACTTCACCGTCGTGTTGTGATCGGGATAACCAAGGCTCGTGCGCATGAGAAACCGGTCGAGCTGTGCCTCCGGCAGTCGGTACGTCCCTGCCTGCTCGATCGGGTTCTGCGTCGCCAACACCATGAACGGCGGGCCGACCTTGTGCTCGACGCCGTCGACGGTGATGTGGCCTTCTTCCATCACCTCTAGCAACGCCGACTGTGTCTTCGGCGACGCGCGGTTGATCTCGTCGGCCAGAACAATGGTGGCGAAAATCGGTCCGCGGTGGAAGTCGAAGGCACCCGTCTGCTGGTTGTAGATCGTGACGCCGATCACGTCGGTCGGCAGCAGGTCAGGCGTGAACTGAATACGCGACGAGGTTCCGTGCACGGTGTTCGAGATCGCTTTTGCGAGCATCGTTTTGCCGGTGCCCGGCGCGTCCTCAAGCAGCAAGTGGCCCTCGGACAACAGGCACGCAACGGCAAGACGAACGACGGCCGTCTTACCGACAACGGCTTGCTCGATGTTCTCCACCAAGCTCGTAAAGGTCTCGGAGAACCACTTGGCCTGCTCTTGACTGATCATTTTTCCTGGCTCCAGTTGAGATGATTTGATTCGACACCGTCCACGAGGGCCCACACGGAGGTGTTCGGGTAGCCGTAGAAGCCGACTTCGCTGTCGTTGTCCGCCGACGTGTAGGTGTAGAGATCGTTACTCGGGCCACATGCTGGTGCGTCGCACATCAAATGAATGGTGTGGCTACCCGATGCGAAACCCGCAAGGCGAACGCGCACGTGCGCACACGACGAATCAGCGCACTCGGGCTTGGCCGTCGCCGCGCCGCGCTGTACGACAACAGTCCGCACACTCGTGACTGTCGGTCGGGCATCCTTCTTCGCCGAGGCCGAGCAGGCCGCGGCGGTGATCGCGCACCCAAGCGCGATCACTACAAGGCCGAGGCGCTTGCGGCGCGTCAGTGGTTGCATTGTCCGCCGGGTCATGGATTGATGTGGTTCGAGTCGACGGATGGTGAGGACGTGTGTGCCCAGAAGTCGTTGTTGCTCGGACCGATTTGGCAGATGGTGCTGCCACCGTTGCCATTGCCGTCGACGTGCTGCGTGTAGTGGTACACCTCGCTGTTCGGCGGCGGGTACTGGTTCGAGTAACACGTGACGACGACGTTCGCGTTCGGCGAGTAGTTCGACAGGTCAACGCGGATGTAGACGCAATCGCCCCCGGTCGCAGAACATGTCACGTGCTGCCCGGTGCTGTACACGTTGATGCTCGGATTCGGCGCGCCGGTGGTGGCGCTTGCAGAACCCGGATTGACGCTTTCGCTGCGCGGCGAGTCGTTGTTGATCGCCCAAACGCGCAGGCTGTGCGTTGAACGGAAGCCAAAGTTCTGGTTGTAAGAGTTAACGTTGCCCACGTTCTGCCGCCCACCGCCATCGACGGAGATCTCGTACCGCTGGATTCCGAGGCCGTTACCTGACGGAGTGGTCCACGACCAGTGCGCGACTGGATCGCCCTGGCCGCTCGTCGCACCGCTGACTCCCGGAGTTCCCGGAGGTCCATACGGCTTAACGGAGTTGGATTGGGGTGACGCTGGACCACAGGGCGAACTGCCCTTGTTCGAGTTACAAGCCGCAACCGAGAACGAGTAGTCGGTTCCGTTGTTCAACGGACTGACGGTGAGCGTGACTGCGCCGGATGCCGCTCCGTTGAGCGTCTGCGTGCCGCCCGGCGAAGTTGTCACCCGATAGCCGTTGATCGCGCTGCCCTGATTGTCGGGAGCAGTGAACGTCAGCGTCGCTTTGCCGTCGCCACTGGCGGCGGTGACTGACGTGATCTGTAGCGGCGGACCGGCCGCCACGACGGGATCGGACGTCGGCGATACCAGCGAGTTGCCTCGCAGGTTGTGCGCCACGATCGAATACGTGTAGGTGGAGTTGACGGCCTGGCCGGGGAACGTCGTCTTCGTCGCCGAACCGTCCGACACGTGCTGCGTTGTCACAACAGAACCGCTCTTGAATTCGGTGACGTCGAATCCATCGACGGGCCGCCCGTTGGCGTCCGGCGACGTCCAGTCAACTTCCAGCGTGCCATTGCCGAGGTCTTTCCCAACTGGTTTCGTCGAACCCCACAACGGGACGTCGTACGGTCGGAGTGCGCCCGTGGTGGCGGTGTTGGACTTGAACTCCTTTTTGCCGTCGCCGCGGTTGGACGCGTAGATCGAAACGGTGTAGTCGGTCCCGTTGGTAAGGCCGGTGAAGGTGTTGCTGCGCTTGCTCGCGTCCAGCGTCGTCGACGAACCTGGGCTGATCGCGATCGTGAAGCCAGTCAGGGCGGAGCCTTCCTGCGTGTCTGCCTCCGTCCAGTTCACCGTCAGCTGATGGTTCTCTTCGACCAGGGTCGTGAAGACCGGATCATCGGGTGCTTTGTTGGGCGACACCACGTCACTCGGATCGCTTGGCGGCCCGTCTTTTGTATCTGCGCCGACCGCGGTCACCACGAAGTGATAGTCGTGGCCGTTCGTCAGGGGCTTCAGCAAACAGTTGCTCGCCGGGCACGACTGGGAGAAGTTGTCCTCGCCCGTCACCTGGAAGTGGTCGATCGTGTCGCCGTGCTTGTCGGTGTCGGAGAAGGGCCACGTAAGTGTCGCCTGGCGACTGCCGACGTCAGTAGCCACGGGCTTGCCGGGCTTCGCTGGCTTATCGATGACGTGCAAAGTGACGGCGGCCGTCTGATTCCTATCCGTATCGTCGCTGTCCGCGACGGTGTAAGTGAACGTCACGGCTCCGAAGAACTCGGTCCCCGACTTCGGTGGCGTGTAGATGACGTCGCTGTCGGTCTTCTGGACGGTCCCTTGTTCCGCCGGGATCGCCGTCACGGCGAAGACCTTGAGACCCTCGCCGACGTCGTTCGCGAGCACGTCGATATGGGTCGCCCCGTCTTCCTTCCGAATCGGCTTCGCGGGGTTGTCGGGGTTGGTGACGGGCAGTGGCTTCGTGCTCTTCGCGATGCGCACGTTCACCTGACCGGTCGCGGGTTTCGCGGGCTCGCCGTTGTCTTCGCCAGTGATCACGACGGTTGTGCCGCCGGTACCCTTCAGCGCGGCGTATGCGTTCTTGTCTGCAGTGAGATTCAGCTTCGACCCGTCGAGCTTGGCGACGATGTGTTCCGACGTGGACTTCGCGTCCTTAAACTTGAACGACTGATCGGCGTCGATATCCGAGACCATCGGTGCAAGATCAATCGTCGTCTCCCCATCCGCGGGCAGGTCGACGTCGATGTTGCTCAGCGACGGCGGATGATTTTCTTTCGACACAATGCTGACGCTCGCCACTCCGACGGCTGTCAATGACTTGTCCGAGGAGAGCAACACCTTGTACTTGAACCCACCAACCGCCGGCGGGTGTGCCGAGGCAGGCGCCGCGGTGAACTCAGCTTCGCCACCACCCACTTTGACGGTGCCTCCCACCGCGTCGTAGACGGTGTCGAGGTTGACCTTGCCGCGCGGCTCGTCGTTGTCGACGACCGGGATCCGAACGGTTCCGCCCGGCTCAACGGTCGCCTGGTCTGGCGTGGTCTTCAACTGGTCGGGCACCTTTAGCGGCACGATGATCAACGCCGACGAACTTTGGCCCTTGGCATCGGTAAGCCGATACCTCATTTGAACGGCCGAGTCCTTCGGCATCGTGAACGCCATGGGCACGCCCTTTTTCGGTGGCGTCACGCCCTGCGCCGCGAAGTACGTAACGGAACCCGCGTTGATGTCGCCATCTGGGTCCGAGTCGTTCGTGAGCACGTTGACACGCACCTTCTGACCGGGTGCGACTGGGTCGAGGACGTCGTCGACCGCGAGCGGCGGCTTGCCGAGAGTGCCGTCTTTAACCACGACGGTAAGCGTGGAATCGTCGGTCTGGTGGTGGTCATCCTCGATTCGATACGGAATCGTGATCGTGTCGCCCGGCTTGTAGCCGTGCGCGTCGAACCGCACCACCTGATCACGAGCATCGATCTTCGCGTTGCGCTTTAGCTGGGTACGAAGCGCGGCCGAATCGACAAGTGCGATCGGGTCGTCGTCGGGGTCGGAGTCGTTGGCCAGCACGTCGTAGCGGATGTTTCCGCCGGGAAGAACCTCTGCTTGGTCCGGTAGCGCGACGGGTCGACCGTTCGAACCCGGAGGCAATACTCCGACGAGCACAGTGCCAACTCCCTGAAGACCACTTGGATCACTGACGGAGTAGGTGAAGACGTCGGTGCCAACCGCCTTCGGGAGGAATCGCAACGCGTTCGGCTGCGGCGCTTCCTTCTTGTCGCCGACACCTGGGACGAGGCCGTCCTTATCGGGCTGCGCTATCACGCCGTGAAGAGGTGGCGACACCAGGCCCGAGAAACTCACGACGTCGCCATCGGGATCTGCGTTGTTGACGGGAATCGGAATGTCGACGGGGCGGCCGATCAAGGTGCGGATCTCGATCACGGGCGGCTGGGGGGCTTGATTCTGCTGGTCCACAACATTCACCTGAAGGCGGCCGCCGGCCTTGTTGCCCGCCATGTCCACGGCCGCGTAGGCGAGGGTGAGGTGGACTGGCTTCGAAGGCGCGACGACCCGAATCGCGTTGTTCTCGATGAAGGCCGTGCCCGGCGGGCAGGCATCGCCTTGGGTGGTCAGGCAGCTAACTTCCGCCTCGGCCGGCCTTTTCGGGTCGAAGGTGGGCGTGTCAATTGTGAGCGGCCCACCCTCAGGGTCGACATCGTTGTCAAGCACGCGCGCCGTCCCCACCCTGTCGACTTTCAAGGTGAGGGTGTCATCGGCGGCGAACGGCGACCGGTCGGCGGTGCTGTCGACGCCGTGCACCATCACAAGACCGGCGACTTCGTTCGCTCCGTCGCTGACCTTGTAGTGAAACGCTGCCGGCGAGTCGGCAGTGACTGGGCGTGAAGCGGTAATGCGAAGGTATTGGCGCTTGAGCACCTCTACCTTCAGCGCTGACGCCGGGTCGCCAGATTCCCGCGGTACGTCCACGCCCGAGACCGAGAGCACGTCACCGTTCGGGTCACTGTCGTTCGCCAAGACCGGCACGATGACGGGCACGCCTGGCGCAACCACGACATCGTCGCGGCCCGCGCCAGGCGGACCATTCGGATCCGTCGGCTTGACTTCGATCAGGATCTTGCCCTTGGCGGACGATCCGTTTTCATCCGACGTTGCCTCGTACTCCGCGGTGAAGTCGCCAGCCTTACTCGCAACGAATCGGATGGTGTCAGTCGAGCGGTCACGAAGCACCAGGGCCGGATCGCCCGTGACTGTCGCGTTGCTGATACGCAAGCCACCGCTCGGAATGTCGTTGCCGAGCGGCCGCACGACGATCTCGCGGTTTGCATACCCCGTGATGAAGTCCGGCTTCGCGACAACTTGCAGTGTCGCCGGGTCGAGAACGTGGACGGTGATCGCGTGCGCGCCTTCAGCGGCCTGGCCGCGGTCATCCATAATCGAGAACGGAACGGTGTATTCACCCGGCGCGCCGCCGGTGATCGTGACGAGTCCGTTCGATTTGTACGACGGTTGGTCGACGCCGCTCGACGGTCGAACCTCCGTCAACAGGATCGAGTCACCGTCGTCGTCGTCGGCCTTGTCCAGCACGTTCAAGGTTCCACTACTGCCGCCCGCGATCGAAATCGATGGATTGCCAGCGAGCTTGGGCGGCGACTCCTGGGACATCGGATGCACGACCGCGGTGATCGTGCCCGGCGCGGTGCCGCTGCCGTTGGCCACGGTGTAGGTAAACGAACTCTGCCCAGACGTCGCCGGGGTCGCAGGCGTGAACTCAATTGTCTGCCCGTTGACTCCGACCGCAGCAGTACCGGCGGCACCCGTTACCGGCCCGACACTCACGACGTGGGTCGCGACGACCCCAGGGTGCGCGAGGACCTTGATGGTGCGCGCCCGACCCGGTCGAACGCCGACGCTGAACGACGCAGCCTTCGGGGGCTGATCGGATTTGTTGTCGTTGGCGCTCGTGATCTTGTTCTTGGCGTCGGGGTTGTCTGAGTCCTGTTCGCGGGGTGTCAAGGCGTCCGCCCACGCGCTATCGACGTGATCGGACCGTTTCGCGTCCAGACTCACCGCCGCCCCGGTCGACGTGTTGTTCAGATAAACCCGATCGCGGTTGACGCGAAACTTGAGCTGACCGGCTTCAATGCGGTCGTCTGCCTGAACGGGGCGTCCGAGGCACGCTGAGACCTGCTGGCCGGTTGCGCCCCAGCCGCCGTAGCTGCATTGGTTGAGACGGACGGGCTGAATCGCGCCGCCCTGGCCGGCCTCGAAGACGGGATCGATCTTTCCGTTGTCGAGTCCGATCTCGAGCAGCGCCTTGTCGGTTTCGACGACGACAATGTTGGACGGATCGGCGGCGCCGGGCTGCTGGAGCCACGGGTGCCTTCCGTAGGTGGCGGCGGGTAGCGGAATGGAGTGACCATTCGGCAAGACCACTAACCCGGTCGCCTGGTCGAGCACCACGGTCTTACGTCCGACCGCAGTAACGGTGGGGGTACGCATCGCGGGCACTTGCGAATCCGAGACCTTGTGGCCGTCCGGCGCATAGGTGGTGCGCGTTTGCCCCGCAATTACGTGCACGTAACCGTCGACGCCGACAGCCATGTCGCCGACGCCCGAGAGCACAGCGGTTGGCTTGGCACTAAAGGCGGCCTTGTCGATGTGTGTCGCGTCCATGATCCGGAGCTTGCGTCGCGACGAGCCCGGGTCGAACACCGCGAGCGTGTCCTGACCGAGGCCCACGATCGCGGCGCGGTTGATTGTTCCGGACGCCTGGCCCTGGGTGATCGTGTGGCGAATGTCGACCTGCGTCAGCGAGCCGGGACTCTTCAGCAGAACCGTCGAGCCCGATTGCAGAACGTCGGCCGCCTGATCGGTGAGGGTGACGTCGACACGGTTTCCGAGTTCACTGTTGACGCGGCCGATGGTGGCGCCTTTGCCCGGATCGCGACTGATCCAGATCCCCGGATCGTGCAGGTCCACTTTGTTTGTGCGATAGCCATCCGCGTTTACGGCGACCACTACCCCGGCTATGACCGCGACAGCGAGAATGACTCCGGGCAGCGCCCGGCGTATGTCGATTCTCATGCCCCTGGTGATGCCTCCCCGGCTTGCCCCGTTGGCAGCCCCGCCAACAGTGCGCTCGTCAATATAGGTTCCACAATGGGGAGGACTCCCCCTGCCGGCTTCTTAAAACACTACGGATACGACCCGGTCGCCGAATTCGATACGGCTGCCGACGACCAACGTCGCGCGTTGCATTGGTACCAGTGATTGCCTTGGTTGGCCCGGTGCTGCAACCACCGTTCCGTTGGTCGAATGCATGTCCTCGATCCACGCGACGTCGTCGCGAGCGAACACGCGGAAATGTGTCTTCGAAACGGTACGAGCCGGGTCGTCAATCGCAACCGCGCGGATATCTGGCTGGTCGGCCGGAACATCAGGGGCGCGCCCGACGACGATCCGGCCCACCATCTCGACGCGTTCCCCGGTGTCGAACTGCAGCCACGCATTCGCAGTCGGCGGGGTGGCACTCACGACCGCACGAGGACGGGTCGCGTCCACGACCGTGGGGCGGGCCGTCGTCGGGGGATCAGCGACCCCCACAGCGGCCGACTCACGTTGGCGGGTCGCATCAATAACGGATGTGGGCGAGCTGGCCGCGGCGGGCTGTTGACGAGCACCGAGTTCCGAGCGAAGCACGGCCACCGCTGGGCGCGGCACACGGCCCACAACGGTGACCTTGGTGCCGGTCGGATGCTCGATGATCGTCACCGTGCACTCTTCGGTCCAACGCAAGAACATCAAGGGAAGACAAAGCCCGAGCGTGAGGACCGAGGCGACGGATGTAGACGCGGTCATAGCGCCGGGTCGTACGGTGCGCGCAAAGCGGTAAGTCGACGGCCCCACAACCGCAGATGTGCAGCCGTTTTGGGCCATGAGTTGCTCAACACGGGCGGCGATCTCGTTGGCGGCGGGGCCCGCAACCTCGATCGTCTCGGTGAGGCGTGTTCCCGGCGGATTCGATGCAATGAACTCCTGAGCGGCCTTCATCCGCTTTGCCGCCGTCCCAAGGAGGCCCCGCACCCGCGCCGCGTTCCTCGACTGTGCTTTGGCCGCCGCGACATCAGTCATGCGCTGCATCTAACTCGCTGAGATCCGCGGCGGTCACGAGGCCGACGGAGATCGCGTACTCGACGAGTCGCGCTCGACGCGTCGAAGCGAGACGATCGACCTCGCCGTGGAGGCCGGGCACGCCGGCGCGCTTGAGTTTCTGACATACGTTGTCCAGCTTTCGGTTGAACTTCGTGAGCGTCCAACCCAGCCGTGCGGCCGCCTCGGCCGAAGTAGGCAACGTCGCACTGCCTGCCCCGTACGCGCGCAGAACGGGTTCGGCGAGCGCCAGGATCAATAGGGCCTGTTCCGGGGTGAGTGCCACCCGTCCGAGAGTCGTTGTCGATCCATCCTGGTCAACCTGCGTTTGCTCGCTGGCGAACGGCGGGTTCTCAAGGTGGAGGCCGAGCTCGTAGGTGGTCATGCCAGCTGAGAAACGCATCGTGGTCGCTTCGAAGACGAGTGGCAGGCGGGCGCCGGGCTGGAGGTACGCGTGGACGCGCGCGTTTTGTTCGGCGATCGTCACGCTCAGGCGCGAGCCGACGTTGGCCAACCACCACATGGAGTGCTGCCAGAACAACTCAACGACCTTCCGATGAAGGTGAAGGTTCTCTTCGTCCACAGAGAGCGTCGCTTCGCGGCCGATCGAAAACCGGCTCTCAGGCGGCACTTCCGTCCAGACGTCGCAAAACTCCACCTGGAGCACGGGAATCGACTCGTCGGTCACTTCGTGCACGCTGGTCGCGCGTCGGAATAGCTGCCGCCCGGAAGGCCGGACTTGACGGTCACACAGACCCTCCCGGCCGGGGCATTCGTCAGCGTGAATTCGGGCTCGTCAACGACCTTGCTGATGTTCGTGCCATCAATCTCGACAAGAAAGGTCTCGCCATCTTGTCCGTCGTAAGTCCAAGTCACTTTTACGTCGTTCCCCGTCCGCGCCGCCAGCAAGTTTTCTACCGGCGCGGGGGCGGTTGGCAACGTAGGCCCAACCGTCGTGACCGGAGGTTCGGCGCCACCGCCGTCTCCTCCGTTGAGCGACGAGACGATGAACGCGATACAAGCGAGAGCGACAACCACTCCAGCGACAGCCAGAAGGGCGCGCGAGGTTTTTGGGCGGTCGTCGTCAAGCTCGATCGGCGGCGCAGTCGCCACCCGCTGCCGTGCGCGCGTGATGGGCTCGGACATCGGCTCAGTCGGCACTCCGCGCCTACCGGTCAGTGCGTCCGGCGCTTCGAGAGCTTCGGACCGGGAACCCTGCGATACCCGAGGCGCTGCTGGCGTGGCGCTGCGCATAGGCGAAATGAGGCCTGAAGGGGGTTCGGGTGAGACAACTTGCACCTGTGACCGGGTGCCGTCTTCATCCTGCGCGTCCCGGGCAACCGGTTGGTAGTTCCGTTCGGAAGAGCCCGCAAAGAAGTCGGTCGGCCGATAGCCGAGCTGCCGCTCTATCTCCTGGATTGCATGCGCGAAGGCCGCCGCCGACTGGGGTCGATTGCGGGGCGCACGCGCCATCGCGTAGCTGAAAAGGTGCTCAAGCGCCTCGGACACTCCGTCCCGGCGGGTCGGGGGAATGTTGTTGGCGCGCATCCGCATGATCAACGCCTCTTGACCGTTGTTGCCGTCGGTCACCTCATAAGGCGACCGACCGGCGACAAGTGCGTAGACCGTGGCAGCGAGTGAATACACATCGGCCAACTCGTCACCGGGCGCGTCCTCGAATACGACCTCGGGGGGCGCGTAGGGAATCGAGACCCCGGCGCCCTCGTCCAAAACGTCACCTTGCCGTTCGCCCGCGATGCCGAAGTCGATGAGTACAGGCTCGTTGTTCGCGCGCAGAAGAATGTTCGTCGGCTTGATGTCGCGATGCAGAACGCCTGATCGATGCGCCGCCTCGACCGCGCCCGCGATCTTCACGCCAACCCGCAACGCTTCTTCGATCGGGAGACCGTTCGGTCGCGACCGCGCGCCGAGGTGCGGGGGCGGGCAATACTCCATGACCATGTAGGCACGGCCGTCGGGCGAGACACTTGCGCCATAAATTCGCACGATGTTCGGGTGATCGGACAGGCCGGCAAGGCGGTTGGCTTCGTTGACGAAGTCACTGTCCATGGAGCGATCGATTCGCTTGAGCACCTTTACGGCGACGCGCTGACGCGGGAATTCCTGTTCGTACAAGAACACATCGGCGTAACCGCCGCTCGCGAGGAACTCAACGAAGGTGTAGCCAGGCAGTTCCGGCGGCCGCGCGGGCGGACGCGCCGCCGCGGGCGTCATGAGGTCGGTGGCGCGATTACGAAGCCGATGCCACCGCCAAGTACGACGCGCACGCCTGGCGACACAATGTGGGGATCGCCAGCGCGGAGCCGCACCGGTTGCTCTCCAGGTGCTTCGACAACGGTTCCGTTGGTTGAGCCCGTGTCGACAACGGCGATCTGCCAATCAGTCAGCACAAGTTTCGCGTGATTTCGAGATAGCGACTTGCCCTCGTCCGGCACGGTCACGAGGCCGAATTCCTCGGCGTCTTCGTCTCGTCGCGCCGGTTTCCTGCCGATCACCAGGGAGCGGTCCAACTCGACGACCAGCCCGTCGTCGAAATGCAACAGTCCAAGAGAGGGGCGGTTTGCTTCAACAACGCTGCGGTCGGCGATCGCCGCAGCACAGACGCGGCACGAGGCGACAACCGGCGAGTTCAAGTGGCCGGATGGGCAAACGACCGCGTGAACTTTTGGTCCGGTACCCGCCGGGGAGACCTTTTGCCGAAAGGACGCGAGGGAAATGGTCGCTCCTTCCAGCTCTTCGTCCGCCGCGGTCGGACCAGGTGCAGCCAAGGGTGGAGGTGGCGCCGACACCAATCCGACCGATTCGGCTGCAGGCGGTGGCGGCGGCAACAGGTCGGGCGGCGTCCAACCACCGTCGTCTTCCTGAAACGTTTGCGTCGGATGGCTCAATGGATTCGCGAAGTCAGGCTCCGGAGACGGCGCGCTTCTCTCCGCGAACGGATCGTCGTACGAGAACTCGTCTCCCTCGGCGACATCACTGACCGGAGGCGCATCCCGCACAGCCGCGGCCTCGACGCCGCGAAACCTCGTCTCCTCGACAAGGTGCGAGAAGTCGAAATCCTCGACCGCGCCGGGGACGGGCGTCGACGCAGGCGGCGGGGGAACAGGAGGCAACAAGTCGGGCTGCTTCCACGAGGACCCCAAGGTTTCGCTCGCTGCGGGGGGCGGCGGATGAGCGACAGGTGGGATTACGGCGACCACCGGGACCGCCGGCTGTTCGGCGGTCTGCGACGCGCTCAGCGGAACAGTCGAACGATTTTTCGTGGAAGCTGCGTCGAGAAAGAACACGACATGCACGGGCGTCGCGAGGTTCTCCTCCCACGTCAGCATCACTTCGGACGCGCCCTCGACCAATTTCTCGGCCCAGGTCGCGCTCTGAGGCTTGTACAGGCGAACGCGCCGCCCACCTTGTTCCTGGGCGATCGCCGAAGCCGAACCTCGAACGATTAGTCGCGCCGTTTTACCCTCACGGACAACGCAGGCAAAAGACGGCAAAGCCGTCGTAGGCGTGTTTGCCAGTGCGGCAACAATCGCAGTGAGGGCCGTCCGCGACTGAACTGCCTCGCGCAAATTCGACAGAAACTGCTCCGACCCACGCGGGCCAACGAGGACCGCGGCCTGCGGACCGACCAGGGTGACGAGGCCTGTCTCGCTCACCTCGGTTCAGACGTCCCTTCGGCGACTGCGGGGCGCGGGTCGGTGTCCTCGTCAACGTCGATAGGTGCCTCGTCGATCGAGGTCACTGCGAGGACTACGACCGAAACGTTGTCACGCCCGCCGGATGCCAGGGCGCCTTCAACAAGATCGTTCACAAGCCCCACGGTGTCGGACGTATCAAACATTGCCGACGCAAGCGCGGCGTCGTCGATTTCACCGGTGAGACCGTCCGAGCAGATAAGGAAGCGATCGCCGATCTCAGGCGCGATCACCCACGAATCGACTTCAACTTCAGGCGCCCCGCCGATCACACGGGTGACCACATTGCGTTCGGGATGCGTCGCAGCGTCCGTTTCTTCGATCTCGCCTGCGGCAACCAGTTCCGCAACGACTGAATGATCGGTCGTGACCCGGCGAAAGTCGGCGCCGCGCGACATGTAGACACGGGAATCGCCAACGTTGAAAACAAGCACGACGTCGGTGCCTTCTTGGCGCGTTAACGCGACTCCCGCGAGCGTCGTGCCCATGTCGGCGCGCTCGCTGTCCTCAAAACGTCGCGCGAAGACGTCACTATTGGCGGAGCGCACCGCAGCGAGCACGCTGTCGGCATCGACGGCAGCTGCGCCGCGGAAGCCTTCGAAGCGAGCAATTGCGGCGGCGCTCGCCACTTCGCCGCCGGCTACGCCGCCCATGCCGTCGGCGACAACGAACACGGGAAGGTCGGCAACGACCGAATCTTGGTTGGACTTGCGAACACGACCGACGTGAGTCGCTGCGCTCCAAACGACACCGATCGTCATCGGCCCTTGCCCCGGGTCACGCGCTGAAACATAGCTCGCCCTTTGTCATCGCAGTCCGTGGATCCTTCCGGCTCGGTGGACGATCCACGATGCCGGCGCCGCGGGAATCCGAGAATGGGGACTACTCCCCGTTGTCTACCGTGGCGGCGTAGTGCCACACTGCCGCAGCGTCGGGCAACCGCACGGGGATTCGGGGAAGGGGCAACGCATTGATTGGCGTACTCGTCATTGTCGTGATCGTGGGCGGCACGTTTGGCTACAAGCAGTTCTTGGAGAACGGGCTCCGCGCGCAATCCGGTACGTCGTCTCTGGATCAGGAAAGCATTCGCGACCTGTTCGCGCAGAAGGTGGGGCGGCTCGGCTGGTCCATCATCGACGAGGACAACCCGATGGTCGCCCAAAGCCCCCTGATGGCGGGCCGCCGCCAGCAAATCGTCCTAGAGCTCACCGCTGCCGACGGCGCGGTCGGCTGGCAGATCTACCCGCAACGGGTTTGGCGGAAGGGTTTCATCCGCATGCCCTACAAGGCCCATACCCTGCGAATCCGAATGAACTCGTTTGTTGCCGCGGTTCGGGCGGCGGACGGTTCCGGCTACCAGTACGACGATTCCGGTTTTGCGGTGGAGGGAAACATTCAGCGTCCGCAAGCGGCGCTTGCACCCCGGTTCGGCGGCATTGACCCCGACATGATCAGCATCTCGAAGCTGGCTAATCGGTTCGCACTGGAACAATCGATGCCGACGTACGAGGCGCTGTCGCGTGGCCTGCTCAACCTCGAACCCGATCAGATTCCGATGGCGCTCTCTGACGCGATCGACGTCTTCGAATCCGAGCTACGCCTGCGCCGCTCGACCGAGTCGGTATTCGCCGCGGCGCAGCGTCTGGCCATCGCGGCCCACGAGCCGCGATGATCACGCTTCTGTTCTTCGGAGTTCTGCTCGTGGCCGTCGCCGTATGCCTGGTCATGGGCATGACCCCAGTGACGGCGGGAACACTCGGCACACCGGAGTTCAGTGCGCCGACCCGCGTGTATCCGGTAACTCCAACCGCAACTCTGGATGCGCTCCTCATCGCGGCGCGTGACCTCCCGAGCGTTTCCGCGACGCGTATCGGTGCAAACCGGATCGTGGTCGACTGTCGACCGTCGTTTCGGCGGCTCGATGATGGCTTTGGTCTCGTTGCCGTCGTTGAGGTCAGCCCGGTTCCGGAGGGCACGCGAGTGACAATCGCGGGACGACGCAAGGTGAAGCTCGACTTCCAGTTTCGAGCCGAGCGCGGCCTGCACGAACTCGAACGCGGTCTGCGCAACGGACTGAAGCGACGTTCGAATATCCGGACGTTGGCGTAGCAATGGACATGTCCGCAACCCCTGAGGAGTCGAAGTGAACTGGGACGACGTAGCCGGTGAATGGGCCGGGCAAGCAGACGTGTCGCCGGTGCCCGTCCCAAGCGGGCCCACGCCGTTCACCTGGCCTGACGTGGTGCCGTCGTTCCCCCGTCGAGCTGGTCAGGCACAGGGGAGTCCAGCGGCGACTGCTACGCCATTTGCGCCAGTTGTCCCACCAGTGGCGCCGATCGCTCCGGCTGCACCTGCGCCGCATCCGCGCCCGCAGCCGCGCCCGCAGCCAGCGGCGTTGTTGGCCGAAGGGCCCGACGAGTCGACTGTGGCCCGGCCCATGCCACGGGAGCTTGCAACTGGCTCGACCATCGCTCTCACCGTGCAAGGCGGAGAGACTGTGACGCTCGAGGATGCCGTACTCGTGATCGGTCGCAACCCCGTCTGCGCCGCCGGTGAGAACGGCCTTCGAGTCAACTCGCCGCTCGTGTCGAAGACCCACGTTGCAATCGGCATCCGCGACGGTGACGTTTGGATGCAAGATCGGGAGTCGACCAACGGCACGACGATCACGGACGAGGCCGGTCGCACTGCTGACCTGCGACCGGGCCGACGGACAATGGTTCCGCTGCCGATCATGTTCCAGTTCGGCGATCAGTTCGCCCGGATAGAGCGGCGTTAGCTACCCGGCTACGGACGCAGTTCGTCCAGCGGGATTACTCCAGCCGCCGATGATCCTGTTCCCTCGGTACGCCACGGGCCCGAAGTCGTCGTGATGGTCTCGCCAGTGTCGTAGTACTGAGGCTGGACGACCAACCACAGCCCGCCGAAGGCAGCCGCATCCCCATCGGGGTGCAGGGGGGAGCGTGCTCCGGAAAGGATTAAGTAGCCGCTGAGCTCGGTGCTCTCGCCTGCATCAAGTGTTTCTGTGGACTTTACGGACAGGGTGTCAGACAGGGACAGGTCCTTGCAGTCCGGCCCGTCGAAGTACCAGACCACCGCAGACAGCGCCGGTCCACCCGAAGACGAGTTTGCCGAGCCCTTCACGATCTTGGTCAGCACCTCCTGTCCAAATTCCGCGTTTGCATTCGTAAGGGTGAGCGTGAAGGGCGCGACGAGGTCTCGCTCCTCGTCGATCGAGCAGCTGCCATCGGTGGGCGACGCCGCCTTCGAGATCGCGGGCGCGTCCGCCACGTTGTAGAACCGACCGGCTGCCAACGACACCGACGTCTTGTCGCCGGACGACTTGGTCGACGTATACCGCCATGTGGCGATGGGCGTAAAGGTCTCCCGGGCCACGTACGTCGTCGCTGTGTAGTCCGAGTACGACGAATCGGTTTCCGTTGACGACGAGTCGAGCAGGGACGACGCCGCATCACGGGCTTTGCCGATGTCTGAGAACTCCTTCGCCGTCACCGCACCCGCGCCTACAACGGCCACAAGCGCGACTGTCGCGAGAACCATCGGCGATATCGCCAGCACGCGAGCCGTTCGACTCGGCCAGCGAAGAACGCCTCCGGTCGGGAGTGAAGCGCCAATGCCACAGGCGGCGCCAAGCGCCGCCAGTACGCCCAGGTGACGCCAAAGATCGCTCGAGTCCGCGCCGGCGCTAAGAGCGAACGACGACCGTGTGACGGTCAGCAACTCAAGCCCACCTAGAACGGCCGCACACGCAGCGGCACCGCCAAGCGACAACGACGTCGACAGACCAATCAGTGCTCCGAGGCCTGCTGCCTTCGCGACGAGCTGCGTTTCGTTGGCCCCGAACAACACGGTGTCGAACATCGCGAACGCGGCGCCGACTGCACCCGCGCCGACGACAAGCGGAAGCGGGTTGAAACGATCACCCGCGTGCACGCGTCCGAAAGCAACGCCCAGTGCGATTGCGAATCCAGCCGCCGCGCCGGTCGCGCCGAACGACACTCGCAGCACGAGCGCGAAATTCGAAAGGTCCTGGTTTTCTGACCATTGCGTGACGGCCTGGCCCGCGAGCCACACCGCTGGCACCGCCAACAAGCCGCCAAGCGCGCCCCACACGGCCATGACCAACAAACGGGGCGTTTCGCCCGACGCCGCGCGCTCGTAGTCGTCGTCGTCGCCGCCGTAGTCGTCGTCGCCGTAGTAGTCGTCGTCGCCGTCGAAGGTCGCAGCGGGTTGACTGAAGTCATGTCGCCCGAAAACAGGAACCGCCGACGTCGCGGGCTGCATCACCGGAGCATCGGAGTCCGGAGCGCGCCCGCACTCCGCGCAAAACCGCGCCCCAGGAATGAACTCTCCACCGCAATACGCGCAGTTCATGCCGCTGCCCCTTTTCCGCCCCTCTCGCCCGAACGTACCTGACGAAGCGTCGTAGTTGCCGCCCCTTGCCACCATCCGCGCGCTAGCTGCGGGCAATTCGTTCGAGGTCGACAATTGTCGAGTCCCTCGGCATCTTTAGCTCGGCGTAAATGCGCAGCGCCTCCTCGGCGTGCGCCGCCTGATCCTCCGCGGACAGGTCGTGACTGTCGATCATCGCGAGGTTCGCGTGAGCGGCCGCCGTCAGAAGGTGCGTGGAACCGACGGTGCGCAGGCAACCTGCGAGTGCGTCGCGCCGTAGCTGCAGCGCGCGCGCCGTGTCGCCTTGCGACTCGAGAGCCAAGCTCAGGTCACCGGCGACCGCCAGTGCGTACGAGTGATCCGCCGACTCGAGCGCAGTGATCGAAGTAAGGGCCTCCTCCAGGAACTTCGCTGCCTTAACCGGATCGGCATCCAGGTACGTGGCGCCGATCGCGGCGACGGTGCCGGCAATGCGCAAGTCGTTGGCATCTGGACCGGCACGTCGCGATGTCAGCGACTGCTCGAAGAAGTCCCTCGCGTCCGCTCGATGACCCGCCTCGCTGCAGATGCTTCCTGCATTGTGCAACGCGTCGGCGACCTCGCTCGCTGTGCCGTCACCGGACCGCAGAACTGCGATCGCGGAGGACGCCAACGCCAGCGCGTCGTCGGCTTGGCCTCGCATACCGAGATAGCCGCTGAGAAACGAGAGCGCGACTCCGAGGTCGCGCGCGTTCGAGACCGACGCGAGGGCGACGGCGTGCGTGACGACGGAGTCACACGCGGCCCAGCACTCTGGATTGGTCGGGTCGTCCGGAAGGCACCGGAGCAGCCGAGTCGCAGTTACGGACGCGAATCGTGCGAGCACGTCGGCGGGCAGCCAGTCGCGCAGAAACGCCTGTACGAGCGGGTGTACCTGCATCGTCGTTTCGTCGACGAGCGCGAGACCAAGGCGTTGCAGGCCGAGAAGCGGCTCCGTCGACCCGTCCACCAGCAACGCGGTCGGGATCGGCGCCGCGCCGAGCGTGGCCGCGCCGACCAACACGTCGGCGGCAGCGCCGTTCGACTCAGCCAGCTCTTCAAGGGCGAGCTTGAGCGTTTTAGCGACCGTCGTCCCGTACAGCGCCGGCTCGCCTTTGCTCAACACGAGGCTCGGCGCTTCGCGCAACCGCGCCGCATAGACGTCGAAGCTCAGTCCGGTGACCTCAATCAGCGCACCCGCCTGTTCCAACGCCAGCGGCAATCCCCCAAGTAGCTGGGCGAGCTCATCGACGCCCGCCGTTCGACCAGTACGACGCTGAAGGAATTCCGCGCTGTCGGCGAGCGACAAAACGTCCAAAGTGAGCGGACTTCCAACAGACCGCCAAGCGTGATGGCGTGATGTGACCAGCACGTGGCCACCCTGATCGGTTGGGCAATAGGCGCGGACAACTTCTGCGTCACGGGCGTCATCGATGATCAGCAACCACCGCGACATCCGCGCCAGCTCACGCATCACCCGGACGACATCATCCGCCGCGTGAGCGCCGGACGGTTCAACACCGACCAGCGACGCAAGTTCCACGACTTGCGCAGGGAATGCGGCTATCTCCGAGGCAGACGCGAACCAGACCAGGTCATATCGCGACGAGTACTCAGCGGCATACGCGAGCGCAAGTTGCGTCTTGCCGACACCGGCCATGCCGCAGATCACTTGCACGGCCGACGAGTCCGGTCCGCCCGCAAACTTCCGCCCGAGTTCCTGTAGCTCGAAGTCGCGACCGCAGAATGTTGGCGTGCGCAGTCGTGCATCAACGTTGCCTACCGGACCGCTCGCCGAGGAGGACCAACCGAGCGAACGCATCGCTCGACGCCGCGAATTGTCGGCGAGCATCCGATCGTGCAGCTCGACTAGTTCATCGAGGTCCGCCGCGAACAGTTCTGCGATGCGACCGAGGTGCACACGAGGAATCGAGCGACGACCGCGCTCCCACTGCGAAACGTCGCCGTGGTTCTTCAGACCAAGCTCCTGTGCGAGCGCGCGTTGACTGAGTCCACCGGTCTCTCGCAGCGCCGACAGTCGTCGGCCTAACAACGCAGCGATCGGGCCGGCGACACCGTCGTTCGAACGCGCCCCCACGTCGTCAAACGTATCCACGGCTCGTTCTGGTTGACCGCGTTCGTCAACCACGTCGCCTCGGACGCCGGGGCGAGCTACGCCGCGGCCCATGTCGGGTAGTCGCGATCGCCGTACGCCCACGGCGCGAGGGCGCGTGGCACACCTCCGCCAGCAGGGATCACGAACAGCTCGCTACGAATCGCCGTGGGATCCGATCCGATCCGAACCCACTTGTTGAAGACGATGAAGCGGCCGTCAGGCGAGTAGTCCACGCCGGTCCGTGCCCCGAACGAACCACCCACGCTTTGCGCGTTGTCTCCGCTTGGGTCAACCGTTTGCATCGCGAGGCCCGGGTCAACAATGGCGATGTGCTTGCCGTCGGGGCTCCACGTCGCCGACGCATTGTCGCAACACGCGATGTAGTGCGTATTCGCGCCATTCGCGTTCACAACCCCAACACCGCGCGGACCAACGAAGAGGATCTGGTTCACGGTCGGCGACCAACTCGCGCTGTACGTGGGCGCAGCAATCAACATCCGCGGACGGGTCAGACCGAGGACCGTCGTCGTCATCAGGCTCCAGTCCGCGGTTCGAACGTAAGAGATGCGAAGTCCGTCAGGACTGAAGGTCGCGTTGTGGCCACCGCCGGTCGCTGCCGGAGTGAGCACCGTCATCCGTCCACCCAGTCGGCTCACCAGTCCAACCTCGGACAGTCCGTCGACGTGATTGATCGTGAACAGGATTCGCCCGCCGTCGTGCGACCAGTCGTTCGCTACCGCCGACTGGCCACTCGACGCGATCACGAGCGAGCGACGGAGAGTCGAAGTTTTCATGTCGCCACTATGCGGTTGTTGACCTGAGGACGGAATGGGGACCACTCCCCCTGTCACCCGCGGCGTTCTATCTGCGAACCGGAACGGGGCGTTCTCACCGTTCACGGACTGAGAGCCGGTCCGTACGCTCCGCGTGTGTCGACCGCTTGCGGCACCGCGGGCTTCGCGGATCTAGGGTCCCTGCGATGAGCGCTTTCATCGAGATATCCGGTGGCGGCCTGCCACAGAGGCTTCCGTTGTCCGGGGAGATCACGACCATCGGGCGGGACACAACCAATACGATTTCGCTCAGAACTGATCAGAGCGTCTCGAGATTCCATTCTGCGATCGTCGAGTATCCCGGTGGCTACTGCGTTCGTGATGTGGGCTCATCAAACGGCACGTTCGTCAACAACAAACGCGTGGAAGGCGATCAGCACCTACGTTCGGGCGACGAGATCCTGTTGGGGGATGTCGTTCTTGTCTTTCACGACGACGGCGCCGAAGACCTGGAGCAGACGATTACCTGGAAGAAATGATCGATTTGAGACGGGATCTACCTCTCTCGAGGTCCTGACCACAACGTGACCTAAGCATTGGTTCGATTCCCGTCACCCGCTCCATCCAGAACCCAGCCACCGCCGGCAATCAACTCGCCGTCGTTGTGATGTCGCATTTGGCGACATCCTTGGGATGATCGGGGTAGAAGTTCACGCCCCAGTGGGCCGACTCGCCCCGCTCGAGCGAACTGATCGAGTCCGACATCAGGTCGATGCGGACGCCGTCGGCGTCGAGGAAGCGGACCTCGATGTTGACTTGGTGCTCACCGTCGCCGCCGTTCTTCACGACGCCGCTGGCGAACACCTGCCGGTCGCCGTCGAAATGGCACTCGGTCTTGGACGAGGAAATGACCGTCGGCGGATCAGTCCGCACCTCGGCTCGGATGTCTCGCGGCCCACCGCTCTTGCCACCCCCACAAGCGGTGAGCAACACGGCGACGACCACAGCAAGCGTCCAACGCACAGGGCCGAGCGTACGTCCGTTCAACCTCACGCCCTCGCGGTCGGCAGTCGACAAGCGTCGTCGGACGCGAACCGCGACACGGGCAAGTCGATACCTACGTAGAACCGAGACCGCTCGTGCTCATGCGCGATGACCGCCGCGAGTTCGACAATCTGGGCCTTCGAAAAACGCGACGCCAACGCGGCGCGCAGTTCGGGCGTCACCGTCGGTGACTGCTGTGACAGCGCCGTGGCGTACCGAAGCACGAGGCGTTCATCGTCGGAGAACGCGTCACTTGTCTCAAACTCCGAGAGTTCGGCGATTTGTCGTGGGTCGAGGTTCTCGTACTCCGCGATCGCTGCGCCGATGTCGAGGCAAAACTCGCACCCGACTATCGACGCCACGCGAAACTCCGCGAGCATCTTGAGCTTCGATGGCACGAGGTTCGATGCGATGCCCGCAAACTCTGCTGCGCCGGTCGCCAGAAGCAGCGCGGGTCTACGAGCCAAGGCCCGCACGAGATCGAGCCGATGCTCGCGCGCGCCGCCCAGAATTCGTGTGAGGCGAACCAGATTCCGCAACCACTGCACGGGCCACCGTCCTTACTCAAGTCATCGGATTGATTCTCCCCGAACCGGGCGCGGTTCAGCGACTCGCAGGCATTGCGGGCGTCACACCCCCCTGACACAATCTCGATTGTCCACTCCCCTTCATCTTCAAAATTCATGAACGGGAGTTCCCATGCATTGGAAGCAAATCGTGCGCGCCGTGTCACTGGCCGGTGTCGCCACCCTCGCCTTACCTTTCGGCGCAGCACGCGCCGCCGCAGCCACCAGTTGCCCCACGACGCTGACGTACGGCGCCACCGTCAGCTGCTCGCTCGACAAGCCGACTGAAACCGACGCGTACGCGTTGTCGGCGGCGGCGGGTGACGCACTGTACGTGCACGTCGTCGGCCTCGACGGCAACGGCCTGGACGTCGACTTCGACGTGCGCGACCCGGCCGGCACGTTGCTGTGCGCAGCCCGCGCCGGCGCGAGCGCGGCCGCGTTCTGCAAGGTGAACACGACCGGCAAGCAGACGATCAACGTGTTCGAGTCCGGCCGCGACGAAACTGGGCGCTACCGCATCGACACTCAACGGGCCAACAAGCCCGTCGGGTCGACCGCGCTCGCAATGGCGCGCCCACGGCAGGCGTCGATCGGTTCGCTCGGCGAGAACGACTGGTTCACCGTTACCGGAGCGGCGGACGCGCCGGTCGTCGTACGCGGCGTGGCCCTTGGTGCGGCACCGATCAGCGTCGACCTCGACCTGATCGCGCCGAACGGCGACCTGTTGTGTGCCACCCGGGCCGGAGTCACGGCGCAGGCGTCGTGCACGCTGCCCACCACGGGTACGTACACGGTGCGCGTGGGCGACGGTGGGGACGATCAACTCGGCGTCTACGCATTGACGGTTCGCCCGGCCTGCACGATCAACGGCACGACCGGAGCGGACATGATCACCGGTACACCGGGGCCCGACGTGATCTGCGGGCTGGCCGGCGCGGACGTGATCAACGGAGGAGACGGCGCAGACGTCATCATCGGCGGCACGGGCGACGACAGAATCGACGGCGGCAAGGGGTCGGACGTGTTCCTAACCGAGCGCACCACTGACGGCGCCGACGTCTACACCGGCGGCTCGGGCACTGACCTGCTGTCCTACGCCGAACGCAGCGGCGCGGTGGTCTCGGACGCGAACGTGAAGCCCGACGACGGCGAGGCCAATGAACGTGACGACGTCCGCGCCGATGTCGAAGCCGTCTACGGCGGGGCCGGCAGCGACACGATGGTCGGCGGCGCGGTGAACAACACCTTCTCGGGCGGATGGGGCAACGACACGCTGGTGGGCGGCGCCGGTAACGACAACCTCGATGGCGGCGACGGCGACGACCGTTGCGACGGTGGCGCAGACGGCGCCTACCTCGTGAACTGCGAACGCACCTAGCCGTCTAGGTCGATCGCCGCTCGCTCCTCGCCGTGCTTGGCGTGGAGCGACGCGGCGCGGCCGCGCACGCGGATCCGTTCCACCTCGACGCCATCCCACAGGTCCGGCATCACCACGCGGCGTTGGCACCACGACGCGGGTTCGCCCGGGCCGATCTGTACGCCGGTCAACCCGTAGAGCAGCGCCATGAGGAAGCCGCCCAAGTTGGCGAGGAACGGCGCCGACACGGGTTCGTCCGGAAACTTGTCGGCCCGGTATTCGCGTACGACGCTGAACCGCTCATCGGCGAAGGCCGCGTAGCCCGCTTCGAACAGGTCGCTCGACCGGGAGCGGTCGGGCAGCATCGCGGCCCAGACTCCGAGAAACGCCGAGAGCATGGGCGCGCCGACGTAGTCGTCGGCCATGTCGAGGTAGAAGCGCAGCGTCGCCTGCTCGACGTCGTCCGCCGTGCGGTAGCCGAGCGGAAACAGCCCGGCGAGCGCTGCGGGCGTGCTCGCCTTCTCCTCGCGTCGGGTGTATCCGTCGTGATCGAGGATTACCTTCGAGCGATTCACCGGAAGCACGAGGCCCCGCGCGATCGAACGCCACGCGGCGGGTGGCTTCAGACCCAAGTGCTCCGCGAGCGCGACGGCTTCGTCCAACGCGACGGACGAAGCCATGTTGACGAAGGCGGCATTGTCCGCGGGGTTCTCTCGTTCGGCGATCCCCATGGCACGTGGGATCTCCCAGCCACGTTTGGTCGGCACGGCGCGGCTGGCGATCCATTCGGCCGCGGCGGCCAGCACCGGCCAGGCGCGCGTGGCCGCGAAGATCTCGTCGCCGGTTGCGTGGGCGTAACGCGCGAAAGCAACGGCGACATCGGGGGTCACATGGTGCTCGTAGGCCGAAGCGTCTCCGAGGCCCGGCGCCGCCTCTTCGCCGCGCGCGGGGCTCGCTTCCCACGGAAATTGGGCGCCGCGCCAGCCGTTCAGCCGCGCGTTTTCGCGGGCGGCCTCGAGCGTGCGACTCCGAAAGTCCAGCATCGCTCCCGCGGCATCCGGGTTGGTCAACAACAACGGCGGCAGCAGGAACGCCTCGACGTCCCACATCACATGGCCGTAGTAGTAGTGGTAGCCGTGCCATTGCGCGAGCCCGAACGGGTGGGTGCTCAACGAGCCCGGGTGGGTGGACGTGTGCAGGTAGAAGAACGCGGCGTCGGCCAACGTCTGCCATTTCTCGTCGGCGTTGATGAGCCGGATCCGCCCGCGCCACAGCTCGCGCCACGCCTCCGCGTTCTCTTTGCGCAGCTTCTCGAATCCGATGCGACGACCATTGGCCGCGAGCCGAGTCGCTTGGCGCTGCGGCTGCGCGTGATTGGCGCTAGGCACGAGGGAGGTCACTTGGCGAACTTGGAGGCGCTCGCCCTTTCGTAGGCGCACCGAATACGAAGTGGCGAGCGGCGCGTCCGCGGCGTCGCGGCGTGTCTTGGTGGCGCTCGCGACGTTGCACTCGGTCCAGTACGCGGCGCCGCACGTGGCCATGGCGCCGAGGGTTTCCCACAACAGCACACCGTCGACGGCATCGTCCGACGTGCCCGGAATCGTGGTGCCGCGCTCGACGATTCGGCCCGGCACGCCGCTGTGATCGACGCAGGCGCTGACGGTCACGTCGGCCGCCGCACTGGTGGTGACGACGATCTGCTGGGCGACCAGTGACGGCTCGCTGCGACAACAGAACGTCAACACTTCGACGTTCGCCTCGACGCCGTCGTAACTAAACCGGAAGCGACTGACGAGCTCGCCGGTCGCGAAGTCGTAGTGCTGCACCACATCCTGCACACGGCTCCAGTGGTCCGACAGCGACATCGAGTTGATCGTGAGGTCGGAAGCCAACGGATAGGGCACGGGCGGCACACTCGCCACGCGCGCCTCCGGGTGCTCGCCTTCAAGCCCGCTCAGCGTGGCCAGACCCGGTCGCAACGGCACCCCGCGCACGCGCAGACCGACGACGCCATTGCTGAGGTACGCCGGCAGGTGGCCTTCGGTCCGCTCGGTTACCGGTGCGGGATTGATCGGTGGGGACACGGCTACGCCGGCTGACTTGTCGCCCGCGGGTCGTCGGCGCGTTGCAACAACGCATGCACATCAGCGAAGAGCCGCTCGTTGACCTCCGCACGCCAACGCGCGCCGCGGATCATTCTCGGCGCCCATTCAGGATGCGCGTCGACCAACGGCACCAGAGCACCATCCAGCCACTCCTTGCCGTGACGCGGGTCCGTGCTCGCGTGTTCCGCGTAGAACGGGAACGCATCTTCCGGTGCAGCCAGTCGCTCGAAAGCTTTGAGCACCTTGCGGCACCGTGGGCCGGCCTGCAGCTCGAGCAGACCGAGCGCGCCCAACATTTCGGGTTGCAACCAGCGATTCGTCGCGAGGAGGCCACCAAGCGCGCTGCGGTACAGCGCCGACAGCGGCAGTGCTGACCGAGGAATCGTGGGCATGTCGACCGCCGCGACCAGCCGGTCGTGCAGGGCCGTGTGCACGCCACTGGCGTCACCGCGGCCCATCTCGTCCCAGTAGTTCGCGGCGAGGGTCACCTTCGCCGCGCCGCGAATTCCCACCTGGCACAAGGCGACGAGGTCGTCGAAGCCACCGTCGGGCCCACCCTCGATCGCCAGGAACGTGACCAGTTGCGACCAGTCGGCCGACGACGCGACCCACTCGTAGATCGAGTCGTCGGACTGACGCGCAATCCGACGCAGCGCGTCAGAGACGTTGGCTGAAGTAGGGCGGGGCGGCCGCGTCCAGTCTTCGAGCTGCGCGAGAAAGCGCTCCTCGAGACGCCACTTCAGTGCCGCCACGGCGGGGTGGTTCTGCAAGCGCGCCCGGTCGCCCAGCGCCTCGAGCGGGCTGAGCCAGATGTCGTAGATCTCGAGGAGAGCGCCGATGGCGTCTCGTTCGTCAGTAGGTTCGGCCGTCGCTACGCGGTCAACGTCCCCAGGGTTAACAGCGCGCAGCAGCTGATGCAGTTGCAAGGGTTCAACCTTTTGCTTAACGCCCGCGTCTTGAGCTCAGCGTCGCTCTACCCGTTTCGGCCGCGTTCAATCACGCCTCGTGACGGGCAATATGCGCGACGGCGCGTAGCGGATCCGGCCCACGAACTTCGCGTACGACGAGGCCGGGCCATTGCCCCTCGAGCAGACGCGCGACCTCGTCGGCTTGCGCGGCCCCCCGTAACTGGAGCAGCAGCGCGCCGCCGTCCGCGAGGTGTTCATCCGTGACGTGCAGGCACTCGCGTACGACCGCCAGCCCGTCGTCGCCGCCGTCGATGGCCATCCGCGGATCGTCAGGGAACGTGGCGATATCTGAGGTCCGAAGGTACGGCGGGTCAGCCAGGATCAGCGGGAAGCGCTCGGTGGCTCCGACCGAGTCGGCCACCGTCTTCTGGCGGAGTTCCACGTGCAGGTCGGGAGTCTTCGCCGCGTTTGCGAGGGCATAGCTCGCGGCAATCGGATCGGCCTCGACCTGCACGAGCCGACGCCCAGTGAGCGCGGCGGCGAGCAAACCGATATGGCCAGCACCGGCGCACAACTCGAGGATCGAACCGGGCGGTACGCGCGACGACAGCTCAGCGCCCCACTCGGATTGCAGCTGCGTCCACGCCCGTGGAGCGAGGACGCGACCGTCGAACGCCACGTCGAGAGGCCCGAAGGCCACCGTCTTGAGCAGAGACACGATCCCCCTTTACCCCACGGGGCGCGGGGCGATGCACTCGTGTGAAAGCCGTGCAGATGGGTATCTAGGTGCATCAACTTGGAAAGGCCAGCATGACAACCCGCACATTTCGGCGATGACCGGCCAGCCAGCCTCCTCACGAACCGCGGGCACGCTGGTCGTAATCGGGGGTAGCGAGGATCGCGAAGGCGATCGCGTGATCCTGCGGCGATTCGTCGATCTTGCCGGTGGTGCCGCGGCGCGTGTGGTGGTGGTCGGTACGGCCACCACCGTTCCCGACGAAGTCGAGACGGAGTACCGCAAAGCCTTCGCCGGTCTGGTCGAAGACATCGAGTTCCTTCCCATGGGATCGCGCGGCGAAGCGAATGATCCGGCCGCGCTCAAAGCGCTGTCGGAGGCGACGGGGATTTTCTTCACGGGCGGCGATCAGATGCGTATCGCGCAAATCCTGGGTGGTTCCCGCGCCGACATGTGTTTCCACGATGCCTTTCTCCGTGGTGCAGTGGTCGGCGGCACGAGCGCAGGCGCCGCGATGATGTCTACGACGATGATCGTGGGCGGCTCCGACACGGTTCCGACCACCGACGCGGTGCGGCTTGGTCCTGGCCTCGGTCTCGTGTCGGGCTTGCTCATCGACATGCACTTCGCCGAGCGCGGCCGGCTGGCCCGCCTCCTCGCCGCGGTCGCGCAGTTCCCGCACGAGCTGGGAGTCGGCATCGACGAAGACACGGCCCTCGTCGTCACTGGCAACCACTGCGAGGTGATCGGCTCCGGCGCGGCGACGATCGTCGACACGGGCGCGGCCACGGCCGAGCCGACGAAGGCCGGGTCCATCGGCCTGGTGGACGTTGCGCTCCACGTGTTGCCGGCCGGCTTCGCGTTCGACTTGTCGACGCGCCGGCCGCACATCCTCGAGAACGGAGATTGAAGTGACTGTGGCGGAAGCAACCCGGCGCAACGCCCCCGACGGCGGGGACGGGCCCGCACCCGAACTGCGCATCGTGGAACGGCGCGTTTATCGCGGCGGCAGCATCTGGTCCTACCGGCCCGCTATCCGTCTCGTGGTCGACCTCGGCGTGTTGGAGGAGTGGCCGACGACGCGTCTGCCCGGGTTCACCGACGAACTGCTCGCGTTGTTGCCGAACCTGTATGAGCACAAGTGCTCGCGCAAGCGCGCCGGCGGGTTTGTCGAACGACTCCACGAGGGCACGTGGCTCGGTCATGTCGCCGAACACATAGCGCTCGCACTGCAGTCGCTCACCGGCGCTGACACGCGACGGGGCAAGACCCGGGGCACGGGCAAGAGTGGCGAGTACAACGTCATCTACGACTACGAAGACGAGCGCGTCGGTGTACGCGCCGGCGAACTCGCGGTGCGCTTGGTGAATCACCTCGTGCGCGCGGAGCCCGGGTTCGAACCCGAAGCCGAGATCGAGGCGCTGCTGCTGTTCGCTCGCCGCGTCGGCTTCGGACCTTCGACGCGATCGTTGATTGACGAAGCCGCCAGCCGCGACATCCCGTGGCTGCGCCTCGCTGAGGATCTGTCCCTCGTGCAGCTCGGCTGGGGTGTGCATCAAAAACGGGTGCAGGCAACGGTGACATCGGCAACGTCTTCGATCGGCGTGGAGATCGCCAAGAACAAAGGGCTTTGCCAGCGACTCTTACGCGAAGCGGGTGTGCCCGTCCCCGACCAGCAAGTGGCCAGCACCGTGGAGGACGCCATACGCGCCGCCGAACGCATTGGCTACCCGGTAGTGCTGAAGCCGCTCGACGGGAACCACGGCCGGGGTGTGACCGTCGACGTGCAGACCCCCGACGCGGTGCGCGCCGCGTTCGCGTTCGCCGCAAGCCAAGCCCGCCGCGGCGACGTACTGGTGGAACGCTTTGTGGTCGGAGACGATTTCCGGGTGCTCGTGGTCGGTGGCAACGTCGTGGCCGCCGCGCGCCGCGTGCCCGCCCACGTCGTGGGCGATGGACGTCGAACGGTGTCGGAGCTCGTTGAGGAAGTCAACCGGGACGAGCGGCGCGGTGTCGGTCACGAAGCGGTGCTGACGCGCATTTCGCTAGACGCGATCGCGCTCGATGTTCTGGCAAAACAGGGCTACACCCCCGCGTCGGTACCGGCGGTCGACGAGGTCGTGTATCTGGCGAACACCGCGAACCTGTCAACCGGTGGTACCGCCGAAGACTGCACGGCCGAGGTTCATCCGGACAACCTTGAATTGGCCCGCACCGCCGCTCTGGTGGTTGGCCTCGATGTGGCGGGCATCGACATCGTCGCGCCGGATTTGATCACTCCCCTGACCGACGGCGTTGGTGCGGTCATCGAGGTAAACGCGGGTCCCGGGTTCCGCATGCACACCGATCCCAGCTCGGGCGATACGCAATACGTCGCCAAGGCAGTGATCGACGAACTGTTCGAACCCGGCAACGAAGCGCGCGTTCCCCTGGTGGCTGTTACCGGCACGAACGGCAAGACCACCACGGCGCGCATGATCGCCACGATCGCGCGGTCGGTCGGCACGACGGTCGGCTTGACGTCGACCGACGGCATCTACATCGACGATCGGAGGATCCGCAAGGGCGACGCGTCGGGCCCGAAGTCGGCGCGCACACTGCTGCGCAACCCCACCGTGGAACTGGCGGTGCTCGAGGTCGCGCGCGGCGGCATTCTGCGCGAAGGCCTGGGCTACGACTACAACGACGTGGCCGTCGTACTCAACGTGTCGGCCGATCATCTCGGTATGGCGGGAATCGACACCGTTGAGCAGCTCGCCGAAGTGAAACGCGTGGTTGTGGCCGCGGTACCCCGCGCGGGGTTCGCGGTGTTGAACGCGGAGGACCCGCTCGTAGTGCCGATGGCGCGGGCCTGTCGCGGCGACATCATCTGGTTCAGCGATCAGCCGTCGAACCCCCTCATCGACCGGCACTGCGCGAACGGTGGTCGCGCCGTCGTGCTCGAAGATGTCCAGGGCCGCGAAACGGTTGTCGTGCGCGAGGGGCGCCGCCGTCTACCAGTGACCGAGGTTCCCGCGATGCCATCCGCATTCAACGGCGCCGCACGCATGAACGTCAAGAACGCGTTGGCGGCCACCGGGGCCGCGCTGGGACTGGGTATCCACGTGCAACACATCCGCGTCGGGCTGCGGACGTTCCGAACGTCGCTGGAGCTGGCACCCGGACGACTGAACGTGACCTCGATAGACGGCGTCCACCTCGTGCTGGACTACGGCCACAACCCCGAAGCGGTGCGCTCGGTCGGCGAGTTCGCGCAGGGTTACGCCGACCAGATCGCCCAAACACACCACGTCAAGCCGCGGCTCCTCGCGGTGATCAGCACCGCGGGCGATCGCCGCGATGAGGACATGCGCGCCCTCGGTGACGTCGCCGCGATGCTGTTCGACACGGTCATCGTGAAGGAAGACGGCAACCTGCGCGGCCGCCCGTCGGGCGAGGTGCCTCGGCTCATCGCGTCCGCTGTTCACGCCCGGATCGAAGCGGGTGAAGCTCGCTGCGCCGAGGTGGAGTGCATCCCCGACGAGCGGACCGCCGTCAACCGCGCGCTGGCAAAAGCCGCCCCGCACGACGTCGTGGTCGCGTTCGTCGACAAGGCTGCCGACTACTGGCCCAACGTGACTGACCGCTGACTACTCAGGAGTGAACTCGCGTCCTCGTAGCGCCTCCGAGTAGGGCACCGGATGGTTGCCGCCGATGTCGATATAACGATCATTCAGCGCCTGCGCCATGTAGTCGTACTGCCGAGCCGTGACCGCGGGCGCTTCCCCCGCGAAGTAGCGACCCGTTTCGATCAGGCTCGCGGTACCACCGAGGCCGACGTAGGCAAGCCAGAGTGATTCGACCGATAAGCCGAGGTCGCGCCGGGCGCGATCGAGATGGTCGTAAGCGCTCATGCTGGCCGGTTCTACGTCCCACTGCGATGTCGTGAGAGCGTCCGTACCCGTTCGTTGGCGCCCTACTCGCGGTTGAACATTTCCTCAGTGGGTACGCATCAAATCAGCTCAAGCAGTTGGGCCAACCTTTTGCACAGACTCAGGAACGCTCGCAATGAGTGCGACCCACGGCCGCCTGCTCTACGCCCTCGATACCGGTGATTTCGAGGCGCTGCCCGTTGACCAACCGATGGACGAGCGGGACGAGTTGCGGTCGCTCTTGACGATCTACGCGTCGCCCCGCTTCCGAGATCATCCGAGAATTGCTCGATTCAAATGGCGTTTGGAGGAGATGCTCATCTCCTGCTTCGACAGCCAGGGAGTGCATGACCACCTCGCGCCGCTCGACGTCGCTGACGCGATTCACGGCCTTGCCCGCAAAGCCAACGCGTCTATCCACGACTGGCTTGCTACGTCGGCCGACTGGGCCCAACTGACCACCTTCATCGCCATCGACTCATGCGATCAGCAGGTCGTTCTCGACGCGTGCGTAACGAGAGACAGTGGCCTGCCCATCTCCGCGTTGTATCGCTGGGCGCTGGATGGACTGCTGGCGAACCCGAGTTTGCGACCCGAGGAACTCGGTGCCCGAGCGCTACACGAGCTGCAAGACGGTCCGCGATGCGGGCGCATAGTGGCGGGGTTCCGACGCCTCGGAGCACGGAGCGAGACCTACGCGCCCTTCGCGGAAAGGGCCGAGTCGGCCCGTCATCACTTGGACGAATGGCTCCACGACGCCATGCGTCCACTCCGCTACGAACACCCGGACTGCCGCGAGCGCGTGCTGCGCGGCGCGCGCTGGCGCGCGGAAGCGGACGCCCGGCTCTACCGCGACCTCCACACGCTGCTGGCCACCCGCGAATTCGTGTCGGCGTAGCCGCATGGGAACCATCGTGATCCACGGCGGCGCGGGTGGCGGCGGCGAAGCGCAACGCGAAGGTGTGCTCGACGCGCTGCGCACCGGCGTCGCGGTGCTGCGCGCGGGCGGCACCGCGCTTGAGGCGGCGTGCGCGGGCGTGGCCGCGATGGAAGCGACGGGCCTGTTCAACGCGGGCCGGGGTGCGGTTCACACTCGCGACGGGCTCGTCGAACTCGACGCGGCGGCGATGCGTGGCGCGGACCGCGCGGCGGGCGCCGTGGCTTCGATCAGCCTTACGCAACATCCCATCTTGGCCGCCAAGGCCGTGCTCGACGCGGGCGACGCGGTGCTGCTTAGCGGAATCGGTGCTGACGAGTTCGCCGTTGCAAGCGGACTCGACGTCGCACCCGACGGCTGGTTCGTGTCGGCTGGCGCCTCGAGGTGCGGCACGGTCGGCGCGGTCGCGGTGGATGACAACGGCGTATGCGCGGCGGCCACTTCGACTGGAGGCAGAGACGGGCAACGCCGTGGCCGCGTGGGCGACTCGCCGCTAATCGGTGCCGGCACCTATGCCGACGAGCGGTGCGCGGTTTCCGCCACGGGTGATGGCGAACAGTTCATCCGCGCCGTCTTCGCGCACAGCGTCGCGCGGTACTACGAGCAGGGCGTGCCGCTGCGTGACGCCTGCTCGCGCGGCCTCGCCGAGGTCGCGGCACTGGATGGGACCGGCGGATGCATCGCCATCAGCGCCGACGGCGGGTTTGCCATTGATCACACCACCGCCGTCATGCCCGCTGGCTATGCCACCACCGATGGCCGGCTCCACGCGCAGCTGACCCGATGGACTGAATCGGCCCTTAGCTGTCAAGGTCGCCGGTAAACGCGACGCTGTCCGCTATCTCGCGCAGCTTTACGTTGCGTCGCTGCGATGCCCGGCGAAGCTCGTCGAAAGCGGCGTCAGCGGTGAGACCGCGCCGCGCCATCAAAATCCCTTTGGCTTGGCCGATGACGTCGCGGTTCTCCAGCGCTAGCTGCAGGTTCTGGGTGAGTTCGTACGTACGCCAATAGACCGCGGCGTTGGAGATGGCCACGGCTCCCTGTTCCGCAAACAGCTGGCTGAGTTCGTGGTCGTCCGCGTCAAAGGCCGCGGGCTTGCGGGAGTAAAGGTTGAACGCGCCACGCCCCTCACCGGCTACCACGAGCGGCACAGACAGTGAACTCAACACGCCGCGCTCCTGCGCGCTGGCCGCGAACGCAGGCCATCGATCGTCATCGGCGACCGACTGCACGTCGACCGACGTCTTGGTACGTGAGGCGTGCAGACAGGGACCGTCGTCGGCGTCGTACTGCGCCTCGTCGATTTCAAGCGCCGCCCTATCCGTAAACGCGGCGGTGCGGACCGTGTCGTCGGCCAGCGTCACGCTGGCGAGCTCGCAACCGTCGAGCGACATGCAGGCCAGACGGGCGACGCGCTCGAGTGTGTGGTCCAGCGGCTCTTCCTCAACCATGAGCTGCGACAACTCGTGCAGGCTGCGGAGATAACCGTCCGGGGAATTGGCCATGTGTGCCCCTTCTTGGGGACGGCGCCAATTACCCTGTTTGGTTCAAGGAGAGACTCCGACCTGTGCACGCTACTGCACGGATGTCTCAAAACGATCCGAACCGGGCGCGCTGAAGACGTCGATCGCCACACTCGGTGTACCGTCAGTCTTCACGTCGCTTGTCTGCTCCTGACCTCGGCAGCACGCAACTAGCCGCACGAATTCAGGAGAAAGCGATGCCCAACCGGGATCGACCAATACTGCGCGGACACCTCCACGCGATCGCCGCCGTACTTTCAGTGGCCGCCTTGGTGTGGCTCGTCAGCGTGGCGCACAGCACGGAGGCCACCGTGGCGGCCTGGGTGTACGGCGCGGCCGCCATTGTTTGTTACGTGACCAGCGCCAGCTACCACACGGTCGCCCGCACGGCGCGGGCTCGAGCGTTCATGCAGCGCATGGACCACTCGGCGATCTACGTGATGATCGCGGGCACGTTCACGCCGGTTGGCATGTTGGCGATGGCGGGCTGGTGGCGATGGATCGTCGTGAGCGCCATCTGGCTGGGTGCGGTCTTCGGAGTGGCCCTGTGGGTGCCGCGGCGGCCGCGCTTGCCGCGCTTCGGGGTGGCGCTTTACATAATCCTGGGTTTGGGCGGCGTAGCCGCCTTTCCGGCTCTGGCCCGGCGCCCGGCCCAGCTCGCCATGGTCAGCGCCGCCGGAGCGTTGTACCTGGTCGGGGCCGTTTTGTTTGGGCGTAGCCGCCCCCGGCTTCACGCCGACTGGTTCGGTTACCACGAGTTCTGGCACGCCATGGGCGTTACTGCCGGCGCCTTGCTTTTCGTCGTGAATTTTACGCTGATCGCCGGTCACGCCGGCTAGCTGTTCCTTACCCCGCGTGACCTAAGTCACAGGCGCGGCCGACGCGATCTGGTCGAATAAACGCGTTCGTACGACCGGGGGATTTTTGGATGTTCAAGGGCACTGGGGCCAAAGCAAAGATCGCGGGCGTCGTCGTGGCGGTGGCGCTCGTCGCGGGCATGCTCGCCTTCGGGCCGCGCCCGGCCCAAGCGGCAACCGCCGGGGTAATCACTTCGAGCGGGCCGCTCACGAAAATCACCACCTCGCCCGACCTGACCTGCGCGGTCAACTACGCGGGCGACACCCACGGCGAGTTCTACGACGACACCGCCTGCGGCACGTTCGTATCGGTCGGCAGCACCACGTACGGGCCCGCCGCGATCCCCGCGGGCCCGAAGGACCCGGGCACCTCCGGCTACAAGAAGTTCACGCCCGTCAGCCAGTCCGTCGTGTCGGGCGCGGGTAGCGCCGCCAACCCGTTCAAGATCACGACCGTGGTCGACGCCGGCACCACCAAGATTCGGGTCACCCAGACCGATACGTACGTGATCGGGCAGCAGTCCTACCGGACCGACATCGCGGTCGAGAACAAAGGCCTGTCCTCCACCAACGTCGTGCTGTACCGCGCCGGCGACTGCTACGTGAACAACGACGACAAGGGCTTCGGACAGGTCGACGCCGCCACCGGCGCCGTGTCGTGCGTCGGCGCGAGCCCCACCGCCGGCGGCGGCCACACCCCGAACAGCCGCCTCGAGCAGTGGCTCCCGATCTCTACCGGCAGCCGGTACCTCGAAAGCTCATTCAGTGCCGTGTGGGCCGCGGTGCTCTCGCGCAACCCGCTGGCGAACACGTGTCAGTGCTCGACCTATCAGGACAATGGCGCCGGCCTGAGCTGGAGCCTCACGGTCGGCGCCCTCGCCAGCACCACCCGGTCCCACCTCATCACGTTCTCGCCCGTCGCGCTGAACCCCCTCACCACTACGAGCACGGCCGACACCGCGTCGGTGAGCCCGGGCGCACCGGCTGGCTACACGATCAGCATCGCCAACCCGAACAGCGTGGGCACGACGATCACCTCGTTCACCGACGACCTGCCCGCCGGCTTCACCTACCAGCCGGGTTCCACCACCGGCGCCACCAACGCGGACCCCGTCGTCACCAACAGCGGTCGCCATTTGCAATGGACCGGCCAGTTCCCCGTGAACGCGGGCGCGTCAACGTCGCTGCACTTCCGGGCCACGAGTTCCACGACGCCGGGCGACTACTTCAACAACGCGGGCGGCACCGCGACCGGCAACGTCACCGTGACCCCGACTGGCGACACCGCCATCGTGCGCGTGCTCGGCCCGGCCTCATTGAACATCACCGCGGACCGCAGCAGCGTGCCCGCCGGCCCCACGAGCGTGCCGACGTCGGACATCCCCCTGCAGCCGAACTCGCCCGCCGCGCAGGCCGCGCCACTACTCAAGCTGCCGCTGCTCGCCTCACCGCTGCTGAAGCTTCCGCTACTCGCCTCACCGCTGCTGAAACTCCCGCTGCTCGCCTCACCACTGCTCAAACTGCCGCTCCTCGCGTCGCCGCTGCTGAAACTCCCCCTGCTCGCGTCACCGACGGGCTTCGACAGCCTTGGCAATGCGAACGACCTGGGCGGCAACACCCTCGTGAAGAACGGGCTGTCACAGGTGCCGCTGTCCTCGCTGCCCGTGATCGAAGGCGCCGACTGGCCGACGCGGTTGGCCGGCACAGGCCTCGAGACGCGGCCGCTCGCCACGTTGACCTTCGGGGACGTGCTTGCCGCCCACATCGCGCAGGACAAGATGCCGAGCCTCAGCCAACTGGACCTCACGCAAGGCCCGCTCGGTCGCTTGAGCAGCCTGAGCCTCTACATGGGCGACACGCGCCTGAAGGCGATCGCCGGCGTCGATTGGTGCACCGACCTCGAGCGTCTCGGGTTCGGCGACTGCGGTGCCGCGCTCGGCGTGCCCGGCAGCGCCGACAAGGGCAAGTCGGCCAGCTTGCTCAGCCTCGAGATCAGCGGCGTTTCCCTCGACGGGTTGCCGGGACTCAAGAGCGCCAGTTTGGGCGACGTCACGTTCCCCGCCGCCCGCGCCGTGCTGCCCGCGATCGTGTTGTCGTCGATCGATCTGAACGTTTCGAGCCTCGGCGGCATCCTGGCCCGCAACGCGCAAAACGTTGTGGACTGCACGAAGGTCAGCTGCGCCGCCGGTTCCACCGCGACGCTGTACACGGCCAAGCAGAACAACGCGTTGGTCGCCGACGCCACCATCGGGATGCTCGGCTCCGCCGCGTCCACCATCAGCCTCGTCGAGGCGATCGCGGGCCTGACCACCGGCGACGCGAGCGAGAACCCGCTCGACCTGCCGCCCGATCAGCTCGGCGTGCTCGGCTACGGCGGCGCCAACCCCGTTGACGTGCACTACACCGTCACGTTCACCACGCCGAACCCCCTGACCAACCCGAAGGTCACGGTGACGCTGCCGTCGCAGTTCCGCTACGTGCCCGGCACTTCCCAAGTGAAGCTCGACGGCGCACCGTTCGGCGGTGCGCCTTCACCGACCGACACCAATGAGTCGGTGGTGTGGAACTTCACCGAACGCGTCGTTCCCGATCGGCAAGACGCTGACGATTCTGTTCGCGGCGCGCCCGGGTCTCGACGTCGGCGCGTTGAACGCGACGGCCAACGTCACCTCCGGCACGTTCAACTTGAGCGCGGCCACGTCCGCGCCGCTTGCCGTCACCGAGAACTTCGAGTCGGGCGACACCATCGCCACCGCCACACCCATCACGCCCGGCGCCATTTACTTCGGCCACATCAACCACCCGGGCGATGTCGACAACTTCACGTTCACCGCGCCCGGCGGTTGGGGTATCCACGCCTACCTGACCCAGGGCGACAATGACAGCGACCTCGTCGTGTACCACCCGGCGTCGGCCCGCCCGCATATCCCGCTGCGCACCGCGGCGGCGGTGCCCACTATTGACGCGGCATCAGACCGCCAGCTCACGCTGGGCAGCCAGGGCGAACCGCTCGACCCCGCCGCGCTGAACGACATCACGCTGGCCGACCTACCCCTCGCGGGCGTGTCCGCCAACCGGGGCCTCGCGTCGGACTCGGTCCAGGCCGTCGCCTGGGACGCGCCGGCCGGTTCCAACTACACGGTGCAGGTGTCGGGCTACAACGGATCGGTTGGCGTCGCCGCCTACGGCCTGCGGGTTGTGCTCACGTCACCACTGACCAACCTGCCGGTTGGCAGCGCCCGCGTGCTGCCGTTCGACGCGCAAGCCACGCGTGACACGCCCGCCAACCCATCGTCATGGACGGGCACCAAGACCCTCGTGATCGCGGACCGGCAGCGCCTCCGTCGGGCCTTCGGCGATGCCCGGGCCAACACCGCGCTCGACGCGCTGACGCGTCTTGAGAACGCCGGCATCGGCGCCCGCACGCTGTTCGTCGACGGGTTCGCCGACGTGAACGCGGCGATGGACGCCCTCGACGCCCGTCCCTCCGACACCGAACGCTCCAACGACGTGGTGCGCGCCATCAACGCGCGCGTCGACGCGACGTTGGGCGCGGCCCGCGACGGTCTGCAACACATCGTGTTGGTCGGCAGCGACGAGGTGCTGCCGATGAGCCGGGTCCCCGACCTGACCGCCACCGCGAACGAGCGGTCCTTCGCGCAAGAACTGCTCGACCTCGGCTCAGCCACCGGCGGCAACAACGCGCTGCTCGGCGCGGCGGCCGCCGGAATGATCCTGAGCGACGACGCCTACGGCTCGTTCCACCCTGTCCCGTTCCTGGGCACCTTCCTCTACACACCCGACGTCGCGCTCGGCCGCCTCGTGGAGTCGCCCGAGGACATGGCGTCGGTGATCGACCAGTTCCTCACCCCGCTGCAGTCGGGCGACGGGCCCGGCGTGCTGCGCCCGCAGAAGAGCCTCGTCACCGGCTACGACTTCATGACCGCGCTGGCGAATGAGATCAAGACCACCCTCAACACCGATGTCACGCCCGGCCAGGTGCAATCACTGATCAGCGAGACCTGGACGCGCACCGACCTCACGAACGCGTTCCCGAATGCGTCGAGCGTGCCCGACATCATTTCGGCCAACGCGCACTATTCACCGAACGCTCTGCTGCCCGCGAACGCGAGCGATGGCGTGTTCACGACCGGGGCGTTCGGTGGCTCGACCCCGGCCAACATCGCGCGCCGAATCCTGTTCCAGATGGGTTGCCACTCGGGCTTCTCGATCAGCAACTTCCTGGCGCCGGGCGGCGACACCGCCGACTGGCCCGAGACAATGCTCGGTCGCGGGGTCGCCGCGTTTGTCGGCAACACCGGCTTCGGAATCGGCCTGCGCGACACGGTCGCGTTCTCGGGCCGCATCACCGCCGATTTCGCCAAGAACCTTGCCCACATGCCGCTCGGCACCGCGCTGGCGCAAGCCAAGCGCGACTACATCGGCGGCGGCGTGCCCAATGTCTACGACTACAAGGTGATGGCCGAGGCCACGTACTTCGGTCTGCCCATGTTCCACCTGCCCGGCGCGACCGACGGGCCCGTGCCGGCTCCGCCGCGACCGACCGTGACCGACGCAACCACCGGTCTTACGTCGGTGGACGTGGCGACATCGCAACCGGTTAGCTCGCCGGCGTGGGAATTGAAGGACAACGGCGAAGGCCAGTATTGGCAGCTCGCCCCCGCCCGCCAACTCGCCGTCGCCCCGAACAACCCGATCCAACCGAAGCTCACGTTTGATGTCACCCAGCCCGGCCTTGAAGCCCGCGGCGCCTTCCTCACCCGCTTGTCGTCGGTAGCCCAGCAGGGCTTCGATCCGGCGCTGGCCCGTGTGGTGATCGGCGAGGCCGCGAACGAGCACGAGGTCAACTTCGGCGACATCCACTTCCCGACTTCGCAACAAGCCGTAACCCGCAGCCAGACCTCGGGCGGCGCCCGCGATCAGCTCGTACTGATCCCCGCGCACTTCGACTCCACCGCGGGCACCAACCCCGTCACCGGCGTCGAGAGCCGCTTCACCCGCATGGACGCACGCGTGTTCTTCGCTCCCGCGGGCAACACCGACCGCACGCCGCCCGCCTTCACGAACACCTCCGTGCAGAAGAACGGCTCGACGGCCAGCTTCCGGGTGTCGGTGAACGACCCGAACGGCGGCACGGTGCGCGACGTCACGGTGTTGTTCACGGACGGCTCGTCCCCCGACTGGACCTTCCGTCATCTCGCGCTCGGTTCTGACGGTGCCTGGGTCGGCGGCTTCCCGGTCTCCGGCGCGTCGGTGCAGTTCATCGCGCAGGCCGTTGACCTGGCGGGCAACGTGGCGTTGACCACCAACAAGGGCGACTTCTTCGACTACGCCAACAAGGCGGCCGGCACGCCTGACGTGGAGGCGGCGATCGCGGGTAGCGGCGCCAACGGGTGGTACCAGGACGGCTCGAACGTCACGCTGACCGGCCCCACCGGCGAGACGTTCGCCGTGAGCGACAACGGCGGCCCCGCCAGCACGTGGTCGTCGGGTCAGTCCATTCCGGTTCACGGCTCGGGTGTGCACACGCTGCACTTCCTCTCGAGCCCGGGCGGTGCGAGTGGCGACGTTACGGTGCCGATCGACACGGCGACTCCGACGATCTCGGGAGCGACCGACCGCGCGCCGAACGGTGCCGGCTGGTACCGCGGCCCGGTCACCGTGCACTTCACGTGTGCGGACGCCGAGTCTGGTGTCGCGACTTGTGAGCCCGACCGCACCGTGACCACCGACGGCAGCGCGCAGTCCGTCACGGGGCGGGCCACGGACAACGTCGGCAACAGTGCGACGGCCACGGTCGGCAACATCAACATCGACACCACGCCGCCGACGATCGGCGGCACCGCCACGACTTCGGCCAATTCGGCCGGTTGGTACAACACGCCGGTCACGGTGCACTTCGTCTGTAGCGACGATCGTTCGGGCGTGGCGACCTGTCCGGCGGATCAGACCTTGAGCAGCGACGGTTCGAACCAGAGCGTCAGCGGCACTGCCATCGACGCGGCCGGCAACTCGACGTCGTTCACAGTGAGCGGCATCAACATCGACACCACCGCGCCAGTTCTTACGGGCGCGGCCGACCGCACGCCGAACGCGAGCGGTTGGTATCGCGGTCCTGTCACGGTTTCGTTCGCCTGTGCGGACGGTTCAGGGTCTGGCGTCGTTGCCTGCCCGGCTACCCAGACGCTGGGCAGCAACGGCGCCAACCAGTCCGCCACCGCCACCGTCGTTGATCGAGCTGGCAACTCGACGACGGTGACGGTCGGCGGCATCAACATCGACTCGGCGCTGCCGACGATCACGGGCGCCGTCGACCGGGCCCCCAACAGCAACGGTTGGTATAACGCACCGGTCACGGTTTCCTTCGCCTGTGCCGACGCGCTGTCCGGCATCGCGTCGTGCCAGAACCCGGTAGCGCTGGGCTCCGAAGGCACGAACCAGACCGTCACCGGGTCCGCCGTCGACAACGCCGGCAACTCGGCCAGTACGAACGTCACCAGGCTGAACATCGACCGCACCGCCCCCACCATCACCGCGACGCCGAACGACTCGTCGTGGCGCAAGGGTCCGGTGACGGTGCACTTCACCTGCGCCGACGACCGGTCCGGCGTTGTGGCCTGCCCCGCCGACGTGATCGTCAGCCAGACCGGTGCAACGCCGGTGACCGGCACGGTTACCGACAAGGCCGGGAACACCAAGTCGATCACCGTGACGGTGCGTATCGACAACACCACACCGTCGTCCACCTTCGACAACTCGGGATTGATCGTCGTACTGCCGGGCGGCGCGATCAACGGATCGGCCACCGATGATCTCAGTGGCGTCGCGAGCCTCTCGGTCAAGTTCAAGAACAACCTCACCGGTGGCACCACCACTACCGCGGCGACCGTCACCTGCGCAGAACCGCGGACCAACTGCCGCTGGACGGTGAAAGCACCGACCATTGTCGGCAGCTACAAGGCGACCGCAATCGCAGTCGACCGGGCCGGCAACAATCAGAACCCGGGCACGCTGCGCGACGTAAACGTCCTCAGTTAGGCCTCGCTCTGTTCAGTGGATGATCGGACCGGTGTCGACCACGTCGAACGCCGTTCCGGGAATGCTCTTGATGTCGCCGAGGGCGTCGTCGTTCCAGCGCGGGTCGTGCTGGCCTGACACAAACCAGTTCGCGCCGTTGTCGGCCACGATCATCCCGAACCGCTTCAACGCCGCGCACACCACCTGGGTTTCGCGGCTCAGTTGCGCACACGAGTAGTTCGGCTTCATCCGCAGGCGCAGCCCCATCGGCGGACGGTTGGCGTCGGTGGAACTGCTGGCGAAATGCGTCGCTGGATGGATGAAGCCGCGCTGGGTTTGGCTCACCGTGAATCGAAGCGCGTGGCTGATCGTGCCCGCTTGAACCTCGTCGTAACGCACGAGTCCGGGATAGATAGGTAGACCCGCGGCGTCGGCCGAGGTCCAGTAGTCGTGGCGCAGCGCGTTGGACCGGAGGTCGAACACAGCGCCCGATCCGGCGTGCCAACCCGCACCCTGCTTGTGCGCGTCAAACATCTCGTAGAGCTTGCAAGCGGCGTCGTCGACCACGATCACGTGCCGGTCACCGTCGGCATTCGTGCCGCCTTCGATCGGCGCGTCGGCCGGGACCGGGTACGGGCCGGCGTCGCTCTCGTCGGCGTACTCGAAGCTGACCGGCACCCGCGCCTGGCCGGCGCCGACGTGCACGAAAGGAATGCCGATCGGCGCGCCTTCGTAGAACGTGCCGAAGTCAGGATGCAGGTGGCCACCGATGCCGATGGACTGGATGAAGTTGGCCGAGTTCGCGTGGACGGGCGCGGCGCCGATGTCGGTATTCCACGGATTGTCCGCCGGGAACACCATGCAGCTGTTGGTGGCCGGAACGTGGCGCGGCACGGTCGTGATTGCGCGGGGCACAACGCTGGTAACCGTTGTCGCCGGAGCGACCGTGTTGTCGACGACGAGCGCGTCGCCGATCTCGGTCCGCGTATCGACGGTTGTCGGTGCTTTGGTCGCTTTGACCGATGACGACGAACACGCGGCGGTGCACACCAACAACGCCGCGATTACGAGCCGCACCTCTGCCTATCGGGCGAGGACGCGCGCGGCTGAAGCGCCGAGGAACTCGCTCATTGCCTCCGCCGACAACGGCAAAGCCCGCGCCGCGTCGAGCGCTTTCTGCACCGGCAACACCGGGTGGTCCGACGCGAACCACACCCGGCCGCGGCCCCGCGACGAGTTCATGAACCGCACCAGCGCGTCGTCCATGTACGTGGCCAGATAGGCGCTCGTCATCAAGAACAGCTGCGGCCACTTGAGCATGTACTGCATCAACAACGCCTCATACGGGTGCCCCATGTGTGCACCTATAACAGTGAGAGTTGGGAAATCGATCAACAAATCCTCAAGTAACTGCGGGTGTTGGCACGCCGAACGCACTTGGGGGCCGGGAATGCCAACGTTGATCGAGACCGGAATGCCCAGTTCGGCGCACGTGGCATAGACCGGGTAGTAGAGGCGGTGGTTCAAGTCGTACTGCTCGACCAGCGGCGTGACGCGGACCATCACGAACCGCGCGTCCTGTGCGAGTTCGCGGATGCGAGCGCAGTTGTCGACCGGCCGGTCCGCCTTGTCGACCGCAGCCGACACCAAGAAGCGGCCGGGCTGCGCGTCGCAGATCGCGAAGAAGTCTTCCGCCGCGAACATCCCCTTGTGGTGGGCGCGGTTGGGGTCGCGCAGGCCGCTCGTCAGGACACCGGTCTGCACGCCGGCTGTGTCCATCGCCGCGACGAGCCCGTCCAATTGCGAACCCTTGGCCAGATGCTCGCCGAATAACTCGACCGCGCCCGCGTTCTCCTTCTGCGCGGCCCACTGCGCCGCGAACTCTTCGGGAAACAGGTTCACCCATGCATCAATGACGATGGGCGAGCAGGGTAGCGAGTGATGCGCCAGCATGTCGGCGTGAGGGTCGTGATCGTGGGTGCGGGAATCGGCGGGTTGGCCGCATCGATCGCGCTGTCACGCGCGGGTCATGACGTGACGATGATCGAGCGCGACGACACGCCTATGCCCGAAGACGTCGAGGGCGCGTTCGCGTGGGACCGGCGCGGCGCGCCGCAGGTGCGCCACACGCACGGTTTCCCCGCGCTCATCCGCGCCACGCTGCGCGACCGGTTCCCGGACGTACTCGACGCGTTGCGCGCCGCGGGCGTGCGCGAGGTGAGCGTGTTGCCGGCGTCGGTCACGCCAGACACGCCCGGCTATGCGCAAGATGCGGAAGACCTGCAGGTGTTGAGCTGTCGCCGCACGACGCTCGAATGGGTACTGCGCCGCTGCGCGCTGGCAGAACCGAACGGGGCGTTCGTCGTCGGCGTCGGCGTGGATGGCGTGTTGCCCGACAGCCGCGGCGTGCGACTCGACAACGGCGAGACGATCGACGCCGACGCCGTCGTGGCCAGCACCGGCCGACGCGGCGACGTGCCTGCGTGGTTCGCCGAGCACGGCGTGAAGATCGTCGAAGAGGAACACCCGACCGGCACGATCTACTTGTCGCGCTTCTACCGGTCCACCGCCGACGCCGAGCCGCTGGGATACATCGGTGGACGCAGCGCCGGCCTTGGGTTTGTGATCGCGGGTGCCGACAACGGCACGTACTCGGCCACGCTCGCGGTCGACGCCGAGGACGGCGAGTTGCGGGCGCACCTGCTCGACGAAGATCGCTTCGAGGCGTCCTTGCCGTTGTTCCGCCAGATGACGCCGGTCGTCGCCCGCCAGGGCACGCCGATCACGCCCGTCCAAACGATGGGCGGACTGATCAACCGCATTCGTCGATTCGTCGACGACGCCGGCCTGCCGCTCACGCCGGGGTTCTTCGCGATCGGCGACGCGCATACGTGCACGAACCCGGTGTACGGGCGCGGGTCCTCGCTCGCCGTGCTGCAGGCCGTGTTGGTAGCCGACGCGCTCGCGGCACATCCCGACAACCGCGCCGCCGCGTCGTTGGCGTATGAGCGGGCCAGCGCGGCGCGCGTCGAGCCCTGGTACGAGATGTCGCTGCTTACCGACAAACCCGCAGGCCGCGAACCTGGCGAGCTTCGACCTTCAGTCGATGCGACGGGCGGCCGCGTCCGATGATCCGGAAATCGCCGTGTTGATGACGCGCATGATGAGCCTGCTGGCCACGCCCCAAGAAGTGTTCGGCGATCCGGACGTCGTCGCGAAACTCGCCGCCGCTGCCGAGCCCAAGCCGCGCCCGCGCGACCCTGGCTACAAGCCGCTCACACGCGAGGACGTCCTCGCGGCGCGTCCGTAACTACTGGTCGCGCGTCACGGTGCCGAGGTAGCCGAGCACCTTCATGTAAGTGTCGTTGTTGTCGTGCGAGATGAAGTCGTGCACGCGCTTTTCGAACAGCCACCGCAAGATCGGATTCTTCGCGTGGTAGATCTCAACGAACGTCAGGCGGGTCGAGGCGCCGTCGTTGAGAGGCTCGAGTGTGTGCCATCCCTCGGTCTTGGACCACAGTGGCTTGCCGACCGCCTCGTAGCGCGCGAACTCGTTCTTGCGGCATTCGGTCACGCACTCGAAGGACTCGGCCACGCCCCGCGACAGCAACCACTTCGGGACGGGGAACGTCGCGGTGCGCACGAGACCTTCACCGTCGTCGTTGCCCTCTTTCAGGATCGTGATCGTGCCGTTCGGGTGCTCGAAGGTGCGTGGTACTTCCGCGCCCGGCACGGGCTTGGGATGGAACAGGCGCCACACGCGATGCGGGGGCGCGTCGACCACGAACGACACCTCGTGGCGACGCATCAGCGCGCGTCGCCCCACGTGTCCCAATAGGTGATGTCTTCCACCGGAGGCCGCGTCGCCGGCTTGAAGTCGGTGCCGATCGTGTACGCGACCGGGAACAGCGCGACCTGCGTGACGTTGTCGGGGATGCCGAGCAGCTTGGCCACTTCGGCCTCGTGGAACAGGTGGAGCGTGGTCCACACCGAGCCGAGCCCGCGTGAGCGCAGCGCGAGGAGAAAACTCCATGCCGCGGGCAGGATCGACCCGTACTGCGACGCCGCCGCCATGTTCGAGCGGAGGTCGAGCCGCGCCTTCGATGCACGGGATCACGTGGACCGGCACCTTCGCCAGCGTCTCGGTGAGCGCGAGCGCGCTCTCGTACACGCGACGGGTCTGCGGGTCGTTGTTCTCGTCCGCCGCCGCCATCGACAGATACGCCGTGCCCGCCACGTTGTACGCGTCCGCGATCGCGCGGCGCTTCTCTGGATCGGTGATCACCAGCCATCGCCATGTCTGCTGGTTGCTGCCCGTCGGGGCCTGCACCGCCAACCGGATGCAGTCGAGGATGACCTCGGGGTCGACCGGCCGGTCCAGATCAAGCCGCTTACGCACCGCCCGCGTCGTGCTCAACAACCGGTCGGTCTCGTTCAAGTCAAAAGGAGCGTCACCCACGCTCCGAGACGCTAATTCCAGCGACTTCGTGCGGATCCTTCATTCCTGTTGTGAACGATCCGCAGAAAGTCGGAGGGTGTTGGGTCGACTCTGGCAGGAATTGTGGGGTATTTCGCCTTGCTGCCAACCGGATTAGCGCTCACGCTCGTCGGTATGGCGGCGCGACGGGTTGTGGTGGTGGTGTATCCGGACATTCAGAGCCTGGACGTGACCGGGCCGGTTGAGGTGTTCTCGATGTCGAACCGCGAGCACGACGGCGACGGCTATCGCATCGAGGTGGTGGCGGCGACGAACGCACCGGTGCGGACGTCGAGCGGGCTGACGCTGCACGTCGACGCGGCGATCGGCGACGTGCGTGGACCCATCGACACCCTCGTGGTGTCGGGTGGCGACGGCGTTGCGACCGCGATCTTCGATGCCCACTTGGTGAAGGAAGTGCGCCGCCTTGCCAAAACCGCCCGCCGCGTCACGTCGGTGTGCTCGGGCGCATTCCTTCTCGCCGAAGCCGGTCTGTTGGACGGGCGTCGCGCCACCACGCACTGGTCCGCCTGCGACGCGATGGCCAGCCGGTACCCGGCGGTCACCGTCGACCCGGATCCGATCTTCGTGCGCGACGGCAACGTCGCGACGTCGGCGGGCGTCACCGCGGGCATGGACCTTGCCCTCGCGTTGCTCGAGGAGGACCTGGGTCGCGACATCGCGCTCGCGGTGGCCCGTCGCCTGGTGTTGTTCCTTCGGCGCCCGGGCACGCAGAGCCAATTCAGCGCGCAACTCGCCGGGCAAGTCGCCGAACGCGACCCGCTGCGCGACGCGCAACGGCACATCGCCGATCATCCCGACGCCGACCTCTCGGTCGCGGCGCTCGCCCGTCACGTCGGTATGAGCGAGCGCAACTTCGCCCGCTGCTTCCGCGACGAAGTCGGCATGACGCCGGCGCGCTACGTCGAACAAGCCCGCGTGGAAACGGCTCGTCGCCTGCTGGAGGAGACCGACGACGGTGTTACCGCGGTCGCGCGCCGGGCCGGTTTCGGCACCGCCGAAACGATGCGCCGCACGTTCCTCCGACACGTTCGCACCAGCCCCAACGACTACCGGCGTCGCTTCCGCGCCGCCGCCTAAAGGAGATCCCGATGGATATCGCTATTGCCGCATTCGAAAACATGGCCGCGCTCGACGCGATCGGTCCGTTCGAGGTGCTCGCCCACCTCCCTGACGCAACCATTCACTGGGTCGGCCTCGCGCCCGGCGTTGTGCGCACCGAGGAAGGCGCCGGCGTCGGGATCAACATCGACGAGACGTTTGAGGACGTGCCGCACCCCGACGTCATCGTGATCCCCGGTGGTCACGGCGAGCACGCGTTGCGCGACAACGACCGATTCATGGCCTGGTTGCTCGCCGCGCACGAGACGTCGACGTGGACCACGTCCGTGTGCACCGGCTCGCTCCTGCTCGGGTCGGCCGGTTTGCTCAAGGGCCTCAAGGCCACGAGCCACTGGCTCGCCCTCGACGCGCTGAAGGATTTCGGCGCCGAACCGACGCTCGAGCGCGTCGTCGAGCAAGGCAAGATCATCACGGCCGCCGGCGTGAGTTCGGGTATCGACATGGCGCTCACGCTCGTGGCGCGGATTGCGGGCGACTTCGTGGCCCAGACGATCCAGCTCGGTATCGAGTACGACCCCCAACCGCCCTTCGACGCCGGCTCGCCACTTAAGGCCCCGAAGGAGTCGGTGGAGTTCCTTCAAGCCAGCAGTCGGTTCCTCCTTACCGGCCAGGCGTAACGCGGCCTCACCGCGGTATCGCGCTTGGCCCACGCGGGTAATTCGTGGGCATGCCCAGAGCGTGGAGCAACAAACGGGAACGGCAGTACAAACACATCAAGGACAGCCTCGAGGACCGCGGCTACAAGAACGAAAAGGCCGAAGAGATCGCGGCGCGCACGGTGAATAAAGAACGGGCGCGTCACGGCGAGGCGAAGGAAGCAGCCGCTCGTCGACCAACGACATTTCGTCGGGCCGGCGAGGCGGGTTGCGTTCGCACAAGGGACCAGGAGGCCCCACCTTCGACCAGCTCTACAACGAAGCCAAAGACCGCGGAGTCAAGGGCCGGTCAAGGATGAACAAGGCCCAGCTCAAGCGAGCACTAGCCGCCAAGAAGAGTTAGCGACGAAACAGCGTGCACCGCACGGTGGTCTTGCCCGTGCGGCGCTGAACCGAGAACTCGTCGACCAGCGAGCGCACGACTTGTAAGCCGCGGCCTTGCGGCGTGTCGTCGCTGGCGCCGGGGCGCCCGAACGCGCGGGCGAAACCAGGCCCGGCGTCCTCCACCTCGATCTCGACACGATCGGGCAGGTCCTTGATGCGCAGCGTGAATTCGGCCTTCGGGTTGTCCAGCGCCTCGATCGCGTTCGTGCACAACTCCGATACGACCAGCAGCAGCGAGTCGCGAAAGGGGTCGGCGCCACCATGCACGAACGCGTTCGTGGCGCGCCGAAGTGGACCCACCTCGGGGAACCGAGCAGGGACCACCCGTTCGAGAACTGCTTCTGCCATGGCTAGAAGAGGCGCATACCCGTTTTGTTCAAGAACAGTCGTCGTATCACGCCGGAATTCACATTCCGCGGATAGGAAACCTGCGCCTAGTTCTGTAGGGGTAACAGCGTTTCCGCGAGTGATTCGAGCTCGTCGCTCCACGAGGGCGGTTCGCCGGCGGGCACGACAATGAGCTTTGAAAAGCCGCGTTCGATGAACGCTTCGAGTTGATGCCGCAGCGCGGTGTGACCAGTGGGGATCACGGCGGAAGGGTCGAGATCGGGCCGCCGCCGATTCACGATCGCCGCGAGCATGGGCGGAACTTCCTCGCTGTTCACGTAGATCACGAGGGCACCGAAGTGTTCCACGTCAATGTGCCGTCCGGCGTCGGCCGCCGCCTTCTCGACCACGGGCCGCCCGGCGGCGGCGTCGTCGGGGGTGCAAAAGCTCGGCAGCCAGCCGTCACCGAGACGACCGACTCGGCGCAATTCTGACGGCGCCTGTCCGCCCAGCCATACGTCGGGCGGAGTCTGTACCGGCTTGGGGCCAACGCCGAGACCCTCGTAGTGGAAGTGCGTGCCGTCGTGGTCGACCGAGTCCTCGGTCCAGAAGCGGCGAATGAGCGGCAACGCCTCGTCGAACCAACTGGCGCGGTCTTCGCGCGCAATGCCGAACGCCTGCTGCTCACGCGGGTCGACGACGCCGAGACCGAACGCCGGCAGGGCGCGGCCGTGGGAGAGGCGGTCGAGGCTCGCCCAGTCCTTGGCCACCAGCGCCGGGTTGCGACCCGACAGCACCTGCACGCTGGTGCCGAGCTTCAGGCGCTTGGTACGGCCCGCCGCGAACGCCAGACCCACGAGCGGGTCGGGCGCCGGACCGGTCGCGCGTTCCGACAGCCACAGCGAATCGAACTTGAGCCGCTCCAGGTCGTCGACGAGTTCGCCGAAACCCTCGAAGCCGGGCCCCCACGCGAGCGCACCGAGGCCAACGCCAACGCGGATCTTCATGGCGCGAGCGTAAGCGAGCAATCAAAACTGCAACCAAGGTTCGTCCCTAGACGAACCTACGTGAGTATCAACTTCAGCGCGACGCCGTAGCCGAGGCACACGATGAAGCCGCGCAACACGGGAACGGGTACGCGCTTGCCGACGCGGGCGCCGATGGCAGCACCGATCACGGAGCCGATCGCGATCAACGCAACCGCGAGCCACGCCACGCTGCCGAAGAACACGAACAGCACCGCGGCGACGAGATTCACAGCACCGGCCAACACATTCTTCAACGCGTTCGTGCGGGACAGCTGATCCGGCAACAAGACCCCGAGCGTCGCCAGCAGGATGATCCCTTGTGCGGCGCCGAAGTAGCCGCCGTAGATGCCGGCGAGGAAACACACCACGGGAGCGACGACGCCACCGCCCGCGGGATGGGTTCGCCCGCGCGCCTCGCGCGCGGCCGCCACGCGCGCGGCCACGCGTGGTTGGAACAGCATCAAGGTCGCCGCCGCGATCACGAGCACCGGCACGATGGCGTCGAAGACCTTGGCGTCGAGCGTCAGCAGCAGGATCGCACCGACGAGTGCGCCCGAGGCGGAGCCCAGGGCCAGCCGCCGCGCGCGCGGGGCTTGTCCCTCTAAGCCGTCGCGCGTGTTGTAGACCGCGCTGATCGTGCCCGGCACCAAGCCGATGTTGTTCGACACGTTCGCGGTGACCGACGGATAGCCCACGGCCAAAAGGATCGGGAACGACAGCAGGGTGCCCGAGCCCGCGATCACGTTGATCGCGCCGGCGCCCATTCCGCCGGCGATCACCGCGGCCGCCTCGAGTCCATTCACCGGCTCATTCTTCTCGGGGACGGCGTAACTTGACGAAATGGCGACGCTGGTACACGAGCTGGATCTGCCCGAGATCGACATGATGAACATCGAGCGACGCATCGACCGCGCGGCGTTTCAGGAACAACGCGGCGACCACTGGCTCATGAAGAACATGTTCGGCTACGGCGTGTCGCGCTACGACGACGTCGTTGCGATCCTGCGCGACCGGCGATGGCACTCTGCGCTGGCGGCCATGCCCGACATGGCCGTGGAGGGCCGCAACGGTGAGGGGTCGATCCTGACGATGGAAGGTCCCAACCACTCGCGTCTACGGCGTCTCGCGGCACCCGCGTTCACACCGAAAGCGGCGGACCGGTTGCGTCCGTTCATGCGCGAGGTCGTAAATGGTTTGGTCGACGCGTTCGCCGCCGTGGGACGGTGCGAACTCGTAGCCGACGTATGCGAGCCGTATCCGATCCCGATCATCTGCGAGTTGCTCGGCGCACCGAAGGAGGACTGGAAGCTGTTCTCCAATTGGGCGACGGACATCTTCCGCATCTTCAACAACGACATCGCGAACGACGGCCCCAAGATCGCGGCGGCGGGCGCGGAACTCGACGAGTACGTGCGCGAGCTGATCGCCGAGCGGCGCTCGCAGCCGTCGGAGGACTTGCTCAGCGACATGATCGCGGCCGAGGAAGCCGGCGACCGGATGTCGAACGACGAACTCGTGATGATGAGCGAGGCGGTCCTGATGGCCGGCACCGACACAACCCGCAATCAGCTCGCCTGCGCCGTCGCGCTGTTCACCGAGCACCCCGACCAATGGGCACGGCTGGCCGAGCAGCCTGAACTCGCGCCACGTGCGGTCGAGGAATGCATGCGCGTGCTCGGAGCCGTAAGCGGTACGGCGCGCATCGCGTCCGAGGACATCGAGTACCGCGGCGTGTTGTTCCCACAGGGCACGATCGTCGGCACCAGCCTGGCCAACGCCAACTTCGACGACGCCGTGTTCGACGACGCGTTCACCTTCGACATCTCCCGCGAGTCCGGCTCACCGCAGATGACTTTCGGCTCCGGTATCCATTTCTGCATGGGCGCCAACCTCGCCCGCGCCGAGTTGCAAGAAGCGCTCCCGCTCCTCGCGCGGCGCCTGCCGAATCTGTCTACCTACGCGCCCATCGAATGGAAACCGGCGAACATCGGCATCTGGGGCCCCGCCAAACTGCCCCTGACCTTTACGCCAGAGGCCGCCGCCTCTTGACCCAAACGTCGCGCGTACGGGGCATGCCGCTGGCACCGTCCGCGTCGGGTACCACGCCGAGCACCTGGTGCAGGCCCAGCCCGCCATCTTCGAAACCCACGGCCGACGCGGCCATATAGAGCAGCCACACGCGTGCCCGCGGCTCGCCGACGAGTTCGACGGCGCGGTCCCACTTCGCTTCGAGGTTCGCGACCCAGCTTCGCAGCGTCAGTGCGTAGTGCTCGCGCAGGCTCTCGACGTCGCGCACTTCGAAGCCAGCGCGTTCCATCGCCAGCACGACCTCGCCCACGTCGATCAGTTCGCCGTCGGGAAATACGTATCGACCCATGAAACTGTTCTTGTCGATCGTCGAGCCACCCACCGACGAGATCGCGTGATTGAGCAGGCGACCGTGATCGGGCAGAAGCGCTTTGAGCACCGAGAAGTACTCGGCGAGACGCGCCTTGCCGACGTGTTCGAACATGCCGACCGATGAGATCGCGTCGAACGTCTCGCCGCCCAGGTCGCGGTAGTCCTGGAGACGAATTTCGACGCGGTCTTGCAGGCCGGCAGCTTTGACGCGCTCGCGGGCGCGGTCGCACTGCTCCTGGCTGATCGTGATACCAACGACATGAGCGTCATAGTTCACAGCGGCGTGCATCGCCATCGAGCCCCACCCACAACCCACGTCGAGTAACCGCGGGGCCGGTTTCTCATCGAGCCCAAGCTTCCGGCAGATCGCGTCGTGCTTCGAAGCCTGCGCCTCGGCGAGGTTCATCTTCGGGTCGGTAAAGCGCGCGCACGAATACGTCATCGCCGGGCCAAGCACGATCTCATAGAACTCGTTGCCCACGTCGTAGTGATGACTGATGGCCGCGGCGTCACGGGACTTCGAATGCCGCACCCCGCGCTGACGCGCCTCCTCCGGCGGCGGTGCCGGTGGAGGGCCGAGCACCCGGAGCCGCGTGGCCGCCTTGAGTGCCGTCGGCACCGCGCGCGCGGCTGATTGCAGATGCACACCCGCGGGCTTCAGCAACTCGATAATCGTGAAGATGTCGCCGTCAGCATCAAGCTCACCGGCAACATACGCGCGGCCCGGACCGAGTTCATTCGGTGCCCACATGATGCGGCGTAACGCATTCGGCGAGCGCACGAACAGCGTGCCTTTGCCGTCGTCAGGGCCGACCGCGCTTCCGTCCCAAAACTCGATGCGGACCTTTGCCTCGCCGATCAGTCGGTTGACCAACGGCCGGAGTTGAGTCGCCACACTCATGCCCAAAATGGTGTTCGAACGCGGGACGGACGTCAAGGGCTCGCAGGGCTGGGAGACTGTGGCGGTGCCGACGTTGACAATCCCCGAGGGTCGCCGCATCGATCTGCCCCGGCGCGGCGCGGGTTGGATCCGTACGGTGGACGGGCCGCGGGGCGCGCCGACCGTAATCCTGTTGCACGGGCTGGGCGCCACCGGTTTGTTGAACTGGTTTCCGGCCTTCGGTCCCCTTTCCCGCGCCTACAACGTGGTCGCGATGGACCATCGGGGTCACGGTCGTGGCATCAAGGCCCGGCGCCCATTCAGCCTCACCGATTGCGCCGACGACGTGGCGGTGCTCATCGACGAACTCGGTGTCGGCAGCGCGATCCTGGTCGGCTATTCGATGGGCGGACCGATCACACAACTGACGTGGCACCGGCATCCCGAAGTGGTTCGCGGCGTCGTGTTGTGCGCGACCAGTTACCGGTTCGGGCCCGCCGAGAAACGTCTCGCGCCGGTAGGCACGGCGATGGGCCTCGGTTTGCGGTTCACGCCGCGGCTCGTCCGCCAGCAAATGGTGCGCGGCCTCGTCGGGTTCAACCCCCGCGCCCGGCAGGGCCCGGAGTGGGTGGCCGAGGAGTTGGGCCACCACGACCCCGCCGCGATCATCGAAGCCGCGAACGCGATCGGTCGGTTTGACTCGACGCCGTGGATCGGGGAAATCGACGTGCCCGCCGCATCGGTGATCACCGACTACGACCGGCTCGTTCCGCCTCGTCGTCAACAGAAGCTCGCTGACCTCACGCACGGCAAGGTGTTCCACGTACGCGGCGGTCACGACGTCTGTGTCACGCAACCCGATTGGTTCGTGCCCGCGCTGCTCGACGCAGTGCGCTCCGTTACTTAACGAACGGTGTCGTCGCGGTGGTCGGTAAACCGCTCGACCGGCGTCTTGCCCGAGTCGGCGCCGCCGTAGGTCCAGTCCGGCTGCTTGTTCTCGCGTGATGCGTCGAGGGTGGCCTGCCCGTCGCGCACGTTCAAAAGCTCGGAGACGAGCATCGGCTCGCTCGGCTCGACTTCTTGGTTCATGTGGGCGCCAACTTCGCTGCCGAACTGGTCGAACATGCTCGTCACGATGGCCTCATGTTGCGCCGCTAAGGAACAGCGCGCCTCCTCAGACACCGTCTTGCTCAGGCTACGGATGGCTTCCACGTCGTCCATCGTGGCTTCGTTTTTCGTCAGTTTCGTCAGCAGGTCGCTCAGCGCCAGCCCGTCGCGCTTGCACGGCGTGCACTGCCCGCACGACTCCACCGCCAAGAAGCGCGACGCTCCAGCCACCGCCGCGACCATGTCGTCGCCCTCGGTCAGCACGATGAAACCAGCCGAGCCCAAACCCGACCCGATGCGCGCCATCGCCTCGTACGTCAGTTCCGTGTCCAGTGCGCTCGCGGGCAAAAACGCGTTGGACACGCCGGGCATGACGGCCTTCACCGGACGGCCTTCCGCCTCGCCGCCGAGCGACTCGATCACCTCGCGCAGCGTCGTGCCCATGGCGAACTCGCCCACACCCGCCTTCTGCGTACTGCCGCTGACGGTGCACACGATCGTGCCGGGCGACTGCTGGGTTCCGTACTCGCGGAACCACGCCGCGCCTTGCTGCACGATGCCGGGCACGTTCGCCATCGTTTCGACGTTGTCGATCGAGCGCGGGAGGCGCGCCGTCGGCGCCGACCATGTCGACGGTGGCGGACAGGCCGCTGCCTGACTCGGCGTCATCGGTGGACTCGACGACGTCAACTGCACCGCGGCGATATGGCGGCGTCAAGCGGGGGAACGGCGGGCGACCGTTAAGCGCTTCCAGCAGCGCGGTCTCTTCGCCGTAGAGATATTCAGCTGGACCCTCGAAGACATCGAGCGTGAGTGCACCGACGACGCCGGCATCACACATCTCTTGAATCGCGGAACGCACGCGCCGCACGACATCTTGCGCGGCCGCCTTCACCGCAATGATCACATCGCGTCCGCCGACCACCGTCGCCGCGATCAACGCGCCTTCGATCGCCTGGTACGGGTTGTTCAAAAGGATGGTGTGATCCTTGAAGGTGCCCGGCTCACCTTCGGCGCCGTTGACGATCACCGTCGTCGGCATCGTGTCGGATCGAAGTTCGTAAACGGTCCGCCACTTGGTTCCGGTGGGGAAGCCCGCGCCACCTCGGCCGCGCAGGCCGGAGGCCGCTAGTTCGTCGAGGACCGCTTCGGGCGCAACGGCCCGAGCGGCCTCGAGCCCCGACCCTCCGCGCCGCGCAAGGTAGTCCGTAAAGGACGTGACCGGCGCGGCGTGGAGGATGCGGGATGTTGCTGGCACGGGTTAGACGTCGCGCTCAACCACCGTCGTGCGGCGACGCCGGACTGGACGCTCTTCGACGACGACGTCGGGGGCAGAGCGTTCAACGACGACATCGCGGCCCGAGTCACCGACGTAATTGGTGCGAGGGCCGACGCCATTGATGCCGCCCCAGCTCGACCAGAACATCAGGGAAAGAAGTGCGCCGACGACGCCGACGATCATCAGAATGACGCCGATCGTCTGCAGGTTGAAGCCTTCGGTCTGCACGTCGACGGCGAAACGAAGAATCGCGCCGATCGCAAACAGGAAAATGCTCGTACCGATACCCATGGTGTCTCCTAGTTCAGTGGATGCCGAGTGATACCCGGATGCGAGACGCACGAGCCGAGGAATGCGCGCGTCTGAACGCAGGGAAAGCGGGGTACCCGATCGGCGTCAAAACGACAGGCCGACCGGCCACTACTGGGAGGGTGCTTCGTGGCACTTGTGGTGTTTCTTCTTTTGCTGGCCATTCTCTTCGGCGGCGCCGGAGTCTTGGTCGCCTCGCTGAAGTGGGCCTTGATCGTTGCGCTTGTGCTGATCATCGCCAGCGCGGTCACGGGAACCCGCCTCAACCGTGGCTGACAGCGCGGACGTTAGGGTGGACGACATGGCTCCTGACGTCGAGAACCCGCTGTCAGTTACTACCTCTAATGCGAACGGTCAGACCGTTATCGCCGCCGTCGGTGAAGTCGACGCGGCGTCCGCGGACACGCTGCGCGCCGCCATCTTCGAAGCAGTCGACGGTGGTGAATCGAGTTTGGCCGTCGACATGAGCGAAGTGTCGTTCATAGATTCGTCGGGGCTGCGCGTGTTGATCGCTGGTTACAAAGCGGCCGAATCTGCGGGCGGAGCGCTGACAGTGCAAGCCCCGTCTGACGCGGTCGTCCGTCTACTGGAGATCACCGGCCAGCTTGAGCGTTTCGTTACTGCGAAGTAGCGCTCGCACCACCGTCCGGTCCCGGCTGCGCTCGACCTCCAAGTCGTCGGCAACCCAGCTGACGATGCTCAGCCCACGCCCTGATTCATCCGCCTCGGTGGCGTCCCCCTGATCGTCGAGGGCGAAGCCGGCGCCGGAGTCCTCGACTTCGATGTTGACCGATCGCGAGCTGGGGACGCCGACGCGTACCACCACGTCGCAGGCGCCTTCTTCGGCAGCTTCTACCGCGTTCGTACACAACTCGGAAACTACGAGGACGACGTCGCGAACACGGTCCGCGGAGATCATCGGTGACAGCGTGGCTTCGATCTCACGCCGGACCGACCGAATCGACTCCACGGTCGGCAGGACGCGGCACTCGACGAGCAGTTCGCGTATCACCGGAAGTTCGCCGTGTTGTGCACGTCCTCGCCGTACCCGGCTGACGGGGTGCCAAACGCGGACAAACAAACGCTTGCGCTACATCGGTAACGCGCGGGCGATGATCGCGATCGTGACGTCGTCGTGGGCCCGGCCGCTTCCGAAGGCATCAACTTCGGCCAAGCAGTTCTTGACGATGCTGCTCGTGGCATCGCCGTAGTTGTCTCGGAGCGCCGCGCTCAGCCGGTCCAACCCGAACTCCTCGCGCTGTTCGTTCCGCACCTCGATAACGCCGTCGGTGTAACAAACCAGCATCTGCCCCGGACCAATCACGGCTTCGCGCTGGTCCCACGAGCCGGCGAATGGCCCGATCAACGGCCCGGTGGGACCGAGTTCGATCACGTTTACGCCGTCGCAGATCAGGGCGTCGGGGTGACCGGCGTTGACGAAGCGAACCAAACCCGTCGTGAAGTCCACGCGGGCGACGAAGGCAGTGATGAACATGTCCGCCTCAAGGTCGGACAGTTGCGCGTTGGCCCACGTAACCGCGTCGCTCGGATTCTCGTAACTGCGCGCCGCGGCCCGCAGCAGTTCCTTGGCCCGCAATGCCACGACCGCGGACCCGGCGCCATGGCCGGCCACGTCGACCACGACGATCGCCGCCGAGTTCTTGTCGATGCTGTCGATGTTGTAACAGTCCCCGGCGACGATGCCGGTGGCGGGCACGAGTTGGGCCGCCGCCGACCATCCCGCCGGCAAGGTCTGCGGCGTCACTGCGAGTTCGGCCCGGATCGACATGAGCACTTCTGCGGTTTGGCTCAGACCCTCACGGGTGCGCACCGCGCCGTCGAGTTCTTCGTGCAGGCGCTGGTTCGCACTCTGGATCGCGGCGGACAGGGCGTTGATCTCGGACGCCCCGCGCTTTGGCACGCTGCTCGGGCCGACATCGCCCGCCTGGACCGAGCGGGCCAGTCGATGGATCGGACGCGACACCCACACGTGGGTGATCAGCCGCAGCAGCAACAGCAGGGCCAGCCCGGCGGCGAGCGCGCCGAGTGAGAACTGGACGACGTGATCGCGGGCAACGTCGGCCCGGTCGCCCGAACGCGTAACAGCCGATTCGACGTCGATCCGTAGCCGATGAAGACGGCTGGCGACTTTCTGGAACGTCGGCACGGCCGGGCCGTCGCGGTACTTCTCGATGACCTCGTTCGATTGCCCCATCGACTGCTGCAGTGTGACGAGCGGAAGAATCGCGTCGTTGCGCCAGGTCCGGGCGGAATCGGTCACCGCGTCAACGCGGGCGATTAGAGGCGTGGCCATGAGCAGGCCCTGAAGGCGCCCGTTCACGTCGCCGGCACGGCTGCGCTGGTCGTTGTAGTCGTCGAGAGACTTCTGGTCACCTGACAGGAAGTAGGACCGAATCGATGCGGCCTCGGCGACGTAGGTCGCCTCGAGGTCCTGGGCGGCCACAGACGCCTTGACCAGCTCGGCGTGTTCACGCCGTTTGTCGTTAGCGCGAAGCACCAGGACCGCGCCGAACCCGGAAGCCGCGGTCGCGAAGACCAGGAAGGTCGCGCAAAGCAGCGTCAATCGCGCCCGCAACGACATGAACAGAGGTTAGACGTAGTTCCGGAGTGTTTCGCCGGGCGGCCTTGGGTAAAGGCCGTCCATGACACGTTTCGGTTACACCTTGTCGAGCGAGGAGCACGGCCCTGCCACCCTCGTCGAAAACGCCCGCCTCGCCGAGGAAGCCGGATTCGACTTCCTCTCCATTTCGGATCATTTCCATCCGTGGACCGAGACGCAAGGCCACAGCCCGTTCGTGTGGTCGGTACTCGGCGGGATCGCCCAGGTCACGAACCAGATCCAAGTGGGCACGGGCGTCACATGCCCGACTGTGCGGATGCACCCCGCCGTCGTCGCGCACGCAGTGGCCACTACCGCGCAACTCTTCGGTGACCGCTTCTTCTTCGGCGTCGGGACGGGCGAGGCGCTTAACGAGCACATCCTGGGGCACCGGTGGCCACGCCATGAGGGGCGCCTCAAGATGCTCGAAGAGGCCGTGGACGTGATGCGCCAGCTGTGGACGGGCGACACCGTCAACTTCAGGGGCGAGTTCTACGAGGTGGACAACGCGCGCATCTTCGACCCGCCCGGCGCCGTGCCGGTGATCGTGTCCGGTTTCGGGCCCGACGCGATCGAACTCGCGGCCCGGATTGGCGACGGCTTCTGGGGTCACGGGACTGACGCTGACGACGTGCAGCACTTCCGCGACTGTGGCGGCACCGGCCCGCGCTACGCGCAACTCAGCCTGTGTTGGGCCGCCGACGCGGCGACCGCGCGCAAGACCGTCCACCAGGTGTGGCCGACCGGCGCGATCCCGGGCCAGCTCGCACAGGACCTGCCGACGTGGAAACACTTCGAGCAGGCCGCCGAGCTCGTCGACGAAGAGGCGGCCACCAAGTCCACACCCTGCGGCCCCGACCTCGCACCCGTTCTGAAGTCGGTGCGTGCGTTCGTGGACGCCGGCTACGACCACGTCTATTTCCATCAGATCGGCCCGGACCAGCACGGTTTTCTGCAGTTCTGGGAGAACGAACTGCGGCCGGCTCTCGCCGAGGCCGACGCCTAAGAACGCAAGACGGTCAGTAGCCGCCGCTCGTCAGCGCTCAGCCCGTTCGCCGCGCGTGCGGGGCCATCGGCCCAACGTTCAGCGAGCGACCCATCCTCGAATCGCTTGAGCACGACGGGATGCACGTAGGAGTTTCGGCACACGGTGACCGTGTTGCCCAGCCTCTCGGCGACGGGCTTCAGCGCCTCGTTCACGGAACGGCCGAATTCGGTGGGCGACGCCGGAGGATCGAACGCGAGGAGCGATTGCGCGCCGAGCAGACTCGCGCCCCAGGTGCGGAATGTTTTGGCCGTGGCGTCGAGCGCGGTCGACTCTCGCAGATAGTCGTTCACGTCGTTAGACGACACGACGCTGGGCTCCCCGTCGTCGTTCACGTACTGAAACAGGTGCTGGCCGGGAAGGTCCTGGCACCGACGCACGACGCGCGCGAGGCGCGCGTCGCAGCACGTGACCGCGACTGGCTTGCCGCCCTTGCCCACGAAGTTCAGGTGCAGGTGTCCCCCCGTCACTTCGACGTGGTGGGCCCGCAGCGTCGTGAGGCCGTAGGTCTTGTTCTGTCGGGCGTAGCCGTGATTCCCGACCCGCACATAGGTCTGCTCCATGAGCGAGAGCACCGCGGCCAGCACGCGCTCGCGCGAGAGTTGCGGCTGGCGCAGGTCGGCGTCGACGCGGGCGCGCAGCTTGCCCAGCGCTTCGCCAAAGGGGACCAGATCACGGAACTTCGCCTTCTCCCGCCGCGAACGGAACGCGGCGTGGTACCGGTATTGCTTGCGACCACGGGCGTCGCGCCCCGTGGCCTGGATGTGGCCGGACGGATCTGGACAGATCCACACGTGGGTCCAGGCGGGCGGAATGGCGAGCGCCTCGATGCGCCGGCGCTCGGCTTGGCTGACCTCGCGACCGCGGGAGTCGACGTACCGAAACCGCTTGGTGCCGCGGCGGGCGATTCCCGGTTGGTCATCACGCACATATGAGATGGCGTTGCTCATGTAATGCGAGCGCTACCCCCTTAGGTTTGCGGCGAAACCGCAGGTGGGTAGGAGTGGCCATGGTTTCTCATGGAGGGCGATACGGTGCAAAGCATGGCTAACGCCGAAGTCGAAACAACCGCGTCCGTCACCCTCACGGTGTCGGCGACCAACGACCACATCAGCTACGCGCGCCTTACCGCGACCGCGCTCGCCGGCAAGATCGGCTTCGAGTACGACGCGATCGAGGACGTGCGCATCGCGGTGTCTGAGCTGTGCAGCAACGTCATCGCGTGCGCGGTGCCCGGGGCCGAGCTCACGCTTTCACTGCGGGGCGACGGCGCCGGCCTCACGGTGAGCGGGCGCGTACCCGTAAACGCCGGCGCACCGCCACTGGAGCCTGACGAACTCAGCGAACAAGTCCTGGATGCCGTGGTCGACACGCACCGCTACGACGTGGATGGCACGGAAATTCAATTCACGATGTTCCGCGGCCACCGCGCCAACGACACGTGATCGACCGAGAGGACGAGGACGAGCTCTTCCGCGAGTACACGGAAAGTCGTGCGCAGTCGGTCCGGAACAGCATCGTCGAGCGGTACACCGGCCTCGCCGTCGCGCTCGCGCGTCGGTTCGAGAACCGCGGCGAGCCCCTCGAAGACCTGATCCAAGTCGCGAGCATGGCGCTGGTCGGTGCAGTTGAGCGGTTCGACCCCCAACAGGGCGCCGCGTTCAGCAGCTTCGCCACTCCGACGATCCTCGGTGAACTCAAACGGCACTTCAGGGACAAAACGTGGTCGGTCAAGGTGCCGCGCGGGATCAAAGAACTCCACCTACGCGTCTCACCGGCCGTCGCCGAACTCCACGCCGCCCTGGGTCGTGGGCCCACGATTCCCGAGCTGGCCGCGCACCTCGGAGTTTCGGACGAAGAAGTCGTCGAGGCCATGGAAGCGGGTGCGGCGTACAAGCCCGGTGCGCTGTCAGCGCCCGACGGCGAGGGCGAGTCACGCGAGGACCGGCTGCTGGGCGAAGAAGAAATGGGTTACGCCAACATCGAGGCCCGCGTGACGGTCCGGGCACTCATGGAAAAGCTGCCCGAGCGGGAGCGCTCGATCGTGTACCTCCGGTACTTCGAGGACCTCACCCAAAGCGAGATCGCAGACCGGATCGGTGTGAGCCAGGTTCACGTCTCGCGGCTCCTCCGCGAGGCCCTCGGCCGCCTCGGCTCCGTAAAACCCCAGGTCTAGAGCTTCCGGCCCCGACTTTCCGGCCCAAAAACACCAATCCCCCTCGTTTGCACGAGGGGGATTGGTTCAAAATTGCTCGGGGCGGATGCGGGGCGGGGCGGTCCGGGACCCACCCCGAGCAGTCTTATTTGGTTTTGGTGTCCGGGACGCTGGGGCTAGCGATCCCGGCTCGAAACTTCATGTACCCGGTCCTTCAGAGCGTCAACCACATTTTCGGCTTTTTCTTTTACGTCTCCGATTACGTCCTTCGCTTGGCCCGCGAAGCGGTCGGTTTTGCCCTCTCGCTTCAGGCGGTCGTTGTCGGTGAGGTCACCGGCGGCTTCCTTGATGCGGCCCTTTACTTCGTCCGTGTTCTTCATGAAAAGGCCGTACCCGGGCGCCTGACCGATAAACGGGTTCGCGGCGCGGGGCGACGGGTATCGGCTTGCTATGACGCACGGCCCCTCGAAATCCGACAAAGTGCACGTTCCGGACGCCACCACGGTTACGGAGATCGTCGCTGAGTACGAACAACAGGGGTTCGTGATGTCGTTTTCCGTGGTCGAGGGCGGTGGCGTGCGCTGCGGGGCCTGCCGCACGGTCAGCGACGCCGCCTCGGTCACGGTGAACGCAATGGCACGGGCCGAAGGCCCGAGCGACCCCGCCGACAGCGCCATGGTCGGCGTCGTGACCTGCCCGTGGTGCTCAATGGCGGGCGTGCTGGTGGTGGGCTACGGCCCGTCGGCCAGCATGGAAGACGCTGACGTGCTCGAAAGACTCAATGATGAGCGGCCCGCGGGCGAGCCGGCCGTGCTCACCCTGGTCGATCCGCCCTCCTGAAATCCACGGTTACCCGCCGTGGGGCGGGGGTAGCAGTGGGCATGTCTTCGACGCTGACGCCCGCGACATCCACCGACGAGGCGTTGTGTCTGCAGGACGCGCCCTCCGCATCCGAGTTGGCGATAGTGCGCGCCCCCACGCTGCGCGACGCGGTGGCGGCAGCCTGTCTTGAACTGTGTGAAGGACGCCCCGACCTCTTGGCCCACGCGCTCTACGCGTCGGCTCCCGGCGAACCGCTGTCACCGCTGGGCAAGCTGTTCGGCGAGGACGCGATCAGCCATGGCGAGCTGGCCAGCGCGTTGTTCCGCCTGGGTGGCGACGGCACCTACTTGACGGCCGCGGCGCTGCGTACCGGCGCCCCGGTGTGGACCGATTCCATCCCGCGGCGCGGTTGGAAAGGTTTGGGCCGCGTGCTCACCCTCCACGGTGTGAAGTCGGGTGGCGCCTTTCCGATCGTCCTCGGCGAGCGCGTTGGCGCAGTGATCGAACTTCTCTCGTTCGACCGACTGCAATGCGACCTCGCGAGCGAAGCGCTGGCGGCCGAGTTGGCCGCCAAGCTCGCAACCCGATACACCCTGTAGTTATGAACGCCGCTGAGCGGCTGGTCCGCCGGGTCGACTGTTTTCAGCAGGAACGTCGGCCGCTGGCCTTCGTCTTCGGTGTGGTCAAGAAGTTCGGCGACGACCGTGGGGGCTCGCTCGCCGCCCTCATGACGTACAACGCCTTCATTGCGGTCTTCCCGCTGTTGCTGCTGATGACGACCGTGCTCGGCTTCGTCATCGACAAGAACAGTTCCATCCGCACGTCGATCATGACTTCGGCCTTGCGCGACTTCCCGATAGTCGGCGACCAACTCGTGAAGTCGGTGCACCCGCTGCGGGGTAACTCGATCGCGCTCATCGTGGGTGGGCTCGGTTTGATCTGGGGCGCGATGGGCTTGAGCCAGGCCGCGCAGTACGCGATGGCTGAGGTGTGGAACATTCCCGGCGAGCACCGACCCGGGTTCCTGCCGCGGCTGGTCCGCGGGCTCGGTCTGATCGGCGCGCTCGGGCTCGGACTCGGCTTGACCACCGCGTTGCTGTCGGTTGCCACGCTCGCGCCGGGCGGCATCGGCACGCGCGCGTCGATCCCGCTCGGCACCGTCGCGATCAACATCAGCCTGTTCGTGATTGCGTTCCGCGTGCTGACACCGTCAATCGGTACCCGCACCCTCCTGCCCGGCGCCATCTTCGGCGGCGTCGGCTGGTCCGTGCTCCAAGTGCTCGGCGCGTTGCTCGTCGGCCACAACCTGCGCCATGCCTCGCAGGTGTACGGATACTTCGCTTCAGTCCTCGGGCTGATTTCGTGGCTGTACCTCGGCGCGCAACTCGCGCTGTACGCCGCGGAGATCAACGTCGTGCGCGCCCGCCAGCTGTGGCCCCGCAGCATCGTGCAACCGCCGCTCACCGAGGCAGACATGCGGGCGCTCGACGACATAGCCGAACAAGGCAAGCGTCGGCCCGAGCAGTCCGTCGAGTCGGTGTGGGAGGCGTCCTAAGCCGTACCGTGTGCGGCGTGCGTCGTCTCGCCCTCGCGGTCATCGTGGCCGCATCGCTGTTGTCCTTCGCCAGCGTCGCTTCCGCCGCCACCGATCCGTCGTCCGCGCGCCTGCACACGGAAGGTCGTTGGCTGGTTGACAGCGCGGGACGGGTGGTGTTGCTGCACGGCGTGAACAACGTCGACAAGGAAGCTCCGTTCATGGAGTTGAACGACGGATTCACCCTGAACGCGCTCGACGCCGCGCTCTTGGCCAAACACGGGTTCAACACCGTGCGACTCGGAGTCGAGTTCGCCGGCCTCATGCCGACCCGCGGTCGCGTCGATCGCGCGTACCTCGACCGCGTCAAGACGGTGGTCGACCTGCTGGGCGCGCAGGGCATCCGCGTGCTCATCGACAACCACCAGGACTCGATGAGCCAGATCTTCAAGGGAGGCAATGGCTTCCCGGCGTGGGCCGTCGCCCGGAAACCCGGACCCTACGAGTACGACGCGGGATGGCCGCTCAACAGCGCCACGATGCTGTCGCTCAACATGTCGTGGACCGCGTTTTGGTCGAACAAGAACGGCGTGGGCGACATGCTTGGCCGCGCCTTTACCGCGCTGGCAACCAAGCTGCGCGGCGACCAGTCTGTCCTCGGCTACGAGGTACTCAACGAGCCGTGGCCCGGCTTGGCGTCTCCGACGTGCATTCCTCTCGGCTGCCCCGGCTTCGACCGGGTGTACCAGGCCATGCACCAGAAGTTGACCGATGCGTTCCACGCGGGTGACCCCGGCGCGCTGGTGTTCTGGGAGCCACACACGCTGTGGAACACGCTGATCCAGTCCTACATCGGCACCGAGCCGTTCACGCCGAAGGCGGGCGAGGGCATCGTGTTCTCGTTCCACGACTACTGCGGTTTCAGCGAACTGTCCGTCTACTCGGGCACGCCGGCCGCCCTGAAGGGCGGGTGCGATCAGCAGCACAACATCACCTACGGGAACTACGACGTATTCGAGCGACGCACCGGCTTACCTGCCCTCCTGAGCGAGTTCGGCGGCACGAACGATCCCGCGGTGATGGCGCGCACAATGCCGCGCGTGGACAAGCGGTTCATCGGTTGGCAGTACTGGCACTACGCGAGCTCGTTCGGACCGAAGGGCGCCAAGCCCGATCCGTTCACCGGCGACCTCGGCAAGCAGCTCGTGCGCACGTACCCGCGTGCGACCGCGGGCTGGCCGATGGCGATGACCTATGACGCGTCCAATGGCGACTTCGCGTACACCTACGCGACCCGTCCGTCGCCGGCGCCGACCGAGATCTATCTGTCAGACCTGCAGTACGCGAACGGCTACCGCGTGACGGTCCGCAACGCGTGCGCGTTGTCCCAGCCCGGCGATCGGTTGCTGAAGTTGCGGGCCCAGCCCGGCAAGAAACAGGTCGACGTGACCATCAGCGCCGGCCGCGCCGCCTGGCCGGCCTGTAACGCCTAAAGGCCGAAGACTTTCGCCGCGACCTGTCCGGCCTGCTCGACGCGGTCGGGGTCCCAACCGTTGCCTGGCAGCGAGAACGTGATGCCCTCGGCACCGAGTTCGAGCACCTTGGTGAGCTTCTCGCCCACCTCGTCGTCGTCGCCCCAGATCAGCATGTTGAGGATCTGAGTGCGCGTGGCCTCGTCCATCGACTCGATGTCCATCCCGCGTCCGCCGAGAAACTCCACGATGCTCTTGTAAGCGTCGTCGTGGGAACTCGCGATGACCACGTTGAGGTGTTGGCTCAGCGTGATCTCTTTGCGGTCGCGGCCGAGTCGCTCGCAGTGGCCGGCCAGCACTTCGAGCTTGTGCGGCAGCTGGTCGTACGGAGACGTGAGGTTGGACTCATCGGCATATTGGGCGACCATGCGCAGCGTCTTCTTCTCGCCCGACCCGCCGATCATCACCGGGATGCGGCCCACCGGCGGCGGCTGGTTGATCGCGTCCTTCACCTTGTAGTGCTTGCCGTCGAGCGACGGGCGCTCGTCGCGCAGCATGGGCAGGATGATTTGCAGGGCCTCCTCCAGCTTCTCGAAGCGGTCGGTGAACGTGCCGAATTCGAAGCCGAGCGCATCGTGTTCGAACCCGAACCAACCGGCGCCGATCCCGAGTTGGGCGCGGCCATTCGAAACGACGTCGAGCGCGGTGACGATCTTGGCCAGCAGCGTGGGGTTGCGGTACGTGTTGCCGGTGACGAGCGAACTGAGCCGCACGTTCTTCGTCTCGCGGGCCAACGCGCCGAGCGTCGTGTAGCACTCGAGCATGTAGTTCTCGGGCGGGCCCAGCATCGGTAGTTGGTAGAAGTGGTCCATCAAGAGCACCGTGTCGAAGCCCGACCGGTCCGCCGCCCGGGCTTGCGCGGCCACGGCCTCAAAGAGGCCGGACGGATCCACTCCGGGATAGTTGAAGTTCGGGATCTGGTAGCCGAGACGCGTCATGGTCGTACCTTACGGCTGCGATTCCCAGTCGATCTCGACAGTGGCCGCTTCGTCGGGGTGCTTCTCGAGCCAACCGCGCGCGAACTCGCACCACGGCACGATCGTGAGTTCCTCATCTCGGGCGCGGTCAAGCGCGGCCCGCACCAGCGCGCCACCAATGCCGTGGCCTTCGAGTTCATCGGGCACCTCGGTGTGCACGAGGATCAGGCGGTCGGCGTTCTGCCGGTACTCGAGCCGGGCGGCGCGACCCTCGACTTCGGTAACGAATCGGCTGTGCGCCTTCTCATCGCGAACCTTTAGGTCTGTCATGTGCCTGTCTTACCCCCGACGACCGTGCGGATCGTGGCGAAGGCGATCGCGGCACCCGCGAGGCAAACGACCGCCGAGATGACCATGGCGCGGGCGTAGCCCTGACGCAGGCCTTCTTCGAGCGACGCGCCGGCGTTGATGCCGGCGAGGGCCGGGAGCGCGGCGACCGCGAGCAGGCCGGCGAAGCGCGACACCGCGTTGTTGATGCCGGAACCGACGCCGGTGAATTCGTCGTCGATGTCCGCCAGCACGGCGGCGGTGAGCGGCGCCACGGTTATCGCCATGCCCAAGCCCATGCAGACGACCGCGGGAAAAACGGTGCCGAGATAGGTGCTGCCCCGGTCGACGGCGCTGAACCAGAACAGGCTGGCGGCCACGAACAGCGGACCGATTGTCATGGGGAGACGGGGGCCAATGCGCTGGGCCACGCGGCCAGCGGCCGACGACAGCGTGAGCATGAGAACGGTGAAGGGCACCGTGGCCGCGCCGGCGCGCAGCGGTGAGTAGCCGAGGGTGCGCTGAAGTTGCAGGGTGACAAGGAACAGCGACCCGCTGAGCGCCGCGTACACGGCCAGCGTCACGAGGTTGCCGCCCGCGAACTGACGGTTCCGGAACAGGCCGAGCGGCATCATCGGGAACTGCGTGCGCTGCTCGATCACCAGGAACAGGACAAAGGCGGACGCGCCCAGAACGCCGGCGATGACGCTGTCGGTACCGGCGTGGTCGATCGCGGCGTAGCTGAGCGCGGCTAGCGCCACTGTGATGACGAGCGCGCCGGGGATGTCGAGTGGTCGCTTTTTGTGCGCGCGCGACTCGGGAATGTGGCGCAACGCGATCGCGATCGCGGCGCCCGCCAACGGTGCGTTGATGAGAAAGATCAGACGCCAACTCGCAGCCTCGATCAGCCAGCCGCCGAGGAACGGCCCGAGGGCCGTCGACACCCCAGCGAGACCCGACCACGCGCCGATCGCGGCGCCACGATCGCGATGGTCGAAGGACGCGGCGATGATCGACAGGCTGCCGGGCACGAGCAGCGCCGCGCCCACGCCCTGCAACGCCCGGGCGCCGATCAGGAACGGGGTGTTCGGGGCAACGCCGCACAGCAACGACGCGGCGGTGAAACCGATGAGGCCCACCACGTACATGCGGCGGCGGCCGTAGTGATCGCCGAGGCTTCCGCCCAGCAGCAGAAGCGCCGACAGCATTACGAGGTACGCGTTGACGGTCCACTGCAGGCCGGCGAGCGAAGTATGGAAGTCGTCGGCAATCGCGGGCAACGCGATGTTGACGACGGTGCCATCCAGGAACGCGACACCCGACCCGAGCGCGGTGCCCGCAATGACCCAACGGCCCTTGGGCGTGCCGAACTTCACTGTCATGTCACGAAGGTAACCCGCACGATTTCGTACGATCCTGCCGTGCGCGTCGTGTCCCTATTGCCGTCGGCAACCGAGATCGTGTTTGCGATCGGACGCGGCGACGACCTGGTGGGCGTCACCTTCGAGTGCGACTACCCCGCCGCGGCCCGGCAGCGGCGGGTCGTATCTACCTCGGCATTGCCCGAGGGGCTCACGCCGGCTGAGATCGATCGCGTCGTGACCGAACGCATTGCCGCGGGCGAGGACCTGTACCGCCTCGATGCCGACGCGCTGCGCGACCTCGATGCCCAAGTGATTCTCACGCAGGACCTGTGCGCGGTGTGCGCCGTCGACGTCGACAAAGTCGACGAGGCGCTCGACTTCCTCGGATGCACCGCGCAGGTAGTCACGCTCGACCCGCGTTCCATTGAGGACGTGCTCGGCACGATCGAGCGTGTCGGATCGGTGCTCGATGCGCGCGACGCGGCGGCCGGAGTGATCGAGGATGCCCGCGAGCGGTTGCTGCGCGTGACATCCGATGTGCGGGGGGTTCGCCGCCGCCCAACGTTGATCCTCGAGTGGACGGACCCACCATTTTCGGCGGGCCATTGGGTGCCCGACCTCGTGACGCTCGGCGGCGGCGAGCCGCTGCTCGCGCATCCGGGCAAGGACTCGCAGCGGATCGAGTGGTCGACCGTCGCCACGGCACCCGCCGAGGTGGTGGTGGTCGCGCCGTGCGGGTACCACCTCGACGCGGCGGCCGACATCGCCGCCGCCACGCTTGCGCACGGCAATCTCCCCCCGAACGCAGAGGTGTGGGCGGTCGACGCCGACGCGCACTTCGTGCGGCCCGGGCCGCGTGTGGTGGACGGCGTTGAAGTGATGGCGTCGATCTTGCATCCCGATCGATTCGGACCGCCCCACGCCGATCACGCCGTTCGGGTCGCGTAGTTGCTTTTTCGTTCTTGTAACCCTCAGTAGCAAAAACCCCCGGACCGCCGATACAAGAATGAAGGGTTGACGGCGTTGGGCCGGCCAGCCAGAGTCGTCGCACCGCTTCCCCCTTCAGTCTCTGCAAGCTGAAGGACGGTTCGATGAAGAACATCGATCGAACACTCGCCGCAGTTGCGGTGAAGCAGCACTCACTCATCACGCTCGACGACGTCATCGCAGCGGGCGGTTCGAAGCATTTAGCGATGTCCCGTGTCGAGTCGGGACGATGGGAGCAGGTGTACGAAGGTGTCTACCGGATCGCCGGAGTGCCTTGGACATACGCGGCGCGGGTCCTCGCGGCGATCTTCGCGGCGGGAGAAGGCGCCGTCGCCTCGTACATGTGCGCGGTGCGTCTGCACGGTTGGGGCTTCCCCAACGCGCCGGTCGAAATTTCCATCCCAAGGGGACGGGCCTTTCACGCCAAGGACGTCCGGGTCCACACGAGCAAAGACTTGGGCAAATGCAAGACCGTGATGCGAGACGGCATCCCGACGACAGATCCGGCGTGCACGCTCCTGGATCTCGGTCGCTACGTGGGGCCGCTAGCGCTCGCGCGCAACGTCGAACAGGCGCGTCGACTCGAACTCGTCACCTGGCATGACCTGATCGTGTGTGTGGCCTCGCACGCTCGGCGCGGGCGTCACGGGATCCGGCGCATGCGACACGTGATCGGCGTCGGTGCCGCCAACGATGAAGTCACCGATACGGATAGCGAGCTGATGGCGGTCTCGTTGCTTCGAGAGCACGGCTTCGAAGAACCGACGTTGCAACACCGGATCTACGACGACGATGGCATCCTGCTTACCGAAATGGATATCGCGTATCTCGATGTGATGGTCAACTTCGAGATCGACGGCGACGCCCACCTCCAGCCCGATGTCCGAGCGAAAGACGACGCCCGCGATCACTTGCTACGCGGGCTCGGCTGGACCGTCCGGCGGATCTGGTGGGAAATCCCCGTCCGCCGCCCGGAGGAGTTCCTGCGGATCGTGCGCGACACCCTGCGCAACGCGACAAAACGGGCGCCCTCGCCAATCTTGTAGTGGCCCGGCGGGGGTTTTTGCTACTGACGGTTACAAGAATGAAAAAAGGTCAGTCGTATTTGCCGGGGTCGCTGAGGGCGGCGGTGAGATGCGAGATCAGGACGGGGATGGACTGCAGGCGGCGGGTGAGCAGGAAGGCGTGGCCGCCGCCCTTGATCACCTGCAGCCGGGCGCCGGGGATGGTTCGGGCCCAGTACTCGGCCTGGTTCATGTCGACGACCGTGTCGCTGTCGCCCGCCATCACCAGCGTCGGCGCGGTGATAGTCGAATAGTCCGCCGGGCCACTGCGACCCGACACGATGATGTTGTCGGCATCGTTGCGAAAGCCGACCCAGGGCGCCGGCGAGTCGGCGTGACTGCGGGCGAATGCGATGAGGTTCTCGCGGATCGAGGCGTCCTCGTCGAGCGAACGCAGTTCGGCGTCGGTGAGGTCCTTACGCAAGTCGGCCTCGGCGGCGCCCGAACGTAGCTTGCGCCGCGCGCCGATGCGCCCGATGGTGCCGACCGTCTCCCATAGGTACGGCACCGCGAGCGCGACGCGCAGCTTCGGGGGGACAGGGAACAGGTGCGGCGCGAGGGCGCACGCCATCACCAGCGCCGAGCACCGCTCGGGGAAGTGCGCGGCAAATGCGGCGGCGGACGGGCCGCCTCCCGAAATGCCGATGATCGCGGCCTGCTCGATGCCGAGCGCGTCGAGCGTGGCCGCGTAGAGCGCGGCTTGTTCGGCGGGGCTGCGACCCGACGTGATTGGCGTACGCCCGTAGCCCGGACGCGACGGCAGAATCACGCGGTGCTCGCCACCAAGGTCGTGACCGAGCGGCAACGCCTGCAAGTAGTTGCCGGGCGTGCCGTGGATGATCAGTACCGCCGGGCCCGAATCCCCGACGAGCGCTACTTCGACACGACCACGGGTGGTGTCGAGTTCGCGCACGTCCGCGTTCTCGGGCGCGCCGGCCGCGGCGTGCGTGATCGGCTGGTCGGGTGGCGTCGACAGCGCGGCCGCGATCGTGTCGGTGGCGTGGCGGCCGAGGCTCATCGACTCCTCGTAGCCCATGCGGAACGGGTCGGGCAGGTAGCCGTGCCACGACGGTGTGAAGCCCGCGAACAGCGGTTTCATGCTGCGCGCGGCTTCGATGCGCGCCTGCATGCCCTGCGTGGCTTCACCCGGTACGCCCACGACGTGCTCGTCGCCGAAGGCCCACTCGAGTAGTTCGATGTCCATGCGCTTGCGCATACGCGACAGCGTGGTCAGCACCGTGGTGCCCACGGGCACCGACGCGTTGCGCGACCACACGCGGATGCCGTCACCGGTCACCGGCACGGCACCAGACAGTGCCGCATTGATCGAGCCGGCCATCCGCTCGCCCAAAAGCGCGGCGGCCTTCAACGCCTCGCCCGCGGGCACTTCCCACTGCGTGTTGGACGGGTTGATGTCGCCCTCGCAGCCCTGCAGAAAGATCGGCACACCCCCGCGCGCCTCGCCCAGCGCGTCGCGGAAGGGCCCGACCCAGTCCACGTTGACCACGCAGTGCTCGGGCCCGGTGACGACGGGATGCATGCCGAAGTTGCCGATCGTCGCCACGCTGCCCGCTCCATCGGACCGCACCACGTCGAGCGCGACAAACGCCGGGCTCCACTCACGGTGGCGCCGGTTCATGCCGACACCATCGGGCAACGCGCCGCGCGCGATGCGCAGCTCGGCAGGCACCGCGTTCGCGGCCGCGGCGCGCGCGGCGGACCGCGCCTGCTCGATCAGGAACTCGCGGTAACCGTCTTGCACCGTCCAGCCGAGGGCCTCGGTGCCGGGCTGGCAACTCGGCCCGCCGTGGGTGTGAATGCACGTGGTCATTACGCGCTCGATGCCGACGCCGAGATCGCGCGCGACCGCGTCGCGAATCGGGCGCGACCAGGTGCGGTCCAACGACAACACGTCGAAGATCAGCATGCAGACGGGCTCGGCTGGCGCCTCGGGGGACGCGAGCGACAACGCCCGCACCGTCAGCTCGTCCGCGATTTCTTCGGCCGCGTGCTTGCGGGCGCCGTAGCCGGCCAGCCGGACAGGCAGCTTCGGCGTGATCAGTTCGACCGCGGCGCCGGCGTGGACCCTCACAGCAGCTCTCCGGCGACCTTGAGGATGCCGGCGGCGACGTAGTCGCAGTCGTCGGCGCCGAACTGGGCACCTACGCCGACCGTGACCGACCGCGACACCAGGTCTTCAGTCTGCGGGCACATACCGAGTTCGTACTTGATGTCGGTGGGGTGCTCGGCACAGTTCCACGGTCCACCTTTGCCACTCGCCGTGCGCCGTTCGAGGATCGCCGGCGTCGCGTACGTGGGTTTGCCTTCGTACATCTGCGCCGAGGGCACGCCTTCTTTGCGGAGCGCGGAAACGAACGAGCGGGCGACCTCCGCGCTCGGCGCGAACCACGTCAGCGACGTACCCACGGAACCGTCCGCATCGGGACGGCGCCGCGGCGTCAAGCCGTCGACGTCGCCGACCACCTTTTCGATCGCGGCGGCGTTCGCACGCGTCGCGGCCACGAACTGGTCGAGCCGCGAAAGCTGCACGCCCGCGATGGCTCCCGCGATCTCGGTCATGCGCAGGTTCTCGCCGACGAAGGGCACACCCAACTCGCCGCCCCGCGACCGGCCGTGCTGCGTAATGAACTGGCCGCCCTGGTCCTGGTAGCGCGCGGCGCGCAACCCCAGCGCCTCGTCGTTGGTCACCACCGCGCCGCCCTCGCCCGACGTGACGTTCTTCGCCGCCTGCAACGAGAAGCACCCGAACGCGCCGAACGACCCGACCGAACGACCGTTGTACGTCGCGCCCAGTGACTGCGCCGCGTCTTCGATCACGGGCACGCCCGCGCCCTCAGATATATCCATGATGCGGTCCATATCCGCCGCGACGTTTTCAAGATGAACCGGCATTACCGCGACAGTGCGCGAAGACAACTTCGCCGCCACATCGGTCGCGTCCATGTTCAAGGTGTCGTCGATCTCGCAGAACACGGGGACGGCGCCCAACGTGACCACCGCGTTCACCGTGGCGATGAACGTGAACGCGGGCACGATCACTTCGTCGCCGCAGCCCACCCCCAACGCAGCGAGCGCAGTACGCAGCGCCGCGGTGCCGCTCGAGACGGCGACCGCGCGGTCAACCCCCACGCGCGCTTGCAGGGCCGCCTCGAAACGGGCGACCCGACTGTCTTCCAGCGGGGCGTCGTAACGGAACAAGGTGTGCGACGCGAGGACCTCGGCTACGGCGGCGGCTTCTTCCTCCCCCAGGAATCCGATGCCCCGTGAGAGATTCAGCCGCCGCTTGGTCATGACGCCTTCTTGAATTGTGGGCGGAGGTCGACGCCGCCGCTTCGGTTCGGACCGAACTTCTTCCAGTACAGCGGGAAGTTCGGGAACTCGTAGTAGTTCCGCTCGGCGTTCCACTTCACAACGGTCCAGTCGTCCATCGCCTTGGTTTTGTACGGGCCGCCCAGAGGCATCGACCAGTCCATCGGAACCGTGGCATCGAAGTAGAAGTCGTTCGTAATCGCGTCGGCGCCGACCACCACCGAGTCCGCCGTGAGTTGGCCCGTGAGCCGTTCGCCGCGCCGCATCATCTCGACCGCGGGCAGGATCAACGCGCAGGCGAGTTGGGTGGCCGCGGCGTCGTCGCCGGCGCCGTCGTTTGGGTAGTAGCGCTGATAGATGCGCTTGCAGTTGCCCTCGGCCGGGTGGTGCCCGGCGGGCACGCGGTAGGACAGGCCGATCGCCTTCGACCACTGCTTCTGGTTCATCAGGCCGCCGGCCAGCTCCGAGTCGATCAGCGCCGTGTACGACGTGAAGGTCCAACGTCGGGGAACCACAAGCCCTCGCTCGCCGCGCTCGTGAAGAAGATCAGCGCGATTGGGTTGTAGGCCATGAAGAACACTTGGTTGCAACCCGCGGCCTTGAGCTGCGCGACGCCAGTGCTCGCCTGCTGCTGCGCGGTGGAAACGTCCTCGTTGTAACGCAGGATCTTCTTGAACGTGATGCCGTACTGGGCCAGCATTCTGTTGAGCGTGGTCTCGTTTGCGTTCCAAACCGGCTCTTCAGGATGCACGAGGCAGGGCACGTTCGCTTTGCTGTTCAAGTAGTACGCGGCGAAGCTCGACCACGCGGTCAACGCGGACTGAATGCCGTACAGGCCGATGCCGTTGGGCCCGAACGCCTTCAGCGACGCGTCATCCTCGCGCCCGGTGAGCGTCGGAATCTTCTTGGCGATCGAGTAGTCCGAGACCTCGTTAATCCCGGGGATCACCATGAACACCTTGTCCTGGTCGACCAGCTTCACCGCCGCCGCGGTGGCCTTCTCAGGGCAACCACCCGAGCCGTCGTCGGCGATGTCGAGGACGAACTTGCGTCCGTTCACCCCGCCCGTGTCGTTGACGTAGCGCTCGAACGCGTTGAACGCCTTCTCCGGGTCACCGGTGACGCCCTCGCCGAGGGCAGCCGACAGCGCCCCCGAATCGCCGCAGCCCGACACGTTGTAGGTCAGGCCGACCTTGACTTCCTTGTCGGTGACACCTTGCGTCTTGAGGCCGTAGCTGGGGACGGGCTGATGCCCGAACGCGCCCTTCGTGACGCCACTCGTCGAGCCGGTTGTGCCGGGCACAGCGGTACTACCGGGGGCCAGCCCGTCAATCGTCGTGGTGGAGGTCGCGTCGGGCTCCAACGACGTGGACGTGTTCGGCAGCGCCAGGTCGGTCGAGATACGTCCGCCGGAGACGTTGCGATTCTCGGCATTGATCTGGCCGATCGAGGACAGGCCTGACACGATCAAACACACGACCGTGATCAACAGCGCCTTGGTGCCCTGCGCGCTGCGCAACCAGGACGTGGACCGGTCGAATCGGTTCACGACTGCATGACCGACGAACCCTCGAGGGCCTGACGCAAGCCCCACGCGGCCGCGGACTTGTAACCCTCGGGCGCCATGCTCGACTCGACGCGACGCGACGGCGCGTTTGCCGACAGGCGTTCGCACAGCCGCGGGTAGCGGCGGGCGATGCCGCCGCCGAGCACGACAAGCCGCTCGGTGGCTTTCGCTTCAACCGCGAGCGCGGACGCAATCGCCATGGCCATGCGGTCGACGTCGTCGGCGCTCAGCGGCTCGGGCAGCGCCCAACCCGCGGCGACGGTCTCGAGGCAACCGACCCGTCCACACGAGCAGGCCTTGTCCGAAAATCCATCGATGTGGCCGAGCAGGTTCCCGGCGACGACCTGTCCGCCGGACACCACCGCGCCGCCCACGCCCGTACCGACACAGATGAATACGAGGTCGACCCCGTCGCGCAGCGCCGACTCACCGAGCGCGGCGGCTTCGGCGTCGTTCAAGAGGACCTCGGCCGTCTCGCCCAACGCCAGTACCTCGGCCGGGTTTACGTCGAACCAACCGAGGTTCGCGGCACCGAGCACGCGGTCGCCTCCGATTAGCCCCGGCGACGCGATCGCGAGCCGCGAACCCTCGGGACGGACCGCGCCGTCGACGCGCTGAACGGAGCCGTCGGGACCGAACAGCACCGTCTCGATGCTGCTGCCCCCGATCTCCACGCAGCTCAGTTGCGTCCCCGGGATCATCTGACTAAGTATGTACTTCATCCTAATTCGTTTTGTCCAGTGACGCGCCCCTGGCTGGCGGCCCTCGAGGGCTATTACGGGCCGCCGCTCGCGCACGCCGAGCGGGTCGAGCTGGTGCAGTGGCTGGGCGCCCATGAATACGACGCCTACGCGTATTCACCCAAGGACGATCCGTACGCCCGCGACCGCTGGCGTGAGCCGTATCCGGCGGACGAAATGGCCCGATTCGCCGAGCTTGTGGCGGTATGCCAGGACGCCGGACTCGAACTCGGCCTGACAATGAACCCGGGTCTCGATTGGCGTCTCGACGACCCGTCCGAAGTCGACACGCTCACGGCGAAGCTCGAGGCGTGGCACAAGATTGGCGTGCGCGGCCTCGCCGTCGCGTGGGATGACGTGCCCGGCGAAGGAGCGGCGGTCGGCGCGTCGCACGGTGCAGCCGTCGCCACTGCGTTCGAACGCATCGGACCCGACGCCCGCTGGTTCACCTGCCCGGTCGACTATGCCGCGAGTGAGCCCAGCACCTACCTGCGCGCGTTCGCCGATGCGTTGCCGCCCGAGGTCGACATCGTGTGGACGGGCACCGGCATCGTGAGCCCGAGGTTGACCGGCGCCGACGCGACTGGCCTGAGCGAAGCACTCGGCCGCAAGCTGCTGTTCGGCGAGAACTTCCCCGTCAACGACGGCGGCATGGCCCACGTGATGCACCTCGGGCCCTATCCGTCGCGCGACGCGTCGTTCGTCGGCGCGACATCGGGCGCCGTGGTGAACTTCATGCACCGCCCGCTCGCGAGCCGCATCGGCCTCGCCGTGGCCGCCCGTTTTTGGCGGAACCCCACCGAAGACAGATACGACGCGTGGGAAGCCGCGCTCGCCGAGTTCCCCGGACTCGAACCCATCGCGCGCGCGTGCAGTTCGTGGGTGGACAACGCCGAACCCGACCGCCGGTTGGTCGAGTGGGCCGGCGCCGCGCGCAACGGCGATACGCGCCTCGAAGCGTTCCTGGCCGCGGGCTGTCGCGCTGATCTCGACCCGGCGCTCGCGACCGAACTCGAACCGTGGCTGGCGCAGTGGGAGGCCGAGGCCACCGCCATGCAGGCCGCGCTATGGCTGATCGCGGCGAACGGTCCGGTATCGATGGACGAGGTCGGAGCGATGGCGCTGGCCTGGTACGAAGCGCGCCGCAGCGAGACGCAGGCGTTCGGTATCCGCTTCGCGTACTACCCGGTCAGTCACCGCGACGGCGATCGGTTGCTCAGCGACCCGGTCTCGGTGATCGAGGGCACCAACCTGACCGATCGTTTGTGTCGCACCGCGCTCGACGCGGTCAAGCTGTGAACGCCGGGCTATTCGACGAGCCGGAAGGTCTCGCTCAACACGAGCGCACTCGCGCCGAGCAGAGCCGCGTCCGCGCCGAGTTCGCTGCGCCGCACCGACAGGCGCGTCAACGACCGTGCGCGGGCGTGACGCTCGAGACGAACCCGAAACTCTTCACCGCCGCCAAGCACGTCACCGTGGACGATGAACGTCTCAAGGCTGAGTACTTGGTTCAGGTTCGCAATGCCGACCGAGAGGTTGAACGCATAGCGGTCGAGCAAGTCAGCGGCGGCGGCGTCCGTGGCGGCCAACGAACTGAGACGCGCGCACGTCATCACGCTGCCGCCGGTCAGCTTCGCGGCGCGCGCTTCGCGCCGCAACCATGGCAGCGCCGCAATCGTCTCCCAACATCCACGCAGCCCGCAGTCGCATGGATCGCCGTCGATCACCACGGTGGTATGTCCGACTTCACCGGCGCTGCCGCGGCGCGACCGCACGATGACGCCGTCAAGCACCAAGCCCACGCCCAACCCGTCACCCGTCTGCACCGACGCAAAGGTCTCAAGCCCGCGGCCGAGGCCAAACCAGCGCTCGGCCAGGGCCTGCGCGCGCGAGTCGTTGTCGATGATCACGGGCAGGTTTGTCTGGGCGGCCAGACGTTCAGCGATGGCGCGCCCGCGCGCACCCGGCACCTGTCCCGATCCAAGCACCTCGCCGTTCGACGTGTCGCACAGGCCAGGCACGGCCACGCCGACACCCACCGGTTGGGCGCCGTCGCTCGCTCCGGCGACGGCGTTGGCCACCGCGTCGGCCACCGCAGCTGGGTCCTGACGATCTGCGAACGGCACGGACTGACGGGCGCGGACGGTGCCGACGGCGTCGACCAGGCATGCGTCAACGCCGGCGCTCGACATGGACGCGGCCACGGCCAATCCGGCGCCCGGGGCGAACCAGACGGGCCGGGCGGGCTTGCCGATACCACCCGAGCCGATCGCCTCGTGTTCTTCGAGCAGACCGATGTCAATCAGGCTCTGCACGATCGTGCCCATCGTCGCCCGCGTGACGCCGGCCTCCCGCGCCAAGTCGGACCGACTCAGTGGGCCGTGGTCCGTAAGGGCGCGCAACACGCGCGATCGGTTGAGCGCGCCTACGCGGCGGGGCGAGAGCAGCGATGACTGTTTCTTCACTGCCCGCTTCTCCCCCGAAGGGCGATCGGTCGCGGATGCCCGCGGTCGCGCCATCCACAGAATGTAATAGGTCGATGCAAACCCGCGTCTTGGCCGTGCGCAATGTGGGTGTGGCCTTCGGGGGCTTCCACGTGTTGGAGGACGTGTCCTTCGATCTCGGCGACGGCGAGATCCTCGGTTTCATCGGGCCCAACGGCGCCGGCAAGACGACGTTGTTCGACGCGCTGAGCGGGTTCGTGCCCGCCGTCGGCCAGTTGTGGCTGGACGGCGTGGAACTGACGCACCTGCGCCCCGCTCAGCGCAGCGCGGCCGGTCTCGGGCGTAGTTTCCAAGACGCGCGGCTGTTCTCGGCCATGACCGTGCTCGACACGCTGCGGGTCGCCAACGAGTTGTCGTTACGGGGTGTCGGAGTGCTCGAGAGCGCGCTCCGGTTGCGCAGCGCGCGTGTCGCCGAAGCCGAAGCCACCCAGCGATCGATTGAGCTGATCGAGTTGCTCGGACTGGACGCCTACCGCGACAAACTCGTGCGCGAACTTTCGACCGGGACGCGCCGCATCGTCGACCTGGCCTGCTTGCTGACGCGGCGCCCGCGCGTCGTGTTGCTCGACGAGCCGTCGTCGGGCATCGCGCAGCGCGAGGCGGAAGCGCTGGCACCGATGATCCGCACGATCCGCGACACGATCGGCTGCTCGGTACTGCTGATCGAACACGACATGCCCTTGCTGTTGTCAGTGGCGGACCGACTGCACGCGTTGGAAACCGGCAAGACGATCGCCACCGGCGCGCCCGCAACTGGTGATCCGCCATCCCGAAGTCGTGCGTTCCTACCTCGGCGACGACGCCGCCGCGATCAATCGCTCAGGAAAAAAGTAAATGGATTACATACTCCTGGGGCTGGCCATTGGGATGGCCAACGCGTTGCTCGCGGTCGGCATCGTCCTTACCTATATGTCGACGCGGGTGATCAACCTCGCGCACGGTGAACTCGGCGCGTTCTGTGTCGCGGTGATGCTGGCCCTGACCCGCAACGCGGGTTGGAACTACGCCCCGGCGTTGCTGGCGAGCCTCGCCGCGACCGGCGTGCTGGCGGCGATCATCGAACAGGGAGTAATTCGGCGACTCGAGAAGAGTCCGCGCCTCATCGTGTTGATCGCGACGCTGGGCGTCTCGCAGCTGATCATCGTCGCTCGACTGATCGTGCCCAAGCCCAAGGCGGGCAAGGGCGTCGAGTTGATCACCGGCAGCGGCGTGTTCCCTGTCCCCATCGATCACCCGATCGTCGAGTTCGGCCGCGTCGTACTGCGGCCCCAGCACTTCATTGCGCTCGTCGTAGGGCCGCTCGTCGCGCTCGCGGTGGTGCTGTTCTTGCGGCGCTCGACCTACGGCATCGCGCTGCGGGCTGCGGCCCAGAACAGTTCGCGCGCGCTCCTCGCCGGCATTCCGGTGCGGCGCGTGTCGACGATCGCCTGGGTCGTCGCCGGATTGCTGTCAGGAGTGGCGTCCATGCTGCTCGCGCCGATCGTCGGCTACTCGTCGAGCGAAGCGATCGGGTTGCCGTTGCTCATGCGCGGACTCGCCGGGGCCACCATCGCCGGCTTCGACAACCTCGGCGTCGCGTTCGGCGCGGGGCTGGCCATCGGCGTGGCCGACCAACTGGTGTTCCTGTCGACGGGCCGCGCCGGCATCACCGACCTCATCGTGTTCGCGGCGGTGCTCATCGCGCTGTACGTGCGCCGCTCGGAATACCGGCGCACGTCGGCCAACGAGGAAACGAGTTGGGACACCGCCGAGGCCACCCGCCCGTTGCCGCTCGCGATCTTGCAGCACGTTCGCTGGCGCCAGACCGTGCGGGCCTCGGTCGTGGTGTTGGCCGCCGTCGCGATGGCGATGCCGTGGGTGCTCACGCAGTCCGCGTTGTTCTTCACGGCCACCGTGTTCCTGGTCGCGGTCGTCGCGGTTTCGCTCACGATGCTGACGGGCTGGGCCGGGCAGTTGTCGATCGGCCACTGGGGCTTGGCCGGCGTCGGGGGCGTGTTCGGCGCGCGCATGGTGACGATGGCGCACTTCCCGTACTGGAGTGCGTTCCTCGCCGCGGGCGTCATCGGCGCGCTGTGCGCGCTGTTGATCGGGCTGCCATCACTGCGTTTCGAGGGCACCTCCTTCGCAGTGGTCACGCTCGGCTTCGGCGTGGCCGCGTCGGGTTGGCTGTTCGCGCAGCCGTGGTTCCGCTCGGGTCAGGGTCTGCGGCGCCCGTCCTATCTCGACAACCGCGGGTATTACATCGCCGCGCTCATCTTCCTGGCGATCACGGTGGTGATCGCGCGCCGTCTGCAACAGAGCCGCATCGGTCGGAACATGACCGCGGTGCGCGAGAACGCGCGCCAAGCCGAGTCCTTCGGCGTGAACCTCACCCGCACCAAGCTCACCGGCTTCGTGATCTCGGGCACCTTCGCCGGCCTCGCCGGATTCATGTGGGCGATCGGTGTCGGCTCGGCCAACGGTGAGGTCTTCGGGCCGGTCCGCTCGCTCACGCTGGTCACCGCGGTCGTAATCGGCGGTCTCGGCTCGATCGCCGGTGCCGTGATCGGCGCGTTCTACATGCTCGGCATCCCGTACTTCGGTAGCAACATCTCGGTCTACATCGGGCTGTTGTCCACCGGCATCGGCGTACTGACGCTCGTCATGTTCCTGCCCGGCGGCTTCGCCCGCATCGGCTATTTCGTACGGGACAAAGTCGCGGCCGCCGTCACCGGCCTCGACCCCAACCCCGACGTCGTCCCCGTCTCCCTCGACCGACTTTCTGCGGTTGCTTCACCCACGGTTGTGAATGATCCGCACGAAGTCGTGGAGAAGAGCGCGTGACGAAGCGCTTGCGGGACTACCTGGCCGGTGAGCCGATCTGGCCGATCGTCGTGCTGTTCATGCTCAACGCCGTGGACGAATTCGACACGCGCATTTTCGAAGTGCTCGGGCCCGACATCGCCAAGGACTTCCACGTTGGCGTCGGCGTGTTCAGCGCGATCGCCGTGATCGCCGCGCTCGTGGTGCCGCTCATCGCGGTGCCGGTGTCCGCGGCGGCCGATCGCGGGAACCGGATGCGCATCGCGATCATTGGTGCCGCCGCGTGGGGGTCATTCTCGTTCGCTACGGGTGTATCGCCGACGCTGGCACTGCTCATCGTGTTTCGCGCCGGCTCGTCAATGGGCAAGGTCGTCAACGGACCGGTGCACTACGGCTTGATCGGCGACTTCTACTCGCCGAAGTCGCGCACGAAGGTGTTCGGCATCCATTCGCTGGCGAACCCGATCGGCGGTGTGATCGCCGCGGTGGGTGCCGGCGTGCTCGCCGACCTCACCAACTGGCGCGTCCCGTTCCTCGTCTTCGGCGTTCCGACTGTGCTGGTCGTGCTCATCGCGCTGCGGCTACCCGAGCCCGAGCGCGGCCGTTTCGAAACGACGGTCAGCCCTGACACACCGCCACTACGCGAGTCCGTGCGCCAACTGTGGGCGCTGCGGTCGCTCCGCTACCAGTGGATCGGTGGGGCGTGGGCCACCGGTGCCGTCTTCGGCATTGGAGTACTGCTGCCGTTCTTCCTCGAGGACGAGTTCAACATTGGTGCCAGCGGGCGAGGTCTGATCAACGGCACTGCGCAGGTAGTTGCCGTCATCGCGACGGTCGCCGGTACGAAGCTCATGCAGGACCGCATCAACGACCAACCGAGCCAAGGCTTGCGCCTGCTGTGTTGGACGGGCGTGGCCGCCGGCATCGCGTTGGTCATCGGGTCGATCGCACCCAACGTCTTCCTGCTGATGCTGCCGCTGTTCGTGGTGGTCGCAGTGTTTGCGCTAGTCGTGCCCGGCCTGGCTGCAATCACGGCCCTCGTAGCGCCACCCGAACTGCGCTCGACCGCGTTCGCGGTCGGCGGCGTGATCGCGCTCTGCGGGTTGCCGTTCGCGTTGCTCGGCGGCGCGATCGGTCAAGTGGCGAGCATGCGGTGGGCGCTGGTGGTGATGGCGCCGGTGTTCCTGCGCGGCGTGGCCTACTTCTTCCAGGCGACGCGTTACCTCGACGACGACATCCACCGCCGCGACCCGAGCACGCTTGATCGTCACCACGCCGACGACATCTTGTTGTCGTGTCACAACATCACCGTTTCCTACGGCGCGGTGCAGGTGCTCTTCGGCGTCGACCTCGAAGTGAAGCGAGGCGAGATCGTCGCGCTGCTGGGCACGAACGGTTCGGGCAAGTCGACGATCCTCAACGCGGTCTCCGGCCTGATCGAACCGACCGGCGGCGACGTGTGGTTCGACGGCGAGTTCATCACCGGGGAACGACCCGACCGCACCGTGGCCCGCGGCCTCGTGCAGGCACCCGGCGGTAAGGGCGTATTTCCCGGCCTCACCGTCGAAGAGAACTTGAAGATGGCCGGCTTCCTGTTGCGGCGCGACTCGGGCGAACTCGAGCGACGCATCGACGACGTGATGCGGCTGTTCCCGCGGCTGGCGGAGCGGCGCAAGCAGCGCGGCGGCGACCTGTCCGGCGGCGAACGCCAGATGCTCACGATCGCGGGTGCGTTCTTGCTGCAGCCGAAGCTGCTGATGATCGACGAGTTGTCCCTCGGCCTCGCGCCGGCGATCGTGCAAGAGCTCCTCGCCGCCGTTCGCAAGATGAACGAAGCCGGCATGACGATCCTCATTGTCGAGCAGTCGGTGAACGTCGCGCTGACCCTGGCCGACCACGCCTACTTCCTCGAGAAAGGCGAGGTGCGCTTCGACGGCCGCACCGCCGACTTGCTCAAGCGCGACGACCTGGTGCGCTCGGTCTTCTTGGAGGGCGCGGCGAAAGCCGTCGGCAAGAAGTAAAAACGAGCGATGCAGATCTCCCCCCGTTACGAGGGCGCGCCGGTACTCGACGTCGAGTTCACCGGTGACCCGGTCGGTCCACTGGTGCGCCAGCGCCGACGCCTCGCCGACGTACTGCGACCGCTCACCGACGAACAGTGGGCGGCGCCGAGCCGCTGCGAGGGGTGGACTGTGCAGGACGTGGTGTGCCATCTCATCGGCACGGACGGTTTCTGGACGCTGTCCTTCGCCGCCGGCCTAAAGGGCGAACCGACGCGCTTCCTCGCGGGGTTCGATCCCGTCGCGACGCCGGCCCAGATGGTCGGCGGCATGCGGTCACTCACGCCCGCCGAAGTCTTGGCGCAGTTCGTCGAGAAGGCCACGAACCTCGAAGAAGTCTTGATGCAAGTAGAGGCGTCGCAGTGGGGCGTGCTGGCCGAAGCGCCACCGGGTCACCTCCGCTTGCGCGTCGCGGCGCTGCACGCGCTGTGGGACGGGTGGGTGCACGAACGCGACATCCTCATCCCGCTCGGTCTCGCTCCCGCAGAAGAAGCCGACGAACTCGACCTCGTGCTGCGTTACGCGGTTGGGCTCAGCCCCGCGTTCGTCTGTACCACCGGCTCGCACAACACCGCGGTGTTGTCGGTTACCGCGACCGACCCGGCGGTGGCGTTGCTCGTCGAAGTGGGCGACCGCGTGCGCGTGCACGACGGCACCGCCCCCGACGGACCGCGCATCGCGGGCCGCGCCGTCGAACTGATCGAAGGGCTCAGCCACCGGGGTGAGTTCGCGCACGGCTTGTCCACCGACGACGCCTGGCTCCTCGACGGCCTACGTCAGGTCTTCGACCAGGTCTAAGCGATCGGGTCGATCACGATCACGGGAATCTCGCGGTTGGCTGCTTTCTCGTACTCCGCGAACCCGGGGAACTCCGCCTTCTGCCGCTCCCAGATCGGATCGCGCTCAGTGCGATCGGCGATGCGAGCAACGCCGTCGTGCGTCTCGATGCCGACCTCAATCGTCACCTTCGGATTGGCGGCGACATTGTGGACCCAGTCGGGCGTGACCGGCGCACCACCCTTGGAACCAAACACGACGTAGGCATCCCCCTCGCGGCGGTAGGCGAGTGGGTTGATGCGCTCGGCGCCGGACTTGGCCCCGGTGGTGTGCAGTAACAACAGCGGAATGTTCTCGAACGGTCCGCCAACATGACCCGCGTTGGACCGGAATTCGTCGATGATCGCGGCGTTGCGCTGGGCGCGCTCGCTGTCAGGCATATGGAGTCCTCCTGGGGTTAGGCCGTACCCGCTATCCGTGCTGCTTGATAACCACCGTCGAGGTCGGTCGCATTCCGCAGCCCGAGTTGTTGCAGCGTGGCCGCGGCCAGGCTTGAGGCGTAGCCCTCGTCGCACACAAGGACTATCTCGAGGTCAGCGTCGTCGGCTTCGGGCAAGCGGTGGTCACTCGTCGGGTCGAGGCGCCACTCGAGTTGGTTGCGGTCGACCACGACGGCCCCGCTGAGCGCGCCATCCTTCTCACGCAGACCGAGCGGGCGAATGTCGACGAGCAACGCGCCCCTCGCCCGCAGGGCCGGCAACTCATCCGCGGTCGGACGATGCGGCAACGAGCGGCGCGCGTCTTCCAACATGCGATCGATGGCGCTCACCCGGCAATCATGCCCTCGCGTTCCAGCTCGAAGAACTCCATGGAAGTGAGCGGCGGCGAGTACACGTGCACGCTGATCGCGACGTCGGGCCCCGGGTTCCACACCTCGTGAATCCGATGCGCAGGCACGTCGAGGGTTTCGCCGCTGGTGGCCACCCGCGAGCGCGGGCGGGGATCACCCCGGTCCACGTAGGACTCAACGAGGCGGCCCGTGACCACTTGCACCACGCCGCGCGAGCCGCCGTGGTCGTGCGGTTCGAGCGCGGCCGACGGCGCCCATGCGATCAGCCACGCGTTGTAGTCGGGCGTGTCCAGCATCTGGGTGTACCGGCGCGTCTCGCCGCGACGGAACCGCACAGGACGGGTGTCGACCACACACGACAACCCGCTCGCGATCATCTCGAGGGCGTGATTCGACAGCGTGCGCTGGGTCGCGAGAGTCGGCGAAAACGTCATGCCGACAAGGTAGACGGCAATTCCCGACTAATCCAGTCGGATTTGTGGAGAAGCTCAGTCGAAGCGGTTGTCTACCCTCGGATCGTGTTCACGTACGAGGACCTGCTGACCACTACCGACTGCGTCGCCGACGCGTGGATCCGCGGTAGTGCGCGGGACTGGAGTGCGCCCGCCGGCACCCTTGAATGGTCGTGCACGCGGACCGCCGACCACGCGTATGACGCCACCCTCGCCGTCGGGATGTTCCTGGCGTCGCGTCGCGAAGACGCCTACCCCGACCTCGCCGAATTCACCGCCGGCCCCAACCCGTCCCCCGAACAACTCGTGGACGCGATTCGCGTCGCGGGTCGTCTCACCGCGGGAGTCGTCGCAATCACTGGGCCCGAGGTAGCCGCGATCATTCACCGCAACCCTGCCGTCACCGCGCCGCCGAGCGACTTCGCTCCCCGCGCCGGTTTGGAACTGATCCTGCACGGCCACGATGTCGCCGCCGGCCTCGCAGTCGAGTTCGAACCGCCGCACGACCTGTGTGCACGGCTGCGCGATCACACGCGCGAATGGCGGCACTGGAGGAGCACCGCGTGGGCGCCCTTGCAGCTCACCGACGATCCGTGGGGCGACATCCTCGGCGGCTCCGGACGCGCCCGCTTCGACGCGCGCTAGGCGTTTAGCCAACCGGCGGACCGCGTTGCGCACGGCGTAGGCAACTTTCGTCGCGCACTAGAACTGCGCCATGAAGCTGCGGATCTTCACCGAACCCCAACAAGGCGCGAACTACGACACGTTGGTGCGCGTTGCGAAGGCCACCGAGGACTTGGGCTTCGACGCCTTCTTCCGGTCCGACCATTACATGCACATGGGCGGCGACGGCCTGCCCGGACCCTCGGACGCGTGGATCACGCTCGCCGGCATCGCGCGCGAGACCAGTCGCATCAAATTGGGCACGCTCGTGACGCCGATCACGTTCCGGTATCCGGGTCCGTTGGCGATCTCGGTCGCGAACGTCGCCGATATGAGCGGAGGACGCGTCGAACTGGGCATCGGCGCGGGGTGGTTCGACGCGGAACACGCCGCGTACGCGATCCCGTTTCCGGGTTTGAAGGAACGCTTCGACCGGCTCGAGGAACAACTCGCGATCATCACCGGGCTGTGGACGGCGCCCGAAGGCGAGGCGTTCAGCTTCAACGGTGAGCATTACGAAGTGACGGCGTCGCCGGCGCGTCCCAAGCCCACCCCCGTGCCGCCGATCGTGATGGGCGGCGCCGGTCAGAAGCGCACGCCCCGGCTGGCGGCCGCCTACGCCGACGAGTTCAACTTTCCGTTTGCACCGGCCGAGGTGTCGAACATTTCATTCACCCGGGTGCGCGAAGAGTGCGAGCAGGCGGGGCGCACCAAGCCGATGATCTACTCGTCTGCGCAAGTCGTCTGCGCGGGCGGCGACAACGAAACGATCGCGCGCCGCGCGTCGATGATCGGCCGCGCCGTCGACGAGTTGAAACAGAACGGGCTGTGCGGATCCGCGGCGGAGATCGTCGACAAGATCGGCACGTTCGCAGAGGTCGGCGCCATGACGATGTACCTGCAGGTGCTCGACATGTCCGACCTCGATCATCTCGATTTCATCGCGCGGGAAGTGATGCCGCAGTTGTAGTTAGCGGGTGGCCAACCAGGCCCTCGCCGCGAGAGCGCCGTGTTCACCTTTGTAGGACGCCAACGCCGGCGACCAGCCCGCGATCGCATCCGCCAACTGCCGCGCGATGTCGGGCCGCTCAGCGACAGCGGCAAGCGCTACTTGTTGGGTGCGAATGGTGAACAGCACCGCGTCGGCCGACTCAAGTCGTCGGAGCACTTGGCGCTCGCTACGTAGGAACAGTCCGTCTGGTGCGTCGACCTCACGCGGCCGGGTCGGGATGGGCAAGAAGTACGCGGGGTCGTCGTGGATGCTCCAGTTGCGTCGCCACACCATGCGGCCCGGCGCGAGCCGACCGAGGAAGCCATTGACCTTCGCCGCCAGCTCGTCGGCATAGTGCGGCACCGGTCCGTGCACGTCGGCGAGCGGTCGGCCGAGCTTGTCTGCGAGCCGCCAGTACGACGGGAAGCACAACGACGCCGCGTCCAGGTGCGGCGCGCCATCGCGCAACACCAACACGCACAGGTCCTCCTGCACGGCCCGCCCCGCGGCATCCAGCGGGTGCAACCCCGAACCGTGCGCCGCTAACCGGCTGTCAGCCGGTTGCGGGCGCACAGAACGCGTCAGGGTAAGAACTTCGGTGGAGGCGGCGTGTACCGCGGGCGTGTCGAGAGCGGCGAAGACCTCCTCGTGGCGCGTCGCGAGCAAGTCCTCCTTCAGCGCCAAGTCGCGTTCGAAGTCCGCGTCGACGACGAAGAGGCCGTCGTCGAGCGCGCGCGTTCCCATCGCGAGCCACGGCGGACCGGCCTCGAGGTGCAGCTCGTCGAGCCAGGCCGGTGCGTTCAACGCGCGCGCGAGCGCTTGCGGCGCGGCGGCATCGGCGTGTCCGCCAACGCGACGGCGAAGCGTTGGTACAGCACGATGGTGTCGGCGAGCGTGTGGCCGGACTGGCGGTCGATGTCGATCGTCGACATGCACAGCCGCAGAATCGCCTCGGCCACCTCACCCGCACCGTTGGTGGCGAACGCGCCCGACCGCACGCCGCGCGCAAGGACGCGCGTGATGCAAGTGATCAGCGCGTCCCGCTTGTCGCGCACCAACGCGCGGTCTTTCGCGTCCAGCCGATCCAGCTCGCGCCACGCCACCTGCGCGGCACCCTGCGCCCACTCGTTGTGGAGGTTCGACCCGATGAGCGTGCTGACCGCCGCTTCGAGTTGGGCGCGCGGGTCGTCGCCCGCCGCGGCAATCTCGCGCTGAAGCCGGGCCAACACGACGTCGTGCGCCTCGTGCACGAACTGGCGCAGCAGGTCGAGTTTGGACGGGAAGTGGTAGTAGAGCGCCGCCACGCTCACGCCCGCGGCGCGCGCGATGTCACGCGTCGACGTGCCCTCGTAACCCTGCTCGCCCATGAGCCCGATCGCAGTGCGCATGAGCGCGACCCGTCCGGGTCGGACGCGCGCTACCGCCGCGCTCTCAGGCATCGCCGCAGAGTACCCCGCCCGGCGGCCTAATTGAACGAGCGCTAAGTTTTTTCCATGTCGATGACCGCGGGAGACATGTTCGAAGTCGAGGAAATCGACGTCCGGGGAAACCGGCTCCGGGTTTTCAAGAATGCGTTCCCGTCGCTGCGCGCCATGTGGCAACTCACCGCGATGCACGGGGATGCCACGTACCTGGTCTACGAAGACCGCCGGTACACGTACGCGCAGACGCACGCGATCGTGAACGCCTTTGCCGCGCACCTGGTGTCGATCGGCGTGAAGCGGGGTGACCGTGTCGCCATCGCGATGCGAAACCTGCCGGAGTTGCCCATGGCGTTCTGGGCGATCGTTTCTATCGGCGCCGTGGCCGTGCCGCTCAACGCCTGGTGGACCGGCCCCGAACTGGCCTACGGCCTGGCCGACTCGGGGGCGCGCGTGCTCATCGCCGACGACGAGCGGCTCGAGCGACTCAAGGGTCACATCGACCAGACGTCGGTCGAGCACGTCTTCTCCAGCGTTGAGGGCTTCGATGCGGCGCCGTTGCCCGACGCGGACATCGACCCGGACGACGACGCCACGATCCTCTACACGTCGGGCACCACGGGACGCCCGAAGGGCGCGGTCGGAACGCAGCGCAATTTTGTCGCGCACGTGATGAACGCGATGTACGGAGCGCTCGCGGCGGCAGCCGAGGCAACGGCCGGCGCCGACACCCCCGCCACCTCGGCGCCGCCGCCACGGGCGGCCACCGTGTTGACGTTTCCGCTGTTCCATGTCGGTGGTCTGCAGTCGACGTTGGCGCCATTGTCGGTCGCCGGCGGCAAGATCGTCCTGATCTACAAGTGGGATACGAGCAACGTGCTCGACCTGATCGAGAACGAGGGCATCACGATCATGGCCGGGGTGCCCACGACCATGTTCGAACTGCTCGACGAAGCCAAACGTCAGGGGCGTGACCTCAGTTCGCTCGGGTCGATCGCGTCGGGCGCCACCTTGGTCCCGCCCGAACTCGTGAAGCGCATCGACGAGCAGAGCGGTCACCGGACGGCGCCGGGTAACGGCTACGGCCTCACCGAAACCTCGGGCGCGGCGGTCACCAACGGCGGCAAGAACTACGTGTCGCGTCCCGACAGCGTCGGCCGTCCGGCGTCGCCCGTGATGGAGATCCGGATCGTCGACGAGAACAACGAGCCCGTGCCGGTGGGCGCGACGGGTGAGATCTGTATCAAGGGCCCGACGGTGTTCAAGGGCTACTTCAATCAGCCCGAGGCCACGGCGGCCGCGATCATCGACGGCTGGTTTCATACGGGCGACGTCGGCCGCGTCGACGAGGACGGGTATCTCTACGTCGTGGACCGGCTGAAGGACGTGATCATCCGCGGCGGCGAAAACATCTACGCCGCCGAGATCGAAGCGGTGCTCTACGAGCACCCCGACGTTGCCGAGGCCGCGATTGTCGGCATCCCGGACGAGAAATACGGCGAGGTCGTTGGCGCGTTTCTCAAGCTGCACGATGGGGCCACAGTGGACGCTGACGGCATTCGCCAGTGGGTGCGGGACCGATTGGCCGCGTTCAAAGTTCCGGCGCTCGTGGACATTCGAGCCGACTCACTGCCGCGCAACGCGACGGGCAAAGTGCTCAAGCGCGAACTGCGCGACGCGTACGCCGCGCCGTAGTCGCTATGGGTTGCGGCCCGTGTACGCGAGCAGCTTGTCCTGCGCGGGCACGTTCGGCGCCGTGGCGATCTCGGCCTTGAACATGTCGCCGCGCTTGTCGGCGGGCATCTGACCGTCAATCAATTCGAACGCCGCTTCGGCGAGTTTCGGCGGCATCGTCGTGTCTTGACCCGTCGCCTTTGCCAAGTCCCACGCGTGCACCAGCTGATCCACGAACGTCAGGCCAAGGCCCATCGCTTCTTTTTCTTGCACGTCCGGATCGCGATACGCCTCCAGCGTGGCGATTGCGTAGCTGTTGTACGTCAACACGGGATCGGACCCGATCAGGTCGGGCGGCTCCGCAGGCATCGACGCGTCTTCGCCGCGGGCCTTGGAAATGAAGTACTGCTGCGAGTCGCACATGTGGTTGATGAGCGCACGGGCATCCCACTGCTCGCATGGCGTTTTGCTGTCAAGGTGCTCGGCCGCACCCGCAACCTTCTCCGATGCCCATCGCGATGCTTCGTCGAATTTGCTGAGCATGTCCATTCCCGTGGCATACCCGGTCCCGCGCGTTAGATAGACGGAACCGGCTGGGGCGGCGGGGGGCCGACGTAGCGCGAACTTGGCCGAATAATGCGGTTATCGGCGTGTTGTTCCAGCGCATGCGCACACCAGCCGACCACGCGACTCGCGGCGAAGGTGGGCGTGAACAGATCCCGGGGAAATCCGCACTCGTTCATCACGACCGCGGCGTACCACTCGATGTTCGTGTGCAGTTTGTGGTCCGGCTTGAGTTCGGCGAGCGTGCGCTCGATCTCGGCTTCCACCTGCACGGCGAAGTCGACGAGTTCACCACCGATCTCCTGGGCCACGCCGCGCAACATCACCGACCGCGGATCCGCAGTTCGATACACGGGATGGCCGAACCCCATGATCCGTTGGCCCGAGGCGACGGCGTTGCGCACCCATTGCGCGGTGCGCGACGGGTCACCGATGGCGTCGAGGGTGTCGAGGGCGCGGCTCGGTGACCCACCGTGCAGCGGCCCCGACAGCGAACCGAGCGCGGCGACGACCGCGGCGCCCAAGTCGGCCCCGGTAGACGTCACGGCACGGGCAACAAACGTTGACGCGTTGAAGCCGTGATCAATGCCCAAGATCATGTACTGCTCGATCGCGCGCGCCCGCTTCGGATCCGGCGCAACGCCGTCGATCATGTAGAGGTAGTTCGCCGCGTACGCGAGACCATCGTCGGGCGCAATCGGATCGAGCCCGTGGCGCAACCGATGAATCGCCGCGATGAGCGTGGGTACAGCCGCGCTTAGTCGCATTGCATCGGCCCGCAGGCGGATTCGGTCGACGTCGAGCGATGCCGGTAGATCCTCAACCCCGGCGAGCAACGAGATCGCGGTGCGGAGCGCGGCGACCGGAGTGGGAACGCCGCGGGCGATCGCCGGCAGTGCGTCCAATACGGCCGCCGGCAAGTGGCGCAGGGGCGCGATCTCCGCTTGGAACTCGGCCCGGCCCGTCAACGACGGCAGGTCGCCGTCGATGAGGAGGTGCCACACGTCTTCGAAGGTGCGCGTCGCCGCGAGGTCGGGAGCCGCGTATTGGCGGTAGTGGTAGAAGCCTTCGTCGCCGCGCACGTCACCCAACTCGGTTTCGGCGACTACGACGCCCTTGAGCCCGGGCGGCGCGGTAGCGGCGAGTTCTCCCGCGGGCCGAAGCTGCGCCAGCGCCATCAAGTCACGCATCGAGATGATGCCCTTGAGTTCGTCGCCGACTGTTACCGGGATATGGCGGTAGCCGCGGTCGGCGAGCTGATGCCATGCGTCGTCGATCGTGGCGTCCGCCTGTACGCATTCGAGGTCGACCGCCATCCATTGGCGCACCGTCGCGGTCACGGGATCGGACGCGGCGGCGGCCGCCCGCAACAAGTCGCGCTCGGTGAGGATCCCAATCGGCTGGTTGGCTTCGACCACTACGACGGACCCGATGCCGTTGGCGCGCATGCGCTGCGCCGCGATCTTGAGGGACTCTTCCGGTTCGGCGGTGATCGCCGGTTCTGTCATCGCCGCACTCACGGCGGGGCTGTTCGTCATTCGACGCCTCTCTGTTTTCGTGCCCCCATCGAACCGCGAACGGCCCATATCGTCAAGATTGATTGCATCAATGTATATAAGGTACGGGCATGGCTGATCCCTGGATGACTTCAGAGGCCGCGGTGCAACGCCTCGGCGTGAAACCCGAGACCCTCTACGCATACGTGAGCCGGGGCGTCGTCCAGAGCGAGCGCATTCCGGGCAGCCGGCGCAGCCGATTCTCACGGGCTGACGTCGAACGACTCGCGGCCCGTCAGCGGGGAGGCGGCGGGCGAGCGGGCGGCCTCGAAGTGCTCATCGAGACGGACCTCACCATGCTTGACCCCGAAGGAGTGCTCGCCTATCGCGGCTGGGACGTCGTGGACGCCGTGGCTGACGCGACGTTCGAGGAGGTGGCGTCGTGGTTGTGGCATGGCACGCGCGACCGGGTCCGCTTTGCGGCACCGCCGGCGATGATCGAGACCGCGGGCCGTGTCGGTGAGGCGCTCGAGGCGCAACCGGTGATGGACCGATTGCGCGCCGCGATCGCCGCCGTGCGCGCCACGGACCCATTCCGCGATGACCGCCGGCCCGAAGCCGTCGCCGGCGCGGGACGCGCCATCGTCAGCACCCTCATCGAAACGCTCCCCCGCGTCGGACCCACCGCGCCCGCAAACGCGTCGATCGCGGCGCGTCTGTGGCCGCGCCTTTCGGCGCGACCACCCAAGCCCCGGCTCGTGAAGTTGCTCGACGCCACGCTCGTCTTGCTGGCCGATCACGAGATGGCCGCGTCAACGCTCGCGGCGCGCATCGCGGCAAGCACCTGGGCGGACCCGTACCTCGTCGAGTTAGCGGGCCTCGCCACCCTCGGCGGCCCGTTGCACGGCGCCGCCAGCAGCGCCACCCGCGAGTTGATGCGCGAGGCGGTCGCAAGCAGCCCGGCCGAAGCGATTGGTGCGCGCCTGCGCGACAACCAGCTCATCCCGGGCTTCGGACATCGCGTCTACAAAACCCACGACCCGCGCGCCGTGATTCTCCTGGACCTGCTCGCAGCCATACGGCGTGACCCCGTAGAAGAGGAACTCCTGCTGATCATGCAGGAGCGGGGTCTGCCGTTCCCGAACATCGACTTCGCGATCGCGTCGTTCGCCGAGCGTTACGAGATGATCGACAACGCGGGTGAGGTGATCTTCGCGGTCGCCCGCACCGTCGGATGGTTGGCCCACGCGATCGAGGAGTATCGCTACCGCCTTCGCTTCCGTCCCCGCGCGGTCTACACCGGCGAAGCCGTCACACGCGTTCGATGATGGTGGCGGTGCCCATGCCGCCGCCGGTGCACATGGTTATGAGGCCGGTGCTCTTGTCTTGACGCTCGAGTTCGTCGAGCACGGTGCCGATGAGCATCGAACCGGTGGCGCCGATCGGGTGACCGAGCGCCATCGCGCCGCCGTTGACGTTGCACTTGTCCCAGTCGGCGCCGGTGTCCTTCAGGAACTTGAGCACGACCGCGGCAAACGCCTCGTTCACTTCGATCAAGTCGATGTCGTCGATCGTCATGCCGGCCTTTTCAAGGCAACGCTTCGACGCCGGGCCCGGGGCCGTCAACATGATCACGGGATCGGTGCCGGCGACCGCGCTCATCACGATGCGCGCCCGCGGCGTGAGCCCGTGCGCCTTCGCGTAGTCGGGTGAAGTCACCATCACGGCGCCGGCACCGTCCACCACACCAGACGAGTTACCGGCGTGATGCACGTGGCGGATCTCCTTCCACTCGGGATAGGACAAGAGCGCGGTCTGATCGATCGTGAGTTCGTGGCCTTCGAGCGTGTGCGCACCCATGCCCTCGAAGCTCGGCGGGAGCTTGGCCAGGTCGTCAAGCGTGGTGCCGGCGCGCGGGAACTCTTCGCGGTCGAGCGCAGTCGAACCGTCCTCGTTGAGAATGGTCACCAGGCTGTTGTCGAAGCGCCCCTCGGCGATCGCCTTGGCGGCGCGATCTTGGCTGTCGACGGCAAGACGGTCGCAGTCTTCACGACTAAATCCTTCGGTCGTCGCGATCAGATCGGCCGAGATGCCCTGGGCGACCATCGGGTACTGCTCGAAGAGGTGCGGGTTGTTTGCCGTGAAGCCGTCCACGTGCATCGGCGCGGGCCGCGACATTGACTCGACACCGCCGGCGACCACGAAGTCCTGGTGTCCCGACAGCACACCCATGGCCGCGAAGTTCACCGCCTGCTGACCCGAACCGCAGAACCGGTTGAGGGTGACCCCCGGCGCGTCGAGATCCCAGCCGGCGTCGAGGGCCGCCATCCGGGCGATGTCCATAGAGTGATCGCCGGACCCGGCGCCGCAGCCCATGATCACGTCGTCAACATCCTTGGTGTCGAAGCCGTGGCGATCCCGGAGCGCATTCAGGACCTGCGCCAGAATTCGTTGCGGGTGTACTTCGTGCAGCGAACCCGTTTTTTTCCCCTTGCCGCGCGGTGACCGCATGGCGTCGATGATGAAGGCCTCAGGCATGGCGAGTTCCTAGCACCGCCGCCCGGAGGTATTCACCGAGCAATTCTGAGAGAAAACATGTAAGGTATTGCTACTTAGTCATTCCTTTGGGGAGGAAACGAAAATGCTTTCGGGGCAATCGCGCGTTCGCGCACTCATCGCTGGTGTCATCGTCGCGGCCTTCGCCGCGATTTCGTTCGGTCCGGGTTCGTCTGCTGACGCGGCGGCGCTTATCCCGACCGAAATTCACGCCAACAATCCGGTCGTGCAGCCGGGCGGCAACCAACTCGTGCCGCTGGAAGTCAACGCACGTCTCACCGCCAACAACCAGCCGCTCGTCGGCAAGCTGGTGTACTTCGCGTCGTCGCCCGGACGGCCCGAGTACTGCCACGACCTCACCGACAACGCCGGTTTTGCGCACTGCAACTTCCCGTTCTCGATGGTGCGCTCGCTCAAGGAGCAGGGTTACCGGGCCTACTTCCGGGGCGACACCACCTATGCAGCGTCGTTCGACACGATCGACCTGCTGCTGCTCATCGAAGTCCCGTAAAAGTCAGCGGGAAACCGCGTCTGAACAGTTCGAGGCGCGGGTAAAGGGCATGTGTGACGGGTCGGTCTGGCATCGCTTCTACTCCCCACGCGCACGTGGTGCAGTTCTACGACCGTCTCGCCGACCTCGCTGACGGGGTCGGGCAATACATCGCAGATGCGTTCTTCTCGGACGCGACGGTCCTCATCGTCGCGACCCCGGCCCATCGCGCCGCCTTCAACGACTGGTTGGCTGCCCACGGCGTGGACTTCGAGACCGCGCTCGCCGAGGGGCGTTACGTCACCCTGGACGCGCAGGGCCTGATGGATCGCTTCATGGTGGACGGGCGGCCCGACCGGGCCAAGTTCCGCGCCGCCCTGCTTCCGTACCTCGACGCCGCCTCCTCCCCGGTGTGCGCGTTCGGCGAAATGGTTTCGCTGCTGTGGGACCGCGGCAATGTCCTGGGCGCGCTGCAGCTCGAGGACCTGTGGAACGACCTCGGCCAGGATCGGGACTTCACCCTGTACTGCGCCTATAGCGCCGCGTCATTCGCCAACTCCGACGATCTAAAAGCCGCAGGTCTCGTGTGCGCATCGCACTCAGAGGTCTTCGGGCCCAATAGCTATATCGAGACGGAACTGCCTTCGGTCGTCCCCGCTGAACAGGCCCAGATGTTTCTGCCGATGCCTGAAGCAATCGTGGGTGTGCGCCGCTTCGTCACGGGCGCGCTCGCGCTGAACTATTCGCAGCCGACGGTTTACGACGCGTTGCTGGTCGCGTCTGAACTCGCGACCAACGCCGTACGTCACGCCCGCGGGCCGTTCCGCGCCGTCGTGGCCCCGGCCGAAGGGCACGTGCGCTTGGAGTTCCACGACGTGTGTCCGGCCACGCCGCGCTTGCGACAGGCGCTGACAACGGAGGTGGACGGACGCGGGCTCGCGATCGTCGATCGCCTCGCTGACGCATGGGGAGTCGACGAATACGCCGGGCGCAAGGTGGTCTGGGCCGACATCGTCGGCTGACCCCCCCTCCGAACTGTTCAGCTTTGAAGTCATCCAACGCCCGAGATGAGTACTCTCTGGCTAGTTGTGTAGTTGCGTCCAACAGCGGGCCAATTGCGCTAAGGGCCAGGGGTAGTCAGCGTGTCTTTACGACGCCGTTTCACACTGTTGTGTGCAGCGTTTTTGGGCTTAGCGATCGCGGGATCCGCCGGCGAGGCGGCGTTCTTTTTGCGCGCTCGGGATGCGAGCCGCGAACACGCGCGACTCACCGAAGCCGTCGTACTCGCCGGGGACCTGCGAACCAGCCTGGTAACCCAAGCGGCGTCTATCCGCGCGTACTTCCTCGACGCCAACACCTCGTCATACGACGAGTTCACGCGGGCCCGGCTGAAGGCCGCTGATCTCACCGGCCAGCTGCAAGGTCTGGTGCCGCCCGGCGGTCGGTTGGCGCGCGAGATCGAAGCGGTGACGCACGACGCGCTCGCATGGCGAACCGACTCCATGAACCCGCTGATCGCGTTGGAGCAACAAGGCGCGTATCAACAGGTGATCGAGCAGTACTCGGCCGGCCAGGCCGTGCCCCTCTTTCAAGCCGTGACGCGAAGTGTGCGCTCACTGCAACGCGAACTCACCGCCACCGAACGGACCGTCGAGCACCGCGCCGACGCCACGCGACTCAACGCCATTGAGTACGGCGCAGGATTTGTGGTCGCGATCGCGCTGGCGTTTTCGTTCATCCGCATCGTCGCCTCGGCGTGGCTCGTGCAGCCGATCAACAACCTGGCCCACACCATGCGTTCCTCGGATGCGCTGGATGAGCTACCGGGCTCCCGCGGGCCGACCGAGTTGCGTGACTTGGCGCTCAGCAGCGAGGCGTTGCGCACCCGCCTGCATGAAGAATTGAACGAAGCGGCGCGGACCCGCGCGACCCTCGGCCAACACTCCTCGGTGTTGCTCTCGCTGCGAGGCCGCTCGGAGTTGGCGTCGAACCGCTTGCCCCCCGGTTGGGACTACTGCGCGCAGCTTGTACCCACACCGGGTGTCGTGGCCGGCGACTGTTACGACATCTCCAGTACGGGCGACGCAATCACGATCATCATCGTCGACGCCATCGACCAAGGGGAGGCCGCGGCATTCGCAGGTCTCCGCGCCAAGGAGCTGTTGCGCGCCGGTCTACGAATGCACGGCGATCTCGGCGCGGGTGTGGCTTGGGCGAGTGCGCAAATGCCCGAGGCCCTCGGTCCTGGAGTCACCGCGCTGGTAGCCCGGGTCAGCTACGGGACGGGCGCGTTGGCCTACGCCAGTGCCGGGCACCCCGAGGCGTTGTTGTGCGACGGCGTGCGGTCTGAGCGCTTGCCCGCAACCGGGCCCGAGTTCGGGACCCCCGACGGCGTGTGGTCGGTGACAACCATCCCGATGCAGCCCGGCCAAGTGTTGGTGGCCTATACGGACGGTCTCTTCGCCGGCCGAACGGAATCGCACGGTCGCTTCGGCCTCGAACGGCTCGGCCACGTCGTGCGGGACAATTACGGCGACTCGTGCGAGGTCATCGCGAAGCAGGTGCTGACCGAAGCCGGAGCCTTCGTTCCCGGCCGAGCCCACGACGACGTCATCGTGACCGTGCTCGCCCGGGCCATGCCCATGTAACTGCTGGCCGATTGCGCCGTTGACGCTGGGTGTACGGTGGCCAGAGCGGTGCTCCAGACCCTGGTAGCGCGAGATTGATGCGCCGAAACCCAGGAGATCAATGTGGCCGCAGACCTCAAGCTCTTTACTCCGCCGACGTGCGTGCTCACGCGAGCCGGCGAGTGCACTGTGATTTCGTTGCGGGGCGAACACGACGCGGCCACTGCTCCATCAGTTTCCGTCGTGTTCGCGCAAGCACTTGCCTCACGCGTCCCCGACGTCATCGTTGACCTGAGCGAGGTGCGCTTCATGGGAGCGGCCACGGTGCGAATCATTCTGGAGGCACGCGAAGTTCTCCTCATGCGCGGCGCAGTGTTTTCCCTGCGATCGCCATCAGTGGCCGCACTCCGCACGCTGCAGGCGTGCGGTCTCGGCGACTTGCTCCAACCCGACTTCGCGGGCAGATCGTCAGTTGCCTGAGTTGTGTCGGGTAAACGACGCCTGCGCATACTCAACATGCTCGAGGACGAAACGACCGAAGGTGAAACGAAGCGCCTTTGCGACGTGAGCGCTGAAGCGACGGAGATGACCGGCGCCGGGATCATGCTGATGTCCGGTGACATCCCGCGCGGGTCTATCTGCACCACGAATGACGTGAGCGCGCTCATCGAGCAGCTCCAATACGACCTCGGTGAAGGCCCGTGCGTCGACGCGTACAACCTTGATCGTCCGGTGCTGGAGCCCGACCTAGTCGGCGCGGCCGTCCCTCGATGGCTGGGGTTCCGGGGCCCGGCCATCGAGGCCGGCGTCGCCGCCGTCTTCGGGTTCCCGCTGCAAGTGGGGGCCGTTCGGCTCGGCGCGCTCAACCTCTACCGCGACCGACCTGGTGCCCTCAGCGACGATCAGCACGCGGACGCGCTGGTCATGGCCGAGATCGCGGCGCAAGCTGTGTTGGTGATGCAAGCGACGGCCGAGCCCGGTCAGCTCGCTCTGGAGCTGGAAGAGAGTTCCGACTTTCGATACCTCGTCCATCAGGCCGTGGGCATGGTCGCGATCCAGCTCGGCGTCAGCGTCGCGCTCGCCTTGGTACGGCTGCGTGCTCACGCATTCGGTAACGGGCGATCGCTAACGGACGTTGCCCGCGATGTGGTCAGTCGCGAACTGCGGTTTGACGCGGCGCACGGCGAGCAGGACACGGAACCGAGTTGACTGGAGATCCCATGCCCAGAGAACAAATGCTCGCGAAGACCTTCGTCGAACTGGCCGACACCTTGGTGGCCGACTTCGATGTCGTTGAGCTCCTCACGCTGCTCGCCGATCGGTGTGTCGATGTGCTCGGCGTCGGAGCCGCGGGCCTGATGGTGGTCGCGGCGGACGGCGCCCTGCGCGTGATGGCATCGTCAAGCGAAGCAATGCGGGTGCTCGAACTGTTCGAACTGCAATCACAAGACGGGCCGTGCCTGGACGCCTTCAATTCGGGTCATCCGGTACAGAGCGCGGATCTCGCCGCGATGGACGGCCGCTGGCCGCTATTCGCTCCCGAGGCGGTCGCCGCCGGCTTCCGGTCTGTGCAGGCCTTGCCGATGCGATTGCGCGGATCCGTGATCGGCGCGCTCAATCTCTTTCGGGTGGACGCCGCCGAGACCGACCGCCTCATGGCCCAGGCATTCGCCGATGTAGCGACAATCGCCATTCTCCAACACCGCGCCGCGGTCGAAGGCCAGAACGTCAACGATCAACTGCAGATTGCACTCAGCAGCCGCGTCATCATCGAACAAGCCAAGGGCATGGTGGCGGAACGTCAGAACGTGAACATGGAGACGGCGTTCGCGGCGCTGCGCACGTACGCCCGCAATCACAATCTTCGGCTCGCGGACGTAGCCAGCGACGTGACCACCGGCGTGCTCACGACCCCGCTGGAAGAACAGGACTGACGTCCGGATTTAGGCGAGTTTCCCGTTGCGGCTGGAAGGATGACCCACGTGCGCCTCGGGATCATCACGCCGGCACTGACGATGCTGCCGACCGCGCACGCCGCGTGGGAACAAACCGCTACGTGGTCTGACGTCGTCGCGATCGCACAAGCGGCCGACCGGCTCGGCTACGACCACCTCACATGCAGCGAACACGTCGCGGTGCCGGCCGCGGACGCAACGGTGCGCGGCGGTCGGTACTGGGATCCACTGGCCACCTTCGGTTACCTCGCGGCGGCCACAACCACCATCCGGTTCGCGACCTATGTGCTCGTGCTCGGCTATCACCATCCGCTGGAAATCGCCAAGCGCTACGGCACGCTCGATCAGGTCTCGGATGGTCGCCTGATTCTCGGGGTCGGCGTCGGCACGCTCGAGGCGGAGTTCGCTCTACTCGGGGCCGCGTTCGAGGGCCGGGGTGCGCGCGCCGACGATGCGTTGCGCGCGCTGCGGGCGTCGTTCGGCGTTGCTCGTCCCGAGTACCACGGCTCCCACTTCGACTTCGGCGATGTCGTGGTCGAGCCGGCCGGTGTCCAACGCCACGTACCGATCTGGATCGGGGGACAGAGCAAACGGTCGTTGCGCCGCGCCGTCGAGCTCGGAGATGCGTGGGCGCCGTTCGGCGTCAAAGCGGACGCCGTGCGAGACCTACTCGCGGCACCAACGCGAACTCGATCGATGTGGTGCTACAACCGCCGCGACCTATCGACGCGATCGGCGACGCCGGACGCGCCACTGAGACACTGCACGAACTCAAGCGAGCCGGCGCAACCCACGCGACGCTGCGCTTCGTGCATCACTCCCCCGCCCACTTCATCGAACAGCTCGAAGCGACCGTCGGCCTAGGCATATGAAGGCTGGGCGTATGAAAACGGTGACCCACGGATTCGTGTCCTTCACCGAGGTCGAGGCGGGCCACCACGCGAGCTACAACCAGTGGCACCTGTTCGACCATATGCCCGAGCAGGTTCCGTTACCCGGCGTCGTGTTCGGTCAGCGATGGGTGCTCACTCCCGAACTGCGAGCCCACCGGCACGCGACCCATCCCCTCGATCGCATCCACTACTTCACGCTGTACTTGTTGGCCGAGCCGATCGCCGACACGCTGCGCGACTTCGTCGCCTTGGCCGGCGACCTGCGAGCGAAGAATCGTTTCCACGAGCACCGCACGTCGCACCTGGCCGGGCCGCTCGTGGTCACCCGCTGCGACGCCGCGTCGGCGGCATTGGTGTCCGGTGAGGCCGTGCCCTACCGACCGAACCGGGGCGTGCACGTCCGCCTCGCGGCGGAGGCCGCCGACCTGACCGGCCGACCCGGCCTGGCCGGAGCGTGGACGTTCACAGGTTCAGATCTGAGTCCACCCGAACTGCAGAACCTGACGATGACGGTCGCATGGCTCGACCAAGATCCGGCCATCGCCGCCTCCGGTCTGCCACCGGTGACGGATTCGACGACGTTCGCGGCGACGCTCGCATCCATCGATCCCTTCGGGGCGACGAACTGGTTCGACGAGTAGCTACTTGACAGCGTCACCCTTGCGAATGCGGGAGAACTCGCCCTCGTCGCGGTGCGTAAACACTTCACCGCCGCCGTTGGAGTGCACCCAGTTCTTGCCCTCGCGTTCGGCTTCTGCCTGTGTGTCGTAGGTGCCGACGACGTCGCCCTGTTCGACCTTGGCGTTCCACCGGTCACCATCCGGGATGATGTGAATGTCTGGCATTTGGAAGGCATACCCACGGACCGAGGGCGAAAAACGGCCGTACGCTCCGTCGATGGACCCGTCGCACGAGGAGATCGTCGATGGGGCTACAACGTGGCGCTTCGAACGGGCGTTCCTGGAGTCCAACTGGAGGTGCATCTGGGGCCGCGGGTGCCTCGGCATTCTCGACGAACCGGCCGAACACCTCGGCCAGGGTTGCTGCTCACAGGGGGCGGAGCTCGACGGTGACGACGAGGAGCGCCTGATCAGCGCGATGGCCGCGATGATTCCGGCGGCACGGTTCGAGCATCGCGAGGCGGCTGCGGACGGAGGCGTTTTCAGCGACGACGCGCGGACAAACACACGCCTGGTTGACGGGGCGTGCATCTTTTTGAATCGTCCCGGGTTCGCGGGAGGCGCCGGTTGCGCGCTGCACTTGGCCGCGGTGGACGCCGGCGACTCGCCGGTTGAGTGGAAGCCGTCGGTGTGCTGGCAGCTACCGATCAAGGTCGACTGGGAGGACGGGCCGGGCGACACCGAGGTCGCGACGCTCCGGGGCTGGCAGCGACGTGACTGGGGCGAGCACGGCGAAACGATGGCGTGGTGCTGCACCGAGGGCGACCGTGCGTATGTCGGCGACCGGCCGGTGGTCGACTCACTAGCGGAGGAACTCACCGAGATTGTCGGCGAAACGGTGTTCGTCGAACTGCGCCGGCGGCTCCAGCAGTAGAGCTAGAGCACGCCCAGAAGTACGTCGACGTTGCCGCGCGTCGCGTTGCTGTAGGGACAGACCTCATGGGCGCGCTCCACCAACGCCTGGGCCTGTTCCGGCGACGCGTTCGGGACATCGACGACGATCTCCAGCGCGAGGTTGAACGCGCCGCCCTCGAGCATGCCCAGGCCGACCGTCACCGAGACCGCCGAGTCTGTGGCGTCGATCTCCATCGATTTGGCCACGAGTTTCATCGCCGAGTGGAAGCAGGCGGCGTACCCGGCCGCGAACAACTGCTCGGGATTCGTGGCACCGCCGGAACCACCGAGTTCTGGTGGCGACCGTACGTCCACGTCGACCATGCCGTCTTCGGTGGCAGTGTGGCCGTTGCGCCCGTCGCCAGTCGCGGTTGCCGTAGTGGAATACAGAATGTTCACGGCGGCGACCCTATGACGCGTCCTCACCCGTCCACCTAGGTTGTGGGCCATGTCCGACCAGCGCGTCACCATCGACATCGACGATCACGTTGCCGACGTCCGGTTCAACCGTCCTGACAAGATCAACGCCCTCGACACCGCCCAGTTCGCGGCCATCGTCAACGCGGGCGAAGAGCTCAAAGCGAACCGGGACGTGCGCGCAGTTGTCCTGTCCGGCAACGGCCGCGGGTTCTGCGCCGGGCTCGACTTCAGCAGCTTCCAGCAGATGGCGGGAGGCGGCAGCGATTCCGCGCCGAAGCCGAACAAGCCTCAGCGCGCGATCACCGACGTCGAAGGGCGGATCACTCACCTCGGTCAGCAGGCCGCGTACGTGTGGCAAGAGTTGGAATGCCCCGTGATCGCCGCCGTGCACGGCGTGGCCCTCGGCGGCGGAGCGCAGATCGCGCTCGGCGCCGACATGCGGATCATGGCGCCCGACGCGCAATTCTCCATTCTCGAGATCCGTTGGGGCCTTATCCCCGACATGACCGGAACGGCGATGCTGCCGTTGCTCGTGGGCCTCGATCGCGCGAAGGAACTCACCTTCACGGGCCGCATGGTGTCGGGAACGGAGGCGGGCCAGATCGGCTTGGCCACCCGCGTCAGCGAAACACCACTTGAGGATGCGCTGGCCCTCGCTCACGAGATCGCCGGGAAGAGTCCAACGGCTGTGCGCGGCGCCAAGAAGTTGCTGAACGCGTCGCCCTACCGCGGTGTCGCGGAACAGTTCGCCGACGAGCGCAAGACGATCGGCGGGCTCATCGGCAGCCCGAATCAGGTTGAAGCAGTGATGGCGTTTTTCGAAAAGCGTGACGCGAAGTTCGTGGACTGACCGATGTCAGATCTCACCGCTCAAATGCAATCAGCGATGCCTCTGTGCGCCACGCTGGGCATCGAGACGACCACGTTCAGCGCCGGTGAAGTAGTCATGACCATGGCGTGGGCCGAGGAACGCACCACGGGTGGCGGCATCCTGCACGGCGGCGCGTTGATGGCGCTCGCGGACTCCGCCGGCGCGGCGTGCGCCTCGCTGAATCTGCCGGCCGACGCCGGCGGCACGTCCACGATCGAGTCGAAGACCAACTTCTTGGGTGCGGTGCGCGAGGGATTTGTCGTGGCGACCTCCAGGCCGTTGCACGTCGGATCCACCACGATCGTTATCGAGACCGAAATACGCGCCGGAGACAAGCTCGTGGCCAAGGTCACGCAGACCCAAGCCGTACTGCGGCGGCGATGACAGCGGCGAACGAGAACTACGTCCTTCTCGACAAACCGCGTCCGCACACCACGGTCATCACGCTGAACCGCCCCGAGCGGATGAACTCGATGTCCTTCGAGTTGATGGTGCCCCTGCACGAAGCGTTCGCCACCGTTGCCGAAGACAACGACACCACGTGCGTCGTGCTCACCGGCAACGGATCCGGGTTCTGCTCGGGCGCCGATACGCAAGGCGGCGATCCGCCGCCCAACATCGACGGCCTCACGCTGACACGCATCGCGACCAAAGCCATGTCGATCCTCGCCGACCTCGTGCCCGCGATGCAGCGCATGCCCCAGCCTGTGATCGCCGCCATCAACGGTGCCGCCATCGGCGGCGGCATGTGCCTCGCCCTCGGCGCCGACATTCGCATCGCGAACGAGTCCGCCTACTTCCGCGCAGCGGGCATCAACAACGGCCTGACCGCGACCGAGCTCGGATTGAGTTTCTTGCTGCCCCGCGCGATCGGCTCGTCGCGCGCTTTCGAAATCATGCTCTCGGGTCGCGACGTCGACGCGCACGAGGCCGCCGCGATCGGCCTCGTTTCTCGCGTCGTTCCCGACGACGCGTTGGTGTCGACCGCCCTCGACCTCGCCGACCAGATCAACGGGTGGAGCACGCAGGGCGTCGCGCTCGACGAAGCGCACGATGTGGGCCGGGCTCGAAATGGGCAGCCTGCGCGGCGCCATCGAAATGGAGACCCACACGCAACTATTTGTGCGGCTCACCACGCAGAACTTCGAAGAGGCGGTACGCGCTCGGCGCGAGGGACGCGCTCCCGACTTCCAAGACTGAACGTGTTAGTTGAGCTTTAGGCGCGCAACTTTCAGGGCATAACGAGTCGCGTGACGGCGACTCACACGGCAAAGCCCTGGGCAGACGAGGGCATCAACCTCATCCGCGCTGTGTCCGGCGGGCTGCTCTTTGGCATTCCGTTGCTGTACACGATGGAGGTCTGGTGGATCGGTACCTACACGGAGCCAGTCCGCGTGTTCGCAGTACTCCTCCTTACATTCCTCCCGGTGTGGTTTCTGAACCGCACCTCGGGCTTTCGTTCCACCAAAGACGTTGGCCTCGTTGACGCCGCGATGGACTCCGTGGAAACCGTCGGCCTCGGTGTTATCAGCGCGGGCGCGCTTCTTTTTCTGCTGAAGGAGATCAGCTTCTCGACGCCGATCGCGGAGATTGCTGGCAAAGTCGCGTTCGAAGCAATGCCGTTCGGTATTGGCATCGCCTTGGCGCAGCACTTCCTTCGCCGGGGGCGCACCGACGGTGACGACAGCGGATCCACCAAACGCACAAGGGACAGCGGCCAGCTGCCCGCGACGGTCGCCGACATCGGGGCGACCGTGATCGGCGCAGTGTTCGTCGCGTTCAACATCGCACCTACCGACGAGGTGCCAATGATTGCCAGCGCGCTCGGGCCCTACGCGCTCATCGCCGTAGTCGTGGTCTCGATGCTGGTCTCGTTCTGCGTCGTGTTCGTTGCCGGGTTCTCCAACGAGGAGCAGCGCCGCAACCAGCCCGGCATCTTCCAGCATCCGATCAGCGAGACCGTGGCGTGCTATCTGGTCGCGCTGATCGCCTCCGGCGTGATGCTTTGGTACTTCCAACGGCTCGAAGCGTCGGCACCCTGGCAAGAAACGCTGAGTCATATCGTCGTGCTGGGATTGCCGGCATCAATCGGCGGCGCGGCGGGACGGCTAGCGACGTGAGCAAACAACCGGAGCGGACTTCCGCAGAGTGGACAACGTTCGCGGTGGCCGTGGCAATTCTCCTCGCGCTGATGGGAGCCATCGTCCTCGCCGCGGTGCGTAGTCACGACGAGGCGCGGCCCGTTGCGGTCATCGAGCGCACGCAGCGAGTCGGCGATGGCTTCCACGTCACCGTCATGGTGAAGAACGAGGGCGACAAGGCCGCCGAGGCCGTGCAGGTGGTCGCGAGCCTCAAGCTCAACGGCGAAACCACCGAGGGCGATCAGACAGTTGACTTCCTCGCCGGTGGTGACGAGGAAGAGTTGGTGTTCGTATTCGCCGACAACCCTGACTCCGGCGAGCTGTCGGTGGAAGTCTCCGGCTTCACCGTTCCATAGGCCGACTTCACGGTTTCTGTGATGGCTAATGCGGGACGAAGCGGGCTCGGCTGGCCGCCACCTCAGCCAGGGCTGCGTCTCGACCTTCCCAGCCGCGCGTCTCGGTGCCCTTGTTCGGCTCGAGCGCCTTGTAGGTCTCGAAGAAGTGACCGATCTCGTCGAGAATGTGCGTCCGTGTGAGGTCCGATAGGTCGCGTAAGTCCTCCCACCTTTCATCGGCGTCGGGCACACACAGGATCTTCGCGTCAGGCCCGGCCTCGTCGGTCATCCAGAACACGCCGAGCACACGGGCCCGGATGTGGCAGCCAGGAAACGTCGGCTCGTCGAGCAGCACCATCGCGTCGAGCGGGTCCCCGTCCTCCGACAGCGTGTCGGGAATGAAGCCGTAATCAGCCGGATACGACATGGCGGTGAAGAGCCGGCGGTCCAACCACACGGCACCGCTGGTGTGGTCGATCTCGTACTTGTTGCGCGAGCCCTTGGGAATTTCGACGACGACCTCGATCTCCATGCAAAGGACCGTACGCCGCGACGAAGCTGTGGACCATGCAGAGCGATGAGGACATCGAAGCGCGGGTGCGGGCCGCGGCGGAGGCGACCGGCGTGCCGTTTGAAATCGTCGCGTGTGATCCTGAGCTCGCCGACACCGCCGCGTTCTGCGCGGCGTACGGCTACGCGCTCGAGGATTCAGCGAACTGCGTCGTCGTGAAGGGCAAGTCGGAGCCACCCGTCTTTGTCGCCTGCATGGTGCTGGCGACGACACGCCTCGACGTCAATGGTGTGGTGCGCCGGCGCCTCGGCACGCGCAAAGCCAGCTTCGCCGGCGCCGACGAGGTCGAAGCCCTCACCGAGATGACGATCGGTGGTGTCACGCCTTTCGCGCTGCCTCCGGGCCTCGGCGTGTGGGTGGACGAACGCGTGATGCTGCGTGACCGCATCGTGCTCGGCGGCGGCAGCCGCGCGTGCAAGGTCGTGGGCCCACCCGCGCTACTGACCGCGCTCGGCGCCGAGCGCGTAACCGATCTGGCTAGTGGATCTGCGGATCCGTGAGGTCGAAGAACTCCGTGTTCTGGTTCATCTCCTGGAATTCCGTCATCATTTTCTGCATGTCCTCGGGGACCGGCGCCTGTTCACCGGCACGGGCGTCGGCCTCGCTGGTGAAGTAGGCGACCTCGACACAGCTGTCGGCGCCGGTCCACACGCGGAACAACCCGAGAATGTCCGGACGCTGCGGCGCAAACTTTTCGAATTCCGCGTCGAGCCGTTCGACCTGCGCGCGGTCGACATTGCTCGACTTCATGATCTGCACAAACCCGGCGTCGTTGGAACCGCCGCCCATGAATTCCGTCGTGTCCGACGATTCCGCGAAGGACACGTCGCCGTCGTAGTACTTCTGCATATCCTCGAACCAAGCTGACTGCTCGGGCCGGTCGCTGTTGGCTCTGGCCGAGGCTTCAGAGTCGAAGCGCACGATGGCAATTGTTCTGCCGTCGGCAGTGGTACCTGCGGTCGAACCGAGATACCCGGTGGCGCCGGGACGGAGTTCGCTCTGCCATTTCTCACCTTGGCGCTTGATGCCTTCAGGATCCGACGTACGTCCTTCGATGACCTGCACGAACATGTGTGCCTCCTCGTTTTGACGCTGCGCTGATCATGCGTCCATTCGCGGGCGACCGCAATCGCGAACCGTGTGAACTAACTCAACCGAAGCGAAGCGCACCCGGCGCGTGCGCCGGAACAACCGGCGCCACAGGAGCGACCGGCGCCACGCGTTCGTAGGCGGCGCCGGGTGGCGGCCGGTGATCGGCATCACCTTTGTTCGGCCAGAACGCCATAGCTCGTTCCGCCTGCGCGGTAATTGTGAGTGACGGGTTCACTCCCAGGTTCGCAGAAATCGCCGATCCGTCAACCACGTGCAACCCGGGGTAGTTGAAGACCCGATGGAACGCATCGATGACACCCGTGTCGGGTGAGTCGCCAATCACGGCGCCGCCCAGAAAGTGTGCGGTCATCGGGATGTTGAACACGTCGTTCCAACCGCCGCCGGCGAAGCCACCCTTGTGGTTCGCCGCGAGCTTGCGGACCGCCTCGTGCCCCTGCGGTATCCACGTCGGGTTTGGCTCGCCGTGACCCGGCCCCGACGTGAGGCCCCAACCGAACAATCCCTTCCTGCCGCGCACCGTGATCGAGTTGTCCCGCGTCTGCATTACGAGAGCGATGATGGTCTGCTCAGACCAGTGCCTCATCGACAAGTTGCGAAGCAACGCCACCGGATGCCGGGACGCTTCCTTCACCCACCGCAACGGACGCGAGCCGTCGCCGCCGTCGACCAGGCCCGTGGTGAGCAAGCCCATCATGTTGCTCTTCTTGCCGTAACGGACCGGCTCGATGTGCGTGTTTTCGTCGGGGTGAAACGAGGACGTGATCGCGACGCCGCGCGTGAAGTCGACGTCGTCGTTGAAGATGCGGGCGCCGAGAATCGCTTCGGAGTTCGTGCGGGTGAGCACGCCCAGCCGCGAGGAGAGCCTTGGCAGTGTGCCGTCGTCGCGCAAGCGGTGCAGTAGTCGCTGCGTGCCCATCGTGCCGGCGGCGAAGACGACGTGGGCGGCGCGGAAGGTCTTCGTACGCTTCCGAAACCACGCGCCGGATCGGGTCGTGTGTACGGCGTAGGTTCCGTCGGCTTGTTGCTCAACCGAAGTGACGGTGGTGAGCGGGTGCACTACGGCGCCAGCCCGCTCGGCCAGGTACAAGTAGTTCTTGAGCAACGTGTTCTTCGCGCCGAAGCGGCACCCCGTCATGCACTGCCCGCATTGAATACAGCCGTGCCGTGCCGGCCCGACGCCGCCGAAGAACGGATCGGCCGCCTCCACGCCCGGCTCGCCGAAGAACACGCCGACCGGGGTGGCGTGAAACGTGTCGGCCACGCCCATCTCGCCGGCCACCTGCAACATCGCTTCGTCTGAAGGCGTCATGTGTGGGTTGTCGACCACGCCGAGCATGCGTTTGGCCTGGTCGTAGAACGGCCCGAGTTCGTCCTTCCAATCCGTGATGTGCGCCCACTGCTTGTCGGCGAAGAACGGCGGCAGCGGTTCGTACAGCGTGTTCGCGTAGTTGAGCGACCCACCGCCCACGCCGGCGCCGGCGAGCACCATCACGTCCTTCAGCAGCGAGATGCGCTGGATGCCGAAGCAACCCAGCTTTGGGGCCCACAGGAACCGTCGGATGCGCCACGACGTCTCGGGATAGGTGCCCTCGTCGAACCGGCGCCCCGCCTCGAGCACGGCGACGCGGTAGCCCTTCTCGGTCAGGCGCAGCGCGCTCACGCTGCCACCGAAACCGCTGCCGATGACTACAACGTCGACATCGGTCTCGCGCACGAAACGCAACCTACATTCAGTCAGATGGATCTCGACGAGTACATCGCGGGCATGCCGAAGTGTGAGCTTCACCTGCACCTCGAAGGCACGCTCGAACCGGACCTGAAGTTGAAGCTCGCCCAACGCAACGGCATCGCGCTCGATCAAACAACTGTCGAAGAGGTGCAGGCCAGTTATGACTTCGACTCGCTCGCGAGCTTTCTTGCCGTTTACTACCCGGCGATGCGCGTGCTTGTCACCGCAGAGGACTTCAAGGACCTCGCGTTTGCCTATCTGAAGAAGGCGTCGTCGCAGGGCGTGCGTCACGTCGAGATGTTCTTCGACCCGCAAGCGCACACCAGTCGCGGCGTGCCGTTCTCCACGGTGATCAGCGGCTACCGGCAAGGCATCCTCGCGGCGCGGGCCGAGTTCGGAATCTCGGCCGAACTCATCATGTGCTTCTTGCGCGACATGTCGGCGGAGTACGCGATGGCGACGCTGATGGAGTCACTGCCGCACAAGGACTGGATTATCGGCGTCGGATTGGACTCGGACGAGCGCGACAATCCGCCGAGCAAGTTTGCCGAAGTCTTCGCCCGCGCCCGCCAGGAGGGATACCAACTGACGATGCACTGCGACATCGACCAGGTCGGCAGCGTCGAACACATCCGCCAGGCACTCGAAGACATCGGCGTCGACCGCATTGATCACGGCACGAACGTCGTCGAGTCGCCGCCGCTCGTGCAGCAGTTGAAGACGCGCGGCATCGGCCTCACCTGCTGCCCGATGTCGAACTCGTTCGTCACCTCTGACATGAAGGCCAAGGAGATCCTGAGCCTGTTGCACGACGGCGTACGGGTGACGGTCAACTCCGACGACCCGGCCTATTTCGGCGGTTACGTGGGCGAGAACTTTGCCGCCCTCGCCGCCGAGGCCAGACTCACCGCAGCCGACGTCACGCGCCTCGCGCGCAACGCGTTCGAGATCGCCTGGCTACCCGAACGCGCTCGCGCCGCGTTCCTCGCCGAACTGGACGCCTACGCCTCAGAGTCCGGCACGCCGGCCACATAACGGGCGAACCCGGGAACGCGCACCGCGAACACCGCCGCGGCCACCATGCATGCAATTCCGCCGGACACGATCGCGAAGGGCACACTGACAAGCCCACCGACGAGGCCCGCTTCGACGTCGCCGAGCACGGGACCGCTGGCGTAGACCGCGAACTCCACGCCGCTTACGCGGCCGCGCAACTCGTCTGGGGTGACGGCGGCGGCGATGGTCGATCGGTAGACGCCGGAGATCATGTCGGCACCGCCGGCGACGAGCAGCGCGAGCATCACCAAGACTGGCACCCGCACCAGCCCGGCGACCGCGATCGCCGCGCCCCACACCGACACCGACCACAACACCGCCCGTCCGTAGCTCCGGATGCGGCTCGTCCACCCGCTCGTGATTGACGCGACGAACGCTCCGGCCGCGACTGACGACAACAACAGCCCGTACATCAATGGGCCGCCGCCGAGACGGTCGGTAAGAGCAGGGAAAAGCGCCCGCGGCATGCCGAACACCATGGCGAGCAAGTCGATGGCAAAGATGCTGACGACCAAAGAGTGTCCGCGCAGGAACCGGATGCCCTCGAAGATCGATGTGCGCGCGGCCGGGTCGTCGGTTGTGACTGGCGGCGAGGGCGCGATCTGCGAATAGACGGCCAGCGCGACCACGTAGGTGGCGACATCGACGATGTACGCGGTGTCGAGCCCAACCGTTCCGATCAGCAGGCCTCCGACGGCCGGGCCCGCCATCATCCCGAACGATCCGTACGTCGCTTGCAGCGTGAACGCGGCGGGCCGGAGTGCTTCTTCGAGCAGCAGTGGGAGCAGGGACCGCATTACCGGAAAGATCAGCGCGCCGATCGAGGTGCTGATCACGCCGAGCACATAGAGCGCCCACAGGCGCGGGTGCTCGAGCGATGCGTTTACCGCGAGCAGGGCAGAGCTAATGCCGGCGGCGACGCCGAGTACGCGCAGCATCAGCCGCTTGTCGAACGCGTCCGCGAGCGCGCCGCCGAGCAGACCGCACATCAGCATCGGACCGAGTTGCGCCAGGCCGAGCAAGCCGACCGCTACCGACGAGCCGGTCTCGCGGTACAGCTGGTACGGCAACGCCGCCATCGTGATCATGGCGCCGAAGAACGACACCGCCTGTCCGATCCACAGCATCCGGAAGTCGCGCGACGCGCGTAGTGGCGTGGTGTCGATAAAAAACGAATTCAAGACCGAGCCCGACCGAGCAGCGACTCTTTCCAGGACCGGAACCGCGTGTGGCGCGAACCGTCGGGCCCGAGCCCGTCGGTCGAGCCGTCGGGATAGAGACGCAGCGTGAAGCTGCGGGTCAGGTCACCGGCCCAGTAACGCGCGTCGCCCCCACTCGCCGGGCCGGCCCGCCACAAGTACCAGTCGCCGATGCGTCGCTTGTAGTCCGCGACCGGTTGGCCGGGCAGGTCGTCGCCAAGATGCAGCAACTCCTCGGGCGCCTCGATCCACGACGTGGCCTTGATATTGCGGTCGCGCACGGGGGTCGCGGGCAGGTCCGCGGTGGAGATCGGCGTGTTGTCGTCCGGTCGCTCGTCGTAGCGCAGTCCCACACCCGCATTCTTACGACGGCAGACTGGACACATGCGCCGAGTCCTCAGCTTGATAGCACGACTCGCGTGCACGTTGTTGTTGCGGCGCGTCGAGGTTGCCGATCGCCGCCGTCTCCCCAAGGGTCGGCCCGTCCTTCTCGTGGCCAACCATTTCAACGGGTTCGTGGACGCGCTCGTCATCGCGTCGGTACTGCCCCGGTCGCCCCGCTTCATCGCGAAAGGTTCGCTGCGCAAGGTGCCCGTCCTCGGCGCGGTCGCGCAGGCTGGTGGCGTGGTGTTCGTACGGCGGCCGCAGGACAGCAGCGGACCGGTGAGTAATGAGGACGCGTTCGCCGCCTGTCATGCCGCGCTGAAAAGGCGCGACACCATCGCGATTTTCCCCGAAGGCACGACGCACGACCGTCCGCACATCGACCCGATCAAGACCGGCGCAGCCCGCATCGCGCTTGGCGCGCGGGCGGCGGGCGCAACCAACATCGCGATCCTGCCCGTGGGCCTCACGTTTCCGGACAAGGTCGCGCTCCGCACGTCGGCCCTGGTGCAACTGGGCGAGCCGATCGATCTCGACTCGGTCTGCCCGGGTGACGTCGGCGTCGACGACGAGAAGGCGGTGCGTGCGCTGACTGCAGTGATCGACGCCGGCGTGCGCGCGGTTAGCCCCGACTTCCCCGACATCGAGACCGCGCTCGCCATGGAACAGGCGGCGCAGATCACGTTGAGTTCGGAGGCCACGCCCGACCCGAGCTTGGAAGACCGTTACGACCTGACCCGGCGCCTGGGTCAGGCGACGGCGCGGGCGCGAACTGCGGTGAGCCGTGACGTGGGCCGTTACAACACGTTGCTGACCGGGTTGCGCCTGAGCGACGCCGACGTGATCACGCCCACCAGCCCAACTCGCTTGTTGCGCGCGGCGCTGCGCATCGCCGTGCTCGTGGTCGTGCTCGGCGGCATCACCACCGCGACCGCGCTGGTCAACGTCTGGCCCGCCGGCCTCGTCATGGGCGCGAGCCTTCTCGTGCGCACCCCCGTGACGAAGGGAACCGTTCGGGCGATCGTCGGCATCATCGCGTTCCCCGTGGCCTGGGTGATCGCCGCGACGCTGACGGCCGACGGGTTCGTCGCGTGCAGCCTCGTCGTGTTGTCCGCCGCCGTGGGTGCGGTCGCCGCGGTCTGGCTGGTTGAGCGCGCCGTCGCCCTCACGATGATGCTGCTGCGTTGGCGCGCGCAACTCGAACGCATCGGCACCGTCGAGCAAGCCGAAGCGCTGCGCGCTGAGGTAGTGCGGACAACCCGCCAGGCAGTCGGCGACCTATGACGGCGCCACGCCACGTAGCCGAGAGCGACTGCGAGCGGATCCGGCCGGGATTGATCGGCCAGCCGGCCAACGCGGCTTCAAGCCTCGCCTTCATCGCCGCGGCGGTACCGATCTGGCGGCTGGCGCGTTCGCCGCGTTCGCGGGCGTGGAGGCTCGTCGCCGCGGCGCTCGTCTTCGAAGGCATCGGCAGTGTCGCCTACCACGGGCCTGGCGGGCGTTGGTCGAAGGCCGTGCACGACATCGGTCTCGTCGGCCTGATCGCCGCCTTCGCGGCAGTGTTGCGCGACGAGCCGCGCGCCGCGGCACCCACCCCCGTCGCCGCGACGCTCGGCGCCAGCGCCGCAGCCCTACATGTGCTCAGCCGCACCGGCGGGCCGCTGTGCTCGTGCAACAGCCGGCTGCAGGGCCACGCCGTCTTCCACGTGTTGGCAGCAGCAGCAACTGTTGCAACTGCGAAGCGTCGGTAGTTAGTGGAGCAGTTCGGTCAGTCCGTGAATCGCCACTCCGGCGAGAGCGCCGACCACTGTGCCGTTGATGCGAATGAACTGCAGGTCGCGGCCCAGCAGTAACTCGAGCTTGTCGGAGGTTTCTGCGCCGTCCCGAGCGCGCCACCGTCGTGGTGATGAGCGAGCCGATCTCGCTGCGGTAGTTCTCCACGACGTAACGACCCGCGCCCTCAGCCCACTCGTCGAGCTTGCGCCGAAGTTCGTCATCCGACCGCACCCGTTCGCCGATTCCCTGCACGGCGGTCGCGACCCGGGTCCGCAGCGGCGACTCGGCGTCGGGGGACTGCGCGCGCAACGTGGCCTTCATGTCTTCCCACAGGCTCACGCTCCACTGACGCAGCGCCGCGTGCTCGAGCACTTCGCGCTTGAGGTCGTCGCCGCGCTTGGCGAGGGCGGGATCGTGTTGCAGGCGCTCGGCCAAATCGGCGAGTCGTTCGTCGACGACGGCGCGGAACTCATGGTGCGGGTCGGCGACTACAGCCGCCATCAGGTCGCGGGCGCCGTCGACGATGCGATCGAAGAGCCGATCTTCGAGCGCGCCGGGCAGCCACCAGGGCGACTCCTGACCGAAGCGATCCCGGAGAGACTCGCGCTGCTCGTTGAGGAACTTGATCACGCCGCGCAACCCCACATCGAGCAACTCTTTGTGTCGGCCCTCGTCGGTTGCAACCTTGAGCATGCGGCCGGCGAGCGGCGCGACGTCCAGGGTCGACACGGCCCGCTCAATCTCTTCGTGCAGCACCCGCTGCACCACCTCGTCCTGTACGACGTCGAGCGCGCCCACCGCCGCGTCGAGAGCCATGCGGGCCACGGTGTCTGCGTTGACCGGGTCCGACAGCCACTGCGCGGCGCGATCGGCGATGTGTGCTTCACGGATGCGTTCACCGACAATGTCAGGGCTAAGAAAGTTGTCCTGCACAAACCCGCCGAGGGTGGCGCCGAACTGGTCCTTACGCTCACGGATGATCGCGGTGTGCGGGATCGGCACGCCGAGCGGATGACGGAACAATGCGGTCACGGCGAACCAGTCCGCGAGTCCACCGACCATTCCACCTTGGACGGCCGCAAGCGCCGCCGGGACCCATCCGCCATTCGGGTCGGTCACCGTGAGCGCGACGAACGCGGCGGTCACCATTAGGAGCAGGCCGGTCGCACGCCGCTTCATCGACTTCAGTTCGCCGCGACGGACCAGCTCATTTGCGACGGGAACTCCGGAATCAAGCACGCCCAGAGGCTAAGACGGTAGGTATGCCGCGATCGATCACCTACGACGACGTAGCCAAGCTCGCGCTCGCATTGCCCGAAGTCACCGAGGGCGCGCGCCACGGGAACCGCACGTGGTTCATCGGCAAAAAAGGGTTCGCCTGGGAGCGACCGTTTACGAAAGCCGACATCAAACGCTTCGGCGATGCGCCCGTCCCCGACGGAGAGATCCTCGCGTTAGCCGCCGAGGACCTGCACGAGAAGGAAGCGATCCTCGCCGCTGGCATGCCCGGGTTCTTCACCATGGCGCACTTCGACGGGTACCCCGCATTCCTCGTCCAGCTGGGCGTCGTCAGCCGCACCGACTTGCGCGCCGCGATCGTGGACGCGTGGCTCGCCTGTGCGCCCGACAAGTTGGCAAAGGCCTACGTCGCGAAGCACCGCAGGTAAGTTGCGGCCATGAGAGGTTTTGCGCGCAAGCCGGTAAGTCTGGGGTTCGTCATCTGGATCGTGATCGGACTGATCGTGGCTGCGAACCACAACTTCCTCGACCACCTGAATACCTTGTCGACGATCTTGTCGGCCGCGCTCGCGGTGTTGGTCTGGCCGCTCGTGCTCCTCAACGTGCACGTCGCCATCTGAGCGAACGAGTTACTCGAGCGTCGCGTAGTTCGTTGAACGGTCTTCGGCCCGCGTACCGCCCACGTGGCCGACGGCCTCGGCCAGATCGTGCAGGTACTCGTCGATAACCGGTGCGTTGCCCGCACTGACTGTCGCGTGCAACGAGTCGGGCGGCGCCTGTCGATCGTTGAACCAGCCGCGCTCGGTGAGTTCATCACCAACCGAGAAGATGTCGATCGACGAATCAGGTTCCGCGGCGATCGCGAGCAGATGCGCCTCGGGTTCGCCGAGCACGGTGATGCCGTCGATAGCGCGCACGCCAGCGATCAAACGTCGACTGGCGTCGATCGTCGTCGCGGTCAACGCCTTGTAGCCCTCGATCCCGAGGTGGTGCATGACAGCCCACGCCGTTGCCATCGGCAACGCGGAGCGCGAGCCGAGCACGCCCGACGATCCGTAGAGGCCACCGAGCCAGTCGTCGAATATGAACGTCTGGTGCCGGCGCAGTTCTTTCGATCGGTACACCACGACCGAGGCGCCCTTGGGCGCGTAGCCCAGCTTGTGCACGTCAGCGGAGATCGACGTCACGCCGTCGACCCGGAAGTCCCATGGGGCTACGTCGTGCCCAAGCATTTCCATGAACGGCAAAATGAAGCCGCCCATGCAGGCGTCGGTGTGAAAGTTCGCGCCGGCCTCGGCTGCCATCGCCGCGAGTTCCGGGATCGGGTCGATGACTCCGTGCGGATACTGCGGTGCCGACCCGACCACGAGCACGGTGTTGGCGTTCACGCACGCTGACATCGCATCGACATCGGCGCGGAAGTCCGCGCCTACCGGCACTTTTCGCACGGTGATGCCGAAGTAGTTGGCGGCCTTGTGGAACGCCGCGTGCGCCGTGTCGGCCAGCACCATCTCCGGCGCGTCGATGCCGCGCTCGATCCGGCCCTGTTCACGCGCGCCCTTGACCGCGGACAGGATGCTCTCGGTGCCACCCGAGGTCATGAAACCGGCCGCACCCTCCGGAGCGTGCAGCAACGCGCCGGTGGCGGCGACAACCTCGGACTGGATCGCGGCGAGGCTAGGAAACGCCTGGGTGTTGAGCGCATTGTCGTGCAGGAAGCGCACGGCCACGGCCTCGGCGACATCGTGCAGCTCCTCGCCGCCGTCGAACACCATTCCGAAGGTGCGCCCTTCCTGCCAACGGACATCCCCGGCGCGTTTGGCGTCGAGCGTCGCAAGGATCTCGTCTTTCGAAAGACCCTTGTCGGGAAGTGGCATGCCGGCCGTCACGCGGTGACTTGCGTGGGCCGGTACCGCACGGCGACCGCCCCGGACTTGAATTCATGCCGGTCCACGAGCTCGAGCTGGACGCGCTCGCGCAGGCCGGCGAGCAACGTCGGCCCGTGTCCCGCCAGGACTGGCTGCACGACAAATTCGTACTCGTCGATCAGTCCCAGATCCGCCAGCGCCAGAGGGAGCGTCACGCCACCGGCCCAGAGCCCTTCGCCGGCATCCTGCTTGAGCTGCTGAACCGCTTGCCCCAAGTCGCCTTGCACCAGCTCGGCATTCCAATCGACCGCGGGCAGCGTGCTGGACACGACGTACTTCTTCGCCCGGTCGATGGCCTCGGCGAACGGGACCTCCCACTCACCCATCCAGTCAGGCCACGTGCCCGTGGCCGGCCGCCGCCACGCCGACTCCATCATCTCGTAGGTCACTCGGCCGAAGAGCAGCGCGTCGGCTCGCTCCATCTCGGCCGTCCAGTAGCGCATCGATTCCTCGTCAGGCGGCAGTCCTGCCTCGTGATGGCAACAGCCGTCGAGCGTGACGTTGATCGAGTATCGAAGTGGCCTCATGTCGCTCCCCGTTTGCAGCACTTTGGCAATTCATCGTTACCTGGCGACACGAGTTGCCAGAAGTGGACGACGGCGGAGGTTTGTAGCGCGCTCGGCGAGATTCGAACTCACAACCTTCTGATCCGTAGTTCTGACTTGAGCTCCCGCCGCCATTATCCACGAGTGTCCGCGATTGCGCTAGAGCCCGTCGTTATTGGGGTTTCTGCGAAGTCGGCCTGACCGCCGTGACGCGTGAGAATCCGGCTTTCTCGCGGTTTGGTTCTCAGGTCGGTTCTCACGCAGCTCGCTCGCTTGCTCTTGCATGTCACACTCCGCCCGTCAGTTCAGACTCGAGCTTCGCGATCCGCGGGGGGAGAATCACTGTCACGCATCTTGCGGTGCTTGCCGCCGGCCGCAGCACCACTCGTTAGCTAAGCGAGGGATCTGCCAGCACAACGAGTCGCTCGACGTCGAGCACGGCAGCACGACAGAATTCCTGGTCCTCAGCCGGAGGCTTAAACGCCAGAGCCTTCAACTCTTGGGTTGTCGAGTTGCCGCAGCGCGAGGCGCCAACGTCGTGGCTCACTGGCAGCTTGAGTTGGACCCACTTGTTGAAAGGGGGCAGCTCCACTCTCGTTGCCCCACGCTGACCTTTGCTCGGGATGCCCGAACGAAATGCGCATTGTCGATCGCTAGGACGAAGGCTCCGTCTCCGATGGCTGGGGGCGCGGCGCTATCTGCAACCGTGATCTCGGCGCCAGGCGCAACGAGTCCAGATACGAAGACAAGGGATTCTCGGTCGGAGCGTTCGATTCCGTTCACCACCATCGGAGTGTCTTCAGAGGTCGGATTCGCACAGCCGATCAAGGCTCCGCGAAACTCGGCCTCCGATGGCGGCCCCGTCGAGGCGGGCGGAAACACCAGCGCCAAGCAGCGCTTCTCTCCCATCGGAGCAACCCACAACTCCCAAGGCTTCGAGCGCGCCTCGCCCGTCAAGCTAAGGGTGAACTGCAGATTCGAAAAGTCGGGCGTCGTGAGACTTGGATCCTGGTGGCCGAGATTGCTGTTCGCGGGCTTGGGCGCAGTGCAGGCGCTGGAAATGGCCGCCGCAGCAAGGAGCATCGACCGAACGAAAGTTCGTGGAGCCATTAGAACGCGTGTCCGAAGTAATGGCGTGAACGTGTCAGGCAGCCCTGTCGGCAATCCACGCCGCGGACGCGTCCGCTCCTTTTGACCACACGATATTTTCGTCCCGTTACGCGAGACTTCCCACCACGAGTGTTGAACCATCCATCGGGTCCAATGTCGTATGCGTTGCGCGACCAGCTCTTGCGGTAGACGACAGTGACTCGCTGCACTTCAAAGCGCCCACCGCCAATGTCCGTCCACATATCGGCCCTGATGCTGAACGTCTTCACGCGCTTCTCGTCCACTTCGCCGAAGTTCGGCACACCGACTGGCACGCCGGTGCCGTACCAATCGGTGTCATCGAGGACACGCGTGCTGAAGATATCGAACGATACGTCGCCCGGCCGCGTTCCTGAGAGATCGGCGCAGTTCAGCGGGTCTGCGTTGCAATAGTCGTAGTCGTTGGCGGACGCGCCAGGTACCGGGTCGATGCCAAGGAAGCGCCCAACGGCCGCGTTATAGAGGCGGGCACCCATTTCAATCGTGTTGGCGGCCCCGGGGTGTTCGGTGCCGCGTTGTTTGGTGCCGAGCCAGCCGTAGTCGAACGTCCCGGTGGCATTGTCGGGTTCGCCGCTAGAGAGGGGATTGCCGAATGCGTCGTATCGGAACGTCGGTCCGACCTTGGCGCCGAGGTTGTTGGCTGTGGCTCCGGTGTCGCCATGGATGTTCGGATATGACCAAGTGCTCGAGCCGCCGGCTTTCGTGACTAGGACGCCGCCGATAAGCGCCTGGTTGGATTCGATTAGGACGCCGGAGGCGTCTTGGGTGATGTCTGAGGTGTCGCCGTCGCCGGAGTAGCCGTAACGGACGACGGTCTGTGTCGCGGGTTTGAGGGCGACGGCAGTGACTACGCCGACGGCGGCGCTGGGCTGAATGGTCCAGGTGTCGAGCCCGGTGACTGAGGTGGGGTCTTGGGTGCCGACCATGCGGTCGGCGATGTTTGCCGACACGTTGTTTATTTGTCCGTTCGAAGCGTTGGCTTGCATGGCAACGCCTTGGGGTGCCGTTATTGATGACGCGCCGGCCTTGGCGAAGGTCTCGACGATGCGCGCCGCGCTGGTGGCAGGCGTAACGGAAGGTTCGGTGTGGGTCAGGCTCGACGCGGTCGCTGTGGTCGTCGCGGCTCCGATTGGTGTGGTGGGGTTCACGCCGGTGTAGGCCTGGGCGACGCCGGACGCGATGTTGGAGGCGCTGAAGGTCCATGTGTAAGTGCTGGGCTCAGACACTCCCGCAGTTTTCCAGTACACCTGGGATCTAATGCCGGTGCCGTTGGCGACCTGTGAGTTCGCAACGAGCGCCCATCCACTCGGCGCCGTGACGATGGCGGTCGTGGATGCTGTGGAGATTTGGGCCAGCATGACGTCGCCGGCGATGGTGCCCCCCGGTTTGGCGACCACGAGCGTCGTCGCACCCGAAGCGTTGTTCCCGGCTGTGGCGGTGCGGTTCCCGATGGTGGACGTGGTGCGCCTGATAATGCGGTCAGTGGCGTCACGCAAGTAGCTCACCGCGTCGCTCTCCGATGCCAGCGCGGTGTTGCGATCGGCGCCGTCGTAGCCGAGCGACTGCGTGCTGAGACGTCGGGTGTTGCCTCGGTTGTCGTAGACGACTGTCGACACGCCGGTGGCGGAAGTGAGCTGATCGGCGTTGTTGTAACACGAGGTGAACGTGCCGGCGGCGACGGGATTGTTGCCGTTGTTATCGACGGTGTAATCCTGGCGTGTGGTGCGGTTGCTATTCGCGCCGGCGGTAGTCATCGCCCCACAGCCGCCGGTCGCGGCGTAGGAGTAGGCGGTCTTCTTGTTGGCTACGACGGCGCCTATGAGGCGTCCGCTGTTGTCGTAGGAGAAGTTTGTGCCGGCTACGTAGGCGTCGGAGCCGTCGATGGTTTCGTCGATGATTCGTCCGGACTGGGAGCGCACGACATGGTCCGATGTCAGAGTGGACGCGTTGGGCAGCTTCCATGTGAGGTCAATGGTTTTTCCGAAGCTGTCGCGTGTGGTCGTGCCGGTGGTTCCGTTGCCTGCTTTGCCTGTGCCGGAGGGGTAGGTGACGCCGGTGAGTTCGCCGTTGCCCGCGTCGTAGAGCGGGCTCGCGATGACGCTCCCACCGAGTTTCTGCGCCGAAACCTGCCCGACAGCGTTGTAGTCCAAATGCGTCAGGTCGGCCGTGGTTGCTTGGGGGCCGTCCGTGTCGACGGGTCGGCCGAGTTGGTCGTAGGTCGTGGTTGTGACGTTGCCGTAGACGTCGGTGTAGGCGGTGACGCGGCCGAGTAGGTCGGACTTGGTCGTGACCTTTCCGGCGGCGTCGGACACCGACGTCGTTAAAGGATCACCGGACTCGGCGTAGTTGTACGTGACCGTCCTGGCTGCGTCGACACCGGATGCTGGGACGGAGCGTTGCGTGATGCGGCTGCGGCCGGACGCGTCGTAGGTGATGCACGACGTGAGATTCGCCGGGGTGGTGGTAGTGGCGATTGGTCGGCCGGCTTGGTCGTAGACGGTGGTTTCGGCGACGTTGGTCATCGATGGCGAGGTCGATGACTTGGGCAGACCACCCTGCAGTACCGCGGTGCTCACGGTGCATGCGGCGGGCGGTGACGCCGTTTCGCTGGCGGTGTAGTTGGCGTAGGTGGTGACGTTGCCTGCGGGCAGGGTGCGCTTAGTTGGTCGGAGATATCCGACCCCCGGCGTCTCGTAGGTGGTTGCGGTAGTGAGGCCGCCGACCGTGGTGGCGGTAGCCACGCCCAGCTCCGGGCCTATGCCTGCGGCCGCGTCAGCGTGGGACGTGGTGGTGGTGATGGACGGCGACCAGAAGTTGCCATCTGCTGCTGTCGTTGACGTGGCCAGGCCGTAGTTCGGCCGCATTCCCTTGAGGACGGCCGGGCCGGTGCCGTCGTCTGCGTACACGGTGATGGCGGCGCCGCCGCCGAGGTCTTCGTAGTCGACACGGATGTTGTGGGTTTGACCCGCGGTGTTCCCGAACGGCGCGGTCGAGAGGTCCTTGATGGTTTGGGTGTTCCAGGCGTCGAGGACCTTGACGCCGTCAACCCATACGCGGACGCCGTCGTCGGCGTGGACAAACAGGTGGTAATTCGGCGTGACGGTCGGCAGCGTGAACGTCCCGGTGTAGCGGGCTGCGAATTCCGGTGGCACGTTGGTGCCAGGACTTCCGGTTCCCCAGTCGCGCGAGAGGTCGCCGAGGTTGTCGTCGCCGTCGCCGGTACCGTGCAGGACTGGCGCTCCGCCGAAAGTGGTGTTGGGCCAATACGCTGCGGCGAGACCGAGGATGGGTGAGCCGTCGGGATTCGTGTCATACGTGGTGGTCGTCGTTGCGACTTGCGAGGGGTTTGTCGTTGGTACTCCGGATCCGTTGAACCAGGCGGCGGGCGCGGGTCCGTATTGCGCGGTGGGCCGGTCGTTGGCGTCGTAGACGGTGGTGGAGCGACGCCCAGCGGGGTCGGTGGCGCCGAGCACCTTGTCGTCGGACGGGTCCCAGGTCGTGTAGCTCGCGCGGGCGGCGGCGTCGCGGTCCTCGTAGGTTCGGAGTGCGCCGTCGTAGACGACGCGGTGCGCCGGGTAACCGTTTGGTGGGGCGAGTCCGGCGATGGTGACATCGGTTACGCCCGATGGCGAGAAGGTGCGGACGTGGGGGCCGCCGCCCGGCCCGGCACCTACGACGATCTCGAGTGCGCCGTCGCCGTCGAGGTCACCCATCGCCGCTCGGGCGCCACCGAGAAAGACACCAAATGGAAGTTGAATGAAGCTGCCGTCCAGAGGTGTGAGGACGGCGGCGTCAGCGGTCACGCTCGTCACAGCCAACCCGACGCGACCGGACGCACCGCCGACGTCGATGCCGCCGGTGAAGTTTTGGTCAACGGCGTAGTAACCGGCGACTTCGTCGAAGGCCGGGTAACGCAGCACGCGGACGCGGGCCCCGCCACCAGGCCCTGGCCCGGTGACGATTTCGTCGCGGCCGTCGCCGTCGCTGTCTTCGGTGGTGACGCGAACGCCGCCGGCGAAGGTCGGCTCATAAGCCATGACGCCGCCGAGTTCCACGCCTGAGCCGCCACCCGAGCTTGATCCGTTGACGAAGTGGAACGCTTTGACGTGCGGGCCGGCGCCGGCGCCGGCACCGGTCACGATCTCTTTGACGCCGTCGCCGTCGAGGTCGCCCACGGCTACGTCGGTGCCGACGGCGCTCGCGGAGTCATAGGCGTAGAAGCCGCCGCGATACTGGCCGCCGGGCGTGAACACTGCGACCATGGGAGCGGCGCCGCTGTTGGTGCCCGTAATGATCTCGTTGCCGGGACTTGATGGATCGACGTCTCCGACCGCGACGCGGATCCCGGATTGCATCGTCAACGCGTAGGCGTAAAAGCCACCCAAGTTGGCTCCGGTTTTCGAGAAGATCGACACGGCCGGATCTGCGTTTTGCGCGGTGCCGGTCACGATCTCTGCTCCGGCGTTTGACGCGTTGACTTCGCCGGTTGCGACATCGACGCCGCTCTGAACGGTGGAGCCGTACGCGAAGAACCCGGCGGTTTGTGACGAGCTGCGATAGGTGAAGCTCCGGTCGGGACGCAACGTCGCGGTCGCCGACGTGCCGTCCGGGGCCGCGAGACGAACGCGGGTCGCGCGAGCGTTTGCAGCGCTGGCGTCGTAGTCGATGAGTGTTCGTGCGTAGTCGGTGTCGCGCGTCGCCGGGTTGACGGCGACCCAGTCCGCCTGAAACGAGTCGCGGACACGGGTGAGGTTGCCGTAGGCGTCGTAGCCGAAATCACTGACTTCGGCGCCCGGGTTCTCAACCCGCGCCAGCCGCCCGGCGGAGTTGTAGAACACCTTCGTGATGCGGCCGTCGAGAAGTGTTGCCTGGCACAGCGCGCCCGTAGGCGGAGCCGAGAACGCCCCGACCGCTGGGCACGCGCCGCCCTGGTACGTCAACGTGACCACGGTCTGGTTGCGGACAGGGTCTACGACGCTCGACAACAGATTGCCGGTGTAGTTGTACAGCAGCGCCGCGGCCTTCTTGTCGTCGTTTGCGGTGGTCGCCGAGGTCAGGAGACCGGCGGCGTTGAACACGTAGGTGGTGCCGTTGTTGTCGGCCAGGCTGTATCCGCCAGCGTCGATCGACGCGAGTACACCGAGCTCGCCGATGGGCGCTGTGAAGCTGTTGTTCGTGGCGTCGCGCTTGTATTCGTGAGTGACGCCGGTGCCATCGACCAGCACGACCGACCCGGTGACGGCGTCGATACGCGCGTTGGTGTAACCCAACCCGGCGCCGGCCTCAAGACGCCAACCCTGCGGAACGCCAGCGTCGGAAACAGCGCGAGATTCAGCGAAGGAGTTGTAGGACAGCGACACGCCCGCCGGGCCCGCCACAGTCGCAATCGTGGGTGTCGACACACTGGTGACAACGTTGCCGGTAGCGAGGTCGATTTTCACCGGTCCTTCGCTGTCATAGGACTGGGTCGGATCGTCGCCAAGGCGCCGGTCGAAGCGGAAGCGACGAAGCTCCGGGTACGGATTGGTGAGACCGAACGAGTCCTTGGTGTCGGCCCGCCACGTGTAGGTCGTGCCGTCCTTGAACTGCACGTTGCTCGGCACCGTGACCGAACGATTGCTCGTATAACCCGAGTCGTACACAATGCCACTGGTCGCGTCGACGTTCGTGCCGATCTGGAACCGATATGTCACCGCTTCGCCGTCGAGGTCTGTCGACGGCAGCACCGCAAGCGTCGGCGTGGCCGAAGCAATCACTGCGCCGTCGGCCGGGCCGATCCCCACCGCCGGAGTCGGTGGTGTGTTCAACGTGAGGTCGAGAGTGGCAACGCCCATCTTCCACGTCGCGAAGTTCGGTACCCCGGACTCGTCGCCGACGATGCCGAGAGCGACGGACTGCTTGCCCATCAGCCAGCCCTCGAACGCTTGGCTCAGCTCGGGCGCATTGAGCGTGCCGGTGTCACCCATGAGACCTGTTGTGATCGGTGTCCCGCCAGCGCCCGCGTAGTTCCACGCTGATGCCGCGGTCACACCGATATAGGTCTGATTTGACGTGCCGTACGGCGAGCCCGCGAACTTGTAAAAATTTAGTTCCGACGACAGCACATGCGACCCATAGAACGACGTGTAATCGAAATACATGACCGTGCGCCACGTCTGATCGCTTTGGCCGATATTCGGGTTCCCAATGTTCATATAGGGCGACGTCGCTTGGCCGTCGGCGCGGTATGCCGCTTTCGAGTCCGGGCCGCCGAAGCTGATCGGCGGATCGATCGTGAGCGGCAAATCCGCCTGCGTAAGCCCCGCCCACCAGGCCGGGTCGACGGCGATGCTCAGCTGCTGCGTGGACACATCCGGCGTCGTGTCACCCGTAGACCGCGAAGCTGCGTCGCCCCTCACCGTTGGCGTGTCGGCGCCGACGGTCGGCTTTGCAGCGTCGACCGTCTGACCGGTCTTGTTCTGCACGAATGGTGTGCCGACAACAACCGTGTCCGTCGCATCATGAAGTTCACTTCCGGGGCGCGTGTCGGCCTCCAGAGTGACGCCAGAAACCGAAAACGCGAAGTTCGGCGCCTGACCGAGTTGGCGTACCACGAGATCCTGCTCGACGCCCCACGACGTCACGGTGTAACGCACATCTACTCCAGGCCAGGCATTCGCGTAAATGACCCGGCCCTTGGAATCCACCGACGGCGGGGAGGACTCGCCGCCGGTCGGGGCCATCGTCAACACCTCGCCATCGACAGTCACCTCCAACCCGCTCGGGCCGAACCTTGCGGTCCACGCGTTGGACTTCGATCGAAATGACCCCGGCCGATCCGCATCCGCGATGACCGTCGGGTCGATAGTCCGCCACGTGCCCGCCGTGTCTTGGAAGTGCACCGGCTCGTTCGCGATGGACACCGTATGTGTGCCGTCGGAGTTGTCGTAGACCTTCGTGTACTTCGACCGCTTGCCGTTGTTCTCCGGCCCTTTCGCCACGGGTTTGTAACCGACCCACGGCGTCGAACCGCGACCAGGATCAACCGTTGGCGCAACCCAAGGCGCGGGCGCCTTCGCGGCCGCGGCAGAAGGAAGCGGCGGAAGGGCCGATGGCGAGACGGACGTAGAAGCCGCACGCGCCTCCGGCGTTGCAATGAGCATGCCGCCCACAAGTCCAACGGAAAGCGCAGCCGCACTCATGTTGCGCCGAAACCCCGAAACAGTCCTACCCCGCATTGCACGGCCCTCCCGATGAACCGGCCAAACAGCGCGGCTGGCACCGACCGTACGGAGGGGACGGACCACAAACCATGGCCTCGATGAGTCAAATCCGACTAGTCATAACCGAATCGGTGTCGTAGTCACCGAGCGCGCGCCGCAACAGTGAGCGTCACCCAAACCGGAGGCAACAGAGCGAGGAAGTGTTAGTCACACCGTTGTATCGGCGAGAGGTGACCGCCAGAGGTTCAGCGGCGAAACGGAAAACCCGTCTATTTTGCTGGATCCCGCCGGATTGCGCGTAGGGCGATGAGTTGCTTTTGACCAAACGGCGTAAGGGTCCAGTAGCTGTTCCGGTCCTTCACCGCCCGCGCACGTTCGCTGCGTTGGATCAGGCCTAGCGCGAACAGTTGTGTCTTAACTTCATGAAACGCGTCATCGGCGACTGCCACAGCGGTGATGGTGCCCTTCAGTTCTGCTGATGCGATGAACGCGTCGCGATCCGCAATGCCAGCGCAATACTTGTCCAGGGCGCTCTTCATTGATTGCTCAGACGATTCGTCGAAGAGGAGTGGGCCGATAACACCAAATATTTGATCCCACGTGGCGTCTACGTCCCACGTGTACGTGAGACGTTGCTTCATTTTGAAACCGAAATCGGCGTCTTCCACGTCCTCGGTCGTGTGCACCTCCAAAGCCAGAAGATGTGAATCTGTTCCCTGCGCGAGAACGTCGGTTCCCGTGGGCGGCAAGGACTCCGCTGCTTCAAGCTGTGTTCGCAACTCCAACAATTGCTGCCGCATTTGCTCGATCTCCTCGCGACGCTCCGGTGTTAATGCCTCGCCCGCACGCACCCAACCTTCTGCGGGGTTTGTCTTTCTGATGCTGATCAGGCTCGCGGCAACCTGCCCTGCAAGTTCGGCCGGCGAACGATAGAACGCGCACATGCGCGCCTGGACCTTTTCTCTTAGCGCCAACAGCTTCTGCAACGCCTCGGCGTCCTTATCGGTGGCACCGACCGGGATCTCGTCGGGGTTTCCGTGAACGAACCCCATCACCGGAACACCTGACGCCACGGCATAGTCGTACTCGCGCTCGGTGAAGGACACACCGGTTGCGTCGACCGATCCGAATCGGCCGCCGATTATGACCAGGTAATAGTCCGAACGATCGATGACTTGCTTGATGAGCTCGAACTTTTCGTCGTCGGCGGCGGGGAAGAACTCCATTCCCGCCGGCAGGCAATCGGCTTTCAAAAGCATCTCGATCACGGCTTGCCGTTCTTCGATCAGATCGGTATAGGTCGAGCTTACGAAGACCTGCTCGATCTTCTCCATGGCCATCCTTCGCGTGGTTGTGTAGCGGCGAACCCTCACCCAGCAGGCGACCGAACGCGGGCATCCGAGGCTACGTCGGCGACGAGCACCCTGGCGTTGCCCGGCGGTTGCCGTCACCGCAGACACGGACGTCGAACCGGGGTCCATTGACTACGCCCTCGGAGCCGATCGAACCCTGACCTATTCATTACGAGCAGAGGATTTGCAGCCTTCGGCGGACCCGTACGAACAAGAACACCAGGTCAGAGCGGGTGACCGAACGGAGGCGGACGAGCGCGAATGAATGCGTCCGCGGGATAGACGCGGGATGGCACTGTGCGTCTCGTGCAAAAACGCGGCTTGCCTGGAGGCTTGATCGCCACACCATTGCGGCCACGCCCCCAAGAAGGCCGAACCGGCCAACCAATTTTCGTGCGTCAGCTTCGTGTCCGCCCGAGTTGCTAAATCTGCCGAGGGCGTTCGAATTGGCCGAAAGTCGTGAAGAGTTCTCCGCGTTGTTAAAGCAAGTATTCCTGGGGTCTTAAGGCCCAGCCAAACCCATGGCGCGTCGCGCTGCGCGAGGCACCCTCAAGAAGAAAGCACGGCACACGACCGCAAGGAGACAACGGCGACGGCGAGGTGCGCTGATTATGTCGCGGAGGGCTTGGGGTCGCTACGCGCGCGCCCGAACGAGACAACCCAATTGCCGAACCGAACGCCCAACGCTCCCAAGCGGCCGTTACCGCTCGCTTACAACTCCACCTCTAACGTCAGACGTCTGGACAGTCGCTGCGCTCGTCCGCCTGCAAGAGGATCTGGTAGACGTGATCTTGGACCGACAGCAACAGCTTGCTTCGCCAATCCCCGAATGTTTTGAGGAAGTTGACGATCGTGACCCGCCCGCCGGCCGTCGGTTGTTCATCCGCAAGCGGAGTCCATCCTGCGGTCGCGATATGGGATTGAAGCCATGACACGGCGGCGGCGCGATCACCGGTATAGCGATAGTCCCGAAAGACCGCAGGCGTCCTGTGCGAGAACTCCGGATCCTCACAGGTCGTCGACGCGCCAGAGTCGGTCTGCCGTGCCTCACCGAACGATAGATCCAGCACAGACTCGCGCCGCAGCTCCGCGATCCGCACCGCATATCCCCGCTCCGCACCGTTGGCATCGGAGTCCCTGCCGCAGGCGCTCCCGGCAATCACCGTCGCGAGAACGAGAGCAACGGCTGCCTTCGCTCGGCGAGAGGTCAGCAATGACACTCTTGCACCCAGAACTTGCCAGCGTCCCACAGACGATCGAACTCGGATTCCAGATACCTACCAAGATCGCGGGCGCTAATACCCCGCGAGGCGGCTCTGGCGCCGATCATCGCGCCGATTCGGTTGTTGTGCAGCGCCATGTCTTTGGCGTTGTTGCCCTTGAAGTTTTCGTGGCGATTACCAAACCCACGAGCCGTCTCCGCCCCTGCTGAGTACGCAACCAACGCCATCCAGATGAAGTGCTGGTATGCGTCTTCGATCCCGCGTCCGCCTCGTTGGCCGAACCGATTAAGAGTGAAACGGAAGGAGAGACGCGACGCCTTCAGCGACAATGCACACAGGCCCCAGCGCGACGGAATGCTGCACCAACGCTTCTCTGACGGCACGGCGCCTGCTCGGTCGGCTTCCGTGCCCGCCAAGTCATTGCAGTTGATCGGATCACCATCGCAGTAGTCGTAGTCGTTGACGGAGCCGCCTTTTATGGGATCGGTTTGGAGGAAGCGTCCGAGGATGGGATCGTACAAACGGACGCCCATACGTACGAGACCGAGGGTGGTGTCGGCGGTGTATCGCTGCTTCCCGCCGAGCCAGCCAAGCCGTGGCGACGGCGATGTGGTGGCGCCGAATTCGTCTGCGCGGGTACCGCTGTGAAGGCGCCGCCGGTCGCGATCGTGCCAACGATGTCGCCGTGGCCGTTGCTAACCGGGTACGTCGGTGTGCCGCCGATGTCGGTCAACACGAGTCCCGAGGGACCCAGCACGTAGGTAGTGATGACGCCGGTTGGGACGTCCTTGGTATACGACGGCGAGTCACCCGGGCCTGCGTAGCCGAACACGGTGTGTTCGGTCACTGCGAGTGTGGCGTTGTCGGTGACTTTGCGGACTAGGACGCGACCGGACGGGGCGAGCGTTTCCGTGACCGTCGAGTTCTGGTTGTTGATCACCGTCGCATGATCGCCGCCGTCGTACGCGATGGTTTCCAGTGGCTGCGGCGCAGGGTACGAGCCGGTCAGCGTTGCTGTTCCGGGGCCGGTTGAGGTGACCCGAACCTGGTAGGAGCCTGGCGTCACCGGCGCCGAAACGGTCTTCGGTTTCGCCGCGGAGTAGTCCGCCACAACGGTCGCACCTGTCACTGCGTTCGACACAGTCAAGGTGGTTGCGACCGGGAGGGTGGCGGGGGCGCCGGCCGACAATGAGTAGACCGGGGCCGCGAACGACGACATGTTCGTCAGCGTCGCGGTGAACGATTTCGGCAACGTTGCAGAGGCCGGCACGCGCCACACTGCGGAGGTCGCCCCAGTCGCGGTCTGACCGACGCCGCTGTTCGTTCCGTCGGTCACGACTAGGCGCATGTCCGCGAACTGTTGGAACGACGCCGTCGATGACCACGCGGTATCAAAATCCGCTGTTACCACCCGCAACGTGTAATTCCCCAACGCTGTCGGCGGGCCCGAGGGCACCGCATACGAAAGCGTCTGCGGCTTGACGGACGTCGACGACAGCGGCACCGCCACCGAACCGTCGGGACGCAACAGTTCCGTCTTCAGGTTCGCCGTGACGGGATACGAGAACGAGACCGGGATGGTGCCGGTAGTGAGCCCGTTGTTCGTCACCCGCAACGAGTAGCCGGCGGTTGCGGGGTACACGCCGGGGCTCGGCGCATTCGTGACTGGCAGTACGACTGCGCCGCCTGCGGCGCCGCTCGTCTTGGATTGCAGCGGAGCTCCACCGCCGGGGCCTAACAGTTCCAGCGTTCCGCTCGTGCCCGCGGGGAATGTGGCCGACGCGTTGATCGGCCCGCTCGCGGAAACGTTGAACCCGTAGGCGCTGTTCTTGTTTCGTGCCACGCTCGGCGACCACGTCTGTGATCGCGACGTCTTGGCCCAGTCGACACTTACGTTGAGCGGCCCGGGTGCGTTGATCGAGATGAGGCGTGTCGTGGACGACGGACCGGTCAATGTTCCGCTGTCGGTCTGCGTCACGGTGCTCGAGTTCCAGGTTGCCTCGGCGGACACGTTGCCGTCGGCGGTCGCGGTCAACGACAGCGGTATCGACGCGTTTCCGCTGAGCGAACCGGACGAGGTCTGCGGTGCTGACTGGAGGGTCGATGACCAGTTCAGCGTGTAGCTCGGCACGGGGAAGGTCGAGTAGTTGAAGAGTTTGACTCCCCATGCTCCCGCGGGCAGTTGGCGGCCCAGCTTCGCTGTACCGGTCGTCGTGCGGGCTTGTCGTGAACCGAGGGGCGAGGTCATCATGAGTTCTACGTCGGCGAACTGTTGATGGGTCATCGACGCACCCCAACTCGCGGCGTCTGCGCCTGCTGTGACTTTGAGCTGGTAGGCGCCTAGGTCCGAAGGCGAGTTGGCCGGCACGTCGTAAGTGAGTGTTTCGGGTTTGGCCGTCGTGGACGAGCTCGATGGCCCGGGCTGTCCATTGGGTTTAATCAGTGCGATGTTGACGTCGGAGTACTGCTGCCAGGTCGCCGAGACGTCGATCGTCGCGCCGAGGCTCGTCGCCGTCTTGTAGGCCTTCAGATAATAAGTGTCGGCCTGCGGATACGCACCGCTGACCACCGCGGGATAGGGCTGCAGTGTCACGAGGCCACCAGCGACGCCAGGGCCACCCTGCCGCAGGATATTTCCGACGGAGTCGGTGAGCTGAAGGACTCCGCTTCGTCCCGGCGGCCACGTGCCGGACACGTTGATGTCGCCATCCGCGTTTACGGTGAACGAGGACGACGACACCGTGGTACCTGACAGAGCCGGCTTCCAGGACTTGGTGTGCGTCGTCGGGGCCCAGCCGACGTTGAGACTTATAGGTCCGGGTGCGTTGACGTTGAACGGCGTGAATGAAGACGCTGCGGGCGCGAGGGAACCACTGCCCGTCTCGGTGACGGTCGACGACGACCACGTCGCCGCGGCGTCGACGTAACCGGCGGACGCAAGCGTCGACACGTTGTCTGGGCTGCCCGAGTTCGGCGGCAACGAGCCAGAGGTCGTTCCGGGCGTGTAGGCGCTCGCTGGTGTCCAGTTGAGGTTGGCGGCGAACGTACCGTTGCGCGTCACGGTGAACGACCCGAAAGTTGTCGCGTTCCCGGACGGGTCCAGATTGAAGTTCTGGTTTATTTCGCCGGTGCCGGGCGGCGGCACGTTCGCTCCGGTCAGGTTGCCGTGCGCGTCGTACGTATAGGTCGCCGCTTGCGGTGAGGCAGTCAGCCGGTCCGCGTTGTCGTAGGAATAGGTCGGGCTGTTGCAGTTCGTCGCTTGGGCGCAACGGTTCGAGTTGGCGTCGTACGCGTAGTTGCGCGTCGCCGCGCCGTCCGTTGTCTTCGTGAGTCGGCCCGCGCGGTCGTAGGTGTACGCACGAGTCTGCCCCAGCGGCGTGTTGGTGTCCGTCTTCACTTTGCCCGCGAGGCTGTACGTGTACGCGGCGTTCGAGACGGTGCCGCCCGGCGTGGTGTCCGATATTGAGCTGACCCTGCCGTAAGTCGAGTTGTACGTGGTGGTTGCGGTATCCGACGGCCGGATTGTCTGGGAGGGGCGGCCGGCCGCGTCATACGTGTAAGTAACGGATCGCGCCGCTCCAGCGGAGTAGTCGATGAGTCCGTTTGGGCGCGCGGTGGCACCGTCATAGGTGACCGATGAGAGTTGCGCCTCGCCTTGGCCGCTGAATTGGCGAGTCGTACCGGTCAAGCGTTGTGCGGCGTCATACGAGGTCCGCGTGGTGGTGCCGAGTTCGTCCCTGTGCTGGTGACGTTTCCGTTGAGATCGACGGTCTGGGTGGTGGAACGTGTCGCGCCGGCCGTGTCGTCGAACGTGGTGGTGAAGGTCAAGGCGTCGGGGTAACTAATCGTCGTTGTCTTGTTCGCCGAATCGGTTTGTGATTTCACGCGTCCACGGCCGTCGAAAACGGTGCAGGTCCAGTTGGCGTCGCCCACGACGCGGGTCGCGACCTGCCGTCCGGCGGCGTCGTAGCGGAACTCGTGAACGATCGCAGGACCGGCCGTGGGTGCGGGGTTCGATTCGAATTTCAGCAACGATCCCTGCTTCATGCCTGTCGTACCGGTGCAAGGATCCGTTGCGACATTCGAATCGCCGTTCATTCCGTAATACGAGTAGGCCACCGCGGTTGCGGCGCCTTTCGGCAGAACCTTCGACGTGCGCCGGGCGAAGCCGTCGCCGATCGGCTCATACGTTGTCGTGCTTCGCAGGCGCAACCCGCCTGGAATGTCGTCAACTACGGTCGCCGTCGGTAGCCCCAACTCCGGTGACGCAAATTCGGTTGTCGTCTGATTTTGATCGGGATCGGTTGACACCATCGCGAGTCCATAGGTTGGCGACAGGTCGGACCCCGGCACGATCTGCTGGGCTTGTGAGGGCGCCGTCACGTAGAAGACCAGTCCGGCACCCGTGGAGGCTTGAAAGTACTCAAGCACTATGGGCACGTAGGTATCGCCGGAGCTGTTGGTGTAGGTCCCGGAAATGAACTTCGGTCCGCCCACAGTCCAGTCCTCGAACACCTTCTGTCCGTTTACAAACAAGCGCGCGCCATCGTCGACGAGCGCGGTAAAGGTGTGCTGGCCGGAACCGTGCAGATGGATTTCTCCGGTTAGCCGGAGCGAAAAGTTGTTGTTGTCGAGGCCGGGGGGCTTGTTCGACGCGGACCAGTTCGCGTTGACGGAGCCGTCACCGGTTCCGACACCAAAGGCGTGCGATGTCGGGGCGCCCGTCAGATTCGTGTTCGGCCAGAACGCGGCGGCGAGCCCCTTGAGTCCGATGTCGTAGCCCGTCGTCGCGGTGGGCGTGTCCGACGCGCTGTGGCCGGCCAACAAGGTGCCGTCCGCCGCGAAGAATGAACCGGGGGCTGGCCCGTATTGCGTGACAGGCCAGTCGTGTCGGTCATACACGGTGGTCGATCGCAACCCGGCTGGGTCGGTCACGGCGACCACCTGGTCCTTGACGAGATGCCACCGAGTCCGCGTCGCCAGGCCGGCTGAGTCGCGTGACTCGACGGTCCGTAACGCGCCGTCATAAGCGATCCGCCCGATGTACTTCGCGGTGGGTTGCGGGCTAAGCGTTAGGTCGGCGACGTCGCTCGTGAGTCGCGGTGTAAACACGCGGATGTGTGGCCCCGCGGCCGCGGCCGCGGTGGCGGTCTCGGGGACGCCGAGACGTTGGAGGTCTCCCATGGCGACGTGGGTGCCGCCGTTGAAAGGCGTGCCGTAAGGGGTGCGAACATAGGACCCGTCGTCGGTTGTGACCAGCGCCGAGTCGGCGGTGAGTGTGGTGACGCTTAGTTGGTCGCTGCCGCGCCATCCGCCGACGTCGACGCCGCCGGTGAAGCCGGGGTCGAGCGGAAAGAAGTCTCGGATCTTTTCCGCTGTCAGCGGCTTGAAAACCTGCACTCGGGGTCCGCCGCCGTTCATCGCGCCGGCGGCCACTTCGACCTTGCCGTCGAAGTCCGTGTCGATCGTGGTGACGCGTAGACCGCCTTGCCACAACGAGTCGGCGAACGGCGAGTACTGCGTCAGCTGCGTTGCGCTGCCTCCCGAAACGCGCCACACCCGAACGTCACCGGCGCGCCCGGGGCCGGGGGCGGTGATGATTTCGGCTTTGCCGTCGCCATCGATGTCGCCCGCCCCAACATCGACGCCGCCTACGAAATTCGTCTCGTAGGCCACGAAGTCGACCAGCGTCGTCCAGCCGCTGCCGGTCCACCGGTAGGCGAGCACGCGCGGGCCACCGTTTTGGGTCGCGCCGACCACGACGTCATCGCGGCCGTCGGCGTCTATGTCACCCGCGGCGACGTTGATCGCGCCTGCGAAGCCGGTGTTGTACGGCGTAAATGCCGGATTAGGCGATGGGAGCGAGCCGTCGCGGTTAAACACGCGCACAAAGCCGTCCTCGTTCGCTCCGGCACCCGAGATGATCTGGTCGCCCGCTGAGTCCCCCACGACGTTGCCAACTGCGACATCCGCGCCGCCCGTGAAGCCCGAGTTACCGGCGTAGAAACCGGTGGAGTCGATGCCTGTCCGGTAGGTGTAGTCGTGCCGCGGGCGTGCCCCTGACGTGCCGTTGGCCTGCGGGAGCTGCACCGTCGAGACCTTGGTGCCGAGATAGCTCATGAATGTCGAGGTGCCACCGATGCCGTAACCGTTGGCGACGTCTAAGTCGTAACCCGCCGAAGTCCGGACTCGGTTCATCAAGCCCGTGATTCCGGTCGTGTTGTAGCCGTAGTCGCCGAGCACCTCGTCTTGCTCCGTGGACGTTGAGTCCTGAATGACACGCGAGAGCAGACCGTTCGCGTAGTGGAACTCGGTCTGTCTGCCGTCGATGAGTCGCACCGCGCACAACATGTTCGCGGGCGCAGGGCCGAATTCGGCCCGCGACGGGCACGTGTCTCCGCTGCGGTTGTACGAGAGCGAGACCACATTCGTCGCGTTCCCGACGCCGTCGGGTCGGCCGGGGTCAGAAATGGACGCCAAGCGAAGAGGGCTGCCTGAGTACGAGTAAGTCAACGCCGCGGGCTTGCGGTCATCCACCGGGTCCGTCACATTCGTCAGCCGGCCGTCGCTCGCGCTGAACGAGTACGTCTTGCCGTCGTCATCCTGCAACACCAGCGCGGCGCCGCTCGGTGTCTTCGTGAGAAACGAACCCTCCCCCGCCGGCGACGTAAACCCACCCGTCGCGGTCTTGGCGTATTCGTGCGTGGAACCGGAAGGCTCGACAAGCACGACCGAGTTGGGTTCGATTCGCGCCTGGACATACGAAGAGCCGTCATCCCCAGCGGCCAAAGTCCAACCGTCAGGCAATCCGAAACCGATCGCAGGCGGCAAGGTGGAACCCACCGCCGTGGTGGACAACGAGTTGTACGTCAGTGACACCCCGGCATTTCCGGCGACCGTGGCCACCGATGGAGTCGACACCGAGGTACGCAGGTTTCCGTTCGCTAGATCGATCGTGACTGGTCCGAACGCGTCCTCAGTTTGCGTTGCGTCCCCGCCGACGCGGCGATTCAGACGGAAGCTGCGAACCGCACCTGGCGACGAAAGCCCCTCGACGTCCAGCGTCGATGCAGACCAGTAATACGAGGCGCCGTCATGCAGCACCCCGGCGGGCACCGCCACCGAACGCGAAGCCTGCCAACCGCTGGTCCAGACCTGATTGGCCCCAGACGCGTCGCTCGACACATCGAATCTGATCTGCGGCACGTCACCATCCGCGTCGCTCACCGGGCTAATCGCCAAGGTCGGCGTGTAGGTCGTGACCGTCGCCCCGCTCGCGGGCCCCACATACAGCGGCGTGCTCGGCAGCGAGTCATAGTCGAGACTCAACGTGACATCGAAGCGCTTGAAGGTGTTTCTCCCAGCGTCCTGCTGGCCTTCGAGAAACAACGAACCACCTGCGTAGTTGCCGTTGATCCACCCCTGATACAAGCTCGCGAGACCGCCACCTCCGACCAACGCGAAATCGTCGAACGGGCCGTTCGCAACGGGTCCCTGGCCTTGCCCGTTATACGTGCCGCCATTCGCCTCGTACACCCAAAGCCCGGACTCCTCAGCTGTTCCGCTGATCAGATTGAGAGTCAGCTCCGCGTCAAAGACGAGGGCGTGGTTCGTGACAAGCGACTGATACGGGAAATGCGCCAACGATCGCCAATACAAATTGGGGTTGCCCGACGGAAACGCGTTGCCCGTCTGAGTGCAGCCACATGTTGTCTGCGGAACAGCCGAGCTGTAGGCCTGATAGCTGTCGGCTGCCTCGTTGTTAATGGTCGGATCGATCGTCAACGGATACGCCGAGTCCGGCTGACTCGCCAACCAGCCCGCGTCAACCGAGATCTCCAAGAGTTCTGAGCCCCCCTGGACCGCGCCGTCCTCGCCTGACGGCCCGCCTGCCTGGGGCGCCGAAGGGTCCGCCGCAGTCGCCAATGCGGGGGATGCCTCAGGTCGTATGACCTTGTCGGAGCCAAACACTACGGGCGGCTCAATTCGCAAATCGGGCGAGACGCCGCCCGTCGAGGTGACCGGGACCGCTATGAGGCCTCCGGTATTCGCGTCGTCCGGCGTGAACGTCGCGCCGAGGACCGTGAATGAAAAAGCCGACTGCTCGGCCCGGCGGCGATAAATGATCTCTTCCTCAAGCTGGTTGCTGCGCATCCGATAGCGGAGGTCGATGCCGGGCCACGCGTCGGGATAGGTAATGAAGTTGCCGCTCTGGCTAATTACCGGTGCTACATCGGCCGCGTCGTTCGGACGGAACCGCAGGGTTTGATGATCGGTCACGACTTCGATTCCGGCAGACAAGTTTGCGAACCGGGCCGTCCAGGCGTTCGCCGTGTTCATGAAACCGGACGGATGCGCAGGGTCCGTAACGAAGTGGTTGTCGATTCGCTTCCATCGCCCGCCATCCAAGTAATGCACCGGCGAACTCGAGATTTCGAGACGATGCGACCCGTTCGCGTAGTCGAGCACCGTCGAATACGCGGTTCGACCCGAAACGTCCTCAGTGCCGGCATCGGATCCACGGCTTCGATCGGGTTGCACGCCCGGCTTCGGATCCGTCGGGCCAAGCGCTTGAGGCTCGGGAATTGGCGCTGGCGCCGCGCCGGGCAACGGCGGCAGATCAAAGCTCCGCTTGGGCGCGCTCGCCTGAGTTGGTAACGCCGTCAGCAAACCTCCGATAGTGCCCATCAGAATCCCGACCGCGAGCACGCGACGAGACAACGAGTTCCCAAACTTCATAGCCCCAGTACCTCTCCCCAGAGTTGCGCGGGAATGTCTACACGCCCGAACCTGGACCGTGCCCCGGATTTGTGCGAGCAACCAATCCGCTGAGAGCCGCGCCACTCATCGCCCGCCGCCGCACCCGTGTCACCGCGCCAAGACCGCTGCCGTTTCGGTAGCCAACAACGCGCGCAGTTCGGCGCGATCGCCACGACAACCGCGGGGCATCCGCAATCGTACGGGCGGTACAAGGGCTCTGGCCGGACGGCCGTCGAGAGCTGTCACACCGCTGCATCCCGGATACTGGGTGCCGAACCTGGAGCGACGCGCGGGTTAACGGCGGTGCACCATCTGCGGGATTGGCTCATCGGGTGAGGTCGACGGTGTCGTTGGGGCGCAGGTCGGTGGCCATTTCTTGTGCGCGGGTGCGATTAAGGGTGGCGATGATGTCGTGGCCGTCCAGGTCGTGCGCGTCGCTGCAGTCGTGGGCGGCGTCGCGGGTGGCGACGGCGTAGAGCTCGTTGCGTTGCCGGCCGCGCGAGAGGGCGGTGTAGCCGGCTTCGAGGTAGAGCTGGTCGTCGCCGAGGACGTAGGAGGCGTCGCAGGTCATGCCTTGTGCTTTGTGGATTGAGATCGCGTAGGCGTGGGTGAGGTGACCGTCGGCGATGTAGTCGGCGGGCACGTTCACGTCGCGGCCGTCGGCCGTGCGGATCGTCATCGCAGTGTTGCGGTGGTCGATAGCTGTCACTGTGCCAATGGTGCCGTTGATGAGCCCGAGCCGCCGCCGATTTCGGGTGGCGAGCACCTGGTCGCCGACCGCGAACCGGCCGGTCGCCGCGACCAATTCCTTTCCGCTCAAGGCGCCGGCGGTCTTGAGGAGTTGACGGGCGCGTTGGTTGAGGTCGGCGACGTCGCTGCGGCGGAGGGCGACCATCACGGCGTGCGCGCCGGTCGAGTGCGTCTTGTGCCATTCGGCGACGAGTTCGTTGCGGGCATGTTCAGCGGTGGGGAGTTCGTGGAGGCGGCCATGCCCGGTTAGCCGGTCGATCGCAGCGGCGACGTTGCGGCCGCGTAGTTCGCGTAGCGCGAGGCGTTCGATGGGGTCTTGTTGTCGCATGTTTTGGATGAGGCGTGTACCGCCGATGCGGCGCAGCAAGCCGCCGAAGGTGCCGCCGGCTTGAATCTCGGGCAGCTGGCGGGGGTCACCGACCAATACGAGTTTGGCGTGGGCGCGGCGGGTGAGGCGGTGAAGCCGGTCGAGTTTGCGAGTGCCGACCATTCCGGCTTCATCGACGACGACCACCGAGTCGGCAGGCAGGGCGGAGCGGGGGTTGGATTCGCAGTGGTAGAGCAGTGCGTCGATCGTGAATGACGGGATGCCGGAACCGGCTTGGAGTTCGGCGGCGGCGCGGGCGGCGAGGGCGACGCCGATGACGCGGTGCCCGGATTGTTGCCAGGCGTCGCGGGCGGCGTCGAGCGCGAAGGTTTTGCCGGCACCGGCGGCGCCGACGACCAGGTCGATCCCGGCCCCCGACGTCGTGAGTGTTTGGACGAGTTCGCGTTGTTCGTCGTTCAGCGACGGCCGTGACGCGACCGCCTTCTCGATGTGGGTGGGGTTGGCGATGCCGACGTCGTCGTGTTGGTGGCGGTGCGCGCTGTCGATGAGGTCGGCTTCGATCTTGAGCAGCTCAGGTGTGGAGTAGCGCATGCCGGTGACGCTGGGGGAGAGCGGCACCGCGGACGGTGAACCGAGGTAGCGGTCGGCGCGGGTTTCAGTCGCCGTGACGGCGAGGCCGTCGGTGGCGCGTTCGGAGATGGAGCGCAGCACGTCGCGACGATCGAAGAACGACGCATGTTCGGTCAGCGCCGCGTCGAGCGTGACGCGGGTCGCGTGCGGCGGCGCCGGTTCACGACCAGCTCGACGCAAGCCCGTGATGTCGCGACGCGTGAGACCGAGTTCCGCGGCTTCGGCCTGCCAGCGTTGCCGCAACGTCTCGGTCGACTCTGGTGCTCGCTTCTCTGCACGGGTCGCGAGCGTGGCGACTTCGGCGCCATGCCCGGACCGCACACCCATCTCGGTCATCCGCGCCTCGACTTCGACACGTCGCTGCGAGAACGCGCGCAGCACCGACGTTGGGATGCCGACGAGTTCGGCCATGCCGTTCACGGCAGGTCGCCAGCTGACACCCAGCCGCCTGGTGAGCTCCGCGCGGAGATGGGCTTGATAGAGGAAACCGGCGGTGCGCGCGTGGAGATACAGCAGTCGGCCATCCAGCGATCCCCACCGGGCGTCGATGCCACGGGCCATGTTCGCGATCAACACGTGCGAGTGGAGTTGCGGGTCGCCGGAGCGGCTCGTGCGATGACGAAACCCCGCCGCTACGAAACCCGACGTGGCGACCTGTTCGGTGCCGCCCGCGCCGCGCCGCCCGAACGCGGCGACTCGCTCCAAGTATCCGACCGCCGCTTCCACGGCGGCGTCGTGCGCGGCGACCGCGTCACGTCCCAGGTCGCTGTCGCCCAACGCGTAGAGAAGCGACACCGACTTCGGTGCCGAGAACGTTGCGTCGAAACCTGGTACCCGACGCGCCGAGCGGACCATCTGCGCGCCGTCACGCGGATCCGCACCCGACAACACATCATGCAGCGCGTCGTCCCCAACGCGGCCGGTCAACGCCAGCTCGCGCGAACTCCCGGTTGGCAGCCACTCACCGGGCGCCTCGCCACGCCCGGTGTAGTAATCCTCAACGCCCTTGGCTACGGCGCTCACGTAATAGTGGTGCTGGCCCGGAGCCAACTTCGCGATCGACAACACACCGACCCAAAGCCGTACGCGCACACCGAACCGGACAACAAAGCACCCAGTGCAAGTGTGTGGAACCAATTTCTGCGCCTGCTGCGGCCCGGGCCTGGTGCCTGCGAGGCGATCGCACGAGCCGGGTCGTCGACAGAGGACCGAGCTGCACCGAAGATCGGTTTTGCGATTGTCGAGTCCCCGCTGGTGTCAGCTTCGCGAAGCGACAGCCAACACTTCAGCGAGGACGAGCCACGGCATGACTCCGATGAACTCTTCAAGCACCTCCCGCACTAGTTCCGCGTCGGGACTTGTGTCGAGATTGAGAAGGCGAGTCCATCGAACCGGTTGGTAACGCGCAACCATCGACATCGAATAGAGGATCGCCCACCAGGTTGCCATCGGGTGCAGTGCTTGGGCGTTCCCGCCCACCGCGGGTAAGGCCACACCCCTCGGCTGATGACTCCACACGCCATCGTCGGGATAGTCGATCAACTGCATGAGACGGCCCCGGCGTTCGATCCAGTCCATCGCTTGCCCGGACGGGTTGTCCCACCCGAGGCGCACAGTGTTGACGAGATCTCCTAGCGCTTCGCTCCGCTTGTTGATACTCAGGACTGCCGACGGCGCTCCATCGCCAGTGAGCCTCTTGTAGGGCGCTAGCCAACGGTTGATCTCATCGAGCGACGGTAGATCTCTCGGGTCAGATGGGTTAACCATCGACGACTCCGGCACTAACTCGTCGGGAAGAGGGCTTACCCAGGCCGACATGCGTCCCTGCTGCAGCAGGTTGAACATCTCGTATCCCTCGTCTGCAACGATTCGCAGCGGCGTCGGATGCGAGCCAGGGCTAACCAGGAGGCGTGGGGAGTCTGGAAGCGAGCTAACCAATGCGCCCAAGTTCGCCCCTTGCGGCAAGGTCGGCGAATTGAGCAACCGCGCGATCTGTTGAAAATAGCCATCGCCCTCATCGCGGATGCTGAAGTCGTCGAGGCGTGGAGTTGCATCCTCGGCAAGCGCTAACGAATCGGGACGGAGTCCATGCGAAGGAATCGGATGCCAACCGTTTTTGGCCTCCACGCGCGCCGCCAGGACGGCCTGGTTTCCCTGCGTCAGGGCGTAGTACAGAACGATCGGACTAACGGCTTCTCCAACCTGCGTCCCGGCTCGCCAGAGTTGCTCGGCTTGCTCAAGCGCGGCGCCATACGCGCGTCGTCGTGCTCCCTTCGACGCCAACGCCGGCGGCTCAGCGCGACTCGCCCTTAGGAGCCTCCAACACTTCTCTGGCCCAACCACGTTTCGACCCTACAGGCGCCGCGGAAGGCATCCCTGGGACACTTCGCGATCACGCAAACGGTAGGCGTTCTCTAAGCCCGCTCCAATACGTGAGGACTTCGCTCAGACGCCGGCCGCTGGCATGATCACTCCGGTGTCATTGTCCGAGGGTCTGTTCCGAGCGGTTCGCCGTGACAATGCCTCACTTGCACGAATCGGATTGAATCGTGAGGTCGTCGAACCGGCACTCGCGGTAGTCCAGACCTACGGGCCAGCCGACCTGGAGAGCCGTACCGACGCTGACGTCGCGACCGCGATCCTCGCGGAGTTCTGGCACCCTCCGGTTCTGCGTGAACTGCGCCGACGCGGCCGGCGACGGGGCCACGATCATGTCGACCGCAGTCGGCTCGGATCCGCTGGGGGGATCCCTCTCCGGCAATCAACTCGAGTGCCGCTGGAGTGGAAGGTCGAAGGCAATGCCGGATGGTTGAGATGGTGGCCGGACGACACATCACTAGTACCGATCGACCAGACCTACCCTGGCCCTTCCACCGATGACGAGCGAGATCGGACAGAGTGGAACCGGCTCGTCGAGCTGCAGAGCAACCTCTTCCGACTCGTAGGCTCGACGGTAACAAGCTTCGTCGAGATTCCAATCGAACTCGAAGGCACAATCGACCCTGCCGTGCTCATTCAAGAAGCGATCACTGCGCGCGACGAGTTGATTCGCGGTTTCGCTGCCGCCATAGGAACCACGGCCGCCCGTTGTCGCGACGACGTCGAAGCCCTAGTAACGAGCGCCGTGGCGGCTCGTCGCACCGAACTCGCATGGTACGGAGCGGTTGACGAGAGCCTCGCGTTGATCCCTGAGGTCATCGAGCTCTACGAGGCACCGGCCAGCGATCCGCCGACCGAGGACGGACGGGCGAAACGTCTCGAAGTCCTACCCGAACTCAGCGAGGGCAGCTTTGACGCAATCGTCCAACAGATCCTGCGATGGCGTGACCGTGTTGAGATGTATCCCGACTCGTTTGGGGCAATCACAGAGGATGCTTGCAGCGACGTGCTCGCGGCGACCCTGGCGATGCTGTTCAGAGTCGCCGAGCGGGAAGTCTTCGTTTACGGAGGCAAGTCCGACATCTACATCCCACTTGCCGCCCTACACCCGGATCGAGCCGATCCGCGAGAAACCTTCTACTTCTACGCCGAGGCAAAAAAAGGCACTGGCGCCGCGTTGGCGAGACACGCCCTAGGCCAGGTCGAGAGGTATCGGGCGCTCCGCGTTCGCCGCGCGGTCATGTTGTTCTACGTCACAGCACAAGACGTGGTCGCTGCAGCCAAGCGAACGCTCACGGCATTCGCCGAAGGTTGGAGGGCGGTCTCTCCCGGCCTAACCGAGCGGGTAGTCCATCGATTCGAGACAACGCGTGACGGGTTGGGCCGACTTGAGATCACGGTGATCTTCATCCACACACCGAGGCTTCGTTCCGGCCGTCTTGAGCGATCGCGGCCCGATGCTTAGTAGCGCCGATGGCGGAGGCGCTTCTCGGCCCCGCTCTCGAGGGTCGAAATCGCAACATGTCGGCCTGCTAAAAGCGCGAGTCTGACAGGAGTGTTCGACGCGACGGCGGTTCGATATGCGCGTATTCGGTCGGACGACGCCGCAGACCTGCCAATTCCTACTGATGACGCTGGCTTTCTCGACGACGCTGCGCTGATCCAGCAACCGCTCTCACTTTGTCGACCTGGCGACGTAGTCCAGTTTGACGTGCTCAAGGATGCCCAGGCACTGGTCGTGTTCGGGGAGCCCGGCATCGGAAAGACGACAGCGCTCGCGGGGCTTCGGCAGATATTCGAGAACGCCAGCCGCCGGGTTAGTTGGATGGAGGGCGGCGATCTCACGCCAGCAACCTTCGACGACGACTTCGGATCGCTACTAATAGGCACTTCTCAGCCTGAGGGTGCCGCGCCGGGTGAACTCGTCGTGATGCTCGACTCACTCGATGAGAGTCCGTTGGTCCATCGTTTTGTCCGAGCGTTGGGCAAGCTGCGCGGAGCAGATCGCTCAGTGCCAACTCTGGTCATCGGATGCCGAACGGCCGACGTTCCTGCTGGACTCATTGACGCGCTCGCACGCCTTGTCGGCGAACCGCCGACGGTCGTCGACGTCGCGCCTCTTCGGCGCGTCGACGCCATCGCGTTGCTCGACGCGTCAGATCTGGACGGCAGGGCGGTGATCGATGCCGCGATCGACCTCGGCGCCGGGTCGTTAGCGGCAGTGCCGCTGACGTTGGGCCTGCTCGCCCGCGAATATCAGCGTCATGAAGGGCTGAAGGTTCCGGCAAGCGCGCTGTTCGAGCGCGGAGTAACGATGCTGCTTGAGGAGTCGACGGAAGGATCCTCTGATCAACTGCAGTCGACGATGCCACAGCGGCGGGCGATCGCCGCTCGTGTCGCCGCAGTAATGCTTCTGAGCGGACGACGGACCGTCCACACCGGCAAGTCTCTTGATGCCGGTTCGACCGACCTACGAGCTAGCGATCTCGTGGGAGGTACGGAGAGCGCGCCAGCCGGACAGTTTGACGTCACGCAGCAATTGGTACGAGAAACACTAAGTACGGCACTGTTCGCCGGACGTGGGTCTGACCGACTTGCATTCGTTCACGCGTCTCACGCGGCATTTCTCGCGGCATGGCACCTGCACGAACGAAACCCACCGATTCCACGCAAACAGGTTGAGGCACTGCTGCTGATTGCGGCTCCCGACGGTTCGAAAGCAATCCCCGCGCCCTTACGAGAACTGGCAGCGTGGATGGCGGCACTCGACGTCCGCGTCGGGACGTGGCTCGCGGAGGTGGACCCTGGCAGCCTTGTCGGTCACGCGGCCTACCTGGACACGCCTGTTCTCCGTCGATCGGTCGTTGCCGGCCTGCTCGCGCAAGCCGCCGAGTTCGAACTGGGTGACCGCTACTGGCGCGAGCTCAATCTCGCGTACCCAGAACTGGCGGACGACGTGGTCACCGTCCTCAACGCATACAGCAGCCAGCCCGAGGATTGGCACGACTTCTCGCGGTGCCGCGTTGCGCTTCGGCTCGCGCCGAACGCCGAACTCTCGCAGGAACTCGTCAATTCGCTGCGCGCAATTGCTGAGGGCGAGTCATGGAACGCGCATCTCGGTTCCCTCGCTGCGAAGGCGTTGGTACAGGACACAAGCCAGGCGGCCTGGAGCAAAGACTTTCTCGGTCGCCTCGCCGACGACACCTACGCACGCGAGCGCGATCCCGACGATGAAATTCGCGCGACCATTTTGTCGGAGCTTTGGCCGAAACATGCCAGCATCGCTGAGATTCTTCCGTCGCTGCGTCCCCGCAGAAGTCAGCTCCTCGGGGGGTTCTTCTCGTTTATACGGCGATTCCCAGGGACCCTCAACGACAGCGAGATTCCAGAGGTGCTCGCGTGGGCTGCCGCCGCATCGATTGAGCCGACTCCACCGCTCGATCTCGACGAAGACGACGTCGCATTGCCGGATGAAGTACCGATCGGAGCAATCGACAGCATGCTCGCCGCGGGCCTTATCGAGCGAGCCCTGCGCAGCGTTCACGCGACAGACGTACTTCCTCAGATGGCGTTGCTGATCGCGCCGCGCATTAGCCGCTACGAACGCGTCGACTTCCCAGCGGCGCTCGACGAGAATCTGACTGGCTCGACGACGGCACCACTTCGCCGAGCCCTCTCTCTCGAACTGATGCGCGCGATCAACGGGCCGGCACCGAGAGTCGACGCGTGGCACTTGCTTCACGGATGGCGTAGTCAACGCACGTGGGGCGACGAAACTGACGCGTCGAGGCGATCGACGCTCCTTGACTCGAACGATTTCGAGTGGGCTGTCATTACGGCGACATCCTTGGCCGCCTCCGATGACCCCATCGCCGAAGGGTTCGCCGAACTCGTTCGGTTCCTGTTCGACCCAACGGACATCGCCGCAATCGAAGTTGCCGAATCAACGCGCGCGACACCGATCTGGGAACACTTGAGGCACTGGTTCGACGCGATCCCAGTCGACAGCCAACTAGCCAATGACCTTCGCGATCAACAGCGTTGGACAGTCGAAGCGGGCAACGTAACGCCAGAGATGTCGGAGGCAGCGGCGTTCAATCAAGACGAACTTCAGACGCATTTCGCGCGCATGGTCGACGGCGACGCCGAGCGGTTTTGGCGCGTCGCCTGGCACCTTCAATTCGATCCCGAGACTGGGCGCGGCCCGCGACGATTCAACGACGAACTCCTCTCATTTCCCTCAGTCAAGACACTCGGTCCGACCGGCCCCCAGGATCTCGCCGCGGCCGCCGTCGAATTTCTGACTCTGGAACACGATCATGCCGATGAGTGGTTGGGAACGAAGTCCTATGACAAGCGAGCGTGGGCGGGATACCTGGCCCTCGTGTTGCTCGACTCACGAGGTGAACTCGGCTCTTTGCCGGTGGAGCGATTTACCTACTGGACTGGAGCAATCCTCTGGTTCTGGTCGGTGCCATCAGAAACGTCCGAAGCCGAACGGAAGACTCGGCTGCTCGCGTGCACCTCGGAGGCCGCGAGCGCACGGCTAGCCGACCTCCTGCCTCGATACGTGCGAGGGCAGATCCGAAACGGCTCGTCCGCGTCCGAAGTGGGCGCCTTCGACCCGGCGACGATCCGTTCAATCGAACCGACCTGGCAACAGCTCGTCGACGAGCTACGCGAAGCTCTCGTGGAACCTCCGACAGCTAAGGAGCAGCAAGGCGCTGGAGTCGACGTACTCGCGCCGACACAACTCAACACGGATGAAGCGCGAGCCTGGGCAAGGTTCACTTTCGAACAAATGCTCGCGGGGCTGTGCAAGGCAAACGCGGACGCAGCTGAAACACGAGCTAAGGACTGGTCTGCCGACACGAGAGAGGGTGCCGCCCTCGTGGCCGCAACGGCGATCGCCATCGTTGTTCGCGAGCGCCCAGAAGCCTGGACCGCACTCCAACAATCGGTCCTGGAGAACGATGAGCTTGGAGTCGCCGTCGCAAATGCTCTCGCCGAGGATCACAGCGGGCCGTTGATGACATCGCTCGACGCGACCGGCATCGCAGACCTCTATAGATGGCTGTCCCGGATCTTCCCACCCGAGGAGGATCCACCCGACAGGCTCGGAGCCAGCTGGGTTTCCGCCCCCGAGCAGACCCGCCGGTGGCGAGACCGCGCGCTAACCACACTCGCGGACCAGTCCAGCGACGAAGCCGTGCTGGCTCTTGCGGCGTTGCACTCGGAGTTTCCGTCCCGCACGTCGGTTCTCGCCAACCTCGTACGCGCACGGATTGCTGTCTTCTCAACCGCTTGGGTCGCGCCAAGCCCGGCTGAGGTCTTCACGTTGCTGGACGACTCCACACGACGCCTGGTTCGAAGCGAGCTTGAGTTACGCGACGTGCTGCTCGAAACGCTTCGCGCGTTCGAGGCCGATCTCACGCGCAACGGACAGCTCTTGTGGGAGCGCCTCGCTGCAGATGATTCCAAGAACCGACCTTGGGAGCCGAAGCCCGAGGCGGCTCTAAGCGCATTCCTCGCTCTATACCTTCGGCTTCGCCTCCAAGACCGCGGCGTCGTGGTCAACCGCGAGGTCCTGGTGAAGCAAACTGATCCGTACGGCGCCGGCGATCGAACGGACATTCTCGTGGAGACATTTACGCGCACGAACTCCAGCGTTCATTCCGCGGCCCATCGCGTCGTGATCGAGGTAAAAGGCGCTTGGAACAGGGACCTGTTGTCCGCTCAACGGGATCAGCTCGCGCTCAGGTACTTACCCGAAGCGGATTCGGGGGTCGGGATCTACCTGGTCGGCTGGTATCCACTCGACCTTTGGGATCCCGCGGACTATCGACGACAGCGGGTGCCGGTGAAGAACGCCGACGAGCTCATGGTGGCGTTGGTGGCGCAAGCAGACGAGCTGTGTCGAACTGTGACCGCGCCGATCGTTCTTACCGTCCCGCGTCCCGCCTCGACGTAGGTCGTGGCGAACCGGATGGCGCATTTATGGCGCATCCCCCGAGATTCGCCCTCGTCCGCCGAAGTGCGTCGCCCGACGTGACCTGCGCAAACGTTCGCGGGCGTTCGCCGAAGACCACCAAATTCAGCTTCCCAACCTGAGGTCGAGATCCAGAAGGTGGCCGGGCCTTGGCTCGGTGACGAAACAACTGGGATGAACTCCGGTCGAGGTTGAGTTGCGGCGGATGTGCATTTACAGGAGCAGGTAGTTGCCTCGGCGCAATACCGCGCGAGGCCCACTACGACTACGACGGCGGGCCGGGCGCGCTAAGACCTGTACGCCGCGGCAGCGAACGTCGCCAGGCCGAATCGTGGTGCTCGAAGGACAAGCTCGACAGTGGCGGGACGGTCAGCTTGCGTAGGGCGTGTCGGACCGGAGTTGGGCGAGATGCGCACGGCGCCTACTGCGAGGGGCCGATTCTGGAGAAGGCGCGACACGCGCCGGCACCCCGTGGCGTTTCTCGGTCTAAACGAAGGCCGAAATCCTGGGGTACCGAGCCACAGGGAGGATCGTCCTCGACGGCGATCGCGTCGATTGCGTTCGCCCTTCTATGGGGGTTGAAGTTCGGTCGCTCGTCGCATTTGCGCTTCGACTGTCGCGGTAACGGCATCGTCATCGACGCAGGCGGCGCGTCGGGGCTTCGCCGTCACCGGTAGATGCGGAACAGGTGAGCGAAGGGAACACCACCGCCTAGGCGTAGCCCACACTTGAGCTAAGCGAACGCTTCGCTCAAAGCCTTGACGAGTTCGGGGGTTTCCCAATAGACGGAATGGGTCCACGCCCCCGACGAAGCAAGGTGCGGGATTTCAATGTCGGTGGGATTCGAGCCGTCGTTGAGGACGAAGACCCTTGCCGCCACGAAAGCGACGACGTCGAGCGGCTCCCAAAGATTTGTCCATCGGGCGAGCGAACGCGGCAGCTTCACCTGTTGCTGAAGGGTGAAGGGGGCGAGTCCCTCGCGGGGATCGCAAACGTGAAAGAACGGCGCCTGACTGCCGAACGTCACCAAGGATTTGGTCCACAACGGACTCGTTGGTAGCACCGCTATGTCGAACGCGATCACGCCACCGAGGCTGTGCCCAGCGACCAGTGCTGGATGGTCTTCCGAGGTGCCGAGTTGGGGGTCGTGGCTCGCAACTCTCTCGCGCACTCGGGCTTGAATCTCCTCGCGATGGCGTTGATACACGAGAACGTCACCGAAGAACTTCGTCATCGACGGCCCAAGCTTGGTTCGCATGTATTGGTTCAAGCGGCCCGCGCTGTCCCGGATGAGGCAACCCATCAACTCGTCTAACTCGTGAAGCCGGCGCTTCGCGAATCCGCCCAGGTCAGGGAATGACAGCCGAACTTCGGCGAGGCCCTGGTCTCTAGTTTCGACTCCGCCCCTGTCGACGGTCGCAGTCGTAGGAGCCGCGATGAGCTGGCCGATCCTGGTTAAGGCTTCAGGATCAGTGACGCTCGGGAGCCAGTCCAGTTTTGGCCATTCGTCGCGTACGGCGACCTCGAGCACTTCGGGCGCACGTTCGCTTCCGACGCGCACTTCTGAACCAGTGGAGACAGCAGCGCCTTGAAGAACTAAATCGACTGAGTCCGCGGCGTTACGGACCGCGCCTCGAGTGTCTCCGCCACCCGCCGGCGCCACACCGAATAGAAGGCCAGCTACGTCGTTCGGATCGCCAGCGATGTCGCCATCGCGAATCCCGTCGATTTGCGGGACGGCTTCCGCCACGAGTTCCTCGTGGGCGGCAAGGTCGCCCCAATAGACCGGCACCATGTCCCAGACGTTGTTGGTCGCAGCCTGCAGCGCCTTGACGCGGTCGTTGAAAACGGCCTCGTCCCGATTGCCAACGCCATGGATCACAATTACCGACTCAGTCATGACACGCCCTCCAATACCGTTGCGTTCGGATCGCCGTAGATCGTGTACGCCAGCCAAGTGGGATCGTCCGACGTTTTGATGGCAGCCCGTGCCTCAGTCGATGCTGCGCCCAGTGTCTTGCCATCTTCGACCAACGCGCCGTAGAAGTGATCAGCGAACGCCGCAGCGCTGCTGCTGCGGACAGACCACAACGTCCCGATGAAGGCGCCCACGCCGGACGCCATGAAGTTGCTTGCCCAACCAGAGAGCCGTGTGTACTCGAGCACTTCGCCGTTACTCCGACAAGCGTTGAAGAAAACAAGCGGCGCCCGCTCCGCGAACGTCTCTTGCGCCACCATCGAGTTGAGACGCAACGGCTCGAATGGCCCGCCCTCCATAATCACCGAGGATCCACCTGCAGTGACATCGAAGCTGTTGTGGCATGCGAAGTGGAGCACGCCGAAATCTGCCGCGTTGAGTGTCGCGACCAAAGAACTCAGTTTTGTGATGGGGTCCGGTGCGTCTGATTCGCGGTCGAACCGATGTTGAACAGCTGCTATCTCCTTCGTCGCGTCGCTCGGCGAATTCGGAGGTACTACGAATTTCGCGTTGCCTAGCGCCAGCGCTCGGGCCCGGCGCTGCTTGTAGGTTCGACGCATTACAGGGAACTGCTCGATCAAGAAGCCGGCGTCGTTTCCTGGAGCAAGTGGATAGAGCAACTCCCACGGCACGACATCGCTGTCGGAGGCGATGGTGAACGAGGAAATCGTGTCCCGCACCTGCCAGAACTCCTCTTGAATCGCTCTCGGCACCAAACTGGTCCACAGCCCGATGCCTGCGTCCCGCATCCAACTCTGAGCGAGCCCTGGCTCCAAGGAGGTCCGCTTCGCGGCAAAGTCACTCAGATTCCTGGCGAGCGCGTCGACCCTGGCGTCAGGGAGACCCGCGAGACTCTCTATAACGGGGTCGAAGAGGCGGTCGCTGCTCATCAGTTGAAACATGTACTCGCGCGATGTCGGATCGAAACGAACCTGCAACGTCGCTTCGCCCGGGTTCGACTTCAGGCCAATCGCAACGTTCCGAGCGGGCCCTTCGACGACGCTGACGTTCTTCTCGATCGATATTTCGAGTTCGAGCTCGCCGATGAACGATCCACCGCGCCACGCCGTCAGGTTGACTCTGTGTAACCCCATCACCTTCGAACGGAATCCAAATCGGACCGGCGGCGAGTCTCCACTTTGCGGCACGACGAGATCCTTCTCAAGCTCGTCGAGCGTCTGCAGGCCCGGCGCGTTCACGACGATATGCACCATCGCACCCTCTGTGGGAATGTCGACCAGGTCGATGTCAACGGTCTCGTCGCCGTTGCCTGGCTGCATCATCACTCGCACCAACAAGCTGACTTCGCCGTCCAACGATGCACGCTCGGGAAGATCAGCTCGCAGGAAGCGGGAGGTTGACACAGTGGGTTGCGAACCAGCGGCAACGCGACTGCGAGTCAGCGAGGGGCCATCTCGCAGCTCTGCACCGGGAGGCTCTCGACCGCTGTCGCCGCCGCCCCGAGTTACGTACTCACGGGGTCCGCTAGCCCGCCCACCGGGCGCGGATGGCAGGGCCGCTCGACGTCGCGGCATTTCGACAGTCGGAATATTGGGAGACGGTCGGTAGACGAAATTAAGAACCGCATCGTCCAGCTCCGATCCGGTTGTGGCGTTCACGGCGTACACCGGCCCACCAGCGCCGACTATGCCCACTACCTCAGGCGCGCCTATTTCGTGCGGGGCGAACGAACGAAGCGCAGGAACCACGATGTCGATCCAGATACTCTTCTCGCTTGCCAGGCGCTGCAGCAGACGCGCCCCCAGCTCGATCGGCGCCAACGTGTCCGCTCTCGTCAACAAGGCGTTCAACTGAAGCTGGACGTCGGCGGTTTCAGGGGCGGTAAGGCGTTGCAGAACGGTCTTGGCTAGGTCCACAAGCACCTGGACGGAGTACCTCGCTGCCCCAATGAAGAACATCTCATCTGCGGCTGTCATGGCGTCGGCGTCGCAAAACTGACTAACGAAGCGTCGATGGCTTCCTTGAGTAGCAACTGCGGGACGTGTTCGTCCGGGAGGTCCGCGAGACCCACTTGAACGGAGCCGAGTTCAAAGGCTTGGGAGACACTGCAGCCAAATGCCAAGGCCTGATAGAACGCCCTCGCGAATCCGATTGCTGCTACATCGCCGATCGACGACGACATACCGACGACACAGTCCACTGAGGTGGCGATCCCTTCGGCCTGCTCCTGCGAGAAGCACACGTTCAAGACGACGCACCGAATGTTGGTGAAGGCACCAAATAGGCGCGTGAGTGCCGCGCGAGGGACGGCCACACAGTTCCCGTTGGCGTCTTCCAACATGAGTCGACCGTCTTCTGTGCCGTGACCGCTGAAATGAACGATCTGTGGTCTGTGACGAAGGAGGTGCGCCTGGAGATCGATAACACGGACGGCTGATTGCTGGCGAATATCGAACTGATCCCGATACTCCGATCCGCGGATCGCTTCATCTATCTCACGAATCTCCTCCTCGACTCGAAGCCTGTCGGCGTCGATCGGTGTCGCGCTGAGGAACAGCACCTTGGTTGGTGCCCGACCCGTCGGTGCGCGTGGGATCGCTGCTTCGGTCGCCGTCTCGGGTGCCTCTTTGGCCAAATCCTCGCCAAGTTTCTTCGTCGATGAACCGACTTCGACATCGAACTCGCGCTGACTGATTCGCTGCCATGTGATGCCGAGATCGTGAAGAATTGCTTCGGTCAGATCGTCGAGGACGGCGACCGTGTCTTCGTTCTTGTCGAAAATGGACAGCGTCTTCAAAGTGCACACCCCTGCCGACGCTGTTTCCTCGGCTACGACGAGGAAGATGCTGGCTAACACCGTCCGATACGCGCGCACGATCGGTAGGCCAACCTCGCTGCTTGCTCCGATGACCGGCATTGCCATAGACGCAAAACCGTTGTCGACCACAACACGACAGGCCAGCTCGATGGCGCCCTGAAGTTTGTCGAGGCTGAAGCGATCGATTTTGCCAAGTCCCACAACCAACAGGCGCGTACTCGCGACCCGATCACCGTCAGTGAGCACCAGCCTGGAGGCGGGAGGCCGCTGTTTTTCAAGCTTCGTAAAAACAGGGCGTAGCGATCCCCGCAACGCCTGATTGATGGCCGCCTCCGACCCGCCGACCCATCCGTCGAAATGCTTTACAACCTGGACGTCCGACTCGATTGAAGTCGCGTCCCCGCACCGCAGAACTAGCCGCACCGAGGACAACCCGTGATCATCGAAAGAGTTTGCCCGAGCCGAAAGCAAGCGTGACGGGCAAATCATCAAGCAGCTTCGAAAGTCGATCGAATGGCTTCGTGCTTTCGCGGACGATGTGGGGACACCGGAGGTATCAACGCACCTGCGTCATCACGTTCGGGCGCCGTGCGAACGGTCTACTTGGTGTTGGGCGGCCCGCCGGCCGACCAATCGGCTCTTGACTTCTTCGCCCATTCGGAGAAGAAGCAGTTCAAGACCGAGGACTGGTGACCGCTTTTTCACGGGTACCCGCGACGACACTGGGCGACGCCGCTTCCGATGGTGCATTTGATCGCGCATCTCCGGAGATTCGGCCCGGTTCGCCGAAGTCCCTCACCCCGAGTGACCTGCGCATTTTTCGCGCACCTCCGCAGCCGTCCGTCGAGATCAGCTTCCCAGCCTGAGAAAACACGAGTTCGATTCCCGTCATCCGCTCCAAAATTTGTGCTGGTCAGCGGTGTGGACCTCCCCCAACCAACCTGGCCCACAACGCCCGCTAGGTAGCAACAGCGTGTTGAGAGAAAGTGACAACAACGTCATCAGAGCGACAACCAGCGGCGCTGAGTTTCTCCGATAGGTCAAACTCGACCCGTGGGTTTTTCGGTCCGGGTCGCCAAAGGTGTGCGCATTCGCGCTTCCAGTCGCGGGCTTCGCGTCAGCGCGGGCTCGGGTCGCACGAAGGTTCATGTTGGCGCCGGCCGTCCGGGAGTCTCGACGCACGTGGGACGGATGGGTTTCTACGTACCGATTGGTGGCTCGCGTCGACCGCCTTCCGCTGGGGCTAGCTATGCGGGCCTCACTACGAGCGACATGCGGGCGTTAGAGGCTCAGGATCTCCACGCCGAGCTCGTGCATGTTGCGTCGCTTCACATGTTGGAGTTCGAACCGGTCCGACGGGCCACGGTCGAAGCGGCGCCGGTGGACGAGGAGAGAGTTGTCGCCGAATTTGAAGCTGCCGAGGTAGAGGGGATCGGCGCGTTCAAGCGGAAGGCGCGAAACGAGGCTCGACAAAGGGCTCAGGCCAAGGCAGCCCGCCGGATCGCGGAGTTGCGCGCAGCGGCTGAGGCGGACGTCGCTCGTGACCAGGCCTTGGCAGACGAAAACTGGTCGCTGCTTGAGTCGGGAGACGAGCCCACAGTTCTGGCGGCCGTTAACGCCGCATTCGAAGACAACGAAGCCACGGCCGCGGCGGTTGGCTACAGCGCTGGCGAGCTGCTCATCGTCATGCTCGCTCCACCGCCTGAAGCGATCCCCGAGCGCATGCCATCAGTAACGCCAGGCGGCAAGGCGACCGTGAAGAAGATGAACAAGACGGATCGCAACGAGTTCTATCGGCAGCTCGTTTGCGGCCACGTCTTTGCCACGGTGAAGGAAGCGTTCGCTTTCGCTCCGAGCGCGACATCGGCACGTATCGTTTCGATGCGCGAGAACAGGGTCGACGCGTACGGCAAACGAGTACTCGAGCCGCTTCTCGCCGCGGTCATTAAGCGAGCAAGGTTGGCCGGCGTCGAGTGGACGAAGGTGGACGCGCATCCCGCATTGATCGATATCGCCTCCGAATTGCTGATCGACGTCCGCGGCGCGACGAAAGAACTCCACCCTCTCGACCTCGCCCGGGAGGAAGCGCTTGCTGCTCTCATCTCGTCGATTGACATGAATGCCGCTATCGATGCGCCGCACGACGAGAACGATGACGTTCCCAAATCTGCGCCCGCCGTCGAGGACACGCCCGATGTCGCACAAGCAGCGAGGCCTGGATGCTCACGCGGTTGCCTGTGGCTTGTCGCGCTCCTCGTCGGCATCCCAGTCCTCGCCGGCCTCATCGCGTGGAACAACGAACGCAAACAACACGCGCACGACGACGAATTGCGACGAGAGTGCCGCTACCTGCCCGACGCGCTGAAGCAATCACTCGTGCGTGAACTCGACTCAGACCTATCCGGCATGGTCGCCGTCAAAGAGGGACGGCTCTGGTACATGGTCGCCGGCGCCCGCGCCCCGGGATCGCAAGGGAGTGGCCGCGCCACCGGCTATGGGTGGGTCACCAAGGAGCTGTCTGCGGATGCCCAACGCGAGCTGATCTATGGACGCGGAGCCGAGACAATCGGCGGAGTCATCCAGGGCCACGACGCCTTCGGAGAGGAAGTCACCGAATACGATCCAGGTTTCGAACGAGCGCACGAATGCGGATCCGTCGGCCTACTTGACAACGCGCTTCGCGCGAGCCCGAACTCCTGATACCTAGGCGTCCTCCCAACGCGTTGTTGTCAACTCATCGACCCTGCACCGGAAGGCGAAAAGCAAGGTGGTGCTCCCAACCGGCACTTGGCCACAGGCTGGCGACCGCTGTGCGACGATCGCGAAGTGCCCGCCGCGCTGCTCGATCGATTACTCGCGCCCGTCTGTCCCCGGGAAGCGGAAGCGCATGGCTAACGCGACGCCGCGGTTTTACTTCGACGGCTGGTATGACCGTTGGGAGGATGCCGTAAGCCAACTCGAGTCGCTCCTCGCGATGAAGGGCGTGACGGCCGGTGACGTTGTTCAGCTCAAGCGCGAACAGTTCGATACGCAAGAGCGACTGTACGGAGCCGTCTACATCTCGACGATCCAGCACTTCGATCAGCATTCCGCCGACGAGGCGACTCAACGCTTCTTTCAGCCGGGAGCCAATTCCTGATCCCCGGTAGGCCGCTTCGCAGTCTGAGGTCGCCTACGAATCGCCGACAGCGATGTCACAGAGCAGCCCGTGCAAGGACCACGCCGAATCCCCTAGGACAACGGCGACCCAAAAGCTGATGAACCGATCTCAACTCCATGCCAGCCAATTAAGAAGCTGTGAAGCGGGCGCCGATAAACGGAAGGCGACTACAGGCAAGACGCACAGGACACCCATGACGACCAAACAACTGCGGCTAGGTCGACCTGGGGTCTGCTGCGCCTGCCGCGCCGAACTATCGGTAGGCGAGCAGGCGATATGGAACGCGTCGGCCCGAACCGTTACCTGCTTGAACTGCGTGAAGGCAAGTGCTCGTGCACACGTTGTAGCGGCCGGTTGAGGAACCCGCCGACATTGGAAGACCCGGAAGGTCCGCCCGCGCTCAGGGCAACGCAGAACGCCAAGCCGAGCGGGCCCGCCGTGCAGCCGTCAAGCAACGTCATCCGGTACTCGGTCGCATGGCTCTGGCACTAGAGGGCCTGGCGACCAGCGGCGACTCGTGGCTGATCGGCGCGCAAGGTGAAGAACTCTTCGGCGCACGCTTGAATGAGATGGCCGAAGCCGGACTCCTGCCGCTTCACGACCGCCGCATCCCGGGCTCGCAAGCCAACATCGATCACATTGTCGTGTCACCAAACGCAGTCTGGGTGATCGACACCAAGCGGTATACGGGCAAGATCAACGTCGTTGACAAAGGCGGGTGGTTCCGGTCGGACCTGCGTCTCGTCGTGGCAGGACACGACCGCACCAAACTCGCCTCGGCAGTTCGGGGCCAACTCGCTCATGTCGCTCGGGCGTTGCGGCCGAGCGAATACGGCGACGTCCCGGTGCGCGGCGCCCTGTGCTTTGTCGATGCCGAGTTCCCGTTCTTCTACAAGGGAACGGCCGTGGACGACGTGCTCATCGGCTGGGGAAAAATCGTGCGCGAACGAATGGCCGAACCGGGGGGCATCACAGATACCGAGCGGGCCGCGATTCACCGCTTCCTGGGAGCACGCTTCGTTCCTCGATAGGGACATCGGTTCGCTTCAACATCGGCACGCGCGTCCGACCGCGCCAGTTGGTGCGCGGCCACAACAACCCTCCACCTTGAATCCGCCTGCACCCACCCCCGGGGGCCGGCCCCAGGCGTGTCCGTCGTGTCGCATCCAACGAACCGTTCAACCTACCGGCCGGCAGATCGCAGCGCTATGGAAGCCGCGGGCGGGAAGGATTCCGAAATGCACTCTGCCGTCCATTGCTGAAAGCTGCGGAGCCCCGCAGCAGATCGGCAGCGCGAGCAACCTACGCCGAGAGTTAATGCCCTACGCCAATGCGGTTGATCTCCATCCGCGACGAACTGTATGCCGGCATGTGAGACCGATTCGCTCGCTCTCACACGTCTTACGACCGTTGCGGCCTGAGATGCTCATGTGAGCTAGGTCGTGAGATCGAGCGACCACCTTTGGGCGATGAACGCAAATCCCCAACCGATAAGACGACCGACACCCCATGACCGCATCCCGCGGCTCGCCGACATTGGCGAAGTCGCCGCGTTGCTCTCCGTCGACGTTCGACACGTACGCCGCCTCGTGTTCGAACGACGCATTCCCTTCATCAAGTGGGGGCACCTGTTGCGGTTCGACGTTGACGAGCTCGTCGAGTGGATCGATCGGGCACGAGTGCCAGCGCGGGCGGAGCCCGCTAATTGCCAAACAAGGCCTGGCCGATGCGATCCGCTGCTTCGCGCTGCATCGTCGGAGTGACGTGGCTGTATAAGTTGGTGAACAGCGTCGCGTCGGCATGCCCGAGCCGCTCAGCCGCCACCTTAGGAGGGACGCCACACGCGAGCATCAACGTCGCGCTCGTGTGCCGCAGGCCGTGGGCCGTAAGCCGAGGTAGGCCCGCCTCGACGGAGAACTCACCGAGCAAACGCGACAACCGCTGCGGGTGGTATGGCGCGCCCGTCGGCTTCGTGAAGACGTATTCCGTCTCTTCGTAGTTCTCGGCTTTCAATCGCTCACGCGACTGCTGTGCGCGCTGCGTCCTCAACACGCTCACAAGGCCGTCGTCGAGGTCGACACTTCGGACGGCTTCATGGCTCTTGCCCAGCGATGACACGAGGTCGTAGCCCAGTGTCGACGCGAAGTCGATGACGCGAACGACACGATTGCGGAAGTCGACGTTTGGCCACCGCAGCCAGACGAGTTCGCCGATGCGAAATCCGGAACCAAGCAAGAACGCCCACACTGGCCGGAGCCGGTCGCCCTCCTGCGAAGCGAGAAAGGCACGCGCTTCCTCGGGCGACCAGTGGCGCGGTATCGAACGCTTAGGCGTAGGACGTGGCGTCGACTCCAGCGGACTGCGAGACACGACATGCGATGAGACCGCGAGCTTGAACGCGCCGGCCAGTGGCGCACGAGCGAGTCGAACGGTGTTGGGCGACAATGGCTTGCCCCGTCGGCTGGCCTGACCTTCGGCCAGCGCTCGCTGCCACGCAAGCACGACCTCCGGACTTACATCACGCACGCGCCGCTTGCCCAGCAGCGGCCGCACGTACGAGTCCGCCGAATTGCGATAGTCGAACCGGGTCTTAGCCGACAGGCGCCCGTCGGCATCGAGCCCATCCAGATAGAGATCGAGCAACGCGTCAACCGTCAACGCCGAAGTCGCGCGCTGACCGACGCCGCTCTCAGTGAGTTCTCGCCGCGCTTTGCTCGCTGCCATCGCAGTCTTGAAACCGCGCTTCGTGATTTGGACGCGACGACCCGTCAGCGGATCGCGACCGAGCGTCGCCTTGAAATACCAACCACCCTTTGCGTCTTGGTAGACGCCCTCCACTTTGGGCACTTTGCCTCCTTGAGAACCGGCTATTTGAGCGGGAGGTTCTCAAGTGGTTCTCACGGACCGACTCACGTGTGAGAGGCGAATCTCGAAGATCGCTGCTGAGCAGGAACTTCTTTGGCGCGCTCGGCGAGATTCGAACTCACAACCTTCTGATCCGTAGTCAGATGCTCTATCCGTTGAGCTACGAGCGCAATGCGGCTGGCAACTCTAGCCGGGGCGTGCCGGTCCGCCCCAAGCCGGGCGGGTGACCCTCTGGCCGCTCCCGCATGGAGCCTGGCGAGGTTCTCGATTGCCGCGCTGCCGTGCGTGAGGTACTTGCCGATGGGCCTCGCCGACCCCGTTCTCCAGCGTGGGCCCCGAGTCCGGCGCTGATGTTGAGGCGGACGAACGGATAGGCGCCGTTCCAGTGCCCACCCGGGTCCGCTCTCGCCACCCGCGGAACGGTAGCGGCACCCTTCCGCCTGTTCTCAGCCTTGAGGGCCACCCGTCGGGACCACGCTCGAGATCAACGCGTCGCGCATCTTGATTACGTACTCGTCCACCTTTGGCCCGACGCCAGCGCCGAGGTCGGTTAGACCGGTGCGGAGGTCGTCGACGGCCGCAACGAGCGGTCGCCTTATGCGCGATCCCGTCACGGTGATCACTTGCTCTGCCTGATTCGCGGCGTCTTGAGCGCTGGAGATCAGGAGCTCTTTCAGCTCGTAGTGCATTCTGGAGGCGGCCTCGCGGACTTTCTGCACGGCCGGCAGCAGCAGCGGCGCGGGGTCCGGGACTGCACCGACGACGATGTCGGCCAGCCCGTCGCGATCGAAGTCTCCGGCAGCACGCTTGAGCGCGCCGGTGAGGTCTGTCCCTATGAAGTTGCCGGCGACACGGTTGGATCGAGCCACCACCGACCCGGCCAGCGTGAGAACGCCCTGGCCGACCTTCGAGATTCCGTCCGCCGAAGGCTGAGGAATACGGAACTCGCCCTTGATGTCGCCATACGGGATGTAGATGGCTGGGACGACCGGGACCGGGACAGTGAAGTGCAGGTCCTGGAAAGAGGGCTTCCCCGCACTTCCGCCTCTGCTTGCGGACGCAGGCGCCGCCAAGCTGACAGTTGCCGCGCTCGCAGAAATCGCAATAGCTGTTACGTGAATAAAGAATCGGCGCATTTCAGCCTCCTGGTTGGTCTGACGAAGTAGAAGCTCGGCGCGCAGGTGGACTCGCTACCGGAGCCTTCTCATTCGTGCGGACTTTGGCGCCCGTATCGAATAGAAGGCCCATGCTGGCGAGCAGCTCTGCCGCCCTTAGCTCTGGGATCTCAGCCTCGGGTATCTCCGGCGGCTGCGAACTCATGCCCACATGATCCAGGAACCCCGCGCCGAAGTCCTCAGGGTCCGACCCTGAACTTCAGGGGCGGGGTCTACGCTCTACTCGGTGGCACCGGACAGCGCGACGGGTGACCCTGAACTCCTCGAGCGTCACACGGAGCAGGCCGCCATAGCTGCCGTACTGCAGAGTGCGCTCCAAGGCGCGGGTGGGCTCGTAGTGCTTCAGGGGCCGGCGGGAATCGGCAAAACCCGCCTGCTGAGCGGCGCGCAGACCGCCGCGACCGACCTCGCAATGCTTGTCGGCCGCGCCCGCGGCGGCAATCTGGAGCAGGACTTCGCGTTCGGCGCCGTGCGCCAGCTGTTCGAACCACTCGTCGCCCGAGCTGTAAACCGAGAGCACCTTTTCGCCGGCGCTGCACAAGCCGCGGCGCCGATTCTGGGTTTCGGCGACCCGACGGCTCCGGCGCTCAACGAACCGGGCGTGGTGCTGCACGGGCTCTACTGGTTGACGGTCGCGCTCGCCGAGTCACAGCCGGTGGCGTTGATCTGTGACGACGCCCACTGGTTCGACGGCCCGTCGCTGCGCTTCATCGCGTACCTCGCCAACCGCGTGGCCGAGCTACCCGTGGCCATCGTGCTGGGCACCCGACCGCCCGAGCCGGGCCCAGAGGGCGAACTCCTCGCTCGGATCATCGCCGATCAGGCAACCATGCAGCTGGCGCCCGGCGCCCTGAGCGATGCCGCCGTTGCAGCATTGGTCCGGTTGTCGCTCGACGATGCCGATGGCGCGTTCTGCCAAGCCGTAGCTGAGGCGAGCCGCGGTAACCCTTTCCTCGTCGGCGAGCTCATTCGCTCGGCGCGCGCGGCCGGCGTCACGCCCGACGCAGCGAGCGCCGCGGCGCTGACGGAGTTGAGCGCGGGCTCAGCCGTCCTCGGCAGGCTTGGACGCCTTCCGGCGGAGGCACTTGAACTGGCGCGCGCGGTCGCCGTCCTCGGCGCCGACGCCGACCTGCGCCACGCAGCCGCGTTGGCGGGTCTCGACATCGACCGGGCCGGGGCCGCGGCTGACACCCTCTTGCGGGCCGACGTGCTCGGCCCGGACCGACCGTTGGCATTCGTGCATCCACTCGTGGCAACGGCGGTGTACAACGATCTTCTGCCCGGCGATCGCTCGGCGCGTCACCGCCGCGCCGCCAAATTGCTCCTCGCCGAATCAGCGTCTCCGGACCGGATCGCAACGCACCTGCTGATCACCGAGCCCGCGGGGGACGCCGACGTCGTGGAGTTGCTCACGAGCGCGGCGCGACCGGCCCTCGCCCAAGGCGCGGCGGACGTTGCCATTGCGTATCTACGCCGCGCACTTGCCGAGCCTCCCGCGGCCGGCATGCGGCTCGGCGTGCTGCTTGAACTCGGGGTGGCGGAGGCATCCGTCACGAGCCCGGACGCCATGACCCACCTGGGCGAGGCCATCCAGGCCATCGAGGATCCGGCGACCCGGGTGATGCTCGCGATGGCGAACGGCGTGGGTTTTGCGCTCGACCACCGTCCCAGTGAAGCGATCGCGGCGTTCGACGCGTTGGAGCCCAACGTCGCCAGCGATCCTGACCTGTCGTTGCAGCTGCTCGCCGGCGCCGTATTGGTCGGCATGACCGGTCCCGACGCGACGCCGCTCGTGGCCGACCGCATCGCGAAGTTGTGCGACATCGTGGACGCGACGACCGAAGCGGCGCCGAGTGTTCTCGGCGTGCGCTCGTTTGTCGGAGCGTTCGGTAACGAGCCATCGGCCGACATGGCTGACCTGGCGGCGCGGTCGCTCGCCGCGCTGTCACCTGACGATCCGACTGTGCCGGTGTGGTTCCATCTGCCACTAGTCGCGATGGTCATGGCGGACCGAGACCGCGAAGCCGCCACGATCGTCGAGGAAGGACTCGCCATCGCCCGACGTCTCGCCGCGCCCGCGCATCTCGGGGTGACGTTGTTCATGCGGGCATGGATTGCGCTCCGAGCCGGCGAGCTGGACGACGCGGAAGCCGACGCGCGCGCGGCGTTGGAGGTGCTCAAGCTGCACGATGTCGCGTTCGTGCTGCCCGGCCCGCTAGCCATCCTGGTCGACGTCCTACGCGAGCGTGACGACCTTGCAGGCGCGGACGCTCTCCTGAACGAGTGGGGTTACGCCACTGGCGACGGCGACTCCCTGTTCCACCTGTTCCTGTTGAACGCCCGCGCACACCTGCGAAGCGCACAGGAACGTTACGACGAGGCCGAAGCGGACCTGCTGCGCGGACTGGAGCGAACGATGGCGAATGGGTGTGTTTCCCCGGGGTTCATCCCGTGGCACGCCCATCTGGCCATGAGCGATTTCATCTCCCGGCGCATCACGGCCAAGACGAGGGCCAACGTCGCGACCGCCCTCGAATTGGCTGACGCTTTCGGGGCGCCGCGCGCCCGGGCGGAGGCCTTGCGCGCCGCGGCGTGGATCGACACGACCTCGGAGTCCGCCAACGAAGCCGCACGGCTCTTCAACGCGGTTGGCGCCAAGCTCGAGGAGGCTCGAACGGTGGTCGGAGTCGAAGTAAGCGGGATCGGCAAGATCCCGGTCGCCGAGTCGAGAAGCCGGCTAACCCGCGCGTTCGAACTAGCGGATCATGCCGGTAGCACGCGGCTGTCGGCGTTGATTCGCAAGTACCTGAGCGAGGTGGGCGCCGAGCCCGGAAGGCGGGCCGCGACGGGCATCGCGGCGCTTACTCCCAGTGAGCGACGAGTCGCCGCGCTGGCGGCGGCTGGGCTGACGAACAAGGACGTCGCGCAGGAGTTGTTCGTCACGGTCAAGACGGTCGAGACCCATTTGGCGCACACCTATCAAAAGCTCGGCATCACTTCCCGAGGCGAACTCGGTGATGCACTGTCCGCGCCGGCCTCTAGCGCCTAGTCCTCGACGAAGGCGCCGAGTTCCCGCGCCGCGACGTTGAGACGAATCACTCTGTCTTCGATTTTCGCGACGTGCTGCCAGGGGATGTAGCGGCCGCGCTTCTCCAGCGACCGGAAGATCACCCGCAACATCCACGGACCTTCGACCCCGCCCCGGTGGAAGCCGAGACGCTCGGCGACTTTTCCGGGACCGGCGACTATCCCCTCGACTCGCAACCCGTTGCCGAAACCTTCGATGTAGGGACCGTCTTGCACCAGGCGGACGTCGTTGACGCCGCCGACCTTCGCGCCGGCCGTGTCGAACACGGTGCAGTCGAGAATCTCACTCAGTCTCATCGCGACTCCCCGGGATGTGTCCGATGACGTGATCGCGGAACCAGCGCTCCGTCATCTCTGTGCCCATCTCCGTGTGGTCCATGGACACCGTGATCGCGCTGCCGATGTCAGCCACGCGGGCGAGGGGAATCCGGCTTGGGTCGTCGTCGCCCGGCGTGGCGTACACGCTGAACTTCTCGAGCCACGCGCCGAAGCGGCGCCAGCCAACACGCCGGGCGAGCACGCCCGGCCCCGCGAGCAACGCGACGACGGACAGCTGCCCGTCTTCGGCGACGCCAAACTCGACGTCATCCACGGTGCCCGCGAAGCGCTTCTCGCGATCGAGGATCTGCCGGTCGAGAATGTCGAGCACGGCCCAGAGCTTGCGCGCCGCGGTCATGCGCCGGCCTTCGTAATGATCATCAACGGGATCGTCGCCGCGGCTACCACCAGGATGATGACCATGTAGATCGACGCCAGGAAGTTCAGCACCGGTCCGTTGACGTGTTCGCCCATGTAGCTGCGGTCGTTCGAAATGACCAAGATCGGGAAATACGTCAGCGGCAGCGCCGCGGCCGACAAGACGATCGAGTATTCGGTCACCTTGATCGGGTCTACGCCACTGAGTGCAAATAACGCGGTGGCGATGATCGCGGCGAGCATCACGACGTGGAACCTCGCCGCTTCGCGCGGCTTGACGAACTTGCCCCATTGCCACCCGAAGAACTGGGCGACGCAGTAGCCCGACGACATCGCGGTTTCGAGGGCGGCACCGAAGGTGGCCGCAAAGATCCCCAGGATCAGCAGCGCCAGCCCGAGTTTGCCTACGGACAAAGCGACCGGGAGTGCGACCTGGGGAAGGGTGTCAACACCGATGCCGCGGGGCGCGAACACCACCGTCGTGAGCCCCATGATCGCAAGGGACAACAGACCCCCCAACGGAAAACCGATGTACACGTTGGCGCGGTTGAGGTTGAGATCCTCGACGGTCCACTTCTCCTCCACCGCTCCCGACGAGAAGAAGAACACCTCGTACGGCGTCATCGCCGCGCCGAACAAGGCGATGCCGTAATAGGCGAAGGTGAACGGCGTTTCGTGGGCGGGGATCACAGGATGCAACGCGCCGTGAAACAGGTCGTGCCACGGCGGGTGCAGACGAATCAAGGCGACCAGGAACGTAATGAGCGCGAGCCCGACGAGGCCGAAGACGCGTTCCATCGTTTCGAACGGGATGTGCCAGACCACGAGCCACACGAGAAACGCGGCGACCGGGAGGAGCAGCACGTAATTGACGCTCGCAACCATGGCCATGGCGAGAGCCACACCGCCGAGTTCGGCGCACAGCGTGAGTGCGTTGATGAAGAACGACGCCAACAGGTTCGCCATGCCGACTTTGGGCCCGAGGCGTTCACGTACCAAGTCGAATACGGGGCGACCCGTTATCGCGGCGACCCGTCCCGACATTTCCGCGTACACAACAATGCCGACCACGCCGACGAGCACGACCCCGGCGAGGGCCATCTTGAACCGTGCGCCGGTCGCCGCGTTCGCGACCAGGTCGCCGATGTCCACGAAGCCACCGATGGCCGTGAGGATTCCGAGGGTGACGCCGAGGAACTTCTTCACTGGTGCGCATCCACGAACGCCTGCAACTTCTTCGTGTCAGCGCGCACCGGACGGGCCAACTGCGCGAGGCCGTCGACGACACCTCGGCGGGCCGCGATACGCATCTTCTGCACGTGACTAAGCGCGTCGGCCATCAAATCGTCCAGCGATTCGTGCAACCGATCGGCGGCGCGGTTCGGAGGCTGCACAGAGTCGAACGTGCCGATGAGCCCGCTTATCTGATCTTCGGCATCCGCGATCACCATCGCGGTGTAGGGCCCGAACGCGTTGTGCTTCGTGGCCGTCTTTGACATAACCAGAACTGTTTGCGTCGCCGACACGACCTCCTCGGCGGTGGTCGTGGCTTTGCCCTTATAGGACGCGAACGTGCGTGTCGTGCCCACCGGGTGTGGGACGCATCGCGTCATCACTCCCAGCGCGGCAATAACCACGACGGCGAGGGCGATCCTGCGGATGGCCCTAACTACCCCGAGCGCAATTTTCCTAACCGACGCGCGCTTACAAGGCGCCCCACCCGGTCAATTGTTCAACCGTGACCACGATCGCCGACCAGATCGTCGACGGGTCTTCATACTGCGGATACTTCGCCGCCAAGCCGGCAACCTGGGCTTCGTCTGGGGCCAACTCGGCAGCCGTGCCGAAGGCGCGGACCCACCACAGTTGTGACCAATCGCGCCCGTCGTAGTGATCGGCCAGCAACGTGATCCGCGGGTCCGCCGCGATATTCGTGAGGCGCCGCAGGCTCGTCGTGGACTTCGGTTTGAGCGTGTCGATGGGGATCACGATTCGCCCTTCCACCACCGCGAAAACGACCGGAACCAGATCGGCGCCGCGGGACGGATGGAGCGTGGCGAGCACCGCATGGTCGGCCCCGCGCAATAGGTCCCAACACGTCGAATCGGACAAGCCCACGAATTCGACCGTACTCACTCAACTTCCGTAAAGACCTGCCGATAGGCAGGCATGCCGGAATTGAAAGCAGCACCCCCTGTTCTTGCGTTTCGCCATGTCACGGCGCACGCCCCCGACGGAACGACCTTGCTTGATGACGTGTCGTTCTCTGCCGCACGCGGTTCGCTCGTCGCGATCGTCGGCCCGACCGGTGCCGGCAAGACGTCGCTGGCCCGCGCGCTGACCGGTTCGCTGCCGCTGGCCGAGGGCGAAATGCGGGTGGACGGGGTGACCGCCTTCGTGCCGCAACACGACACCCTTCACCTCGGTCTGTCCCTCGCGCTGTCGCTCTGGTACGCGGCGACGTTGCGGTGCCCGTCCTTGACCGGCGAGGAGCGCGCCGGTCGGGTTCATTCGGTCATGATCGAACTCGGCCTCGAGACACACGCCGACACCGTCGTGCGCGATCTGTCGGTGGGCCAGCGCAAGCGGGCGAACGTGGCCGCGCAACTGCTCGGCAACCCCGACGTGATCGTGCTTGACGAACCCACCGCCGGCCTCGACCCTGGCTACGAGCGCGTGGTGCTCAACCTGCTGCGCCAGCTGGCGAACGCGGGCCGCACCGTGATCACCGTCACCCACAGCGTCGACACGCTGAAGGCCGCGGACCGCGTGCTGTTTCTGGCCGCCGGTGGTTCGGTGGCGTTCTTCGGCCCGCCCGCCCAGGCCGCCAAATACTTCAAGCTCAGCGATCCGGCCGACGTGTTCCTCGCCCTCGACACCGCGCCAAAGCAGAGCTGGCAAGACAAGTTCCGCTCCAGCCCGTTGTACAAGCGCTACGCGCCGGCTGACGAAACCGCGGCCGGCGCGACGGGGTTCGTTGCTCCGGCCCGCGTCGGCCCGCGTCGCCACCAGGTCGGCATGCTCGTTCGTCGACACGCCGACCTCTTGCGGGCCGATCGTCGCCACCTGTCGTTGCTGGCTGTACAGGCGCCGATCATTGGCGCGCTGTTGTGGGCGGTCTTGCCGCCGCTCGGCCTCGTGCCGACCCGCCACGGCGGCTTCGGCCCGCACGCCGCGATCGTGGTCATGTTCGTGGTGCTCAGCACCACGTGGCTCGGCGTCACCAATGCCGTCCGCGAGATCGTCAAGGAACGCTCGATCGTGAAGTCCGAGGCGGGCGCGGGACTGTCCCCCGCGGCGTATGTCATCGCCAAGGCGATCAGCCTCGGCGGCATCACGATGGCGCAGTCCGCCTTGATCGCTTTCATCGGCACCGCTCGCCAAGGCGGCCCGTCGCACGGTCTGCTGCTGGGCTCGGCCCGGTTCGAACTCGTCGTGATCGCCGCCCTCGCCGGCTTCGCCGCCAGCGCCCTCGGGCTCGCAATCTCGGCGACGGCAAAGTCGGCGGACAAAGCGCTCGCCGTGTTGCCGATGACGCTCGTACTGCAACTGGTGTTGGCCGGTGAATGGGCGCAGGACGCGCGGATGCCGCTGATCAGCCAGGTCCGCTCGCTCGTCGGAGCGCGCTGGGGCATGGAAGCAATGCAGGGTTCACTCAGCGGCAACGGCGCGCAGACGTGGACCGCCCTCGCCGCGATGTCAGCCCTCGCCATCGGCGCCCTCGCGCTCACGGGCCTCCGGGTCGCCCAAGCCACGAGCCCCGTCCGCACCCGCACCCGGCTGCAGGTTTCGATGCCGCGCCTTCCGCGCATTCCGCGCGTTTCGACTCGTCTGCTCGCCGGCTTCGGGACGGCCGCCGCCGTCACGATGTCGTTGGCCGCAGGCGGCACCGGCGTGATGGCGTTGGCGCATGGACACGGCTCGGCGCCCAAGCACCTCGCCGCCGCCGTGAGCGACACGACGCCGACAACTGCGAAGCCCGTCGCGCCGATCGTGGTCAACACGCCGGAGACGACGCCGACCACCGCCGCGGCCCAGACACCGGTCACGCAGCCGCCCGTCGCCAAGACGAGGACCACCACCGTCGCGTCGACCGCGAACGACACCCCGATCTCGTCGTCGGTCTCGATCCCCGTCGTACCGACCCCCGAAATCGTGACGCCGACCCCGGCTGCATCGGGCGGCAGCCTGTTGCCGAGCAAGCCGGTGGCAACCCCCGCATCGACCACTGCGACAACGAGTCCCTGGTCGACGTGGATGAAGTTCTTCAACCCGTTCGCCCCGGCGTCGAACTAATGGCGATCCATCCGAATCTCCGCCGGGTGCTGCTCGGCTGCGTGCTGTCGAACGCGCTGATCGGCGCGGTCGGCCTGTCCACCATCGGCAACTCAACCGCCGCCACGACGACGCTCGCAGCGAACTGTGCGCCGGCAACCGGTTGTCAGCCGGTTACGAGCGCACAAAACGTGGAGGGGCCCACCACGACGGTCGCGGCGCCGACCACGGTCGCTCCGGTTGCGACCACCGCGGCACCAACGACCGCCCAAAAGATCTCGTCGAAGGGGCGTGCCAGTACGCGCACCTCGACGTCCACAGCCGCGGTAGCGGCGGACGACGTGACCGGCATCGCGTCGTCTGCCGCACCGCCGACCCAACCCCGCATCGCGCCAACCACCGGCACCTATCCGGTGTCGTTCAGTGGCAGCGCGTCGGTCGACGGCAAGGCGCAGAAGGTACCGTCGTCAGGTTCGCTCCGGCTCAGTAGGTCGGGGGACAACATCGAGCAGAGCAGCCCTGACGCGCCGGGCGACCTCGTAATCCTGCAGCACTACGGCAACAACGAATCAACACTCGTGTCGTTGCAGATGACGGCGAACAACACCACGAAAACGTTCGCGCCGTCCTCAGGTGCCACCTACCTCCAGTACAACTCGCCGTCGGGAACGAGTTGGAACTGGTCGGCGACTTCGACCGACGGCAAAACCCAGGTTCAAGCCAGCGGCACCGTTGGAGGCACCTCGAACATGGTGATCAACGGCCAGAACGTGGCGACCGTGCAGATGACCACGACGCTCACGCTGTCGGGCGACATCAACGGCACGGCCAAGCTGGTCACGTGGGCGTCACCCGCCTACCGCGTGCCCGTCCGCGAGCGCGCCGTGATCAACGCGACCGCCAAAGTGTCGTGGAGTTCAGTGCGTCTGGTCTCCGACGTCACCACCACGCTCAGCCGGCTCTCGCCGAACTAACTAAATCAGGCGGCGGTCGGTGGCCCAGCGGGCCAGCTCGTGCCGGCTGCTCAACTGCAACTTCCGCAGCACGGAGCTCACATGTGTCTCGACGGTCTTCACGGACACGTTGAGGCGACGACCCACTTCTTTGTACGCGTAGCCGCGTGCAATCAGCTGCAGCACCTCGCGTTCGCGCGGGGTCAGCTGATCGAGTTCGGATTCGTCGGCCGCTACCGGCATGGCGGTCGACGATCCGGACGCGAAGGCGTCGAGCACGAAGCCGGCCAAGCGCGGCGAGAACGCGGCATCGCCCGCGGCAATGCGATTCACCGCTTCGGTCAACTCGGCGCCCGTCGACGACTTCGTGATGTAGCCACGGGCACCGGCGCGAATCACGGCGATCACGTCTTCGGGGGCGTCGGACACCGACAGCGCCAGGAACCGCAGCGTGGGCCGCACCGGGCCCACGCGTCGCAGGATCTCGACTCCGCCGCCGCCGGGCATGTGCACGTCGAGCAGCACTACGTCGACCGCGTCCTTTGCCAGTTGTGCGAGCGCCACAACCGCCGATTCGACGTCACCGGCCTCGCCTACGACCTCGACGGTGTCGCCCAGCTCTGTGCGCACCCCCGATCGCACGAGCGGATGGTCATCCACGATGAATACCTTGGCCAGCGTCACGCCGACACTCCGTTCTGTGCGACCCGCGGCACCCGCAGTTCGATTTCGGTTCCTTCACCCGGCGCCGAACGCACAACCGCTGTACCTCCGGCGCGTTCGACCCGGCCGCGAATCGACTCGGCCACGCCGTGGCGGTCCTTGCTGACCGTGTCAGGGTCAAAGCCGACGCCGCGGTCCCGCACGAACAATTCGATCGCGTCGCTCTCCGCTTCGAGGAATACGTCGATCTTGTCGACCTGCGCATGCGTAGCCGCATTCACTACGGCCTCACGGCCCGCCGCCACCAGCGCGCGCGCCGCTTCGTCGAGCGGCGCATCCCCTACCGCAATTACTTCGACGCGGACGCGGTGGTCGTCTTCAACCGCGGCGAGTTCGTGGCGAAGCAACCCGGCGACGGTGTCGGTAGTGGAAGCCACGGACGGATCTTCGAACAACCACTCGCGCAGCTCGCGTTCTTGGCGCCGCGCCATCGACCGAACTTCGCGCGGATCATCGGCGCGTCGCTGAATCAACGCGAGGGTTTGCAACACGCCGTCGTGGAGGTGGGCGGCCAGGTTGGCCCGCTCTTCGCTGCGGATGCGTTCGCGGCGCTCGAAGGCGAGATCGGTCGATAGACGGCCCAGCCACGGCCAGGCGAGAAACGCGACGCCTGCGACCAATACGAGACCGCCGAGCGCGCTTGGCCCGACGTTGCGCCAACCGCCGGCCACGCCGACACTCACCGCGCCACCGACGCCGATCAGCGACGCGCCCAATGCAACGCGAACGGGCCAGCCGCGTGTGCGCAACCCGCGCGTGGCGTCGTCCCGTCCGCCAACGAGCGCGGCGCTGGCGGCAACCACGAGCGCGGGTAACGCGATCTGATCGCCGGCCCAGTAGCCGAACTGGCGGGACAGTAGGCCGAGCCCGGCGACCGACGCGATGATGGCCGCGCTGTCAATCGCGGCGCCGCGGCGCGGGGGCGGCAGCGCCTCGTCCGACTCGGGCGCCGACAACCACAACGCGCCGTAGATGACGACACCGATCCCACCGCACAGCGACAGCACCACGAACACGAGGCGGATCACGCCTGCCTCGACGCCCAGGGACCCGGCCAGGCCCGAGCAGACCCCGCCCAGCAGGCGCGCCCGGCGCCGGCGCGTCACGGAAATGCGGAAGGGCAAAACGGGCACCTAGCGATGCTCGCACGAAAGGCCTGCTCAGCACATCGGGAAGGACCCTGAGAGCGGTCTGAGATCGGCTCAGGGTGATACCCGATAGCCATGCATCGTCGCTTTCCGCACGATGGGCTCATGACCACCGCCGGTACCCCCAGCACCACCCCCACTGCGACGCCGACTGCGCCTTACAAGCTCATGCGCGCGTCCAAAGGCCGCATGCTCGCCGGTGTCGCGGCCGGCCTGGCCAAGGCGTCGGGCCTCGACGTCACCGTGGTGCGCGTCCTTATCGGCGCGTCGATGCTGAGCGGCCTCGGCATCATCGGTTACATCCTCTTGTGGATCGTGCTGCCCGACGAGTCGCCCTCGCGGGGCCGAGTCATCGCGCCGGCGCCCGAGAACACGGCGCGCACCATTCGCATCACACTGGTTGTCGTCGCCATTCTCGGCGCCCTGCACCGCGTCGGCGTGGTGTGGCCGTTCGCGAATACGCAAGCGCATACGGACTTTGGCTTCGACGGAGTTTTCGGACTGATCCTGCTGAGTATCGGCGTGGGCGTCCTGTTCAGTCGTCACCGGCCGGATCGCGGTTGGTGGGATGCCTCGCCTCCCCCCACCCCAGGCCCGGCCCCAACCACCACCGTCGCACCCCCAGCGCCGGCCGGTGACGACGCCACCACGGACACCGACACCGAAGCCGACACCGACTTGCTGCCACTCGTCGACGACACGCCGACGTACGAATCCATCGGCCTCAGCTACCAGTCCCCGACGCGTCCCGTCGGGACCGAGGCCGAGCCCACTGAACGCCGACGCGGCGCCGCGCTCGGTTGGGCCCGTGCCTTCGGCTGGTTCGTGCTCCTGTGGTGGCTGGCCGGCGTGCTCGGCTTCGTGGCGCTGTGGCGTTTCGGCGCGCTCAGCATCGACTCGCCCGTGGTGATCGGCGTGGCGTGCTGGTCAGTCTTCACCGCGGTGCTCAACACTCTTATCCGGGTGCGCAATCCATCCGCTGTCCTCGGCAGCCTGTTCCTGTTGCTCATCCCCGGCGTGATCGGCCTGGCCACGGTGAAAGCCGAAGGCCCCGCCGGCACGCGCACCGTGCGCCCGATCGCCGCGTCCGACGTGCACCGCAGCTACAGGCAGTCCATCGGCGAACTCGAGCTCGATTTTTCCGCCACACGGTTCAGCACGAAGCACCCGACCACCGTCGAGGCCCGCATCGGCGCTGGCGGGATGATCATCACGGTGCCCGACAACGTGGCGCTCACCGTGAACAGCAAGATTCAGACCGGCGGCTACGACATCCTGGCCAAGCGGACCGCGGCCGGTGTCGGCCAGACCGAGACGTTGCGCTTCGCCGGTTGCGAAGGCGCTCCGCGGCTCCGCCTCCACCTCAAGGGCGGCGCGGGCTGGATCCAGGTGAAGCGCGCCAACGGACATGAGAACGCGACCTGCGCGGCACCCGCCGCGTAACCCGTCCCGGTCCGAGCACGCAGTCACGGACGTCTACGGTGACCCCCACCCAAAGGGGGGTCTCATGCGACGTGTGTTGGCAGTGCTTTCGGCCGTGTTGGCCGGCGTGACGATGGGCGCCTGCGGAGGTTCGAAGTCTGACGACAAGGCCACCGCGACGACCCTGGAAGTGACCACGACCACGTTCCCGGTTCCCGCCGCAGCCGCCGCCCTCGAGGCCCGGCTGCTCAAGGACCTTCCGTCGGGATACCAGCAGGAGGACGATCGCATCGGCGACACCGGGCCATCGGATCTCGCCAAAGCCGTCCGCGACGACGGCAGCGACAACGCCCAGGAACTCCTGACCACAGAAGGCTTCGTCGCCGGATACCAGCGTCTGTGGACGCGCGGCGCGGACGACGCGATCGTCGATTTCGTCTACCAGTTCAAGACCGCCGCTGGCGCACGGGCCTCCGTCCAGCGCATGGTGACCGCGGCGGCGCAGGGCGACGACACTCACACGGTTACCGAGTTTCCGGTGCCCGGTATCCCTGGCGCCCGGGGCTTCGCGGCCCACTCCTCCGAGGGTGACAAGGCCATCGTCGCCTTCGCTCGCGGCGTGTACGCGCTGCAGATCGTGGTCAACGGCGCCGGCGCCAACGCCACGTTCGCCAATTCGCTGGCGACCCAGCAGCACGTACTCGCTGCGTAGAACTCCCGGACTGTCGCGACGGTCGCTCGGAAGTCTCCGTACGAGTCTCGGCCGCATCGACTTAGAAAACTCGCGGCTCAAACCTTTTGACCTTGACCCTAGATAGTGGACCACGCTTGTGAGAATTGGCCCTGTTCGAAGGAGCCGATTTGCCCAGGCATTATCCGCACGAGTTGCGCCGCGAGGTTTGTGAGCGGCTGCTGGCTGGCGAGCCGATCAAGGACGTTGCTGATGAGTTCGAGATTTCGGAGAACACGTTGTATCGGTGGCGCCAGGCGGCGCGGGCCGATGCTGGTCTGACCCAGGACGGCAAGAGTTACGAGCCGGATCCCTTGGTGGCGGCTCGCCGCCGGATCAAGGAGTTGGAGGCCGAGCTTGAGCTGACGCGCAAGGCGAGCGAGTTGTTCAAGGAGGGCGCGGTTGACCCAAAAGGAAGTTCCAGGTTGTCCAAGAGTTGAACAACCTGGGCTACTCCGAACGCCGCGCCTGTGACGCGATCGGGTTGTCCCGGTCGACCTACAACAAGATCAAGCATCGCAAGCCGACCAACTCCGATATCCGCCGGGCTGTGTTGTCGGATCTGGTCAAGGAGATTCACGAGCGGTCCCGGGGGACCTATGGGATGTTGCGGATCCGAGCAGCGCTCGAGATCGAGCACGGCCTGATAGTGAACAAGAAGCTGGTGTGGAAACTGATGCGCCAGCAAGGCCTCAAGGGCCTCCCTGGTCCGCGTCGGGGGGTGAAGAACCTCAAGAACGTGGCGACGTGTGAGGACCTCGTGCAACGTGAGTTCACCGCTTCAGCACCAAACGAACTGTGGTTGACCGACATAACCGAACACGACACCGCCGAAGGCAAGCTCTACTGCTGCGCGGTGCTGGATCTGTTTTCCCGCAAGGTCGTGGGCTGGGCCATCGACCGGCGTTGTGACTCGGCGCTGGTGAATGACGCCATCATCAAAGCCACCGGTTCACGCGCCGGTGCCGCGGCCGTGATTCATTCCGATCACGGATCGCAGTTCACGTCGTGGGCTTTCACCGAGAACGTGCGCCGGCTCGGTCTGACCTCGTCGATGGGCACTGTCGGCGACTGTTACGACAACGCGCCAATGGAATCGTTCTGGGGGTCGATGCAGATTGAGCTACTCAATCGGCAGAAGTGGCGCACGAAACTTGAGCTCGGAATCGCCATGGCCGACTGGATCGACAACTTCTACAACCCGACCCGCAGGCACTCCTCATTGGGCTACTTGACGCCGAACGAGTTCGAAGAAAAGCATTGCCCCCAACCATTGCCCACGTTCTCATAAGAAGTGGTCCACCGATTGGGGGCAAGGCCTTTTGGCGGAGAGGGGGGGATTTGAACCCCCGGACCCAGTTTCCCAGGTCAACTCATTAGCAGTGAGTCCGATTCGGCCGCTCTCGCACCTCTCCCGAATCGACCAAGTTAGCGGCAGACGCGAAGGAGCCCCGCCTTGCGGCGGGGCTCCTTCACTTAATTCTTGGTGATTGCGACTAGCCGCCGTAGAAGGCGACGCCTTGCGTAGGCACGCCACCCGAGAGCAACGAGAAGTTGCCGAAGATGCCGAACAGGCCACCCGGCGAGCTGTAGAGCGAGTACACCGTGCCGTTGGGCTCAGGCAGGAAGCCGGTGGCGGTGCCATCGGTCTCGAGCTGGGCCGCATGCGACCGTGACTGACCACCGATGTTCAGGAAGTCGCCACCGGCGAACACCTTCGCACCGACGATGAGCAGTGCCCGCACCGCTCCGTCCGCTTCAGGTGCGTAGCTCAGAACATCGCCCGGCACCGTCGTGAGATCCACGAGGCCGATGTTGCTCCGAGCAATGCCGTTGACGGTCGAGAACGACCCACCGATGTAGGCGCCGTCAGCGTTGACGACGATTGCGTTGACGGGACCGTTGGTATCGAGCGCCACTGCCACCGGGCTACCGGTAACACCGTCGACCGCCACCGCATTGGAATGGGGCCCACCGGCCGCGTTGGCGAAGGCGCCGCCGGCGTAGACGACGCCGCTCGCAACTGCGAGAGCGTTGACCGTGCCGTCGGTGCCGGGATTCCAGCCGGACGCAACGCCTGCGGCGTCGAGTTCAGCGAGGTTCGGGCGAGTAGCGCCGCCAACGTTGTTGAAGGCACCACCGACGTAGATACCGCCGGGGCTGCTCTTGATGACATTGACCACGCCGTCCGCATTCGGATCCCAGCCTTGGGCGCCGCCGAGATTGGCGTCGTACGCAGCGAGGTTGTGGCGAACCGCACCGGCGGCGGTGCTGAAGTTGCCGCCGACGTAGGCGATGCCCCCCTTGACCGCGATCGCCTTCACGTCACCGTTGGTCCCGGTCGGGTTCCAAGGACCGATGGAGCCGTCGGGCTTGAGTTCAGCGACGTTCAGGTGTGTCTCTCCACCGAGGACCTTGTAGTCGCCAGCAGCAAAGACAGCCGCGGGCACCGCGGGGTTGGGCGAAACTGCCGCGAGACCAGCGAAGCGAGTGATCGCGCGCACGGTCTGGCCGGCGTTCGGATCCCATGCGTTCAACGATGCCGCGACTGCGCTGGGGCCGGAGATGTTGGCCAGACGGTGACGGACGGTGCCGCCGATCGAGGTGAACGAACCAGCGACGTAGACGCCGTTGGCGACCGTCGGTTCTGACACGATCGAGAGCACTGCGCCGGTGTCGATCTGCGGCTTCCAGGCCGTGTTCGGGCTGGAGGTTGCGCCGGTGCCGGCAGCGTTACCGGTCGACGTCCACAGAAGCGGGCTCAGCGATGTCAGCCCGCCGGTGATGCCGTACTCGGCGAGGCCCTTGTAGCCCGTCGTGACGACCGGTGTCGTTGCCGTGCTCTGGAGTTGTGTGAAGTCACCGGCGATGTAGACGGTGCCGCCCTGCGAAGCGAGGGCGTTGATAGTCGTGCCGTTCGGGTTGGGGTTCCAAGCACCAACGGTCTGGTTGGGGCTAGCGACTTCGGCGAACGACGCCAGGTTGTGACGCAGCTGTGACGAAGCCGTCGTACCGGTGCCGATGGCCCGGTCGAACGTGCCGCCCACGATGAAGTGCGGGAGGCTGGCGTTGACGAATTGCAGCGCCTTGACGACGGGAGTGGCGCAACCGCCGGGTTCGCAAGCAACACCGCCCGGGTAGGCGCCGAAGCCGTTGTTGACGGCCGTGCCATCGGTAGGCGGCGGCGAGGTCAGGGTCAGTAGGCCCATCTTCTTCACGGCAACGCCACCAGCGTTGTCGAACGCACCACCGATGAGGTAGTTCGGGCGACCGGCCGAGGTGTCGTCGGCAATGGCGTTCACGGCGCCATCCGGGTCAGCCGACATGAACGACGTGAAGCCGGTCTGATCGATGATCGCCAGGTTTTTGCGACCGTCGGCCCGGGTGAACTCACCACCGACAACGAGCAGGTTGATCGGCGAAGACACACCGATCGTGACGCTGCGCTTGGCATAGCTGAGGGCCCGGACTTCACCGGTGAACGGCGAGGCCTGGCAGTACGTGGCGTCGAGGCTGCCGTCAAGCTTCACGTGCGCCACGGCGTTACAAGGCAGGCCGAGGACGGAGGTGAAGTCACCACCGATGAAGTAACCACCGGCGGTGTCGGAGGCAACGGCGTTGACCTTGCCGCCCGAGTTGACCAGTGCCTTAAGCGTGGCGTTCTTGCTGATCGCCGCAGGCGTGGCCGGCAGCGAACCGCCACCGCCGACAAGCGGGCCGACGGTATCGAAGGCACCACCGATGAAGGCCGACTCACGACCGCTGTCGGCCGTGGCGAGCACCTTGCCGTCGGGCACGTTGCCCGGCGTCTTGGGTAGCAGCGCGTTGGCGAGAACGAGGCCGGTTTCGGCCGCCGTCGCCGCGAGTTCGCCGTCGGGGTTTTTCGCCGTAACGATGGCGTTCAGCATGTGGCCGATGTCGTCGTGCGACGCCTGGTAAGCCGCATGCGTTGCGCCAGCGATCGGCGTGCAGGTCAACGACGGTGAGTTGTCGCAGATCTGCCACTGATAAGTGAAGGTTTGACCGTCGGTCCAGGTGCCGTTGGTGACGCTGAGATGGTCACCCTCGAACACGTTGGAGCCGGCAGCCGGTGAGTTGCCGTTCTTGATGATCGGCAGCGTCAGGTTGGTGGGCGGCGGCGGGACGTAGACGCCGTTGGACGTCGCCGAGTTGGCGCCACCGATGTTGGAAGCCGTGACAACGACTCGGAGCTGATGGCCCTGGTCGCTCAGCGACGGCGTGTACTTGTTGGTGTTGGCACCGCCGATGTTGGCGCAGGCGTTACCGGCCGCATCACACAGACGCCACTGGAAGGCGTAGGTGGTCGGGGCGTTGATCCACGTGCCGGTTGAGGCCGTGAGCTCGTTGCCTGTACCGACGATGCCTGAGATGGCGGGCAGGACGGTGTTGACCGGCGCCGGCGGCAGCGTAATCACCAGAGTCTGCGCGCTGGTCACCGAGAGGGTGCCGTCGAGGTTGGTACCGGTAACGACCACTCGAATGGTGTGGCCGCCGAGGTCGTCATCGGTGTTCGTGTAGGTCGCGTTGGTAGCGCCGGCGATCGGAGCGCAGTTCGCGCCAGCCGTGTCGCAACGCAGCCACTGATAGGTGAAGGTGGGAGTGTTGGGCGCCGCAGGCGTCCAGGTGCCCTTGTTCGCAGTGAGCGTCGAGGCCTTGAAGTTCTGACCGGTGATGGTCGGGGCAACCGTGTTCAGGGGCGGGAACGAGCAGAGGTAGCGGGACAAGCCGAAGGTGAGACCCGCGCTACCACCCGTGATCGACGTGCCCGGAACCGCAGGAAGCGGCGGGGCAGCCGGGATGGCCGCCGGGCAGTTGATCGTGCCGGTCTTGCTGGTGGCCGGCGCAGTGCCGGTGCCCAGGAAGGTCACGCGACGGTTCTGAGCCTTGAAGCCAGTCGGCAGAGTTGCAGTGGTCGACGCCGCTGCGAGGCAGCCGCTGATCGGCAGGTCGTCGGTGTCGGCCCAGGCGTGGCCCTCGACGGTGGCCGTGGAGGACGTCTTGGCGCCGAGGAAGAAGCGCTGTCCCTTCAGGTGACCGTCACCCAGAATGGCCAAGCCGGGGCAGGTCGTGGCCGTGCGGCCCGCTTCGCTGTTGAAGATGTTGATCTCCGTCGGCTTCTGCGCCGTGATGTGTATCGACTGCGTTTCAACCGCGGTGTCGGCGGCCGGAGCGTTGCTGCAGAAGCCCTTCGCCGATGTGCAGTACTCGAAGTGGTCTGGCGCGGGGTTCTGCGCGTTGATGCCGTTCAGCAGGAGTGAACCGAGCTTCGTGTAGGTCGAGAAAGCCTTGCCGTCGCCGGAAGCAGTCCAGTTGATCTGAGTGCCGTTGCCGCTGGTGCCACCGGGCTTGACCGAAGTGACCTTGTAAAGCGTCGGGGTCTTCTGGGTATCGACCGTGTAGTCGATCGCACCAGCGAGGCTGTGGTACTGGCTCAGCGCTTTGCCGACAACGTGCGTCTTGGTCTGGAACGGGTAGCCCGTGCCTCCCGCGAGGGTGGTGTCGAACATCGCGGGCAGGGTCGAGCCAGCCGGGACCCGATAACCGGTATGAAGCACACCGAACACCGCCTGCGCTTCGATGTCGTAACGCATGTTCGGGTCAGACGTCGGAATACGGTCGATCTGTTGGTTGATGCCGAGCGTCGTGAGGTCGAGGCCTTGGTTGGCGCAGATGTCGAAACCGATGTTGCCGTCAACGTCGAGCAGCGACGGCAGGAAGAGGTAGCCAGGCGTGTCCTTGACGACGGGCGCCGGCGGATGCGCCGGGTCTTCGACGGGCGGGTAGTAGGTGGTGTGCCAGTTCACCGCGATCAGCTGCAGCAGGACCTGCGCCAACGCGACGTAGGGACTAGCAGCAGCAGCGGCCGCCGGGAGGGCGACGGGCGACAGCAGGCTGGCCATGGCGAAGATGTAGTAGTTGCGAATGCGGGTGGCCGTGTTCTGGTCGGTCTTCTTCACGAAGGGGGCCAGCTCGCCAAAGATCGAGTAGTCCGGAATGGTCGGCAGCGCGACGTTTTGCAACGAGGCGGCCGCGCCGATCACCGGGCAGATCGGGCTGGCGATCTTCGCCGCGAGTGCAAGCGCTTGGTTCAGCGCAGTGCTCTCGAGCGGCGGCACGACCGTGCCCGTAATGAAGGCCTGGAGGTTCGTGGCCGCGTTCGCCGGATCGGCCTGCGCCTCAGCGATGAACTCTTGGAGCTGGGCGATGAGGCCGGGCTTCGCAGGTGTGCCGTCGCCTTGCACCGACAGAATCAACGCATCGAGTGCTGCCTGCACCGCCGCGATGGTCTGCTGAACGCTCTCAACGGTGGTGCCAAGCGCATCCAGCGGTCCCTCAAGAGGCTTGTCGGGAAGCAGCTTCCCATTCGGCGACTGCAGTGTCGGAAGCGCATTGGCGGGCTGCGAAACAGCGACCCCAACGACCCCGAACAGCGTTGCAACGCTGACTAGTAACGCGATGGCGCGCTTACTAACGCGCAAGCGTGAAAACCCCATGATGAAATGCCCCTCCAGTTTGTACAGCTATCGACGACGTCACTCTCGGTAACGCCAAGTGCCCCAGATACCTACGGAACCTTAGTTCGGTATCCGTACATATTCCTCCTGCCTGTCCAAAAAGAAAAGCATTCCGGACAAACCGGCCACGCAGAGTGGTCGCCCGAAATTTGGCGGAGGGGGCGGGATTCGAACCCGCGGACCCTTGCAGGTCTCCTGTTTTCAAGACAGGTGCACTCGACCGAACTATGCGACCCCTCCAGGTGGAAAAACCTTAGTTAACGGGCGATTTGACCCCGTAACGCCCGGGCCCAGTCGTCGGCGGACCGCCACGATTCCTCGGCGTCGCGCCGGATTGCGGCGCCGTGCTCGCCTGCGGCAGGGTACGAGCCGAGAAACTTCAGCTCGGCCAGCGAGGCGTGTAAATCCCGGAGGCAGTCGAAGACGACCTCGTCATCTATATGGCCGTCGAAGTCGATGATGAAGCAGTAGTTCCCCAGGCCGGCCTTCGTGGGGCGGCTCTCGAGCTTGGACAGGTTGATGTTGCGAGCCGTGAACTGACCGAGGATCGAGTGCAACGAACCGGGTTGGTCGGCGCGTTGAAAACAGACAATCGACGTCTTGTCGTGGCCAGTCGGCGCGGGGATCTTCTTCGGCTGCACCAAGACGAACCGCGTCGCGTTGTCCGGGTGGTCTTCGATGTCGGTGGCGGCGAGGTCGAGGCCGTACAGCGCAGCCGATAACGCCGGCCCGACAGCGGCGTCGCGCACAGCCGGATCGGCCGCGGCGCGCTCACCAACGATGCGGGCCGCGTCCGCTGTGGAGTTGGTCGCTACGAACTCGGCGCCCGGGGCATTTGCCAGCAGCCACTCGCGACACTGCGCCATCGCGACGGGCAGCGTGAGCACCCGTTCCACGTCACCGATGGCGAGGCCGCGCGGGGTCAAAAGGTTCATGACGATCCGCTTCACAACCTCACGCTGAATAAGAAGGTCATGGTCGAAGATCAACGCATCGAGGGTTAGGTTCACGGTTCCCTCGATCGCGTTCTCGATCGGAACGAACGCGGCGTCCACCTCGCCGCTTTCAACGGCGGCCAAGGCTTCGGTCATCACGCCGTATGGAATCAACTCGCACGTCGCGAGATCGGCCTCGCCGAGCAGCGCCTCCTCGGTGAAGGTCGCGTGCGGGCCGAGGAAACCGATTCGCTTGAGCGCGCTCATGCGTGAATCGCCAGGAGGTTGGTGATGGTGTTGTCCTCGGTCGAGGTCTCGCCGGGTAGCGGGCCGATGGTGACGGTAAGCGTGGCGTCACCGGGTGCGGCCTTCAGACCGCGCAGCGAGAGGGCCAGGCGTTTGCCCGGGTCGAGGTTGACGAAGTCCCGAGCGGTGTCGACGCCCGCGGGTGACGTAAGCGTCGCCATCACCGTAACTTTCTTCTGCGCGACGTTTCCGATGTTGGCGACCACAACCTCAAGTCGAACCGATGACGTCTTGGGCAACAAGAACTTTTCGCCTTCCTTGCCGACCGCGGCCGGGGTGGTGCGTATTAAGACGGTGGAGACGTCCACGATCGGAGCGACCGACGAGTTGGCTTTGAGGATGTTCACGAACGCCGTCAGCTCGGGTGCCTCCCACTGCGTCGGCTCGGGAATCCACGTCGAGGGCGCCACGGACTTGGAGGCGTCCTTGGCCAGCTCGGTCGACACCACGTCGGTGAACGCCTTGTAGGTCTGGTCCGCGGCAATCAGGTTGCGCCCAGTCGCCACCAACCGATCGACGATCGCTTTCGGGGACTGGGCCGACAGCGCGGCGATCATGTCCTTCGCCGCGGCGCGGGCGCCGAGCACGCGCAGTTGCAGTGTGGCGACCAGCAGGCTGTGCGCTTCGTCGACGCCGGCCGGTGGTTTGACCTTCTTCACAGCGTCGAGGGTGTCCTGGGTCTGCTTCACGACTTGATTGAGCCGGTTGCGCGTGCCGGGCTTGCCCAAGTCGCTGGCGTTCTCACGGACGCCGAGCAGGTCAGCGCCCTGTGACGTCGAGTCAGCGATGAGCGGCCGCACCTCGTCGAGGTAGCCGAGTTGGCGCAGCGTCTGGTCGCGTCCGCCGCTGGCGATTGCATGCACGCCGAGCGCCAGCAGGCTCAGGACAGTGGCGATAACCAGGACACGGGCGCGCCGCTGACGCGCGGAAAGACGGCGTGGCGGCACCCGATAAACCTAAACGGCGCTACCTGCCAGCGTTGTTGTCAATCTTGCGGATGAGGTTGGCCATGCCGACCATGACCTTCTCGGCAACCTTGAAGTCCTGCTCGCAGAGCGCCATGAAGTCCCACGACGCGATGGCGAGCGCCTTGACGTTGCCGTTGGCGACGATGGTGGCGGAGCGGGGGCCCTTGTCGACGAGCGCGATCTCGCCGAAGTAATCACCGGGGTGCAGAGTCGTACGGGTCTGGCCGCCGACCGAGAGCCGGGCTTGGCCCTCGACGATGAGAAAGAAAGGTCCGCCGGGCTGGCCCTCGCGCACGATGGCCTGACCGTCGGAGTACAGCTCCTCGCGACAACCCGCCAGCAGCGCCTTCAGGTCACGATCAGACATCGACGAGAACAGCGAAACAGAGCGCAGCGCCGCCAGCTGATCGGACTTCTTCTTCAGCATCAATCTCTCCCCTTGAGACCCCAGTGAAAAATCAGCTTAGGAGGTTCGGCCGGCAGTCGTTGTTGCGCTGGATCGGCTGGCGCGGCCTTTTTCCCCGTCGGAGCCTTCTTCGCGGGACCGGTCTTCTTGGCTGCCGCTTTTTTGGCCGGCGCCTTCTTTGCTTCCGCCTTCGGCTTCTCCGCGGTGGGCTCTGCGGCTGTTTCCGGCGCGGCTACGGCCGGCGCAGCCTCAGCTGCGGGCTCGGCTGCGGGCTTGGCCGCCGGCTGAGGCCGGGCGGCCTTCGGTGCCGGCGTGATGCCCGCGCGGCCCAGCACCTCGTTGTCCACCCCGACCTGTCGCCAGGCCGAATAGGTGATGTCGTGACGGTCGCCGTAGGCGCGGGCAATGCGCGTGAACGCCTTCTCGAGCGCCTCGAAGTCGCCGCCCGCGGACGTGGTCAAACGGAGCTGCTCGGAGTGCAGGTCGATGCGCTCTTGCGTCAGGTGGAGGCGCTGCACTGGGTCGGCCGACAGCAGCGCCGTGTCGATCTGGTGCATGCGGTGGTGGATCGACTCCGCGGTGCGCGCGCTGGTGCGCCCCGGCTTCCGGGCGTCGAGGGCGGACAGGTATCGGCGAACAATGCGAGCGCGATCGTGGGGGCTTCCCTTTTCAGGAACGTCAGCAGCCATCCGCCGAACTTACTGCCCTCGACACGCGTCGTAACCTGCGGTCGTGGAAACGCGTACCGATGAGGAATGGAAAGAGCAGCTCGACCCCGAGGCGTACCAAGTCCTCCGCAAGCAAGGCACCGAGCGAGCGTTCACCGGCAAGTACTGGAACGAGTGGACCGACGGCGAGTACATGTGCGCCGGTTGCGGCGCCAAGTTGTTCGACTCGGTCTCGAAGTTCGACGCGGGCTGCGGCTGGCCGAGTTTTGACGCGGCGGCGAGCCCGGATGCGATCCGGCTCATCGAAGACCGGTCGCACGGAATGACGCGCACCGAGGTGCGATGCGCGCAGTGCGACGGTCACCTCGGTCACCTCTTTAATGACGGCCCCACCGAAACCGGTGACCGTTATTGCATGAATTCGGTGTCTATTCACCTTGTACCGAAAGAAAACTCCGACAAATAGGCGTGTTCGTAGAGCGCCGGACCCGCTCGCGGTTGTAAACCACCTGCTCCGTGGTACAGATTGTTGACCGCTTCATGTGACAAAGGTCACATACGGTTCCCGCAGCAAAACTATGCATTCGCCGCCACAACCCGGGGGGTTCCCTATGGCAGGCAACTTCAAGCCATATCGACGCACCGCCATCGCCGCTAGCGCGGTCGGGCTGGCTGTCGCCATAAGCGCCCTCACCGGGCCGCTGGGCGCGGCCTCGGCCGGCACTCCCGCTACGCCCACCACGGCGGGCACGGCCTCGGCCACCGCCACGTCGTACAAGGTCAACCCGACCACTGCGTCGTTGTCGATCGGCATCTCGTTCGGCATCTCCCTCGCTGGCTACACGAACAACGTGTCGCAGGCCGAATCCCGCGCCATCGATCTCGGCATCATCGGCAGCACGCTCGCCGGGAAGGGCTGCGACGGCGGGGACCCGACCCTGCCCGCTGAAGACCAGCCGCAGGCTCTGCGGGCTGACTCGCGCGATGCGAACGCGTCGCAGGAAAAGAGCGAGGCCGAGAAGTACCTGCCCGCGATCACCAAGTCCGTGCGCGCCGATGCGACGCCCTACAGCGAGGCCAACACTGTTGCGGGCGGGCTAACGCCGTCCGACGCGTTCGTCAGCATCGCTGGCTCGCACTCAAAGGCGGTCACGCGCCTCGCCGGTGGTAATCGGGACGCGGTCGCGTCTGTCGACATCGGCAGCATCAAGATCGCCGGCGTCCTCGAGTTGGCCGGGTTGAAGTGGACCGCACATTCGAGCACCGGTAAGGACGACCTCAACGACGGCACGTTCAGCATTGGTGCGCTCAAGGTGCTCGGCCAGAGCCTGCCGGTTGGTGACGCGCTGAGCGCGCTGGAAAACGCCAACGTGCTGCTCGGCCAGCTCGGGATGCAAATCAACTACCCGAAGCCACACGTCAGTGCCGGCATCCTGTTCGTCGACCCGCTCGTCATCAAGGTCGTACCGAACGCGCAACGCGACGCGATCTCCCAACTGGTGCTGGGTTCGATTCAGCCGGTCCGGCAGAATCTGTACGACGCGCTGCTCGCGCAGGACTGCGGCAACGCGACCTACATCACCGTCAGCGACATCGCGCTCGGTTCCGTCACCGGGGCCGGATCGTTCTCGCTCGAACTCGGTGGCGTGGCCACCAAGAGCGAGGCGTTGAAGACCTCGAGCTTCCTCGGAATCGATCCGACCGGATCGCTCGTCAACGACGCCTTCGACGGGCTGAGCGATCTGGTCGACACCCCGGTCCTTAGTGACCTCACACCCCTGCCGCCGACCGGCAGCACCAAACCTGCAATTTCGAACAAGCCCCGAAAGGGCACCCTTGCGGCTACGGAAAAAGGCTCGCGCGGAGGTCGCATGGCAGTGATCGGCTTGGTCGGTCTCCTCGCCCTGCTCCTGGTAGCCGAACGCGACCGTCACCTCATGCGTCGCGCACAACGATCCACCCAAACGGAGGCTTGAAATGGCAGTAAGAGAGGGATCGCAGCCACCGCGCGGTTCGTTCCAGGTCAACCAGCGGCTATTGCGCGGCTACGGGCCGCTCGCATTGCTCGTGGTGTTGCTGATCGTGGTTGCGACGCTCGTGCCGTCGAAACCGCAGAAGATCGTCAACGCGGCCAGCAGTGGCGACGACGACACGGGCTTCGTGACCGGTAACGGTGACACCACCGATTCGACCACCGCGACGGGCGAAACCATCCCTGGCGGCCCAGTGGCCAGTGGCACCAAGTCGGCGTCCGGCAAGGCGATCTCCACGCCCACCTCGTGCCCGCCCGAGCGCAAAGACCAGGTCACCGGCGACCCGTACTCACCGCCGTGCATCGCGTTCAGCGGCAGCAACGGCGGCGTCACGTCCAAAGGCGTTACCGATACGAGCATCAAGGTGTCGTTCCGGTCGTTGAATGAGAAGGGTTTCCAGCAGACGCTGGCCGAACTCGCCGGCGCCAGCCTCTCGGACACGCCCGAAACCATCAAGCGCACGGTCACTGCGCTGGCCGAGTACTTCTCGAAGCGCTACCAGTTCTACGGGCGCAAGCTCGACGTCCAGTTCTATAACGGCGTCGGCTCCAACACCGCCGAGCTCCTCGGTGGCGGCCGCGACAAGGCCGAAGCCGATGCCGAGACCGTCAAGAGCATGGGTGCGTTCGCCGACATGTCCTCGACCTCCGAACCGTACGCAGACGCGTTGGCCCGCCGCGGCGTGATGGGCTTCGGCGACCCCTACCTGTCCACCCCCTGGCACGACCGGCACGCGCCGTACATCTGGAGCCTCGCGGTCGACGGAACCACCGTGGCCAAGCTCGCCGCTGAGTACTCGGTGAAGCGACTGTTCGGCCCGGGCGGCGCGTCCAAGCCGGCGAAATTCGCCGGCGGGGCGTTGAAGGACCAGCCGCGGCGACTCGCCACGATGGCACCCGAGAACTCCTGGTACCAGGAGTCGGTGCAGATCGCGAAGGGTGACCTGGAGAAGGGCGGCGTAAAGGTCGCCGAGAACATTCAGTACCAGCTCGACCTGGGCACGATGTCCAACCAAGCCAACAACCTGGTGCCCAAGCTCAAGCGCGACGGCGTCACCACGATCCTCTGCGGTTGTGACCCGGTCTTCCCGGTGTTCCTCACCGGCGCCATGAACCGTGAGAGCTACTTCCCCGAGATCATCGTCACCGGCACCGCGCTTACCGACACCGACATCGTCGGCCAGCTGTTCGATCAGGAGGCGGCCAAGCACATCATCGGCGTGAGTTCACTCGAGCAGCCAGTGCCGCCGACGCAGACGATCGCGTACGAGGCGTATAAGACAGTGCGCCCGAGCGACGAGCCGGCGTTCTCCGTCGACCTCATCTACTTCCAGATGCAGATGATGGCGATCGGCATCCAGATGGCAGGGCCGAACCTCACGCCCGCCAACTTCCAGAAAGGCATGTTTGCCTATCCCGGTCGCCTGGGGCCGGTCGGGTTCTGGGGTCTGAAACCGCACGACTACACCGCGGCCGACGACGTGCGCGAGATCTACTGGGACGGCAACGCCACCTCCACTTACAACGGTAAGAAGGGCGCGTACATCGACCCGCAGAAGGGCACCCGCTGGCTGCCCGGACAGATCCCCGCCGGCGACCCCGTAGTGCCAGTTCGGTGAACCGCCTCTTCGCTCCAATCCAAAACCTGTACGAGCGCGTTCCGGAAAAGCGGCGCGGCCTCGCGCTCGTTGGCCTTATCGCGGTCGGCTACTTCGTTTCGCTCGCGCTGCCGGGCATCGGCAGCTTCGTCGACGACAAGATGCCCTACGAGGTTGTCGTAATCGGCCTCATTACGGGAACGGTGACGTCCCTTCTGGCGATCGGCCTCATCCTGATTTACCGCGCCAACCGGTTCATCAACTTCGCCTACGGAACCATGGGTTCGTCGGTGGGTGTGATGGCGATCGCGCTGTACAAGGAACACCACTGGTCGTACTTCGTGATCGTGCCGCTCGCGGTGGTCGCGGGATTGGTCAACGGCGCGCTCATCGAAGTGCTGGTGATCCGTCGTTTCGCCAACAGTTCGCGCCTGATTCTCACGGTGGCTTCGATCGGTCTGGCCCAGTTACTCGGCGGCCTCGAGTTCCTAGGCGCGAAAGCGCTCGGGTTCCTCTCGCTCACGGGCGGCTTCAAGGTCCCGCTCAACGCGCACATCCAGATCGGGGCGAAGACACTCGCTGGCGACGAGATCCTGATCATGATCGTCGTCCCGTTCGTGATTCTCGGCCTCGCGTACTTCTTGCTGCGGACCGACGCCGGCGTGGCCGTGCGTGCGGCGGCCGAAAACGCGGACCGTGCGTTACTGCTGGGCATTCCGGTCCGTCGTCTCGCCACGATCGTGTGGATGCTCGCCGGCGGGCTCTCCGCGTTGACCTACGTGCTCAAGGCACCGTTCTCCGGTGTCGTGCCCGGCGTGGCGAACGGCCCCACGGTGCTGCTGCCCGGCTTGGCCGCAGCAGTCGTGGCCCGCATGGAGTCGCTGCCCGTCGCGTTCGGCGCCGGCATGGCGCTCGGCATCGTCGAGCAAACCGTGCGTTGGAACAGCACCGGCTCGCCGTCGTTCGTCAACGTCGCGTACCTCGTGGTGATCCTCGGAGCGCTGCTGCTCCAGAAGGGCCGCCTGAGCCGCGCCGTCGACAACGTGACGTCGTCGTGGTCATCGAGTTCGGTCGTCAAGCCGACCCCGGTCGAGCTGCGCCGCCTCCCCGAAGTCCGCTACGTGAAGTTCGCGCTGATCGCCGTGATCGCCGCGCTGTTCATCATCGTCCCGAGTGGTTGGTCGTCGAGCCAGCAGTTGCTGGCGGCGTTCGCCATGGTGTGGGCGATGGTCGCGGTGTCGCTCGTCGTGTTGACGGGTTGGGGCGGCCACATCTCGCTCGGTCAGTTCGGCCTGGTCGGTGTGGGCGGTATCGCCGCCGGCAACGTGATCTCGAAGATGCACGGGGACTTCTTCCTGGCGCTGTTCCTAGCCGGCCTAGCCGGTGCCGTGGCCGCACTGTTGGTCGGCCTTCCGGCGTTGCGCATCAAGGGCCTGTTCCTCGCGGTCACGACCCTGGCGTTCGCGATCGCGCTCAACGAGTACTTCTTCAACACGAACCGCTTCGGTTCGATCTTGCCGTCGAACGTCGATCGACCGTTGTTGTTCCAACGGTTCAACCTCGAGAGCAACTACGCGATGTACCTCACGTGCTTGACCTTCCTCGGCTTGGCGATACTTGCGTCGCTGGGCGTGCGCAAAGCGCGCAGTGGACGCGTCGTGATCGCCACCCGCGATAACCAGCGCGCCGCGGACGCGGCGGCGGTGAACACCACGATGGTCAAGCTGTCAGCGTTCATCCTCGCTGGCTTCATCGCCGGAGTGGCCGGGGGCCTTCACGTGCAGATCCAGCACGCGCTCGCGCAGCACACCTACAGCCCGGCTGACTCGATCACGGTGTTCTCCACCGCGGTTATCGGTGGCCTCGGCTCTATCAGCGGCGCGATTGCGGGAGTGCTGTTGTTCCGCTGGCTCGAGACCATTACCGCGTTGGGTGACCTTCGTCTGCTGCTCACCGGTACGGGTCTGCTCGTCGTGCTTTACGCGCTGCCCGGTGGCTTTGGTCAGCTCTTCATCAGCGCGCGTGACCGCTATCTCCGGTGGGTCGCGAACCGGCGCGGCATCCTCGTGCCCAGCCTCGTAGCTGACAAACGGGGTGGCGTAGAGAACAGTGTGGGCTTGTTGCAAGGCGCGTTGACCGATGAAGTGTCCGACGAACCGGGCCTCGAACTCGTAGGAGCCATTCCCGAATGAGCAAGAAAAAGGGCAACCAGGCTCCGGACCAGTTGAACGATGACGGGGCGCTGCTTACCTGCACCGGCATCGACATGGCCTACGGGCCCGTGCAGATCTTGTTCGAGGTGGACTTCACAGTTCGTGAGAACGAGATCGTCGCACTGCTCGGAACGAACGGCGCCGGCAAGTCCACATTGCTCAAGGGCATCTGCGGACTCGTAAAGCCCAGCGCCGGCAAAGTGATGTTCGCCGGCGAAGACGTCACGTCGCTTTCGGCTGACGTCACCACGCATCGCGGCATCTCTTTGATGCCGGGCGGCAAGGGCGTGTTCCCGACGCTGAGTGTCACCGAAAACCTGCGCCTCGCCGCGTGGATGATCCGCGACGACCAGGAGCGGGTCGAAGCCGCCCGCCAGGAAGTGCAAGCGCTGTTCCCGATTCTCGAGCGTCGTCAGACCCAGCTCGCGGGCGACCTGTCGGGTGGCGAGCAGCAGATGCTGGCGCTCGGCGCCGCGCTGATGACTCGGCCGCGTCTGCTGATGATCGACGAGCTGTCGCTCGGCTTGGCACCCACCATCGTGGCGCAGCTGCTCGAGGTCGTGAAAGAGATCCACAGTCGCGGGACCACGATCGTGTTGGTGGAGCAGTCCGTCAACGTGGCGTTGAACCTCGCGCAGCGCGCGGTGTTCATGGAGAAGGGCGAGGTCCGCTTCGAGGGCCCGACGCAGGATCTGCTCGACCGACCCGACGTGTTGCGCTCAGTGTTCATCGCCGGCGCGAACGCGGTCGGCGATGACGCCAAGGCCACCAACGGCAAAGCCAAGCCGAAGGCAAAGCGCGCAGCTCCCGGGCCCGACGCGCCGGTGCTGCTCGAGACGATCGCGTTGCTCAAGCGCTACGGCGGCATCACGGCGGTTGACGACGTCGACTTGCAGTTGCGTGAGGGCGAGATCCTCGGTCTGATCGGCCACAACGGCGCGGGCAAGACCACGCTCATGGACTGCATCTCGGGCTTCAACACCCTCGACGGCGGCCGGATCATCCTGCAGGGCGAAGACATCACCGAGTCCGCGCCGCACGAGCGGGCGCTTGGCGGCCTCGGCCGCTCGTTCCAGGACGCGCTGTTGTTCCCGTCGCTCACGGTTGCCGAAACGATCTCCGTAGCCCTGGAGCGCCATCTGGAATCGAAGGATCTGGTCGCCGCGGCGTTCCAACTTCCCGCGTCCTACGAGTCCGAGATCGAGGTCGAGGAAAAGGTCGAGGAACTGATCACGTTGATGGGCCTCGGCGCCTTCCGCGAGAAGTTGACCGGCGAGCTGTCGACTGGCTCGCGCCGCATCGTGGACCTTGCCTGCATCCTCGCCCAGGAGCCGTCGGTGCTCATGCTGGACGAACCATCCGGTGGCGTCGCGCAGAAAGAGACCGAAGCGCTCGCGCCCCTGCTGCTGCGGGTGCGCGACCACACGGGATGCGCCATCCTCGTGATCGAGCACGACATGCCGCTGCTGCGCACCATCTGTGACCGCATGGTCGCGTTGGAACTCGGCGGCGTGATCGCCGAGGGCACCCCCTCCTACGTGCTCGAGCACCCGAAGGTGATCGAGAGCTACCTGGGTACAGATGACACTGCGATCAACCGGTCCGGTGCCCAAGGGAGCAAGCCGAAGGCGAAGAAACGCGTGGCCAAGAAGAAGGTCGCGTCCTCCCGCTGACGGCTGCCGTTACTTGTGAACGGTGACGTGTAACTCGATGCTGTTGTAGCTGGAGTAGGGATGACGGTCAGGGCTGTCGGGCCCGGACCACGCACTCACGTCGATCGTCTTTTCGCCCGTGCCGTTGTAGGTGTGCGTGTAGGTCATCGTGACGCGGCCGTGTTCCGCCTTCGGCGTCGGCTTCGGTTCTGTTGGCACCGCGACCGTGTCGCGGCAGAGGCTGCCCGAGTTGCCGTCCCACGTGACGTAGATGTCGCACTCGCCGTTGCCGATCTTCGCGTCGGGATCGTCGGCCAACACGTTCAGCGTGACCAGTTGGCCAACCTTCGGCGTGAGGTCGTCGACGCAGATCTTGAGCAGGAGACCCTTGTTCTCGAACGGGTCAGGCTTGGTCTGCCAATACGTCGCCCAGTCGTCGGGTTCGGGCGTCGGCTCGCTGGGCGTTGTCGTGACGCAGTGCAGCTCGGGCGCTTCGTCCTTCGCGGTCGTGGTCGTGGCCTTCGCCTGCTTGATCGTCGTCGAAGTGGTGGTGGCGGGCGGAGCTGACGTGGGCACAAACACACCGGGGTCGGTGCCGGTGTTGCCGGCGGTCGTGGAGGTAGACGACGAAGTGCTCGCCAGCGTGTCGTTGCTTCCGTCCCCTTTGAACGCCACAACCAAGCCCGCGACAAGCAACGTCACGGCGAACAACGCCGCGGCGGTCAATTGAAGACGTCGACGTTGGTCGGTTTCGATGGCGAGACGGTAGCGCTGCACCTACTCGTTTGAATCGGCAGACTGGCCCAATGGCGAAAGCGGCGGAGAAGGTCCTCACCAGAGTGCGCGGCATTTGTATGGACTTGCCCGAAGTCACCGAGCGCTTGAGCCACGGCGCGCCGACGTGGTTTATCCGGGACAAGAAGACGTTCGTGATGTTTCACAACGACCACCACGGTGACGGCATTCTCGGTATCTGGGCCGCGGCGCCGCCGGGAGCGCAAGAGTCGCTCATCGCTTCCGATCCCTCCCGGTACTACCGCCCGGCCTACGTCGGTCATCGCGGGTGGGTCGGCATTCGCCTTGAGGGCAAGGTCAACTGGGACGAGGTCGACGTCGTGATCGAGGACGCCTACCGCACGGTGGCGCCCACGAAGTTGGTCGCGCTGCTCGACGCTCAGTCGTTCTCGTAAGACTCGGCGAGCCAGCCGCGGACGTCATCGGTGACGTCACTCGGCAACTTCAGCCGGACGACGTAGTACCAGCGGGTCGGGCTCATCTCGTACGTCTTGGTAATCAAGGGATGGTCGATCTTGTGCGGCACCTTGAACGAAAGGTTCGACCACTTCGTGAGTGGTCGCAGTTCCGCGAACGTCGTCTTCCTTTTGAAAAACACGCCGACGGATACAAACTCGACGCGCACGTCCTTGCCGAGGCCGGTCACGAACTCGTGGACCTCGTCGAAGATCGGACGTTCGAATGCCGGCCCCGTCGAGAAGTACTCGTTCATCGTCATTGCCGGCGCACAGGTATGGCCCTGGTTCGCTTTGCCAAACGTGCGCTTGCACGCGGGACAGGTCCAGACCGCCATCAGTGTCCGACCGTATATGTCTTCGTGACACCGAACCCTTTGAGGTCGACGTCCGCGCGGCGCGTGATGGTGTGATCGTCAAGCCCCGCCGCTTTGCGCATCGCATCTTCAATCACAATCTCGCCGTGTCGTGCGTCGGCGCATAACCGCGCAGCCATGTTCACGACGCCGCCGACCGGCGTGTAGTCGGCGCGATTCGAGAAGCCGACGAGGCCCAAGGTGGCTTCGCCAAATCCCAGACCGACGCCGTAACCGATGGGGCACTCGGCGTTCGACCAACCCGCGGTCAGCCCGTCTAAACAACGCGCGGTCTCTTGCGCCATCGCAACGGCGGCGCCCGCCGCGTCGTCATGCGGCACCGGATCGCCCAGATACGCGAACACGCCGTCGCCGTCGAAACCACCGATCGTCGCGCGTTGCTTGTCCAGCACCGACCCGACTGCTTCGTAGTACTCGCCGAGCGCGCGCATTACTCGCTCGGCGGTGACGGCATTCGTGAAAGCAGTGAATCCGCGTAGATCGACGAAGAACGCGGCGATATAGCGTCGGTGCGGCGCAAGCATTTCGTCAGCGCCCTCCGACGTGACAACGTCGGCAACTTACGGTGACAGAAACCGGCGCAGCCGCCCAGCCCGCTCGAGTTCGCCGACTTGCTGGTTTACGCGCGCCTCAAGGTTGTGATTGAAGTCGGCGAGTTGGCGTCGGCTTCGGTCGAGGCGGGAAGCCAACCCGCCGATAAGCACACCGGCAGCGCCCGCTGACGCAACCACGTTGATGAACTGCTGAACCGGAGCGGGCGGGTTGTCGAGCAAGACCAGTGCGCCCGCATACGCCGCTAGCGAAAAGGCGGTCACGCCCACGGCCCAAGGCGTACGCAACGCGAAAACGCGAGCAACGGTATGACCACAGCGAACACGGCCACGGAGCCGAAGGACGGACCCGCGAAAACGACAACACTCGCAACCATCAAACTTGAAAGGACGAAGAGGCCGGAGAGTGTGTTGGGGTGGCGGCGCTCCATCTGCCGCGGTGTCGAGGCCCGCAACGCAAACTGCAGCGCCGCCGCTATGAGCGCGCCGACGAAAACGACCGTTAAGCCAGCCTTGTTCGAGCCGGGAACCGTCGTCCATCCCACGAGCACCGGCAGAAGCGCGAGCGCGGCTAATGCGGCGAACGACCCGGCCGCAGTCGCCGAGGCTCGGACCATTCCCACATCCATCGGGCGCGGCATCGACGCGAACGGACCCTGCCACACAAGCTCCACGTCATCGTCGTCAGTCACCCCGGGAAGTGTGACGCCTGGCAGTGGACGGTGCTCGCTAGTGCGCCACCGCGTAGGTCTCGGTCACACCGAAACCCTTGAGATCTACGTCCGCGCGTCGCGTGACACGGTCACCGAGGTCGACCCTTCTACGCAACGCGTTGTCAACGAGGATTTCTCCATGCTTGGCATCCGCACACAGGCGAGCGGCCAGATTCACAACGGCTCCGACCGGGGTGTAGTCGAAACGGTTCTCGAATCCCATCAGGCCCACGGTCGCTTCACCGAAGGCAAGGCCGATGCCGTAGCCGAGCGTTGCCTCGGCGACCGACCACTCGACGACCAGTTCGTCGAGCACGCACGCGATCCCCTTTGCCATAGCCAACGCATCGGCCGGCGCATTCGGGTTGGGCACGGGATCGCCGAGGTAGGCGAACACACCGTCGCCGTCGAAGCCTCCGATCGTGGCGTTGTGCTTGTCGACGATCGGCCCGACCGCGGCGTAGTACGCGGTCAGCACCTGCACCACGGTGTCCGCTGAAACCGCGTTAGTGAAGTTGGTGAAGCCACGGAGGTCCACAAAACACACTGCGATGTCCTGGCGGTGCGGAGCCAGCTGCGCGCCCTCGCTGATCACCACCTCGGCGACCTGCGGGGCGAGGAAGCGGCGGAGGCGCCCGTTGAGGCGGTCGAGCTCATTGCGGGTCGCGTGTTCCTGCGATCGGGTGCGCTCGAGTCCGCGCGCTAGCCCACCCACCAGGACCGCGACAGCTATCGCCCCCATGAGCACGTTGATGAAGAGCTGTGCGCCAGCCGGCGACCTAACGATCAGAAGCCCGATCGCAAAGCCGATGCAAGTCAGAACCGTCGTGACGACCGCCCACCGGGTGCGCATGAGAATGAACGCGATCAACGGCGTGTGCACGTAGAACGCCGAGACGCCGCCGAAGGTCGGGCCTACGTACACAGTTGCGAACCCGAGAAGTATCGCGACGCTCAGAAACACGGCGGCGCCGACAGGAGGAAAGAGCCGCTCCAAACTCTCCGCGGCGAGATTACGCAAGGTGAGCATGAATGCGGAACCCGTGAACGCGACCGCGCTTACCACCGCCAGCCCGGCGTAGTTGGCGCGTTCGATATCGGTCCAACCCACGAGGTACGGCAGGATCGTGAGGCCCCCGGCGGCGAACAGGATTGCGCCGGCGATCACGACCCGCCGGATCAGACCTGCGCTGACGGGCGCCCACAGTCCCGCCAACCTGCCACTGAACACCAGTTCGCGGTACTCCAGTTCTTCGGCCCCCATGGGGCGAGTCTTGCGCGTAGCTTCGGACCCATGTTCGACCTCGATGCCACCGAGCAGCGCGTGCTGGGCACGCTGATCGAGAAACAACTCGCGACGCCGCAGTACTACCCGCTCACGCTGAGCGCCCTGGTGCAGGGGTGCAATCAGTCGACGTCGCGCGAACCGGTGACGAGCTACACGGAGAACGACGTTCGATTCGTGCTCGGCGCGCTCAAGGACAAGCAGCTGATCCGCACGGTCTTGCCGTCGCACGGCCGGTCGGTCGACCGATACGGCCATCGTCTGGAAGAACAGCTAACGCTGATTCAAGAAGAGTTGGCGCTGCTCGGGGTACTCATGTTCCGCGGCCCGCAGACCGAGGCCGAACTCAAGAGCCGCACCGAACGACTCGCCGCGTGGGAAGCCCCGGACACGGCGGCGTCTGTGCTCGATCGGCTCGTCAACAAACCCGAGCCGCTCGCCCGCAACATCGGCCGGGGCCCAGGCCAGTCCCAGGACCGCTGGATCCATCTCCTCGGCGACGTCGACACGTCCGTCGCCCCTACCCAATCGCGCGCGGAAGTGCGTGACGGACCACGCAGTTCCGCGCGCGATTCGGGGGTGGCGGAACTGGAAGCGCGGGTCGAGAGGCTTGAGGCGGAAATCGCGGAATTGCGCGAACAACTAGGCGGGTAGCCTCGGTCTGTGAGCGAACAAACCGGACGGCGTCGGAGCTACATCGTTTCCGAGAGTGACGCGTCGGTACGAGTGCCGGTCAGCCAGGTCGATCTGACCGACGGCACGACGTTCGGCATCTACGACACGTCGGGCCCGGGGTCGGATCCGCACGTGGGGCTGCCCGCGTTGCGCACTCCGTGGATCGAAGCGCGCAACGACACGGTGATCGTCCCCGGCCGCGCCGTGCAACCCCGTGACGATGGTCGGGCCGTGAAGCCGGTCACCCCGTGGTCGGGGCCGACGCCCGTCATCCGTCGCGCCGCGCCAGGCAAGAACGTGTCGCAGATGCATTACGCCCGCCGCGGCGACATCACTCCCGAGATGGAGTTCATCGCGCTGCGCGAGGGGATGGCGGCGGAGTTCGTCCGTGGCGAGGTGGCGCGGGGCCGGGCGATCATCCCGAGCAACATCAATCACCCGGAAAGCGAGCCCATGATCATCGGGCGAAACTTCCTCGTGAAGATCAACGCCAACATCGGCAACAGCGCGGTCGCGTCGAGCGTGGAGGAAGAGGTCGACAAACTCACGTGGTCCACCACGTGGGGCGCCGACACGGTGATGGACCTGTCCACCGGGCATGGCATTCACACCACGCGGGAATGGATCATGCGGAACTCGCCGGTCCCCATCGGCACCGTGCCGATCTACCAGGCGCTCGAGAAGGTGAACGGCGCCGCCGAGGAACTCACCTTCGACATCTTCCGCGACACGATCATCGAACAGGCCGAGCAGGGCGTCGACTACATGACGATCCACGCCGGCGTGTTGTTGCGCTACGTGCCGATGACGGCCAAGCGCGTCACCGGCATCGTGAGCCGCGGCGGATCGATCCTCGCGGCGTGGTGCCTGGCCCATCACACCGAGAACTTCCTGTACGAGAACTTCGAGGAACTGTGCGAGATCTTCGCGGCGTACGACATCGCGTTCTCGTTGGGCGACGGGCTGCGGCCGGGTTCGATCGCGGACGCGAACGACGAGGCCCAACTCGGCGAACTGGCGACGCTCGGTGAACTCACCGAGATCGCGTGGCGCCACGACGTGCAAGTGATGATCGAGGGTCCGGGCCACGTGCCGATGCACAAGATCAAAGAGAACATGGACCTCCAGCTAGAGCTGTGCCACCAGGCGCCGTTCTACACACTCGGCCCGCTCACTACTGACATCGCGCCGGGCTACGACCACATCACGTCGGCGATCGGTGCGGCGATGATCGGTTGGTATGGCACGGCGATGCTTTGTTACGTCACGCCGAAAGAGCACCTCGGCCTCCCCGATCGCGACGACGTGAAGGACGGCGTGATCGCGTACAAGATCGCCGCGCACGCAGCCGATCTGGCGAAGGGTCACCCGCGCGCACAAGAGCGCGACGACGCGCTGTCGAAGGCGCGGTTCGCGTTCCGGTGGGAAGACCAGTTCAACCTGTCGCTCGACCCCGACACCGCGCGCAAGTTCCACGACGCCACGCTGCCGGCCGACGCGGCCAAGACAGCGCACTTCTGCTCGATGTGTGGCCCCAAGTTCTGCTCGATGAAGATCAGCCAGGACGTGCGCGACTACGCGGCCGAGCACGGCGTTGGTGACGAAGTTGCGATCGAATTGGGTATGAAAGAAAAAGCGGCCGAGTTCGTGGCCTCGGGCGCGCAGGTGTACAGCGAACCGGAGTAGCCCATGGCCGAAGGAGTCCGAGCCGACGTTTCGATTGAACGCGGGCACGTCGTCGTGCGGCCTCGCGGTGCAGCGAAGTTCTGGGCGCTCCGCAGCAAGGTGCGGGTTCCGCTTCGGGCAATAACGTCGGTCGAGTTGGTGGACGATCCGCGCGACGTGCGGCGCAAGATGCGGGCCTTCGGTTCGTCGATTCCCGGCTTCGTTGCCGCCGGGGTTTTCGGCTTCACCCAGCCGCGGTCCTTCTGGATCGTCGGCACCGCGCGCCCGTTGGTCGTCATCAATACGACCGGCTCCAACTACGCCCACATCGTGTTCTCGAGCGACGACCCGTCTGGCACCAAGGCGACTATCGAGGCCGCGCTCGCATCTTCACCACAGCGGTGAGGCCGCGCTTGAACCCAGGCGTGGCTTACGCCGGGTTGAGCAGCACCACGGGAATCTCGCGGTCGGTCTTGGTCTGATAGTCGGCGTAGTTCTTGTGCGGCACGGTGATCTTCGGCCAGAGGCGGGCGCGCTCGGCGGCGTCGGCAACCGTTGCGATCATCTTGCGCTTCGGCCCGCCTTTGAACGACACCTCGACTTCGGGGTTATCGCGCAGGTTGAGGAACCACGCCGGGTGCGTCGGGTCGCCACCGCGCGACGCGACAATCACGATCGTGTCGCCCTCTTGCACAGGCGACGTCAGCATCACGGCGCGCTTCTGGCCGCTCTTGCGACCGGTCGTCGTGAGCTCGAGCCCAGGCATGCCCATGAGCTTGTCCCAGCCGATCTTGCCGAAGCTCACCTTGATCAGCGCGCGGTGGACGGCGTTCATGGTTTTCAGTTGGAAGTCACTAGGCATACCTCGACGTTACGTGACTTCAGCGGAATAGCGTTCGGCGATCGCGACCGTTCTGATTCCGCTGCCAGACAAGGACTTCGACACGACGGAAGTCGCCGTCCCGTGGAAGCTGCTCACTGACGCGGGTCACACGGTGGTCTTCGCGACCGAACACGGCGGCGCCGCGCCAAAGACCGACCCACTGTTGCTCAAGGGCGTCGTGTTAAAGATGCTGGGCGCGGCGCGCAAGGCGAAACGCTTCTACGCGGAATTGTGCGACGACCCGCGGTACCAGTCGCCGATCGCGTGGGGTGATCTCGACGCGACCGCTTATGACGGGTTGCTGCTGCCGGGCGGCCACGCCAAGGGAATGCGGCAGTACCTCGGTAGCGAAACCCTGCAGCGCATAGACCTCCTCCCCGCGGAGTCTTAAGCGTTCGGCACGACGAGGATTTTGCAGTCCTGCTCCGGGTCGCCGAGCGCCGCGAACGCGCCGGCCACTCCGTCGAGGCCAACCTCAGAAGTGATCATCGGCTTGACGTCGATCTCACCTTCGGCGATCGAACGGAGCGAGCCGCCAAACTCCATCGGGTCGTAGCCAAGACAGAAGACCATGTCGATCTCTTTGGTGATGGCGAAGAACGGCATCACCGTGTCGGCTTCCATGCATACACCCACCACGGTGACCTTGGTTTTGGCCGGTGCCCACTGCAGGATGTTGTTGAGGATGCCCGGCACGCCGATCGCCTCGAACACGTGCAGTTGCTTGCCGCCACCGGCGCGGGTCCACGCGTCCCACGACGTTTCGACGTTCGGATCAACCGCTTCGGTCGCGCCCATCGTCACCGCCATCTCACGACGCTTCGGTGAGAAATCGGCGGCGATGATCGTCTCGATACCCTTCACCTTCAGGCCCGCGATGATCGCGAGGCCGACCGGCCCGCAACCGAGCACGAGCGCGCCCTCACCCGGCTTGATGCCCGAGCGGTTCACGCCGTGCATGCCGACCGCCATCGGCTCAGTCAGCGCCGCGAGCTTCGGGTCGAGACCGTTCGGCACTTCGATGAGCATCGGCGCCGACAAGATCATGCGCTCGGCGTAGCCGCCCATGACCGAATTCGAATAGACGATCGGCTGCACCATCGTCGGGCCACCGAGCAGGATCGGGATCGAGGTAACGATCGTGTCCGGCGCGAACGTGTCCGTGCCAGGCCCGGCCTCGAGGACTTTGGCGGAGAACTCGTGGCCCATCCACACATCCTTGGTGAGGTCGATGGTCGGGTTGGCGAGCTCGCCCATCATCCCCATGCCTTTCATCTCGCTACCCAGCTTCATCATCGACGCGCCGTGCTTGGCAAAGTGCAGGTCCGAGCCGCAGATGCCGCACGCACACACCTCGACAAGAACCTGGCCCGCCTCGGGGACAGGATCGGGCGCGTCCTCCTTGACGTAGATCGTTCCGTCCTTCAGCGCAGCTGCTCTCACTTGGCCTTCTCCTCGTCGCCTACGGCGACGGGCGAAGGCCCTGCCGCAGTCTCTATGGCGCTCGCCTTCGGCTCGCGCTCCTCTTCCTTCTCCTGCACGTGGGACTGGATCGCGTTCATCATGGCTTGGCCGGCGCGACCGAACAGCTCGCCGCGCTTGGCCGTCGCCCAGTCGTGCGACGTGCGCGGCGCGTTGAGCTGACCCTGGAAGTGGGGCATGACCTTCTCGGCGAAGAGCCGGTAACAGTTCTGCGTGCGCTCGGGCGACGCCCAGTCGTGACCGAGCATCAAGAACGTCCCGAAGCCGCCCGACTGCTCTATGAGACCTTCGATGTATTCGATCGCGTCGTCGGGCGTGCCGATCACGCACGACGGCGACTCCGCGTACGCCTCGACGAACGTGCGCGCGTCCGTGTTGGCGTCGACCTTCTCGGCCAAGGGCACGAAGCCGGCGCCGCCGCCGAAGTAGCCGGCGAACTCCTTCAGGCCGTATAGGCAGTCGTCGATCGCCTGGTCCTTGGTCTCGGCAATGTGCATCGTGCCGAGGATGCGCCAGGTCTTGCGGTCCGGCGTCGGTCCGCCGACCTTCTCCGCTTGTTCGTTCACGACGCCCCACGCTTGGCCAACGGCGGCGAACCCATCTGCGACCTGCATCGACAGTGACAACAGCGACGCCCCGTGCTGACCAGCGAGGCGCGGCCCCGACGGCGTGACCATGGCGGCCACGGCGATCTCAGGATGCGGGTACGTGTACGGACGCACCTGGAGGCGGGCGTCCTTCATCACAAACCAGTCGGTCTCGCGGCTCACGGGCTCTTCGTTCGCGAACAGCGCGTAAATCGCTTCGAGCGACTCTTCCATCATGCGGCGCTGATTCACCGGGTCGATGCCCATCATGTAGGCGTCGGTCGGCAGCGCGCCGGGGCCGGTGCCGAAGATCACGCGACCGCGCGTCATGTGGTCGAGCTGCACCCACCGGTCGGCGACGAGCCAAGGGTGGTGATACGGCAACGACGTGACGCCGGTGCCGAGCTTGATGTGCTTGGTGCGCTGCGCCGCGGCTGCAATGAAGATCTCGGGCGAGCCGATCAGCTCGTAACCGCCCGAGTGGTGCTCACCGAACCACACCTCGTCGTAGCCGTACTTATCAAGCCACTCGGCGCGATCGAGGTCGTACTCGTAGGCAAGCGTCGGGCTTTGGCCGACTGGATGAAACGGTGCGAAGAACGCGCCGAACTGAAGTGGCCAATCTTGGGGCACGAGGCTCCTACTTTCCGTGGACGCTGTTGATGAAACCGATGAGAGCCGCGTTGGTCTCTTCGGGCTTTTCCTGCTGGACCCAGTGACCGGCGTGGTCAATGAGTACGTCACCGCGATGATCGCTGAGCGTGTGGTGGCCGGCGGCCGGGCCGCCCATCGCGATGACGGGGTCTTGCTTGCCGGCGATGAAGAACGAGGGAACCTCTACCTTCACGCCGTCGAGCTGCGGGGTTAGCTCCCAGTTGCGGTGGAAGTTGCGGTACCAGTTGATGCCCCCGGTGAACCCCGTCTTCGTAAACGTGTCGACGTAGTGGTCGACTTCGGCCTGCGTGATCCAGTCCGGCAGCACGTCGGGCTCGGGCGGCATGCGGTCGACGAAACCGCGGCCGTCCTTGGTCATGTCCATCATCCCGGGGCTGGCGCCGCCCTCGGGGACCGACGTGCCGCACAGCAGACGCGTCATCGTGCGACGCGGATCGCGCGCGAGTTCTTCGTCCGCCGGGCCGACCTCTTGGAAGTAGAGGATGTAGAAGAAGTTGTCGTCACCAAAGACTCTCTTGAGTCCTTCGACGACGGACACGGGGCCCCGGGGCATGTGGGGCACGCTCATGTTCACGAGCGCCTTCGTGTACTCCGGCTTGAGCTGCGCGAAGTGCGAAGCGACGAACGAACCCCAGTCGTGGCCGACGATCACCGCCTCCTTCTCGCCCAGCGCGTCGAGCACGCCGGCGAGGTCGTCGGTGAGATGCGTGATGTCGTAGTCGGTGATTTCCTCGGGACGTGACGACCCGCCGTAGCCGCGCTGGTCCGGCACGATCACGCGGTAGCCGGCCGCGGCGAGGGGCTGGATCTGGTGACGCCATGAGTAGGCCAACTCGGGGAAGCCGTGCGCGAGTAACACGGCGGGGCCGGAGCCGGCGTCGAGCACGCGCAGCGTGACGCCGTTCGTCTCGATGAAGTGCTCAGTTACAGGGACGTCAGGCATTGACGGTCTCCTCGTTGTTGAGAGCGGCGAGGAGTTCCTCGCGCCGTGGCCCCACGGGTGCGGGCATCGGGTACTTGTCGGGGTTCGCCATCACGTCGGCAACCCGCGCCATAACTATGGGGTCGCCCATCATTTCCTGCGGAAGCGACAACAGATTGAAGAACCGGGCGAAGGCGCGGCCGATGATCGGATCCGTTGCGGCAGCCGCGAAGATCGCGCGGATCGGATTCGGCGCACCCTTCTCCTCGGGCCCCGCCAGCGACGCGCCCTTCGGGTCGCTGCCCGATTTATCCGTCATCACGGAGATGTCGAACCACGGCTCGACTTCGCGATGCGAGGACTTCTCATAGGCAATCGCACGGGCCTTCGCATCATCAGGATGCTCGGCCAGCGCGTCGGCCACCAGCGTCGCTTGCACCATCGCGAGCGAACAGCCACGGCCGTAAAGCGGGTTCGTGCATGTGTGCGCGTCGCCGACTGCATGGAAGCCGAGCACGGTGGGGTTGCCCTCGGCGTCGATGAACTTGCGCAGGCGGTTCAGCAGGCCGCCCATGATCTTCACTTCGGTGCGCGGCTCGAGCGGCCCGTCCTTGAAGAAGGTGTCGGGGCCCGGTAGCAGCGCGGCAGGCGCGGTCGAAGTTCTCTTCGGTCTCGAGGGCGCGACGCAGTTCTTTGTCGTCGGTGCGGATGGCCAGCGTTACCGACAGCGTGCCCGCGTCGCCCGGGATGCCGAGGAACTTCACGAAGCCGAGGTCGCCCCCGAGTTTGGCTTCCTTGAGATTGTCGATGCCGCCCGGCCACGAGTACCACCGCGACACGTACATCAGGCCGCTCTCGACGATGTCTTCTTCGACCGTGACCCCGATGTTGCCGAGCAGCGCGGGCACATCCGAGCGACGTCCACCGGCACACACCACGAAGTCGCCCCGGTGTTCCGTGCCGTCGTCGAGCACGACCCCGGCCACTACAGGAATGCCGTCCACCGGATCGCCGGCGATCAACGACGCGACGTGCGCGTTCGTAATCGCGGTGACGTTCGGCTCCGCGACCACCGCCATGCGGAGCACCCACTCGAGGGTGGTGCGGCGAATGATGAGGACGGTCAGCTCGTCGTCACCAGGCTGGGGCTCGTCGTCGAAGTTGGCGACGCCGGGCATGTCGAGGCCGCCCGCCGCGTGCAGTTGTTCCAACACGTCGGGGAAGCGATCGCGCATCACCTTCTGAAGACGGGCGAGAAAGCCGTGCGTCTGATGCACCTGCGGCGCGCCTTGCCGCGGGGCGTTGAATGCTTCCTCGGCGTCGGCGGTGGCCGGTAGCGGATCGCGTTCGAGCAGCGTCACTTTGTGTCCGGCCCGGCTCAGGCTCAGCGCGGCACCAAGGCCGCCTACGCCCGCGCCCATCACGATCACGTGTCGCTCGGTATTGCCCACATCGATTATGGTAACGGGCGTTGCCAACTTCTGCCACTTCCTCTCGCCGCGATGTTCGCTGGGTCGGTCTCGCTCCCGACGAGCGGCGTGTCCGCCGGCGAACGTTATTGATTGACGCGGCCTTCGACTTGCTTGGGACGGAAGGCGCGGCAGCGACCACAGTGCGCGGCGTGTGCCAAACCGCCGCATTAAACCCGCGGTACTTCTACGAGAGCTTCGACGACATCGATGCGCTCCTCGTGGCCGTATACGACTTCGTAGCCGCCGGACTGGCTGACGCGATCAGCCGCGCCCCGATCGCGTCAGCCACGTCGCCTCTCGGCGCCGCGCGCATCGGCATGGAAGCAATCGTCCGCTTCATCGACGAGGACCGACGTCGGGCGCGCGTGCTTTACGTCGAGGCGCTCGGCAATGAAGCGCTTGCCCGACATCGTCTCGCGATGGATCGCGTGGCCGTGGCGAGCATCGAAGAGCAAGCCATCGAGGCCGCGGGCACGTGGCCCCAGGGCGAGCGCGTCAGCCAGGTCGGCGCCGCGATGCTCGTCGGCGGCATCAGCGAGGTGTTGCGCGACTGGATCGATGGCCGCATCGATGTCACCCGCGACCAACTGATCGACGACTTAGCGGCGCTAGCGCTGGCGCTGGGCGCGGCCACGGAGCAGATCGCGCGCCGCCGCGCCGCCACGCGCAAATAGGCCAGCCGATGCCTCGGGCGTTCCCAGCGGATTCCGTCATCGCCAGAGTGAACGAGGAACCGGCGATCTTGCTCGGCGCCGGTCGCGCCCTCGTACTGCAACTCGCGCACCCGCACGTCGCCGCGGGCGTTGCCGAACACTCCGACTTCCAGCACAACCCATTCAAGCGACTGCAGGGAACCCTGGAAGCCGTGTACGCGATGGTCTACGGGCCGGCCGAACTCGCAGATGGGGTCGGGCGGCGCGTTCAGTGGATTCACACCTTTGTGCGATCTGAGGCGTACAAAGCCAATGACCCGGCCAATCTCATGTGGGTGCACGCGACCCTGCTTGAGACCGCGCTGTCCTGTTACGAGCAGATCGTTCGGCCGCTGAGCCCAACCGAGCGCGAGACGTACTACCAAGAGATGACCGAAGTGGCGGAACGCTTCGGCTGTCCGCGCGACAAGCAGCCGGCGACGCACAGCGACTTCGTCGCGTACTGGGACAAGCAGGTCGCGACGATGCAGGTGACCGAGCAGGGTCGGCGCCTCGTGCGTGACGTCATCGAGCCTGTGCGATTGCCGCTCAACCTCCAAGTGGCGCTCAGGCCGTTACTGGGTGTGTTCAAGACCGCGACGCTCGGCGCCACGCCGCCCGCGATTCGTCGTCAGCTTGGTTACGCATGGAACGAGCGAGACGAGCATCGTTACGAACGCATTTGCGCGCTCGCCCGTGCGTATCACCGCGTGGTGCCTAGACCGCTACGGGTCGCCCCAGGCCACCTCAACGGCCGGTTCCTTTTGTGGCAGGCGCGGCGCCACGTTCGGGCATTCGACGCGAAATAATTTCGGCAAACCTGTCCTTTGCGCGTCCACCCGTTCGTAGAGGTGTCATGAAGAAAATCATCGCTGGACTGTTCATCTCGCTCGACGGCGTTGTCGAGGATCCGAACCTGTGGCACTTCCCCTATTTCAACGACGAAATGGGCGAAGCCGTCGGCAAAATGATGACGGGCGACACGATGCTGTTCGGCCGCAAGACGTACGACAGTTTCGCCGGCGCGTGGCCCGACCGCGAGGCCGCGGGCGGCGAAGACGCCGGGTTCGCCAAGCAGATCGGTGACGCTCGCAAGATCGTCGTCTCGCATCAGCCGCTCGAGTTCACGTGGCGCAACTCGGAGCAGTTGCAGGGCGACGTCGTCGAGGCTGTCCGCGCGCTCAAAGAGGAGGGCGAGGGCACGATCGGCATGAGCGGTTCCATCTCGGTGGTGCGACAGTTGCTCGCCGCCGGCCTGCTCGACGAGCTGCATCTGCTCGTGCACCCGATCGCGGTGCGCAAGGGCGCGCGCCTGTTCGACGAGGCCACCGAGTCGATCCCGCTGACGCTGAAGTCGTCCGAAACGTTCAAGACCGGCGTGCTGTACACGGTCTACGCACCCGACAGCGCACCGCCTGCTGGCACCTACGACGACGCCAAGCTCAACCTTTCGAGCGACGCTTCCTGAGGTACCACCACGTCACGCCAACACCGATGAGCGTGAAGGAGATCTCGTCCCACCCGCCTTGGTGGGCGAGCAGCAGGGTCAGCCTCAAGCGGCCGCGGGCACTCCGAGCCGCTTGAGCGTCGGGCCCATCATCTCGACGAAGTTGTCGCAGTAGAAGCGCTGTTTCACTTCGTCGCTCGCGTTTTCGAGTGACGTGTCGAAACGGCCGAGCGGGTTCCGGCCGCCTTCGACGTGCGGGTAGTCGCTCGAGAACATGCACATACCCGGGTCGCTCTGCTCCGCGATCCAGCCGGCGTCCTCGTGCGGATACGGCGTGACCTTCAGTTGTCGCTTCATGTACTCGCTCGGCTTCAACGACAGCTTCTGCAAACGCTCCTCGTTCTTGTAGAACGCGGTGGCGCTGGAATCGATGGCGCGCATGAGGCCGGGCAGCCAGCTTCCGCCTTGCTCGATCACGCCCCACTGCAGCGTCGGGTAACGGTCGAGCACGCCGTCGATGATCAGCGTGGACAGTGTCTGCATCACCGGGTACTGGATCGCCATGTAGCTGACGCTGCGGAAGTTGCCGTCGCCGCCGTGGAAGTCGGGGACGGGCGGCAGGCCGTTTTCCGAAATACATCGGGTCGAGCAGCCGGCCGCCGCCGCCCACGTGAAAGACGACGGGCACGCCGGCCTCCTGCGCCGCCGCCCACACGGGGTCGAGCCCGATGTGACTTGGGCTGTGCGTGGTCGGACAACTACTGGCGATCATCAACGCGGCCGCGCCCTGCTGGATCGCTTCGTTCGCCATCGACGCGGCGCGGTCGAAGTCGGCCAGCGGCACGTAGGCGACCGGCAGCAGCCGCTTGTCGACGGTGCAGAAGTCCACCATCGCCCGGTTGTGGGCGCGGGCGAGGCCGTACGCGTAGTCGAGGTCATCCGCGCGCTCGGCCTTTTCGAGCGTCCCGTTCGCGAACGTGTTGAACACGAGCTGACTGGCCACGCCGATGAGGTCGAGCGCCTTGGGCCTGTCCTCGGCGATGAAGGAACCGGTCGCCTTCCAGTTCTTGCGCGTCATGATCTCGGCTTCGTCGCGCTCGCGGAACTCCGGATCGGAGTGACGGCCGCGGAAGTGCTCGATCAGGTCGGCTTCGCCGGGCGCAACGTTCATCACGTACAGCGGTGGGATGCGGTCGCGGATGTCCGGGTCGGCGTAGTCGCGGAAGAAATCAGGCGTCTCGACCACGTGGGCGTCGGCGTCGTGGACGAGTCGATCCTCGGGCACATACGGCATGCGGTTCAGGCTAGAACGTCAGCGCTATGGGTTCACTGGGGGATCGCACACTGCGCGGGAAGACCGCGGTCGTTGGTATCGCCGAGGCGGTGTCGCCGACGGGTGAGCTCGACCTGACCGGTCGGGCGCTCGAAGCCCGCATGGTGCGCGAAGTGCTCGACGACGCCGGCCTGTCGCTCAGTGACATCGATGGCATCTGCCACCACCAGAGCGCGATGCAGTTCGCCGAGTTCCTCGGCATCACTCCCACGTTCACCGACTCGACGATGACGGGCGGTTCGGTGTTCGAGGTCTACCTCGAACACGCGGCGTCGGCCGTCGCCTCCGGCGTGTGCGAATGCGTGCTGGTCGTGTTCGCACAAACGCCGCGCGCGAGCCACACGCTGGCCAAGCAACGCGCGACGGATCCGAACGCGCCGCAGCGGGCGCGGGCGGCCATGTACGGCAGCGACAACCCGATGACCGAGTGGGAGACGCCGTACGGGTTGCAGGGGCCGGCCGGCAGCTACGCGCTGGCCGCGAGTCGGCACATGGCGCAGTACGGCACCACGCCCGAGCAGCTCGCGGCGATCGCGGTGAAGTCCCGTGAGTGGGCTGCGCTCAACCCGAACGCGCACAAGCGCGACCCGTTGACCGTCGCCGACGTGCTGGCGTCAGACATGATCGCGTCGCCGCTGCACAAGCTCGACTGCTGCCTCGTCACCGACGGCGCCGGCGCGTTCATCGTGACCACCGCCGAACGAGCCAAGGACCTGCGCAAGCCGCCGGTGTACGTGCTCGGCGCGGCGACGGCGCACGACCACATGATGATCAGCCAGATGCCCGACCTCGGCACGACGCCCGGTGCGATCAGTGGACCCAAAGCGTTCGGCATGGCCGGCGTCACGCCGAGCGACGTCGACGTGTTCATGGGTTACGACAGCTTCACCATCACGCAGTTGCTGCACTTCGAGGATCTCGGCTTCTGCGCCAAGGGCGAAGGCGGCGCGTTCGTGGAATCCACCAACATCGGGCCGGGCGGCGCGTTGCCGACCAACACGAACGGCGGCGGGCTCAGTTACACGCACCCCGGCATGTACGGCATGTTCCTAGTCGTCGAGGCCGTGCGGCAACTGCGCGGTGAGTGCGACACCCGCCAGGTGCCCGACGCCAACATTGCGGTCGCCCACGGTTCGGGCATGGTCCTGTCGTGCATGTCGACGTCGGTGCTCGGCACGGAGTCGACGCTGTGACCGAGCGCACGCGAATCGAGCCGAAGTCGACCGAGACGACGGATTCGTTCTGGGACGCGACGCGCGACGGTCGCTACCTCGTGCAGTGGTGCACCGCGTGCGACGCTCCGATCTTCTATCCGCGTGAGGTGTGCCCGCAGTGCTTGTCCGCCGACTCGCTCACGTGGCGCGAATCCAACGGCACCGGCACCGTGTACGCCAGCAGCGTGCAACACCGCCCGGCGAATCCGACCATGGCCGACCGTGTGCCCTACGTGGTCGCGCTCATCGAAGTCGACGCAGGTGACGGCGCCCGCACCGTGCGGGTGATGTCGAATGTGATCGACTGCGACCCGTTGTCGGTAGCAGTGGGCGACAAGGTGACGTTGACGTGGGAACCGCTGTCCGACGGACGGCAGCTGCCCCAGTTCAAACCAATGGAGGTTGGGAATGGCTGAAGTGATCGACGAGCTGCGTGACTGGCTCAGCGACAACTGGGACCCTGATCTCACGTGCGCGCAATGGTGGGAACGCCTCGGCACCGCCGGGTGGTCGCAACCGATCATGCCGTCGCATCGCTACGGCCGCGGACTGAGTCGCGGTGATGCCATCAAGGTGCAACGCACGATCCTCGAGCACGGCGCGCTCGGGGCGCCCAACGGCCTCGGGCTCATGCTCGCGGCGCCGACGATCGCGCAGCACGGCACCGACGAGCAGGTCGAGCGCTTCGTGCGCCCGATCGTGACGGGCCAGCTCGCGTGGTGCCAGCTGTTCAGTGAGCCCGGCGCCGGCTCGGATCTCGCGGGCCTCACGACGAAGGCGGTCAAGGACGGCGACGAGTGGATCATCAACGGCCAGAAGGTGTGGACCTCGGGCGGCCAGATCGCGGACATGGGCATGCTGATCGCGCGCACGAACCCGACGGCGCCGAAGCATCAGGGCATCACGTGGTTCGCGTTCGACATGCACCAGCCCGGCGTCGAGGTCCGTCCGCTGAAAGAGATGACGGGCCACGCCATGTTCAACGAGGTGTTCATGAGCGATGCGATCGTCGCCGACGACGCGCGCATCGGCGACGTGAATGACGGCTGGTCGGTCGCCAACACCACACTGCTGTTCGAACGATCCGGGATGGGAGCGGGCGGCGACCGCGTGATGGGCGCGTCGCCAGGCACGATCGCCGGGAACCTCGACAAGCGCGCGGGGACTTCGTGCGCGAGCCGTCGGCCAAGCCGAAGGACAAGGCCAAAGTGGCAGCCGGTCGGCAGCGCACGTCGCCCGCGGCCGGCTACATCTCGCTCGCCCGCGACTTTGGCAAGGCCGACGAGCCGAGCATGCGGCAGCGGCTGGCGCAGTCGCACATCCTCAGCGAACTGGCGCGACTCAACACCGAACGCCACAAGGCGGTGCGAGCGCGCGGTGGCGACATCCCCGGCCTCGCCAATTTCTCGAAGCTGCTGATGGCCGACATCCTGCGCCACAACCGCGACATGAGCGGCGACATCATGGGCGCCCGAGGGATGTTGCACGGCTACACCGACGAGCAACGCAAGACGCTCGCCGACGCACCGGGAGGACGCGCTGCGACCGCGATGACCGGTGCGATCCTGAGCGCGCAGGCGCTGCCGATTTACGGCGGTACCGATCAGATCCAGAAGAACATGGTCGGCGAACGCGCGCTTGGGTTGCCGAAGGAGCCGGGCGACCAGTCCCGCGTGCCGTTCAACGAGCTACCGAAGAACGGCTAGCTGGGGTTACGGCGCGACGGTTGCCTCGGTCTCGGCGACCGCGGGCGTGGCCATGCGCGCCACGGTCACCGCGGCGGCGAGCACGCCGGCCGCGCCGACGAGTTGCAGCGCGGAGATCGACTCGTCCAGCAACGTTGTGCTGAGGATCACCGCGAACACCGCCTCGAGAGTGAGCACCACCGCGGCGCGCGCGGGGCCGAGCAAGCCCAACGCCGCGAACATCGCGCCGAACGCCACCGCGTTCGCCAGCCCGTTGCCCATCAAGATCGGCCAGTGCCCGTGCACGGTCGCGTAGCCCGGCCCGATGAGCGCGCGAATCGTGAACGACGCCGACGCCCCGAGCGCAACCCACGCGCCGGTCACGACCGCGTCGCTGTGCTCGTTCAGGCGTGACCCGACCGTGACGTAGGCCGCGAAGGTCGCGGCAGAACACAACGCCAGCGCGACGCCCGCGCGCGAGATCGCGAGCTGCCCCCCGCCGGACGCCACCAACGCGGAACCACACACCGACATCGCTAGCGCGCCCAACATGAGCCGGGACGGGCGGCGGCGATTGCGCACCGCTTCGATCACCGTCACCAACGCCGGGTACACGTAGAAGATCAGCGTGGTGGTCGCGGCCGTCCCCCGCGCCAGCGACGCGAAAAAGAACGAGGACTCCACCATGTAGCCAATCGCTCCGAGGAGGAAGATGCCGAGCCACTCGCCGGGCGCGGGGCGCAGCGACGTGCGCCGGAACGCGCACGCGGCCAGCAGCAACACACCGCTGATTCCGAAACGAATGCTCAGCGCGGTGGGTGCAGCGAGCCCGGCTTTGCCCAGCTTCGACCCGAAGATGATCGTGAAGGCGTATGCCAACGCGGCGAGTGCCCCGAACGCCACGCCGACGCGCGTGTTGCGATGTTCCCGGGCCGCCGTCATTGGGTAACAGCCAATCACAGGGAATTCCTGACCAATTTGGTCGGTTATTGTCACGAGACCACCGAAGAGGAGATTCACATGTCACTTTCACTGGGCGACGAAGCCCCCGACTTCACCGCTGAAACGTCCGAAGGCAAGCTCAACTTTCACGAGTGGCTCGGCGATTCATGGGGCGTGCTCTTCAGCCACCCGAAGGACTTCACGCCGGTCTGCACGACCGAGCTAGGCCTTGTGGCCAATCTCAAGCCCGAGTTCGACAAGCGCGGCGTGAAAGTCATCGGCCTGTCGGTCGACAGCGCCGAGAACCACGAGGGCTGGGCCGACGACATCGAAGAGACGCAGGGCGCCCGCCCCAACTTCCCGATGATCGCTGACACCGACTTCAACGTGTCGAAGCTCTACAGCATGCTGCCCGCCAACACGTCGGGTGACGCTGCTCCCCGCACGCCCGCGGACAACATGACGGTGCGCAACGTGTTCATCATCGGTCCCGACAAGAAGATCAAGACCGTGCTCGTCTACCCGATGACGGTGGGCCGCAACTTCGACGAAATTCTGCGCATTATCGATTCGCTGCAGCTCAACGCGAAGCACCGCGTGGCGACGCCAGGCAACTGGAAGCAAGGCGAGGACGTGATCATCACGGGCGCCGTCTCCAACGACGAGGCCAAGGAGATCTTCGGCGACTGGAAAGAGCCCAAGCCCTACATCCGGATCGTTCCGCAGCCCACTAGCTAATTCGCTAACGAGAAGCTGCGCCCGCGTCCTACCGTTTCGGTATGACGTGGGCGCAGCTTCTTTCGTTTGTGGTCGCGGCCGAGATCATCCTGATCATCCCAGGGCCGAGCGTGTTGTTCACGATCAGCCGCGGCGTCACGTACGGACGACGGGCCGCGGTCGCCAATGTCGCGGGCAACGCGACCGGCGCGCTTACCCAAGCCACCGCGGTCGCCCTCGGCTTGGGGGCGATCGTCGCGACGTCAGCGGCGGTATTTGCGGTGATGAAGTTCTGCGGCGCGCTGTATCTCGTCTACCTGGGCGTGCGGGCCATCAAGGATCGACGCTCCCTGAGTGACGCGCTCCGCTCCGGCGTTCCGTCTCGCGTGCGCTCGACTCGTCAGTTGGTGCGCGACGGGTTCGTCGTCGGCGTCACCAACCCGAAAGCGTTGCTCTTCTACGTAGCGATCCTGCCGCCGTTCATCAACCCCGACGCCGGCCATCCTGCGTTGCAGCTTTTCCTGCTGGGCGCGCTCTTCAGTGCGATGAGCTTCGTGTCCGACTCGGCGTACGGCGTGCTCGCAGGCTCGGTCCGTCATTGGATCGACCGCAAACCCAAGCGGCTCGAAGCGGTCGGCGGTGCCGGCGGAGTGGTGATGATCGGCCTCGGTGTGCGTCTCGCGCTCACCGGCCGCACCGACTAGTCGAGGTTTTTCAGGCGTATCCCCGAGAACTCGATGTCTGGCATCTCGATCACCTCGAGCCATAGCGCTTTGAGGTCGGGCACGATCCGAAGCTCGACGGCGGCGTCGCGGTGTTTGTCCAGCAGCGGGCCGACCGGCTTCACCTCGAGCGGCATGACTGTCTGATCCGTGATCCACCCACCAGGCACTTCCTTGAACGGCGCCGCGGCAAATGTGTACGCAAACAAGTTGCACGCGGCGAAGCGGTCGAACCAGTCCCACTGAATCGTGTGCACGCGATCAGCCACGTTGTTCTTGCGCCACCACGTGCCGCGCGGGCAGTCGCGCGGGAACCAATAGCGCGCGCTCTTAATCTCGTCGTCGGCCCACACCCACGCACCGTCGATCTGTTGCGTCTTGGCAACGCGCGGCTCGAAGATCTCGATCGTCGGGTCTTCGCTGAAGTGATAGAGAAAGTCGGCCATGTTGTTTCCCGCCCGATTCTGGTCCGGTCTTGAGGACGGGTCGATCACGGTCGCGTTCCGTCGCCAGAAGCGGCCGACAGTGAAGGCCGGCGGCACGCTGCGGTCCCCGGGCGGCGTTCTCGCGATCACCGCCGTCGACGCGATAACCGAGGACGACATCACCGACGCCGACGCGGTCGCCGCGGGTCACGTTGACCGCGCCGAGGTGATCAAGAGTCTGCGACCCGAGGGCACGCTGTACCGCTTTCGCTTTCACCGCGCCGGCGATGACCCGCGGCACGCGTTGCGCCAGCAGGATGCTCTGTCCGACGATGACGTGGCCGGGTTGGAAGCCAAGCTCGCTCGGCTCGACTGGGCGCTTCCGATACTGCGGCTGATCCGCGACAACCCGGGCGTAGTCAGCACCGACTTGGCACCCCAACTCGGCATGGAGCGGCAGCCGTTCAAGCTGAAGGTCCGGCGCCTGAAGGAACTCGGACTGACCGAGAGCCTGCTTACCGGCTACCGGCTATCACCGCGTGGTGAGTCCGCGCTCGCTCGGCTCGACAACTAGCGCGTCACTTTCCGAGCGAGCCGTCGGGCTGCTGAGTAGGGAGAGGCGACGAACTCGGATACACCTTGGCGACCTCCGGCAGCGCGGGCGCGGGTCCGATGGCGAAGGACAGGGGAATGCCCTCGAAGGACTGGGGTTCCGTAGGGCACCGAGCGGCAGACGGCAAATACAACCGGATCAGCGCGTCCGCCGCCTCCACCACCTTCGGAGACTCACGCGGCGGCATCCAGACCTGGCCGTTACGCGGTTCGACGCGGACGTCGGTCGCGCCAAATCGTTCGATCAGAGTCGCCGTCGATGTGTGCACAACCGCGTCCGCGTGCGGAAACTTGGTTTCGCCCGCCATCGGCAACCCGTCAGCGATGCCTTGCAACGGCGACTCTGACTTCGCGCACAGCGGGGGCACGACGACGGGCGTGTCGGGAGCGCGATGCAGAACTCCGTCGGACCCTTTCCACGCGCGCTCGGCGATACCACCCATGCCACCTCGGGGATCCAACGCCGCGAAGTAGCGGAATTTCGACGACCCCGCGGCCACGGCGGGCGTTGCCCAGCTTTGGCCAGTGTCGGTCAGGAACACGACGGTCCGCACTTGCGGGCCGGCGAGCCCGTACTCGAGGAACGACCCCCGGGCATCGCCCGACCCACCCAGGAAATGCACGGGCGCGGCCGCGTCAACGTTCGTCGGGCAACCGCCGTGCGACGTGCCGAAGTAACCATGAATCGCGAAGCACGGCCGCCCCTTCCTGTCCGCGTAGCCCACGATGAACCACTCGTGCGTTCGCACCTGACCGGCCGCCACTACGTAGGCGGGAGTCGTCTCGCGGATGGTGAGTTCGTAGAAGTGCTTGAACTCGGCCGACACCGGCCGCGTTGACACCCGGACGGTCGGAGGGGTGGTGTCGTCGGTGTGACGCAAGAGCGGGGGCACAACGGCGAACAGCACCGCCACCGCGAGCAGCGTCCATCCAAGACGATTGCCTGCGCGCCGCTCGGCGCGATCCGTGCCCTCGGTATCCATCGATCTCCCCAGACCTTGACTACTCCGAAACCATAAGCCACCGCGCGCCCGGGCCGTCGTCCGCGGCGATGTCGTGGGGGTTCGACAGCGCGCACGTCTTCAACGACAGGCAGCCGCACCCGATGCAGCTGTCGAGGCGGTCGCGCAGGCGCTGCATTTCCTCGATGCGTTTGTCGAGCAGTGGTCGCCAGCCCTGCGACAGGCGGGCCCAATCGGCCGCGGTCGGCACCTTCTTGTCCGGCAGTGTGGCGAGGGCATCGCGAATCTCGTCGAGCGTGAGGCCGACGCGCTGCGCGGCGCGGATGAACGCGACGAGGCGCAGTACGTCGCGGTGGTAGCGGCGCTGCCCGCCTTCGCTCCGATCGGAATGGATCAGCCGCTCTTTCTCGTAGAACCGCAACGCCGAGGGCGCGATGCCAGCCCGCTCGGCGACCTCGCCAATCGAAAGTTCCATATTTCTCACCTCTAGAGCTTGACTTAAAGTGAAGTTTAAGTCTTACGGTGGCGGCATGACAACATCAATCATCACCGGAGGCTCCCAAGGGTTCGGGCGGGCGCTCGCCGCACACCTCGTCAACGACGGTTGGACCGTCATCATCGACGGCCGCAACATCGACGCCGTCCTCATCACGGCCGCGCAGCTGGGCCCGAACGTGATCCCGGTGCCGGGTGACATCACCGACGCCGTCCATCGCGACAACCTCATCGCCGCTGCGGAACGTACGGGCGGCCTCGATCTGCTCGTGAACAACGCCAGCTCGCTAGGCCCGTTCCCGATGCCGAAGCTGGCCGACTTCCCGGTCAACGCCATCGGCGACGTTTTCCGCACCAACGCCGGCGCGCCGCTGGCGTTGATGCAAGTCGCGCTGCCGCTGCTCAAGCATTCGCCGCATCCAGCGATCGCCAACGTCACGAGTGACGCGGCCCATGGTGCGTACGACGGATGGGGCATGTACGGCGCGTCGAAGGCGGCGCTCGAACAACTGAGCAACGTGTTGGCCGCGGAGGAGCCATGGCTGCGCGTGTGGTGGTTCGACCCCGGCGACATGCGCACGCAGATGCACCAGGACGCGTTTCCGGGTGAAGACATCAGCGACCGTCCGCTACCCGAAGCGGTGGCGGTGCCTTCGTTTGCGCGGCTCCTCAACGAGCGGCCCACCAGTGGCTTCATCCGTGCTGAAGAGCTTGCGGAGGTCGCGTGATGGCCACCACCGCAAGGCTCGCGTTCGAGCTCCCCCACGCGTTGGAGGCGAGCGCGCCCCCTGAGGCGCGTCGGCTGTCGCGGGACGGCGTGCGCATGATGGTCGCCCATCGCGACACGGGCGAGCTTGATCCACTCCCGTTTCCGTCAGCTTCCTGACTTCCTCAACCCGGGCGACCTCGTGGTCGTCAACACCTCAGGTGTGCTGGCCGCCGCGGTGACCGGCATAACCGCGGGCGGCGAGCGAATCGTCGTGCATCTCTCGACCAAACTCACAACAGACAGATGGGTTGTGGAGTTCCGCCGGGTCGCCGGCGACACGACAGAACGGTGGGGCGACGAGGCCCCGCCGGAATGCGTCGCCCTCGGTGAGGGTGCGGCGCTGCACGTGATCGGTCCGCATCGCGACAGCGACCGACTCTTCGTCGCACGGCTCACGCTGCCGCTGCCCGACATGGCGTGGATCGGCGAGCACGGCCGACCGATTCGTTACAGCTACGTGGACCGGCCCTGGCCGATCGCGATGTACCAGAACGTGTACGCGACCGAACCGGGGAGCGCCGAAATGCCCAGCGCGGGCCGGCCGTTCACACCGCAACTCATCACGCGTCTCGTGGCCAAGGGCGTGACGGTTGCACCGATCGTGTTGCACACCGGCGTGGCGTCGCTCGAGGCCGACGAGTTGCCGTATCCCGAGTACGCGCGGGTGCCCGCCATGACCGCCGCGCTCGTCAACCTCACCCATGAGATGGGCGGACGCGTGATCGCGGTCGGCACCACCGTGGTGCGCGCGCTGGAATCAGCCGGCGACTCCTACGGCAACGTCGAGGCGTATGACGGCTGGACCGACCTCGTGATCACGCCCGAGCGCGGTGCGCACTTCGTGGACGGACTGATCACCGGGTGGCACGAGCCCGAGGCGTCACACCTGTTGATGCTCGAAGCGATCACGGGACGCGACCTGCTCGAGAAGAGCTACGCGGCTTCACTCGCCGAGGGCTACCTCTGGCACGAGTTCGGCGACACCCACCTGATCGTCCCCTAAGCGAACTCTTTGGCGAGGCGTTTGGCGAGGTCGCCCTTGGGCTTGACCACGACGTCGAGCAGGCCCTGCCAGCGCGCGACCTCACGCAGCTCCTGCGCCAAGGCGGGCACGACGACATCCAGGTCGACGCCGAGTTCGCCGTAGGACGCCTGCACGAGCAGATGCTTGAGCTTGCGGTCGCTCTTCAAGTCGACGCGCGCCACGAACTCTTCGCCAAGCAGGAACGCCATCACGTAGTAGCCGTAGATGCGCTTGGCTTCGGGCACGAAAATTTCGAGGACATAGTCAAAGGCGAACAGGTTGCGCACGCGTTCGCGCTCCCACATCAGCGGGTCGAAGGGATTCACCAGCGCCGCCGCGTTGACCGGCTTGGTCTTGGAGCGCAACGCGTCGGCGGGAACGAACGACGGTGTCTTCACGCCCTCTACCGTCACGGGGAGCAACGCACCCTCGGCGACGAGATCGGCGACGACGCGCTTCACGCTGTCCGTCGCCATCCAGAGGTAGAAGCGGATATCGCGCACGCTGCTCACCCCCAAGCGCGCGTGCCGCCATCAGCACACAGGCGCGGCGAGCGACTTCGCTGTCGATCGCGTCGCGTGCCGCAACTACGTCGTCGGGCACGGCCTCGAACAGCGACATATAGGTCCGCTCGAAGTTCGGCTTGCGGCCGACGGAGATCGCACCGATCGACATGAGGTACTCGAGCCGCGACTTCGTCGGCGTCCAGTCCCACCAGGGTTCCTTCTTCTTGGTACGCACTTCGAGTTCGCCGGCCGTGACCTCGCCGCGCAGGTCCACTTCCTGTTGCAGCGCGGCGAGCGCCTTCGCCGATTCCTTGGCGTCCACGCCGTGGCGAATCCGATCGGCGCGCATACGCCACGCGAAGTTCGGCCACGTGTCGTAACGCATGAGACACGTGCCGTGCATCCAGTACTCAAGCAGCCCGCCGCCCGGTGCCCACAACTTCTGCAGGACGGCCTCGTCGTAGGGGCCGACGCGGCTGAAGAACGTCATCAAATGGGCGCGGGCCATCACGTTGACCGCGTCGATCTGTACACCGCCGAGCGTGTCCACCACCCCGAGCAGATGCTTCGCCGTGACTTTGCCTTTGGGTCGGGGCTTGCCGAAGCCCTGCGCAGCGAGCGTGATGCGAGCGGCGTCCGCGCGTGTGAGTTCCACTACCGGAACGGACGGAACGCGGTGCGCAGCTCGTTCACGAACACGTCGGGCTGTTCGAACGCGGCGAAGTGCCCGCCCTTGTCCAGCTCGTTCCAGTACGCGATGTCGTAGTGGGGCTCGGCCCAAGCGACGCGACGGACGGAAGATCTCTTTCGGGAACACCGACACGCACGTGGGCACGACGACCTTGTCGAACTCGCGGTTGTTGAAGCTCTCCCAATACAGGCGGCCCGACGATGCGCCGTTCCCGGGCAGCCAGTACAGCATCACGTTGTCGAGCATCTCGTCGCGCGTCAGCACGTTCTCGGGATGGCCGTCGCAGTCGGTCCACTGCCAAAATTTCTCGACGATCCACGCCATCTGCCCGACGGGCGAGTCGACCAACGAATAGCCAAGGGTCTGCGGACGGGTGGACTGTTGCTTGGAGTACCCCGTGCCCCACTGGTCGTGGTAGCCGTAGTCGGCGAGCGCTTTCTGCTCGGCGGGTGTGAGGTCGGCCAGCATGTCCTTGCCGGGCGGGGCGATGATCATGTTCAGGTGGATCGCGGCGCAGTGGTCGGCGTCGAGCGCGCCGATGCCACTCGTCACCGCGGCACCCCAATCCCCGCCTTGCGCGACGTAGCGGTCGTAGTCAAGCGTCGCCATCAGGTGCGTCCAGGCTTGCGCGATGTGCTTCGTGGTCCATCCGGTGGTCGACGGCTTGTCGCTCCACCCATAACCGGGCAGCGAGGGACAGACCACGTGGAACGCGTCACCACCGTCGGTCGGATTGGTCAGCGGCTCGATCACCTTCATGAACTCGACAACCGAACCGGGCCACCCGTGAGTCATGAGCAACGGCAGCGCGCTGTCGTGCGGAGAGGGCGCGTGGATGAAGTGGATGTCGAGGTCGTCGAGTTGTGTCTTGTACTGCGGGAACCGGTTCAGACCCGCCTGCCGCGTCGTCCAGTCGTACTCGTCGGCCCAGTAGTTCGTCAGCTCTTGCACGTACGAGAGCGGTACGCCCTGCGACCAGTCCTCCACGGTCTCCGGCTCAGGGAAGCGCGTGTTGTTGAGACGCTGTTTGAGGTCTTCGATTTGTGCGTCGGAGATGTCGACGGCGAACGGGACCGGGTCGCTCATCGCGCTTAGGACGCCTCGGCGCGGTGCACCATGAACGTGCCGGTCGAGCGGCAGATAAGGTCGCCCGCTTCGTTGCGGATCTCGGCCGACGAAAACGCGATCAGCTTCGTCATTCGATCTAGCTGTCCCCGCACGCTGAGGGTCTCACCGAGCACCGCGCCCTTCAAGCAGTCGGTCTTCATTTCGAGCGTCGCCCGTGTGCGGTCCTTGCCTTCGAGCGACGCGTTGATCGCGAAGTTCATCGCCGCGTCCAACATCACCGCGTACACGCCCGCCTGTACTCCGTCGTGCGGGTTGCACGCCATTTTGGTTGGCACCCACTTGCCTTCGGCCCACCCCTCACCGTACGAGTCGATGCTGCCGCCGATCGCCTCGATGACCGGCATGCCGCCGTCGCCCAACCACCGGTCCATGTTCTTGCCCATACGGGAATCATGCCCTCGTTACGGCGACCAGCACGTGTCGAGGAACGCCTCAAGCGGGCCCGGGTCGGGTTTGACGTGCAGGTCCCCCACCGGATCGCGGGACAGCGACAAGCTCGGGCAGAACTCGTCGCGTTCTCCGCAGAAGAAATGCGGTGACCCCTTCACGCCGCGGGCTTCGCCCTCGTGCCAGTCCGCGAGCACGGACGCATGGTCGGCATCGATGATCGACACCGCGAACTCGGCCGCGAGATCCGTGACCACGTCGGCGGCGCCGATGTCTCGCCCGTCCTCCCACAACACCTCGCGGACAGCGGAACGAGGCGCGTTCGGCGGCCTCATCGCTTTGCCGGGCAGTGGCCGCCACGAGCGCGAGCGCCGGCAGCATCGTGGTGGGGAAGCGGGCCGGGTCGAAGCCGTTGAAACAGTCGAGACCGAGTTGCTCGCGCAGGTCGTGCACGTGATGCGCCGTCTTGTCGGCGCTCATCGGTTCGCCGTTGACCAGTTCGAGGGGCCACGCCCGAACGCGTACGGCCGCGCCGGGAGCGCTCTCGTCGCGTCGCATTCGTACGAGCTGCAACCCGACGTAGGCGAATGGACACCAGATATCCGCGAAGACTTCCATCGTCATGCGGAGGTCTTACCCGACCCGGGACGACCGCCCTGCCCAGTACGGCTCGCGCAGTTCGCGCTTGAGGATCTTCCCCGACGCCGAGCGCGGAATCTCTTTCATCGACACGTGTGAGCGCGGCACCTTGTACCCCGCGAGATGTTCGCGTGCGAAGGTCTCCAACTCGGCCTGGTCGAGGTCGCCTCCGTCGTAGGTGGTGATCACCGCGTGCACGGCTTCGCCCCACTCGTCGTCGGGGATGCCGAACACTGCGGCGTCGGCGATCTGCGGGTGCGCGACGAGCACGGCTTCGATCTCGGCGGGGTAGATGTTCACGCCCCCCGAGATGATCATGTCGCCCTTGCGGTCGCAGATGTAGAAGAACCCTTCGTCGTCCTTGTACGCGATGTCGCCGACGGTCATGAAGTCGCCACGCTTGCCCTTGTCGTACTTCTCGGGGTCCTTGTAATAGGTCGCGAACGTGGCGTCGCTCAGTACGTACAACTCGCCTGGGTCCATCGGCTTGGTCACTTCTTTGCCGTCGTCGTCGAACAGCTTGATCTCGACACCGGGGATTGGTCGGCCACACGATCCGGGCTTGCGCATCTGGTCAGGCGGCAGGAGCATCGTGTTCACGCCCAACTCGGTTGAGCCGTACACCTCGAACAACGAGTAGTCGTTGACGCGCTCGACGTACTTCTTCTTCAACTCGAACGGCCACGGCGCCGCGTTCGCGATGAGGCGTTGCATGGAGGACCGGTCGTACTTGTTACGGATCTCATCGGGCAGATCGACGACGCGCCGGATCGGCGTCGGCGCGGAGAATGTCGTGGTGACCTGATGCTTCTCGCAGAGCCGCAACCAGTCCTCGGCGTCGAAGTGGCGCTGCACCACCACCGAGCCGCCGAGGCCTTGCACCAGCAGCATGAAGCCGAGCGGCGCCGAGTGATAGAGCGGCCCGGTGGTGAGATACACGTCGTCGGGGTTCCAGCCGACCATCGCGACGTAGTCGCCCGCGTACTTGCTCGGCTCGGTTCGCCGCACGGTGCCCTTGGGCTTGCCGGTGGTGCCCGACGTGTAGATCATCGTCGTGCCCGCCGTCTCGTCTTCACCGACGGGGACGGGCTCGTCGGTGGACGCGGCGTCGGTGAGCGCGTCGAAGTCCTCGGCCCACGCGGGTGCCTTGCCCTCGCTGCGGAAGCAGTACCAGGCGCGCACCCGGTCCCCCGCCGCGTGGATCGACTCGAGCTGGTCAACCTGCTCGATGTCGAACAGCACGATCGCGGCGTCGCAGTTGTCGATCACGTACTGCGCCTCGTCGGGCGCGAGCCGGTAGTTCATCGGCACGCACACCGCGCCCACCTTGCGCGCCGCGTGGTTGATCGCCACGACCTCGAGGCTGTTCTGGCCGACCCACAAGACCTTCTCGCCCGCCTTCACGCCGGCGGCGAGCATCACGTTGCCGTACCGGTTGACCAGCGTGTTGAAGTCCCGCCGGTTCATCACCCGGTCGCCGTCGATGACCGCGGTCTTGTCGGGATCGGCCTGCGTGTGTAGAGCCAGGATGTCCATCGCCATTACTCCCCCTCCAAAAACCAAGGACGCAGGAGCCTAAGTGAGAGGAGGCATCGCGGGCTCGGAACCTCGCCGCGCAGCTATGCCGCCGACTCGGGATCGACGTAGCTGACGTACAAGCGGCGAACATCGCGGGCGGAGATCACGAGTCGCGAGAATTCTTGAATCGTTCGATCTTCGACGTCGTCCGGGGGACGGAACGTGATCGGTTCGGCAAGCACAAAGTCCCGGTCATCAGTTTCCTCAACATCCGTGCTGTACCAGTCGAGAAAGCCGCCCACATATGAGCGGTCCTCAAGATCACAGCCGACATAGACACGTTTGCCAACTGGACCCTCGTCAAAAACGTGATACCACGCCGAGACGTCGACAATTGCCGGAGCAAAACGCTCCGCGAGCCAGGCGACCGGGCCTGGGCGTGCTCCCAAAACAAACGCGATGACGCATGACATGGCAACCAAGCCGGCGAACCACACGAGCGAATAACCGAGCCGAGGACCGGTGTATCCAAGGCCCTCCTCGAACACTCGGCGGGGCTCTGGGGAATGGCCGCCCAGAAAAAGTCGGACCACCGCGAAAACGCCAAGTGTGATCGCGTTGGTGACCAGTGAGACGGTGCCGAGCGTGGCTGCTTCAACAAGAGGCGACAGCGAACGCTGTGGAACGCGCGACCGGCGCTGGACGTAGTGCAAAAAGCCCGGGACGAGGAAGATCACGAACAGCAGGAGCTGAACGAACGTCGCGGGCACAGCCGCTACTTCTTACCGTTACCGGCAGTCGAGGTCGGCGGGGGTGACGGCGGCTTCGACTGGCTGGTTGGCGGAGGAGGAGGCGTGGGCGGCTGTTTTCCGCCTTTTTTCTCGATGTGGGAGTAGTCCGGTCGGCTACTGAGGTCCTTGCTCATGACCGCTAACGGTACCGGCACGGTGTGACGTCGTCGGATGTGAGCGGAATGCAGATCGGCTTCGTCGGGTTGCTTACGTAGCTACAAACCGACAAACTTGACCGCCCAGTCAAGTTCTGGATTTGAACAGTTTCAGGAGGCTTCATGCCCAACGCCGTTATCGTCGACGCCGTCCGCACCGCGGGTGGCAAGCGAAATGGACGTCTGTCCGGTTGGCACCCCACCGACCTCGCCGCCGAGGTGCTCAAGGCCCTCGCCGAGCGCAGCAAGCTCGACCCCGCGTTGGTTGACGACGTGATCATGGGTTGCGTCATGCAGGTCGGCAACCAGGGTCTCAACATCGGCCGCAACGCCGTGCTCGGCGCCGGTTGGCCCGAGTCCGTGCCCGCCACCACGATCGACCGCCAGTGCGGATCGTCGCAGCAGTCCGCGCACTTCGCCGCCCAGGGCGTCATGTCGGGCGCCTACGACATCGTCGTCGCCGCCGGTGTCGAGGTCATGTCGACCACCCCGATGGGTGCGTCGATGACGCCCGGCTCGGTTCCCTTCGGCCCGACCGTGTTCGCCCGCTACGCGCCCGCCGGCGGCCTCGTGCCCCAGGGCATCGGCGCCGACATGATCGCCGACAAGTGGGGCATCAGCCGCGAGGAACTCGACGCGTTCGGGGCCGAGAGCCAGCAGCGCGCCGAGCGCGCCGCGAACGAGGGTCGCTTCGACAACGAGATCGTCCCCGTTGACGCCCGTGTGCTGGACCGCGACAGCGGCAAGGTCACCGAGTTGGGTGAAAAGCACGTGCGTGACGAGGGCATTCGCCCCGGTTCCACGGCCGAGTCGCTCGCCGCGCTCAAGCCGGCGTTCAAGCCCGACGGCAAGATCACGGCCGGTAACTCCAGCCAGATCTCCGACGGTGCGTCCGCCGCGCTGATCATGAGCGAAGAGAAGGCCGCCGAGCTTGGTCTCAAGGCCCGCGCCAAGTTCCACACGTTCGCCCTCGCCGGCGTCGATCCGATCACGATGCTGACCGGCCCGATCCCGGCCACCGAGAAGGTCATCGCCCGCTCCGGCCTGTCCATCGACGACATCGACCTGTTCGAGATCAACGAGGCCTTCGCGTCGGTCCCCCTCGCGTGGTTCAAGGAGTTCCCGTCGGTCGATCCGGCCAAGGTGAACCCGAACGGCGGCGCCATCGCCCTCGGCCACCCGCTCGGCTGCTCCGGCACCAAGCTCCTGGCCACCCTGCTCAACGAACTCGAGCGCACGAACGGCCGCTATGGCCTCCTCACGATGTGTGAGGGCGGCGGCATGGCCAACGCCACCATCATCGAACGCATCTAAGCGAACCAGAACCAAAACCTGCCGAACTGGCGGTGCCTCGTAACGGAATCCGTTACGAGGCACCGCCAGTTCGCGTCGTAACCTCCAAGCGTGGTTTTACGGATCGCAATCGCGCTGCTTATTGCGGTCGTCATCTACCGGACGGGGATTTGGACGCTGCGGACGTTCGGGACGGTGCCGCCGCCACCCCCGCCACCAGGGGAAATGCGTTCGATCAAGGTGAAGTATCGCTGCACCATGTGCGGCGCCGAAGCCCGCATGACGCTGGCCCCTACCGAAACGCCCGAACCGCCCCGCCATTGCATGGAAGACATGGAACGGGTCAAAAGCAGCGAAGACTGATTTTCCCGGGCGGGCAGTTTTCCCCACCATGGGGAGAACTCTGGGGAGGACTACATCGATGTAAGTAGTTCGTCCCCCGCCGTTAACTTGGCGGCTTCCGGCCGGAAACGTCGCTCAGTGGTAGCGCGTGGCGGTGACGAAGCCGCCGGTGATCAGCCCGAGGCCGATCAGCAGGTACGTGTTCTTGGCGCCCCCGGGCAACACGCCGAGGTAGTTGGTGACAATCATCAACATTCCGACGCCGAGCAGCGTGAACATCAAGATCGGCACCCATCGCGGGCTGACCTTGTATTCCTTGGGGACTGGCGGCGTGTACCGACCCGTCGACGGCATCGAACCCTTCGGCGTGACGCGTCGCGAACTACTCGTTGTGCCCTTGGGTGTCGTGCGCCCCGACGGCCGGTCTCCGGAAGCCATGGGGGGAGCGTACCGTTCACGCCGTGCGATTCAGGTTCCGCCCGCTCGTGGCGATCGCGTGCGTGGCGATCGGGTTTCTCGCCATGACCGCGGCCCGGTCGCATCCCGCTAGCCCTGAGGCCCGTCTGCCCCGCCAATATCGGCTCGCCGCGTTGATCGAACGCCAGCAGCGCACCGCGAAGGAGTTGCGGACCGAGGCCGAAAAGTTGCGGGCCAGCGTGGCCGAGGCTTCGCTTGGTCCCGACACCGCCGCCGTCGGCGTGCGCCAGCAACAGTTGCGATCGGCGCAGCTGCTCGCGGGCCTCACGGCACTGCGCGGCCCCGGCATCCGCGTCGAGTTGGCCGACTCCTCATTGTCCGACTCACCCAGCGGCGACATCAACGATCTCGTCATTCATTCCGGCGACGTCCAAGCGACTGTGAACGCGCTGTGGCGCAGTGGGGCCGAGGCGATGTCGATCAACGGGCAGCGCCTCGTGAGCACAAGCGCGGTTCTTTGTGTCGGGAACACGTTGCTGCTCAACGGCACGGTGCACTCACCGCCCTACGTCGTAAGCGCACTCGGTGCGGACCGGAACAAGTTCGAGGCCGACGAATTGATGCAGCGCCTCCGCGACGACGCCAAAGCTTTCGGTCTCAAACTGTCGATCCGAAGCGTGAATGACGTGCGCATCGCGGCCTACGACGGTTCGACCGCACCGAAGTACGCCCGTCCCTCGTAAAGGCAGAACGAGAAGCGACCCGAGCCGTCCGCCGACCGGCTCGAGCCACACCCGCCGAGGTGGTTATCGCGCCCCCGAAAACCCCGCCTCGTTGGAACGAACGCTACGAAGCGTCGGTCGCGATCCGGTCGCGATTCAGTCGCGAGAGAACTACGAGGTGGCGACGGGCAAAACGAGCAGGAACGTGGTGCCGACGCCGACCTGGCTCTTGAAGGTGATCGTGCCGCCCTGCGCCTCGGTCAACCGCTTGGCGAGCGCGAGGCCCAGACCGCTCGACGAATGAACCGCCGCCGACGCCGGCACTCGGTAGAAGGGTTCGAAGATGCGTTCGCCGCTCTTTTTCGGGATGCCGACGCCCGAGTCGATGATACGGATTTCGACCCCGGAACGCGCACGCGTGGCGGTGACCGAGACGGTGCCGTCCGGGCGGTTGTACTTGATCGCGTTGGACAGGAGGTTCAAGAGGATCTGTTCGACGCGGTGGGGATCCCCGAGCACCTCGGGCAAATCCGACGGCACCGCCATCGTCAGGGTGAGACCGGCCTGGCGCGCCAAGGCCCCGACTTGCGGACGGATCCCGTCCACCAAGGCGGACAGCGAGAACGGGAGGATGTTCAGTTCCAACTCGGTGTTCTCGAGCTTGGCCAACTCGAGGATGTCGTTGACCCGACGCAGAAGAATCTTCGCCGACTCGCTGATCGTGTCCGCGAACTCCGGAACCCAGCGTGTGCCCTTCGGCCGCAACTCGGGGTCGCTCATCAACTCGGCGTGGGCGAGGATCGCGAAAATGGGCGTGCGAAACTCGTGACTGATCGCGGCGAAGAGATCAGAACGTGCTTCGTTGCCGCGCACGACGTCTTGATAGAGCCGCTGCAGCTCCTCGGTGCGCTCCTCGACTCGTCGTTCCATGTCCGCGTAGCTCGCCTCGAGTTGTTCGGCCATCACGTTGAAACCCGCGCCAAGTTCGCCGACCTCGTCGCGTCCAAGTGCGGGCACCCGCACGCTGAGATTGCCGGCACCCAACGCCCGGTTGGTCTCCACCAACCGGTTTATGCGGCGCAGCACCGATCGAGACACGACCGCGCCGAGGGCGATCACCGCGGCCATGACGAGCAGCACAATGAGAATCAACTGCGTGCGCGCGCCGGACACCGCCGCGTAGGCCGGCGCCGTCGGCAGGTCCACTGCGAGCGTGCCCACAAACACGCCCGACTCGTTGATCGCCGTGTAGATCGTCGCCTGGCTGCGACCGTTCACGTGTTCGCGCTGGCGCACCGGAGTCGTGGCCCGACCGACGGATGCGGGCAGCCTGTTGGCGAAGACGCGCGCTGATGATGCAGCCACCCGGTGGCCACTCGGGTCGAAGATGGCAACGGCGCCATCAACCCGCGCCGCGGCGGCGCGCACGATGGTGTCGAGGCGTACGCCCGCGACCATCGCGCCGACGATGTCGCCCCGGGTGACAGCCCCCGCCGTCGTGAGCATCGCTCGGTCGCCGACGAGCACGATCTCGGGCGCGCCGACGGCTTCGGTGTCTCCGCCGTGGAGGACGCGGTCTACCGAGCGGCTGCCGCTGAACGGTGAGCCGACGCTTTGCACGAACTCACCGTTCGTCGCGGTGAACTCGGCCACGCCGACGCCCTTCGCGTCGAGCGCGGCGAGCAGATCAAGGTCTTGGTTGACCGCGAGCGCCGAGGCCATGGCCGCGGCGGCGTTGGCCGAATCGCGCGTGGCGACAGCTTCGGGCAGGCCCGCGACGTTGGCGGCGAATCGCTGCGCATCGACCAACTTCGCTTCGTTGTCACGCAGGTAACCGCCGGCGCTGACCGAACGCTGCAGCAACGATTGGTCGAGCTGCGTGGACGCGCGAGACGTCAGGTACCGGGTCGTGAGAAATGCCGCGGTCATGCCGCCAACGAGAATGATCACGAGGAACGGCATCAGCAGCTTCCAGAACAACCGCGCGTCTCGCACGCGCACCGTCAGCGCACCGATCGAGACACGCCGCGCCGCGGGCCAGCCCCGGCGCCGGGTGACTGCGCCCAAACCCATCGCCAACGCGAGCGTGGCGACGACCGCCAGCTGCCATGGCCGCACGCCGCGGTTCGGTGCCGCCTTGCCGGCTGCGGCGGGGACGGCGTGCACGTCGAGCGCGTCGCCGGTGCGGAACGGGTTCCCGACGCCCGTACCGTCCCCACTCGGGCTCGATCCGTCCGTTTGTGACCGAGACGGCGACGCTGCCTGCGGTTCGCTGAACGGCTCGAGTGAATGGTCGACCGGAAGGTCGAGTGGCTCCAACGACAACCGCGCCGCGATCGTGTAGCCGCGGTTCACGCCGTGGCGGTTCGTCACCCGAATGACGTAGTCGGAACGGTCCGGATCCACGAGTTGCACGCGGGTCGGGCTCTTGCCCGAGTCACCCGTCAAGTCAATCTGGGCGTACTCGGTGCCGTCCGGTGCGCTCCGTCGTTCCATGACGCTCAGCCACACCTGGTTCCCGTCGCGGTCGTCCCAACGCAGCTCGACGTCCAGCACCACGTCCTTCGTCACGCTGGGCCGGGGCAGGGTGAGTTCAAGGTCCAGTAGGTCGCAGCTGGTGGCCGTGACGGTGAGACAGTCGCTCGGCGAAAAATGCTCGAGGCTTTCGAGGTCGCCGTCCTGCGAGGTGGTGAAGGCCGGGTTTTGTTCAGAGTCCGGATGCCCGACCGATGCGTGCAGTGCGTTGCGCGCATACGCGTCGGCCGGTGACGCGAACGCGCACAACAATCCGATAACGACGACCAACCAGAACGTGCGTCTCACGGCAAGGTCTCCGGAAGCAACGGGATGCCCGTCGTTACGTGGTAGCGGTCGGGCAACCGAGTGAAGTCATCGAAGTCGTTGTCGTGGTCGTTGCACGGATCGCTCGGTCGACGCGCCACCTCGACGTTGGTTGCTGACCACGTCCAGGGCAGATAGCGGCGACCGTTCTCCAGCACGCGCCAGCACCCCTTGGGTGACGCGCCGTTGTAGCGAGTCGACTTGGACGCGTCCCAGTACATGACCATCGCGTCCTTGACGCAGGCGGTGTCGTTCGACGCGTACGAACACGTCGGCGTCAACGGATCTGTACTCGCTACGACGGGCAACGAACGGATGCCCTGGCCCATTGACGCGGGACCGAGGGACGGGCCCGCCACTTGGATCGCCGAGAACAGTTGCCGGAACTGCCCGTAGTTGCGGCAGGACCAAAACGCGTCGTAGTCGCTGATTTTTGGATCGACCGTATGCATGGCGTCGTAGCACCGCTTCTCGTGCAACGGCGGCTCGACGGTCGCCGGAGTCACGATCACCGCGTGCTGATCGAAGAGTTCGCTTGCGCGCCCCGCCGATACCGGACCGTTGGCGTCGAACTCGTAGTCACCGAGCACGATCCACTCAGGGTGGTACCGCAGATGCATGGCGGAGTCCGCCAGCGCCGTGCTGATGCACGTCGGCCACAGCACCGTCGTTACACCCAACGCCTTAAACCGCGTCATGACCTCGAGGTCGGCAACGGGAGTGTGGCGATAGTCCCGCGTGTGGCACCCGTTGCCGTTGGCGAACGCGCCCTGCGCGGCGATCTGGCCGCCGCACCCCTCGATGCGCTTGCGCACCTCGTCGGCCGCCCATTTACCGTCGAGCGTGTCGTGGTATTGACCCCAGATCAGGCCGATCTTTCGCGGCTTGCCGTTGTCACCGGGTATGCCGCTGATGGATACGGGGTTGGGGATGACCTTCTGACACACGTAGCTCGCGAAACTGTCGGCCGTCTGCTCGATGGTCGGCCAGTAGCCATACAGCTTGTTGGGGTACCGCGCGTAGTACGAGCCGCGCTGGGCCGGCGACCACAGATCCGTGAACACCGGGACCCCGCGCCGCGCGAACTCACTCGAGAGGTGCTCGGAGAATTGCGGACTCTCGATTACTGCCGCGAACGGATGTAGCGCATCGATGACCCGCTTCGCCTGCTGCTTGCTCTCTTCCCTGGCGTAGTAGTGGGCGCTATCGAAGAAGTAGAGAAACAAGTGCACGCGTCGCCCGTAGGTTTGGAACCGAGCGTTGAAATACTCCGCGTAGTCCTTCATCCCGCGGGCGAATACCAAGTCGCGGCTCTGCGGCTTGTCGAGGTCGAACCACGTGTCGTACGGCGCACGGATGTTCTGCCCGGTGCACGGAGGCCACCTGACTCCTCCGCATGGGAAGTCGTTGTTACCGAACGCGACGACCGCGACGCGAATCTCGTCGCTGGTCACTCCTTGGTACGTTGCGCCCGCGTTCGTAGTAATCGCGGCGTTGTTGCACGGTGGCGAGAGCGGGTCGTCGGTCTGGTGACCGTTGACGCAGGCGAACTGCTTGTTCGCATCGGGCCGCGCCGCACTGCCACCACCGGACAGCGCGTCGGGCGCAAACCCGAGTTGCCGCTCGATGAAGTTCGCTTCGACCGGCGCAAGCTGGCGGGTGGGGCTGGCGCCAAAGTCGACGCCTTTCGGTGTGGGAAAGCCGGACAACCGCGCCGTCGCGGGCACCGTGCTGCCCGCGGCGGTAGACACGGCCAGGAGCGCAATAGTGGCCAAACCCGCCGCGACAGCTTTGGCGGCCGCGCTACGACGCACGCGCCGCCGTCCTGACGGCGCTCACCGTCTCAGCGATTCCCGCGTCACCCTTCAGCAACACGCCCACATCGGTGAGGTCGATCTCGTTGGTCGCGACGCGCGGATCGGCGGTGAGGATGACGACCGGAGTGAGAATGCCAAGGTCGCGCAGGCGCGCCGTCGCGGCGAGGCCAGACAAGTTCGGCATGTGCTGATCCATCACGATCACGTCGGTCGTCAGCTCTTGGAGCAATGACACTGCGCTCTCTCCGTCGATGGCTTCGCCGACGAGTTCGATGTCGCTCTGCGCGGCAAAACCGCGTGCGAGCGATAGACGCACTGCGGCGTTGTCGTCGACAACTACGACCCTGATCACGAGACGTCGCCGGCGATCGCACCGAGTAGCTCACGATTGGAGACGGGCTTCACCAGCCACCGATCCACTCCGCGCACGCCCTTCGGCGCCGCTTCACCCGACAGCACCACGACGCGTCGCGCGGGGGCACGAAACTGCGTGGCAATCAGTGCGCCGTCGGCGTCCGGCAGACGGCGGTCCAGCACAATCGTGGCCGGGTCCCATTCGGCCAGCGCCGCCAAAGCGGCGGCGCCGGTGCACTCCCAACGCACGTCGTAGCCCGCCGCGGACAGCACGGTGACCAGCGTGCGGCCGCCCACGTCCGAATCCTCGACGACCAACACCTTCACCTTCACTGCGTCACCGTGACCAGTCGCACGTCGAAGCCGTCCTGCGTGACCGAGCTCTCGACGAGTCCGTCGAAGGCGGCGAGCAGGTGCATGACGACCGGCCCGCGGAGGTCGGCGCCAACGAAGCGCACGACGACCAATGCCGGCATTCGCGACCGCACTGATCTCGGATGCCCCGCGGGCGGCGCCAAAACGCAGCAACGCGGGCAGCACCGCAGCGACGCTCGACGCCCGGCCGAGCGTCAGCAGCGGCGCGTCGGCCGTGACCTGCACCTCGACATTGAAGGCGCGCACCTCTTGCGCCGCGCCGTGGAGCGCGGCGGTCAGGTCGACCGGCTCGACCGGTGAATCGTCGGTGCAGACCGCCACAACCGCAGGCACGGCCGACAGGTCGGCGACGAGCCGAAGCGCTTCGGCGTCGGCGGCCCGCAACAGTTCGTTACGCAGGTCCGCATCGGCGCCGTCCTCGAGCACGGTGGTCACCGCGAGGCGGATCGTTCCGAGCGCGCCGCGGGCGTCGTGGGTGATGTCGCCGACAACGTCGGCCGCGCTCTTGCGGGAGTCGAGTGCGCTCATCCGACGGGGGGTCGCCGCAGCTCGGCGAGGACGACCGATGACAACGATGCGCTGAAGACCGCTTCGCCGGCGACGACGCGGCGCACGGCATCCACGACTGCCTGTCCGTCGCCCGTCTTGAGGACATATCCATACGCGCCGGCGCGCAGCGCGTCGACGACATCCGCCTGGTCCTCCGAAGCGGACAGCATGAGCACGCGCGTGTCAGGAAGCGTTTCCATGATGCGCCGCGTCGTCTCCACCCCGCCCATGCCCGGCAGGTGCAAGTCCATCAGCACGAGTTCGGGCTTCGCTTCGATCACGGTCGCAACGGCCGCCTCACCATCGTCGGCCTCAGCGACGACAACGGCGTCCCCATCGCGTTCGAGGATCGCGCGCACTGCCTGTCGCCACAACGGGTGATCGTCCACCAACATCACGCGCAACGCATTGTCGGAGCTGAACGTGGGCGTATCGCCGGCCCATCCGAGCGACGGGCTCTGCACGAGGATCGCGTGTTCGAGGTCGTTAAGGGGCGGGCTCGCTTCAAGCCCCAACTCGTCGCGCAGCCGGTTACGGAGATCCTGGAGCACCGCGAGCGCCTCGGCCTGTCGACCGGCGCGGTACAGCGCGAGTGTGCGCAGCGCCGCGAGGGGTTCGCGGAAAGGAAACTCCGCACACAGCAACTCGAGTTCGCCGATGACGGCGCTGTGCTGTCCGAGCGCGAGGCGCGCTTCGAGGCGTTCCTCGCTGATCGCGGCGCGCAATTCGTCGAACCGGGCCGCCTCGCCCATCAGGCTCTGCTCGTCGGCGAACTCGCCGAGGCTCGGACCGCGCCAGTAGGACAACGCGTCGTCGAACGCGGCCACGGCCGCCGTGTGATTGCCCCGGGCCGCGTGCTGACGGCCCTCGTCGGCCAGCCGCATGACGACGTTGGTGTCGACGGCGTCGGCCGGCATCTCGAGGCAGTAGCCGAGCGACCCGCGTCGTACCTCGACGCCGAGCTCCGACGCGACGAGCGCGCTGCGCAGGCGCCACACGTGCGAGTGCAGGCTTTTCACCGCGGTGCGCGGCGGCTCGGAACCCCAAAGCGCGTCAATCATGCGGTCTTGGTTCACTTCGCGGCCGGCCTCAAGGCCGAGGAGGGTGAGCAACAACCGCTCCTTCCGTCCGGCGATGGGCAGCGAGCGACCATCGATAACCAGACCCAGCCCCCCAAGCAGTCGAAGCTGCACGTAGCAACGTTATAGGTCGGGCGCGTGGGGCCCTCCGGTCGATTCCCCTACGCATCGGGACAAACCGTACGGAGCGACGGTCGCGAGCCGGTCGCAGTGAAGTCGCAAGCGTTGCCGACACCCGCACACGCCTTCCTAAACTCGCTCGATGGGCGCCGCCGTTGTCGTAATCGATAACTACGACAGCTTCGTCTACAACCTCGTGCAATACCTCGGTGAGTTGGGCGCGGAACCGACGGTCTTTCGCCATGACGAGATCACCGTCGACGAGCTCGCAGCCCGTGAGCCAGACGGGATTTTGATCTCACCGGGGCCGGGCACACCCAATGAAGCCGGCATCTCCAATGCCGTGATCGAAGAGCTAGGTCCCACCACGCCGGTCCTCGGCGTGTGCCTCGGCCATCAATGCATCGGTCAAGTGTTCGGCGGACAAATCGTCCGCGCGCCCACGATCATGCACGGCAAGACCAGTTGGGTACGCCACGAAGGACACGGCGTATTCGCCGGTTTGGCCGACCCGTTCGAAGCGACGCGCTACCACTCGCTCGTCATCGACCCGGCGTCGATGCCCGACGAACTCGACGTCACGGCGTCGACCGAAGACGGCGTGATCATGGGCGTGGCCCACAAGCGCTTCCCGATTCAGGGCGTGCAGTTCCACCCCGAGAGCATCCTCACCACCGTGGGCCACGACCTGATGCGCACCTGGCTCGCCAGCCTGTAGTTACTCGGCGACGGTGATGGTGACCGTCGAACCCTTGACCGCGCTGGTGCCGCCGTTCGGGTCCTGATCGATTACGAGCCCATCGTCGGCCGGCGTGACGGTGGCCTGGTTCACGACGGTCACCTTGAAGCCCGCGCTGATCAATTCGGCCTTGGCCGACGCTTCGCTCTGACCGATCACGTTGGGCACGTCGACCTTCTCGGGCCCGCTCGACACTGTGATGGTGACCGTCGAACCCTTGGCCGCGTTGGTCCCGGCGGATGGGTCGCTGCTGATGACGTCGCCATTGTCCACCGTGTTCGACGGCACGTGTTTGGTCGCGACCTTGAACGCGCCATCCGCGTTGCGCAGCGCGTCGACGGCATCATCCTCGGACTTGCCGACGACGTCGGGCACCTCGAAGGACTGCTTGCCCGACGACACGGTGAGCGTGACCGTCGAGCCTTCGGCCACCTTGCTGCCACCGGACGGGGTCTGGTCGATCACTTCGCCGGCCGGGGCCGTGTCGGGTTTGTTGCTGACCGTGACGTTGAAGTTCTTCGCTTCGAGCGCGCTGCGCGCCGCCTCGACGTTCTTACCGAGCTCGTCGGGCACCTCGACCTGCGCGGCGCCGAGCGACACCTTGATGGTCACTTCAGAGTTCTTCGCGACGGGTTCCCCGCCCGCCTTCGGGTCTTGGTCGAAGACGATCTCGGGGTCGGCGGCGTTGTTCTCCTCATCGACCTTGACCTTGAACCCGGCGGCCTCGAGGTTCTGCGTCGCGGTGTTGCGGTCTTGACCGATCACACTGATCACGGCGACTTTGGTCGTGGTGCCCGCGCCGATGATGCCGACTTCTTTGGCGAGCAGGAACAACAGCCCCCCGAGCGCCGCGAGCAGCGCGAACAGCAGCACGATGTACATGCCCGTACGCCGACGGACTTCGGGAGGCACGCCGGCCCCGCCAACCGCGCGTTGCACGGTGGTCGCGGCGGGATCGCGCACGACGCGCGTCGTCGCCCGGGTGCGCGGCACCGCCATCGTGGCGTTGGGGTCGTCGTCATCGTCGTAGGGCAGCGCGGCCACGGCCCGACCTTGACGGAACCGAATGAGGTCGGCGCGCAAGTCTTCGGCCGACGCGTAGCGGTCGTCCGGATCCTTCGCGAGACAGGTGAGGATGATCGACTCGAACGCGGTGGACAGGTTCGGGTTCACCGTGGTCGGACGTGGCGGCGCGTCGCTCACGTGTTTGGTCGCGACTGCGACCGGGTTGCTGCCCGAGAACGGCGGCTTGCCGCACACCATCTCGTAGAGCATCACGCCCAGGCTGTAAATGTCGCTGCGCGCGTCGACGGCGAGGCCCTGCGCCTGCTCCGGCGAGAAGTACGTCGCGGTGCCCATCACTGCGCCGGTCTGCGTGAGGTTGTCGTCGACCGAGTCCTTCGCACGTGCGATGCCGAAGTCGGCGACCTTCACAGCGCCGGTGCCGTCGATCAACACGTTGCCGGGTTTCACGTCGCGGTGCACCACGCCGTTCTTGTGCGCGAACGCGAGCGCCGAGGCAACGGAGGCGCCGATGTCCGCGGCGCGGTCGGCGAGGAGCGTGCCTTCGGCCTTCAACATGGTGGACAGGGGACGCCCGTCCACCAGTTCCATCACGATGTAATACGTGCCCTGCTCTTCGCCCCAGTCGTAGATCGACACGATGTTCGGGTGGCTGAGGTTGGCCGCCGCTTGGGCTTCACGGCGGAAGCGCTCAACGAAGTTTGGATCCGTCGACAGTTCCGGGAAGAGCACCTTGAGCGCGACCGGCCGGTCCAGCATGCGGTCGTGCGCGAGGAACACCTCGGCCATGCCGCCGCGGGCGATGCGGCGGCGCAGCTGATAACGGCCTCCAAAGATGGGCGCAGGACGGTCAGCCATGGAGGCCTAGAGGGTAGTTGGACACGTTCTATTTCCCTAAGGCGGCCGCGATGACGGTGGCGGCGATCGGGGCGGCGATGCGACCACCGGTGACGTCGCCCAAACCGGGCTGACTCTCGACAATTACCGCAACTGCGACCTTTGGCGCCTCCGCCGGCGCGAACGCGATCAACCACGCGTGCGCGTTGTTGCCGATCGTCTGCGCCGTACCGGTCTTGGCTGCGACGGTGACGCCGTTGACCCGGGCGCGGGTGGCCGTGCCGCGGGCGGCGACGTCGACCATCATCGCTTTCACCGACGCCGCGGTCTCAGGCGAGGTGGCTTTGCGCCACTCCTTCGGGTTGTAGCTCTTGATGATGTTTTGCTTCTCGTCGCGGACCTCTTTCAGCACGTGCGGCTGCATGATCACGCCGTTGTTCGCGATCGCCGCGGCGACGAGCGCCATCTGCAACGGCGACGCGGTGACGTTCTGCTGACCGATAGCCGAGAACGCGAGGCCGGGCTCGTTGCGCTCGAATTCCCCGGGATCGGGAAAGTGGCTGACCGCCGCGGCGGGTAGGTCGAACGGAGGCTTTTCGCCGAAGCCGAAGGCGCTCGCCTCGGCCGAAAGGTTGGCGCCGCCGAGGTCAAGGCCCACCTGCGCGAAGCCCGTGTTGCAACTCACCCGCAACAAGTCGGCGATGGTGCCGCCGCAGGCGCTGCCACCAAAGTTGGGCAGGTCCTTGTCCGTGCGAGGCAGGTCAAGTTGCCGCAGCACCGGGTACGTCTTCGTGGTCAGGTCGGGGGCGCGGTCAAACGCGGCGCTCGATGTGACCACCTTGAACGTCGAGCCTGGCGCGAACGTTTCGCGGTACCCGCGGGGAAGCAGCGGATGCGCCGGATTGCTTTGAAGTTCATTCCACGCATTGCGCACGTTCTCTTGCGTGTGCGCCGCGAGCGGGTTCGGGTCGAACGTCGGGAAATTGACCATCGCCAGGATCGCGCCGTTGGTCGGATCGAGAGCAACGACGGCCCCGCGTCGGTTCCCCAACGCCGCCGCCGCCGCCTTTTGTACGGCCGACACGATCGTGAGGGTGACGTCTTCGGTCTTCTTGTTACCCCCGCTGAACAGGTCGCGCAGGCTCTTGTCTCCGCCCGGCAGGTCGCCGCCGATGAGGTCGCCGTTGAACGCGCGCTCGGCGCCGTCCGCCCCGTAGGTGAAGGACAGGTAGCCGGTGACCGGCGCGTACAACGCACCTTCGGGGTACTGGCGCTGCCGCTTGAACTCGTCCGCACTCGGGACCGACTGCGCGAGCAAGACACCGTCCGCCGTTTGTATGAGCCCGCGTTCGGCGCTGAACGCCGCGGTGAGCGCGCGGGTGTTGCGCGGGTCGCTCGCCAGTTTCGCGGCGTCGACTACTTGCAGACGCGTCAGAGCCGCCAGCAGCAGGCAGAAGCCGACCCCGAGAATAAGACCGAGCCGGCGGATGCGCTCGGTCATCGCGCCCGCCTCGATGACGAAACCGTGGACCGCACCGGCTTGTCGAGCCGGTCGCCGCTCGAGATGCGCAACAGCAACGCGATCAGGATCCAGTTCGCGATGATCGACGAGCCGCCGTAGGACACGAACGGCAGCGTGATACCCGTGAGCGGCAACAGCCGCGTGACACCGCCGATGATGAGAAAGCTTTGGACGCCCACGATCGTGGTGAGGCCGGCGGCGAGAAGTTGTTCGAAGGGGCGCTCGGCGCGCTGCGCGATGCGCAAACCGATGACCACGATCAACGCGAAGGCCGCGATCACTGCCGCGGCGCCCACGAGTCCGAGCTCCTCGCCGATCGCCGCAAACACGAGGTCGGTCGCGACGGCGGGAATCTTCTGGGGTGACCCGCGCGCGAGCCCCGTCCCCACCACTCCGCCCGCCGCGAATGCAAAGGCGGCCTGCACGAGTTGGAAGCCGTCGCTGCTCGCCTTGGCCCACGGGTCGATCCAGATGCTGACGCGCTCTTTGACATGGCCGAAGGCGTTCCACGCTATGAGCGAGCCCATTGCGAACATGGACAGGCCCATCAGCGGCCACAGGTAGCCGCCCGCCGCCACCCACAGCATTGCAACAAACAGCGCAAAGAAGAGCGTGGAGGAACCGAGGTCCTTCTCGGCGACCATCACGATGATCGACAACGCCCACGCGCCAACCAACGGGCCGATGGCGCGAGCACGCGCCGCCAGCGCGTCGCCCGGAAGGCTTCCGGGGGACAGGATTTCGCGCCGCTCCACGAGGTAGCTCGCAAAGAAGATGGCAAGCGCGATCTTGGCCAGCTCACCGGGCTGGAAGCTGAACGGACCCAGCTCGAGCCACAGGCGCGCGCCGTTCTTCGTACTGCCGAGCACGGGCATGAGCGGTGCGAGCAACAGAAAAATGCCGCCGAGCGCAAGCAGGTAGCGGTAGCGCTCGAGGTCGGCGGCCCGGCGAACGAACAGCAAGGTCACGACGAACGCGGCGACGCCGACGCCCGTCCACGTGGCCTGGTTCGCGGCGAGGTCCTGGTTGAGCCGCGCGATCACGACGTAGCCGAGGCCGTTAAGCAACGCGACGATCGGCACGAGCGTTGGCTCGGCGTTCGGTGCGAGCCGTCGCATCGCGAAGTAGGCCGCGGCCATCAGCCCGAAGATGACGAGCAAGAACGGCAGCAGGTTCGCAGGAAGGCTCGCCGTTTCACCGAGGCCGGCGAGCGCGTACGCCGCGCCGACGATCACGGCTGCGACCATGAGCAAGCTGAGGCCGACACCCGCGCTCGTACGCGGCAGAGCGGGTGTGGTCACGGTTTGGCGGTGGTGGGCGTGACGGTGCTCGGCGGAGTGCCGGGGACCGTCGTTGGCACGATGAGCGGTGTCGTAGTGGTCGTGGTAGTCGTCGACTGCCGGCGAATGTACGCCTCCGCTTCGCTCTTCGAGCCGAACGGCAGGCCTTCGGCGACGCGGCGGCGAGTGGCGCCCGGCAGCGCGCTCACGGGCTTGTCATCGAAGGTCTCGACGCGCTCTTCGTTGATGAGGGCATTGCCGGACCGATAGATCGCGAGGTTGCCCCTGTACTCGCCGACGTACCAATCACGGCCGACGAAGAAGAACGCGCCGACGGCACCGGCGATCACGAGCAGCACGGCCAGCCCGAACGCGGTGATCTTCAGCTTGCGTCGAGGCCGGGTCGGCTCGTCAAACGAGGCCGACCGGCTGGCCACCGCGGGCTTGCTCTCGGCGTCGAGGTTGCGCAGCTGCGAGTCCCGCTCGGCCGCGGTGATCAGCCCACGCGGGCGAGGCGGCTCTTTGGCCAACGCCGCGGATGCGGTTTCCGCCTTGCCGTCATCGTCAGCGACGTCGACCAGGATCACCGTGATGTTGTCGGCGCCGCCGTTGTTCTTGGCCACCCGCGCGAGTTCGCGCACCGCTTCACCGGGGTCTTCGATGCGACGAAGGATGGACGCGATTTCGGCGTCCGGCACTTCGTTCGTGAGCCCGTCGCTGGCGAGCAGGATGCGGTCGCCGCGGAAGGGGTCGAGGTCGAACCGGTCGGGCGTGACGGTGGCATCCATGCCGAGTACGCGGGTGAGTACGTGGCGGCGCCGGTCTACCGCGGCCTGCTCCTCGGTCATCTGACCGGCACGCATCAACTCATCGGCGACCGAGTGATCTTCGGTGATCTGGCTCAGCTCACCGTCGCGCAACAGGTAGGCCCGCGAGTCGCCGACGTTGACGATCACAAGCGTGTCCTCGCCGGCATCGTTCGGCACGAGCGCCGCCGCGCACACCGTGGTGCCCATACCGCGCGTCTCGGGGTCGGCTTCGGCGCGTTCGATGACCTTCGCGTTCGCCGCCCGCACCGCATCTACGAGGCCCTCGGCCGTCGCGTTCTTGGCGAACTCGTCGCGCAGCGTGTCGACCGCGACCAGCGCGGCGACCTCGCCGGCGGCGTGGCCGCCCATGCCGTCGGCCACCGCGAACAGCGCCTCGGTGACCAGCATCTGATCTTCGTTGTTTGTGCGGACGCGGCCCACGTCGGTGACCGCTCCCGTGCGCAGCGCGGTCATCCGAGCACCTCAAGCTCAATGGGGCCGACGCGGATTCGGTCCCCCTTTTTGAGCTTCGCAGGCCCGCCCACCTTGCGACCGTTGAGGTACGTGCCATTGGTCGAACCAAGGTCTTCGATGTGGAAGCCCTTCGCGTTGCGGAACAGGCGCGCGTGCAACTGGCTCACCATCGAATCAGCGATCTGGACCTGGCAGCCCTGGCCGCGGCCCAACGTGGCTTCCTCGCCGACGGTGAACTCTCTGTTGGCCATCTCGCCGGCGCTCACAACGCGTAACGACGCCTTGGACGCGCCGCGCCCGCTCGGTGGTGGTGGTGCCGCACTCGTGCTGATGCCTGACGTGACGGGCGGCGCGGCCACGGCCGTCATGGGCTTGGGCTTCGCCGCGAGCAAGCCGAGCACGCGCAGGAAAAACAGCCAGATCAGAGAGAGCAGCAAAAGCCGCAGGACGGTGAGGAGGCTGTCTGGCATCTGGCTACGAGGTCTCGAACCCGAGGGTGACCGAGCCGAGCTTGATCTGGTCGCCGTCGTGCAACATCTGGTCGACCACACCAGCACCGTTGAGCTTGGTGCCGTTGCTGGAACCGAGGTCGCGGATGAACCAGGCGTCACCGTCGCGCACGACCTCGGCGTGACGCCGGCTGACGGTGGAGTCGGCGAGTTCGACGTCGCACTCTGGCGCGCGGCCGATGATGACGGGGTCCTCGCCTACCGCGATGCGGGTGCCATCCCCCAGGACGAGCGCGGCACTCGGCAGACCCCCGGGGCCCTGGCGCACTTCGACGACGAGGGTGTACTCGCCCTTCTTGAAGTCGGGGTCTTGGTACAGCTCGACTTTCACCGGACCGAGGAAGCGGTACGTGCGATCGCGGGCGTGCTCGCGCATGGCCTCTTCGAGTTCGCGGACGAGCGCGTCGGCGAAGGGCTCGAAGCGTTCCGCGTCGATCTCGCTGAGCGTGATCACGGCGTGGTTGGGCGCCACGGTGCCGCGCACCGACACCGTGCGGTGGGCGTCGACCTCACGTGTGAGGCGACGGCCAAGTTCGACGGGCTGAAGCCCGCCTCGAAAGGCTTTAGAGAACACCCCTTCGACGAGGCGTTCGAGCCGGCGCTCGACCTGCTGCAGTCCCATGGGTAGCGACAACGCTAGTTCGGAGGTGTGCGCCCTTGATTCCGCCGCTCCCCCACGTCGCCCGTTCCCCTTTCTGTGTTGGTTTTTGCACCGGCCGGGTTCAAAAACCAACACAGAAAGGTGTGTGTCACACCCCGGGGACAGGATCGCGTCCCATGGAAGAGGTCGCGGTAGAGAAGCGGCTCGCCGTGGAGAAGCGTCTGGCGGAGACGGCGGCGGGGCAAGACGACCTGCTCACGCGCGCTGACGCCCTTCGCGCGGGGGCGAGCGACCGCGTCTCGGCTGGCCGAGCACGGCGACTGTTGTGGCAGCGACCACAGTCAGGCGTCTACTTGCACGGCGCGGCCACTCCTTCGTGGCTGCAGCTGGTGCGCGCCGCCCTTCTCGCTTTCACCGATGCCGTTGCCTCACATCGAACTGCAGCAAGCCTGCATGGCCTCGATGTCGAGGAAGCAGGCGTCGAAGTCACAACGCCGTGGACTCGACAACCCTCCCTTCGCGGCGTCCATGTGTATCGGTCGCGGCGACCTGTGACGGGGGTCCGCAGGCTCGACGGCATTCGGGTGACATCGATCGAGCGCACGCTCATCGACCTGGCCTCGGTCTTGGGCCGGGAAGCACTGGAACGGGGGGTGGAGTCCGCCTTATTGCAGCGCAAGACCACGGAGGAGCGCATTTACGTCGCGCTCGTGCGCGAAGGCGGGCGAGGGGTGCGCGGGTGCAAGCTGTTGTGGCAGGTCATGCACGAGCGGCCGCTGGGTCGACCGGCGCGCAACGTGTTCGAGATCCGCACCACGCATTTGCTGCGGCGGGGCGGCCTGACGACGTTTGTACGGAACTATCCAGCGGTCGTCGATGGCGAGCCGTTCGAACTCGACAACGCATTCGTCGACGAGATGGTTGCCGTGGAAACCGACGGTGCCGCCTTCCACAGCACGCGAACACAGCGGGACCGCGACCGACGCCGGCAGCGCAAGCTCGAGGCGGCCGGTTGGCGGTTTCGCCGCGTTGCGTACGCCGAAACCCTTACGGCAAACGGCAGAGCGCAGGTAGTCGACGACGTTCGAGCGTTGCTTACGAGTAGGTGACGGGGGCGTTGAAGCCTGGGCCCATGAATGGCCGGCCGACTTTGCGGGCGAAGCGCCACTGCAACGAGATGCGCACGCCGACGCCCATCTTGTTGAGGTACGGCACCGAGTGTTCCCAGTTCTGTTGACACGCCCCGCCCATGACGATGAGGTCGCCGCTGCCGGGGGACAGGTCATGCGTCGCCCCGCGTCCTTCGGCCAGCGTGTGTCGCGCCGATCGAGGCCGCAGCAGCCACGGGCGTTTCTGGCCGAGCGTGAGGATTGCGATAATCGTGTCGTCGAGCCAGCGCATATCGGTGTCGCGATGGAACGCCTGCCCGTCGCTGGCGTCGCGGTACTGGATCATCCCGAAGCCGTTGAAGGTCGCGTCGTACGACCGCTGCAAGGTTTTGTGGACGCCGGCCAAGGCCGGGTGTGGCAGCGGCCGGCCGCGCGACCAGAAGGATCCGAGGCGGCGTTCCTCGATCCACTTCTCGTACCGAAACAACTGCGACGACTGCCAGTTCACATCACGCAGTAAGGCCTCGAACAGTTCGTCTGCGCCCTCGAGCCAACCCCGCGACACGTCCACCCACGACGTGTCGTCCAGCTGAACTCGCTCGACCGCGGCGTCCACGGCGGGGGCGATGAGAACGTCGGCCACGGACCAAGTTTGCCTCGCAGGTTTGAACCCGCGCGCCGCGGGTATCGCAGGCCTGACTTCTGCAGAAGGAAGAACTGTGCGACGCCTCGCAGCAATTTTCATGACAGTCGGTGTCGCCTTGGCGATCGCGGCGCCGGCCCCGGCGCGGGCGCAAACGACCACGGCTCCGGCGACGACCGAGTCGACAACGACGACGACCGCGGCGACAACGGCCACAACCGCGGCGACAACGGCCACAACCGCGGCCGGCCGCGCCGCCGCGGATTGCCCCGCGCCGCTCGGCACCCAAGTCAGTGTGATCACCACCGGCAACGCCTTCGACCACGGTTGTTACGCCGCTCCCGCGACCACACCGTTCACGATCACGCTGACGAACCAGGACTTGTTCTCGCACAACCTGTCCATCTACGAGAAGAAAGGCGGGGCGGCGCTGTTCACCGGCGCCTACGTGCCCAAGCAATCCGCGGCGAACTACGCGGTGCCCGCGCTGCCCGCCGGTGCGTTCTACTTCCAGTGCGACATTCACCCGTTCATGAACGGCAAGTTCGCGATCGGCGTCGACCCGAACACGCCGATCGCGACGAGCCGGGTATCCACCCGCGCGCCGAAAGGTGTCGCGGTCACGCTGCAGAAGGTGGCGGACGGGTTCGTCGCGCCGGTCTTTACGACGGGCGCGGGCGACGGCAGCGGTCGGCTGTTCATCGTCGACCAGGTCGGCCAGATCTACATCGTGAAGGACGGCAGGAAGCAGAAACTGCCGTTCCTCGACATCAAGGACAAGCTTGTTCCGCCCACGCCCGACTACGACGAGCGGGGACTGCTCGGCTTGGCGTTCCACCCCAAGTTCAAAGACAACGGGCGCTTCTACGTTTGGTACAACGCGCCACTGCGACCGGGCGCGCCCGCGGGCTGGAGCAGCACCATTCATCTGTCCGAGTTCCGGGTGACCAAGAGCAACAAGAACATCGCCGACCCGACCACAGAACGTGTGCTGATGGAAATCGACCATCCGCAGGCCAACCACAATTCGGGCCACATCGCGTTCGGGCCCGACGGATTCCTCTACATACCGATGGGCGACGGCGGGAACGCCAACGACGTCGGCCTCGGACACACCGTGCCGCAAGGCAACGCGCAAGATCTCACGAACGTGCTCGGCGACATCATGCGCATCGATGTCGACACGCGCACCGGCGACAAGCAGTACGGCATCCCCAAGAACAACCCGTATGCCGACGGGAGCGACGGCGCCCAGCCTGAGATTTACGCCAACGGATTCCGCAACCCGTACCACCTCAGTTTCGACGCGGGCGGCGACCACCATCTCTACGCGGGCGACGCGGGACAGGACCGGTTCGAAGAGATCGACGACGTCATCCTCGGCGGCAACTACGGCTGGCACATCAAGGAAGGCACGCACTGTTTCGACCCAGCGAGCCCGTCGAACCCGCCCGCGACGTGCCCGTCGACCGGCGCCAACGGCGCGCCGCTCATCGACCCGGTTCTTGATTACAACCACACCGAGATTCTCGGTTCGGTCGTGATTGGCGGCTACGTGTACCGCGGCACGAAGTTGCCCGCACTCCAGGGCATGTATGTGTTCGGCGACTACGCGCGCGACCGCCTCAAGCCTGACGGCGAAATCTTCGGTGCCGCCACTGAGGGACCGGACAAGTGGAAGCAGACCGAACTGCAAGTGACGATGCCGGGCGACAAGGACAGGGGGCCGGGCTTCGGCAACTTCGTGTTGTCCTTCGGCCAAGACGACGCCCACGAGTTGTACGTGAACCTCGCCACGTTTGGCGGACCGAAGGGCTCGGCCGCCGGTGTTTACAAGTTCGTGGCCGCCACGCCTGACTTCGCGGCGTCGGTCGCCGCCGCGACACGCGAGGGTCACGGCGACATTTGGTACTGGTTGCCTCTCGCGATCGCGATCGCCACCGCGCTGGTGCTGCTCGGCGCCGCGCTCGCCGCCAGCTTGCTCACCTCACGGCCTCGGTAGCCTTAGGCCTATGGCCGCAATCGACGTCGCACGCGTCACCCCTGTCCTCGGTGCTGTGGTGAGCGGCGTGGTGCTCGAACCCGGCATCGACGACGCAACCGTCGCCGAGATCCGCGCCGCCCTGTTGCAGCACAAGGTGTTGTTCTTCCGGGGCCAGTCGCTCGACGCAGCCGACCTCACGAAACTCGCGACGCGTTTCGGTGAACCTACGCCCGCGCATCCAGTAGAGCCCGCGGTCGAGGGTCATCCTGAAGTGCTCGCCCTCGACTCGGAGGAAGGCGCGCGCGCCGACGTGTGGCACAGCGACCTCACCTACCAAGAGCGTCCGCCACTCGGCGCGATGTTGCACGCCGAGATCGTGCCCGACGTCGGCGGCGACACCGTGTGGGTGGACATGGTGTCCGCGTACGAAGCGCTGTCCCCCACGCTGCAGTCATTCCTCGACACCCTCACCGCGACACACAGCTCGGCGAAAGCCGATGGGTTCTTCGCCACGCGTGACAAGACCGGCGGAGCCGCGACGATGGCGAATGCGGCCGCGCCGCCTTCGCACCACCCCGTCGTGCGCGTGCACCCCGAGACTGGCAAGCGCAGCGTGTTCGTGAACCCGTTGTTCACGATCAAGATCGACGGGCTGAAGCGCGCGGAATCCGACGCTCTCCTCAACGTGATCCAAGACGTGGCGACTCGCCCGGACGGGATGGTGCGTTGGAAGTGGGAGGCCGGCGACCTCGCCTTCTGGGACAACCGCTGCACCATGCACTACGCCCTGCGTGACTTCGGCGACGCCCGCCGCAACATGCTGCGGGTCGCGCTCGAAGGCGACGTTCCCGCTGGTGTAGGGGCATAAACCGGGCGCGATTTCCCTTTTGCCACCCCCGCCGCCAGACTTTCTGGCATGGGGCACACAACGAGCGGTCTCTTGCCGCGCGTCCGCACACGGTTTGGGCGGCTTCTCGTTGCCGTTGTACTGCTGGGCGTGGCGGGCGTCGCGCACGCCCGTGCGGGGCTGGCGGACACGCGGCCGACTGTCCGATCGCCGTTCAGCTGTGGACAGGTGTGGTTCGCTCGGACGTACGCGGGTCACCCGAAATTCGCTGTGGACTGGAACCTTCCAGGCTCGGGCGAGGCCGACTTCGGTCAACTGGTCTTGGCCGGCGGAAACGGCGTGGCGACGGTCGGCCAGAACGCCGGCTACGGGACCATGGTCACGATCGATCACGGCGGAGGCTGGAAGACGTTGTACGCCCACCTCTCGTCCGTCGACGTGACGACGGGCCAGCCCGTGAACAGCACGACGGTCGTCGGACGCGTCGGACGGACGGGGCGCGCCGACGGGAGCCACTTGCACCAGGAGCAGACCCTCAACGGCGTGCGACAGCCCATCGTGCTCGACGGGGTCGCGGTCGTCGCCTCCCTGAGCTCCCGACAAGCCTCCTACCAAAGCGCGAATTGTGCGGCTCGCCTCGCGGCCGGCGCGAAGTGGTCGCTGTCGGGTGGCTGGCGCCGGAACTCGGCCTAGCCGCGGCGCAAGTTGATTCGGCGTCGTCCGCTACCCTGAGCGCTCCACTCGGGCGAGTGGCGGAATTGGCAGACGCGCAGGATTCAGGTTCCTGTGTCCGAAAGGATGTGCGGGTTCAAGTCCCGCCTCGCCCACTCTGTGTGATGTTGCAAGACATCTGCAAGGCCCGAACCCTCAGTGGTTCGGGCCTTTGTCATTTTTTGGGTTGTGGTTGGTAGTTGCGGTTGGGGTCGAGGGTGATTTCAGTGAGGAGTTCGCCGGTGTCGCGGTGGACGACGCGGATGTCGAGATCGGCGATGAGGAGTAGGACTGGTTGGCTTTTGTGGGCGCGACCTATGCCGATGTGGTGCATGCGTCCGGCGCGTCGTAACGAGACGTGGCCGGCGGTGTCGACGGTGTCGGTGCGGACTCGGATGTGGATGCCTGCGCCGCCGCGTGGTGTTGCTTTGGGTCGCAGGTTGTAGACGACGGCGGGGGTTCGCCGGCCGAGCGATTTGTGTGGTCGTTGGTGGTTGTAGATCACAAGCCACTTGTCGAGTTGTTCTTGGAGCTGTTCGATCGTCTCGGCGGGTGCTTGCGCGGTGAGCCATTTCTTCATGGTTTGTTGGAAGCGTTCGACTTTGCCGCAGGTGGTCGGGTGGTTGGGTCGCGAGAGTTTTTGTTCGATGCCGAGCACGCCGAGCAGGGTCTCGAGTTGGTTGCGTCCGCCGCGTCCCCAGGCGAACCGCGTTGTGTAGACCATGCCGTTGTCGGAAAGCACCGAGGCCGGATAGCCCGTGTTTTCGGCGGTTTCGGTGAATGTTTTGAGCACGATGTTGCCGGTCACCCGCGTGTGCGCGGTGACGGAGAGGGCGGCGCGTGAGTGGTCGTCGAGCCACGTCAACACTTCGGTGTCGGTCCCGTCGGCGAGACGCCAGTGCGTGAAGTCGGTTTGCCAGGTCTCATTCGGTAGCGCGGCTTCGAACCGTATGTAGGACGACCGCGGGCGTTTGCGCGGTTCGGGAGTGATGCGTTTCGCGGCGATGAGTTTCCGTCGGATCGTCGCGGTTGACACCTTTGTGTGGTGATGGCTTTCGAGATGCCACGCGATTGTGTCGGGCCCGGCGTCAAGGCCATCGAATACAAGCTCGTCGCGTAGGCCAATGATCAACGCGACGACGTCATCGCCAAGCGCGGTCGGCGACGATTTCGGGCGGCGCGATCGCGGTTCGAACGCGGCGTCGCCCCCCGCGTTGTAACGGGCGACCCAGCGCGACACCGTGGCCGCCGACACGCCGTAGCGGCGAGCCGCTTCGGCTTGGCTGAGTCCTTCGACGGTGACCGACACGACCACGGCGCGACGCAACATCCGCGCACGCCACCAGCCACAACGTGCTCAGCGGTGGACCCTCAACCTTTCCGATGTCCCGAACTCGACTCGCGCAACGCCTTGCACATGTCCTGAACTCACACACCGCCTCGCCCACTCACTCACTCACTCACTCGGTTGTCCCGGATGTCTAGATGCCTACGCCTCCACCGAAAGAGCCGAGGCTGCTGAGGGCGGTGCGTGTGGGGCCGGCGGTGTTGGTTCCGAACGTGTGGTCGATTGAGTTGAGCAAGCCTCCGCCCTCCGCGCCGTCCTGACCGTCAGGCTCGGTCGAACCGGTGCCGCCCGAGCCGGCCGCGCCACCCACGAGGAAGCCGCTGCCGCCATCGCCGCCATCGCCACCGGTCGCGCCATTGCCGCCATCGCCGCCGTTGCCGCCGACGAGGAAGCCGTCCGATCCGTTGCCCCCGTTGCCGCCGTTCCCATCGGCGCCCGGGCTGCCGGTGTAAGTGATCTGAAGCTGGACGACGTTCCCTGTCTGGCTTGAGCCGGATGCGCGACTACTGGCGCCGCCGCCGTCACCGCCCTCGCCGCCGTCACCGCCGCGCCCGCCGTTGCCACCGATGATTCCCCATCCACCGTCGGCACCGTCGCCACCGTCGCCACCGTCGCCGCCGTCACCAGTAACGAGCTTCACAAGTTGCGATGTGCTGCCGCTCCCAAGCGTGTGCGCGTCTGAAAGCCCATCGGCGCGGCCGCCCTCGCCGCCGTCACCGCCGCGCCCGCCGGCGCCGCCGTCGCCGCCACGGAACAGAGCCGTCCCGCCCAGGCCGCCGTTGTTGCCGTCGCCGCCGTCGCCACCGTCACCACCAGTGGCAATTGCGTTGGCGATCGCGTCGCCGTTGACAACAATCACGGACTCTGTCGCGCTCGCGTCGCCACCGTCGCCTCCGTCCCCGCCCGCGCCACCGTCGCCACCGTCACCTGCGAACACGAACGCGTCGCCGCCGTCACCGCCGCGTCCTCCGTTGCCGCCGAGGAGACCCGCACCGCCGGTCACGTCGCCAATAGCCGTCAACGTTCCAGTCCCGGGAATGAGGGTGGAGGAACTGGTCGAAGCGTTGCCGCCGTCACCGCCGCGGCCGCCCGCGCCACCGACTCCGCCGGGGCCACCAAAGGCGAACCCGTCCTCGCCGTCGCCGCCGTCGCCGCCGTCCCCGCCCGGGGCGAGGCCGTCGCTGGCGGGGATTACGACCGCATCGATCCACGGACCAAGAACGCCGATGAACAACACCGGATGGTTGACGCTGGTGCCGTCCCCACCGTCAGTGCCAGGTGTGCCCGCAAAGCCGCGATGGCCGATCCCGGGCAAGCCGAACGCCGCGCCCGGCACCGCCAACACACAGCCGAGCACCGCCGTGAACGCGAACGCCTTCTTGAGCATGGTCTCCTCGCTCTCTCGTTCGTCCCGCGCCCGTCATTTTTGCAAACACGATGTGCGAACGCCAGGGCCGCAGCCTGTGGCCGACTCAGCGTCTTAACGTTCGGACCATGCCGACGATCGACCATGTGATGGTGGCAGTCGCCAACCTCGAGGAGGCGGCGCGCCGGTACGCGTCCGACTACGGCCTGATCGCCGTGGCTGGCGGTCGGCACGATGGGCTTGGCACCGCGAATTCGATTGTGCCGCTAGGCGACGACTACGTCGAACTCGTCGCGGTCGTCGATGGCGACGAGGCCGCGGGTAATCCCGTGGGCCAGTTTCTCTCCCATCACTTGGCCGAAGTTGGCGAAGGCTTGGTCGCGGTATGTCTTCGCACTTCTGACGCCGCCGCGACAATCAAGCGGACCGGTTCGTCGCCCGTCGCGATGTCGCGCACGCGACCCGACGGACACGTCTTGTCGTGGGAGCTCATCGGTATGGACGGCACTCTCGGCCACGGGTTCCCTTTCTTCATCACGTGGGCGCTCGACGAACACCACCCCGCGCGGACCGCGATCGTCCATCGGAGCGATGCGCAAAGCATTGCCTGGGTCGAGCTAGGCGGCGATGCGCAACGAATTCGCGAATGGGTCGGGGCCGACGCCCCGCAGTTGCGGTTGGTCGGTGGCGAATCCGGCCCGCGCCGATTCGCGATTGCCACACGCTCCGGCGATATCACGATCGAATAGCGCTTTCTCTACGCCTCCCGCTTTGTCGGCCAGACGTACTCGAGATCCATCGGAACGTCTCCGAAGAACTCGCGGTAGTGATCCGGGTCTTTGCGCATCAGGTTGGACTGGTGCGAACGATGGAACTCAGGATCGCCCAGCCACGTCGGCAACTTCCGCGCCCGCGCAAGCTGTGCTTGCGTGCGCACTTTCTCAAGCCCAAGCCGGTCGCGCGCGTTGTCGGTGATAGTGCCGGCGACGGTGTCGCCGTATCCACGCTTGGTCCACTCGTCGCACATCGTGAGCGTGTAGCGGACGATCGCCTCTTCACATCCCTGCCACATCTTCGCCGCCGGATGGTGGCGATAGCCGTGCCCGGGAACGGTCAGCGCGTTGAATAACTGCATGGCCTCGACGCGCTGGCTGCCGAGGCGCCGCCGGTCCAACGCGCGCGCCGTTTCGCGGAAGTCGGGAAACGGAAGAAACGTCTGCACGGGGCGTGCTTCAGCGCGACTTGGGGCCGGGGTAGTACCCGGGCATGGAAGCGAAAAACATCGATTCGCCGTCTGACAAGCCGGTGCAGGAATGGAGCGACGTTGCCGCGCAACTCGACAAGGGCGAGTTCCTCAGCCTCGACAACGCCCCACCGCGGTACACAACCTGGCTCACCACACTCAATCCCGATGGCACCCCACACGTCACCGCCGTCGGCGCGCTGTGGGACCGCGCCACGTTCTGGTTCCAGACCGCCGACAAGACCCAAAAGGCGAGGAACATCGCGCGCGATCCGCGCTGCGCGGTCAGCGTCACGCTCGAAGGCTTCGACGTGGTCGTTGAAGGCACGGCCGAGAAGGTCACCAATCCGAACGACGTCGCCCGTATCGCCGAGATCTACGCGACCCGCGGCGGCTGGCCGGCCACGCCCGACGAGTCGGGCACCGGCATAACCGCGCCCTTCAATGCGCCCGGCCTCGGTCCGCCTCCGTGGTTCATCTACCGCGTCGAGCCGCGCGCCGCGACCTCGGTGCTCGCGGCGGGTGACGAGGGCGGTTCGACCCGCTGGAAGTTCTGAACCGACGTACTAGTGGTCGGGGGGACGGAAACCCATCGGGCGGCGCAGCTTTCGGATCTCGGCCGTCGGCGTCGCGATCTCGTCGATCAGACCGAACGCTTGCGCGTCGGCGGGGCTCAGGTAGCGGCCGGCGGCGAACTCCTCGGCGACGTGCTCGGGCGTTAACCGGCACGCGGCCGATACCCGCACCCACAGCGCGGCGACCGCAGCCTTGTAGTGGCCCACGTGCGCGACCAGTGCGGTCGCCCGGCCGTCGAATTGCACGTCGGGTTCGTGCAAGCGCAACGTCGCATGCGGCGTGACTGAACGACGGTCGCACACCGCGAGCACCGCGACGGCTGGGCCTTCGGCTCGCGTCGCAAGGGCTTCGACGGGCACACCCAACTCGTCGATCACGTCGATGAGCGACGCGGCCGCGGCCAGCGATCCGCCGGCGCTGTCGATCCGCAATCGGATCTCCTCGTCGCCGGCGCCATCCAAGAACATCAACTGTGTGGCCACGTTGCCGGCGGTCACGTCGTCGAGCGGCCCGCGCAACACCACGGTGCGTTGCTCGAGCAGCTCAGCCTCGGCCCACTCTTCGAACAACAGCCGACCGTCCCGCTGTGGAGCGATGCGCTGAGGGTCCGGGAAACGCCCGGGCGGTGGGATGAAGGTCACGGCTTGCCCCGCTTCAGGTCGAAGCGAAGTTCCATCCCGAGCGCGGTGGCGTAGCGCTCGAGGGTCGACAGCCTGATATCGGCGTCGCCGGCCTCAAGCCGAGCCACAGCCGATTGCGATGTACCCATCCGCGCAGCTACCTCCGTTTGCGTCAAGCCCAGCCGTACCCGCTCCGAAACGAGCCCGTCGCTGAGGTCGCGACGGCGCGCCGCCATCTCGCGGATTCCGGGGAAAACAGGATCGTGGCGTCGTCGTGAGGTCATGGCGTTGACGTATCTAATCGCGACCACGGTATCTCATTTGTGAGATACCGTGTTCGGTATGACGCTCATCCCGACGGTGCTCGACCAGTCCTCGCGCGGCGAGCGCGCCTACGACCTTTTCTCGCTGCTGCTCAAGGAACGCATCGTCTTCTTGGGCCAAGAGGTGGACGACCAGATCGCCAACCTGCTCATCGCGCAGATTCTCTTTCTCGACGCACAGGACCCCGAGCGCGACATCCACCTGTACATCAACTCACCCGGCGGCCTCGCGTACGGGGGCATGGCGATCTACGACGTCATGCAACACGTGCAGTGCGAAGTGTCGACGATCTGTGTGGGGATGGGCATGTCGGCCGCCGCGATGATCCTGGCGAGCGGCGCGCCGGGGAAGCGGTTCGCGTTGCCGAGCGCCAAGGTGATGATCCACCAAGGCTCCGCGGGCACCGGCCGGGTGTCGCCCCGCGACATGGAGATTCAGTTCCGCGAGGTGCTCGCTACGACGCGCCGGATGGCCGAAATCATCTCGCACCACTCGGGCAAGGACATCGAGCAAGTCGAGCGCGACATCGATCGCGACTACTTCATGACCGCGCATGAAGCGAAGGACTACGGCCTCATTGACGAGATCATCGCCCCCCGCCGGGGCATCTCGGCCGGCCCGCGCGAGTTCGCGAGCGCAAGCGCGAACTAAAGGCGGCCGCCGCACGACCAATGGCACACTGATGCCCGACGTGGCGCATCACCGCGAGCACGTGATGCGACGGGCCGGCCCAGGCATCCACTTTGGTGAGCTGTCGCCGATGTTCGGCGTCCGCCGCACCGCGACGGCCCGGGCCGTCGCACCAAGCGTGGTGACCGGCCTCGGCCTGCGCGCGTTCCGCCAACGCATCCGGAGCCAGCTCGCCGCTGAACCGATGGTGCCGACGACGGACGCGAAGGCTCGGCTATGGCGCCTTTGCTAGGTAGATCGACCGTTTGCCTGCACGAATCGTGACGCCCTCACGCGGCCCCCCGCCTAGCAGCACGCCGAAGTCGGGGTCGAGATGGGTGCCCGGCAAGTTGAGGGAAATGTCCAGGGACGCACTTGGCCCGGAAGTCGGGCTACCAGGCGAGGCCGCGACTTTGATACTGGAACCGCCCAAAAGCGTCACGACGACCGTTCGCGGCTCTGCCGCAGCCGGTTCCGAGGTGAGGGCCATGAGAGCGGCCAACGCGACAGGTGCCGCGGCGGCGATACATGCAAGACGACGCATTTGAGTCTCCCTTTATCCGGAACCCGTGTGGATCCTTCGTTGAATGCACTATGCGTGTATGCCGAATTGAAGTCCTCAGGGTGCGACCCTGAACTTTGCCTTCGCCGACCTATCTACCGTGCCAACGCGGCGATCACGTTTACCAAAACCGTCAGCACGATCGAGCCGAGCAGCATTGCCTTCCACGGAAAGAACACGCGGACCCGGGGCGAATCGTCGAGGGCACGATCGGCGAGCCACCGTTCCCCGCGTTCGCCGACCCGGCGCGACCCGTTCGGAAAGGCGCGTACGCCGAGGTTCAGCACCACCGTGAGCACGATCGACAACACCAGTGACAACACGAGCCAACTCATGGCCCACGCCATACCCCCTTCATCGGCGACAATGCCTTCGTGCTGATTCTTCTGTCGCCTGCGAAGTCCCTCGACTACGAGTCGAAGCTGTCGACGAGGAAGTACACCGAGCCTCGGTTCCTCGATTACTCACTCGAGTTGATCGACGTCATGCGGCAGAAGTCGGTCACCGAAATCGCCGACCTGATGAGCATCTCGACGGAACTGGCCGATCTGAATGCGCGCCGGTACGCGGAGTTCCATACTCCCTTCACGCGGCGCAACGCGCGGCCAGCGGTGCTGGCGTTCAACGGCGACGTCTACCAAGGCATGAACGCACGCGCGACGTTTACCGAACGCGACTTCTCCGAAGCGCAGAAGACCGTGCGGATCCTGTCGGGCCTCTACGGCGTACTGCGTCCGCTCGACCTGATGCAGCCCTATCGGCTGGAGATGGGCACGAAACTCACCACCGCGAAGGGCGACACCCTCTACGACTATTGGGACGACGTCATCGCGCCAGCGCTCAACGCCGATCTCGCCGAGTCACCCGGGCCCGACCTCGTGATCAACCTCGCGTCGGGCGAGTACTTCCGATCGGTCGACACCAAGATCTTGGACGGAACCTTGATCAGCCCGCGCTTTCTCGACCAGGCGCCGAGCGGCGACTACCGCGTCATCTCGTTCCCGGCCAAGCGCGCCCGCGGCGCGATGGCGGCCTGGTTGGTCCGCCACCGCGTCCGCAGTGCGAGAGCGTTGCGCGACTTCGCCGAGGCCGGTTACCGGTACGACCCGACCCAGTCGACGCCGTCCGAACCCACCTTCGTGCGTCCGCGACAAGCCGCCGTCTAACAGCCCAGCGAGTACGAACCCGGCGGACAGGTCGGTACGCCCGTCGTCGACTGCAGCGGGATCACGGCGACGCCGTCGGACCAGTTGCCGAGGCTCGTCTGCGCGGAGGTGCCGCCGAGCGCCCTGGCGCAGTTCGTGCCGAGCATGCCGCAGTCGCGCAGCGAGTCGCCGAGCTTCCAGAAGCCGTACCAGTCCAGCGCGTCGACCGACGACATACCGCTGAGTTCGGCCGGCGCGTTGTGGTCAGACACCAGCGACGGCGAGCCTCGATAGTCCGAGAACATCCAGACGTAGTTCTTGTTCGTGCCCGAAACGTGGCTGAGTTTGGGCCACAGCGCGTCGCAACCGGTACGGCCGACGATCGTGTCGTAGTTGCCGACGACGCAGTCGATCTTCGTCGCCGCGGGAATGCCGGCTAGCGACGAGTCGATCGTCAGGCTGTACGGCTCGGCAAAAAGGACGGACTTTGGCTGCGGCAAGCCTTCGGCTGACCAACGCGCCGCCATGTTGGCGCTTACCGGTCCACCCCATGAGTGACCGATCAACGACATGCCCGCGGCGGTGTCGGGCTTCACCGTGGCCACCGCGTTCATGTAGCTGATCGCGTCCCTCGTCGACCAGATCGCGTTCGGCGTGAAGAACGCTTGGTTCGTGTACTGCGTTTGGTACACGGGGAAGATCACGATGTTGCCCTTGCGCACCAGGTGGCGCAGCCACTCCTGGTAGTAGGGCGTGGTGTTGTAGGTGTAGCCGTGATTGAACACGACGATCTTCGCCGTGGTGGGTGCGGTGCCACCGCCCACCCAGCCCGCGGGTTCGTACGTGGCGTAGTTGAGGTCGTAGTTCGGGAACGACCGAACGCGGTAGACGTAACTCGACCACGGGTAGCCGCCTCCGCCGGGGCCGCTCGCGGGCTGCGTCGGCGGCGTCGGCACCGCCATGGCCACCGATGGCATGGACAGGATGATCGCTGCGGCGACCGCAATGACCAGTAGTGCTTTGCGCATTGTTCCCCCTAGGGATTGGGTTTGGTTTGTTGCGACATCAGTGCTTGTGCGGATAAGACGGCGCCCGCTCCCCAGCCGGAACCTCGTTGTAAATCACCACCGTGCCGTTCGTGTCGAACGCCTTCGGCGCACGGGTCGGCCATTGCTTTGTGCGATATCGCTTGCCCCCGTCGACGTAGCGATACATCCCCTGCCCCTCGGACCCGGTTTCGTCCGGTCCACGCACGGTCGTGTCCCACCACACTTCGGTGGCGTCGTCGAACGGCGAGTAGTCCTCCCACTGCCAGAACCCGTGGTTGCCCCACGACGTCATCGGCGTCGTCACCCCGCCACCGGTAGGCGGAAACGAAAACAGCCCGTCGCGGAACGACGCCGGTGTGAGCTTGGGACCGGCGAGATGCAACCCGGTGAAAAACACAAACTCGGGCGAGTACTCCACGGCGAAGGTGTCGTCGGCGGGTGGCGTCTGGCCGTTGAAGTGCCACTGCCATAGCGCCCACGGATCGGTCTTCTGCGACACGAGCCGGCCCGGCAGCTGCGAGATACCGAACGCATGCGACCACTGGCCCTGGTCGTACAGCCGCGCCCACGCCGCGGTATCGGTAAGCGCGGAGCCGATGATCAGCCACTCAGGCAGGTAGCCCTGCCGCGTCGCTTCGCCGGTGAGGAAGATCGGATCGAGGAACGTCGTCGCGAGCGCAACCGTCGTGATGCCCTTGTCCTTGAGACGGGCGATGATCGTGCGCGCCTGCTCTTGCATGCGGGGGATGTCGAGTTGGATCGCGACGCGGTCGTCGAGCTTGGCGCCGTACCTGGTCAACTCTTTCTCGAAGAAGTCCACGCCCGGCTTGATGTCGCCCGCGGCGGTGTCGGTATAAACCAGACCGATCTTGCGCGGCTGCTGCGTGAAGAGCGGATCGCCGGCCCATTGCGCCTTCTTGCCGTAAACCATCTTGCCGATGAATTCGGCGCGGTGGACATAGGCCTGCGACGAGAACATGAGCTGCGAGTAGTAGTACGGCGCGTGGTTCAGTCCGTACTCGACGGGCGGCGCTTTCGGACAGATGCAGGGCACGCCCCGCGCCGCGAGTTCGTCCTGGTAGGCGTTCGTCAGCACGCGGCCGCCCCAGGACATGAACGCCTTGATCTCCGTGGCGACTTTGATCGCATCGGCGCGCGCCGACGCGTCATCGGCGTCGGCTCCGCTCGCCTGGAGGTACACCAACTCGATCTTGCGGCCGTACGTCTCGTAATGCGACTGGAAGTAGTCGGCGTAACCCTCGAAGGTCGCTTTGACCTGTTCGATGGTGTCGTCGATGCCCGCGGCGTCGAGCAGGGCGCCCGAGGCCGGGTCCTCCTGCGCGAGATAGACGACGATTTTGATCTTCGTCGCCGTCACACCTTGATACGTGGCGCCTCCGTTGTTGCCTGTGAACTTGGGCACGCACGGCGGCGCGTAGATCGTCGGGATTCGAATGCGGCCAGTAGTGGGATCGCAGTTCGCGCTCGCGGCTGCGGCCTCACCTACCTTCAGCGCGCCACCGGACGAACCCGGGCTCGACGTCGTGCGGCTGCCCGGCGTGACGAGAGAGGACTCGGTGCCGGCGACGTCGGTCACCGTCGTTTCTGTAGATCCGGTGGGGCCGTCGACCCGGTCGAAGCTCTGGACGTTCGACTTGTCGTTGTCGGCGGCGAGGCCTTTGATCGACTCGGTTCCGGGCAAGACGAGCGCCACCAGGATGAGCGCGAGCACCGCGCCGATGAACGGACGGTAGAGACGGACGCCGTCGGCGAAGTCGCCGAAGGTCTTGTCACGCCAGCGGTTCATTAGTTACTCCTTGTTCCGGAACGAGAAATGGCGGCCTCGGTGGTGCCGAGGTACGACGAGATGACGGCGGGGTCGTGCACCACGACGTCGGGGGCGCCGCGGGTAACAACGGCACCAAGATCGAGTGCGAGCAGTTCGTCGGAGATCGACGTGATGAGCGGCATGTCGTGTTCGATCACGATCAGCGAGGCGCCGGTCGCATCGCGCACACGCAACAGCAACGGCCCGAGCGCTTCGGTTTCGCGTTGCGCGATGCCGGAGGACGGCTCGTCAAGCAACAGGACGCTCGGCTCGTGGCCCATCACGCACGCGAGGTCGACGATGCGCCGGCTGCCCGTGGACAGTTCGGAAATGTGTTTGTCGCGAAACGCGCCGAGCCGCATCAACTCGATGAGTTCCTCAACGCGTTCCTGGATGAGCTCTTCGGACGCCGCCACACCGGGAAGGTTCAACATTGCCGCCACCGGGTCGGCGACGGTGACGTGGCGGGCCAGGGCCACCGCGATCGTTTCCTCCACGGTCAGGGCCGGAAAGAGGCGGGCGTCTTGGAAGGAGCGGCCGAGACCGAGCGCGGCGCGCAGGTCCGGCGCATGCACGGTGACATCGGTACCGCCGAGCACCACCGTCCCTTGATCGGGCTTGATGAAGCCCGAGATCAGATCGAACAGCGTCGTCTTGCCCGCGCCGTTCGGTCCGATGATGCCGAGGATCTCGCCCTTGCGTAGATCAAAGGTGACGTCGTCGACTGCAGTGATGCCGCCGAAGGAGCGTGAGATGTTTGCGACCTCGAGCACGCGCTCGCTGCTCACCTTCACTCGCGCTGGTTTTGCTTTGCCGTTGGCTTTGCTCGTCGACTTGCGAGAGGTCGCGCCCGCGCCTTCGAGGAACACCGAGCGCAACACGTCGGGCCGCGCCAGCAACTCCGTGGTCGGGCCCTTGAACCGGATCTCGCCCTTCTCCATGAAGTACGCGGTTTCGGCAACCGTGAGCGCCACATTCACGGACTGCTCGACGAGGATGATCGTGGTGCCGCGGTCGCGGATGGCGCGGACGATGTCGAGGAGTTCGGCCACGATGATCGGCGCGAGGCCGAGCGACAGTTCGTCGATCATCAGCAGGCGTGGTTTGGCGATGAACGCCTGAACCAGCGTGAGCATCTGCTGCTCGCCGCCCGACAGGTTGGCCGCCGGCTGGTCCCAGCGCTCCCGCAAGATCGGGAAGTACGCCAGCGCCTCGTCGGTGGCCTTGGCCAGGTACTCCGCCTCGCGGTGAAAGAGCCAGCCGGCCATCTTCACGTTCTCGGCCACGGTCAAACCTGGGAACACGCCTTTGCCGCCGGGCACTTGCACGATCCCGCGCGCCGCCACTTCGTGCGCGACGGCGAAGGTGATGTCGCTGCCGTCGAAGACGATCGCTCCGGCCATCGGTTCGATGAGGCCGGAGATCGCACGCAGCAACGTGGACTTCCCGGCGCCGTTCGTACCGAGCAGCGCAATGATCTCGCCTTCGTCGACCTCGAAGTCGACACCGAACAGCACCTGCACGCCGTCGTAGCCGACGTCCAAATCCTTGACCAGCAACAGCTTCACTTCGCCGCGCTTGCGCGCCGCCAACACCTCGGCCTGGGCGAGCGTCGACGCCCGCACCTTGGCGATGTCGTCGTCCACGAACGCGCCGGCCGACGCCAGGATCACCGAGCCGACCAGGAACACCGGCACCAACACGAGCATCGCCGGACGAATGCCCGAGGTATCCGCGATGGCGCCGATGATGCTGAGCACCACCACGCCGGGCAGCACGTAGAGCGACCCGATGGAGAAGCCGAACGAGCGCACCCGAGGTGGGATCACCAGCGACACGGCCGCGAACAACGCGGGCGCGATGACGCCGGTGATCGCCGACGCGAGCACGTTCGACGCAATCGCGATCGGCAGGTTCGGCGCCAGGGCGAAGGCGACAATGCCTACCGCGCTCGCCGCGCCGGCCGCGGCGATGAACCGCAACGCGTGCCCCGGTCCTTTCAGCATCAGTCGGCCGGCGATGGGGATACCGATCACCACGCCGAGCAGCTGGAACGGCTCGGTGATCGCGGCCACGAGCCCGCGCTGGAATTCGGTGAGGCCAAACACGTCGTCGTACGCGATGGAGTACAGCGCAGCCAGACCGAAGATCGACGCGGCCAGGAACGGCAGAGACAACCAGATTCGCCGTAGCGTTTTCACTTGCGAGCAAATGCGCCACGCTTCGCCGAAGCTCGGAGGCTCTTCGGCCACCATCAGTGCGTCGTCCGACGCGCCCATCAACGCGCGTTCGTGGTAGCCGCGCACGGGCTCTTTGAGGTAGCGCCACGCGAGCACGACCAACACGACCGTCGGAATCCAGAACACGAGGAACGGCGCGCGCCAGCCGAACAGACTGGCGAGCAGACCGCCGAACAACGGGCCCACGATCAGGCCGACGTAATTCGCGATCCGGTGAAACCCGTACGCGTTCGTGCGCACGGAGGGCTCGTAGTAGTCGGCAATGAGTCCGTTGTGCGTCGGATCGTTAACGGCGCGTCCAAGGCCGGTGGCGGCGCGCGCGATCAGCAGCAACAAGATCGTTGGTGCGAGACCCGTGAAGAGCGTGAACGTGGCCCACACCAACGCGCCGATCGTGGCCATGCGCACGCGGGACACACGGTCGGCGTAGAAGCCGAACACCAACTGGCTGCCAAGCGCGACCAGCGCCACGATGCTGACGACGGTGAGGATGCCCTGGTTGTCCAAGCCGAAGTGGTCGCGGATCGTCGGAGTCAGTACCGCGAACGCGCTGCGGTCAAGCTCGTCCACCGCGTTGAGCCCGAACAGAATCCACAACGGCAGCGTGGGCGCGCCGCCGAGCGCGTCCTTGAGCGTCCAACGCTTCATCGGCCCGCCCCAACGAGTTCGGGCTCGGTCAGCGCGGGCGGTTCTTCATCGTCGGTGCGCGAGTCCGCGATGAGGCTCGGCACGTGGATGCCCTTGCGCGTTGCGAGGTCGCGCAACAGCCGGTCCCGCAGGCCGTAGAGCAAGGACCCGAGCCCGCCGGGCAGCGCGAGCAGCACGACGACCACGCCGAGACCCGTCGACAAGAACGTCACGAGATTTCGCACCGCCGCGGGCAGGTCGCTCGCGAAGTAGGTGACGCCTTGGAGGTACGCAGCGCCGATGAGGGCGCCGGGCACCGATCCGAGGCCGCCAATCACGACCATCACGAACACCTTCAAGCTCTCTTGCGGCAGGTACGCACTGATGCCGAGCGACTGCTGATGATGCACGAGCAGGCAGCCTGCGAACGCGGCCAGGAAACCCGATACCGCGAACGCCGTGAGCTTGGCTCCGATCACGTTGATGCCGTAGCTCTGCGCGCCGCGTTCGTTCTCGCGCACGGCGACGAGGACGCGTCCGGCGTGACTGCGGCGCAGCCCGTTGACCATCCAAACCGCGACCGCAAAGCCGACGAGGATCACGTAGTAGAAGCGCGTCTCGCTGCTGATCACGATGCGGTCGAGGATCATCGGACGGGGGACGCGACCGTCGGGCAACCAACCGACGTATTGCACGTTCAGCCCGTAGGTGGACATCGCGAGCGCGAAGGCGAGCGTGGTCACCGCGAGGAACAGTCCACGGATCCGCAGCGCCGGCAGCCCGATCACAATCGCCGCGGCGGCGCCGGCGAAGCCGGCGAGGGGAAGCGCTACGAGCAAGTCCCAGCCTTGTGTCGCAGTCGCCCAGCCTCCGACGGCGGCGCCGATCCCGACGAACGCCATCTGGCCGAGGCTTACCTGTCCCGCCCAGCCCGTGAGCACTACGAGGGACAGGCCGATGATCGCGAAGATCACGATGACACCGGCAAGGTTCACGCGGCTGTCTGGCAGCACCGCGGGGAGCGCGACGAGCGCGGCGCAAAGCGCCAGCTTGCCGATGAGCACGGCCCGCTTGACCTCGACCAGCGAACGCAGTTCACGCGGGATGGGCCGCACGGCCTTGGCCGCTTGCCAGGATGACTGCTGCGCGTCTTCGACGCGTGACGCCGCGCTGCGACGCTGCAGCAGGAGCGCTCCGAGCACGACCAGGAACAAAATCGGGTCCACGTAGCCCGTCTGGCCGGTGCTGAACACAATCGATTGCTCGACGATGCCGAGGGCAACCGAAGCAACGAAGATCGTCGGCAGCTTCTCCATCCGTCCGATTACGCCGGCGGCCAATGCCCGCAGCAGGATGGCCGGGCCGACCGCGGAGCCGAGCGGCAGGCCCACGATGCCCGCGCGCATGAGGATGGCGACGGTCGCCAACACCGTCGAGACCACCCAGACAATGGTCTGCAACCGCTTGACCGGCACACCCAACAGCGACGCCCGCTCCGCACTCTCGGCGCTCGCCCGCACGGCGATGCCGATGCGGGTGTACCGAAAGAACCCGGCGAGAGCGAGGATCGCGATCGGCACTGCCAGCATCGCGATGATGTCGTTACCGCGAAACACGACCGGACTGATCTCGAACGAGAAGTCGAACGGCGACGGGAACGACTGGGGCGGGACTTGGATGTCGAAGGCCCGCGGCAGGATCGCTTCCACTCCGGCCAGCAAGCCGGCGATGCCGATGGTCACCACGGTGAGGATCAGTCGTGGTGCTTTGAAGAACCTCCGGATGAAGAGCAGTTCCACGAGCGCGCCGAGCGCGACGGCCGCCACGAGCGCGATCGGCATCGCGACGAAGTACGGCAGGCCGGGGCCGACGATGAGCAACACGCCGAGCGCCGCGGGTGCGCCGCCCAGGTCGCCGGTCGCGAAGTTGATGATGCGGTTCGACCGGTAGGTCAACGCGAGACCAAAGGCGAGGAGAGAAGTGAGTCCGCCGATCACGACGCCTTGCACGATTACGCCGAGAGGTGCAGGCCAGAGCCGCTGCTGTACCGCAACGAAGACGAGCGCAGCGGTCAGAAGGTTGGCGGCCTTGCGGAGGCGCGGGTTAGCCAGCGTCGTCTTGACCGGCCCCCACCCGCTGTCCACGGTGCTTGTCGCCATCAACCCCCCAGTTGTTGCGCTGGGTAATGTAACCCGGAACATGACACCCGATTCAACTTTCATAAATGTCGACGACTTCGTCGCCGACGCGCGTGACTGGTTGGATCGCCACCGGACCCGCCGCGACGAGAGCGCGGCGCTCGAAGCCGAGGGCGACTTCTCGACCGCGGTCTTCAACTCGCTCGCCTTCGACGATGAGTCGGCGATGCTCGCTGACCTACGCAAGTGGAACCAGGAACGGGCCGAGCGCGGCTATCACGCCATTACGTGGCCCTCCGAAGTGGGCGGGCTCGACCTCAGCGTCGAACACGCCCGCGCGTACGCGCGGCTCGAGGCTGCCTACGAAGCACCGCCGGCGCACGAACTGTTCAGCGTCACCACACGACTGATCGCGCCAACCGTCCGGGCCTTCGGCACGGAGGCGCAGCGCGCCGACCTCATCGGGGCGCTGCTGCGGACCGACGTGTTGTGTTGCCAGCTGTTCTCCGAGCCCAGCGCCGGTTCGGACCTCGCCGGCCTCGCGACCCGCGCGGTCCACGACGGCGACGAGTGGGTGATCGACGGCCAGAAGGCATGGAGTTCGGGCGCGCAGTTCGCGGAATGGGGTCTGCTGATCGCACGCTCAGATCCAGACGCCCCCAAGCACGCGGGCCTCACCGCGTTCCTCATACCGATGGACACGCCCGGCATCGACGTGCGTCCGATCCGCCAGATGAGCGGCGGGTCGTCGTTCAACGAGGTGTTCCTCACTGGCGTGCGCGTCCCCGATCGGCTTCGGCTCGGTGACGTTGGTCAGGGCTGGACCGTCGCGTTGACGACGCTCGGGTTTGAACGTGACCACGCCGAAAGCGGAGGCAGTGCCGCGCACACCGGCGGAACGTGGGAGCAGGTGCTGGCCACGGCACGCTCGCGGCACCGCGGCGACGATCCGCTTGCCCGCCAGAGCCTCGCCGCGCTCTACATCGGCCAACGCGTCGAGGAACTCGCAAACAAGCGCGCCGCCGACCTGCGCCGCCCTGACGGCCTACCCGGGCCGGAAGGGTCGCTCGGCAAGCTGTTGTGGACCGAGGGGATGCGCCACATGAGTGACGTCGTGTCGCAGCTCGTCGGTCCCGCGCTCGCGGCCGACTCTGGACAACGCGGCACCTTCGAATGGGGCGAACACGTCCTGGGTGCGCCGGGCTACCGGATTGCAGGCGGCTCCGACGAAGTGCAGCGCAACATCATCGCCGAGCGTGTGCTCGGCCTTCCCGTGGAACCTCGCGTCGACAAGGGTGTGCCCTGGCGCGAGGTGCCGCGTTAGCGAAAGGACGTATTGGTGGCAACGGTCACGACTCCATTGGGCGACATCACCGGAACCGATTTCGACGGCTACGAGCGATACGCCGGCATCCGTTATGCCGAAGCACCGATCGGCCCGCTCCGGTTCCGGCCGCCCGTCCCCGTAACCGCGTGGAACGGGGTGCTCGACGCGACGGCGTTCGGGCCCTGCGCGCTGCAGCCGCCGCCCGTGCCGGGCGTAGTCGGTCAAGGCCGCGACCTCGTGACCAGCGAGGACTGCCTGTTTCTGAACGTCTACACGCCAAAGGCTGACGCGGCGCGGCGTCCGGTCATGGTGTGGGTGCACGGCGGTGCGTACACAATCGGTTCGGGCGACATTTACGACGGGGCTGCGTTCGCGCGTCGAGGCGACGTGGTGGTCGTCACGCTCAACTACCGGCTCGGCGCGCTCGGATGGCTGCCGCTCGAACACCTCGACCCCGCGCTCGCCGGATCGGGCAACAACGGGATCCGCGACCAGATCGAGGCGTTGCGCTGGGTGCGCGACCACATCGCCGCGTTCGGCGGCGACCCGGCCAACGTCACGATCTTCGGCGAGTCGGCTGGCGGCGGATCGGTGTTCGCGTTGCTCGCGGCACCCGACGCGGACGGGCTGTACCACCGCGCGATCACGCAGTCGGGTGCGCCGGGATTCGGAGCGGCGCACCACGCGGGCGTGATGACCGACGCGTTACTGGCCGGCATTGGCCAGCCCGACGGCGGGCTCGCGGCGCTGCTCGAAGTCGACGGCCAGACCCTCATCGACGCGCAGTCGTCGCTGGTGCCCTTCGACAAGATGGGCACCCACGCCGATCACCCGATCAGTGGCTCAGGCATTGGCTTTCACCCCGTCGTCGACGGCACGGTGATCCATCACACCGTGACCGACGTGTTGGCGAGCAAGGGCGAGCGCAACGTGCCGCTCCTCGTGGGCACCAACCTGCACGAGGGCACGCTGTTCGCGTTGGTGCTCGCGCAAAACCCGACCGACGAGCAACTCGAAGCAGGCCTGACCGGCCTCACCGACGACCCGGCGGCGGTCATCGCGGGGTATCGCGCCGAGAACACGGGCCGGCCGCTGCTGGTTGACCTGTTCACGGACTGCGTGTTTCGCATTCCGAGCCTGCGCGCCGCCGACGCGGTGGTTTCCGCTGGCGTTCCGGTGTGGACCTATCTGTTCACGTGGCCCACGCCTGCGTTCGGCGGCTGGCTCGGCGCGTCGCACGCGATCGAGCTCCCCTTCGTCTGGAACATGCTCGAGGACCCGTTGTGGGCGCCATTGGTGGGCCCCGACGCACCGGTTGTGCTGGCCGCCGCGATGCAGGACGCGTGGATCGCGTTCGCGCGCACGGGCAAGCCCGCGCACGACGCGATTCCCGACTGGCCGACCTACGACACCGACACCCGCCCGACGATGGAATTCGCCTCGACCTGCGCGGTGGTTTCCGACCCAGGACGCGCGACGCGGGTGTTGTGGCACAGCTAGTCGAGCAGTACGACCTGCCCGTCCCGGGGACGCCGCGCGGCCAACGAACGCGCGAGCGCATCCTCGCCGCGGCCGAGGAAGTGTTCGGACAGCTGGGGTACGAGCCCGCGTCGATCGTCGCCATCACGCAAGCCGCGGGCGTGGCGCAGGGCACCTTCTACGTCTACTTCCCGTCGAAGCACGCGATCTTCGTGGAGTTGATCAAGGACTTCGGTGTGCGGGTGCGCGCCGCGATCGGGCGCGCCACGCTGCCGACCACGCGCACGACCGCTTCGCGCGCCGAGATCGAGCGGGTCGGCCTCGAAGCCTGGCTTGGCTTTTGTTTCGACCACCCCGGGCTGTACCGCGTGATGCGCGAGGCGTCGATCGTCGCGCCGGAAACCCACCGCTGGTACTACGAGAGCTTCGCGGCGGCCTACGCCGAGCACTTCGAGCGCTGGTCGCAGGGCCGTTACAAGGTCACCGACATGGACACGGTCGCCTACGTGATGGTCGCGATCGCCGACTGGATCGGCCTGCGTTGGGTGATCTGGGAGGGCAAACGACCGCCGAAGCGCGTCCTGGAGCAGATCACCAAGCTGCTCGAGCATGGCTTCGCCGCCTTCAACACCGGGGCGTAGCGCCCCCGCAAGAGCGGTCCCCGATCGACAATGTTGTTTCTTACGACTTAATGTCGTTGGGTGACGATCACCCCGCCTCGATACGAGGGCAAGATCCCCGTGCGCGACGGTCGCGTCTTCGGAGTCGCCGAGTGGGGCCCGCCCTCGGCTGAAAAAACGGTGTTGTGGTTCCACGGCACGCCCGGCGCGCGCCGCCAGGTCCCCGAACCGGCTCGCCGCTACGCGCAGGAACACGGCGTTCGGCTCATCGGGATGGACCGCCCCGGTGTCGGCCTGTCCACCGCGCACATGTACCACCGCCTCGCCGAGTTCAGTGACGACCTGGCCGTGGCGTTGGAGAACCTCAGTGTCGATCGTTTTTCAGTCGTCGCACTCTCAGGTGGCGCGCCGTACGCGCTCGCGGCTGCGCACGCGTTTCCCGAGCGCGTCGCCACCCTCGGCATCCTCGGCGGCGTCGTGCCGAGCGGGGGCGAGGAAGGCATCGGCGGCGGCCTCGTCGGCTTCGGGGTGAAGTTCCGGCGATTCCTGCCGGTCATGAGCGAGCCGGCCGGGGCGATGCTGACTGCGTTCGTGCGCGCGGCGAAGCCGATCGGGTCGTTCGCGCTCGACACGTACGCGCGCTTCTCGCCGCCGGGTGATCGGGAATTGCTGGGCACGCCCGAACACAAAGAGATGTTCCTCGACGATCTGTCCGACAACGGCGGGCACAGCATGCGCGCGGTCGTCTACGACGCGATCCTCTTCACGCGCTACTGGGGCTTCTCGGTGCGCGACATCAACACGCGGGTGATCTGGTGGCAGGGCGACGAGGACAACATCGTGCCGCTCTCGCACGCCGAGCACATCGTGCCGCTGTTCCCCAACGCGGAGTTGCGGATCATGCCGGGCGGCGGACATCTGACTGCACTGAGCCGTGGGGTCGAAGTAATGGAAACCGTGCTCGACTGGTGAGGGCGACCCGCTGGGGGATCGTCCTCGCCCTGTTGTTACTCGCGCTGCCCGGCCCGGCGGCCGCGGTGTTCCCGTACGGAGTGCAGGCCGGCGGCGTCTATGACTACTCGCGGCTGCACATCAAGAACGGCTCGTGCGACGGCGTGCCCGACGGCCAGCCCCGTCCCCCGGGCAGCGACCTGCCCGCGAACTTCGACTGCCGCGGCGAATGGAAGCTGTCGGACTACGCGTCGCATCTCGGTGAGGCTGACTACGACCCGACGGTGAACCTGAACCCGCAGGAATTCTTCGGCGTGCGGGGCCCGGGCACCAACGTCGCGTGGCAGACCACCACGGGCCGGCCCGACACGGTCATCTCGGTGATGGACAGCGGCATCCGCTGGGATGAACAGCGGCCGGAGTTGATGAAGAAGTTCGTACTGAACCGTGGGGAACTTCCGAAGCCGAACGGCGGCGGACGCGGCGGCAGCGTGAAGGACTACGACGCCAACGGTGACGGCGTGTTCAACGTGGCCGACTACGCCAACGACCCGCGTGTCCAGGAGAACCCCAAGGACCAGAACACGCTGATCGACCCGGGCGACATCATTCGCGCCTTCTCCGACAGCATCGACGACGACAACAACGGCTACGTCGACGACATCTCGGGGTGGGACTTCTTCGAGGACGACAACGACCCGAATGACGACGTCGACTACAACCACGGCACCGGTGAGTCCGAAGACTCGGCCGGTGAGATCGGCACGAAGCTGAGCCCGCAATGCCCGAACTGCATGTTGCTGGAGATGCGCGTCGGCGACAGTTTCGTGGCGGACTCGAATCACTTCGCTGAGGCGTCCGTGTACGCGGTGGACAACGGGGCGAGCGTGATCCAGAGCGCTCTCGGCGCGCTGAACAACACCGGCTTCGCGCAGGCCGCTGTTGACTACGCGTACCGCCACGGCGTGTTGCTGGTCGCGTCAGCTGCAGACGAGTCGGCCGGTCATCACAACCAACCGTCCGCGCTGAACCACGGCATGGTCGTGAACTCCATCACGCACGCTCGGTCGACCAAGTGCAGCATCCGGCCACGTGGCTGGCCTTCAACGGGTGCACCAACTTCGGCGGCTACATCTGGGTCACGGTGCCATCGTCCTCGTGCTCGTCGGACGCCGTCGGCCAAAGCGCGGGGATGGCTGGGCTGCTCTACTCCGCGGCGCGCAACGCGGTGCAGAAGGGCACCATCAAGGCCGACGCATCCGGTCAGCCGTTGTCGGCCGAGGAGGCGAAGCAGTTGTTCCGGCTCGCGGCGGAAGACATCGACTTCTCGACGCCGAAGCCGCCCGGGCCGCCCAACAACTTCGCGACGAGCCTGCCGGCGAGTCAACGGTTCATCACGACCGCGGGCTGGGACCAGATCAGCGGGTGGGGCCGCATCCGCAGCGAGGACCTGGTCGGCCTCGTGGCCGCGGGCCACATCCCTCCGGAGGCCGACATCACCGCGCCGCGCTGGTGGCAGCCGCTGCCCGCAAAGGGTTCGATCAAGGTCACCGGACGCGTGGCCGCTCCGCGGGCCGGTGCGTTCACGTGGGAGGTGCAGTACGCCCCGGGCGTCCAGCCGCCGCGCTGGCCCGCGGCCGAGAAGTGGACGACGGTGAAGACCGCGACGGCGGATCACATGGTCGAAGGCACGCTCGCCACCATCAACTTGGCCGAGGTGCGCTCGGCCATCGACACGTCGGTACCGCCGTACACGCCGGCGGACGATCCGACGGCGCGGTCGCTACCCGAGAAGGACGCGTTCCGCGTCCGCGTGGTCGTCAAAACCGGGCGACAAGCCGTGGCAGACCGCCATCGCGCAACACCAGGCCTTCGCCCACGACGACCCCACGTTGCTGGCGGGATGGCCGCAGTTCCTCAACGGGGACGGCGCAGGCTCCGCCGCGTTCGAGGATCTCGACAACGACGGTCGGGACGAACTCGTCATCGGCGACGGCAACGGCATGCGTTCACGCCTACCGCGCCAACGGCACCGAGGCCGCGGGCTGGCCGGTGCACACGGAACCGATCGACCTCCCCAGTCGCGGCAAGAACGCGTTTACCCGGGGCGACCTTCCGCCCACCGTGTACTCGGCGATCCTCACCGGCGCCCCGCTCATCGCCGACCTCGATGGCGACGGCGCACCCGAGATCGGCGTCGCCGACATCGAAGGCGACCTCCACGTGTGGCACCACGACGGCAAACCGGTCAAGGGCTTCCCCGTGCGCGGCAAGCGCGCGTACTCGTACGAGTCCGGCGTGCCAGGTCGTGCGCGGCGCGTGCGACGACGACGGCCCTGCCGACGCACGCGACCACCTCAACACCGTCGACCGCGCCTTCACGTCACAGCCCGCCGCAGCCGATCTCGACCGCGGCACGCGTGGGCCTCGAACTCATCGCCGGCTCGAACGACGGACACGTCTACGCGTGGCACGCCGACGGGTCAGCCGTGGCCGGTTGGCCCGTGTTGCTGCGCGACCCCGCGAAGGTGAAGGCGGTCGACCCCGTCACCCACCGCGTCACCTACAACGCGGATGCCAACGCGCACTTCGGCCGCAAGGTGCTGGCCACGCCCTCGGTGGGCGACGTCGACGGTGACGGGCAACCTCGAGGTCGCGGCGAACGTAAACGAGGAGTACGCCGAGACGCCGAACACCACCGACCCGGTCGTCGAGCCGTCGGTTGAACTCGCCGTACAGCCGGGCAATACGCGGACATACCTGTTGCATCACGACGGCACCGCGCACGCGGCGAACGCGCGCTCGCGCGCGACGCCGCACCCCGACGACCAGGCCTACGTCACCGGATGGCCCGTCCCCATCGCGATGCTCAGCCTCGAGTTGTTGCCGTACGTCGGCGAAGGATCGAACGGCCAGCCCGTGATGGCTGACGTCGACGGTGACGGCAAGCTCGAGATCGGCACTGCGTCCATCGGCAGCCCGCCGTATCTGCTCAAGGCCGATGGGTCCAGCAGCTACGGCTCTTCAGGCGGCAAGTACCGCACGGCCGCGACCACTACGCCCGGCTTGGGCAGCACGGCGACGGACTTGCCCACGATCGCGTCACTCGGCGGCGGCGTGTTCGGCCGCGTCGGCGCCGGGCCTCGCATCGATTTCGCCATGGGCTCTTCCGGGCTGCGCCGACTGCTCGACGTGATCCTGCCCGAGCAGCAACTGCTCGCCGAGGACCACATCTCGGTGTGGAATACGTCGAACGGTCAATTCGAGCCCGGGTTCCCGGCGCAAATGAACGACCTCCAGTTCATCAACACGCCCGTGATTCTCGATGTAACCGGGGACGGCCAGCCCGAAGTCGTGCAGAGCTCTGCGATGTACGACCTCCAGGCCTATGGCGAGAACGGCCTGCCGGCCGCGGGTTTCCCCAAACTCACCGCGGGTTGGTCGGTGGCGTCGGCCGGCGCGGGCGACATGGACGGCGACGGCAAGCTCGAGCTCGCGCTCGGCACGCGCGACGGCTACTTGTTCTTGTGGCGAACTGCCGGCGCGACCTGCCAGCGCCAGGAGTGGCCGAAGAACGCGCACGACCTGCGCAACACGGGCGCGTACGGCACCGACGCCGACCGGCCCGGCACCCCGACGATCACGCGGGCCGAACAGGTCGGCGACGAGGTAGTCGTCGACTTCACGGGCACGGGAGACGACGGGGCCTGCGGCAGCGCGACCAAGTATCAGGTGACCGTGGGCGGCAAGACGCTGGACGTGCCCAACGGCGCACGCACCATGCGCGTAGCGGGCCCGAGCAAAGCCGGTTCGTTCCGCGTTTCGCTCCAAGCCGTCGACGACGCCGGCAACCGCAGCTTCGCGGCCGCCCGCACGCTGGGGGTCGACGGGCCGTCCCCCACGCTGCCCGCCACCGGCGCCGACACGGACGCCGTAGTTCCCTTGACTCTCGTGGCCATCGCGGTCGCGGCTCGACGATTGAAAGAACGGTCACAACGATGAAGCGCTGGTTTGCGGCGACGGCAATGATCGCGGCGCTCCTCGGCGCAGTGCCGACCTCCGCGCGTGCGGCGAGCGCGACCGGCGTGCGCGCCGGAGTCGGCGTGGTCGATGCAACGTGGAACGTCGGCGCGTCCGCCGGTCAGTACGCGAGCAGCCGGCCGGGCCTCGAAGGCGACGATTGGCTCGAAAGCTTGGCTGACACTGAAGCGCCCGACACTCGATCCGCATCTGCTGTTGACCGCGGACAGCGATCCCAACCTCCACGCCACGAAGCGCAAGCCGAGCTACGGCGTGCAGTCTCGTCTGACGGTGCGCGCCATCGTCGTCGCCGGCACTACGGGCGCACCGGTCGCGTTGTTGAAGAGCGACAACTACTTGGCCCAGGACTCGCTCGTTCGCCGCGTAGGTCAGCTACTGGCCAAGGCCGGTTCCAGCGTCTCCACCGACCACATTCTCTACAGCGCGACCCACAACCACTCGTCGCCGTATTACACAACACCGTCCGCGGGCGTGTGGCTCTTCCAAGACGTCATGGACCCGCGCATGTTCGAGTACCAGGCCCGCGCTATGGCGCAAGCGATCGAAAAGGCGGAGCGAAACCTCAAGCCCGCCCGCCTCGGCGCAACCACGGTCGCGGCCGGCGGCGACTACCGCAACGCACCCGGCGGCGCGATCGCCGACGACGGCAGCCCGTCGGGATACCCGCAATACGAGAACGACAACGGCCTGGTGGTGCTGCGCTTCGACGACATCTCCGGGGCGACGCCGAAGCCGCTCGCCGTGTGGATGAACTACGGCGTGCACCCTGAGTCGCTCGACGGCTACAACCTCATCTCGGCTGACTACCTGGCACCGCTCGAGCGTTTCGTCGAGCGCGAGGTTGGCGCGCCGCTCGTTTTCAGCCAGGGCGACGTCGGCAGTTCTGAGCCGGTGGACGACACGACCGACCGCATCGGTGACGGAATAGTGCGCTCCTTCTCGCATCGGGGCTACGCACAAGCCGAGCGCCATGGGCGCTTTCTGGCCGACAAGGTGATCGCCGGCTTCAACCAGATCGGCGCGAACCAGGGCACCATTCCCTGGACGAAGGACTTCCCCGTCGCCATGTTCGACGGCTGGGTGCCGGGCCCTCTCTCGCACCCGTACCCGAGCGTGAGCAACTGCCGCACCGAGCCGACCGTCGAGGGCAACCCCGGCGTGCCGGTGGCGGGCCTACCGGACTGCGAGCGCCCGATCGGCGACAGCAACGACAACGCGAGCCCGGCGTTCGAGACGTTGAAGCAACTCGGCGTTCCCGTACCGGAGCACTACGACGCACCGTCGGCGCAGGCCGTCGAGGAGAACACGCGGATCCACTTACAAGCCGTGCGCTTCGGCGACATCCTCCTCGCGTCGTGTTCCTGCGAACCGCAGGTCGACCTCATCAAGAACCTCGAGAGCCGCACCGACGCGACGGTCCGCAACATCTACGACGGGTGGGACTGGTCGCCCTACTGCGATCAGAAGCCGGACAAGACGTGGCGCTGCCCGAACCCGGGGTTGCCGCAGTCGAAGGTGTTCACCGACCGCAGCCTCACCGTGACCGACGCCGCGTACCGACGCATGGTCGCGCAAGTGCACAACGACGCGAAGGGCTGGGACTCGATCGCGAACGCCCCGACCGCGAACGCGGAGCCGGCCGAGCCGGCGGCGATCAAGGGCAATTTCACCAAAGAAGAAATTCAAAGCCTCGGCGCGCCGGGCTACAAGCTCACCGTCGGGCTCGGCCACACCGGCGACTACAACGGCTACACGGTCAGCTACCGCATGTACATGAGCTTCGACCACTACCGCAAAGCCCTCACCGGCTATGGGCCCGCACACCGCGGACTACATGGTCACGCGCCTCGTTCGCATGGCCGCGGCGCTGCAAGGCGCGCCGCTGCCAAAGGGCGAGCCCCTCGCGGCGTTTGCAGCTGCCGACGAGGCGCGCCAAGAAGCGACGGCGCGCGCGCTCGGCCGCGCGACCTCCGCCGCGTACGACACCTGGAACGCGACCCTGCCCAACGACGCCGGCGCGCCCGAGGTGCTCGCGCAGCCCAAGGACATCTCCCGCTTCGCCGCGGCGACTGTCACGTGGCGGGGCGGCAACAACGACGTCGACCAGCCGATCGTGCGCGTCGAGCGGCAAGTCGACGGCAAGTGGGTGTCGTACGCAGATCAAACGGGCGAGGTGCAGACCGTGCTCGCACTGCCCAAGGGCGTGCAAAGCCAAGTGGCGTATCGGACGAATAAGCAGGAATGGAAGTGGACGGCGAACTTCGAAGCCGCCGACTTCTTCCCCCGCACCATTTCAGGCGGCCAGGTTCCCGCCGGCACCTACCGGTTCGTGATCGCGGGGCGTCACCGCGCCGGTGGACGCGCGGCGCCCTACTCGCTGACGTCACGCGTCTTCACCGTCCGACCCTGGGAGGGTGTCGCGGTCAACGGGCTGCGGGTCGAGCACAACGGCGCGGTGTCCTTCGCGACGTCGGTCGCGTACCCACGGACGTACAAGTCGTCGATCGCGGCGATCGGTGACGACCGCGGCAACCCCATCTGCGAAACCTGCGCCTTCCGGGCGTGGGCCGCGACCAGCGAAGTCCGACGCGCCCGCGTGACAGTGCAGCGCGCCTCGGGACGCACCTTTACCGCCTTGGCAAAACTGGTGAACGGTCGTTGGACAGCCGACGTGCATCTGCACGCCGGCGATGTCGCAACTGTGAAGCGGGGTGCTGTGATCGACGGGAACGGCGAGTTCAACGGCGCCGCCGCGCAGGTGACCGCATGAGGCGCTCCGGTCGGCGCGCGTACGTCGCGTGCATCACGGTGTCGCTCGTGCTCGGCGGAGCGTGGGCCAGCACCGGTCTTGGACTCGTGGCAAACCGACGACCCGCTTCCTCGACCACGACCGGTTCTGCACCAGCGTTCGCGTCGGCGGCCGCGCTGGCCGCGGTCGCCGGACTGAACGCATCCGGGAATGACCCGATGCAACCACCCAACCTTTCGAATCTCACCCGCGTCCTGCCCGCCGGGGAATTCCTCGTCGGTGTCGGCCGGGAGAGCCTGGCGCCTGACCCGGCCAAGGTGCAGTGGGACAGCGCGAAGACGCAGTGCGTGCAGGAGAACGAAAGCATCGTCGATCCCGGCGTCAGCGACCTCGCGGGCAGAGCGTTGTCCGGACATCTGCCGCCGGGTTGGCCCAAGTCCCCCAATTGCGTTTACCTCGGTGGTTTCGGCCTTGGGCCGGCGCGCCCCGCCACGGGCGTGGACCCCTATGCCGGCGTAAACGTCCGCTCGATCGCGATCTCGAACGGCAACGACGTCGTCGTGTGGCAGTCGCTCGACATGACCGGTTTCTTCAGTCGCTATCGGTCAGATCTGTGCCCACAGGGGTGCGGGATGCTCGACATTCGTGAGGCGATCGACGGGGCCACCGCGGGCAAGGTTCCGACCGCGAACGTCGCGATAAACGCCACCCATACCCACGCTGGCGCGGACGGCTACGGCGCCTGGGGCGGCCTCCCGGATTGGTACCGCGTGCAGATCCGGAACCAAGTGCTCAAGTCCGCGTACGACGCGCTCCGCGATCTCACTCCGGCGTCCATCACGATCGGAGCGGTCGACGCGCGTTCGTTCAACAGCGAGCGACGCGACACGTACTACTCGGCCGCCGACTACGGCGCGGTGTGGCTCCAAGCGCGGCAACTGCCCGGGCGCCCGCCCTACCGGGTGGACGGCGTGGCCGATCCGGTACTGGCGACGCTGGTCAACTTCGCGGCCCATCCCACGGTTCTCGGCGACGAGAACACGCTGATGCATTCGGACTGGACGGGCACCGCCTCCAAGGAACTGGGCGACAGACTCGGCGGCGGCGGCATCGTGATGCAGGGCGCGCTCGGCAACGTCTCGCCATCCGCGCCGCGTGGCGCGACCACCGACCTGACGGGCGACCACAAGACGAACGAATACGACAACGTCGTGCAGATGGCGCGCGACTTCACGTCGTTCATCGGCGCCGACATCGGGCGCGGCGGCTACGTCCTGCGCAGCAATCGCATCGTCGCCAAGACCGTCAACATCGCCCAGCCCGCCTCGAACTGGGTCGAAGCCGTAGGTGGTCTGAGCAACTTGCTCGACCGTGAGTTCATGCCCGCCACCAAGGGAGCCAACGGGCCGGGCACCTACCGGTGGGACAAGAGCGCTGGTGCGCCGCCCGGTCGCGGTTGTGTGACCGCGGGTCCCGTGAGCGTTCGGACGGACGTGTCCGGTTACCGCATCGGCGAACTAACGGTCCTCACTGCGCCCGGCGAACTGTTCGGGACGATGGCCGAAGTGGTGAAAAGCAAAGCGCGCAACGGTTCGTGGGCCGCCGGCGCGGACGGGCAGGTCGGGCCTGCCGGCCAAACCATGGTGTTCGGCCAAACCCAAGACAGCCTCGGCTACATCATCCAGCACTTCGAAGTCGACCCCGGTGGCGGGATCACCAGCAACACCGATCCGTCGCTCGGCGAGTACGAAGAAGAGTTCATGGTCGACCGATGCTTCGGCGACCACGTGTTGCAGACGCAACTCGATCTGGTCCGTCAGCTCAACTGACCTTGCCGGCGTTGTGCTCGCTGCGCACGACGGCCAAGAACCGCTCGACGGCGTGCGCACTCGCGTGCGCGCGTACCGACGGCAGCACTTCGAATGCGTGTTGTGCGCCGGGCATTTCCGCGTACACGACCGGTTCGACCGACTCCTTGCGCAACTCGTCCACAAACGTGCGGGCCTGGCCCACCGGCACAATCGAGTCATTGTCACCGTGCAGCACGAAGAACGGCGGCGCGTGCGGCCCCACATGGCTGATCGTGGATGCCTGTTCCCAACGCGCTCGGTCCTGCTCCAAACGCGACTTGAACACGTACTTGCCCACGAACGGTTCCATGTCGGCGCGGCTAGTGCCGTGGCGGTTCACAAAGTCGTACACGCCGTAGAACGGGACCGCGGCGGCCACCGACGTGTCAACGTCTTCGAAGCCAGGCTGAAACTCTTTGACGTGCGGAGTGAGCGCGGCGAGCGAGGCCAAGTGCCCGCCCGCCGAACCACCGGTAATGACGACGAAGTCGGGGTCGCCACCGTGCGCGGCGATGTTGGCCTTGGTCCACGCCAAGACTTTTTTCACGTCGATGATGTGGTCGGGCCACGTCGCCCGCGGCGACAGCCGGTAGTTCGCCGTGACACAGATCCAACCGCGTTCGGCCAGGTGCGCCATGAGGGGCTCGCCTTGGCCTTCCTTCATGGCGATGGTCCACGCGCCCCCGTGCACCTGCACCAGCACGGGTGCCCTCCCGTCGAGCGGAAGATCGGCGCGCTTCCAGATGTCGAGGTGGTTCCGCCGACCGGCGTCTCCGTAGCTCAGGTTGCGGCTGGCCAAGTAGCGCTTGCGCGACCGCATGTCCGGTCGCAACAGCTGCTGGCGGGTCAGCGGTACTTCGGGCCGCGGCGTGAACGGCTCGGTAATGCGGTTGCGATAGTCGGCGCCGAGTTCGTCTATCAACGCTTGTTCGAGCACGCGCCCGGCTTCGCCAGCCTTGCGATGCGCGTACGCGAGCCCGGCGAACGACGCGCCGTACGCGGCCAGGCCGAGCGCCCCGCGCCAACCGCGCAACCCGCCGCGCCGCGTGAGCAGCGCACCCGTCGCAAGTTGGAACAACCCGACCTGCACTGGGATCTCGGACGGCACCAAGCCGAATGCGAACGACGGGATCGAAGCGTGACCCGATAGTGCGGCGGGACGCACCGCGTTGGCGCTGTTCGCGGCCGCGGCCAGGCCTGAAAGCAAGAACCGCGAAGACGACTTCATCGGCACAGGTTACGGGGGACCGCTGGCGCGGGCGACTTCGACCCACCGGCGCGCCACGAGTCGAGATAGGGCCACGGGTAGACCGCGCCGCGGCGCACCGACCAGTCCCCAGGGCCACAGGGCGGCGAGATGCCGAAGTGCAAGTGGCACGCGATGCCACGCGCGTCGCCGGTGTTGCCAACCGATCCGAGCCGCTGCCCGACGTGAACCCGGGACCCCGAGTCGATGCCGGTGGCGACTTCCGAGAGATGACTGCCGTAGTAGCGAACGCCGTCGTCGCCCACGACGCTCGTGAACAGGCCGCCGCGTGTCGACCCGTCATTGACCCTTGCATCCCACGCGTCCACCCGGCTCACTTCCTCCACAACGCCGGCCACGCTCGCCACCACCTCGGAGCCACACGGGGCGAAGATGTCCGTGGCCGGGTAGTCGTGATGGGCGTGCCCGTAGGTGGCGGCCGACGCGGGCCTGATCGGAAACGTGTAGTCGCCGGTTCTCACCGCCAGCGTGGTCGAGGTAGACGTGCTGGTCGACGTGCTCGTCGACGTTGATGTCGAGGTGGAAGTGAAGGGGGTCGTCGTCTCACGCGGGCGCGTCGCGTGCGGTGCGCCGTCGTCGGAGGCACACGCACTCAGCAATGCCGGCGCCGCGCACACCGCGATCGCCAGCGTCACCAACGTCCGCCGCGCGCACCTCATCGCTCAGGTCTACGCGAACGCGGAGCGGACCGGCGTCACTATCGTCGTGCCGTGCCCGACCCGACCGCGTCGTTGCTCTGGGCCGCGTGTCGTAGAACGCCGGCGCTCGACGAGATCACCGACTCCTTGTCCCGGGGCGCCAACCTCGACCTTGCCGCCGAGATCGCACTCGGGCAACGCGTCTCCCCGCTCCTGTGGCGCGCACTCAACGCGGCGGGGGTCGCCGGGGATGGACAACGCTGGGCGGCGCAGCTCGAGAAGGACAGCGCCCGCTGTCACGCGCAGAGCCGTCTCTCGCTTCCACGCATCGGCGCCCTCGCTCTGACGCCGCTCGCCGAAGCCGGCCATGCGCCGCTCGTCATCAAGGGTGCGTCGCTGGCGAGTCGCTACCCGGACCCGGCACTACGGCCGATGGACGACGTCGACCTCGTGCTGCCGCCCGATCAAGTCGAGCCGGCGATCACCGCGCTGGTCGCAGCCGGTTGGGTCCGCCTGCCCACACCCGAGCGTCGACCCCACGAGGTGGACCTGACCCATCCGTCGTTGCCGGGCCTGCCGATCGACTTGCATCGGAGCCTCGCATGGTGGCGCACGCGCGCGAACCAACTCACGAGCGATCAGTTGTGGGCGGCCCGTGAACCCGTCACGTTGTACGGCGCCGGGGTGTTCGGCCTGCCCACCGAACTCGAGTTGGTGATGCTGGCCGCGCACGCGGCGAAGCCGTTTCATGTGTTCGGTCGGCTGCTCTGGAGCGCGGACATCGCGATGGTGATTTCGGGCGCCGAGGCCACCGGCGGCATTGACTGGGACGAGGTCGCCCGTCTCGCCGACGAGGCGCGCTGCCCGACCGCCTTGGCCGTGGCCCTCACACAGGCAGAGCACCTCGGCGCCAGTTCGCCGCCGGCCCTACGACGCGTGCGGGGCGGCCGCGAACGCCTCGCCGCGCTCGCACCGGTCTTGTCCGCCGACTGGCCCGTCGAGACCCGCGGCAGCGCGGTACGCATGAGCCTTCGCTACGTGTTGGTCGACGAGCGACGCGCCCAATTCACGCTGCTTGTCAGCGACATCCTCGGCAAGGAGGGCGCCGTAAAGGCCGTGCGGCGGGGTGCGGTGCTCTCGGGTCGCCTGGCCCGCCGGGCCTGGCGTCATCTGCCCAGCCGCAGCCGACCTCTAGAGCGCGGACGGGAGAAAAGCGGAGACCTGGTCCAGCCATGAGTCGCGCCGCGGAAACCGCAGGCGGACCGCCGGCACCTTCGAGATCAGCTCGGCGGTAGGGCCGAACAACTCGCGGCCGCGTTGGCTCTGGTCGCCGAGCCACACCGCGTGACGAGCCAGGTCGTGCAGCGCGTCGGGATGCGACACCGATTCGACGGACGGCGACTCGCCGCCCGGTGACTGGAGCAACACGAGATGCGTGACGGCCGTGGGTTCCGTCGTCTGCTTGAACGCGATGTCCCATCCCGTCTTGTAGGGCGAGTCAAACCGCGGCTCGCTACCGATCGGACCGGGTTTGCCGCGACCGATGCGCACCCATGGCGGCCCGGGCCAGACCAGCGGCGCGGGGCCGCGCAGGTCGATCGCGCACAAGTCCTCCGTCACAGCCGTCCATCCTGCGTCGAGCAGACCTACCAGCAGCGACGACTTGCCCGCGCCGGAGTCGCCGCACACCACGATCGTGTGGCCCCCCAACGTGCACGCCGAGCCGTGCAACACCAACGTACCCGTGGTGTGCAAGACCAACGGGATCGCGAAAGTGGCCAACAGCTGGAGCTGGACGCCGAGATCTCCGTCGTCGATCGTGATCGCGGCGTTCGGTTGGTCGACCTCGAGCGCGGGTCCCATGCTTCCGGTCAGGACCAGCTGGCCCGTCGGACGCTGAAACAGCACACGGTCGACCTCGAAATGCTCGCCGTCGACGTCGGCCTCGCCGTGTTGCGTCCACAGTTGCGTTTTGGGCGGTTGGTCAACCGGCGCAAATCGGATATTTGCCTCAGCTAACGGCTCACCGGCCGCGATTCCGAGCCCCGCGGGGCCACCCGTGACGCGCACACCGTGACACCCTGGCCACTGGGCACCGGAACTCACGAAGCAGCAGTATCAGGTCCCTCGGCGTCCTCACCGATGAGCCCTGCGTGTAAAAGTTGGCTGATCAGCGCGTCGGCGTCGGCCTGCAGGAGTTCAGATGGGCGATTTGGCCAGGTTTGGGTGAGCGCTTCCACGGGATCGGCGCCGCTGGCGATCGCATTCCATACGATCAGGCCCGAACGGTTCAGCCCGTAGTACTGCCCCGAACCGACATGGAGGAGAAAGGCGTCGCCTTCTTCCTGATGAACAATTACGTCATTCCCTGGCGTCAACCGCTGCATGTATGTAAAACTCCGCTAGCGCCGCGAACCTGCGTAATAAAAGGTCGGCTGGGGCGTTTTCCCCTGTAAGGGCGACAAGGAGAGATAGTGAACGACTTCATCAGCACGAACGTAGCGGTCAGTGATGACGGTTACGAGGCACCGCAGTTGAGCGAGTACGGCTCGATCGAAGAGTGGACCCAAGGCCGTCAGGCCGAGGGCATCGAAATCAGCCTGATTCTCTAACTCGATCCTGCGGCGGGATCGGCGCGGGGATCCATTGCGTATCGGCGCTAAGCCGAGCCAATGGCTCGTGTGCTCCACTCGGAAGCGCGTCAAGCACTTCTGAATCCACGAGAACCCATGCGTGCGCACCCCAACTCCGGTTTTCATAGCGACGACAGCCCAGGATGAGCACTGGGCTTTTCTTCGCGCCTTGGAGCGCAACCGTGAGGGCAACCGACTGCGAGAGACAGTTCGCGCGAAACACCTTGGCCGCCCGACGCACGACCCGTAACCCGTCGAGATTCGAAAACTCCGGCCAGCGACTGCTCCGCCTCACGAGCAGGCGCAGCGTTTCGGTGGTGTCGTGGTTGCGCAGCAAAAGTCTGGTAGCTGCGAGCAACCACGCCATCCGCAACTGCAGTCGAGCCGACGTCACGCCGCGAGAATGTAGGCCGTGGTCGCCCGTTCGCTGAACACCGACGAGAAAACAGATCGCTACGCGATCGAGGCAGTGCAGCTCAAAAAGCACTTCGATGTGCGCGGGTGGCTTCCGGGGCGGCCGAAGGGCTCGGTGCAGGCGCTGCGGGGGCTCGATCTCGAAGTCGTTCCCCACACGATCCACGGTGTGATGGGCCCGAACGGCTCGGGCAAGAGCACGCTGCTGCGCATCCTCGCCACGCTTGTGACCGCTGATGGCGGCCGCGCGTCGGTGGCCGGCCACGACGTCACCCGGGATGGAAACTCGGTGCGCGGACTGATCGGGTTCAGCACCGGTGACGAACGCAGCCTGTATTGGCGGCTGACCGCCCGCCAGAACCTCGAGTTCTCCGCCGCCCTGAGGCATCTTCCGTCGCCCGACGCGGCGATTGAATCCACCTTGTCGTTGGTAAACCTGGCCGGCCACGCCGATCGGCCCGTTTCCGGGTTCTCGCAGGGCATGGCCCGGCGACTCGGGCTGGCCCGGGCGCTGCTGCACAGCCCGCCCATCCTTTTGCTCGATGAACCCACTCGCAGCCTCGACCCGGTCTCGCGCGACGAGTTCCACGTCGTCATAAGTCGCCTGCGCGATGACGCTGGCGTCACCACGCTCCTGACCAGTCACGACCTCGACGAAGCCGTGTCGGTGTGCGAGCGCGTCAGCGTCCTCCGCGAGGGCCAAATCGTCGACGACGTGCGGCGCGTGAACAAGCGGGCCCTAGCCCGCGCGATTGGAACGACGGTCGGCCGATGATCACTCTGACCGCGGCGTTCGTCCGGCGCGACTTTCGCCTCGAGAGGACCTATCGGATCGCGCTACTGACGCAATTCGCGGGAATCTTCGCCAGCCTCCTGTCGGCCGGCTTTCTGAGCCGGCTAGTACCGGGCAACACGCACGCGCTACGACCTTTTGGCGGCGACTACTTCACGTTCGTGCTCGTCGGCACGGCGGCCTTGAGTTACTTCTCCGTGGCGCTGGGCAGCTTCGCGAGCAGCCTCGGTCAAGAGCAGCAAATGGGCACCATGGAGGCGCTGCTCGTCACCCCCAATGACCCGAAAAAGCTGCTCATTTGCGGTGCGGCCTGGCCGTTTACGTTCGCGACGATCCAACTCGTGATCTACGTGGGCCTCGGCGCCGCGCTCTTCCACGCCAATGTGGCGTTCGGGCACATCGCGATCGCGGGCGGGATGCTGCTGCTCACCATGGCCGCGTTTAGCGCCGTGGGGTTGGCCGCCGCCGGGATGATCATGCTGGTGAAACGCACGGGCGCCCTGCTCGGCCTCGTCGGCTCGGCATTCGGGCTGCTCGGAGGGGTGCTCTACCCCATCTCGGTGCTGCCGCGGCCACTGCAGTTGCTAGCGCAGGCGCTCCCGATGAGTCACGGTCTCGAAGGCGTGCGACTGGCGCTGGTACCGGACCCCGACCTCGGCGCGATTGGGCGCGACGCGCTCGCGCTGGCCGTGTTCACGGTGGTGCTGGTGCCGGTAGCGCTTTGGGGCTTCGAGTGGTCGGTACGGCAATGTCGCCGTACCGGCTCACTCGGCCACTACTAACCACCTAGGCGTAATCGCCTAGGCGAATTGACTAAAGGTGCAGGCAGAGGCCGGCGTCGGCGGCGCGCACGATGATGCAGAGACGGGCCAGGCCAGTCGGGACCGGCGACACGATGTCCGTGACTGCGGCATCGGCCGGAGCGGCCATCGGTACTGCGGCCATGCCGGCGAAGCCAGCGACAACCAGGGCAAGCATGATGATGCGACGACGAATCATGGTGAAATTTCCCTCCAGCGGGGATCGTTTGCCTTTAGGTAAAGACAATGGAGTAACGGCCGGACGGGCGTGTTCTTACGCCCCGTTGACCTTCCTCACTCCTGAACATACCCGCCGCGCGCCCGAATTGACTCAAACGTCTCGTCGAAATGCCACCGGTGCCCTTCGAGGTCGGTCGCTTCGTACCGGCGTGACCCGTAATAGGCGTCTTCGAGCGGCATGGTGATGTTTGCGCCTTCCGAAACGGCGCGGGCGTAGTGCTCGTCGATGTTGTCGCAGTCGACGTTGATCATCGAAGTGGTCTTCCCGGCGTCGAGGGGGCTGACGATTTGATGGACCTCCTCGTTGGCGTGGCCGATCATCACCAGCCCTGACCCGAATTCGAGCCAGGCCAGCATGTGGTCCTCAGCCGTCCCAGCGCCGATCCGCGATTCCCGGCGCTCGCTGAAGCCGAAGACCCGGGTGAGATACTCCAGGGCGGCCAACTCGTCGCGATAGGCCAGTCGGGGATACATCTTCGGCGGGTTCTCGATCTTGATGGCGTCGGTACCAGCGATCGTTGTCATGAGGCGTTCCTTCTGTCGGGTGAAAACGTTTGCGTGTGTGAGTTGTTCGCCGCCGACGAAGCGCAGTTCGCGGAATTTTCCGCGGGCACGGTTGATCCGGGACCGAACCGTGCCAACGGGGATGGCCAACGCCTCGGCGATTTCGTCGTAGCCAAGGTGTTCCCACGCGAACAGCACCAGGGCGTCGCGCTCGCCCGCGGGTAGCTCGTCGACCGCGGCGCGGACGTGGGGCAGCAATTGCTCGGCTGCCACCGTGTCGATGGCACGATCGGCGGTCTCGTCGGAGACAGCACGCGACGGGGTTAGCCGGGCGACGGCGCGATCACGCCGGCCCTCGCTGCGCTGGCGCCGCGCGATCAGGTTGGTGGCGATGCCGTACAGCCACGGCCGGGCATCCGGACGGGTGACGTCGTAGGTTGCGCGCCGCTCGAACGCAATGCGAAAGGCCTCGCTGGTCAGTTCGTCGGCGTCGTGAGGGCCTACGCGCCGCAAGAGATAGCGGTACACGGTTGTCGTGTGACGATCGAAGACCGCCGCGAACGCCTCGGGCCGGTCCGCCGACGCCGCGATCGCCGCGGCGTCGCTATCGGCGTCCATTCCTTCTCTTGCCCGCAGGACCTACGGAGTTCGCGAGGGACGCAGGCGGAACAGACGAATCTCGCGCGGCGCACACTTCGTGCGGTAGCGGTCGTACCCGGCGTAAAAGTCGACCGCCGTACTCCATGCCTTGTCGCGTTCGGCGCCAACCAACAGCTCGGCTCGATGCGGCGCGATCGGTCCCCGAAACTCGACCTCGCACTCGGGGTGGGCGAGCAGGTTGTAGCTCCAGGCGGTGTGGGTCGGGCGGCCGTAGTTCGACGCGATCGCGAGCAGCCCGTCACCGTCGTCGATGAGCACGATCGGGTGTGTGCGCTTCTGGCCGCTCTTGGCGCCAGTCGTCGTGAGCAGCCCGACCTTGTTGAAACCCGTCGAGCTCAGCTTGCCGTTCGTGCGCGGGATCAGCGCCTTGTCGATCGTCGGAGCGACGTGCAAAAGGAACGGGTACCCGGCGCCACTCATCGCGAACTTCTCGAGGAGCGCTTCGTCGACCCGGGTGCGTCGACCACGGAGTTCGCTGTAACGACGAAGCGCCATAGGCGCCGACTGTACGGCGTACGTAAGCGGCTAGCTCGTGGCGTGGCGTTGCCGGCGGACGGCGCCGAACACACTGAGCCCGACGATCACTGCCGCGCCCGCGACCGCACCGATGCCAAGGCCGCCGCCGCCCGAGTTGGAACGAGCGTTGATGGCAACGAGCGAGCGCGACGACTGTGCACCCGTCGTGGTCGGCGATTCACGGGTAACGGTGGCATCGAGCAGCGGCGCCGGGTCGTCGGCCGCGGTCGGCGCGACGGCTGCAGGCGCGGGGCCGACGGTCGAGGCCGCGTCGGCGGAGGGGGAACGGGCAGAGCGCGACTTCGACGACGCGACGCCGTCGCTGACGTACACGCCCGAGTCCTCGGACGACGGCGCGGGAGCGGGAGCGGGAGCGGGCGCCGGTGTGGGCGCCACGGTGACCGCGGGGCCCGACGACGCGGGCGCGGCCGTGTCGCGGTAGTCGAGCAGCTGGGCGAGGGTGCCCGGCCCGGTGATCCATTGGTTCACGATGATCTGGTTCCAGTCGCCGCAGTCGACGTACACGTCGTAGTCACCCGGCGCGAGCCCGGCGGGCAGCTGAAATCCGTAGCCGTCGGCGAAGTGCCACTCGTTCGGCACCTGCACCGGTCCGAAAAGCACCTGTTGGTTGCTGTCGCGGAAGTACATCCGCCCGCTGTGTCCCTCGGCGCAGCGACCCTGCGTCTTGATGAAGTACGAGGAGTCGTTGGGAGTCGAGAACGGAGTGGACCAGCCGTACTGGCCTTGGCCGTTGTCGAACAGCGTGAACGCTTCCGCCGGATGGGCCGCCGCCAAACTCAGGACACCGGCGAGGCCGACCGCGGCCACCAGGGCCACGACTTGGCCAATGCGATTCAGTCGGGAACGATCGAGGAAGACCACACCGACCTATCGGCGTGATTTGTCAGTTCTGTAGCGACTCGGCGTACTCCGACAGCGCCAACTCTTGCGAGAGCGTCTGGGGCCCGGCGCCAGGACGGCTGGCGGCCACTCGGGCCAGCGCGGCGTCCACGGTCAGGCCGTATGCGATCAAGACCGCCGCGGCGAGTGACCCGGCGCGACCGATGCCGGCACCGCAGTGCGCGATTACGCCTTGGCGGGCGTCGAGGCGCTGCCGCACGAGACCCACGAGCGACCCGATGCCATCGAGGCCCGGAGCATGCATGTCGTGGACCGGCCACCACAGCGCCCGACCGTTGGCGTTAGCGCGCAACCAACGCACGTAGTCGGGATACCGGTGCACGAGTTCGGCCTCGTCGTTCAAGCACACGACGAGCGACGCGTCGGCACGCGCAAGCGTGCCTTCAGGGTCGGGCCCGATCAGGTGTTTGCCGCACAACCACAGGCGACCCTGGCCGCTTGGTAACGGAACTTCGTCAAGCCCGCCATTGCGCGAGCGTTCGCTGAGCCAACTCACGTGGTCGGGACAAGCAGTGTCGGCATCGGTGCACTAAACCACGGATCGCGATGCCCTTTGACCCGTTCACCGCGCCGCTCGTTCCGCTGCCCGCACAACCCGACGGCGTGCCGTGGCCGACCGACGAATGGCCCCGCGGCGAGGTGCCCGACGGCGTCGAGCTCGACGCGCTCCTCGACGAGCTCTTCGACGAAGACGGAGCCATCCGCACCACCTTTGCCAGCGTCGTTATTCATCGCGGTCGCCTCATCGCCGAGCGATATGCGAGCGCCATCGATCACTTCGATCGCGAGCCCGAACCAATCACCGCGACCACGCCCCTGCTGAGTTGGTCGATGGCGAAGTCGATGTTGCACGCAGTGGTCGGCATGCTCGTGGCCGAAGGCAAGCTCGACCTTGGCGCACCTCCCGGCGTGCCCGGCTGGGACGCGCCGGGCGATCCGCGCGGCCAGATCACGCTTGAGCACCTGCTCGCCATGCGTGACGGTCTCGACTTTCTCGAGGACTACGTCGACGGCGATCGGTCCGACGTGATCAACATGCTCTTCGGCGACGGCGCCAACGACGTTGCCGCGTTCGCGGCCGACCGAGGGTTGGCGGCACCGCCCGACACGCGGTTCAACTATTCGAGCGGGACAACCAACATCATCTCGGGGACCGTCGCCCGCGCCATCGGTGCGGGCGCGCCGTACGAAGCGTTCCTGAACGAGCGCCTGTTCGCGCCCATCGGCATGCGCACCGCCACCGCCACGTTCGACCCCGCGGGCACGTGGATCGCCAGCTCGTACGTGTATTGCACGGCGCAGGACTTCGCCCGCTTCGGCTACCTCTACCTGCGCGACGGCATGTGGGACGGCCACCGCGTCATCCCCGAGGGTTGGGCTGATCACGCGCGCCGCATCCGGTCCTACAGCGAAGAGGACGACAATTATTACGGCGCGCAGTGGTGGGCCGCCGGTGACGAGCACGGCTCGTTCCGCTGTAGCGGCTACGAGGGGCAGCGCATAGTGGTGGTGCCCGCTCTCGACTTGATCGTGGTGCGTCTCGGTAAGACACCAGCCGAGCACTATCCCGATCTGCGGAACTGGAACGAGCGCGTGATCGCCGCCTTCGCGGCGGCGAACGGTTAACGACCATCCCGCAGCGGTACCAGTCACGTCATGCGATTTCGCCGCGATGCGCAGCTCGACACGTCCCAAGTCTCAGACCGCAGAGGCAGCCGCGGCGGGCCGATCGCGCTCGGCGGCGGCGGACTCATCGGCGTTGTGTTCCTGCTGATCCAACTGCTCGGTGGTGGCAGCGGCGCGGACCTCGCGATTGGTGGCGCCGATACCGGCGACAACACGGCGCTGTCGAGTTCCTGCACGACGGGCGAGGACGCGAACCAAAGCGAGGACTGCCGCATCGTCGCGGTGATCAACAGCGTGCAGGACTACTGGGGCGAGTCGCTCCCCGGCTACCAGGGCGCGAAGACCGTGTTCTTCTCGGGCGCAACCAACACGGGCTGTGGGCAGGCGTCCACCCAAGTCGGTCCATTCTACTGCCCGGTCGACAAGCAGGTGTACATCGACCTCGCGTTTTATGACGAGTTGCGCTCGCGCTTTGGGGCGAGCGGCGGTCCGTTCGCCGAGGCGTACGTCATCGCGCACGAGTACGGCCATCACGTGCAGGACCTCACCGGCGTGCTCGAGGAGACCAACCGCGATCGGAGCACGGGGCCGCAAAGCGCCAGCGTTCGCACCGAACTCATGGCCGACTGTCTGGCGGGGCGTTGGGCCCAAGGCGCGGAGAAGACCGGCTTCATAGAAGACCTCAGCGAGGCCGACATCACCGACGGGTTGGACGCGGCGGCCGCGGTGGGCGACGACCGCATCCAGCAGACAACGCAGGGTCGAGTGAGCCCCGAGTCATTCACACACGGCTCGGCCGCGCAGCGTCAGAAGTGGTTCCTGACGGGCTACCGCGCCGAGACAATGGATAGCTGCGACACCTTCGCGGTCACCAAGGTCTGAGTCAGGGCCGACGCAGCGAGCGCTCGACGCCGTCGAGCAGACGGGACAAGTTGCGGTCGAAGCGCCGCGGGTCACGCGCTTGTGCGGACATCTTCCGCCATAACGCGTTGATGCCGTGCTCGTCGATCAGCGCCGCCAAGCTCGGGTAGTTCCCGCCCGCAACCAGGTGCGCCACGTAGTCACGCATCGGGTCTTCCGCATCGTTCACCGCCGAGTCGTTGCGCGCGTGCATCACGTAACCGAACACGTACTCGTCGACTACGTGGATCACGTCAAGCTTCTGTTCGAAGGTGCCGGGCAGAGAACTGACCGCCTGCCACGACTGGTCAAAGTGCCGCACTCCGTTGGGCCCGACCGCAGGATCGTCGACGATGTCGAAGATCCACGGATGCCGTTCGAGCGCAGCCCGTGAACTGTGCGCGATCGCCGTGATCGCGTCACGCCAACTCCCCCGCAACTTCGACGGGGGCAGGATCAGCTCACTCATCACCGCGTCCGTGAGCAGAGACAGCAACTCGTCCTTGGTGCGGACGTAGTGATACAGCGTCATGGTGCCGGCGCCGAGTTCGGTGGCCAGGCGTCGCATCGACAACGCGTCAATGCCTTCTTCGTCGGCGATGCGAACGGCGGCCTCAGCAATGTCGTCGCGCGAAAAGCGAGGCTTGCGGGCCCCCGGCTCTCGCCGCATCCACAGTTCGAGTGCCGGGCCCAGCGCCTCCATCTTGTCGGCGTACTTCTCGGCTTTGCGGCTGAGCTTTTCCGCCTGCTCGTTCAGTTTTTCGGTGACCCGGTCGACGACGAACGTGTTGAGGATCTCTTCCGCTTCGCTCGGTGTTTTCCGCGAGCGCGAATTTCCCCTTGCCATGTCGTACAGCGTACCACTAAGGTTAGTCGTACTATGTACGAAGACTCAGTACAGGATACGACTAACGGCGGCATCGTGGCTTCGGGGCTCGGCAAGCGTTACGGCGACTTGTGGGCGCTGCGAAACCTCGATCTGCACGTCAAGCCCGGCTCGGTGTTGGGCCTGCTCGGCCACAACGGCGCCGGCAAGACCACGGCGATCCGCATCCTCACCACGCTGGCAACGCCGACCGAGGGCCGCGCGACTGTCGCCGGGTTCGACGTCGCCAACAGCGCCAACGAAGTGCGCTCGCGCATTGGTGTCGCCGCGCAGCAGGCCACGGTCGACGGACTGCTGAACGCCCGCGCCAATCTCGAGATGGTCGCCCGTCTGCACCACATGTCGAAAGCCGACGCCCGGCGACGGGCTGTCGAGTTGCTCGAAGCGCTCGACCTGACCGAGGCAAACGGCAAGCTCGTGAAGACGTTCAGCGGCGGCATGCGGCGCCGGCTTGACCTCGCCGCGAGCATCGTCGCCTTCCCGGAAGTGTTGTTCCTCGACGAGCCAACCACCGGCCTCGACCCGCGCAGCCGCAACGACCTCTGGGACATTCTCCGCGGTCTCGCGCGTGACGGCACCACGATCGTGCTCACGACGCAGTACCTCGACGAAGCGGACGAACTCGCCGACGACATCGTGGTGCTCGACCACGGCGAGACCGTCGCCCACGGCACGCCCTCCGACTTGAAAGCGCAGATCGGCAAGGACCGCGTCGACGTGAAGCTAGGGACGGCCCGCGATCTCGCCACCGCCACCAAAGCGTTGGCACCCCTCACGACGAACCTGCCAACGGCTGACCAGGACGAACTCGTCGTCACCGCGGCGCTCAACGACGGCACCAAACTCATCGACGTCATGCGCGCGCTCGACGACGCCGGCGTCGACGCCGTTGACATCAACCGGCGCGAGGCGTCGCTTGACGACGTGTTCCTCACGCTCACTACACCCGGCCGTCGCGCCGAGGAGGCACTCGTATGACCATGTTGATGAACGACTCGCTCGTGTTCGCGCGTCGCAACGTGGAACACATCCGCCAGATCCCCGAGAAACTGCTCGACGTCACGGCCCAGCCGATCATGTTCGTGCTGTTGTTCGGCTTCGTGTTCGGCGGCGCGATCAACGTGCCTGGCAACTACCGCGAGTACTTGATCGGCGGCATTCTCATTCAGTCCCTCGCGTTCGGGATGATGGGGCCGGCCATTTCGATCTCAACCGACTTAACCGAGGGCGTGATCGACCGCTTCCGTTCACTCCCGGCCACGAAGGGCGCGTATCTGCTCGGTCACTTCCTGGCCGAACTGGGCGGGCTTGGGCTTTCGATCGTGATCCTCACTGGCACCGGGTTTGCGATCGGTTGGCGCACGCACGCCGCGGTTGGTTCGGTCGTCGCCGCGTTCGGACTGCTGTTGTTGTTCGCCTCCGCGATGATCTGGATGGGAACGTGGATCGGCATCATGGTTCGCTCGAGCGACGCAGTGCAGGGCGTGATGTTCACGCTGGTGTTCCCGATGACGTTTCTGTCCAACGCCTTCGTGCCGATCGAGTCGATGCCGAACTGGTTGCAATACGTTGCCGTGTGGAACCCAGCCAGCACGATGGTGGCCGCGGTGCGCCATCTCTTCGGCAATGCCGAGGCTCCGCTGGTGCGCACTTCGTGGGCGCTTGAACACGCCGTGCTCATGTCGGTGATCTACTGCGCTTTGATGCTCGCGGTGGCCGTGCCTATGGCGTTGCGGCGCTACCGCCTTCGCACGACCGACTAGTTCGAGGACATCACCGAACGCGCTTCGGTGGCCACGCGCTCGGCGCCACGCTTCATCTCGTGCGAGGCGCGCTCCGCGGCTTCCTTGGCCGCCTTCCGGGCGCGCTTGCCGTGCTTGCGGCTTTGCTTGGCCACATCGTGCATCGTGGAACGGGTCGCCTCGACACCCGACTTCATCATCGGTTGCGCCGCCTTCACAACGGGCTGCGCCGCGTCGAGCAACGCGGCCAGCCGATCGGCCTTGCGGACCTTGCGGTTCTTGCGCAGTTTCGTGAGCTTCTTGGACGCCTTCGCTTCGGCCTTGCTCAAGCGTTTGAGTTCACCTTCGGCCCGGGCGAAACCGGTCTCGGCCAGCTCGCGGGCGCGGTGCTCTGCATCGAGGGCGGCTTCCGAGCGACGCAGCTTCTCCTTCTTGCTGCGGAAATTGATCATGCCCAACGTGCCGATGGATGCGGTCTTGCGGATGACGCCCATGGGTGGTTCCTTCCAAGTCGACGAATAACACCCACGCGGTACCCGCCACGCAGATTTGCTAGCCCCCGCCCCCGCTAGGGTCCGCGCATGGTTCCGATCATCATCGTCGTGGTGGTGCTGCTGCTCATCGTGTTCGCCGTATTCGCCTTCAACAAGCTGGTCAAACAGCGCAACCGCGTAGCGGACGCTTGGGCAGGTATCGACGTGCAACTCACCCGACGGGCCGACCTTGTGCCCAACCTCGTGGCGGTGGTGAAGGGCTACCAACTCCACGAACAGGAGACGCTGGAACAGGTCGTGCAAGCGCGGTCCCGAGCCCGCGGGGCGGCGCAGACGGGCGAGGCCGAAGAGAAGGTCCAGAACGCGGTCGGCTCGCTCCTCGCGGTGGCCGAGGCCTACCCCGACCTCAAAGCGAACACGAACTTTCAATCGCTGCAGGACGAATTGGCCACGCTCGAAGAGGACCTTTCCTTCGCTCGTCGCTATTACAACGGCACCGTGCGGAACTACAACACGAGCCAAGAAACGTTCCCGGTGGTCGTGTTCGCCAAGGGCCTGGGCTTCCGCAAGGCCGAATACTTCCAAGCCGATCTCGACGCGAAGGCGGCCCCGAGTGCGCGTATGTAAGAACGTCACAGCCGCGGTGTTCGTGGCGCTCGTACTCATCGGCGGCTGGGCGCGACCAGCCGCGGCTGAGAGCCCCGGGTTCCACATCGACCATCAGTCGATCGTGATGGCGATCCAGAAGGACGGCACGATCGACGTCACCGAAACGCTCGACGTCGATTACGCCACCGAACCGCACCACGGCATCTTCCGGAACTTCCAGGTGCGCTTCGACTACAACCCGGACCCGAAGTTCGAACGCGTGTACCAACTGACCAACATCCACGTCGAGCGCGGTGGGCGCGTCCGCCAAGAACTCCATCAGCGACACCGGGCGCGAGAAGGTGTTCAAGATCGGCTCCGGCGATAAGACCGTCACGGGCCAGCATCAGTACACGATCCAGTACACCTTGCACGGCGCGCTCAACGGGTTCTCGGACCACGACGAGTTGTATTGGAACGTCGTCGGGTTCGGTTGGCAGATACCCATCGACTCGACCGAGATCCACGTCACCGCACCCGACGGGTTGAACAAGGTCGCGTGCTTCACCGGCGTGGATCAATCAACCCTGGCGTGCGACGCGGCGGAGGTGCGCTCACCGCAGGAAGCGGTGTACTCGCAGGGCGTGCTGTACCCCGGGCAGGGCATGTCGATCGTGGCCGCAGTGCGTAAAGGCGTCATCGATCCCGCCGGCGTCGAACCGATCCTCGACGAACGGTGGTCCGTGCAACGCGCCTTCGCCGTCACGCCGGCAACCGCCGGTGGATCGCTCGCGCTCCTCGCCGTGCTGTTGTTGCTCGTCCTGCGCCTGATCTGGAAGACCGGACGCGACCGACAGCTCAGTGCGAGCGCGGGCAAGGAAACCGCGCGCGGGGTGTTCGATCGCCACGGTGGCCCGGTGCAGTACCGCCCGCCGGACGACGCGCGACCTGCGCAGGTCGGCGTGTTGATCGACGAGCGGGCGGACCCCCTAGACGTCACGGCGACCATCGTGGACCTTGGGGTGCGTGGTTATCTCACGCTGGAGGAGACCGAGAAGGACGGCCTGTTCCACAAGGCGGATTGGAAACTCACCAAGGTCAAGCCCGCCGACGACGACCTGATGATCTATGAGAAGCGGTTGTTCGACGGACTCTTCGACAGTCGCGATCAAGTCTCGCTGTCGGAACTGAAGAACACGTTCGCGAAGGACCTGCACGCGGTGCAAGACAACCTCTACGCCGACTGCGTGCGCACCGGTTGGTTCGCGCGCCGGCCTGACAAGGTGCGCAACAAGTACCTCGTACTCGGCATCCTCGCGGTGATCGTGGCGGTGCTGCTTCTGATCGGCCTCGCCGCCGGAACGCACGCCGGGCTGCTCGGTCTCCCCCCGCTTATCGCGGCGATCGTGTTCGCGGCCGGTCATCGCTGGATGCCTTCGCGCACCGGCAAGGGCAGCGCGGCGCTCGACCAGGCCATGGGCTTCAAGCAATACATGGCGACGGCCGAAGCCGACCGCATGAAGTTCGCCGAGGAAGAGAACATCTTCGCCAAGTACCTGCCGTTCGCGATCATCTTCCACGAGACCGAGCGGTGGGCCAAGGCGTTCCACGGCATCTACGGCGACAACCCGCCGCCGGGCATGGGGTGGTACTACCCGTACGGCTCGTGGAACTCGTTCGGCTTCGGCGGGTTCGCGCATTCGATGTCGAGCTTCGCCGTGCAAACATCGGGCACGATCGTGTCGACACCAGCCGCATCCGGCGGCAGCGGGTTCAGCGGAGGTGGCGGTTTCTCCGGTGGCGGCGGCGGTGGCGGCGGCGGAGGGGGTTGGTAAATGACCGACAAGTTGGCGGGCCAACAGGCTCTGGTGACGGGCGGCGGGTCAGGCATCGGGCTTGCGATCGCGCAAAAGCTCGCCGCCGACGGAGCGGTCGTCACGATCTGCGGGCGCGACGAAGGCAAGCTTGACCGTGCGATCGAGACACTGCCGTCGTCGGCCCGGCGCATCGCGTGCGACGTAACGAACGAAGACTCGGTGCGCGCCGCGGTCGCGCACGCGGCCGAAGGCGGCGGCCTGCACATCGCGGTTGCAAACGCGGGTACGGGCAGCGCCGGGCCGATTACCACGACCGAGCTGTCCGCCTGGAACGCGGTGATGGAGACCAACCTCACCGGAGTGTTCCTCACGTTCAAGCATGCGGGCGGCGCGATTGCGAAGGCGGGCGGAGGAGCGATGCTCGCGATCTCCTCCATTGCGGGCGCGCTCACGCATCGCTACATGACGCCGTACTGCGTGTCGAAGGCCGCCGTCGAGATGCTCGTGAAGAACACGGCTGACGAACTCGGCATGGTTGGCGTGCGCGTGAACGCGGTGCGGCCCGGTCTGGTGCCCACGGAGCTGTCCACCTTCCTCACGACGAACCCGCAGCTTCAGGCCGACTACATCGAACAGATGCCGCTCGGTCGCAACGGCACCCCAGAGGAGATCGCCGAGGCGGTGCGCTACCTCGTCGGTCCCGAGTCGGCGTGGACGACCGGGCAGATAATCTCCATCGACGGCGGCCACACGCTGCGCCGCGGCCCCGACATGCACGCGATGTTCGAGGGGGCGGTCGGCGCCGAGGCCTTGCGCACGATGCTGGAAGGAGGCTGACGATGAGCCTCGATCCCGAACTCGCTCCACTCGCCCGCCAGATCTGGCGTCGTCTCGAACCGCTGCACGCGATCACGTACTTCGCGCCGGAGAGTCATGCGGCACTCGACGCCATCGGCATGAAGGGCTTCTGGATGGGCTACTTCGCGAGCCGGAGCGCGGCAATGGGCGCCGCGACGCCCAACCTCATCATCGCGACCTTCTACAACTTCAACCCGTCGCTGGTGCGCCGCGCCGTGCCGGACTGTTGGAAGATCACGACGCCCACCGCCGTGTTGCGCGCACGAATCGATGGCGTGGTCGACGCCCTCAACGCCATGGTCAAGCTCGACGTGCAGGAACTGAAGACGCTCGCTCCTCTGGCCCGCACGATGGCCGAGGCGGCCTGCAGCGACCTCGGTGGCCGACCGTTGTTCGCGGCGCACGCGGCGCTGGATTGGCCCGACGGCGGCGCGCCCATGAAAGCGTGGTGGGCGGCGACGCTGATCCGAGAGCATCGCGGCGACGGTCACATTGCCGCACTCGTGGACGCCGGCATTGCACCGTGCGAGGCGTTGGTAATGCAGGCCACGTACACCGCCATTCCGCGCCAAACGCTGCAGATGACGCGCAACTGGCCCGATGAGGAATGGGATGCCGCGATCGAGGCGCTCGCGTCGCGCGGCCTCGTGGCCGCGGACGCGTCACCAACCGACGCGGGCCGCGCTTGCCTCGAAGCGATCGAAGCGCGCACCGACGAGCTCGCCACTCGGCCGATCGCCGAGATGGGCGTGGAGGCGGCGCGGGCGCTGGCCGAAGCGGCGCTGCCCGTCGCCGAAGCAGTGATGGCGAGCGGCGTGGTGCCGCCCATCACACCGATGTTCGCCGACGTCGAGCTTTAGTCAGCGAATATTTAGTCGGCGAGTAGTTCACGCACGAGCGCACCTAGGAGTTCAGCGCGCGGCACCATCGCGTCGACCACCACGTGCTCGTGACGTGCGTGCGCGCCGTCTCCAACTGCCCCGAGGCCGTCGAGCGTGGGCACGCCGATACCGGCGGTGAAGTTGCCGTCACTGCCGCCGCCCACGGCCCGTCCCGCGAGTTCTCCGATGCCGATGTCCGCGGCGATGCGTTGGGCGCGCACGAACAGTTCAGCCGAGGACGCGGCGTCGAGCGGCGGCCGGTTGAGGCCGCCCTCGATCTCAAAGGACGTGCCCGGTACCTCGGGCAGGATCCCGCGGATCCCGGCGTCCACGCGGTTCAGTTCGTCGGCCGTCTCGCCGCGAACGTCGACCTCGCACACTGCGAAGTCCGGCACGACGTTGCGCGCTGTACCCGCTGACGCGGTCGTCGGTGTCACGGTCGTACCTTTGGGCGCATCGCCTAGTTCCGCGACGCGGCGCAGCGCCGCCGCCATCGCTACAAGCGCGTTCGCGCCGTTCTCGGGTTCCAGCCCCGCGTGGGCCGATCGGCCGAGCACCTTGAGCCGGTACATGCCGACACCCTTGCGGGCGGTCTTGAGCGCACCGTCGACTCCGGGCTCCAACACGAGCGCCGCCTGCGCGCCGCGCGCGGTGTACTCGACCAGCGCCCGCGACGATGGTGAGCCCAGCTCTTCATCGCTGGTGAGCAGCAGGGCTACCCCGTCGAGGTTCTCGACTCCGATCGCTGCGAGCGCGTGCAGGCCTTGCACGATGCCCGCCTTCATGTCGAAGCAACCCGGCCCCCACGCAAGGCCGTCCTCCACTTTGAACGGCAACTCGGCGAGCGTGCCCATCGGCCACACCGTGTCGAAGTGACCGATGAGCGCGACGCGCGTCGGCGAGCGGCCGAAAGTCCAACGCAGGTGGGTGGCACCCTCGACCACGATGCGCTCAGGCACCACGCCGTCGAGCACCCCCGCGGCGACCTCGGTGACCGCGTCCGCGCAACGGGCACACGCGGCTTGGTCAGCCGAGGGCGATTCGACCGCGACAAGCCGCTCGAGCGCGTCGAGCATCTGGGGCAGCTGCGTGGCGAGCACGCGAGTTGTTTAGCTGATGGTCGGGGTGACGCTCACCGTGCCGCTACCGCTCTTGCGGACGACATCGAAATACCACCAGCCCGAGACTGGGCTACCGAGCGTGCACGTTTCGGCGTTGCCCTTGGCGTTCGAGCGGCAGTTGTAGCTCGCCGTCGAGGCCCGGCTGCCAAGCTTCACATACAGGTCGGCGTCCACCGAGCAGGAGAACAGACCGCACGCCGGACCGGTCTGCGCGACCCGGAGCTGAGTCTGACCCGCCGGCACGAAGATCTTGAAGTGCGTGTTGGTCTTGGTGCTGCTGACCGCCACCGAGGAGGCTTGGCCGCTCACGACAGTCGGCGTCGACGGGTCGGGGTCGGCCGTCACGTTCACGACCGTCGACTTCGAGTTCGTTCCACCCTTGCCGTCGTTCACGGTGAGCGTGATCGTGTACGACCCCGCCGCCGCGTACGGATGGCTCGCAGTGGCGCCGGTCGCGACGCCACCGTCGCCAAACGTCCAGGCGTAGGTCAACGGGTTCCCGTCGGGATCAGTCGACGTCGAGCCGTTCACATTGACCGTCAGGCCGGATGCACTCGTGGTGAAGTTGGCGACCGGGTTCTGGTTCGGCGGCGCAGGAGCATCTGGGCACAGCGCGTAGACAAGTTTGTCGGCGCGGGCCAAACCGTTGCCGTAGGACTGATCGAAGCCTGGCGTGCCCAGGTCGTCAGCGGTGGAGTACAGGGCGCTGGTCACCTGTGCTTGTGTGGTGCCAGCCGGCATGCAGCTCATTGCCAGCGCGATGGCGCCCGCGACGTGGGGCGTGGCCATCGACGTGCCGCTCAACGAGGAGTACGACGCGACGTTGCTGCTGTAGGTCGAGATGACGGCCGAACCGGGCGCGGCGATGTCGATCTGCGGGCCCATGTCCGAGTAGCTGGCCTTGTTCTTGGTGCTGTCGAGCGCGCCAACCGCGATGACGTTCGGGTACGCACCGGGGTAGTCGATGCTGTTCGCCGAGCCGTCGTTGCCGGCAGCCGCGACGAGAATGGCGCCGTGGGCGTACGCGTAGTTGACCGCGTTCAGCAGCGTCGAGGACGCGCCGCCACCGATGCTCATCGAGATGACCTTCGCGCCCTGATCGGCGGCGTCCATGATCGCCTGTGCGATCGCCGTGTAACTACCTGAGCAGCCGCTCGAGAAGAGGCCGCTCGACATGGCGAGCGCCTTCATCGGCAACAGGGTGACCTGCGCCATTCCGGCCACGCCAACGCCGTTGTTCGCGGTGGCGCCCACTGTCCCCATCGTGTGGGTGCCGTGGCCGCACGTGTCATCGGGGACGGAGTCGTTATTGATGTAGTCGTGGCCTTGCAGCAACCGCGGGCCGGCGAGATCTTCGTGGGTGGCGAGCACACCGCTGTCGATCAGCGCGACGGTGACACTCGACGAGCCGTAACCGATCGAACCCCACGCGGCGGGGAAGCCCATCATCGCGGGGCCGTATTGCTGGGCGTAGCGAGCGTCGTTCGGGATCGCGAGCGCCTTCATGACGCCGTTGTCCTCGACGTACTTCACGCCTGGGATCAAGGAGATCACTTGGCGCACGATCTCAAGGTTGGGAACGGCGACGGTGAGGAAGGAGCCGTTCTGCGAGACCTGCTTGATCGGCAGCCCGGCAAGTAGCTCGCCCACTCCGAGGTCGGGCAAGAAGCCCGGCTCGAAACCGATGATCGCCTCGCCCATCGTCGTGCCCGGAATGACGACGTCAGCCCGGGCCGCCTGCGCCCAAACGAGGTCGGCAGACAACAACATGAGTGCGACCATCAGAGTGGTCAGGATCTTGCGCACGCGTGCTCCTTCGTGGAAATCAATGGCATCAGCGGATTGCGCCCCACAGAGGGTAACGCCCAGATCGGCCGTTTCCTACCGCGGGCCACCGAATTTCGCCCGCCGGACTAGGCCAAGACGCCCACCCAGAGAGCGCGCGGCCCATGAACACCCAGCGTGATGACCAATTCGATGTCGGCAGACCGGCTCGGCCCGGTGATTTGCACCAGGTTCGACGGCATCGGCTCTGCCAGCGTGCGCCAGTGCTCGCCCGGCGTCGCGACAATGGCTTCGGCGTGCACGAGCGCCAGGTGGATGGGCGGCAACAGGCTGACCGTTCGGCCGCCGGCCCGTCCCGCGTCGACCACGATTGAGCCAGTGAGCGCCACGCCCGCTCGGGCACCCGTGATGCCAAGGTCGGCAGTGGCGACGGTGGCGGCATCGGCAAAGTCAAGGAGTTCGACGTCGTCGCGGGCGCCGAGATGGTCTTTGAGGCGCACGCACTCGGGGTCATCGCTCAGAACCACTCGCACCGCTTCGTCGCCGCGACGAGCGAACGCGAGCGCATCGTCGAGCAGCGCCGCGAGTTCCGCACCGTCGGTCACGATCCGCACCACCCCACCCAACGCGGTGAGCGCCTCCGCAAACTGACTTTTGGCGTGTGGGGCCGGGACGTCCCGGCCCGACACGCCAAAAGTCGTGTATTCGACCGGTGGGAGGGGTGACGGCAGTGGCGCCACGGGACGGGTGTGGTTTTCGGGCGCGGCGCCAATGGCGCGGCGGACCGTTCCGAGGAACGCGGCGCGGTCGCCGGTTTCGGTCATCGTTCGCCGTGGCGCCAGGCGTCGCGGAACGACACTTCGGCAGCTCGCGGCAGTGCGCGCCCGTCGGTCCAGTTCTTCGCGCCCGGCAACCGAGCCAGCCGGTCACCGAGCAGACGTTGCGCGGCGGTGCCGGCGCGCAAGCTGGCCCAATACGTACCCGTGCGCGACCACGTCGCCGCCCACGCCTTCCACGCGGTCTGCTCGGTGGGGCGGGCGTCAGCCGCGTTGCGACGACGCTGCGCAAGCAACATGTCCTGCAACGGGATGCCGACGGGGCACGCCTCCCAACACGCGCCGCACAGGCTCGACGCGTTCGCGAGCTCATTGGCTGTCGCGTACTCGCGTTGCGCGAGGAGCGGCGTGAGCACGGCGCCCATCGGGCCCGAGTACACCCATCCGTACGCGTGCCCGCCGACTTGGCGATAGACGGGGCACACGTTGAGACACGCGCCGCAACGGATGCACGACAGCATCTCGGCGAACTCCGAGCCCGCGATCGCGCTGCGGCCGTTGTCGACGATCACGAGGTGGAACTCGTCCGGGCCGTCGCGCTCGCCTTCTTGGCGCGGTCCGGTCATGGCCGACACGTATGTGGTCACCGCTTGGCCAGTCGCGCTGCGCGGCAGCAACGACAACATCACGTCGAGTTGGTCCCAGTCTGCGACCACGCGCTCCATGCCCATCAGCGCAATGTGGACCGGCGGAACCGAACTGGTGAGGCGCCCGTTGCCTTCGTTCGTCACGAGCACGCACGTCCCCGTCGACGCCACGCCGAAGTTCACACCCGTTATGCCGATGTCGGCTTCGAGGAACTTGGCGCGCAGTTGGTCGCGCGCAAACGCCGCGAGTTCTTCGGGCACGTCGCTGAGGTCGCCGCCGGCGACCTGGTTCAGTGCGTCACGGATCTGGCCGCGATCGCGGTGGATGGCGGGCACGATGATGTGGCTGGGCGTCTCGTTCGCGACCTGAATGATCCACTCGCCCAGGTCGGTCTCGGTCACCTCGATGCGGTCGCGCTCAAGCAACGGGTTCAGCTCGATCTCTTCGCTGAGCATCGACTTGCCTTTGACGATCTTCGTCGCGCCGCGACGCTTGGCCACCGCGCGCACGTAGTCGGTCGCGTCCGCGGCCGTAGGTGCCCAGCACACGTGACCGCCGGCGGCGATGACGCGATCGGCAAGTTCGTTGAGCAACTCGGGCAGGCGGGTCAGGACGTCAGCGCGGATCGACCGTGCGACGTCGCGCACGGCCTTCTGATCGACGAACGCGCCGGCCGCGACCTCGCGGCGCGCCTCGAATGTGTCCGCGGCGTTGGACAGCGCGCGTCCGAGCCGTTGGTCGGTGACGGCGTCACTCGTGCGCGCGCGCAGGCGCGGCGTGAGCGCGATCGGTTGGGTAGTCACGCGCGTTCGGCGTCGTCGATCGCGACGGCGAGATGGCGAAAGTTCAAGGCGAGGCCGCGCTTTTCCGCGCGGGTCGCGAGTTGCAGCAAGCACGACCCGTCCGCCGCGACGATTTCGGTAGCGCCATCGGCGACAGCGGCGTCGAGCACCTCGTCCGCCATAGCCACCGACGTCTCGGGCAGCTTCACGCTGAACAAGCCACCGAACCCGCAACACCGCTCCGGCCCCACGTCAGCTTCGATCCCACAGCTGCGCAACGCCTCCACCGGCTCAGTTTTGAGCCCGAGCTCCCGCGACATGTGACACGAAGGGTGGTAGCGCACGGTCCCGGCGACACGTTCTGAGGAGAGTTCGTCCCCGTTTTGCGGACTAACTCTCCTCAGAAAGGCGCTGAGTTCGAACACCTTGGGGAGGACGGCGCGAGCGCGGGTGGCCGCGTCAGCGTCGCCGACGATCTCGAACAGTTCGGGCCAGAAGACCCCGACCATCGTCGTGCAACTGCCGGCGGGTACGACGATGACGTCGGCGCCGTCGGCCAGGGCTTGCTCGAAGCCGCGCAGCGTGGTGCGGGCGACGGTCGCCGCCGCTTCAGCTTGTCCTGCGTTCCAGGCCGGTTGTCCGCAACACGTCGTGGCCTCGGCGACTGATACCTCGCACCCACGTCGGGTCAACACCCGCGCCGTCGCGAAACCCACTTCGGGTGCGACCGCGTCCACGACGCAGGTTGGGAACAGCGCGACGCGCGTGGCGTTCACTCGTCTTCGGTGACGGTCGACGCGAACCGCAACGCCGCAGCTGCGTACATCGCGACTCCCGTGGCCATGCCGTCCTCGTTGATCACCATTCGATTCGAGTGGTTCGGCGCGACGAAGCCGGCGTGGTCGGTCGGCATCGTGCCGAGGAAGGCCAGCGCACCCGGCACTTCGTTGAGCACGTAGGAGAAGTCCTCGGCGCCCATCACCGGCGCCGGCATCAGACGCACGAGGTCGGGGCCGACGAGATCGGTGGCGACTCCGCGCAGGTAGCCAGCCATCGTGTCGTCGTTCACGGTGACGGGGTAACCGGGGGTCATCTCGCACTCGGCTACGCACCCGTGCGCGGCGGCGATGCCCTTGGCTAGGTCCTCGATGCCTTGCACGACGAGCGCCCGCGTCTTGGCCGACACCGTGCGGATCGTGCCGAGCAACAACGCGTCTTCGGGCACGACGTTGATCGTGGTGCCCGCTCGAATCTTTGCGACCGTCACAACGGCCGGATCGAACGCGTCGACGCGGCGCGTGACGTACGCCTGCATCGCGGAGACGATCTCGCACGCGGGCGGTATTGGATCCACGGCGAGATGCGGCATCGAGGCGTGACCGCCCTTGCCCACAACGCGAATCAAGAAATTGTTGGTCGCCGCCATGATCGCTCCGGGCTTCAGCGCGATCATCCCGTTGGGGATGGTGGGCGACTGGTGCAGCGCGAACGCGACGTCGGGTCGACCGGCCACGTCGAACAGTCCGTTGTCCAGCATCACCCTCGCGCCAAAGCCGCCCTCCTCACCGGGCTGGAACATGAACACGACCCGTCCCGCGATCTCGCCGCGGCGGTCACTCAACAACCGCGCGGCGGACGCCAGCATCGACGTATGCGCGTCGTGGCCACACGCATGCATCACGCCTTTGATCTCGGACGCGAAGTCGACTCCGGTGTCTTCGGGCATCGGCAAGGCGTCCATGTCGCCGCGCAACAACACAGTGGGCCCGGGTTCGCCGCCGTCGAGTACGCCTATCAACGACGTGCACCCGGTGCCCTCCGTCAGCGTGATCGGCAGGTCGGCGAGTTCGTCGGCTACGCGCTGCTGTGTCCACGGCAACTCAAGCGCCAACTCCGGGTGGGTGTGCAACGAGCGACGCAGCGCGACTGTCCGGTCTTGCAGGGCACGACTTTCTTCGAGCACACCTGCTGGCACCGTCGGCATTCCGGCATTCTGACGCGGCCCAATACGCTGCGCCGATGCCCGTCTACTCATTCGGCGAATTCACGCCGCAGATCCACCCCGAAGCGTGGGTCGCCGAGAACGCGACGATCGTCGGCAACGTCGTGCTCGAAGCGGGCGCGAGCGTTTGGTACGGCTGCGTGCTGCGCAGCGAGTTCGAGACGATCACGATCGGCGAGGGCTCGAACGTGCAAGACCTCACCGTCATGCACACCGATCCCGGCATCCCGCTGCGCGTCGGCAAAGGGGTGACCATCGGCCACGCCGCGATGATCCACGGCGCCACCCTGAGCGATGGCTGCCTCATTGGACTGCACGCCACGGTGTTGAACCGCGCCATCGTCGGGGCGCAGTCGCTAATCGCGGCCGGCGCGCTGGTGAAGGAAGGCCAGGAGATTCCTTCGGGCGTACTCGCCGCCGGCGTCCCCGCCAAGGTCGTCCGCGAGCTAGACGACGCCGCTCGCCAGGGCCTCGCGCTCAGCGCCCACCACTACGTCGAAAACGCCAAAGCTCACGCCACAAAGCGAACGTTGCTTACGCCTTGAAGGTGAGGTTGGTGGCGCCTTCGACGAGGGTGTCGTCGAGGGCTGAAGCTTGGCGGTCCTCCGCCTTCTCGGCTTGACGCAGCATGCGCCAGATCGCGGCGCCCAATAGATCGAGGTCGGTGGACGCGAACCGCTCGCCGCCGAAGCGGTCGATGTTGGCGGACTGCTTCTTCATCGCTTTCACGTCTTGGCGCAAGACCATGCGACCCTGCACTTCGACGATCGGCTTCCAGAACACGGCGGGAAACGGTGTCCACCAACGGAACACGAACCAGGCCCGCGTGACCGTGGGCGACAACGGCACGTGGATCACGTTGTTGAAGATCTCGACCCAGGGCTCGACCCGGTACTCAACCTGCGCGATCGAAGGCATGAGGAAGCGGTCCCAGTGCTTGAACGTCTTGTTTGCCAGCGGCCCACCTTGAATCGGACCAAGGCCGACGGGCTCGCCGAGGAACTCCACCTCGACGCCACCGTCGAAATCGCGCCGCACGGCGTGCAGTTCCTTCAACCGCTTGCCCCGGAAGATGCCCTTGTGCAGGAAGGCGGTGTGGGGCACGTCGAGCGTGTTCTCGAGCGCGGCGTGCAGCGTGGCGTCGAGATCGACGGGAAACACCACCTGACCGACCTGCCACTTCTTGCGCTTGCCGGTCGCGTGTTCGGAATTGATCAGGTCGGGCATGGCGAAGGGCTCACGCGTCGGCGTGCCACCAGGCTCGGCCCACACATAGACGAACCCGTCGCGTTCGGTCGCCGCGTGGGACGACACGTTGCGCGCCGTCGCAGAGGCCCGTTCGCCCTCGAACAAACCGGGCACGGCTTGGCATTCGCCTGAGCCGTCGAACCGCCACCCGTGATACGGGCACTCGATGCAGCCGTCGTCCGCCACGCGCCCGTCCGAAAGAGCGGCGTTGCGATGCGGACAACGGTCGAGCACGGCACGCGGCGAGCCGCTGGCATCTCGAAAGATCGCCAGCGGCTCGTCCATCATCGAAACGGAAATTGGCTTCCGCTTCAGGTCCCGCGACTGCGCGACCGGATACCAGTACTGCTTAGGAAAAGCGACGCTACGAATTGCTACAGCGCGCTTTTCTCGAGGATGTGAATACCGCAGGCGTTGCCGAGGCCGATCACATGGGCGAGGCCGACCTTCGCGCCTTCGATCTGACGGTCGCCCGCTTCACCGCGGAGGTGATGGCACACCTCCCAGATGTTCGCGATGCCGGTCGCGGCGATCGGGTGACCCTTGCTCTCGAGACCGCCCGACACGTTCACCGGGGTTGAGCCGTCGCGCCAGGTCGCACCCGAGTTGAAGAAGTCGGCGGCGCCGCCTTCTTCGCACAGGCCGAGGTTGTCGTAGTGCACCAACTCGGCGGTCGCGAAGCAGTCGTGCAATTCGACGAGGCTGAGATCCTTCGGACCGACGCCCGCCTGCTCGTAGGCCTGCTTGGCCGCGTTCTTGGTGAGCTGGTTGACGTCGGGCAGCACTTGGCATGCCTCTTCGTATGGGTCAGTCGTCAGGATCGACGCGCTGATCTTCACGGCGCGACGCTGCTGCTCGAGCGAGAGCGTCTTCAACTTGGTGCCGCTCACCACCACCGCGGCCGCGGCGCCGTCGCAGTTGGCCGAGCACATGGGACGCGTGTTCGGGTAGGCGATCATGATGTCGCCCATGATCTCTTCGAGGGTCATGCGCTTCGTGTAGGCCGCGAGCGGGTTCAACGTGGAGTGCGCGTGGTTCTTCTCGGAGATCTTGGCGAACAGCTCGAAAGACGTGCCACCGTACTTGTGGCCGTACTCCTGGCCGATCTGTGCGAACACGCCCGGCATGGTGTTCGTGCCGATGCGACCGTCGGTGCCGGCGACGGAACCGAAGCGGCCAGATGGGTTGTATTCGTTCTTGTCGCTACGCGGGGCGTTACCACCGAGCAGGCCGGCGCCGGCCAGCTTCTCAACGCCGACCGCGATACCGGCATCGGTTTCGCCAGCCTTGATCGCCAGGACGGCGACGCGCAGCGCGGTCGCGCCCGTCGCACACGCATTGCTCACGTTGTAGACGGGGATGCCCGTCTGGCCGATCTGCTTCTGCAGCATTTGGCCAGAGTTCTGACCCATGAGGTTGCCGAAACCCATGATCCCGATTTCCTTCATCGAGATGCCCGAGTCGGCAACGGCGCCGAGGGCAGCTTCCGATGCGAGGTCGATGATGTCCTTGTCCGGGTGCTTGCCGAACTTCGTCATCGTGATGCCGAGGATGTAAACGTCTTCGTTAGCCATGGTCTTGTTCCTCAGTCCTTAGGAAATGGGCTCGTAGCCGAAGCCGATGGCTTCGACCCCGTTGTCGTCGGTGCCGACCACGTAGGTCGCGAGGCGCAGCTTCATGCCGGTGGTTACGTGCTCGGGATCGGGCTCGGTGTTGATGACGTTGCCGCGCACGGACACGCCGTCGCAGTCGACCACCCCGGCCACGAACGGAGTCGGAACGCCGGGCGCGGCGAGCGACACGATCGTGAACGTCCGGAGTTCGCCTTCGTTGGCGATGTCCTGTGTCGTGAATTCGGTGTTGGAGCACGAAGCGCATGCGTTGCGGCGATCAAAGAAGATCGCCCCACACGACGTGCATTTGTGACCCTGAAGATGAGGGTTGTCGCCGAGCACCAAGTAGTCGACGAGCGGGATCTGGCTAGCCATGAGGGCATCGTTGCATACCGTGGGGTATGGCGCATTCTCAGCCGTTGGCGAGGTCGCTGAGGGTTTGCACGAAGCCACCCTCGTGCCAGTCGCGCAACGCGGCAAAAGGGAAGATTCCCGTGCCGTGGTCGTCGTTCCAGATGATGCGGATGCCCCACGCCCCGTGGAGTTCGGCGTCGGCGATGCGCAGCGGCAGCGGACTGGTCGGCTTGGGCCACACCTCGACGCCGCGTTCGCGCATCCCCCGGCACTCCGCGCACGCACACGCGAGGCGCAGGGTCATCAGGTCGAACGCCGCGACGTATCCGTCCTCGAACGTGATCGTGATGCCCGTGTCGCGTTTTACGTCGATGGGGCCAGGCTGGTGACGCGGGTCCACCCCGTCACCCTAAAGCTGAACCATCTTCACGCTCGCGGCCTTCTTGGACAGGTCGAGGATCGCGACGGTGCCCGGTGGCTGCATCGGCAACGTCGGGCTGCCCGGGTTGAAGAACAGGACGTCGTTGTAGGTCTGGGTCATCGGCGCGTGCGTCGCGGCGAACGCGACCACGTTGACCGGCTGCTTGAACCGGCGATCCATGCACTTGGCGAAATCGTCGGGGAAGTCGATGCCGGTCTCGCCGACGGCGATCTTCTTGTCCGGCTGCGCGAGGTTGAAGATCAGGCCGACGGCGTGGCCGTTCGACTCGATCGCTTTCACTGGCGCGCCGGGCGTCGCCGCGAAGGTGTACCCCTTGCGATCCTCACTTTGGATCATCACCGGTGCCACCTCTCCGAGCCGGCTCAGAATCATCTTTTTGCCGACATCGCCGAGATGCACGATCAGGTCAACGCCCTTGAATGCCTTGAGCACCGCGTCGGGCAAATCGCTGCCATCGTTCTTCGCACTGTGCGTGTCGGCGAGGAATCCGACCCGGTTGAGTTTCGTCGCCATCCGTACACGGTAAAACTTGGCGGATGGCATCTGCCTCGGCGTCACCGACACCCAATCCAAACGCAATGAAGTTCACGCTCGACACGAGCGTGCCTGACGACCTCGAGGAGAGTTCCTTCGGCAAGGCGATCCTCGCGATTCCCGGAGTCGCGTCGATCTTCGGCGTGGTCGACTTCGTGACGGTCACGCGCGCGCCCGACGCGGACTGGGACGCAATCGTGCCCGCAGTGATCGACGCCGCCGCCTCGCTGTAAGCCGCCTAGGGCCGCACGATGATTCGGCGCGTGCCGCGGCCGCACCCAATCTGAAACATCATGTCTTTCAACTGCTCGTGCAACGGTCTGAGCCCGACCGCCTTACGCCTGGCATCCAGACCGGACTCATCACGCACCGGCGTGAGGGGCACCAGTTCGCCGTCGGGACAACCCCACTGCGTGCCGTAGGTCTGCGGTTGTCCGTTCATCGCGGCGACGCGGTCGTCCAGGTAGGCGCGATCGGACTTGCTCACATCGTTGCCCGCGCGCTTCATCAACGCGAGCACCTGCGCCAGAAACGCGTTGTCCTCCACCACTGTGGCTGGATCGTGGCCGACACTCAGCGTTGCGATGAGCCACGCGGCATGCGCGCCGTCTGACCCCACGAGCTTCTTGCCCGGCCAGCCGTAGCGCTCGATGATCTGCTTGAGCCGGGCCACGTTCGCCACGTTCAATTCCGTCACGCGGATCTGCTCATCCGTCGGATTCACAAACACGCCCCGCTGGGCGTTGTCACGATCGCGGCGCGCCTCGCTGACCGCCTCTTGCATCGCGACCAGCTCGGCTTGCAGCTCGGGATTCTTCGCGTGCAGCGGGCGCAACAGCGCGGCGCCGACGCCCGCTATTGCGCACAACACCGCGAGCCCGAGTGCCAACAAACGGTGCGGCGTCATGTCCCCATGTTGCCCGACGAGCGAGCGACATACGCTGGCGGCATGCGCGTACGAACCCGTTCAATGGTCGTGTCCGCCGTCGCCGTCATCACGGTGGGCCTCGGCTTCCCGCAGGCCGCTTCGGCGGCAGCACCGTCGTACATCTACAGCCCCGTGGCCGGGCCCGTCGGCACCGCCATAAACATCGAGGGTCAGTGCGACGGTGGCGGCGGCAGCGCGTCGTTGCTCTACCCCGCTCGCTCCGATGCGCTGTTGTCGCCGATCGACAACAAGGCCTTCACGACGGACGGCTCGGGTCACTTCACCGTTCAGTTGCACAACAACTCGAATCCGCAGTACTTCCCCGGTGAAGACCCCGTCGACCTTGAGGTAGCCGTCAGCTGCGGTGGTGCGGCGGTCAGGCAGCCGTTCGCGTCGACGGCGAAGTCGGGCGACACCGCGTCGACGATCATTACCGGACTCGGTGCCGGAGCGTGCGGCTTCGCGTACGTGCCCGAAGGCCAAGACGCGAGGATCCCGTGCCCGGGCCACGTGAAGGGTCTTACGTCGGCCGGTGGCATCAATAACACAAACTTCTACGCGTTGGACTGGCAAGGCGGGGCGAACGTCGCCGTGGGTGACTTCAACAACGACGACCAGGCCGACATCATCGCGGCGAGCGGCCCCGGCACCACGTCCTCGCTCGCGGTGTTCAACCCGCTCGGGCTTTCGTACATCACGTTCAACGGTGTGTACGGCGCGTTCACCGGTGGCGTGAACGTTGCGTCGGGCGACGTCAACGGTGACGGACAGGACGACATCATCACGGGCGCCGGCCCCGGCGGCGGACCGCACGTACTTGTGATGACGCGGAACGCGCAGGGCAGCTTCGACACGATCGGCAGCTTCTATGCGTACGACCCGAACTTCCACGGCGGCGTGTCGGTGGCGGCCGCAGACGTCGACGGTGATGGCAAGGCCGAGATCATCACGGGCGCCGGTCCCGGCGGCGGGCCGCACGTGCGCGTCTTCAAGCCGAACGGCGCGTCGGTGTTCGGTGGCGGTTTCTACGCCTACGCCCCGAGCTTCTCGGGTGGAGTGAACGTGGCCGCCGGCAACCTCGTCGGTGATGCCAAAGCCGAGATCATCACCGGCGCGGGAACCGGCGGTGGCCCCCATGTCCGCACGTTCAACGGCGACGGATCTCTCGTGGACGGTGGTTTCTTCGCGTACGACCCCGGCTTCACCGGCGGCGTCGCGGTGGCGGTGGGCAACGCCGACGGCGTGGCCGGCAACGAGATCGTCACGGGGCCGTACGTCGGGGGCGGCCCGCACGTGCGGGTATTCCTCAACCCGTCCGGCGGATTCAACAACGGCGGGTTCTACGCGTATTCGAATGTCCCCGCCGGTGTTCGGGTGGCCGTCGCTCCCTAGGCGCCTAGTAGAAACACCCGGGATGTTTGACGACCTCATCAAAGCAAACCAGCGTTACGCCGAGCGGTTTCACGACTCGGGCGTTGCCGGCAAGGCGGCGAAGGGCTTGGCCGTGTTGACCTGCATCGACTCGCGGATTGATCCGTTACAGATGCTCGGCCTGCAGCCCGGCGACGCCAAGATCATCCGTAACGCGGGGGCCCGCGTCACCGACGACGCGCTGCGCTCGTTGATCCTGGCCACGAATCTGCTGAACGTGACGCGCATCTGCGTGGTGCAACACACCGACTGCGCGATGGCGGGCTCGACCGACGCGGACATCGCAAAGCGCGTCAGCGAGGCCAGCGGTGCCGACGCGTCGCATGTCTCGTTTCTCGCGATGACCGATCAGTCCGCCGCGTTGCGCGACGACATCGCGCGTATCCGTGACTGCGAGCTGATCCCGGAGTCCACCGACATCGCCGGCTTCACGTTCGACGTGCGCACGGGCAGGCTCGTACCGGCCGAGATTTAGAAAAGCCGGTCGGCGGCGCCCTCAAGCCTGAGCAGAAACATCTTGCGATCAAGGCCGCCGCCGTAGCCGACGAGCTTGCCAGCCGATCCGATCACGCGATGGCACGGCACGATGATCGCGACCGGGTTCTTACCGTTCGCCAGGCCGACGGCGCGCTGGGCGCCGTGCGCCCCGATGTGATCGGCGAGCTGGCCGTAGGACCACGTCTCGCCATACGGAATTTCGCGTAGGCCCTGCCACACCCGTTGCTGGAACTCGGTGCCCTCGAGCCGCATCTCGACATCGAAGTCGGTGCGCTCACCGTGCCAATACGCCTTGAGTTGATCCACGACGTCGCCGAACGCGTTCGGATCCTTCGGCCATGCCTCGATGTCAACGGGAGCGTGGCGTTGCTCGTGCATAACGAGTTGCGTCAGCACGTCGTCGTCGCCGCCGAGGGTGATCGGGCCAATCGGGCTGTCGATCGTGCGGCTGCGTGTGATCTTGGTTTCGTGCCTCTTCATGGCTGACCTTTCGGGGGGAAATCGTTGACGGCGTGGTCGGTCGAAGACCACAGGTACTGGACGGCGTAGGACCGCCAGGGCCGCCACTTGTCATGCGCGTATGCACCGACGTCGCCTTCGACGCCCAGGTTCCGAGCCGCCTTCATCACGCCCATGTCGGTGGACGGGAACGCGTCGGGGTCGCCAAGGGCGCGCAACGCGATCATCTCGACGGTCCATGGCCCGATGCCGGGCAATGCGTGGAGCTGTTCGCGCGCTCGCCACCAGTCCGCCCCCGCGTCGAGCACGACGGTGTCCTCGGCCAAGGCGTGCACCAGCGACATGAAGGAACGGCGCCGCGCTTCGGGCATCTTCAACATGGACGGATCGATCTCAGCGAGCTGTTCGACAGACGGGAACAAGCGCGTGATGCCACCGCCGTCGGGGTCGTTGATGGCCGTACCCACCGCCTCGACCAATCGGGCGCCGTGCGTGCGGGCCGCCGCGGTGGAGATCTGTTGACCGATCACGACGCGCACCGCCATTTCGGCTTCGTCGCTCGTGCGCGGGATGCGCGAGCCCGGATTCTTCAAGACCAGGGCGCGCATGCGCTTGTCTGCCGACAACGCCTCGTCGACTGCTTCGGGGTCGGCGTCGAGGTCGAGCATGCGCCGGCACCGCGCAATCACGGTGGGTAGGTCGCGCACTTCGTCGAGCACCACGCGGCACACGACGTGATCGGACGTGGGCGACAGAGACACGACGCACGTGCCGTTCGGCAATTGCATCGAGCGGCGATACGCGCCGTCGCGATACTCCTCGATCCCCGGAATGCCGACAGCCACGAGGTGGCCGAAGACGCCCTCGGGCGTGAACGGCTTGCGGAAGGGCAAACGGAACGTGAGCGCCCCAGGTGACGCGGTGGTGCCGCGTTCGCGCGCCTGCTCGCGCAATCTGGTGGGCGACCCGTCGAACACGAGGCGGACGGTGTCGTTGAACTGGCGAATGCTGGAGAACCCGGCGCCGAACGCGACGGCGCTGAATGGCAACTCGGTGGTCTCGATGAGCAGGCGTGCCGTCTGCGCTCGCTGGGCGCGGGCGACGGCAAGCGGGCCGGCCCCGACCTCGGCGATCAGATGCCGTTCGAGTTGCCGCGTCGAATAGCCGAGCCGGGCCGCGAGGCCGGTGACGCCGTCGCGATCGACCACGCCGTCCGCGATGAGGCGCATCGCTCGTGACACGACGTCGCTACGCAGATTCCACTCGGGCGAGCCGGGCGACGCGTCGGGACGGCAGCGCTTGCAGGCCCGGAAGCTGGCCGCCTGCGCGGCCGCCGCGGTCGGAAGGAAGCGCACGTTCTTCGCAAACGGCGGGCGGACCGGGCAGCTCGGGCGGCAGTAGATCTTCGTGGTGAGAACGGCGGTGACGAACCAACCGTCAAACCGGGCGTCCTTGGACTGCACGGCTCGGTAGCACCGGTCGAAATCCTCGTACATACGAGCACTGTGACACGTCGGTGTGACAATGGCTGGCGGGAATCCGACACCGATGTTGGCGTCGGATTATCGCTAGGGGATGGGGACGAAGCGCCCGTCCGCCAGAACCGCGGTGGGCCCGAGGTCGCCACCGATTGCCTCGCGGTACGTCTCGATCCACGGCCAGTCCACTGGCTCCTCGCGCCGCCAGGGCATGAGCTGAAACTCCATCGGCGCCGCGAGGCGATCGAGGTCGGTCGTGTTCGGCGCCGTGTAATGCAGCGTGAGGTGGTGGTGAAACGTCGCGCCACCCGCCGGAAGCGGGCAGGCCACGGCCTCCGACGCATCCACGTCGTCGACGATCAGCAGGTTGCCAACGGGGTCCCCCGAGAAACCGTGATGACGCAGCGGCCCTTTGTGTGAACCGGGAATGAACTGCATGCACCCGCGCTCGACCGAGACCTCGTGCAACGGCAGCCAGCAACCGATGGCGTGGTAGTCGAGTTCGGGCCGCCAGTACGCCTGGTCCTGGTGCCATGGCGCCGGGCGGTTGCTGCGGGCAGGCTTGCGGATCATGTGGCCCCACGTGGTGAGTTGATCCTCGGGTACGTCGAGCAGCGCCGAGGCGAAGTGCATCGCGTTGCGACGGAAGGTGGTCTCCAGCAGTTCCGGGATTCGCATCTCCGGCCCGATCGACTGCTGGATCTGCGGCGGCAGCACCTGGCCCGCTTCGCGACCGGGCTCGAATACGCCCGTGCCCTCATTTTCGTCGAGCACCGCAAGGAAGACCGTCGTCAACCAATCCAGTTCTTCCGGCGTAGTGAGTTCAGGGACGACGAGGAAGCCGTTCTCTTCGAAGAAATCGAGATCGTCCTGCGTCGGCCGGACGTCGAGGTCTGAGGGAGGCGGCGAACCAAAACGACTCATGTGTGCATAGTAACGAAAACCAGATACCGGCGGTATCCGAAACTTGTCGCTACCCGAAGGACAGGGTGATGGAGCCCCGGTCAGGCAACGCCGTCCAGTCGCGCTGCAACTCGCTGAGCCGCAGGCGGATGGCGACCAGTTCAGGCGGCGCGTACGACGCCGGGATCACGTAGCCGCGCGCCACGCCGTCACCGGGCCCGCCGATGCCGGCCACCGCGGCCTCCGCGGCGCGCAATCCTTCCCAGTCAACCGATGTGTCATCGACGAGCGGTCGACCGTCGCGCACGATCGTGGCCTGGTTGTTCACGAGCGTCACGTCAGCGCCGCGGTCGACCAGCCCCCAGAAGCCGTCGCTCATGGCCAGTCCGTCCTCGACCACAAGGTGCACCAAGTCGTGGGGCAAGCCGTCCCCGTAGGTCGGGAACTGCCAACTGACTTCGGTGCCATCCGCGCGCGTGACGTAGATGTGATCTCTGGCACCGCGATGACGAACGAAGGTCGCGGTCAGCACCGCGACAGTGTGACCGCGACCGGCTAGTTCGCCAGGTCCGCGAGCAAATCGAGCATGTCGGTCGCATGCTCCTCTTCGACGGCGAGAATGCCTTCGATCATGCGGCGCGTGGTCGGGTCGCCGTCGCCGAGCCAGCGAGCGATCTCTGAGTAGGACTCGATCGCGACGCGCTCGGCCACCAGGTCCTCGGTGATCATCTCGCGCAGCGAGTTGCCCGCCGCGTACTCGGCGTGGCTGCGAGCCGTGAGCGTGTCTGGGTTGAAGTCGGGCTCGCCTTGCAGTTGCGTGATGCGCAACGCGATCTCGTCGGCGTGGCCTTGCTCTTCAGTGGCGTGCTGCAAAAACTCGGCGGCCGCCGCGGTCGCATTCGTACCTTCGGCCATGTAGTAGTGCCGCTTGTAGCGCAGGATGCAAACGAGCTCGGTGGCTAATGCCTGGTTGAGCACTTCGACCACCCGCTCCCGATCAGCGCCGTACGCCTCGGTGATCGGACCCTGCTCGATGGAGGCCCGCGCCCGCTTGCGCAGGGTCTGGACGTCGGTCAGGAACGGCTGCTGGTTCGCGTCAGTGGAAGCCATAGCTGAAATCATGCCCATTGCCGAGGCCCTAGGTTTCACGCGTGAGTTCACCGCTGGATAACCCCGAACTGTTCGACCTGCGCATGAGCGAGGCCGTGCGGCCACTGTTCGACCGCGTTGTGGCATTTCTCGACGAGGTGGTCGCTCCGATGCACGCTGAGTTTCAGGCGCTCGGTACGAACACGACCGACCGCTGGGATTACGCACCCGGCCAACTCGAATTGCTCGACGCAGCCAAGGAGAAGGCCAAAGCCGCGGGGCTGTGGAACTTCTTCCTGCCAAGCTCCGAGGTCGGCGGGCTTTCCAACCTCGACTACGCGTACATCGCCGTCGAACTCGGTAAGTACCCCCTCGGCTCCGAGGCGCTCAACTGCTCGGCGCCCGACACCGGCAACATGGAGGTGCTCGAGCGCGTCGGCACCGAGGAGCAGAAGAAGCAGTGGCTTGAACCGTTGCTCAACGGCGAGATCCGTTCCGCGTATGCGATGACCGAGCCCGACGTCGCAAGTTCGGACGCCAAGAACGTCCAACTCGAAGCGGTAAAGGACGGCGACGAGTACGTCCTCAACGGCGAGAAGTACTACATCTCCGGCGCCGGCGACCCTCGCTGCAAAATCATGATCGTGATGTGCCGGACCAATCCGGACGCGGCCACGCACAAGCAGCAGAGCCAGATCCTCGTGCCGATGGACACACCGGGCGTCGAGATCCTCGGTCCGATGCACGTCTTCGGTCACGACGACGCGCCGCACGGTCACATGCACCTCCGCTTCACCAACGTGCGCGTGCCCGCCACCAACATGCTGCTCGGCGAAGGGCGTGGCTTCGAGATCAGCCAGGTGCGTCTCGGACCCGGCCGTATCCATCACTGCATGCGCGCGATCGGTCAAGGCGAGAAGGCACTCGAGTTGATGATTCGTCGCGCGAAATTCCGCGAGGCGTTCGGCAAGCCGATTCTGAGTCTTGGCAAGAACATGGAGACGGTGTCGCGCGCGCGCATCGAACTCGACGCCTGCCGACTCATGGTCCTGCAGGCCGCGAAGGCCATGGACGTGCTCGGCAACGCCGAGGCGCGCGTCTACGTGAGCGCGGTCAAAGCCATGGTGCCCGAGAAGGTGTGTCAGATCATCGACCAGGCGATCCAAATCCACGGAGCGACCGGCGTATCGCAGTGGACGCCGCTCGCCGCGATGTACACGAGTCAGCGCACACTGCGTTTGGCCGACGGGCCCGACGAGGTGCACCACTTCGTGGTCGCCCGAGCCGAAGCCGCCAAGCACTCCGCGCCGGCACCGACGCGGTCCGAGGCCGGCGGCGACGCCATTTTCGCTGGCCCGTAACCCACTCTTGACATGTGACCTGTAGGTCACATATGGTCTCAGGCGGTGGAAGAAGACGTTTACCGAGCGATCGCCGATCCGACCCGGCGTGAACTCATGGACGAACTGTTCCGCCAGGACGGACAGACGCTTGGCCAACTCGAGCAGCGATTCGAAATGAGTCGCTTCGGTGTAATGAAGCACCTGAAGGTGCTCGAGGAGGCGCACTTGGTGGTCAGCCGTCGTCGTGGTCGGGAGAAGTTGCACTTCCTCAACCCCGTCCCCATCCGGATGGTGTACGAGCGATGGGTCAGCAAATACTCCGAGCCGTGGGCGGCAACGCTCACAGATCTGAAACACGAACTGGAGAAGACGATGGAGAAGGTCTACGAGATCTACATCCGCACCACCCCCGAACTGCTTTGGAACGCGATCACCGATCCCGAGGTCCGCAGCAAGTACCAGTTCGGCGCGCGAGTGATCAGTGACTTCACGACAGGCTCACGCTTCGAGATGAAGGCGGGCGACTTCGAACTCGGTGAGGGCGAGAACGTCGAAGTCGATCCCCCGCGCAAGCTCGTGCAAACGATGCGCGCCCTGTGGGGCGACGACGTGAAAGCCGAGGGGTTCAGTCGCATCACGTGGGAGATCGAAAAGATCGGCGACGACTCCTGCCTGCTCACGCTCACCCACGATCAACTGCGTGACGGCGCCAACGATCAGCTCTATGGCGGCTGGCCGATGATCCTGTCGGGCCTCAAGACGTGGCTGGAAACCGGCGAGCTGCTGACCACGCCCGGATCGTTGATGTACTCGTGACCGACTTCAAAATCGAAGTGTTCGTGTTGCCGGTTACCGACATCGACCGGGCGAAGGAGTTCTACGCCGACAAGATGGGATGGAACTGCGACGTCGATCACGACATGGGCGAGGCGTTCCGCGTCGTGCAGCTCACCCCGCCGGGCTCGGCGTGTTCAATCACGTTCGGTCGCGGTGTGTCTGACCCATCCATCGCCGGCCTCTACAAGGGCATGCACCTGTGTGTCGAGGACGTCGTAGTCGCGCGGGACGAGTTGGTGGCGCGCGGTGTGGACGTCAGTGAGCCGTACCACTTCACTGCAACGGGGCAGACGCCGGGCGTGCATCCCGACCGCGCCTGTTTTGGAACGTACGCCGACATCGCGGATCCCGACGGCAACGCGTGGGTTCTGCAAGAGGTCAACGACAACCCGACCGGCGCCCCGCCCCAGAGCTAGCTGCAGCTCTCGAACACCGTCATGTACCAGCCCGGCGTGTCGGCAGGGCCGACGAGGAACACGGCCTCGCCCTTGTGCGGGTCGGGCATGACCATCGTGGTCGACGCGTGCGGCGGATAGTCGTGATCGAAATGGCACGTGTAGTCGCCCGGGTTCGGGTTGAAGTCGCAATGGTTGAGCCGCAGGTTCGTAGCGACCCCGTGCATCGCATTGAGTTCGTCGCGCGCCGAAGGGTCGGTGACGTGCTTCAACTTCACGAGGTCGTTCGCGTTCCACGCCGCGGCGAGATAGCGCATCGCGGCTTCGGCGGTGTCGAAGTGTGGCTTGCCCTGCGTGTTGGTAACCGGCGGTGCATCCGTGAGCGACGGCGCGGTCACGCCGGTGGTGGTGGCTTCCGCACTCTTCACGGTGGTGCCGTCATCGCCACCGCACGCGCCGAGCGCAATGAGCACAACGAGGATCGTGGCAACTCCAATGGCCCGTTTCATGCGCTCAGCGTAGGGTCGTCCGATGCTGTTCGTACACGAAACGCACCGCGTGGCCGGCAGGGACGCCGACCGCTTCGAGGACCTGTACCGCAACGGTTGGGCGCCGATGTTGGCCAAGTCCGACGACGCCCGGCTGCTCTGGTTCATGCACCAAGCGCACGGCACGGGATGGGCGTACGTCTTCGTTACCGTCACGGCGGTTGCGTCGAGCGCGGCGCTCGACGATCTCAATCAACGGATCCATTCGGGGGACCTGCACGACTGGTACGCCGAGGTCGACTCGCTGCGCCACAGCCTCGAAGCGAAGGTGCTCGAGCCCGCGCCGTTCTCGGCGATGCAGACCGTCGACCTGTCGACGATTCCCGCGGCGTCGGAGGAACCGGCGGACGGGACGCTGCCGTTGTTCATGGAGGACACGGCGTGGCCCCACCGCGGCGAATTCGACAACTACTTGGCGAAGGCGTCGACGCTCTACGTCAAGACGCTGGAGACGGCGAACGCGCGGCCGGGTGGCGGGTTACTCGAACTCGTGGCCGCGTTCATCCCGCGCTTCGGCAGCGGCAAGCACCGCGAGATCGTGCTGTGGCAACGCGTGAACAACCAAGCTGGCCTGCTGCCGTTGTTCAACCGCGAGGTACCCGACGCGTACAAGCAGCCCGGCAGCTGGATGATCGACGCGCTCGAAGTCCGCGACCAGTGGGAAAGTCGGCTGTTGCGCGTCTCGGGCTGGTCGCCGCTCGGGTGATCGACCGGTGAGCACGTTCGTGCTGTTGCCAGGTGCCGGGGGTGCGGGTTGGTACTGGAGCTACGTCGTGCCGCTGCTGCACGCCGCGGGACACAACGCGTTCGCGGTCGACTTTCCCGGCGACGACGAAGCCGCGGGACTGCCCGAGTACACCGATATCGCGGTCAACGCGATCGGCGACCGTGACGACGTCGTAGTCGTCGCCCAATCGCTGGGCGGGTTCACCGCGCCGTTGGTGTGTGCGCGTACGGCGGTGTCGTCGCTGGTTTTGATCAACGCCATGATCCCCGAACCGGGCGAGACGCCCGGGGCGTGGTGGGACAACGTGGGCGCAGTCGACGCGCGGGACGCGGCGGCCCGCGCGCAGGGCTATCCCACCGAGTTCGATCCGTTCACCTACTTCTTGCATGACGTACCGGACGACGTCGCCACCGAAGGCGAGCAGCACCAAGGCGCCGAGGCCGACGCGGTGTTCGCTTCGACGTGCGACTTCACGTCTTGGCCGGCCGACCTGCGGGTGCTCGCGGGCGCCGACGACCGCTTCTTTCCGCTCACCTTCCAGCAGCGGGTCGCCCGCGAACGGCTCGGCATCGAGCCCGACGTGTTGCCTGGTGGTCACCTGATCGCGCTCGCCCATCCCGACCTAGTCACCGACTACCTCCTCGGATCCTGAGCACCCGAGCGGCGTACGCTCCGGCCGTGCGAATCGACGCCGTCCGCAAATACGCCATGTCGCTGCCGGAGACAACGGAAGAACCACACTTCGAGGCGTCGTCGTTCCGAGTCAAGGGCAAGATCTACTGCACCGTTCCGCCTGACGGCGGCAAGTTGCACATCTACGCCGATCCGCTCGAAGCCGAAGCGCTCGTGGCCGAGCACCCGGCGGCCTATGAGCACATCGTGTGGGGCAAGAAACCACGGCCGGAGTGGCTGCGTATTTTCCTCGCGCACGCGGAGGCGGCCCAGGTAAAGGAACTCCTTGAAGACGCGTGGCGGATGAAGGCACCCAAGCGCGTGCTCGCCGAATACGACGCCGCGCACGCGTCCAAATAGTGGAGTTCACACGTAGGCAATTCATCGGTGGCGCGGCCGCGGGCGTCGCGGGCGCCGCCATGGGGCCGGGCCTCGCCCGGGCGCTCGCCGCGCCTGTCCCCCAGGGTCCGGCGTCGCTCAACGACATCGAACACTTCGTGATCCTCATGCAAGAGAACCGATCCTTCGACGAGTACTTCGGGCGCATGTCGGGCGTGATTGGCTTCGAAGACCCGCACGCGATTCCTGGCGTGTTCCGCCAACGCGACATTCGCGTGCTGCGAAATCCGTCGGGCTACGTGTTGCCGTGGCACATGGACACGGCCACCACCAAGGCGCAGAGCTTCGGCAGCCTGGGCCACAGCTGGCCTGAGCAGCACATCATGTGGAACGAAGGCCTCATGGATCAGTTCATGCTCGGCCAACACAACCAGCCGGTCGTGATGGGCTACTACAACGAAGAGGACGTCCCCTATCACTACGCGTTGGCCAACGGCTTCACGGTGTGCGACCGCTACTTCTGCTCGGTGCTCGGCCCGACCAACCCGAACCGGTTGATGCTGATGAGCGGCTCCATCGACGCGCTCGGCACACGCGGTGGGCCGATCATCGAGAACACCAATGACACGCCCGGTGCGCTGAAGTGGAAGACCTTCCCGGAAACGCTGCAAGAGGCCGGCGTCGATTGGTACCTCTACCAAGAGCACGACAACTACGACGACAACATGCTGCCGAGCTTCGCGGGCTTCGCCGACACGCACACCGATCTCTACCGGCGCGGCAACAGCTTCATCCCGTCGACGTCGTTGCTCGGCGAGGCCACCGCGGCCCGTCTCAGGGCCGACGTGTTGGCGGACCGGCTGCCGCAGGTCAGCTACATCGTGGGTGCCACCGAGACCTCCGAGCATCCGAACCAATCGCCCAGCCGCGGCGCGCAGTTCATCGATCAGATACTGCGGGCGTTGACGTCGAATCCGGACGTGTGGGCCAAGACGTTGTTCATCATCAACTACGACGAGAACGACGGGCACTTTGACCACGTGCGTCCGCCCACGCCGTTACCGATCGTCCTCGACGAACACGTGGCGGGCCTGCCGGTGGGCCTCGGCTACCGCGTGCCGATGCTTCTGATCTCGCCGTTCACGCGCGGACCGCTCGTGAGCAGCGATGTCTTTGATCACACGTCGATCATCCAGTTGCTGGAGCGACGGTTCAACGTGCACCACCACGAAATCAGCGACTGGCGTCGCGAGACGGTCGGAGACCTGACGAGCGCCATCAACTTCGCGGGACCGGCGCGCGCCGATGTGCCGGCGCTGCCCGACGCCAACATGCTCGTCGCCAAAGCCAAGGCGCAGCGCACGCTGCCCGACCCGGCCATGCCGACGAATCAATCGATGCCGACGCAATACAAGTTGCCCGCGCGGGGTCGTCCGAGCGGCGTTGTAGCGACAACGCGTACACCGGCCGGCGCGGTCACAACCACGACGACACCGACCAAGGTTGCGGGCAAGGTCCTGCCGCGCACGGGCGGCGACGGCAACATTCCCCTACTCGCGGGCGCCGCCGCGATCGCCGCCGCCGTGGCCGCGCGGCTGCGGCGCACCGACCACACAAACAACCGTGGAGACTCCAAATGACTGCCACCGTCCAGCGATTCAGTGTCGGCGACGATGTCGCGCCGATCCTCGCCGCGCTCGGCGCCGATGGTGCCGTGATCGTCGAAGGCCTTCTCACGCAGGACGTCGTCGATCGAGTCAACGCGGACGTCGAGGACGCGGTGCGCGCCGCTGATCCGTCCGCCGAGATGTTCAACGAGTTCATGCACGCGTTCCATGGCTCGGAGACGAAGCAGGTCGCGGGTGTGCCGGGGCTATCGCCGACGTTCGCCACCGAGGTGATGTGTCACCCGCTGTACCTCGCGATAGCCGATGCGATCCTCGGCCCGAACTGCGCGCGCTTTCAGTTGAACCTCGGTCACCTGTTGCAGCGAGGTCCGGGTAGCCCAGATCAGGTACTCCACCGTGATGAGGCCGTGTGGAGCGACGTGCCCCGTCCCGGCCCCGAGTTGCAGCTCGCCTCAGTGATTGCGTTCGTCGACTTCACGCGCGACAACGGCGCCACCCGCGTGGTGCCCGGCAGCCACACGTGGGACGACCGCGCCCTCACTCCGTTCGAACAGGTGATGGGCCCCCAGCCCAAACCCGAGCAGGTCGCCTACGCCGAGATGCCTGCGGGTTCAGCGGTGATCTACCTCGGCGGCACCATTCACGGCGGCAGCGCAAATACCACCAACATCCCGCGGCGCGGCGCCCACCTCAGCTACTGCTTGGGTTGGTTGCGCACCGAGGAGAACAACTACTTGTCGACGCCGCCCGACGTCGCGGCGAAGCTGCCGCGTCAGGCACAGGAGCTGCTCGGCTACGCCGTGCACGACGGCTTCGAGCGCGGCGGGGGCTACCTCGGCATGGTGCGCATGCAGGACCCGGTCGCGTTGATGGCGCGCGGCGAACTCTAGAAACGCCAGCGGGTCGCGCCGCCCGGCTCGACGGTAGACAGCGCCGTCGCGGCGCGGAGCGTGAGGCGGTAGACCGACCACGGCGGCGGGCCCGCCGATGGCGCACTGAACTCAGCGGTAAGCGCAATACCCGACTCGTCAACGCGGCAGGGCCAGCCACCGCGCGCCCACTCACGCGCCATTGCCGCCACAGTCTCGGGGTCGGTCACTTTGTGCGCCTCACCCTCGACGACAAGGTCGACGTCCTTCATCGCCACACTCAACGTGCAGCGCGGATCACGCTCGATGTTCCGGCCTTTGCGCGTCGTCTCGCCGGTTTCGAACCAGAACGCGCCGTCGACCCATTGCGCGCCGACGCCCGTGATGTGCGGCGCGCCGTCGGCGTCGATCGTTGCCAGCCAACAGGTGTGCCGATTCGGCCCGCCCGTGTCCGGGGCTTGCGTCAGGCCTTGGTCCAACGCAGAGGTGACGTGTCCCCATTCGAGCAAGGGCAGGTCGTACAGGTCTGCGAGGTTCTTCGCTTCCATGCCGCCGACAATACGCAGCGATATCCTCGCGTCGAGACGGGGACTAATTGGGGGTACATCACGTGGCGACACGGACCATTCGACTCATCGCGGGAGCGCTGTTGGCGACGGCCGCATGCCTGGTCGCGTCAACCGCGAGTGCGGCGTCGGCCGATGCGGCAACGCTGCCGGTGAACCCGCCGCAAGTTCCTGTGATCAAGGGCAACCCGAACCCGGGCACCGATCTCTTCGCCTCGACGATCGCGGTCGGCACCGGCGGCACGCAACGCATCTGCGCCACGTCGCAACTGGGCATCCCGGTGCACTGCGTCGAGCACCTCAACATCCAGCCGTCCGGTTCGCCCACGGCCGACGGCACCACCTACGCCCACTGGATCTTCTGTCGCGAAGCGTGTGTCGGGAATCTCCTCGTGCACGAGATGGTCCACGTCGCCCAGTTCGAGCAGTACGGCGATGCCTTCGGCCCGATGTACCTGGCAGAGGCCGCGCAACACGGCAGCGGCTGCGAGAACAAGTGGGAGAAGCCCGCGTACCAAACCGACGGTCGCTGCCCATAACCTCTACGCATGGCCGGAATCGCGCAGAAGCTCGTCGTCGTTGCGGCAACACTGGCCGCGCTTCTCGGAGCCCTCGCTGAGCGCTTGCCTGACGCGGTGCCCAGGACCGTGCCCGCCGCCTGCGTGCAGATACCCCTGGTTGGCGGCGGGCAACTGCAAGCCGGCTACTGCCCCTAGGCCTTCCAGCGGTAGACCATCGCGAGCACCGTCACGGCCACCAACGCCGTGTCGAAGACACCCGCCATCGTGATGCGGTTCAGCGCCGCCTTCGCGCGGCTCTCGTCGCCGGCGTCAATTCCTTCAAGTCGCTTCTTGGTGAGCGGTGCGAACACGGCGCCACCCATCACCGCGCCGAGCACCACCGTGAAGATGCCGAGGCCGACGAAACCAGCACTGAAGTCGTAGGGCGTCTTGAGGACAAGCCCGACGCCCGTGAGCAGAATCAAAACGCCGACGACGGCGTAGTAACGCGTGCCGAGCCAGTTGGTTGCTTCCGTCCAACCCCGGCGCGTTTCGCCGCCCACCTTTTCGAAGTACGGCGACAGCACGAGTTGCACAAAGTTGGCGCCGAGCCACCCGGCGATCGCGCAGATGTGCAGCCAAAGCAAGACGTTTCGAGTTGTCATTCGTCCATTGTGGTGGTTAGCCGGCTCGGCTACCACCGTCAGACGGTCAGGCCGATCGTGGTGGCCATGAGGTCGGCTGAGGCGCGTAATAGCGCGGCGTGGTCCTCGACGACACCGCGGGTCTGCCCGAACACCTCGAAGCTGACGAGACCGAACAACTGGCTCCACGCCGCGAGCACGCGCACAACTGTCGCGGGGGCCACAGGCATGTCCGTTAGCTCGGCCAACCGGCTGAGCTCGCGTCCGAGTTGACGGGGAACCGGTGGCCCCTCGACGTCGCGCATCTGGCCTGAACCGACCGCGTCCGCGACGATGCGCAGCAGCGCGCGCGAAACCCGCGTGCCCGGGTCAACCGTGGTGTCGGGCGCGGCGTAGCCCGGAACTGGTGATCCGTACAGCAGCGCCCACTTGTGCGGATGCGCCACGCCCCAGTCCCGCACGGCCACCGCGGTCTCGATCCAGCGCCGCCGCGCCGACCCCCGCGTCGCAATGGCTGCCGCCTCGGCGGCGTCGCCCAGTTCGTTGTACGCGTCGAGGATCAACGCGGTGAGCAACTCGTCACGCGTAGCGAAGTACCGGTAGATCCCCGACGACACCATGCCGAGCTCGCGGGCCACCCCCCGCAGCGACAATCCGGCGGCACCGGTCTCGGCGAGGTGCCGACTCGCCTCCGCCTTGATGTCGGCGATGGTCGCAACGCGGGCACGGGCGCGGGCTCCAGTCACGCCCTTGACGATACCAGAGCAGTGCTCTAAAGTGTGAGCACTGCTCATATTTGGGAGAACCGATGGCTGCAACTACACAGACTCACTACCGCGAGCCCGGCCGCTTCACGCGCAAGGCCTTCAATCCGTTCGTCGCGTGGCTCACTGGTCGCGGTCTGAGTGTGTGGGGTTCACGCGTTCTCGCCGTGCGCGGTCGCGTCACGGGCGAGTGGCGCGAGGTTCCCGTCAACCTGCTGACCGTCGACGGCGTGCGCTACCTGGTGGCGCCGCGCGGCACCACGCAGTGGGTGCGCAACTTGCGCGTCGCGGGCGGCGGCCGCCTCCGCGTGGGGCGGCGCGTCGAGGAGTTCCGAGCCGTCGAGCTAACCGCCGAGGACAAGCCCGACATCCTCCGGGCGTACCTGCGGCGGTGGAAGTGGGAAGTCGGCCAGTTCTTCGAAGGCGTCGGCCCCGAGGCGGCGGACGACGACATGGCCGCGGCGGCCACGCGCCATCCGGTGTTCCGCATCGACAACGCCTAACTCGGAAGGGGCGCGTGCGGGCTGGAATCTTCGTAGCCTCAAACCATGGATGCGCTGCCCGACTCCGTGCTTCCGGCCGGCGTCCGGAGTCGGATTCTCACGGGGATCAACGGTCTTGATGTGCACGTTCTGGAAGCGGGTTTCGAAGATCGCGATCGACCGGCTGTCCTGCTCTTGCACGGGTTCCCTGAGATTGCCTATAGCTGGCGCAAGGTGCTGCCGGCATTGGCCGAGGCCGGCTATCACGTGTTTGCGCTTGACCAGCGAGGCTACGGGCGCACGACCGGCTGGGAGAACCGTTACGACACCGACCTGGCCCCGTTTCGCTTCTTGAATTACGTGCGCGACGCCATGGGCGTCGTGGCAGCCCTCGGCCATGACTCGGTCCACGCGGTTGTCGGCCACGACTTTGGATCTGTCCCCGCGGCCGTCGCGGCACTCGTGCGGCCCGACTTCTTCAAGCGTGTGGTCTTGATGAGTGCCCCGTTCGCCGGGCCGCCACCGCTGGTCAGCCCGCCGCAGGCGCCGGGGTCCGACCTTCATGCCGCTCTCGCCGCGTTACCCCGTCCGCGCAAGCACTACCAGTGGTACTTCTCAACGGAAGCCGCCAATGACGACATGTGGAAAGCCCCGCAGGGCGTCCACGATTTCCTGCGGGCGTATTTCCATTTCAAGAGCGGCGACTGGGCTGGCAACCGACCGTTCGAGTTGGCGGGTCGCACCGCGGAAGAACTGGCCAAGATGCCCACGTACTACGTCATGGATTTGGACGAGGACATGGCGTCGACCGTGTCCAAAGAGATGCCGTCCTCAGAGCAGATCGCGGCCGCCCACTGGCTCACGGACGCCGAATTGGCGATCTATGCCGCGGAGTACGAACGCATCGGCTTCCAAGGTGGCTTGCAGTTTTATCGCGTGTTCACGAGCGGTCGCTTCAACAGCGATCTCGAGCTGTTCGCCGGCCGCACCATTGATGTGCCGTCGATGTTCATTGCCGGCACGAGCGACTGGGGCATCTACCAAGCCCCGGGCGCTCTGCAACGCATGCAGCAGACGGCGTCCACCGACATGAGGGGCGTCCATCTGATCGAGGGCGCCGGCCATTGGGTGCAGCAGGAGAAACCCGACGCGGTGAACGAGTTGCTCCTGAACTTCTTGGCTTCAACTTAAGTGAGTGGAGGCGATGGGACTCGAACCCACGACTTCTTGCTTGCAAAGCAAGTGCTCTAGCCAGCTGAGCTACGCCCCCTTGACGGGGTGCACAGACTACCGATCAACGTCGGGTTACTCCGAACCGCCTGCGTACTCCGCGACCTTCACACCGCGCTCGGCCAACGCGACCAGTAACTCACCCGGCTTCGTCGCGAGCGTGGCTAAGCCTCCGGCACCCGGCGACAGATCGCCTCGTACCGCGGCTACGGCCGACAGCGCGGCGAGCGTGCCGGCGGCCACCGCGGGCCGGTCGACGGCGCCCATCACGTTCGTGCACGCCACGCCGTTTTTCCACCCGCGCACTTCGACGCGCACGCCGCCCAACAAGCCCTCGGGGTGCGGGGGGCGCAGCATGGGGAGCCACGTCGTCGCCTTGTCCCGGCGAGTCGCCGCGACGCGAGCCGTGATACGCCGCGCATGCGGAAACGCCGCAAGCATGAGCGACGTCTCAGCCGAGCTTGACGCGTAGCAGTCCAGCCCGCCGACTGGCTCGGGAAACCAGCACAACTCGCGTCCTGAACCGGCCGGCTCGTTCTGCCAGCGGCCGTCACGCCACATCGCCGATGGTCCGCGCAACGCGGCGTGGGTGGCCCGGGCGCACGCAGGCCCACCGGTGCCGGACTTGGCGATGTGCACTTCGTCGATGACGTCGAGATCACGCGCGGCCCGCCACGCCAAGAGACAGGTGAGCCCGGGCGACATGGCGACGCCGGCAACCGCGACCCGGCCGAGCGACGACGCGCGATGGTCCAAACCGAGCACGCCGTCAACGGCGTCAATCGACGCGGCTGTAGCGATGACGTGGGCGCCGTCGCCAATGCACACCCGGGCCATGTCGGCCTGCAACAGGTCGGGCACGGCCAGCACCACAACGTCGACCGAGCCGGCGACGCCGGGCCAGTCCCCCACTTCGGCGCCGTCGCCAAGTTCGGCCGCGATGGCGGACGCTCGCGCCGCGCGCCGCGATACGACGACTACCGACGCGACGTCATCGGTCTCGTGAAGTTGACGGGCTGCCCGTAGCCCGACCGCGCCGCTTCCAACCACGGCGGCGCGAATGCCGGCCGCCTTCGTTCCCATGCCGCTACCGCAGGTCGTCTGCGGGTACTTCGCGCCAACCGCCGCCGCCGGGCGGCGTGCCGCCCGCGCCGCGGAGACGCACGAAGGCCGCCACGACAGCGGCGACGGCGACAGCAACAACAGCTCGTCGGAGTGCCTTCACGAGCTACACCCTAGGTGGTCGGGACGCGAAAGAGCCCCGGCCGAAGCCGGGGCTCTTTCGTCAATCCGTTATGAGTCGGCTACGCCGTGCGACGACGCAGACCACGCAGGCCGAGGAACGCGCCGAGCATGGCAAGCGCCAGGCCGAGCGGCAGATCCGCACCCGTGCGGGGCAGCAGGCCGCGGGCCCGCTGAGCGCCGGCGTTCAAGACGTTGGACGACGTGATCACCGGGAGGGTGCTCTTGTCGGTAACGACCTGGCGACCCGACGTGATGGTGACTGTCGTGCCGAGGTTGTCGCCGGCCTTACCGCCGGTGACCTTGAACGTTGCGACGAGGTCCTTCGAAACACCCGAGCCGAGCGACGGGACGGTCCACGTGACGACACGGGTGGTGTCGTTGTGGGCGCAGCCGTCGGTGCAGGTAACGAAGCTCGTGTTGGGCGGGTACGGCATGGTGACCTTGATGCCGTTGCAGGTGCCCTTGCCGAGGTTCGTCAGTCGGACGTACTCGTTGAAGTAGTCGCCGATGCGAACTTCCTTGTGCGACGACGAGATGGAGCTGGTCGACAAGTCGCAGGTAGTCGCGCTGGGCGCACCGACGGTGGGCACCGGGCCCGAGTCGGCGGTGTGGGTGACGGGCGAACCGGCACAGGTACCGGATGCCGTCGCCGTGCCCTTGAACGTGGCACCGCTGGCTGCGCCGGTAGGCACCTTGATGGTGGCCTTCACCACTTGCAGCGCACCTGGAGCGATACTCCCGATGTCGTTCCACGTTGCGGACAGATCACTGACGGTGTTCGCGGGTGGTGCAGTACCAGTGATCTTGGTGCCACTCGGACCGGTGACGTTGAGCACAACCTTGACGTGGTCGACGACGCAATCGCCAATGTTCGGAATGGTGACGGCATATTCGAACGAACCGCCCGGCAGCACGATCGGAGTCGAGGCGTCGACCTGCAGGTTGGCCAGCGGGTCGTTGCCACCGCAGGTGACACCACCCGCAGGAACCTTGGCCGAAACCGTCATCGGAGCAACCTCGACCTTGGCCAGCGTGATCGTGTCGAGGACATCGAGCACGGTGACTTCGAGCAACTTCGCGACGCCCGAAGCCTCGGTGTCGGTCTTGACAACGTTGTCGAGCGTGCCCAGCTTGAGACGCACCAGAACGCCAGGCAATTCGACCGTCAGGTTGGCGTCGCTCGCATCGAGGATCTTCGTGGGCTGACCGGCCTGCGTAATCGTGAGGATGGGCTCCTCGTAATCGACGGTGCTCGTAGACGCTTTACCGGTGGCGATCGCGGTCACACGCGGCGGTGCCGCGACGTCGATCGTGAGCTGGTTCGCCGTGCCCTTGAACAACACGACGCCGGTGATCTGATCGAGCGACTCTGACTTCAGGCCCTTGTTGGTCTGTCCGGCCACATCCACGAGGCCGACGGTGGACTGCGTGAATGCGACGCCACCCTGGTCGTTTACGACCGAGACGACGGCCGTACCGAGCGGGTCACCGAGGCCGGTGAGCACGTTGGCGTCGGCAAGCGCGGACTTCGCCAAGGAGATCGGCGTGCCCGGGGCAACACAGGTGGTGTCGGAGCTGCCCCAGCGTGCGTGCGCTGTAGCCGTAGCGGCCTCGGCGTTTGCGATCGGGTCAAGCGGGATGTTGCCCGTGAGGCTCTGGACGTCAGGAGTCGAGTTGTTCGGCGGGGCGGTCTGCTCCGCGGTGGTGAGCACGTTGAGCGGGATCGCGCCGCCGATGAGCGATGCATCCGCCTGCGTGGCGCGCGCCGCGGAGCGCTTGCCCGCGTACGGCGCGGCGAGGCCGGCCGAGTTGACGAGAGCCTTGGAGGGCGCGACGTGCGCATCCGCCAAGCCGGGGTCCAACGCTCCTGGAATGCCAGCGGCGAGCACATGGACGAGGTCGCCCGTGGCACTACCGCCGTAAGGCCCTGTGGCTGCCTTCGCCGGCATGGCGTTGGCCACGAAGAGCGCGGGGACGGCTACGAGGGCGGCGAGCCCTGCAGTGGTCCAACGACTAATACGCATGTTGATGATGCTCCTGGGTTTGAGGTTGCGATGGAAACGCTCGGTTGGGCCAGCACTGACGCTTATTGCCCGACATTTAATTCGAGTAGCGCTAGCGAACAGGGGCGCGAACGCATGGTCTTTTGAAACACGTCCAGCCCGGTTACCCGCTGCGTGCAATTTCTACCCGATCTCGAAACCGATACCACGGTCGCGAGGTCGTATTACTGCCGCAAGCACTCAAATTACCACGCTGCGTGGCAACTTGCGGGTTGGACCCCGGCCAAGGGCGCGTAAAGCGCCTCTTGGTGCTTTGGCGTCCGTACCCTCACAGGGTGGGGCTTTTATTTAGCTGGCGGCGCGCGTTCGCAATCGCGGCGTGCCTAGGAGCGGTCGCGGCCTACTGGGCAATAACAGTCGCGTTGAATCGGCCGCTCGGAGCGCACTCGGTCGGCGTCAACGCCACCGGATTCGTTCAGTCGACGACCTCGACCACCGTCAAACGCGCGCCGGCTCGCCCCGGCGCGCTGCGGGCGCCCCGCGCGGGCACCTACGACGTACGGGTCGATACGAGCGGCCGCAAGACCACGGGCACGGTCACCGTCAGCAAAGACGGCGCGCAAAGCGTCGCGATCGACGGATTCGTACAAGAGTCGCGACTGGCGTGGTCGGCGCGGGCGCTGCTGATCCGATCCGCGGCGCCAAGCGGCGACGGCTCGTGCGAGTGGACACCGGCACCCGTCCTGTTAGCGCCACGCCTCACAGAGGGGCGACGCTGGTCGAGCTCGGCCGCGTGCACCACGACCGTGAACAAGACCGTGGTGACCATCACGCGTCAGGAGTCCTCCAAGGTGACGCGCGCCGCGCACGCCACGCTGGACGGCAAGCCGATCGACACGTGGGTGATCGAACGCCACGTGATCACGACGCAGCGCCGAGGTTCGGCTACGACCGTGATCGAGCAAGCGTCGACCGAATTGTTCGCGCCCAGCCTCGGGCTTCCGGTGTTCAAGCTTGTGCGCACTGAGACACCGCGACCCGACGGCACGGTCGAGACGGTGCTGCAGTCGATCGAACTGGCGGGCGGCACGCCTCACTGAGGCGGTTAGTGGGGATACCTGGAATCGAACCAGGGACCTCAGCATTATCAGTGCTGCGCTCTAACCAGCTGAGCTATATCCCCTTGTAGCGGGACAGGGAATCTACCTAGTCGTCACTCTCGACGTCGATCTGAATGCCGCCCACTAACTCTGTGATCTGGTTGTAGAAGATCGCGCCGAGCGCGTTCGCACCAGTGCCGAGCGCGATTAGTACCGGGCCGCCGATAAGCGTGGCGCCGAGCTGGGCGAGCACGGAAAAGTGGAACGAGTCGAGCGCGAAGAGCTTGGCCACGAACTCTTCGACGTTGCCCGTGACGCCGAGCACGCCGGCGACGATCCACAAGATTGCCCAGGCCACGACGAATACCAGCACGACGCAGGCATAAAGCACCGCCGACACTCGTACGACGCTTCGCACGTTGATCGACCGCAGCGTGTGATGGCTCACGGGCATGCGGTTGAAGTTAGTGGTCAATCGGCGCCGCACACCCTCATCTGGTTTGGTCCGCTCGGACACAGCCCTGCTTCGGCGGCCCGCGGCGCCAATTCCGCGTATCCCGTCGACGTGAGATCGACGACGAGGCCGCGGGCGCGCACGACGTCTGGCTTGTGGCCGAGCACCTGCGCGGCGCGTGCCAACGCGGCGCGCAGCGCCGGTGACGGGTCGCCGGGCCGCACGGCCGTGCCGCCGCTGTCACGCCGGGCGCGGGCAATGGCGCGCGCCGCGCCGTAATGGACCACGACCTCGGCGTCGCGGCCCGACTCGTCGTAGCGGCTAAGCCGCGCGTCGTTCGCGTGGGCCAGCCGGTCGGCGCCGCTGCGGCCTTCGGCCGCGCCCGCCAATGCCGCCGCGTCTGCGGCGCGGCGCGCCTCGGCGCGTTCGACCGCGCCGCCTCCCAAATGCGCCAAGGCGATCATCGCCAAGCCTGCGATTACGACCAGGGCCGCGAGCAACGGCACCGTTTGTCCGCGTTCGCCAACAGCACGACGCATCCCACACCTCCAAGCAGTTACTCAGTTGTGGGGGAAGCGTCGTCGCTTTCTTCAGCCTGGATGATGGGAGCGGCGGTGGCAAGGGTGGATCCGTCGTCGAGGTTCATCACGCGCACGCCCGTCGCGTCACGTCCCTGGCTCGAGATCGAACGCACCGGCATGCGAGCGGTGACGCCGTTGGACGCCGCCACCATGATCTCGTCGTCGAGGCCGACCATGAACGCCGCGACCACGAAACCACGTTTCGCCGTGAGCTTGATGCCCTTCATGCCCATACCGCCGCGACCCTTGCGCGGGAACTTGTCCAGCTGGGTTCGCTTGCCGAAGCCGGCGTCGGTGACGATGAGAATGGCGGTGTCGTCGCGGGCAACGTCACAACTGACCACCTCGTCGTCGCCGCGCAGGCGCATACCTATGACGCCCTGCGCCGATCGACCAGTGGGTCGGACGGTCTGTTCATCGAAGCGCAGCGTGGCGCCGCTCTTCGTGACGAGGAAAATGTCGTCGGTGCCGCTCGTAGTGAGCACCTTCACCAACTCGTCGCCGTCCTTCAGCGTGATCGCAATGAAGCCTTCGCGGCGCGACTTGTCGTACTCGGAGAACGGCGTCTTCTTGATCACGCCCTTCTTCGTCGCGAACAGCAGCATCTTGTCTTCGGGGTAATCGCGGGTCGCGATAACCGCCTGGATCTTCTCTTCGGGTTCGAGCGGCAGGAGGTTGATGCAGGGCGTGCCGCGGGCGGTGCGCTCTTTCATCGGGATCTCGTGCGCCTTCAACCGGAAGACCCGGCCGCGGTTCGAGAAGAACAACAGGAATGCGTGCGCGGTGGTGTGAATCACCTGCGACACGAGGTCTTCCTCTTTCAACTTAGCGCCGGCGATGCCGCGGCCGCCGCGGCCCTGCGTGCGGAACGCGCCAGCGGCAACGGTCTTCACGTAGCCGGCACGCGTCATGAGGAACACGAGGTCTTCGTCGTCGATGAAGTCCTCGGCGCCGAGCTCGCCCGGATCGTGCGTGATGATCGCCCGGCGATCGGTGGCGAACTTGTCGCGGATCGCGCCCATCTCGGTCTTGATGACGGTGCGCAACACCTCGGGCTTCGAAAGAATGTCTTCGAGTTCCTTGATGGTCTCGCGCAGCTGGGCCATCTCGGCGTCGAGTTCGCTACGACCGAGCCGCGTCAGGCGACCGATCGTCATATCCAGGATGTGGTTCGCCTGGATCTCGCTGAACTCAAAGCCCTTGCCCATCAGGCCGGTACGCGCTTCGGCGCGGTCGGCTGACGCGCGCACCAACGCAATGATCTTGTCGATCATGTCGAGCGCCTTGATGAGGCCTTCGACGATGTGGGCGCGTTCTTGCGCCTTCTTCAAGCGGAACTCGGAGCGCCGCGTGATGACGTCGACCTGATGGTCGATGTAGGCCTGCAACGCTTGGACGAGGTTGAGCGTGCGGGGCACGCCGTCGACCAACGCGACCATGTTCACGCCAAAGCTCGACTGCAGCTGCGTGTGCTTGAACAGGTTGTTCAAAACGACCAGCGCGTTTGCATCGCGCTTGAGCCCGATGACGAGCTTGGTGTCGATACCCGAGGACAGGTCGTCGAGCGCGCGGATGCCGTCGAGCTCTTTCGCGTTCACAAGTTCAGCGATGCGCGTAGTGATCGCGTTCATCGACGCCTGGTACGGCAGCTCGCTTACGACGATCGAGACGCCGCCCTTCTTGTCTTCCTCGATCTCGGTCTTGGCGCGCACGCGGATCGAACCGCGACCGGTGCGATAGGCGTCGACGATTCCCTGACGCCCGAGGATGAGCCCGCCGGTCGGGAAGTCAGGACCGTGGACGAACTTCATGAGTTCGTCGGGCGTCGCCTGCGGATTGTCAATCAGGTGGATCGTGGCGTCGATCACTTCGCCCAGGTTGTGCGGCGGGATGTTCGTGGCCATGCCGACGGCGATGCCCTGTGATCCGTTGACCAACAAGTTCGGGAACCGCGCCGGCAGCACCGTCGGCTGCTCGAACTCGAAGGTGTAGTTCGGCTCGAAGTCGACCGTGTTCTCGTCGATGCCCGCCAACATTTCGTTGGCGAGGGTCCCGAGACGACACTCCGTGTATCGCGCGGCGGCCGCCGGAAAGTCGGGACTTCCCAAGTTGCCGTGGAAGTCGATGAGCGGCTCGCGCAGCGAGAACGGCTGCGCCATGCGCACGAGTGCGTCGTAGATCGACGAGTCGCCGTGCGGGTGCAACTTACCCATGACCTCACCCGAGACACGGGCGCACTTCATGCGGGGACGGTCCGACCGTGCCCCCATGTCGTGCATGCCGTAGAGGATCCGGCGGTGGACGGGCTTCAGGCCGTCGCGCGCGTCGGGCAACGCCCGCGACACGATGACCGACATCGCGTAATCGAGGAAGGAGCGTTCCATCTCCTCTTGGATCTCGATGCCTTCGACACCGCCGACGAAATCGGCGGACAGGTCGACGGGTGTGGCGTCGTCTTCTTCGACGCCGTCGTCTTCGGGGGGTAGATCGCTCACGATTAGCCCCTACGTGTCCAGGAACCGAACGTCGCTGGCATTGGTGATGATGAAGTTCTTGCGGGACTCCACGTCATCACCAAACAAGATGCTGCACGCCTGGTCGGCCAGTGCGGCCTCGTCGGCACCTACTTGCAGCAGCGTGCGGCGCTCGGAGTCCATGGTGGTGTCGCGCAACTCTTCCCAGTCCATTTCGCCCAGGCCCTTGAGGCGAGCGAACTCGGCCTTGTGACTCGGGCGCTCCTCCAGGAAGCGGGCGCGGGCGCCTTCGTCTTTCAGGTACACCGTCTCCTTGCCGACCGTGGTCGAGAACAACGGGGGCTGGGCCACATAGACCTTGCCCGCTTCGATGAGGCCGCGCATCTGCCGGAAAAAGAACGTCAGTAGGAGCGCGCGGATGTGCGAACCGTCGACATCGGCGTCCGCCAGGATGATCACCTTGCCGTAACGCGCCTTGTCGGACTCGAACTCGTCGCCAATGCCGGCGCCGACCGCGGTCACCAGGGTTTGGATCTCGATGTTCTTCAGGATCTTGTCGATGCGGGCGCGTTCGACGTTCAGGGGCTTGCCGCGCAGCGGCAGGATCGCCTGGTTCTCAGGGTTGCGGCCGCGCACCGCTGAGCCACCGGCGGAGTCGCCCTCGACGATGAACAGTTCGGCCTCTTCGGCGTTCTTGGTGCGGCAGTCGGTGAGCTTGCCCGGCAGTCCGGCGCCTTCGAGCGCGGACTTGCGGCGCGTCGCGTCCCGGGCCTGGCGGGCGGCGACGCGGGCGCGCTGCGCCTGGGTCGCCTTCATCACGAGGGCCTTGGCCTCGCTCGGATGCTCCTCGAGCCACTCCGCCAACTTGTCGTTGGTGATCCTCTCGACGGCCGAACGCATCGCGATCGTGCCGAGCTTGCCCTTGGTCTGGCCTTCGAACTGCGGGTCTTGCAGCCGCACCGTGACGATGGCGGTGAGACCCTCGCGAATGTCTTCGCCGGAGAGATTTTCATCTTTCTCCTTCAACAAGACGCGGGCGCGCGCGTACTTGTTGACGACGTTGGTCAACGCTTTGCGGAACCCCTCTTCATGGGTGCCGCCTTCGGGGGTCTCGATGCCATTGGCAAACGAGTGAATGCCTTCGTGGTAGCCGGTGTTCCACTGCATGGCGACTTCAACCTCGTAATCCTCAGCTTTGACTTCGTAGGACGCGACTTTCTTGAACAGCGCCTCTTTGGTCGAGTTCATGTGCTTGACGTAGTCGACGATGCCGCCCGCATACCGGTAGGTGACCGACTGCGTATGGCCGGGGCGCTCGTCCTTAAAACGAATCTCGAGGTCCTTGTTCAAGAACGCGTAGGTCTGGAGCCGCTCGAGCACTGTCTGGGCGCGGAACTCGATGCCCTCGGCCTTGAAGATTTCAGGATCTGGCCAGAACGCGATGGTGGTGCCGGTGCGGCCCTTGGGCGCCTCACCCGTCTCGCGGATCTTGCCCTGCGGACGCCCGCCGTCCTTGAACTCCATGACGTAGTGCTTGCCACCGTTGTCCACCTCGGCGATGAGGCGGCTGGACACCGCGTTGACTACCGATACGCCGACGCCGTGCAGGCCGCCGGACACCTTGTAGCCGCCACCGCCGAACTTGCCGCCGGCGTGGAGCACCGTGAGCACGACCTCGAGCGCCGACTTGCCTTTCTGGGCGCCGGACTTCATGGGGTCGACCGGGATGCCGCGGCCGTTGTCGACCACCTTGCAGCCACCGTCGGCCAGCAGCGTGATGTCGATACGGGTGCAGTGCCCCGCCATCGCCTCGTCGACCGAGTTGTCGACGACCTCGCGAATCAGGTGGTGCAGACCGGTGAGGCCGGTTGACCCGATGTACATACCGGGGCGTTTCCGGACGGCTTCAAGACCTTCCAGCACCTGAATTTGGTCTGCGTCGTAGTTCCCTTTGGAGCTCTTTTTGGTCGCGGATTTGTCAGTACTTGGGGTCTCTTCGGAGGGGGTCATCGTCTCTCTTCGTCGCGAGGTTCATCGCAGGCGATTTGGCGCAGCCTCGACCAACAAAAGTGCTGGTCAGAGGCTCAGTAGGAACCAAATTGCAATGACGTAAGTTTACCAGACGGGTGTGACTCCCAAGACCGTTCTGGACCAAAGATCACGCGGTCGCCGACCGGTCCCCTAGCGTTTCGGAATGGAACCTGGGAATCCCGAGATTGCGCCGGTCGCGCCAAAGAACAATCGGCTCGGTTTGAAGATCGCGATCGGCGTGGTCGCGCTCGCGATCATCGCCGCCGGGTTGGTCGTGGCCAAGAAGGTCAACGATGGGCCGAGCCCCGACTCCGTGCTCGCGGATGCCCGTTCGTACGCGAACTCGCACCGCAGCGTCCGCTTCTCGGGCACGTTCAAACTCAACCTGAAGGAAGACAAAGGAGCCCTCGGCGCGTCGAACTCGGTCACGAGCCGCATCGAAGGCGAACTCGAGAGCAAGGGTCGATCCCGAGCTGTGATCGACAGCGGGAGCGAGGGTGCCGTCGAGTCAATCGCGCTCGGCCGCGTGGTGTACGTGCGCGAGGCCGAGACGAAAGCGACGCTGGACAAGGCCAAATTCGAAAAGATCGACACCGACGCGCTGCCCCGAGGCGTCGTGCGTACGGAAGCCGAAGACGCCAAAGAACTTGACATCGCCGCGCTACTTGGGGTCGCCGAGAACCCGCGCAAGGTTTCGCATTCGGGCAGCACGACGACCATCACGGCCAATGTCCCGCCGCGCGCGCTTCTGGGTGCCCTCGCCGCCCAGGACATCTCGCGCATCACAATCGAACTCGTCGTGCGAAAGGGCGGGCAGGTGCAGTCCGCCGTGCAGCGAACCGTTGGATCCGGCGCGACGATCACGCTCTCGGTGCGGTACACGGACTGGGGCGAGGCGGTGAAACTCGCGGCCCCGCCGACCTCACAGATAGATCCGACGCCCGGGCTCCAGGAAGAGAAGATCGCCGCCTGGAAGGACTCCCCGTTGTTGATGCCCAAGGGCATTCCGGTCGGATGGGTCTTTGACGGTGCCGATGTCCTGTCGAAGGACGACACGACAGAGGGATGCGCCGAGGTCGAACTCGACTACGAGGACCCGAACGACCCCGACGCGGGCTACCTGACCCTTTACGAGTTCCCGGCGAGTTGCGCGCAACCTTTCAGCGGCACCGGCGTTTCGCCGTTCACCGCCGGGCCGTACTCGGGTTTCGCCGACACGAGCGACGGGGTGCTCGCACAGTTCGTCGTCGGCAAGACCGCGATCCAGGCCGACACGGACTTGACCGTGGCCCAACTCGCCACCGTGCTCAAAAACCTGGTGCCCTTTAGCTTCAAGACGAAGCTCGAAGCCATCCCGGGCATAGCGGGCGGGGCGAACACCTCGGCCTAAGCCGTTCATTCAGCGCGCGACGCGAATGTCGATCTGCTTGACCGCGCCGGCCCCGAGGGCGCTGCAGCACCGCTCAACTAGGTCAGTGGTCATGAACTTCAACTGAGTCGCCCACGCGTTGGAGTCGACCTCGACGCGGAGATGGCCAGCCTTCAGTGAGATCGGCTTGGCGTGCGCGGCGATGCTCGGGCCCACCAGTTCTTCCCAGCGGTCGAACAGACCGCTGAACGCGCTGGCGGACGAACTGCCGAAGCGTTTCGCGACCTTGTCGAGCGACGCACGGAGCGGGACCGGATCGCGGTCCTCGTTGCGCTCGGGCAACGGCTTCCAAGTCACGCCCTGATCATCGCACCGCTAGGTCGTCGGGATTACCAGGATCTGGCCGGGATGGATGAGGCTCGGATTGGCGATCTGCGAGCTGTTAGCGGCGAAGAGGCGGCCATACGCATTGGCGTCGCCCAGCAGGCGCAACGAGATGCTGGACAGGCTGTCACCCGGCTGCACCGTGTAGGTCGACGGAACGGCTTGTGACTGCAGGGTCGACTGCTGGCCCAGCACCGGAGGCGCCGGGGCCGCGGGACACTTGTTCGTTGCGAGCGACTTGTTGTTCGATGCAATCGCCTTCGCATAGCTGCTGGCGATCGTCTGACGCTGCAAGTCGGTCGTGGCCCGGCTGTAGGCGTACTTGTAGCGGGCGATCGTGGCAGCGCGTGACGCCATCAGCCCGTTGCACTTCAGCTGCTGGAAGCGATTCAACGTCGTCGACGTGGTGGCCGGAATCGTCGGCGGAATCGTGGGAGGGATCGTGGGAGGGATCGTGGGAGGGATCGTGGGAGGGATCGTCGGCGGGATCGTCGGCGGAATCGTGGGAGGGATCGTCGGCGGAATCGTGGGAGGGATCGTCGGCGGAATCGTGGGAGGAATCGTCGGCGGAATCGTGGGAGGAATCGTCGGCGGAATCGTGGGAGGGATCGTCGGCGGAATCGTGGGAGGGATCGTCGGCGGAATCGTCGGCGGGATCGTGGGGGGGATCGTCGGCGGAATCGTCGGCGGGATCGTCGGCGGAATCGTCGGCGGGATCGTCGGCGGGATCGTCGGCGGAATCGTCGGCGGGATCGTGGGGGGGATCGTCGGCGGGATCGTCGGCGGAATCGTCGGCGGAATCGTCGGTGCCGGCGTCGAGTTAACGGTTATCGCGACGAACTTCGTTGTGGGGAGTGATCCGGCGAAGGCGGTGGCCCCGATGAAACATCCGCTCGTGCAACTGAACGTCTGGGTCGTCGGAGGCGATACTTGGTTGACGACGTCGGCAACCTTGACCCCGGTGTACGACGCGTGGACCGTCAGTTGCGCGCCGCTGAAGGCTCCCGAAGAGTCGGTGGTTGCCGTCGTACCGTTCGCGAAGTCGCAATAGAGATTCGGGTTGACCGCGGGGGGAAAGCCGGCAAGGAGACTGTTGGAGTTGCACTGACCGATGAGGACTGTCGTGGGGCTGGTAGGCGCCGTGGTCGACGTCGGCGTGGGAGGCCACCCGGTTCCGTCGATGGTGACAACCTGGCCATCGCCGTACGGCGATGCGGGTGTGAGCACCAGTCCGGCGGCCTGGGCGGAGACGGGGCCGGCGGCCGCGGGGTGCGACGGGGACACCATCCCCGAATACACAAGCGCAGCGGCGACAACACCAGCTGCCCCCCGCGCGAACCATTTCACCTGTAACGACTTCATTAGAACCCTCCAGCCCAAGCGGGCGAACCTAACGTTCGCGGAAAGCGCCGCGCGTCCAGATCGAGCTATTTCTCAGGTTTCTTTCGTACCGACGATTTGGCCGCCGGCAATGCGCACCGTGGACGCCGGTTCGGCGCCCTCCGGCAGGGGCCCGGCCGTGGTCAGCACCGCTTGGCCGCTCGGCAAACTTGCGAGCAACGCGGCCGACCGGATCGGGTCCAACTCCGAAAACACATCGTCGAGCAGCAACACCGGCGCGGCACCCGTGGTCTCGGTGACGGCCTCGTGCACCGCCAAGCGCAGCGCGAGCGCCAGCGATCGTTGTTCGCCTTGGGATGCGTGCGTGCGGGCCGGGAGTGGGCCGATGTGTAGTTCCAACTCGTCGCGGTGCGGCCCGATCGTGGTGACGCCACGGCGCAGATCGTCCGTGCGGGCCGCAGTGAGCGCGGCGTGCAACCCGGCGCGTTCATCCAGGTCAGAAGGCATGTTCCAGGACGGGACGTAGCGCAGGCCGATCGTGGCGGCACCCTGTGCCACCGACGCGTAGGCCTTGGCGGTGACCGGCTCGAGGCGCGTAACCAGGGCCCGCCGTGCCCGCACGAGCGCGGCACCGTGTTCCGCCAGTTTTGCGTCCCACACGTCCAGAGTGGCCACGACATCGGGGGTGGCTTTGCCGCCGGCCGATCGCAACAAGGCGCCGCGCTGGCGCAACACGCGGTCGACGGCGGCGATCGTCTCGGCGTGCTGCGGTGCCAGGGCCACGAGCGCGTCATCGAGGAGTTGCCGCCGGCCGGCCGGGCCGCCCTTGATCAGCGACAAGTCGTCCGGGCTGAACACACTGACGCGCACAGCACCCAGCAAATCGCGACTACGCCGCAGTACCTGGCCGTTCACCAACACCCGCGGCGCACCCGACCGGGGCACTTCGGCCTCGAGCGTGAGTTTCCGGCCGTCGCGGTCGGCTTCGGCGCGGACAAACGCCGAGGAGGCCTCTTGGCGCACCAGCGCGTCATTCGGGGCGCCGCGAAACGAGCTCAGCGTGGCCAACCAACCGATGGCCTCGAGCAGGTTGGTCTTGCCTTGGCCGTTCTCGCCCACGACCACCGTGAGGCCTTCCGGCGCCAGATCGAGGCGGGCCGAGGTGTAGTTACGAAAGTCCTGAACCGCGAGCCAGTTGACGCGCATCGCGAGTGCTCCCGGAGCGGGCTTACGGCACCCGAACCGGCATGAGCAGGTACAGGTAGTTCTCGTTGCCGACGCCGCGCATGGTCGAAGCCTTCAGAGCGTCTTGCGTTTCGAGGGTCAGCTCGTCGCCCCCGATGGCCTCGATGCCCTCCGTGAGGTACTGCGGGTTGAATGCCACGGTCATGTCCGCGCCCTCGTACTTCGCTTCGACGTCTTCGGTGGCTGTGCCCTCAGCGGGGTTGGTAACCGTTAGCTCGACACCGTCGGCGCGTAGTGCTATGCGTACCGGTGTGGTTTGGTCTCTGACCAGCAACTTCACGCGTTTCACCGCATCGAGCAGTGCGTCGCGATTGATCGTGAGCTTGTTCGGATAGCTCGCCGGGACCAGGTTCAACACGTTCGGGAATTCGCCCTCGATCAGGCGGGTGGTGAGTTTCACGCCGCCGACCTGGAAGCTGGCTTCGGTAGTTCCAAGGCGAACTTCAGCCTCGGCCGCGCCGCCCAGCACGCGTTGTAGTTCGGCGAGTGCTCGTGACGGAATCAGCACCTTTTGCTCGCCGCGGACTACATGCAGGCCTGGCAGTTGGCGCACCGCGAGGCGGTAGCTGTCGGTGGCGATGAGCTGCACGCCGTCAGCGGTGGCTTGTAACAACACGCCGGTGAGGATCGGGCGGGCTTCGTCACCGCTCGCCGCCCGAACTACCTGGCGCAGCGCATCGGCGAGTTCCGAACTCGCCACGGTGACGGCGTCGCTCGCGACGGCGGCCGGCGACGCCGGGAACTCGTCAGCAGCCAACACGCGCACAGCGAATTGCGACCGACCGGACGCAATTTTGGCTTGGTCGGCGTCGGCCTCGATCGTGACCGCACCCGGTTCCAAGGCCCGCACGATGTCTGCGGCCAACTTCGCGGGAATGACAGCCACCCCGTCCGCCACGCCGGCCACCGTCGCTACGACCTCGATCGTGAGATCCAGGTCGGTGGCGGTGATGCGTAGTTCATCACCGGTGACTTCCAGGCGCGCACCGGCCAACACGGGAAGACGTTCCCGCCCCGATGTAGCTCTGCTTGCCGAGGTCAGTGCCTCGACCAAAACGTCGCGTTCACAACGAAACTTCACAGGTAGTTCCTTTAACTAACTCGTTAAGTACTTATTCAGTAGCAGTAGTAGGTGCTGTGGATTGTGCACAACACCACGTTTGCGCAGGTCAGTCGGGGAAATGTTCGCGGCGTGTCATCCCCAGAATCACACAGGGGTGTGACGCCTAGGTGGACGCTAGGGGACAAGCCCCCAACAACTCACAGCCATCCCCAGCTTTATCCCGTGCCCGGAAGCCAGGTTCATCCCCCGCTCTTGATCTTGGTAATTAGGCCGGTCACCTGGTCGTAGATCTGGCGCCGTTCCTTCATCAGGCCTTCGATTTTGGACACCGCGTGAATGACGGTGGTGTGATCCCGACCGCCGAACTCTTTGGCGATCGCGGGATACGAAAAGTCGGTGATGTCCCGGAAGACGTACATGCCGACCTGCCGCGCAATTACCAGCGGCCGGCGCCGGCTCTGACCGCACAGATCGTCGACGCTGAAGCCGAACGTGTCGGCGGTGGCGTCGAGGATCGCCTTGGGTGTGATTTGGCGGGGCTGGTCGCCGGAGATGATGTCGATAAGGAGCTGTTCGGCCAGCTCAAGCGTGATCGGCTGCCGGTTGAGGCTCGCGTAGGCCACGACCCGGGTCAGCGCACCTTCGAGTTCACGGATGTTGTCTTTTACGTGCGTGGCGATGAGCTCGAGCACTTCCGGTGGAATTTCCATCGGGTCGTTCTCGGCCTTGCGACGCAGGATGGCGAGACGGGTTTCGAGCTGCGGCGGCTGCACGTCGGTGAGCAGCCCAGCCGCGAATCGACTCCGGAGCCGATCTTCGAGCGTCGGAATGTCTTTCGGCGGCCGGTCCGAGGTGATCACAACCTGTTTCCGAGCGCCGGTGAGGTCGTTGAACGTGTGGAAGAACTCCTCCTGGAGCCCTTCCTTGCTCTCGATGAACTGGATGTCGTCGATGAGCAGCACGTCACTCTCGCGGTAGCGGCGCTTGAACGCGATCGTGGTGTTCGTGCGGATCGCATCGACGAACTCGTTCATGAACGTCTCGGTGGTGACGTAACGGACGTGGCGGTGCGGGAAGTTCTGCCGTACGTAGTTCCCGATCGCGTGCAACAAGTGGGTTTTCCCGAGACCGGACTCGCCGTAGACGAACAGCGGGTTGTACGCCCGACCAGGGTTTTCGGCCACGGCGCGGGCCGCCGCGTGCGCGAACGAGTTCGATTCGCCAATGACGAAGGCATCGAAGGTGAACTCGGGGTCGAGCCGGGCGGGTTCGCCGTGGCGCGGGGGCGGCGGCGGCACATTGAGATCCGGGGTGTCGACCGTCGCGGGCAACGCCGGAGTGCTCGCGTCGATCACGCGTACTTCCACGATCACTTTCGCCGGCGCGCCTTGTGCTTCGGTGACCGCCGCGTTGAGATCGTTCTGAAATCGCTCTTCGAGACGCTGTTTCACCACCGAACTCGGCGCCGCCAGCGTCAACGAAATCTCGTCACTCACGATGGGGACAAGTTCTTCAAACCATGCCATCCATGTTGCTTCGGACAGCTGTCCTCGCAACGTGTCTGCACACGACTTCCACAGCCGTTCTGCGTCCGTCACCTGCCGTTCCGCCTCCCAGTACTCATAGTTCTCCACACTTATCTCCACACCTGTGGATAAGGCATCGCAGCGTTCAAACCGTCCTCCCCGGGCGCTTGTGTCGGCCCTAGGGGAAGGAGGGCGAGTCGTACGATCGGCTGTATGGAAGAGGTCGGCGTGTGCCGGGTCCACAAGTGAAGGAGCGACCGTATCACCGTTGTCCACAGGCGGGCACAATGAGTAAAATAAGCCGCTGACCAGCATAAACGCCGAAATCCACAGGCAAACAGGCCTGTGGCTGGCGCGCGGGCAGCCCGCGGCGTAGCCTTCTCGGACTGCCGCCTTGTGCTGGGCTGTTGTGTGCCCGCCGTTTCCGGCCCGCTACTGCAGTAGCGAACTCGTTTACCCCAAGGATTCCACATGAAACGCCCCTACCAACCCAACGCCAAAAAGCGCGCCACGTGCCACGGTTTTCGCCACCGGATGTCCACCCGCGCCGGTCGCGCCATTCTCTCCGCTCGGCGCCGCAAGGGCCGCGCGAAGCTTTCGGCTTAGCGCCCGTCGGGCAACCCAGCTCCGTGACGACCACTGGTCGGCTCCGGGGACGACGCACGTTTGCGGCGATATCCAAGCAAGGCCGCACCGTACGCAGCGGTCCTCTTCGCGTCCGGTATGTCGTCGCGTCTGTGGATCAGCCCGCCGTGGGCTACGCCATCAGCAAGAAAGCGGGCGGCGCGGTGACGCGAAACCGCATCCGCCGCCGGCTTCGAGCCGCGGTCGCTACTGCAAATACCCCGCTAACCAGCGGTTTCTATCTAATTTCGGCTGACGCCAGTGCCGCGACGCTGCCGTTCACCGAGCTCACCGGCGCCGTCCAGACGGCGTTTCAGAGCGTTTCGCCCGAGGCCCGACCATGACCCGCACGGCCCGCAGCTTCCGCGCTGGCATCCGGATGTACCAGGGCTTGAGCGCCAATCGTCCTCCCCGCTGCCGTTTCCATCCCAGTTGTTCGGCGTATGCCATCGAAGCCCTCGAGCGCCACGGCGCTGCGCGCGGCTCGTGGCTCACATTGCGCCGTCTCGCACGCTGCCAGCCATTCGGGGGCTTCGGCGTGGACCCAGTGCCCGAATAGAGGAAGTAAGAAATTGTTCAGTCTTTTGGCCGGGATCCTGGCCTTTTGGTACGACCTAATTCCGAACTACGTGTTCGCGATCTCGCTGTTGACGCTCACCGTCATGGGCGTTTTGGCGCCGATCACGCTCAAGGGCACCCGCAGCATGCTGGCCATGCAGAAGCTTCAGCCGGAAATGAAGCGCATCCAAGAGATGCACAAGGGCGATCGCCAAGCCGCCAACGAAGCGATGATGGCGTTCTACAAAGAGCACAAAATCAACCCGCTATCAGGTTGTTTGCCCATGTTGGCCCAGTTCCCGGTGCTGATCGTGATGTTCCGGGTGCTCCGCGGGCTGGTGAAGACCAAGATCGTGGACGGCGTGAAGGTCGGCCGCCCTGACTATCTCAGCCACGACAGCGCGCTGTACCAAGCGCTCGCCAAGAGCGGCGGCAAGATGAAGTCGTTCGGCGTCGACTTCGGCGCCACGCCGAGCCATGCGGGTCGCGGCGCCGTCGTGCTGTACATGCTGATCGGGCTTGTCGTGCTGACCTCGTTCTACCAAGTGCGTCAGATGACGTCGCGCAACGCGTCGGCGAACCAAAACCCGCAGATGCAGATGATGAACCGCATCACTCCCCTGTTCTCCGGGCTTATCTCGCTGAGTCTGCCTGGTGGTGTGACGCTGTATTTCCTGGTCAGCAACCTTTTCCGGGTCGCCCAACAGGGCTTGATGTACCGCTTCGATCCGCATCTGCGGGCACACGCGGAAGAGGTACGGGAGGTCCGCAGCAAGGCCGCCGACCTGCCGCCGGAACCCCGCAAGGGCCTGTTCGCGAGCATTCGGGAGCAAGCCGAGAACACCCGAGGCGGCGCCGCCAACGGCAACGGTGCCTCGAAGCAACCCAACAACGGATCCCGCGGCACGAATGCCGGGCCTCCAAAGCCCACCACCGGCCGCGTAACGCAGCCCGGACGCCAGAACAACGCGTCCCGCAAGCGTTCTAAGAAGAAGAGGTAGTCCACCCATGGAATGGGTTGAGATAACTGGTAAGACCATTGACGAGGCCAAGGAATTGGCCCTGGACCAGCTCGGCGTTGACGTCGACGAGGCCGAGTTCGAGATCCTCGACGAGCCAAAGGCGGGCCTGTTCGGCCGCGTCCGTGGCGAAGCACGCGTGCGCGCCCGGATCCGTCCGACTGCGCCGCGCTCGAAGGACGGCGGGCGCCGGCCCCGCGCCAAGCGCAACGGCGACGCCGCGGAATCCGGCGCGAAAGAGCAGGTCAGCGCAGGTACTGGCGCCCGCGCCGCGGGCGCGAGCGACCCGGCTGTCGCGTCGGCCATCGCCGAGGTGTCGGCCGCTGGAGACGCACCGCGTTCCGGAGAGCGGAACGGGGGTGGCGGTGGTCGCGGTCGCGGCGGTAGCCGCAGCCGAGGCGGTCGTGGTCGTGGTGGGGAAGGCCGGCCGCGTCGGCCGGACGGAGAATCAAATCGAGGAGAGCGAGAGCCAGTGTCGGTCGAAGCGTTGGAAGAGCAAGGCAAGGTGGCGGTCACGTTCCTAAACGGGCTGCTGGATGCCTTTGCCATCGAAGCGACTGTGGCGGTGCGCTCCGTGAATGACTCTGCGGTCGAAGTCGCCGTGGATGGGGAGGACCTGGGTTTGCTGGTCGGGCCTCGCGGTGCCACCCTGCAGGCAATTCAAGACCTGACCCGCACGGCGGTCTTGCGAGAGACCGGCATGCGGGACGGCTGGGTCATCGTCGATGTGGCGGAATATCGGGTGAAGCGCCGGGCTGCGCTGGAGAAGTTCGCCCTGCAGGTAGCCGAGCAGGTCACCAGCGGTGGAACCGCGGTGCGGCTGGACCCAATGCCACCGGCGGACCGCAAGGTCGTGCACGACGCGCTCACGCCCGTCGACGGGATCGAGACGAGTTCGGAAGGCGAAGAGCCCCGCCGGCGCGTCGTCGTTCGCCCGCTTGCCGGCTGACGAATCGCTGCTGCGGGTCCTGGAAAGGGCCCGTGACCTGGGCTTTCTCGGCCCCGGCCCGGTTGTAGACCATCTCGAACACGCCCGGGCATACCTACCTGCGCTCCCCCGTGTCGGCCGCGGAGGCGTCATCGTTGACCTCGGTACCGGGGGCGGGGTTCCCGGCCTTCCGCTGGCGTTCTGGCGTACCGACCTCACGTGGGTGCTCGTGGACGCCATGGTCAAGCGGGTCGCGTTCGTCACCACGGCCGTGGAAGAACTAGGTCTTCACGCCGAGGTGATCGAGACGCGGGCCGAGTCCATGGGCGCCGACGCGCGATGGTCACACACCGCCGACGTTGTGGTGGCTCGCTCGCTCGCGGCGCCCGGCGTGGCCGCAGAGTACGCCGCCCCGCTCCTCAAGGCGGGTGGCAAGGCGGTCATCGCAGAGCCTCCGGGCGGTGACGCCGATCGTTGGCCGATGGCGGGTCTCGCCAAGCTCGGGATGCGTCGCGGTGCTGTTCTGTTCGCTCCGACAGCGACCCTCCAAGTCCTCGAGCAAGTTTCCGAGTGTCCACCGACGTTCCCGCGGCGCATTGGCATCGCCGCCAAGCGGCCGCTGTTCTAAGCCTCGCAGCCTGTGAGCAGGCAATATGCGCGTTCCACGTGGAACATTCAGCGCTACTCGATCTTGTGGCGGGCCTTCATCGCCTGGTAACGGGCATACACCCGTTCGCTATGGGCTGGCTCGAGATACCGGTCAAGAAAGGGCACGAACGCCTCGCGAAGGTACACGCCGCGGACCATCCATTGATAGAAGCGCCGACGATCGTATTCGTACGGCCCGTACAGCCGCCCACCTGGGAATCTCGCTACCAACCATTCGAAAACTCGGTAATGGTCAACGTGCATTTTCAGCGTGATCTGAGGCTGCACACCGTCACCGCCAAAATGACCCTCACCGACCAAGAGGCCGATGGCGAAGCCGGCGTCGAAGTCCGAAATCTTGATGGATGGCAGCGCCACACGATGCTCGCCTTCTTTAGCGGGATACGAAAATCCTAATCTTGTTTCACCGACAAGTTCCACGTGAATCGCGATCAGTCCTTGACCTTTGCTACAAATGCGGCGAGCATGGGGCCGCATGAGCGCCCCTGAGCCCGACATCGTTCAGCGGGGCCAAGCCATCTTTGACCGGCTACGCGGTGCGAATCGGCCGGATGATCCCGGACCCCCGACCGGCGACGCTCCCATCGACGCGGAACCGACCAACGAGCCGGCTCCGGCGGAACCTGTGGTCGCTCCCGATGCGCCCGTTGAGGACGAATCCCCTGCTCAGACGCCCGATCTAGTCGTCACGGAGGCGGTTACAGAGCCGTCTGTACCTGAACCGGTCGTCCCTGACCCGCCGACCATGGCCCAAATCGTCGGCGAGGCCGCCGCCACCGAAGCCCCGCTGGTGGAGGCGCCGCCCACGCCGTCAGCGCCGTCCGACGGCAGCCGGGCGCCGCATCCGGCTTCTTTGCGCCCGCTTCCCAGGGTTGTGGCCATCGCCAACCAAAAGGGCGGAGTCGGCAAGACCACGACGACAGTCAATCTTGGCGCCGGTTTGGCTGAATTGGGCTTCCGGGTGTTGATCATCGACCTGGATCCCCAGGGCAACGCCACTACAGGCCTCGGTATCAACTCACGCAACCTCGAGAACTCGATCTACGACGTCCTGCTGCACGACGTCCCATTGGACGATTGCATCGAACCGACCGCTGTGCGCAATCTCTTTGTCGCTCCCGCCACCATCGACTTGGCGGGCGCCGACATCGAACTGGTGCCCGCGTTCAGCCGGGAACTACGTCTGCGGCGGGCGATCGAGGGCCTCGACGACGCCTTCGACTTCACGATCATCGACTGTCCCCCCTCGCTTGGACTCATCACGGTGAACGGTTTGGCGGCGGCAACTGAGGTAATTGTCCCGATTCAGTGCGAGTACTACGCCCTTGAGGGCCTGGGTCAGCTGCTGAAGAACGTCAATTTGGTGACCGGGAACCTGAATCCGCAGCTCACAATCAGCGCGATCGTGCTGACAATGTATGACTCGCGCACGAAACTGGCTGAGCAGGTCGCGGCCGAGGTCCGTAATCACTTCGGTGAGCGCGTATGCCGCATGGTGATTCCCCGCACAGTGCGTCTTTCCGAAGCACCCTCGTTCGGGCAGCCCATTCTTACGTTCGATCCCACCTCGCGCGGCGCCGTGGCGTACCGCGAGTTGGCCAAGGAGGTCAGTGGTGGCGCGCCCTAGCGGCTTGGGTCGAGGTTTATCGGCCCTCATTCCAACCGATGTGACGGTAGATAGGGGCGCGAGCCTCATCGATGTGGCCGTTGACCACGTGGAACCGAACCGTATGCAGCCCCGCAAGCACTTCGACGAGGAATCTTTAGCCTCACTGACGGCTTCGGTGCGCGAATTGGGCGTATTACAGCCGATTCTGGTGCGGGCTACGGAAGGTGGCCGCTACGAACTGATCGCGGGGGAGCGCCGCTGGCGCGCCGCCAAGCGCGCCGGCATGGTTTCGGTGCCCGCAATCGTGCGCACCACCTCCGATACGCACTCGCTCGAGCAGGCCCTGGTCGAGAATCTGCACCGGCAGGACCTCAACCCTTTGGAAGAGGCGGCGGCGTACCAGCAGCTCATCGAGGACTTTCAGCTCACGCACGATGAGGTCGCCACCCGCATGGGTAAGAGCCGGGCGGCGATCACCAACACACTGCGGCTGTTTCAACTACCGCCGAGCGTGCAGCGCATGGTCGCGGACGGCCAGCTTGCCGCGGGTCATGCCCGCGCGCTGTTGGGCACGCCCGACCGCAGTTTCCAAGAGGCGCTGGCGAAGCGCGCCGTCGCCGAGTCGCTCAGTGTGCGCGCCGTCGAGGATGAAGTGCGGACCCGGGTGCAAACCTCAACCGACGCCGACGCCGACGCCGACGCGGCGCCGGCTGGTACGACGGGCGAGACCGCCAAACGGTTGCGGCCCCCCGGCTTCCGTGAACTCGAGGAGTTGTTGGCCGAGTTGCTCGCGACGCGAGTGTCCGTCGACATGGGCCGGAGCAAAGGCCGGGTCGTGATCGAATTCGCGGACCTCGAAGACCTCGAACGCATTTACCGGCGCATCACCGAGGCGCCCGGCGAGTAATCGAGGCTGTAAATACGGCCTCGATTGAGGGTTGAGACCCTCGACTTAACCTTTCCCCAGGCTGTGGGGAAGTCTGTGGGGAACTTTCGCCAGTCCGAGAGTCGCCGCGAAGTCTCTAGGTCAGATCGAGGCAGGGCCCGTCGGCCCAACGCGCCACGCCGCGACCCACCGCCGCGGCCGCGACAGGTGCCTGTTCCACAGCAAAACGCGGCGGTCCCAACTCCAGAGCCACCGCCGGCATGCGGCTCTCGCGCAGGGTCGGCGTCGCCATCGGCACGGGTGGACCATCGGTCCCCGCGCCGCTTATCGACAACTCGTCGAGCAGGAGTCCCGCCAGTCGTCGACCGGCGGGGGAGATCGTGCCGTGTGCGCCCCAATACGACGCGCGGCAGCCCCGGCCCGACCCGGTGAGCGCGAAGGTCACGAAGACTTCCGCGCCGGTGGTGTTGACCTGGCCGGCGAGTATCGACGCATCTGGGTGAGATAACAACGTTACGATCGCGCCGTAGCCAACCAGCACGTTCTGCACCTCACGCAGGAAGGCGCCCAGCCCGCCAAACTCGCCGAGCGCGACCCGCCGGCCGGCGAGTGTCGTGGGCGAACCCGACATGCGCGTGGACTCGCGTAAGGCGGATGGATCGACGTCGGGGCCCTTCGAGCGCAGCCGTTGGAGGGAGCGCACGGTCTTGAAGCCGCAATAGCCGTCAACCGAAAGGCCAGCGTTCCGCTGAAAGGAACGCAACGCCCGTTCCGTGTCGGGGCCAAACATTCCGTCGATCCGGCCGGAGTCGAATCCGAGCGCTCCGAGTCGCCGCTGCAGGTCGGCCACGTCGTCGCCGCGGAGATAGGGCGAACGCATGTAGAGCAGCCGATCACCGAGGCGGTAACCGGCTTCTACCAGGCTTGACCAGGTCTGACGTCCGCAAACGCCGTCAATCAGAAGGCCGCGGCGCTCTTGGAAAGACCGCACGGCGGCCTCCGTCGCAGGACCGAAGGTGTTGTCTTCGCCCGTGACGGGCAGACCCTGCGCCAGCAACCGCCGCTGCAGGTCGGCAACGGCGGGACCGGTTGCGCCTACGGCGAGGGGAAGGCCGGAAGGGCCTACCGCCACGACTGCTGCGTAATTCGAATGGGGGGACCCTAGAGGAAGCGGTCGAGTTCTTCGAGCAGCTGGCCCTTGCCCTTGGCGCCCACGAGGCGCACCAACGGCTCGCCACCCTTGAACAGGATCAGCGTCGGGATGCTCATGACGTCGAAGCGGGCCTGGGTAGCCAGGTTGTCGTCGACATTCAGCTTGCCGATCGTGATCTGGCCGGCGCGCTCGTCCGCAATCTGCTCGAGGATCGGGGCGATCGTCTTGCACGGGCCACACCACTCTGCCCAGAAGTCGACCAGCACCGGGACGTCGGCGCCTACGAGCGTCTCGTCGAAGTTGGCGTCGGTGAGGGTGAGCAAATTGTCGGACACGTGGGGCCTCCTGAAGGCGGTCTCGGGGATCGTACCCGGGTGATGTAACGGCTAACGGTTCCGACTAATTCCCGGATTACGCGTGCACGGACTCGAGCCAGCGCTCGCAGTCGATGGCGGCCATGCAGCCTGAGCCCGCGGCGGTGATGGCCTGGCGGTAGACGTGGTCCTGCACGTCGCCGCACGCGAACACGCCTTCGACGTTGGTGAAGGTCGAGTGGCCGATCGTCTTGAGGTAGCCGGCCTCGTCGTGGTCGAGAAAGCCCTTGAACACGTCGGTGTTCGGGATATGGCCGATCGCCACGAACAGTCCGTGGACCGGCAGCGTCGACTCGTCGCCGGTCTCCACGTTCTTCAATTTCGCCGCTTCGAGGGTGGGGTCGCCTTCGAGGTCGGTGACCACGCTGTTCCAGATGAAATTCAGCTTCGGGTTGGCCTTGGCGCGGTCGGCCATGATCTTTGAGGCGCGCAGTTCGCTGCGGCGGTGGATCACGTGGACGGTGGTGGCGAACTTCGAAAGGAACATCGCCTCTTCGAGGGCAGAATCGCCCCCGCCAACGACCGCGACGTCGAACCCGCGGTGGAAGAAGCCGTCGCAGGTGGCGCACGTCGACAGGCCGTAGCCCAGCAGCCGCTTTTCGGCCTCCAGGCCGAGCATGAGGGAGCGGGCGCCGGTGGCAACGATGACGGCGTCGGCGGTGATGGTCTCGCCCACGCTGGTCTCGATGGTGAACGGACGGCTGGACACGTCGACGGACGTGACTTTCGCGGTGAGGAACTCGGCCCCGAAACGCTGGGCCTGCATTTTGCAGTTCATCATCAACTCGGGGCCCATGATCCCGTCGGGAAAGCCCGGGAAGTTCTCGACCTCAGTGGTCAGCATGAGCTGACCGCCCGGCTGATCGCTGTCCGACGACGGCTCGCCCTCGATCACCAGGGGGGCCAGGTTGGCGCGCGCCGTGTAGATCGCGGCGGTGAGCCCCGCGGGGCCCGACCCAATAATCACAACGTGCCTGGGATCACTCATCGGGTCGCTTTGATTGCCTTTCGCCAGAAGAAGATGCCGAGGAACGTGAAGACCACGGCGACGCCCGCGTACCCGGTCCACATCGGGCCCGGGATGATCGCCAACAGACGCACGAGCATGATCAGCAACAACGCGAGCAACGTCATTCCCGCTACTGCGAACAGTGCGAGGTACACGGCATAGCGCGCGAGCTTGGCGATCGGCTCCGTCGTCTTGCTGCGGACAAGCTCGATTACCTCGTCGAGTTTGTCGAGCAGCTGCGTAATCCAGTCGTCTTGACGCGTCCCCCGCCGGCGGAGGCAGGACGCTGCTGGGCTCGGTCATGGCGGGTGACGCTACCCTGCCGCGGTGCGCGTCGTAATCGGAGCCATTGCCGCGATCTTCGTCGGTCTGCTCGGCGGTCTCATCATGGGCGAGTACCAGCTTCTCGGCGTGATGGCGGTGGTCGCCGGCGTGTTGTTCGGCCTTGCCATTGCGGAGGTGGCGATCACCGCGGGCAAAAGCAGCGGTTGGGGTCTCGTGGCCGTGGCGGCGCTGTCCGCCTTCGGGGGACACACCTGGGCCGCCTACATCGAAGCGGGCGACAGCCTCAGCCGCGTCGCGGGCTTGCGGTGGGTCGGTTCGATACTGGCGCTGGCTAGCGCGGCGTGGTGGGTGCGAAGTCTTGGCTCGCGATCACTGCACAATCCGCCCGCCGAAGAATCTGCATGAGCTGTTTGCCGCCGTCGACCTTGACGAGGTGTGCGACCGCCGCTTCGCCGTTGTAGGTAAGCGTCGCCTGCCAGATCGGGGTGCCCTCCGCGTAGGGACACGGTGACGCCGCGCCAGTGGACTTGGCCGCGATCGCGGCCGGCGGCTGGCTGAGGTCGGCACTGGCGCGTTGCGAAACAAGGGGCACCGTGTCGATCGCACCGATGTCACCGGCGTCGTAGGGAGGCGCGGCCATCATCGTGGTCCCGGCGTCGGCCGCACCGAGCGCAGAATTTTCGGCGCCGAGGCCGCCGGTGGGCGTGGCTGACTTGGCGGCGGAGTCGGCCGCGGAGCTGAGCGCGGTGTTGGAGTTCGTGTTGTCGCCCGCGCCGCTGCCGATTTGGCTGATCGCCCAACCCCCGACCGCGACCGCAACCACGAGCGCGGCAGCGGCGGACAGCGCGCTCATCCGGCGCTGGGCGGCGACCGGGCGCCGCGGGCGCACCTCGGTTACCCCGCGCACCGCCATGCTCACCGCGGCCTCACGGATGTGGCCGGGGACGGGGGCGACGGGCGTCGCCGCCGCTTCTGAGGCTCCGCGCAGCGTGGCCAATCGCGCCTGACACTGCTCGCACGTGTCGACGTGCGCGACCTCACCCGGGTCCGCTTCCGCATCGAGCATTGCGCTCAGGAGTTCGTCGTCAGCGTGCGCCATCGCAGGTCCTTAGACGTCGGCTGCGGTACTGCCGGTTCCCCGTCATTGTTCTCCCAGTGCATCGGCGAGAGCGGCGCGGCCACGGGCGATGCGGCTGCGCACTGTGCCCGCGGGAATCTCGAGCGCCTCCGCTATCTCGGCGTAATCCAGACCGGCGACGTCGCGCAGCACGACCGCAGCCCGGAACTCGGGCGAAAGACCGGCGAGGGCGGCATCTAGGACCATCCGGTCGGATACCGATGTACCGATATCTGGCGCGCCGGCGGCCTGTTCGCTTCGATCGGAGACGATCGCCTCGTCCGGTCGCGGCCGGCGCTTGCGCCGGCGCAGCTCGTCGAGGCTTGCATTCACCGCGATGCGGTATGCCCAGGTGCCGAAACGGCTGCGTTGGTCGAACTTCGACAGGTTCCGCACGATCGCGATGAGCGCTTCTTGGCAGGCATCGGCTCCGTCGGCGTCGCTTCCGGTCAGCCGGCGGCACACCGCGTAGAGCCGGTCGTAGTTGTTGCGCAGCAGCGTGTCGAGTGCCCGGCTGTCGCCCGCCTGGGCCTTGGCGACCAGCTCGTCGGTCACACGCGGCCGGTGACTTCGAGTTCGGAGATCTTCACCTGCGTGCCAGCCGGATCCGTGATCCACACCAGCAGCGCTCCGCCTTTGGCGTCATGCAGATCAACCGTGAAATCGGTGGTGGCGGTGCCGCTGGCGATGGGTTGGCCCCACGCACTCAACGTCGCCGCGGCCTGCGGCGCGGTGTAGACGTTGAACTTCCACCGGGTCGACGGCGTCCGCACATGCATTTCGTGGAACTCGGCCGTCCCCTGCGTCTGCACGATCAGGCCGACGCCCTTCTTCAGTCCGGCGAAGTGATCGCGTTTGTATAACTCCGTGGACCAGCTCGTAGCTAAGTCGCCATCTACCGCGAGCTTGGCTTTGACTTCGTTCTCCGTCTGGGGGTTTCCCTCCGGATCGAACGACTTCGCGACGACCGTCAAAGTGCGGACCGGGCCTGAGACGTCGGCGTCTTCGCCCTTGCCAGGCAGCAGCGCGGCGATCACCAATGCCACCGCGGCGATCACGACGACGCCCCCGATGATCGCCCACGGAGGTCGGCGCCGAAGTGCGGGCACGCCCGTCGCCGGCGTCGGGTGCGGGTCGACCAGCGGCGTGGTGTCGCTGTCATCGGGAATCGTGAGCAGCGCGCTCGCCATGGCCGCTACCGACGCGGGCGGGTCACTGCCGCGCCAGCCGAGGGCCATCTCACGCAGCGGCGACGCGGTTTGCGGCGCGAGGGCGGCCACGAGATTTGTTACCGCGTAGATATCGGCCTTCTTCAACTCGTCGGCGGTGCCGTCCGCGGGCAGCCGTAGCCCGCGCACCTTGACGCGTCCTTCTTCGTTGACGAGTACGTCGCCCGACGTGAGCGAACCGTGCACCAGATCGCGTGCGTGCGCGTCGGCGATCGCGCGCGCGATCTGCGTGGCGTACGACACGCGCATGTCCTCGTGGACTGCACTGGTATCCAGCGGATGCCCCCCGGGGAGTTCGTCGACGCGGTAGCTACTGCCGTCGCCGTCGAGGCCGGTGTCATACGTCGCGACGACGTTGCGGTGGTTGAGGCCGGCGAGTGCGCGTGCCTCGGCGCCGAAGTGAGCCTTCGCCTCGGGCTCGGCCCGCGCCGTCAACAAACACACGACGACGTTGCGCTTCAGAGTCTCGTCGACGGCGTCCCATGACCCGTCGGCGCGTTGGGCCACCAATCGGTACCGGTCAGCGATTCGCCGACCGGTGACGATGGTCGCGTCTCCGGTCACCGTTGCAAGTTATGACACCCCGTGACGCGTCGGAGGGACTACGAGCCGGCTTCTTCCCACGCCAGACCGATAACGCCGGGCCCGGTGTGGGTTCCCACGACCGAGCCGACGTCGCCTACGAGCAGATCGTCGCGGGAGCGGCCGAGGGCGGCACACAACTTTTCGAGGAAGGCATCGATGTCCTCGGCGTCGCCATGCATGACCGCGAGCGGCTTGGCATTCGCGGCGCCGTGCTGCTTCGCGAGGTCGATGAGCATGTCGAGTGAGCGGGCGCGGGTGCGTTGTTTCCCGGCTTCGTTGACCGCCCCGTCGACCACTTGGATCAGTGGCTTGACCGACAGCATCGAGCCGAGTGCGGCGCGCGCCGCGCCGATGCGGCCGCCCTTGCGCAAATTCTCGAGCGTGTCGAGTGCGGCGAACACCTGCATCTGATTGACCTTGGATTGGACGGCGGCGGCCACCTCGTCGAGCGACTTGCCGGCGGCAGACGCTTCGGCGCCCGCGATCGCGAGCAGGCCCTGCGCGATCGTGACGCTGAGGCTGTCGATGACGCGCACCGGAATCGCGTCCTTTACTGCCTCGGCCGCCAGCTGCGCGGACTGGAACGTGGCGGACAAGTTGGACGACAGGCAAACGCAGACGACGCCCGAGGCGCCTTGGGCCGCCGCGGCCCGGAATGCCTCCTCGAACGCGCCCGGGGACGGCGCCGCCGTTTCGGGGAGGGTCTTGGACTCTTTGGTCTTGGCCCAGAACTCCTTCACCGTCAGGTCGCGCCGGTCGACGTATTCCGCGTCGCCGAAGCGAATCGTCAGCGGCACGATGTCGATGTGGTGCTCGGTGGCAGTTGCGTCCGGAAGGTCGCAGGCGCTGTCGGTGACGATGCGGATGGATGGCATTCAGTCGGTCCTTTGAAGGCAGGTCATTCGGGCGGTCGAGAGGTTGGACTCGCCGGGGCGGCAAACGGTAACCGGCCCTGTCCGCGGACGTCTCCGGTTCTCATCACCACGACGTATGCGGCGACCGCACTCAGCGTGTACGCGACCGCGTACGCATACGCGAGCCCGCGTATGCGCATCGACGGGTAGAACGCCAACGCGAAGACGATGTTGAGCGCGTTCTCGAAAACGTAGAGATAGAACACGCGGCGCGTGTCGCGTCGCGCCTGCAGCGCCCGGGTGCAGAGGATGAACGCTGAGAACCCCGGCAACCCGAGCGCGAACGCGCTGAGCGTGTCCGCGGTGACGTCCAACGAACCGTCGCTGAGGCGTCCGTGCGCGATAAGCGGTCGCAACAAGGGGTGGGCGAACACCGCGGCCATGACCGCGGCGGGAATTAGCAGCGCCGCGATGATCCGCAACCCGCGGAAGAAGAGGTGGTTGAACGCGCCGAGGTCCCCGCGGGTCGCGGCGACGCTGAGTTCAGGCAGCAGCGCGCCCGTCACCGACACTGCGATCACGGCGTGGGGCAATTGAAAGAACTGGAACGCAGCCTGGTAGCTCGACAACTCGCCGCCGCGCCGGTTGGCGAGGGCGACGACCACCAAGTACGCCACCTGGTTGGCGATCACGAAACCGAACGTCCAGCCCGAAAGTCCCGCCGCGCGACGGACCGCCGGGTGGCGGGGGTCCCACACGGGCTTGAGGCGCGCGCCGACCGAGCGAAGTGAGGGAATGAGGCCGAGGAGTTGCGCGGCGTAGCCGAGCGTGGTGCCGACACCCAACACCACGAGGCCTGTCCCGAGGTGCAGCGACTTGAGGCCCGTGTGGGAGATGAAGTGCGGCGCGGCGAGGATCGCCGCGATCACCACGACGTTGTTCAGTACCGGCGCGAACATCGGCGCGGCAAATTTGCGGCGGGCGTTGAGGATCGCCGAGCCGACGGCCATACCGGCGAGCAACACCACTTGGGGCGCGAAGTAGCGCATGAAGGCGACCGTGAGGTTGTGCTGCGCGTCCGCGCTCGCCGTGTGGTTCAGCGCGGCATACGGCGCCGAAAGAAGCGGCGCAAGGAGAAAGAACAGTGCGCTGAGAGCGGCCGTAACCGCGAGGACCAGCCACGTCACGGCCGCGACGCCGCGCCACGGGTCGTCGTCTTCTTCGAACAGCCCGACGAAGATCGGGATGAGGGTCGCGCTCACCACACCCCCGAGGATCAACTCGTAGACGATGTTCGGCAACGTGTTCGCGAGGTTGTACGCATCGGAAACGCGGTTGAACCCGAGCGCATAGCCAAGCGCCAGTACCCGTAGGAAACCGGTGGCGCGTGAGGCGACCGTGCCCGCGGCCATCACGGTGCTGCGGCGGCCGATGTTTATGGCCGTCGCTTCTTCTGGTTCGGGGTCGCTCACGCGGGCTCCCGCCGTCCACGGTGGTGGCGGATCCACCAGATGACGAGGAAGAGCAACGCTCCGATGGACAGACCAATACCGACGCCGGAGGCGTTGGTGGACCGAATCGTGAGACGCGCCTCGCCGAGCACGACGTGGCCGTCCGGCGATTTCAGCAGGACACGCAACGGGAAGGTGCCCGACCCGATCGACTGCACGGTGAAACGTTGCGTCGTGTTCCGGTGCGCCAGCGTGATCAGCTTCGTCGACCCTCCGGGAAACTTGAGCCGGTCACTCGCCAACTGCAGCAGGACGTGGGCCGGGTAGCTCGCGGTCGACCGGACTGTGATCGGGATGCCGCCGCGCCGCGCCGTGAGCGTGAGGGATCCGCCAGCGGGCAACACGAATTTGTGGCGCTCATCCGCGATCGCGCGCACGAGACTCGCGACGTAGGTTCGCCGCTCGCCCGCATCGAACGCGGCCGACTCGGCGATGAGCAGCCGGTCCGTGAAACTTTGCGCCACGTCGGGGCTGTCGGCCATGACCGACTGGAGCGAGGTGATCGTCCGGCGCATCGAACCGAACCCAGGAGGCGGAGCGGGCGGCGTGGGAGGCGTGATGAGGACGCGCGCCCGCGGACTTGTTCTGGGCGTCGCGGGCTGGAACAGCCGGTCGATCGAACCGGCCATGAGGATTGGACTCGACTCCAGGCCCGCGAGCAGTGGCGCGATGAGCGCGGCGTTGGCTCGCCACGACCGCGGCGGGTTCACGACGATTGACCGAAAGCGGCCGGGGTTGTCGAAGTAGATGGTCGCGAGGTCGGCGAGCAGATGGTGCGCGGCCAGGATCTGCGAACCGTCGTTCGCGAAATGCGCGCCGAGCCCGGAGTCGGCCACGAGCGCGGGGACCGTCGCACGGCTCGCCGAACGTCGCACCACCACGGGTTCGGCGGTGGTGACACGCTGCGCCGCGGGCTGCAACAACTTGTCGGCCACGATCACGCGCGCCGCAGCCACATCATTTTCCAGCCGATCGTCGTTCGGGTCGTCGAACAGGGCGAGCTCTGACGACGCGGCCCGATCGAACACCCCGGTCACGGCTTCGCTGCCTCGCCGGGTTGATTCGAGGCGATCGGCCTCGGTCGATTCGGGTCTCTGGGTCGATACGAACGGCGTGGCGATGATCGTGTGATTGGCGGCCAGCGCCCGCAGCGCGGCCAGCGCCGCCGTGTCCACCGCGCGGGTGCCGCGGGCGAGGGCGGCGAGTGTTTCGGGTGAGGGATTGAGCAACACCCCGTCGGCGGGAAGTGTTGCCAGCGTGGTAGCCACCTCGGCGATCGCGGCTGACGACGTCGAGGCCAGACGGTCCAACCCGTTGGCTTGCAACGCCACCGGGGCGCGCACCGGCACGACCACGCCGACCGCCAGCTTGGGCCCGGTGGGAGCCTCGGGCACGAAGATGAGATGCGTGAGCATCCGGGCGTGCACGGAGCCGCCAATCGTGCGCAGCTCCACCGCGACCGGGTAGACACCGGCGCCGCGCAGACCGACGCGGGTCCGGTCCCGCGGGAGCGTCGGGTCCTGCACGCCGACGTCGAGTGTGACCGCGCCCGTGTTGGGGTCGGTGACGGCTTCGGTGACCGGGGTCGTGACGACGGCCAGCGGTGACGAGGTCGGACGTGTCGTGAGCGTCTGGGCGAACGCGGATCGGCTAGTCGACGCCGGGTGCACGGAGATCGCGTACTCGAGGTCGGACGGCGCGATGCGTTGTGCGGGCGGTGCGGCCAAGCGAATCTCGAACGTGCCGCCTTTGGTGACCCACGGCGTCTCGCTTTGCAGTTCGAGGACCTTGGTGTCGGTGGCGGCGCCAGCGCGGGCGGATGGCAACACGGTGGCGAGGATCACCGCGACGACGACCACGCCGGTGGCGCGGAGCTGCCTCACGATGACGGCAGGGTGGTCGACAACACGGTGAGGCCTTGCGGCTTCAGCCGAAAGTGCAACGAGTCGTAGAGCGCGAGTGCCGTCGCGTTGGACTCTTGCGTGTTGACGAGCACGGTCCGAACGCGCCAGCGCGCCAACCACCGCACACCGTCGAGCACGAGCGCGGTGCCCAACCCGGAACGCTGCACCGACGGATCGACGGCGAGGCGTTGGAGATACCCCATACGACCCTGGCGTCCCGTGATCGCGTAGCCGACGATGACGCCGTTGTGTCGAGCCACCCGAAAGCGCGCGTAGGTAGTAGCGGTCCGCGCGTCGTGCACACCGATCGCGTCGAGACGCCAGAAATCGCCGAAGCAGCGCGCGTCGACCGCGAGCAGCTCATCGAGGTCGTGCTTGTTCCCTCGGCTGATCTCGAATGCCGCGGGAATTGTGACGGGGGACCGGTCCGCTGCAGTCACGGATCGCTCGAGCAAGTGCAGGCGTTCGGTCACGTGGAATCCCGCGGCGACGAAGCCAGCCGACTCATTGGGCGGCAACGCGGAGGTGATCGCCTCGCGGAACCCGAGACGATCGAGTTGATCGAGACAGCGCTGCACGACGCGGGGAGACAGCGGAGGACACCCGGGCTGCGGGATCACGCAACCAACGCGCGCGTCGCCGTGCCACGGACCAATACGCGCGCGTTCGGCCCCGTCGGTCACCAGCGCTGATGTCACCGGTGCCAACCTTAGGGGCCTACCTTTTGAGGTTGTGATCCCTGAGCGGCTGGAAGGCCTTGTCGCGGCCACCGCCGATTTGGCCGAACGGTTCGCCGCGGCGGGCCACAACCTGTATCTCGTCGGCGGGGTGGTCCGCGACGCCATCACGAACCGGTTGTCCGATGAGGACGACCTGGACTTCACCACCGACGCCCTGCCCGACGAAACCGAGCGACTGCTGCGCGGCTGGGCCGACGCCGTGTGGACGCAAGGCAAGCGTTTCGGGACGATCGGCGCCAGCAAGGGCGACCGCACCTATGAGATCACGACGCATCGCGCCGAGGCGTACTCACCCGATTCCCGTAAGCCCGACGTGTCGTTTTCGACCGCGGTCGAAGCTGATTTGTCCCGACGCGACTTCACCGTGAACGCGATGGCGCTGAAGCTTCCGGGTACCGAGGTGATCGACCCCTACGACGGGTTGATCGATCTGGCCGCCGGTCGTCTGCGCACGCCGCTGGCACCGGAGGAGTCCTTCAGCGACGATCCGTTGCGGATGCTGCGCGCCGCGCGTTTCATCGCCGGGTATCAGCTCGTGCCCGACGACGCGCTCGTCGAGGCCGTGCGCGCGATGGCGCCGCGCCTGTCGATCGTGTCGATGGAACGCGTCCGCGACGAGCTCGACAAGTTGCTGGTCGTCGAGGATCCGTCCGCCGGGTTGTGGTTCATCAACCAGACCGGCTTGGCTGCGCACTTTCTGCCCGAATTGCCGGGCCTCGCCGTCGAACAAGATCCGATTCATCGGCACAAAGACGTGCTGGCGCACACGATCGCGGTGGTCGCGAACACCGAGCCCGATCGCATTTTGCGCATGGCCGCGCTCTTGCACGACGTCGGCAAGCCTGCGACGCGGCAATTCGGCGACAAGGGCGTGTCGTTTCATCACCACGAAGTAGTGGGTGCGCGTATGGCGCGCAAGCGCCTGACCGAATTGCGCTGGCCGACCGACGATCTCGAGGCGGTTGTGAAGCTCGTCGAGCTCCACTTGCGGTTCCACACATATGCCATGGGATGGACCGACTCCGCCATCCGTCGCTACGTGCGCGACGCCGGACCCGAGCTCGACCGCCTCAACAAGCTCACTCGGGCGGATTGCACCACGCGCAACGAAGCCAAAGCCAAGCGGCTGGCGGACCGCATGGACACACTCGAGCGCGAGATCGCGCGGCTACGCGAGCAAGAAGAGCTCGATGCGATCCGGCCCGATCTCGACGGGGAGCAGGTGATGAAGCAGCTGGGTATCCCACCGTCACGGGCCGTCGGTGAAGCGCTGAATTTCTTGTTGGAGCTGCGCCTCGAACACGGCCCTCTGGTTGAGGAAGAAGCGGCTCGCCGCCTCGACGAGTGGTGGGCTAGCCAGACCCAGTAAGCCGCGCTTGCCAGCGGTTGGGCTGCACCTCGACGAAGGGGTAGCCCGCGATCACGCGGGTGGAGCGGTCCCAAAAAAGGTGGGGGTGATCGCTCGGCGTCATGCACAAAACGTGAATGCTCACGCCGTCGCCCGGGCCCGGGTTGCGCACCCGATGCCATCCGTCGCCTTCATCGGGCAACAGGTACGTGATGTCGCCCTGGTGCCACACGAAGCGCGAGACCTCAGCGAGCTCCGCCGTGTCGTGTTCGTGCGGCGCATCGCTGCCCGCGTAACGCGTCTCTTCATCGCCGCCGCGGAAGTAACCGATCACGCCCCAACAGCCGTGGTGATGCACACCAGACGAGGTGCCCTCGGGAAACACGACGGCGAGGATGTGAAAGCGGCCGTCGGGATCGGCGTAGAGCAGGTTGCCGACGGCGTTGCCCTCGAGCGACGCGCACGCGTGTTCAGGTACCGCGTCAGGCGCCGCGAGCAGCGCTGCCATCGCGCCGCGCATCGTATCACAACGCGTTCGCTCATCGGCCAGGTCGGCGTCGAGCGCCGCGGTGGCAGCCTCCACGAGGTCTTGCAGCGCGGGGGTTAGGGACGCGGGCATCGGTAGCGACCGTAGTGTCGTGGGCGTGATCAAGCCGCTCGCCTTGGCCCACCTTCCGACACCGCTCGAAGCAGCGGACCGGCTGGGCTCCGCGCTCGGGCTCGAGGCCGGTCGGCTGTTCGTCAAGCGCGACGACTGCACGGGCCTCGCCGGCGGTGGCAACAAGGCGCGCAAGCTCAACTATTTGTGCGCCGATGCGCTCGCGCAGGGAGCCGACGTCCTAGTGACGGGCGGTGGTCGGCAGAGCAACCACGTGCGCATGACCATCGCGGCCGCCAACCGATTGGGTTTGCAGGCGACCGTCGTGATGTCGAGCGACGAACCGAAACAGCCGAGCGGCAACGTCGTGCTCGACCACGTGCTGGCCCCCGACTTCGTGTGGGCGGGTCCGCTTCGGTACTACCCGCTCGAAGAACGCATTACTGAGGTGTGCGACGAACTGCGCGCCGCGGGTCGCACGCCGTACCAAATACCTATCGGCGGGGCGACCCCGATGGGCGCGCTTGGCTATATCGACGCGGCCGACGAGATCGTCGAGCAGCTCGGCACCGCGCCGAGTCTCGCGATCACCGCCAATGGATCAGGCGGCACCCACGCGGGGCTGGTGGCTGGGTTCGGCGACCACGCCCGCGTACTGGGTGTTGACGTCGGCACCCGTCCTGACCTGGACGAGGTGGTGCCGCGCGAGGCAAGCGCGGCGGCTGCACTGGCGGGCCGGGGTGAGCCCGTCGGCGTGGTGCAGGTGGATCACGACCATTTCGGCGCCGACTACGGCGCGCCGACTGGTGGCGCCCGCGAGGCGCTGCATCTGTTCGCGACGCGCGAAGGGCTGCTGCTTGATCCCGTCTACACCGGAAAGGCCGCGGCCGCGCTCGTGACCTACGCGCGCGACGGGCGCCTGCCCGACGGACCGATTGTGTTCGTGCACACCGGCGGCGTACCGGCCTTGTTCACGAACACCTTCGCCGAATGGGTGAAGGTGTTGCCGGACTGACTACTCGGTCGGGTCAGGCGGAATGCACACGAGGTACTGCGGACCGAGGTCCTGCCCGTTGACCCAGACGTGCGTGTTGCCACACCCGTCCTTATAGAGACCGGTCTTGCCGATCGTTTGGGCTGCCGAGGCGGGTGATGGAGTGGCGCTCGCAGCCCCCAGGAGTGCTGCTGCGAACGCGAATAGGAGAATCAGTCTCTTACGCACGCCGGGCATTTTGTCAGGTTTGTGTTTCGTGGGTGTTGCTAGCGACGCGAGGCGTTGGCGAGTTCGTGGGGACCGCCCGGCAGGTAGCCGCCTTGGGCGCGGATCTCCGCTCCCCATGGCTCGAGGATGCCGCACACCGTGGCCAGGTCGTCGCGCAGCGCGTCGATCGCCGGCGCCATCTGGATGTCGGTATTGCGCTCGACGGCGTCGCGCGTTTCGTAGCCCGTGGCGCTGAACCCGTCGGCGTCGAGCACGCCGCGCGAACGCAACCGGTCTTTCGCGTCTTCGAGTTGCTGGTCGCTCCAGGCGCGGGTGCGCACGTAGGTACCCATGGGCATGCCCCAGTACAGCTCGGTCAACAAACCGATCTCGGTGGCGTCGAAGCCCGCCGACGTCCACGACGCCGTGTGCGCGTCGCCGCGGAACTCGCGCAGCATGTCGGCCAACCGCCAGGCCCGTCCGACCGGCGACGCGGGCACATCTTGTGACAGCAAGCCTGCGTAAAGCGGACGACCTTCGGGCCGCAGCGGCGCGCACGCTTTCTCGAGGAGGTCGCCGACCGTGTCGATGCCGTCGGGCTTCTCGCCGAGGATGCGCTCGAGTTGTCCGATGCCGCCGGCGTCGCGAGCGGCGCAGATGGTCTTGGCGTCGGTGAGCGACCAGCCGAAGTCCACGGCGGGCACAACCGCCGCCGGGTTGAAGACGGCGAACGCCGAAGCGACGAGTTCGCCGGGCACCTGTCCCATCACCGAGCCGCGCGACGTGAAGTACGCGGGGCTGTCGGGCAGCGCCACACCGGTGCCGAAGTCGCCGGGCGAGGGCTGGAAGCCGAGCTTCACGTATTCGGCGTGCGCCTCGGGTGAGAAATACACCTGGCCGGCGAAGGGTTCGAGGGCGGCGGCCAGACGACGCGCCGCCGCGCTGAGCTCAGAAGTCATGCCGACTTCTTAGTTCGTTACATGCCTTCTTTGCGGGCCCGGATGATGAGGGTGCGGGGGACGTACTTGTAGGTCTCGCGCCAGTGCTGACTTTTGGGGCCACCGCCGGCGGGCTCGGGCTCGACCATTGCGTCGACTTTGTAGTTCGAGCGCAGTAGGCCCATGTAGATGTCGCTCATGGTGTGGCGGTAGTCGGTGAACGCGATGCCGTTCCACTCGTAGTCAATCGGCGTGCGATCGAAGTAGGACCGGCGGATCAGCAGCGGCTGGTCGCTGTCGTCATCGATCATGTCGTAGGCCGGGTGGGGCAACGAGAACACGAGCGGCGCGCCGGGCCGCAGCACGCGGTGCACCTGACGGAACACGCGGCCCAGGTCTTCGACGTAACCGAAGGCGTAGGCGGAAAACACGAGGTCGATCGACTCGGCCCGCACGAATGCGAGATCAGCCAGGTCACCGTGGTGCAGCTCGACGCGCACCGCCTCGCGGTCGCAGAGCCGTCGCGCGAACGCGAGCTGTTCGGAACTGAAATCGACGCCAATCGCAATCGCGCCCTGCTTGGCGAAGGCGATCGAGCACTGGGCGCCACCACAACCAAGCTCGAGCACGCGCTTGCCCTTGAGATCGCCGAGCAACCGAAAGTCGGTCTCGGTGCCGATGTCGGGGCCGTAGTGCGCGACGTCGGTCGGCAGTTGCGCGCCGGCCTGGTACGCGGCGGAGTGGCGGTCCCACGCGGCGGCGTTGTCAGTGGGCATGCACTGATTCTGACCTACCGTCCCTATCGGCATGGGGACACAGACAACGAGACGAGCTTTTCTGGCCGCTACTGGCGGGGTGGGTATCACGGCGGCGGCGTGGCGGTTAGCGCCCGGTGCCGCGGCCGCAGACGCCCCGGTGTTCGGCCACGGCGTCGGATCGTTCGACCCGCTGGCGGATCGGGTGATCCTGTGGACCCGCGTTGTCACCGCTGGCCCGGTGACGTGGCAGCTGGCGAGGGATCCACGGTTCGACACGGTCGTGAAGAGCGGCACCACCACCACGTCCGCGGCGACCGACTACACCGTGCAGCTCGACGTGACCGGCCTCGAACCCGCCACCACCTACTGGTACCGCTTCACGTCGAACGGTGTCACGAGCGGCCTTGGCCGTACGCGCACCCTGCCCGCGCCGGGTGCGGCGATCGACCGGTTGCGCCTGGGCGTTGTGACGTGCGCCGAGTGGGAGTTCGGGTTCTTTGGCGCGTATCGCGCGCTCGCGGAACGCGACGACATCGACGCCGTGCTCGCGCTGGGTGACTACATCTACGAGTTCGATCAGAGCTACGGCGGGCTGCCGTCGCCCAAGCCGAACGGGCGCCTGCATCAGCCGAATCACGAGCTCGAGAACCTGGCGGATTACCGCGCGCGTTATCGGCAGTACCGCACCGATCCCGGGCTGCAGCGGCTGCACGCCGCCCATCCGGTCATCGCTATCTACGACGACCACGAGGTGTGCAATGACTGGTGGCGCGACGGCGGGGAGGCCCACGACCCCGCGACCGAGGGCGACTTCCACACGCGGCGCAACGTGGCGCTCAAGGCCTTTCGCGAGTGGGTGCCGGTGCGTGCCGATCCGACGGATCCGATGAAGGTGTACCGACGCTTCCAGTTCGGCAACCTCGTCGATCTGTTCATGCTCGACGAGCGTTTGTATCGCGACGTGCAGCCGACGAGCGCGGTCGTCGGCTACATCTCGGTCGATCCGGCCACGGAAGACCCGAACCGTACGATCCTCGGCGCAACCCAACGCGATTGGGTCTTGAACGGGCTGAAGCAATCGAGCCGCGCGTGGAAGGTGCTCGGCAACCCGGTGTCGATGATGCCGATCGATGTCGGTCCGCCCTTGGCCGGACTGCTCAGCAGCGCGGCGATCGCGCTCGGAGGTCCAGGCGTGCCGCCGCCCCTTTTGGTCGAAGGGTGGGACGGATACAACGCGGAGCGCACGAAGATCCTGAATTACATCAAGGACAACGCGATCAAAGACGTCGTGGTTCTGACCGGCGATTACCACGAGTCGTTCGCGACGCAGCTGCCGTTCGATCGCACCACCTATCAACTCAACGGCAACAGTTCGGCCGTCGAGTTCATCGCGCCGGCGATCACATCGCCGGGCCTGTCCGAGGTGCTGCAGATGGCCAGCCTGCCGCAGGCGTTGACCATCAATACGGTCTTCGAAGCGAACAACACGGTGAGCAATCCGTGGATCAAGTACCACGAAGGCTTCTCGAACGGATTCGGCGTCGTCGAGTTCCGCACCGACGGCATGCAGTTCGACTTCTGGTTTGTCGCCGATCGGACACGTCCCGATACGGCCGCGCACGCCGCGTCGTCGTGGGCAGTCGCGCGTGGTTCGGGCGTGTTGGCGGCCGCGGCGGGACCGCTGGGGCCGCGTCCCCCGGTCGGTGCGCCGATCGTGGTGCCCCAGCCCACCGCCGCTATCCCCGCGACCGGTGGTCATCAGACCGCGGCGCTCGCGCTCGGTGCCGCGGCGGTGGCCGCGGCGGCCCTACGGCGCGGCGCGGGCGACGGCGTAGAGGATGGCGTTTAGCGTCTGCTCGTCGATGCGGTCGTACGTACTCCAGTCCATCGCCATGGACGCCGCCTGCATGGGTGCGCCCGGTTGGTTCAGCGCGAACGGTACGAGCGGACGGATCGCCTTGTACGGCGCGACGTTCGGGCCGTCGGACAGCTTGCGGCGCAGCGCGCCGTGCTGAGGCAAGGCGAGCCGATCGAGCAGCGAGATGGGTTTGATCCCGAAGATCTGCTCGATCGTGCGCAGCAGCGAAGGCATCGACCCCCACTGATGGTTGGCGCCGTCGGCGGCCCACGGACCCGAGACTGACAAGTAATCCCGCAACGGCGAAACGTGGTCGCCCGCCGCCTGCGTGTCGTCCTCGGTTTGCATGATGAGCGTGGACTTCCAGAACGGACTCTTCGAGAGCGCCTCGGTGATGAGCCCGACCGCGTAGTCGTTGTCGGCGACCATCGACGCCGGCGTCGGGCTGCCGAGGTTCGTCCCCAGCGTGTGGTTCACGGGCAGCGACATGTAAAGGAAGTTCGGCATGACGTCTTTGCCGGTCCGCTTGAACACGTCGGTCCAGTGCGCCAGGTTGAAGGCCGCGGGAAGCGTGCGCCCGCCGCAGTCGGCGACTTGGTCGGGTGAGTCGGGCCCCGGCCCGTTGGGCGAGGTGCCGGTGATGAATTGCGCGGCGCGGCACGTGTCGAAGTACTGGATGTCGCCGGCTTTCCACGTGGTCGCCTTGTACGCGTTCATGTCGCCCGATTCACGGGCGGTCGACTCGCCGTAAATCGCCATGCTGAGGCGACCCGGTTCGGCTTTGTCCGGGCTGACGGCGCCGGCGCGTTTGAAGGCCTCGAAGATGTAGCCGCCCTCTGGGTCGTTCAGTTCGTCCTCGGTCTCGCCGATCTCGCCGCCGGGCGCGCCCTCGACACCGGGGCGAAGCGCGTCGCCGTTGCCGTGGCTGCCGCGGATGCCTTGGTCGTAGTCGGCCGGCCAAACCTTCTCGTTGTGGTCGGTAGCGATCGCACCCGATGTCCAGGAGTGCCCGGTAACCGACACCTGCGCGTCGGAGAAGAAGCGGTCGCTGAGGCTGTACGCGTCCGCGATCGCGTGGTGGTTCGGCGTGACCACGTTGCCGTAGAGCAGGTAGGCGGGGTCGGCGTCGTAGTCCTTGCCCGCAAGGTCACCGAAGTACTGGTCGAACGTCTTGTTCTCCGTGACGATGTAGAGCACGTGGCGCACGGGCGATTCCTTGCCCTTGGGCGGGCACAGCACTTCGGACACCGCGACGGCGCCGGCGGGCGCGCACGCGTCGACCGTGGCCGCGTCGAGTCGATCGTTGGCGCGCACGCGCGCGGTCCAGTCAGCCGCGCCGCGCGACGTTGTGGGCAGGTCGATCACGCTCACGGTGCCGGTCTGGATGCGCAGGTCCTGTCCGACGCTGAGGTTGTAACCGGTGCCCTTGTCGGTACCGGCGCCTATGCCCTTCGCGTTGGCCACCCACAGCCGGAAGTGGTCCGAGGTTCCCGTCACCATTAGGGCCGACGGGTACCAGCCCGTCGGGATGTACTCAGGGTGGGCCCCGCGGCGGGCGCCGGTGTGGCCGTCGAGTACCTCGATCGCGTTCATGCCGGCGAGCGCGACGAACAGCGTGTCGCCGTTGGGCGACATCGCGAGCGCATCCGGATGGGCGCCCACGGGCAATCCGCTGTTGGGGCGCACGGATTCGGTGGCGATGACGGTCGGCGTGGCCGATACGTCGAGCACGGACAACGTGTCGTCGTTGGTGTTGGCAACGAACAGCCGCTTGCCGTCCGGCGACAACTGCACGGCCGACGGCTGATGGCCGACCTTCGTGGAGAAGATCTCGCGTGGGCTGGCCGGGTTCGTGACATCGACCGTCGACACGGTTCCGGCACCCTTGCCCCGTCCCGCCTCGTCGCCCCAGTTCGAGACGTAGAGCCGGTGGCGGGCGGCGTCGAGCGCGAGCGCGTACGCGTCGCGGCCCACGGGCGCGCGGCCGACCAACTTGTCTGTCGTCGCGTCGACGATCGACACGCGCGCACACGCCAACTCTTTGTCGGGACAGGCGTCGCCACCGGTACCGGTCGGTTCCGACAAGGTGCCGGCGACGAAGACGTGGTTCCCGCTCGCGATCGCGTTGCCGGGGTAGCCGGAGACCCGCACGCCGTCGAGGACGGGCAACGCGTCGACCGGCAAACCGCTCTGTGCCGCGATGCCGTCACGCGCGTGATGCAACGGAACGGCGGCCGCTTCGGTCGCGTCGAGCGTCACGGGGATTCCGCCGGCGAGCTGATAGCGGAAGAGCCGATCGGCGTTGCCGCCGCTTGCGAAAATCTTGCCCGTCGCGGTGACCGCGAGGCCCATGAACAGGTTCGCCGCGGGCGCTATCGCCGGTTTGAGCGACGACGCGTTGATCGCGGTAAGTCCTTGCATGCCACCGTTGCCCGACGTCACCAGAGCGGTCTTGCCGTCCGGCGACACCGCCAGCCCCAGCGGGAAGTTGAGCACCCGGACCTGCTTGCCCGCGGGCCGTACCCGCCAGCCGTTGGGCATGTAGTTCGGCGTGGCCACCGAGCCCGCGTAGTCGCCGGGGGCCGCCGATGACTCTTCGGCCAGCTCGGCGCGATCGACGACGGCCGACGACGTCGGCGCCGCGCCGGTCAGGGACAGAAAGCGGTGTGCGTTCGCGCTCAGGGCGCCGGCCAAGTCTTCGTGTTCGGGTGCGTAGCGGAGGCTGATCAGCCCGCCGGCGGCGACCGAGACCGCCAGCCCGAGAGCGATCCTGCGCATGACCCGTGGGGAATTCATGGCAAGAAAGTTTCACAAAACTGCAAGACACGCGGGGTTGGGTGGTCTTGCACTACATGAAGACACGTCTCGCCCGCATCGTGACCGCCGTCCTTCCCGCCGCTTTCGCCCTCTCGGTGATCCTCGCGGCTACCGCATTGGCGGAGGGAAACAAACCCGCGCACCCCGTGAATGTGACTGCAATGGGGCAGTCATTGCACGCGCAGTTGCGCGGCCAAGCCTTCGAATTTGCCATCGAGACCGACGGTCGGCTGGACCTCACGGGCGAGGGCCGCGGTGTGGCCACGCCGGCGGGCGCGGTCGAGCTGGTGCGCTCCGATCGCTTCGGTGGCACCGATGCCACCTGCCATATCCGCCTCGGCGATACGGAGGTAGCGCTGGTGATCGTCAACGGTGACGACCACCCAGCGCTGCCTTGCGGGGTCGTGGGTGAGGCTTACGACGCCGCTATCTAGCCGACTCCTGGTCGGTTAGGCCTCGCTGTGGGTGACGGCGTCCTCGCCCATCCACTCGCGCAGCGTGTTCTTCAGCTTCATCTGCTGGATGAAGATGTCGTGCTCCGGCAACAACTCGGCCCGTGCCGTCATCGGCGCCTTGAAGTAGAAGCTCATCCACTCCTGCACGCCCTTCTCGCCGGCGCGCGCCGCGAGATCGAAGAACAGCGCGAGGTCGAGCACGAGCGGCGCCGCGAGAATCGAGTCGCGACAGAGGAAGTCGATCTTGATCTGCATCGGGTAACCCATCCACCCGAAGATGTCGATGTTGTCCCAGCCCTCTTTGTTGTCGCCGCGCGGCGGGTAGTAGTTGATCCGGATCACGTGCGAGATGTCCGAGTACAGCTGCGGATATTCCTCGGGCTGGAAGATCGTGTCGAGCACGCCCTGCTTGGAGACTTCCTTGGACCGGAAGTTCTCGGGATCGTCGAGGACCTCGCCGTCGCGGTTGCCGAGGATGTTCGTCGAGAACCAGCCGTTGAGCCCGAGCATGCGCGCCTTGAGGCCGGGCGCCACGATCGTCTTCATAAGTGTCTGACCGGTCTTGAAGTCCTTGCCGCCGATCGGCACACCCTCGCGGTCGGCCAGTTCCATCATGCACGGCAGGTCACAGCTGAGGTTGGGGGCGCCGTTCGCGTACGGCACATGGCTCATGATCGCGGCGTAGGCGTAGATCTGGCTGGGGCTGATCATCTTGTCGTTGGCCACGAGTCCGGCCTCGAAGGCCTCGACTGTCTGGTGGACGTCGGTGACGTCGCGGTACGCCTCGGTCGACGCGCACCACACCATCACGAGCCGGTCGCAGTTGTTCTCGACTTTGAAACGCTCGATGTCTTCCATCAGCGCCTGGGCCAGGTCCATCTTCGTGGCGCCGGTCTTGACCCGGGTGCCGTCGAGGCGGCTCACCCAGTCCTGATCGAACACGGCGTCCATGGCGACGATGCCTTCGAGTTCGGCTGAGATTGGGTTGATGTCGCGCTCTTCCAACACGCCGGCCGTGCGGGCCGGCTCGAGGGCGTTGGGCGAGATCGGGTCCCAGCCGCCGAAGACGATGTCGTCGAGCGTCGCCAGCGGAACGAAGTCCTTGATGAGCGGGTTGCGGCCCTCGGCGCGTTCGCCCAGGCGGATGCGCGACATCTGAGTGAGCGAGCCGATGGGTGCGACGCCCGACTGGCGCGCCTGGAGCACGCCGGCGATCAGGGTGGACGAGACGGCACCGAGGCCGGGCAGAAGGACCCCGAGCTTGCCGGTGGCGGGCGCAATAGTGCGAGCAGTCATGCCTGCAATAGTAAGCGAAGCTGTTGCGTTCTGTTCGATTGTTTAGTAACACTGAACAATATGCGCGCCCTGCCTGATCTCTCGGTACGGCAACTCGAGTACTTCGTAGCCGTACACGAGGCGCCAACCTGGGCCGAGGCCGCGGCCACCGTCGGCGTCACACCGTCCGCGCTGAGCCAGGGGTTGTCCGAACTCGAACGCCGCGTTGGCGTGGCGTTGTTCGCGCGGGACGGCCGCCGGCGAGTTTCCACCGCCGCCGCCGCCGTAGTGCTCGATCATGCGAGGTCGGTCCTCGCCCGGACACACGACCTGGCCGGCTGGGCCGATCGACGGCGCGCCGGTACTACGGGTGCGGTGCGGGTGGGGATGATCGATGCCGCCGCGACGATTCACTGCGCCACGGCGATGGCGGCGTTCCGTGCGGCGAGGCCTGAAGTCGAGCTTCACCTGCAGGTCAGCCCGTCGGGCGAGCTACTGCGAGGCCTCGCGGCCGCTCGCCTCGACGTAGTGGTGTGCGTGGCCCCCGCCGTCTTGCCGGAGGGAGTGACCGCGACGCCGTTGTTGGACGAGGACCTGGCCGTCTACGCGCCGGTGGACGGCCCGAAGCGCGCATGGGGCCCATGGGTCACCTACCCGGTCGGCTCGCAGACGCGCGAGCTCGCGCTCGAGGCGCTGCGCCGCGCTGGCCGCTCCGTCAGCGTTGTCGCCGAATCGCACCAGCCCGAAGTCCTCGCCCAGATGGTCGCGTTGGGCATCGGATGGTCGGTGCTGCCGGTGGTGCAGGTCGAACGATCCGGTGTTCTGCTGCGACGCGTGGGCGACGAGCCATTCGTGCAACGCACGCTGCTCGTCGCCCGCCGAACGGATGGGCCGGCCGACCCCACCGTCGATGCGCTTGTCCTAGCCCTGGCCGGCGACCTTCCGGGCGTTGGCGGGCGCGTCGATGGCGATGGGCGAGCCGATATCGGTGAAGATGACTGAGTAGTCGTTGACGGTCGTGCGTTCCTCGGACGGGCCCATGTTGGACTCGTCGAGGTGCTTCTGCAGGGTTCCGTTGGTGTCCTTGTCGACGACGGTACGGGCGAGCGGGTAGACGGTCTCGGTCAACGAAGTGGACACGTCGAGGCGGCGCACGACGTTGTCAGCGTCGACCCACACATCGAACTTCGTGAGCTTGGTGTGATCGTCCGAGATCGGCCCGAGGCCCAGGTTCACGGTCGGCACCTGGTCGAGGCGGGTCGCCTTCAGATGATGGGTCCGCACGCCGTCGACGGTGGCGGTACCGACGTCCTTGAACGCGGCGTCTTGTGCGGCGCCGGTCACGAGTGAACGCGGATCGACGCTGAACAGATCAGAACCGGTGATGTGTTCATTGGTGTCCTCGATCCAGATTTGCTGACCGGGCGCGCCATCGCGCAGGTAGAAGCGCCCGTCGACGACCTTGTTCGCGATCTCGAAGGAAGTGGCGTCGCGGGCCGAGATCGTGCCGACCGTGGACCGGTTCTCGCCGCTGAAGTCGATCGTGAGTTCTCCGCCGTCTTGGCCGTGTCCGTCGTTCGTCGCGCTGTAGGTGAGGTGGGCGCGGCCTGAGCTGAGCGCCGCCGAGGTGGACTCAGCGATCGTGCGCATGTTCACGGCGACGGTTGGGGTCACTTTCGGGCTGTCGTGGGTCGGCACCGCGATCGCGATACCGATCACCGCGGCTGCGGCCGCTGCGGCCGCGAACGCAAACCGCGCCCGCTTTGGTTTCGTTTCCTGATTCATCAAGATCTCCTCGAGCAGTTCGTGGTTGGGTTCGAGAAGATCTGCGGGTGGCTGCGGACGGGCCGCCGCCAATCGATCCAGCAATTCGTCAGACATCGGGCACCTCCTGAAGCGAACGTGATCGTTCTCGTTCGCTACGTGTCGAGTGGGATGCGGCCGTTACCGCGTCAAGGGCTTCGGCGAAGCGTTTCCGAGCGCGATACAGGCGCACCCGTGCCGTTGGCGCCGAGCACCCCAGGGCGATCGCGGCTTCGGCGGGCTCCAGGCCGTCCCACGCGACGAGTTGCAGAATCTCTCTGTCGTCATCGCCGAGAGAGTCGAGGGCCTGTCGCAACGCGGCGAAGTCCGGGTCGGCCGGTTCGGCGGGCGGCGCCGCGTTGGGCGCGGGTGGCACTACGAGCTGCAACGCGGCGCGGCGGGCGACGCCGCGCCGATGGTTGCGAGCCACGTTCCGCGCTACGCCGTAGAGCCAAGGAACGGCGGCGTCGGCGGGGATGTCGTCGAACCGGCGCCACGCAATCGTGAAGACCTCCGCGACCAAGTCGTCGGCGTCAGGACCTGTGATGTTGCGGTGATGGGCCCAGCGCCGTAGGGGCGCGTACAACTCCGCGAAGAGCGCGCCGAAGCGGGCGGATCGGTCCACAGACGGATTCTTGTCCGTAAGGATCCCGCCGTTACCGGCGGCATCCTTCGGGTGCCTTTGGCTCTTCGCTGCGCTCATCGCTCCCGGCGGGGACCCCAACCCCGCCGTCGCAGCTACACCGGGTGTGACATCCGGGTCCGCGTGGAGCGGTACCGTCTCCGCCCGTGGGAAGCGAATCGCTGCGCCGTCGCACCGAGGACGACCGAAGCGCCGCAGTCGACTTCCGCCTGGCCCGCAACGCCGTGCTCGCCGAGTTCCGCGCCAACAAGGTGACGCGTGAGGACATCTGCGATGCGCATCCTGAGCTGATGCGGGCGGCCAAAGCTGGCGTGCTCACCACCGAGGAGTGTCCGGTGTGCGCCGACGACGACCTCGTGCACGTCACCTACGCGTTCGGGCCGCGGCTTCCGGCGCGTGGCCGGTGCGTGGACAGCGCCGCCGAAATGCGCCGGCTCGATCGTTCCGGTGAAGAGTTGAGCTGCTACATCGTCGAGGTCTGTCCCACCTGCTCGTGGAACCACCTCGTGCGCCGGGTACCGCTCGGCGGCCGGCAACGTCGCGCCTAATGCAAACGGGGACCCGTCCCGTAGTTCGCGCGCCGCTGGCGGCGCCGGCCCGCACCACGCTGCCCGTCGCCGTACGCGACGCCGCGTTGGCCGCCGCCGCGGTACTGACCGCGGCCGGGCGCGGCGACATCTGGACTCTCGCGGTCGCGGCGGGCGTGTCGGACGCGTCGGCGCTCACCGCCCTGGTGGTGGCGCTGGTGGGCGTCGCGACGATCGCCCGCACTGGCACCGCGGCCCTGGCCGACATCGCCGGCGGACAGGCGGTGCTCGGCGCCGCCGGCTTCACCGGGTCCGGCCTTGCGGTCGGCGCCGCGTGGGCCAGTGCCGCGTGCCTCGTCCTGGCGTCGCGTGACCGCTGGACTGGCGCGGTGCTCGGCGCGCTCGGGGGCACCCTCGTCGCCGGACCCTCGCTCGCCGGCGGGGCCAAGAGCGTTGTCGTGTGGGGCGCCGGAGTCGTAGTCGGTGGCGCCTTGGGGTGGGTGTGCGCGGCCAACGAACGCCGCGAGCGTTGGCAACCGTGGATCGCGGTCGCGGTCGCGCTCGGCGCGGTCGGTCTCGGTATCACGACTGGGTACCGTTGACTCGTGCCGATCACTCGCCTCAACCACGCCGTGCTCTATGTCCGTGACGTGGACGTCAGCGTGGCGTTCTACAGCGATGTACTCGGGTTCCGGGTAGTTAGCCAGTTTCCGGGCGCCGCGTTCCTGCAGGCGTCGGCGTCCACCAACGACCACGACCTCGGCCTCTTCCAGATCGGTGCCGAGGCCGGGCCGTCGCTCGCTGGTCGCGCCACGGTCGGGATGTACCACCTCGCCTGGGAAGTCGACACGCTGGACGAGCTTGCCCGTATCGCGGACGCGTTGTCGAAGGTCGGATCGCTCGGTGGCGCGACCAATCACTCGGTCACCAAGAGCTTGTACGGGCGTGATCCCGATGGGCTCGAGTTCGAAGTCGCCTGGGTGGTGCCGGCAGCGCTCCTGAACGACGAAACATTGCAGCGTCGTAGCGAGTTGCTCCCGCTCGATCTGCCGAAGGAAATCGCGCACTACGGCGGCGCGACACGAGGCGGAGTGGGCGTCTCGTCTCTGTAACGATGCACGCGTGTTACGCCGCATCGCTCTGATTCGTCCGGTCGCTATCGCGGCCTTCGGTGGGCTCGGCGTGGTTATCGCTCGGCATAACACCGAGCACGCGCCGGTCGTGGTCTTCACGGCCGTGGCGATGGTGGTGGTCGCCACCGTCCTGCGCGAGCGCGGGCTCGCGGTGGCGTCCCTGGGCGTCGGCGCTACTGCCGCGTTCGCGGCGCCGGCGGGTCTGGGCCCACTGCTGGTGGCCGCCGGCGTCGTAATCGGCGCCCGGCCGTCTCTCGTGGACCGGCGGCTCGCGCACTGGCCCGAGATCGTCGACGCAATCGTCGGGCTGCCCGCGGTTGCCGGCCTGGCCAGCGTTGCGGCGGCTCAGCCGAGCACGCGCGGCGCGTTCGTCGCGGGCGCCGCGGCCGTGCTGTTGGTCGGTACGTGGTGGCGCGGACCGCGCCACGTTCACACGCCGGGGCCACCGACGGTCGCCTCCTACCTCGGCGTCGCCGCCGGGGTCGGGATCGCCCTGGCGCCGGCCCGCCTGACGTTTCTCGGAGAACTTCCGCCCGAGGTCGATACGGCGGGCCGTGGCCTAGCTGCCGGGGTGGCGGTATTTGCGGTGATTTGTCTGATTGAAGTGGTCCGCTCGCGCCGTTCGCTCGCGGCGTCGCGATAGGTCGTTGGGCCCGAAAATCTCATAGCGTCAACACCCCATGCCCGGGCGACCGCAATCAGCTAAACGCCGCCCCGCATCGCGCCGCAAGAAGCGCAGTTGGGTCTGGCGTTACCGCCGCGTGCTGTTCCTGTTTGGGCTGCTGGCCTTCACCGCGGCCGCCGGCGTGCTGTTCGTGCTGTCGCGGGTGCCGTTGCCCGACACGGGGCCGCCCGCGCAGACCACCTTCCTGTTTTCTGCTGATGGGAGCCGGCTCGCCACGCTGAGCGGCACGGAGAACCGCGTATCTGTTTCGCTGAAGGCCGTCCCCAAAGTGGTGATCCGAGCCGTGCTGGCCACGGAGGACCGGCACTACTACGAACACGGTGGCGTCGACCCGATCGGCCTGGCCCGCGCGACTGTGAACGACCTACGCGGTGGTCATCTCCAAGGCGGCTCGACGATCACGCAGCAGTACGTAAAGAACACCTACGTCGGTCGGGAGCGCACGGTCTGGCGCAAGCTGAAAGAAGCGGTGCTCGCGGTGAAGCTCGAGCGGGAGCTGACCAAGAACGAGCTGCTCGAGCGCTACCTCAACACCGTGTACTTCGGACGGGGCGCGTACGGCGTGCAGGCCGCGTCCCAGGCGTGGTTCGGTCGCGACGTCACCCAACTCGGCCTGCGCGAGGCGTCCTACCTGGCGGGGCTCATCCGTTCTCCGGAATCGGCCGACGTCGCCCGCGACCCCGTGACCGCGACGGCGCGCCGGCACCGCACGTTGTCGTCGATGGTCGACACGCACGACATCACCCGCGCTGACCTCGCCGAGGTCGAGACCCAACCCATCGCGAGCTACGTCGTGACCAAGCGCAACGCCGCCCCGCGTGTGGTCGCCGCGGAGGCCGGTACCGAATACGTCGTCGACTACGTGCGGCGCATCCTCGTGCGCGACTACGGCGAGAAGGTCGCGCTCGGCGGCGGGCTACGCGTCACCACGAACATCGACATCGGCGCGCAGCGCGCCGCATACAACGCGGTGTACGGCCTCCTCAACCGAGGCAGCGACCCCTCGGGCGCGCTCGTCGCGATCGATGACGCGGGCCGCGTGCGCGCCATGGTCGGCGGCCGCGACTTCGCCACCTCGAACGTGAACCTCGCAGTCGGGCGGGAGGGTGGCGGCAAAGGCCGCCAGCCCGGCTCGACGTTCAAGCCGTTTCTGCTGGCCGACATCGTCAAAGAGGGCTATTCGCTTGAATCGGCGTTCCCGGCGCCGGCCGAGATCGTGCTGCCCAAGGCAGACGCGGGCAAGGACTGGCCCGTGCACAACTACGACGACGCCGCGTTTGGCGGCAGCGTCAACCTCATCGACGCCACGCGTAACTCGATCAACACGGTGTACGCGCAGGCCGAGGTCGCAGTCGGCGCCGATCACCTCGCGGCGACGGCCAAAGACCTCGGCATCACCGCGCCATTGCGGTCGGTGGCGTCACTCGTGCTCGGCACCGTGGAGGTGTCGCCGCTCGACATTGCGTCGGCGTATTCGACCCTGGCCCGTCGCGGCGAGCGGATCGCTCCGCAGTTCATCAGCAAAATCGAGACCGCCGACGGCGCCGTGCTGTTCCGCTCAGAACCGGCGCACGTGCGCGTGCTGTCGCGCGAGCAGGCCGACACCGTCAACACCGCCTTGACCCAGGTAATCGAACGCGGCACCGGCGTGGGCGCACGTTTGAAGACCGCAGGCCCCGGCACGCTCATGGGCAAGACCGGCACAACGCAGGACTACGGCGACGCGTGGTTCGTGGGCTCGACCACCAAGCTGACGACCGCGGTGTGGATGGGCTATCCCGAAGGCAACGCGCGCACCCTGGCGAAGTTCCGCGGCGGTAGGCCTGTCACCGGAGGTTCGGTGCCCGCCGACATCTGGCGACGCTTCATGAGCGCGGTGACCAAGGGACAAACGCTCGACGCGTTCCCGACCGTCACGCGATTCCCAGGCAAGGTGCTCGGCACCAGCCGCTCGTCCTATCGGCCTGCGCCCGCGCCGACGACGTCGGTCGGCGATGCGAGCGGATCGGGAACGAGCACGCCGAAGGTCACGACTCGCGGCGGGCATGCATCGACGACCGCCCCGCCGTACGGCCCGACCACAACGTCGGTCTCGCAGACCCCGACCACCGAGTCCGCCGGGATGCAGGAGTCCGCTTCGGGATCGCCGCCGCCTTAGGTCGCTACGACCTCGTGCGGGTAGATCGACCGGCACGACCGGCACCAGCGCTCGACTTCGTCGACCACCGTGGCCTTGGGCTCTTCCTCGCCCCACTCGTCGATTTGCAGGTACACACGGTGGACCGGGACCAGATTGGCCTCGTCGGCTTCGGAACGAGCGCAGTTCTCGCACGCGGATGCATCGGACACCCGCCGAAAGTACACTGGGCGACCTCGCTTGCAGCCACCCGGCGCGAGACGAGGTTTGAAGGAGGAAAGCCATGTCTGGTCTCAAACCAGTCACTGTTCCTGACGTGCGCGCCGCGAAGGGCCAAACACCGTTGGTGATGGTCACTGCGTACGACGCGCCGACCGCGCGTATCGCCGACGACGCCGGCGTCGACCTGATCCTCGTGGGGGACTCGGTCGCCATGGTCGTGCTCGGCTACGACGACACCCTCCAAGTGACTATCGACGACATGGCCCACCACACGGCGGCCGTCGCTCGCACCAACCCGCGGGCCCTGATCGTCGGCGATCTGCCGTGGATGAGCTACCACCAAGGCGCAAACGACGCGGTCGGCAACGCCGCCAAGTTGATCCGTGCCGGCGCGAAGTCCGTGAAACTCGAAGGCGGCGCCAAGCGCGTACCGGTGATTGAAGCGATCGTCGACGCCGAAATCCCCGTGATGGGACACCTCGGCCTCACACCGCAATCTGTCCACGCGCTGGGTGGCTTCAAGGTGCAGGGGCGAACGGCTGAGGCCGCTCGCCTGTTGATCCAGGACGCGCAGGCTCTGGTCGAAGCAGGCGTTTTCGCGATCGTGCTCGAGTGCGTTCCCGACGACGTCGCCACGCTCGTTACCGAAGCCGTGTCGGTCCCCACGATCGGTATCGGCGCCGGCTCCACCTGCGACGGCCAGGTGTTGGTGATGCACGACCTGCTCGGTCTTGAGGACAGGGTTACGCCGCGCTTCGTCCGCCGCTACGCCGAGATGAAGTCCGATGGCGTCGAGGCCGTGGCGCGCTACGCCGCTGACGTCCGGGCCCGCACTTTCCCCGGCCCCAATGAGGGATATCGCTTGCCGGGCGACGCCGCGGAAGAGCTCGGGCTGTACGGCGGCTCCGGGCGTGCCAGCATGTCGGCGTGAGAGACAGCGAATACCCCGCCGACGCGCCGATTCCGCACACTGCGCATCGCGTTCTTTGGGTGATCACCTGGACGCTGTTCGCGCTCGGGATGCTCGAGTGGTTCATCCTCGGCGCCAACCGTCCGATCGACCCCGTCGTTAGCGGTACCGCGCTCGGGTTTCTGTCGCTCGTAGTTCACCGCACCGCGGGCTAACGCGCGATCAGCGACTTCGACTTCGACGACGACGAGCCGCTGCCTTCGCGGCTGCACCTCAAGGTGATCGCGATTGTGGTCGCGCTCGCGTTGGTATTGCCGGCCGTGATCGGCACGGGCGTGGTGATTTACCGGTCGCTGAACGACGACCCGGACGATCTACCTACCGCGGTGGTCCAGCGCCCCGTGGTCCCACCGTTCAGCTCGGTGCGATTCCGGGTTGGCGATAACCCGGACCTCTATTGCGCGCTGCTGGCCGCGACCCAAGATGCACAACAGCAGGGGATGCAGCAGCGGACCGACCTGGGCGGCTACGACGCCATGGTGTTCGCGTTCGGATCGGACGTGACGACGCAGTTCACGAATCACTTCGTGCCGATCGACCTGGCCATCGGTTGGTATGACGCCCAGGGCCGACTCGTGGACACCACCACCATGGACGCGTGCCCCGAGGGCGTCGACTGCCCGACGTACGCGTCGAAGGATCCGTATCGCTATGCGATCGAGACGCCGCTGGGCGGGCTGAGCGCGCTCGGCCTCGCGAGTTCTGGGTCGGTCGTGCATCTCGGCGGGAGTTGCTCGTAACACCCTCTGGTTAGGTTCACCGCATGTCCTTGCCACCCAACAATCAGAAAATGTTGGCCAAGGTCCAGGCGCTGCTCGCCAAGGCCGAGTCAACGCCCTTCCCCGAAGAAGCCGCCGCGTTCATCGCGAAGGCGCAAGAACTGATGACCCGCCACGCGATCGACGAGGCGATGGCCACCGCCGGGCCTCGCCACCGGGGCGACAGACCCGTTCTGCGGCCGGTCACGATTCCTGACCCGTACAAGAGCGCGAAGGTGTCACTGCTCGCGGCGGTCGCGGCTGCGAATGACGTGCGCGTTGTTACGGGCCGCGACGACGTGACCCTCGTCGGCTTCACCTCGGACATAGATGTCACCGAGGTGTTGTTCGCGTCGTTGCTGGTGCAGGCCACGCGTGAAATGCACCTCGCCGCGACCCGGATAACGGACGGCCGCCTGCGCGCCTTCCGTCATGCGTTCTTCGTCGCGTATGGCTCGCGCATCGGTGCCCGACTCGACGAAGCGCGTCGGGCCACGACTGACGAAGCCGAGAACGTCTACGGCACCGCGCTCGTGCCCGTGATGGAACAACGCAGCGAGGACGTCGACGCGTTCGTGGACGAAACGTGGGCCTCGCTGCGCACGAAGCGCCCCACGCTGAGCCACCGGGGCGGGTTGCTGTCAGGCCACGCCGCCGCGGACCGGGCCGATCTCGGGTCCGCCCGTCTGGCGGAGCAAACAGGCTCCTAGGCTCGGCCGATGCTCGGCGCGAACCTCCGACTGCTCGTGGCCGGGATAGTCGGCGCGGTCGTCGGAGCCGTGGCGTCGTTCCTCGTGCCGTGGCAAGCCGCGGCGTTACTCGGTTGGGTCGGTGCCGCGATCACCTTCCTCGGCTTCGCATCGCGCGCCGCGTCACTCGACGCGAAACAGACGCAGGAATTGGCGCGCCGCGAGGATCCGTCGCTGTTGGCCGCCGACGTGACGCTGATCGTGGCGGCGGGCGCCAGCCTGGTCGGCGTGGCGATGGTGTTGCAGAAGGCGAGCGGCACGGACGGCGTCTCGAAATTCCTGTTCACCGTGCTCGGGGTGCTCAGCGTGGCGTTCGCGTGGACGGTGGTGCAGACGATCTACACGCTGCGGTACGCGCGGCTGTACTACGACGTGCAGACGCCGGTCGGCATCGACTTCAACAGCGACGACGCGCCGGACTACCTCGACTTCGCGTATCTCGCTTTCACGGTCGGCATGACCTACCAAGTGTCGGACACGAACATCACGAGCCGACCGGTCCGCCGCGCCGTGCTGCGCCACGCGATTCTGTCCTTCGTGTTCGCGACGGCGTTCATCGCAGTGCTCATCAACGTCGTCGGCGGGCTGTTCTGATGCGCGGCGCATCGGAGTTGTTGCAGGAGGTGGGACTTCCCACCGACGCGGCGGCTCTGACAATCGAGGACGGGCCCGCAGTGCTGCCCGCCAAGTTCCCCATCGGTGCACGCGCAGCGGCGGCGCTCGGGGCGTGCGGTGTCGCGGCCGCCACGCTCTGGCGAGACCGGACCGGTGAAGCCCAGGAGGTATTCGTCGAGCAGCGCCGTGCCGAGGCGTCGCTCATCAGCTTCCTGCTGCAGAAGCTCGACGGCGACACGCCGCTGCGCACGGCTGCGGGCCTGCCCTTGGTGGCGCTGTACGAGTGCGGTGACGGGCGGTGGGTGCACCTGCACGGCGCGTTTCCGCGTCTCGCACAGCGAACCGTGGACGTGATCGGCGGGGAGGTCGATCAAGACGCCGAGTCGATCGCTTCACGCGTCAAGCGCTTCACTGCGCCGGACCTCGAGGACGCGCTCGCGTCGGTCGGCGCTTGCGGTGCGATGGTCCGCTCCGCCGACGAGTGGGCCGCGCATCCTCAGCGCGACGCGATCGCACCCCTCGGTCGCGTGGCGGTCGAAAAGATTGCTGACGGTCCGGTCGTGCCCGCCGGCGACGCGTCGTCGCCGCTGGGCGGCTTGCGCGTGCTCGACCTCACGCGTGTGTTGGCGGGGCCGACCAACGCCCGCATACTGGCCGAGCACGGTGCCGATGTCCTGCACATCAACGGCGACCACCTCGACAACGTGCCGGCGTTCGTGATGGACACCGGCCACGGCAAACGTGCGGCGTCTCTGGATCTGAACGCGCCGGCCGATGCGGACCGACTCCGCCAGTTGGTCGCCGATGCGGACGTGTTCTCTCAGGGCTACCGCGGCGACGCGCTCGCCCAGCGCGGCTTCAGCCCCGAAGACCTCGTCGGCATCAATCCCGGAATCGTTGCGGTCACCATCAATTGTTACGGCGACGTCGGCCCGTGGCGGCTGCGTCCCGGTTGGGAGCAGTTGGCCCAAACCGTCACCGGCATCGCCGCGGCGGAGGGTTCGCCTGGCGCGCCCCGGCTGTTGGCTGCGGCGGCCGCGGACTACACCACCGGGTATCTCGCCGCGCTTGGCACCATGGCCGCGCTGCGCCGGCGCTCCATCGAAGGGGGCTCGTACCACGTGCGCGCATCCCTGTGTCAGACCGCCATGTGGATCGCCGAGGACGGGCCGAGCATGGACCCGTCGGCCGCGACGGGCCTCGGTGATACCTCGCCGTGGCTAACGACGACCCGGACTGGGTTCGGTGAGTTGTCACACATGACGCCAGTCGCGCAGCTATCGAAGACTCCCGGTCGGTGGCGCCTTCCGGTGGCACCGCTCGGCAGCCATGCCGCCGTCTGGGCCTAGGCGCGAAGCTAACGGCCTGCCCTAGAAAAGGAGCCGCGCGTGTTGAAAGACTTCAAAGCGTTCATCTCGAAAGGCAACGTCGTTGACCTCGCGGTAGCCGTGGTCATCGGCAGCGCGTTCGCGAAGGTCATCGACTCGCTAGTCACGAACCTCATCACGCCGCTCGTGACGATCCCCGGCAAGAGCCACTTCTCGGAGTGGTCGTTTGCGATCCGTCACAGCCAGTTCTATTACGGCCTCGTTATCGATGCCGTCATAACCTTCGTGATCGTCGCTGCCGCGGTGTTCTTCCTCGTGGTGAAGCCGCTCAATGCGTTTACGGCGCGGCGCAACCGGGGAGAAGTCTCCGATGCCGATCCGTCGACAAAAGACTGCCCGTATTGCCTCAGTGCCATCCCCTTGGCCGCGAGCAAGTGCGCGCATTGCACATCTGAGGTGCCAGCTGCTTGACGGACCGGTAAAGTCGTTCGCTCACTCCTGACCGGTAGGCCCAACCTGGTCGACGGCAGCGGGAGTTACGGAGGATCACGAAGTGGATGAGCAGCAGTCAGAGGCACTAAACCGCGCCGGTTTCGAGGCGCGTGTAGCGCTTTTCGAGACGATTCGGGCGCGCGCCGAAGGCGCCACGTCTGCCCAACTGGTCAACCTCGCGGAGGCGTGGGCGTGGCTCACATCTCCGGCCCAGCCCCACGGTTCCTCCGCCGCCCCGAAGGGCGGGGCGTAGGGCGTCAGCCCTTAAGTAGGGACGCGACAGCCCACAGGGCGGCGAGCAAGCCGATCGACGCCATCGCGATGCTGCGCCCTTTGGGCGCAGCGGCCAAGTCGCCCGCTTTCGGATTCGCCGGCGGGCGCACGATTGCCAGGATGTTGCCGAAGGCCATCGCGCCTCCGAGCGCGAGCACGAGCAGGGGCAAGAGGTTGTCGCCCAGTAGGAATCCGCTGTCAGCCAGTAACACCCGCAACCTCCAGTTCCGGTGTTTCGTTCTTCACGACTAGCAAGCCTGCGCCGAGAATCGCCGCGCCGCCAATCAGGGTGACCAGCGCCGGCTTCTCGCCCAGCACGAGCCACGCCCACCCTACGGCTGTCGCCGGCTCGAGATAACCCAGCACGCCGGTCCTCGTCGCCCCGACGATCGACAGGGCGGTCAGGTACACCGCGATCGCGATCCCGGTGTGCACCACTCCCAACACGATCAGCCAAAGCCACGACACTTCGGGCGACGGGAAGTGCACGCTGAACGCGACGATCGGGATGATCATCAGTCCGGCCCCGGTCATCTGCATTTGCGCGGCGCGGATGCCGCCGTACGTATCGGCCAAAGGCTTGTTCAACAGAATGAGGGCGACGAACGTGATTGCGGCTGCGAGCGACAGCAGCAGGCCGTCGGCACCACTCGCTTTCAAGGCGTTGCGCGACATCAACGCGAAACCGGCGACGGCGAGCGCCAGCGCGGCCACCGTGCGGGCGTCGAGCCGCTCGCCGAGTATCCGCGGCGCGAGCGCGGCGACGCCGATCGGCGCCAAGAAAATAATGAACAGCGCGGTACCGACCGGCGCGTGTTGGTACGCCGCGATCTCGCACAACCAGTGCGCGAGCAGCACCAGGCACACGGCGCCGGCACGGCCGCGCTGCACCGACCACACCGGTGGGCCCGTCGGTCGATCCGTCCTCCGCTCCTGCGCGATCACCGCGGTGAGGAACAACGCGCCACACCAGAACCGGGCGGCGACAATCGCCGCGGCGGGCAAGTGGACGCTGCGAACGATGAGCGGCACCGTCCCCCAGGCCGTGCAGGTGAGCGCCAAGGCCACAGTGGCCTGCTGACGCGAGAGTCGCTGCACTTGCCCAACCTAAATCTGCGAACCTGTAGGCATGGGTTTTCATCACGTTGCGTTTGCCAGCAAGGACACCGAGGCCACTCACCGCTTCTACACCGACGCGATGGGGTTCTCGCTCGCGAAGGTCGTGGTCGGCGCTTCGCCTGAGGGCGGGTGGGCCAAGCACTTCTTCTACGACACTGGTCGCGGCAGCGACAACGCGATGATCGCGTTCTGGGAGCTGCACGACGCGTCGGACGCGAAGCTCGACGTGAAGACGGCGATCTCGAAGGACCTGAATCTGCCCGCGTGGGTCAACCACCTGGCCTTCGACGCGCCGACGCTCGATGACATTGCCGTGGCGCGTGACCGCTGGTTGGCCAACGGCTACGACGTGGTCGAGATCGACCATGAGTTCTGCGTGTCGATCTACACCGACGATCCAAACGGGATCCTCGTCGAGTTCTGCTGCACCACCCGCGAGTTCGACGACAACGACCGGGCCGAAGCGCAGAAGCGGTTGCTCGAGACGAACCCGACGTTCGACCCCGACCCGAAGGTCGAGTTCCACATGGCGGCCGCGTACAACAACGCGTGAGTCCATCTGGCCCGAAGCCGTTCCTCGGCTACTGGCCTGATCCCGCAGAAGCGCCGGCCAAGGAACCCGGCCGCGAACCAGTTTTCGGCGTCAGTCCCGGCGGCGCCGTGGTGCGCGGCATCTTTTGGACGCCGCCCGGTGGACAGCAGTGGGACACGGCGGTGGTGCTCACCCACCCGCGCGGCGACTTCTCGGTGCACTACGCCGCGCCGCAGCTCGCCGCCGCCGGCTACGCGGTGCTCGGTGGCTCGACCCGGTATGTCAACAACGACATCGACTGCCTGCATGAGAACTGCGTGACCGATGTCGAGACCCTCGTCGGCGAGGCGCGCGAACGCGGTGCACAGCGCATCGTGCTTCTCGGCAACTCCGGCGGCGGATCGCTGATGGCGTTGGCCGAGAAAACGGCGATGGACGGGCGCGGCGAACACCTCGGTGATGCGTACGTCGCGCTGGCCGCGCACCCGGGCGAAGGCGTGTTCATGCTGCAAGTGATCGACCCGTCGGTCACCGACGAGAGCGACCCGTTCTCGCTCGACCCCGAACTCGACATGTACAGCGCCGACAACGGATGGCGCCCGTGGCCGAACCCGTGCACCTACGACGCGGCATGGCTGAGCCGATATCGCGCCGCGCAGCGCGACCGCGTAGCCCGCGTCGACGCGATCGCCCGGCAGGCCTTGGCCGACCGTGAAGCCGCGACGGATCGCCGCCGCGCCGTGCACGCGCGCTACATCACCACGTACCGCACGCTCGCGGACCCCGCGTATCTCGATCTCTCGATCGATCCCGACGATCGGCCCCTGGGCTCGGTCTTCGCGTTTCCCGACCCGCTCGACGCCAACTACGGCTACGGCGGCCTGGCCCGCGTGATGACCGCGCGCGGGTGGCTGTCCACCTGGTCGGGCTTGAGCTCGCACGCGGCGCTGGCTGAGACGCTGCCCGCGGTCACCATCCCGTCGCTATTCGTACATCCGACCGCGGACACCGAGATCCGACTGCACCAGGCTCGGGGCGCGTACGAGGCGAGCGGAGCGACCGACAAGGAGTACGTCGAAATTGCGGGCGCGGTGCACTACTTCACGGGGCGCCAACGTGAAGCCATGGAACCGATCATCGAATGGCTGCGCGCCCGTTTTTCGACGTCCTAGGGAACTTTTCGCCGCGCCGACGGGACTACGGGCGCATGCGTAATCGTTTGGTTCTCATTGGTGGCGCCGTACTGGCGTTGCTCGTCCTGTCCGTCCCGGCCTTTGCCCACGTCACGGTCAACCCGTCCTCGGCGGCCAAGGGTTCGTTTGCGAAGCTGACCTTCCGCGTGCCCACAGAGTCCGATACGGCGAGCACGGTAAAGGTCGAAGTGAACTTCCCGGTCGACGAGCCGCTCGCCTTCGCCTCGGTGAAGCCCGTTCCAGGTTGGACCGTCGCGGTGGAGAAGGCCAAGTTGGCTAAGCCGATCTCATCGGATGATGGCGAGGTCACCGAGGCGGTCAGCAAGATCACGTGGTCGGGCGGCAAGATCGGCCCCGGCGAATTCCAGGAGTTCGACGTCTCGGCCGGACCGCTGCCTGAGTCCGCCGACTCCATGGTGTTCAAGGCGATCCAGACCTATGACAACGGTGACGTCGTGCGGTGGATCGACGCGACTCCTGCGAGTGGTGAGGAGCCGGAACACCCGGCGCCGGTGCTCACGCTGACTGCGGCGACCGGCGATTCGCATGACGCGAGTGCCGCGGAGGAGCCGACCGACGCCAACTCGAGCGACGGTATCGGCCGAGCCCTTGGCGCCGTCGGCATAGCGCTCGGTGCGGTTGCCATCGCGTTGGGCCTGCGCCGCAACAAGACGGGCACAACGACCAGCTAGACCAACGGGGTGCGCCCGAGCCGAGCGACCGTGCTGCGCTTCGTCGTCGCGTGCGCGCTCGCGCTCGGCGCGCTGTTTGGTTTCGCTTCGGCTGCATCCGCCCACGCGACGCTGAAGGACTCGACGCCGCGGAACGGCGCGCATCTCGATGCCGCGCCCCGCGAGGTGACGCTGCAATTCAGTGAAAGCGTCGAGGTGTCGCTGGGCGCGGTGCGGGTGTTCAACGCCAGCGGCAAGCGACTCGTCACCGGCGCCATCACCCATCCGTCCGGCGCCGGCTCCGCGGTGTCGGTGCAGCTGCCCAAACTTCGCGACGGTGCCTACGTCGTCACGTGGCGCGTCATCTCTGCTGACAGCCATCCGGTCCAGGGTGCATTCACGTTCACGGTTGGCGCGGCCAAGGCCGTCAAGGACACGGAGGTCGCGAGTGTCCTGGCGAGCCGCGGCGGTTCGCACACCGTCGGCGTGTTGTACGGCGCAGGCCGGTCCCTCGCCTTCGCCGCGATGCTCGTGCTGCTCGGAGGCGCCGCGTTCGTATTGCTGTGCTGGCCCGACGGGGCCACCGCACGGGCGGTTGGGCGGACGCTGTTCGGCGCGCTCATCGTGCTCGCGCTGCTGACGCTGCTCAACATCGGTCTGCAAGGTGCGTACGGGGGTGGCCTCGGGCTGGCCGACGCGTTCAAGTCGTCGGTGTTCAGCAGCGTGCTGCACACGCGCTTCGGACGGATCTATCTGATTCGCCTCGCGTTGCTCGCGCTCGCCGTGCCGCTGCTGTTCTGGATGCGCCAACCGTCGCTGCCGCCGGGGTTCCGCTGGATCGCGCTGATGGTCGGCGGAGCAATCGCCGCCACGCCGGGCTTCTCCGGGCACGCCGCGATTGGTTCGGACGAGCCCTACGCGTTGATCGCTGACGTTGTGCATGTCGGCGCCGCGGCCACGTGGATCGGCGGACTGGTCTTTCTCGTGTTGTTCGTGTTGCCGCACGGCAGCTCCGAGATCGTGAAGGTCATCGTGCGCCGGTACTCCCGGGTGGCGTTCTGGGCGATCACCGTGCTCGTCGCCACCGGCCTGTTTCAGGGCTACCGCCAGGTCGGCACGCGCGACGCGTTGACGTCCACGGACTACGGGAAGTTGTTGCTCGTCAAGTCCGGTCTGGTCGCGCTGATGCTCGCCGTGGCGTGGTTCAGCCGCCGCGCCGCGCAGGCCAAGTGGGTGGCCGACACGGCGCCGCGGATTCGCCGGTCGGTCGGTCTCGAGGTGGTGATCGCGGTCGCAGTGCTGAGCGTCACCGGCCTGCTCGTGAACGCCGTGCCGGCGAAGGTGCTGGCGGCTGCGCCCCAGAGTGGTGAACTCACCGGCACGGCGCTGCTCGTGGATTACACGGTGTCGCCCGGACGAGCCGGTGCGAACGAGATTCACCTCTACACGCTGACGAAAGCGGGCCAGCCCAAAGTGATCGAGGAGATGACGCTCAAGCTGAGCCTGCCGGACAAGGCAATCGCGCCGATCCCCGTGACGCTCGAGAACGCGGGGCCCGGTCATTACCAGTCGCTCAGCTTCGTGCTGCCGATCAAAGGCCGCTGGCGTATGGACGTGACGGCGCGCACCAGCGAGATCGACGAAGAGGTGTTCGAAGGCACGGTCGACATTCGATGACCGACGAGATGGACGTCTTCGCGTTGCCGGGCGTCGATGACCTCTTCGCCGTCGAACTAGCCGAGTTCGTTGCGCGCCGCGACGCGCTCGTGAAGGAGTTGAAGAAAGCAGGCGACAAGGCCGGGGCCGCGGCGGTGAAAGCCTTGCGCAAGCCGAGCGCGGTGGCGTGGGCGGTGAACCAAGTCGTGCGACGCGAACCCGATGACGTCACTGCGTTGATCACCGCGGGACAGGCCGCCCGCGACGCGCAAGCCAAAGCCGTGCAGGGCAAGGACGACGGCGGGCTGCGCACCGCCGCGCGCGACTGGCGAGCGCGCATTCAGTCCCTAGCCACTGCGGCGGCGCGGCTTGCCGGCGATCAGTACCGCGATGACGCGGCGGCAACGTTCGAAGCGGCCAGCGCGGACGGGGGACTGGCGGAGGTGCTCAAGGCCGGGCGGCTCGTCGCCGCGATCGAGCCGAGCGGCTTCGGCCTGGCCGGCATGCCGGACCCACCCGAGCGCGCCCCCCGCGAGCACTTCGAGCCGGAGCCCGTTGCGGTTGCCGACGAGCCCGCGCCAGCCGAACCGGCACCTGTGGTGGACGAGGCCGCGGTCAAGCGGCTCGCCGGGCGCGAAGCCGCGCTCGAGAAGGCAACGCACCGCCTGCGGCGGGCCGAGCAACGTCTCGACGTCGCGCGCCAGGCCGTCGAAGAAGCGAACGCCGCGCGCGACGAAGCGTTGGCCGCGCGCGACGAAGCAGCATCGCAACTCGGCTAGAGCGCCCGCCGAAGCCCACCCGCCTAGGTCCCGGCGCGCACTTCTGGTCACTTTCCGTCGTCCAGCAACTCGTTTTGACCAGAAGTGGACTACGCCGACCGAAGTCGCTTCTTTCGCTGCGAACGTGTCGCGGCGCTCGTACCCTCGCTTCATGCCGACAGCGCTCGACAACCTTTACCGAGTGTTCGACCGCTACCCGCGCCCGAAGACCTTCCTCGCGTGCGGCTGCTGCTTCGATGGTGCAGTAATTGAGCCGACAGGCTGGAACGGCACGTCGCGGCCGATCGTTCAGGCGGTAAGCCGCCGCCCAAATCAGTTAGACGTGGCGGGCCATGTTCGCGAAGCGGGTGTAGTGACTGAGGAAGGCGAGGTTCGTGATGCCGGTCGGCCCGTTGCGGTGCTTGGCCACGATCACTTCGGCCGCACCCTTGTCGGGCGAGTCCGGGTTGTACATCTCATCGCGGTACAGAAACATCACGACGTCCGCATCCTGTTCGAGCGACCCAGATTCGCGAAGGTCCGACAGCAGCGGCCGCTTGTCTTGGCGTGACTCGAGCCCTCGGGAGAGCTGCGACAACGCCATCACCGGGATCTGCAGTTCGCGGGCGAGGATCTTGAGCGAGCGGCTCATCTCGGCCACCTCGACTTGGCGGCTCTCGGCGCGGACGCGTCCGCTCATCAGCTGCATGTAGTCGATGATTATCAGGCCGAGGCCTTCACGGGCCTTGAGCCGGCGAGCCTTGGCCCGGATGTCCATCACGGTGACGTTCGCGTTGTCGTCGATGAAGATCGGCGCCTCGGCGAGGCGACCAACCGCGTTGGTGACCTTCTGCCAGTCCTTGTCGTCGAAGTTGCCCGTCTTCAGCTTCTGCGCGTCGACCCGGGCCTCGGAGCACAGCAGGCGCTGCGTAATTTCGTCGCGCCCCATTTCGAGGCTGAACAGCAGCGTGGGCACTTGGGCCTCCATCGCCGCATGAGCGAGGATGTTCAGGGCGAAGGCGGTCTTACCCATGGCCGGGCGTGCGCCCACCACGATCAGGTTGTTCGGTTGCAGGCCCGCCAGGCGCTCGTCGAGGTCGGTGAAGCCCGTCGGCACGCCGGTGACGGCCTCACCCCGCTCGTAGAGCGCCTCGAGCTTGTCGAGGGCCTCTGCCAGCAAGTCCTTCACCGGCATGACGTCATCGGTCAACCGGCGTTGGTTGACCTCGAATACGAGCGTCTCGGCGCGGTCGATGACCACGGACACGTCGTCGGGCAGCGAGTAGCCGAGGTCGGCGATTTCACCGGCGACACCGATGAGGCGGCGCAGCAACGCGAACTCTTCGACGATGCGGGCGTAGCGGCTGGCGTTGGAGATCGCCGGAGTGCCCGACTGCAACGAGATGAGCGCAGGCGCGCCACCGATCGCTTCGAGCAGCCCGTCGCGGTGCAGCTCGTCGGCGACGGTGACAGGGTCCGCCGGTTCGCCCCGGTGGTACAGCGCCTCGATCGCTTCGTAGATGTGGCCGTGCGCGGGCTTGTAGAAGTCCGCGGCGGTGAGCTTCACCTCGGCGGCGGCGCCGATGGCGTTGGGCGACAGCAACATGGCGCCGAGCAGCGACGCCTCGGCCGCTAAGTCATGTGGCGGTACGCGCGTACCGGTGCCGCGGTTACGGCGCGCATCGTCAAGTGACTGAACCATTGGGAGTGCGATCCTCCGCTATTCGCCCTGTGGACCGTTAGTGCGGAAACAAGGGGATTTCGTTGTGGAGAACCGTGGGTAACTGCCGACCTCGTCCACAGGCTTCATGTGGCCACCGTACGGAGACGGTGTGACAACCCTTGGGATGGACGCGAAAGTGCCCGGCGACGCCCGCCGGGCACTTTCAGTACGTCTGTCGGTGGTGCTTACGCGCTGGTGACCTCGAGCGTGATTTGGAACTTCACGTCGCTGTGCAGCTGCACCGGGATCTCGTGGGTACCAACGGTTTTGATCGGATCGTGGTGCGCCAGCTTGCGGCGATCCAGCTCCACACCGGTCTGCTCGTGCACGGCACCGACGATGTCGGCGGGCGTGACGGAGCCGAAGAGCTTGCCTTCCGCTCCGGCTTTCGCCGTGATCTTGATCACCGCAGGCACCAGGGTGCGCGCCACTACTTCGGCGGCCTCGCGGTCCTTCGCGTCCGACAGGTCGCGCTTGCGACGCATCGACTCGGCCTGGGCCTGGATGCCGGCGGTGGCCGCGATGGCCTTGCCGCTCGGGATCAGCAGGTTGCGGGCGTAACCGTCCGCCACCTCGACCATGTCGCCGCGCTTGCCGACGCTTTCGAGGTCTTCACGTAGGACGACTTTCATTCGTCGCCCTCCTCGGCCTCAACTGCGTCAGGCACGTTCTCGGCGTCTTCGAGCAACGAACCGAGCACATCGGGCTCGACCGCGTCGGCGAGGGTGGGCTCAACTGCGTCCGCATCGTCGCGACGAGGACCGTCGCGACGAGGACCGCCGCGTCCGCCGCCGCCACCACGACCGCCGCCGCGCTCGCTGAGCGTGCGCTGGGCGTAGGGCAGCAGGGCGAGCTCACGCGACGTCTTGATCGCGATCGCGACGTCACGCTGATGCTGCACGCAGTTGCCGCTGACGCGACGGGTGCGGATCTTGCCGCGGTCGCTCATGAACTTCCGCAGGACGTGCACGTCCTTGTAGTCCACCCAGACGACCTGGTCTTTGCAGAACTGACAGACCTTCTTCTTGATGCGGCGGCCGGCGTCTTTCGGGTTGCGCTTCCGGTCGCGATCGCGCTGTTCACGTGCCATTAGAAGGGCTCCTCGTCGTTGCTAAATCCGCCGGTGCCACTGCCACCGAAGTCTTCGTTGGCGGCAGGACGGCTGTTACCGCCACCGCCGAAGTCCCCACCGTCGCCGGCCTGGCGACGCTCGTTGCGCGTGACCTGCGCCGAGGCCCACCGCAGGCTCGGGCCGATCTCGTCGGCCGCGATTTCGACGACCGTGCGCTTCTCGCCCTCTTGGGTTTCCCACGAGCGCTGCTCGAGGCGGCCCGTGACGACCACGCGCATGCCCTTGGTGAGCGACTCGGCCGCATTCTCGGCCATCTCGCGCCAGACCACGACGTTGAAGAAGGAAACCTTCTCTTCCCACTCGTTGGTCTGACGGTTCTGCCAGCGACGGTTCACGGCCAAGCCGAACGTGGCGTTGGCCGCGCCGGCGGGCGTGAAGCGCAACTCGGGGTCGCGGGTGATGTTGCCTACGAGGGTGACGCTGTTATCGGTCATGACTCTGCTCCTGTGGCGGCTCCGGCAGGAGCGCCTGTAGTTGCCGGCGCCTCTTCGGCGGGAGCGGTTTCCACGGGACGGCTGGGCCGCTGTTGACGGCTGGCCACCTTCTCCGGAATCCGCATCACCTTGTGACGCAGGACTTCGTCGGCGAGGTAGAGGACCCGGTCGAGCTCGGCCACAGGCCCCGGCTCGGAGTTGAACGCGAGCAGGACGTAATTGCCCTCCCAGCGATGCTTCAACTCGTACGCGAAGCGCCGCTTGCCCCACCGATCGGTGGTCACCTTGGCGCCGTCTTTCGTAATCGGCGCCGTGGCACGGTCGAGAACGGGCCGGATGGCCTCTTCCTCAAGTGTGGCGTCGAAAATGACAACTACTTCGTAAGCCCGCATACGCGGTTTACCTCCTCTGGACCCGGCCCTTCGGCGCGGGGCCCCACCGAGTTGGTGGAGCAGGTGGGATATTCAGTTAGCCCCCCAAGTCGGCCGTGAGGCCTCCTTCAGGGGACAGGCGATGGTACTCGACGCGAGGCACAACCGCACCTCGACGAGTATGCCCAGGGGGTGTGACGAGTCGCCCGAACGCACTTCTTGGGTTTTTTGAACCGCGTTGCTATGGTTCCGCCGCAATTCAAGCTTGCTTGCTTACTTCGGGGAGATTTCTACACATGCGTCGTTTCTTTAAGCCGGTCCTGGTGACCGTTGGTGCCGCGGCTGCGGCCTTCATCATTGCGAACCCGGGTGCGCCACTGAACCCGACGCCCGCCAAGTCAACCGCCAAGACGTTCTGCCCTACTCCTGCGGCGGCGGCGAAGCCGAAGGCAAATCTTTCCCTGCCGACCCTGCCGACGATTCCGGTTCCCGTGCTGCCGACCATTCCTTGCATCCCGGCGCCCACGCTGCCGAGCGTCACGCTGCCCACGGTCACGCTGCCGACCGTGACGCTGCCGACGGTGACCCTGCCGACCGTCACGCTGCCCACCATCGTGATCCCGCCGATCCCGGCGATCGGATTCCCCGGATACCCCGAACCGGATCCCTGCGTCGGCCAATCTGCCGCTGTCTGCTAGCCAGGCTGATCTTTCGAGAGAGCCCCGGCTTCGGCCGGGGCTCTTTTCGTTTTCGTTTTGGGTTCGGCGAAAAGGCGCGTGCCGCTGCTAGCTTCCCCGCATGCGTTTTCTAAAGCCAGTTCTTGTCACGGTTGGGGCCGCCAGCGCGGCCTTTCTGATCGCCAGCGGGGCCGCTCCGTTTAACGGCGCTCCGGCGAAGTCGGTCAAGGCCAAGACCTTCTGTTCGACCACGAGCACGTTCAACGACGACTCGGTCCGCGCCAAGTTCATCCCGAACTTGCCGACGCTGCCCTCGATCCCGGCCCCGAATCTCTCGATTCCGTGCATCCCGGTACCGACCCTGCCGAACGTCACGCTCCCGCCGATCACGCTGCCGACGGTCACGCTGCCGACGGTGACCCTTCCGACGGTGACGCTGCCCACCATCGTGATCCCGCCGATCCCGGCCATCGGGTTCCCGGGTTACCCGACGACCAGCACGTCTTGGCAGAGCTGCACCACCGAGTCGCAGTCGGCCCTCGTCTTCTGTCCGTAACAGCACACCGATTTTGAGAAGGGCTGCGGCGCAAGCCGCAGCCCTTTTTCATTTTCCGGCAAGATGCCGCTCATGAGTTCTGGGGGACGGGTCGACTTCTTTCGCTCGCTGTGGGGCCCGTTCACCGGCGACGTGTCGACGCTGCCCGAGATCTGCGCCGAAACGGTTCGCCGCGGCTACGTCGGCGTCGAGACCAATCCGCTCATGTTCGGCGACCGCGTCGACGAAGCTCGTTCGGTCATCGAAGACCATGGGTTGAAGTTCCTGGCGCGGGCCCACACGTTCGGGCGCACCGTTGACGCGCACCTCGACTTCGTCAAGCGCACCGTCGACCTCAGCCACGCCTTCGCCACGCCACACGTGATCGTGCAGAGCGGCGCCGACAACTTCACCGACGCCCAGATCGACGAGTACTTCAATGCCAGCGCGAGTCTCGAAGCCGACTCGGGTCTTCGCTTCGCACACGAATCGCATCGCGGTTGCATCCTTTACAGCCCCTGGGTGGCAGCCCGCGTGCTCGATCGCTTCCCCGACATCTGGCTCGCGTCGGACTACAGCCATTACGTGTTGGTCGCTGAGCGTTATCTCGAGTGGGAAGGCGACATCCTCGAACGGTGCGCGCCGCGCACCTTGCATATCGACGCGCGCATCGGCACGCCCGAGATGCCCCAGGTCGCCGACCCGCGCGCGGCCGAAGCCGAGCCCGCACTCAACGCGTTCGTCGGTTTCTGGGACCAGATCAGGAGCGCGAGCGAGGCCGACGTGTTGACGGTCGTGCCCGAGTTCGGTCCGCCGCCGTACGCACCCGCGGGCACCGCCGATCTCGACGACATCTGCGAGTGGGTCGTGGGCCACCTGCGTTCGCACTGGGCCGTCTAATACCCTGGGTATCTGTGACAGCGACGCTGCCGGCTGGGGCCGAAATTCATCCATGGAACGACGGGTTCTCGTTCGAGTTGCCCGCGGCCGCGCCTTCGGTACTCACTGACGCGCAGCGCGCACACTTCGCGCGCGACGGCTTCGTGGTGGTGCCTGACATCGCGACCGCCGCCGAACTGGCACCCGTCGTCGCCGAGCTCGACGCCCTCGAGGCCAAGATGGACCGTTTCCTTCAGAAGCAGGAGGACGGTCGCTTCAACATCGCCGAATCCGGCGCGATCACCTTCACGGCGCACTGCGTGATGCGGAGCGACGCCGCCAAGCAGTTTGTGAAGCACCCCAAGCTCGTCGGCCTGTGCAACGAACTGTTGGGACCCGACGTGAACCTCTATTGGGACCAGGCGGTCTACAAGAAGCCCGAGAAGCCGCGCGCGTTTCCGTGGCATCAGGACACCGGCTACACGTTCACGAACCCGCAGCACTACCTCACGTGCTGGGTGTCATTGAACGGCGCGACCGTTGACAACGGCTGCCCGTGGGTGCTGCCCGGCGCCTTCCGGCACGGCACGATGCTGCACCGCTGGGTTGACCCGATCGGCTGGCAATGCCTCGACGAGGTCGAGGGCGCAGTCCCGGCCGAAGTGCCCGCGGGTGGGGCGGTGGTGTTCTCGTCCCTTACGCCCCATCAGACCGGGCCCAACCTGACCGACGAGCCGCGCAAGGCGTACATCGTGCAATACGGGCGAGTGGGCATGCAGCGCGTGCTGGGCGACTGGCAGGCAGGTGCAGAGCCGACCGGCAGCGAAGAATGTGACAACCCCGATCGCCAGTTTCCTGTGCTGCGCGGCGGGGTCCCGGTCTAACTCTCCTTCCCCTATGCGCCCCTGCTGTCACTTCACGCGTCGCCAGCTCTTGCAGTGGAGCGCGCTCGTGGCCGCGACACCGGTCGTCGCGAACTTGGTGGACGTGCCGCGGGCGTACGGGTTGACGCGCAGCGTCGCCGGCAACCCGGCGTTGCCGATCAACCTCGAGCTGGTCACGGTGACCGAGACGTCCGCGATCATCACGTGGTTCACCGGCGACCCGACGCGCCCCGATCAGTTCGGCCGCCTTGCCCCGATGCCCGCCGATACCGAGGTGCTGTTGTCCCCGCTCGGTAGCGCACCCCGCCCGATCCATCACGACACGAAGGCCTCGCCGTATCACTACGTCGAGATCCGCGGGCTTGAGCCGGGCCAGACCTACGTATGCGTGGCGAAGTCCAATGGTGTGGTTGCACTGCCCACTATCTCGAGCGTGAGCGGACCGGTCGGAACGTCGGCGTTGCACGTGGGGCCGTCGTCGCTCGTGTTCACGACGCCGCAGCCACCCGAGGGTCGTCACCTGTTCACGATCGCGTTGTGCAACGACCTGCACCTCGGTGAGAAAACCGCCGGACTGATCACCACGCAGCAGGGCATTGGCCTCCCGCCGGGCATCGAGCAAGAGCCCGGCAAGCGTCCGTATCCCGAGATCATGGCGGCGGCGCTGGCACGCGAAACCCGCGAGCGCGGCGCCAACGTCTTGCTGGCCGCCGGTGACATATCGAGCGAGGCCGCCCAAGTCGACGTGCACAGCGCGAAGCACTTCCTCGACCAGTTCGGCACCCATCGCAGCGACTACTTCGTGGCGCGCGGCAACCATGATCGCCCCCACGCGGGCGACACGACGAAGGGGTGTTCGCGCTATCCGCATAGCGACACGCTCCACGACTGTTTTCACGACACGTTCGACCCGGGCGCGCCCGCATGGTTCGCCACCGAGAAGTTCGGCATGCGCATCATCGGCATCGACACGTACGACACGACGGGCGCCGGCCGAGACAGCAAGCTCAGCGGCGCCCAAATGACCTTCATCGGCCGCGAGCTGTTCAAGGACAAAGACCGGCCGACCCTCGTGTTCGGCCATCATCCCGTGGTGCTCGACGCAACGTCGAATGCTGTACCGCCGGTGGCGTATGGCATGAAGCCGGCACAGGCCAAGCAACTCACCGCTTGGTACAAGCAGGCGGCGGGCGTGTTCTTGCATCACGCCGGGCACACGCACCGCAACAAGCGCGCCGTGTCTCTGGCGGCGCCGCGCGTGATGTTCCAGGAGGTCGCGGCAGCCAAGGAGTATCCGGGCGGCTTCTCGCTCGTGCGTATTCACGAGGGCGGTTATGCGATGAACTTCTACAAATACCGGGATCTCGCGGCGCAAGAATGGACCGAACGCAGCCGCCCCGAGGTTTTCGGCACGTGGCCCACCTACTCGTTCGGCAACGCCTCGGACCGCAACGTGGTCGTCAAGCGCGACCTCTCAGGCTTGAAGCGCGCCAAGTAGTTCGTCGACGGACGCGAAGCGCGTAATCAACGCGCGGTTTTTCGCGCTGACGAATCCGGCGTCGACGGACCGGTCGACGAACTCCATGAGCCCGTCGTAGTAACCGGTCGGATCGAGCACGGTGCACGGCTTGGCGTGGATGCCGAGTTGCGTCCACGTGACCGCTTCGAAGAATTCGTCGAGCGTCCCGTAACCGCCGGGAAGCATTACGAATGCGTCGGCGCGCTCGCTCATCAGCAGCTTGCGCTCGTGCATCGTGTCGACCGTGATCAGTTCGGTGACGTTGCCGTGGCCGACCTCGGCGTACAGCAGCGACTGCGTGATCACGCCGGTGACCCGTCCGCCGTTCGCCAGTGCCGCGTCGGCGACGACACCCATCAAGCCGACGTGTCCGCCGCCGTAGACGAGTTCGATGTCGTTGAACGCGAGCGCCGCCCCGAGCACAGCCGCGGTGTCGCGGTGACGGGCGTCGGCGCCCATGCTCGACCCGCAATAGACCGTGAGCGCGCGTAGAGGCATGGCGGCGAAGTCTGCCCCTAACGTGCGGCCATGGTTGACGAATTGGTGCTGCGCGACGACGCAGATGGCGTGGCTACCCTCACGCTCAATCGGCCCGACAAACTCAACGCGTTGACGCCCAGCGTGTTCGTGGCGCTGCGCACCCATCTCGACGCGCTGGCGACCGACGACTCGGTGCGTTGCGTTGTGCTCACCGGGGCCGGGCGCTCGTTCTGCGCCGGTCACGATCTCACCGCGATCTCCGAGGGCGAACACGCGCCGTCGCGGCACTACGAGTCGGAAACCGTCGACGCGCTTGAGGCGCTGCCGAAGCCGACGATCGCGAAGATCAAGGGTCACTGTTTCACGGGTGGCCTCGAGTTGGCGCTGGGTTGCGACCTGCTCGTCGCGGCGGAGTCCGCGCAGTTGGGTGACACGCACGGTCAATGGGGGCTGGTGCCGGTGTGGGGAATGTCGGTACGGCTGCCCGAGCGCGTTGGCCGGTCGCGGGCGAAGGAGTTGATGTTCACGTCGCGGCGAATCAGCGGTGATCAGGCCGCAGCGATCGGCCTCGTCGACCACGCGGTGCCCGATCTGGAACTCGATGTGTTCGTCCACTCGCTCGCCACCGAGATCGCGCGCAACTCGGCCGGCACCAACCGCATCGACAAAGCGCTCATCGCCGCGCAAGCACGCCAGACCCGCGAGGAGGCGCTGCTGTTCGAGCGGACGCTGCCCTTCGGCCTGCCTGAGGACATGCGCGAACGCATGGCCGCGCCCTCGAAGAAGAAGTAACGCGCTTAAGGCTTGACCGAGCCGACGAAGTCGAGCACCAACTCGGCCGTCGTGTCGGGAGCCTCTTCGGGGATCCAATGACTCACACCATCGAGGATCTCGTAGCGGTACGGGCCCTTCACGTAGTCACCGGTGAGGTCGGCCGCCTTGCGGCCGAGCGCCAGGTCCTTCGTGCCATAGATGTACATCGCGGGGATGTTCACCGCGCCCACGCCGGTCGGCGAACCTACGGGGAGCGCGCGGTACCAGTTGAGCGCGCCGCGCGCGGCGCCGGGCTCGCGCATCAACTGGCTGTACTCGGCGATGTATTCGTCGGGAAGACCCGACTTGCCCAGCGACGCCCACGTGCGCTTGCTCATGCGTCCGGCGAAGGCCGCCTCGGGTATCACGGGCAGCTGGAACATCACCATGTAGTAGCTCTTGAACAGCTGCGTGCCGCGGGTTATCGCCTTCACCATCGCGAGCGGGTGCGGCGTCGCCAAAGACGTCACGGTCTTGATCCGTTCGGGGTGGTTCGCCGCGAGTTCCCACGCCACGCCGCCACCCCAGTCGTGGCCGACCACGTGGAACCGGTCGACACCTGCCTGGTCCGCCATCGCGAGGATGTCGCCGCCGAGCTTGGTAAGTGTGTACGCGCCGCGGGCCTTAGGACGGGCCCCGCGCGAGTAGCCGCGCTGGTTAGGTGCGAGCACGCGGTAGCCGGCCTTCACCAGGTGGGGCGTGACGTGGGTCCACGCCGACCGCGATTCGGGGAACCCGTGCAACAAGACGATGAGGTCGTCGCTCGACGAACCGGCGTCGGTGACCTCGAAGGTGAACCCGTCGTTCGTGAATTGCTCCATCGCGTATTTTTATCGGCTCAGGGGATCAGCACCGTCTTGCCGACCAATTTGCGGTCGAGCGCGTCTTGCAACACGTCCGCGGTTTCGTCGAGAGACCGGCGGTGCGGTGCCTGCGGGTTGAGCCGCCCATCGGCGACCTCGGCCAAGACCTCGGCGAGCACCGCGGCCTGCTCGCCGGGCGCGCCGCCGCTCCACGCCCCCCAGTCGACGCCGACGACCGTTCGGTTGTTCAGCAGCACGAGGTTCGCGGGAAGCCGGGGAATGCCGCCGCTGGCAAAGCCGATCACGACGTAGGTGCTCATCCAGCCCGACGCCCGCAGCGCGGCCTCAGCGAGTTCGCCGCCGATCGGGTCGACCACGACATCCACCCCGATCTCTTTGGCCCGCGCCTTCAAGTCTTCGGTTGTGTAATTGATCGTGTGCGTCGCGCCTTCCGCGCGCGCCGCGTCGAGTTTCTCGTCGGTCGAGGCCGCGGCCACGATCGTGGTCAGGCCCATGCTGCGCGCGATGTCGATGGCGGCGAGCCCGATGCCGCCGCCCGCGCCCAACACCAGCAAACGATGCTCGGGTCGAAGTTGCATGCGTTGCGTGAACGCGAACCACATCGTGCAGTAGCTCTGCGTGAGGGCGGCGGCCCGGTCGAAGTCGAGTGAGTCGGGAATCTTCGTCACCGCTTCATTGATCGCGCGATCGGGGCCGAGGTTCAACGCGGCCTGCGAGGCGAACCCCGCCCAGTTCGTGGCGAGCACGCGATCACCCACGGCGAACTCGGTAACGCCTTCGCCGACTGATGACACCGTGCCGGCCAACTCGGTGCCCGGCGTGAAGGGCAACGCCAGTTTGATTTGGTACTGACCGGCGATGATCAGAGCGTCGACGTAGTCGACGCCCGCGGCGGCAATGTTCACGACGATGTGCCCGGGCTCGGCGACGAGGTCGGGCTCGTCGACCACCTTTAGGGACGCGGGCGGGCCGTACTCAGCACAAAGGACGCGGCGCACCTGCGCACCGTAGTTACGCCGGCGGCCATGACGGGTTTTCGCCCTGACCCAATTTGGTCGGGTGGTGGGCCCATTGGACGAGCATGTCCGGTTCATCGCACACCATGAACCGGTCGTTCGTGATCGCATCGATGAGCGGCGCAGCGGTGATGCGCGGGTCGTTGCCCGCGGCCATCGCATGCGCGAAGCCCGCTTTGATGATTTGGCTCACGGGGTCGGGATCGGCGGCGGGCACCGGCCCGAACGCTGCGGGCCAGTTGCGTTCCGAATTCATGATCGCGGTGTTCACCGTGCCGCCCGGGATCAACACGGTGACACCGACCTTCGCCTGCATGGCGGCCATCTCGCGGAACAACGCCTCGCTGATGGCAAGCACGGCGTGCTTGCTCGCGCCGTACGCGGCCATGCCGGGAAGCGACTCGAAGCACGCGGCGGACCCGGTGTTCACCACGTGGCCCTCCTCCTGTTCGAGCAGGATGGGGAGGAAGGACTGGATGCCGTGGATCACCCCCCACACGTTCACGCCGAACACCCACTGCCAGTCCTGCGTCGGGGCGGTCCACGAGCGGTTCACCAAGCCCGAAACGCCCGCGTTGTTGCACACGATGTGCGCGGCGCCGAAACGGGCGACGGTCGCATCGGCCAGTGCTTGCACGCTCGCGGCGTCGGACACGTCGGTCACGTGCCCCGCGACGGTGGCGCCGTCCGCGGCCAGATCAGCCACGGTCTGGGCCAGCGTGGCTTCTTCCACATCGGCCAACATCAAATGCACGCCGTTGGCCGCGAGTTCCTGCGCGATGCCCTTGCCGATTCCACCGGCCGCACCGGTGACGACGCCGACCCGTCCCGCGAGTGTCTTCATGCCGGCGAACTTACATGCCGGCGGAATCAGGAAACCGAAAGAATCCTGACGGGCACGCCGCCCTTCGGACCTAGCGAAGCGATACCCGTAGGCTGAACGGACGGGCGCAGCCCCCGCGCCTCAACCCGCCGCAGCACTTCGGCCACCAGAACCTTGAGCTCCTGCGTTGCGAACGCGAAGCCGATGCAGCGGCGATAGCCCCCACCGAAGGGCACGAACGCGTACGGGTCGACCTCCAGGTCGAGCCACCGATCGGGATTGAAGCGGTCGGGCTCGGTCCAGAAGTCGGGCATGCGCTGGGTGACGTAGGGCGAGTACAGGACCATCGTGCCCGCCTTGATCGAGTGCCCGTCGAAGACGAAGTCGTCCTTGGCTTTGCGGGCGCTTATGAAGCCGGGCGGCCACAGGCGCAACGACTCGTTGACCACGCGGTCGAGATGCGGCAGGCGCGCGAGGTGGTCGACGGTAAGCCGGTCGTCGCCTACGACCTCGTGCACCTCGACTGCGGCGCGCTTCCACTCACCGTCGTTGTGCAGCAGTTCGTGCAGGGTCCAACCCGCCGCGGCGCTCGTGGTGTCATAACCGGCGACAACCAACGACACGACCTGATCGAGCACTTCGGTGTCGGACAGCGCGGCGCCCCCTTCGTCATCGGTCGCGTTGATGAGGCGGTCGAGCAGGTCGTTGTCGGTCGGCGGCAGGGCGCGGCGGCGGTCAATTTCTGCCTGCACGATCTGATCGGCGCGCTTGCGGCCCTTCACCGCGCCGAAGTAACCGGTGAACGGCAACGGCAGCTGCGCGATCACCTGTTTCGGACTGTTCACGTAGTCGATCGCGGTCGCGAGTGAATCGCCAAACTCTTCGGAACGGTCGCCCAGCGTGTCGCCGAACAACGTGCGCATCGCGATACGGCGGATAGCGCGACGCAATTCGTCGTACACGTTCACCTCGCTGCCGACGGTCCATTGGTCGATCGTGCGCGTCGCCTCGTCGACCATCACGTCGACGTATCCGTTGATTGCGCGCGTCGCGAACGCGGGTTGCACCAGACGACGACGGCGTTGGTGCTCGGGGCCGTCGCTGACGACGAGCGCGGTGTCGCCGTCCACGATGATCAGGTTCTTCAACGCCTCGCGCCACGTGAAGTTCTCCGGGTTCTCAGAAAGGATGTAGCGGTTCGCGTCCGGGCCGAGCATCACGGTGAAGGCCGTTGGCCCAGCGCCGAACCTGAACACGTTGCCGTACTTCTTCTGCAGCGTGACGAGCGTGCTCGTCGGCCGCCGCAGCATGCCGAGACCGATCGCCGCGTTGCCGAACAGACCCGGCCCCGGGATCCCTGTCACGCCGCGCCCACGTCGTGCAGGTGATGGATGATGTCGTGGATGAAGTAACGCGAGATCGAGTCAAGCGTGAACGCGGCGCCGTCGCTGCGGTACCCCGCGCGCTGCCACTGGTCGCCGTCGACGCTGTCGAACAGGTTGGCGATTGTGGTGCCCTCGTCGCGCAGTTCCGCGGCGACGGCCGTCGGCACCTGCTCGCCGTAACGCTCCTCGAGCGCGGTCGCGTCCTGGTCCCAGTTGTCGTAGTGCGGACCGTCCTCGTTCAACATGCGCCGCAACCGTCCGGTGTAGACGCGGTACACGTCGCGCACGTGGCAGCCGTACTCGAGCGGCGACCATGTGTTGGGTCGCGGGCGGATGCCGACGTCTTCGCGCGTGGTCAGCACCTCGACCCAGCTGGCGCTCGCGTCCCGGGTCATCTGGGCGACGTCGGTGGCGGCTACCTGCGCTGCGTCGAAGCCGCATTCTTCGCAGCGCTTCTCGAGTACCCACGTCCAGTCCTTGTCGTCCGGAACGAGCGTCACGACGCGAATCTACGGCGCGGGCTTCCCGTACTTCGAATGCACGGAGTCGCAGTACGCGACGAATCGATCCGCCAGTGCCGCGTCGCGAATCTCCAGGACGTTCTCGGCGTTGCGTTCGCCGGAGTGGCTGCAGTTGTACGAGCCGGTGAACACGACGTCATCGGCGACCACGATCTTTGCGTGCATGTAGTTGTGGGGCGGGCCCGCTTCCCAGGGCCGCGACACTTTCTCGGCGAGCACGCCTGCCGAGCGCACGCGCTCGAACAACGGGCCCTTCCAGCGGGCCCGACCGTCCGCGGCCCATTGCTTGAGCGCGTGTTCCATCTGCGGTCCGTCGACGGTGACCGTCACCCCGCACCGCTTCTCGTCGAGGAGTTCGGCGAGCGTGGACAGGATGGGTCCGCTGGTGAGCACGGGCGAACAGATGCGGACGCGCTCGGTCGCCCGTGCAACTGCAGTAGCAATCGTCAGGCCCAGCTGCCGGCCGCGTCCGGGCGAGAAGAACGCGCGCACGCGGGCGCCGCCGACCAACGCGGGTTGGTCGATCACCGTGCCGCTGGTCTCGACCCGCTTGCCGTTCCAGAGTTCGTCGAAATCGCTCGTAAAGGCCGCCGCGAGATCGGCGGAGGCCACCGTGACGATCACGTTCTCCATGTGCGACCACGCGTCGTCGGTCCAGTTGGTCGAGCCGGTCCACACGTCGGTGGCGTCGCGCACCATGTACTTGTGATGCATCAGGTCGGGCACGCCTGGGATAGCGGTGGATGGGATAGCCGCGGCGAGGCGCGCCAGCGACGACGGCCCCGCGGGCGGCGGTACGGCGGCGGCGCCACGCGACTCGTCGTTGTAGACGGCGCGCACGCGCACGCCACGCGCTTCTGCCGCGTCAAGCGCCGCGATCAACCGGTTGGCGCTGTCATCCGATAGGTGCGCGTCGTAGACGGCGAGGTCGAGGGTTTGGGTCGCGGCGGCGATGAAGGCAACCAACTGGTCCAACACGTCGGACGGTTGCTGGCCGCCGTCGTCGAGAAACGTGACGTCGATTCCATCCGCGCTCACGTACTCGGCGACGCCAGGCTCTTACGCGAGCCGTCGATCGCGATCCGCACCACGGACTCGACATGCTCGGGGTCGACGCCGAGCGCCTGGCCGATGTGGACTGCCCAGATCTCTGATCGCAGGTTCGTCTCGAAGTCGAGCTCGGCGCGGATGTCGGCCCGCGCCGCCTGCCGGTTCTGGCTGACCATCACGAAGGTCGACAGGAAGATCGCTTCGAGGCTGACGATCATCGTGAGCAGCCCGAACGGGAACTTGTCGAACTTCAAACCGGCGCCGACGAGGCCGACGTTCAGCGCGATCCAAATCGCGAACCACACCGTGTGGATGTAGACGAAGTTCAGCGAGCCGGCGAAGGTCGTAATGCCATCGGCTATCCGGTCCTCCTTGCGTTTCAGGCTCTCGATGATCCGGTTCTCGTGACCGATGTGTTTGCTGGTGACGGAAAACATGTTGCCGTCCGCCAGTCCATCGGCTGCGTCGACAACGGCACACGCGGGACACGCCGCCGACGAGGATTTGGCTGGGCTCATCGCGCCAGTATCTACCGTTGCGCCGCCTTCTAGTCTGCGGGTGGACATGGCGACACGGCCCGACACCGACGAACTACTTCGGCGCGCGGAGGAAAGCGAGGCGCGCGCCGCGGCGCTCATCCATGCGCTGCAGCAGACGCTGATCCCACCGACGCCCCCTCGGGTGCCGGGCCTAGATGTCGCAGCCGTCTACCGGCCGGCGAGCGGCGACGTCGGCGGCGATTTCTACGACGTGTTCGAAGTGGCGGAGGGGGACTGGTGCGTTGCGCTCGGCGACGTCAGCGGCAAGGGCACCGACGCCGCCATCGTCACATCCACCGCCCGCCACGTCGTGCGCAGCAACGCGCTACGCCACCCGGAACCCGAGCGCGTTGCTGCGGGTGCTGAACGCGGCGCTCGTGGAGCACCCGACGAACCGGTTCTGCACCGTGGTGATCGTGCGGCTCCGCTATGCCGACGGGGCGTGGATCGCAGCCATGAGCACCGGCGGCCATCCGTATCCGGTGCTGACTCGACACGGCGCGGCCACGAACCTGGGCAAGCCCGGTTCCTTGCTCGGCCTCTTCGACGAGGTCGAGTTCCACGACGTGTCGATCAAGCTGGCGCGGGGCGACACTTTGGTGCTCTACACGGACGGCATGGTCGAGGGACGCAACGACGCCGGCGAGTTCTACGGCGAGCCGAGGCTGATGGAGTCGCTGACCCGGCCGGCGGATTCGGCTGGTGATCTGGCCGAGCGAGCCGCGGACGAGGTGATGGCATTCCAGGTCAGCCACGCCCGCGACGACATCGCGGTGGTGGTGATCCGAAACGCGTGAGCGCCGTGCGAATATGGACCGATGCTTGAGACCCTGACCGTCGCCGTGCGATCAGTGAACGGCCAACACGCCGAGCTGGCCGTTGCCGGCGAAATCGACGTCAGCACCGAAGCGGTGTTGCGTGACGCGCTCGTCGGCCTGGTCACGGACGGCGCCATCGACCTGGTCGTAGACCTCGCCGAAGTGACCTTCATGGATTCCAGTGGGCTCCGGGCCTTGATCGAAGCCATCCGTCTCGGGGCCAAGCTCACGCTGCGGAATCTGCGGCCGGCGGTGCGTCTCGTGTTCGAGATCGTGACCATCCCGTCGCTCACGATCGAGTCCTAACCGGTCAACGTCGCGACCACCGCTAACAATCGGTCCACGTCATCGGCGTCGCTGTACACCGACAAGCCGGCGCGCACGGCGCCCCCGCTCGCCGCGAGCCCGAGCGCGGCCATGACCTCGACGGCGTAGTAGTCGCCGCTCCACACGGCGACACCGTCGGCGGCCAATCGCCGCGCCACTTCGTCGGGCGAGTGACCGTCGACCGTGAACGAAACGGTCGGCGTACGGTCGACGAGGTCACGCGGACCGTGCACGTGGACCCGTTCATTGGCGAGTAGCCCGCCGAGCAACGGTTCGAACAGCGCGGCCTCGTATGCGCGCACGTTGTCCATGCCCAATTCGAGGAGGAACGCCGCGGCGGCTCCGGTCGCGGCGATGGCTTCGAATGACGGCGTGCCCGTCTCGAACCGGTTCGGCGCCGCGTCCGACGCTGGTCGCACCTTGTAGGGCGTAATCGAAGCGAGCACGTCCGGGTTCCCGCACAGCACCCCGGCGTGCGGCCCGTACCACTTGTACGGCGAGCACATGAGTACGTCACAGCCCATCGCGCCGACGTCGATGCGGCAATGCGGCGCCAGGTGCACCGCGTCCACCAGTAGGCGCGCGCCCGCGGCGTGCGCCGCGGTAGCGATGGCAGCGACATCGGGCATCGTCCCGATCGCATTCGACGCGCCGCTCACCGCGACCCAGCGCGTGCGGTCGGTGAGCACCGACGCCACCGCGTCTACTGGCAAGCGACCGGTCGCCGCGTCGAAGTCGGCGAACACGACGCGGGCGCCGGCGTCTTGGGCCGCAAGCACCCACGGCGTGACGTTGGCGTCGTGGTCGAGACGCGTGCACACGATCTCGTCTCCGGGTTCCAACGTGCGCGCGATGGCTCGCGTGAACGCGAACATGAGACTGGTCATGTTCGGGCCGAAGACCACGGTGTTCGGATCCGCGCCGAGCAGACGTCCCACGGAGGCGCGCGACGCGGCGACCATCGCGTCGGTGGCCGCGCTCGCCGCGAACTCACCATGGCTGTTCGCGTTGTGTCCCGACCGCAGATAGTCACGCATCGCGTCGATCGCGACGTCGACCATCTGCGTACCACCGGGCCCGTCGAAGCGAGCCCAGCCGTCCTGCGCTCCCGGGAACCTGCTTCTAACCGACTCCATGAGGGCGGCTACATCAGGGGGCGGTCGGTGGGCTTGAGCGGCGCTGGCAGCGCGGTGTCGCCCATCAGCCACTGATCGACGGCGGACGCGCACGAGCGGCCCTCCGCGATAGCCCACACAATCAGGCTCTGCCCTCGGCCCATGTCGCCGGCCACGAACACGCCGTCGACCGATGACATCCAGTCGTCACGCCTGCGAACGTTCGAGCGCTCGTCGAGTTCGACCCCGAGGCCTTCCAGTAGGCCCTCCACCTGGGGGCCGAGGAAGCCCATCGCGAGGTACACGCGCTCGGCGGGCAACTCGAAATCTGACCCTTCGATCTTTTCGAAGCGCCCGTCCTTCATCTCGACCTCATGCGCGCGCAGCGCTCGGACGTTGCCGTCGTCGTCGCCCAAGAAGCACTCGGTGTTGACGGAGAACACGCGCTCGCCGCCTTCTTCGTGGGCCGACGAGACCCGCATGATGAACGGCCAGGTCGGCCACGGATTCTCCGCCGGCCGCTCTTCTGGAGGGCGGGCCATGATCTCGAACTGGTGAATCGACGCCGCACCCTGACGGTGCGCGGTGCCGAGGCAGTCGGCGCCCGTGTCGCCGCCGCCGATGATGATCACGTGCTTGCCCTCGGACGTGACGGGCGGCTCGGTGAGGTCACCTTCCTGCACCCGGTTCGCGCCCGGCAGGTACTCCATCGCCTGATAGATGCCGTTGAGTTCGCGACCCGGAATCGGCAGGTCCCGCCAATTCGTCGCGCCGCCGGCCAACACGATGGCGTCGAACTGCGCGCGCAACTCGTCGTGGCTGAGGTCGACGCCGACGTTCACGCTGGTGCGGAACACCGTGCCTTCGGCCTCCATCTGTTCGATGCGGCGGTTGAGGTGGCGCTTCTCCATTTTGAATTCCGGGATGCCGTAACGGAGTAGGCCGCCGATGCGATCGGCCCGCTCGAAGACCGTCACCGCGTGGCCGGCGCGCGTGAGTTGCTGCGCGGCGGCGAGGCCGGCGGGCCCGGAGCCGACTACTGCAACCTTCTTGCCGGTCTGCACGCTCGGCATGACCGGTGTGATCCAGCCTTCATCCCACGCCCGGTCGACGATGGTGACTTCGACCTGCTTGATCGTGACCGGGTTCTGGTTGATGCCGAGCACACACGCGGCCTCGCACGGCGCCGGGCAGAGGCGGCCCGTGAACTCAGGAAAGTTATTCGTGGCGTGCAGCCGCGCGATGGCCTGGCGCCACTGATCGCGGTACACGAGGTCGTTCCAGTCCGGGATGAGGTTGCCGAGCGGGCAGCCCTGATTACAGAACGGGATGCCGCAGTCCATGCATCGACTCGCCTGCACGGCCAGCGCGTCCGTCGGGAACGGCTCGTACACCTCTTTCCAGTCGCGCAGCCGCACCGGCACCGACCGCCGCGTCGGCGTCGCCCGGTCATGCTTCATGAACCCGCGAACGTCACCCATTATTTTCCCCGGCCGGGCGCCCGCAGGCCCGGCCTCCTCCGAAGTGTGGGGCCCCTCGCTTCGCTCGCCCCACACCGGCCGTCCGGTTGCCGCACATTGTTCGTCGGTTCACGTTCATCCGCGTGCCGACGCCATAACTGCTTCCACTGGATCTCTTCCTTGTGATTCGGCTTCCGCCATCGCGTCGAGCACGCGGCGGTAGTCCTTCGGCATGACCTTGCGGAACTGGCGCACTTCGTCGTGCCAGTTCTTCAAAATCCGCTCGGCCACCGGTGAACCGGTCTCGGCCTGATGCGTGCGGATGGTGTTGCGCAGCCATGTGACGTCTTCCTCGTCGATGCGCTCGAGGTCGACCATTTCAAAGTTGAGGCGCTGCACGAACTTGTCGTCGCCGTCATACACGTAGGCGATGCCGCCTGACATGCCGGCGCCGAAGTTGCGGCCGGTCGGACCGAGCACGACCGCCCGTCCACCGGTCATGTACTCACAGCCGTGATCACCGACGCCCTCGACCACGGCGGTGGCGCCCGAGTTGCGCACGCAGAAGCGCTCGCCGACGACCCCGCGCAGGTACATCTCGCCGCTCGTCGCGCCGTAAAGGATCACGTTGCCCGCGATCACGTTGTCTTCGGCGACGAAGCCCTCAGCCGTGTCCTCCGGTGGCCGCACCACGACGCGACCGCCACTCAGGCCCTTGCCCACGTAGTCGTTGGCGTCGCCGTACAGGCGCAGCGTGATGCCGCTAGGCACGAACGCCCCGAAGCTCTGCCCGGCCGACCCCGTGAACGTGACGTCGATGGTGTCGTTGGGCAGACCAGCGGCGCCGTACTTCTTGGTCACCTCGTGGCCGAGCATCGTGCCCACGGTGCGATTGATATTGCCGATCGGCATCGCCAGTTGCACGACGGATCCGTCAGCGAGGGCCGGTTGCGCGTGCGCGATCAACTCGACGTCGAGCGCACGCTCGAGGCCATGGTCCTGCGTTTTGGTTTGGTACAGATCCTGCTCCCACGGCGACGTCGGCTGGAACAGGATCGGGTCCAGCGACAGCTTCTGGGCCTTCCACTGTTCGATGGCTTCTGTCGCGTCGAGCATCTCGACGTGACCGATCGCTTCCTCGAGCGTGCGGAACCCGAGCATGGCCAGGTGCTCGCGCACTTCCTCGGCGATGAACTCCATGAAGTTGACGACAAACTCGGGCTTGCCGGTGAACCGGGCCCGTAGTTCGGGGTTCTGCGTGGCCACGCCAACCGGGCAGGTATCGAGGTGGCAGACGCGCATCATGATGCAGCCGCTCACCACGAGCGGCGCCGTCGCGAAGCCGAACTCTTCACCGCCGAGCAATGCCGCGATCATCACGTCGCGTCCGGTCTTCAATTGGCCGTCGACCTGCACGACGATCCGGTCGCGCAAACCGTTGAGCAACAACGTTTGTTGGGTCTCGGCCAAGCCGAGTTCCCACGGCGCGCCCGCATGCTTGAGCGAGGTCTGCGGCGCCGCCGCGGTGCCACCGTCGTGCCCGCTGATCAGGACCACGTCCGCCTTTGCCTTGGCCACGCCGGCCGCGACCGTGCCGACGCCGACCTCGGCCACGAGCTTCACGTGCACGCGCGCCGCTGGATTCGCGTTCTTCAAGTCGTGGATGAGCTGCTTGAGGTCCTCGATCGAATAAATGTCGTGGTGCGGCGGCGGCGAGATGAGACCCACCCCCGGCGTCGACTGCCGCGTGGCTGCGATCCACGGGTACACCTTGCTGCCCGGCAGCTGACCGCCCTCGCCCGGCTTCGCACCCTGCGCCATCTTGATCTGCAAGTCGTCGGCGTTCGTGAGGTATTCGCTGGTCACGCCAAAGCGGCCTGACGCCACCTGCTTGACGGCGGATCGACGTAAGTCGCCGTTGTCGTCAGGCGTGTAGCGATTCGAGTCCTCGCCGCCTTCGCCGGTGTTGCTCCTGCCCCCGATGCGGTTCATCGCGATGGCGAGGGTCTCGTGCGCCTCTTGCGAGATCGACCCGTAGCTCATCGCGCCGGTCGAGAACCGCTTCACGATGTCGGCGATCGGCTGCACCTCGTCGATGGGGACCGGCGCGCGTTGGCCTTCCTTGAACTTGAACAGGCCGCGCAGCGTGGCGAGTCGCTTCGACTGGTTGTCGACCGCTTGGCTGTACTGCTTGAAAATGTCGTAGCGACCCGATCGCGTCGAGTGCTGCAACTTGAACACGGTGTCGGGGTTGAACAGGTGGTACTCACCTTCGCGGCGCCACTGGTACTCGCCGCCTACCCACAGGTCGCGGTCGGCCTGTTCGCTCGGACGGTCGTAGTGCGCGTAGCGATGGCGCAGCGCCACTTCGGCCGCGACTTCGTCGAGGCCGATGCCCCCGAGCTTGGATGTGACACCCGTGAAGTACTCGTCCACGAAGTCCGCCGCGAGCCCGACCGCTTCGAAGACCTGCGCACCGGTGTAGGACGCGACCGTCGAGATGCCCATCTTCGACATCACCTTCAGCACGCCCTTGGTGCACGCCTTGATGTAGTTGTAGATCGCCTTGTGCGGCGAGATACCGGTGAGTTCGCCGTGGGCGATCATGTCTTCGATCGTCTCGAAGGCCAGGTACGGGTTGATCGCGGCGGCGCCGAAGCCGATCAGCAGCGCCATGTGGTGCACCTCGCGGGCGTCGCCGGTTTCGACCACCAGGGCAACGCGCGTCCGGGTCTTCTCGCGGATCAGATGGTGATGCACCGCGCTGGTCAGGAGTAGCGACGGGATCGGCGCCTGTTCCACGTTCGAGTGCCGGTCGCTGAGCACGATCACGTTGGCACCTGCCGCGATCGCGGCCGACACCTGGGTGCGAACATCGTCGAGCGCGGCGCGGATGCCCTCGCCACCGAGCGCGACGTCGTACAGACCGTCGATCGCGAAGGGAATGAAGCCTTCGACTCCGCCCTCTTCGTGGATGTAAAGGATCTTGGCGAGGTCTTCGTTCGACAGGATCGGCGACGGCAGCACGATCTGTTTGCACGAGTCGGGCCCGGGCGCGAGCAGGTTTGACTCGCGGCCGATCGTGCGCGCCATCGACGTGACCATCTCCTCGCGGATCGCGTCGAGCGGCGGGTTCGTCACCTGCGCGAACAGTTGCGAGAAGTAGTCGAACAGCAGACGCGGACGTTCGCTCAACACCGCGATCGGCGTGTCGGTGCCCATCGAGCCGAGCGCTTCACCGCCGGTTTTGGCCATGGGCTGCAACAGGATCTTCAGCTCTTCGGTCGTGTAGCCGAACTCGCGCTGATGCAACACGACCGTCGTGTGTTGCGGCGTGAGCATGAACCGGTCGGGCAAATCGGCCAGGTGCACGAGGCCGTCGCGGATCCAGTCCCCGTAGGGCAGCTCGTCGGCCAGCTGCTGCTTGATCTCTTCGTCGCGGATGATGCGGCCTTGCGCCGTGTCGACCAGGAACATCTTGCCCGGCTGCATGCGACCCTTCTCGATCACCGTCGCGGGATCGATCGGCAGTACTCCGGCTTCGCTCGCCATTACCACCAGGCCGTCTTCGGTAACCCAGTAACGCCCCGGGCGCAGGCCGTTGCGGTCGAGCACTGATCCGATGATCGTGCCGTCGGTGAACGCGATCGACGCCGGCCCGTCCCAGGGCTCCATTACCGACGCGTGGAACTCGTAGAAGTTGCGCTTCCACGCCGGCATCGACTCGTGGCGTTCCCATGCTTCGGGGATCATCATGAGCACCGCGTGCGGTAGCGACCGGCCGCCGAGGTGCAGGAGTTCAAGCGTTTCGTCGAAGCTCGCCGTGTCCGACGCTCCGGGCGTGCAAATGGGGAACGCCCGGCTCATGTCGCCCGCGAACAAATCGCTCTGCAGCAGCGCCTCACGGGCGCGCATCCAGTTGCGGTTGCCCTGCACCGTGTTGATCTCGCCGTTGTGCGCGATGTAGCGGTACGGGTGAGCGAGAGGCCAAGACGGGAACGTGTTGGTCGAGAAGCGTGAGTGCACGAGCGCCAGCGCGGTGTCCATGCGCTCGTCGTGCAGGTCGGCGTAGAACTCCTGAAGCTGGAGCGAAGTGAGCATGCCCTTGTAGACGAGCGTGCGGCCCGACAGCGACGCGAAGTACACGTCGGCTTCGTGCTCGAGGCGCTTGCGCAACAGGAACACTCGCCGTTCGAGGTCGAGCCCCGACAGATCGGCGCCGGCGACGAACAGCTGCCGGAACGTCGGCTCGACGTCGGACGCGAACGTTCCGATCATCGAGTTGTCGATCGGCACGTCGCGCCAGCCCACCACCCGCAGGCCTTCGTCCGCGACGAGCTTCTCGACGTGGTCGACCGCGGCGGCACACGCGCCTTCGTCGCGGGGCAAGAACGCGGTGCCCACGGCGTAGGTGCCGGGGGCGGGGAGCTCGAAGTCGACGACGGCCCGGAAAAATTTGTCCGGGACCTGAATGAGGATGCCCGCGCCGTCACCCACGTTGGCCTCGGCGCCCGTGGCCCCGCGGTGATCCAAGTTGCAGAGCGACTTCAGGCCCAGCTGCACCATCTCGTGCGAGCGCCGGCCGTGCACGTCGACGACGAACGCGACGCCGCAGGCGTCGTGCTCGAAGCGAGGGTCGTAAAGGCCCTGGGGGCCAGGTGGCCCGCCGAAGGCGGGCCCATATGGCGCGGGTGGGCGGGCGGGCAAGCGCAGCATCAGTTGTCGTCTCCGTGGGAGCTGTGTTGGAACAAGCTCCTGCGGACGGGACGACGCTGGCCCGAAGCAGGTCGAGAAATTGAACTCGCATCCAGCCTGCCGGTCAAGTCAGGAACCCGCAACAGCCCCGTAACCGGCTGCTTCTTTCATTCTTGTAACCGTGAGTAGCCGTATAGGCGACTGAGGATGACAAGAATGCGGTGCGTGCGGGTGACGGTGGCGATATGTACGCATAACCGGGCCGATTACCTGGAGGCGGCGCTTCGCAGCGTGAAAGACCAAGTAGTCGACGGTGCACCTGTCGAAGTGATCGTGATCGACAACGCGTCGACCGACGCCACCAAGCGCGTTGTAGCAGCCTGCCCCGGAGTGGTCTACGCGTTCGAGGCGCGCCTCGGGTTGTCCCACGCCCGCAACCGGGCTCTCACGGATTCGACTGGCGAAATCGTCGCTTTTCTCGATGACGACGCCGTGGCCGCCGACGGCTGGGCCCAGCACCACGCCACCGCGTTCGCCGACGCCGGCGTTGGTGCGACCGGCGGCCTGATCACGCTCGTGTGGCCGTCAGCCCGTCCCCGGTGGATGCCGTCCGCTTTGGACGGGTTGTTCGCGGGGCTCGATCTCGGCCCGACCGCGCGCGACTTTGAACCGGGCACGGGCCCCTTCGGCGCCAACATGGCCGTGCGCCGGTCGACGGCGCTGGAGCTGGGCGGATTCAACGAGGCGTTGGGTCGCAGCGGCACGAGCCTCATCTCGAACGAAGAGACGGAGTTCTTCGCCCGCCTGCGGCAAAGCCACCGCGTGCGCTACGTCCCCGACGCGGTGGTGGCCCACACCGTGGTGCCGGGGCGCGACCGCCTCGGCTTCGTGTTGCGACGGGCGTACGCGGGTGGGCGCAGTGACGCGATCGCAGGCACGGCAGGGACTAAGGCGTCGGCGGCGCGCTCGCTGCTCGGCAATACGGCGCGCGTGGTGACGCGGCGCGGCGGTGGCGAGCGGGGGTGGCGGGGCGCAGTGGCCGGAGCAGCCTGGGCCGCCCAGGATCTGGGCCGGCTACTGAGTTAACGGCTCAGTGGGCGCCGTGGCTCTTGAGCACGGCAGGCACCGTCTTCAAGATGATCTTGAGGTCGCGGCCAAACGACCAGTTCTGCACGTATTCGGCGTCGAGCTTGACGCGCTCGTCGTACCGCACGTTCGAGCGTCCGCTGGCCTGCCAGAGACCGGTCACACCGGGCCGCACCGATTCGTAGAGGCTGGTGTAGCGGCCGTAGCGGAACAGCTCACCCGGCACGACCGGGCGGGGGCCGACGAGGCTCATGTGTCCGCGCAGCACGTTGAGCAGCTGAGGCAGCTCGTCAAGGCTGGTCTTGCGGAGGAAACGACCGAGGCGCGTAACACGAGTGTCGAGCGCGGCGGGAACCTTGTGGTCATTGGCGAGGTAGATCTCACGCAGCTTGGCGTCGGTAACGAGACGGCGCTCGGCGTCGCGCACCATCGTGCGGAACTTGAAGATGCGGAAGTCTTCGCCGTGCAGGCCGACCCGGGTTTGGCGGAACGAGACCCGGCCCGGCGACGTGATGAAGATGGCCAGGGCGATGAGGAGCAGGACGGGTAGCAGCACCAACAACGCGACAGAAGCGACGACAACGTCGAACACTCGCTTGGCCGTGGACGACGTGGGCTGCAGGCGCGCCAAGCGCACCGATGCCGGGGAGGCCCTGTGGCTGACGAATGTCATGTTTTCTGTACTCATAGCGCGTAACCCCACGACTCAACATGCGCACCCAGCTGCACACACCCGAACCCGAACACGTACCGCCTGCCCCCGTACCGGTGCTGCGAAACGAGATTGTATGTGACTCGAACATTCCAAGTCATCTCGTTCTGACGTACTTCCTGCGACGTAGAACTGAATTGTTCGTTACGGAAACGGTGTATGCCTGCCTTTCTTACTTAATCAGGCAAGATTTTTTTCGCACGTATCCTGTTGCGGTGTCCCAGGACGAAACCCCAGGTCCCGAGGCCCTTCGCCGCCTGACGGCGCTCCTCGAGCAACTGGTGCGAGATCCGGGACCGCTCTTTGATTTACCCGAATCGGACAGAGCACAACTAATTAATGCTGCTGGTGCCCTGTTCAACCCCGATCCGGAGGAACGTCGGCAGTACTTCCGAGCCCGAAAGCGTAGCGAGAAACGGGCCAAAATCGCGCGCGACGAGGCGGTCAAGAACGAAACCGGAATTCGGCGGCTGCGAGCCAAGCCCGTTTTCACGACGCCGAACGTGTTCGCACCCGAGAGCTTCGAACAAGCCGATGTCGACACGGACGAGTTCAGCGACCTACACGAGCCGCACCACTGCTACGTGTGCAAGAAGGACTTCGTCGAGGTTCACCACTTCTACGACCAGATGTGTCCGCCCTGCGCCACGCTGAACTTCGCCAAGCGCACCGAAACCGCCGACCTGCGCGGCCGCGTCGCCCTGCTCACCGGAGGTCGGGTGAAGATCGGCTACCAGGCGGGCATCAAGTTGCTCCGCGCCGGCGCGTCCCTCATCGTCAGCACGCGCTTTCCCCGCGACGCCGCCGCCCGTTACGCCGCCGAGTCCGACTTTGCGGACTGGTCGGGCCGCTTAGAGATCTACGGCCTCGACCTGCGGCATACCCCGAGCGTCGAAGCGTTCGCCGACTACCTGTTCGACACGCGAGCTCGCCTCGACTTCATCATCAACAACGCCTGCCAAACCGTGCGCCGCCCGCCCGAGTTCTATGCGCACATGCTCGACCACGAACGGGCCACGGCGCTGCCCGCCGCGACCTCGGCGTTGCTGCCGGCGCTCGCCCAGATGGACGTGGTGTCGGCCGACGCGCACTTGTTCCCCGAGGGCGTGCTCGATCAAGACCTGCAGCAAGTCGACCTGCGGGACCGCAACAGTTGGCGCTTGCAGCTGCACGAGGTGTCCAGCGTCGAGCTGCTCGAGACGCAACTGGTCAACGCGGTAGCGCCCTTCGTGCTCAACGCCCGGCTCAAGCCGTTGATGTTGCGCACTCCCGAACGCGACAAGCACATCGTGAACGTGTCAGCGGTCGAAGGCCAGTTCTACCGGAAGTTCAAAACGACCAAGCATCCGCACACCAACATGGCCAAGGCCGCGCTGAACATGATGACCCGGACCTCAGCGACGGATTACTTCGCGGACGGCATCCACATGAACAGCGTTGACACCGGCTGGGTCAGCGACGAGGACCCGGTCCCCATCGCCGAGCAGAAGCGAGCCGAACACCGGTTCCACCCGCCCCTCGACATCGTGGACGGCGCCGCACGGATCTGCGACCCGATCATTTCGGGGTTCAACACCGGCCACCACGTACACGGCCAGTTCCTGAAGGACTACGCCCCGACCGACTGGTAGCGCTACGCGACGGTGAAGCGGGTAAGCGGCGACACGAACACGTTGCCCGCGAAGTCTTTGACCGTGACCGTCGCGGTGCGGGCGCCGAGCGTGGCTGGCCCGGCTACCGACCACGTGCACACGCGGTTGGACGAGTAACAGACGAGCGCGACCGCGGCCGCGGGGCCGGTGTCATAGGTGACCGTGACCGACTGCACGCCGGACATGCCATCGGACGCACTGCCCCGCAGGGTTCCGCCCGGTGCGAGGCGACCCCGGCTCGGGGCGCTGATCGAACCCTTCGGCTTGGTCTTGTCCACCTTGACCGGCACGTCGATCGTGGTGGTGTGCCCGACATTGTCGGCCGCAACCGCCTTGAGCGTGACCACTCCATCCGTCGACAGGGTCTTCGGCGATTGACAGCTGCGCACTCCGCTACCGGCGTCGTTGCAGGTGTAGGACACCGTCAGGGCGCTCGTGTAGAAGCCGTTGTCGCCGAGGGTGCCGGCAAACGAGGGGGTGATCGTCGGGCCGACCGTGTCGATCTTCACCGTGACCGCGGCATTCGAGTTGTTGCCGGCCTTATCGGTGGCGACCCGGTTCACCAGCGTGGAGCCTTCGGCGTTCACCACCACGTCCGGCGGGCAGACCGCGATACCCGACAGCGCGTCGCCGCACGTCGCGTGCACGGTGACCGGCCCGTTCGCGTAATTGGTGCTGGCGGGCGGGTTGGTCGTGAGCTGGATGATCGGGCCCACGGTGTCGATCTTCACGGTGACCGCAGCCTGCGCGGTATTGCCGTCGTTGTCGACGGCTTGGCCCGTGATGACGGTGATGCCTTCATCGGACACGCCCTGGTCGGGGGTACAACTGGCGATGCCGGAGCCTGCGTCGTTGCACGCGAAGTGGACGGTGACCGGACCGTTGTTCCAGCCCGCACCGTTCGGCGCCGGGTTGACCGAAGCCGTGATCGTCGGCGGCGTCGTGTCCGCGGCGTACGCGGGTGAGGCCATTGCCACCAACACTGCCGTGACGGCGAGCAATACCACTGCTCCGCGCCTGCCGGCTCGAACTGCGCCCCGTGCCGTCACCCCGCCACCTTGCTTTCGTCAGTAGACGCACTCAGGGTACGCCTGTCCCGAACCCGGTGGGCGGTTGTCTCGACGAAACGGAACGAAATCTCCGCCATCGCGTACGACAACGTCCAGCAAATCGGCACGGTGACCCACAGCGACCGGTCGGCTCCGAGAGCGCGCACTCCGTAAAACAGGACGGGCAGGTGCCACAGGTACAGCGCGTAGGAGACCTTGCCGAGGCGGCGCACGGGGGGCAGGTTCAGGAACTTCAGGTGCAAACCGGTGGACTGGCCAACCACGCAACACAGCACGACTGCGCTCAGCACCGCCCACATCGTCGGCCCCCACGCTTCGAGCCCGGCCCACCGCGCGTACCAACTGAGGCTGAGCGCTCCGAGGCCAACCAGCGCGGCTAGGCCGGCCCATTCCTTCGCCTTGGCCTGGTTGAACAGGCGCGGCGCCAGGCCCGACGCGAACGCGAGGCCGAGCATGCTGCCGACGATCAGACCGTCGGCGTGGGTGTCGAGGCCGAAGCGCAACCGGGAAAGGGTGGCGTCGTGTGCGAACAGCAAGGCGCGCCAGGCCGCGCCGACTAGGCCGACGGCGAAAAGGCCGCGGATGATGGCGTGGCGCGAGAAGCGGGGCAGTGCGAGCAACAGCGCGATCGGGGCCAACAAATAGAACTGTTCCTCGACGGCCAAGCTCCATAGGTGCACGAGCGGCGCCGCGAGGTGTGCGCCGAAGGCCCAGCCCCAGTTCGTGATGTAGAGCACCGCGAAGATCGCCGACTTGATGACGCTCTTGGGCAACCCGTCGCCCGACGCGAGGTTCGTGACCGTGGCGTAGCCGAGCACGACGACGAGCAGGAAAGCGGCCGCAGGAAACAGCCGATATGCGCGGCGGCGATAAAAGCCCTTGAGGCTGATCCTTTGCTTCGCGTCGAACTCGTTGACGATGAGCGACGTGATCAGAAATCCGCTGAGTACGAAGAACACGTCGACGCCGGCGCGGCCACCCTCGAACTGTCGGAACGTGTGGTGCAACACCACCATGGCGATCGCGATCGCGCGCACGCCGTCCAGCGCTGGGATGAAGGTGAGTTTGCGCGGGGTCGTCATACCGCGAAAGCGCTAAGGCGCCTCGGCCGGAACCGCCGCGGGCGCCGCCGGCACCCGGCCGGTGCGGTAGACCCAAGTGGGCACGTCTTCGAGCGTGATGAGCTTGCCCAGGTGCAGGCCGTGCAACAGCGTCTGCCACAGAATCCAAAGATCGAAACGGTTCGACCGGTGCGCCACGTAGAAAAGGTCGTACTGCGGCGTCCGATCGGGTATGCCTTCTTTGTCGACGCTGATCTGCCACAGGCCCGTGCAGCCCTGCGGCACCGTGACGCGGAGTCGGCCGTACTCCTCGCCACAAGGCTCGACGTCGTCAGGCATCTTGGGCCGGGGGCCGACCAGGCTGAGTTGGCCGGTAATCACGAGCAGTAGCTGGGGCAGCTCGTCGATGTGCAGGTTGCGAAACAACTTGGCCGAGCGAGGCAGGTCCTCGAGCGACAACTCGGTCTTCAGCGCATACGCCGGTGACGACCGCGGCATGGTGCGCAGCTTCGGGAAGCGGAGCTTGCTGCCCTGGTAGCCGATCCGCTCTTGCATGAAGAACGGGCTCTGACGAAATACCACAATCAGACAAACCGCCATCACAAGGACGATCGGCAGGGCGACGACGGCTAGGACAATGCCGAGAGCTAGATCGATGGCCCTCTTCCGCGCCCTCACGCCCCTAACTTATGCGGATTCGGCTGCGGCTTCGCGATCCTGCGTGACGGCGTCGAGCAGTTCGTATTCGATTTCGGTGTCGGTCCACGACTCGAATTGTGTGAGGTCGATCGCGTCGAACTTCTTGCGCAGCCAACCGTCGTTCGCGTCGAGCAGGCCCAATTTCGACAGGTTCGGCACGATTTTCGAGAACAGCATCTGCTGGAACGGGTCGTCGTTCTTGTTCGAGCCGGGCGGGTTCATCGCGGTGATCGCGACCTTCGGATCGACGCCCATGCGTTCCCAGACTTCACCGGCGACGAGCCGGTCACGCAGCCGCACCGCCGCTTCGAACGCGAACTCTTGGCGCTCAGCGAGCTCGGCCGAGGTCATCCCGGCGTACAACTCCTTCAGCGACAACACGCCGAACGCGACGTGGCGAGCCTCGTCGCTCATGACGTAGCGGAGCAGTTGCTTGAGCAGCGGCTCGGGTGTGATCGCTTGCACGAGACCGAACGCCGCGAGCGCCAAGCCTTCGACCATGATCTGCATGCCGAGGTAGGTGAAGTCCCAGCGCGAGTCGCTGATGATGTCGTCAAGCAGCATCCCGAGGTGCGGGTTTAGGGGAAAGTGGCCGTCGAGCTTCTCGTCGAGGTAACGGGCGAACACTTCGACGTGTCGGGCCTCGTCCATGACCTGCGTAGCCGCGTAGTACTTGGCGTCGATCCACGGCACGGTCTCGACGATCTTGGCGGTGCAGATCAGCGCGCCCTGCTCGCCGTGCATGAACTGGCTCAGCATGAAGTTCTGCTGGTGGATACCGATCTCGGTCCACTCTTTCTTGGTCCACTTCTCCATCGGCGTGCCGGTGAGATCGATGCCCATCGCCGCGAGCATTTCGGGATTGGCGTCGGGCGACATCGCCGCGAGCTTCTCTTGGTCGACGTCGAGTTCCCACGGCAGATCGGTCGTGCCATTCCACTGCGCGGTCTTCGCCTTCTCGTACAGCTTGGAAAGCGGCGTGCGGGACCGCTCGTAGTCCCACGTGAAGATCGTGTCGGCGTTGTTCTGGACCTCGCGAATCGTCGCGTCCCAGTCGGGCTTGACCGCCAAGATCGCGTCAAGGTCGTTCATTTCGTCGCGGCCGAGAATCTCGGCGTCGCTCGACATGTCTGTGCTCACTGGTGTCCTCCACTTATCCGACACTGTGTAAGTTACACACTGTCGCTTTATTGGTCAACGGGGTACCCTGGATTCCGATGACTGAGGCACGACGCGTCGGACGGCCCCGCGGGCCGCGGGTGGACCCGGCTGAGCGCCGCGAGGAGTTGCTCGACGCCGCCGTGCTCGCAATCCGTAAGCACGGCCCCGATGTGTCGATGTCCGAACTGGCCGAGTCCGCCGGAGTATCGCGGCCGATTTTGTACGACCACTTCGGCGACAAGGCCGGCGTGGCCTCCGCGCTGGTGGCGCGTTACGCCGCGGACTTGGTGCCCTCGATCAGCAGCGTGTTCGTTGAGTCGGTCCCGCTCAGGGAAGCCGTCGCAAAAGGCATCAACATCTTCTGCGTGTTCGTGGAGAAGGAGCCCGAGTTGTTTCGCTTCTTCCTCGAAGCCAGCGGGCCCGAGCCCGGCGTGATGAACACGGCCCTCGGCGCCATGTTCGCGTCTTCGTTCTCCGCGTCGTTGTTCGCGGTGGGGCGGGATCCCGCGATGGGCGAGACGTGGGGTCATGCGTTACCGGGCGCAGTGTTCGCCGCGGTGGACTGGTGGGCGTCGACGCGGTCGATGCCGCGCAAGACACTGGTGGGTCACCTCACGTCACTGGTGGCCGACGCCTTCGAGGCGTCGGGCGTTACGCGCCTAGCGCCGCCGAATTAGCGAGCGCCTTGAGGTCGAGTTCGTAGCTGTCGCCCATGACCCACGACAGCACCATGGCTGCGAGCACGGACGAGAGGAACCACATCGCTAGAAGCGTCATCGGTGTCTGCCTACCCGTCCTTCCGTTCTCGTAACCTTCTTCCTACATCAGTCGAGCCCGAGTTCGGTGGACAGTAGGGACCGGCGCACCTTGCCGTTCGCGGTCCGCGGGATCTCACCAACCTGGTGCAGTTCTTTCGGCTGCTTGTAGCCGGCGAGCGCAGCGCGCAACGCGGCGGTAACCGCCGCGGACGGCGCGTCACCGACGTACGCGGCACAGACCCGTTGACCCCAGCCGTCGTCGGTGCGGGGGAACACGGCGGCGTCGGTCACGCCGGGCGTTTCGAGCAGCACGCGTTCCACCTCGGCCGGGTAGACGTTCACGCCGCCACTGAGGATGAGATCGTCGCGGCGGCCATCCAGATAGACGTAGCCGTCTTCATCGACGCGACCGAGATCGAACACGGTGAACTCGTCGCCCTGCCAGGCCGCCGCGGTCTTCGCCTTGTCGTTCCAATAGGTGAACCGCGCGTAGCTCGGTGGACGGCACCACAGCGTGCCCTCCGCATCGGCGCGCATGGCGCGCCCGGGCCGGGCGCGCCCGAGCGTGCCCGGGCGTTCGAGCCACTCGTGCGGGGCGCACGCAGTGAACTGCCCTTCCGTCGCGCCGTAGAACTCCCACACGGTGTCGGTCGGAAACGCGGCGATCGCACGCCGCTTCACGGCGTCGCTCGTAGGCGCGCCCGCGTGCGCAACGAGACGAAACGACGTGAACGAGTCCGGGTCGTCGTGGGCGAGATCGAGCAGGCGGTGGAGGTGGACGGGCGCCATGAAGCTCGAGGTCGGCTCGAACTGATCGATGGCCATCAGTTGGGTCGGCGCGTCGAACTTGCCGGGCAAGATCACGGACCCGCCCGCGAGCAGCGTCCCGATGGAGAAGCGCAGGGGCGCGGAATGGTGGGCGGTGCCGCAGACGAGGTGGCGATCCTGCGCATCGAAGGCCCACAGGTCGCGCTCCTCGTTAGCCAGCGCGAGCGCGTCGGCTTCGTCGAGCACGCCTGACCACACGCCCTTGGGTTCGCCCGTGGTGCCCGACGTGTAGAGCAACGGCCGGCAGAGCGGGGCGGGTGCCAGGTCGGCTGCGGGCCCGTGGTGATCGTCGACGAGTTCGGCCAGCACGCGGTCGTCGATCACGAAGTCCGGCTCGGCGTCCTTCAGCAGGACGTCGCGCTCTCGCGGCGGTGAGCGCGGCGTGCAGCACGACGGGCGCCACGCCAATGCGCATTGCCGCCGCGATGAGGCACAGCCGGTCCGCCGTTAGCGCGCCGTTCGACGTGACGAGCGCGACGCGCTCGTTCAGCGCCGCGTCGCTGCAGTGCACCCGCGAGTTGCGCTTGGCGTTGCTCGGCCTCGTCAGCCGTCAGGAACTCCGTACTCAATTCACCACGCAGTGACGATGAGCTTGGCTTCGGTGAAGGCGAGCACGCCTTCGTGGCCGCCCTCGCGTCCGATGCCGGACTCCTTCACGCCGCCGAACGGTGTCGCCGGGTCCGACACGAGACCGCGGTTGAGTCCGACCATGCCGACCTCGAGTCGTTCCGACACCGATAGGGCGCGCCCGAAGTCGCCACCGCAGACGTAGCCGGCGAGACCGACCTCGCAGTCGTTGGCGAGCGCCAAGATCGCGTCGTCGTCATCGGGCACGGCCACGATGGGCGCCACCGGTCCGAAGATCTCCTCGCGCAAGATCGGGTTGCCGGGCTTCACGTTGGTGAGGACCGTGGGCGCGAAGAACGAACCGGGTCGGTCCACGGGTCCACCACCGGTCACTGCGGTGGCGCCACCGTCGACGGCGGCGCGCACAAAGCCGTGCGACCGTTTCGACCGCGCCTGGGTTGATGAGGGGACCGTGATCGGTGGCGTCATCCGTACCGTCGCCGAGCACCAGCTTTTCGAAGCGCGCCACCAATGCGTCGGTGAATGCATCGACGAGCGACTCGGCCACGTAAAAGCGGTTCGCCGCCGTGCACGTCTCGCTGTTGTGACGCAGCTTCGCGACCATCGCGGCTTCGATGGCGTCGTCGACATTGGCGTCGCCGAGAACGATGAACGGCGCATTGCCGCCCAACTCCATCGCACAGCTCACGACGCGGGCGGCCGCTTGCTCGAGGAGCTTCGCGCCGACTTCGGTGGAGCCCGTAAACGACAGCTTGCGGATCGGCTCTTGCGCGAGCGCGGCCCGCACGACACCGCCGGTGTCCAGCGTCGGCACGACGTGCAATAGACCCGTCGGGTAAACCGGCGGCGCGGAAGAGCTCGGCCAACGCGACCGCCGTCATCGGTGTCGGTGACGCGGGCTTCGCTACCACCGCGCACCCGGCGGCCAACGCCGGCGCCAACTTGCGCGTCAGCATGGCGGCGGGGAAGTTCCACGGCGTGATCGCGAGCACGGTGCCGATCGGCTGGCGCAACACGATCTTGCGACCGTTGCCGTTGGGCAAGTCGCCGACGTCGCCGTCGAGGCGAACTGCTTCCTCGCTGTTCCAGCGGAAGAACTCGGCGGCGTACGTGACTTCGCCGAGGCTGTCGCGCAGCGGCTTGCCGTTCTCGCCGGTGATCGTGGCCGCGAGGTCGTCCTGGTTGGCGAGCATCGCGGCCCAACACGCGCGCAGCACTTCGGCGCGCTCGCGCGGCGGCGTCTTCGCCCACTGCTTTTGCGCGGCGTCGGCCGCAGAAACAATGCCGGGAATTTCGTCAACGGTGAAGGTGGCGACTTCGCCGATCGGTTCCCCGGTGGCGGGGTTCTCTACAACAAGCGGCTTATTGGCCATCTCCCGAGACTACGGCGGGAAGGCGATGCCCTTTGCCGCGGCGACGTCCTTGGATTCCGGGATCACGTTCTTGGTGAGGAACAGGTCCTTGATCATCACGTAGTTCGGGGCGAGGCCCTTTACGTAGCGCTCGAAGTAGAAAACCTGCTTCGCGACCAGCATCAACTCTTGCGGCGCCTTTGCCCCCATCGATTCGGCCAGGTCGATCTGCTGCTTCATCACGTCGGCAAGATCGACGTCGCCCGCGGCGGTTTCCATCATCGGTGTCATCACCATCTGGAGGCGCATGCCGACTTCTTCGTCGGTGCCGATGTCCTCGGGCAACACGCCGACGTCCTTGTAGTTGCGCACGACGCGCGCCCAGTTGTCGTCGATCTGCACGGTGCGCAGCAGGTCCGTCATGAGCTTGCGCCACTGCGGTGGCAGCTCGCCCATCAGCCCGAAGTCGAGGAACGCGGCCCGTCCGTCGTCGAGCACCCAGATGTTGCCGGCGTGCACGTCGCCGTGGAACGGCCCGTGCACCAGCATCGCCTCGAACGCGACCTTCATGCCTTTGCGCAAGAGCGTCTCGCCGTCGATGTTGCGGTCCGCGATCGCCGGGAAGTAGTCGATCGTGCACGCCGTACATGCGTTCCATGCAGACCACGCGCGGACCGCAGTAGTTCCAGTACACCTCGGGCGCGGTGACGTCGGGATTGTCGCCGAAGGCGTCGATGTTCTTGCGGTACTGCGATTGGCGATGCGCTTCGAGTGCGCAGTTCACCTCTTGGTTCGCGGTGAGGTGCATGTCCTCGATGAGCTTGGTCGGCTGCAGCCGGTCCGCCTTCTTCGAGCGCCCGACGAGCTTGGCGATCTTGTAGAGGTTCTTGAGGTCGCTGTTGATCGTCTTTCGCACGCCCGGGCGTTGCACTTTCAAGACCGCTTCGCGTTCCGTCCCGCAACACACACGCGTGCACCTGCGCGATCGACGCCGACGCGAGCGGCACGTCGTCGAAGGACTTGAAGATGTCTTCGATGCGCGCGCCGAGGTCTTCCTCGATCACGCGGCGCACTTCGGCCGACGGGAACGGCGGCACCTCGTCGAGGCAGCGCTTGCACGCCTCGGCTAGCGGCTCGGGAAACACGCCAGGCGACGAGGTGATCAGTTGGCCCGCCTTCACGAAGGTGGGGCCGAGGCGTTCGAACGCGTCGACGAGGCCGTCCGACGCGGCGCGGGTCAAGCTGCGACCACGACGGCGGACGACCCACACCGCGACCGCTTGCAGGACGCACAACGAGATCGTGAGCTGCACGACGAACATGCGCAGCAGGTCGCGCGGGCCGGCCTTGGTGACGTCGGGCGCGTTGATCTCGAGCGCGCTCGGCGGCGGCCCGTCGGCGTAAGGGCCGCGGAAGGTGGCGTCCATCAGCTGAAGGGCCCCGCGGCGATTTCGCGGGAGCGGATCTTGAGCGCGAGCGGACCAAAGTGCCGCAACGACTTGGGCATGAGCGGCCGGGCGCCGCGGTGCAATGCGGCGATCCGCGCGAAGCGCGCTTGCTGGCGGGGCGTCCACGGGATGTCGAACTTGTCGCGCAGCTTGGCGCCCATGGTGCCGTGAGCGAGGAACGTGCCGTAGCGGCCGAGCGGCCGACCCGCCAGTCCCCAGAGAGGTGCGGGCAGCCACGGGAACGGCGAACCGCCGGTGGCGCTGGCCGCCTTCGTGTGCACGGCCTCGGTGACGTCGTTGGGGCCGAGCACGTTGTCGATCATCTCGTCGCGGTACACGACTGAACCCGTCCCACGTGTCGGGCAGATCGCCGCGCCGGATGCCCATGCGCAATCCCATGCTCAACCACTCTTGCCAGAACTCGTCTTTCTGCGCCTTGGTCAGTTCGGTGCCGAACACGTGGTGGCCGCGGACGATCGCCTCGGCCAGCGTGGCGTGCACCCACGCGTACGCCCCGGGTTCGAGCGCGGAGTACTTCGTGCCGTCGAGGTCGGTGCCGCGGATACGTCGATGCATGTCGCGCAAATGGGCGACCGCTTCGTCGACGGCGCCGCTGTCGCCGTACAGCATCAGGTTGACGAAGTCGGCCGTGCCGAAGAAACGACCCCACGGATCGATCGCGTAGTTCGAGTGATCGCGCACGCCGGCCGCGATGGTGGGGTGGCCGACCTGGAGGAGGAGCGCATAGCCGGCGGCCCCGAACAAGCGGACGTCGGTGGCGCGGCGGCGCACGATCGAGTCGGTCATCAAACTGCATCCTTTCGCACATCTGGCGCCGCGGTGCCCGCTGGAGGGCGCGGACTGGCAAGCTGGCCGCATGGCGTTTACGCGAAACCGACTCCGCTTCGGCGCGCTCCTGTTCTCCCTGGCCCTCGTCGCCGGCGCGTGCGGCGGGGGCGGCAAGGACGACAACAAGGTCTCGTCGGACAAGTCGACGACGACGGCCGAGTCCTCTGACTCGACCCTCGACGTCGGATCTGACACGACGTCGACGAGCGCGGTCAGCGGCGCGACCGCGACCACGAAGAAAGGCGCCGTGTCGGTGACTACCGCCAAGCCGGTGGCGGCTGCCCCGACAACCGCCAAGCCGGTGGCGGATCCGAACGCGGTGCCCGGCCCGGCCAAGGAAGGCACCTACGGGTACGCCCAGAGCGGCACGACGCCCGACGGAAACGTGCCCGCCAACGGCACGCTGGTGGTGAGCGGCGGATCGACGCAGTCCTTCAAGCGGTACTACGACCCGAATAAATCGCCGCTCGTGTTGACCTACGCGTTCCGCGGCGACGGGCCGTACATCACGGCCGCCAACATTGTCTTTAACGGCGCGACGGCGAGTTGCACGTTCGGCAACGGCGTCCCGGTGCCGCCGTGGCCGCCAACGCCGGGCAAAACGTTCAGCGGCAACGGGACGTGTTCGACGCCGATTGGTCAGCTGACAGCCACGCTCAACGGCCGGATCACATCGCGCAGCGGCGACAACGTCGGCATCGACTCGACCGTGAACGCGAAGAACGCATCGGGCAGCATCAACGTGAACCTGCACGACGTGGAGCAGTGGGCCATCTCATTGCGGGTGCCGCGCACCAGTCACCAGACGTTTTCGGGCACGGCGTTCAACCGGCCGATCAACGGCGACGTCACGTCAACGCTGAAGTCGACGCCGTAACGATCCGTCCGCCTCTTCTGTGATGGTTTTTGCACCTATACGGTGCAAAAACCAACACAGAAGGTGTTCGCCGAAGCCGCGCGCACGCTACGCGTGCGGTCGGTCCAAGAGCCGCGAGAGCACGATCGTGGAATTGGTGCGGTCGACCGCCTTGTGGGCGCGGATGCGTTCGAGCGTGTCTTCGAGTTCCGCGATGTCACGCGTGCGCAACATCAATACCGCGTCGGCGTCGCCGCTCACCGTGAACGCCTCGACCACCTGGTCGAACTGCTCGACGATCGAGCGGATGTCGCCGGGCGCGGTGCGGCCCCCGCAGTACAGCTCGACGAGGGTCTCCATCGTGGTGCCGTCGATCGACCGGTCGATGATGGCGGCGTACCCGCGGATCACGCCGTCCTGTTCGAGGCGGTCGACCCGTCGCTTGACCGCCGGCGCCGAGAGGCCCACCCGCGCTCCGATGTCGTTGAACGAGCGCCGGGCGTCTTCGACGAGGAGGGAGATGATGTTCCGATCAATTGCGTCAGCCATCGTTCAGACGCAACGTTCTTGCTTGAATAGGCACGTTCGCACACTAGAACGAGCATAGAACGCAGCGTTGACGGGTTGTTCGCGTCGAACCCCGACCGTACCGTCGAGGTATGTCTGTTGATGCGCTTGTCCGCCACGGTGAAACGGCGGGTGACGCATACCGCCCCCGTCATTTGTTGATGTGTCGCCCCGAGTATTTCGCGGTGTCCTACGAGATCAATCCGTGGATGCACACGACGATCCCGGTTGATCATCGGCGGGCGCTCAAGCAGTGGGACCGGCTCGTGCGCGTCTACGAAGAGCTCGGCCACGCGATCGAGTTCATCGAGCCGGTGCGCGGCCTACCCGACATGGTGTTTGCCGCGAACAGCGGGCTCGTGATCGACGGTCAGGTGTATCCCGCCCGCTTCAAGTTCGCGGAGCGCCAGGGCGAAGAGGATCCGTACGCGAAATGGTTCGCGGCCAATGGGTTCGTGTCCCACGGCGAGGCGGCGTTCGTGAACGAAGGCGAGGGCGACTTCGCGACGGTCGGCGACGAAGTGCTCGCCGGGTTCGGCTTTCGCACCGACATCGCGTCGCACGAAGAGGTTCGGGCCCGTCTCGGTATCGACGTCGTGTCGTTGCGTCTCGTCGACCCGCGCTACTACCACCTCGATACCGCGCTGGCGGTGCTGTCGGAGGACAACGTGGCGTACAACCCATCGGCCTTTGACGACGGGTCGCGCGAGTGGTTGCGCGCCCGCTTCCCGCACGCGGTGTTGGTGGACGATGCCGACGCGGCCGAGTTCGGTTGCAACGCGTTCTCCGACGGTCACCACGTGGTGATGTCCGCGGGCGCGACGAACTTCGCGTCGGCATTGCGCGCCCGCGGTTACGAGCCAGTGCCCGTGGACCTGTCGGAATTTCGCAAGTCGGGCGGCAGCGTGAAGTGCTGCACGCTCGAACTACGGGGAGGCGTTCGATGACCGATCTGTTGGCCACGCCGGTTGACCTCGAATGGCGCCACGCCGCGCACAACTACAAGCCGTTGCCGGTGACGCTTACAACCGGCGAAGGTTCGTGGGTCACCGACGTCGACGGCCACCGCTATCTCGACATGCTGTGTGCGTATTCGGCGATGAACTTCGGGCATCGTCATCCCGCTCTCGTCGCGGCCGCGCACGCGCAGCTCGACAAGTTGACGCTGACCTCGCGCGCGTTCTCCAACGACGTCCTCGGCCCGTACTCCGCGGCGCTCACCGAACTCTGCGGCAAAGAGGCCGCGGTGTTGATGAACACCGGCGCGGAAGCGGTCGAGACCGCGTTGAAGATCGCGCGGCGTTGGGGCTACGAACGCAAAGGCATCGCGCCCAACGCGGCCACGGTCATCGTGTTCGACGGCAACTTCCACGGGCGCACCACCACGATCGTCGGCTTCTCGAGCGATGACGACTCGAAGGACGGCTTCGGCCCGTTCACTCCGGGTTTTCGGCGCGTGCCCTACGGCGATCTCGCCGCCGTGCAGCGCGCCATGGATGACACGGTCGCCGCGGTGCTGGTCGAGCCGATTCAGGGCGAGGCCGGCGTGCTGATCCCGCCGCCCGGCTTCATGACCGGCCTGCGCGACATGTGCGCGGCATACAACGTGTTGCTCGTGGCCGACGAGGTCCAGAGCGGCTTCGGTCGCACCGGTTCGCTGTTCGCCTGCGACCACGACGCCGTCGTGCCCGACATCTACATCCTGGGCAAGGCGCTCGGCGGCGGCATCATGCCGCTTTCCGCGTGCGTGGCGAACTGGGACGTCATGGACGTGCTCACGCCGGGCTCGCACGGCTCGACCTTCGGCGGCAACCCGCTGGCGTGCGCCGTCGGTATGGCCGTAATCGAACTAGTCCGCGACGGTTCGCTGTTCGCGCGCGCCGCCGCGCTCGAGCCGATGCTGCGCGACGCGTTGCTCGACTTGCGTGGCCTCGGCGTTGAAGCCGTGCGCACCCGGGGCCTGTGGGCCGGTGTCGACCTGTCCCCCGAAGTGGGTACGGCTCGCGCCATGGCCGAAGACCTGATGACCCGCGGCCTGCTGTCCAAAGACACGCACGGCCAGACGCTGCGCCTGTCGCCGCCACTGACGATCAGCGACGTCGATCTGCAGTGGGGAATTGATCGCGTCGTCGAAAGCGTTCACGCGCTACAGACGTGAGTACGCGCGACGAGGTCCTGGCGGCAGAAGCGGTCGAACTGGCCGCCGAGTTGCTGCGGGCCGCGTCGAAAATCGAAACCCGGAGCCAGCGTCGTCATCGGCGCCGCCTGGCCCGGATGCTGGGCGACGACCGCAGCCGGCTGTTCACGCTCGAGCTCGCCGACGAGGTGTTGCGCATCGACGATCACGCACGGGCCGCGGCGCGTTTCCGTGAACTCGTCGGCGAAGGTTTGCCCCCGTTCCTCGGCCCGCTCGACCGTGTGCTGTTGCACGCCGGCGGCTTGGCGTCGCGGTTCGTGCCGAACGTTGTGATGCCGATGGTGGCGGCGCGGGTGCGCAAAGAAACCGCGACGGTGCTGCTGCCGGCGGAAGAGCCCGACTTGCGTAGCCGGGTGACGCGGTCCGAGCACGTGCACTTCAACGTGAACCTGCTCGGCGAGGCGATCCTGGGCGAAGACGAGGCGCGTCGGCGCGTCGCCGATGTGATCGCGCTGCTCGAGCGGCCCCACGTCGACTACGTGTCGGTGAAGATCTCCGCGATCTGCAGCCAGCTCGACGTGCTGGCATTCGATGCGTCGGTAGAGCGCATCGTGGCGCGGCTGCGCGAGCTGTACCGCGCCGCGGCGAAGGCCGACCCGCCGAAGTTCGTGAACCTCGACATGGAGGAGTACCGCGATCTGCATCTCACGATCGCCGCGTTCAAGCAGGCGCTGTGCGAGGACGAGTTCATCGGCCTCGACGCCGGCATCGTGTTGCAGGCGTATCTGCCTGACTCGTACGCGGCGTTGGTCGACCTATGCGAGTGGGCCGCCGCCCGCCGGTCCGCCGGTGGTGGTCGCATCAAGATCCGCATCGTCAAGGGCGCGAATTTGGCCATGGAACACGTCGACGCCGAGATGCACCGATGGCCGGCGGCGCCCTTCGACAACAAGGCCGCCGTCGATGCGAACTACAAGCGCATGCTCGACGCGGTGCTCGACGCCCGCTTCGCCGACGCGGTGCGGGTGGGCGTCGCGTCGCACAACCTGTTCGACATCGCGTGGGCGTTGACGCTGCGCCAACACCTTCACGCGGAGGCGCGACTCGAGATCGAGATGCTCGAAGGCATGGCGCCGCCACAGTCGGCCGCGGTCGCCGACGCCGCCGGCGCGCTGTTGCTCTACGGGCCGGCCACGCCCCATGACGACCTCGAACCGGCCGTCGCATATCTCGCCCGTCGCCTCGACGAGAACGCGACACCCGAGAACTTCTTGCACTCCCTGTTCACGATGGAGGTCGGCAGTGACGCGTGGGAAACCGAAAAGCAACGGTTCCTCCGCGCCGTCGACGACCGCCACCTGCCGCCCTCGCGCCCCCGCCGCGTCGGCCCACCCGCGGACCGCACCACCCCCCATCCCCCGACTTTTGGCGTGTGGGGTCGGGACCTCCCGACCCCACACGCCAGAAGTCGGGAATTTGAGAACGAGGCGGACACGGACTTCACGTCGGCCGTGAACCGGCGGTGGATTCGGGACCGGCTCGAACATTGGCGGGCGCCGTGCCGATCGGTCCGGGCCGCGCCGACGATTGACGATGTGGACCGGCGTGTCGCGCGGGCGGTCGCCGCCGCCGACGCCTGGCGGGCGCGCCCGTCCGCTGAACGGGCCGCGGTCTTGCGACGGGTGGCCGAAGAGATGAGCCACGACCGCGGCGACACGATCGCGGCGATGGCGCTCACCGCCAGCAAGACAGTGGGCGAGGGCGACGTCGAGGTATCCGAGGCGATCGACTTCGCGCGTTATTACGCGGCGTCCAACGCCACCATCGACGCGCTCACTGCTGCGGGTGCAGTGTTCGAGCCCTATCGTGTCACGGTGGTCGCGTCGCCGTGGAACTTCCCGTACGCAATTCCGGCCGGCGGCGTGCTCGCGGCGTTGGCCGCGGGCAGCACGGTCATCCTCAAGCCGGCACCAGAGACGCGGCTGATCGCCGAGATGATCGTCGAGCAGTGTCGCCGCGGTGGCGTACCACGCGACGTCGTGCAGTACCTGCCGTGCGACGACGATGACGCCGGCCAACACCTCATCACCCACGACGACGTCGACGCGGTGGTGCTGACCGGTTCGTCGGACACGGCCAGGCTGTTCCGTAATTGGAAACCGCAACTGGCGCTGCACGCCGAGACCAGTGGCAAGAACGCAATCGTCGTCACCGCGGCGGCCGACCTCGACGGCGCCGTACGCGACATCGTGCGATCCGCGTTCGGTCACGCCGGGCAGAAGTGCTCGGCCGCCAGCCTGGCGATCTTGGAAGCTTCGGTGTACGACGACGCGCGGTTCCTCGAACGACTGGCCGACGCGGTGCGCAGTGTGCGCGTCGGTGACTCGACCGACCTCGACACGACGATGGGCCCGCTCATCGGGCCGGCCGCCGGCAACCTCTTGCGGGCGTTCACCACGCTCGACGAGGGCGAACGCTGGCTGGTCGAGCCCACGCAGATCGACGATCGAATCTGGACGCCGGGCGTGAAAGTCGGCGTGCGACCCAACTCGTGGTTTCACTTCGCCGAGTGCTTCGGGCCCGTCCTCGGCATCATGCGCGCCGACGACCTCGAGCACGCGATCGCGTTGCAGAACGCGACACCGTTCGGCCTCACCGTGGGGCTGCAGTCGCTTGACCCGATCGAGGTGGCGCGGTGGACCGACCGCGTCGACGCCGGCAACCTCTACGTCAACCGCCCGATCACCGGCGCCATCGTGCGCCGTCAACCCTTCGGTGGTTGGAAGCGCTCGGTCATGGGTCCCGCCGCCAAAGCCGGTGGTCCCAACTACGTCCTCACCATGGGCCGCTGGACCACCCCAACGACGAACTGTGCGCTCGCAACCGGCTCACAGCCGGTTGCCAGCGCACAGTTCGATGAGTACAGCGCGGCGTGGGCGGAACACTTCGCCGTCGACCACGATCCGTCGGGCCTGACCGCGGAGTCGAACGTGTTCCGGTACCAACCCTTCTATCGACCGGTGGTCGTGCTGGTGGGCGACGGATCGAACGCGGACGACGTCGAGCGATGTCGGCTCGCGGCGAAGGTGGCGGGTGTGCCGATCGTGGTGTCGCGCGACGACGAAGCCGGCTTCATCGACCGTGTCGCCGAGATCAAGCCGTCGAAGGTGCGCGTGCTCGGCCGCACGAGCGACGCCGTGTACACGCGTGGCGACGAACTCGGCATTCCGATCGACGACGCGCCCGTCACTTCTGTCGGCCGGCTCGAGCTACTGCACTGGACGCGCGAACAAACCGTGTCCGAGACGCAGCACCGCTACGGCAACGTCCGCGTCAGGCGCTGACCGATTCGGAGCGTCGCGCCGGCATCCAGTCGTTGACCAAGTTGTTCGAACGGTCGACCGTGCCCGCCTGCGCGTAGTGGTACACCATCGCGGCGCGCAGCCCGGCGGACTCGTTGTCGGTCGAGCGGTGCATCAAGTGGCTGTCGAAGACGAGTAGATCGCCCGGGTCCATGAGGACGGGGATCGCGTCGCTCATGTCGTGATCGACGATCTCGACGTAGCCGAGGTTGGCGCCGGGGCGGCGGTCCTCGATGTGTTCGTGGATGGGCTGGTGGTTGCTGCCGGGCAACACGTGCAGGCAACCGTTCTCGAGCGTGGCCGCCGTGACGGCCAGCCAGATTCCGACGACGGGGCCGTGCGGATCGAACGGGAAGTAGTAGCTGTCCTGGTGCCAGGGCTGGCCCCACGCGCCAGGGTTCTTGAAGATGAACTGCGACAAGAAGCAGTCGATGTCGCGCTCCTCGATCAATTGCGCGGCGATCGCGGTGACAGCGTCGCTCACCGCGAACTCGTTGAATACCGGCTCGCGGTGCAGCTTGAAAATTTTTGAGACGAGTTCGGCCGGCTTGCCCTCGTTGCCGCGCAGATTCGCCTCGGGTAGCAGCAGCCCGGCGCCCGCGTCCCACCCGTCGGCCGCCTTGCGCTCGGAGATCTCGATCACACTCTGCAACATCGCGTCGCAGACAGTTTGCGACGCGAAGCCCGCGATCTTGATAAACCCGTCGGTCTTATACGCCTGCCGCTGTTCGGCTGTGAGTGCTGGTGTCACGGCTATTTACCGTAGCGACCTGTTAGGAAAATGACAATGGCCTCGACCGACTCCGCCGACACCGTGCTGCTCGAAAAGCTCAGCCCCGAGATCACGCAGCTCACGTTAAATCGCCCCGACAAGTTGAACGCCATGAACGACGAACTCGTCGGCCGGCTCTACGAACGCTGCGACGAGATCGAGGACGACCCGGAGTGCCGTGTGGTGGTCCTCACCGGCGCGGGACGGGGCTTCTGCGCCGGCCTCGACCTCACCGGCTTTGGTTCCGCGCCGCGACAGAAGGGTTGGGGCGGGCCGGCGAGTGGGCTCGCCGTGCAACAACACATCGCGGGACTGATCCCGCGCCTGCGGGCGCTGCGCCAGCCTGTGATCGCCGCGGTGAACGGCCCGTGCGCGGGCGGCGGACTCGCGCTCGCGCTCGCCTCGGACGTGCGCGTGTGCAGCGAGAGCGCTCGGTTCAACGTGGCGTTCGTGCGCATCGGTCTGTCCGGCTGCGACGTCGGCGTGAGCTGGTTGCTGCCGCGGCTCATCGGCGCGTCGCGGGCCACCGAGATGATGTTGACGGGCCGGCTCATCAGCGCGGCCGAGGCCGACAAGTACGGCCTCGTGAGTGAAGTGGTGCCCGACGGTGAGGCGGTGAACTCGGCGCTCAACGTCGCGCACCAGATCACGGCGAACTCGCCGTTCGGTGTGTGGATGACCAAGGAAGTGTCGTGGGCCAACCGCGAGGTGGGCAGCCTCCAGGCCGGCATCGACCTCGAGAACCGCACGCAGATCCTGTCGTCCTACGCGTCCGACCAACAAGAAGCCGCCGCCGCGTTCCTCCAGAAGCGCCCCCCGGAGTACAAACGCAAGTAGCTGCACTTCGCCTGCAAAATGCAGCTACTATGCAGGCATGGGTGTTGCCATAACGGTTCGCGATGTTCCCGAGAAGACCCGTGACGAGTTAGCCGCCCGCGCGGCGAGACTCGGTCAATCGATGCAGCAATACCTCCTGCGCGAGTTGATCGAGATCGGATCGCGACAAACGTCAGACGACGTCCTCGCGCGAATCGTGGCGAGGAACCGTTCGCGTCCGGGTCTCTCGCGAGAGCGAACCGTCGAGTTGATTCGGCAGGACCGTGCCTCGCACTGATCTCGTCTGCGACGCGTCGGCTCTTGTCGAGTTGCTCGTGGGCGGTGACCGCAGCATCGAAGTGGCGACCGCGCTCGACGGTGCGAATGTGCACGCTCCCCATCTGGCCTTGTTCGAAACGGTCCAGGCCCTTCGGAACGCGGAGTTGCAGTCCTTCATCTCGGGCGAGCGGGCCGTCGAGGCGATAGCGGACGTGCTCGAACTCGAAATTGAGTACTGGGCGATGTACGAGTATGCGGATCGCGTTTGGGCGCTGCGGCACAACCTCACGGCATACGACGCGTCCTATGTGGCGCTGGCGGAACGGCTCGATTCTCCGCTCATCACTGTCGATGCGCGCCTGGCCCGCGCGCCCGGCATTCGTTGCGAAGTCGTCGTCCCGTAACGCGGGATTCCGGCGCGGTTGCGCGGCTGCGTGCTCAACTACTCGGCATGAAGCGACTCGTTCGTATGAAGACACTCGTGGTGGTCGTGGCGTTGCTCGCGAGCCTCGGCGCGGCGTGCGGCAGCGATAGCGACGGCGACAAGAAAGCCGCGGTTGAGCTCACGGCGCTCGGCAAAACGCTGCCGGACTCGATCCAGAAAAGCGGCGTGATCCGCGTGGGCTCGGACATCGAATATCCGCCGATCGAGTTCTACGAGGAAGGCACCAAGACGATTCACGGCGTCGACTGGGACATCGCGCAGGCCATGGGCAAAGAACTCGGCGTCACCTTCAAGTTCACGAACGACACGGACTTCAAGGGTCTGATTGGCTCACTGAACTCGGGTCGCTACGACATCATCATGTCGGCGATGAACGACACGTCCGAACGGCGCGGCAACGGCGTGGACTTCATCGACTACTTCCTCGCCGGCAGTTCGATGCTGGTGAAGAAGGGCAACCCCAAGAAGATCGAGTCGGTCGACAGCCTGTGCGGCACGACCGTCGCAGTGCAGAAGGGCACGGTGCAGGAGACCGACATCCTCGGCCCGCAAGTGACCAAGTGCGCCGCGTCCGGCAAGCCGCTCGAAGTGCTGACCTTCGAAAAGGACGCCGACGCGGTGCAGCAGGTACTGAACGGTCGCGCCGTGGCCAACCTGGAGGACTTCCCGGTGGCCGCGTACAACGCGCTCACCTCGAACAACGGTAAGGACTTCGAGGTCGCCGGTGAACAGATCGGCTCGGGCCCGTATGGCATCGCGGTGCCGAGCACGCAGCCGGCGTTGCGCGACGCGCTGCAAAACGCGCTGAAAGCGATCATCGCGTCGGGCCGCTACGACGAGATCCTGGCCAAGTGGAACGTCACCGCCGGCGCGTTGAAGACCGCCGCGCTCAACGGCGGCGCGTAGTTACCGAGACACCTACTGAGATCCGTTCCGTCGCGGAGCGACACTGGGGACGGTGGATCAGCGCGGCGGCCGTCGCGCTCGTGGTCGTGTGGCTGGTGGTGTCCGCGGTCAATGCGGACTTCTTCGACGTTGCCACGATCCGGAAGTACCAGTTCAACGCGCTGATCCTGGAAGGCCTGCGCAACACCATCATCTTGTCGGTGCTGGCCCAGTTGGTGGGGCTCGCGCTCGGGCTGGTGTTCGCCGTCGGGCGCATGTCGAAGAACCCGGTATTCGGTGTGATCTCGTCGTTCTACATCTGGTTCTTCCGGGGCACCCCGGTGATCGTGCAGTTGTTCTTCTGGTTCAACGGCGTCCCGTCGGTGTTCCACAACCTCACACTCCAAGTCCCCTTCACGCACGTGGTGTTGTTCACCACGCCAATGGTCGAGTTCATGACGCCGTTCACGGCGGCGCTTATCGGCTTGGGCCTCAATGAAGGCGCCTACATGGCCGAGATCATCCGCGCCGGCATCCTTTCCGTCGACGATGGACAAGTTGAGGCCGCGTCCGCGCTCGGGATGACGTCGCGCATGTCGATGCGCCGCATCGTCTTGCCGCAGGCGATGCGCGTGATCCTGCCGCCGACGGGCAACGAGTTCATCGCGATGCTCAAGACGTCGTCGCTCGCGTCAGTGGTTACGTATGGCGAACTGCTGCGCCGCTCGGGCGACATCTACTCGACCAACCTCAAGGTCCTGCCGCTGCTGATCGTGGCCAGCATCTGGTACCTCGTGCTGACGACCATCGCGTCAATCGGCCAGTACTTCCTGGAACGCAAATACGGTCGGGCGTTCCGGCGATGAGTGGACCTACGCCGATGCTGCACGCCGCGGGCGTGCACAAGCGCTTCGGGCGCACCGAAGTGCTGCGCGGCATCGACCTCGACGTGGCTCGCGGTGAAGTCGCGGTGATCATCGGGCCGTCTGGTTCGGGCAAGTCGACCTTCCTGCGATGCATCAATCACCTCGAACGCATCAACGCCGGGCTGCTGCTCGTGGACGGCGAGTTGATCGGTTACCGCCAAGATGGCGACCGCCTGGTCGAACTGCGCGAGAAGGAAGTCAGCGCGGCGCCGGTCCGAGATCGGGATGGTCTTCCAGCGCTTCAACCTGTTCCCGCACCGCACGGCGCTGGAGAACATCATCGAGGCTCCCTTGTATGTGCGCGGTGAGCACCGCGTCGCGGCTGAGGCACGCGGCCGCCAACTGCTCGACCGCGTCGGCCTCGCCGACCGCGCCGGCGCCTATCCCGCGCAGTTGTCCGGCGGACAACAACAACGCGTCGCGATCGCACGCGCGCTCGCGATGGAACCGAAGCTGATGCTCTTCGACGAGCCGACCAGTGCTCTTGATCCTGAGTTGGTCGGCGAGGTGCTCGACGCGATGAAGCAGCTGGCCAGGGACGGCATGACGATGGTGGTCGTGACCCACGAGATGGGTTTCGCGCGCGAGGTCGGCGATCAGATGGTCTTCATCGACGAGGGCGTGGTCGTGGAACGGGGCACTCCGAAGGCGTTGCTGACCAGCCCGCAGGAGCCAAGGACCAGATCGTTCCTCTCGAAAGTGCTCTAATTCAGGCATGCGTAAGTGGGCCAGCAGTTCTCCCGTCAGCGTCGGCGTACTGCTTGTCGTCGCCGGCTTCATCGCACTGTTCCTCGCCTGGAACGGCGCGGCGGGCAAGGACTTCGTTCAGGGCCAGCTGCCGTACCTGTTTTCCGGCGGGCTGACCGGGCTCGCGCTCGTCGGCTCCGGCCTCACCGTCATCAACGTGCAGGCCCGTCGCGCCGATCAGGCCGAGTTGTTGAACCGCCTCGAGACCATGCTCGAAACCCGCGACACCGAGATCAAAGAAGCCGTCGCACGCCCGACGCGCACGCGCAAAGCCAGCTAATCAGCTAGCCGAGATACAGCGACCGGATGCGGTCGCCGTCGTGCAACTGCTTGCCGCGCAGCGTCGCGGTAACCACGCCCTGATCGACGAAGAAGCCGACGTCGGCCACCTCGAGGGCGCCCACGTTTTGCTCGACCAGGATCACCGTGGTGCCTTCGTTGGCCAAGCCGCGGGCGATCTTGAGGATCTCTTTCACGATCACGGGCGCGAGACCGAGTGAGGCTTCGTCGATCACCAGCACTTGCGGGTTCGCCATGAGCCCGCGGCCGATGGCGAGCATTTGTTGCTCGCCGCCCGACAGGTTGCCGGCCAACTGGCTGCGGCGTTCGTCGAGGCGAGGCAGCACGCGGTACACGTGCTCGCGCTGCTCGTTGACCCACTTGTGATTACGGCGCTGCGTCCACGAACCGACTTGCAGGTTGCGCTCGACGCTGAGGTCGCCGAACACGCGACGGCCTTCGGGCACCATCACGATGCCGTTCTTCACGCACGTCGCCGTCGACCAGCCGGAGATTTCCTGGCCGCGGTAGCGAATGGCGCCGCCCGTCGGAGTGACCGCGCCGCACAGCGCCTTGACGGCGGTGGACTTGCCGGCGCCGTTCAAACCGAGCAGCACGGCAACGTGACCCGGCTCGACCGAGATCGAGAATCCGTGCAGCACGGGCAGCGCGCCGTATCCGGCCGTGAGGTCGTCGAGTTCGACCATGGCGTCAGGCAAGGGTGCTCGCCCCCTCGCCCATGTAGGCCTCGGCTACTGCGACGTTGTCGCGCACTTCGTCGGGCACGCCTTCGGCCAGCAGCGCGCCGAAGTTCAGGACGTACACGTAGTCCGACGTGCGCAAGACCAGCGGCACGTGGTGCTCGATGAGGATGATCGACAGGCCGAGTTCGTCGCGCATCTGCTCGACGCGGTCGCAGAAGGCGCTGCCCTCTTCACCGCTCGCGCCGGCCAGCGGTTCGTCGAGCATGAGCACCGAGGGGTCGGTGGCCAGCACCGCGGCGACTTCGACCATCTTGAGCGTGCCGTAGGGCAGACCGCTAATGGACCGGTCCCGCATGTGGCCGATGCCCATGAACTCCAAGACATCGTCGGCCCGCTTGCGCAACAACTTCTCTTCTCGGCGCGCCGCGGGCGTGCCCAGGATCGACGACAAGCCGTTGGAGCGCACGCTGACGTGCTGGGCGACGATGAGATTCTCGAGCACGGTGAAGCTACGAACGAGGCCGACGTTCTGGAAGGTGCGGCCCAGGCCGCGTTGCGCGCGCGCCTCGGGCTTGAGCGCAGTGACGTCGTCGCCGAACAGGCGGATCTTTCCGCGCGTTGGTGTGTAGAAGCCCGACACGCAGTTGAACAGCGTGGTCTTGCCAGCGCCGTTCGGCCCGAGGATGCCGACGATCTCGCCGGGTCCCACTTGCAGCGTCACGTCGGACAGCGCTTGTAGGCCCCCGAAGCGGATGCCGACCGAATCGGTCTCTAGCAGCGGATCGGTTAGGTCACGGCCGGGCACCCATGCCTCCTCCCTGCGCTGGGGTGTGCGCGTCGGGGTCGCGCTTGAACGGCCCACCGCCGAGCCAACTCATCAGCGCGCCTTGCTGTTGCGCGATGCCGCCCGGGAACAGCGTGAGGGTGAGCAGCAACAAGATGGCGCCAATCGCGGGCTCCCACGTCGCACTGAGCGCGGTGAACGGGAACACGTGGAAGTTCGCGTGGGTGCGATCGAGCAGCGTGGGCAATACCGCGAAGAGCACGCCCCCTTGCATGACCCCCCAGCGGTTGCCAGCGCCTCCGACCACCGTCATCAGCAGGAACGTGATCGACAGGCTGAGGCCGAAGTCTTCTTTGGAAACGATTTGTTCGATCGACGCGAACAACGCGCCGCCGATGCCGGCGAGCGCGCCGGAAATCACGAACGCCATCAGCTTGTGGCCGGTGACGTCGATACCCCACGATGCGGCGACCCGCTCGTCGTCGCGCAGCGCTTGGATCGCCCGGCCCGGCCTGCTCGCGAGCAGGCGCCAGTCGAAGATCAGCACGAGAAAGAGCACGCCGATGCACAGGTACGTGTAAGCCACGTCGCCGCTGAACAGCGACGGCCGGGGGGCGACCTGTCCGGCGCCGCCGCCGGTGAGAAAGCGGATGTTGAACAGGGTCTCTTGTGCGAAGAGGCCGAACGCGATGGTGACGAGCGCGAGGTAGAGACCGCTGACGCGCAACGCCACGCCGCCGAGCACGAGCGCAGCGACCACGCCGACGAGCGCGGCCACGACCATCGCGGCGCCGAAGGGCATGCCGAGTTCGCTGAGGGCATAGCCGGACGCGAACGCGCCGACGCCGAGGAACGCGGCGTGGCCGAGCGACGCCTGTCCGGCGTAGCCGACCAGCACGTTCATCGACAGGGCGATGATCCCGAAGACCGCGGCCCGCGAGATCACATTCACGTACACGACCGGCACCGCTTGTGGAATCAGCAGGATCACGCCGAGGATCACCGCGAACGCGGCGAGGCGCGAGGGTTTGACGTTGCCGACTGAGAGTCTCATGCGGCCTTCCCCAGCAGGCCCTTGGGACGCACGATCAACACCGCGAGCAGCACCACGAGCACGGCCAGCTGTGGTGGGCCCGGCACGTCGAGGTTGTACGTCGTGACGATTTGGATAGCGGCCTGGCTAACGATGCCGAGGGCGAAGCCTCCGACCACCGCACCAACCATCGAGGTGATGCCGCCGAGTACGACGCCGGTGAACGCGGGGATCATGAACGTGCTCGTGACCAGACCGGGCGTGAGGCTTTCGAACACCCCCGCGCCGAGCACACCGGCGAGCGCACCGAGCGCTCCGGCCGCGCCCCACGCCATCGCGCGCATGCGCTCGACGGGCACGCCTTGCAACTCGGCGGCGAAGGGATCTTCGGCCGTGGCCAGCAGGGCCACGCCCGGGGCGCTGCGGAAGAACGCCGCGAGGGCCAGTGCGACTCCGGCGAGCACGGCGAGGATCACCACGGTGTGCCAGTCGACGATGACCTGCGTACCGATGAGACGAAAGCCGCCGTTCACCGGACGCGGGAAGCGGCGGGCCCGCGCCTCGAACACGTTGATCTCGACGGTCGTCAGCAGCAGCGCCACGCCTGCGGTGGCTACCAGCGAGGTGACCGGTGACACTTTGCCGAGTGGCCTGATCACCACGGCGTAAAGGGCGACGCCGAGCGCGGCACCGACGACGACGGCGAGCAGCGTGGCCGGTAGCAACAAGCTGCGGTCCGCGACCTTGTCGCCGCCGGCGTGAAAGCCGATCATCACCATGAGCGCGGTGAACGCGGGCACCGTGCCCAGTTCGCCCTGCGCGAAGTTCAGAATCCGCGTGGCCTTGTAGACCAACGCCAAACCCAGACCGACCAGGCCGAAGATGGCCCCGCGTTGCAGTCCGAATACGAGGACCTCGATCACGGTCTCCATGGCGGCGCTTAGAACCCGGAGGCGAAAGTGGCGAGCGTTTTGTGCTCGCCCGCCGCGCAGTCCGCTTGCAACACGTGCACTTGGTTGGCGCCGAAGTGGTCAGTCGGCGTGAACGACAGCTGCGGGTTGCTCTTGGTCGCGATGCCGGTCTGGGTCTGCAGCATCTTCACGAAGTCCTCGCGCGTGAGGTCGGTGCTCTTGTAGACCTGCTCGTAGCGCTTGAACGCTTCGGACTGGACCGAGGCCAAGCCCCAAAGCGCCAAGGCGATGTCGTCGGTCGGCGCACCGAACTTCTGCCCGGCGCTGAAGAACTCGGGCAGGTTCTTGCGGGCCCAGTCGAGGCCGGGGAACGGCGAGAAGAAGATGCCCTTGTCGACGTCGGGACAACCGGCACCGAGAACCGCGTTGAGACCCTTGCTGATGCCGACCCCGACGTACTGCGGGCGGAAGCCCTGCGTACCGGCTTGCTGGGCGAACTGGATGTAGTCCACCGGCGCCGAGAGGATGAACAACACCTCGACCCCCGCGCCCTTCATTTCACTGGCGTACGCGGTGATCCAGCTGTTGTTGCCCTTTGGGTGGCGCAGGGTCTTGAAGTAGTTGAGGCCCTGCGTCTTGGCCGCCTTGTCCCACTCCGCGGCCGCGTCGTCGAAGTTCGGCGTATTCGTGATGATCGCCCCGACCTTCTTGTTGCCGAAGTTCTTCTTGACGTACTGCGCCAGCAGGTCGGTTTGCTTCGGGTACGACATGCCGGTCGCGAAGTAATCCTTCAGGCCACTGAGGCCCACCTCGGTGACGCCGGGGGAGAAGTAAGGCACGCCCGACTTCTCGGCGAACTGCGCGCACGCTTGGATCTGGTCGGTGCCGCCCGCGCCGACAAGCAAGAAGCTCGATGCCGATAGTTCGCGGCAGGCCTGGATCGCGGTGTTCGGCGTGTACTTGTCGTCCTTGAACGCCACGTTCACCTTCGACCGACCGAGCACTTTCTCGCCCTTGATCTCGGTGATGTAGCGCCAGTAGAGGTCATTGGACTTCTCGAAGGACTCCGCCGGAAGCGGAGCGGCACCGGTGACCGGCGCGTGCACCGAAAGATTGATCGCCGTGGCCGAAACGCCGGTGCGGTCCTTGCCGGTGAGCTTGAGCGTCGCGGTGCCCGCGCCGCCCGTTCCTCCGCCTGCGGTTCCGCCACCGGCGGTTCCACCACCTGCGGTTCCACCCCCGGTGGCGCCGCCGTTCGTCACCGTGCCGGTGCTATCGCCGGACCCGAGGTCGGTGGCGTCGCCGGCGGCGATGGTGTCGCTGGTCGCACCGTTCGAGGACGCGCCGTTTGCGCTGGCGTTGCTTGCGACATGGACACCGGGCTTTTGACCGCAGGCGGTCAAAACGGCGAGCAAGCACATGCAGACGACGAACGGGACAAGGCGGCGTTCAGTCCTTCTCACGCGTGGCCTCCAATCTGGTGAGAGCGCCGGGCCGGCGGCGCATGGCCGCGGGCGTCGCGCCGAGCGACTGTTCCATTAAGTAGGCGCCGATCAGACCGAGCGGCAGCGCGAGCCACACCCATCCGGGCGTCGAGCCGTGGCTGCGCGCGATGACGCGCGACGGCGGCAGGCGCACTGCGCCTCCGTTGCTGCCTGTACCGCGCGGGTTGGAACCCGAACCGGAGTCGAGCCCTGGGCCGAAGTCGAGCGGTGTGCCGTCACCGGCGACGAAGTCCGGTAGGTCGACCGACCCGCCGGGGTCGACCACGGCGCCCGTGTCGTCGGTAACGGTCGTGTACCGCACGATCGGCCGCAGGCTGGCGTTGGTGTTCGTGCTGTCGGCCAGCGACACGACCCAGTTCGTGGAGAAGTCGGGGTCGCCGTAGGCGAAGTTCGGTGCGCCGAGGGGGCGCAGCATGATTCCTTGGTTCGCCAGCACCTTGCCGTCGACTCCTTCGGTCCAGGCTTGGGCGGCGAACGTCAGGTCGAAGTTCCACGTACCCGCGGCGGCGTCGAACGTGGCCGTGGTGCCGGTGAGGCAGTCGACGTCGGGCAGGCGCGAGCCGTCCAACGACGCGCCCTGACCGCGCCCGGCGTTCCACGGCTGGATGACCGGGCACGCTTCGATGCCGGTAATGGTCTGCGTGGCGAGGGGCACCTCGCCGGTGAGCGCACGCGTGATGGCGTCGCTGACCTTCGTCGGGTCCTGATCTTCGAGCTGGGCGACGATTTGCAACACGATGTCGCGCAGCGCGGGTGACTCCACCGCAAAATTGAAGCCGTCGGGGTGCAGTACGAGCTCGAACTTGCCGAAGCGTTGGCCGGAGGCGAGCTGCGGCAAGGTCAACGCGGCCAGCGACACATAGCGGGGCTGGCCGCCGAACATCCCGACCGGCGTGGTGCCGGGCAGCGCGATGGGTTGGGCGAGGTCGCCGTCGGGTGTGATCGGCAGTGGCAGCCCGTCGGTCAGGCCGAGCAGGGCGGAGACTTGTTGCACTTCGGAGCCGCACAGCTGGGGGACTCCGGCGAGCCCGGCCACGAGGCAGGCCGTCGCCGGTGGGAACCCATTGCGCAACAACGACGGAGTCGTCTGCGTGATCGGGTAGGTAAAGTACGCCTCGCGGCTTACGACGGCGGGCGCCTGCACGGTGTCCGCGCCGGCCAGGCCCAACTGGAGCACGCAGGCAGCACCGATGAGCGCTGCGAACGCCGCCAAACGCTCGACGCGTCGCCTCCCCGGCTTTCCCCTCCCGATTTTCATGAGCCCGCGCATCCTAGGGGCGAGTAACTGCTGGTCGTGGCCGAGGGCACCAGACCATTCCGTAGGGTATGGTCCCCGCTTCAACCGTTCTCAAAGGGAGAAACCCATGCCCAACCCGTTCCTGTCTGACGCCTGGCTCGAAGACGTCAAGAAGATCGCCGAAGAAGCCGGTGGCGGCGGCATGATGCCGCCGACCGCGGAGATCAACATGGTCGTCACCGGTGGCCCCGAAGGCGACAAGGAACTGCACGTCGCTGGCGGCCAGTTCAACACCGGCTTGCTCGAGGGCGCGCCGACCAAGCTGACGCTGCCGTACGACGTGGCCAAGGACATGTTCATCAACGGCAACCAGCAGGCGGCCATGCAGGCGTTCATGAGCGGCAAGATCAAGGTCGAAGGCGACATGACCAAGCTGATGGCCATGCAGGGCGCTGCCAACCCCGATCCCGCTGCGGCTGAGGCTCTTCAGAAGAAGATCCTCGAAGTCACCTCGGACTGAGTTCACACATGTCCGATGACGTAGTCATCGTCGAGGCCGTCCGTTCGCCGCTTGGTCGGCGGGCGGGCGGTCTTTCGACTGTGCACCCGGTCGACTTGCTCGCCGCGGTGCAAACCGAGCTCATGCAGCGCAGCGGCCTCGACCCCGCGCTCGTCGATCAGATCGTCGGCGGCTGTGTCAGCCAAGTCGGCGAGCAGACCTTCAATATCGCCCGCGGCGCCTGGCTCACCGCCGGCATGCCGATCACCACAGCGGCCACCACCGTCGACGCGCAGTGCGGGTCGTCGCAGCAGGCCACGAACCTTGCCGCCGGTTTGTTGGCGAGTGGCGCGGCCGATGTCGTGATGTCGTGCGGTGTCGAATCGATGAGTCGCGTCGGCCTCGGTGCCGCGGTCAAAGCGGGCCCCGGTTTCCCGATGTCGGCGTCGTACCCGTTCGAGAGCGCCTCGCAGTTCGAGGGCGCCGAGCGCATCGCCGACAAGTGGGGCATCACGCGCCAGGACACCGACGAGTTCGGCCTGCGTTCGCAGACGCTCGCGATGCAGGCGTGGAACGAAGGTCGCTTCGACCGCGAGGTCGTGCCGATCACCGCGCCGATCTTCGACGCGGAGGGCAAGCCCACCGGCGAGACCCAGGTTGTCTCCAAGGACGAAGGCCTGCGCGAGACGAGCCTCGAAAAGCTCGCCTCGCTCAAACCCGTCGCCCGCGAGAACGGCGTGCACACCGCCGGTACGTCGTCGCAGATTTCTGATGGCGCCGCCGCGTTGCTGCTCACGACCCAGTCGAAGGCGAAGGAGCTCGGCCTCACGCCGCGCGCCCGCATCACCGCCCAGTGCCTGGTCGGCGTCGACCCCGTCATGATGCTCACCGGCCCGATCGATGCCACCTACAAGTTGTTGGCGAAGACCGGACTCACGATCAACGACTTTGATCTGTTCGAAGTCAACGAAGCGTTCGCATCCGTAGTGCTGGCTTGGGAACGCGAATGTGGGCCCGATCCCGAGCGCGTCAACGTGAACGGTGGCGCGATCGCCATTGGTCACCCCGTCGGTTGCACCGGCGCGCGTTTGCTCACCACTGCGCTGCACGAACTCGAGCGCCGCGACGGCACTCGGGCGATGATCACGATGTGCTGTGGCGGTGGCCTCGGCTCCGGCACGGTCATCGAGCGCATCTAATCGGCATCCGTTGACGGCGTTTCCCCGCGCGGCCGATCTGGCGTTGGTGCCGCTCGAGTTCCATGAGACCGAGGGCGGAATCACCGGTCGCTTCACGCTGGACATGAAGCTGTGTCGTCCCGACGGCGGATTGTTCGGCGGTACCGCGATTGCGGCGTCCACAACGTGCATGGAGGCGGCCACCGACGCGCCGGCGGTCTGGATCACCACGCAGTACGTGTCGACCGCGAGGGTCGGTTCGGTGATCGAACTCGACACGCGCGTCGTCGCGCGGGGGAAACGCATCAACCAGGTGCAGGTGACCGGCCACGTCGGCGGTGAGTTGATGTTCACCTCGATCGGGTCGACGGCGCTGCCGCGCGAAGGCGGCATCGAGGGCCAATTCGTCGGCATGCCACATGTGCCGGGTCCCGACGACGCGGTCGACTATTTCCCGGGGCCGCCGGGGATGCGCGACAACCCGAACTTCTTCAACGCGGCCGAGTTCCGCGCGGTCGAACTCGTTGAAGAAGAGAAGCGCACGAAGGGCTCCTTCGTGTTGTGGGCGCGCGTCGTCGGAGCAACTGCGACACCCGCGAACATCGGCTACCTCGCGGACATGTCTCCGACCGCGGTCGCGCGCGGCGCCGGCAAAATGGGCGGCGGCACCAGCCTCGACAACTCGATGCGATTCGGTCCGACGACCGACTCGGAATGGGTGCTGATGGAGATGCACGGCCACCTGGCGGTGGGCGGATACGGCCACTCGTCGTTGCACGTCTGGTCGCCCGATGGTGTGTTGCTCGGCTACGGCGGACAGACCTCGAATATCCGCTTCATATTCGACGAAGCCGACTTTGGCATGACGCCCGAAGAGATACGTAAGCGAATGGGCATTAAGGAATGACTGCGCCCCAAACAACGCGTCTGGGCGTGACCGACTGGATCACGGCCGGACTCGAACTGTTGTCGCAAGAAGGCATTACGGGCGTGAAGATCCAGCGGCTGTGCGAGCGTCTCGGCGTCACCAAGGGCAGCTTCTACTGGCATTTCACCGACCTCGATGCGTTCCTCGGCGCGATGGCCAAGTACTACGAAGACGGCGCGCGCATGTTCCGCGACCAGTTCACCGAGATGGCGCAGAAGGACCCGAAGCAAAGTCTCGTCGATGCGGTCGCGTACTCGTACGACAACCGGCTAGGCCGGCTCGAGCGCGCCATGCGGGACTGGTCGCGAACCGACGCACGCGCCAACGCGGCCATGCAGGCGTCGGATGACTTGGCCTTCGCCGCGATTCTCAAAGCCTTCGAGCTGCTCGGCTTCTCACACGACGAAGCCGACATCCGCGCGAAGTCGTTGTTCTACGCCGGCGTCGGTTTCAGCGACGTCGGCGGCCGCTTCGGCGAACAGGGCGACCCGCAAGGCCAGTTGGCGGCGGTACTCGAACTGCTCACACGCCGCTAAGCGCCGCGCATTTGCGGAGTTATCGCGCTCTAGGCGGCACAACCCCGCAAATGCCCGAGCTACGCCCCGATAATCGCGTCGGTCTTGCGCGCAAGCGCGGCTTCGATGACTGGTTCCATGCGCTTGGCTTTCTCGGCTTCTTTCACGGCGTCGCGTTCGGCGAACTCGGGCAGCACCTCGGTGCCGAACAGCTCGAGGCTTTCCATGATGTCGTCGTGGCGGTTGTTGCCCGCCTGCGACACGAAGATCACTTGGTCGACGCCGACCTCCTCGTAGCGGCGGAGAAAGCGGCGGATCTGTTCGGGCGTCCCAACTGCGCCGCGCAAGCCGGCCGCTTCGTCGTCACCCGGCTTGGCCGACAGGTCCTGCACGGACTGGGCCGCGGCGTCGAACGAGAAGCCCGTCGCGTCCGCGAACTGCCGGTAGCGGTCCCACAGTGGTTCGCCGCCACCCTCGTGCTCGCCGAAAAGCACGTAGTGGAGCAGCGAGTAGCCGAAGAAGTTCGACCCCTCGACGCCCGCTTGGATCGCGCGCTCTTCGGTGGGCAAGCACATGAAGGTGGTGACGCACGCCACGTTCGGGTTCGCCGCCTCACCGATCGCAACCGCCTCGTTCGCGAACGTCTCGTAGTAGTCGTCGACCCACGTCTTGGCTTCTTCGGGGTCGATGAACGCGAAGGTGAGCGCGCCCATGCCGAGCGTGGCCGCGAAGTGAATCGTCTCGCGACGCGAACACGCGAGCCACAGCGGCGGGTGCGGCTTCTGCATCGGCTTGGGTACCACGTTGCGTTTCGGCATCGACACGTACTTGCCGTCGACGCCCGGGAACGGCTCTTGGGTCATGCATCCGAGCATCACCTCCAAGCCCTCACGCCACTGGTCGCGCTTCTCGTCCGGCGCCACGTTGAACCCCGCGAGTTCAGTGAGCGTGGCCGACTCGCCGCTGCCTAACTCGACTCTTCCGTTGGACAGCAGATCGAGGGTGGCCACGCGCTCGGCGGTGCGGGCCGGATGGTTGTAGTTGGGCGCGGTCTGGATGATGCCGTGACCGAGGCGGATGTTCTTCGTGCGCTGCGACGCGGCGGCGAGGAACACCTCGGGCGCGGAGCTGTGCGAGTACTCCTCGAGGAAGTGGTGTTCGACCTCCCACACCGCGTGGAAGCCGAGCTTGTCCGCGAGTTCGATCTGGTCCAACGCGTCCTGTAGTAGTTGACGCTCGCTGTCCTCAGCCCACGGACGGGGGAGCTGGTGCTCGTAGAAGATGCCGAACTTCATTGGCCGCGGGCGCCCGCCAACTTGTTGACGAATTCGCGCGTGGTGTCGCGGGATTGCTTTTGGCCGGCCTTCTGGTACGTGTAGAGCAGCGCCCGGCGATCACGGTCAGACGTATTCGCGGCCGAGCGGTGCACCAGGAACGGGCCGAAGAAAATGGCGTCGCCGGCCTCAACCTCGGCGTGAATCATGCCGGTGCTGTCGAACGTATCGGGGTCGATCTCGTTCGCCTCGAACTCGGTACCGCCGACCTTGCCGGGAACACGGCCGAGCTTGTGGCTGCCGGGAAGCACTTCCAAACAGGCATTGCTGCGGTCAGCGTCGTCGAGGGCGAGCCACACCGTGATCATGTTCTCGGCGTCGTCAGCCACATCGATCCAGTAGGGGTAGTCCTGATGCAGCGCGTACTTGCCGCCTTTGCGCGCCCGCTTGAAGTTGAGCTTCTCGGTGTACATGTTGAGATCGTCGGGCGCGAGGCCGAGCAGGTCGCCGCAGGGCTCGGTGAAGGCCGGGTGCATCTCGTACTTCATGAACGTCGGATGGAGATCCGCGAAGGGTTCGAGGCCTTGCACTACCGGTTCGTCGCCGGGCTCCCATTTCACGAAGATGCCTGTCATGGCGTCGGGCTGGAAGACGTAGTCGGTCGACACGACGAACTTGTGGCCCTGCGCGTTCGCGGCGATCGAGCCACACAACTCTTCGGTGGCGACGCGGAACTCCTCGATGATGTCGGCCGGTACCGCGTTCTTCCGGATGAGGTAGCCGTTCTCCTGGTAGCTCCGCCGCTCCTCGTCAGTGAGATGCATGACTGAGTCCTTTCACTGCGTTCGTAATGAATCGTTCTTGGGATCGGTTCGACGCGTCGCCCATCTTCGACGGGAAGAGATTGAACGCGTGGAAGCCGTGCTCGTAGATCTCGAGGGTCGCGTTGCCGTTGGCCGTGTTCCACTGCTCGTGCATGCCGATCGAGTCGTGCAGGGTCGGATCGTCGGTGCCGACCGTGAACAACGCCGGCGGTAAGCCAGCGAGATCGCCATATATCGGGGACAGGTCGGGGTCGCGGCGTTGCGCCTCAGTCCACCCCGGTGTCAGCGACTCGACGCACCACTCGATGATCGGCGTGTTGAGGATCAGGTTGCGCTGGCCCCACCGCTTCGCGAAGTCCGTGAGGGCGAGGTCGTACATGCCGTAGACGAGGTTCGCGCCGACGAACGCGTCGCGCATCCGCATGAGCACTACGGCCGAGAGATGCGCGCCGGCCGACTCACCGCCGATGGTCAGCTTGTCGGTGCCGAACTCCTTCGTCGCGTTGGCGCACAGCCACCTCGCCGCCGCCTCGCACTGGTTGGCCGGCCCGGGAAACGGGTTCTCCGGCGCCAACCCGTAGTCGACGCTGACGACTGTGACGTTGCAGGCCTCGGCGAAGCGGCGCAGGCGGGCGTCTTGCAGGTCGAACGCGCCGGTGTTCCACCCGCCGCCGTGAATGTGGAAGTACACGCCGTCGGGTTCGTCGATGGAGAACACGCGGACCGGTACCTCATTGACGATGCGGTTGATCGCCGTTTCGTCGCGCGGATCGGCGGCCACACGGGCGGCTGCGCGCGCCGCGTCGACACCCAGGTCGATCGGCGTTGGTGCATTCGCCAACATCGCTTCGGCGCTGGTGAGAATCAGGCGCGCCTCGGCGGCGACCTCTTCATCGAGCGCGACGGTCCCCCCGGACAATGTGCGTTAGCCGCGCTGGGGAACGGCGCCCTTGTTGGCGACGATCTGTTCGACGGTGAAGGACTCTTTCGGCAGCGGTGGGATCGGCTGGTCGGCCGGGCGCGGCCACGCGATCGGCGTCGCGTCGGAGTTGATCGGCTCGCCCACTTGGATGTTGCCGCGGTCGACCGAGAAGTGCGGGAACGGATAGCCACGCGTGTTGCCGTCAGCGAAATAGATCACCGTGTGCACGGAGCGATCGATGTCGGTGGTGTTCTCGCCGGCGAGGTGCACGGTCAGCCCGTGATGAAACGCCACCGAACCCGGCGGCACTTCGACAAACACCGGCGGCGTGTTGGCAATCTCAGGCTCGGCCAGGATGTCCTGCGGTTCGCCAAAGAAGATATTGACGAACTTGCGCATCCCGATCGTGTGCGAACCGGGCACATAACCGAGCGCGCCATTGGCGAGCGTCGACTGCACGAACGGGATCCAAGCGGTGATCGAATCCGTCTCGAGCATGGGCCAGTACGGATGATCTTGATGGGCGTCGGTCTTGCGGCCGTGCGCCTCCTTGATCAGCGCCTGGTCGTGCCACACGCGGCAGGCGTCGGCTTCCATCAACTCGGCGGCAACCTGGGAGATCTTCGGATGGAACGTGAGTGGCGCGACGTCGGGACGGTCTTCCCACAGATTCATGCATTGCAGGAATGACTTTTGGTAGTTCGTGCGCTCTTCGAGCGGAATCGTGTGCTCACGCGTGCGCTCTTTCACGCCTGCGGTGACGGCTTTACCGTACCGCTCGACCTCTTCGGGCGTCAGCAGCCCGTCGATCATGATGAACCCGTCGCGCTTGTACTGCTCGAGCTGCTCGTCGGTGATGATCCGCGTAGTGGTCGCGTTAGGCATGTTCGACTTCCTTGTGAGTGAAGGTTGACGCCATCGCCTCTTGCGGCGGGATGGGTTCGTAGTCCTTGCGGCTGATGTCGGCGGTGGCCGCGGCGACGTCGAGGCGAGGCACGACCTGCGCTTCTTTGCAGACGGTGAACGCGACGGCGCAGTAGTCGTCGACGCGTTCGACGATGCCGTGGGCCAGAAGCGGCAGGGGACTGTCGCCGTTCATCAACGTGAGGCCGTTGCCCGCAACGAGGCCCGCGGCTTCGTCGCTCGCAACGCGGTCGTCCTGGCCTTGCCAGTACAGGTCGTAACCGATCTGCTGGATCGTGACCTTCATCTCGCGCTCGAACATGATCGGGTCGACCACGTGCCAGCGATAGAAGCCGCAGTAGTCCGGGTTCGAGAAGCTCGGGTTCGAGTCCGCGGGGCGCACGTCCAGTTGCGAGCCGGCGTAGAACGACACGTGCGGGCCCATGCCCCACGCGGTGCCGACGTAATCCTCGAGGCCGGTGCCACAAATGGTCGGGAAGTCGGTGTCGCCGTCTTTGTAGATCTTCACTTCGCCCTCGCCGTACCAAACCTGGCCTTCGAAGCAACGAATGCCGACGACGCAGCCGAGGAAACGACCCGGCCCGCGTAGACCCTCCTCGATCACGAAGTCTTGCTTGAGCGTGGTCGGATTCTCACGCCGGAACGTGCAATGCAGATAGCCATCGTCTGCACCGGCACCGAGCGTGTAGTCCAGTTGGTAGAAGAACGACATGTCTCGATCGGACGCGTTCGTGATCTCGATGCGGATGTGCCGGCCGAACGCGATCGGCACGAACGAGTTGAACCCGCGGCCCTCTTGAATCGCGGTGAGCGCAGTGTTCATGGGCGTGGGGCGACCGAGCGTGGCGCCGAAGAAGTCGAGGCAGGGAACCGAGATACTTGGCTCGGTCATGTCGTCGTAGAAGACCTCCATGTGCAGCGCCCGCATTTGCTCGGGCGGTGCGCCGGGAAAGGTCATCCAGATGTGGCGGATCGTCGCCGGGCCCTCGACGTCGGCGATGACCACTGTCTCGCCCTGCTTGATGATGCGTTGGGGCATGCCCTTGCGGCCGTTGGCCACTTGGCCGCCGACGCCGCGCTCGCCGGTGATGTTCTCGAAGCTGATCGCACGGCTGTCGAGCACCGGCGACACTTTCGTGAGGCTGCTTACGTCGAACATATTCAGATACTAACGGTATCTGAATATGTTCGGCTACCCGTCGAGGCCAGCAAGCAGTTCGTAGGCCTGCGCGAACGTCGCGTCATCCACGTCGTCGTTGAACGCGCTGTGGGTCAGAAGGCCGACGTAGAGCGACTGCGCGATGAAGCCGAGCACGTTTGGATCTGCCTTCTTCAATCCGAGCGCGTCGCCCAAGCGGGCACCGAAAGCCTCGAAGAACGCCTCGTTGTGCGTGGCCACCCACTTGCGCGTGCGCTCGCTGCGCAACGCGGCCGCGTTCATTTCGAGGAACATCGCGACGTGACGCCGGCTTGGGCGCTGTGACGCGGCGTACTTGCCAAAGCTCTGCGCGCGGGCGGACGGGTCCTTGCCCGCAGTCGCAGTGACGTCGTGCGGCGCGGTCCACTCGGGGTCCGACTCTTGCAGCAGCGCGAGGAACAGATCCTCTTTGCTTTCGAAGTTCGAGTAGACGGCGCCCTTGGTGAGTGCGGCCTCTTCGGCGATGTTCGCCAGCGACGTCGCGACGTAGCCGTTGCGTAGAAACAGGCGATTGGCGGCGCGCAGCAACTCCTGACGCGTCTTCGCCTTGCTCTCTTCACGCGTGAGGCGTTTGCGGGGCATGCGGGCGATGTTAGATGGGTGGACCGGAATGACCGTGCTGGAAGTCTCTTGATACCGTGGGTATCTGTATGAGCTATCCCGTTGCTGACGCAGACGCGGTTGCGTCATTCCGCGAACACGGCTTCCTGGTGGTCGAAAACGCCGTACCCCAGGCCGACCTCGACGAGCTCGAGGGTTACATGGACAAGATCGTCGACGACCCCGAGAAGTATCTGTCGTTCGATTGGGCCTGGAGCGAAAACGAAGAGCGCGAGAGCCGTTCCTTTCGCATCATCCAGGCCGGCCCGCAGTTGGCCTGGCCGGAGATCGACGACGCCGCGTTCCGGAAGTGGGCTGTCGAATACGGCTCGGCGCTGCTCGGCAAGCCCGTCGAGTTTTGGTACAGCCAGTTCCTCGCCAAGCCACCGGACCGCAGCGTGCCCACCTACTGGCATCAGGACGAGGGCTACTGGGGCCGCAACCTCGACGACAAAGGCATCACGTGCTGGTTCCCCCTGCAGGACGTCGACATCACCAACGGCTGCATGCACTTCATCGACGGCGGTCACAAGGACGGCGTGCTCGAGCACAAGATCGTCGACGGCGTGAAGAGCGACCTGCTCACCTGTGAGCACAAGGTCGACGAGGCCCGCACCGTCGCGTGTCCGATCAGTCGCGGCTCGGTGACCTTCCACCACAGCGCCACGCCGCACATGACTACGGCGAACACCGGCAACACCTACCGCAAGGCGTTGACCCAGCACATGCAGACGCCCGACGCCGGCGGTGAGGGCGACCACTACACGTGGAAGCTCTGGGTCGATCAGCGCACCGGCAAGACCTGGATCCCCGAGGACCTCGGCCAAACGCGCCGTTAGTTCTGGAAGATCGCGCGGCGTTCCCAGGCCGCGTTGCCGGCGCGCACCCACGGGCGGTCGGGCTCGGAACCATCGTTCTTGACCGGTTCGATCTGGAACTCGTTGGCCCACGCGCGCCGCACGTGGTCGGTGATGTTTGGCGGCGTGCGGTGCAGGGTGCGGCAGTGATGGAACGTGGCGCCGCCCGGCTGTAGTTCCACCGCCACCTCGCCGTCGTTGGTTACCGATGGCGCGACCAGGCCGTGCACTTCGGGGTCGTCGTTCACGTGCTGGTGTTCGAGTACTGCGCCCGCGTGTGAGCCGGGCTTGAAGTGCATGCAACCCGACTCGACTGTCGCGATGTCGAGCGGCACCCACACGCCCAGGGCGCGGTAGCGGTAGTCAGGATCCCAGTAGGCCTCGTCCTGATGCCACGGCAGCTCGCCGCCGATCCGCGCTGGCTTAAGGATCATGTGGCTCCACTGCTTCACGTCTTCGCGTGGCACGTCCATGAGTTGCTGCGCGATCGCGCGCGCGTTGCGCACCGCGGTGGTCTTGCGTAGCTGGGGCCACCGCGCGTCGGGCGCGAGCACCTGGGGGACGAGGTCTTCACCCGCCTGGTCGTACTTACGCGCCAGGTCGAAGTAGCCGCCCTTGAACGCGCCCTTGGTGTCGAAGAGATGGTCGTAGATCGGCTTGAGCCACTCGATCTCTTCGTCGGTCGTGATGCGGGGGATCGACGTGAACCCGTCCCGATGGAACGCGTCGACCTGCTCGCTCGTCAGCAGAACTGTGAAGTCGCTCTCGGGCGGCAGCCCCGGATCGAAGTCGTCACCCTCGCTCACAGATACCGATGGTATTTCAAACGAACTGGCGGTGCCTCATAACGGATTCCGTTACGAGGCACCGCCAGTTGCCAGAAGTTCTGCCGCGACACGCTCGCCGGAGCGCACGGCGCCGTCGATCGCGCCGTGGCTGACCGTCGCGGTTTCGGTGCCGGCCCAGTGGACCCGGCCGAAGGGCTCGCGGATGGTGTGGAAGAAGTTCGTGATCACGCCCGGCCCCATGCGCGCCATCGAGCAACCACGCGTCCATTCTTCGCTGACCCAGTTCATGTCGAGGATCTCGAGGGGCTTGGCCGCCTTCGGGCCGAAACGGTCCGTGAAGATCTTGAGGATCGCGGCGTGACGATCGGCCTCGGGCATCCGCGCCAACTGGCGCGCCTTGGCACCGGCGGCGTAACTCGCCAGCTGGCCGAAGCCCGTGTCCGGTTGCGACGTGTCCAGCGTGACTTCGGCGATGTCGTCCATCGCGGCCGACGCCCCGCACAGCCCGTCGTTGCGCCAGAACGGCTCGTCGTAGACGGCCACCGTCTTCACCTCGGTGCCGCCCGGCATGAGCGTGCACAGGATCGCGCGGTCGTTCGGCAGGATCGGGTTCCACACGATGTGGCCGGCCAGCGCGGGTGGGATCGCGACGATCACTTTTGGCGCGGTGACGGTGACGGCGTCGGCTTCGACAGTCCCACGCGCATCGGTCTGCGTGATGCGCCGCACCGGCGCGTTCAGCACGATCGCGTCGCCGAGTTCGTTGGCCATTGCATTCGCGGCGGACTGCATGCCGCCGACCACCTGACTGTCTTGGTAGCCCTGGTCGACCTGCATGAAGTTGGTGAGGCCACCGCCGGAGTTGATGAGGAACACCGCGTTCAGCAGCGACACCTCGTTCAGTTCCGACGCGAACAACGCGCGGAACGTGGCCGTGAGTAGGTCGCGCGCGGTCTTGGTTGGCACGTTGGCGCGTGTGAGCCAACTCGCGATCGTTTCCTTGTCCCACTCCTGCGCCTTCGGTGCTGACCACGGCGCGTCGAGCGGCACCTGCTTGGCCATGGCGTCGAGCCGCAGATAGGCCTGGCCGAAGCTGGCCAGCCCCAGGGGATTGAGGCGCGGCGTTTTGGTTGCGTCGTAGCGACGGGTCTTGCCGTAGCTCGCGAGCAGGCTCTTACCTTCGAGGTTCGACTTGAAGATGGACACGCCCATCTCCTTGTTGAGCGCGTGCAGGCGGTCTTGCATAGGCCCGATGAAGGTCCCGCCCATATCGACAACGACGCCCGTGTCCGACTGCTTCGAGTACACGCGGCCGCCGACACGGTCGCGCGCCTCGAGGACGATGACCGACTGGCCGGCCTGGCTCAGGCGCCGGGCGGCGGTGAGGCCGGCGTATCCGGCGCCGACGATGCAGACGTCGGCCGATCGATTGCGAGTTGGCATGCTTTGCAAGTTACATGCGGGCAGCACGCATGTAAAGGGCGTTATACTCAGCGTGTGCCCACGCAGGTTGAACGCCGAGAAACCACCCGCGCCGCGCTGCTCGTCGCCGCCCGTCAGCTCTTCACGGTGAAGGGGTTCGCGGCGACCGGGAGAGAAGAGATCGCGGAGCGGGCGGGCGTCACGCGGGGTGCGCTCTACCACCACTTCGAGTCGAAGCAGGCGGCGTTTGAAGCGGTCGCGACCGAACTCGACTCCGAACTCGCGGTGGCGGTGGTGACGGCGGCTCGCCGGGCGACCACGGCGCACGAACAGATTCGCTTGAGCTGTCGGGCCTACCTCGACGCGTGCACCGACCCGTCCGTCGTGCGGATCCTGTTGACCGAGGCCGCCGCGGTGCTCGGCGCGCAGTGGGTGCGGGCGTCCAACGAGGCGGCGTGCGTGCAGCTATTGACGCCCACGTTGGAGTTGGCCAAACGCGACGGTCACGCCATCCCCGGTGACACCCATCTCGCGGCGCAGCTGCTCCTCGGCATGCTGAACGAGGCCGCCGCGATCGTCGCGATGTCACCGAACCCGAAGGCGGCGGCGAAGAAGCTGGCGCCGACCGTCGACGCCTGGGTGACGAAGCTGCTCAGTTAGCGGCATGCTGTGCGCGTGTCTGACACCCCCTGGCAAGGCGATGCGTGTTCATTGGTCGAGGCGTTCCGCGCCGGCGATCGGTCCCCCGTTGAGGAAGTAGAGGCGACGCTCGCGGCCATTGAGGCGTCGAATCTGAACGCGTTCGCGCATGTTGACCCCGAACGAGCCCGCGCCGCGGCCGCTTCCGCGGATGTGTCGCTGCCCTTCGGCGGCGTGCCCACCGCGATCAAGGAACTCGACCCGGTCGAGGGATGGCCGTTCACCGAGGCGTCGCTCGTGTTCAAAGACCGCGTCGCCACCTACACGTCGCATCACGCGCAGCGCTTGTTCGCGCGCGGGGCGTGGTGCCCGTCGGCCAGACCACGGCCAGCGAGTTCGGCGGCCTCAACGTCAGCGTCACGAAGATCAACGGCGTCACCCACAACCCGTGGCGTCACGGGCGCACCGTCGGCGGCAGCTCGACCGGTTCGGCGGCCGCGGTGGCGGGCGGCCTCGTGTCGCTCGCGAGCGGGGGCGACGGCGGCGGGTCGATCCGCATCCCCGCGGGCTACACCGGCCTGCTCGGGTTCAAGGGCACGTTCGGACGCATCACTCGCGCGCCAAACGCATTCATGCGTCCCAACACCGTCGTGCTCGGCAACCTGTCGCGCTCGGTGCGCGACTCCGCGCGTTACTACGACGTCTGCGCGGGCCTCGACCCCTACGACGGCACCACGATTCCTTCTGCGGGTGGCTGGGAAGCGGGCCTCGGCTCGCACGACTTGGCCGGCAAGCGCGTCGCGATCGTGCCGAACCTGGGCGGGGTCACGCTCGAACCCGGAGTCGAAGACCGCATCCGCACCGAGGCCAAACAGCTGATCGCCGACACCGGCATGGTCGAAGTCGACGTCACCGTGAACCCGCCCAACCTCGCGGCGCAGTGGGCGATGGGCAATCTCGCGACGCTGCTCGCCGACATGGGCGACAAGTGGCCCAAGTGCGCGGGCGATCTCACCGACGAGGTCGCCTTCGGGATGTTCCTGTCTCAGACGATGTACAACCTCCACACCGCGGCGAGCGCGGAGGAGCAGCGGATCCAGGCGAACGAGGCGATGGCGCGCGCGTTCGAACAGGCCGACTTCATCATCTCGGCCACGAACCCGGGCCCGGCCTTCCGAGCGGAAGCGTCGACGAGTGCGGCTCAGGCGAGCGTGATCGACAAGGCCTTGGCGAGCGACGCGGGCAAGTACGCGGTGCGCGGGCTGCTTGGCGTAGTGCGCCTCGCCGCGACCGTGCGGCCGCAGTTGCCGTCGAACATTCTCGGGCTCGCGAGCCGGTATTTCCCGGACCTCGTGAACATGGGCGCGCTCACGATCATCTCGAACATCTACGGCAATCCGGCCGTGTCCATTCCCGCGGGAACGGTGGACGGGCTACCGATCGGGATGCAGGTGCTGGCGCGTCACTTTGAGGACGCGTTGTTGTTCGATGTAGCTCTCGCGGTTGAACGTGAGCGCCCGTGGCCGATGGTGGCGCCCGTTAGCTGACGGTGAGAGTGCCCTTCATCGCGTCCGGGTGGTAGTGGCAGAAGTACTCGTACGTACCAGCGGTCGGCGTGACGGTTTGGCTGGCGGACTCGCCCTCTTCGGCGTCCTTGTCGACCTTCAACGCTTCGATCGTGAGGTTGTGCTCCTTCTCGCCGTCGTTCTTCAGCGTGAAGGTCACGGCTTCACCGGCCTTGGCGGTGAGCGCGGTCTGATCGAACTTGAAGTCCGTCGCCGTAATCGTGATCACCGTGCCCGAGGCCGCGGCCGCGGTGGTGGTGGTGTCCACCGCCGAACTGTCACTGTCCTTGTTGTCGTCACCACAGGCGGCGAAGAACGCGCCAGCGAACATCAGCGCGGCTGCCATGGTGAACACTTGTCGTATGCGCATAGGTGTGGTCTACCCACAAATCGAGCTCGGTGGAAGCCCCGACGCCGTTCGCCGCATCGGCCTCGCTACCGAGCAGCTGGGCTACGACCACCTGCTCGCGTATGACCACGTGCTCGGCGCGGTGCACGCGGGCCGCGAACCGGCGTTGACCGGTCCGTACACCGAGCACGATCCGTTCCACGATCCGCTGATGATGTTCGCCTACCTCGCGGGTATGACCCAGCGGCTCAACTTCTTCTCCGGCATCCTGATCCTGCCGCAGCGACAGACCGCGCTCGTGGCTCGCCAGGTCGCGGACCTTGATCTGTTTTCCGGCGGCCGTTTCCGACTCGGTGTCGGCGTCGGTTGGAACTACGTCGAGTACGACGCGCTCGGGCAGGACTTCAAAACCCGCGGGGCGCGCGAAGAGGAACAGATCGAAGTGTTGCGTCGCTTGTGGACCGAACCCGTCGTTGACTTCACCGGTCGCTTCGATCGCATCGAGCGCGCCGGCACCGCGCCCGGCCCACCGCGCCCGTCCCAATCTGGCTGGGCGGTTGGGGTGAGCGCGCCTTCGGGCGCGCCGCGCGCGTCGGTGACGGGTTTGTCTTTGGCGGACGGGTGGACAACGTGATCGAGCAGTGGAACCACGTGCGCGAACTTGTCGACGCCGCGGGTCGCCCGGTCGACGCGTTCGGCGGCGAAGCCGTGGTGTTCACGACCAAGGGCCCGGACGCGGTCGCCGAACGCATCGCGTCGTGGGAGGCCGCCGGCGGCACACACGCGTCGGTCAACACGATGGGCCACGGCTTCACCGAGACCGAACAGCACGTTGACTACATCAGTCAGGTCGCTGAGGCCTTGGGGCGATAGTCTTTCGGCTTCGCATCACCTTCATGTAGGGGAAGCCGGTGTAACTCCGGCACTGACCCGCAGCCGTGAACCACTCTCGAGTGGAAGTCGGATTACCTGCATGACGAGTAGCCGTTGCGTGGACATCAACAAAAGGCGAAAACCCATGACTAGTAGTCACCCTGTCCGGCGAGCCATTGCGCTCGGCGCGGGCATTTTCCTGAGCGTCGCCGTCGTCGCTCCCTCGTTTGCCTCCGCGGGCACCGTGCACGCGCAAAGCGTCGCCGCGTCGGCGAACTCGGCCGTGGACTGGCTCGAGAAAGAACTAACGGCCAGCAACCACCGGTTCCAGGTGAGCTCGACCTTCAACGGTGAGACGAGCACGTTCGACGACCTCGGCCTCACCATCGATGCGTTGCTCGCAATCGCGTCGGCGGGTCGTAACGCCGACACCGAAGCCAAGGCCGCGTCGGACTACGTCGTCGCGCACACCACGAACTACGTAGGCGCCGGCACCGAGCGTTACGCCGGCCCCCTCGGCAAGCTCATGGTGATGGCCCAGGCGCATGGCCTCGACACCGCCAACATCGGTGGCCTCAACCTCGAGACCGAATTGCGCGGCCGCCTGCAGCCGAACGGTCGGTTCACCGACAACAGCGAGTTCGGCGACTTCAGCAACGGCGTGGGTCAGGCGCTCGACATGGTCGCGCTCGCTCGTACCACCAACAAGATTCCCGCGACCGCTGTGGCGTGGCTGCTCGCTCAGCAGTGCGCCAACGGCGGCTTCCGCACCGACTACGCCGAAGGCGCGACGTGCACCGACAACGCGGACGCGAACGCCGACGGCACTTCGTTCGCGTTGCTCGCGCTGAAGTTCGCCACGCTCACCGCGGCCCAAGACGCCAAGATCGACGACGCCCTCGACTACTTGTTGTCTCTCGAGGCCGACGGCACCAACCTCATCGGTAACGCGAACTCGAGCGGGCTCGCCGCGTCGGCGTTGCGGGCGTTCGGACTCGTCCCTGATGCGAACGACGTCGCCGCCGGTGTCGCCGCTCTGCAGTTGACCGCAGGTGCCGACAAGGGCGCGATCGCGTTGACGAAGGCCGACAAGGACGCCACCGGTTCAGGTGCGATCAGCGACGCCAAGCGCCCGGTGTACGAACGCACCACACCCCAAGCCGCGATGGCCCTCGGCCTGCCGAGCTACATCGACCGCGGCACGATCCTGCCCGTTGAACCAACGGCGCGCATCGCGCTGTCGACGGCCACCGCGAAGGCCGGCGACGCGATCACGATTACGGGTGGCGGCTTCGAGGCGGCCGAGTCCATCGCCGGTGTCATACAAAGTGACCCAGTCAGCATTGGTTCGGTCACGTCGGACGCCGCGGGTGAGTACGTGTTCACCTTTACGCTGCCGTCGACGGTGCCCGCGGGCTCGCACACGGTGAAGCTCACCGGCGCCAGTTCGGGTGTGGTGCTCACGGCGCCGCTAACAGTCACCGCCGCGCAGGTCGCGACGACGACGACCGCGCCCGCGACCACTTCGACCACGGTCCGCGCCACCATCGTGCGCACGGGCTCGGGTACGGGCGGCCAGTCGACGGTGGCGTTCGCGCTTGTCGTGGTCGGCGCGGCGTTGATGTTGATCACGCGCCGGCGCCGCGTCGTCTATCCGTTCAAGAGGTAGCTGTGCGTCTCAGTCGCGGCGCGGGGGCGGGTGCCCTCGCGCTGGCGGCCATCGTGGCCGCACTCTTGGTGCCCCACTTCGGAGCGCGCGCGGTCGCCGACGAGAACGCTGAGTGCACCAACCACGACGACATCACGATCGTCGTCGACTTCCAGGATCTGGGTGGCGGCGTGAACGTGCGCTGCGCGCCGCAGCCAGTCGACAGCGGCCGCGCCGCGTTCGTGCGCACCAACATCGCGGTCGACGACTACCGCGGCTTTGTGTGCCGTATCGCCGGCGCACCCGAAGAGGGGCCGTGCGACCGCTATCCGCCGGCGTCGGCGTATTGGGTCTATTGGGTCGCAGCCCGCGGCGGATCGTGGTGCCCGAGCAACTACGGCATTGACACCCGCACGCCACCGCCGGGCACCATCGACGGTTGGTCCTTCGCCAAGAACAAGAAGGGTTCGACGCTGCCGCCACCGCGCTACCCCGTGCCCGCGCCGATTCCGGGGGCCGCACCTCACCCGTTGAACGAGGGCGACTGCGACGCGTCCACGACGCGGACCACCGTCACAACCACGGCGCCGTCCCCGTCTCCCACGACTGCGGCATCCGGTGAAGTGCCGAACTCGACCGCGCCCGTTACCGCGCGCGGATCGAAGGCGACCACGACGACCGCCGCGGGCGCGGTTGCTTCAACTGGTTCGACGGCGTCGACCGCGTCGTCGCTGCTCGAGATCGTGTCGACCACGTCGACGTCGCGCGTCCCGTTCGGCGACGTCGATCTCACCATCCGGAACGCCGACAAACGCAACGGCAGTCCGCTCGGTTTCGTCATCGGACTCGGGGCGATCGGCGGTGTCGCCGCGCTCGGTTTCGGAGCGAACGTGTTACGGCGTCGACGGCTGAGTTAGGCGACCGCCCTCGCATCGTCGGGATGACCCTCCGCCTCAAGAATGAGCAGACCTTCGACGGCAGTGGCGTAGTCGGGGTGGTGGCCGTCCCAGTGCGGAACCGGAGTGTCGGGGCCGATCTCGTTGCCTGACGCCCCGAAGCGAGGGATCTCGCCTGTTGGCTTCTCAAGCGGTGGCACGGGGATCAGCTGAATACCGTTCGGGTTGAAGAACCTGAAGGTCTGATGCGGGCCTGCCTCGCACGTGTAACCCCGATGGTGGATCGCTCGATGGTGCACACGGCACAGGAGCACGAGGTTGTCGAGGTCGGTGAGGCCACCCTGGTCCCACTGGTTGACGTGGTGTGCGTCGACGAAGATCCGTTGGTTGCAGGCGGGAAACATGCAACCGCCGTCGCGCACGAGCAACGTTCGACGTTGCGCCACGGTGGGCTCGCGCGTCTTTCGGCCCATCGCCAGCGGCTCGCCTGCGATGCCGAGCACGATCGTGGCCTCGGACGCGTCGCAAAGGATCTGGCCCGCCTCGGCCTCGGTGAGTTCGGGACCGCCCTCCAGGGTCGCGATGCCTGACTCGGCGTTCACATGCACCAACACCATGTGCCGGTCCCCGCCCGAAACAGGGGTTGGGCCGTGAGCGAGCGTCGTCTCGGCCATGGCCACGAGCGCGTCGGCAGCGCTTGGCTTGAGCGTCTCGGGTTCCGAAAGCGGTTCCGCGGAACCGCTTTTCGGGACGCAATCACCCTGGCCGCCGAGCGCGTCGCGCGCAGAGGTCAACGCGGCCAGAAGGAGCGCGCCCTCCTCAGGTGACAGACGGGCGCGCAACACGAACGAGCCATCGTCGTCGTGACCCCACGTGACATAGCGGGCTTCTTCCAGCTTGCGATCGACTGATCGCCGCCCCTTGACGACCCGGTCGATCTGCGCCGCTGTCGCGTAATGCGCCCACTCGACGAGTTGCGCCTCGGTCTCGGGCGTCGCACATCGTGTAATCGCGCGTGCCTTCGAATAGGAGAGCGTGCCGTCCGCGAACGCGGCCCGCAGAAGCGGGAGTTCCTCGAGCCGACGGGCGACGCGCACGTGGTCGCGTGCGGTGCGCATGCTGACGCCGCACCGCCAGTTCAGGAAGTGCGCGGTGGACCGGCACTCCCAACTCTCATAGCCAGCGCGGCGATCGAACTCCGCGAGCACCAAGAGCCAGGAGCACAACGCCGCGTCGATGCGCGCCGCCCCTTGCGTGAGTTCGGCTTCCAACTCGGAAAGTGGGCGCTCTGTCATCTCGAAATTGTATTCGAACTGGTGTTCGAATCAAAGAGGAAATAGCCCGTATTTACGGCGTCGGAACCGACTCGGGCAGCAGGCTTTCGCTCTTCAATTCGGCCCACAGGTCGGGAGGAATCGGCAGCTCGAACGCCGCGGAATTCTCGGCGACCTCGGCCGGCGAGCGCATGCCGCACAGCACCGTCGCAACGGCGGGGTGACCGAGCGCAAACTGGATGGCGGCCGCAGCGAGCGGCACGTCGTAGCGCGCGCACACGTCGCGCATGCGCCGCGCCCGATCGAGAATCTCGGGCGACGCGGACGAGTAGAAGTACGTCGCGCCGTCGGATGGATCGGCGAGCACTCCGGTGTTGAACACGGCCGCGGCGATCACCGACGTGTGGGTCTCCTCGCACAGCGGCAACAGGTCGTTGAGCCCGTTTTGATTCAGCAGTGTGTATTGCCCCGCGAGCAGCACGCAGTCCACGTCCGCTTCCCGCACGATGCGCGCGAGCGGCTCGGCGAAGTTCATACCCGCGCCGATCGCGCCGACGACACCCTCGTCGCGCCAGCGCCGCAGCGCCGGGTACGCCTCGTGGATCGCCTGGTCCATGTGGTTGTCCGGGTCATGCACGTGCACGATGTCGACGCGGTCGAGGCCGAGCCGTTCGAGGCTCGCTTCGAGTGAGCGGTGCACTCCGTCGGCGGAGAAGTCGAAAACGGGGTGGACGTCGGGTGTGTCCTCGAAGATCGATTCTTCGGTGGGCGCACCGGGCAGGTTGGGTTCAAGCAGGCGGCCGACCTTGGTGGCGATACGGAAGCGGTCCCGGGGAACCGTCGACAGCGCCTCGCCCACGCGGCTCTCCGACAGCCCAACGCCGTAGAGGGGGGCGGTGTCGAAGAACGTGATGCCAGCGTCGAGCGCCGCGTGCAACGTGGCGTGCGCATCGGTCGGGTCGACGCCCTTGTAGAGGTTGCCGAGCGGTGCGCAGCCGAGGCTGAGCCGGCTGATGCCGAGGTAGTCGATCACGACGCCAAGATCGAACTGGCCGCGTCCTGCATACGTTGACAGGCCTCCGAAGGCCGCAGTTCGCCGCGGAGGGCCGCGTTGACCGCGCGCCACCCGGCGTCCTCGATCTCGTCGAAGCGTTCGAGGTGGGGATAGGTGATCATCGCGTTGGCGATCGTGTCCTGCGTGACGGCCAGACGCGCCGCGTCCGTCGCGTCGACCGGAGTCCGCTCCGCCAGCGCCTCAACGTGCGCCGGAATGCCCCGCTCGCGCGCTTGCACCTCTGACGAGCAGAGCTGGTTGACGAACGCCGCCGCGCCGGCGAGGTCGGCGCACGTCGCCGGAATCGCCCAGCCGTGACAGCCCGCGTACGACACACCTCCCGGATACATCGCTGGCCGCAGCACGTCGTAGAGCGGCGACGCCGCGATCGCGTTGTAGCCACCGGGCCAGGCCGCGGCGCAGTCGACCCGGCCGTCGAGCAGCGCCGCGTCGACTTGGTCGTAGTGCCAATCCGGCAGGTCGGCCGGCGCACGCTTGGCCAGCTCGCAGATCGCCAAGATCGCCCGCTCCGGGGAGCTCCCGGTCATGGTGGGCCGAAGGTCGTCATCGAACAGCGCGGCGCCGTCGCCCGTGACGAGTTCGAAGAAGAAACCGAACAGTCCCGATTCCCGACCGGTGGAGCCGTAGACCGCGCCGCTGCGGATCAGGTAGCCCCAACGCGTGGGCGCATCGTCCATGCGATCGGTGCGCCACCACAAGATGCGCACATCGATGTTGCGCGGCGCGCACAACACGTCGCCGTTGTAGCTGCACAGTTCGACGGCCTTCGGCGCGAGTGCGGAGGTGTCGACGAGGTCGTTGAGCGGCCGCAGCCACTTCGATTGGGACGGCGCGTACTTGCCGTGCGTCGAGAGGACATCGATGCGCTCGCCCGCCGCGAGCATCTCGCCTACGCGCCGGTTGAGGGTCGGATGGTCGGCGTGCACCACCACTTCGACGTCGTCGATGAAGGGTTCGTAGAGCGCGTCGTACATCGGGCCGCCGACGAGCGCGACCCGAAGCCGATCAGACATCACGCTCACCCACGCGCGGTCCAGACGGCGCCGCCCGGGTACGCGTAGTCCCGCACGCTGTCCGCATTCATCTCAAGCCCGAAGCCGGCGTCGGACGGCGCGATGTAGCGGCCGCCCCGCACTTCGAGGGCGGTGACGAAGTGCTCGTGGAGATGCCCGGCGTACTCGATCATGCGGTCGTCGTTGCGGCCCGATACGCGGAGGTAGTCGAACATCGAGAAATGCTGGACGTGCTGGCACAGGCCGATGCCGCCGGCGTGCGGGCAGACCGGCACGCCGAACTTGGCGGCGAGCAGCAGCACCGCGATCACTTCGTTGACGCCGCCGAGGCGGCAACCGTCGATCTGCGCAATGTCCATGCCGCTGCTCTGGAAGAACTGCTTGAACATGATGCGGTTGTGACAGTGCTCGCCGGTGGCGACGCGAATCGGGTGCACGGCCTGCGCGATGCGGGCGTGACCGAGAATGTCGTCCGGTGAGGTGGGCTCTTCGATCCACCACGGGTCCGCGTCCTTGAGCGCGAGGGTCCAGTCGATCGCCTCGTCGACGTCCCACACTTGGTTCGCGTCGATGAGCAACCTGCGATCAGGCCCCAGCTCCTCGCGCAGCACCATGGTGCGGCGCACGTCGTCCGCGCGGTCGCGTCCGACCTTCATCTTCAACGCCGTCCACCCGTCGGCTAACGCCGCGCGCGTCTTGGACCGGATCATGTCGTCCGGATAGCCAAGCCAGCCGGCCGACGTGATGTACGCGGGATAGCCGTGCGCGCGCAGGTCGGCCTCGCGTTCGTCTTTGCCCACCTCGGCTGCCTTCAATAGCGCGAGCGCCTCGTCGGGCGTCAGCGCGTCGGTGATGTGGCGGAAGTCGACCGCGGCGACGATCTGTTCGGCGGACAGGTCGCTCAAGTACTTCCACAGCGGCTTGTTCGCCCGGCGCGCGAACAGATCCCAGACCGCGTTGACCACCGCGGCCGTGGCGAGATGGATCACGCCCTTCTCGGGACCGAGCCACCGCAGTTGGCTGTCGCCGGCGATCGAGCGCCAGAACGCACCTGGATCAGCCTCCAGCGCGTCGAGGTCTTGACCGACCACGCAATGCCGCATCGCTTCGATCGCCGCGCAGCACACCTCAGTACCCCGGCCAATCGTGAACGTCATGCCGTGACCGCTCAGGCCGGGTTGATCGGTTTCGAGAATGACGTAGGCCGCCGAGTAATCAGGGTCGGGATTCATAGCGTCCGACCCGTCCAACAAGTCCGACGTCGGGAAGCGCAAGTCGTACACCGACATGCCGGTTATGCGAGGTGCGGTCACGGTCGGGCATCATGCCAGCGATGCCAACGACGACACGTCCCAATGTCGTCGTGATCATGATGGACGACCTCGCCTACGGGGACCTCGCGTGTCACGGCAACCCCTACGTGCAGACTCCGGTGCTCGACGCGTTCTACGCCGACAGCGTGCGCCTTACGCGGTACTCCAGCGGACCTATGTGCACGCCAGCCCGCGCGTCACTCATGACCGGCCGCTATCACTTGCGCACGCGGGCGATCGACACGTTCTGCGGACGGTCGATGATTGACCCCGGCGAAGTCACGATCGGCCAGGTGTTACAGAACGCGGGATACCGCACCGGCGCGTTCGGCAAATGGCACCTCGGCGACGCCTATCCGATGCGGGCGTGCGATCTCGGCTTCGACGAGACGCTGATGCACAACGCCGGCGGCATCGGCCAGCCTGGTGATCACCGGGACAACCACTGGCGCGAGGGCGAGGCGTACTACGACGCGACCCTGCATCGCGGCGGCGTGCCCGAACGCACCCACGGCTACTGCACCGACGTGTTCGCCGACGAAACGATCGCGTTCATCGACGCCCACCACGACGAACCGTTCTTTGCCTACTTCGCCACGAACGCGCCGCACACTCCGCTCGAAGTGCCCGAGCAGTGGATCGCCCCCTACCGCGCAATGCCCGAACTCGGCGAGACCCATGCCCGCTTGTACGGCATGGTGACGAACATCGACTGGAACGTCGGCCGCATCCTGGCCGCGCTCGACGCGCACGGCCTCAGCGACAACACGATCGTGATGTACACGAGTGACCACGGGCCCTGTCCCTCCTCACGCGACTACACGCAACCGTCCGACAAACAGGTGCGATTCAACGCCGGGCTGCGCGGCGAGAAGGGCTCGCTGTATGACGGCGCGGTGAAGGTGCCCAGCTTCTGGCGGTGGTCCGCGGGTGGCATCAACGGTGGACGCGACGTCAGCGCGATCGCGTCTCCGATAGACGTGCTGCCCACCATCGCGGCTGCGACCCAGGCCGAGACACCGGCGGCGGTTCACCTCGACGGCGTCGACCTGCTCGAGACACTGCAAGGCGGCCCGGCGCCTGCGCCCCGTCGCATCTACTTACAGTGGCATCGCGGCAACCGGCCTGAGCGCTACCGCAACTACGCGGTGGTCACCGTGCAGCACAAGCTGTACCGGCCCGAGCCGAACCAATCCGACGAGCTATACGACCTGATCGCCGACCCGGGCGAGACGAACGACATCGCCGCCCAGATCCCCGAGCTGGTCGAAGATCTACGCGCCGCGTACGACGCGTGGTTCGACGACATTGAAGCGACGCGTCCCGATCCGTTCGCCGCGCCCCGCATCGTGATCGGCGCCGCCGGCCAAGACCACGTGGTGCTCACCCGGCAGGACTGGCGCATCGACGACGCCGCCGCGGACATGGGCGAGCTCGCAGGGTGGATGGGCACAACGGCGGGCTGGTGGGAAGTCGACGTGACGCGACCGACCACGGCGCGCGTCGAACTGCGGCTCGAACCCTTCGTGTGGTCGCGCCCCGACATCCACGGCACCATCAACGTGCGCGTTGGCGACGACACCTTCACCCAAACGTGGGTGCTGCAAGTGACCTGTTACACCTTCGATCTCGACCTTCCCGCCGGCGCCACGCAGATTGAAGCGTGGGCCGATGGCGGGCCCACCGGTAGGCGCTCGGCGTTGTACGTCGACATCGTTTCCAGAGAGAGAGCCTGAATAATGCGCATCGCACGAGTCCGCACCGGATCGACCACCTGGATCGCTCGCCTGAACGGCGACAGCGCGGAACTCTTGTTGCAAGCGCCGGAGCGGCTCGGCGCCGACGCGCTGCGTGACGCATTGGTCGACGGCGTCGACTTCGCGGCGCCGGCGAAGGACAGCGTCGCGCTCGAAAACTGCGAGCTGCTCAGCCCGATTGCCGCGCCGTCCAAGGTGTTGGCGATCGGGCTGAACTACGCCGACCACGCCAAGGAGGGCGGCGTAACGCCGCCGGACAGTCCTCTCATCTTCGTGAAGACGAACAACAGCATCTGCGGCCCCGGCGACACGATCCGGTACGCCGCGGCCGACTCAACGCAGGTCGACTACGAAGCCGAACTCGCGGTGGTCATCGGGAAGCGCGCTCAACACGTGTCCGAAGCGGACGCACTCGACTACGTCTTCGGATACACGTGCTGCAATGACGTGTCGGCCCGCGATGCGCAGTTCGGCGACAAGCAGTGGGTGAGGGGCAAGAGTTTCGACACGTTCTGCCCGCTCGGCCCCTGGATTGTCACGGCCGACGAGATTCCCGACCCGCAGGCCTTACGCATCGCGTGTCGCGTGAACGGCGAGACGCTCCAGGACGCGACCACCGCCGACATGATCTTCGGCGTTGCGACCCTCATCAGCTATTGCTCGCGGTTCATCACGCTGGAACCCGGGGATGTGATCGCGACGGGCACCCCCAGCGGTGTCGGCTTCACCCGCCAGCCACCGATCTATCTGCTCGACGGCGACGTGTGCGACATCGACATCGAAGGCATCGGCGTGCTCGCCAACCCCGTGGTCGTCACCTAAGCCGAACTGTGCGTGCGCAACCGTGTCACGACCGGTTGTGAGCGCACAGTTCGTTCACGCGACCGTCATGCCGCCGTCGATTACGAGCGACGAGCCGGTCATGAAGGACGCGTCGTCCGAGGCGAGGTACAAGATTGCTTTCGCTACTTCGGTCGGCTGACCGAGGCGACCGAGAGGTTGACGGGCGACGAGGCGCTCGCGCGCGACCACCGGATCGTCAGCCTGCGCCAACAGGTTCCCGACCCAGGGCGAGTCCACCGTGCCCGGGCAGACGCAGTTGCAACGCACGCCCGTACCCGCGTACTGCACCGCGACCTGCTGGGTGAGCGAGATCACCGCGCCCTTCGTGGCGCAATAGGCGGCCCGGTCGCGCAGGCCCATCATTCCGGCGACCGATGCGGTGTTGACGATGACGCCGTAGCCGCGTTCGAGCATTGACGGGAGCGCCGCCTTCGTGCCGAGAAATACGCCGCGCACATTCACACTGAACAGCCGGTCCCACTCGTCGACCGAGCAGCCGAGCACGTCGTGCACGGAACCGATCCCGGCGTTGTTGCACAGGATGTCGATGCGGCCGAACTCCTCGAGCGCGGCGGCGATCATCGAGTTCACGTCGACCTCTTGGGACACGTCAGCCTTGAACGCAGACGCGCCGCTGGGCACGTTCGTCGGATCGAGGTCGGCACCCAGCACGCGGGCGCCCTCTTCGACAAACAACCGCGCGATCTCCGAACCGATACCGGACGCCGCGCCGGTTACCACGACTGTCTTGTTCTCAAAACGTGGGTTCACGCGTCGAGCATCGCAGAACGCCCCACGATCCACTCGACGCGTGGCGCGCGGATGCCGCTCGCGGGCGCCGTGCGATCACGGTCCAGCACGCGCTGCATCGCCTCGCGCTTTTCCGTGCCGTCAACGGTGACGACCGCGGTGTCGCCGAGCGCGATGCCCGCGAAGGTCAGCGTCCGCCGCGGGTGGGGGTTCCGTCCGGTCGGGTCGACGTTGTCCACGACGTAACGCGTGGGCGCGGCGTCGAGTGCGTCGGAGTCGGGGAACAGCGATGCGGTGTGGCCGTCTGGGCCAAGACCGAGGTGGATGACGTCGAGGGGAGCGGCGCCGCGGACGAGCGCGTCATAGGAGCCCGCGTTCGAGTCGACCCGCATGGGGAACACGCCACGCACGGGCGGCACGCGGTTGATCAACGCTTCGCGGACCATGTTTTCGTTCGAGTCGGGGTGGCGCCTCGGCACCAGGCGTTCGTCGCCCCAGTAGATGTCGACGGTCGACCACTCGATCTCGTCGTGCCCGTCCTCGGCCAAGCGTTGGTAGCAGTGCTTGGCCAAATCGCCGCCGGACACCACGAGGCTGAAATACGCCCGCGGCCGGTTCTGCCACGCCGCGATAACGAATTCGGCGAACGTTCCCGGCACGTCGTGGACCATGATGAGCTCTCCGGTCATTCAGCGCTCAGTCGGTGAGTGGCTGGTGCCAGTGATTGCCGTCACGCGCGATCAATCGATCGGCCGCCGCGGGACCCCAAGTGCCGGCCTTGTACTTCGCGTCGGGCGTGTCCATCCGTCGCCACGCCTCCAGGATCGGGTCGCAGATCTTCCACGCTTGGCGCACTTCGTCGGAGCGAATGAACAATGTCGGGTCGCCCATCAACGCGTCCAACAACAGACGTTCGTACGCCTCGGGTGACGGTTCGGAGAACGTCTCGGCGTACGAGAAGTCCATGTTGACCGAGCGCACCTCGAACTCTTGCCCCGGCACCTTGGCCCCGAACCGCAGCGTGATGCCCTCATCGGGTTGCACGCGCACCACCAGCAGGTTGGCGTGCAGGCCCTTGGCATTTGTAGCCGTGAACGGCAGGTGTGGTACTTCGTTGAACTCGAAAACGATCTCGGTCGCGTGCGCCTTCAAACGCTTGCCCGTCCGCAGGTAGAACGGAACACCAGCCCACCGCCAGTTGTCGATGGTCAAACGGATCGCTACAAACGTCTCGGTCTTGCTGTCGGCCGCGACGCCGTCTTCCTCGCAGTAGCCGACGGCCTTGTCTCCGAGGATCGTGCCTGCGCTGTATTGCCCGCGCACCGTGTTCGCCTCGGCCTCCTCGATCGTCATGACGTCGACGGCTTTGAGCAGCTTGACCTTCTCGTCTCGGATTTCTTCGGGGGAGATGCGCGTCGGTGGTTCCATCGCACTCAGTGCCAGCACTTGCAGCACGTGGTTCTGCACGATGTCGCGCAACGCGCCGGCGGTCTCGTAGAAGCCGGCGCGGTGTCCGACGCCCAGCGTCTCGGCGACGGTGATCTGCACGTTGTCGACGTAGCGACGGTTCCAGATCGGTTCGAAGATCGCGTTGGCGAAGCGCAACGCCAACATGTTCTGCACCGTCTCCTTACCGAGGTAGTGGTCGATGCGGAAGACCTGCGACTCGTCGAAGGACGCGTGAACGGCTCGATCAAGGTCCTCGGCGCTCTTGAGGTCCCGGCCGTACGGCTTTTCGATCACGACCCGCGCGAAGGTGCCGTCACCCGCGGGCCGATTCAGGCCGGTGCTGCCGAGGCGTTCGACCACGAGCGGGAACACCGACGGGGTGGTCGCGAGATAGAAGATGCGATTACCACCGGTGCCGCCCTTGGCGTCGCACTCGCGCAGCACCTCGGCCAGGTTGATGTACGTCGCTTCCGAGTCGTATTCGCCCACGACGTAACGGAACCGCTTCACGACGTCGTTCCACCCGGCGCCACCTTTGGGTGCGCACTCCAACACATGGTCCTGGAATTGCGCGTCGGTCATCTCGGTGCGGGCGCAGCCGATCAGTGTGAAGCCGTGCGGCAGGAAGCCGCCGGCGTGCAGCTCGGCGATGGCGGGGATGAGTTTGCGCGCAGTGAGGTCGCCCGAGGCGCCCATCACTACGAGCGCGGCGGGCGGGGCGTGGCGGGTCACGTCTTGGGATTCGGGGTGACGGCCGTGTCCTCGATGAGCACGGCGTGACCTCCGAACTGGTTGCGGAGCGCGGCTAGCAGGCGGGGAGCGAACGCGTCGACGTCGCGCGACTGGAACCGCGCGTAGAGCGAAGCGGTGATTACCGGGAGGGGGATCGCGCGATTCACCGCATCCTCGACCGTCCACCGGCCCTCGCCCGAATCGGCGACGACACCTTGGATCTCGTCGAAGGTGGCCTTGTCCTCCAACGCGAGGGCGGTGAGGTCGAGCAACCACGAGCGCACGACGGAACCTCGTCGCCACAGCTCGGCGATCTGGTGCAGATCGAGGCTGAACTCGTCCGCCGCCGCCATCAGTTCGAATCCCTCGGCGTATGCCTGCATCAGGCCGTACTCGATGCCGTTGTGAATCATCTTCACGTAGTGACCCGAACCCGCGGGGCCGACGTGGGCGTAGCCATCTGGTGGCGCCAACGACTCGAACGCCGGACGGACGATCTCGACAGCTTCCGGCGCGCCGCCGACCATCAGGCAGAAGCCGTTCTCGAAACCCCAGACGCCGCCGCTCACCCCGGCGTCCACGAAGCCAATGCCACGTTCTTGTAGCGACATGGCCTGGCCCACGCCGTCGGTGAATTTGGAGTTGCCACCGTCGACGATCACGTCGCCCGGCTTCAGTGCCGCGGCGGCCTGGTTGATCGACGCCTCGGTAATCGGGCCGGCCGGCAGCATCAGCCAGACGACGCGTGGCGCGTCGAGTTTCGCGATCGCGTCTTCCATCGATGTCGCGCCGATCGCGCCAAGCTGTTCGACCGCGGCGACCGATTCCGGGTTGAGATCGAACCCGACTACTTCATGACCCGCCGCTACCAGCCGGTGCGTCATGTTCGCACCCATCTTGCCCAGCCCGACCATCGCCAAACGCATGCGTGCTCCTAGTTGATTTCGGCGAAGTCGTCGGCCGCGACCCGCAGGACACGGCGGCCGTGTTGCACGAGGCTCTCATGGTCACCGATGGCCTGCGCGTCGATGAGTGTTCCGAAGTCGTAGTCAAAGCCGGGGATTGCCAACGCGGCGCGCGGCGAGCGCGGCACGACCTGCACGGCCACGACCGAGTTCGGCCCTCCTTTGTGTAGTTGGCCGGTCGAATGCAGGAACCGCGGCCCGTAGCCCGCGGTGACCGGGATGCCGCTCAACGCGTCGCGCACCTGATGCCGGGTTTGTTCGAGACCGAACGCGTCTCCATAGGGCATGTAGGCCTGCAGCGACACGTAGTCGCCCGGCTTCAGCTGCCCGCGCAGCCACGCGATCACCCCGTCCGGGTCGGCGGCCTCCACCTGCGGCAGGGGCAGGCTGTCCAGCACCTTCTTCGTGTTGGCTTTGCTCTCGGCCACATTGGGCTCATCGAAGGGGTCGACGTCGAGCACGTGAGCCGCCGCTGCGGTTGCAAGTTCCCACCAGAAGAAGGCGGCGCCGAGTTCGTTGGGTGCCGACAACGCCACGGTCATCGGATGACGGTCCGGGCCCGTCTCGACTCCGGTCGTGGGAATCGGCACAACGCCCGTGCCCTTCTTGCCCAGACTCTCGGCGACGAGTTGCTCGACCCACAGCCCGAACTCTGCAAATGCGTCGGGCACGTGGATCGTGGCCTTGTCACGCCCTTCGCGGGCGGCCTCGCCCATCTGAAGACCCGCGGCCACGGCGTCCGCCGCGTCAACGGCACGTGCGCCCTCGAGCAACGCCGCGAGGTCGTATCCAAGCAGCGCCGCGGGCACCATCCCGAAGTAGGACAACACCGAGTACCGCCCGCCGATGTTCGGGTCGTTGCGAAAGATCCGGCCAAAGCCGCGCTCGGTGGCCAGTTGGTCGAGCCCGGTACCGGGGTCGGTGATCGCGACGTAGCGGGCCGGGTCGGGCTGCACCTCCCAGCAGCGCGCCAGCAGCGTCTGTATCTCGAGGGTGCCGCCGGACTTCGACGACACCACGATCATGGCGTCGTCGAGGTTCTCGGTGTGCCGCGCGACGGTGGCGGGCTCGGTCGTGTCGAGCACGGTCAAGGACAACGACCCGATGGCGGCGCGCAGTACCTCCGGGCCGAGCGACGAGCCGCCCATACCGAGCAGCAGAACGTGCGACCGGTCGAACCCGTCCGCCCACGCGCGCAGGTCGTCGGCTTCGGCTGCGAGCGTCTCGGCGCTGTGCAACCAGCCCAGGCGCGAATCAGCCACGTTGGGCGACGGCCAGAGTGAGGCGTCGCCGTCGAGCAGTCGGGTAGCGATCGCGGCGGCATCCATGTCGCCCTGACGGTATATCCCCCCACGTCCTGATCTAGTCGGCGGGCATGATGGGACCGTGCGTGACGGGTACGAGGCGGCGGCGAAGCAGTGGCAAACGGAGGGCTGGACCCTGGTGGAAGGCCTGGTTCCGGAAGCCGACATCGACGCCGTGCGCGACGACTTGGCCCACCTGTACGGCACGGACACGTTCGACGACTACAACCGCGCCGGGTTCTTCGGCGACGGATCGCCTGAGGGCAAGCAGTTCCGCGGCTCCCAGTTCACCGGCATGCGCGGCTTCCCGTTCGGTGGGTCGGGGGCACTCAACGATCTGTTCGTGCACCCGCAGCTACGCGCGTTCGCCGGTGCCGCCATGGAAAGCGACGACCTGCGCATTTACCAAGCCGCGGTGTGGGGCAAATGGGCGGGCGCGGTCAACTACGAGCAGCCCTTGCACCAAGACTCGAACCACTCGCTGTTGCCGCCACGGATGGAACCCGGCTTCTGGCATCTCGAAGGGTTCCTCTACCTGTCCGACGTCGACGAAGACTCGGCGCCGCCCCGCCTCGTGCCGCGTTCCGCGACGACCAACGACACGCCCTACGACGAGTTGTACCAACACGAAATAGTCGCGACGGGCAAGCGCGGGTCGTTCCTCGCGTACCGATCCGACGTGTGGCACCGCGGCACGGACTTCGGTCGCGACGACGCCTCGCGCTTCGTCATGGTGATCAGCTTCAAGCTCGGCGGCGCCGAATGGTTTGGCTACGACGCGTTCCCGCGCTTCGGTAGTGACGCCCGGTTCTCCAAGTTCGTCGCGGGCAAGACGCCCGACGAGCTCGCGCTGTTCGGCATTCCCCGCCCCGGTCACCCGTATTGGAACCAGGCGACGTGTGACGCGATGAGCGCCAAACACCCGGGGCTCGATATCGCGCCGTGGCGCGAGGCGCTGGCGAACTAGTCGCTGACGGCGGCCAGCGCGACGGTTCGCGTCGGCGTCACCCGCACCAGCAGTTCGCCCTCGACGCCGTTGCGCCGGCCGAATTCGGCGGCGCGATCCGCGCCCATGTAGCGCGCCCCGATCTTCGTCGCCCACGCCACGAGATCATCAACGTCTTCGCTGATCGAAGCGGTGCCCTGAATCATCACGAAGGAGAACGGCGGTTGATCGTCGTCGACGGTCATCGCGCACCGCGGGTCACGCGTGAGGGACCGGCCTTTCACCGAGGAGCTGTGGGTGGTGAAGATGATGTCGTCGCCGTCGAGCACGAACCAGATTGGGGCGACGTGCGGCGCGCCGTGACTGTTCACGGTCGCGACCTTGCCGGTCCGGGTGCCGTGCATCAGGAACGCCCGCCTTTCGTCGTCGTTCATCGGGCGTGCCATTCGCACCAACGGTAGGCGCCACGGGCGACATCCGCCCGAAGGACAGCTGGCATTCCGACATTCCCGTCATCCGTCGGACCGAGCGGTCACGGAGTCTTCTCGTAAGCGGCGTCCGAGCCTGCGTCACTGCCCCATTCACAAACAGGAGACAGCACTACATGAGGACCCCACCCGAAGAACGCTTAATGGCGCGCACTCCCAAGCGTGATCGCGTCCGCCGTGTACTACTCGCCGCTGCCGCAGCATCGCTCGTCGTGTCGGGCACTTCCGCTCTGCTCGGCGCTGGCGTCAGCGAAGCATCAAGCCACCGTGAGGCGCCGCTCATCGGCGGCGATCCCCGCGCCGACAACACCGACGTCTACGCGTTCGTGAGCCCCGACAAGCCCGATTCAGTAACACTTCTCTCGAACTGGATCCCGTTCGAAGAACCAAACGGTGGCCCGAACTTCTATCCGTTCGCCACCAACGCGAAATACAACATCAACATCGACAACGACGGTGACGCCGTGGCCGACATCGTCTATTCGTGGGTGTTCACGGATCACACCCGCGATGACTCGGGTCAGTTCCTTTACAACACCGGTGTCGTCAACAGCGCCAGTGACACGACGCTCAACTTTTACCAAACGTACGACCTGATTCGCACCGCCGGCTCAGACGTCAAGACCGTGCTCAAGGACGCCATCGCGGCGCCCTCAAACGTCGGCGCGGCCTCGATGCCGAACTACTCGGCGTTGCGCAACGAGGCGATCAAGAGCACGTCGAATGGCGGCAAGAGCTTCGCCGGTCAAGCCGACGATCCGTTCTTCCTCGACCTACGCGTGTTCGACTTGCTCTACGGCGCCAACCTGAAGGAAGCCGGTGCGGACACTCTGAACGGCTACAACGTCAACACCGTCGGCCTGCAGGTTCCGAAAGACGACCTCGCCGCGAAGGGCAACTCGAAGGACAACCCGGTGATCGGCGTATGGAGCACCACGTTGCGCAAGGGCGCATCCGTGTTTTCATCCGCGGAAGGCGCAGCCACGACGGACGGCTACGTCCAGGTGTCGCGTCTCGGTAACCCGCTCGTCAACGAAGTGGTCGTGCCGCTCAAGTACAAGGACGCGTTCAACGGCCTCACCCCCGACAAGGATCACACCGTGGCCCCAGTCGTAGAGAAGGTCCTGAAGCCGATCCTGCCCGCATTGGTCGAAGGCATCTACAAAGTGCCCGCACCGGCCACGCCGCGCAACGACTTGTTCGAGATCTACCTCACGGGGATCTGCAAGGCGTGCAAGGCACCGGACGGCACCGTCGCAATTCCGCTCGACGCCAACTCGCAGATGCTGAACAAGGACGGCAAGAAGGACGCCGACTTTGTTCCGGCCGAAGAAATGCGGTTGAACATGGCGATCGCTCCGGCGTCGAACCCGAACCGTCTGGGCGTGCTCGCCAAGGACCTGGCCGGCTTCCCCAACGGCCGCCGGCTTGCCGACGACGTGATCGACATCTCGATCCAAGCCGTCGAGGGCGCAGCCCAGTCCGGCAAGCTCGTCGATGCCCTCGCAGCCGGTGACGGCGTCAACGAGAACGACGTGGCCTTCGGTCGCAGCTTCCCGTACGTCGCACTGCCGCACGGCGCGTCGGTGAACGAGGCGAAGGGCGGCGGCGGCTCCGCAGTTGCCGGTTCGACTTCATCGCAAGCTGCAGCACCCGCCGGAGGCGTTAGCGCCGGTGGTGGCGGTACCGCCCAAAGCGGTCTTCCCGTCGCTCCGATTGCCGCCGGTCTTGCTGGCGTGCTCTTGTCAGCGGCTGGTCTCATCTCGATCCGACGTCGTCAGACCGTCTAGATCGAATGCCTGCGGCTCGCCATATGGCACCGCGTCGCAACGCGGCCGCTTGGTGGACATCGTCCATCAAGCGGCCCGCGCTGCTGCGGGCGCTCATCGTCACCAATCTCGTCATCGGGATGGGCGGCGTTGGTGCGCTCGTCGTGCATGAACCGCAGGTGCTCAGCCTCGGCGCCTTACCCTCAGGCGGGTTGCCGGTCCGCGCGCCCCAGCCGCCCCAACCGGACCCCGACGCAATCTCACTGCCGAGCGTCGGCGTGACCAGTCGTCTGGTGCCGTTGGGGATCAGCGCCGCCGGCGTTCTCGACGTGCCGAAGGACTACAAGCTTGCAGGCTGGTGGTCGTCGGGGCCGAAACCTGGCGCCGACGGGGCCGCGATCGTGGTCGGTCACGTTGACTCGAAGACTGGTCCCGGGGTGTTCTACCGACTCAAGCAAACCAAGGTCGGCGACGAGATCACTGTCCACCGCGCCGACAACTCGACGGTTGTGTTCGTGGTTGACGCGGTTCGCCAGTACGCAAAGCAGTCGCTGCCCACGAGTGTCGTTTACGGATCGACTCCGACGCCCTCGATCCGGCTCATCACGTGTGGTGGTTCGTTCGACCCGAAGGCGAAGAGCTACCGCGACAACGTCGTCGTGTTCGCTCACCTGCAAACCCAACACAAGTCGGTTGCGGCGTGAGTATCCGACGCCGTTGGCGCCTGACGGCAGCGACGTTCGGGCTTGCGGCCGTGCTGTTCATGGCGGGAGCGATCGGCTTTCTCGGTGGCAACGCCGGCGGTGAGCCCAAGGTGGTGCCCCTGACAGGGGCCCCCGGGGCCGCGGCAGCCCGCGGTGACCTGAGTGCCGCGATCGTCGCGTTACAGACCCGGCTGCGTCAGCAGCCCAATGACGCGAGCGCGTGGGCTTCGCTCGGGCTCGGCTACGTCGAGCAAGCCAAGGCAACCGTCGACCCGACGTACTACCCGAAGGCCGAGGGCGCGCTGCGCCGCTCACTGAAGCTCGATACGAAGGACAACTTTGCTGCTCCCGCAGGGATGGCTGCGTTGGCCGCGGCCCGCCACGACTTTGCTGGCGCACGCCGCTGGGCCGAACGCGGCCTCACGGTCAATCCGGCGAACGCGACCCTGTACGGCGCGCTCGCCGATGCCGCGACCCAGCTCGGCGACTACCCGGCGTCGATGACGGCGATTCAGCGCATGCTTGACATCAGCCCCGACGCCGACGCGCTGTCTCGTGCGTCGTACTCGTGGGAATTGCGCGGCGACCTTGAACAAGCGCGCAGCCTCATGCAGCGGGCGCTGGACAGCTCAAGTTCGGCGAGCCAGAAGGCGTTTGCGCGCTACTACCTCGGCGAAATCGCGCTCAACTCCGGCGACCCCGCGCTCGCGCTCGAGCAGTTCGGCGCCGGTCTGCTGACCGCGCCCACATACGCCGCGCTGTACGAGGGCAAGGCCAGAGCCGAGCAGGCTCTCGGCAACACCGACGCCGCGTTGAGCGATTTCGCCGCTGCAGTCGCACGTGTGCCTCAGCCGATGTACCTCGTCGAGTACGGAGAGTTGCTGCAGTCGCTCGGGCGCGTTGACGAGGCAAACGTGCAGTACAAGCTCTTCGCCACCGAGCAGAAACTCTTCGCCGTCAACGGTGTCGCTGCCGACGTCGAGCCGACGTTGTTCTATGCCGATCATGGCGACCCGGCTCGAGCTTTGCGTTATGGCGCGGCTGGGCTCAAGAGCCGCCCGTTCACCGAAATGCAGGACGCCTACGCGTGGGCGTTACACCGCAACGGGCGAGACGCCGAAGCGTTGACGTGGGAAACCAAGGCCATGTCGCTCGGCACGAAAAACCCGCTGTTTGAGTTTCATGCTGGCGCGATTAGGGCTGGCCTCGGTGACGCCGCCGGTGCGCGCGCGCATTACGAACGTGCGCTCGCCATCAATCCCGCGTTCCATCCTCTGCATGCAGCTGAAGCTCGCGCCGCAGTCGCGGGGACTGGGTCATGAAGCTTCGTCACGCGGTTGTCGTCGCGGCTGGCGCCGCCGCGGTGCTGCTCATGGCGGCGGCACCAGCCAGCGCACATCCGCTCGGCAACTTCACTGTGAACCACTATGACGAGCTCAGGTTCGAGCTCAACCGCGTGCGCGATCTGGCCGTGGTCGACTCGGCCGAGATTCCCACCTCGCAGCTGAAGGACTCCATCGATGCTGACGGCAGCGGAGGCGTGTCGGCGGCCGAGCGCGCGAGCTACGCCCGCAGCCAGTGCCGGTTGGTCGCTCACTCGTTGCGGCTGTCCGCAGACGGCCATCGGGCGCATTTCTCGGTCGACTCGACGAGCTTCGCGTTCCGCAACGGTGTCGCCGGCCTCGATACCGCTCGCCTCGAATGCGAGCTGTCGGCGCCGCTCGACATTCGGCGGGCCGCGACGGTGTTGTTCGCGGACAACTTCGCCTCCACGCGCGTCGGATGGCACGAGATCGTTGTGTCCGGGGCCAATGTCCACTTCAGGGGTTTGCCCGTGCCGACCAAGAGCATTTCCGATCAGCTCCGCAACTATCCGAACGACCTGCTCACGTCCCCGGTCGACGTGCGCCAGGTGCGCATCCACGCGCTACCTGGCGCTGGTCTGACGACGTTCGCACCTGGTACAGCAGGCGCCTCGAGGCCGAACCTTCTCGCTCGCACGAGCGAGCGCGTCAATGTCGCCTTTAACGACCTCGTCGGTCGCCGCGACCTGACCGTCCAAGTGGGGTTGCTCGCAATCGCACTGTCGATGCTGCTCGGCGCGTCGCACGCGATCCTGCCCGGCCACGGCAAGACGGTGATGGCCGCTTACCTAGCGGGCAAACAGGGAACGTCGAGCGACGCGTTCCTCGTCGGGGCGACGGTGACGATTACACACACGGCCGGCGTGATGGCACTCGGCCTTGCGCTCACCCTGTCCGCTTCGCTCGCCGGCGACGCGGTGCTCGGTTGGCTCGGTGTTACCAGCGGGTTGCTCGTGACTGCGCTCGGTCTGAGTTTGCTCCTCGGCGCGATTCGCCGCCGCGGCGCTGGCGGGCACGGGCATTCACACGGCCATTCGCATGGCCACGGGCACAGCCACGGCGATCACGGAGATCACGGCGATCACGGCGATCACGGCGATCACGATCATCACGGCCACCAACCGACAAAGGTCAGCCGCCGCGGGCTAATCGGTATGGGCTTTGCCGGAGGTCTCGTGCCAAGCCCGTCCGCGCTCGTGGTGTTGCTGGCGGCTACTGCGCTCGGCCGCACGCTGTTCGGGATCGTGTTGGTAATTGGCTACGGCCTCGGTATGGCAGGAACGCTGACCCTGGCCGGCTTGATTCTGGTGAAGGTGCGCGACCGCATGGAAGCGCGGACCGCGAAACGCCGTCCGCGCTGGACGTGGCTTAGCCAACGCTGGATCGGTGCGATGCCCTCCTTCACCGCGGTAATGGTGATCATCGTTGGGCTGGGCCTCGCCGGCCGCAGCCTTGGGTCCCTCGCGTGACGCGGCCGGCTCAGATGCGGGAAGGATGGGGGATGTGACCCCACTGTTGTTGTTGTCGACATTCGGTCTGGGGCTTAGGCACGGAATCGACTGGGACCATCTCGCTGCGATCACCGACATCACCGGCAGCGAGTACGAGCGACGCCGCGCGGGCTGGCTGGCGCTGCTTTACGCGTTGGGTCATGGCGCCTCCGTGATGGCTTTGGGTAGCCTGGCGATCCTCGCCGGCGAGCGCCTGCCGGACTGGATCGACCCCGTCATGGAGCGAGTGGTCGGGGTGACGTTGCTCGTTCTCGCGGTGATGCTGGTGCGCAGTCTGTGGCTCGGTAACGCCACCACTAGCCGCGGCGTATTGCTGTACCGCGGCGTTAGCGCCGCGCGCGCCCGCCTCCGGCGGACGCGGCGCGTCGAGGTCGACCACGCTCACGGCCACACCCACGACGCGGCACACGGCCATGATCATGCCGTCCCGGAGTTGCTCGTGGACGACGTCGAGTTGATTGAAGCGCGGGTCCTCACCACTCATAAACACCGACATGTGCACGCCGTGAACGTGTCGCGCTACACCGTGGGTGGCGCCATCGCCGTCGGAGTGCTGCACGGGATCGGCGCCGAAACCGGAACGCAGGCCGTCGTGCTTGTGAGTGCGAGCCACGTCGCTTCGACCTTTGGTGCGATTGCGCTTCTCGGCGCGTTCGTGGCCGGGATAATCGCGACGACCGGTTTGCTCGCGATAGGTGCGGCGTTCGGTTGGACGTCGATCTCGCAACGGAGTCGCGCCTTCGTAGCGGTGACGATTCTCACGTCGGCGGCAAGTGCCGTCGTCGGCCTGATGTTTGTCACGGGACAGGCGGGAAGCCTGCCGACAATCCTCGGCGGTTAGCGCCGAGCCCTTAAAGGCATACCCTTCCCACTAATGGCGAAGTTCCTCCTCCGTCGCTTCGTCAATTACCTGATACTCGTGATCCTCGCGACATCGCTCGGATACATCGTGGCGTCCACATCGCTAAATCCCCGGTCGAACTTCGAGGGCCGCAATCCGCCGCCGCCAAAGGCCTCGGTCGACGCCAAGCTCGACGCGCTGAACCTGAACGACGAAACCCCGATCCTCACGCGATTCAAGAACTGGTCGGTGCCCGCGCTCCACGGCGATTTCGGCAAGACCATCTCGGGCCAGGAGGTCAGTTCCGAAATGTGGCGGCGCATGGGCGTCACGCTTCGGCTGCTGCTCATCGGGTCGATACTGGGGGGCGCGCTGGGCGTGGCTGTCGGCGTGATCAGCGCGGTGAAGCAGTACAAGTTCACGGATTACTCGGCCACGGTCACGTCGTTCGTGATCCTGTCGATCCCCGTGTTTCTGCTGGCGGTGCTGCTCAAGGTGGGCGCGCTAAACCTCAACCAACACGCGGGCACCACGCTGCTCTATTACACGGGCGAAAAGACTCCCGGCCTGTCCGGCAGCTTCTGGACCCACGCGACGGATCGCTTCCAGCACTTCATCCTGCCGACGCTGAGCTTGGTGCTCGGGCAAGTCGCGTTCTACAGCCGCTACCAGCGCAGCGCCATGCTCGACGTGTTGGGGAGCGACTTCCTGCGCACCGCGCAAGCCAAGGGGCTGCGGCGGCGTGACGCGCTTGTGCGGCACGGGCTGCGCACGGCGCTCATCCCAATGGCGACGTTCTTCGCGTACGAGTTCGGACTGTTGCTCACCGGTGCGACGTTCACCGAGAAGATCTTCGGTTGGCACGGCATGGGCGAGTGGTTCATCGACTCGGTCACTCAGAACGACGTGAACACCGTGGCCGCGGTCACCGCGTTCTCGGCGGTGTTGGTGCTCATCGCCGGCATGCTCGCGGACCTCGCCTACGCGGCCCTCGACCCCCGGGTACGGATTTCATAGTGCCGGCCGAAATCCAACCGTCGGCGGGCATTGCCATTGAGGCCGGGGCCGACGTCGCGGGCGAGGACATCAGCCGCGGTCGTCTGGTGCTGCGGCGATTCCTCCGCAAGAAGGTCGCAGTCGGCGGACTCGTGGTGTTGCTGTTGCTGTTGCTCTTCGCCTTCCTCGGCCCGTACCTGACGAAGTGGGACTACAAGTCCACGGACTACAACGCCTTCTTGGAAAAGCCGTCGAGTTCGCACTGGTTCGGCACCACGCAGATCGGTCAGGACGTCTTCGCGCAGACCTTGCGCGGTCTGCAGAAGTCACTCGTGATCGGCCTGCTCACCGCCTTCGTCTCAACCGGTCTCGCGGCGGTCGTGGGCGCGACCGCGGGCTACTTCGGGGGATGGGCCGATCGCATCCTGATGTGGTTCGTGGACTTGCTGCTGGTGCTGCCCGCGTTTCTCATCATCGCGATCTTGAGCCCGACCTTCCGCGGCAAGACCTGGTTGATCTTCGTGTTCCTGCTCGCCGCGTTCAGCTGGATGATCACGGCCCGCATCGTGCGCGGTCTGGCGCTCAGCTTGAAAGAGCAAGAGTTCGTGAAGGCCGCCAAGTTCATGGGCGTGCCGCCGCGCAAGATCATCTTCCGCCATCTCCTGCCGAACATGTCGTCGCTGCTGATCATCGACGCGACCTTGAACGTCGGTGGTGCGATCCTGGCCGAGACCGGCCTGAGCTACTTCGGTTTCGGGGTGCAGCCCCCTGACGTCTCGTTGGGCACGCTGATCGCGGATGGCACCCGGTCCGCGATCACGTTTCCGTGGCTGTTCCTGTTCTCGGGTGGCGCGCTGATCATCACGGTGCTGGCCGTCAGCGTGATCGGCGACGGCATGCGCGATGCGCTCGACCCCAACTCGACGAGCACGACGAAAGGATGAGCGCGTCCCCTCCCGTCGATCCGGTGCTGCGCGTGAGCGACCTCGTCGTCAACTTCCCGAGTGAGGCCGGCACGGTGAACGCCGTGCGCGGTGTGTCGTACGAGGTCGCGCCAGGAGAAGTGTTCGGCGTGGTCGGCGAGTCCGGTTCGGGCAAGTCGGTGTCCGCGCTCGCGGTGCTCGGGCTACTGCCGGCCGCGGCCCGCGTGTCGGGGTCGGTGCAGTACCGCGGCCGCGAACTGCTGGGTCTCGGCGACGGCGACATGTCGAAGATCCGCGGCAGCAGTATCGCGATGGTCTTCCAGGACCCGCTGTCGGCGCTCACGCCCGTGTACACGGTCGGCCAGCAGATCGTGGAAGCGGTCCGCATTCACAATGACGTCAACAGGGCCGACGCCGAGACCCGCGCGGTGGAACTGCTCGACCTTGTCGGCATCCCGCACGCGGCCGAGCGGGCGCGCAGCTTCCCGCACGAGTTCTCGGGCGGCATGCGCCAGCGGGTGATGATCGCGATGGCAATCGCGAACAACCCCGACGTCATAATCGCCGACGAGCCCACCACGGCACTCGACGTCACGATCCAGGCGCAGGTGCTCGAGGTGCTCGAGCGGGCGCAGGAAGCCACGGGCGCCGCGATCGTGATGATCACGCACGACCTCGGCGTGATCGCCGGCTTCGCCGACCGCGTGATGGTGATGTACGCCGGCAAGCCCGTCGAGACGGGCAGCGTCGACGACGTCTTCTACCGGCCCCGCATGCCCTACACGCTCGGCCTGCTCGGTTCGTTGCCGCGCGCCGATGCCACCGGACGCGAGCCCCTCACGCCGGTCGAGGGCAACCCGCCATCGCTGGTCGCGTTGCCGGCGGGGTGCCCGTTTGCGCCGCGCTGCCCGTTGAAGATCGACATCTGCGAAGTCACCGAGCCGGCGTTGCTGCCCACCGATGACCCGTGGCACGCGAGCGCGTGTCATCGCACTGCGTACGTGGCCGAGAACAACCTGAAACCGACCGATGTATTCGCGGCGCCCACTCCGCCCCCGGTGGTGAGCGAGGCGATGCGCGAGGGTCGGCCGGTCGTGTTGGAAGTGTCCAACCTGGTCCGTACGTTCCCGCTCACGAAGGGTCTCGTGTTTCGCCGCCAGGTTGGAGAGGTCGCCGCGGTCGACGGCATCTCGTTCGACATCCGCGAGGGCGAGACGCTCGGTCTGGTTGGCGAGTCGGGCTGCGGCAAGACCACGACGATCAACGAAATCCTGGCGTTGGCCAAGCCGACCGCCGGTTCGATCAACGTGCTTGGCCGGGACACGGCGACGCTTTCGGGCCGTGAACGCCACGAGTTGCGCCGCAACATCGCCGTGGTCTTCCAAGATCCGATGGCGTCGCTCGATCCGAAGCTCCCGATCAGCGACATCCTTAGCGAGGGCCTCTCGACCTACGGAGTGGCCAAGGCCGAACGGGGTAAGCGTGTGCGCGAGCTGCTCCAGCTCGTCGGTCTGTCGCCGACCCACGCCAGCCGCTACCCGCACGAATTCTCGGGCGGCCAGCGCCAGCGCGTCGGCATCGCGCGCGCCCTCGCGCTTCAGCCCAAGCTCGTCGTGCTCGACGAACCGGTGTCCGCATTGGACGTCTCGATCCGCGCCGGCATCGTCAACCTGCTCGAACAGCTCCGGGCCACGCTGCGCTTGTCCTACCTGTTTGTCGCGCACGACTTGTCGGTCGTCCGTCACAGTGCGGACCGCGTCGCGGTGATGTACCTGGGGCGCATCGTCGAGATCGGTGCGGTGGGCCCGGTCTTCGCCCACCCCGCGCATCCCTATACCCAAGCGTTGTTGTCGGCCGTGCCGCTGCCCGACCCGAAGCGTGAACGTGAGCGCAAGCGGATCATCCTCGAAGGGGACTTGCCGAGCACGAAAGAAGAGCGCGTCGGATGCCGCTTCCGCGGGCGTTGCCCAACCTTCGCCCGGCTCGACGACACGCTGCGCAAACGGTGCATCGACGAGGATCCCGCGCTCGCGGCGCACGGTGACGATCAAAAAGCGGCCTGTCACTACCCAACGCTTACGAGCGTCTTCTAGCGCACTTCATTTTTGGGTAGGCCTACGGTGTTCAGTCTGGGCATACATCAGGAGGCAACATGCGATTGAAGCGTTCATCGAGTTTTATCGGGGGTGTGCTTGCGCTCGCGTTGATCGCGGGCGCATGCGGAAGCGACTCGAAGAAGGAAAACTCTTCTGGCTCGTCAGGCAAGACAGAGTCCGCGAGCTCGGTGGACATCAACGCGACACCTCGCGACGATCTCAAGCAGGGCGGCACGCTGAAATGGCCGCTCACCGGTTACCCGGCCAACTTCAACCCGAATGAACTCGACGGCGGCGATCGCGACAACAACGACGTCGTTGGCGCCATGTTGCCCTCGCCATTTATTTTCGACGGCAAGGCCGAGCCGGTGATCGACAAGAACTACGTCGAGTCCGCCGAGGTCACGTCGAAGGATCCGCAGATCGTCACCTACGTGTTGAACCAGAAAGCGGTTTGGTCCGACGGCACCAAGGTGAGCGAAGCCGACTACGAAGCGCTGTGGAACGCGATGAAGACGGCCGAGGGCACCGACTACCAAATCGTGTCGTCGAACGGCTACGACCAGATCTCCTCGGTGAAGGCGGGCAAGGACGACCATGAGGTCGTCGTCACCTTCGACAAGCCCTACGCCGACTGGCAGGCCTTGTTCAGCACGTTGCTCCCGGCCTCCACCAGCAAGGACCCAAAGGTCTTCAACGAAGGCTGGATCGACAAGCCCCTTGCGACGGCTGGCCCGTTCAAGCTTGAAAAGGCTGACGCCACCGCGAAGACCATCACCATCGTGCCCAATGAGAAGTGGTGGGGCAACGAGCCCAAGCTGGACAAGATCGTGTTCATCGCGATTGACGGTGACGCGCAGATCGACTCATTGGCGAACGGTGAGATTGATTTCATCGACATCGGCCCTGACGTCGACAAGTACCAGCGCGCGAAGTCGCTTGCGGGCGTGAGCATTCACCGCGCCGGCGGACCGAACTTCCGTCACATCACGATCAACGGGACGGGACCGATCCTCCAAGACGTCAAGGTGCGACACACGCTGGCATTGGCAATCGACCGCAAGACCATCGCCAAAGCCATGCTCGGCCCGCTCGGTGGCAACGCCGACGAGTTGAACAACCACATCTTCATGGCCAACCAGAACGGCTACAAGAACAACGCCGGTGACCTCGCGACGGTGAATCCGACCAAGGCTGCGGCCGAACTCGATGCCGCCGGTTGGAAGCTCAACGGATCGGACAAGGTGCGCACGAAGGACGGCAAGCAACTCGTCATTCGCATCGTGATTCCATCGCAAGTCGCGACCAGCGAGAAAGAAGCCAATCTGATCTCGGGCATGTTCGACGCAGTCGGCGCCAAGCTCCAGATCGACACCGTTCCGAGCGACGACTTCTTCGACAAATACATCACGCCGGGTGACTTCGACATGACGGTGTTCTCGTGGCTAGGCACGCCGTTCCCGATCAGCTCGTCGAAGTCGATCTACGCCAAGCCCGCCGGTGACGACATTCAGCAGAACTACGCCCGGATCGGCTCAGACGAGATCGACAAGCTCTTCGACGAATCGACCTCCGAGCTCGACCCCGACAAGGCCATCGACATAGCGAACAAGATTGACAAGCTGATTTGGGAAGAGGTCCACTCGTTGGCCGATTACCAGCGGCCCGAGCTCTACGCGACCAAGGACACCTTGGCCAACTACGGCGCGTTCGGGTTTGCCAGCACCATTTACGAAGACATCGGCTTTACGAAGTAACCCGCTTGGCCCGCAGGTCGCTGCGACGCACTTTTCCGGCGTCGTCGCGCAGCGGTTCATCGACTACTTCAAACGAACGCGGCAACTTGTAACGCACGAGACGTTCGGCCAGGAAGGCGAGCACGCTTTCCTGGTCGAACGTTTTCGCGTCTGCCTGCACGATCGCGTGGATCGTGTTGCCCAAGTCCTCGTTGGGCAGCCCGATTACCGCGCAGCTTTCGATCGACGGGTGCTCTTGCAACGCGGCTTCGACCTCGGCCGGGTAGATGTTGGCGCCGCCGCTCAGGATCATGTCGCCCACCCGGTCCCCTAAATAGAGGTAGCCGTCGGCGTCGACGTGACCGTTGTCGCCCAGCGATTCCCAACCGCCGTCGCGCTCGCGTGCTTCCGCACCGATGTACGTGTAGGTCGGCGTATCGCGTCCCGACCGCAGCCAGACCTCGCCGTCCTCGCCGACGGGCACTTCCTTGCCGTTCTCGTCGCAGATCATTATTTCGCCGGTCATCGGCCGGCCGACCGAACCGCGGTGCTCGAGCCACTCGACGCCGCTGATTACACAGGCGAGCTGGCCCTCGGTACCGCCGTACAACTCGACGATGCGCTCGGGGCCGAGCCAGTCGATCCACGCCTGCTTGAGCCACTCGGGGCAGGGCTCGGCGAGGTGCCACACAATCCGCAGCGACGACATGTCGTAGCTCTCGCGCTCCTCGGTGGGCATGCGGGAGATGCGCTTCATCATCGTGGGGACGAGGTAGATGATGTCGGCCTTGTAGCGGTCGATCGCCTCGAGCGTCGCGACGGCGTCGAACTTCGGCAGCACGACGACGTGGTTGCCGTGCAGCAACGCGAGGCACGACCAGATCAGCGGACCGTTGTGGTAGAGCGGCCCTGGCATTACGAGCACGCCGTCGCGCGAGTGGCCGAGCGCGGACCCCAACTCGTCGTCCATCATCGCGGGGTCACCCGACACGATCAGCTTGGGCCGGCCCGTCGAGCCACCTGACGTAGGCGCCTTCCACGCTTTACTGACGACGTCGGGCAGCGGGTCGGTTTCGGCCGACGGATCGGTATGGGCGGCGAGCCACTCGGCCACGTTGAGCAACGGCCTGTCCCCGGCGCCGTCGGTGGATGCGGTTCCGAGCACCACCGGCGTGTCGGCCAACTCGACGATCGCCGCGAGTTCGCGCGCCGGCAGGCGCGGGCTGACCGGCTGGGGAATTGCGCCCAGCTTCCAGCACGCGATCGCGGCCACGAACCACTCGGGCGCGTTCGGCAGCGCCATCGTGACCAGGTCGCCTTCCTTCACGCCGACCGCGGCGAAGATGCCGCGCGAAGGTGTCCGCCCGCTCTTCGAGCTGTGCCCGCGTCCATGTGGTGGCGCCGCACGTCACGGCGGGCCGGTCCGGCGCCTCGTCTACGAGGTTCTGCAATCGCTGCGGGTAAGAGATCATCGTCACGGCGGGCATTCTGTCGGAGAAGCCGTTGGCCGTGCCGTGCTAGAGAACGGGCATGGCAGAGATGATTTATCGCCGGCTGGGCCGGTCTGGATTGCAGGTCAGTGTTCTTTCCTTCGGCTCGTGGGTGAGCTTCGGCCCGCAGATCGACGTTGGCAAAGCCGTCGATTGCCTCGCCGCCGCGCACGACGCCGGCTGCAACTTCTACGACAACGCCGAGGCGTACGCGAGCGGCGAGAGCGAAGTGATCATGGGCAAGGCGTTCGCGAAGCTCGGCTGGGCCCGCGACTCGTACGTCGTGTCGTCGAAGTTCTTCTGGGGTCTCAACGACGGACCGAACCGCCGCAACACGCTCAACCGCAAGTACCTGATGCACGCGGTGGACGGGTCGCTCGACCGGTTCGGCCTCGACTTGCTCGACCTCATTTTCTGCCACCGCGCCGATCCGAACACGCCCATCGAGGAGACGGTGTGGGCGATGAGCGACCTCATCGACTCGGGCAAGGCGTTGTACTGGGGCACGTCTGAGTGGACGGCGGACGAGATCCGCGCCGCGTGGGACATCGCCGACAAGCGCAACCTGCACAAGCCGGTGATGGAGCAGCCGCAGTACAACCTGTTCGAACGCCGCAAGGTCGAGCGCGAATACGCCCGCCTCTATGACGACATCGGCCTCGGCCTCACCACGTGGTCGCCGCTCGCGAGCGGCCTGCTGACCGGCAAGTACATCGACGGGACGATCCCCGACGACAGCCGCGGCGCGCTGCCGGGCTACGAGTGGCTGCAGGGCATGTTGAAGGACCCGACCTCGAACGAGAAGGTCAAGCAGATGCGCGACGTCGCCGACGAACTCGGCTGCACGCTGGCCCAGCTGTCGATCGCCTGGTGCGCGGCGAACCCCCACGTCTCCACGGTTATTACGGGCGCCAGCCGCCCGGAGCAGGTCGTGGACAACTTTGGGGCACTCGATGTGCTTCCGAAGCTCGATTCTGAGAAACTTGACCGGTTGGTCAAGATCGCGAGAGGTTGAGCGCCATGGCAGTCACCGAAACCGAAGACACCCGCACCGGAAGCGAAATTCTGGACGAGTTGCGGGCCTGGCTCGACGACAACTGGGACCCGGACCTCACCGTCGCGCAGTGGTGGGAAAAGCTCGGTACCGCCGGTTGGGCGGCGCCGACGCTGCCGACCAACGCGTACGGCAAGGGCCTGTCCCGCGCCGACGCGGTGGCCGTCGGCAACGCGATCGCCGAGTACGGCGCGCTCGGTGCGCCGTCGGGCCTCGGCCTGCTGCTGGCGGCGCCGACGATCGCCACCCACGGATCGCAGGAACAGATCGACACGCTCGTGCGCGACATCGTCACCGGCCAGAAGGCGTGGTGTCAGCTGTTCTCCGAGCCCGGCGCCGGCTCCGACCTCGCCGGCCTCACGACCAAGGCGATCAAAGACGGCGAAGAGTGGATCATTAACGGCCAGAAGGTGTGGACGTCGATGGGCCAGACCGCTGACCTCGGCATGCTGCTCGCCCGCACCAACCCCGATGCCCCGAAGCACCAGGGCATCAGCTGGATGGCGATCGACATGCTGCAGCCCGGAGTCGAGATCCGTCCCCTCTATGAGATGACGGGCCACGCGATGTTCAACGAGGTCTTCATGTCCGACGCCACCGTGCCCGACAAGTGGGTCATCGGCGATCTGAACAACGGCTGGGCCGCGGCCAACACCACCCTCGCCAACGAGCGCGCCGGTCTCGGCGCGGGCGGCGGCGGTGCGGGCGCCGGTGCGTCCCCCGGCACCATCTCCAAGCAGCTCGACCTGCGCGCCGGCGACTTCGTCGAAGCGCGCGAGAAGCGGACGGCCGCACGACCCAAGGCGCCCAAGGCGCGCCAGTCCACCGCGCAGCTGCTCATCGGCATGGCGAAGGGCAACGGCCGCAGCAGCGACCCGACCATTCGTCAGGGGCTGGCCAAGCTGCACACGCTCGGCGAAATCGGCCGCCTCAACAACGAGCGCCTCAAGGGCGTCCGTTCACGCGGCGGCGACATCCCCGGCATGGCCAACATCTCCAAGCTCGGCCAGAGCGAGATTGTGCGCACCTCACGCGACCTCGGCCTCGCGATCGTCGGCGCGCAGGGCATGTTGCACGCGTACAAGGACGAGGACCGCGCCGTGAACGACAAGGCCACCGGCAACCCGTTCCTCGGCATGATCACGATGACCGCGCTGTACGCCCAAGCGCCGCCGATCTACGGCGGTACCGATCAGATTCAGCGCAACATCATCGGCGAGCGCGCCCTCGGTCTCCCGAAAGAGCCGGGGCCTGACTCACAAACCCCGTTCTCCCAGCTACCCAAGAACGCTTAAGACGTCTTCGCGTCTTCGAGCGCGAGGCCGGCTTCGGCCACCTCGTAGGGCTCGAGGGGATGAAGCAGTAAGTCGATGGCCATCCAGGTGGTGCGCGACATCGGGAAGAACAACGCCGGCGGGATGATCGCCAGTGCGATCGCGCCTGCCAGCCACGGGCGGATCTGCATGTCGGGATGCGCGATGACACGCGCCGCGAAAACCAAGAGGTAGATCGCCAGCATCCCTTCGCCGATCACCACGTTCATGACGTAGCCACCGAGCTGGAAGCCACCGTTGGCTTCGCGATCGATCTTGTAGCCGCAGGTGGGGCAGCGTTCCTTCAGCTTGAAATAGCTCTTGAACAACTTGCCGCCGCCGCAGCGGGGGCACCGCACGCGTACGCCGCGCCAGATCATCGTCACCAGACCGGCGTCGCGCTTGATCGCGTTCATCGAGCTATTCGTTCCCATGCGGCCGGGTCCGCAGCCAGTTTCTCTACAACCTTCGGCAACTTGCCGGTGGCGATGTCAGCGAGCGTCACGTGGTCGAGCACTTGACGCAGGCTGGCGCGCGCGGCGACCCACACCTCTTGCAAGTGCTCGGCCGGGCCCTCGTACTTTGCCGCCTCGGGGCGCAGGCCGCGCACTTCGGCGAGCGGCCCGTCGACCAAGCGCAGGACGTCGGCCGCGGTGATGGCGTTGGCGGGCATGGCGAGTCGGTAGCCACCTTCGGGTCCGCGCTGGCTTCGTACGAGCCCACCGCGCCGGAGTTCCACGAGAATGTTCTCGAGAAACTTGACCGGCAACGACTGCGCCTCGGCCAGTTTGTCGGCGGTGAGCGGCGTGCCTTCAGGCGCGGCGGCGAGTGTTAGTAGCGCCCGCATGGCGTATTCCGCCTTCGCCGTGATGTGCACAGCGAGATTCTGCCTTACGTGGTGGCTTGGTCGATGAGTCCGTAGCGACGCCGCAACGCGTTGTCGGCTGCACCGAAGAGCGAGTCAACGAATAACCCGACCACCAGCAGCACCACCATCGTGGCGTACAAGCCGGTCAGGTCGTTGAGGTCACGCGCGAACTGCAGGTCGGCGCCGATGGACCGGCCGAGCGACGTGGCCAGCAGTTCGGCGGCCATCAAGCTGCGCCACGCGAAGGCCCACGCCTGTTTGAGCCCGCCGAGGACCGATGGCAGCGCGGCCGGAAGGATCACGCGACGGAACAACGCGACCTTGTTGGCACCGAGCACGCGACCGGCGCGCACGAGGATCGGCGGCACGTGGTCGACGCCGTTGATGAGGCCGTTCGCGATCGCCGGCGCCGCGCCCAGCACCACCACGAAGGTGATCGCCGACTCGCCGAGCTTGAACAGGACCACGGCCAGAGGGAACCACGCGATCGACGGCATCGTCTGGAGACCGGTGATGAGGGAGCCAACCGCAGTACGCAACGGCTTGAGCGTGGCAACGAGCGCGCCGACGACGCCGCCGATCACCATGGCGACCGCGTAACCGTTGACGGCGCGCTTCATGGTGCGGGCGACGGCTTCCCAGAAACCGCCGGTCTGGACGAGGTCGAACAACCTCGAGCCGACGGCGCGTGGCCCGGGCAACACATACTCAGGACGCCAGCCCGACCACACGAGAAGTTGCCAAAGGCCGATCGCGATCGCGAGCGCAGCGAGCTTGGGCCACAGGCGCGGCCACAGCTTTTGCGTGAAGGACTTCTTCTCCGAAACGTCCTCTTCGAGCGCGTCGAGGCCGGCGAGCTCGTTGGTCAGGTCCTTCGCGTTAACGGCCATGACGGGCGACCTCCTGACGGAGCGCGGCGGTCACATGGCCGGCGAGGCCCGACACTTCGGGGGACTCGATGCGACGCGGGCGTTGGATGTTCACGTCGAACACGTCGGCGACGCGCCCCGGTCGACTCGTGAGCAACACGATGCGGTCGCCGAGACGCGCCGCTTCCCGCACGTTGTGCGTTACAAAGATGATCGTGCGGCCCGTCTCGTTCCAGACGCGTTCGAGTTCGTCGTGCAACAGGTCGCGCGTCATGGCGTCGAGCGCGCCGAACGGCTCGTCCATCAACAACACGTCGGCCTCTTGCGCCAAGGCTCGTGCGAGAGCCACGCGTTGACGCATACCGCCCGACAACTCGTGGGGGCGGCGCTTGCCCATCCCGCCGAGGTGCACGAGTTCGAGTAGCTCCTCGGCCCGTGCCCGCCGCTCGGTCTTGCCGACTCCTCGCAACCGCAGCGCGAGCTCCACGTTCCCCGCAGCGGTTAGCCAGGGCAGCAGAGCTGCTTCCTGGAAAAGAAGAGTGGCCCGACCGGCGACGGTCACGGAACCGGACGTCGGGCTATCGAGCCCGGCGATCAAGTTGAGCAATGTGCTCTTTCCGCAACCCGACGCCCCGACGAGGCACAAGAACTCGCCAGGGGCAACGGTGAGATCGATACCGTCGAGCGCAACCAGCCCGCCCGGGTACCGCTTGGTGACATCAGCAACGCGAACCGCCGAGCTTTCGCTACGTGGGAGCGGCGGTGACGCGATGTTGGTCACGGTTGTCATAAGCCTTTAACTGACTCCTCTCCCTCAGACTTGAGGATGGTGTTGAGCAACTTCAGGTCGTATATGCCGGTCAGGTCGACGGGCTTGAGCAAGCCGACGTCCTGGGCGTGCTTGGCCGAGAGCTTGAGCGACGACGCGATCGGGTCGTTCGTGAACTTCAGGTTCTTCCAAGCGGCGGTGATGACCGCGTCGGCGATCTTCTTGCCGGTGATCTTTTCGATCTCGGCGTTGGCGAGGGCCTGCGACTCGGTTGGGTTCGCGTTCACGAACTTGGTCGCGGCGACGTGGCCTTCCAGCAGTCGTTTCACCGCGTCCGGGTGATCCTTCAGGAACTCGGTCCGCACGATGAGATGGGTGGTGACGAAGTCACCCGTGTCCCACAGGTCTTGTTCGTTGACGAGGATCTTGCCGCCGCCTTCTTGCACGAGACGCGTCACCCACGGCTCGGGCACCCAGGCGCCCTGGATGTCGCCGCTCTGGAACGTGGCCAGCGTCTGCGCGTTCTCCTGCGCAAGCACCTTGACGTCGCCGCCGCCCGCCGCGGGCGCGCTGACGTTGAAACCCTTCAGCCACCAGCGCAGCGCCACGTCTTGCGTGTTGCCTACCTGCGGCGACGCAATCGTCTTGCCCTTGAGGTCGGCCGCCTTGGTGATGTCGGGCTTCACAACGAGCGCCGCGCCACCTGAAGTCGCGCCGGCGATGATCTTTATCGCGGTGCCGTTCGACTGGGCCCACGCGTTGATCGCGGGGTTCGGGCCGATGTAGGTCGCGTCGATCGCGTTCGCGAACAGCGCTTCGATCGCGGCCGGGCCGGCATTGAACGTCTTGGTCTCGAGCGTGTCCTGGCCGAGGGCCTTCGCGAACAGACCCTTCTGCACCCCCACGAGTGCCGTCGCGTGCGTGACGTTGGGGAAGTAGCCGAGACGGACCTTGACCGGTGCCGCGTCGACGGTGGTCGTGGTGTCGGCGGCGTTGGTTTTCTTGTCGTCCTTACCGCACGCGCCGGCCAGGAGGGTGACGGAAAGCGCGACGGTGACGAGCCCGATAAATCGACGGCGGTGCATGAATGGCCCCTTCTGAGTTGATCAGTGTCCAGAAAGGCTATCAAGTCCATCGACTTAGTGGAAATTAGTCCATCGGAGGCTTCCATCTGCTGCCGTCGTGGCTGCGCACGACCTTCGCCGGAACGCCCGCAACCACCGAAAAATCGGGGTAATCCCCGGCGCGAACCACCGAGCCCGCGGCCACGACCACGTTCCGGCCTAGCTGCGCACCGGGGAGGATCACCGCGCCGGCGCCGAGCCAGCATCCGGGGCCGATCGTCACCGGTGCCTCGGTCATCCACTGCTGCTTGATCGGTAGCGAGATGTCGTCGTAGCGGTGGTTGTGGTCGGTGACGTACACGTTCGGGCCCATCGTCACGTCGTCGCCCACGTCGATGCCGACGCGCGACACGAAGAAACCGTTGCGGCCGATGCTGCAGTTATTGCCGAACCGCAGCGACCAACCGGTGGCTGTGTGCAGTTTTTCGCCGAAGAGCCCGGCCGACATTGTGACGTAAGGGCCGATGAGCGTGTGCTCGCCGATCTCGATGAACTGCTCGCCAAAGAGCGCGCCCGGAGGAAACACGAGTGCGCTGCCGGCGCCGAACTTGGCGAAGCGTTTCGCGGTCGCATCCTTGGGGCCGACGGTGCCGGCCCGTTCGACCCAGCGCGTCAGCCGAAAGAGGTAGTCGGCGAGGCCCAACTACGCGCTGGCGGCGTAGGCCGCGTTGGCCAACGCGACGAACGTGTCGAGTTCGTCGGCGCTGAGAACCGACAGCGCCTCGGCCATTGCGGCGTTGGTGACTTCTTCCGCCTTGTTCCAGTCGCCTTCCACCTCCGAGGAATATTCGGCCGGGTCACCCCAACCGAAGATCGCGAACATGTGCGGCTGGCGGTGGTGCACGGCGTCCTTCGGTGCGATGCCCTGGGCCAGCACGGCTTGGCCGTGGCGGGCGAAGCGCAGTTCGCGCAGCGCGTTCATGTGATGGATCGCGGCGGCCTTGGGGTTCGCCGGCACGGGCAGGGCGCGCCAACCGGCGAAGACTGGCGCGTCGGTGGCGTCGGCCGCCGCGGCCACGCGCTCGGCGAGCGACGCGAGCGTGGCGACGTCGATGTCGTCGGGGATGTGCGCTTCGGCCCAGCGCGCCGCGCAGCCCTGAAACTCGAGCGCGGCCTTTGCGGGCGACATGACCGCGCGCCCGGCGTCCCACTGCGTCTGCACGTTCGTGGGCTCGAAGAACACGAACGCGTCGGTCACCGCGGCCGCGTCGACGTCGCCCAGCACACCGCCGCGGCCCGCGCCGTAGAACGCCATGCCTTCGAAACCGAGTGAGCCTCCGTGGATGTAGGTCGCGGCGTCGAGCATGAACCGGGCGGTGAGGCCGCTAACCGCTTCGGCGCTGGCAACGGCTGCTTCTTCTGGAGTCATGTGAAAGACCCTACCGAGCAGTACGGTGCGGCGTTCTCTCGAAAAGGAGCTCCGCATGATCGTTGTCTCAGGTGTGATGAAGCTGGACCCGGCGAACCACGACAAGTTCGCGGAGGTCGGCGCGAAGGTCGCGGCCGCGTCGCTCGCCGAAGAAGGTTGTTCGGCGTACGGCTGGTGGTCGGATCCGGCGACGCCCGGCGTGTTCCGCGTCTTCGAGGAGTGGGCTGACCAGGCGGCCATCGACACGCACTTTGCGACGCCGCACATGGCCGAGTTCATGGGCGCGATGGGTGGCGTGGGCATCACCGAAGCGGAGATTCACAAGTACGAGGTCTCGGACAAGTCCAAGCTGATGTAGTGACCGAGGACGCGAACCGCCCGCTCGCGGCCGCGGCGGGCGCGCTCCTCACCTTCGCGGTCGGCGTCGCCCTCGTCGCCGTCCGTGACCAGGTCAACCCCGAGATCACGGTGCTGCTGCTCGCGCTCACCGTGGTGGTCGCAGGCCGCTTCGGTAGCCGGCCGGGTGGCATCGCCGCGGCGGCGATGGCCGCGACCACGTTCGACTTCTTCCATACGAAGCCGTACCTGTCGCTGAAGATTTCCTCCGGCGACGACATCGCGGTCACGTTCGTCTTGCTGGCCGTGGGGTTGGTCGCCGGTGATCTGTCGGCGCGTGCCTCGCGTGACCGCCGCGTGTTGTCCACCCGCGAGCTCGACGCGGACGCGATCAGTCGGTTGCTGGCGATCGCGGGGGACCGGCCCGTCAACGAACTCGAGTTCGCGGTGAAAGTCGAACTCACCGAGTTGCTGTCGCTGCGGGACTGCTGGTTCACGCGGGACGAAGTCGACCAGCCCGAGTTGGGCGAGAACGGCTCGCTGTCGGTCTCCAACGTCACCTATCGCGACGAAGGATTCGAACTGCCGTCGGACGGCGTGGCCATTCCGGTCGCCGCGAAGGGCGCGCGCCTCGGTTCCCTCGTGTGCGTGCCCGTCCCCGGTGTGGGGATCGGACTCACCCGGCGCAAGACCGCGGTGGTCGCCGCCCACATCCTCGGCCTCGCCATGGTCGCGGACCCCCGCTCGACACGACGCCGGCCCCGGAAGCCATAGTGAGCGCCATGGATATCTGGGAAGCAATCCGCACAACGCGCGCGATGCGCCGTCTCGAAACCACGCCGGTGCCCGATGAGGACCTGTGGAAGATCGTCGAGGCGGCCACGAAAGGTCCGTCGGGCTCGAACGCGCAGCCGGTCCGCTGGATCGTGGTGACGGATCCCGACAAGCGCGCTGCGCTCGGCGCGATCTACAAGAAGTGCTGGGCGCCGGTGTCGGAGATGTACGGCAGCAACATCGACAAGAACGACAGCCAGATGGTGCGCGTGTTCGGTAGCGCCGACTACCTCGGCGATCACATGGGTGACGCGCCGGCGATCATCATCCCGGCGTCGAAGGGCGGCGACCCCGGCTCGGTCTATGGCGCGATCCAAAACCTGTTTCTCGCCGCGCGCGCGCTCGGCCTCGGCACCACGCTGACCACCGTGCATCAGTTCGCCGAGGACGAGGTGCGCGCCGTGCTCGACATTCCGGCCGACGTCAAGACGTGGGCGATGATCCCGGTGGGCTACCCGACGGGCAAGTGGGGCGAAGCGAAGCGGCGCCCCGTTGACGAAGTGACCTACTGGGACGGCTGGAAGACCACGAAGGCCCGGTAGTTAGTCCGACGCTCCGGCGGTGGCGCCGGGGTTGTGGTGGTCTCGCAGTGTGCGACAGATGTCGTCGAGTTGTTCCAGTTGCGTCGGCGTGAGCACGTCGACGAAGAGTCGCTCAATGTCCTCTACGTGCTTCTTCAGCGCAGCCACGATGAGCTTGTTGCCCTGTGGCGTGATCTCGGCGTAGGCGCCGCGCGCGTCTTCAGGGCATGAGGCGCGGCGCAGCAGGCCCTCGTCGGCGAGCCGGTCAACGGCTCGCGAGACGCCACTCGGGGTAAGGCCACATTGTGCGGCGAGATCCGTCATCCGCAGCCGCTGCCCCTCCGAGCGGGCGAGCCGCATCAAGATTTCATACGAGGCCGGCATGCCGCCCCATTTCGCGCTGGCGCAGTCGAGCGCGTTGCGTGTCGCCGCCGTCGCCTCCAACAAGAGGCCGAAGGCTGTGATGCGCGCGTCGCTCAGAACTGGGTCCACGCACTGAGTGTACAAGAAGTACTTGCGCACGCAACTACTATGTGTAATAGTTGCTTGCACAAGCAAACAGTTTACAAGGAGACCCCACATGACCACCACCGCCCCCCAAACCCGCACCCGCACGTTCAACGGCCTCGACATCCCCGAGCCCGGCACCTTCGCCATCGACGCCTCGCACTCGGCCGTCGCGTTCTCGGTCAAGCATCTGGTCGTCGCCAAGACGCGTGGTCGCTTCACGGACTTCGCCGGCGAGATCACCATCGACGACGACCCGCTGAAGAGCTCGGTCGACGTCACGATCCAGGCCGCGTCGATCACCACCGGTGACGACAAGCGCGACGGGCACCTCCTCAGCGCCGACTTCCTCGATGTCGAGCAGTTCCCGACGCTGACGTACAAGAGCACGTCGGTACGCCACGTCAAGGGTGAGCACTTCGAAGTCGAAGGCGAGCTGACTGTCCTCGGTGTCACCAAGCCCGTGAAGCTCAACCTCGAATACCTCGGCGTCGTTACCGACCCGTGGGGCGGCACGCGTGCAGCCTTCGAGGCCACCACCAAGATCAACCGCGAAGAGTTCGGGCTCACCTACAACCAGGCGCTCGAGACCGGCGGCGTGTTGATCGGCAAGGACATCTCGATCGAGCTCGAGGTCGAAGCCGTCAAGCAGTAGGGAATAGCTCGACGTTGTAGTCAGTAGTAAATCTCCGCCGTACCGGAAGAGAGGAAGGCACCCTCCCATGCCAGCAGTCACAGTTGATGACGTCCTCACACTCGAGCCGATCTCGCTTCCCCCAGCCGAGATTCCGGCTCGTCCGGTACGGCGGATCTCCACCGCGCCCACCGGCTACGAAGGCGAAGGCTTCCCCGTTCGCCGCGCCTTCGCCGGTGTGCCCCACGAGTTGCTCGACCCATTCATTCACATGGACCAGATGGGCGAAGTCGAATACGGCGCCGGGGAAGCCAAAGGCACGCCGTGGCATCCCCACCGCGGCTTCGAAACCGTCACCTACATGATCGACGGCGTGATGGAACATCACGACTCGATCGGCAACGGTGGCGTGATCGCGAACGGCTCTACGCAGTGGATGACCGCGGGCGGCGGCATCTTGCACATCGAGAAGCCACCCGAAGTCCTGGTCGCAACCGGCGGTCTGTTCCACGGGGTGCAGCTTTGGGTGAACCTGCCGGCGAAGGACAAGATGATGCCGGCCGCGTATCAAGGCATCGAAGCCGACGACGTGAAGCTCGCGCGTTCAGCCGATGGTGGCGCGCTGCTGCGCGTGATCGCCGGCGATGTCGCGGGCGTCCACGGGCCGGGGTCAACCCACAGCCCAATCACGTATGTGCACGCGACGCTCGCGCCCGGCGCGACGTTGAGCTTGCCGTGGCGCGCCGACTTCAACGCCCTTGTCTACGTCCTGAGTGGCGACGGCTCAGTGGGTCCCGACGCGCAACCGCTGCGCACCGGCCAGCTCGCGGTGTTCGAACCGAATCACGCCGGCCCCGTTCAAATCTCGGCGGACCAGGTGCAGGAAGCTCGCCACGTCGCGCTCGACGTGCTGATCCTCGGGGGCAAGCCCATCGGTGAACCCGTGGCGTGGCAAGGCCCGTTCGTCATGAACACTCGGGCTGAGTTGCAGCAGGCCTTTGACGACTTCCAGAGCGGAAAGATGGGCGTTATCCCCCGCTAACCGATCGGGTACGGCCTAGGTATGCCGAATGAGATTTACACCCTGCCCGACCTGCCGTACGACTACTCCGCTCTGGCGCCGCACATTGACGCGCGGATCATGGAACTCCACCACGACAAACATCACGCCGCGTACGTGAAGGGCGCGAACACCACGCTCGAGAAGCTGGCCGACGTGCGGGCGACGGGGGACTTCGCCGCCATTGCGATGCTTGAGAAGAACCTCGCGTTCAATGTGTCGGGCCACGTGCTGCACTCGATCTTCTGGACGAACCTGTCGCCCGACGGTGGCGGCGAACCCCACGGCGCACTAGCTACCGCACTCACCGACACGTTCGGTGGCTTCGATCACTTCCAGAAGCAGATGAACGAGGCCGCGGCCACGGTGCAGGGCGCGGGCTGGGCGCTCGCGTCGTGGGAACCAATCGCACGTCGACTGATCGTGCAGCAGGTGCATGACCACCAGGGCAACCACGGCCAAGGCACGATCCCGTTGTTAGCGATCGACGCCTGGGAGCACGCGTATTACCTGCAGTACGAGAACCGCAAGACCGAGTTCTTCGACGCAGTGTGGAATGTCGTGAATTGGGGCGACGTGGAAACGCGCTTCGAAGCGGCCCGCACCGCCGAACTCATTCGTCAGGCGTAACGCCTTCGAGGAACTCGACTGCCGTCTCGACAGACTCGAATGTTGCCGGCTTACCCAGCGCGCCAGCTAGGCGGCTAACCGCGACGAGGCTTTCGTTGATGTCCTCTTCTGCGCCCAACTCTTTGCCGAGGAGGAGCGCGTCGCGCAGGAGTGGAGCGGCCACCGCAAACTCGCCGGCGTCGATTTCCACTTGAGCGAGCCCGAACAGGGCGTACAGCAGCGACTGTTGGTTCCCGTGCTTGCGTGACATGCTCATCGCGTCGGCCTGAATGCTGCGGGCACTGTCGAGGTCGCCGCGTTGCCGCGCGATGTCGCCCACCACCGCATACATCGACATCTCGAGATCGACCCACTCGAGAGCCCGGGCAGCATCGAGCGCTTCAATGCCGTCTGCCCACCCGCGGTCCAGGTCGCCGCTCAGGCTGGCGATGTGCGCGAGGTGTGAAAGACACAGGGCCACCGCTTGCGACTTGCCGACCGCACGCGCCGCCTCAAGCGCGCGTCGGTACATGGCTTCGGCCGTCTCGTAGTCGCCCTCGCTCACTGCGATGTCGCCGAGGTCGCCAAGCGCGAGCTGTTCCATCTCGGGTCCGCCTACCGCGGCGGCGGCCTCGATCGCCTGCTCGTAGTACGCGCGCGCCGATGCCATGTCGCCTTGGCTCGATGCGAGCTCCCCAGCGCGTCCGAGCGCACTCCAGCGGGCTGGCGTCATCACGTCACTCGTCGCGTCGAGCACCGCTTTGCTCATGTCGCGTCCCTCGGTCCACCGGCCCTTGCGGAGCCAGAACGGCTGCAGCTCGATAAACGCGCGGAGCTGCACATCGGGGTCGTGCTCAGCGCCCCATCGCAACGCGGCGGCCAGGTCTTCGTGGATCGTGTCGACCCACTCCGGGTCCGGGATGTCGTCGCCGCTGAGGCTGTCGACGAAGTGGCGCGCGTGGCGCTCGGCGAACTCGTCGAGTTCAGCCTGCTCGGTCAACCGTTCGCGGGCGTAGGCCCGAATCGATTCGAGCAACCGCAGCCGGGTCGAGGCGGCCTCGGTCACGAGAGACTTCCGCATGAGAACCGTCAGGGCCTCGCCCACGTCGGTCTCATCGTCGCCGCACACCGCGTCGGCCAAGCCGAAGTCGAACGCGGCGGGGAATACCCCCAGGCGCCGAAACACTCTGCGTTGGTCGTCGTCGAGCAGTCCGTAGCTCCAATCGATCGCGCCCCAAAGTGTCTTCTGGCGATCGAGTGCGGTTCGGCTCCCGCGTGTGAGCAACTCGAAGCGGTCGTCGAGCTGCTGCGCGATTTCGTCCAGTTGCAGCATCGACGCGCTCGCCGCGGCCAGTTCGAGCGCGAGCGGGAGGCCGTCGAGCCGGCGCGCGATCGTGGCGGCGAACGGGACGAGGTCAACGGTGAGTTCGAAGTCCGGCAACACGCGGCCGACGCGGTCGACGAGCAATTGTACGGCCTCGCTCGCCGCGGGGTCGTCGTCATCGATGGCAAGTGGTGCCAGCGGCCAGGTGCGTTCGCCGGCGATCTCGATCGCTTCACGACTCGTGGCGAGCACGCGGACGGCGGGTCCGCTGCGCAGGATCTGTTCGACGACGTGCGCGACGTGGTCGATGACGTGTTCACAGTTGTCGATCACAAACAGCACGTTGGTGTCGCGCACGTATTCGACGACGGTGTCGAGCAGCGCGCGATCGCGTTCTTCTCGCACACCGAGCACCGACGCGAAGGCGTTGACCACGCCGACTTCGTCTTGGGCGGCGTCGAGTTCCACGAACCAGACCCCGTCGGCGTGGCGGTGCAGCCGCTCGCTGGCGAGGCGCAGCGACACGCGGGTCTTGCCGGTGCCGCCCGGCCCGACGATGGTGACGAGCCGGTCCTCGTCAAGCATCTGGTGCAGGCGGGTCAGGATCGTGGTGCGCCCGATGAAGCTCGACGGCGGGACCGGCACGTTGTTGCGCACCACGTCGATGCCGCGCACCAACGGGAATTCGCGCTCGAGCCCGTCCGCGGTGACCTGGTAGATCCGTAGCTCGGACGGCAGGTCCTTCAAGCGGTGGAAGCCGAGGTCGAGCACGCCGATATCGGGGCTGAGCGTCGCTTCCGCCGCGTCGAGCGTGGCCTGGGTAATCAGCACCTGCGCTCCGGCGGCCGCCGATTCCACGCGCGACGCCGCGTGCACGGTTAGGCCCGCGTAGTCGTTGTCCCGGAACCGGGCGAGGCCGGTGTGCATGCCCATGCGGACTTTGACGGCCGGGCTCGGCGTCCAGTCGTGCGCGGCGATCGCACGCTGCATGGCGACCGAGGCCTCGATCGCCCGTGCGGCGTCCTCGAAGACGAGGAAGAACGAGTCGCCCGCCGTACTGACTTCGGCGCCGCCGTGTGCGGCGAAGACCGGCCGCAGGACGTCATGGTGCGCTTGGAGAACTTCGAACCAGTTGTCGCCGAGCTCGTGCGCTTTGCGCGTCGAGCCTTCGATGTCTGTGAACAGAAATGTCAAAGCCCCCGACGTAGGAAGCGGATTCGCTTCGCTCGCGTCGGGGGCCACTGACGAATTCTTATCTAGGTCGACGTCGTCCCAAGCTTCAAGCCGCTGAGGCTCGGCAGCTTGACCGGGTCACAACTGGTGAAGCCAAGAATGACGTCCGTCGTGCCCCAGATCTCTTCGGCGTCAGCCTCGAGGTAGAGGTGCGCCCCGTAGACGTAGATCACCTGCATGAACCGGTACGGAAACAGTGGGTCCGGTGCATGGTTGTCGCGGATGTAGTGGCTCTCGATGTGCTGCTCGTTCAACACGAGCGTGCCGAGGCCCGGGATAACGGTCTCGGAGTTCGGCGCCGGCTTGTTGGCGTTGCCGTTCGCGTCGGTGACGGTGACGGCGCCGCGAGGGCCGCCCGCCTCGTCCCAGATGCAGGTCGTGTCGAGCACGCCGATCTTGGTGCCGGAAATGTCGATGCCGGTGAGCACCGTCTGCGCGGTGGCATACGGCGTGCCGCGGCGGTTACCGCTGATGATCCCGGAAAGGGCCTTCACCTTGACGGGGCCGACGGTCTTGTTGACGATGCTGGCCTCTCGCCTGCCGCCGTTTACGCCCAGCACGGCCCGTCCTTGCACCACGGTGTACTCGGCATAGTCCTCGTGGACGACGGGCTGAAGCAGCGTGTGCGACTCGACGTGGATGGTCGCTTGGAGGCCGGCCACCCCGCCGCCAACATCGGCATCGGGAACCGGATCAGCGGCGTGTGCGGTCGTAACCACCGCGCCTGCTCCTGCGAGCGCGATAGCAAGCGCGCCAGTAATAAACGTACGGAATTTCATTCGTGTCCCCTGTTTGTCCCGCCGGAATTGTGACAGTACCTAAAGACCGTCGATGTGACGGCAGGCACACGTAGCTTTCGACGCCGCGACCACTTTGACCTGCTTTTAGCGGTATCCGGCCGCCTGAATGCCGTAAAGCTCGGAGTAGAGGCCCTGGTTGGCCATGAGGGTGTCGTGCGTGCCGACCTCGGCGATCTTGGACCCGTCGAGCACGACGATGAGGTCGGCCATGCGTACCGTCGAGAAGCGGTGCGACACCAGCACGGTGATGCGCCCGTCGTTGGCCGCAGCGCGCGACGACTCGGCGAAGCGCTCGAAGAGGGTGTGTTCGGTTTCGGCGTCGAGGGCAGCCGTCGGCTCGTCGAGCACGCACAACAGCGGACGGTCGCGCATGAACCCGCGCGCCACCGCCACCTTCTGCCACTGCCCGAAGCTGAGGTCCTTGCCGTTTTGCCATGACGGGCCGAGCTGGGTTTCAAGGCCTTCGCTCAGTTTTTCGATGACGTCGTCGGCGCCGCCGCGACTCACCGCGGTTGCGACGGCCGGGCGTTCGTCGATGCGGGGCAGGTCGCCGAGGCCGACGCTGTTGGCGGCGAGGAACTCGAAGCGGAAGAAGTCCTGGAATGCGCCGCCGAGGCGCTCGCGCCACGAGCCGGGGTCGATCGTGGCCAAGTCCACCCCGTCCACCGTGATGCGTCCTGCGGTCGGGTCATAGAGGCGGCACAACAACTTGGTCAGCGTCGACTTGCCGGCGCCGTTCTCGCCGACGATCGCGACCACCGAACCGGCGGGCAACGTGAGGTTGATGTCTTGCAGCACGAGCGTGTCCGTCGCGGGGTACTTGAACGACACGTTCTCGAACCGGATGTCATGCGCGATCGTGAGCGGTGCGTCGCCTTCGTTCACGCCGGTGCGCGACGCCACGTACATCTCGAGCCACAGCAGACGCTGCGCTGCTTCGATGTTCCAACGCAGGAACTCGGTCTGGCCGACGGTCTGGCCGAGGTAGCGCGACAACGCGGCGCCCGCCGCGAGCGTGAGCACGACGTCGCCCGCGTTGGGGTTGGGCCGGTGCGCCACGAAGGACACGGCCGCCACGTACGCGGCGCCGAACAGAAGCCACGCGCCGGCGTTGAGCCACGCCGTGATCCAACGCGCGTGCGCGATGCGTTTGTAACCGACGAGGAACGCTTCGCGGCGACGCGACGCGATGGTCTTTTCGGCCGACGACACGCGAAGCTCTTTCGCGGCGCTGGGCGTGGTGCCGAGTTCAAAGAAGTGCCGGGCCAGCCGCACGCTGGAAGCCGCCCGCTCTTCGGTGCGCCGCTCGACGCCGGCGCGCCGGGTGGACACGGTGACCGTCGGTACCGCGAACAACACGAGCAAACCGAGCACCGGGTTGATCGACATCAGCAACACAACGGTGATAGCGAGGCGCGCCGCCGAGCCGATGTACTGCATCAGCGACGGGTAGACGTGGTTCAGCAGGAACGAGTGGTCGTGCAGGATCTGGAGCCGGTCGAGGTAGTCGGACCGCTCGTGGTGCTCGATGGTGGACACGCTCGCCTGGAGTTGGGCGACGTGGGTTTCCACGGCGAGGGCGATGCGGTCGCTGAAGATCGCGGTGAACCGCGACCCGACCGTGCGCAGCAGCCAGCCGGTGCCGCCGGTGAGGGCGAGGCCGATGGCGGCGGCGAGCGTGGCGCTGTCGTTGGACGAACTGATGCCGTGCAGCAACATCCGCAGCCACAACGCCGAGAGCGCTTCGGGGATGAGACCGCCGAGCGTCAGCCCGAACGACAGCACCAGCAACATGGGCTGGGCTTGGTACGCGAACTTCAGCGAGTGCAGCAACGCCGCTGGCATCGACGGCAGGTCTTTGTCCTCGGTAGGAGGCGGCAGGCCGCGCATTAGGCGTGCACCTCCTCGTCTGCTTCGTCTGTGGCCTCATCGGGGTCGCCGGTGAAGCCGTCCTCTTCGAAGCGCGCCGCCTGAAGGTCGAACATGGTGCGGTAGCGGCCGCCGTGCGCGATCAGCTCGTCGTGCGTGCCGAGCTCGATCACCTTGCCGTGTTCGAGCACGCAAATCAGGTCGGCGTGGCGGACCGTGGCGAAGCGGTGCGAAATGAGAATCGTGGTGCGGCCCTTCGTGGCCTGCAGGATGCGGTCGAAGATCTCGGCTTCGCCCCGCACGTCGAGTTGCGCGGTCGGCTCGTCGAGCAACACGACGCCGGCGCCCGCGTTTACGGCGAACAACGCGCGGGCAAGCGCGACGCGCTGCCACTGTCCGCCCGACAGGTCGGTGCCGCCCCCGTAGGCACGCGACAGCACGGTCTCTTGGTCGGCGAGTTCATCGGCACCGGCTTGGCGCAGCGCCTCGGCGACCAGTTCGACCGAACCCCCGTTGGGCGCGACATTGTCCGCCAGCGGCAGTTCGTACCGGATGTAGTCCTGGAACACCGCGGCGAGGTTCAGTCGCCACTCGGGCAGGTCGAGGTCGCGCAGGTCGGTGCCGTCGACCCGGATCGCGCCCTCCGTCGGGTCGTACAGACGGCAGAGGAGCTTGGCCAGCGTGGTCTTGCCGGCGCCGTTCTGCCCGACGACGGCGATCGACTTGCCTGCGGGGATCGACAGCGTGAGGCCGTCGAAGATCTTCGGCCCGTCCTTGTACGCGAACGTGACGTTGTCGAAAGTGATCGCGTCTTTCGGCGCGTGGTTGACCGGTGCCCCGGCCGTCATCGGGACGACGTCGGTGTTGCGCATTTCGTCGACGAGGTCGAGCACCACCGGCACGGACTGCGAGCCCTGCCGGAACCACCAGTCGACTTCGCCGAACGCGAGCGCACTGGCGCCGAGCGCGGCCTGCGCGAAGACGGTGACCGAACCGATGGCGATGTGATGGGCCGACGCGTCGCGCGCGATCGACCAGAACAACGCGACGTTGCCGCCCACGATCGCGGCCACTGCCAGCGTGATCGGCGTCTTCTTCAGCGAGCGCGCCTTGATCGTGAGCTCGACCATGCGCTTGCGGCGAGTGAAGTAACGGTCGACGGTCCAGTCGGCGAGGCCGAACAGACGGATCTCTTTGGCGGCCGGCGCGCGGACCGCGAGGTTGTACGCGTAATTCACGTGGCGCATCTCGTCGACGACGGTCGGGTCTTCCCACGCCTTCCACACCGAGCTTTTACGCAGCAGCCGGTGGCTCCACAGCCAGCCGACGCCGGCCAGGAACGGTGCCCACCAGCGGTAGCCGAACAGCAGGCACGCCAGCCCGATGCCGCCGCCAACTTCGACGAAGCCGTCGGCGATGCGCGGCAGCGAGGCGGACAGCGGTGGACCGGTGATCGCGAGGTCGAAGTCGCGCGCCTGCGCCATGCGGTCGTTGAGTTCGGTGCGTTCGAGGTGGGCAATGCCGGCCGGAACCAGCGCAGCTTCGAGCAGCAGGTCGTGGAGGTGTGTCGTGGTCTTCGCGGCCAAGTTGGACGAGATCGCCGAGTGAATCGGCGGCAGCGTCTGCATGGCGATGAACAAGGCGCCGACCGCATAGAGCGAGGCGCCGACCGGTTGCCCGTCCTGCACTGCGGTGATGAGCGAACCCATCGACAGCGCAAAGGCGGCCGGCAGCACTGCCCGCACGAGGATCAGCGCCCACCAACCGGCGCCCAGCGCGGCGTCGACCCGGGTCAACAGGATCAGAAACTGGTATTCCGCCGACTTGCGGACGCGCTCGAGCACGGCCCAAAGCTACGCCAGGGGTGTGTCAGTCGATGGTGCCGAAAATGAGGGCCAATTCGTCCTGCAGGGCGTCGGTGCCGACGCTTTCGATCAGCACACGCAGGTTGCCCGATGGCGCGCCGAACGCGGCCAGCCCACCGAAGGACGGGTGGCGGAATGCGTGCTTGGGCACGGCGTCGACATGCTGCGTCGACGGGACGATCCAGCGTCCCGTCGTGGCGTCGCCCGCGACCGCCAGGTCGCACCCGACGAAGCGGTGCCCGTCCGCGCCCAGCCCCGCGACCTCGACGCGGCCCGCCCGCGCCGCGGCGACCAACTCGTCGGCGTCGCCGGCGTTGGCGCCTTCGGCCACGAGTGCGGCCCGCGCCCGTTGCGCGTCGCCCGCCTTCACCAGTTCGGTCATGCGGCGGTAGGTGTGCAGCGTGACGTTGATGATCGAGGGCGGTGACGCGTGGGTGACCGACGGTTCGACGAAGCCGCACCGATCGAGCAAGAGCAGCGCGGCGTTGTTGGCGTCGGCCGCGTGCAGGTGATGGGCGTCGCCTTCGATCACGTGCTCGGCCAACCACGGGCCGCGCGTCGCGAGCACGTGCACGACCGGCACCGCCGGACTGAACGGCTGCGGCGCCGGCCACTGTGTGACGATCGCAATTGCGTCCGGTTGGCTCAACACGCCCAGCGCGGTGAGCTGCTCGTCCGTGAACCGCGCCGCCCCAACCGCTTCCGGCGTAGCTCCACTATCCCTGTACGTACTGGAGGAAACAGTGGGGTGGTCGGAATCGAAGTGGAGGCCGGCCATGACGCCGATGGGCGTGCGTAACCCCAGCGTGTGGCACAACTCGTCGATGGCGGTAGCGCGTAGTGCGGTCATTGTTCGTCCCCAGTGTTGAAGCGTGTAAGTAGCGAGTGTTCGTTTCCGGCGAGGTCGCCGAGGGCGTCGGCGGCCGCACCGCGTTGGCCGAGCGTGGCCACGGCGAGGGCGTCGTCGTCGAGTTGTGCGGCGACCCCATGCAACAACTGCACGGCGTGATCGACGAGGCCAGTTAGACGCAACGCGTCGGGCCCGACGAGCTGCGCGACGTGATCCATACGGTGCTGCGCTTCGGTGGCGACGCCCGCGACGTCGTAGGACGTGTTGCGGCACATCGCGCTCGAGCGCCGCGAGTTCGTTCGGGTCGATAACGACGCGGGTCACAGCGCCGCACTCCGCATGGCGTGCGCGGCGTCACGCAACGCCGCCGCGGCGAGCCGCAAGTCGTTCCGCCGCTCGACCATGAGCAACCGGAACCGGTCCGCCGCCGGGCCCGCCCACGTCGCGGTGGCCGCGCGTGTCGCTAATACGTCGGCAGAAGCTTCCAACCGGGCGGCCCGATCGTCGAACAGGGCGGCCGTCGATTGCAGTTCGCCCAGCGCCGCCGCGTTCACGCGCCCGCCGCTTCGAGCGCGGCGCGCCGGCGCGCCACTTCGACCGACGCCTCTTGCAGCGCGGCTTCGAGGCGACGCAACGCGGGCTCGTGTTCTTCGGACCACGTGGCGCGAAAGCGGTCGGCGGCCTGGCCGGTCCACTCCGTCGCCGCGATCTGGTTGGCCAGCGACGTTCGCAGTTGCTCGAGCGCGGCGCGCTGCTGGGCGACCGCGGCCTCGAGCCGGGTCAACGAAGCGAGCTCAGCGCCGATAACCGCCATGCCGGCACCGTAGGGACCGGCCCCGTCCCCGGTCCATGGCGCGAACGCGCCAGGCACACTGGGCAACGTGCAGGTGGTGATCACGTACGCGGACGGTCGTACCGAGATCATCGACCTCCCGCCCGGATCGCGCGCGGAACTGCGTGACGGGCCGCGCAGTTCCGCGCGCGATTCGGATTCTGGGGCCTTGTGGGCGGCGCTTACCAAGACCGAAAACCATGTCCTGAGCGAACTGGCGCGACGGCCCGACACCCGTTCGCGGCTGGCGGCGCGGCTCGGCATCACCCCGTCCACCCTCGACAACCACCTCGCCGCGATCAAACGCAAGCTGCTGGAGCACCTTGAAAGTGCTGGTCAGGGCCCACATGACGGCTATCTGTCGACGGAAATGGTGATCGGCTGGGCGAGCCGACACATCAACGATCAGAAAACTTGACAGTCTCGCTATCAAGTTTGTATAGTGGCAGTCCTAAGTCGTGCCCAAAGTGGGCATACATGAGTTCTGGAAACCAGCAAAGAGGAGCACCACATGCCCAAGGCCGTCGGAATCGACCTCGGTACCACCAACAGCGTCGTCAGCGTTCTGGAGGCTGGCGAGCCGACTGTTATCCCCAACGCCGAGGGCGCCCGCACCACGCCGTCCGTCGTCGGCTTCAGCAAGAGCGGCGAAGTGCTCGTCGGCGAAGTCGCCAAGCGCCAAGCCATCACCAACCCCGACCGCACGATCCGTTCGGTCAAGCGCCACATGGGCACGGGCTGGACCGTCGACATCGACGGCAAGGCGTACACACCCCAAGAGATCAGCGCCCGCATCCTGCAGAAGCTCAAGCGCGACGCCGAGGCCTACCTGGGCGACACGGTCACCCAGGCCGTCATCACCGTGCCCGCGTACTTCGACGACGCGCAGCGCACCGCCACCAAAGAGGCCGGCCAGATCGCGGGCCTCGAGGTCCTGCGCATCATCAACGAGCCCACCGCGGCGGCGTTGGCGTACGGCCTCGACAAGGAGGGTGGCGAAGACCACACCGTCCTCGTGTTCGACCTCGGCGGCGGCACGTTCGACGTGTCGGTGCTCGAGATCGGCGAAGGCGTCTTCGAAGTGAAGTCGACCCACGGCGACACCCAACTCGGCGGCGACGACTGGGACCAGCGCGTCATCGACTGGCTGGTGTCCGAGTTCAAGAACACCGAGGGCGTGGACCTGTCCATCGACAAGATGGCCGTGCAACGCCTCAAGGAAGCGGGCGAGAAGGCCAAGATCGAACTGAGCTCGGTGCAGGAGACCACCGTCAACCTGCCGTTCATCACCGCTACGAGCGATGGCCCCAAGCACCTCGACCTCAAGCTCACGCGGGCCAAGTTCCAAGAGCTCACCGCGGATCTCGTCGACCGGTGCAAGAGCCCGTTCGAGCAGGCGATCAAGGACGCCGGCCTCACCGTCGGCCAGATCGATCACGTCGTGCTGGTTGGCGGCTCCACGCGTATGCCGGCCGTGCAGGAACTCGTGCAGCAGATGACGGGCAGCGAGCCGCACAAGGGCGTCAACCCCGACGAAGTCGTCGCCATCGGCGCCGCGGTGCAAGCCGGCGTGTTGAAGGGCGACGTCAAGGACGTGCTGCTGCTCGACGTCACGCCGCTCAGCCTCGGTATCGAAACCAAGGGCGGCATCATGACCAAGCTCATCGAGCGCAACACCACCATCCCGACCCGTCGCACCGAGGTGTTCACCACCGCGGAGGACATGCAGCCGTCGGTGGAGATCCACGTAATCCAGGGCGAGCGCGAGATGGCCAGCTACAACAAGACGCTCGGCAAGTTCCAGCTGGTAGACCTGCCGCCCGCGCCCGCGGCGTGCCGCAGATCGAAGTCACCTTCGACATCGACGCCAACGGCATCGTGCACGTGAGTGCGAAAGACCGAGCCACCAACAAGGAACAGTCGATGACCATCACCGGCCAGTCCTCGTTGAACAAGGACGACATCGCGCAGATGGTCAAGGACGCCGAGGCGCACGCCGAGGAGGACAGGCAGCGTCGCGACGAGGCCGAAGTGCGCAACAACGCGGACTCGCTCGTGTACCAAACCGAGAAGATGCTGTCGGAGAACGGCGACAAGGTCAGCGGCGAAGAGAAGGAAACCATCGACGCCAACCTCGCCGCACTGAAGGAAGCACTCGGCGGCCAGGACCTCGAGGCGATCAAGAGCGCGACCGAGAAGTTGGTTACCTCCTCGCAGTCGTTCGCGCAGAAGCTGTACGAGAACGCGTCGGCGTCGCAAGCCGCGGGCGGGTCTGAGGACGGGGCGCAGCAGCCGAACGACGCGGCCAACGACGACGACGTCATCGACGCAGAAATCGTTGATGAATAATCCGGACGACGCGTTCGACGACGGTGCTCCCGAAGAGGCTGCGCCCGAGGTTGCGGCCGACGCGGTGAACGATGAGGAACTCATCGACGATCTGGAAAGCGCCGACGACCTCGACGCGGAATTGCAAGCCATGCTCGCCGAGCAACCGGTGGACGTCGCGGCTGAAGAGGTCGACCCGCTCGTGGCCGTGTCCGAAGAACGCGACGCCTACCTAGATCAACTGCGGCGCACGCAGGCGGACTTCGAGAACTACCGCAAGCGGGTGCAGCGCGAGATGAGCGAGGCGCGTGACGCGGGTGCGAGCGTGCTCGCCACGAAGTTGATCGACGTGCTCGACACCGTCGACCTCGCGCTCACGCACGACCCGTCGGATTCCGTGGCTCAGATCGCAACGGCGCTCGTGGACGCCCTCGGCAAGGAAGGCCTCGAACGCGTCGACGCGTTCGGCGCCGCGTTCGACCCCGAAGTGCACGACGCCGTCCTGCACGAAGAGGGCGACGGGCCCGCCGAAGTGATCGAAGTGTTGCGCAGCGGTTGGAAATGGAACGGGCGAGTGCTTCGCCCCGCAATGGTGAAAGTGAAAGGGTCGTAGGGATTACTGAGTGGCGCCCCGTCAAGACTGGATAGAGAAGGACTTCTACAAAGTCCTCGGTGTTTCGGACACCGCGACGGACAAAGAGATCACGCGCGCCTATCGCAAGCTTGCGAAGCTGAATCATCCCGACGCCAAGCCCGGGGACGCCGCGGCTGAAGCGCGCTTCAAAGACATCTCCGCCGCCCACGACGTGTTGGGGGACCCCGAGAAGCGCAAGGAGTACGACGAGATCCGTCGCCTCGGTCCCGTCGGCGGCATGTTCGGCGGCGGCGGCGGCGGCGGGTTCAACCCGGGCGGCTTCAACGGCAACTTCCGCGTCGACGACCTCGGGGACCTGCTCGGCAACCTGTTCAATCGCGGCGGGCGGGGCCGCGGCGGGCCCGGCACCGGCAGCCCCGGCCCGCAACGCGGCGCTGACCTCGCCGCGGAACTGCACCTCGCGTTCATGGACGCCGTGCAGGGCATCACGACCCAGGTCCACGTCAACAGCGACGCACCGTGCTCGGTGTGCAACGGCAGCGGCGCGGCCCCGGGTACGTCGCCGGTGATCTGCCCCACGTGTTCCGGCCGTGGCGTGATCGACGACAACCAGGGCATGTTCAGTTTCAGCCAGACGTGCGCGACGTGCAGTGGCCACGGGATGGTGATCGAGACGCCCTGCAGTAACTGCCACGGTTCGGGTGTCGAGCGCCGCCCGCGGCAGGTGAAGGTGAAGATTCCCGCCGGTGTCACCGATGGTCAGCGCATCCGGCTCAAGTCCCGGGGCGCGGCCGGCCGCAACGGGGGTCCGTCAGGCGATCTCTATGTAACTGTGCGGGTCGGCTCACATCCGCTGTTCGGCCGCGCCGACAGAAATCTGACATTGACCGTGCCGGTGACATACCCAGAGGCTGTGTTGGGTACGACGGTCAAGGTGCCGACGCTTGCCGACCCCGTCACCGTGCGCATTCCCCCTGGTACCGCCAGTGGTGCAGTGCTGCGCGTGCGTGGGCGGGGAGTGCCGGTCGAGAAGCACCCCGGCGACTTGCTCGTCACGGTGCAGGTATCCGTACCCCATGACTTATCCGACGAAGCCAAGGTCGCCGTTGAGCAGCTAGCTGCGGCCGAGCCCGATGCTGGTGCCGCGTTGCGGCGCCACTTGGGCGTTTAGGGAGGGAATTTATGTTCGGAGACTCCGACGACGACCGGTCCACCCGGGCCGTCTATGTCATCTCTGTGGCCGCCGAACTCGCCGGCGTCCACCCGCAGACTCTGCGCATTTACGAACGTCGTGGCCTCGTCGGTCCGGCGCGCACCGGCGGCGGGTCTCGTCGCTACAGCGACCAGGACATCGCGCTGCTGCGCCGTATCCAAGAACTGACGGCGGACGGGCACAACCTCGAAGGCGTGCGCCGCATCTTGCAGCTCGAGACCGAGAACCAGCAGCTGCGCGAGGAGCTGGCCCGCATGCAACAGCAGTACCGCCGCGACCTCGTCCCCTTCAACCAGCCCGGCGCGCCGTGGCAGCGCGGTAACGGCAGGTAAGGCCGTTTGCCGTAACCCCCGGTTCGGGTACTGCTCGGCGTGACAATTGCATCGGGCATGCCTCTGTTGGACGACCGGTATGAGGTTGGTCCCACGCTGGGACGTGGCGGTATGGGTGAGGTGTTCAAAGCCCATGACCGCCGTTTGTCGCGCGACGTCGCCATCAAGTTCTTGCGCGCCGACCTCGCCGCGCAGCCCGGTGTGCGCGAACGATTCGAAGCTGAAGCGCTCAACGCGGCCCGTCTGACGCACCCCAACGTCGTGCTGGTGCTCGACAGCGGCGAATACGAAGGCATTCCGTATCTCGTGATGGAGTGCCTGCCCGGCCACTCGCTCCACGACGAGATGCATCAGAGCGCCATCAGCGAAGCGCGGGCGACCGAAATCGCGCGCGACGTGTTGGCCGGGCTCGCGGCCGCCCACGAACTCGGCATCGTTCATCGCGACATCACGCCGGCGAACATCCTGTTGACCGACGACGGCCGCGCCAAGATCGCCGACTTCGGCATCGCCAAGAGCACCGAAGGCATGTCGCTCACGATGGTGGGCCAGGTGTTGGGCACGCCCGCGTACCTGCCGCCCGAGCGGTTGCAGGGCGAAGAAGCGACGCCCTCGACCGACGTCTACGCGCTGGGGGTCGTCCTGTACGAGGCCCTCACCGGTGAGAAGACGTTCAGCGGTTCCACGCCGGTCGCGGTGGCGACGCAGGTGATGACGACGACGCCCGAACCGCTTTCTCTGCGCCGGCCCGACATCGACCCGAACTTCGCCGCCGCGATCGACCAAGCCATGGCGCGGGACCCCGCCGTGCGCCCGCCGACGGCCGCGGCGATGCTCGACCGTCTCAACGGCGTCAGCCCCGTCAGCACGGCGGGCGAGTCCGCGAGCACCGTGGCGATCCCGGTCATGACGACGCAGTTCGCGGCGGCGGCGCCAGTCGCGTCGCGTCGCCGGGTTGCGGTCGTGCCATGGTGGCGTCGCATCGGGGATCGGCCGGGCGACGTGCTGATCACCGTCGGCGTGATCGTGGCGATCGGCGCATTACTGCTGCTCCTCACGCGTCACAACAACAACACGGCCGATGCCAACACGGCGAACCAGACCGCGACGACGGTCGCCACGACCGCCGTGACGTCGCCGCCGGTTACGGCCGCGAGTGTCGTGCGCTCTTCCGTAACGCCCGCACCCAAACCCGGCGCCGGAAAAGAAAAGCACGGCAAGCACGACGGCAAAGGCTGATCACTTCACCGCTGTTCACTTCAGCAACCGGTCCACGAATGGGTTGGTGAAAATGCGATGCGGATCCAGTTCGTTGAACCGCGCGATCGTCCAGTCCCAGTTGTTCGTGGCGTTGCGGCCGTGTCGGAATGAGTCCGGGATTGCGTGGTCGAGCACCTCGGCGCGCACGAAGTCGCGTTCCTTGGTGAAGGCCCATCCCTTGCACCACTCGGCGCGCACGGTCGCGTCCTCGCCGGCGTACCGGTCGAGCAGCCATCGCTCGAGCTCTTCCTTGAACTCGTAGGCGCCGGGCGTCCGCGGAAGCGACAGCACGTTCAGCCAGATTGCGACGTCCCACTCCGGATGGTTCTCGACCGGAGTCGTGGCCGAAAGGGTCGGCGGCTGCGCGCCCGGAATGCCAAGCGCGCGGACGTCGTCGATGCCTGAGCAGCGAACTTCGACGGGCATGTTCGCCGGCCACTGGCCGCGCCGCTCGTACTTTTGGTTGAGCTCGCGGAACTTGTCGAAGAACTCCCACATCACCCGCTGGATGTTCGCCCGCGCCGTGATCACCGCCCACCCGAAGTCGCTGGCGCGCAGCGTCGTCGGCTTGATGTAGTGCTGCGTATTGCGGGCCGGGCCCCAGAGGTCGTACGCGTTGCACGCGGTCAGTCCCGCGATTGAGGCGGCCATCGACATCTTGCCGAACTGCGGCGTCGCCGCCGGCCGGCCGTTGAGAATCTCGGTCGCGAGTTCGGAGATCTCCAGCGGGATGTTGTCCGAGAACGGATAGTTGTACGCGCCGGTCACCGCGCGCGCCGAGGCGGGCTTGGTCGGCGCGACACTCCACACCTTGAGCCACGGGTTCGGCGTGTGCGGGAACCAGATCGCTTCGACGCGACCCCCTTGGTCGACGAAGTGCTGGAACGTGCGCGCCGATGCCGGCGCACCCGGCGCCGCGAAGATTTCGTTGCCGGGGATGTCGGTGTAGGTCCGGCACCGCAGGTTCACGAGCGGCTCGGTCACGAGCGTGAACGACGTCACGAACATGCGGCCCATCGTGGTGAGCAACGCCTTGGTGATCGCTTCGGACCGCTCGAAGGTGCGCAGCGTGTACTGGCCGCTCCGCCCGTCCCACACGACAACCTCGAGCGACAGCACGCGATTGGACATCGAGCCGAACGAATGCCCCGTGGCGTTCTCGCCCTTGGCCGGCAACGCGGCGCCGTGGCCGTTGATCGCTATAGCGCCGGCGATCGTGATGTCACCCGGCGCCGGGATGGAACTCCAGCCGCGGCCCGCCTTCTGCATCACGACGAGGACGTCGTCCATGTGTGCGCCCGGTCCCGCGGTGACGATGTGATGCGCGCCGCGTTTGCCGACCGAGATGGAGTTGAGGTTGGCCGTCGTGTCGACGAGCAGCACCTTCAGGTCGGCGCGTTGCTCGGGCAGCACGGTGAACGGCGCCCATCCGTGCTTCGATCCGCTCGGACGCAGCCGCCAGCCGTGGCTGCGCGCCCAGTTCGCGAGCACCACGACGTCCGCCGCGTGACGCGGCGTGGCCGTCCACACGTCATCGACGCGGACCTCCTGCGACCAGTTCTCGTACATCTGCTGGTAGAGGCCGATGCCGGCCGGGAAGTTCGGTGGCGCGACACCGGCCTCTGCCGACGCCGGTGTGAGTCTTCTGACTGGTTTCCACGCGAGCGCGGCCGCGCCAAATGAAGCTTGAATGAATCGACGACGAGAAAACCCGTCATCGAATGAGTCCGCCGATCTCATTCGTTCCGCCTTTTATTTGTCCTGCCCCTGGGTGCTGCTCTCGCAAGATTAGGCACGTCGGGGCGCAATTCCTATGTGGCGTTGGTCACACGGGTAAGACCGTGAAATGGAACCGACTCAGACCAAGCTGGCCGAGCAGTTCAGTACGCCGGACGCGCCGACGGTGCAGTGGGATGTTGCGTTGCGCGGCATCACCAACGCCAAGGTGTGGCGCGTCCACACGACGCGTGTCGACGGACGGCCGCACGTCACGCCGCTGCTGACGGTGGTCGACGGCGACGCGATCTATTTCTGCACCGGGCCCGACGAGCAGAAGGGCCACAACCTCGCGGCCAACGTGTGTGTGGCGTTGACGACCGGCGGGGACGACTACGCACACGGCACCGACTACGTGGTGGACGGCGAAGCCGTGCGCGTTACCGACGAGGCCCGCCTGCGCGAGCTCGCGCAACGCTGGGTGGACAAGTACACCGAGGAGTGGCGTTTCGACGTGGCCGACGCCGCGTTCCAGTCCCCCGGAGGCCACGGCGGGGCGTGGGTGTTCGAGGTCCGTCCGGCGAAGATCTACGCCTACGACCGCGACACAGGAAGCGCCACGCGGTTTTCGTTCGTACAGTGACGGTATGCGGGTATTCCGAGGGGTCGTCCTTTTTGCCGGTGTCTTAGCGACAACGATCGGAGTGCTGCCCGGCATCGCCGCCGCCGAAGACCCGCCGCTGCCACCCGCGGTCACCGACAACACGGCACCGACCATCTCGATCGCCGCGCCCGCCAACGGCGGCACGTACGTGCAGGGCTCGTCGCTCATCGCGAACTACTCGTGCGCGGATAGCGGCGGCTCGGGTCTCGGTGCGTGCGTTGGTACGTACTCCGATGGTGCGCCCGTCCCCACCCAAAGCCTCGGCGTGCACGACTTCAAGGTGATCGCGAGCGACGGCGCCGGCAACATCACGAAGACCGTCGTTAGCTACACGATCATCGACAAGACCGCGCCGACAATCACGATCAGCACGCCCGCCGCCGGCGCGACCTATCTCAAGGGTGACGTTGTGAACGCGCACTTCGACTGCAACGACAACCCGCTCGGCAGCGGCATCAACACGTGCGTCGGCACAGTGGCCGACGGGTCGCCGATCAACACGTCGAGCGTGGGCACGAAGCTCTTCACCGTCACCGCGTTCGACCTCGCCGGAAACAAGACGGTCAAGACCGTGTCGTACCGGGTCGCCCTGCCCCCGCCGTTCATCAAGGTGAACTCGCCCAACGGCGGACAGGTGTGGGCCCGCGGGGTGTCGCACGCGATCACGTGGTCGTTCCACGACCTCGCGGCTGGCGCCCGCCTCAGCGTGCAGCTGTACAAAGGCGCCACGCTGAAGCAGACGATCAACGGCAGCGTGTCGCCCGCGGCTGGCACCCTCAACTGGGTACCGTCCAACGCGCTCCCCGCCACGGCCGACTACAAGATCAAGATCACCGTAATCGGCGCTTCCCCCGCCACCGCCGACTTCAGCGACGGCCCCTTCGCTCTGAACTAGCCAGCGGCCTTCATCGGCCGCAGCCGCGCCTGCTCAATGATTTTGGCGAGCCGACGACCGCTCGTGTTCGGGTTGTAGTTGACCTCATCCCACGAGAAGCGAGCGCACAACCATCCGGTCGCGGCGACGACGCGTGATTCGCGATTCGCGTCATAGAGGGGCTGCCCGCGGTGCTGCTGCCCGTCGAGTTCGATGAACACGCCGAGGTCAGGCCAGGCCAGATCGACGCGGGCGACGAACTCGCCGAACTCGTTGTAGACCTCGACCTGGCGCACCGGCTCGGGCACGCCGTCGGTAACCCGTGCAAGTTGCACCATCAGCGTCTCGAGCATGCTTTCCGTCGGCCGGGCGCCGGGCGGACGAAGCGCGAGCACCCGACGAATACGCGCCACGCCCGCCACACCGCGCAGGCAGAGCGCCTCGAGATCGGTGACGGTAAACAGCTTCTTGAACAACGCCGACTCGAGGGCCTGCTCCCACTGAAGATCATTGAGCACCGCGGCGAGGTCGACGATGGTTTGCAGCCCGTTCGTGCACGCGATGCCGTGCAGGCGCGCGAGAGCCGGTGCGACGAGCCGGCCCCGCCGCCGGGTGTGGATGGGTGCGAACTCGTCTGCGGCGTCCAGCCCGTAGAGGTGCCCCGCGACTATCCCGTGTGCGTACGAATCCGCGGCGAGCACCCGCGCGGGCCCTCGTAAGGGCGTCGGGCTCGGAGGCGCCGACCGCGTAAACCCCGTGCACGACCCGGGTGTACTTGCCCGTCCGCACATCCCAGCGCAGTTGCTCGATCGTTCGCCCGCGGGCGAGGAAGTCTTTCGTCGTGAATAAGCGGCGCAATTCGGCCGTCCCCTTAAATCTGCGCCACGAATCTGGGGTGATTCGGCGCCGAAACGGCGAAATCACCCCGATTTGGTGGCTTTCGATGGTGGACGGGGAAGAGCAAAGTGCGGCGGAAAGAAATGTCGCGCAGGGTGTCCTCTGGGGCAAGGGCCGTTCGTAGATGAAGTACAGGCCGGTACGGTGCCGGTCAGCTACGAGAGGGAGATTTCAGATGACCCAGTACATGCTTTCGGTTTGGCACGACGGCAGCGACAACTACGGCCAGGGCGACCAGCCCAACCACGGCTACGCCACCCCCGAGGAAATGCACGCCGCCTTCGAGGCGACCGGGAAGTTCAACGACGAGATCACCGCCAGCGGCCACTTCGTGTTCGGCGGCGGGCTGCACCTGCCCGACACGGCCAGCGTGGTGGACAACACCAAGGGTGACAACGTGGTCACCGACGGTCCGTTCGCCGAATCCAAGGAACAGCTCGGCGGGTTCTGGATCATCAACGCCAAGGACCTCGACGAAGCGCTGGCCATCGCGGCCCGCGGGTCGATCGCCTGCCAGGCACCGGTTGAGGTGCGTCCGTTCCAGGACGAGCCCGACGCGTAATTGACCACGCCCGCGGCGCAACGCGCGATCGAGGCAACGTTCCGCGACGAGTTCGGTGCGGCCGTCGCCACCCTGGTCCGCCTCTTCGGTGACATCGATGTCGCGGAAGAGGCGGTCCAGGACGCGTTCGTCGTGGCGTCGCAGAAGTGGGCTGACGATGGTGTCCCACCGAACCCCGGTGGATGGATCGTCACCACCGCGAAGCGCAAAGCGCTCGACAACTTGCGGCGCGAATCCACCCGCGGGGCACGCGAGGAACGCGCGGTGGTCGAAGCCGACCCAGAAGGCGACGAGACAGAGGAAAAGGAGGTGGGCCCCGTGCACGACGATCGACTGCGGCTCATCTTCACGTGCTGCCATCCGGCGCTGGCGCCGGCGTCGCAGATCGCACTCACGCTGCGCTTGCTCGGCGGCCTCGAAGCACCCGAGATCGCGCGCGCGTTCCTCGTGAGCGAGGACACGATGGCCAAACGCCTCGTGCGGGCCAAGGCCAAGATTCGCGACGCGAACATTCCGTACACGGTGCCCGCCGACGCCGACTTGCCGGACCGCCTGCGCGCCGTGCTCGCCGTGCTGTACCTCGTGTTCAACGAGGGCTACTCGGCGAGTTCGGGCGAACTGCAACGCACTGACTTGTGCGACGAGGCGATCCGGCTCACGCGCGTGCTCGTGCTGCTCATGCCCGACGAACCCGAAGTGTTCGGTCTGCTCGCGTTGATGTTGTTGACGTCGTCGCGGCGGGCCGCCCGTGTCGACGCGCACGGCGACCTCGTCTTGCTGCCTGATCAGGACCGGTCGCTGTGGTCCCAAGAACTCATCGCCGAAGGCGTCGCGATCGTGCGCGCCCTGCTGCGGCGCAACCAACCCGGGCCGTACCAGATCCAGGCCGCGATCAACGCGGTGCACGCGTCGGCGGCGTCGGCGGCGGACACGGACTGGACGCAGATCCTGGCGAACTACGACCAGCTCTTCGCGCTCACGCCCACGCCGGTGGTCGCCATGAACCGCGCCGTGGCGGTGGCCGAAGTGCACGGCCCCGGCCTGGCGCTCGCGGCGCTCGAACCCGTCGCCGAGCAGCTCGACGGCTACCACCCGTTCCACGTCGTCCGGGCCGAGTTCCTCCACCGCCTCGGACGCGTCGACGAGGCCCAGGCCGAATACGACGTCGCTCTCGCCGGCGTGGGCAACGAAAGCGAACGGGCCTACCTTCAGCGGAAGCGGGCGTCGCTAAAGGCCTAGGGTTCGCGTTATCGCCCAACCCCTCGTTGTTCTCGAAAAGGTCAACAAGTACTTCGGCGACCTGCACGCGTTGCGGGACGTCGACCTCACCGTCGACGCCGGTGAAGTGGTCGTGGTGATCGGCCCGTCCGGTTCGGGCAAGAGCACGCTGTGCCGCACCATCAATCGACTCGAGCCGATCAACAGCGGCACGATCACGATCGACGGCCAACCGCTTCCCGAAGAGGGACGGGCGTTGGCGCGTCTGCGCGCCGACGTTGGCATGGTGTTCCAGTCCTTCAACCTGTTCGCGCACAAGTCGATCCTCGACAACGTCGCGCTGGGCCCGATCAAGGTCCGCAAGATGAGCAAGAGCGACGCGCGCGACCACGCCATGACGCTGCTCGAACGCGTCGGTATTGAGGACAAGGCCACGCGGTATCCGGCGGAGCTGTCGGGTGGCCAGCAGCAGCGCGCCGCCATCGCGCGCGCACTTGCGATGGAGCCGAAGATCATGTTGTTCGACGAACCGACGTCGGCGCTCGACCCGGAAATGATCAAGGAAGTGCTCGACGTGATGGTTGAACTCGCGAAAGCGGGTACGACGATGCTCGTGGTCACCCACGAAATGGGTTTTGCGCGCTCGGCGGCACAGCGGGTCGTCTTCATGGACGAAGGCGCCATCGTCGAAATCGCGCCACCCAACGACTTTTTCAGCGCCCCGAAGTCGGCGCGCGCCAAGGACTTCCTGTCCAAGATCCTCGTTCACTAGGAGAGAACTACATGCGTAAGTTCAATCGCCGGATTGCCGGCGTCCTCGCACTAACCCTCGGCGTCGCCGCCTTCGCCGGTGCCTGCGGCGACGACGACAAGAAGATCAACGCCGATAAGGACGAAACCACGACCACCACGCAGCAGGTGTTCGTGAAAGACACCACGATGTATCGCATCCAGCAGGCCGGCACCATCAAGGTCGGCGTGAAGTTCGACCAACCCGGGTTCGGCTTGAAGAATCCGACGACCGGCGAGGTCGAAGGCTTCGACGTCGAGATTGCGAAGGCCATCGTCGCGGCGATCGACCCCGCGGTGAAGATCGAATACGTCGAGTCGATCTCGAAGAACCGTGAGCCGTTCATCCAGAACGGAACCGTCGACATGGTCGTCGCCACGTACACGATCAACGACGCGCGCAAACAGGTGGTCGACTTTGCCGGCCCGTACTTCGTGGCCAAGCAGGACATCATGGTGAAGAAGGACAACACCACGATCAAGTCGGTCAACGACCTCGGCGGTAAGAACGTCTGCACCGTCACCGGCTCGACGTCGGAGAAGAACCTCAAGGCGAAGGCGCCCACCGCGAACGTGACACTGTTCGGTACGTACTCTCAGTGCGCCGAAGCGATGACCGACGGTCGCGTCGAAGCGGTTACCACCGACAACACGATCCTCGCCGGGCTGGTGCAGGCCAGCGGCGGCGCGTTCAAGCTGCTCGAAGCTCCCTTCAGTGACGAGCCGTACGGCATCGGCATGAAGCTGAAGGACGACGACTTCCGCGAGTTCGTCAACCTGCAGCTCGAGAAGATGTTCGCCAACGGCAAGTGGGCCGCCGCGTTCAAGAAGACCCTGGGCGCGATAGGCCTCAAGACTCCGAAGCCGCCGAAGATCGAGCGCTACCGGTCCGGTACCACTCCGGCGCCGACGTCCACGGTTCCCGGCGCTACGACTACGGCCTCCACGACTACCACCACCATCAAGTACTGATCGGCACCGGACTGACCCGGTAGGGCGGCGGCCGTGCAGGTCGTATTCGACAATCTCGACGTCTTCCTCGCGGGCATGCGCACCACGGCCACGCTCACGGTGATCGCGTTCGCGGTCGCGATGGTCGTCGGTGTCCTGCTCGCCGCCTGCCGGGTCAGTCCAATTCCCCCGTTGCGCTTCGCCGGCGCGTTCTACGTCGAGACGGTGCGCAACACTCCGCTCACCGCGCTGTTCCTGTTGTTCTTCTTCGGGCTCACCAAGGTCGGCATCCTGTTTGGTGGCTTTACGACCGCGGTGATCGTGCTCGGCGGTTACACCGGCGCCTTCATCGGCGAGACCGTGCGTTCGGGCATCAACGCGGTCAGCCGCGGGCAAGCCGAAGCGGCGCGGGCCATCGGGCTCACCTTCCCCCAGATGCTGATCATTGTCGTGTTGCCCCAAGCGCTGCGCACCGTCGTCGCACCGATCGGCAGCCTGTTCATCGCGCTGATCAAGAACAGTTCGATCGCGAGCATCATCGCGGTGCACGAACTCGTGTTCCGCACCGATGCCCTCGCCAACGCGAAGGTGGCGAACATCCCGGTGTTCCTAGGCGCGGCGGCGGCTTATCTCGTGATGACGATTCCGTCGGGCTACGCGTTCGCGGCGCTGGAGCGACGGGTGGCGATCAAGCGATGACCGCCCCGGTGCTGGCCGACGCGCTCGGCCCCCGCGCGCGGCGCCGTGTGCGCATCGCCTCGTTCATCGCGGCGGGCGTGCTCGCCTTCATCCTGTACGTCGCGTTCCGCCGGCTGTCGGACAAGGGGCAACTCGACTGGGCGAAGTGGGAACCCCTGACGCGCTGGTCGGTGCTCAAGTTCCTGCTCCTCGGGTTGTTGGCGACGGTGCGCGCGGCGTCGCTCGGCATGGCCATTGCGTTGGTGCTCGGTGCCGCGCTCGCGTTGATGCGGTTGTCGCGCTCGGCGCCGGTGCGTTGGTTCGCCGCCGCCTGGATCGAGTTCTTTCGCGGGTTCCCGCTGCTGCTGCTCATCTTGTTCGCGTTCTTGACCCCGCCCGAATACGACGTGACGGTCACCCCGTTCCGTGCCGTAGTCGCCGCGCTCGCCCTCTACAACGGCGCCATGCTCGGTGAGATATTTCGCGCCGGCATCCTGTCCCTGGACCGCGGGCAGACCGAAGCCGCGTACGCGATCGGCCTCACGTATTGGCAAACCATGTTGCTCGTGGTGATTCCCCAGGCGGCGCGCCGCATGCTGCCGGCGATCATCAGCCAGATCGTCACGCTGCTGAAGGACACGTCGCTTGGCTTCGTGATCGGTTACGAGGAGCTGCTCCGGCGCAGCCGCAGCACGGGGGAGTTCTTTCACAACCCGTTGCAGACCCTCGTGTTCGTCGCCCTCATGTACATCGCCGTGAACTTCACGCTCAGCCGTGCCGCCCAGGCCCTGGAGGGGCGCCAGCAGCGTCGCTACGGCGCGACCTCGATCGCCGCCGCTGGCGCCGAGGACCTCGCCGTGGTGTCGGCCGTCGCAGACACCTAACCTCTGCCGCGTCGTCAACGAGGGGGGAATCCACGTGTCTGACTTTCCGCATACGCCGGAAGCACTGACCGCCGAATGGTTGAGCGCGAACGTCGGCGCGCCGGTCACCAACTTCTCGATCGAGCAGATCGGGATCGGCGTCGGGCTGCTCGGGCGGCTCTATCGCGTCACGCTCGGCGGCGACCCGTCCACGCCGGCAACGGTGATCGCGAAGTTCCCGACGCTCGACGAGGGCGCGCGCATGAACATCACCGCTCCTCTCGGCTTCTATTCGAACGAGGTCAACTTCTACAACGAGGCGGCCGCGCTCACGCCGATCGGCACCGCCAAAGTGTTCAACGCGTCGTTCGACCCGGAAACGACGGACTTCGTGCTGCTGATGGAAGACGTCGGTGGCCGGCGCTGCGTTGATCAGACGGTTGGGTGCGAGATCGCCGACGCCGAGATCGCGATCGACGCGCTGGCGAAGATGCACTCGCACTGGTGGAACTCGGACTTCAAGCAGATCCCGTGGGTGAAGACCTACGTCGACCCGCCCTACCCGCAGGTGATCGCGGGCATGTTCAAGCAGTCCTGGCCTGTCGCGCTCGAGATACTCGGCGCGCACATGCCCGACGAGATGCGCGCGTACGGCGAACGCTTCCCTGACCTGGTGCAGTGGTTCCTCGAGCAGGCGTCCGAACCGCCCTTCACCTTCTGTCACGGCGACTACCGCCTCGACAATCTGTTCTTCGGCGTGCACGACGGCGACCCCGCACTCACGGTGCTCGACTGGCAGATCTCGTTCAAGGGCAACCCGGGCTACGACCTTGGTTACTTCGTGAGCCAGAGCCTGGCCACGGACACGCGCCGCATCGCGCAGGACGCCTTGGTCGACCGGTATGCCGCGGCCATCGCGGCCGCCGGGCACCACCTCGATCGCGCCCAGTTGGACCGGTCGTTCGCGCAGACTGTCGCGTACTGCTTCGTCTATCCGATCGTCGCGACCGGCCAGATCGAAGCCACGAACGAACGCATGGTGCAGCTGTGCCAGGGCATGCTCGACCGCTCCATGGCCGCCATCGCGGACACCAACGCGTTGTCGTTACTGCCTGACTAGTAGGCGATGGTGAAGGCCTGCGGCGTGCAGTGCGAGAGGGGGAACGCCGCGCTGATCGTGAGGGTCCAGTCCCGCTTGTCTTCGCTGAGGCGCACTTCGATCGACGCCTGACCGTTGCCGTCCGTCATCACGGCGCGCACGGTCGGCACGGTGATCGGGCCGTGCGGTGCCGCGGTAATCGTGACGGGAGTGTTCGGGCGGTACGGCGCGTCAAGTGAGATGACGACGCCGTCATACGACCCGTCGTCAATGCGCTGCGCGTCCCACGCCCAGCCACAGCTCTCGACTTTGCCCAGGCGCGGCGCCGTGACCACCGGAGCCTGAATGGTCACGGGCGCCGCGACAATGGGCGGCTTCACGGCGGAAACGGGGGCGGCCTTCGGGGGGGCAGTCACCGCGACGGCGGCAGTGGTCGGGATGCTCACGACGATGGGAGCGGCCGTGGTCGGGGTGGTGGTCGGCGCAGCAATCGCAACGCCATCACCCGCGCCTGCGGCGACCGCCTGGACGGGCGGGGCCTGCCGTTCGGCCAATGCGACGCCCGTGCCCGCAACGATCGCAACGCACGGAATGATCAACATTTGAGCAAACTTCACTCAACACTTATCGACCGCGTTTTGATGGGTATGACGATCCCCATGCCGAAAATCATTCCCAACTTGTGGTTCGACAACCAGGCCCAGGAAGCGGCCGAGTACTACTGCTCGATCTTCCCGAACAGCCAAGTGAAGGAAGTGAGCCATTACACCGAGGCGGGGCCGGGTGAACCTGGCTCTGTCCTGACCGTCGAGTTCCATTTGGACGGCCAGCCCTACGTGGCGATCAACGGCGGCCCGCACGACGACTTCAACGACGCGATCTCGTTGCAGATCGACTGCGACGACCAGGAGGAACTCGACTACTACTGGAACGCGCTTACCGCGAACGGCGGCGCTGAGGTGCAGTGCGGGTGGCTGAAGGACAAGTACGGCGTGTCGTGGCAGGTAGTGCCGGTGCAACTCGCCGATCTGGTGTCCGACCCGGACCGCAAGCGCGCCGATCGCGTCGTGCGGGCGATGCTGCAGATGAAGAAGATCGACATCGCCGCGCTCTATGTGGCCGCGGGCAATGGCGCCGAAAAGCCGACCACCGGTGTGGTCGCCGCGGTGAAGAGCGTGGCGAAGAAGTTGACGGGTAGCGGCGGCAACAAGGCCGCGGCAGACCGGAAGGCCGCGGCGGACAAGACCGATCTCGACGACGCCGAACCCCAGACCGTCCCGTCCCACAGCACGTCGATGGCGAAGAAGCCGGCCGATCGCAAGGCCGCCGCCAAGCGAACCGGCGCGACGGTGACCAAGTCGTCATCGCCGAAGCCCGCCGCCAAGAAGACCGCGGCCACGAAGGCTCCGGCCAAGAAGTCGACTGCGAAGAAGGCCGTCGCGAAAAAGACGACGGCGAAGAAGTCCCCGGCCAAGAAGGCCGCGGCGAAGCGGCGCTAGAGGCCGAGGCCGGCGATGGTGCGGTCCACGACGTGGACCGTGTCACCGAGGCCGGGGTCGACCGAGCGGACGGGCGGCTCGACGGTGGTGTGCACCAACGTCGAGATCGGTCCACCGGCCACGGGTGCGTTCGGCACATGCGTGATGCCGTGGAACGGGCCCGAAATCTCGTAGGTCATGCCAATGCCCGTGAGGCCTTGGGTCTGGGCGCCCTGCGTGCCGCGCTGTGAGCTGAAGTACAGCCGCGTGCCGGAGGGATTGAACGCCGGGCCCGTGATTTCGGATCCGTCCTGACCGATGACCTGCAGAATCGGACCAACGATGTCGTTGACCGTGTCGATCACCTGGATCTGCATGTCCCCGCCGTCTTCGGCCACGAAGATCTCGCCGGCGGTGTTGACGATGATGTTGTCGACCCCGCTTAACGCGCCACCGGACGGAAGGTTGTCGTCGTAGGCGAGTTCCATTGTCTGGTTAATCACGTCGAGCATCCACACGCGGTTGTCGCCCTTGGTGGTGAAGTAGACGTGGTCGCTGTCGTACCAGCAACCCTCGCCGCCGTTGAACGCGGTGGTGGACGGAACCTGCTGACGAGTGAACGTCGTGCCCGGCACGATGTTCGGGTTCGGGATCCGCAACCAGCTGACGGTCCACTTCGGGTCGGCCGGAGTCGAGCCGACCGCGGGCGTGAGCCGCGCCGCCTCGAGCGTGCCCTTGTTCAGGTCCGGCCACTTCGCGGACCGGAAACGGTAAAAGCGGCCGTCCGTTTGGTCTTCGGTGAGATACACGTACTTGCGGACCGGGTCGACCGCGGCCGCCTCGTGCTTGAACGTGCCGAGGCCGAGGCGCAGGGCCTTGGCGTTCACGTTTAGACCCGTCGGGTCGCACTCCCACACGTTGCCGGCGTCGTGCTCTTCGCAGGTCAGCCACGTTCCCCACGGCGTCGGTCCGCCGGCGCAGTTGAGGCTGGTCCCCACGATCACGCGATGGGCCCCGACCACGTCGCCCGCCGCATCGAACTTGAGCGCGCCCACGCCACCGGCGCCCGGGACTTCGCTGTTGGACGTGTAGATCCACCCGCCGTCGTCGGTGGCGAACACGGCGCCGCCGTCAGGGTTGAAGTGCCAGACGTATCCGGTGGTGCCGACGGGCTGACCCGAAGTAGCCAGCAGGCGGGACGAGAAACCGGCGGGCAGGCGGATGCCGTTGGCGTCGGGTGCGAGCAAGGGACCGTACGGGTTGCCCGGTTGGGCCGGCGTCGCGTAGGCCGCCTTCCAGAATTCGGGGCCCAAAGCAAGGGCGCCAGTAGCGACAGCGGCAGAACGAATGAAGGAACGGCGATCCATCGACAGAGTTTGTCGTAAATCCCTACGAAGTGTGCAGGAAAGCGACACATTTCGAAATTTATACCTAGTAATTCTAGAAATATATTGCCATAATCAGGTTGCGAGCATCGACTCGTGGGCTGCGATGGGCGACCGCTCATTCCAGCTGTCGCCACGGCCTGGGGCCGCGACGGCTGGAAAGGCACCACGAACATGTCCCCCTTCACCCGCAAAACCACCCGAGCGCTGGCCACGGCCGCGCTGACCCTCGGAGCGATCCTGCTTGTGAGCTCGGTCCAAGCCGAGGCGGCGCCTGGCGACGTCGGGCTCGGCACCGCGGCGAGCTTTGGCGTTCTGGCCGGCCAGGGCGTCACGAACACGGGGCCGACCGTTGTCGGCGCCGATCTCGGCACCTGCCCCAATCCGGCGATCAGCGGGTTTCCGCCGGGGATCGTGGGCGGCACGATTCACGCGAACGACGCGGTCGCCTGCCAGGCGCAGGCCGACCTGGTCACTGCGTACAACGACGCCGCCAGCCGCGCGCCGACAACGTCGTTCGGCGTACCGACCGATCTGGGCGGCTCGATTCTGCTGACCGGCGTGTATCGGTCGGCGTCGTCGTTCGCAATCACGGGTGCACTCACCCTCGACGGGCAGAACAACCCCGACGCGGTGTTCATCTTCCAAGCGGCCTCGACGTTGATCACGGCCACGAACAGCTCGGTCAACTTCATCAACGGAGCGCAGGCCTGCAATGTCTTCTGGCAGATCGGTAGCTCGGCCACGTTGGGCGTCGACTCGACGATGAAGGGGACGGTGATGGCGCTGTCAGCCATCACCGCGAACACCCGCGCCGCGATCGACGGACGCGTGCTCGCCCGCAACGCGGCCATCACGCTCGACAGCAACCAGATCCGTCCCGCGCCGTGCGCGACGACGACCCCGACAACGACGCCGACCACCGCGCCGGGTGCGACGACGACCACCTTGCCGGATGCGACCGTGACCGACGCGCCGACCACCACGACGACCTCCGCGGCGTCGGGCTCGGCTACCGGAAACAACAACTCGTCCGGCACCCCGGGCGCAGTTTCCACGCCGTCGACGCGGCCCGCGATCACGGTGACCGATCTGACGCCGACGCCGAACGCGACGACCACACGCCTCGCCCGGACCGGTAATGGCCCGCGACCAGAAGCCTTGCTCGGCGTGGCATTGCTGTTGGCCGGCGCCGTGCTGTTCGCGGCGAGCCGCCGCGACTAGACCGCGAGAGGGAACGGCCTAGGCCAGGTGCCGCCGCTTGCAGTGGCGTTGGATCTTCTTGCGGATCCCCAGGACCTCGAGGTCGCCCAGGCAGTGCAGTTTGTGGGCCACGGTCTGTCCGCCCATCGTCCGCTTGCGTGCATGCCAGGTGCGGCACGACTGGCGCTCTTCCGCCTCGATCTGATGCAACGACACGAGGTTCCAGCAGAGTTCCCCGAGTTCGGAAAGGTTGTTGTTGTTGTTGTCCATCTCTCTCACCTCAAGCTTTTGTTCGCCACCAGACCGAGGGTGTCCCCCTCCGTGGTGCGTTCGAGATGAATGCCGCGAGTGGCACAGACCGGCTGCGGCCGACGCCAATGCGCAAAGCTGTCCACATGCCGATCACGAGTGGCCTTAATCACGTCGCGTTCCTCACCACCGACATGAATCGAACCGTGGCGTTCTACGAGCAGGCCTTCGACGCCGTAGTCGTGCACGAGATCGAAAAGACCGAGAACCACCCGTGGATGAAGATCGTCGACATCGGCGGCGGTGCGATGTTGAACATCTTCGATGTGACCGCCGAGGAGATCATCGGCAACCGACGCCAGCAAGGGGGACGGGGCGCCGTCGACCATTTCGCCTTCGCAGTGCCCTCGCTCGAAGTGCTCAATCAGGTCAAAGGCCGCCTCGAAGCCGCCGGCGCCCAAGAAGTCGGCGACGTCCAGCGCCTCGGCGGTGAATGGTCGTTGTTCTTCCGGGACATCGACGGCCTCGAGCTCGAGGTGTGCTGCGCGGCTGAGTAGCTCCCCGGGGCGGGTGGATGGGCCGCCCTCCGCCTAGCCTGTGAGTCGATGTTCGAACTCGCCTCCCGCCTCGGCGGTCACGCCACCGCCACCGCACTCGTGGACGGCGACGAACGGCTCACCTACGCCGAACTGACCGACCGGGTGCTGCGCACCGCGTGGGCGTTGCGAGCCCGCGGCCTGGCCGACGGGACGCGCGTCGCGGTCGCCGCCACGTCATGTATTGACGGCGTCGTGGCCTACTTCGGCGCGCAGGAGGCCGGCATGTTGCCGGTGATGGTGAGCCCGCAATCCCCGGCGGCGGAAATGCAGCGCCGCTTCGACGAGATCGACCCCGCGCTCGTGCTCATCGGCTCGTCGACGTATCCGCAGCTTCCCGCAGGCATCGACGCGTTTCGCCCCGTTGGCTCGTCGGCCAGCGACACCGAGGTGCTGCGCGGCGAGCCCGTCGTAGCCCGCGGCCACGCCGACGGCCCCGCGGTCGTGCTCTACACGAGCGGCGTGTCCGGCCTGCCCCAGCCCGTGGTACTCACCTACGGCAATCTCGCGGCGACCAGCACCGGTCTGATCGCCAGCCCGGGCTCCGGCCTCGATCACACCGCGATCGCGTTCGCCGGTCTGCCGTTGGCGCACGTGTTCGGACTGAACAGCGTCGTCGGCACGGTGTTGCGGGCCGGTGGCAAGGTCGTGTTGCACGAGGGGTTCGACGCGGCCGAAGTGTGCGAGGTCATCGCGCGCTATCGCGTCACCACGATCTCCGCGGTGTCGCTGATGTGGAAGGGCCTGGCCGCGGTCGGCAACCCGGAGCTGTTCAGCACCGTGAGCCGCGCGACGTACGCGGCCGCGGGCCTGCCGCCGGTGTTGTTCGACACGGTGCGCGAGTCGCTTGGCATCACGCTGGCCGGTGGCTTCGGACTGACCGAGACCGCGGGCACGATCTGTCATGACGACCCGACGTCACCGCACCCGGGCACGGTCGGCCGTCCGCTGGGCGATACCGAAATCCGCATCCTCGACGACGACGCCGACGCGCTACTCGGCGACTTCGGCGAGGTGTGGGTGCGCGGTCCGTCGGTGGCGCGCGCCCATCTGGACGGATCGCTGCTCGACGTGACGAAAGACGGTTGGTTCCGCACGGGCGACATCGGCGTGATCGACGACGACGGCCTGCTCGAGATCGTCGATCGCAAGAAGGACGTGATCAACATCAGCGGCTTCAACGTGTCGCCGGCCGAGGTCGAACTCGCATTGTCGGTGCACCCCGACGTCGGCACGTCGGTTGTCGTTGGCGACGCGCTGGACGACCGCGAGGTCGTGATCGCGCACGTTGTGCCGGTGGCCGGGTCAGGCGTGACCGAGTCCGATCTGCTCGACCACTGCCGCGCCCAGCTGTCGCGCTACAAGGTGCCGACCCGCATCTACCTGCACGACGAACTGCCCCTCACCGAGTCCGGCAAGGCCGTCCGCCGCCTGCTCGGACGCACTGCGTAATTACTAAGCGACCTCGCCGGGTCGCTTCATGTATTCGTCAACGTAGGTCTGCCCGGAGAGCTGGCTGATCTCGTACATCAAGTCGTCGGTCATTTGGCGCGGCGCGGTGGCGTGATCGGCGCGGGCCAAATACCGGTCGGGCGAGATCGGTTCGCCGAAGCGGATCGTGACCTGCTTGCCCATGCGCATGACGGTGATCGGGTCCGTCGGCTTTTGCATCTCGTCGGTGCCGATGAGACCCACCGGGATGATCGGCGCGCCGGTCCGCAGCGACAGTCGCGCCGCGCCGGTCTTGCCGCGGTGCAGCAGACCGTCGAGGCTGCGCGTGCCCTCGGGGAACACGCCGAACATGTCGCCGGCTTCGAGCACCGCGGCGGCGGCGTCGAGCGCGGCCTTGCCCGAGTCGGAATCGCCGCGGTCAACGGGGATGTTGCCAAGCGCGAGGAACGCGAAGCGCGTCGTCCAGTCTTCGACGTACTCGGCCTTACCGATGAAACGCACCATGCGCGGCAGCACGCCGAGCAGCACGGTCGAGTCGTGCACCGACAGATGGTTCGGGGCCACGATCGCCGCGCCCGTCGCCGGAATGTTCTCGAGCCCTTCGACGGTCATCTTTTCGCCGAAACGCAATATGAGGCTCGTGGCGCCGCGCGCCAGCGCGTACAGCGCTCGATTCGGCTCATTGAGGACAGCGATGGACGGCATCTTCGCAGGTCGGCCTGGGCACTTGCCTGAAGGGCCACGTACCGTGGGGGTCGTGCCCAAGCCTGCCGCGATCTTCGACCTCGACCGCACCGTGTTACGCGGGTCGTCGACGCCCGTCATACACCGTCACCTCAAAGAGGCCGGACTGGTGTCGCGCGACTTCCCGGCCGAGGGCCTGTTCCAGACGTCCTACGAACTGTTCGGCGAGTCAGGCATCGCGATGCGGCTGGCCCGCGGGCGCTCGAGTGCGAAGGCCGGTTGGCGCGTGGACGAGATCGCCGCGATCGCGGAGAAGATCGCCGACGAACTCGTCGACCAAGTGCAGCCCTTCGTCTATCCGTTGCTGGAAGACCATCGCGCCGAAGGATGCGAACTCGCGTTGGCCACCGGTTCGGACCAGGCGACCGTGCAGGCCTTGGCCAACCGGCTCGGTTTCGATCATGTGATCGCGACGCGCTGGGCCGTGGCGGACGACGGCGCGACCTACACCGGCGAACTCGAGGGGGACCGGTTGCTCGGTGGTTCGAAGCGCGACGCGGTGCGGGCGTGGGCGCAGGCCAACAACATCGATCTCGGCGCGAGCTACTTCTATTCCGACAGCCGCTTCGACGCCGGTCTGCTGGGCGACGTCGGCAACCCCGTGGCCGTGAACCCCGACGTCGCGCTCGCGGTGATCGCCCGCATGCGGCGGTGGAAGGTCCGTCATCTCGACAAGCCCGAGGGCGTGGCCAAGATCGTCGGGCGCGAGATGCAGGAGTGGATCCGTCCGCTCGGTCAACTCCAAGCCCTTGACCCGTCGGCCACGATCGTCATCAACGGTTTGGAGAACATTCCCGCGACCGGCGGCGCGATCCTCGCCTTCAATCACCGCAGCTACTACGACTCGACCGCGGTCGGTTACGTGATCAGCAAGTCGGGCCGCAACGGACGGTTCCTGGGCAAGAAGGAAGTGTTCGACGTGCCCGTCGTCGGCACGATGGCCAAGGCGATGGGCGGCATCCGCGTGGACCGCGGCACCGGCAGCGACGAGCCGCTCGAGAAGGCGGCCGACGCGTTGCGCGGCGGCGACGTCATCGCCATGGCGCCGCAAGGCACCATCCCGCGTGGTCCGGCGTTCTTCGACCCGGTGCTCAAGGCGCGTTGGGGCGCGGCGCGTTTGGCGCAACTGACCGGCGTGCCCGTAGTGCCGGTGGCGTTGTGGGGTACCGAGAAGGTGTGGCCGCGTAGCGAGCGCGTGCCTCACATTGCGTTGCCGGGGCAGACAAAGCCGGTGGTCACGATCACGATCGGCAAGCCCTTCAAGGTGACCGCTCCCGATCTCGACGACGCGTCGGCCGCCATCATGAAAAAGATCACGGCGTTGTTGCCGGCCGAGGCCCGCAAGGCGTACGTACCCACCGACGAAGAACTGGGTAAGACGTTTCCCGCTGGCTACAGGGGCGACCCGCACGCCGAAGTCGACCGTCGCCCTGGCACTGATACCGGATCGGACTGATCGTGGCAGAGAAGAAGAAGGCGGCAGCGAGGCCGAAGGCAGCACCGAAAAAACCCGTGATGGACCGCCAGCGCGAGCTGAGCTTCGAGCGGCGCATGTCGGACCAGGAAGCGTTGATGTGGAACATCGAGAAGGACCCGTGGATGAATCCGAACGGGTCCGCGCTCACGATCCTCGACCGTCCTGTCGACTTCGACCTCATGGTGAAGAAGATTCGCTATGGCCTGTCGCGCGTGCCGCGGCTGCGCGAGCGGATCGTGCCCGGCCTCGGCCGTCTGGCGCCACCGATCTGGGCGACGGATCCCGAGTTCGACCTTGACTATCACCTGCGTCGCATTGCGCTGCCCGCGCCGGGGTCGCTGCGCCAGCTTTACGACCTCATCACGCGGTTGCACGAAGAGCCGTTCGACCGGACGCGTCCGTTGTGGATGTTCTACGCGATCGAAGGCGTCGAAGGCGGCAAGGGTGCGCTGTTCACCAAGCAGCACCACGCGGTGGCTGACGGTGTCGGCGCGCTGCGCATGGCCGAGGTGTACACCGATCTAGAGGCCGACGCGCCGGCGCCGCCCGAAGTCGACCTCGATCAGATCTTCGCCGACGCCGTCGCCGCCGAGCAGGGCGAGCTCATCGAGGCGGGCGCCGACATGAGCGACTCGATTCTCGACACGGCCACGCTGACTTTGCGCCACACGCTGCGTCGCCAAGGCGGCATCGTCTCGCGCGCGGTGGGCGACGCCGCCGGCATCGTGACCAACCCGTCGAAGATCGCGGGCATGGTCACCGGCGCGGCGGATTCGGTGCGCTCCACCATCAACACGGCGTCGGGCGGCCGCAGCGTGAAAGCGCAGGCGCCGTTGTGGACCAAGCGTTCGCGCAAGCGTCGCCTCGAGGTGATCCACGTGAACCTCGACGACGCGAAACGCGCGGCCAAGGCCATGGGCGGATCGGTGAACGACTTCTTCGTCGCTGGCGCGGCGATGGGCGCGCTGGCGTATCACGCCGAGCGCGACACACCGGTCGAGGCGATCAACATGACCTTCGTGGTCAGCACCCGCACCGACAAGGCGATGGGCGGCAACTCGTTCACGCCTGTCCCGCTGCAAGTGCCGGGCGGCGCGTCGTTGTCGCCCGAGGAGCGCTTCACGCAGCTGCTCGACCTGATGCAGGAGCGCAAGAACGCGGTCAGCGGTCGCGGCGCGATGAGCACGATCGCCGGTGTCGCGAATCTGTTGCCGACGTCGGTGACCACCCGGGTGGCCCGGCAACAGGCGGCCAGCATCGACATCGCCACCTCGAACCTGCGCGGCGCGCCGTTCCAGACCTACATGGCTGGCGCAAAGGTGCTCGCACTTATCCCGCTCGGGCCGGTCGCCGGCACCGCCGCGAACATCACGACCATCAGCAACAACGGTTCGCTCGACATGGGCTTGCTGTGCGACCCGGTCGCCGTCGCCGACCCCGCGGGTTTGCGCCGCAACATCGAGGACTCGTTCAACGAGCTACTCGCCGCTGGCGGTGCTCTCTAAGACACGCGGGGTCCACCACACCGGCTTGGGGAACAGGCCGCGCACGAGCGCGTTGGGCTTGAACGGCTTCCACTCGCCCTCGGCCTGGCCGAGCCGGTCGCTGATCGCGATGATCGCCGCGGGGTTCACGCCCAGGCCTACGTGCGAGCTGCGCACTTCGATGTTTTCGCGCAGCGGCCCTTCCTCGTCGATGCAACCCGACCAGTGCACGATGCCGTCGGTACGCGTGTAGATCGACGTCGCGGGCATGGTCAGCGGTGGCAGTTCGTGCTCGGGCGGCATCACGTCGGCCACGGGCATGTGCTGGTTGGCGTAACGCCGGTACATGCGGCCGACGGGCGTGGACTGCGCGTCGCGCAATCGGTAGGGGCTACCGAGCGTGATCACTTGACGCACGTAGTCGGGAAACATTCGAGCCATCGCACGCGCGTACATCCCGCCGAGGCTCCAGCCAATCACGCTGACCTTCGCCTCGTGGCGTTCGCTTAGCAACTGCAGGCGCTCGACCAGCCCCGTGATGATCTCGGGAGTCGGCCCGATGTTGCGACCCAAGCCCCACGCGTGCACCCAGTAGCCCTGGCTGCGGATCACGCCGCGCAGCGGCACGGTGGACATGTCCGACGCCGAGAAGCCGGGCAGCACCAGGACCGGATGCTTGTCACCGCGGCCCAGCGTGCGGAGCAGGGGAGAGGCGGCGGCAAACGCGCCGATCTCGAACGGGATGCGCTGTTCGAGGGCGAGCCGGCCGAGCCCGGGTTTGGCGGGTGATTTTGCCGCTGCCGAGGGGATCGTGGACGTCATGGCCCGAACCTAACCGAGCACTGAGCGGTAACCGCCCCGCGCTCGACGCGGCTAGGCCTCTACCCGGCTTCGTCGACGACGACGCCAAACGCTGCCGCCCGCGGCGGCTATTGCCACCGCGACCGCGGCGACGCCGCCGTAGAGCAGTTCGTTGTTGCTGTCGTCATCGTCGACGTCGTCATCCTTCGTCGCCGAGGCGTTCTGTGCCAGCAGCCGTTCGGCCTCAGGCACAGCACCGGCGACGCGAGGCGCGGTGCGCCCGTCGTCGATAACGGTGAACGATGTCGTTCCGCTGACCTTGTTGCCGTCCTTGTCACTGGCCGTTGCGGTGACGACGTGATCACCGAGCGACAGCGAGCGGGTCTCGAGCACCGTGCCTCGTCCGATCGGCCCGTCGACCGACGACGACCAAACGACGTTCGTCAGTCGTCCGTCCTCGGGATCGAACGGACTTGCACCAAGACGGGTCAGCGCATATCGCGGCACGGTCGCGCCGGGCCCGCTGATGGTCATGTGCGGCTTCGCTTCGGCCACGTTGAATGGTTTCGACGTTGCCGACGCGGTGTTGAACCCGTCGCTGACCCACACGCGTACGCGCACCTTGCCGCCCGGTAACGCCAACTTGTCGGTCACGTTGACCGACGTACCGGTCAAACCGGTACCGACGGCTTGCCACGTAGCGCCGTTGTCGCGTGTCCATTGCACGTGCGACGTCAACGCGTCGCCGTCTGCGTCGGTGGCTGACCACGAGATAGTGAACTCGCGCCCGACGCTCGCACCCGCGGTGGGCGCGGTGATCGCGACCTTCGGCGAGTTCGCGCTTGCGGTCCGCGCTGCGAGCTCCTTGTGCCCAGGTCCTTCCAGCTTCATCTTCTTGACGCCCTGCGTCATGGGCACGGTCTCGAAGTAGCCGGAGTGCTCGAGGTCTGCGTTCTGCTGGTTGCCGTGGCCGGAGCCCTCCGTCCTCACCGGAACGCGCGCCAGCACCTTGTCGTTGGCGTCGAATAACGCGATCGCGTACTGCGAAGTCGAGGCCGACTTCAATACGAGGTTCGGGTACTTGAGCTTGCCCTTCTTGGCCCCGGAAAGTGGCTGGCTGAAGTCACCGACCGCGGTCTGCTTGATTGTGCCGGTGCCGTGCACCATGTCGAGTCCGCCCGAGATCTGCAACACGTTGATCGGGTCCTCCGGAACGAGATACTCCGGTTGGGCCGGCGTGCCGACACAGAGCTGCAATTTGATACCGCCGTCGTTCTTCGGCTTGCAGTCCGCCTTCGGTCCGAAGCCACTGCCAATCCCGCCAATGCCCATCGCCTTGGCGTTGCACGGCACGCCGTACGCCAGCTCCAACTTGCAGTAGTGATATGGGTCACTCCACCCGGGGCTCATGTAGCTCATTTGCGGCCAGCCCGCATTCGGTGACGTCGGGTCATTGCTATAGACGTACGGCTTGTCGCGATAGGTCGTGAAACCGTAGAAGCCGCGCTTGTCGAGGGGAGCGAACCTGCAATTGGGGAACGCGAATGGGTACGACGTGTCGAGGCCGCCACCGATTACTTCGTCGGGGATACCGTCAACCGGTTTGGTGTCCTTGCACCCGACGTGACCGAGGCCACGATCATGACCGAGTTCGTGCGCCACCGCGCGTGTCGACTTCATCGTCCAGAAGGAGAACGTCGACGGGATCGACCAACCCGAATACCCGCCCCCGTCCAGCGTCTCGTTGAAGACTCCGGCCATCCTCATGTCGTCTGAAAAGCCGAGCAGCAGGTGCAGCCACTGGAGGCGTTCCAACGGTTCGGTTCGCCTCACTGACAGATCCCAAATCCCCTTCACTTCCGCCTCGTCTCCGGGCACGACGGCGTCTTCGAACACGAGAAAGCCGGGGTTAGCGATCGGGTGGAGGTCGAGCAAGCCGTCGCCCATCCACTCCTGCACTGTGCTCATCACCGTTGGACTGGGCTCGTCGCCGGGGTTGGCAGACGGGTCGAGCGCGGCGACGTAGAGAAACGGATTCTCGCCCTTCCAGAAGTGGAGACTTAGCGACTTGTCGTTGTTGTCGGGGTTCGTTTCGTTCTTGATCGAGGACGGACTGACCGCCCACACCAACACGCGGAAGGTCGTGTTGCCTTCGGCCGTATGCGCCTTCGGGATGATGAAGTTGAGGGTGTGGTCGAGGTTGGTGCGGTCAACGCTGCCATGCGTTGAGATCGGACCGTTCTCGGGATATATCACCGTGGTCTTGTTGCCGGTCTTGAGTTGCATCGCGCCGTCGATGTTCGGCCACTCGAACAGCGGCCCATTGTCCGACTCGGGGTAAACCCGCGCCCACGTCCGCCTATCCGCGACGAGCGGCATGCTGTTCTTCAGGTTCTGCACGCCCTGCGTCATCTCGACCGCGCCGACTTCGATGTCGGGCTGGTCGGTGTTGCCGGCCAGACCGAGTTGCGTCGTCGTTGTCGCCACGCCAAGTGGGAACGTGCTCGACGGCGCCGGCGGGTCGCCCGGGTTGGTCGTGGTCGGGTTGGTGATGCCCTTGTGCGTCGTGGTGGTCGCGCGCGGCGGCGAGGTTGTGGTGCCTCCTGGCGTCGGCGTTGTCGTCGCGGTCGTCGTGGTTGTCGCGGGTGGCGCGTTGATCGTGAAGGTGGCGGTGGCTTGCTCCACGCACGCCCCTGCTCGACCGCCCTTGCACGCGATCACCGTGTGGCTCCCGACGGACTTGTTCGGCACGACGAAGCTCTTGGAGAACGCGCCGCTGTCGCTGATCGTCGCGGTCGTGAGCTGGTTCGCGGCCACCGCTTCGTCCATGTACAGCGTCGCGGTCCCGGCAGGCGAGAAGCCGGCGCCCGTGGCGGTCACCGACGAACCGACAAGGCCGTGGGTGGGGTTCAGGGTGAGCGACGGCGGAACTTGGCCGATTGCCGCCACCACCGTCGAGAGCAGTAGCGCAGCCACTGCGGCCAATAGGACGTGCCGACGTCGTCGCATTCGCGAACGCTATGCCTTTTGCGGCCTCCCGCGACGACGGCGCAAAACGAGCATCGTCGTTACCGCGGCGAGGGCGGCGACTACTGCCGCTACGACTACGCCAACCGATGACGAATCGTCGTCGTCGTCGTCGCCCGCCGTCGACGACGTAGCCAGCGCGAAGCGCCGTTCGGCGTCGGGGACCGCCCCCGCGACCCGCGGCGCGGCGCGCCCGTCGTCGACAACGGTGAATGTCGTCGTACCTGTTACTTCGTTGCCGTCAGCATCCTTGGCCATCGCGGTCACGACGTGTTCGCCGACGGAAAGCGCGCGCGTTTCGATGACGGCGTCATCGCCGAGCGGCCCGTCGATCGACGACGACCAGTTCACTTTCTTGAGCACGCCGTCTTCGGGATCGGTCACGCTCGCTGAGAATCGGGCGATCGCGTAGAGCGGTACCGTCGCAGGGGGACCTGTCAGCAGCATGCGCGGTCTCGCGCCCGGCACGGTGAACGCCTCGGACGCCGCACTGCCCGTGTTGAAGCCGTCGGTCACCCACACGCGCACCCGCACGGCGCCGCCCGGCAGCGTCATCGCGTCGTTGACGGCGACCGACGTAGCTGACGTGGCGAGCGCGGCGACGTGCCAGGTTGCGCCGTCGTCGTTGCTCCACTGCACGTCGGCGGTGAGGGTGTCGCCGTCCTCGTCGGTCGCCGTCCACGCAATGGTGAAGTCGCGCCCGACCGACGCGCCGGCCGCGGGAGACGTGATCGTCACCTTCGGCGTATGCGCGCTGGCGGTGCGGTTGGCCAACACCTTGCCGTCGGGCGTCTCCAGCGCGATCGTCGTGGCGCCGTCAATCACCGGCACCTGCGCGAAGAAGCCACCCTTGGTCGGATCGCCCGCTTGCTGGTTGCCGTGACCGGTTGCCTCGGTGTCGACCGGCACGCGCGTCAGGACCTTGCCCTGCGCGTCGAGCACCGAGAGCGTGTAGATGTGGCTGTCTTCCACGTCGGACGTGATCGACATCGGTCCCCAGCTCATGAAGTTCTTGCCGCGCTTCAACGTGAGTGTCGGCGGCTTGCGCTTGCCAGGCAGCTTCTTCAGCGGCGCCGCGGTGTTGGCCGTCTCGGCTTGCACGATGGTGCCGAGCCCGTGCACGAAGTCGATCGAGCCTGACACCAGGACATAGTTCTTCGGGTCCTTGGGGACGATGAGGACCGGTTCCGTGCCGCCCGCCGCCACACACAGGTCCAGCTTGAAGCCGCCGGTCTTTTTGGGCGTGCAGGCGGGTTTCGGTCCGGGGCCCGCGGACAGCTTGGGCTTCAAGCCGAGGTCGCTGGGCGCGCACGGCACCCCGTAGGCCGTCAGCAACTTGCAGTAGTGATACGGGTCGGTCCAGCCCGGTTCCATGTAGCTCATCTGCGGCCATGCCGCGTTGGGCGACGTCGGATCGTTGCTGTAGACGAACGGCTGGGCGTGATAGGTGGTGAAGCCGTAGAAGCCCTTCTTATTGAGCGCGGCGAACCGGCAATTCGGGAAGGCGTAGGGATAGCTCGCATCGAGCCCGCCACCCTCGATTTCGTCCGGGGTGCCGTCCGCGTTGGTGTCCTTGCAGCCGACGTGGGCGAGACCGCGCTGGTGGCCCAGTTCGTGCGACGCAGTGCCGGTCTTGTTCGTCGTCCAGAACGAGAAGTACTTCGACATCGACCAACCACTGGCGCCGGCCGGCAGGAACTCGCTGAAGATGCCGCCGATGCGCTGCGAGTTCGGGAAGCCGAGCTGGCCGTGGTACCACGCCATGCGGATCAGCGGCTCGGTCTTGTTGCCCGCGTCGGTGATGTCCCACATCGGCGCGAGGTTGTCGTCTTTAAAGGTCGCCTCGGGACCGGGCCCGAGCGTTACGGGGTCGACGGTGAATGTCGGTGCGGAGATGGGCTGCAGGTCGAGCAGCTGGTCGCCCATCCATTGGGGAAGCGTGCTCATCACCGCCGCACTCGGGTTACCGCCCGCCTTCGCCGTGGGATCGAGCGGCACGATGTAGAGCGCGGGGTTCTGACCCGTGTGGAACTCGCGCGTGATCTCGCGCAGGTTGTTCTTGGTGTTGGATTCCTTGTCGATCGACGACGGGCTGAACGACCACACGAGCGCCCGGAACGTGGTGTTGCCGGCCGCCGTGTACTCGTTAGGGATGATGAAGTTCAGCGAGTGGTCAAGGTTGGTGCGATCGAGATCTTTCTGGGTGGAGATCGGTCCGTTCTCCGGATAGATAACCGTGGTCTTGTTGCCATGCTTGAGTTGCATGGCACCGTCGACGAGCGGCCAGGAGAACTCAGGCGCGTTGTCCGAGTGCGGATAGACGCGCACCCACGTGCGTCGATCAGCCACGAGCGGCATCCGGTTCTGGAAGTCCTGCACGCCTTGGGTGATCTCGATGTCGTGCGCATCGAGATCCGGAAAGTCGGTCGGAGGGTTGGCGAGGCCTAGCGCTTCGGTAGTCGACGTCACGCCGGGGGGCAGGCTCGTGGTGGTCGCGCCCGGCTCTGTCGTGGTGGTCGCGCCTTTTTGTGTCGTCGTGGCCCGCTGCGGTGTTGTAGTCGTCGCGCCGGGAGGCCTCGTCGTGGTGATTGCTTGCGTCGTGGGCGTAGTCGTTGGCGCGGTGGGTGCGGTGGCGTCGATTGTCAACGTCGCGCTGGCTTGTTCTCCGCAGGGCCCGCCCGCCCTGGTTTCCTTGCAGGCAAGAACGGTGTGTTGTCCGAAGGAACGGTTCGGTACCGCAAACCCTTTGCTGAACGCTCCGCTGTCCGCGACCGTGGCCGTCGTAAGTTGATTCCCGGCAGCAACGGAGTCGATGTAGAGCGTCGCACTGCCGCTGGGCGAGAACCCGGAGCCACTCGCGGTGATCGGTGCGCCAACCAGGCCGTGCGTCGGATTCAGGCTTAGCGACGGGGCCGCCTGCACCGACGCGATGGGCGTCATCGAAAGCAATAGTGCGACGACCGCCACCATTAGGACGTGCCCGGGCCGTCTCATGGATCAGACGCTACGCCAGTTGCTTGAGTAGGTCTTCCGCCATCGCTTGATACGGAGGACAGTCGCGGCGCGCGAACTCGTCGCGCGCCAGCGTCGCCCGCCGCGCCGCTTCGGTCCTGTCCGCTTGGTCGCCTCGCTCCAGGAGGAAACGCGCGAGCCAGTAGTCCACGTGGGGCGCGTCGAGGAAGTTTGGGTCCTCGGCCGCGATGCGCGTGGCTTCAGCGAAATGGCGTTCGGCTTCCTCGGACCTGCCTGCGGTCATCGCCGTCATTCCGGCGAGTCGCTCGACGATCATCGCGTCGAAGGCCATGTACCGGTACTGACTCGTGGCGCGCACAGCCGCGTCGTAATACCGCGCCGCGTGGTCCTTCAGTCCGAGGATCGACGCCGCGACCATGGCGTAATGGAACGTGAAGTGCCTCCCCGCGCCAGTGGGTGCGTCGGGGCCGGGAATCACGAAGCCAGGGTCGTCGAGCAACTCGAGGCAGGCGTCGCGCTGTCCACTGATTGCGAGTGCATGGATCTTGAAGCCGTCGCCGAGGCCGGTCCACGACGACGGCGGCATCAACCGGATCGACTCTTCGGCGTGGTGCAACGCCTCGTCGAAACGACCGCGCGCGAGGACAAGGGCCGAAATCCACCCGTGCGACAGCGACACCCACGGCGAGTTGATCGACTCGTAGACGGGCAACTCCTCGCGCGCCGTCCGTTCGAGCGCGTCGAGGTCCCCGTCCACGATTCCGTGCGCCAGTGCCACGACTCGTAGAGACAGATTTTCCGTGCCGATATGGCCGACCTTTCGCGCCAGGGTGGCGCCCTCCTCGGCAACCTTGAGGGCTTCGGTCTGGTCGCCGTGGAACAGCAGGGAAAACCCCGACCATGCGAGCGCGTCAGCGAGGGTCCATGCGTCTGTCGTCTTGCGTAAATGCTCGACCGCGTCGAGACCGGCCGCCACTGACTCTTCCACCAGACCGAACGACCACGTAACGACACACTCACCCCAGCGCGCCGCGCCGATGCTGCGATCGTCGGCGACGTCGCCGGCAACTTCGAAGGCCTCGTTGATGGTGGTCATCGCGACGTCGTACATACCGGCGAATCCGTACAAGGCGCCGAGGCCGCCCGATATGGCGAGGCGTTCGGGGATGGGCTCGTCGCCCGCGGCGCGTACGGCCGCCTCGTAGGTGACGAACGCATCGGGGAAACGACCGAGCCAGATCTGCGCGATGCCCATGTTGCCCGACACCTGGGACGCCTCGTTGAGGTTGCCGGCTTCGAGATGACGCTCGATCGAGCCCTGCCACGCGTCGAGGCAGTCGTCGAGGCGCCCGAGCGCCCAGAACGCCGTGCCGCGAAGCTGGAGCAGCACGGCCATGCGGTCCGCTTCGGCTCTGTCCACCAGGGCGAGCGCGTCGTCGATCATCCGCAGCGCCGATTCGAACGATGCGCTCGCGATGGCCTGTTCGGCGGCCAGCGTGAGCAGCGCCTTGAGTCGTTCCGGGTCAGCCGCCGCGCCCGCCTTCACGAGGTGGTCGGCGATCTCACGCGCCCGCTCGACTGCGGCGTGCGGATCAAGCCGTTCTATCGCGTCGGCGGCGCGCAGGTGCAGCCGCTGGCGGCGCAGCGCCGAGAGCCCCGACAGCAGCGTTTGGCGAATCAACTCGTGCGCGAAGGAGAACACGATTTCGCCGTCGCGTTCTTCCGACACGAGCACCTGCGCGGTCTCGGCGTCGTCGACGATGTCGAGCAGCACGTCCGGTGCGAGGTCGCTGAGTTCTTCGAGCAGACGGAACGGGAACGCCCGCCCCACCACTGCGGCGGCGGCGAGCGCCTTCTGCGACTCCGCGCCGAGGCGTTCGAGGCGACGCCCGACCACGAGGCGCACGCTCTCGGGGACATCGAGTTCGTCGATCTTGAGGTCGGTGCGGAACTCGCCGTCGGCGTCGAAGACCTTTCCGTCCTCCACGAAGTGCCGGTACACCTCGCCGACGAAGAACGGGTTGCCCTCGGTCTCGGAGAACACGGCGTCGACAATCGCGCTCGGCGGCGTGCGGCCCGACAGCGCCTCGATCATCGTGGCGACGTCGTCGGAGCCGAACCGAGATAGGTGGATACGTTCGACGGTCTGCGTGCGGATCATGCGCTCGAGGCTGGCGGCCAGTGGACGCGACACTTCGAGTTCGACGTCGCGGTACGTGCCGATCCCGAGGATGCGGTGGTGGGGCACGAGCGCGGCGATGTGCTCGATCAATAGGAGTGTGGACTCGTCGGCCCAATGGACGTCGTCCATCATCAACACGAGTGGGAATCGCTTCGAGCCGCGCACGATGAACGACGACACCGCGTTGAAGAAATAGCGGCGCTGCTGTTCGGGTGGCAGGTCGAGCGCTTCGGGGATGTCAGGGAAGCGGCGGCGGAGTTCGGGGACCATGCGCGCGATCTCGGGTGCGTCGTCGGCCATGTCTTCGCGCACGATGTCAGCCGGCATCACCGACAGCGCCTGTTCGAGCATCTCGACGAACGGCGAATACGCCACGGACCCCGCCGACTCGTAGCAACGACCGAACACCGCGAGCGCGCCGCGCCGCTCGGCGTCGCCGATCACTTGGCGCACGAGCGACGTCTTGCCGACGCCGGGCTCGCCGCCGATGAGCACGAGCCCACCGTTGCCGTCCACCGTGGACGCAACCCGGCCGCTCAGCGAACGCAGTTGTTCTTCGCGCCCGACGAACACCTCCGCCTTCGCGCCCACCGACTCGCGGACCCACACGACGTCCCACAGCCGCCACGGCGTCGGGAACCCCTTGAGTTCGTGTTCGCCCGTGTCGCGGTAACTGACGTCGGGGATCGTGCCGGCGAGTTGGCGGGTGACGTCGGAGATGAGGACCTGCCGGCCGCTCGCCGCCGAACACACGCGGGCGGCACCGTGCACCGCCTCGCCCGAGATCTGCCCGTCGACCTGGGTGACCTCACCGGTGTTGAGCCCGATGCGCACGTTGAGCGGCGGCCCCGACCGTTGCCGGTTGAACCCGTCGAGCGCGCGCTGAATCGCGATCGCGCAGGCGAGGGCGCGTTTGGTGGACACGAACACCACGAGGAACCCGTCACCGAGCGCGGCCCGCTGGTCGAGCCCGTGATGCTCGGCGACCTGGGCCCGGACCAGAGCGTCGTGCTCGCGGAACAGCGCATCGGTGCCGGCGTCACCCAACGTGGTGCGGAGCGAAGTAGAGCCCTCGATGTCGGTGAACATGATCGTCACCGGCCCCTCGGGCAACGCCGCAACGTTGGCCAAGTCGGTCATTTCGTATACGACGGTACCGCTGTTGCCCGCCGTCGGGCTGTGGTGCGCGTCACACGGCGGGTTCGAAGATCGACAGCACCTGGTTGTCGGGGTCCCGGATCCAGGCGATGCGCCCGCCGCCGGGCATCTCGGCGATCCCCCGGTCGTCGGTGTCCATGCCGTCCTCGTGGACCTGCTCGAGCGGGACGCCTATTGCGCCCAATTCGCCCACCGTGACCTCGAGATTGGGCGACCGGAACGTGGCCAAAGGCCACTCGGCGGTGCCGGCATAACTCGGCCCGTCCAACAGGAACGCCGTAGTGCCGTCACCGCAGGTCAACTCGACCCCGCCGGGCACCTCTTGGCCGCGGAAGCCGAGCGTGTCTTCGTAGAACGCCCGGGACTTGGCGATGTCGCTAACCGGGATGAGCGGACCAACCCGCATGCTCGCAACCGTCATGACTTCGACTTCTTTTTCTTCTTGTCCATCAGTTCACGCCAGCCTCGTTCGGAGACTTCGACGTCGAACTTGCGCGCCGCGGCCCGGATGCGTTTCCACGCCTTCGCGCGGTCGGCGTCGGTCACATCGGTCACCTGATCGAAGCGTGAAATCGCGTTGCGTACATGTGACGCGTCGACCAGCGGTTCCTTGCGCTGCTCGACGAACGCGAACTTGGACGCCGGCAAGTCGTTCTTTTCTTTCGTACTCAACGTGTGCTGGCCAGCCTTGGGCATGACACTCCTCCTCACATCGGTGGTGTCTTTCGCGTACCCCGGTGGTCGAGTGACAAACCCGCGCGCGGCTCTGTGCCCTGACGACTACGCCACGAGGTCGTCGCCGAAGCGGGGCGCCGCCATGTGCATCTCGGATTCGAGGCGGTGCAGGCGTTCGTCGTAAGAAATCTGACGGAACAGGTCCGCCAGGCTGTCGTAGCGACCGAAGTCGGCGGCGAACTCGCCGTCATACGGCACCGTCTCCCACTCGGGGTGCTCGCCCACGAGCAGCGCGTACTCGTGTTCGGCGTGGTCCTCGAAGTCCGCATTGAGCCGGTACGACCATTTCGGCCGCACCACGAACATCAGCCACGACAGCTGGTAGTACGCGAACGCGAGTAGCTGCGGCACGATCCGGTTGCGGAGGAACTGACGCTTCGGCCGGTCCGCCGTGAGTTCTTCGAGAATCAGCAAGTGCCACTGTTCGTTGTCCTGTTCGAATCGACTGGCGCGCACGCTGTTGAAGATGCGCCGTGCGAACCGCGGCTGCGCTGCCGTGTGGGTCACCGCCACGTACGCCACGTTCTCCCACGCCTGATACGGCACCCGAGCGACCAGCTCCAGCACCCGAAACTTCTCGAGCGTGCGCGGCTCGCCGTACAGCCGGTCCATCACCGAGAACAACGCCTTCGCACTCAGCGAATACGACCGCCGCGGTGTGGACAGCGTCGTCTGTTGCTCGACCGCAAGCCGCGCATGATCGAGGCGCTCGATCGGCCCGAACGGCGCCCGCTCCTCGATCGCACGGGTGACCGGCCCCTCGCCGATGCCGCCGCGTTCGCCGTCGGATACATGCGTCATACCGACGTTGTACCCGCACAATCACGGTGGCGCCCTCCACTCCCACGCACCCGGCCCGCCGGCGATGACGTAGCCCTCGGTCGACACCAGGTCATGGCAGCGCGAGCAGAGTGTGACCAGGTTCCAGTACGCCGTCTTACCGCCCTTCGAGAACTCAATTCGGTAGTGGTGGGTTTCGAGACACGTGGTGGAACCGCAGTGCACGCAGGCGTAGCCATCGCGCTCCATCACCGCGGTCTTGAGCGTGGCCGGGATGTGGCGCCCGACATGAGCGACCTTGGTCACGTCGACCCCGTCCACCAACACGACTTTCGTAAACGCGCCGGCGAGGATCGCCCCGATCGCCTCGTCGACCGGAACCGCGCCCGTCGACGTCGTTTCGCACATTCCTTCACCGCCCGCGAGCCGAGAGGCGTCGACCCGGATCACGACTTCCGTCGCCGCCGCGCGCGGCTTGGCCTTCTTCGCCCCAGCTGCGTCGCCTTCACCGTCGCCGGCACTCGCGCCCGCCGCACCGCCGCCCCCAACCGCCAGAGCGAGCAACGCGTCGAGCCGGTACGCGGCCGCCGACTCGCGCCGGCCTTCCTTCCACGCCTGCTTGAACACGGTGTTCGCCATCGCCCCCACCGCCGCGTCGAGACGCGCTCCGTCCATCGCGGTGGTCTTGCCCTCGAAGCGGTACGCGCCCTCGCCGTCGATCCACGACCGGAAGAACCGCTCGCGGTGCGCCTTGTCGTGCCGCGTCCGTTCGTCGTCGTTCGAGCGCGCACTGTCCTTCGCGCGCTTGCACGCCTTGCGCAACTGGTCGGTGTTGCCCCGTCGGGCCTGATCCAACAACTCGGCCTCGTTGTCCGCCGTGGCCGCGTCGCCCAGCTGCTTCAGCTGCTCCTCGGACAATTCGCCGCCCCGGGCCGCGTCATTGAGGCCCGGCAACGACTCCAACTTCTCCGACGCACGCAACGTGGCGCGCGCCGCCCCGAACCCGGAACCGATCTCGTCGCCGATCCACGACTCCGGTGACGAATGACCCGTGTCCGCCCACGTGGTGCTCTCGGCGGCGCGGCGCGCCACGAGCGTTTTCAACACGCTCGCCCGCCGCTCGACCGCAGCCGCGTCGCGCAGCAACTCGGTCGCCTGCGCGGGGGTCAACGCGTCGACCACGACCTCGTTGACAACACCTTCGAGATCGCGGGCCATCTGCCGCAAACACGGGTACACCGGCGCCTCCAGCTTGAGGCGGATTCACACGGGGAAGTGCGTAGTGACCACCTTATAGAGGGGGTGTGACACCGACTCCGGCGCGGCGACCGCGGCTACGCGCCCCACCTTTTGACCATGGCCAGGATGGTCACGAGCACATACGCCGTGAGGAACAGCTCGATCGGCAGCGCCCGCCTGTGCGCAGCCTCGGCCGCCGCGACATCGCCGGCCTCGAGCGCGTCGACCCGTTTCTTGGCCAGGCCCTTCAAGCCGACGCCACCAAGCACGCCGCCCAGCACGATCGCGCCGAGCCCGACGTAGATGAAGTTCGACCCCCACGACCAGTCGCCGTCGAACACGAGGCCGAGGCCCGTCAGCAGGATGAGCACGGCGACCGCGGCGTAGTAACGGTCGTGGGCGAAGAACTGCATGCGCGCCCACGCCGCCTGTCCTTCGACGGACTCCTTCCGCCAACGGCCGAGCATGGCGTACTGCAACATGTCGGCGCCGAGCCAGCTGGCGATCGCGGCGATGTGCAGCGTGAGCAGGATCGTTCGGGAGGTCAAAGCGTCTCCTTTATCAACACGTCGGTCGGCGCATAGCGTCGCACGATGCATCGAGACATCGTCGGGTTCCATCAAGACGATGTGGGGGACTGGGTGGCGGATCTGTCCTGCCTTCACCGCGTACACATGCGGCACCGGCCGCCGTTTCACGACCGGCCGTGGGTGCTGGACGACGCGCGGCGCGCCGCCCGCGTCGGCACCGCGTTCGACTGCGTGCTGTGTGATCGGGCCGAGCTACCTCACGACATGGAGCACGCCCGAACCGCCGGCCCCTTCACCGCGGACTCGTTGCCCGCAGGGCTGCGTCGCACGCACAGAGTCGCGGGCCGCACCTGGGGACTACTCCGAGTCATCGCCGGCACGGCAACGATCGACATGCAGCTAACTCCGGTGTTCCAACGTGAACTCAAGCCAGGCGACGAGCAGCCCATCCCGCCCGAGGTCGATCACCGCGTCGGCCTCGAACCCGACACCGTGATCGAGATCGACTTCCTGGTGCGCGGCCCAACCACCATTAGGTAGCTCGTAGAGAGCAACCTGGACCTCACGCCTACGCTGAACGCGTGATCGAACTCGTCGGACGCGCCGCTGAGCTCGCGGCACTCGACGGGTTTCTCACATCGACGGGCGAGCGGGCCGCCGCCTGCGTCGTGGCGGGCACCGCGGGGATTGGCAAGACCGCGCTCGTGCGACACGCGGCCGAAGCCGCGCGCGATCGGGGTTGGCGCGTGTCGGCCCACCGTCCGGCGTCAGCCGATGCGGACTTGGCCATGGTTGGGCTGACGGACCTATTCGCTGCAGTTGACGACGCGCAGTTGGACGATCTGGCGCCCCCACTACGTCACGCGCTCGAGGTGGTGTTGCTGCGCCGCGATCCGGGCGCCACGCCGGCCGACACACGCACCGTCAACACGGCCGTTACCGCCGCGCTCGCTCGATTGTGCGACGACGGGCCGGTGCTAGTCACCATCGACGACTCGGCGTGGCTGGACGGGCCCTCGGCGCGGGCGCTGGCGTTTGCAGCGCGGCGGCTCGTCGACCGGCCCATCGGCTGGTTGCTCGCGCTCCGGGAGCCCATGCAGTCGCTCGACCCACTTGACCTCGAACGCGCGGTCGGTGCCGACGCGTTCACGCGCGTCGAACCGGGTGCGCTCAGCACTGCGGCCATTTTCCACGTTGTGCAGACCGGTATCGGCGTGACGTTGTCGCGTCCGGACCTGTTCCGTGTCCACGAAGCGTCAGGCGGAAACCCGTTATTCGCAATTGAACTGGCGCGCAGCCTCGACTCACATTTGCCAGCCGTGCCGTTAGACGTTCCGGTGAGCTTGCGCGCGGCGCTCGACGCGCGCATCGCCACCGTGTCGGCCAGGGGCCGCGCCGCCTTGCGCATCGCCGCCGCGGCCAGTCACCCACGGGCATCGACGGTGGCGTCGCTCAGTTCGCCCGCGGGCCTCGGCGACGCCGAGCGAGCTGGCATTGTGCGTGTCGACGGCGAACGTGTCGTGTTCGATCACCCGCTGTTGCGCGCCGCTATCTACAACGGCGCGACGCCGACGGAGCGACGCGAAGCGCACGCGGCGCTCGCCCGGGTTGCGACAGCCCCCGAAGAACGCGGCCGGCACCTGGCCTTGTCGTCCGAAGAGCCATCCGACGAAGTGGCGCTCGCGCTCGACGTCGCCGCGGCGGTGGCGCGTTCGCGTGGCGCGCCCGATGTGGCGGCGGAACTCGCCGAACTGGCCCTGGCGCGAACAGTCGACCAGACCAGCGAGGACGGTTGGCGGCGACGAATCGTCTTGGCCGACTTCCTCTTCGATGCCGGCGCGGCGCGACGCGCGTTCGACCTGGTCGCGGCCATCGACATCGCGGCCGTGCCCCCGGCCCTGCGCGTCGTGGCATTGCGGTTGCAAACCATCGTGGTTTTCGAAATAGAGGGTGCCGATGCGGTGCGCGAACGCCTCGACGCCGCGCTGGTATGGATCGACGAGCTCACGCTGCGGGTGGAGGCGCTCATTCTCATCGCGCGTACCACTGGCGACGGCCGCCTGTCCGCTGAACTCGCCGGGCAAGCGCTGGCACTGTTGGAAGCTCAGCCAGCGGGCAGCGTCGACCAAGGCCAGCTGGCCGAAGCGCTCCTCGCGTCGGCGGGAGCGGACTTCGCGCTGGGCCGCGGGCTGGATCGGGCTCGTTACGAACGCGCCATCGCGCTCGAAACCGCAGTCGGCGCGCCCCGAAAAGCGGGTGACAGCGCACGAGCGGCGCTGAGCGCAGTGTTGAAGTACGCCGATTGCTTCGCCGAAGGTCGCGACGCGCTCGTCGAGGAGTACACATCCACTCTCAGGAGCGGCGACGAAAGCGGGCTGGCCGGCGCGCTTGCCCACCTGCCACAAGTCGAGCTGTTTCTCGGGAACTGGGCCGAGGCCCGACGCTGGGCGGAGGAGCACTTCGCGACGGCCCAACAGACTGAACAGGTCGGTCAGGTGTGCACCGCGTTGTGCAACCTCGCGATGGTCGAGGCGTTCAGCGGCGAACTCGAGGCCGCCACGATGCACGCAGACGAAGCGCGGCGCATCGGCGTCGAACACGGCGACAGCTGGACGGTCGAACGCGCCGGTGGGATCCTCGCGTTCGTCGCGTTGTCCCAGGGCGACTCGGCCACCGCGGTGAAGCTCTACACGCCTGCGTGGGACGGGATGCGCGCCGCGGGTCTGCTCGAGCCCGGTTACGCGCGGTGGCCCGCCGACTTCGTCGAGGCGCTGGTCGGTGCCGGCGAACTCGATCGAGCGCGAGATGTTCTGGACGATGTGGGTGCCCGCGCCGACGCCGTCGATCGTGCGTCCATTCGCGCCACCACCGCGCGGGGACGCGCGTTGCTTGCAGCGGCGCAGGGGGATCTGACCGCCGCGGCCGTGTACGCCGACGAGGCCCTCGTGCAGCACGCGCGCGCCGACGTCCCGTTCGAACGGGGCCGCACGCTGTTGGTGAAGGGACAGGTGCACCGCCGGGCCAAAGAGAAGTTGCTCGCCCGGGCCGCGTTGGAGTCCGCCGTCGGCGTGTTCGACGCGCTCGGCGCGAAGGTGTGGGCGGCGCGGGCCCGCGACGAGCTGAGCCGCGTCAACATCCGCCCGGGCGCGCCACTCGACCTGACCGAGTCGGAACGTCGCGTCGCCGAACTCGCGGCGTCGGGCCTTACGAACAAGCAAGTGGCCGAAGCCGCCTTCATCAGCCCGAAGACGGTCGAGGCCAACCTGGCTCGGGTTTACCGAAAGCTCGGCATCTCCTCGCGGGCCGAACTCGGCCGGCGCATGTCCCAAACGTAGGGAAGCACCGGGTTCGACGCGAGGGTGGCCTCCGTACCGTCAACGGGGTGAGCACCTTCTTCGTCGAGCGGTACTGGCCCGGCGTTACCGACGATCTTTTCCAAGCCGCGGTCGCTCGGCTCGAGGACGCGCTGGACGCGCTTCACGCGACCGGCGTGGCTATTCGTCACCTCGGATCGACCTTTGTCCCCGCCGAAGAGTCCGTGTTTTGCGTGTTCGAAGCCGTCGACCAGAGCGTGGTTGTCGAGCTGAACCAACGCGCCGGGTTTGCCTACGACCGCCTGCTTCCCGCCTACCTGCCCCGCCAAAAGGAAACGCACTCATGAAACTGACCCGCCTCCACGCGTTGACCACTCTTGCCGTCGCGGTCGCCGCCGCGCTCCTTCCATTGGCGCCGTCCGCGCACGCCGACGCGCCGGCTCCCCAGGCAGCCGCCGACGCGGTCGTGACCGACGAGGACACGCCGGTGTCGATCGACGTGCTGGCGAATGACTCGGGCGCGCTCGATCCGTCGACCCTCACGGTCAGCCCCGCGCTGCACGGCGCGGTGCAGGTCGAGCCTGCGACGGCCACGGTCCGTTACACGCCGGTCGCGCATTTCAGCGGCGCCGATTCGTTCCGTTACACGGTCTGCGACACGGCATCGCAGTGCACGATCGCCAGCGTCGACGTCACCGTGGTGTTCTTCGGGCGGTACCGCATCGTCGCCAGCCACCCCGTCTACACGGCGCCTTACGGCGTTGGGCAGCTCAAGCTCCAACAGCCTGACGGTTCGGGCCCGCTCGAGGACTTTCCCGGCGGCGCCGCGGCCTACGGGCTTCAGTCGTCGATCTCGCCTGCCGGTGAATGGCTCGCCTTCAACACGATGAGCTCGATCGAGATCCACTCGCTGACCAACCCGGACGACCGGGTGTCCTTCAGCCTGTCGCGCCCGTCGGCGCCGGCGTGGTCGCCGGACGGGTCGTATCTCGTGGTGGAGTCCGAGGGCCGACTGTGGCGCTTCGCCACGCCGTTCCCGTCCACGCCGGTCGAACCCGCCTTCCTCGCGCCGCCCAAGCCGTTCACCTACGAGGTTCCCGACGGCGCCGGCGGCACCGCCACCGTCCCTGTTCTCGGCTACAACCCGACGTGGGGCAGCCGCGGCGTCGCATTCGAAAACTGGTGGGAGTACGTCGACCCGAATGACGCGAACCGCGTCAGCCACATCGGTATTGCGCTCGTGTCGTTCGCGGCCCCGCCGGCCGTGCTTATGGACGGCAGCCTGCACCAGCCCGACTGGTCGAGCGACGATCGCCTCGCGGTCGGTTGTCCGGGTGGGCTGTGCATCCTGTCTCCCAATGCCGGAGGTCAGTACACGTCGCTTAACACTGTGCCGGGCAACCTGACGGCGGCACAGGACCCCAATGACATTCAGTGGTCGCCCGACGGTTCGAAGATCGCGTTCGCCAACCGCATCGTGAACGCGGACGGCTCGAAGGTGGTCTACGTCAACAAGGTCGACCCCTATACGACCAACCTGAGCTGGGATCCGCGTCCCTTCACGCCACTCGCCGCGCCGTGGACGCACGCGGGTCGACTCGCGGTGCAACGCATCGATCACCGCAGCGGCGGCGTTCACACGGTGCAGCTGTCGAAGCCCGACACAAGTGCGGCGCAGTCCGCGAATGCGTTGTCGGACGGCGTGCGTCCTCCGCGGTCCGCCGTGTGGTCACCCGACGGCCGCCGCCTCGCGCTGCTGGAAGCGGATCCGACGTCCACGGCTTTCGAGCTCAACGTGATGAACGCGGACGGCAGCAACAAACACCGCCTCGACGGCGTGGCCATCGGAGAGATTGCGTGGTCCCCCGACGGCGCCGAGATTGCGTACTTGCGCAACGACGGCAGCGCCGCGGGCACGGGCTTGTTCGCGATCCACCCCGATGGCACCGGCAAGCGCCGCATCACCGACTACGGCCCTCGGTACCCGACGTATTCACCTGACGGCCGGTTCATCGTGTTCGAGAACAGCGACCAGTACGGCCCGATATCGGGGCTCTCCTACGTACGCGCCGACGGATCGGCGCCACCGGTAGCCATGCAAGGCCTGCCCAGGTATCCGGGGAGCCCGGCGATCTCGCGCGACGGACACCTCGCGTTCAGCAACTTTTCCATCTACGTCGCCGACGTCAACTGGGACGTGACCCCGGCCGTGAGCAACGTCCGGCAGATCACGTTCGTCGCGAGCGGGACGCCGAACCACTCCGACATACAGCCGACGTGGTCGCCCGATAGTCAGGCCATCGCGTACAGCCGTCAGGACTCGCAGGACAACGGCCCGGCCAGCAACCTCCACCTCTACATGGTCAACGCGGACGGCAGTCACGACGCGCGCATCGAGTCCGCCACCGTCTTCGAATACAACTTGGCGGACTGGGGCGTGGCCGCCCCCGCCGCCACTGCGCCGGCGCCGTTGATCGCGGCGGTCAACCCGTCGAGCGGGCCGGCCGCGGGCGGCACAGCGGTCACGATCACCGGTACCGGATTCGGCGGGCCGGGCACCACGGTCAGCTTCGGCGGAGTGGCCGCGGCGATGACGGGTGGGTCGGCGACGTCATTGCAGGTGACCACGCCCGCACACGCCGCGGGGGCCGTCGACGTAGTCGTGACCAATCCCGACGCGCAGACCGCGACGAAACCCGCGGGCTTTGCCTACACCGACGTCCCGCCGCCGAACCGAGCGCCCACCATCACCTCGATCGATCCGTCGACCGGCCCGGCCGCGGGCGGCACGGCCGTCACGATCACAGGCACGTTCTTCGGCGGGCCTGGCACCACCGTGAAGTTGGACGGCGTAGCCGTCGCGGTGACGGGCGGTTCGTCGACCTCGTTGCAGATCACGACGCCCGTGCACGCGGCCGGCGCTGTTGATGTGGTCGTCACGAATCCCGACAACCAATTCGCGACCAGCCGGGGCGGCTTCACGTACGTCAACCCGCCGCCTCCGCCACCCACACCCGCGCCGCGCATCTCCGGGATCAGTCCCGCCACGGGCACGACCAAGGGCGGCACGCAGGTGACGATCACGGGCACCGACTTCGGCGGCCCCGGCACCCGGGTGAGCTTCGGTGGCGTGGCGACCACGATCACGGGGGGATCCGCTACCTCGCTCGTGGTCACAACTCCGGCCCACTCGGCCGGCGCAGTCGACGTCGTTGTCACGAACCCCGACGGGCAGAAGTCGCTGCGGGCGAAGGGCTACACCTACGAGCGGCCCCGCAAGTGCATCCGGGCGTTCAAGAAGAAGATCTGTTTCTGAGCGGTGCGCGTTAGAACAGTTCCGCGATTGCCTGGTCGAGGCCTTCGTAATTCGAGTCCTCAGCCATGATCCGTTCGAGGTCCTTGCGGGCCATCGCCCGCTTGCCCTCGGCTTCGTAGGTGCGGGCCCGTTCGAGCAGCGCGCGATGCCGCACGACCGGGTCGCGCTTCTTCGTCCGCAACGCCTCCTTGAAGGACTGGCGCGCCGCTTCATACAGCGCCTGTTCGCGGAACGCGATGCCGCGGAAGACGCAGAGCATCGCGGTGGCGTCGTCCTCGTTTGTCACGCCTTCGGTGACCTGCACGACCTCGGGGTACTCCTCGACCTCGCAGTACAACTCGGCGAGTGAGAGCGCGGCGTACGTCGTGGGCTCGAGTTGTTCGACGGTCTTGATGGCGTCGTCGAGACGATCGTGGTGTTGGTACATCTCGGCGAGCGCGAGGCCGAGCCCGTCCCGGTTCAAGGTGAGCGACGCGGTGATGCCGTCAGCGATCTCAAGTGAGAAACGCAGCGCGGTGTGCTTGGCGATAAAGGGATCGGTGGCGGGGTCGTGGCCCGTCGCGAACGCGAACTCGAGCGGCTCGAGCGCGCCGTCCGCATCCGCGGTGGTGAGACGAAACACGCCCGCGAGCGCGGCCGCCGCGAACGCAAGTTGCGCCTCGCAGCCGCGGATGCGATCCATCGCGTTGACATCGCGTGCCACCACCGCGCGGTACAGGTCCTTCGTCGGGCGCGGCGCGAACCATCCCGGCTTGCGGGCCCGCTGCGGCGTCGGCGCCGCGTACCGAGGCGGCATGGCGCGACGCTGGTTCGTCCCCGACCGAGCCCGCGTCCGTCCCGCGCCTGACGTCGTGACATAGGACAGGCCCGTCCCCGATAGCGAGGCCGTGCGTTGCACGCGTCCGTCGGCGCGCTTGGTGACCCGGTAGCCCTTCACGCCAGCGGAGTACCCGATTCCGGACTTGGAGAACGTCATCCGTACGCCGGGCACGATCTGGATCGACTTGCGCAGGCGGAACCCCATACCGCCCGCCACGGTACGCCTCGGCACCACAGGCGATAGCGGGCATATGGTGGACACCCGCATCGAAGAGGAGTCGCCCATGACCACCACCGTCGATGAGATCGCGCCGAAGATCTACCGGCTGTCGACCTTCGTGCCCGAGATCGGCCCGACCGGTTTCACCTTCAACCAGTTCCTGCTCGACGACGACGAGCCGCTCTTGTTCCACGTCGGGCACCGCTCGCTGTTCCCGGACGTCAAGGCGGCGATCGAGACGGTCATGCCGATCGAGCGCCTGCGCTGGATCACGTTCGGCCACGTCGAGAGCGACGAGTGCGGCGCGATGAACGAGTTCCTCGCCGTCGCACCCCAAGCCGAGGTGGCGCACAACATGATCGGTTGCATGGTGTCGCTCAATGAGATGTGCGACCGTCCGCCGCGGGCGATGGCTGACGGCGAGACGATCAAGCTCGGCGCCATGACCGTGCGCAGCATCGACACGCCCCACGTGCCCCACGGTTGGGAGGCGCGGGTGTTGTTCGAGGAGGCGACCGAGACGCTGCTGTGCGGCGATCTCTTTACGTCGCTCGGCAATGGCCCGGCGCTGACGTCGAACGACATCGTCGACGCGTCGGCCGAGGCCGAGAACATCTTTGGTTACTCGTGCCTGTCGCCCACCACGCCCTCGACGATCGCGTCGCTGGGTGCGCTCGCGCCCAAGACGCTGGCCACGATGCACGGCTCGTCGTTCACGGGGGACTGCGCCGGCGCGTTGCAAATGTTGGCGGCGGACTACCAACGTCGGCTCGACGCGGCGGGGTAGCACTCAGCAGGCGAGTACCTCGACGTCGTACGCGGCGAAGCTCGGGTCGCGGGTCACGATCACGAGGCCTTTCAGTTGTGCTTGCGCGACGAGGACGCGATCGAACGGGTCGCGGTGGTGCGGCGGCAACGCGCCTGCCCGTTCTGCGTGCTCGCCCGACACGGCGAGCGCGTCGAAGCCGCCATCGCGGATGTGATCGACGATCGAACCACGCAGCCGCAGTTTGCCGATCGCACGCTTGATCGCGATCTCCCACACGCTGGCCGCGCTCACGGCCACCGCGTTCGACCCGTCGGCTATCTGGTCTCGCGCTTCGACCGTCATGCGTGAGCCGGCCAGCCACCACAACAACGCGTGCGTGTCGAGCAGCAGATTCACGCGTCGCCTTCGAAGGCATCAAGCAGCGACGGCGGCGTCTCGTCGAAGTCCGATGCAATCCGAATCGCGCCCTTGAGCGCACCCGGCGTGCGCCGTTGCGGAGTGGCGGCGTAGGCGACGAGGCGGGCGACCGGCCGGCCCGCCCGGCCGATCACGATCTCCTCGCCCGCTTCCACCCGCTCGACGAGCCGCGACAGGTTCGTCTTGGCCTCATGCATGTTCACGATCATTAGCTAATGTTAGCTAAGCGGAGGCAATAGCTTCAGGGAACCGAACCCCTTACGACGCGTCCGCTTTGTCTCTAGGCTGCTGAGGAACCGGGGAGGTCTAGTCATGGTGCGACGTAAGACGGCCGTTGGAGCGCTTCTCAGTGTCGTTGTTCTGTTGTTGACGGCGGTGCCCGCGCACGCGGCCGCGCCGCCGACACCGCTCGGGTTGAGCGTCAACGGCGCGAACGGCACTGGCACGTCGGCCGTCGGCGTGGCGTGCGGCAGCGGCGGCCAAGGCGACTCGTGGAGCTACACCTACAGCGCCACCGCGAACCCGCCCGCGTTTACCCAGACATTGCCGGTGACGGTCGGTCTGAACCTCGACCTGCACTCCGACTCTGGCCACACGTCGGCATTCCTCGGTCCCAACACGACGGTCACTCTCACGAACACGCGCGGCACGGTCACGCTCGGCCTGACCTCCGGATCGTGTGGCCAGCCGACGCTGGCGTTCAACGGCACGGTTGCGTCGGGTAGCGGCTCGTGGCAGGTGACCGGCGGCACGGGCGCGTACCGCAGCACAACCGGTTCGGGCACCTTCACGCTGATGGCCCAGGTCGCCGCCGGCACCACCAATCCGTTCAGCCTCGCCCTCCTCGGCACCCTCTCCGTGCTCCAGCCGTCGCTCAGCGTTCCCGCCGCCAGCGCACGTTGGGCCAACCCGTCCGACCTCTTCGCCCGGCGGCTCACCGTGACCTACACGGTCAAGAACAACGGCCCGGGCGACGCGTTCGGCGTCTCGGTAGTGAGCGTGACGCCAGTGACGTCGGGTGTGACCGTCCTGTCATCCACCCCGATCGCGGTCGGCGACATCGCCGCCGGTGCGAGCCGCCAGGTCTCGGTCGTCTATCACCTCAAGGTCGCGAACCCGCCGTGCACGGCTTACATCGCCGTGTGCACGGTGCAGGCAACGTTGACGTTGCGTGTCCCCGATTCGCTCGACGTCCCGGTCGCGCCCAACCCGGCGTTCACGGTATCGGCGTCACCGCTGATCTAACTCCGGGCGGCGCCGGCCGGGTGATGCACGATGTTCAACACGTTCCCGTCGGGCGCCCGCACGAAGAAGCGCCGCACACCCCACGCCTCCTGCGACAGCGGGTGCACGATCTCGTAACCGGCGCGCTGTGCTTCCTCGTACGCCTCGTCGACGTCTTCCACCAGCACCGAGACAATCGGGTTCTCGGGCGCGCCGGCGTCGTGGGTGACGAGTTGCACGTGCACGGTCGGGTCGTGCGGTGACGTGTACCGCGCCACCCACCCCATGTTGAACCCCTCGTCGCTCAAGCCGAGGAAGTCGGTGTAGAAGCCCTTTGTCGCTTCAATGTCGGCGACGGGCAAGTCGGCGATGATCCTGTTCACTCGCATGGTCGCAACCTACTGACACGGTGTGACAGTGAATCAACGCCTAGATCAACGCGCGGCGGGTACGACCGAGTGTCTAACGACTGGAGGCGCCGTGACCATGACCACACGCGAACTGCCGGCGGTCGACCGATGAGCGTCGTCGCCGATATCACCGTGTCGCTTGACGGCTACGTCACTGCGCCGGGCGCGGATCTCGATCACGGGCTCGGCGTCGACGGCGACGCGCTGCACAACTGGGTCTTCAACGGCGACGACGTCGACAAGGACGTGCTTGCATCCGCCACCGCCCGTTCCGGCGCGGTGGTGATGGGCCGCACGCTGTTCGACGTGGTCGACGGGCCCAACGGTTGGAACGACGAGATCGGCTACGGCGCGCAGCACGCGGCGACCCCGCCGTTCTTCGTCGTGACCCATCGCGGCCGCCCCGACCACGTGCGGCTCACGCACGACTTCACGTTCGTGCCGGACATCAAGTCGGCTGTCGAAGGCGCCCGCGCGGCCGCGGGTGACAAGGACGTGGTGATCATGGGCGGCGGCAGCGTCATCCGCCAGTGCGTGCTCGACGGCCTCGTCGACGAGTTGAGCCTGCACGTGTCACCGATCGTGTTCGGGGGCGGCACGCCGTTGTTCACCGACGGCGACCGTGTGGAGTTGCGGCAGACAGGCGTGCGCCCATCGGCCACGGCGATCCACGCCACCTACCGTTGCGCATAGCTTTGGCCGTCACCTAGCTCTCACAGGCTGTTCAAGTGCCGATCAGGATTGCACCAATCGCCTGACGTCCTGACCACGGACATGAACCAGACGGCGTCGTGCCGACGCGACGATTTCGAGATCAGCCTTCGGCCGGCGGCTCGAAACCGTTCAGTTTCACGGCGTAAACCTCCTGCCTTTCATATTCCTTCGTTGGCCGAAATTGCCGGCTTACACCGCCGAGATGAGGCAGGTTCAGATTGGCCCGCAGGAACGAGCCCATACCGACGTTCGCGATGCATTCCCATGGGCCAGAGCATCCGACCATGCGAACCGCGCCGACGACCGAAGGGCCAACGATCGTCAGGTCCTCAGCGATCTTTACGAGATGCGTGGGTCCGCAATCGACTCCAACCGAAAGACCTACTCCGGAAGGAAAGTTTCGTGAGTTGGCTCGCAGCAGCGGAACCACTCGCCGATCGAATTGAAGGAGCATCCCCTCGACCGAATGCAGAACGGATGCCGAGGCGCGTCGCTTCGACTCTCGGCTTTGGCCGTACATCCAATAAGCGAGCAGGCCGTCGCCGGTGAACTTGTCGAACCAGCCGCCATGCTGGCCGATGAACTTCTTAGTTGCGTCAACGTACGAGCTGATCGCGGCGGCGAAACCTGTGAAGTCCAGCGCTTCCTTCATCACAAAGGTCGACTTGCGTATGTCTGCGGCCACAACCATGAGGTTTACGGGGGTGCCTGCCGATACAAGTGCGACTAGTTCATCCAGCGAATGCGGCGGCTCGTCGCGCTTGCCGGCCAAGGAGTGCATCCCAGTTGGGGCGTGCGCGGCTAAAAGCGCGCGGTCGGGCAAAACGCCAGGCGCCGGCCGCCCGCGTGGTTCGGCATTCGGTTCGTCTCCCGGATCAGTCGTAAGCGCTTCGAACAACTGATCAATGGAATTCGGTTGGTCGGCAGGATCGCCTTCGTCTTCCCGCTTTGGCGTGTCGTCGCGTTCCACCGTCGCATGCTTCCACGCCGCTGGATTCTCTGTTGTCCGACGTTGCGCGCGCGGGGGCGAACGGCTCCGCGGAATCCCCGGCGACCCAAAGACGGAACAACGTTTTGCGGCCGACGCCGAGCGGAATCGTCGGGCTTTGCGCCGAGGTTTCGTACGCCGGCGCTTCGTTGGAGTTGGCGCACGCTTGGATTTCCATCGGCGCTCGATCCTTGTGGACGGCCATGGCCTTAGGATCGACATGACGCCTAGGTCCTTGGTGGTGCGATGGACGTCTTTGCAATTCGCGACGAACTGATCGAGGACTATCGATCCTTCACTGGTTCGTTCGTCGCGCCACGCGATCCGCACATTCAGAAGTTCCTTGAGAAGGAACTGGCAGGCGGCGCGCAATGGCCCGACCCGTGGCTATCCCTTAACCCAAACTTCGCGCCAGGCGGCACAGTCTCGGAGTTGGTCGAGGCGGGTTTGCTCCACGAGGAGTGCGGCCGCATCTTCCGTATCAAGGAGGGCCCAGACGACCCTGGCGCGCGTGGCATCGCGTTTCATCGTCATCAACGTGACGCGATCGAGGCCGCGCGATCCGGCGAGTCCTACGTCCTGACGACGGGGACCGGCTCCGGCAAGTCCCTTGGCTACATCGTGCCGATCGTCGACCGCATCCTTCGCGACAACGAACGGGACGGGCGCACCAAGAGCGTCAAAGCGATCGTCGTCTATCCAATGAACGCGCTGGCGAACAGCCAAGTCGGTGAACTCGAGAAGTTCTTACGTTTCGGCTACCCGCATGACGGCGAACCCGTCACCTTCGCCCGATACACCGGTCAGGAGAACCCCGACCAGCGTCGACACATCCTCGCCAACCCGCCCGACATCTTGTTGACCAACTACGTCATGCTCGACCTCGTGCTCACGAGGCCGGATGAGCGACAGCACCTGATTGCCGCGGCGCGAGGCTTGCGTTTCCTCGTTCTCGACGAACTGCACACCTACCGGGGACGTCAGGGCGCAGACGTTGCCTTGCTCGTTCGTCGCGTTCGCGAAGCCTGCGAAGCACCATTGCTCCAAATCGTTGGAACCTCGGCCACTATGTCCTCGCAGGGCTCGCCGCAGGAGCAGCGCGCCGTCGTAGCGCAGGTGTCGTCGAGACTGTTCGGGACGAACGTCGCCGCCGAGCATGTCGTTGGCGAAACGCTCGTGAGGGCGACCGACGCGACCGCGCAGTCCAACGACCTGGCCGCGGCGAGCGCCGAGGCCGCAACGGGAGGCATCGCGGTTGAAGCAGACTTCGAGAGCCTCGTGCGCCACCCGCTTGCCGCTTGGGTCGAGACGACCTTCGGTCTTCGAACGGATGAAGAAACCGGCGCACTCGCTCGTCAGCGGCCGACAACGGTCCGGCAAGCTTCGGATGAACTCGCCGCACTGACCGGACTGAACGAGGCCGACGCGGCCACAGCAATTAGGGCAATGCTCCTCGCGGGGAGTCGTGTGCGCAGCCCGCTTACGGATCGACCCCTATTCGCGTTCCGCCTTCATCAGTTCGTGTCCAAGGGCGACACCGTTTACGCCAGCCTCGAGAACGAGGACGAGCGCTTTCTAACAACGCACTACCAGCTCCGCGTTCCCGGTCACGCAGAGAAGGCGTTGTTGCCGCTCGCCTTCTGTCGTGAGTGCGGACAGGAGTACTTCGTCGTCGCGAGAAGCAACCTTGACTCTGAGAACCGGGCGGCCTTCATCCCGCGACGAGACGCCGACGCGTCTGGTGGCGACACGGTGACCGGCTACTTATACGTGTCGTCGGAACACCCGTGGTCCGACGATCCCGCTAAAGACGGACTTCTGCCGGATCACTGGTTCACGGCCGGTGATGACGAGTCACCGCCGCAGCTGATCGATTCGAAGCGCAAATACCTGCCTCGCCCCGTGAGCGTTGCAATGGACGGCTCGATTCTCTCGACTGGCGAGGGCTTGCCTGCGTGGTTCATTCAAACTCCTTTTACGTTTTGCCTGCGTTGCCTTGTGTCGTACGAGAACGTGCGCGGCAATGACTTCGCCAAACTCGCCACGCTCGATCAGGAGGGGCGCTCGTCCGCTGTCACGGTCTTGTCGGCGAGCATCGCGCGCGCGCTTCGGGGGCCCGCCGCGGCCGATCTCGACCCGGCCGCTCGCAAGCTGCTCTCGTTCGTAGACAACCGACAGGACGCTTCGCTGCAAGCGGGCCACTTCAACGACTTCGCGCAGGTCGCTCAGCTTCGTGGCGCGCTCGCTCGCGCGCTTGAGGAACATCAAGAGGGGCTGACACACGACGTTGTCTCACAACACGTCACTCCCGCCCTCGGATTGGAGCTGACTGAGTTCGCGCGCAACCCTGATTCGAAGTACAGCCAACGCGACGACGCCGAGGCGGCCTTGCGTTCTGTCATCGAGTACCGGCTCTACACAGACCTGAAGCGGGGGTGGCGCGTGACGATGCCGAACCTGGAACAGGTTGGCCTCCTCTCCGTCGAATACGCCGATCTTGACCTAATCGCCGCCGATAACGATTTGTGGGCCCGACGGCATTCCGCGTTGGCCTCCGCGGCGTCAGGATTACGACGCGACCTTTGCCAGATACTTCTAGACGAGTTTCGCCGCGTGCTTGCCATCGACGTCGACTGCCTAACGGAAGAAGGCTTCGAACGCGTCAAACGTCGCGCCGATCAGCATCTTCGTGAGCCCTGGTCGTTGCCGGACGACGCACGACTCGAACTCGTGGGCACCGCGTTCGCTCGTACGGGATCGCCTGGCGGGTTTCGCAGTGACGTCAACATCTCTGCGCGCGGCGCGTTCGGTCGGTACGTCCAAAGCACGAGCGGCCTCAGTATCAAACGCGATGACGCGACGAAAGTCATCGTCGACCTGTTTGCCACCCTCACCGCGGTCGGGCTGTTGACCGAAGTCGCGATGGACAAGGCGGGAAACCCCGGTTACCGCGTAAAGGCGTCCGCGCTTCGGTGGAAGCCCGGAGACGGTCAGCACCCGGCGCAAGATCCGCTGCGGAAGCGCCTCGATCCCGAGGCGGTTGGTCGTGTCAATCCGTTCTTCAACGCTCTGTATCGCGAGGTCGGTGTGACCCTCGCCGGCCTGCATGCGAAGGAGCACACCGCTCAGGTGTCCGCGGTTGAACGCGAAGCGCGGGAGGAAGCATTCCGCGCCGGCACACTCCCGCTCCTCTACTGCTCGCCAACGATGGAGCTCGGCGTAGATATCGCTTCGCTGAACAGCGTGTTACTACGAAACGTTCCACCGACCCCGGCGAACTATGCGCAGCGTTCAGGACGAGCAGGACGATCCGGTCAGCCCGCGCTCGTCACTACGTATTGCGCGAGTGGCAATGCGCACGACAGCTATTGGTTCGCTCGCAGTCAAGACATGGTCGCTGGTTCCGTGCAGCCACCGCGGCTCGACTTAGGAAACGAGGAGCTGGTCCGCTCTCATATTCAGGCGATTTGGCTCGCCGAAACCGGCCAGTCGATGAAGGCTCGCATAACCGAGGTGCTCGACGCCGGCGGTGACGATCCTTCGTTGAAGTTGCTTCCCGAGGTTCAAGCGGCCTTAGCGAACGACGACGCCCGCAAACGCGCCGCCGCCTCCGCCGAACGTGTCGTTGACCAAGTCCGAACGACGTGGTCAGTCGATGACGGCCCGGTGTGGTGGTACGACGGATGGGTTGCGGATGCTGTTGCCGCAGCGCCCGAGGCGCTCGACCGGGCGTTCGATCGGTGGCGGGATCTGTACCGCGACAGTCTCGCTGAATACAACGAGCAGAGCCGCCTGGCCGTAGACGCCAACGCCTCGAGACTGAACCGCGACACCGCGACGCGGCGGATGCGAGAGGCCCTCGACCGGCTAAAGCTGCTCCGCAACGAGGACGCCGAGGTCGGACAAACCGACTTCTACACGTACCGTTATCTCGCTACCGAGGGCTTCTTACCCGGCTACTCATTTCCGCGCCTGCCGCTCGCGGCGTACATCCCTGGGGGACGTCAGCGGGGCGGCGGCGATGCGGATTACTTGCAGCGACCTCGATTTCTGGCGATACGCGAGTTCGGTCCGAACGCCCTCATCTACCACGAGGGCTCGCGCTACCAAGTAACGCGGATCCAGTTACCGCACGGTTCCGAACGCGGCGGCCTCCAGACAGAAGACGCGCGGCGCTGTGAAGAGTGCGGCTACCACCACCGAATCCAAGTTGGCGCCGATCGGTGCGACAGCTGCGGCGCCGCGCTCGGTGCGACCACCCACAATCTGTTGCGCCTTCAGACGGTCCACACCCGCCGACGTGAGCGGATTTCCTCCGACGAAGAGGAACGCCGCCGTTCTGGCTTCGAAGTCGAGCTGAGTTATCGCTTTGCTGACCACGGCGACCGCCCCGGGCGCATCGACGCACTGGTCGCTACGTCGGACGGCGTTCATCCGTCGCTGGAACTTGTGTATGGCGACTCGGCAACGGTTCGGCTGGCGAACGTTGGACCGCGGCGTCGCAAGAACCCGAACGACCGAGGCTTCTGGCTCGACACGCTGCAAGGACGATGGCTCTCTGACAAGGCGGCAACGGATTCGAGTGAAGGCGTCGATGACCTCGAGGCCAACACCGACGATGTCGCGACCAAAGTAAAGGTGACGCCCTACGTCGAGGACACGCGCAACGTTCTGAGCGTGCGCGCGACGCAAGCGCTCGACGACGTTGCCTCCACGTCGTTGCGGTACGCGCTCGAGCGTGGCGCCGAAGCCTGCTTTCAACTTGAGGATTCTGAGCTGGCATCCGACGCACTTCCGGATGCGCAGGAACGCGGCCGCTTCCTATTCACGGAATCGGCGGAGGGTGGCGCGGGGGTGCTTCGTCGGTTGGTGACAGAGGCCGACGCGGTCGCCAAGGTGGCGCGGGTGGCGCTCTCGCTCTGTCACTTTGATCCCGACACGGGGGAAGACCGCGGCGACACGGCGATGGGCGGGGAACGTTGCGAGCTGGCTTGCTACGAGTGCTTGCTCGCGTATTCAAATCAGCTCGACCACGGGCGGATCAACCGGCACGTCATAAGGGACCTCTTGCTCGAACTCGCTTCCGCGACAACCGAGGCCGGGGCCGGCGGTAAGACCCGCGCCGAGATCCGTGCGGCGCTCGACGGGCTGGCTGATTCCAGCTTGGAACGAACGCTCGTCGACTGGCTCGACGAGCGCGGGTTACGGCTCCCGGACGAAGCACAGGTGACGGTCGCCGGCGCGCGTGCGAGGCCCGATCTCGTGTATCGCCTCTCCACCGGCCCGGTCGCCGTGTTCGTCGACGGCCCGGTCCACGATCATGCGGCACAGGCCGAACGCGATCGAGCCGCAGAGGAGCGCCTCATCGACGAAGGGTGGGCCGTCTTGCGTTTCGGGCATGCCGATGACTGGCAATCGATTGTGAGCAAGAACAAATCGGTCTTCGGCGAGGGACGCACGAACTAGTGGCCGACACGACCGCGTTCGCTCCGGGGGCCTTAGTCCGCGCCCGCGGACGCGAGTGGGTTGTACTCGCAGACAGCGAGCCAGACATGCTCATCCTCCGCCCACTCGGTGGCGGCGAGGACGACACGGCCGCGGTGTTGCCCGCGTTGGAGCACGTCGAGCCCGCATCATTTCCGCCACCGACGGCTGAGGACTTGGGCGATGCGAGCCGAGCTGAGCTGCTTCGTACCGCACTTCGAATCGGCTTTCGGTCGTCCGCTGGCCCCTTTCGATCGCTCGCCGGTCTCGCAGTAGAGCCGCGTGCCTATCAGTACGTACCGCTCCTCCTTGGGCTGCGGCAGGACACCGTTCGACTGCTTATTGCAGACGACGTCGGTATCGGCAAGACCATCGAAGCCGGCCTCGTTGCGGCGGAACTCCTTGCACAAGGCGACGCCCAGCGCCTGGCGGTGCTTTGCAGCCCCGCGCTCGCGGAGCAGTGGCAGGCCGAGCTACGCGACAAGTTCAATCTCGACGCTGAGCTTGTACTCCCATCGACCGCGACACGACTGACTCGTGGATTGATGATGAACGAGTCGTTGTTCGATCGATATCCGTACGTCGTGATCTCCACTGATTTCATTAAGTCCCACACTCGTAGGCACGACTTTGTCAACCACTGCCCCGAGCTGGTCATCGTTGACGAAGCGCACACGGCCGTGGCCGATGGCGCCGGCGGTGGCGTCCGGGCCCGCACTCAGCGCTATGAGTTGTTGTGTGATCTGGCGGCTGATGTCACGCGCCACCTCATTCTTGTTACTGCCACCCCACACTCTGGAAAGGAAGAGGGCTTTCGAAACCTGATTGGGCTACTCGATCCCGAGCTCGCGACGCTCAACCTCGACGACGTGAAGGGCCGCGAGAAACTCGCAGCGCATTTCGTGCAGCGACGACGTCCCGACATCAGGCGCTACCTGGAGAGGACCCTTGACGAGACCACCGCGTTCCCATCGGACCGCCAGACCAAGGAAGCGCCCTACGAGCTGTCCGCCGACTACGCAGCATTCTTCGATCGCGTTCTCGCCTACGCCCGTGAGCAGGTAATCGATACAACCGACGGGCTGTCTGCAGTTCGCCAACGCGTGCGGTGGTGGTCCGCTCTTGCATTGCTGCGGACGCTCGCATCGTCGCCAAGTGCAGCAGCCGCAACCTTGCGCAAGCGGGCAGCGTCGGCGGAAGCCGCGACGGCCGAAGAGGCGGATGCCCTTGGTCGCGCCTCAGTGCTCGATCAGGCCGATGACGAAGCGATCGACGCGATCGACGTTGCACCGGGCGCGCTTGAGGAGAATGAGACCGACGAAGCGAGGCCCGTAGACGAATCGGAGCCCGCGCGGAACCGAAGGCGTTTGCGTGACCTCGCGAACGCGGCGGAGAAGCTCATCGGTCCGAAACTCGATCGAAAGCTCGCCTTACTCGTAAGCGAACTCAAGACACTTCTGGCGGATGGCTACGACCCAATTGTGTTCTGTCGATACATCGACACGGCCGAGTACGTCGCCGAACACCTCACGGGAGCGCTGGGCAGGGGAGTCCACGTTGCCGCGGTCACGGGCACTTTGCCGCCCGACCTGCGGTTGGCGCGAATCGCCGAGTTGACTGATCTCGATGGCCGACACGTACTTGTCGCGACTGACTGTCTGTCTGAAGGCGTCAATCTTCAAGACCACTTCCAAGCAGTCATCCATTACGATCTGGCCTGGAACCCGACACGTCACGAGCAGCGCGAGGGTCGGGTCGACCGCTTCGGTCAAAAGCGCGACATCGTCAAGGCCGTCACGATCTACGGCCGTAACAACCGCATCGACGGAATCGTGCTCGACGTCTTGTTGCGTAAACATCGCGCGATTCGCGAGGCCACCGGCGTCAGTGTCCCGGTTCCGGATGAGTCCGACAGTGTGGTCGAGGCCCTGCTCGAAGGGCTCATCCTGCGTGGCCGCGACGACACCGAGCAGATGACTTTGGACGTCGGAGATCAACGTCGGCGGGATGAGCTATTTAGCGAGTGGGAGTCGGCAGCCGAGCGCGAAAGCCGCGCCGTGACGAAGTACGCGCAGTCCGGCATTCGCCCTGAAGAAATCGCCCGCGAAGTCGAAGCTGCTCGTGCAGCATTGGGCACCAGCGAGGACGTCGAGCGCTTCACAATTTCTGCCTTACAGGCGCTGAATGCGTCCGTGTCGAATGTGGCCGGAGGGTACGAGGTCGTGACCGGCCCGCTTCCGGTTGGATTGCGCGACGCGCTTCCGGCCACGATGCGCGAGCCGCTCCGCCTGTTGCGAGAGCCGCCGGTCGGGCGTGACGAGGCGCTGCTCGCTCGCACTGACCCCGTGGTAGGAGCAGTCGCTCGCCACGTCTTAGACGTCGCCCTCGACCCGAAGCTCGGGGCGACCGTCGCGAGCAGAGCCGGCGTCGCTCGCACCAAGTCGGTCTCGACTCGTACGACGCTTTTGCTCGTGCGTTTCCGCTTTCATCTCGAACTGCCGGGACGCGAGGGGCAGCGCCGCTTGGTTACGGAAGAGGCGCGCTTCCTCGGATTCACCGGCGCGACCGACGCCGCGGTGTGGCTCGATGACGCCGCGGTCGACGCCGCACTTACGGCCACCGCCGACGCGAACCTGTCTTCTGACCAAGCGGCTGACGTCGCCAACAGATTTGTCGACGGACTCGGCGCGCTCACCGAACATTTCGATGCGACGGCCGACCGTCTTGCTACCGAATTGCTCGACGCGCACCGGCGGGTTCGCGCCGGTGCGGGAGCGACTCGGCGCGGACTGGCAGTCACAGCGCAGAAGCCAGTTGACGTTCTCGGTTTCTATGTCTGGCTCCCGGTCGCGACATGAGCCCCGCTACGGCACCGCGATCCGACGAGGGGGTCGGGCTGACCACTATTCGTGTCGTCGGCGGTCTGCTGCCGACCGATCTCCTGGCGCGCGTCGCCGCCGGCACAGAACTGCCTGGCTTGCGCGCCGACGACTACCGCCTCGAGCTCGGCGTGTCGCCACGGGAAGCCGCCAACCGCGCGTGGGCTGTGCTCACAGCCGCATGGCGCGGATACCAGGACGCGGTCGAGAGACTTCCGGCAGACGAGCAACGCGCCACTGGCCTCACCCGCGACAAATGGCTGCTCGTCCTGCTGCGCGAACTTGGATTCGGGCGCGTGCCTGTAACGGGGCCGGGAGGGATCACCACGAACGACGCCCGATCCTTTCCAGTAAGCCACCTCGCGCCCGCGGGCGAGGTGCGACTTCCTGCCCACCTACTTGGCCGGGGCATCAACCTCGATCGGCGTAACGCCGGTGTCGCCGGCGCCGCCGACCGGGCGCCGCACGCCATGGTGCAGGAGTTGCTCAACCGCTCCGACGACTACCTATGGGCTTTCGTCGCCAACGCCGAAACGCTTCGGCTCGTCCGTGACTCGTCGACGCTCGTCGGGCCGTCGTTCGTTGAGTTCGATCTAGCGGCGATGTTCGACGGCGAAGTCTTCTCTGACTTCGTTGTGCTGTATCTGACTTGCCATCAAAGCCGGTTCGAACCACGCACCGCCGACGGTGGCGTGGCCGACTGCTGGCTAGAAGAGTGGCGCGCGTTCGCGGCGGAGACTGGGACCCGCGCCCTCGGAGCCTTGCGCGACGGCGTGCAGTCGGCGATTGAATCGCTCGGCACCGGGTTCTTGCAGCACCCGGCCAACGCCGAACTGCGCGACAGGCTCGGCTCGGCGCGCACGCTCTCGGTGGCTGACTATCACCGCGGTCTCCTTCGTCTTGTCTACAGGCTGCTCTTCGTCTTCGTTGCCGAAGACCGAGACCTTTTGCTCGATCCGCAGGCGGCCATCTCCATACGCCAGCGCTACCGCCAGTGGTTCGGCACCGCACGGCTACGCCGCGTCGCCGCCCGCCGCCAAGGCACCAAACACGACGACGCGTGGCAGGCGCTGCGATTGGTACTTAACGCGCTCGGTCGTGAAGGCGGCGAACCCGAACTCGGGCTTCCTGGGCTCGGCGGTCTGTTCGAGAACGGCGCGCTCGACGTCACCGCCGAGCTGCAACTCGCGAACGATGCCCTATTTGCCGCGGTCCGCCGTCTCGGCGTGATCCGCCCGACTGGATCAGGGCCAAGCCGCGCGGTCGACTATCGCAACCTCGGTGCGGAGGAACTCGGCGGTATCTACGAGAGCCTTCTCGAACTGGTGCCAACGGTCGACTCCGGCGCTCGAACGTTCGGTCTCGTGTCCGCCTTCGGCAACGAACGCAAAACAACCGGTGCCTATTACACGCCGTCGTCGCTCATTGATTGCTTGCTCGACTCCGCTCTCGGCCCGTTGCTCGACGAAGCAGAGACGACGGATGACCCCGAGACGTCGTTGCTCGCCCTTACGATCTGCGATCCCGCGTGCGGTTCGGGCCACTTCCTGGTCGCCGCAGCCAGACGCATCGCGTTCCGAGTTGCGCGCGTACGCGCCGCCGCAGAGGGTGCCGAACCGAGCGAAGCCGACGTGCAGGCCGCCATGCACGATGTTGTGGGCCGCTGTATCTACGGCGTCGATCTCAATGAGATGGCCACCGAGTTGGCCAAGGTGAGTCTTTGGCTCGAGGCATTGCAGCCCGGCAAGCCGCTGTCGTTCCTCGACGCTCACGTGAAGGTCGGGAACGCGCTTCTCGGCACCACACCTGCGCTGTTGCAGAACGGCATTCCCGACTCGGCGTACGAAGCCCTACTTGGCGATGACAAGCCGACGGTGAGATCGCACAAGCAGCGCAACAGAGAAGAACGCGCCGGGCAGGCCAGCGCCCTCACCGCGCGCGACGAGGTCATAGTTGACAACCAAAGCTTGCGCGATGCTCTGAAGTCGGTCGACGCCATGGCTGCGTCCCTGGCAGACGTGCACGTCGCTGCGCAGCGTTATTCGCAGTTCGAAAGATCACCAGAACGCTTGCGAGCGAAGTGGATCGCCGACGCGTGGTGCACGGCGTTCGTCGCGGCACGACCCGCAGGCGCGCCGCCAATCACAACTGGATTGCTGCAGCGGTGGCAAGCGAAGTCCTGGGACGGCGTTGACGACCTCGACGAATTCGCCGGTGTGGTTGCAGACGCGACGGCGCGTCACCGGTTCTTTCATTGGCACGTCGAGTTTCCCGACATATTCGTCGCCGCGGCCAACGATGACGCGGCCGCGCCCGCAGGGTGGACGGGCGGGTTCTCGTGTGTAATCGGGAACCCGCCATGGGAACACGTGGAACTCAAGGAGCAGGAGTTCTTCGCGGCACGCGACCCCGACATAGCGACGGCCCCATCGGGCGCCGCTCGGAAGCGGCTTATCAAGGCGTTGGCGAGCGACCAGCCGGCGCTGTTCCGGTTGTTCGAGGAGAAGAAGCGGCAGTTCGACGCCGAGCGCGGGTTTCTCGGCGCGAGCGGCCGCTTCCCCTTGTGTGGCCGCGGACGCATCAACACTTACGCGGTTTTTGCCGAGACCGACCGATCGTTGACCGCTGCGGTGGGTCGAATGGGTGTGATTGTTCCAACCGGCATCGCGACGGACGCGACGACCCAGAAATTCTTCCGAAGCCTTGTCGAGGCGCGCTCCCTGGTGTCGTTGTACGACTTCGAAAACTCGAAGCCGATGTTCGAAGGTGTCCACAGGAGCTTCAAGTTCAGCCTGCTCACAATCAGCGGTCTCGACGCCGAAGTCCATGCCGCCGACTTCGCGTTTTTCGCGCTTGACCCCGACGATCTCATCCGTCCTGACGTGCGCTTCGCGCTCACGCCTGACGAGATCATGTTGCTCAATCCAAACACTGGTACGTGCCCAGTGTTCCGCACCCGCCGCGACGCCGACATCACTTTGGACATCTATCGCCGCGTCCCACCGCTTTTGAGTCACCGCCGGACCGATGGAAATCCGTGGGGTCTCTCGTTCAAACAAGGTTTGTTCAACATGACGAGCGACTCACACCTCTTTCGTGGGTACAACGAACTCCGCGATAAAGGATGGCTGCTGAGCGGCAATGTCTTCGAGCGTGGTCCCGAGAGGATGCTCCCTCTTTACGAGGGCAAAATGGTTCACCACTATGACCATCGGTGGGCCACGACTGACGCAATCGATGGCACTACGCGCGAGTTGTCGCAGCTGGAGAAACGCGACCCAGCGTGCCTAGCAATGCCCCGATACTGGACGGACGAAAGGGAGGTTGACGCCAGCGCGCAGGATCATCGCACGTGGTTCGCGGGATTCAGAAACGTTGCGCCTCCCACAAACGCGCGGACCATAATCGTCGGGGCAGTGCCGCGTTCCGGAACGGGAAACAGCTTCTGCTTACTGAAAGCAGCCTCGCCGGATTTGTTAGTGGCGTGTTTAACAAGCTTGCCCCTTGACTTCGCTGCGCGTCAGAAGGTGGGTGGGTCCAACATCAACTTCTTTCTCGTCGAGCAGCTCCCGGTCCTGGCGCCATCTGCATTCGCGTCACGAACACCATGGGACGTTGAACTGCATATTTCCGAGTGGGTTCGGCGGCGGTCTCTTGAGCTCACGTTCACCGCGCACGATATGAAGCCGTACGCGCTTGACCTGGGTGACGAAGGTGCGCCCTTCGTTTGGGACGACGCGCGACGCGCCGCACTCCGCGCGGAACTCGATGGTGCGTTCTTCCATCTATACGGCGTCGAGCGCGAAGACGTCGACTACATCCTCAGCACGTTCCCTATCGTGAATCGCAAAGACATCGCCGAGCACGGCGAGGAGCGCACTCGCCGCCTCGTGCTAGAGGCATACGACGCAATCGCTGCGGCCGTCGAGTCAAGCGAACCGTTCGTCTCGGCGTTGGACCCTCCGCCGGGCGAAGGCGCGCGCCATCCCGGCCGTGGCTGACGCGCCGCGTCCCGGCCCGAACTGGGGAGGGGTCGCTCATACGTTGACGGAGCGCGGACGAGAACTTTGGGCTGAAGCGTGGAGTGTTGTGCCCGCCGAAGTCGCCGAGGGGCTCGATGGGCTGACCATCCACTCCGAGCCTCTGGAAGGCTTTTGTAAAATCTGCGGCCAGTTCTCCCCTCTCAACCGAGAGCATGTACCACCTGCGTCGTCGGGCAACAAAGGGACCTCGTTCGGTCACTCGCTCGAGGACTGGCTGAACCGATCGGAAGATGGCGAGATGGCCGGCGGCCGGCATCAACAGGGCGGTGTGTGGATGCGCACGCTTTGCGAGCGGTGCAATCGCAGAACGGGCGACTACGCCACCGAATACCGGGGATGGGTGGCGCGCGCCGCACGAATAATCGTCGATCTGCCCGACCGACTCCGTGACCTCGATAACGAGCCTGTATCGCGCGGCGTGACAGTGCGGTTCAGCGAGGTCCGCCCAGGGCGGTTTGGCCGGCAGGTGGTGTCGATGGTGGCGAGCCTGAGCGCGGGCTGGGACCTCATCGGCCGCAATCCGCAGCTGAGAGGTGTGCTTCTCGACGGCGAGGTGGGAGAGCTTCCCGAGGAGATGTTCCTTGGCATGACGCTCTACGCCGGCCCGCATGCTCGTTACGCCGGGCCGTTCGTCTACGTCGACCAAGAGAGCGAGTCATGGAGCTGGTCGATCGTGATGGCCCACCCGCCATTCGCGTTTGAACTCTCGCTGCTGTCCTCGTCGAACTACGTCACTCAGCTGTGCGGTATCGGCGACTTCCTCAAGGTCGGCACGGGTACGAAGAGTGATGTCGATCTCGACCTGTTCATTGCGTTTGGTCACACCGCGCTGCCTACCGATTGGCGTACGGCGTGCCAGATCGAGGATGGCCTTAATCTCGACGGGAGTCCCGCCCGCCAGCTTTAACGCGGCCAGCGTCGGTCGACGCGGTCGGCGAGCAGTACGTCGACAAACGGCCCAGGTCGCCGGGAACGCTGGATGATTCGATGGATGTGGCGTTCGAACAGCTGCGCCATCTGTGGTCCGGTCAGGTTCTGGTTGGCGATCGCGAACAGCCGGAGTGTGCTCGCTTCCAGTGCCGCTTGCTCGGAGGCGTATCGGGTGAGGCGCTCGTCCTTCGTGAGCGCCACCCATCCCGCGTGGTCTGCGTCGCGAATCCATCGTTCGTCTTCAACGCTTTCGTCGGCTCCGTTGGGATACACGTCAGCCATCGTGTAGACGACGAAGCCGAGTGATCGGAGCGCCCCCGGAACGACGAGTCGACCGAGGCTTCGGTCGACGAAGAACTCAGGCTGCGGCTCGGGCGGACGTTGACGCGAGCGCGGCACGCACTTCCTGGAGCGGCAGGCCGTAGTCCCTTGCTACGGCGCGAATGGATTCGCCCGCGCCGACGCGGCTGGTGACGTCGGCGAGACGTGCACCTCCGTGAATGAAGATGGGTTGGCCGAAGGCGCGCGTCGGTTCTACTTCGAGGATCGGGTCGTCGGTCGTGGGCAGGATGATGCGGTTCGCCCAGCCGCCCTTGTATTCGATGCGGGTCAGGTATTGCTCGATCACTTCGTGGAAGACGCGCTGGCCCGACCGCACAACGGTCAGAAGTCGGAGTTGTTTGTCGCCGCGGCCTTTCGCGTAGTCGAACAAGATCTCGGCGCCGTCGGTGTAGAGCCGGCGCGAGGCAAGCGCGTGCTCCACGCCTTCATCCGCTTCTAGGCGTGCGAGCGCCTGTCGGATTCGTTGAAGGGGTACGCCGGTCTCCCGAAACGCGGCCAGGACCATGCCCTCGGCCAGACCGACGAATGGCACTGTCAGTCCACCGTGCAGAGATTTCGTGATGATCGGCTCGCCACGCACCGTCCCGCGACGCCCTCGGCGCACATAACCGTTGACCCAACTATCGAACGTCGCTCGGGGAACGCCGACATATGCGGCGGCCTCGCTCACCGTGTAGAGCGGTTTCGTAAAGCGGACGTCGGTGTTTGCGATCGGTCGTTCTCCTTGGGCGTAGTTGAGCGTACCGGTGGTCGCACCCACGGGACAGACACAAATCCGTCTGCGTAGGCTCCTTCCGTGCCTGTGTCCCTGGAGCGTTCACGACAATTCTTGCGTGAGGGTATGGCCTTCATCGCGTCGCGCGATGTCGTAACGCGTAGCGAGGTGATGGACCACCTTGAGGACGCGGTGCATCCGACACCCGAGGAATCGCAGCTAAACGCAAGCGGACGCGTTCACTGGAAGCTGCGCTTCCTGTGGGGAACGACGGGACTGGTGAAGGCGCAGTTTCTTACGAAAGACGGCAGCGGCGAGTGGTCCGCGACCGACGCTGGCCGCCAGGCGCTGGTCGACTATCCAGATCCGTTGTCGTTCTACAAAGCGGTGGACAAGGCATACGACGAATGGAAGGCATCACAGGCCCCAGCCGTGCGGCGCGCGTGGCTCGTTCGTGGATCATCTGTCCTCGGCGCGAATCTCGTCACCGACTGGTTGGCGGATGGGTACTGCAGTCTGGCGGCGTCGCAACTTCGACCAATCGAAGACGGGATCACCGCTGAGCAGGTTGCTTCGATTGCGGCTGAGGACTACGACCACCTGAAGCATCACGAGCTGCGCGCCAAGGTCGACGAGATCGTCGCCTTCGTTGCCAAGATGTCGGTTGGCGACCTCGTTCTCACGACCAGCAACGAGAACGTGTTCGTCGGCGAACTCCTGAGCGGATGGACTTACGCGCCGTCGGAAGCCGGCCGCGCCAACCTGTCACGCGAGGTTGGCTGGCGGAACATCGAGGCGCCGATCGACTTCGCCGACCTGCCGGTTCCATTGCCGGCGCGGCTTCAGACCGGCGCGACGATCCTGGATTTGACCGCCGACCTCGCGCTCGTCGACGGTCTGGGATCCGTCGGCGGTGAATCGCCCGTCCCGGGAAAGACCGCGGCCAGGTTCGAGCATCTGTCGTCACCGACGCCGCAGCTTGCCGAGGAGTTGCTTGTTGACGCGTCGTGGTTGCAGCATGTTCGCGACTTGCTAGACGAACGCCGGCAGGTGGTCTTCTACGGACCTCCAGGGACCGGCAAGACCTACATCGCGCGCAAGCTCGCCGCCGATCTCGTGGGTCCGGAACAGGTCAAGCTCGTGCAGTTCCACCCCGCGTATACCTACGAAGACTTCTTCGAGGGTTACCGGCCTGCGCCGGGTAAGGGTGATGGCACGATCAACTTTGAGCTGCGGGCCGGCCCATTCCGGCGCCTCGTTGATCGCGCGCGAAACCATCCCGATCAGGCATTCGTTCTGATCATCGACGAAATCAATCGCGCCAATCTCGCGAAGGTTTTTGGTGAGCTCTACTTCCTTCTTGAGTACCGCGACCAGGCGGTCGACCTTCTCTATTCGGGCGACGAGGAAGGCTTCACGCTGCCGACGAACGTATTCATCATCGGCACGATGAACACGGCAGACCGATCGATCGCGCTGATTGACGCGGCGATGCGCCGCCGATTCGGCTTCCTAGCTCTCGATCCCGACACGGAGCCGACTCGCTCGTTGCTTCGCCGTTGGTCCGCAAAATACGCGCTCGGAGCTACGGCCGCTGATTTGCTCGACGCTTTGAATGCCCGGATCGATGATCCTGATCTTCGGATTGGCCCGTCGTACTTCATGACCTCGACGTCCGCCGATTCGCACTCGCCGGGGAGGCTCGCCCGAATCTGGGAAACCTCGATCCTCCCGCTACTGCAGGAGCATTACTACGGGCACTGGGAACAAGAACGATCGCGATTCAAACTGTCGGCATTGCTCGGCGCTACATCGGCCGGTGTGGGCGAGCCTGACGAACCTCACGACGAGTGAACCTGTTCCTAACCGAGTTCGGCGAGTCGGTTGTCGCCGTGCTCGATGACGCGGTCGGCGACGCGCTCAGCCGTTCGGGCATTGTGACCGCCGTCCGACTTGGTCAGGGGCAGTGGCAGATAACGCCGTCGAGCAAAGTCGGGGTCGCGTCAATCGGCGATCTCACCGTGTGGATCCAGCCGAAGGTTGCGATTCATCGGATCCTGTTCATGCTTGGGTTCGCACGCGACCCCGGATGGCGGACAGAAGACGTCGCGCTTGAGGGCGTAGACGATCTGGTTCCAGCACTTGCGAGCGCTTTCGCGGATCAAGCCGATCGCGCGTTGCAACTCGGCCCACTCCAGGGCTACGTCACAGTTGACGATTCCCTCACCGTCCTTCGCGGTCGCCTACGTGAGCAGGATCAGCTACGACATCGATTTGGGATCGCGCTTCCGTTGCTCGTGCGATACGACGATTACTCGGTCGACATCGCTGAGAACCGGAGCCTTCGCGCCGCGGCAGACGCACTCCTTCGCGTGCGCGGCGTCGATGCGGATACCCGCGCCCGCCTACGGCACGTTCAAGTTCAATTGGCCGAGGTTTCGACGTTGGTGCGCGGCGCCCCCCTTCCCACCTGGCAGATGTCACGTCTGAATCGTCGCTACGAGGTGGCCCTGTGGCTCGCGGAACTGATCCTTCGCGACAACGCAGTCGATCAGGCAGCGGGCGATGTCCGTGTCGGCGGCTTCATCGTTGACATGGCCAAGGTCTACGAAGACTTCCTAACCGCCGCACTGACCGACGCGTTTCGCGCCTTTGGCGGGCATAGCGCCGCGCAGGATTCGCACTTCCTCGATGTTGCTTCAACGATTCGAATGAAGCCTGACTTCGTGTGGTACGACGGCAAGGAGCCCGGCGTTGTAATCGATGCGAAGTACAAGGCCGAGAAACCCGCCGGGTTTCCCGACGCCGACCAGTATCAAATGCTGGCGTACTGTACGGCGCTCAAGCTGCGAGACGGCCACCTCGTTTACGCGAAAGGAAATGAGGCGGGAGCGCGGGCGTCCGTCCGTAACGTCGATGTGACGATCCACTCGCACACGCTCGATCTCGATGTCCCGCCGAAGGATTTGCTCGCGCAGATCACGGTGCTAACGAAGCGAATCGTGTCGATGTCTCGAAGTGAGGCTTTGGCATCGTGACGTGCCGTGACGAAGTGCTCGCTGCGATGGGCCGACTAAAGAGTCGGCACGCTAGGGATGTCTTCGATCTTCAGGAGATTGTCCAGGAAGTCCAGGCGACTACCGACCGGTATAAGGACTCAACTATCCGCACGCACGTTTCGTCGCGGTTATGCGTGTCGGCGCCGGTCAACCATGCGAGTCCCTACGCGGACCTGATTCGCGTCAGCCGCGGGCTCTATCGGCTTCGCTAAGGCTGGTCGGCGTCGATGTAACCGAGCGGGGGCCAGTCGAGCGGGTCGACCCCAAGCGTCCCTGTCGCAAAGTCCTCCCAACTAAGGATCTCGGACGACTCGGCCGTGCCGGCAGTCGCATAACAGCCGACCTTCGAGTTGTAGTTCCAGTAGCCGGTGGCAGGGCCCCACAAGCCTTCGATGAGTTCCTCACGCCATAGCTGTCCGAGGGCGGAACCGAGAAAAGCAGATGCGCTGTATTTCCGCTTGCCTTGAACTGTGTGGCCGTACCTGTCCACGAGAATCTTGTACGTCTTCGGCGCGAATTGCGAGAAGCGGTACTCAATGAGGCCGTATTCGGCGAAGCCGCCCGTAACGCAATTCAGCAGGTCCTCGTACACGCCAAGGTCTTCGCCGATACCGCTTCGGTAGCTAGACGGCCCCGCGTATTGCTCCTTCGGCCGCCACTCGATGGGCGCGTGGTCTGTGCTGGAGCACGAGTCGATCCATTCATCGTCGACGACAACGCGCGTAACGTAGTCGTCGTGGCCGCAGAGGGGGCACACCTGATGCGCTGGCGGGGTGGGCATTACTGCTTCCACCACACGGCGATTTCGGGCTGCATCAGGTAGTTCATCTCCGCACTGGTTTGCATTGCTCGCAGGGGCCAGACCTTGTGGCCAAAGAGACGCCGGGCCGCTTTGCTCATCGCGCCGAGATCCGACGCAATCCGATTGCGCGGCACTTTGCAGGACTCGGCGATCTCGGTCAGTGAGACGACCTGCCCGGCGTGGTCCGCCGCGTAGTCGACAACAGCTGTCGCGCCCGGGTAGCCGCTGATCTCTTGGCGGAGTTGGCGAACCATGGTCGCGGTCCAGGTTCCGTTGCCGGCGACGGCGACCGTTGGTTCGGACTCGCCAAGATACGAAGCGAGCTCCTCAAGTAGGCGGCGAGGTACGGCGATGGTGGGTGCGTTGGTAGTTGCCATGTAGGTGATTTTATCAACTCCATGTATAACAAACAATAGGTATTCGATGAATACCCATATTGGCGAGCTTGGCGAGCTTGGCGACTGCAACGACAAGAGACCGAGCGCGACGCCCGTTACCGACTTCGACGCCACCCCCGTCCCCGCATCGCAGCGGGATTTACGTACGTGCCGGACAGATCGTCGGTTGACAGGCCGATGGACATCTGCGCGGCCGCGTGTGACTGCGGGTACACGAAGCTCGCTACCTCCTCCAAGTCGTCCAGGATTCGGTGGATAACCAGCCTCGACGCGAAATGCACTGAGTTCGAGGCCGCTGCATACATCCATGAGGGGCATTCCCCGCGAGTCGCGTCACCGTCGTCTGCGGGATCGATCTCTACCTGCAATACGACAAACCTATGGAGCTGGCCCATCCAAGCGTGAGCGGACCACTGCCATACGCCGTGGCGTTCGCCGCCCGGCCCGAGGCTGTTGAAGGATGGGCCTATCTCGAAGGCGGGATCGCCCTGCCTGCCAAAAGGAGCCGTCGACACCTCAGACAGTGCTGCCGGGAACATTTCATCAAGGGCTGACACCCATTGATCGACGCGTGCCTGACGCACTAACGCACCTCCATTTCCCACCCGTCGATAACAGCGGCGGCAGGGAAGCCGTGCGGAAGGAGAAATTCGATCCCTCGCGCAGCGATCATCTGACGAGGTCCGAGCGCATGGACGATCCTGCCCGGGTCGAGGAGCAGAACGTGCTCGCGGCGTGTCAACGGGTCGGGTAAGAACAGAAAAGAGGTGACTTCGTCCGGGCTGTACGGCGTCGGCGTGACCCAATGTGTCGCAAGGCTTCCCGCTGTGAACGACCCGACCTGTCTTGCGGAGACATAACGGCACAATCTGCGTCCGGCTAGAAGGAGCGAGAGGTCGGGGCCCCTCCAGTCTGGGAGCTTGTGGTCCGGAGTGTGCGGTGGCGGGAGTCCGCCGATCCGCTCCACCAACATTTCGATGTCCAGCCAGGTAGCCAGCCAGCCGCTCGACACGTAGTCACCGTAGATCGTCACGCCTACGACGGCGACCCCATAGGTGCAACTGCTCCGCCCGCAAACCTTGTTCGACGAGTTGCGGGACGTCATGGCGACGACGCCCCGAGCCCCGCTTCAATCGAACAGTCCCCGCACGTCCTCCGCGCTCAACGACGACGCGAACAGATCGCCGTCGTCCATCACGCCCTTGAACAACTCGGCCTTCCGCTGCGCCAGCGCCACCACCTTCTCCTCGATCGTGTTGGCGGCGATGAGTCGGTAGACGTTCACCGGCCGCAGCTGCCCAATCCGATGCGTGCGGTCGATGGCCTGGTTCTCGGTGGCCGGGTTCCACCACGGGTCGAGCAAGAAGCAGTAGTCGGCCTCAGTCAGGTTGAGGCCGAACCCGCCGGCCTTCAGCGAGATCAGGAACACCGGATCGGTACCGGATCGGAACGCGTCGACCACACGACCGCGGCTTCGAGTCGAACCGTCGAGGTACGAGTAACCGATCCCCGCTGCCTCGAGCCGCGCACGAACAAGACCAAGGAACGACGTGAACTGGCTGAACACCAGCGCACGGTGCCCGCCCGCCTCAACCTCAGAAATCTGCTCCATCAGCGCGTCCAATTTGGCGCACGGCACCGCGGCATCGGCATCGGAGACCAACCCCGGATGCAAGGACAACTGCCGCAGAACCGTGATCGAACGCAGGATCGTGAAGCGGTTCTTGTCGAAGTCGCCGAGCAGGCCGAGCACGCGCTGGCGTTCACGGGCGAGCTGCGTGTCGTAGATCTTGCGGTGTCGCGTTCCCAACTCCACCTCCAACACCTGTTCCTGCTTCGGCGGCAGGTCGCGGGCGACCAACTCCTTCGTGCGCCGCAACACCAGCGGCTTGATGCGCTGCCGCAGAGAGGACGACCGATCGCGGTCGGCCATGCGCTCGATCGGCTTGGCGTAATACGCGTCGAAGCCCTTGGGGTCGGGGAACAGGCCGGGCGCCGCGATCGACAGCAGCGACCACAGCTCCATCAGGTTGTTCTCCATCGGCGTGCCGGTGAGCGCCAGCGTGAACGGCGAGCCGAGTTCGCGCACGCTGCGGTACGTCTTGGACACGTGGTTCTTCACGTACTGCGCCTCGTCGAGCACCACGCCCGCCCACGCCACGCCGGCGTACGCGGCGGCGTCGAGGCGCAGGAGCGTGTAGGTGGTGACGACCACGTCGGCCTTGGCGATGTCGTCCAACGAGCGGCCCGACTTCTTCATTGTGTCGGTGACTGCTTCGACGTTGAGGTGCGGCGCGAAGTGCGCGGCCTCGTTCACCCAGCCCGGCACCACGCTCGTGGGCGCAACCACGAGGAATGGCCCGGTGGACGGGTCGGCCTCGCGGACATGGCAGAACAGCGCCAGGGTTTGCAGCGTCTTGCCCAGGCCCATGTCGTCGGCGAGGACGCCGCCCAGGCCGAGGTCCCACAGCGTCGCCAGCCACGCGAACCCGTCCCGCTGATACGGCCGCAGTTCCGCCAACAACGACGCCGGCAGATCGTGCTGCGTGAGTTCGGTGAGGCCGCGCAGGCGGTCGACTTGTTCGCGCCACGCGATGGCCTGTTCGGTGACCACGCCGAGCGCGGCCAGCTCGTCCCACAACCCGATCTGGTAGCGACTGATGCGCAGGGCCGACGCAGTGGGGTCGCTCAACAGCCGCGCCTCTTCGATGAGTTCGCGCAGCGCCTGCAGCCGCGGCTCGAGCAGCGAGAAGTGGGCGCCGTCGTCGAGCAGCATCTCGGACTGCCCGGCGGCGAGCGCCCGGAACACGTCGGCGAGCGGCAGTTCGCGGCCGGCGACGGTGATGGTGACGCCGAGGTTGAACCAGTCGCGCTCGGTGCCACTCGACGTGGTGGACACGCCGATCTCGAGGCTGTCGCTCACGTCGCGGTAGTCGGCGGGCTCACCGACCACGACGAGGGCGGCGCCGTCGATGTCGCCCAGGCGCGGCAACACGTTGGTGACGAAGCGCATGCTGTTGAGGCCGCTCAACATCACGCCCGGTGGGCGGGGACGGCCGTGGTCGTCGACGAGGCCGAGCGACTCGAGGCCACGTCCGCGTGCGTCGACCGCGTCGAGCAGCGCCCGTTCGGCGGACGGGTTGCGGAACTCGCGGCCGTTCTCGCCTTCGATCCAAATCTCGTGCGTCGTGTCGCCGACGTCGTAGACGTACTGCCAACCGAGTTGCACGTCGTGGTGGTCGTGGAAGTCGACGTGCAACACCAGCGACGGCGCGGAGATCACCGGCGGCGTGAACGACCTGTCCGACGAGGTGACGGTAGCGACGCGCTGCAAGCCGGGACACAACTCGTCGCTGAAGCGCGCCACTTCAGCCGCGGGCACATTGACGACTTGCCCGCTGAGCATCATGCGCTGCAGTTCGGGGCCGGCCGGCGGGTTCAGCTTGATGAGGCGCAGGCGCGGGTGCTCGTTGTCGGGGACTGCCTCGGTGCACACGAGGCCGTGGCCGCTGCGGCCGATGAACGCGGCGGGCGAGAGCGCGTGCGCCTCGACACCTTCGAGTCGCGGCGTGACCCGCAGGCCTTTGCCGCCGGGCGCGGTGGTGACGTCGAGCACGACCCGCCCTTCCACCGGTCGGGCCAGTTCCCCGTGACGGCCCCGGCCGTGGATGAGCACCATGCCGAGGTCGGCGGCGTCGTCGAGCACGGTCCACAGTTCGGGGCCGCAGTGGGTGAGGTCGATCGACTTCTCGGCGCTGTAACTGCTGTAGCGGGTGTAGCCGTAGCGGGCGGCGGACTGGGTGCGGGCGCTGTGCAGGGTGTAGAGCTCGCGGGCGACGGCCGCGTGATCGAAGCGGATGTGTTCGCGGCGCAGGCTCCACTCGTCGAGGCTGGTCCAGGCGAGCGAGCCGTTCACCCAACCGCCGCGCACGGCCGGGCGCATGAGGCGACCCATCAGGCGTGAGCCGCCCATCGCGGTGCCCGACGATTCGAGGGTGAGCTCGATGGCGAGGGGGACGGCGGTGTCGGGTGTGGCGGTGGCGGCGCGGCCCGACGCGGCGAGCGCGACCAACGGTTCGTCCCACGTGGACCGGCGCTTGTTGCGGCGGCCGCGGCCGTCGTCGGCGGTGGTGTCGGCTTGGGCGTGCGCGGCGAGCACGAGCGCGGCGACGTGCTTGCAGTCCTCCATCATCGGGCAGGTGCAGTAGCCGCCGCTGAAGAGGCGCTGCCCGTCGCTGGTGACGAGCGCGGTCGCACTCGTTTCGTACAGGCCGCCGTTGCCGACGACCGAGCCGCGCAGCGTGTCGAGCCGCCCGTCGGTCTCGCGCTTGATGCGCAGCACCTGACCGTTCTCGGCGTACGCCCGTCCCCGGGCAAACACCGCCGGACCGAGGTACGCCTCGACACGCGCGAGATCAAAAGAGTCGGTCATGGGCAACCGGCCACGGTACCGGAGGGCTGTTACGACCTCGCCCGGTGGTCGCCGCGCGTCGGCCGACGCATTCTGAGGAGAGTTAGTCCCGCATACGCGTACGAACTCTCCTCAGAACGTGGTGGGTCCGATGAGCAATATCACTAGCTATACCAAAGTATGGCCAAGGTGATGGTGTCGTTGCCTGACGACTTGCTCGCGGAGGTCGATGCTGAGGCGCGCCGGCGAACGACAAGTCGCTCCGCTCTTCTTGCTGCTGCGCTTCGCCGCGAACTGGCCCGCCGCGATCCCGACGTTGTGGCCGCGGCGATCAAGCGCTCAGAAGAGCGGTTCCGCAAGGCGGGCGCGTTCGAGGCGGGCGATCTCCTGCGCGCCGATCGGGATGCGCGTCGTTGACCCGGCTCCTCCTCGACACGTCGGTCCTCATCAAGTGGTTCCATGCCGAAGGCGAGGAGGACGTCGACGCGGCCCGGGCGTTGCGCGCCGCGCACACCTCAGGCGACGTGGACTGCCATGTCCTCGATCTTGCGCTCTACGAGCTCGGCAATGTTTTCGTCCGCTCGCTGCATTGGACCGCCCGCGCGGTCGCCGACCAGCTCGACGACGTGATCACGATCTGTGGCGCGCCGCTGGCGATGAATGCCGAGTGGCTTCGCGACGCGGCCACGCTTGCGACGAAGCACAAGCTCACCTACTACGACGCGGCTTGGGCCGCGGCGGCCAAAGGAATCCGAGCGCCACTCGTCAGCGCTGACGCCGCGCTTCGTCGCTCCGGCCTCGCCGTATCCGCCGGTGCTGCGGCGCGAGAACTGGGTCTACTCAGCTGACCTGGCGGCGCCGGGCAATGTGCAGGTGGTGTCGAGGCCGAGCACGTGGTTGAGGCGGCCGAACGCCAGCCACGAGCCGAGGCACATCGACAGCTCGACGATTTCGGTCTGGCTGAACGCGGCCGCCATGCGCGACCAGAACTCGTCGTCCAACGCGTGGTGATCGAGCGCGTACCGCTCGGCGTACTCGGCGGCTAACCGCGTCCGTTCGTCGAACGACGTTGCGTTGCGCCAGTCCGCGACCTCGTCCGCGAACCCGTCCTCAACGACCGCGCCGTCGCCGCGATCGGTTCGCCAGTCCAAACAGAACAGGCAACCGTTGATCTGTGCGATGCGCAGCCTCGCCGCCTCGAACTCGCGCAGGCCCAACGTCGAGTGTTCGTAGACCGCCATCGAGAACTTCGACGCAGCGATGCCGATGCCGGGCACCATCTCGCCCCACACGTAGGCGATGCCGTCCTTGCCTTCGGGGATGTCGATGTTCATAGAAGTCACCTCGAGAGTTTGCCAATCGCCGGACGCAGCGGGACGTCCAGCGCGTCGTAGATGCCGGGTGCCGCGTCGACGAGCCAGTCGATCGCGCCGACAAGACGGCCGACCGCGGTGGCGTTGCCGCCCGCAGCCGCGCTGCCGTCCTCGTCGCTGGCCGTGAGCGACACCTCGATGCGTGGACGTCCTTCGATGATCACGCGGTGTTCGCCGTCGCGACCGTCGGGCGGCTTCGGCCAGTCCGGCGCGACGGACGGATGGATGCGCGTGACGTGCTCGATCACGATGCGCGGCGCACCGTCGACGATGCCTTGCACTTCGAAACGCACCGCGCCCTGCGTCCCGGCCTCGAAGTCGCCCATGTTCTTCGTGGTCACCGACGCGTCGAGCGCGCGGCGTTCCACCACCTCGCGGATCTCGTCGAGTTCGACTTCGAGGGCGCGGGCCATCAATCGAATCTGTCCACCCCACACCATCGTCGGCACGGTCGGCGCGATCATCGGCGGGTCGTAGTCCATGGGCTGGCCCATGCCGACGAGGTAGCGCACCGAGTCGGGTTGGTCGTAGGTGGCGTAGTCGAAGATCTCTTGGCAACGGATCGTGTCGATCTGGCTGCCAAGCCCGCTGATGTAGAGCGGCAACACGTCGTTGCCCCAGCCCGGGTCGACGCCGGACACGAACAGCGAGCCGCCGCCCGCTTCGATGGCTTGCTCGACGGGGTCTTTCACGTTCGCCGGCGCGTTGCGCGGGTCGTAGAGCGGATAGACCGACGGGGTCACGACGACGCAGCCGTTGCGCACGGCGAGCGTGATGTCGGCGAGTGCGTCGTCGGGACGGACATCGCCCGACGCGGCGTAGACGAGCGCTTGGGGTTTTGTCGCTAACACGCTGGCCACGTCGTCGGTGGCGTGGACGCCGAGTTGCCGTTCGAGGAGTGCGAGTTCGCCGGCGTCGCGCCCGACCTTGTCGGGGTTCTGCACGATCACGCCCGTGAGTTCGAGCAGCGGGTGTGCGGCGACAGCACGGATCGCCGCTCGCCCGACGTTGCCGGTTCCCCAGACAACGGTTGAAATCACAGACCGAGGCTAGGTCGGGTTCGAGTACACCCGCGTCGGGACGACGAACACTGCGGCACGGCGTTCGGCTCGCATCGTTTCGTCGAAGGTCTCCCAGTCGTCGTGGGTGCCGCCGGCGGCGGTGAAGATGTCGCGCAACATCACGCGCAGTCGCTCGGCGTCAATCGAGGGATGCGGATCATCGGGACCGATCAGTTCGGCTTGACCCTCCACGGTGGCCCATTGAAATCCGGCGCGGATGACGACCGTGGTCGTCGGGTCGGCCCGCAGGTGCACCAACTTGCGCGCGTTGCCGGCCACGACGAACGCGACCGCGCGCTCGCCGGTGATGGGATGCGCGAGCACACCTGCCGTGACCACCGACGCTTGGGGCGTGAGATCGGGTCGGCGCGTGACGACGTCACACAGTCCGTGATCAAGCGGGACGAGTGCTTCGAACTGCGCGAGGTCGGCCATGGTTGTCAGTCTGCCCGCGCGTAGACGTCTGTCCATCTCCCGAGCGCGTCACACCCCGTCCGTACATTGTGCTCTGAAGTACTCGACCGCACAGGTCCTACGCCGCACCGCACCCTCCACTGGGCGGTTCCATGCATAAGTACGTAGTGGTCGACGGATACGTCCCGACTGAGCTCGACAACACCAACCTGCGCGATGAGGCGTGGTCCTTCGCACTCGATCAACGGTGTTTTGGCCCTCGTAAATTCCTTGTTGGTTTCGCCGATTCGGACGGCACCTTCCGAGGTATCGCGTTCACCAAACGGCACGACAACCCCGAAGCCGCCCTCGGGCCATGCATTCTCCACCTCGGCATGGGGTCGGCCGCCGCGGTGGTGTTCTGCGACGAGGAGGTAAAGCCGGGCCCGCTCTCACCGGATCTAGCGGAGCGATTCGCGCGGGCCAAGAGCATCGCCGCCGCGTACGGGGTGCATCTCGTCGACTGGTTCAGCTGCGACGACGACCTCTTCCGAAGCACGCGTCTCGCCTTGGAACCCGACGCGGAGTGGTGGGACGTGCCCACCCACGGTACAAGGCAAATCCAATGAATGCCTTGTAGGATGAAGGCATGAGCGACAGTGGTGACCTAAAGGTCTCGTCTCGGGGACAGATGAGCTTGCCGGCCGACGCGAGACGCCGTTGGGGGCTAGACGAGGGCGGCACCGTTGCTTTCGTCGACCTCGGCGGCTCGGTCCTCCTGGTGCCTGGTGGTGTGGACCGGTTGCGCCGCGAACTCTTCGGGTCGATTACCGAACGGGAGTGGCGCGCGGCTCGGGCGGGCTTCGGCGACCCTGATCTCGCCGACCAATGATCTGGCTGGTTGACGACCAGCACCTAAGCGAGCTTTTACGGACGGGTCGCCGTCCCTTCGGCGTACGGAGGAACGACGAGGTCTTCACGACGGGTTGTTGGTATCTGCGGCTGTGCCAGGCGGCGCTCGGTGCGGCAAAACGAAGCGGGGTGTTGTCCGGACCGTTCGCGGCGCTCCCTCCGGAACAACAAGAGGCCGCTCTAGGCGCGCTGCTCGAACTGTCACCCGAGATCGGGCTCGCAAGTCTCCGCCTGCTCGCGCCGGTTATGGCAAAGCTACGTGGCACGCATGATCTGAACCTGTTGTCGATGGAAGCACTCGCTGCCAGCGTCTATCTGGACGCTCGGGTGTTGTTGTCGGTTCGTTCGCCTCGGCTTGAAGCCGCGCTGACAGACGAACGCAGACGGTTCCTCGTCCGATCGACCTAGTCCACCATCCGCCAGCGTCGGCCCTTCAGCGGCCGGCCTCCGTCGTCCGCTTCGAAACCCGCCGCGCGCATCAACGCTTCGGCCCGGTTGACCAACGCGGGTGCGGTCTCTTTGCGTTCAGGCTCGGCGTCGGCGCAGCGGGCGAAGTGGGCCCACCCGCCGGGGAACGTACGGGCGTCGGTGTTGAAGAACACCATCACGTACGCGTCGAACGTGTCCTGCCGGTTGTCGGCATACCGGGCCCGGTACTCCTCGACCGACTCGGGCGTGTCGAGGGACTGGGTCGACGTGACCGTGGTGTTGATCCGCGTCGAGGGCCGACTTGCCGGCTTGACCGGTGCCGAACGGGCGGCCCGCACGGTCGAAGGCGGTGAAGCAGCCTTGGCGGCGGCGGGCCGACGACGTCCGGCCGCGTCCTTGCCGTTGCAGATCGTGCACAGCGCAGGGTCGTTGAGGTGGATGCACTCCTCGTCGTCGCTCACCCGTGCACATTGGCACGCGCGAACGCCGCGCTACGCCGCGGCGTCGTCGCGTTCGACGCGGCCGCCGCGCGTTACGTCATCCGACGGCTGAATCCCGCGGCCCGCCGGCACCTCGATCGTGGTCTCGACCGTCCCCATGCGCCGCTCCCACCGGATCACATTCAGTACCGCGGAATACAGCACGAGGCGCGAGAACAGCAGCAGCCAGGCGAGCACGGCGAAAACCACGCCGAGGGATCCATATAGAGCAGACGAGTTCGCCACGGTGCGGGGCACGTAGATCGCGCCGACGACCTTGAGGATCTCCATCCCGACCGCGCCCACCAGTGCGCCGGGCACCAGTGCGCGCCACGGCATCTTGCGGTTGGGCAGCACCTTGAAGGTCCAGAGCCACAGGCCGAAGCTCACGACCAGTCCGGCGAGGATGCCGAGCGGCGCGACGACACCGGGCAGCCAGTTGATGACGGTGGTCACCGCGGCCGAGCCGACGAACAGCACCGCGGCGCCGACGAGCCACATCAGGCCGAAGGCCTTGTCTTTCATGCCGCGGTCTTCGACCTGCCACACCTGGTCGAGCGCGTACTGAATCGCGTTGACGAGCCCGAGGCCCGACCACAACAGACCGACCAGACCGATTGGCGCCGTCGCCGCTTTGTTCTCGGCCGCCGCGCTCACGGCGTTGCCGATGATCTTCGCGGCTTCGCCGGTCAGGCCGAGGTTCGACACGATCTTGCCGGTGACGTCGACATCGCCCGCGGCCAAGAAGCCGAGCACGCCGACGATCACGAGCATCAGCGGGAAGATCGACACGAAGCTCTGGAACGCGACCGACGCCGCGAGGTTGTTGCCCTTGAGCTCGCCATAACGGGTGTTCACCTTCACGGCGACGCCGATGACGGGCAGCCGCTCGAGCTTGGCCTTGATGCCCTTGGACTTGGGCGACGGCGCGGCCGCGTCGGTCTGCGACGGCGCGATGTAACCAGTCTTCGGCTTCGAGCGGCGGTCGCGGATCGACGACACCGCGGCGACGGTCAACAGCACGAGGCCGGCGACAGGGGCGAGCACACCGTCGACCGCCGAAGGGGGCTTGCCGGCGTCGGCGGTGGCGTGGATGGGGTCGTGCTTCTTGCTCACCGGGGGCTGTTACCCGCGCAGCGGCATTTGTGACACACGTCACGTGGCGCGCCCCGAGCCTGCCGTAGCGTGTCGCTCGAACCCAATGCAGGCGGCTTGGGTGAGAAACGGCGGAAATCACATGTCATCTAAGAATCCAGCCCTTAGCGGCTGGCGGCTCCTAACCGGCGCGCTCTGCGTCTTGGCCCTTGGCGCGCTCACGCAGCCCGCGTTGGCGGACGGATCGTCCACTGGCACGGTGTCGGTCGAGTTCGCGGCACCACCGGTACGTTCGGTCAACGTGTCACCGTCCGCGTTTTCGTTTTCGGATTGCGATGACGCCTACGGGCCCACGACGGTGCTCGTAGTGCCCGAGGGTGTGTGCTCGTCACCCGTGGACCAACTTGTCGTGACGAATGGACCGGTCGACAGCACGATCGTCGTCTCGGCCACTGACTTCATACCGAACGACGGCGGAACGCCATGGGAGTTGCGGTCCAACTTCTTCTCTGGCACCGGCACCGACCAGGCCTTCCTCTCGTTGACGTCGCAAACGATCCAGGAGCCCATTACGAACACGGACGCGCCCGATGAGACATTCTCCGACGGCGGGTTGGCCAATGCCGGCCAATCGGTGTCACAGAGCGCGACGGTCTTTGCCCCTGACGCATCGACAGACCAGGACGCCGACAGCTTCAGTACCACGATCACGTGGACCGCTAATCCCTAGACCCCGGGGAGTGGCCGTTCAACGGATCGCACTGGTCGGGCTGGCGTCGGCGCTTCTTCTGGGCGCAGGCGCCGGTTCGGCCGGAGCCGACATCGGCGCGGGTGTTGGCGCGGTGCCGATCGCGCTGGACGTACCGGCGCGTGCGGGCGTGTCGTATGACCTGCTGCCGCTATTCGTAGTGAACACCGGTAGTGAGTCGGGCACCTATCGCGTCCGCGTCGCCGCGCCGACAAAAGCGCGCGCAACAGATCTGCATGCCCCGACCACTTGGGTGCGGTTCGGGCGCAACGACTTCGCACTCGCAGCGGGCGAGTCGGCGCGTGTGCCAATACGGCTGAGTGTGCCCGCGGATGCACTGCCGGGCCGGTACCGGGCCAATCTCGTCGTCTCGACGGTAAAGCTCGGGGGGCCGTCGGGCCCCGCCGGCGCCGGCGTTGGTGCGTCCGCGGCGACCGAACTCCGCTTCCGCGTGCCTCGTCCCGCTGGTACTGAATCTTCCGCGTCGTGGACGGGCGCGGTGGTGTTCCTCGTCGCGGTTGCTGCTGTTTTGGCGTTGATGTGGATCGTTCTTCGGCGTCGTCGCAGAGGCGCCGTTACACCCCGTCCGTAGGGTGGCTCCATTGGAGCCAATTCCTTGTAAGTGAAGGGGGTTTACAATGCAGACGATGGTTGCGCCCACCAACGCCAAAGTGTCGAACCGCGGTCAGACGAGTATCCCCGCGGCGTTGCGCCGCCGGTGGGGGATCGAAGACGGCGGGGAGTTGGGCGTGGTCGATCTCGGGGGCGCGGCGTTGCTTGTCCCCGGGGGTGTGAAGGCGGCACGCGCCGAACTGCGACGGGTCTTGGCTGACCGGTATGAGGCCGGGCTCGCCGCGCTAGACGACCCCGACCTCGCCGACCAGTAGCGCGACGTGGCGTTGCCCCGGCCGGTCGTGATCGACGACCGGCTGCTGATCGAGGAGTTGTTGGTCGGTCTGCGCCGGGGCCGTGGCGCGCGTGCCGAACTACACACCACGTCGTACTGGTACTACCGGGCGTGTCGGGCGTCGGCCGCGGGCGCCGGTGGTCATTTGTCGGGCCCATTTGCGGCGCTCGCACCCGCCGATCAGCGGGCTGCGATCGCCAGCCTGCTGGAGCTGCGCGATGACATCGGCCTGCCCGACCCCCGGCGCACCGTGCCGCTCATGGCTGCGCTGAGCGGACGGCATCCGCGGCTCAACCTGCTCAATCTCGAAGCGACGGCCGCGGCACTCGTGCTGGGTGGCGCCGTCTGGATGTCTGAGGAGGCGGCGGCCGGCCTGTTACCTGCGGTGCTCGACGCCGAAGGAGTGCTCTGGCGCACCGTGCTGCGAGCAGGAAATCCTTGATGTAGGTCTTGTCAACTTATCTGTTGGTTATTACAATTGACGCCAAGAAAACCGAGACCTCTCACTTCCAAGGAGGAACCCAAATGCTTATGCGGACGGAGGCCTTCAACGACCTCGACAGGCTCACTGACCAGCTCTTTCGCAATAAAGGCCCCGCGGTAATGCCCATCGACGCCTACCGGCACGAGGACGACTTCTTCGTCCACTTCGACCTGCCGGGTGTGGACCCGGAATCGATCGACCTGACCATCGAGAAGAACGTGCTGCGGGTCACCGCGCAGCGGGCGTGGAACCGGGTGGAGGGCACGCAAGTGCTGGCGGCGGAACGCCCCCACGGCACCTTCGCTCGGCAACTGTTCCTGGGCGACAGCCTCGACACCGACCGCATCGAAGCCGGTTACGAGAACGGCGTGCTCACCGTGCGGCTGCCGGTGGCGGACAAGGCCAAGCCGCGCAAGGTATCGGTCGCCACCGGTGGAACGGGGCCCACGTCGATCGAGACGACCTCGGCCGCCGCCGTGTAACTCCGCAGTTCAGAGCGTTTCTGGCGAGCCCGTCCCTTCCAGGGGACGGGCTCGTTGCATTTTTCATGATTGGGTATTTCGTCAGTGGACGAGTTCTGTTACACTTGAGCGTTAAGCACTCAAGTTTCTTACACACAGGAGCAACAGTTGGCGATCGACCCGAATCGTTGGACCCTCAAAACCCAAGAAGCGATTCAAGACGCGATCACGCGTGCCAAGAACAACAACCACGCCGAGGTCACCCCCGACCACCTCTTGGCCGCGCTGCTGGGCCAGCAAGACACGGTCGTGCTGCCCGTGCTCGACAAGCTCGGCGTCGCCCCGCTCCAGCTCAAGAACGCCACCGAAGACAAGCTGGCCAAGCTGCCCAAGAACTACGGCGGTTCCGAGGCCACGCTGTCCAAGGCGCTCACGGCGCTGATCGAGCAGGCCCAGGTCGAGCAGCAGAACCTGGGCGACGAGTACCTGTCCACCGAGCACCTGCTGCTGGCGATGACCACCCAGCTGCACGTGAAAAAGGAGGACCTGCTCGCCGCGCTGCAGACCGTGCGGGGCTCGCACCGGGTCACCTCGCAAGACCCCGAGTCCACGTTCCAGGCGTTGGAGAAGTACGGACGCGACCTCACCGCCGCGGCGCGGGCCGGCAAGTTGGACCCGGTCATCGGGCGCGACGAAGAGATCCGCCGCGTGATCCAAGTCCTCAGCCGGCGCACGAAGAACAACCCGGTCCTCATCGGCGAGCCCGGCGTCGGCAAGACGGCGATCGTCGAAGGGTTGGCGAACCGCATCGTTGAGGGCGACGTCCCCGAGAGCCTGAAGAACAAGCGGCTCGTGTCGCTGGACCTGGGTTCGATGGTCGCGGGCTCGAAGTACCGCGGCGAGTTCGAAGAGCGGTTGAAGGCCGTGCTGAAAGAGATCACCGACGCCGACGGCGAAGTGATCACGTTCGTCGACGAGTTGCACACGATCGTCGGCGCCGGCGCGGCCGAGGGTTCGATGGACGCCGGCAACATGATCAAGCCAATGCTGGCGCGTGGCGAACTGCGCATGGTCGGCGCCACCACGCTCGACGAGTACCGCAAGCACATCGAGAAGGACCCGGCGTTGGAGCGGCGCTTCCAACAGGTCTATGTGGGCGAGCCGTCAACGGCGGACGCGATCGCGATTCTGCGTGGGCTCAAAGAGCGCTACGAGGTGCACCACGGCGTGCGCATTCAAGACTCGGCGTTGGTCGCGGCGGTTGTGCTCAGCCAGCGCTACATAACGGCGCGCTTCTTGCCCGACAAGGCCATCGACTTGATCGACGAGGCCGCCTCGCGGCTGCGTATCGAAATCGACTCGTTGCCCACCGAGATCGACGTGGTCGAGCGGCGCATCCGGCAGTTGGAGATCGAGCGCGTCGCGCTGGCGAAGGAGACCGACGCCGCGTCGTTGGAGCGGTTGGCGAAACTCGACGAAGAGCTGGCCAACCTGCAAGAGCAATCGCAGGCGATGAGGGCGCACTGGCAGGCCGAGAAGGAGGCCATCCAAGTCATCCGTTCGAAGAAGGAAGAGTTGGAGACAGCGAAGCTCGCAGTCGAGCGCGAAGCCGACCTCGAGAAGGCGGCCGAGATTCGCTACGGCCAGATTCCGTCCCTGGAAGCCGCCGTGAACGAGGCGACCGCGGCGCTGGCCGAGTTGCAGGGCGACTCGCCGATGCTGAAGGAAGAAGTCGACGACGAAGACGTCGCGCAGGTCGTCTCGAAGGCGACCGGCGTGCCCGTCACGCGGCTGCTGGAAGGCGAAGTGTCCAAGCTCATCCGCATGGAGGACGAGCTGCACAAGCGCGTCGTCGGCCAAGCCGACGCGGTGATCGCGGTGTCGAACGCGATCCGTCGTTCGCGCGCCGGCCTTAGCGACCCGAACCGGCCGATCGGCTCGTTCTTGTTCTTGGGGCCGACCGGTGTCGGCAAGACGGAGTTGGCGCGGTCGCTCGCCGACTTCCTGTTCGACGACGAGAAGTCGATGGTGCGCATCGACATGAGTGAGTACCAAGAGCGCCACGCCGTGTCGCGTTTGATCGGCGCGCCGCCCGGCTACGTCGGTTACGACGAGGGCGGACAGCTGACCGAAGCGGTGCGACGCCGTCCGTTCGCGGTGATCCTCCTCGACGAAATCGAGAAGGCGCACCCCGACGTGTTCGACGTGTTGTTGCAGATTCTCGACGACGGGCGCCTCACCGACGGGCAGGGCCGCACGGTCGACTTCACCAACGCGGTGCTGATCATGACGTCGAATCTGCCCGGTGACCCGCGGGACACGTTCAAGCCCGAGTTCATCAACCGCATCGACGAGATCATCCGGTTCCGTTCGCTGCAGCGTGAGGACATGGCCGGCATCGTCGACATCCAGCTCGACTTGTTGGAGGCGCGGTTGGAACAGCGCCGGTTGGCGCTGTCGGTCGACGGCGCGGCGCGGGACTGGTTGGCCGACCACGGCTACGACGAAGTGTTCGGCGCCCGTCCCCTGAAGCGGCTCATCCAGCGCGAGGTCGGCGACAAGTTGGCGATGGCGTTGCTCGAAGGCAAGGTCACCGACGGCGACGTCGTGCACGTCGGCGTGTCAGCCGACGGCGAAGACCTCACCGTCACCGGCTAACCGCCTGCGCTCTACGCTGCTCGCCAACACCTGGGGAGGTTCGGGATGAAGGCAGTGGGGAAAGCACTCTCGCAGTTGGCGCTTGTCGCGCTGGCCGCGTTGGTACTGGTCGGGTTCGTTGCGCTGGTCGCGTACGTGGGCGCGCATCCGGGGACGAGCGCGAAGGTGCTCGGCGTCGTCGTGGTGGCCACGCTGGTGGTCGGCAACATCGTGCGGCGACTCACGCCCCGCGTGCAAAAGGGCACGATCCTCGAACTCGACCTGGCGAGCATGCCGGCCGAGGCCGGATCGGGCAGTCGCATCGACGCGTTCGTGCCGAACAAGCCGCTCGACCTGAACGACGTGATCGACACGCTGGACCGGGCGGCGCGCGACAAGCGCGTGGCCGCGCTGGTGTTGCGGCCGCGCTTTTCGATGGCACCGACCACCGCGGTGGACGACGTGCACAAGGCGATCCGGCGTTTCTCCGAGTCAGGCAAGTTCACCCTCGCGGTGACCGACACGTTCGGCGAGGTTGAAGGCGGCAACGCCTCGTACGTATTGGCGACCGCGTGCGACGAGATCGTGATGCAAGAGAGCGGGAACGTGGCGCTGAGCCCGCTGTCGTCGCCCGGCAACTTCTATCCCGACTTGCTGGCGCGCTTGGGCGTCGAGATCGAAGTGTTCGGCCGCGGGAAGTACAAGTCCGCGCCGAACCGGTTCACGCAGCGCAAGTTCTCCGCGCCCGACCGTGAGCAACGCCAACGGCTGCTCGACAGCGTGTGGAGCCACCTCGAGTCCGTCATCGCCGAGCGGCGCAAGCTCAAGCCGGAGGTGGTCCGCAAGCTGGTCGACACCGGTGGGCTGATCGCCTCCGAAGCGCTCGAAGAAGGCCTGATCGATCGCATCGCCTATCCCGACCAGGCGATCGAGGAGGCGAAGGCGCGCGTCGGCAAGAAGGCGAAGCTGCTGTACCTGCACGTGTACAAAAAGCGCGCGGGCAAGGGCCGCCAGTCCGGCAAGACCGTCGAGGTCGCGGTGATCCGGGCCGCGGGCACGATCATGCGCGAGTCGACACTCGTCCCCATCCCCGGCCTTTCGAGTGGACCGCAGATGGTGCCCGACAAGTTGGTGCCGCAGATCCGCGCTGCGGTGAAGGACAAGAAGGTGAAGGCGGTGGTGCTGCGCATCGACAGCCCCGGCGGCTCCGCGCTCGCGTCCGACACGATCTGGCGCGAACTCGAGCGCGTGCGTGAGGCGGGCAAGCCGCTGGTGGCGTCGATGGGTTCAGTGGCCGCATCGGGTGGCTATTACATCGCGGCGCCGGCTGACCGCATCGTGGCCGCGCCCACCACCATCACTGGTTCGATCGGCGTGTTCGGTATGCGGCCGATCATCGGCGGCGCGAAGGAAAAACTCGACGTCCACACCGACGAGGTGCACACGGGCAAAGAGCCGCCGATGAGTTCAGATCGGAAGCTGTCGCGCAAGCAGACGCAACGCATCAACGTCCAACTCGACGACACCTACGCCAAGTTCCTCAAGCGCGTGAGCGACGGGCGGAAGATGGATCCCGACGCCGCGCTCGCGGTGGCCGGCGGTCGCGTGTGGAGCGGCACCGACGCGCAGGAAGTAGGGCTCGTCGATGATCTCGGCGGGCTCGACCGCGCGCTGGAGGTCGCAGTCGAGCTGACGGGCGCCGCCGCGGGAACGCGGGCGAAGGTGAAGCTGTTCCCGAAGAAGTCCAAGGGCGTCGGCTCACTGCGCAAGAAGAAGGGCGAGAGCAGCGACGACATTCCCGGCGCGGCGGCCAGCGTGTCGTTGTCGGTGGACGGGCTCGTCGATGCGCTCAACACCGGGATGGGCACCGTGGTCGCCCACCTCGGTTGCGACCCCCGCGACTTCTGGCTGCGTTAGCGGTTCCAGTGGCGGTGTTCGCCTAGGGCAGTGAAAAAGTCGTCCGGGGACAGGGTCACGCCGGCGGCGTTGGCGGGCAGGTTCAGCGCTTCGACCATGGCCGAGTCCGACAGCCCAATCGTCTTGTGGTGACGGTACGCCTCTTGCACGAAGTTGGCGGTGGTTTCGTCCGGGTCGGTGGCGAGCACGACGCCGTCGTATTCGACCGGATCGCTGATGTGTGCCGAACGGTCGATGGGTAGGCCACTCGACAGCTTGCCGAAGTGCGGACCGATCACGATCACCTCGACGCCGAGCGGGTCGGCGGCCGCGCGGTACGCGTTTACGAGACGGGCGGGCGTGTCCTCGTTCGCGAGGATGCCGACGACCCGTCCGCCGACAACCGGATCCTGCGGCCGGGTCTGGGACAGCGCCTCGGACACGATGGCAGGCTCGAGCACCCGGCCCGACGGCGCCGACGTACCGAGGTGGGCGGCGACCGTCTCGGCGAGATCGGCGTCGACGTTGGCGAGATTGCCGACCATGCGCGCTTGGATGCCGGGGCTGACGCACTTGCCCAGTTCGAAGCTGAAGGCCTGGGCTACGTGCAACTGCTCGATCGGTGACAACGAGCGATAGAAGAGCGTCGCCTGGGAGTAGTGGTCGTCGAAGCTCGCGGGGCGCAGCTTGATCTTCGTGGCGTTGCGCTCGATCGGCACGGGCGGGTGCGTGTACGTGCCCGCGCCGGCCGCCGCGAACGGGCACCCACCTCCGGTGGAGTTCGGTGTGAAGGGTGACGTGCCCACATGCACTGCGGTCTGGTGCAAGCCGTCGCGGTTGTTGTCGTTCACCGGCGCCAGCGGCCGGTTGATCGGGATCTGGCTGAAGTTGGGCCCGCCCAGGCGTGTGATCTGCGTGTCGAGATACGAGAACAGGCGCGCTTGCAGTAGTGGGTCGTCAGTGATCGCGATGCCGGGCACGAGGTGCCCGGGATGGAACGCGACCTGCTCGGTCTCCGCGAAGAAGTTGTCGGGGTTACGGTTCAGCGTCATCGTGCCGACGGGACGCACGGGGACAAGTTCCTCGGGCACGATCTTGGTCGGGTCCAACAGGTCGATGCCTTCGAAGGTCTGGTCGGGCGTGTCGGGCATCACCTGTACGCCGAGTTCGTATTGCGGAAAGTTGCCGGTGGCGACGCGGGCGTGCAGGTCGCGGCGGTGGTAGTCGGGGTCGATGCCGCCGAGCTTCTGGCTCTCCTGCCACACGAGGCTGTGAATGCCGGCCACCGGCTTCCAGTGCCACTTCACCAGCGAGGTCTCGCCCTTCGCGTTCGTCAGGCGGAACGTGTGCACGCCGAAGCCCTCCATCGTGGCGTAGCTGCGCGGGATGGCCCGGTCCGACATGACCCACATCAACATGTGCGTCGATTCCGGCTGGAGGCTCACGAAGTCCCAGAAGGTGTCGTGCGCGCTTTGCGCTTGCGGAATCTCGCGGTCGGGTTCGGGCTTCACCGAGTGCACAAAGTCGGGAAACTTCAGCCCGTCCTGAATGAAGAACACCGGGATGTTGTTGCCGACGAGATCGAAGTTGCCCTCGGCTGTGTAGAACTTGGTGGCGAAGCCGCGCACGTCCCGCGCCGTGTCCATCGAACCGCGCGAACCGGCCACGGTCGAAAAGCGCGTGAAGGTCGGTGTGACCGTGCCCCGGCGAAACATCGCCGCCGCGCAGATGTCCTCGAGGCCGTCGGTCGCTTCGAACACACCGTGGGCCGCCGCGCCGCGGGCGTGCACCACGCGCTCGGGAATGCGCTCGTGGTCGAAGTGCGTGATGCGTTCGCGCAGATGGAAGTCGTCCATCAACGTCGGGCCGCGCACGCCCGCCTTCAGTGAGTTGTCGGCGTCATCGACGCGCAGGCCCTGGGCCGTCGTGAGGCGATCACCGGCTTGCGCCCACGTGGGGGTGGTCACGTCGTCCACCGGATTGGGGCCGGTGTGCGGCGCCACGAAGCCGGCGGCGCGGGCCTGCTCCGCGCGGGCGACCGCGTTGGCCTTGCCGGTCTTCACCGGTTTGATGGGGACAGGCTGTTTCGACGCGCTCGTAGCGTCAGCGCGGTTGGGCGACTTGGCGCCGTTCGGATCGACCGTGAACTTCGTCTTCTTCGCTCGGGAAGCAGCGGGCGAGGTTGGCTTGCGGGGAGGCATGCCTCCCTTTACCCCCGGTAGCGGACAACAAACCGGTCGCGCCAAAGGGCCTGTCACACCCCGTCGCTAAGTTCGGTCGCGCTGAACCCTTCCCCCTCCGAAGTTTGAACACGCCAGATGGTCGTGAGCGGGCGCCGTTGCGCGCTCATCACAGCCATGTCGTGCGGAGAAACACGAAGGACGGGTCGGCATGCGGCGACGTCTCTTTACGACCGAGCAGTTCTACGCGGGCGGCGGCACGCGCGCGCAACTCAGATGGAGGGCTCGTCGCGGTTTAGTGACGCGGGTTGTGCCCCGGGTCTACGCGGAAGGCGGGGAGGAACCAAACGAGTTCGAGCGAGCGCTCGGGCGCATGCTTGCGTCGAAAACGACGGCATGGGGAACCGTCGCGAGCGTGCTCCACGGACACGATGGCGTGGAGGTCGGCGCGGATCCTGTGAAGCGGCGATACGCCGTTCCGATTGACGCGACAACGGTCGTCATCGAGGGCATCGCATGCACGAGCGCGCTTCAAACCATCGTCGACCTGGCCGAGTTGGTTGACGATTTGGTTTGGGAACAGGCACTCGAGACGAGCCTGCGTAAGAAGCATTTCGGCATCGAGGAACTGACTGCGTTGTTGCCCGCGATGTCGAAGTCGCGGCGTCATGGCGTCGGCCGCATCCGGCGCGTCCTTGAGCTGCGGCCGGTAGGCGCCCCGCCGACGGAGAGCCTGCTCGAAACACTCATGGTCCAGCTGATCCGCGGCATCCACGGCCTCCCCGAACCGGTTCGCCAATTCGAAGTGTTCGACGCCCATGGTCTGTTCGTCGCTCGTGTTGATCTGTGCTGGCCCGAGCTCGGTCTGTTCGTGGAGTTAGACGGCATGCACCACGAGGGTCAGCCGCTTTACGACGCCCGCCGCGAGACCGCGGTTGTCGCCGCAACAGGATGGCTGTGCGGGCGATTCACGTGGCGGGAGGTCGTGCGCAACCCGAAGGCGACGGCGCACCGCCTCGCGGCGTTGGCCGAGCAGGCGCGGCGACGTCCCCTGGCTGCACTTTGAACGCTCGAGATGGTCGTAAAGCTCGCCGGAACCGGGACAATCGCAACCATCTCGTGCGGAGTAACGCAGGGGGACGGGCTCGGCGCCTCGGGGAATGCCCTTGGTCGAAGTAGCTTCGGGCGTCTCATGGCCGTCAAGCTGCCCCTCGCGTCGTCGATTGAGGCGTGGAAAGAAGCCAAGGAGCTCGTTCACGTCCCCCGCTCGCGCGTGTGGATCGTCGCGCTCCTCGGCGCCGGCGTCGGCATCACCGAGTCGGTGTTCTTGGCGATCATCGCCAGCGTGGGCGTGGCGATCGCCGGCAACAAGGGCGGCGCGGTGAAGATCCCGGCCTTTGGTGCCATCGACGGGGTGTCGGTGCCCTGGCTGCTCGGCATTGGCGTGGTGCTCGGCATCGCCACGATGCTCGCCAGCTTCCTGATTCAGATCGAGCTAGCCCGTATCAACACGCGGACGATGGCGCAGATGCGCCGCGAGCTCTACGACGACTTCACCAAGACGAGCTGGCCCGCGATGCGCGGCGAAGTGGAGAGCGCGCTGATCACCTACATCATCAATCACGTGCCGCGTGTGTCGAACATGCTCACATCGATCGTCAGCCAGCTCACCGCGTTCATCACGCTGATCATCTTCTTGGCCGCCGCGGTGCTCGTCGCCCCGGTCATCGCGATCGCGATCATCGTGCTCGGCGTCGTCCTCTACTTCGTCTTCCTGCCGATGCGCGGCATCGCGTCGAAGTCCGGTGAGGACTCGAAGATCGCGACCCGCGTGCTGTTCATGAGCTTCGCCGACTCGGTCGCGGCCAGCCGCGAGATCAAGACCTACGGCGTGGGCGAGCCGGTCCGCGAGCGCATCAGCCGCGAGATCGACGACTTGGAGCGCCCGCAATACCGGCTGCGTCTCGTCCAGGGCTTCCTGCCGATCCTGTACCAGCGCGCCGTTTTCATGATCATGCTCATGGGCCTCGGGCTCGTCTACGCGCTCGACATCTCGGACCTCGGCTCGATCGGCGCCGCGCTGCTCATTGTGCTGCGGGCCATGCAGCAGGCGCAGGCGGTGCAGTCGGCTGAGCCGTCCATCGCCGAAGCCCGCCCGTGGATTTCCGAACTGATCAATCGTCGGGACCGGTATCGCGCCAACGCGTTCGTGTTCGGCGACGCCGATCTCGGCAAGGTCGAGGAGATCGAGTTCGACAACGTCAGCTACCGCTACGACGTCGAGGGTGGCGAGGCGCCGCTCGCGCTGGACGGCGTCAGCTTCACGGCGCGCCGCGGGGAATTGATCGGCGTGATCGGCCCGTCAGGCAGCGGCAAATCGACGTTGACCGAACTGGTTCTGCGCCTCGACAAACCCCAGCAGGGCACCTACAAGATCAACGGTCGCGACACGTGGGAGTTCACCGAGGAAAGCTGGACCAAAGAGATCGTGCTGGTGCCACAGTTCAGCCACCTCATCGCCGCGTCGGTCGAAGAAAACATCCGGTTCTTGCGCGACGGCATCACCCGCGACGCGGTCGAGGACGCCGCGACGAAGTCAAACCTCACCGACGAGATCGGCGAACTCGACGACGGGTTCGAAACGATGATCGGCGAGCGCGGTCATCGCGGCCTCAGCGGCGGGCAGCGTCAGCGGTTGTCGATTGCGCGCGCGATCGTGCGTCCCCCGTCGTTAATCGTGCTCGACGAGCCGACGTCGGCCCTGGACCACAAAGCCGAAGACGTGATCGTCGAGACGATCGAACGGCTCCGCGAGCACGCGTGCGTGCTGGTGGTCGCGCACCGTCTGTCCACGTTGCGGCACTGCGACCGCGTGCTGGTGTTGCGCGACGGCAAGCGCGAGGCGTTCTGCACACTGGAGGAGCTGGCCGAGATGAGTGAGTTCTTCCGCGAGGCGCGCGCTACCAACGCGTTATAACGCGCTCGTATATCGCCACGATCTGCGGGCCGATCGCGGCCCAGTCGTAGTGCTGCGCGCGCTTGATGCAGCGTGCGCTCAACGCCGGGCCGCTCTCCTCGAGCAGGAAGAGGATTTGGCGCGCGCACTCGTTCGCGTCGTCGGGCTCGGACAACGCACCGACGTCATTCGTGACGATCTCGGGCAGCGCGCCCGAACGCGTGCCCACCACCGGCGTGCCCGCGGCGAGCGACTCGATAAGCACCATGCCGAATGCTTCGTTCAGGCTGGTCAACGCGGTAAGCGAGGCCCGGGCGTACTCGTGGCGCAATTCTTCGGGGCCGAGGTCGCCGAGGAACGTCAGCTTGTCCCGGTGTTTCGCCGGTAGCAGCGCCCGCAGCCGTTGTTGCACGTCGTCGTCCGCCGCGCCGCAAAACACGAGATGCGCGTCCGCGTTCTTCGCCGCGGCTTTGCCGAACGCGGTCACGAGGAAGTCCGCCCGCTTACGCGTGTCGTTCGGCGTCGCCGTGCACAAGATGCGGCCCGTCTCGCGGTCCTGCGTCGGTGCGAACGACGCGACGTCGAGGCCGTGGGGGACGACCTCGGCGTCGAAGCCATAATCGGTCTTCAACGCGTCGGCGCACGCCTGGCTCGGGCAGATGATCAGCACCGCGTGCGCGCATGCGTCCTTGAACAACTCGAACTGCTTCGGGTTGCGCCACGGCAGTGTGATGATGCCGCCGATCGTGAGGACGTAGGGCAGCTTCGCCTTCTTCGCCGCGCTGGCGTCGTGGTACGAGAACGCGTGCACCACTTGGGGCTTGATGCCCTTGAGGGCGCGCTTCATCGGGCCGATCATCGTCACCGGCGGCACGTACTCCTTGCCGAGCCACGTCATGTCCGACGCCTTCACCGTGCGGTACGGCAGACCGTCGATCTCATAGGAGTGGTTCTTCGACCCGCCGGCCAGGATCGAGACGTCGTGGCCGTTGGCGCGCAGCCACGAGCCGAGCCCGTGCATGAGCGATTCCGATCCGCGGCGCACGTCGGGCCACGCGTACGGGTTGGTGAGCGTGATGCGCACGCGCGTCCTAGGTGACGAGGTCGATGAGTTCGGGGTGTGATTCGTGCACGGCGAGCCAGTTCGAATCGTTGAAGCGTTCCATCGACATCTGATACGGCATGAACACCACCCCCTCGGCGGTGATGCGCCCCACGGTGAAGCCGTGCTTGGTCAGGTCCGCATAGAAGTCGTGCAGGAGGTACTTCGTGAGGATCGAGACGCGGCCGTATTCGAACTGCACCGCGCTGATCGCTTGCCGCGCGAACGACTCTTTGAACCCTTCGATGACCAGCCCTTCGGCGCCCTCGACGTCCATCTTGAGTAGGTCGACGTGCTCGATGTTGTTGTCGGCGAGATAGCTGTCGCCGGTGCGCACGGGCACGTCGACGGCGACGGACTTCGCGTCGTGCGGATACTCGGTCATCGTCGTGAGCGCCGGGTAGTCGGGGTAGTGGTGGATCGTGACCGTGCCCGGGGCGGAACTCAGGCCGAACGAGTTGATCGTGACGCGGCTTTCGCCTGCGTAGCGCTGCGTGAGGCCGCTCGACGTGGCCGGTGAGATCTCGAAGGAGTGCACGCTCTTCGCGCCGGCATCAATCGCGATCTTGGTCCAGTCGCCGACGTTGGCGCCGACGTCGAGCACCACGTTGAGGGTGGGTCCCAGCTTCTGCAGCACCCGGGCTTCGCCGTTGCCTTCGATGTTGCGCAGCGCCGCGCCGCCCTCGTAGCCGTGCACCAACGCGCGTGCGGCGCGCACCGCTTTCTTCACGATCGGGTTGTCGCGGCGGCGTCCGATCTTCTCGAACGTTTGCTGAAGGCGCGAGGTGTCGTCAGCCATCGGGTGTTTCTAACAGTTTTCGCTCAAAGCACGATTCGTCGGTAGCGGATCGTGCCCTTCAACAGACTCCACGCCGCGTGCACGTCGCCGAGGACAATTCGCCCAAGTCGCCACGCCCAGTTGCGCAGCCCGCCGCGGCGGCGCGGGGCCAGCATCAGGAGGTACGGAAGCATGAGCAACAGGGGGACGGGCGAGCGCAGCGCGACGGCGATCAGGTCGCCGACGACCGCGAGGTCGAACGCCGCGGTGCGCGCCGTGAAGAAGTAGCGCCAGAACATGAAGCGGCGCATCTCGGGGACGTTCGCGATGAGCGCGGGAAAGATCGCCATCCCTTTTTTCACGTGCAGCCAGCCCTTGAAATCGCGCGGCTCGATGCGGTGATGCACCACCGCATTGTCGGCAAACGCGGGTTCGGCGTTGGCGGCGCGCAACACGTCCCAACCGACCACGGTGTCCTCGCCGCCGAACGGCGTGCCGCCCCGGCCCGGTCGGTAGCCCTCGAGCGGACGGAACCCACCGGCCGCAATCAACTCGTCGCGGCGATAGCCGATGTTGCAGGTCTCGAAAAACGGCGTGTTCGCCCGCACGGCGACGGTGTGGTCCCACGGGCCGCGCGTGCCGGGCGCCGGTTCGGTGCGGCCCTGCACCAGGTGGGGCCCGTCGACCAACGCCGTGAGCATCTCGGCCACCCACGCGGGCTCGGGCAACGTGTCGTCGTCGGTGAACGCGACCAGCTCCGCGCGCGCCAGCGAGAGGGCGGCGTTGCGACCGGTGGCGGGGCCGCCGTTCACTTCGACGCGTCCGGCGCGAAACGCGAGCGGGGTCGACGCGGCCCGCACTTGTAACGCGGCCCACGTGGCGTCGTTCGACGCGTTGTCCACGATGACCACTTCGAAGTGCGCCGGGTCGAGAGCCTGCGCTTCGAGGCAGTCGAGCAGCCCGGGCAAGTAATGCGGGCGGCGGAAGGTCGAGATCAACACGCTGATCGCCGGGGTCGTGCTGGCGTAGCGCGCGCTGTCAGCGACTTCCGCGATTTGCGGCTCGGGATCCAACGCCATGGCGGGCGCATTCTGTCAGCCACGCGCGTATAGGTACGCTCTCGCTGCCATGACGGTCCGGACGGTCATTTTGTGCGGTGGTAAGGGGACCCGCGCCTATCCACAGACGGTGTCAGTGCCGAAGCCTCTGCTCGAGGTGAATGGCCAGCCCGTCGTGCAGCACGTGATGGAGCTGTACGCGGCGCACGGCTTCACCGACTTCGTGCTCGCCACGGGCTACAAGCACGAAGCGGTCGTCGACTTCGCCGAAGGCCTCGAGAACGACTGGACCGTCGACGTGATCGACACGGGTGAGGAAACGAACACCGGTGGTCGCGTGCGCAAGATTGCCGATCACGTTGGCGACACCTTCTTCGTCACCTATTCGGACGGTTTGGGCGACGTCGACCTCGAGGGCACGCTCACCCATCACCACGCGCACGGCGGCTACGCGACCATGACGACGGTGCCGCTCCCATCCCAGTACGGCACCGTGGTGTTCGACGGCAGCGGCAAGGTCGAAGGCTTTCGGGAAAAGCCGAAGCTGCCGGACCACTACATCAACGCCGGGTTCTTCGTGTTCGACAAGCGCTGCTTCGACACGTGGCCCGACCCGGGCGAGGACCTCGAGCGCGACGTGTTGCCGGCCTTCGCGGCCGACGGCGAACTGTTCGTCTACAAGCACACGGGTTTTTGGAAGTCGATGGACACGTATAAGGACGCACTCGAACTCACTGCGCTTTGCGCGGACGGGGACCCGCCTTGGATGCGCTCCGAAGCACCCGCGTCCTCGTAACCGGCGCGACCGGTTTTCTCGGTACGCGCGTCGTCGACCAACTCAACGCGCATGAGGCGGACGTGCACGCGATCAACGGACGCGATGTCCACGCGGTGCTGCGTCTCGTGCAATCGGTGGAACCGCAGCGGGTGATCCACCTCGCCGGGTTTACCGACATCGGTCTGTCGTGGACGCACGAGGCCGAGTGCTTCGCGGCCAACCTCGACGCGACGGTGGCGCTGCTCGACGCCGCGCACGCCAACGGATGCGAGCGATTCGTGTTCGCGTCAACCGCAGACGTCTACGGGCACGGGCCGACGCCATTTGCCGAGGACGGTCCGGTGAACCCGTTGTCGCCCTACGCGCGCTCGAAGCATCAAGCCGAAGTCGCATGCCTCGCCGCCGACGCGGTGGTGCTGCGATTGTTCAACGCGTACGGGCCGGGACAACCGCCGAACCGCGTGGTGCCCGACGTGATCCTGTCCGCGCTTCGCGGCGAGGACATCCCGATGCGCCTGGGGACGCCGCGGCGCGAGTTCAATTTCGGGGACGACGTCGCCGCTGGCATCGTGACCGCCGCGTGTGCGCCTGACGTCGACGGCGAAGTGATCAACCTCGGATGCGGGCAGGACATCTCGATCCGCGAGTTGGCCGAACTGATCCTGTCCCTCATGGGCAACCCGGTAAAGCCGCTGTTCGGTGCGTTGGAAGAACGACCCGTGGACGTTCCCGTGGTCGTGGCCGCGGTCGACAAGGCGAAGGAACTCTTGGGGTGGGCGCCCTCGCGCACGCTCGAACAGGGCCTGACCGAGACGATCGAGTGGTACCGGGCGCACCTTCCTAATGTGGGTGAACCATGAGCCACTCTCGATTGACCGCGCTGGACGGCGCCCGCGTAATGGTCACCGGCCACACCGGGTTCAAGGGTGCGTGGCTTTCGGCCTGGCTGCACGAACTCGGCGCCGACGTGCACGGCTTCGCGCACGATCCGCCCGTGCGGGGCGCGTTCCACGATCTCGGCGTCGACTCATTCACCACCTCGACGCGCGGCGACGTCACCGACGCCGCCGCGACCGACGCCGCGCTCGCCGCCTGCGCGCCGGACTTGGTGTTCCACCTCGCGGCGCAGCCGCTGGTGCGGCTGAGCTGGGTCGACCGCCGGTCCACGTTCAACACGAACGTGATGGGCACGGTCAACGTGCTCGAGGCGTCGCTGCCCATCGAAAGTGTGCGCGGCGTGGTGTGCATCACCACCGACAAGGTGTACGAAAACAACGAGACCGGTAAGCCGTTCGTCGAGGCGGACAGGCTCGGCGGGCACGACCCCTACAGCGCTTCGAAGTCGGCCGCGGAACTAGCCATCCGTCCCTACCGGTCCCCGACGTTGATGGGCTTTCACGACGCGCCGGTCGTGTCGGTGCGGGCCGGCAACGTGATCGGCGGCGGGGACTGGTCGGCCGACCGGCTGATCCCCGACATCGCGCGGGCACTGGAGGCGGGCGAGAACATCACGCTGCGCCGTCCCGACGCGGTGCGGCCGTGGCAACACGTGCTGGATTGCGCGTACGGGTACCTGCTGTTGGGCGCGGCAATGCTCGAAGGCCGCGCGCTGGCGCCGGCGTACAACTTCGCGCACGCGGGCGGCGCGGCCACCGTGATCGAAGTGACGCAATCCGTGGTGAAGCACTGGGGCGCGTCGCAGGATCGGATCGTGGTGCAGCGCGAGGACAACGCAGCCGAGGCCGGCTTGCTCACGCTCGACCCGTCCCTCGCCCGCAAAGACCTGTCGTGGGAACCGGCGTGGACACTCGACGAGTCGATCGCGGAGTCGGTGCGCTTCTATCAGGACCCGACGATCGGCCCGCAGCAGATCGCCGAGCACATGGCGATCAGCGCGACACACTCGTAACGCCGTGAAGGTCGCGCTGGTTCACCCCTTCGCTTGGCCCGACGTGCGCCGGGGCGGCGAGCGTTACCTCGACGACTTGCAGTGGTACCTCCGAGGTCAGGGCCACGACGTCGACGTGATCACGGGCACGGCTGGACGCGGCGGCGTGGTCGACGTGGTGCACGGCGCGAACCGGCGGCTGCGGCAACTGCCCGACGTCGTGGTCTGGCGGGCCGGCGTGAAGCTCCGCGCGCCCGACACGTTTGGCGCCCGCGTGCTGCCCACCCTGATGCGCCACCGGTACGACGTCGTGCACGCGTTGATGCCGACCTCGGCGCTCGCGGCCCGGCTGGCCCGTCAGCCGGTGGTGTTCACGCTGCTGGGTCACCCCAGCGAGGAGTTGCTGGAAGGCCACGCCACCAAGAAGCGCATGCTGACCGAGGCAATTGCTCGCGCCGGCGCGGTGACCGCCCTGTCTCCGCAGGTCGCGCGGGACGTGCACGCCGCGTTCGGGCGGACGCCCACGGTGCTCGCGCCCGGCGTGCGCAGCGACCGTTACGCGCCGCGGCCGCGGCACGCGACACCAACGATCTTGTTTGCCTCGGCGCTGGCGCCGGTGAAGGGCCTCGACGTGTTGCTCGCCGCGTTCGCAATCGTCGCCGCTTCACACCCAACGGTGCGCTTGATGCTGTCGGGCCCCGGCGACGCCGGCTGGGCGTTCGAACGCGTCGGCGCCGCGATCGATCCGTACCGCGACCGCATAGACAACGTCGGCGCCGGTGACCCCGAGGACCTGCCCCGCAAATACGCCGAAGCGCACGTGACCGTGTTGCCGTCGCGCAACGAGGCGTTCGGGCTCGCGCTCGCCGAATCGCTCGCGAGCGGCACGCCCGTGGTCGGCTGCGCCGGCGGAGGCGCGGACGAGATCGTCACGAACGAGGTCGGGCGCATCGTCGCCTACGGCGACGCCCCCGCCCTAGCCGCGGCCCTCACCGACGTGCTGGCCATGGCGGGCGAACCCGACATCGCCGATCGCTGCGTCGCCCGCGCCCACACCTGGGACTGGGTGCAGTCGATCGGCCCCCAGCACGAAGCGATCTACCGCGAGGTCGCTCGCTAAGCGCGGATGTCGACGACCGTGGCGGCGCCGTTCTTCAGTTCGGCGCGGATGATGACGCGGGTGCCGTCGTCGGCGATCGCGGTGAGTTGCACGAAACCGGGTTCGGTGCGCCGGCCGGTCAAGCGGTAGCCGGCGAAGCGCTCGACGAGCTTGCCGGCGACGTCGTCGGCCGGGGTGGCCTGACCGTCGAAGCGCACGCTCGACGCGAGGCCCCGCGCGATCACGCTCGCGTCCTTGCACTCGATGCCGTCGGCGATCGCTTTGCCGACCGCGTGGGACGGGGCGAGCTTCTTGCGCTTGGCCCGCTTGCGCAATCGCGCGCGGCCGTCGGTCCACGCGTGCTTGCCCTTTTCGATGGTGGACGAGATCGCGTCGCGCGCATCGGCGGTAACGGTTTCCAGGCTGCGCTGCGACGCCAGTCGGCGCACCTCGTCGGCGTTCGCGTAACTGAGTTCGATCAGCAGATCGCCGGCAGACCGGGCCACGGCGCGCTCGGCGAGCACGTTGCCCGCGTGCTTGCGCACGCCGACGTCGGCCGAACTGGGCGCGGTGTTAACAGGCGCCTTGCCGAAGTTCGCCGCGGCCTGGCACAGCGCGTCGTCGTAGGGCAGGCCGAAGTGGTCGAAGATCCGAGCCAGCGCGGCGGGGGTGTCGCGCACGATGTCCTCGTACTTCAACTCGAGGTACGCGAATCCGCCGAACAACGAACGGATCTCACGCACAGTGTCGGCCCAGCCCGCGGCCACCCGTCCTGGATTGGAGTACTCGCGCATCTGGCGGCTCCACAGCGTGGACTGAGACGCCGCGGTGTCGCGCCCGTCCCGGATGATGTGGACATAGCGCGCGTCGGGATAGATGCGGGCCTGCAGCGCCGACTGACCGGGCATGTGCGCGGGAGTTTTTTCCAACACGATCCGCGCCTCGGGTCGCGTGCCATCGCGCTGCGCGGTGAATACGGCGTCGCAGAACGACCGGGCCGCCGTGAGCAGCTCAGGTTCCGACACCCACGAGGACAAGTGTGACGACGCATCGCGATACGTGAAGTTGTCGAACACCTCGGGCAACCCCTCGCAGAACAGGTGGCTCTCGCCACCGGTGGTGACGAGCGGGTGCACGAAGAGCAGTTGCTGCAACCACGTAGTGCCGCTGCGCGGCGCGCCGACCACGAAGCCCAACTGTTCGAAGAGCGGGCTACGCGACGGGTCGAACACCGAGAGGCGCTGCGCGGGGTTGAGCTGCGCGTCCTGCACCGCTTCGGTGCGCGCCGAGAGGTCGGTGTCGCGTTCGCTGCCGGCCATGCGGGCAAAGGTACCGGACGGCCTAGATCGGCAGTGGCTCGCCCGTCATGCGCGGCGGGATCGGCACGTCGAACTTCTGCAACACCGTCGGCGCGACGCGGCGGAGCGCAACCTTCTCCGGCACGACTTGGTGGTGGTGGTTCCTGATCCACAACGCGCCGTCGGGGTGATGCTTTCCGCTGCGCATCGTGCTCACCATGTGGAACAGGTCGTCGAAGGGCCGCGTGCCGTTGGGTCCGCCGACGGTTTGGCCCGCGGCGACCGGCTCATGCAGCCGGCACCCCGTGAACACCTGCACGCCGTCGCAGCGCGCCGTCATGAGCGGCTGCTCGCCACAGCTGAGGCCCAGCAATTTCTGCCGGACCGCTTCGGCCTCGGTCTCGGAGGTGCAGACGACGCGGAACTGTTCCGCCATCACCGGGTACACAGACACGGCGCTGAGGTCGACGCCGGCGAAGGACAGGAATTCGTTGAAGTCACGCGGCCGGAACGTGCACTTGGTCGCCTCCCGCCACGGCTGCTGGCTGAGCGCCGTGCAAAACACGAGCAGTGAGTTCGGAAAGTCGCGCGTGAAGCGAGCGAGGAGACCATCCATGGCGCGGTATCCGTCCAGCACCGCGGACCGCAGCGATTGATGGTTGTCGGCCGGAGGTTTGACGTCGAAGGCGTCGGGCTGCATGTCGCGCCAGTAGTAGTGCATGAGGTGCGCGGTGCTGTTCGAGAAGAAGGTGGCGAAGCCGACATCGGTGCGCTTGCAGAGGTAACGAAACAGGTCGTACTGCAAGCTGTCGAGCAGCATGCCCCGGCGCCACTTCACGCCGCGGTCGCGTCGTTCGGCGAGCAATTGGAGCGCGGCCCGCCTCGCCGTGCCGAACGACAGGCCATGGCGCGCCAGGAACACACCGAGCTTCACGAGGTCGGCGCGGCTGTCGCCACCATCGCGCGACGACTCCTGAACCTGTCCTGCGACGGACTCGAAGTACGGCTGCAGAAACGCGGGCGTGGCCTTCCCAACCGGGTCCCACGGATCGGGCACGACGAAGCCGTCCAGTTCGCCGTAGTTCGTGTTCATGCTGCCCATCACGCCGACGCGGATGCCCCGGTCGGCCAGCAGTTGCGCGATGCCCGGTTCGGTAAGGCGGCGACCCTCGCCGAGCTTCAGAACGCCGTGTTCGGAATAGCGCAGGCCCGAGTGGACGGTGGGCCATTGCACCCAGGGCTCGAGCGCGGCGCCCTCTTCTTCGGCGTCGGTGGTGTACACGGTCGACGCCTCGTAGAAGGAACGGAAATTCGGCAGCTCGCCGGCGTCCATGAACTGGCGCAACAGGGTCGGGCTCAGTTCGTTGAATTCGATGAGGATCAGCTCGGGCCCGCTCATTGCACCTGCGACGATACAGTCGCCGTCGCGTGCGGGTCTGTGTCGTAGTCAACGAATTCCCGATGCCCTCGGAGACGTTTGTGGTCACGCACGTCGAGGGATTGCTCGCCCGCGGTCACGACGTCGTGGTCGTGCCGGTGGTGCCACGCAGACCCGGCCGGACGTTCTCGCCCAAAGTGCTGGCGGTGGTCGACCGCACCGCGCCGACCCCGGCCACCTACCCGAGCACCACCGTGGCCAAGATCATCCTGGTGGCCCGGCTGTTCGCGACGGGCGGGCCGAAGCTGTGGGCGTTTGCGCTCACGCGCCAAGCGGTGGCGCCGGCGAGTTTCGCCTGGCGGGTGCTGTTCGCGGCGCGGCTGCGGCGCATCGGCCCGGTGGACGTCGTGCACGCGCACTTCGGGGCCGGCGCGCTCGCGGCGGCCGAGGTGCGTCGACGCGGGTTCTTCCGCGCGCCGCTCGTGGCCACGTTTCACGGTCGCGACGCGCTCGTGCACGGTCCGCGCCGTCCCGGCCTGTACGCGCCCCTCGACCGGGCCGCCCGCGTCACCGCGACAACCGCGTTCATGCGCGGCGTCGTGGCAAAGCTCGGCTTGCCCGCAGACAACATCCGCCTCTGGCCGATGGGCGTCGACACGGCCGCGTTCAGTCCGGCCGCCGTTGCCCACGATGGTTTCGCGGTGGTGTCGGTGGGACGTTTGGTGCCGTTCAAAGGCCACGACCTCGCCCTGCGCGTGATCGCGGCGGCCCGGCCCCAGATTCCGAAACTGCGCTACACGATCGTGGGAGACGGAGACCTGCGCGCAGAACTCGAAGCGTTGGCCCGCGAGCTCGGCGTGGACGACATCACGACGTTCGCCGGAGTGCAGACCCACGAGCAGACGCTCGCCGCGCTCCACGCGGCGGACGCGTTCCTGCACATGGGACGGGTCGCCGAAGACGGTTCGGTCGAAGCGCAAGGGGTGGCGCCCGCCGAAGCGTCGGCGTGCGGCCTGCCGGTCGTGACCACACGCGTGGGGGGCCTGCCCGAAGTGGTGCGCGCCGACGAGACCGGCCTAGTGGTCGAAGCCGACGACGTCGAGGCGGCGGCGTTGGCGCTTACGCGTCTTGCCGACGACGCGGTGCTGCGGGCACAACTTGGCCGCGCCGGCCGCGCCTTCATCGAGCGGACGTATTCGCGCGACGTGAGCATCGACGCGATCGAAGCGGTCTACCGCGAGGTGTGCGATGCGTGACAATGGCGGGGTGGCGCCCCTGGTGACGGTTCTCGTGCCGGCGCGCAACGAAGAAGTGCACCTCGGCGACTGCCTCGATTCGATCCTCGCCCAGACCTACACGAACCTCGACGTCGTGGTCGTGGATGGGGCGTCCACCGACAAGACGGCCGACATCGTGCGCGAGTACGCGGCGCGCGACCCGCGGGTGCGGCTGGCGTCGAACCCGGCCGCGATCACGCCGGTCAGCCTCAACGTGGGCTTGCGCGAGGCGAAAGGCAAGTGGCTCGTGCGCGTCGACGCGCACTCGACCGTGCCGCCCGAATACGTGGACATCGCGGTGACGCACCTGAAAGAGGACAAGTGGGGCGGCGTCGGCGGCCGCAAGGACGGCGTCGGCATCACCTCGGCGGGGCGCGCGATCGCGGTGGCGATGGCGTCGCCGTTCGGCGTGGGCAACTCGACGTACCACCACGGCACCGGCGTGCAGTCCGTCGACCACATCCCGTTCGGCGCGTACCCCGTCGACCTCGCCCGCTCGATCGGCGGGTGGGACGAGAAGCTCAAGGTGAACCAGGACTTCGAGTTCGACTGGCGCATCCGCGACGCCGGCCACGAACTGCTCTTCGACCCGGCGTTGCGCATCGACTGGCTCTGCCGTCAGTCCGTCGGCGATCTGTGGAAGCAGTACGTCCGCTACGGCCGGGGCAAGGCCAAGGTGATGGCGATGCACCCGCGCTCGATTGCGATCCGCCACCTCGTGGCGCCCGCGTTGGTGGCGTGGCTCGTGCTCGCCGTGGTGATCGCGCCGGCGCGGCTGATGCTGTCGGCGATCATGATCGCCCCCTACGTACTCGGCGTTGCCGTCGCCTCGGCATTGACGGCGCGCAAGGTGGGCCGCGGCGATCGCAAGCATCTACCGCTCATCTTTCCGGCCATGCACTTGGGTTGGGGTTACGGCTTTTACCGTGGGCTGGTGGACCTTGTGGTGCAGCGATGAGCGACGACGCATCCCGTCCGAGCGACACTCGGTTTCCCGATCCGTCCAAGGCGTTTCGCGTCGCGTGGTTTCTCATTTCCGGTTTGCCGAACCGGCGGGGCTCGCGGTTCCGAATCCCGCTGCTTCGCCGTGCCGGCGCCACTATCGGTGACGGCGTGCGGATCGGTCCGGGCGTACGTGTCTACGGGCCGAAGGGGCTGACGATCGGCGATGGCGCGAACGTGTCCCGCGATTCGGTGCTGGATGCGCGCGCGGGGCTCAGCATCGGCGCGGGCGCAACGATCGGATTCGAGAGCGTGTTACTTACGTGGGGTCACCGCCACGACAACGTCGACATGCCCGTTACGGCGCAAGGCTTCGAAGCGAAACCGATCGCGGTGGGCGAACTCGTGTGGATCGGAGCTCGCGCGTTCCTGTTGCCCGGGGTGACGGTGGGCGACGGCGCGATCGTGGGCACAGCCTCGGTGGTGACGAAGGACGTTCCCGCCGGCGTCGTCGTCGGCGGCGTGCCTGCGAAGGTGCTCCGCGACCGCTGATCGCGTCCTACTCCCAGCGGGCGGTTCGGTCGGCGCCAACATCGCGCAGGGCGCGGACAGCGCGCGGCCAGTGCCGCACTGCTTCGGTCGCGACCTCGCGTGGACGGCCCGAACGCGCTTGGCGCAGCTGGGCCAAGTAGGCACGGCCGCTGAGCGCGGCCAATTCCTTGCGGTCGCCGGCGTCGAGAGTGGCGTCCGCCCGCCACGCCGCGTCCCAGCGAGCCAACAGTTCGAGGCCGCGCCGTAGATGGAAGGGCGCGGGTCGCCCGACGTAGCGAAGGTCGCGAGCGTCCTCGAGCGTCCAGTCACCGGGTGCGCATCGTTGGAGGTGGTCGAGGCGGACGCGCTGGCGCTCGGGTTGGTCGCGCACGCCGGGTGCGGCGGTGATCTGGTCGGCGTGCATCCGGTACCGCACCAACACGTCGTCGACGACCGCGAGTCTTCCCTCGCGTACCAGCGCACCCCAGATCCGGAAATCCTCCGCGTAGCGCTCGGGCCCGTAGCCGCCGAACGCTTGGAACCATTCGGTGTCCACCAGCATCGTGGAGTGCACCAGGTTCGAACGAACGCAAAACGTCCACTTCAGAACCGCGTTGCTGTGCGAACGCACCGGGCGCGCGGTCCCGATGTCGGCGCCCTGCTCGTCGATGGCGCGCCACGCGCCGGTGCACCCGCGCGCGTGCGGTGCGGCGGCGAGCGCGTCGAGCTGGCGTTGCAGCCGCCCGGGCACGGCGATGTCGTCCGCGTCGAGGCGGGCCAAGTAGGCGCTGTTGGCGTGCAGCATCGCCGTGTTCGCGGCGGCGTAGGCGCCGACAGATTGATCGAGCCGCTCCAGCTTGATGCGCGCGTCGCCCGCGGCATAGAGCTCGACGATCTCGGCCGTGGCGTCGGTTGACGCGTCGTCGACCACGACGTAGTCCCAGTCCTGAAAGGTTTGGGCTTGGATAGACGCAATGGTGTCGGCCACGAACGCGGCCGCGTTTTTGGCCGCGGTCACAACCGTTACCCGGGCCACGGTCCCGGAACCTAGCGAAGCCCGCGCGCGACTTCGTCGCGCACGTACCCGGCCATGAGCGCCGCGCTCGCCTCGTTCGTGTAGTCCTGCACCCAATCAAAGCCGGCCTTGGTCATGCGGTCGCGCAACGCGGCGTCGTCGATCACGCGCTTGATTCCGTCGGCCAACGCCCGCGCGTCCTTGCGGGGCACGAGCACGGCTTCGACGCCGTCGGTCAGGAACTCGGTGATCTCGCGGATCGTCGTGGTCACCACGGGCAGGCCTTTGGCGAACGCTTCCTTGATCGTGCGCGTCACCGCGCCTTCGCCCCACGTGGGCAACACGAACACGTCGGCTCGTTCGTACGCACCCAACAACTGCGGGCCCGCTTCGAGGAAACCCAGGAACGTCACGCGGTCGCTCAGGCCCTGCGCGATGCGCGCTTCCAGCGTGTGAATGGTCGGGTCATCCACGTACACCGCTCCGGCCAGGTCGCACTCGACGTCGTAGCCCTCGGCCACCAGCAGGTCGATCGCGTCGCACAGTTCGAACAGACCCTTCTCCGACGCAATGCGCCCCGTGTAGAGCAGACGGACGCGTTCGCCGGGCGACGGAAACGGCCGCGTACGCGCGTCGGGGCCGGTGAGGTCGGCCTGCGAGAACGACGACGTGCGCATCGGCACCGTCCGCCGATACCACGGGTCGCGCACGATCGACTTCGAGATGGCCATCATCAGCGACTTGCGCCCCACGTTCGCGATCGCCTTGGCCTGCCACCACAGCCACACCTTGATCAGCGCGACCCGCCAGCCCGGTTGGCCGGTGCGGCCCTGCCAGTTCGACGTGTCGTCGACCAGCAACCCGAGCGTGGGGATACCGGCTCGTCGCGCCCGCCGGGCGAACGCGGGCAGCAGTGAGGTCGGGCCGCGGACGATCATCGCGTCGAGCCCGTTCTTCTTCGGTTGGAAGTGACGCAGGTTCGGCCAGGGAAACAGGTACATCAGCGGCCGCCGCCGACGCGGCCCGAGGTTCACGACCTTCACGTTGCGGGCCGGGCCCAACTCGAAGGTCTCGAGCCCGTTGCCGGTGCCTTCGCTGGAGTGCGCGAAATACGTGACCTGCCCTACTTCCGCCGCCAGAGCGGCGATGAACAAACCCCAGTGCGCCTCGGTTTTTGCCGTCGTCCCGTCGGCGCTGAACACAGCCTGCGGGTGGAAGTAGTACCCGACGTTCACAGCCGCTCCCCACGGGCTACGGCGGCGTAGACCTCTGCGAGCGTGGCGCGGAACTCGGGCAACAAGAACCGCGTCACGCGCGCTCGTCCCGCGTCGCCGAACGTGCGCCGGCGATCGGCGTCGTCCGCGAACGTGATCAGCGCGTCGACGGCTTCGTCGTCGGTGTCGACCACCACGCCGGTAACACCGTCTTCCACGGCTTCGGCGGCGCCGCCCGAACGGCCCGCGACCACGGGCAATCCGTAACCCGCCGCTTCGAGAAACGCGATGCCCCAGCCCTCGACTTCGCCGGCCACCGGCGTGGACAGCAGCGCGAACACGTCGGCGTCGCGGTACAGCTGCGCGAGTTCGGCGTCCGACGGTGCGACCACGAGGGCCACCGTATCTGCGAGCCCACGCTCATCAATGAGACGGCGCAGCTCCGACTCGTTCGGGCCCGTGCCTGCGATCGTCGCGGTGACACTCGCGCCGCGCGCCCGCACCTCCGCCATCACGGCGACGAACCGATCGTGGCCTTTGTTCGCGACGAAGCGCCCCACGCTGAGCACGCGGACGGGTCGATCGCCATGCGCACGTGTCGCGACCTCCGCGGGCAGCGCTCGTAGCGGCGGATGCGTGAGCGTGGCTTCGCGGCCGCCGACCTCACGCACGAGCGCGGCCGTGTAGCGCGAGTTCGCCACTACCGCATCCGCGCGCGCCAGCACCCGCACACGCAAGCGCGCCGCGATCGGGCCGCCCTTGGTGCGGATCAGCTCGGCGCCGTGGCAGAACAGCACCATCGGGCGGCGGCGCCCGAACACGAGCATCGGCAGCGCGGCCCGCCACGTCATCGCCTGCACCAGCTTGGGCTGCTTGCGCAGCTCGCCCGCCGCGATCGCGAAGAATCGGAGCAGCGTCAAGGCCTTACCGATCTTGGTGGGCCACTGCCGCACCACTCGGATACGCGGGTCGCGCGAGGGTTCGGCACTGACGCCCACCACGAGCACCCGCTGATCGGCGAACGCGAGCGCGATGTCTTCGGTGACGCGCTGCACGCCGCCGTGGGGTGGCGCGATGGTCGGCGACAAGATCAACAGGTCGAGCGGCCGCGCCCCGTCGTGGCTAGCCACGCGCGGTTTGGAGTTCGGGCCAGCGCGCCGCGACGAGGTCGAGCAGTTGCTGCGCGACCGCCTCGACGGTGACCTGTGCGGAGGTCTCGAGCCCGCGCGCGATGAGTCGCTGGCGCAACGCCGGGTCCGTTGCGAGCCGTTCAACCGCCGCCGCTATCGCCGCCGGGTCATGCACGGGCACGAACAACAGGTCTTCGTCGTGGTTGAACACGTGCGGGATCGCGCCGACCGGGGTCGAGACCACGAGGACGGAGTGCGCCATGCTCTCCCAGATCGTCTTGGGCAACGACTCAGCCAGCGACGGCATCAGCAACACGTCCATGTCGCGGAAGATCGCGTAGAGGTCGTCACCGGGAGCAACCCACCCGTGCCACACGATGGCGTCGGCCAGTCCGAGTTCGGCGGCGCGCGCCCGCAGGCCGGCCTCGGCGTCGCCGTTGCCCACCATGTGCAGCGTCGCCGTCGGCAGCGCGTCCGCTCGCAACAACGCGAATGCTTCGAGCGCGTCGTACACGCCCTTCGGCGCGGTGATGCGCGAGACGACCAGCAGGTGCGGGTCACCTTGGAACCGGTCGGCCACTGCGTACGTGTGGCGGGCGCGCCGCGCCGAGCTGCGCAGCACCTGCACGTTCGTGCCCGGCTTCGCGTAATAGGGCAGCAACGCCTCCCCGTTGACGAAGAACAGGGCTTCGCGCGCAATGCGCCGGTATTGGCGCTCGGCGAGCGCGGCCACGACCCGCGGTAGCACCGTCTTATAGAACGGCGCCGGCACGTCGCGGATAACCGTCGGCGTGTGCCCGCCGATCTGGCTGACGATCCGTCTGGTTTTCGAGTGCTGAAACACGGTGCCCACGCGCCGGTTGGTCAGTGGCAGGAAGAGCAGATCCCACTCGCCGCTCAGGTCGTTCACAATCGCAGCTACCCGTCGCCGCCGAGACATGACATCCCGCCAGCTGCCCTTGGGCCCGAGCGACACGAAGCGGACCGTGTCGAGGTTTGACGGCCGCATGATGAAGTCGACGCGGTCTTCCTGCTTGGCTCCGACCGGGGGCGGCTCGTAGGCGAGCAGCGTGGTGGTGCCAACCAACTCGCAGAGTCGCTCGACCACGGGACCGATACGGCTGGACACGGCTATGCCGCCATCGCGCAACTCGCCGCAACCGGGGATGAGAACCGCGAGATGCGGCCCGGTGCCCATCGGGGCAGGCTACTTCTACCGGCCGCTCCCGGCGTTTAGTGTCAACCCGTGCAACCGCCGCAGCTGAGTCGCCGCAACACGGCGCGCGGCAACCTCGACATCCTCGATCGCATCGAGCATCCGTCCACCCGGGTGGGCGACCGGTTGATGGTGGCGGCCGCGTGGATGCTGGGTGTCACGACGACCCTCGCGCGGTTCTTCGACTCCAAATTCGGGCAGCTGCACATCGGCCTCGCGCTCGCGATCCTCTTCGGCGTCTTCGGTTGGTGGCAGGGCGTCACCCATCCGATAGTGCGGAAATACGTGCGTTGGGCCGTGCCGTTTGTCGTGATCGGCGTGATCGGGCTGATCGCTTCGGATGTCCGTGACGAGTTCGGTCAGCGAATCCACGCGAGCTTCGAGGAATCGAGCGCGCAGTTGATTTGGTTCTTGCTGATCCCCGGCATCGCGGTGTTGGTGCAGAACCCACGTCTGTTTCGCGCGCTGTTCAAGGGGATCGCGTTCGGCGCCATCTTCTATCTGCTCGCCGCGTTGCAGCGGGCCATGCAAGGCCACCCGGCCCTCACTCCGTCTGAAGAACTACTCAAGACACACCGCAACATCGTCGACATGATCGTCGTCAGCGTGGTGCCGGCCGCGCTCGCTGGTTCCTTCCTCGGGTGGCGCAAACTCACGCGGTACGCGTACGTGGGCGGCACGATCGCGTGGCTCATTTCGAGCAGGGGACGCGCGGGCATGCTCGCGCTGATCCTCTGCCCCGTCGTACTGTTCATGCTCACCCCCGGCAAGTCCGGCAAGCCGGTCGGGCCCCGCATCGCCGTGGCCGCGGCCGTTGCGTTTCTCATGTTCAACGTGTTGTCAAACGTGACGATCTCGTGGCTACCGGCCGCGAGTCGCCTTTCCCAAAGCACCAAAGGCGACCGCACCGACAGCGACGAGATCCGCATCCTCTTGCTGAAAAAGGCCTACACGCAGGGTTTGAAACACCCCGCGTTCGGCATCGGCATAGGCAACTACCCGGGCTCGTATGACCCGATAGTCGAACGGGCCCGAAACGACCACGTGCGCCAGCAGACCCTTGAGCTGCAGGCCCACAACACCTACGTCGAGATGTTCGCGTCGACGGGCGTGCTCGGGATCATCCTGTTCTTCGGGATGCTGCTCGCGCCTCTGGCTGCGGTGATGAAGTACATGAAGAATCCCGACATCCGCTCCATCACCGCGGGCTACTGCATCGTGCTGTTCCTAATCACGTTTCACACGTCGCTTGACGCTCGGTTGTTCTTGCCGATGGCCCTGACGCTCGCGATGGCGGTGCGGGGCGCGACGGCGGAAGAGCGGAGTGCTCCTGTTACAGCGCGCGCGAGAATCTCCGCGAAGAGTTCGACCGAACGGTCCCAGTTCAACCGCGTGACGTGCTCGGCCCGCCCGGCCCGACCCATCGCTTCATAACGCGACGCGTCACTACAGATCGCCTCGACCGCGTCGGCGTACGCAGCCGCACCCGAACCGGCCGGCACCAGCGTGCCGGTGACGCCGTCCCGCACGATCTCGGGCAACGCATTGAGCGCGGGCACCACGACCGGCAGGGAGTAGGCGCCCGCTTCAATCGGCACGATGCCGTAGGGCTCGTCGCGCGTCGGGAAGACGAAGACCGTCGCGTTCGCGTAAAGGTCACCGAGGGTCTGCGCCTGGGCGGGGTCCGCCTTCGACAAGAAGCCGTGAAAGCGGACGTGGGCGCGCCGCCAGCTCTCGTCGGGCGGCATCACGCCGACGACGTCGAGCGACGCGTCCAGGCCGCGGGCGCGCAGGGCGTCGACGGTCTCGACGGCGATGTCCATCCCTTTGCGGTGCCACTCGACACCGGTCGCGAGCAGGCGGATCGTTCCGTCCGGAGCGCGCCGGTCGACCTCGGGCGGCGTCGGGATGTTCGCGGCAAGCGGCACCACGTGCACGCGCGCCGGGTCCAACCCGTACCGCGCGATCGCGTCGTCGGCCGCCCACGACGACGCCATGATCACCGCGGCGAGCTGGCGCATCGCGTCGCCCTCCGTCCGCTCCAGCAGTCGCCGGGAGTGGTGGCCCAGGCCGCGCCAGTGCGGCGAGGTGTCGGCGCGCTGGGCGTAGACGCTGTCGTTGTAGTAGGCCACGCGCGCACCGTCGCTCGGCTTGAGCAGCGGCAGCCACCCGACAGTCATGATCGGTTGGCCGGGCGCCGCCGCGTGCGCGCTGGCGAGCATCGACTTCGTGATGCGCCGCAATAACGCGGGCTCGACTTCCCAGTTCACCTTGTGGGCGCCGGGCATCCGCTTGGTTCCCCACGACAGGATGCGGCCAGCGTGGTGCAGCCGCGGCGCGGGCGGCGGCAACAACACGGGCTCCACTGCGCTGCCGGCGCGCATCGTGCGCACGATCCACGCGGGGATGCCCGACCACACGTGCGGGTCGTCGGGCGACAACCGCACCGTTGAGATCGCGATGCGGGTCATGCGTTAGGACGAGGTTTCGCGGAACCAGTCGATGGTGTCTTCGAGCGTGTGGCGCAGCTCGATCGGTTTCACGTCGGGGAACAGCCGTTGCAGGCTGGTCGAGTCGGCCTGGCTGTGACGCACATCGCCGGCGCGCTCGGGCAACTCGTTGACTTCGACGGTCGTGCCGAGGAGTTCTTCGATCAGCGCGATCAACTCGCGCAGCGTGGTGCGGGTGCCGAACGCGAGGTTCACCGGTTCGGGTGACGTGACGCGGCGCTGCAACGCGTCGACGATCACGGCGGTGACCGTGCTCACGTGCGTGAAGTCGCGCGACGTCGAGCCGTCACCGTTGAGCTGCAACGGGCGGTCGTTCATCGCCGCGTCGAGGAACGCCGGCACCACGGCGGCGTAGGCATGGCCAGCCGCCTGCAGCCGACCGAACACGTTGAAAAACCGGAACACCAGATTGGGCCGCCCGAAGGAATGCGCATACGAACGGGCGTAGGCCTCGCCTGCGAGCTTCGATGCCGCGTAAGGGCTCAAAGGGTCAGGGAGCATCGTTTCGACCTTCGGCATGATCGGGTTCGCGCCGTAGACCGACGACGACGACGCGATCACCACCTGGTCCACATCCTCGAGGCGCGCCGCTTCGAACACGTTCAGCGTGCCCGTGACGTTGGCGTGGTGTGACGCCAACGGGTCCTCGATGGAACGCGGGACCGAAGGCCGTGCGCCCAGGTGGACCACGGCTCCGCAACCGCGGAGCGCGTCGCGCAACGCGCCGAGGTCCAGCAAATCAGCCTCGATCAGCGTGGCTTCGGTGCCCGTGAGGTTTTCGACGAAGCCCGACGACAGGTTGTCGTAGGCCGCCACGCCATCGATGCCGTCCGCTTCAGCGAGGGCACGACAGAGGTTGGCCCCGATGAATCCGGCCCCGCCGGTAACGAGCACGCGCACCCCGTCACCGTAGCGTTGCCGTCAAAAGGCTCCCTGGGGTCGCTAGGTTCTGCGCACTATGGAAATGCAGGATGCCGTCGGGATTCTTCGCCGGCGATGGTGGGTGATCGCCCTCAGCGTTGTTCTCGGCCTCCTGCTGGGCATCGGCCTCACCGCCTCAACCGACAAGACCTACACGGCGTCGTCCCGCGTGTTCCTCCGGTTGCCCGGCACCACCGTCGACGTCGACTTGGCGCTGAACGCCAACCGCTTGTCGGCCCAGCTGATGAGCACCTACGCCAAGATCGTGAACACGCAGGCCACGACCACGCTGATAGCGCGGGACATGAACGGCAAATTCACCCGTGACGAGGTTTCGCGGAAGGTCTCGGCTGTACCGGTGGCGGCGACGCTGCTGCTCGACCTGAAGGCCACCGATCACGACCCGCGGGTTGCCGCCGAGCTCGCGAACGCGGCGGCCAAGGCGTTGCGGACAGTCGTCAGCGACCTCGAAGCGACCAAGGCCGGCGGCGGCATCAATGCGTCGATCGTCGACCGGGCCGAAATCCCCAAGGATCCGACGGCGCCCGTCCCGCGCAAGAACCTCACGGTGGGCCTACTCGCCGGGCTGGCGCTTGGTGCGATCGCCGCCGTTGCGCTTGATCTGCTCGACCGCACCATCCGCACACCGTCCACCGTCAGCGACGTGTACGACGTGCCGTTCCTCGGATCGATCCCGCGGCAACGCCGGCTCAACTCGGCGCCGCTTGCAGCACTCAGCAGACCGGGGTCGCCGACCGGCGAGTCGTACCGCGTCTTGCGAACCGCCATTCGTTATCGCGACGCGACCAACCCGTTGAAGACGGTGCTGGTCACCTCGGGGTCCGCGGGTGAAGGCAAGACCACCGTCGCCGCCAATCTCGCGATCGCCATGGCGCAGGACGGCCTCAAGGTGATCCTGATCGACGCCGACTTCCGGCGCGGCCGCATCGCCGATCTGTTCGACGTACCTGCATCTCCGGGGCTCAGCAATGTGCTGCTCGGCAAGGTGAAGCTGCGCGACGCGCTCACGTCGTGGGGTCGCGGTCTCAGCGTGCTCGCGGTCGGTTCATCTGGTCTCAACCCGTCAGAGGCGTTGGGGTCCAACGCGATGAAGGCGCTGCTGGCCGAGGCGAAGGCGATCGCCGACATCGTGATCATCGACGCACCGCCGGTGCTGCCCGTCACCGACCCCGCCGTTCTGTCCGCGCTGGTGGACGGCACCGTGATCGTGGCCCGCTGGGGCCGTACGTCGCTGCACGCCGCGGTCGCCACGCGTCAAACCCTTGAGAACGTCGGCGCCGAGATCGTTGGCGTCGTGCTCAACGCCGAGGGTGGCGGGCGCTCGTCGAACTACTACCGCCACTATTCGGCTCGGCCGGCGCATCGCCGCCGCGACCGCGACGGAGACGAAAACGGTCTCCTGCCTCGCGTCGACGAGGGTTCCCAGCCCTCAAATGTTTCTTAACGCAGGGCTCGTTGGTCTTGCGATAGTCCTGACGCTCCTCGCGGGGCTGGGGCTTTCCTACTTCGAGGAGTACGCGGTTGACCGGGGCCTGCTTCCGCGGCCGTTCAGCCGGCCCGGCGCGATCGCGCTGCTGTTCGGAGTGGGGCTGACTGCGCTGATCGTCGGTCAGGCGCGGGGCAACGGATTCATCGTGGCCGCCGGCGTGTTCGCGTGCATCTCCGGGCTGCCGTGGCTGCGGCAGGGCGGACAGTTCACGTCGTTCCTGTTGCTCTGGTTGGGCGCGGCCGGCGTGGTGGCGGTGCTCGGCGCGGAGATCCCCGCGTTCGGTGTGCGCGCCGGTGACGTGGTGTTCACCGCGTTCTTGCTCGCGGCGTTCTGCAGCCTGCTGCGCGAGTGGGACGCCGCCGGCTCCTACGGCTGGTTCGCGGCGCTGCTCACCGCGGGCGGCGTGACCGTGCTGTGTTACGAGCTGGACCGGACGGCCGACACGCGTCTCGGCGTGCTGCTCACCGGCGCGGTGTTCGGCGTGATCGCGGCGGCACCGTTCGGGTCCGGCTTGCTCAGCCGTATCGGCTCGCGCTTCGTCGGTCTTCTGATCGGCGGCATGGCCGTGCGCGCCGCCGTCGGTTCGCCGAACGCGATGATCGGCGTCGCCGCGGCGGGTGGCATTGCTGTCGTGATCTGGGCTCTGTCGCTGCGCCGTCCCTACCGGCTGCGCGTAGTGCTCGGTGGTCTCGCGCTCGCGGCGGTCCTGGGTGCGATGTCGGTGCCGGCCTTACAAACGGTCCGCGAGATCTACGAGCCGATGAAGCGCACCGTTACCGCGTCGCGCGGGCTGGTGAAGACCGAACCGAAGGTGGGCCTCGTCAACGCGGCGGCGCAGCTCAAGCCGATCGAAGCGAACTTCCGTCGTTACGCCAAGCGGCTCGATCGACCGCAAGTGCAGGTCGCGCGGTTCGTGCCCTTCGTCGGGGCAAACCTGCGCGCCACCACCGCCACGGCGCGGGCCGCCGCCGACCTGTCCAGCGCGGCGCGGTCGCTGCTCGGGCAGGTCAACGTGCGTCAGATCTCACCCAAACGGGGCGTGGTCGACCACGACCAACTGGGTCGCCTCAACGACGGGCTCAAGGCCGTGCAGTTCGTGATCACGCGGTCGCAGAAGAACCTGGTCGGCGGCGACGAGCTGCTCGTGCCCGAGCTGCGCGAGGACATCGAGCGGCTGCTGTTCGAGATCCAAGGGGTCGAGAACCGCGTGGACACCACGATGCGCGGCACCGCGGCCGCGGAACGGTTGCTCGGTTTCGGGCGCCCGCGCACGTTCTTTATCGCGGTGCAGAACACCGCGGAGGCGCGCGCGACGGGCGGCTACATCGCGAACTACGGGATCGTCACGATGAACAACGGGCGCGTGTCGACCCGGCATTTCGCGCGCACGTCGATCTTCGACGAGGCCAAGGACCGGCCCCGCGTGCTGCGGGCGCCGCTCGACTTCCGCCGGCGTTACTCGCAGTTCGACGTCAACCGGAACTGGAGCAACGTCAACCTGTCGCCCGACTTCCCGACTGTGGCCAAGGTGATGGCCGATCAGTACAAGCAGTACAGCGGCGAGTCCCTGGACGGCGTGATCGCAGTGGACCCGATCGGCATGGCGAAGCTCATGCAACTCACCGGTCCGTTGACCGTGACGCCCTGGCCCGTCCCCCTGACGGCGAAGAACGCGGCGAAGATCTTGTTGCACGACGAGTACGTCGCCTTCGACGGCAAGCTCGACCAGCGCATCGACTTTCTCGGCCGCGTCGCCAACCAGGTCTTCGACGTACTCGTGGCCAGGGGGCTCGACGACCTGTTCGCGGCCGGGCCGGTGATCCACGAGCTCACGGCGACGCGCCAGTTGCAGTTCTGGTCGCCCGACGTCCTGACGCAGGCGTTCTTTCGGGAGACGAGTGCGGACGGATGGTTGCCGCCCGTAGTCGGTGACTCGCTCATGGTCACCACGCAGAACGCCGCCGGCAACAAGGCGGACTACTTCTTCAAGCGCTCATTCCGATACGAGGCGACGGTGAAGAAGGCGGGGGACGGGGTCGCCGTGAAGAGCACGCTGCGGGTCACGCTGCAGAACGACGCTCCCGCCACGGGTGAACCGAAGTATGTGATCGGCCCGCACGACAGCCGTTTCGCGCCGGGCCAAAACCGCGTGTTCTTCACCGTGTACTCGCCGTTCGATCTCGAATCCGCGACCATCGACGGGAAGAAATTGTCGCTGCTGAGCCAACCCGAACTCGGACGAACCGCCTATTCCGCCTTTGTGGATATCCCGGCTCGTTCGCGGCGTGTCATAGAATTGCACTTGTCGGGCGAAACGCGGCACACGCGACGCTATGTGCTCGACCTCATACGGCAACCGTTGGTGTTCGGCGAGCCGTTTGACCTGGTGTTACACGGCGTAGGCCCCCGCGGCGAGATTGTGACTTCAGGCACGCTCACCCGGAGTCTGAGGGTTGATACTCGGACGCGGTAGTTGACTTTGGCGGGCAGCGCCGTTGACTTTCGGGTCGAGTTGCATGCCGGTTAGAGGGAGTCCGACGTGTTGAGAAAACTGGTAGTCACGTTCGCTGTAGCGGCGCTAATTGCGACCGGTTCCGCGGCCCGGGCGCAGACGAACTATCCCGTGCAGGCCACGATCGAGGTGCGCGACTCGAACGGCCAAGACCCGAGTGTTGGCGCCGGCGTCGCCGTAGGCGATCCCCTCGACGTGAAGGCCACCGCGTGGCTCGCGTTGAGCGACGTGCGCGCGCAGTTCTTCTCGACGCCGATCGAACTCGGCACGTTCAAGGCTGACAAAAACGGCGTGCTGCGGTTCACGTTCAACGTGCCCAACGTGGAGCCGGGCATGCACACGCTGCGTCTCTCGGGCACCGGCAACGACAACAAGCCGCGCGTCGTCGAGGCGCCCATCAAGGTGCGGGCGTCCTCAGCCGGCAGCGGCACAGGGACCGGAACCGGCACGGGAACCGGAACCGGCACGGGAACCGGCACTGGTACCGGCACGGGGACTGGCAACGGGACGGGCACTGGCTCGGGGACGGGCAACGGCGGCGGGACCGGCTCGCAAGTACTCGGAAAGACTGCCGACAATTCGACTGGTGGCTCGAATTCCGGGTCCGTGTTCGGCAAAACCGGCGCCAATATCGTGCCGATCCTCGAGGTAGGGCTGGCGCTGTTCGCAGTCGGTGCCGCCTTGTGGCTCGCGGCGCGCCGTCGCCGTCAAGCTGACGCTTTGTCCCGCTAAGAGCGAATCGCCCGGTACGAATCCGGTTTTTCCAGGACGTTGCGCTGCGCCGACCCGGCGGGGGTGTGACACAATTCACATCCAGGGGCGGGACTACGGCTGGCGCTTTCTGGGAGTCCTAAGTGGTTAAGAAGTTCGTGGTCTTGTTCGCAGCCCTGCTGGTGGCGGCGACTGGCGTCGCGCACGCGCAGACGAACTACCCGACCGCCGTCACGCTCACGATGACCGATGCCCAGGGCGGCACCATCGACGACGGTGTTTGCGTCGGCGACGTCGTGCAAGTGCACTCGACCGGTTGGGCGCCTCTGACCGACACCAAAGCCGAGTACTTCTCCGACCCCATCCAGCTGGGCACGTTCAAGTCCAACTCGGCCGGCGAAGTGAACATGCAGTACCAGGTGCCGAACGCACAACCCGTCCCCGGGACCCACACCTTCCGCCTCAGCGGAACGGGTAACGACGGCAAAGCGCGCACGATCGAAGGCCCCGTCAAGTGCCTCAGCTGCGGCCAGCAATCGGGCACCAACGGCGGCTCGGGCAGCGGTTCTGGTTCGGGTTCCGGCAGCGGTTCGGGTTCGGGCAGTGGTTCGGGCTCGGGTTCAGGTAGCGGCTCAGGCTCGGGCAGCGGTACCGGCGTCCTCGGCCAGACGCTCAACAACAACACGACATCTAACGGCTCGGGCTCCGTGTTCGGCAAGACCGGCTCGAACCTTCTGCCGATTCTCGAATTGGGTCTCGCCCTCTTCGCCATCGGCGCAGTGATCGTCCTGGCAGTGCGCAAACGCCGCACCGCCGACGCTTTGCCCGGCTAGCGAGCCCGCGGGCGCGAGTGGCGTCCTGACTCTGTAAAAGTCGGAGCGTGGAAGAACTCAAGATCGACGTGCCGACTGGGGTCGTGCAGGGCGAGTACGACGAACGGTTCCAGTCCGTCGTCGACCAGTTCGTCCGCAACTACCACGAGAACGACGAAGTGGGCGCGTCGTTATGCGTGAGTCACGAGGGTGAGACCGTCATCGACGTGTGGGGTGGATCGGTCGATCGCGAGCTGACCGCGCCCTGGGAGGCGGACACGATCTCGATCGTCATGTCCTGCACGAAGGGCGCGGTCGCGCTGTGCGCACACGTGCTGGCGTCGCAGGGCCTGCTCGACATCGAGGCGCCCGTTTCGGAGTACTGGCCCGAATTCGCGACCAACGGCAAAGAACGGGCGACGGTCCGGATGATGCTTGACCATTCGGTCGGCGTACCCGCGATCCGCGGCGAGCTCGCCCCCGACTTCATGATCCATTGGGACCAAGTGGTCGAGCGCATTGCCGCCGAGGCGCCATTCTGGGAGCCCGGCACGCGCAACGGCTACCACCTCATCAACTTCGGATGGACCGTCGGCGAACTGGTGCGGCGCGTCAGCGGCAAGTCTCTCGGCGCGTTCTTCCAGGACGCGATCGCGCGGCCTCTCGGCCTGGACTTCTGGATCGGGTTGCCCGAGGAACACGAGCCGCGCGTCAGCGACCTGATCTCGTCGCCGCCGCCGGCGCCGTCACCCGATGGTCACGTGAGCAACTTCATGCGCGTGATCATGAGCGAACCCGAGTCGGCCACGCGCGTCGCCATGGCCAATTTGCTGAGCCAGAAAACGACCGGTCGCGATTGGCACGCGGCCGAAATCGGTGGTGGCGGTGGCATCACGAACGCCCGCGGCCTCGCCGGCATGTACACGCCGCTCGCCCTCGGCGGCGGCGGCGTGATCGACCACGCGACGCTCGAGCGCGCTCGCCGCTGCTCGGTGGCGACCAACCTCGACGCGACGCTGCAAATCGCGACGCGGTTCAGCTTGGGCTTCATGCTGAGCATGGACAACCGCGACAAGCACGACAAGGACAGCGTGATCATCGGCGACCAAGCCTTCGGCCACGTCGGCATGGGCGGCAGCATCGGCTTTGCCGACCCGTCCATCGGCTTGGCCCTGGGTTACTCGATGAACCGCATGGGTCCGGGCATCTTGTTGAACGAGCGGGGACAGTCGCTGGTCGACGCGACCTACGCCGTTTGCTCCACCCTCTAGCGTCGCAACCTATGGCTCGGGTGGCTTCGGCTCTGCTGTGTGACGCGGCGACTGTGCGCGAAGGGTTGCTGCACATCCTCGGCGGTGGCATCACACGGTTGCATCGCGCCGAGTACCCAGCCCCGATGCAGGTCACGCTCGTTGCCCAAATCGTGCTGACGCCGGTCGAGGTTGGCTTCGCTCACGACGTCAGTGCAGTAATCCAGACCGAGGACGGCGAAGTAGTAGTGCAAGCGAACGGTCACCTCGAGGCTGGTCCGCCCAATCCGCTACTCGAGCCTGGGGAATCTGTGATCTTGCCGCTTGTCATCAACCTCACCAACGTCGTGCTCGCTGGGCCCGGCGGCTACTCGATCGAGATCGGCGTCGACAACGTGCACCAAACGTCGCTCACCTTCCGCGCCGTAACCGTCCCCGTATGACGCGGCCGTTCGTTGTCGTCGCGCTTTTCCTTGCTCTCGTGCTGGGTTTGGCGCCGGCGGCGCACGCGGCGTGGACGCCCGCGCCACTCACGTTCCTGCGCGGCTTGCAACGGTCCTACACGGACCCGGCGGGGTCGCCGCCCGGAGCGAACAACTGGAAGTGCCGGCCGTCGGCTGCACACCCGCGGCCCGTCGTGTTGGTGCACGGCACCGCAGGGAGCATGAACACCAACATGGGAGCGCTGTCGTCGACATTGTCGAGCGCCGGCTACTGCGTGTTCGCGTTGAACTACGGGGGCCCGCCGCAGTTCGGTGGCTACCTCTATGGGATGGGCCCCGTGCGCCAGTCCGCCAAAGAACTCGCTGGGTTCGTCGACAAAGTGCTCGGCGCGACACACGCGACGCAGGTCGACATCATCGGCCACAGCCAGGGCGGGATGATGCCGCGGTGGTATATGAAGTTCTTGGGCGGCGCGTCGAAGGTGCACACGCTCGTCGGCATCTCGCCGTCGAACCACGGCACCCAGCTCGGGTCGTTCCCGGGCCGGCCGCAGAGTGACTCGAAATCGTCGGACTACTGCGCCGCGTGCACCGACCAGGCAGCCGGTTCGCCGTTCCTGACTCAGCTCAACGCCGGCGGCGACACGCTGCCCGGCGTCGACTACACGGTGATCGAGACGCGCTACGACGAAGTTGTCGTGCCGTACAGCTCCGCGTTCTTGACCGGGCCGCGCGTCACGAACATCTTGTTGCAGCACCTTTGCCCGCTCGACTTCTCCGATCACCTGAACACCGCGTTCGATCCGATCACGCTCGCGCTGGTGAAAAACGCGCTCGACCCCGCTCATAAGAGCGAGGTTCCGTGCCGGCTCGTGGTGCCGCCGCTCAGCTAAGGGACGGGCGCCGCGGTCAACTAAGCTGACCCCACGTGCCAGCGACCGTTGTAGTCGGAACTCAGTGGGGCGACGAGGGTAAGGGGAAACTCACCGACCTTCTCGCCAAAGAGATGTCGATGGTGGTGCGATACCAGGGCGGACACAACGCCGGTCACACCATCGTCGTCGACGGCGAGAAGTACGCACTGCGGCTGCTGCCCAGCGGCGTGCTTTACCCGCACACCACCGCCGTGATCGGCAACGGCGTGGTCGTGGATCCCGCGGTGCTGCTCGACGAGATCGACCGGCTCACGGCCCGCGGCATCGACTGCTCACGCCTGCGCATCTCGGGCAACGCGCATTTGATCATGCCGTACCACCAAGAGATCGACGCGCTGACCGAGCGTCGCCTCGGCCCGAACAAGCTCGGCACGACCAAGAGTGGCATCGGTCCCGCGTATGCGGACAAGGCCTCGCGCATCGGCTTGCGCGTGCAGGACCTCACCGACCCCAAGATCTTCCGCGAGAAGCTCGAGGTCGTCCTCAAAGAGAAGAACCAGATCCTCGCCAAGATCTTCAACCGGCTGCCACTGTCGATCGACGCGCTGTGCAAGAAGTACATCGACGAATACGCGCCGCGCATCGCCCCGATGATCGTCGACTCGGTGTCGCTCATCCACGAGGCGCTCGAGCGCGGCGAGAACATCCTGCTGGAAGGCGCCCAGGCGACCTTCCTCGACCTCGACCACGGCACCTATCCGTTCGTCACCTCGTCGAATCCCGTCGCGGGTGGCGCGTGCACCGGCGCTGGCGTAGGCCCGCGCGATATCGGCCGCGTGGTCGGCATCGCCAAGCCGTACATCACCCGTGTCGGCGCCGGCCCATTCCCGACCGAGATCCACGATGAACTCGCGGACGACCTCATCGAGCGTGGCGGCGAGTACGGCACCAACACCGGACGGCGCCGGCGCGTGGGTTGGTTCGACGCGGTGATGATGCGCCAGGCCGTGCGCCTCAACTCATTGAGCGAACTGGCGCTGGCCAAGCTCGACATGCTGGACCCGCTCGACACCGTGAAGGTGTGCGTGGCCTACGAGGTCGACGGGGTGCGTTACAAGTACATGCCGCACCATCAGAGCGACCTGCACAAGGCGGTCCCGGTCTACGAAGAGCTGAAGGGTTGGAACACGTCGCTGACCGACGTGACCGAACCGCACGAACTTCCCGCTGCGTGCGCGGAGTATCTGAAGTTTCTTTCCGCCGAAATCGGTATTCCGATCTCGTACGTGGGTACCGGCCCCGGACGCGATCAATTCGTTCACACCGCCTAGGCGCGTACGCCGCCTTCGCGGCAGTCTCGCTGGTGCTCTTCGGCGCGCCCGCGGAGGCCAACCCGTCCTTCGAACAACCGAACGTCGCACCGGCGGTGCGGGCCGAGATCGCGCTGCGCGTGCCGCCCGAGGGGCGCGGCGCCGTGAACCAGAAGGTGATCGTGCACTTCCCCCAGAGCTTTGTGGTCGACGGGTGCTTCAGCCGTGACGGCTGGAAGTGTTCGATCACGTTGGCCACGCAGCCGCCGCGCTCGCTCGTCGTGTTCGAGTGGGCCGACCCCGCGGTGCGCCCGACCGCCGACGTGGTGCATTTCACGGTGCGCACACCGCCGTTGGCCAAGGCGTTCCGGGTGGAAGTCGACCAGTTCCACACGGACGGCCACGTCGTCTACTGGGGTGGCAGCTCCAATAAGTCGGCGCCGTCGTTGATCGTGGGCGACCCGAGCGCGGCCACCACGACTGTTCAAGTTGCAAACCCCGGGCCGGGCGTGGCAGACACTGATCACGCTGCACCCGTCCCAAAGAAGAAGGACTTCAATTTCATGGCCCTGTACATCGTCATTGCGCTTTGGCTCGCCGTGGTTATCCCGGTGTTGATCGCCGGAATGAAGGGTGCGCCCGACGAGGCGCACACGCACGACCACCACTAATTAACGGTCGGGCCCGCCGGCGTCGGCCAACTAACATGGCGTCACGTGACGACGCCGAAAACCTCCCTTCGATGAAGGTCGTGGTCGTCGGATCCGGGGCGCGTGAGCACGCATTAGCCCTCGCGCTGGCCCGCACCGCCGAGGTCGTGTGCACGCCGGGCTCGCCGGGCATCGCCGCGGTCGCCGAGTGCATTGACGACGACCCGGAGAAGCTCGACGCTGACCTGTTCGTGATCGGGCCCGAGGCGCCCCTGGTGGACGGTTTGGCCGACCGCTTGCGCGCCCAAGGCAAGCGCGTGTTCGGGCCCGGCGCTCGCGGCGCGCGGCTCGAAGGTTCCAAGGCCTACATGAAGCAAGTGGTCGAGGCCGCGGGCGTACCAACCGCGGCGTTTCACACCTTCGGCGCCGACGAGGTGGATGCCGCCGTGGCGCTCATCCAGGCGACCGCCGGGCCGTACGTGATCAAGACCGACGGCCTCGCCGCCGGGAAAGGCGTCCTGGTCACCGACTCCGCCGAGGAAGCGATCGCCGACGTCCGGGAGAAGCTCAGCGGCGCCACCTTCGCCGGCGCCGGCACCACCGTGGTCATCGAAGAATGCATGGACGGCCCCGAGTTGTCCGTGCTGGCGGTGTGCGACGGCACCTCGTACGTGTTGCTGCCCGCGGCGCAGGACTTCAAGCGGATGCACGACGACGATCTCGGCCCGAATACAGGCGGGATGGGCGCGTACTCGCCGGTCCCCAACGTGGATGTCGAGGCCCTCGCGATCGGGCCGCGGTTCATCCAGCCCACGCTCGACTACCTGCGCAGCCAGGGCATCGACTACCGCGGCGTGTTGTACGCCGGTTTGATGCTCACGGCGAGCGGCCCGAAGCTCGTCGAGTTCAACGTTCGCTTCGGTGATCCCGAGTGCGAAGTGGTGATCCCCGGTCTGCAGGGCGACCTCGCCGCGCTGCTGGCCTCGGCCGCCGACGGCGCGCTCGACCCGTCGTCGGTGTCGGTGGGGGACGAGGCGTCGGTCACCGTGATGATCGCGTCCGACGCGCCGGCGGGCGGCATCGTGATCGGCGTTGAAAATGCGAACGCGATCGAGGGCGTCAACGTTTTCCACGCCCGCACTACCGCCGAGAACGGCGCGCTGCTCACGAGCGGCGGCGGCCGGCTGCTCGCGGTCACCGGCACCGGCGCCACCCTGCGCGAAGCGCGTGAGCGCGCGTACGCGGGTGTCACGCAGATCGATCTACCCGGCGGTTACTACCGCACCGACATCGCGGCGAAGGCCGTCGAAGAAAGCGAGAAGTAATAGTGAAGGTCGCAGTGCTGATGGGGTCCGCCAACGACGACGGCAAGATGGCGGGAGCCAAGGAAATGCTCGAGCGCTTCGGCGTCGAGGTCGACGTCCACGTCATGTCGGCGCACCGCAACCCGGCCGACGTCGCCGAGTTCGCCACCGGCGCGCGTGACGCGGGCTACGGCGTATTGATTGGTGGCGCCGGCCTCGCCGCTCACTTGGCCGGCGTGTTGGCTGCGCACACATCGCTGCCGGTGATCGGCGTACCGCTGAGCGGCGGCATCGCCAATGGCCTCGACGCACTGCTGGCCACCGTGCAGATGCCCTCGGGTATCCCGGTCGCGACCGTCGCGGTCGACGGGTCGAAGAACGCCGGCATCCTCGCCGCGCAGATCATCGCAGTGAGCGACCCCGACGTCGCCAAAAAGCTCGACGAGTTCAAAGCCGCAGGCGCCAGGTAGTGATCGGTCGCTACACCCGTCCGCAGATGGCGGCGCGCTTCGACGACGTCGCGCGCTTTCACGCGTGGCTTGAGGTCGAGATTCTTGCCGTAGAAGGCTGGGCCAAGGTCGGTGTGATCCCGGCCGAAGACGCGCAGTTGCTGCGCGAGAGCGCGCCGAAGATCGACGACGAGTTCGTCGAAGCGGTCAGCGAGCGCGAGCGCACCACCGACCACGACGTCGCCGCCTTCGTCGACATCGTGCAGGAACGCGTCGGCGGCACCGCGGGGCCGTGGGTGCACTACGGGCTCACGTCGTCCGACGTCGTGGATACCGCGCAGTGCTACGTCCTCACCGGCGCGTGCGACGCACTGCTGCTCGCTATGGACGGATGGGTGGCCGCGCTGGTGGATCTCGCCGAGCGCCACCGCGACACCGTGATGGTCGGGCGTACGCACGGCATCCACGCCGAGCCGACCACGTTTGGCGCCAAGGTCGCGCTGTGGGCCCTGCAGGCTGACCGTGACCGCACGCGATTGCGTTCGGCGCGCGCGGCGATTGCGGTGGGGAAGCTGTCCGGTGCCGTCGGCACCTACAGCAACATCGATCCGTCCGTGGAAACCTACGTGTGCCGTGCGCTCGGGCTGACGGCGGTGCCGGCGACGCAGGTGATCGCCCGCGACCGCCACGCCGAGTTCCTCTACGCGGTGGCCACTATCGGCGCCACGCTCGAACTGGTCGCTACCGAGATCCGTCATTTGCAGCGCACCGAGGTGGGGGAAGCGCGCGAAGCGTTCCGTTCGGGCCAGAAGGGTTCGAGCGCGATGCCCCACAAGCGCAACCCGATCAAGAGCGAGAACCTCACCGGGCTGGCCCGTGTGATGCGCAGCTACATCGGCCCCGGCCTCGAAGACATCGCGCTGTGGCACGAGCGCGACATCTCGCACAGCTCGGTCGAGCGCATCGTGCTCGCCGACGCCGCGATCCTCACCGACTACGCGCTGAGCGCGGGCCACCGACCTCGTCGCCAACCTCGTGGTGAACGAAGAGCGCATGCGTGAGAACCTCGACGCGTCGTACGGCCTCGTGTTCAGCCAGCCCGTGCTGCTCGCGTTGGTGGCTACCGGCATGTCCCGCGACGCGGCCTATCGCATCGTCCAGAGCAACGCAATGAAGGCGTGGGAGCAGCGCACGCCATTTCGCGCGCTGCTCGAGGACGACGAAGACTTGGCCAAGGCCGGGGTCGGGCAGGACGTGCTCGACGAGGCGTTCGACCTCACCCGCTCGCTGCGCCACATCAACCGCACATTCGACGCACTCAAGGAGATCGCATAAGTGGCCCGCACGCCCGTCTATTCAGGCAAGGTTCGCGACATCTACGCGGTCGGAGACGACAAATTCCTGTTCGTCGCTTCCGACCGGTTGTCGGTGTTCGACGTTGTGCTCAACGAGACCGTGCCCGACAAGGGCCGCGTCCTGACCGGCATGACGCACTACTGGCTCGGCCAGTTGGCTGACCTCGCACCGAGTCACATGATCACGTGCGATCCCGCGGCGATGGCAGCGGCGGGCGCCCCGGTCGAGGACGACGACGCTGGCCGCGGCATGCTCGTGCACAAGGCCGACATGCTCAGTATCGAGTGCATCGTGCGCGGCTACATCACCGGCAGCGCGTGGTCCGAGTACAAGAAGAGCGGCACGATGAACGGCGCCACGTTGCCCGCGGGCATCCAGGAGTCCGAGCAGCTGCCCGAGCCGGTTTTCACGCCGTCCACCAAGGCCGAGATCGGCGATCACGACGTCAACATCTCCTTTGACGACGCGGTCAACATCATCGGCAAGGAGAACGCCGAGTTGGCGCGTGACCTGTCGATCAATGCGTACGTGCGGGCGTCGGAGCAGGCGGCGACGCGCGGCATCATCATCGCCGACACCAAGTTCGAACTCGGCTGGATCGACGGGAAGCTGTCGTTCTGCGACGAAGTGCTCACGCCGGACTCGTCGCGCTTCTGGCCCGTCGACGAGTGGAAGCCCGGCATCACGCCGCCGAGCTTTGACAAGCAGCCCGTGCGCGACCTGCTCGCGGCCACCGGCTGGAACAAAGAGCCGCCGCCGCCCCCCATCAACGATGACGTCGTGCAGGCGACCCGTTCGCGTTACATCGAGGCCTACGAAATCATCACGGGCCTGTCTTTCAGCGACTGGTACGGGGTCTCCTAAATGGCGACATTCGACGTGTTGGTTGAAGTGAAGCTGCGACCGGGCATCTCCGACCCGGCCGGGCAGACCGTGGAGAAGTCACTGCCGACGCTCGGCTTCACCGACGTGTCCGGCGTGCACATCGGCAAGGCGATTCGGCTGCGCATCGACGCGGCCGACGAAGCCGCCGCGCGCGCACGCATCGAAGAGTTGTGCACGCGCTTTCTGACCAACCCGGTGATCGAAGACTCAGTGGTAACGCTGACGGAAACGGTGTCTGCGTGAGCAACGTCGGCGTCGTTGTTTTTCCCGGCACCAACTGCGAGCACGACGTCGCGCTCGCAGTTGAGCGCGCCGGTGGCACCGCGGAGTTGGTGTGGCACAGCGCCACATCACTCGGTGGTTGTGACGCGGTGGTGATCGCCGGCGGCTTCGCCCACGGCGACTATCTGCGCCCCGGCGCGATCGCTCGGTTCTCGCCGGTGATGGAGGCAGTCAGCAAGGCCGCGGCCGAAGGCATGCCGGTGGTGGGCGTGTGCAACGGGTTCCAGGTGCTCACCGAAGCCGGTCTGCTCCCTGGGGCGCTACAGAAGAACGCGGGCCTGTCGTTTCTTTGCCACGAAGTAACGCTGCGAGTCGAGACGAGTCGTGCCGCGCTCACGAACGGCGTCGCGCTCGGAACCGAGCTGCGAATTCCGATCAATCACTTCGAAGGTAATTACACCGTCGAACCCGAGACGTTGCGGGAGATTCTCGACAATGACCAGGTCGTTGTGCGTTACGTCGAGAACCCGAATGGCTCGGTGGACAACATCGCGGGTGTGTGTAATACGGCGGGCAACGTGGTCGGGCTCATGCCGCATCCCGAGCGCGCCTCGGACGCGTTGCTCGGCTCCGAGGACGGCTTGGTTTTGCTGCGGGCGCTGCTGTCCGCCTCAGCCGTTGCGCGTTAAGCGCCGCTGACCGGAGTTCACGCGACCAGCCGACCGAACTGGGTCTCCGTGTCAAGGACTTGCCCAAGTGGGCCGGTGAGTCGCGTCGCACCCATCTCCGGATTCCACGCGACCATCCACCCGCCCTCATGCACCAGGTGATGGTGGTAACCGCACAGAGGCACCCCGTTGTCGACGTTGGTTTCACCGTCGTGTTCGCACCAGTGGACGTGATGAATCTGAGTGATCCGACGCCCGCAGCCTCTAACGGCGCAAACGTGACCGTGGCGGAATCGGATGGCACGGCGTTGTTTTCGGTTGAACAGCCGCTCATCGCGGCCCAGATCGAGGATCTCAGACTGGCCCTTTACGACTATCCGATGGATGCCGGCATCGCAGAGCAACCGATGGATCGTCTCCGGAGTAAGAGCGCTTTCCTAGGATGACAGGCCGTGGCCCGTCGAGTTCACGAGGTCCTCGTATTGGACGGTCACGCCGACGGCCGCTTTATACGGGTCGAGCTTTTCGGGAGCCGACAGGGCGACTTCCTCGAGCAAGTCGAGAAGATTGTCGAGACGTTTGGCCGACGACGGTCGCCGTTCCGCCGCGGGCTCGACGTCAGGTGTCTGCATTGCAGACTCGTCCACAGGCTGAAGCTTGAGCTGGTTCGTTTGATCGCCCTGATGGAACAGGAAGTCTCCGTACGCGTCCAGCAGCGCGAACAGTCGATCGAGCATGTCGTCCGGCGCCTCGATGACTGCGCGACCCAAGCCGCCCCCAAACCCGCGCTCGCGCCGGATGCCGTAGTGGTCGTCGATATTGGTCGGGCGTTTGTCTTGCCCATTGAAGTAGTTCCAGTTCTGGACGCGTGACTCGACAACGCGAACAGAATCCTCGATGGCGTTAGTCACGAACTTTGCGTCGCGTTCGGGATCAAGACCCTCCAGGCGAATGAGGAGTCGCACCTTCGAATACGGCAGCCGCGCATCGGCGAACGCTTCGCGAACCTCGTGCCGGCGAGCGAGTTCGTGCGCCACCTTTAGCTTCTCGTGCGCCGTGGAGCGGCCGATGCTGCAGCGATCGGCGAGCCATGAGGCGCACGACGCAAAGCCGTCCTCGGCCCATGCGCCGGACGCGTCGAAGTCGGCGAGTTTGAGAATCCATCCCGCGAGACCCCGATCAATTTCCTGCCATGCCGCGATGAGTTCTCGGCCAGATACAGATACAGACGTAGACAAGGAGTTCTCCTAAAACCTCAACGTCTGACGACAAAGGCGAGCCGTATAGCCGGCTGCGAGCGTCCGTTTATTGTATCCGAACGCTCGTTCGATTGCGGGCCATTTTTATTAAGCGCCGCGGCCGATGCCGGCGCGCTTCAGCACCGCCGGGTCGACGCCGATCTCACGCCAGGCGGCGTAACTGATGTTCTTGGCCTTGCTGTAGGCGGCCGCGACCTTCACGAACTCGGTTTCGAGCGCCTCCATGTCCACGGCCGGACCCGACAACGCGTCGCGGTCGGCGATGAGATCCATGCGCTGCTGGATGAGGTTGAGCCGAGCTAATGGCGCGGCATCGGCGAGCTGCGCTTCCACGTTCGCAATTTGGGCGCTAATGGTTTCGGGTGTGCGCTTGCGGCCGCGCTTGGGCTTGGTGGATTCGAGGCCTTCGAGGTAGTTCTTCACGGCCAAACCCTGGGCGCGACCGGCGGCGAGAGCAGCTTTGTGAGCTTCGGTCATAGGTGCACCGCTGCCCTTGGGACGGGGACTCATATCCCTAAAGTACGCCGAACCTATTTGAAATCGAGCATTACTTGCAACGCATTTGTCGCAAATGCCGACTAAATTCGGCGCGGGAGTGAGAGCGCTGGGCTCTCATGCTGGGAGGAACGTAATGAAGCGTAGAAGTTTGGCGATTGTCGCGGCGGCAGCCGCGATCGGTGCCGTAGGCGGGCTCATTCCGATGACGCAGGCACACTCGTACGAAGTCGTCCAAGTGTGCGTCACGGTGACGCCGAAGTTCATCGGCGTCACGGTTAACGGCAACCCCATCGGTGGGCCGATTGCTGGCATGCCTCGCACCTGCGTCGGTGTCTAACCGGTCCTTTCGCAACGTCTAACGGCCCGGCGTCCACCCACTACTTTTCGGGGGTGGACTCCGAGCCCTTACACCGAGCATTAGGTCTTACCGACGACGAACTGGAGTCGATCAAGAAGATCCTGGGGCGGGATCCCAACCGGCTTGAACTGTCGATGTATTCGGTGATGTGGAGTGAGCACTGCTCGTACAAGTCGAGCAAGGTGCACCTCCGTCGCCTTCCTACCGAAGCGCCGTGGGTTATTTGTGGCCCGGGCGAGAACGCGGGTGTGATCGACGGTGGCGACGGCGTGGCGATCGCGCTACGCATCGAGAGCCACAACCATCCGTCCGCCGTCGAGCCCTACCAAGGCGCGGCCACTGGCGTCGGCGGCATCCTGCGCGACATCTTCACGATGGGGGCGCGACCGATCGCGGTGCTCGACCCGCTTCGGTTCGGCACGCTCGACGAGCCGCGCAACCGCTGGATCTGCGAAGGCGTCGTAGCCGGCGTGTCCGGTTACGGGAACGCCGTCGGGGTCCCGACCGTCGGCGGCGAGTTGGTGTTCGACCCGACCTACGCCGAGAACCCACTGGTCAACGTGATGTGCATCGGCCTGTTGCCGAAGGACGACCTCGTGCTGGCCACGGCCGAAGGCGTCGGCAATCTCGCCGTGCTACTCGGCAGCGCGACGGGTCGTGATGGCATCGGCGGGGCGTCGGTGCTCGCGTCGGCGGGCTTCGGTACCGCCGAGGAAGAAGAGGCGAAGCGCCCGAGCGTGCAGGTCGGCGACCCCTTCGAAGAGAAGCGTTTGATCGAGGCGTGCCTCGAGCTGATTCGCAGTGGGCTCGTCGTCGGCATCCAAGACCTCGGCGCCGCCGGCCTGACCGGCGCGACCTCCGAGACGAGCGCGAACGCCGGCCTCGGCCTCGACGTATACCTCGATCAGATCCCGCGGCGCGAGCCGAACATGGAGCCGTTCGAAGTGATGACGAGCGAGAGCCAAGAGCGCATGCTCGCCTTCGTCACACCCGAGAATCTCGACACCGTGCTCGCAATCGCCGAGAAGTGGGAAGTGCGCCACGCCATGATCGGCACGGTTACGTCTACCGGCCGCCTGCGCATCCTCGCCGGGTTCGACAGTGCGGTCGAAGCCGACATGCCGAGCGGTTCGCTCACCGAAGACGCGCCGTTGCACAACCGCCCCATGCAGGAGCCGGCCGACCGCGCTGAGCGCGCCGCCGATGACCCCGCCGCGCTGCCCGGCCCCGACGACGCCACGCTCGACGTGCTCAACATGCTGTACGACCCGGCGTGGGCGTATCGCCAGTACGACCACATGCTGTTCCTCAACACGGTGTCGGGCCCGGGCGCCGACGCCGCCGTGTTGCGGCTCGCGGCGCCCGGCGTGCCGACAAGCGGGACTCGTGGCCTGGCCGTGACTACTGACGGCAACCACCGTTGGTGCGCGGCCGACCCGCGTCAGGGCGTGGCGATGGTCGTGGCCGAGAGCACGCTCAACCTCGCCTGCGTGGGCGCCGAACCGAAGGCTGTCGTCAACTGCTTGAACTTCGGCAACCCTGAGCACCCCGAAGTGATGTGGCAGTTCTCGGAGACGATCGACGGCATGAGCGAGGCGTGTCGCGCGCTCAAGACCCCGGTGGTCGGCGGCAACGTCAGCTTCTACAACGAGAGCCGCGGCGCCAACATCGACCCGACTCCCGTCATCGGCACGATCGGGCTTATCGAGTCGCTGGACAAGCGACCGCCGGGGTCCGGGCTCGTGCGCGACGCGCGGCTTGTGCTCGTCGGCCCGCGCAGTGACGTGTTGACCGCCTCGAAGTGGGCCCGCGAGTTCCGCGGGCACAGGGGAGGCACGCTGCCGCCGCTCGACCTCGAACTGCACAAGACGCTGCTCGAGTTCGTCACCGGTGTGGTGGCCGACGGTCTGGTGGCCGGCGCGCACGATGTGGCCGACGGCGGTCTCGCGGTCGCGTTGGCCGAGATGGCGATCATCGGGGACTGCGGCGCGCAGGTCGACGGCGTGAACGGCCACGGCGAGTTGTTCAGCGAGGCGAGTTCGCGCGTTGTGCTCGTGGTCGACGGCGAGCACCTCCAGGAGTTCGAAGACCGTCTCGAGGACAGCGGCCTGCCCTTCGCGCATCTCGGTGTCGCCAACGGCGACCGGCTGTACATCGGCGGCGCGAACCTCTTGCCGCTCGTCGACGTCGCCGTGTCCGACCTGAACATGGCGCGCAGCCAAGCCGTTCCGGTCGCGTTGGCCGCGGGCACGGCCCACTAGTGCCGCTGCGCCGGCGTCCTCGGGTAGAGGAGGTCGCGCGCACTGCTGAGGTGATTCCGGCGCAGGATCGGCCGTCGCCGCCCGGTGGGGCGCGCAACGTCGTGGTCGTCACGCTCGACAGCCTGCGTTACGACAACGCGATGGTCGCGGGGATGCCGAACATGGCGCGCCTCAGCGACATCGAACGGCGCCACTCGTACGCGTCGTGGACGGCGCCGTCGCACTTCAACTTGCTGATGGGTTTGCTGCCGCATCGCAGCCCGACCCATGTGTACGCGTCCGAGTACTACCAGGACGACTTCGCGCGTTACGCCGAACGCTTCGGCGTGCCCGGCATCGAATTCGCCGCGATGCTCCCGTCGCTGTGGTTGCCGACCTACATGCGAAACGTCTTGGGCTACCGCACGGGCGCGATGGTGTCGATGCCAGTCCTCAACGCCCGCACCGCGATCAACCGCGACTTCGACACGTACAAGCTCATGCCGTCACACAACGACATGGCCGCGATGGTCAAGGCGCTTGCTTTCGAGGAGGACACCCCGACCTTCTGGTTGCTCAACGTGGGCGAGACGCACTACCCGTACGCGGTACCCGGAGACGACACCAGCGACCTGCCGCACATCGCGGGCGTGCACGGCGTGTTCAAACACATGGACGACGCGGTGCGCCGCGGCGACGTAGCCCCGCAGTTTTTCGACGACGCGCAGATGGAGCGATTGCGGGCCCGCCAGGTGCGTGCCGCGGCGCACTGCGACGCGGTGCTCGGCGCGTTGTACGACGTCGTGCCGCCGCGCACGTGGATCATCGTCACGTCCGACCACGGCGAACTCTTCGGCGAAGGTGGCTACTTCGGCCACGGCCCGATCGCTCACGACAAAGTCCTCGAAGTGCCCTTCGCCGAAGGCGTAATCCGTTAGAGGTAGCCGAGGTGTTGGAGTTGTTCCTTGAGGGCGGCTTCGGCGGACTGGCTGCGGCCGGTGCGGGTGGCCTCGGACACGACGGTCTTCGGGCGTTCGAGTTCGGCGGCGCGATCCAGCGCGGTACGTAACGCCGCCAGCTCGGCGGACAACGCGATCTCCTGCGCGGGCGTCGGCGCCGCCGCGTGCAGTTCGACCGGGTCGGTGACGGTGTCAATCAACAACTCGCGGGGCAAGTCGGCGACGCGCGCGCCGGTGCCTTGCGGGCGCAGCAACTTGTAGCGCCCGTCCATCGCGCAGGTGAGCGACGTGCCCATCTTGGCGGCGGCCGCGACACCGCCGTCGGCCATGTTCCACTGCTGCACACCGTCGAGGCAGCGTTGCGGATCGCCGTCACCGGGCGCGTCGAGTTGCGCCACCGCGACCCCTTTCGGCAACTCGGGCGCGAACGGATGGTCGTCGATACCGGCGACCTCGCAGATCCACGCCGGCAGTTCGGTGAGGCTCATCACGTCGTTCGTCGGCAACGCGGAGGGGCCCGCGGTCACCAGCGGTATCCGCAGCAGTCGATCGTCGAGCGAGAACGAGTGGCCGAGCAGGCAACCGTCGCCCAAGTTCTCGCCGTGGTCCGACGTCAACACGATCTGCGTCTCCTCGAGCAGCCCGTGCCGATCGAGTTCTTCGAGCACGCGGGCGACCCACGCGTCGAGTTGCGACGCGCTCGCGTCGTACAACACACGCATGCGCTCGATCACGTCCTCAGGCACGTCGAAGCCGCCGAGTGAGCACTTCCAGATCGACCCGACGTTGAGATAGCGGCTCGCTTCGGCGGCCGAGCGCCACCGGTCAATCGGGCCGAGCGGGTTGAAGGGCTTCGGCGGCAGAAACGGGGAGTGACACTCGATGAGGTTCACGAACCAGAAGAACGGCCGGCGGTCGCGCCGAGCGGTCCAGTCGGCCAACAGGTCCCCGACTTCACTCGCACCATCGTCGAGGCGCGCCTTCACCGCGTCGACCCGCCACATCAGCCTGTCCTTCAGGCCCTTCTTGTGCAGCCGTCCGGGACGGCGGCGGGTGACGAGTTTGAACTCGTCAAAACCCTGGTCGAACCCGGTGTTGTCCGTGATCCACGTGTTGCCGCTGAGCCCGCGGGTCTCGTATCCGGCGTCGCGCACCACGGTCGGCAGGGTCTCGGAGCGGGCCGCGAGCCGCAGGTTCGCCTCGCGGTACACAAGGTCTGAGGTGGCTCCGCGATGCTGGAACCCCGCGCTGCGAGGCAATTTGCCCGAAAAAAGCGATGCGTGGCTGGGCACCGTCCAGCTCGCCGACGCGTAGGCGCGGGGGTGCGCGGCGCCGCGGCGTGCCAGTTCGGCGATAGCCGGGGTTGCGCCCATAGGTGCGCCGTAAGGCTCGAAGCTGTCGGCTCGGGCGGTGTCAAAGACAACGAACAGGACATTGCTCGCCACGCTGAGTGACCCTAGGGGCTGACCATGCCCTGAGTGAGGTACACGTATAAAGTCCGCCGCAGCCGTAAGGTTGTAATAGCTGGTGAGTTTCCTGCACGTCGGACAAAGGTCGCCCTGGGGACGTCCGGAGTTCGTTTTCTTCGGCAGAGTGATAAAGGCCTTAAGCACAAAATGACAGGATCCCCAACCACGTGAAACTGCTTGTCGGCGCCTCCGCAGGGGGCCACGCGAACGACATGAAGGCGTTGCTCGACCGGGCCGCCGAGTTCTGGCCGGTCACGCCGGTCGCGTACGTCACGACGGCCGAAACCTGGGCCGACGAACTGCGCGACTCGGGCATGCGCGTCTACGTCATTCGCGAAGCCGATCGTCGGACGCCGGTGCGTGCCGTCCAGACCGCGTTTCAGTCACTCCGCGTGGTTTTGAAGGAGCGGCCGGACGCGTTCGTCACCACCGGCGCGATGCCGATGGCGATCATGTGCGTGTGGGCCCGCCTCGTCGGCGCCAAGATCGTGTGGGTCGACTGCATCTCGCAGACAGAGACCCTGTCGCTCAGCGGACGCGCGGCCAAGCGCCTGTCGCACCTGACGCTGGCGCAGTGGCCCGACATCGCGCGGCATACCCGCGGCGTCGAATACGCGGGAGAAGTCCTGTGATTTTCCTGACGGTGGGCAGTCGCTACGGGTTCGACCGGCTGATCCAAGGTGTCGACGACATGGTCGGCAACGGCGAGATCTCCGAGCCCGTCGTCGCGCAGATCGGCATGGGCGCGTTCGAGCCCAAGCACATGGAGTTCGAGAGGTTCATGCCCGGCCCGCGTTACGACGGGTTCGTGCGCGACGCGCACATGCTGATCGGGCACGCCGGCTCGGGCACGATCTCGCTCGCAATGGCGAACGAGAAGCCGTTGCTCGTCATGCCGCGCCGCAAGCGCTTCCACGAGCACGTCAACGATCATCAGGTCGCGACGGCGCGCACGTTCGAGCGTCTCCAGCAGTTGCTGGCCGCGGACAACGAAGATCAGCTGTCGAGCAAATTCGCCGTGTTGCACACGTTTGTGCCGCAGCGTCGTATTGCGCACACCGATGAACTCGCTGGGCGAGTCGGCGATTTCCTCCGTTCCATAGCTCGCTAAGTTCACCGCATGGCGGCCGAGACCGGGGCAGTCTCCGTGGTTGATCTCGACACGGACGCGCGCGCGTTCAAACACGTCCCTGGCCTCGACGGGCTGCGGGCCCTGGCCGTAATCCTCGTGATCGTTTTCCACTACGGATCGATCTGGTCCAAGAACGATGACGGCGGCATCTTCCCCGGAGGCTTCATCGGCGTCGACGTGTTCTTCGTGCTGAGCGGTTTCCTGATCACATCGATCCTCGTGGGCGAGCGCGCCAAGACCGGCCGCGTGTCGTTCGCGCGCTTCTACGCCCGCCGCTCCGCGCGGCTGTTGCCCGCGCTCGTGCTGCTGCTAATCGGCTTTGATCTCTGGTCGCACCATCAAGGGGTCAAGTGGTCTGCGCTGGTGAAGCCATCGGCCGCCGCGCTGTTCTATGTGTCGAACCTGGCCCAGGTCTATTTCCTCAAGTCGATGATCCACACGGGCCTGAGCTTCACGTGGTCGCTCGCGATCGAAGAGCAGTTCTATTTGGTGTGGCCCGCCTTGTTGCTGTTCGGCGTGTTGCGGTTCGCGAAGACCCGCCATGCGGTGCTGATCTCGGTCGGCGGCGCCGCGCTGCTGTCCGCTCTCGTCCGGCTCTACATCTGGAATTGGGGCGGCGCCTACCCCTCCGCGTACATGCGTCTCGATGCGCGCGCCGATGGACTGTTGCTCGGCGCACTTTGCGCCTTCCTGTGGCGCTGGCGCATGGTGCCGACCAAGTGGCTCAACGAAGCCGCGCTGGTGAGCCTGATCGGGTTGATCGGCGTGACGTTCCTGTGGCCGCGCGAGAGCGGCGGCATGTTCCAGGGCGGATTCACGCTGGTGTCGCTCGCCGTCGCGGTGATCCTGCTCGCGATCGCCGAAGACGAGTTCCAACTGATCCCGCTCTTCGAGTGGTTGCCGATACGCGCGATCGGCCGAGTGTCGTACGGGCTCTACCTGTGGCACGGATTGTGCCTGCGCATCGCGGCCGAGCAACTGCACGGCCGCGGCAAGCTCGTCGTCGCGTTCGGTGGGTTGGTGCTCACCGGGGTGATCGTCACGATCTCGTGGTTCGTGGTGGAACAGCCGTTCTTGCGTTTGAAGGACCGACTGTTCGCGTCGCCCGTCGCGCACTAAGGCACTAACGCTTTAGCGCCGGGCGCGGAACCGTTCGCCGTCGCGGCGCAGCAACAACCCGAGCATGAACCCGGTGAGGGTGCCGGTGAGCTTCAAGGTCGAGGCGGCCACCATTGACTTGCTGCGCTTGCGCAGGCCGCGCCGCAGTTCGCCGAAGCCGTCGGGGCCGAAGCGTCGCCGCAGCAAGGGGCGGGTGGTCTTGAAGCCCGACACGCGGGTCATCTTCCCAACCATCGCACCGGTGCCGAGGCCGACGCCCCAGCAGTAGCGGACGACCTCGCGGTGCGTGCGCCAGTCCCGGTGCAGCACCAGCGCGTCGGGTTCGTACTTGCCCTTCCATCCGTGCACGAGCATGCGCAGAAACAGATCGTGGTCCTCGGCGGACAACAACCGCGTGCCGGCGCCCAGACGGTCGTCGGCGCCGCCGTACGCGACGTACGCCTCGCGCCGAAACGCCATGCACGCGCCGTGGCCGATGTCGATCGGATCGGAGAGGCCGTCGAAAACGCGGCGCGGTCGCGGCGTCGCGTCGAACGGTAGGTACGGGTTGTCGACGTCGGCGCGTACTTGGCCGATCACGAAACCGACGTCCGGCGCGTCGAACGCCGCGTCAATCACGTCGAGCCAGCCCGATTGCGGCCGGCAGTCGTCGTCGGTGAAGACCAGGATGCCGTGCGTCGAGTTCGCCACCCCGAGGTTGCGGGCGATGGACAGGCCTTTGACGTCAGCTCGCACGTAACGCACGCCGAGTTCGTCCGCGATGGTGCGCGTCTCGTCGGTGTCCGACGCCGAGTCGACCAGCACGAGTTCGTCTTCAGGCCGCAGCGTCGGCAGCAGCGACGCGAGGCCCTCGCGCAGCATGTCTGGGCGGTTGCGCGTCGAAACGATGACCGAACAACCCATGGATGTCAGTGTAAGGAAGTGACCCTCGCTGTGATCACGCCCGCGTTCCAAGCCGAGGCGACGCTCGACGCGACGCTGGCCTCGGTGGCCGCGCAAACGCAGCTGCCCGACGAAGTGGTGATCGCGGACGACGGGTCCACCGACGGCACCCTCGCCGTGGCCCGCGCCTGGCAGGCCCGGTTGCCGGTGCGGGTAGTGGCGACGGGCGCCAACCTGGGGCCGTCAGGCGCGCGGGCCGCCGCGATCAACGCGTCGTCGAGCGACCTGCTGGCGTTGCTCGACGCGGACGACGTGTTCCTCACTGACCACCTCGAACTGATGGCCGCCGCGTACGCGACGACGAACGACGGTCTCGCGTCAGCCGACACCCTGCGTTGGATCCCCGGCCGCGCGATCAGCGAGACGCCGCTGAGTGCGATGGCGCCCGTGCCGCCACCCGCGAAACAACTCGACTGGCTTCTGGTCGCGAACCACCTCTCGATCGCGTCGTTGTTTTCGCGGGCGCGCTACGAGTCGGTTGGCGGGTTCCGCCCCGAGTTCCGGGGGACGGAAGACTGGGACCTCTGGATTCGCATGGTGCGCGGCGGCGCCACGGTGGTCCGGCCGAGCCAGCCGACGCTGCTGTACCGGTTGTCCGAGGGCAACGTGTCCTCCGAAGACCGGCTGGTGGCCGCCAAATTGCAAGTGCTCGACGCGGCCGCGCGCGAGGGGAGTGCGACCGAGCAGCGTGCGATCGCGATCGGGCGGCGCCATGTGCGGGCCGCGGCGAGCTTGAACGACGCGTACGCCAAGGCCGGCGGCCGCGGCGCTCGGCTCGCAGGTCTGCGCGCAATGCGCGGCATCCGCCCGGTCGCGATCCGCGGCGTCGCGATGGCCCTCGCGCCGCGGTACGTCGCCCGCCGCCGCGCCGAAGTGCGCTTCGACCCCGACGTCTGGATGCGCCGCTACGGCACCTAGCCCGCGTTCTTGTATCGCCAGCTGGGTGGTTTTTGCTACTGAGGGTTACAAGAAGAGGGATTCGTAGGCGGCGACGAGGCGGTGGCCGAAGGCGGCGCCGGTGAAGTGGGACTCGAAGCGGCCGCGGGCGGCGGCGCCGAGGGCCCGGAAGTGGTCGGGGCGGGTGGTGGCGTCGCGCAAGACGGTTGCGAGGGCGGCGGCGTCGCCGGGCGGTACGAGCGCGCCGGTCTCGCCGTCGGCGATCAGTTCCGGGATGCCACCGGTGCGCGAACCAATCGTGGCCACACCGCTCGCGCTGGCCTCGATGATCGTGGTGGGCAACGGGTCCGATCCGATCGACGGCACGACGATGACCCGCGCGCCGCGCACGTGTTCGAGCACCGCGGCGCGATCCAGGCGGCCGAAGAACGACACGTGCCCGAGTTCGCGGCGCCGGGCCCGATTCTCGAGCTCCGCGCGGAACGGCCCGTCCCCCACGATGCGCAGGGGCAGCGCGGGCGCACCGGCGGCCGCGTCGAGCAGCGTCTCCACGCCCTTCTCCGGGGACAGCCGCCCCACATACAGCCCGTAGCCGAGGTCGCTGGCCGCGACGCGCGCTCCTGGGTCAGGGTCGAGACCGTTGTGGCACACGGCGAGCTTCGACGCCGGCACGACACCGGCGTCGCGCAGCGTCGCCGCGACCGCTTCACTCACCGCGAGGAAGAGGTCGACGTCGCGGTGATACGTGCGGCGCGCTCGATGCGTGAGCTGCACCGCGGTGGCCGCCACCGAGTCGGGCAATGAGCTGCGGTAGCAACGGTGGGCGACGCCCGGCCACGTGACCGCCTTGCCGACGCAGTCCGTGCAGGCGTGGCCGTCGCGCTCGAGGAAGGCGTTGATGCACACATAGCGGTAGTTGTGCACGTGCTGCACCACCGGGACGCCCGCGGCGCGGGCCGCCGCGTAGATCGATGGCGACATCGCTTGGAAGTTGTTGTGCACGTGCAACACGTCGGGCCGCTCGCGCGTGATGACGGCCGCGATCGCTTCCCGCGCCCGCGGCGACCACACGCTGGCGGCCGCCGTGCGGGCTTTGGCCGCCGCGTTCACGTCTTGCCCCGTGTTCGCTTGCTCGTAGCGCACCACCTCGTGGCCGAGGGCTTCCAGGACGCGGGTCTGGGTGTCGACTAGCGCCTCCTCTCCGCCCGCCTCGATGTAGCGCGCGTGCGCGATCAGAACCTTCACGCCGTGTAGCTCCGCTCGAGCTGCGCCCACGGCGTGTCGGGCGAGATCAGCGTGCGAATGCGGGCCGCGGCCGCCGCGCCGCGCCTCGCGGCGAGCGCGTGGTCGTCGACCAACTCCGTGATCGCCGCCGCGACTACCGCGACGTCGTCGCCCAGCACACCGGTGTCGCCGACGAGGTGACGGACGCCCGGTAGGTCCGACCCGATCACCGTCCGGCCCGCCCACATCGCTTCCATCACGGCAAGCGGCGTGCCCTCGCTCTTCGCGAACAGGCACAGCGCCCACGCCTGTTTCAACAGCGGGACGGCGTCGGCGTGACCGACCATCTCTACCGGCGCGTCGAGGCCGCGTATCAGCGCGGCGATCTCGGCCGCCCGCGGGCCGTCACCGGCCAACACGCCCCGCGCCCCCGGCGCACCCGCCATCGCGCGCACGAACACTTCCGGCTGTTTGCGGTCATCGAGCAGGCCGAGCCAGACGAACGTCGGCGGCGAATCGGTGCCCGGGAACGGCAGCACGTCGAGCGACGCGAGCAACGGGCTGGCGAAGGGAGTGAACGTCCAACCCGACTCGGGTCGCGGTTCGCCGGTGGTCGCGCCCCGCGCCAAACGCGGGATCACGCGGAACCACGCCTTCCGCACCGCGCGGTAACCGACCGGGTCGTCGGCGGAGGGGTGGGCGCCGTGCACGCTCACGAACGGTTTCGGCAATCCGGCGAGGCGCGCCAGCAGGAAGCTCCGCATGCCGTGGACGTGCACAACCGCGCCGGGCGCCCCGTGTTCGCGCCACACGGCGCGCAGCGCGCGTCCGGCGCGCATCATTTCGCCAATCGCACGCGTCGAGCGCACCGCGGGAACTGGCACAAACGTCGCCGGTGAACCCGGAGGGGGCCCGTCGGCCGGCGCGGCCACCACCACGTCCCACGCATGCGCGGCGAACCATTCGGCGTGCGCGCACACGAGTGCACCCATCCCGCCGGCGAGCGTGTCGCTCACGATCAGCAGCCGCCGCGGGCCGGACGTCGGATAGGCGCTCATGTGCGCGAGATCATGCCCTGCCGGGAACGCGGAACCCGGTGTCCTAGGGTTCTGCGCAGTGCCAACGCAGAGGAAGACCTCACCCCCGCAGCTCGAACCGGTTACCGAAGAGTTTGCGCCCGCCGGCGTCACGTACGCCCGGGCCTGGCAGGCGATCGTCGTGCTGTCCATCGCGAACCTGCTCCTCGCAGTCGCGGTCGGCCTCATCGCCGGCGCGGTCGCGTACGTCAACGTGATGCGCGCACCGGCGCAGTTCCAGTCGACCGCGGTCATGTTGATCGACCAACCGCTCGCGTTGTCGACGGGTGACGCGGGTGTCGTCGTGAAGCTGAACCAGCTGCGCGGCAAGTACGTCGCGCTCGTCTTGACCACCGAAATCATGGCGCCCGCCGCGAAGAAGGCGAACCTGCCAATCGGGGTAATGCGCGGCGCGCAGCGCCCGTTGTTCCCCGCCCAAACCCTCACGGTCTTGCCGCTGGCTCGGGCCAACAACCCGCAGCTCTCGCAGAAGATTGCGCAGGCCACCGCCGAGGTGCTCGAGGAATACGTCGCCGATGAGCAGGCTGCGACCGGCCTCAACCCGGCCCAGCGGCTCAGCTTGCGCATCGTGCAGAACGCCGGGCCCGGCGGCAAAGTGTCGCCCCTCGCGTCGCGCGGTCGGCAGGTCGCGTTGGTGTCCGCCGCCGCCGGCATGTTGCTGGCCTACGTCGGCTTGCAGCTCACCTCCGCCGCTCGTCGCACGCGCTAGGTAGGCCGTGCCTTCGGCGCTCATCGTCGTAATAACGGGCGCGCTGGTCGCGATCCACCTGCGCGCCTCGTTCCGCGCCTCGGTGGCGGCGCTGCTCGCCACGACGTTCCTCGTGCCGGGCGCGCTGCCGATTCCGGGCGCCCCGCCGACGATGTACGTCGGGCGGGTCGCGCTCTACACCGCGGCCATTGGCCTCGTGATCCGCGCCACCCGCGGCGAGCTACCGGCCTGGGCCATCCGCCCCACCCGCGTGTTCGCGGCGCTGTCCGCGTTCGTGGTGCTGGCCTACGTGCTCGGCGTCGCGCGCGGTGCGTACCCGTCGCGCCCCGAGATCGCGTTCGACCTGTGGTTGCCGATCCTCGACCAGCTCCTGTTCTTGTGGGTCGCGACTGCCGCCGTGCGGGTGCTCGGCGCCAAGAAGGTCGCGGGGTTCGCCGTGACCGCCGTAGTCGCCTCGGCCGTCATCGCGATCGGCGAGAAGTACACCGGATCGAGCTACGCCCGGTTCTGGTTCGAGCACTCACCGAACAATCTGGTCTCGGCCCTTCCGCTCGAGTTACGCGGCACCGAGAAACGCGTGCGGGCGTCGGCGGACTTCGCGCTCGAGTACGCCTGGGTGCTCGCCTACTTCATGCCGCTCGTCGCGCTGTTCGCGGTGCGATCGCGGCGCAAGCTCGCGCTGGTTGCTCCCACCATCGTGGCCGTGGCCCTGGTCTTCACCGTCACGCGTAGCGCGTACGCCGGGCTCGCGATCGGGGCCGTGCTGATGGCGCTGACCGCCCGGGGGGACAGGCGCATCCTGGTTGGCCTCGGCGCCGCCGCTCTTGTGGCGGCCGTGCTGTATCTCGGTACCAGCGCGGTGCGTCAGCCGTACCAGTCGGCCGACCCAGAGAGCGAGAAGGTGCGGGCCCGCCGCCTCGTGCTCGTGACGCAGGAACTGGCGCCCAAGCCGTGGATCGGCACCGGGCTCGATGGCCTCATTCAGCGCGGCATCAAGGGCACGGACTCGGCCGTGCTCGGCACCTACGGCACGCTTGGCGTGGTGGGGGTTGCGGCGCTCGGCGGCGCGGTGATCGCCGGATTGCTCACCGCCAGCTATGGCGCGGTGCGCGGCGACAAAGAGCTCGCGCCCCTGACCGGCGCGGTGCTCGGTGGGCTTGGCGCGGCCACGCTCGGCATGTTCGCGTTCGACACGTTCAGCGCGCCGATTTCGTCGTGGAGCCTGTGGCTACTCGCCGCGCTCAGCGTCGGTCTCTACGAAGAAGTGCGCGTGCGCAACGGCACGGCCGTGCCGCGTCCGATTGTGTGGAACCCGGCGCGTCTCGCGTTGCCCGCGGCCGGCCTGGTGGCCGGTGTTGTGGTGGCCACGTTCGCGCCCGCGCACGTGGCGGTCGAGATGCGCGTGTTCGCCTTGAGCCCGCAGTACCTGTCCGTCAGCAAGAAGCCGAACGACGACTACATCGGGCGCATCCTCATCGACTCGATCTGCGACATGGGCACCCGGGCGGTGGGCCCGAAGATCAAAGTCGACTGCTTCGACCCGCTGAACTACGGGCCGGGCACGGGCATCGTGCGTTTGGAGTCCACCTCGCGCCAAGTGCTGCGGGGCGCGTTGTTCACGTTTACCTCTGCCGCGCACCAGCTGCCCAACACGCGCGTCACGCTGGCGCGCGCGCCAACAAAAGGAACCCCTACGTGGGCGCGGACCGCGCCGTTGACGGGAATGCTCGCGGGAACAGAAGCAGCGTTGTTACTTCCCGTGTTCAGGTTGCGCCGCCGGCCAGGGCAGCAAGAACGACTACCGGCCGTTGAGTGACTTCCAGCCGTTGGCCCGGAACAGCATTTCTTGTACGGGCTTGCCGGTGGGGCTCGGCGTATTGGAACCGTCGCTCGGCAACAAGCAGTAGTCGGTCGGGATGCCGTTGCACCACAGCCACGCGGCCCAACCGACGTGATGGTTCTCGGCCCACTGGATGGGCGAGCGCATCTCTGCGTCGATCGAACGCTGCGTGCCGAATTCGGTGAGCATCACGGGACGCTTGCCGGTGACCGGCGCGACCTGTGAGTCGAGGAAGGGCGGGTACTGCTTGCCTTCGCAGTTGTAGGGCTCGGTCCAGGGGACTGAGCGGCCGCAGGTATACGGATACGAGTGCGCCGCGTAGATGACGTTCCAGTCGCCCTTCAGCGGTGCGTCGCCCAGGCCGCGCAGGTCGTTGCCCCAGGTGTTGCCCGTGGCGAAGACGAGGCCGCTGAAGCCGGTGCCGCGCACGCCGTCGAGCAGCTGCTGCATGCCCACGGCTTTGTAACCGTCGACGATGCCGCCGTTACGCCAGACGTCCCACGGGATGTAGTGCGGTTCGTTGTACAGGTCGATGGCAACGTACTTGCGGTTCTTGTACCGCTTGGCGAGCATCTTCACGAACTCGAGGTTGCGGGCGTCGGGCATCTTCTGGTTGCTGGCCCAGCCGCCGCGTCCACACGTGAGGCCCTTCGTCGCGATGTGGTCGTCGAGCATGATCAGCATCTTCAGCTGCTCGCCCCACATGACGATCTGGTCGATCTTCTTCATGTAGTTCTTGTCGTACGTGCACATCGTCGGCATCGCGAAGTTGTCTGCGATCGCAACGCGCACGACGTTGGCGCCCCAGCTCTTCATGCGCTGGTAGTTCCAGTACTCCTCGGCGTAGCCGTACGGCGAATACTCGAGACCGCCCTTGTTGACGCCGCGCAGCGTGATGGGCTTGCCCTCAGGCCCGATGACGGTCAGGCCGTTGACGTGGAAACGTCCGTCGCCCTTCGGCAGGCCCTCGGCCGGAGAGGTGGCGACGATGCCGGCCAGTGCCGTGACGGCCAGCGCCACGGTTGCGATTCGACGAATCGACTTGTTCATGTGCAGTCCCATAACCCGTATCGGTCCCCAGTTTTCCCAGCGGTTGGCGGCGAATCCTACAGCGCTGACTCCTTTTTTCGTCCGTCAGCCCGGGAATCCTGCATTTCGGTTCTCGGCAAACCCGGCAAATCGGTCAAAGGCTGGTGCGTTGACCGCTGCCTAGGGTGACAGCAGTGGCCACCGTTCTCCATGTGATCGAGCGGTACCTCGACCTGTCGTCGGGCTTCGTGCACGGCCAAATCAGCCGCAGCCGCCATCGCGGCGTGGTCGTTTCGCGGCTGCGACCCCAGAATCTCGAGGCGTTTCCACTCCCGGGAATCGCGCAGGTCCCCGCGGCGGTGGACTGGCTGCCGGCTTCGATGCGTGACCGCGCCGCTCGCGCCGCCGTGTTGCGCCAAGCCCGCCGCGTGCGGGCCGATATCGCCCACGCGCACTTCGGCTACGCCCTGCCCTATGCCCGCGTCCTGAACCGGCGCGCCGCCTTGCCGCTAGTGGTCTCGTTGCACGGTCACGACGCCACGGCGTGGGCACAGGCCAATCCGTGGGCCTACGAACCGGATCCGTCGATCGCCGCGGCGGTGATCGTGCCGAGCGACTGGCTGGCCGGCGCGGCCACGGATCTGGGTTTCGCCCCCGATCGCATCCGCGTGATCCCCTCTGGCATCGACACCGCGTTCTTCGCGCCCACGCCGCTGCCGGTCGACCACGTCGTTGGTTTCGTCGGCCGACTGGTCGAGAAGAAGGGCATCGACGTCCTCATCGAGGCGTGGCCGCGGGTGCGCGCGGCGGTGCCCGACGCGCGTTTCGCGCGTGCTCGGCGCGGGCCCACTCGCGACACTGGTGCGTGGCGAGGGCGTCGAGTTGATCGCGCCCGACGCGTCGCGCCGCGCCGAGCAAGTGCGCGACGTGATCCAGGCCGCGCGCGTCGTCGCGACACCGAGCCACACATCGTCCGACGGTGACGCCGAGAGCCTGCTGCTCGTGAACCTCGAAGCGCAGGCGAGCGGGCGCCCAGTGGTCACGACCCGGCACGGCGGGATTCCCGAATACGTGGCCGACGGGGTGAGCACGCTGCTGGTGGACGCGGGCGACGCCGCTGCGTTGGCGGGCGCGCTCGTGCGCGTATTGCGCGACCGCGCGTTGGCTGAGCGCCTGGCCGCGGGCGGGCCGGGCGTCGCGGCGCGCTTTGACGTGCGGGAGATGGCCGGCCGGGTCGACGACCTCTACGACGAAGTGTTGGAGCGGCCCCGCGGCGCGAAATGACCGTCGCGCACAGGCGTAAACAGCGCGCGCGAAAACCCCGTGGCCGTGCCGGCCAAACGCGCCGCGACTCGCCCGACGTCGGTCTTGTTGCGCTGCCGCAGCGCCGGGCCGAGGCGGCGCAGGCCCCATCCCCACACGGCTTCGCTCGCCACGCGCGCGGCGCGGCTGCGGTCGGTCCGCACGAGCTTGGCGAGACGGGAACCGTTCCCGAAGCCGTAGCGCCAGTCGAGGCGGATCAATTCGGCCGGTTGCCGCCACTGGTCGTGCTGAGCGCGCGCCGACGGTTCGTAGCGGCCGGTGAACCCGGCGGCGAAGAGCCGGTCGTAGAGGTCGGTCTCCGGACTCGACTTGAAACGACCGCCCGCGCCCATCGCCTCGTCCCAACCGCCGACCGCAGCCAACGCGGCGGTGCGCACCATGAGGCTGGCCCCGTGGCCGAGGTCGCCGCGGGACGCGGGCGTGAGCGTCGCCGCGACCGCGTCGTCTTTTACCGCGACGTTGCCGTGCGCGGTAGGAGCGCTCGCATGCGCGCCGACCCGTCCCGACATGAACGCGGCGTCGGGATGGGCGGCCGCAGCGCGGGCGAAGGCGTCGGCCCAACCGGCGTCGACGATCACGTCGTCGTCGACGTACGCGATCAGGTCGTTCGCCGCGGCGCGCCAGCCCGCGTTGCGGGCCCGGTTCACGCCGGGAGTGTCGCAGCGGATCACGCGAGCGCCGGTCGCGCTCAGGGGCGGCGCCGACGCCGAATCCACCACGATGACTTCGTCGTCCGGACCCGCCGCCGCGACGACGAAACTGAGACAACGCCTCAGCATGTCGGCGCGGTCGCGCGTCGGGATCACGATCGATAGCGCGGGCCGCGCCGCGCTCGCGGCCTCGGGCACGGCTAGAGGAAGAAGGTCTTGTAGCGAATCGACCCGGCGACGGTGACGGCTACCTCGGCGATGTCGGTTACCGCGAGTTGCGCACCTGATCGGGCGCCGCTCTTCATGCGCCACGCGAAGTGGGGCAGCACGAGGACGATGGCTTTACGCGTGAAGGGCAACAGCAGGATGCCGACGAGCGCGAGCGAGCCCGTGATGTGCGACTGCTTCCAGAAGATGCGGTAGGGCACCAGCGGGCGCAGTTGCGGGTGGCGCTTCATGGTGAGCGACGCGTTCGCCCAGCGGGGCAGCGACTTGAGGTGGTTCACGAAGGTGACGGTGCGCACCGCGTGCCAGACGAGCGCTTCGTCGACGTACGCCACGCCGCCGCCGGACTCGATGACGCGGTGGGCCAAGTCCGAGTCTTCACCGGCACCCCAGAACGCGTCGTCGAACCCGTGGACACGCTCGAGCGCGGACTTGCGGTAGATGAGGTTGGCGTTCGGATAACCCTCGTAGTGCTCGTTGACTCTGATCGTGCGCTTGAACACGCCGCGCACGTCGGCGTCTTCGGGATGCGGATCGACGCGGCCCTGCACCAAGTCCAGGCCCGGGTCACCGTCGTCGAACGCGGCAACCGCCGCTTTGAGCCAACCCGGCGCGGGCTCGCAGTCGTCATCGGTGAACGCGATGATCGGTGCCCGACCGGCGCGCCAGCCGGCGTTGCGTTTGGGGACGGCGCCGCGCTCACCGATCTGCAGCGGGCGCAGCGGCAACTTGTCCTGCCAAGCGTCGAGCAGCGCCACGATCCCGGGGTCGCCGTCGTGCACAACGATCGCCTCGAAGTCCACGCCGTCCTGCGCGGCCAAACCGCGCAGGGTGCGCTCAAGCAACTCGACGCGGTCCACGGTGGGTACGACCACACTGACTTGTGGCGAATCACTCATGCGCCGAAGTCCTGCGAGCCGTCGTCGGCGTGCTTGCGCCACGCCGGCGTATCCGGATCCGGCGCGCCGGGCGCATTGTTGAGCACGTCCTCCATCCACGAATGATCGAGCGACCTGATCACCTTGGCGGGCACGCCCGACGCGAAGACGCCGGCGGGTAGGTCGCGGGCGACGACCGAGCTCGGCCCGACCACGGTCCACGGGCCGATGGTGACGCCCCGCCCCACCGAGACGCGGGGGCACAGGAACGTGTTGCGGCCAATCTCGATCGGCTCGAACTTGACGTTCTCGCCGATGGGGTAGTCGGGCGTGGTGTGGAAGTGGGTCGAGTCGGCGATGCTCGCGTACTCGGCCATGATCGCCGCGTAGCCGAGGTGCACCGACTCGCCACAGTGCAACACGCAGCCGTAGCTGATGGTGTTCTCGCCGTCGAGGGTGAGGTTGCCTTCGAACTGCACCGATGTATGGGCGCGGATGTCGGTGCGGATGCCCGCGTTGAGGGTACCGCCGCGGAGATGCAGCAACACGTTGTCCCCGATGCGTGACTTCGGGCCGATCTTCACGGTGGTTTCTGTGCGGGGCCACACCTTTACGCGGATGTTGCGGCCGAGCTGCAGATCGGGGGCAAGGTCCCAGTGGACGATGGATCCATCCCACTTCGCCTGTATGTTCACCCGCGTTATGAGGAACGTGTGGCGGAACTTGCGGTACGCCAGGATGAACGTCCAGCGCCGCTTCTTGATCGCCCGCAGGACCTTCTTCACGAATGAGCTCCCATCAGCATGCCCACACAATGTACGGGTCGGGAGCGGTTAGATGAGCCGCGCTGCCCGCGGCATGCGTGATTTCTGGGACAGCGCCGCGAAGCGAAACGCCGCGTGGTACGTCGACACGACCGTCGCCTACGACGATCCCGACATGCCCGCGTTCTTCGCGACGGGTCAGAAGATTGTGGCGACGGCGCTCGCGGGGTCGCCCGTGGCGCCCGCACGTCGCGAACTAGCGGTGGAGATCGGGTCCGGGCTCGGGCGCAACTGCCTGGCGTTGGCGGAGCACTTCGACCGGGTCGTGGGCGTCGACATCGCGCCGGAGATGGTCCGCCAGTCCCGCGAACTGGTGGACGACCCGCGCGTGTCGTTCGAGTTGTGCGAGGGCGCCGACCTGTCCGCGATCGCGACGGGCGCGGCGGACTTCGTGCTCTCATTCACCGTCTTCCAACACATCCCCGAGGTGGGTGTGATTGAGGCGTACCTGCGCGAGTCGGCGCGGATACTGCGGCCCGGGGGCGTGGCCGCGTTCCAGTGGAACAACCAAGCGTCGGAGCGAAGGTGGCGGATGCGGCGCGCCGTGTTGTCCACGCTGCAGCGCACGGGGTTGCGCCGCGAGGCGCATCAGCGCAACGCCGCGCAGTTCCTGGGCACCACCGTCGATCTGCGTCGCATCGAAACCACCCTCGACCGCGCCGGCATGGACCTGCAAAAGACCGACGGCGTCGGCACGCTCTTTTGTTGGGCGTGGGCCGTCAAACGCGGTCAATGAAACGCGCCCAATGAAACGAGCACTGCGGCTCGTCAAGCTCTGCGTTCCGGCCGCGCTGCTGGCGGTAACGGCGTGGCCGTCGTCCTCGTCCGCCCGGCGCTCCGGGGCATTCGCAGCTTTGCTGGCGCTGTGGACCTATGTCTACGCGCGCTATCGGTCCACCGCGCGTGCTGTCACCGCGCACGAGCGCGAGCTGTTGCGCACCGCGAACTGGGAGACGTACTCGCGTCACTACAACGAGCAGGTTCCGACTATCGAGGAAGAGTTCGACATCTGGGGTGAGTATCACCAGCACCGTCACGAGATGCGTTACGACAAGCTCGCCGCTGCCACCGACCGCGCGCTGCCCGACGACGGCTACGTGCTCGACGTCGGTTGCGGGTCCGCGCTCGTGGCCGACCGCATCAGTGCGCGCCGCGCGACTTATGTCGGGGTCGATTACGGCGGCCACCACATCACGTACGCGCAGACGAAGCACGCCGCGGAGTCCAAGGCGCTGCGCACCGAGTTCGGGCGTTGTGACGCGGAGGCGTTGCCGTTTGCCGACGCCACCTTCGACGTAGTGATCCTCAGTGAAGTGATCGAGCACCTCATGCGACCCGAGCGCGCCGTGTGGGAGATCGCGCGCGTGCTCAAGCCCGGCGGTGTGTTCGTGATGACCACGAACAACGCGTCGGAGATGCCGCTGTGGTCGCCGCTCACGCATCTCTTCGCTTGGCTCGAAAAGGCGATCGGCGCGTACCACCCGACGCTCATCTCGCGGCGGCCGTGGGTGTGGCCTCACAAGATGGACCGCTCGATCCTGCCGCCCGGCGCGCCCGACGTCTGGCTGCCCCACACGCACCACATCTACGCCGAGACCCGCGCGATGTTCGCCGCCGCGGGTCTCGACGCGTTCGCGTTCTCTACGTTCGAGTTCCCGCCCCCGCAAGCCAAGTTGTCGGCCTGGCTAGACGCGCGCGGCGACGCGGGCAAGCGCGCCGTCGACGCGCTCGAGGCCGTGTGCGAGCGACTGCCGCTCGTGAATCGGTTGGGCTGCCATATGTTCGTGCTGGCCCGCAAGAACCGGATGGCTGTCGCGGCGCGCCCGCCCGCCGGCCTGTGGCCCGGTCCGTTCTCCGAAGCCGGCGTCGAAGTCGCGGCGCGCGCATGAGTGTGCGCTGGCGCGTGGCGATGGCGTTGTTGCGCCGCCACGGCCGTATTCGTGCGGTGCTGCCCCGGGGCCACCACCCGTATCCCGCCGCCGGTGGATGGACGTACCTCGACGTGCGCGAGTCACCGATGATGCTGGCGCGGGCGCTGCGCGTCTACGAACCGGCGAAGGTGCGCGCCCTGCAACGCATCATCAAGCCGGGAATGACCTTCGTCGACGTCGGCGGCAACAAAGGCGACTTTGCGTTGATCGCGGCGAAGACGACGGCCGACCGAGCGCGCGTGCTGTGCATCGAACCCGAACCCGACAACGTGGCCTGGATTCGCAAGAGCGTGGCCCGCAACCGTTACACCTCGGTGGAGGTGCTCGACGTCGCCCTCGCCGAGCGCGACGGGCAGGACACGCTCTTTCTCGGACCCAAGTCGGGCTGGCACACCCTCGTCGAGGACCCGACGCTCGTAGTGGGAACTATCACGGTGCCGACCCGCACGCTGGACGGCGTGCTCGCCGAGCGTGGCATCGATCATGTCGACGTCATCAAGATCGACGTCGAGGGCGCCGAAGACCGCGTGCTCGCGGGCGGCGCGACGACGTTCAGCGGCACGAACCCGATGACGGTGCTGCTGGACTTGCACCCCAAGCGAGTCGACACGCTGGCCGTGTGCGAACGGCTGGTCGCGTGGGGCTTCACCTTTCGGGACCTCAACGACCTATCAAAACCGGCGCCCGCGCCCAACACCACGGACAAAGAAGTCGTCGCGGTTCGCCCCTAGGCGTTGCTGCGCTCGCGCAGCTCGCCGCGGTAAATCTTCTCGATGCGGGGCACGATCGCCTCGCGCCAGCCGTAGTGGGTCTCGGCCTCGAGCCGGCACGCGGCGCGGGTCTCGTCGCGTTCAGCCAGCTCGAGCGCGTTGAGGCATGCGACGGCGAGCGCGGTCGCGGTTTCGTCCACGGCCAGCTCGCCGATGCCGGGCCGAACAATGTCGGCGGGCCCGCCGCTTTCCGCCACCGCCACGATCGGCGTGCCGCACGCGAGTGACTCGACGAGGACCAGGCCAAACGCTTCGCGGGTCGAGGGCAAGGCGGTTACCCACGCGTCGCGGTACATACGTTGCAAGTCGCCCACGGCCCCAACGCCGACCACGTCGGTGGCGGCGCGCACGGCGTCGGTCGCATTGGCGAGGGCGGGCGACGGATCGCCGGGGCCCGACAGGCGCAACCGGGCATCGGGTCGACGGTTGAGCACGAGATTGAATGCGGTGAGCAGGAGCGGCAGGTTCTTGCGCGATTCGCCCATCGCGCTCATAAACAAGATCGTCGGCTCCGTCGCCCGCACTTGGGTCGGCGTGAAGCGCTGGAGGTCGACGCCGCCACCGACCACGAGGCCGCGCCGGTAGTAGTCGCTCTGCAGCAGCTTGCGCGTCGACTCGCTGAGGCACAGGTACGCGTCGAGGTGGTCGACCGCGTATTTGAAGAGCCGGTGGTCGGGCCGGTTGGCGCGATAGGACCGCAGCGGACCGCCCAAATCCGTGTACACCGAGCGCACCTTCGGCAGGCGGCGCACCGAGGACAGAAACGACGCCGCAGCTGCGTCCGCCGTGCCGAAGGCGTGCCACACGTCGATGCGGTCGAACGCGTGGCGCACCAGCACGTCGCGGGCGAACGCGACCTCCGGGGCTTGGTCGTGGTAGCGGTTCACGTTGCCGGCCCGCCGCGCGAGCCGTTGCGTCTGCACTCCGAGCACCTCGTCGGTGTAGGCCTCGGGGCCGGTGGCCACGATCCGTACTTGATGGCCCGCGTGTTGTAGCGCCGCTCCCAACTCGTGCAAGTACCGCTCGCCGCCCCGCCGGACCTCGGGCCAGCTGTACACGTGGGTCAACAGGATTCGCAGGCTGTCCCTCATGCGAGTTGCAGCTCGCGGTCGGGTGGCGCGCCGTCGCGGTAGCGGTCGGCGGCGGCTTGGTGCCAACGCTCCAGTGTGTCGGTGAGGCGCCCGATGGTGAGTTCGGAGGCGACGCGCTGGCCGCCTTCGGTCAACCGTTGTCGCAAACCCGCGTCAGTCGCCAACGTGGCGATCGCGTCGGCGAACGCAGCCGGGTCACCCAACGGCGCCGGCACGAGGGCGGTCCGGCCGTCGAGCAGAAATTCGCCCGAGCCGCCGGTACCGGACCCGACCACCGGAAGCCCGCAGGCCATGGCTTCGATGGGAACGAGCCCGAGCGGCTCGGACCAGGTCGACGGAAACACGAACGCATCCGCGTCGCGGTAGATCGCGGGCAGTTCTTCGCGGCGGCGCACATCCCACACGACGCGGTCGCGCACGCCGAGTTCGGACGCCAGTGCGTTCAGCCGCGCCCGTTCGTCGTCGTCGCCCGCGCCCACCCACGTCAGTGTCGCCGCGTCGGGCAGAAGTGCCAGCGCGCGAATCGCGACGTCGATGCCCTTGCGGGCGTCGACGCGGCCGACGCCGAGCAGCCGCCACTGCCATGGCCGCGCGTCGCGGTCGGTCACGGGGAAATCACGTTCGTCGATGCCAGCCCAAGTGGTGGCGGTACGGCCGAGGGGCATAGCGCTGTGATCGACGGCGCGCTTCTTGGTGAAGTGCGAGATGAACAGGGAGGTGGCGGCTGACAGGTCGGGCAGGGCGCACGGCACGCTGGTCACGGCCTGCGCGAGCCGGGCCACGGCCTTGGGTCGGTGCACGAACAGCCGGGCCCAGGGATCGAGGTCGGGGCCGTAAATCAACCAGTCGTCGCACAGGTTCAACACCACGGGCACCTCGCGGCGCCGCAGCGTTTCAAGCAGGCCCAGGCTCATCGCTCCCATGTTCCACACGGACACGACGTCGGGCTTGAACGCGTCAAGGCTGCGCCGCAACGCGCGGTGGTTATGGCGCGCATCGGCGAGCCGCTGGGGGACGGGCGGGCTCTGCAACACGTGGTCGTCCCACGCGAAGCGGAGGTCACGCTGGATCGCATCGTCGTCGTCATCGGATACGCCAGGCACCCGCATGTCGGTGGTGAGCACGTGTACCGCGTGGCCCCGTTCGCGCAACCGATTCATGACGTCGCGACAAATCAACTCATAACCGCCGTAGTAGTGCGGTGGGTACATGTTCGTTAAAGCAAGTACGCGCACGTCTGCGCATTCTGCCATCCTTCGATCGTGAGCAGCAGCGCCGCGAGGCTTTTGCCCTCCGCGCAGGGCTTTGATCTCACCGCCACTCCGCCGCCGACCCGTCTGTTGGTCCGCGACGTGTGGCGGTCGCGGTCACTCATCCTCGTGCTGGCCCGCAAGGACTTCTTCGTGCGCTATCGCCGCACGTCGTTCGGACTGCTGTGGGCCGTGTTCCTCCCGCTGCTGCAAGCGACGATCCTCACGATCGTGTTCGGCAAGATCCTCAAGTCGCGGGCGCCCGATTACGGCGTGTACGTGTTCTCGGGGATGGTGCCGTGGTCGTTCTTCTCGTCCACGCTGGCGCAAGGCTCGACCGCGATCGTCGACAACACCACGTTGTCCAATCGCATCTATTTCCCGCGCGCGGTCCTGCCGCTGATCCCCGTGGTCAGCAACCTGTTCAGCGTGGTGATCACCCTCGGCATCCTCATCGTGATGTGCCTCGGCTTCGGCGTGTCGCTCGGGCCCGAGGTCGTGTTCCTCGTCGCCGGCGTTGCGCTGGTCGCGGTGCTGAGTGCCGCCTTCGCGCTGGTGTTCTCCGCGCTGCACGTCTACTTCCGCGACGTTCGCTTCATGGTGTCAGCCGCGCTCACCGTGTGGCTGTACGTGACGCCGGTCATCTTCCGCGTAGAGCAACTGCCCCACTTCATGCGCGGCATCATCCGCGCCAACCCGATGACCGGAGTGGTCGAGTTGTTCCGGTTTGCCACGGTAGGGGCGTCGCCGAACTGGTTGACCTCGTTGGCGATCACGGGTGTGTGGGTGATCGCGCTCGTCGCGGTCGCGCTGCACCTGCACCGCAAGCATGACCGCCTGTTCGCGGACCGGATCTAGCCAATGGCCGAGCCGCTCATCACGCTGTCGGACGCGGGCAAGTTGTACACGAAGTTCGAGGACGCGCCCATGCTGGTGTCGGCCGCTCTGCGTTTCCGCGCCCGCACCACGCGCTCGACCTTGTGGGCGGTCCGCCACGTGAGCTTTGAGGTCGCCCCGGGCGAGTGCGTCGGCGTGATCGGCCGCAACGGTTCGGGCAAGTCCACGCTGCTGCAAATGCTGGCGGGCGTGACCGCGCCCACCGAAGGCCGCGTGCAGGTGCGGGGCAAGGTCGCGCCGCTGATTTCGGTTGGCGTCGGGTTCCACCCTGAGCTCACGGGCCGTGAGAACGTCTACGTCAACGCCGCGATCCTGGGCTTGAGCCGGCGCGAAGTGGACGAACGCTTCGACGAAATCGTCGACTTCGCCGACATCGGCCCATTCATCGACACGCCGGTGAAGTTCTATTCGTCCGGCATGTTCGTACGCCTCGGTTTCGCGGTTGCGATCAACGTGAATCCGAGTGTCTTGTTGATCGACGAGATCCTCGCCGTCGGCGACATGGCGTTTCAGATGAAGTGCTTCGACAAGATGACCGAGATCCGCAATTCGGGGGCGACGGTCGTCGTCGTGAGCCACAACCTCAATGCGATCCGGCGCATGTGCGACCGCACGATGGTGCTGCATCTCGGCGAGCAACGCTTTACCGGCCCGACCTCCGACGCGGTGTCGCTGTTCCACCAGATGATGGGCGAGACTCGTGACCTTGATGTGGAGGACGACGACGAAGCGGGCTTCGGCCGCGGCGTAGCCAAGGTGGAGTCGTGGTCGCTCGTGGACTCCGCCGGCACCGAGCACGCGTACGCCGAGCCGGGCGACGAGTTGACGTTCGTCGCCGAGGTGTCCTTCGCTGCGGCCATGAAGGATCCCGTGTTTGCGTTCAGCATCACGAGTGAACGCGGCGCGGTGGTTTACGGCGAAGGTTCGTACGACCATCGGCCCGGCAGCTTCGAAGCGGGCGACCGCACCACCGTGCGTATCCACCTCACGCAAGAACTCGCCACCGGGTCCTATAGGGCGCAGATCGGCGTGGTGGACCGCGAGCTCGACGAGACAGTCGCGGCGGGCACACCGATTCACTTCTACGCGCACGGCCGCAACATGGTGCGAGGCCTCATCGACCTAGGCGGGGCGTTCGCGGTCGACGACGCGCCCACGCGGCCATGAGCGCACGGACGTGGGCTCGCAGCTGGGTGAACGAGCCCCTGAAGCGCGTCGCGTGGCGAGCGCGGCTCATTCGGCCGTGGCGCGTGCGGCGATTCCATGCGTTCGGGCTGGCGTCGATTATTCACAAGCCGATGTGGATCCACGCGCCGCGCCAGATCGCGATCGGCAAGAACGTGTTGATCCTTCACGGCGTGTGGCTGTCGGTGGAGACGGCGGCCGAGAACCTCCCGGCGCCAGTGATCACGATCGGTGACAACTGCTCGATCCGTCCGCATTGCACGATCGCGGCCGCGGAATCGATCGTGCTCGAAGAGGGCGTGGTGTTGTCGGCCTATTCGACCGTGATCGACACCGACCACACCATCACCGAAGGTGCGGTGTCGGTGATGCACTCGCCGATCGTCACCGCGCCGGTGCGCATCGGCGCCGGCACGTGGATCGGCGAACGGGTGTCGGTGCTGCGCGGGTCGAACATCGGCGCGGGCTGCATCATCGGGGCGAACTCCGTGGTCAAAGGCACGATCCCCGACGGGTCGATCGCGGTCGGCGCTCCCGCGCGGGTGGTCGGCCAAGTGACGCCCACGAAACTGGAAGACGCGAAGCGGCTGGCGTCAGCGCGTCGCGCTGCCCCAAAGGTTGCTGACGCCTAACGCCCGGATCGGGGTGATCGGCACCTTCGCGAGCAGGCGGTAGAGCCGCCCGGCGCGTTGGTCCGGCAGCATTGACGTGTAGACCCACTCGCCCAGCTCACTCTTCACGTCGCGAAAACCTGCGGCCTTCAACGCCTGGCGCAGCGACCACACCGTCTGTTCGTTTACGTGCATCGTCAGCTCGTATTCGTTGCGCGGTTGCGCGGGCCATGTCCGGCGTTTCCGCGGCGACAGCGCGCGCTGCCAGCGATACGTCCAGTCGTAGATGGTGCGCGTTGGAAAGGTGTGGATGAGGATGCGCCCGCCCGGCTTCATGACGCGCCGCGCTTCGCGCAATGTCGCGGCGAGTTCGCTGGGCGCGAGATGTTCGACCACGTCGAGCAGCGTGACCAGGTCAGCCGTTTCGTCGTCGACCGGTAGCGACCGCGCGTCGGCCAGGATCACCTCGGCGCGCCCGGTGACCGCGTGCGCCTCCAGCGTGCGATGCGCCATCGCAACCGCGGCGGCGGCGTACTCCACCCCGATGGCGCGCGCCGCCCCCATCTTCACCGCGACCGCCAGCAGCTCGCCGCGCCCGGTGCCGATGTCGACGACCACTTCGCCCGGCTGCAAACGCGCCCGCGTGAGGGAGCCGGGGTAGATCCCGTCCGCCTTGGTGCCGCCCGACTCGCGCCATACCTCCGACCCGCCACACGCGTGACTGAAGTAGTCCTCGTCGTAGAGGTCGGGCGAGACGATCGGCGGGGGGAGATCGTCGTTCGGCACTGCGGGGAGGGTAGCGGTGCCACAACTAGCCTTGACCTGTGTCGTCCCGCCTTGCTCGCGCGCCTTGGCACCTGCGCTACCGCACGCTGCCGCGCCTCGGATCCACGGCGCGCCAGCTCGGCATCCGCGCCACGCATGTGCACGCAGACGTGTCCTTCGGTCCGCACTGCCGCGTGGGGCCCGGCTTTCATCTCGACATCCCCGGCGCGGGCACATTCCGCGCCGGACAAGCCATCGACTTCCGTCGCGACTTCACCTGCGAGATAAGCGGCGATGGCAAGGTCGAGATCGGTGATCTCACCGTGTTCACCTACGGCGTGGTGATCCAGTGCTCGACGCAGATCACGATCGGCCGCGGCTGCACGTTTGCCGAGGGCGTGTTGCTCGTCGACGGCAGCCACCGGTTCCGCGACCCGGACAAGCCGATGCAACAGCAGGGCTTTGACTTCCGCCCGATCACCATCGGCGATGGCGCCAGCGTGATGGCCAAGTCCACCGTGCTCGCCGACATCGGCGAGCGCGCCTTCATCGGCGCCGGCTCCGTCGTGACCGAGCCCATCCCCGCGTATTCGTTGGCCGTCGGCGCCCCCGCGAAAGTCATCGAATACTTCGGTGACTAATTTTCCCGGCCGGGCCCCCGCAGGCCCGGCCTCCTCCGCTAGGCGGGGCCCCTCGCTGCGCTCGCCCCACCGCGGCCGTTCGTGACGAACGATTCGGCGTTCACGCCCGAGGATCTGACTGTCGTCATTCCGACGCTGCATCGTTGGGACATCCTCGGCCGCACGCTTGACGGGCTTGACGCCCAGACCGTCCATGGGTTCGACGTCATCGTGGTCGTCGACGGTGACGACGAGTCCGTGCCGGATCAGCTCACGCAACGCGCCGGGGTGCGCGTGCTTACGCAACGCCACGGCGGGCCCGGCGTCGCGCGCAATACCGGGGTGGCGGCGACGGATCGCGCGCTGATCCTGTTGCTGGGCGACGACATGGTGCCGACGCCCGAGTTGATCGAGCGCCACCTGGCCTCGCACAACCGCTTCAACGACGACCACGTCGCCGTGCTGGGTCACGTCGACTGGCATCCCGAGGCCGCGGCCAATCGCATTCAGCGCTGGATGGACTGGTCGGGCACGCAGTTCGACTTTCACTTGATCGACCCGTCGCAGGATGCCGGCTTCGGCCGGTTCTTCTCGTGCAACGTGTCGCTACGCCGGTCGCTTTATGAGGCGGCCGGCGGCTTCGACCCGGACTTTGTCTACTACTACGAAGACCTCGATATGGGCTGGCGCCTCCAACAGCAAGGCATGCGCTTGCGGTACGAACCGACCGCGCGTGTGCAGCACTTGCACGCGTACGACTGGGCGGCCCTCGAGCGGCGGTTCGACGGCATAGTGGTCGGTGAGCGGATGATGCAGGCCAAGCATCCGTGGTTCCAGCCCTGGTTTCGTCAGCGCATGGTCGACGCCGCGCAGGCCAAGCCCCGGAGCGCGGTGTGGCCGCGCGTCGCGGATCTCATCTCCGACGAGGCAGCCGCGAAGGTTCCGGGGGCGCGTGCGCTGCGCCGCGCGCTTCGGGGCCGAGCCAACACGCGGATGCACCAAAAGCTGGCGCCGCGGTTTCTGTGGAAGTGGGACGGATTCGCCGGCCTCGACGAACTGCGTGAGTACCTCGGCGATGCCTTCGACGAGCAGCGTCTGGTTCACCACACCCACCACGTCGAAGCCGAGGAGCACCTCGCTCACGACGAAGCCGACTTCTACCGCACCTCGGACATGTACCTGTACGACCTCACCGCGTTCGGGATGTGGGACACGAAGGTGCCGTACTTCGAAGACCTCCGCGCCTTCCTTCGGCCCGGCGCGCGCGTGCTCGACTACGGCTGTGGCATTGGCACCGACGGTCTGCGCCTGATCGATCAGGGTTATCGCGTCGCGTTCGCGGACTACGACAACCCGTCGACCAAGTACTTGAAGTGGCGTCTGGATCGGCGGGGGCTAACGGACGTGGCCGATGTATTCGACGTGGACCGGTTCGTGACCGCCGGCTTCGATGCGGTCTACAGCTTCGACGTGGTCGAACACGTCGACGACCCGTTCGGCTTTCTTGCGCAACTCGAGGAACGCGCCGACATCGTGGCCGTGAACTTCCTCGAACAGAACCCGCAGGACGTACACATGCACCGGCCGCTGCCGATCGACGCGTTGCTCGACCACGCCCAACAGAAAGGCCTCCTCCGGTACCGCAAGTACCACGACCGCAGCCACCTTGTGATCTACCGATCCCGGCGTGCGCCGGGCGCCGTCGCTAGTGCGCGGTCGACGCTGGCCCGGCGTCTGGGCGACTCGAAGGCGGCCCGTCGGCTCCGCTGACGGGGCGTAGGTGCACCATCGTCCGCTGCTTCCACGCGCCGGCCTCGTGCCGCTCGCCCCGGCGGCGGTGGCGTAGCCACTGACCAGCCGAGCCAACCGCTTCCAGCGCGCGAAATGTCAGCGCTGACGCCCGCCCATGGGTCTGCGCGTAGAAGCGGTGGGTGTTGCGCAAGTAGGCGACGGCGCGCGCCGCGTCGTACATCTGCGCCCCGGATGCGTTGCCGACATGGCGCACCAGCGTGTTCGGCTCGAACCACGTCTCGTAGCCGCGGGCGTGCGCCCGCCAGCCCCACTCAAGATCCTCGGCGTACATGAAGAACTGTTCGTCGAAGCCTCCGATCGCGTCCAGCGCGGACCGGCGCATCAACAGCGCGGCGCCAACGGCCCAGTCGACTGGGCGGGCCACGTCGTGGCGCCACCACCCGTCCAGCAGCAGGTCGGCCTTGCGGCGCGCGCTCAGCGCGCGGTGAAGGCCGAGGTTCACCACCGCGGCGACCCGCGGGCTCGGAAACGGGTGCGTCGAGAACTCGAGTTGGCCGTCAGGTGATTCGAGCCGCGGCGCGACCGCCGCGGCGCGGGGGTGCCCCTCCGCCGCCGCGACCAGGGTCGCGAGCGTGCCGGCCTCGGGCCAGGCGTCGGAGTTGAGGCAGAAGAACCACGGGTTCGCGCTGCGAGCGATGAGCGTGTTCATGCCGGCGCCGAAGCCCACGTTCGCGCCGACCTCCAGGTTGGCTTCGGGGACTGACCGAGCGATTGCCTCCGCGGTGCCGTCGGTGGAACCGTTGTCGCGCACGTACAGCGTGATGTCCACGCCGTGGTCGGCGTCGAGCAGTTTGCGCAGCGCGCTGACCGTTAGGTCGCGCGTGTTCCATGTGACGACGCCGACGTCGACGGCCGGTCGTTCGCTCAATGCAAGCTGGCGATCCACGGCTCGATCTCGGCCGCGAGCATCTCGGCCATGCGCCGGTGCGCCTTGGCCGAGAAGTGGTAGCCGTCGGGCAACGCCGTGTCCATGCCGAGTTCGTCGGCGATCTTCGAGCTTTCAATCAGCTTCACGCCGTCGGGGTCATTCACGCGGGCACCAGCCACGACTTGCAGCGTGAGTTCCTGGTACTTGTCGCGCCGCGGGCCCGCGCCGGGCAGGCTGTACGCGATGCGCTCGCCGGGCGGGTTGATGTCGAGCACCAGCACCAGGCGGTGGTCGTAGCGGGCGAGGAAGATCACCTGCTTCAGCAGCGTGACGTATTTGCGCGGGTTGATGCGCCAGCCGTGCATGCCCATGCGGCTCACCGCGACGCGCTGCGCCTTGCGTAGCTGCGTCCACAACCACGGCGCGACCTTGCGGCGGTACGCCTGCGCGGGGCGGCTGAGCCCGACGTCCCACGTCATGAAGTGGTTGTAGACCCCGTGGGGAATGAACGGCGGCTGGCTTTCCGCCATGCCGAAGTTCACGATCAACACGTCGGGGCTCCACGCCCGCTCGAGTTCCTGGTAGCGGTAGATGCCGTCGTTGATAAGGCCGAACTCGCGCCCGGCGTTGCGCACCTCGACGTCAAGCCCCTTGTCCCGCAACAACTGTTCGAGCAGCTCCGGATACGGACCCTCGAGCCGCGATGAGCGGTCGTGCACCATCGTGGCGACCGAGTTGCCGATCACCAGAATGCGCCAGCGTCGCGTTGATTCGGTTGGGCTAAAGGACAAGCGTGCGCTCCCGGACGGAGCCCCACAGTAAAGCCAGCTCGATCGCGACGTCGAAGCCGGCCGACGCCACCGAATCGACGAACGCGATCGGACGCAGCGAGTACGGACGGTGCCGCCACGCGAAGGGGGCCAGCGACGCAATGCCAACGACCGCGAGAACCGGCGAGCGCGTCAACGCGCTGATGATCACCAGCGCAAGGCCGAGCATCGCTGCGAGCGTGCGGGCGCCGTCGGGCCGCAAGAACACGCGATGCCAGAACACACTGCGCATCTCGGGGAAACGGCGGGCGAGCGCATTCCAGTTGCCGTAACGCAGGCCGCGCCGCCAGTGCCACCGCACGCCGGGGAACGTCACCGTGTGGTGCACTACCGCGTCGGCGGCGAAACGTTCGTCGTAGCCAAGGCGCCGGACGGCCCACCCGGCCATCGAGTCTTCGCCGAAGAAGCCGATCGACTCGTCGAAGCCACCGGCCTCCACCAAGAGGGCGCGGCGATAGAAGACGTTGCACGCCTCGTAGCGGCCGGTGAAGGACGTGAGTTCTTGCGTGGCGTCCCACCGCCCGCGCGGCATCGCCGGGTCGGGACGCGTCGCGCCCTGCACGGTGCCGACGCGCGCGTTGGCGAACGCGGCGAGGCCGCGTTCGATCCAGTCCGGGGTGGGGACGCAGTCCGAGTCGACGAAGGCCACGATCTCGCCGCGGCTCGCACGGACCCCCGCGTTGCGCACCGCGCCGAGTGATCCACCGTGCGACAACACCGTGAGCGCGTACGGCGTGGACGGATCGGCGGCGCGTTGGTCGAGCATCTCGCGGGTGCCGTCCGTCGATCCGTTGTCGACCACGACAACGTCGAAGCCGTGGACCGTCTGAGCCGCCAACCCGTCAAGGCACGCGGCTAGGAGTTCGCGGCGGTCTTTCACCGCGATATTGACGCTCACCGTCGGGGGTCGCATCGCGCCGTGAGGGTACCGTGCCGGTGAATGGGCGCTCCGCGTATCTCCGTGGTTGTGCCCGTGCGCGATAGGCGCGATCTGCTGGCGAAGCTGTTCGACGGTCTGGCCGCGCAAACGTTTCGTGACTTCGAGGTGGTCGTAGTCGATGACGGATCGACGGATGGTTCGGCCGACCTCGCCGAGCGCGAGGAGCGGTTCGCGACGACCGTGTTGCGCCAGGACGGTCAAGGCGCGGTGGCGGCGCGGCAAACCGCGGTCACGGCCGCCCGCGGTCCGGTGCTCGCTTTTACCGACTCCGACTGCGTCCCGGTGCCCGACTGGTTGGCCGAAGGCATCGCCGCGATCGACGCGGGAGCCGACGTCGTGATGGGCCACACGCGCTCCGAGCGGCCGCGGCGGGTCCTCGAACGCAGTCTCACCGCCAACGACAACGGGCTGTATCCAACGTGCAACGTCTTCTATCGCCGCGACGCATTCGAGGCCGCGGGCGGCTTCGACGGACACCTCGGGGACCGGCTCGGGTTTCGCACCGGCACGCGGGCCAAGCAGCTCGGCTTCGGCGAAGACACGCTGCTCGGCTGGAGGGTGCGCCGAGCCGGTGTCGCCACCTACGCGCCCGACGCGATCGTCGAGCACGCCGTGTTCCCGCCCGACCTGAAGGACCACATGAGCCGCACCGCGCAGGTCGGCGCGTTCCCGGCGCTCGTCAAAGAAGTGCCCGAACTCCGTCGCACCCTGTTGAACCGTCGCGTTTTCCTCGGCGTGTCGCGTATCCCGCTCTACCTCGCGGTAATCGCGCTCGCGTTCCTGCAGCCGTTGATCGCGGCGGCGTTCGCAGTGTGGTGGGGGCTCGCGCACTGGATCGCGATTTCCACGCGCGAGCCGTCGCTCAAGCGTCGGATACTGGCGTGGCCAATCGTGCTGGCGACCGACGCGTTTACCGCGGGCGCATTGCTCGTAGGAAGCGTGCGGTCCGTTTCGCTAGTGCTGTGAGCCGATCGGCCGCCGCGGCCGCAACGTACGCAGGATCGCGTTTGACCGTCGCGAGTTCGCCGGGAGTCATGTAGCCCAGCGCCACCAACTGCGGGCCGGCCACCCGGTAAATGGTGCGCAGATCCGCGGGCGCAATGTCGCGCCACTTGCCCGAGCCGACGTCGCCGGTGGTGCCGTGTTGGCTGACGCGGGCACCGGCGCGTGATCGCAGCTCGTCGACCACCGCGTCGTCGGGGGGCAGCTCGAGCCACCGCAACACATCGGTTACGCCGACCACCGGGTCCTCGAGCAGCGCTTCGTACCGCTCGTCGCGCGTCAACCGAAAGTGTGTGGCGAAGTCCTGGACGGCGCGCGTCGATCGCAGCCAGCCGCGGGCGGCGACCGCGGCGCTCTCCGTGCCGAACTCGATCTCGAGCAGCGACCGCACGACGTCGCGCCCGTCCCGATGAATCCCGATGATCGACGCCTCGGGGTAGAGCGTTGCAATCAAGTCGAGATGCAGCGCGTGGTGCGGCGTCTTCTCGATGAGGCGCGTCGCGTTCGGCGCGCGCTCACGCAGGCAGTGCGCGAACAAACCCTCGGTGAAGCGGCGGAGCGCGGCGAGCAGGTCCTCGGGGCTGATCCAGGCGCGCAGGCCCGGGTTGTCGATCAGCCCGCGCACGCTCGAGAACATCGCCGTTTCGTGGCGCGGGCCGCCCGTCGCGGGGTGGGCCGACAACATGTTTTGCAGCCACGTTGTGCCGCTGCGCGGGCAACCGACGATGAACACGGGCGGACCGGGCAGCGTCGTGGGGACCGGCGCGGCCGCCGGCGCCGCGCCGACGCGCGCCGCGGCGATCGCGGCGGTCAGGGTGGCGCGCAACGACTCGGCGTTCGCCACCTCGGCCGCGGTGAGGCGCACGACGCGGGGTCCGGTGAGCAGGAGCGGCGCGGGGGCGGGCCCGCGCGGCGGGTCGACCACCACGAACAGCGCGTCCGGATACACGGCCTGGATCACGTGGGCGAGCGGCGTGTTCGAAGCCGAGGCATCCACCATGACGTCGCCCGGGCTGCCCCGCACCGCGCCGTACACGTCGTCGGCCAACCCCCGCACGGCGAGCAAATAGGTGGTTTCGTCGCTTAAGGCCGACATGCCGTATCCGACGTGCATACCCGCCAAGTAGTTGTGCAGCACCCGGTCGAGCCCGGCGCCGAACAAGTTTGCGGGTTGGGCGGGAACCGTTACCCCTTCAGTCGCCGCGAGGGCGCTGATGATCGAATCGGCCGCGGGGCCGGACTCGGCGACGACGAAAACCCCGAGTCCGAACGTGGCCAGGCCGGCGACATCAGCCAGGTTGAGACCGATCGGCATCGGAATCGCCGTGTCGGTCGGGCGCACCGCCGTTGCCTCGGGCGGGGCCAAATCCGTCACGCGCTGACCGTACCAAGGGGTACGCCAGCCCCGGTGAAAGGCAAAGCGCTCCCCGGGGTTAGGAAACCCCCTGATGGCGTGTAGAATCTTCGGTAGGAATTTTGGTTGGGTTTCTGGGAAATACCCCTTGAGCTGCGGGAGCTTGTAGTGGCCGCATCACCACACGACGTCGAGAGCGACGCCATGCTGGTTCTGGCTGCACAAGAGGGAGACGCGGACGCGTTCTCCGAGCTCTTCCGTCGCCACTACCAGCAGGTCCGCCGCGTGTGCGCCCGCAAGCTGCGCGACATCCGCGAGGCCGACGAGATCGCCCAGGCCGCCTTTGTGAAGGCCTACGAGCGCCTCGAACGCTGCGAAGGCGACCGCCGCTTCGGCGCCTGGGTGCAGGTCATCGCGAACAACCTCTGCATCGATCACATGCGGGCGCAGGCCCGCACCACGCCCACCGACGAGCCGGTCGACGAGCGTGAGCATCTCGGCGGTCAGAATCCGCCCGAAGACGCCGTGCTGCAATCCGAGCAGGCCGCCATGATCAACCGCGCGCTTGCGCTGCTGCCTGACCGTCAGCGCGACGTCGTCGTGGCTCGCGACGTGGACGGTCGTCGTCCCCCCGAAATCGCGGCCGCGTTGGGCTTGTCCCTCGGTGCCGTCGATTCGCTGCTGTTGCGCGCTCGCCGCCGTCTGGCCGCATCGGTGCAGTCGATGTCGGCCGAGTCGGGTGCTGCGAGCCTGGCCACTACCGCTGCTGTGAGCGCGGTCGGTGGCAGCGTGGCCAACATCGGCTCGATCGCTCGCGCCGCCAGCGCGGTCAGCCAAGCCGTCGCCGCGGCCTCGTACCACGTGGCTGCGTCGCTGGGCATGGTGCCGGGCATGCCGTCGCTCGTGCAACAGGCCGCTCCGGCCGCCGCCGCGGGTCTGGTCACGCTGTCGCCTGTCGGCGGCGCGTTGCCCCACCACCATCCGGTGGTGCCGCTCGTGGCTCCGATCAGCGCCGCGGTGCCGGCCACGCCGACGGTGCTCGGGCCCGGCAGCACCGGCGTAAACACCCGCGTGGCGGATCTCGTCGCTCCGGTCACGCAACAACTTCCCGCTACGCCCGCGCTGGCGAATCCGACGGCGCCCAGCGGTGTGTCGGACAACGTCCACCACGTCGTGGCCAACGTCGTCAACGGCGTGGGCGACATCGTCAACCACCTCACCAACGGTCCTGGCGCTAAGTAACCAAGCCCGGGCGTGGCCATGCCAGAATTAACTCATGGGTGAGCCTTCGCTGAAGGAGGCATGCGGCGTCTTCGGCGTGTATGCGCCGGGCCGCTCGGTTTCCCATCTCATCTACGACGGGTTGTTCGCGCTGCAACACCGCGGGCAAGAGTCCGCCGGCATGGCCGTGTCGGACGGACGCGGCGTCGAGGTCACCAAGGACATGGGCCTCGTCTCCAACGTGTTCAACGAGTTCAGCCTGAAGGCGGCGCAGGGCCACCTCGGCATCGGCCACACCCGCTATTCGACCACCGGTTCGTCTGAGTGGCACAACGCGCAGCCCGTCTACCGCACCGTGGGCGAGGGCGGTTTCGCGCTCGGCCATAACGGCAACCTCACCAACACGGTGTCGCTCGTCGAGGCGTCGGGGATGCTGCCGGGCACGGTGTCGAGCGACAGTGATCTCATCGGTGAACTCGTGAGCCGCGCGTTCCCGCTCGAAGAGTCCTCCGACACCCGCGACCTCGAGCGCGCGCTCACTGAAGTGCTGCCGCGTCTTGAGGGCGCCTTCAGCCTCGTCGTGATGGACGCCAGCCACGTGATCGGCGTGCGCGACCCGAACGGCTTCCGCCCGCTGTGCCTCGGCAAGCTCGATTCGGGTTGGGTCATCGCCTCCGAGTCACCCGCGCTCGACATCGTCGGCGCCCACTTCGTGCGTGAGATCGACCCAGGCGAAATGGTGGTGATCGACGCCGCCGGCATTCGCTCGATGCACCCGTTCCCGCCCGAGCGCATCTCGCCGAACTTGTGTCTCGTCGAGTTCGTGTACTTCGCCCGTCCCGACGCCCAGCTCTACGGCCGCGAGGTCCACGGCGCCCGTCGCCGCATGGGCGAGCTGCTGGCCGAGCAGTCGCCCGTAGACGCCGACATGGTGATGGGGGTGCCCGAGAGCGGCGTGCCCGCGGCCGAGGGTTACGCGAAGCGCTCGGGGATCCCCTTCGGTCAGGGGCTGGTGAAGAACCGCTACATCGGTCGCACGTTCATCGCTCCGGACCAGGCGTCGCGCGATGTAGGCGTGCGCCGCAAGTTCAATCCGCTGCGCGACAACGTCGTGGGCAAGCGCCTCATCGTGGTCGACGACTCGATCGTGCGCGGCACCACGCACAAGGCGGTCGTGCGCATGCTGCGCGAAGCCGGTGCGGCCGAGGTCCACCTGCGGATCATGTTGCCGCCGTGGAAGTGGCCGTGTGTGTACGGCATCGACACCGGCACGAAGGCCGAGCTGTTGGCCGCGAACATGTCGCTGACCGAGATTGCGGACTACATGGGTGCGGACTCGCTCGCCTATCTCAAGCTCGACGCGGTCGTGCGTGCCATCGACGCGCCCGGCGTGGGCTTCTGCACCGCGTGTCTCACCGGCGACTATCCGATTGCGCCGGACGTCGAGTTGTCCAAGGGCGTCCTCGACGTCGCCCGCACCTAACGCATGGCCGACAAGAAACAACCGCTCACTTACGCGGAGGCCGGAGTCGACATTGCGGCGGGCGAAGAAGCCGTGCGCCGTATCAAGAGCCACGTGCGGTCGACGTTTCGTCCCGAGGTCATCGGCGACATCGGCGGCTTCGGAGGACTGTTCGCGTTCCAGCAGGGTCGTTACAAGCACCCCGTCCTCGTCAGTTCCACCGATGGTGTCGGCACCAAGGCACTCATCGCGCAGGCGGCGGGCCAATTCGAAACGATCGGCATCGACCTCGTGGCGATGTGCGTCGACGACCTCGTCTGTCAAGGCGCCGAGCCGCTTTTCTTCCTCGACTACATCGCGGTTGGCCGTCTCGACCCCGATCACATCGAGCAACTCGTCACCGGTATCGCCGAAGGCTGTCGGGTCGCGGGCTGCGCGCTCATTGGTGGCGAGATGGCCGAGCACCCCGGCGCGATGCAGCCGGGCGAGTTCGACTTGGTCGGCTTCGCGGTCGGCGCCGTCGAGCGCGACCGTGTGTTGACGGGCGCGCACGTACAACCCGGTGACGTCCTTATCGGCTTGCCGTCGCCCAACCTTCGCTCCAACGGCTATTCGCTGGCCCGCAAGGCGTTGCTCGAGATCGACGGCCGTTCGCTTTCGGACGAGGCATACAAGGGCGCGCACCATTCGCTGGGCGAAGAACTGTTGAGCCCGTCGGTGATCTACGCGCCGGCCATTCTCGAGTTGCTGCGCCACGTCGACGTGCACGCCGTGAGCCACATCACCGGTGGCGGCATTCCCGGCAACCTGAACCGGGTGCTGCCCGAGCGCACCGACGCCGTGGTGCACCGCCGCTCGTTCGAAACGCCGCGCATCTTCCTGGAAATTCAAAAGGTCGGTGAGATTCCGGACGCGGAGATGGCGTCGACGTTCAACCTCGGCCTGGGCATGATCGTGGTCGTGCCCCCGAGCGACGTCTACAAAGCGATCGATGTGTTGCGCACCGCGGGCCACCTCGCGATGCAGGTCGGGGAGATCGTGGACGGCGGCCATCAGGTCGTTCACCTCTCGTGAGCGTTGATCCGGCCCTGCACGCGGCGCTGGTCGAACATTTGCTGAAGCACTCGGTGCGGACGGGTGACTTCACGCTCAAGTCGGGCAAGAAGAGCCCGTACTTCCTCGACTCGAAGCAGACCGCGTGCCGGCCTGACGGGATGCTCTTGGTCGCGCGGGCGGCGTTGTCGGTGATCCCATCCGGCGCCACCGCCATCGGCGGACTCACGATGGGCGCCGATCCGATCGCGTACACGACCGCGGTCTACGCAGCCACGGTCGGTCGATCCCTCAAGTCGTTCTCAGTGCGCAAAGAAGTGAAGGACCACGGTGGTGGCGGCCGAATCGCCGGCGCGCTCGACCCCGGCGACAAGGTGGTGTTGACCGAGGACACCGCGTCGCGCGGCGTGTCCATCCTCGAAGCCGCTGAAGTAGTGCGCGCCGAGGGCGCCGAGCCCGTGTTGATGCTCACCCTGGTCGACCGCGGCGGCACCGCCGCCGGCTACGCCGAAGAAGCCGGCATCCCCTTCGTAGCGCTAGTAACCGCCCCGGACTTGGGGTTTGAATACGACGGAGTCGTTACGACTTGAAGAGCAACCTGGCGGAGTAGTCGATGCGGTGCATGAAGGGCCCGTCCGTGCCGAAGTATTCGTCGACGGCCTTCTTGGCGCCGAGGAAGTGGCCGTAGTCGTCGACCAGTAGGACGCCGCCGCTGTAGATGCGCGGATAGAGGTGCTCGAGTTCGTGCTTGGTGGACTCGTAGTAGTCAGTGTCCAACCGGCACAGGGCAATGCGCTCGGGTGCGTGGTCGGGGATCGTGTCTTCGACCAGACCTGGCACGAAGTGCAACCGCTGCTCGGGGTAGCCCGTAGACAGCATCGCTTCGCGCACGGCGTCGATGGGGATGTACGCGTATGCGTCGGGGACGGGTTCGCCGTCGGCCACGTCGACGACCTTCTGGCCGTTCGCGATGAAGTCCTCGGGGCCCGACGGCGGCATGTGGGTGAACGTGTCGAACAGGTACAGGTCGCGTGACGTGTCGCCCTGTTCGATCAGCGTCATCGCGATCGCCATCATCGAGCCGCCGCGCCACACGCCGCACTCGACGATCGCGCCCGGCACCGTGTAGCGGGTGATGTGCCGCACCGAGTCGACCAGGGCGATCACGCGCTCATGGGTCGTGAGGGTGTGATCCGCGATTGCTTTGATGACGTGCCGGGTGTGCTCGTCGGCGTCGATCGGCGGGTCCGCTTTGCGGTGATCTGCAGTGGCGGTGCCGCGGCCGCGCAACAAGGCGTGTACCGCCCGTCCCCCAACCGATGCCGCTGTCACCTGTAGTCAACGCCCCAAACGCGTATTTCTTGCGTACTCGCGGGGAGGGGCGGCGTCAGTACTTGAGCAAGTCGAGCAGCGCCGAGTGGATGTCGTCGACTTGGGGGAGCACGGCGCGTTCGAGCGACGGTTCGTACGCGACGTGCGTGTCGATCGCGGCGACGCGGCGTACGGGTGCATCGAGGGACTCGAAACAGTGCTCACCCACCCAGGCCGCGACCTCCGCCCCGAACCCGCAGGTGATCACGTCTTCGTGCACCACGAGCACGCGGCCGGTCCTGGCGACGGACTCGGCGACCAACGTGTGGTCCCAGGGCACGAGCCAGCGGAGGTCGATGATTTCGACCGACGCATCGTCGCCCAGCAGGTCCGCGGCCTGGCGCGACTTCTCGACCGTCGCGCCGTAGGTGACGATGGTCAGGTCGTCACCCGCGCGGTCCACCGTGCCCTTCCCGAAGGGCACGACGTAGTCGTCGGGCGGAAACGCGTCGCGCGTGTAGGGCTGGCGCAACAGGTGCTTGTGCTCGAGGAACATGATCGGGTCGTCAGCCATGAACGCGGCGCGGAACATGCCGGCCGCGTCGCGGGCGCGCGACGGGAATCCAATCGTCAGACCGGGCACGTGGGCGAAGATCGACTCGCCGCACTGGGAGTGCCAGATTGAACCGCCGGTCAGGTAGCCGCCGATCGGAACCCGCAGCACCATCGGCACGCTGAACGCGTTGTTGGACCGCCAGCGCATCGTGGCCGCCTCGGTCTTGATCTGGCTCATGGCCGGCCAGATGTAGTCAAAGAACTGCACCTCGGGCGCCGGCTTCAAACCGCGCAGCGCCTGCCCCACGGCGCGCCCAACGATGTTCGCTTCGGCGAGCGGCGTGTTGAAGCAACGTGCCCGACCGAACTCGCGTTGCAACCCGTGCGTGGTTCCGAAGACACCGCCCTTGCCCTCGACGTCTTCGAGCAACAGCTCGCGGGCGTCGCCGACGTCTTCGCCGAACACGCGGATGCGTTCGTCGGCCGCCATCACCTCATGCAGCGTCCGTTTGATCGCCTCGCCGAAGGCAACGACCTCACCGCCCTCGGTCTCGGGGTCATACGTGCGCTCCACGAGTTCGGGCAATTGCTTCACGTACAGCGAGATCGTCGCCGGGTCGGGCCGCGGCGCCGCGGTCGCTTCCTTCGCGGCGTCGGCCACGATCTGGAACGCCTCGTCGCGCAGCGCTTTGGCCTGGTCGGCCGAGATCACGCCGCCGTCTACGAGGGCGGCTTCCATCAACGTGATCGGATCGTGGGCGGTCTCGTCCGCCAACTCTTCGGTCGAGCGGTACTTGGTCTGGGTGTCGGCGGCGGAGTGCGAGTAGGGACGCGTGACCGACGTGTGGATCAGCGCCGGGCCCACACCGGCGCGCACGTGCGCGATTGCCTCGGCGCCGCGTGACCGCGCCTCGAAGTAGTCGCGGCCGTCGTACTTATGGATGGCCAGTCCTCGGAAGCCGGAAACGAGTTCGGCGACCGGCGCCGGCGACTGCTCGCTCGCGGGCACCGAAATGGCGAAGCCGTTGTCGGCCACCACGAACAGCACGGGCAAGTGCTCGACGCACGCAGTGTTCAGGCTTTCGAAAAACTCACCCTCGGACGTGGCGCCTTCGCCGAGGCTCACGTAGGTCAGTTCGTCGCCGTGGGCGACGCAGCCGGGCAGGTCGGGGCGGCGGCTGATGTAGCGCGCCGCCTCGGCTGAACCGACCGCCGGGATGCACTGCGTGCCGGTGGCGCTGCTCTGGCTCACCACGTTCAACGCCTTGCTGCCGAAGTGGCACGGCATCTGCCGTCCCCCGGAGGACGGGTCAAGCGCCGAACCGACCGCCTCGTAGAGGATCTCGGTGGGCGTGAGGCCAAGCGCCAACATGAGCGACCGGTCGCGGTAGTACGGGAAGAACCAGTCGTACGCGGGGCGGAGGCTGCGGGCCAGGCCCAACAACAGCGCTTCGTGGCCGGCGCCGGAGATTTGGAAAAAGACCCGGCTCTGCTTCTGGAGCGCGATTTCGCGGTCATCGAGGCAGCGCGAGATGTGCGCGGTTCTCAGGTCGTCGATCAGCTCGCCGACAGGGAACCCGCGATATTGCTCCACATCTCCCATTCTGCCAGCGAGCGGTAACTAGTCAGGTCGGGGGTCGCGAATGGTCCTACTGCGCTATCGACCCCAACTCGGTCATTCCGTACCGTCCAAGACATCGCGAACGAACCTACGAAAGGCGACCACTCAGTGGCACAGGTCTACGCACAAGAGAAGCTGCTCACCCCATCAGAGGTAGCCGCCATGTTTCGGGTAAACCCGAAGACCGTTACCCGTTGGGCGTGTGCCGGCCGCATCAACGCAATTCGTACCCTCGGCGGTCACCGCCGCTTCCGTGCGGCCGAGGTCATCGCTGCCCTCGCCGACATGGAAGAGCACATGGACCCGACCGACTGACGTCGGTCTTTCGTCGCCGGGCCCCTTGGGCCCGGCGACGAGCTTTATAGGACGCCGCCTGCGGCGGTCTTCGGACGGCTGACGCCGCCCGAGCTAAAAGGACGCCGCCTTCGGCGGCGCGGTTGTGGCCTCCGGACCGAATAAATCGGATCCTCCGGCATGCCCGTAGCCGTCACCCCGATTCGGGCGTTCTTTCGGTCGGCCACTACTTTTCTGCGCCGTGGCGACCCCGAACGCTTCCTATTCCGTCCGCATTCGTGTGGAAATACCCAACGCGCCTGGTGCGTTGGGCAAGCTCGCGACCGCCATTGGGACCGCCGGCGGCAACATCGTGGCGCTCGACATTGTCGAGTCTGAGAGTGCGCTGATCGTCGAGGACATCATCGTGCTCGCGGTCGACGAGGCGCACGTCACTCGCATCCGCGACGCGGTCGAGGCCGTTGAAGGCGTCACCGTGCGGAGCGTCCGCGATCGCACGTTCGACATGCACGTCGGCGGCAAGATCGAGGTGAAGTCGAAGGCGCCGCTCGTGAACCGTGACGACCTCTCGATGGCCTACACGCCCGGTGTGGCCCGCGTCTGCACGGCGATCGAAGAGAACCCCGCCGACGTCCACAAGTACACGATCAAGCGCAACACGGTCGCGATCGTCACCGACGGAACCGCCGTGCTCGGCCTGGGCGACATCGGCCCGTACGCCGCGATGCCCGTCATGGAAGGCAAGGCGATGCTCTTCAAGGAGTTCGCCGGCATCGACGCGTTCCCGATCTGTCTCAACGTGCAGGACGCCGACGAGTTGATCGAAACCGTCGCCCGCCTCGAGCCGGTGTTCGGCGGCGTCAACCTCGAGGACATCGCCGCGCCGCGCTGCTTCGAGGTCGAAGAGCGCCTGAACGCGATGCTCGACATCCCGGTCTTCCACGACGACCAGCACGGCACCGCGGTGGTGGTGCTCGCGGCGCTGCGCAACGCGCTCAAGGTGGTCGACAAGAAGATGGAGGACCTCAAGGTCGTTATCGCCGGCGTTGGCGCGGCGGGCGTGGCCATCACCAAGATCCTGCAGGCCGCCGGTGTGCCCAACGTGATCGGCATCGACCGCAAGGGCGCGATCTGGTCGGGACGCGGCGAGTTCGACGTGAGCAAGCAGTGGTTCGCCGAGCACACGAACCCCGAGCTGCGCAAGGGCGCGATTCACGAAGTGATGCCCGGCGCTGATGTCTTCGTCGGCGTGTCGGGCCCCGGATTGGTAATGCGCGACGACCTGCGGGTCATGGCGGAGGACGCCATCGTGTTCGCCCTCGCCAACCCGACGCCCGAGATTCTTCCCGAGGAGGCGGCGGGGCTGGCGGCAGTGATCGCAACCGGGCGGTCCGACTACCCGAACCAGATCAACAACGTGCTGTGCTTTCCCGGCATCTTCCGCGGTGCCCTCGACGCCGGCGCCACCACGATCACCGAGAACATGAAACTCGCCGCCGCCGATGCGATCGCGCGCACGGTGAGCGACAGCGAACTGTCGCCGAGCTACGTCGTACCGAGCGTGTTCAACAAGAAGGTCGTCGAGTTGGTGGCCGCCGACGTGGCCCAAGCCGCCCGCGCCGACGGCGTCATTCGAGGCAGCTGACGTGGCGCTGGTTGACGCGATCACGTTCGATCACTGGAACACGCTCGTCTACGAAGATGAGAACAGCAACCTTTCGCACCGTCGCATCGACCGCTGGGTCGCCCGCCTCGGCGAAGAGGGCCACGCGCTCGAAGATGAGCACCTGCGCGATGCGTTCAACACGACGTGGGAAGCGTTCACGGTGGACTGGCATGCGGGGGTGCAGCGATCAGGCGAGGACGCGGCCCGTCACGCGCTGTCGATCCTCGAACTACCGATCACCGATGAACTTACCGGCGAACTCATCGATCTGTTCGTCAACGCCGGCGGTGGCATCGACTTCCAGTTGTGCCCCGGCATCGAGGAGACCTTGCAGGCGCTCAAAGCGGCCGGGCTCAAGATCGGGATTGTGTGCGACGTGGGTTTCACTCCGTCGACGCACTTGCGCGACCACCTCGACCGGCGCGGCCTGCTGCAGTACTTCGACGGGTGGTCGTTCAGCGACGAGGTCGGGGCGTACAAGCCCAACAAGGTGATCTTCGATCATGCCCTCGCGTCGTTGGGCAACCCGCCGCCCGATCGCGTCGCGCACATCGGCGACCTGCGCCGCACCGACGTGGCCGGCGCGCTTGCGATGGGCATGACGGCGATCCGTTACGCGGGCGTGTTCGATGACCCGCCCGAGAACGGTCCCGAGGCGACGATCACCATCGCCGACTACGCCGACCTCCCTGCGCTGCTCCAGATCTAGCCGCCGTGCGCGGCGCTGCTCGCGCCTGAGGCGACGGTATTCTCTTCGGATGGCTGGGGCTATGAAGTCGAATCGTTCGTTCCGCGCGTGCCTTGTCGCGCTTGCGTTGACATTCAGTGTCGCGTTCGCGCCACGAGCGACCGCCGCGTCTCAAGGTGACAGCGCCATCGTGGAGAAAGTCGCAGGCCCGTGCAGTGGGAACGGCGAAGCGTTCCTAAGCGCTGACCGAGCGGTCGGATCGCAGTGGCGCGCGTACCGGGTGCACATCCCCGCGGGCGGCCAGGTGTGGTCAGCTATCCGGGACGTTGTAGATCCGAACGGCGCGGTCAAGTACCTGGCCATGCACTGGCTGAAACCAGACGGCACCTTGTTTGCGGGTGCCGGACTCGTCGGGAACTCGTCGGGGCAAACGTTCAAGTTTCGGTCCGGCAACGCTGCCGTAGATGTTGCGCCGCCGTTGATCTACCTGCCGACTGGGTGCACCGGTGTGCTTGCGTACGGCTACCCCGATCCGACCCCCGAGGGCGACTACACCGGCATCTTTGTGCAGGCATCCAAAGGCTTACCGGTCTCGACGTTCGAGCTCTACGGCACCCCTGGGGTGCGAGTGATCCGGTCGACCACGGGCAAAGAAGCGTTCGTCCACGACATCGTCGATTTCAAAGGCGACAACAACACGCTCATCGTGAACGGCAAAGCGCAGAAGGCGATCGTCAAGGACGGATACGTGTCCGAGCAGATCAAACATCGTCTCTTCGCCAACTTCTCGATGGATTGGTTCCGTCCCTCTCCCAACACGCAGATGTTCTATGACGGACCGACCGGCGCGCACCAACAGTTCGACATCTATTCGATGATCTGGAACGGGGCGCCCGGGCTCTATACGTTCCACCTCAACACGCATGGCGATCCCAGCCCCGCTGTGGGCGGAGCGGACGTAGTGCTGCCTTAGGACGCTTTTCTCTTCGTCGCACTCGAAGCGCGCGACGTGCGCTTTGCCGGGGCCCGTCGCCGCTTCTTCGCTTTCTTGACGCTCGCCTCCAACGCGGCAAGCAAGTCCACGACGTCGGCCTGCTCTTCGGGCTCGGCCTCCTCGACGGTGATCGCCTCACCCTTCTGCTTCTTCTCGATCATCTCGCGCAGTTCTTCGGTGTACGTGTCGTGGTAGCGCTCGGGTTTCCACTCCGCTTGCAGCGCCTCGATGATTTGGCGAGCGAGCTTCATCTCTTTGTCGCTCTTCGCCGTACCGGCGCGCTTGGGGATGCCGGGAATTTCCGAGCTGGGCACGACCTCGTCGGCGAATCGCATGGTGGACATCGCGAGCGCGCCGCCCACCGGCCGGATCGCGGCGAGGTACTGCTTGCGGCGCATTACGACCGAACCGATGCCGACCTTCTGTTCGTCGTCCATAGCGTCGCGTAGCAACGCGTACGCGCTCTTGGCGGTGTCGCCGTCGGGTGCGAGCCAGTAAGTGTGGTCGTAGAAGATCGGGTCGATCTCGGCCAGGTCCACAAAGTCCCCGACCTCAATCGCGGCGTAGATGCCGGGCGGAGTTCTTCGATCTCGTCCTTGGTGAAACGCACGTACTTGCCCTTGGACGTCTCGAACCCGAGCTTCACTTCGTCGGCGTCAACGGTCTCGCCGGAATTCGCCGAGACCTTCTCGTGCTTGACCCGCGAACCCTTCTTGTCCAGCTGGTGGAAATGGACCCGGTGGTCATGCACCGCCGTGTAGGCCTTCACGGGCACGTTGACCAGCCCAAAGCTGATCGCTCCTGACCAGATGGAACGAGGCATAGGCCAGGAAGTACCCACTGAAAGGCGCAAACATTCTCTCCTGTATCAACGTTTCTAAGCGCCGCAAGACGGGCAACAGGACCACGTGCGTTTGCCGACACCTCGTGGTCCCCTGAGCGAAGACGTATTTCAGTCGATGAGCGGCGCGCCGCGGCCACTGCCATATTCGGGCCGGCTGCCGGTACCGGCGTCGGAAGATTTCCAGGTCACGCTCTGGGTGTTGCAGCAGCTGGCGTTCCGGCCCTTTGACGACGTCGACGCCCGTTGGGAGGACGAGGCGTCGTTGATCGCGTTGCGTGGTCAACTGGAGCGAGCACAAGAGACCGACCTCCGTCAAACGCTGTTCTGTCCGCCCACCGCGGCCCAGGACGTGCCTGAAGTAGTGAAGCGACTGGTGTCGAACCACGAGGGCCCCTCGTTGTCGCGCTGGATGGAAGAAAACGGTCGGCTCGCCCACATGCGCGAGTTCGTCATGCACCGCGCCGCGTATCAAGCGAAGGAAGCCGACCCCCACTCGTTCGCGATCCCGCGACTCGACGCCGGGCGTGCGAAATCTGCGCTACTGAAAATTCAGCTCGACGAGTACGGCAACGCGGAAGCAGGCCAATCCCACGCCGAACTCTTCGCCGAAACGATGCGCGCGCTCGAAGTGCGCGCCGACGTGGATTGTCTGCCGGCGGTGACGCTGCGCACGAACACCGTCCTCAACACATTTGCGTCGAGCCGACGGTTGCGCGGCGCGTGTATCGGTCACCTCGCGGTGTTCGAGATGACGTCGGTGGAGCCGATGGCGCGGTACGCGGCCACCCTGCGCCGGCTACTCGACGGCGAGATGGCGACGAGGGCGGCGCGCTTCTACGACGTACACGTGGCCGCCGATGGTTTCCATCAACAGCTGGCCCTTGGCGAGATGCTGAGCGGTTTCGTCGAGCAATATCCCTGCGAGGCCGACGAGGTGCTCTTCGGCGCGACGGCAATCATGAGCATCGAAAGCGACTTTCGCGTCACTTGATCCAGAGCTGGGAAGGCGGGAACTCATCGTTACGGCGTCGGGACGCGGCGTTAGCGGCATGACCGGCCGGGCTCACATCGGAACCTCGGGGTGGGTCTACAAAGATTGGCGCGGGCTGTTCTATCCGCAGGACCTGCCGACCGCGAACTGGTTCGAGTTCTACGCGCGTCACTTCAACACGGTCGAGATCAACAACAGCTTCTACCGGCTGCCGACACCTGAAGCCGCTGACGGCTGGGATCGCCAGGCTCCGCCGGGATTTGTCTACGCGTTGAAACTCGGCCAGTTCGGTTCGCACCGCAAGAAGCTCAAAGACGCGAGCTCAGGCTGGTTGGACAACCATCTCGATCGTGTGCGTCGGCTCGAGTCACACCTCGGCCCGAATCTCGTGCAGCTACCGCCGCGCTGGAAGCGTGACGTTGCCCGTCTCGACGACTTCCTCGCGGCAGCACCGAAGGACATCCGTTGGGCCGTCGAGATGCGCGACGCGAGTTGGCTGCACGACGACGTGTTTCGTGTGCTCGAACGGCACGGCGCCGCGCTGTGCATCCACGACCTCTTGTCCGGCCACCCGTGGATCCGCACGACCGACTGGACGTACGTCCGTTACCACGGACCGAACGCAGTCGAGCAGCCCTATCGCGGGCTCTATGGCAGCAACGGACTGCGGGCGAGCGCCGAGCGGCTCGCCGCGTGGTTGCAGGAGGGATCGGACGTGTACGCGTACTTCAACAACGACTACGACGGCTACGCGATCGAGGACGCGATGTCACTGCGCGAGAGCTTGGCCGCCTTCGAGGCGGTGGCGTAACCGTGGCCACGAAGACACCCGACCGCCTGCGCAAGTACGTCGCCAAGCGCGACTTCAACAAGACACCCGAGCCGCGCGGAAAAGCCAAGGCGCCCAAGGGCGGCCATCGGTTCGTTGTGCAGCGACACCGCGCCAGTCACCTGCACTACGACGTGCGCCTGGAGATGGATGGGGTGTTGGCAAGTTGGGCGGTGCCGAAAGGCCCAACGCTGGATCCGTCGGCCAAGCGCCTCGCGATGCACGTTGAGGATCACCCGCTCGAGTATTTCGACTTCGAAGGCGTGATCCCACGTGGCGGCTACGGCGCGGGCGACGTGATCGTGTGGGACTGGGGTACGTACGCGCCGGTCGAGGACGATCCGGCCAAGGCGGTGGAGCAGGGTGAACTGCACTTCGATCTGGAAGGCCAAAAGCTGAAAGGTCGTTTCGCGCTGGTGCGCCGCGGCTCGCAGGGCGACCGTGAGCAGTGGCTGCTCTTGCACAAGCGCGACGAGGCCGCCGTGGCGGGATGGGATCCGGAGGAGCACCCCAAGTCGGTGAAGTCGGGTCGCACCAACGACGAAGTGCTCGCGAAGCCGAAGGCGACATGGACGAGCAACACGCCCACCGTCGCGCGGTGGGCGCGGGACCTGACCTTCGAGCCGGTGACAGCTGACGAGTTCGCTGAGTTGGAGGCCCTCAAGAAAGAAGGCGAGTGGACCGTGGGCGGCAAGAAGGTGCGCCTCACTAACCTCGACAAGGTGCTCTTCCCGGGAAAGGGTGCGCGCGGCAAACCGCTAACCAAGCGCGATTTGATCCGCCACTACGCCGCGATGACGCCGTGGATCCTGCCGTATCTCGCCGGTCGCCCCGTGAACCCGAACCGGTTCCCTGACGGCGTCGAAAAGAAAGGGTTCTGGCACAAAGCCGTTCCCGATTACGCGCCGGAGTGGTTGACGCGTTTCCACTACGACGACTTCGGCGAGGGTGAGACGGAGTGGTACGCCGAGATCGACAGCGCGCCTGCACTCGTGTGGATGGCCAACCACGCGGCGGTCGAACTGAACCCGTGGACCTCGCGCGGCGACAAGCCGCACGAGCCGACCTGGGCGTTGATCGACGTCGACCCGGGGGAGGACACGACGCTCGCCCAGACCAAAGAACTCACCCACCTCTATTGCGTCGCGCTGGATCACCTTGGGGTGGTGGGCGGGCTCAAGGTGACAGGCAAGCGCGGTCTCCAAATCTGGGTACCGGTGAAGTCGGGCTATACCTTCGACGACACGCGCGCTTGGGTCGAAAAACTCTCGCGGGCCGTCGGGGCCACGCTGCCCGATCTCATCAGCTGGAGTTGGCGCAAGGCCGAGCGCGGCGGCAAGGCCCGTCTCGATTACACGCAAAACGCGATCAACAAGACACTGGTCGCGCCGTTCAGTGTGAGGCCCACACCCGGCGCGCCAGTGTCGGTGCCGATCCATTGGGACGAGCTTGACGACCGCGCGTTGAAGCCGGATCGTTGGAACATCCGCAACGTGGGCAAGCGCCTCGAAGAAGCAGGCGATCCGTTGCGCGAGTTGATCGGTCTGCAACAAACGCTGCCCGAGCTCTGAGCGCGTGAGTGGTTGTTGCCTGCTGGTCTTGGGTAAGCGCCCGGCATGAGTGATCCTCAAGGTGGCGCCGAGAGCGTCGACGAAGAAGAGCTACCGGCGGATCTGATTCCGGACAAGTTCATCGAGCCTGAGGACTGGGACGCTGGTGCCGGTGCGGACGAGGGCGCGGACGAGGACGGTCTCGCGGACGAAGGCGAAATCGCCCAAGAACGCGAAGGTGAGACGCCGGCCGAGGAAGCCGCCCTCCACATTGAGCGCGGCAACGCCGTCGAGTAGCGCCGCTCGCGTCATCTTCGTCAATCCGTCGTCGGGTCCGGACGACACCGACGTCGCGGCATTGCGCGACCGGTTTGCGGGTTACGAGGTGATCGAGGGTGACGCCGAGGGACTCGACGACGCCATCGACCAGGCTCTCGCGGGCGGCGCCGAAGTCATTGGCATGGCCGGCGGGGATGGGTCGGTGTCGTGCGCCGCTTCGCATCTGGTTGATACGGGCCACGCGCTCATCGTGATTCCGGCCGGCACCCGCAATCATTTCGCCCACGACATCGGCGTGGATGATTTGGAGGCCGCGGTCGGCGCGGCCACAGCAGGCAACCGGACGAAGGTCGACGTCGGAGATGTCAACGGGCGTGTCTTTATCAACAACGCCAGCCTCGGCACCTACGCCCGCCTCGTGCGCAAGCGCGAGCAGTACGAGCGCCGCGTTGGGAAGCGCGTCGCGAATCTGATCGCGGCGTGGAGCGAACTGCGGCACGGTCACCACCTGACGCTGCGTCTCGACGGAGAGCCGGCGCGGGTGTGGGCGGTGTTCGTCGGCAACGGGGCCTACGGCGAAGGGCTGCGCGACGTCAGCCGGCGTGAGTCCCTGCAAGAGGGGCGTCTGGATGTGTGGATCGTGCAATCGCGCGGACGACTCAGCCGATTGCGGGTGATCGGCGCAGTGCTGTTCGGCCGGCTGGACCGCTCGCCGTTAATCGACCGGATGCAGACCGCCGACCTCACCGTCGAGTGTCGGCACCGGGTTATCGAGGTCGCCTGCGACGGCGAGGTTGTACAGCTCGACGCGCCCCTCAACTTCTCGACTAGGCGCGGGGCGCTGACTGTTCTGGTGCCGCCCGGCTAGAGCGGCAAACGTCAACGCGGCCGCCGCGGTCGCGACTCCGGCCACACCGATCGCGACGCGCGGACTCCACTCTTGACTGATCCAGCCGACTAACGGGCCACCGATCACGGTGCTCCCCAGGCCCAACAGGCTGTACATCGACATGACGCGACCCCGAAAGCTCTGGTGGGAGAGCGCCTGCATATGGGAGTTGGCGACTGCGCCGAAGAACACAGCCAGAGCGCCCGTGGGAACGAGCGATGCGATCACGAACGACTCGCTCGGAGCGACCGCCGTGACCATCATCGCCACGCCGAGCGCGATCGCGCTCACCAGCACGATGCGCGCCGAGGTACTCGCGCGGTGCGCCGCGGTGAGCGCGCCGATCACCGTGCCGATGCCGAGCACCGCCATCAGCAGCCCCGCGAGACCCGCGCCACCGTGAAAGGTGCGCTCGGCGAGCAGCGTGGTGAACGTCGGGAAGTTCCATACGAGTGTGCCGACAACGCCCAGCACGACGATGGTCGGACGCATCTCGACGATGCCCCACGCGTACCGAAGGCCCTCACGCACCCGGGGCGGTTCTGCGGAACGATGGACGGGCAGGAGTTCGGCGCGTCGCATCACGAGCAGCGACGCGACCACCGCGATGAAGGACACCGCATTGACGAAAAACACCCACGCCACTCCGTAGCGGGCGATCACGACTGCCGCGATCGCCGGACCGGTGATGCGCGCCGAGTTCAACGTGGCGCTGTTGAGCGCGACGGCGTTCGGCATCTGCTCGGGCCCAACCATCTCCTCGACGAACGCGTTGTGCGCCGGGTGGTCGACCACGGTCACCAGGCCGAGGCCGAACGCGATCAGATACACCGACCACACGGCGGCCGAGTCGGTGAGCACAAGCAGCCACAGGGCGATCGCGAGCACGCCCGAGAGCGATTGCGTGATCACGAGCAATCGTCGCCGGTCGAAGCGATCCGCGATCACGCCGCCCCAGAGCCCAAAAAGGAGGACTGGCGCGAATCGGAACGCGAAAGTCGCTCCGACCGCGGCGCCGTTGTGCGTGAGCCTGAGCAAAAGCCACGCCTCGGCCATGATCTGCATCCACTCGCCGACGTAGGACACGAGCTGGCCGATGAAGAACAGCCGGTAGTTCCGCGACTGCAGGGACCCGAAAATCCGCCGCAATCCGTCCTTCATTTCCGGTAATCGTACTGGCGCTGCGTCTCAAGTTTTTGCGAGTTATTGCCGAAAGGGGAAAGTGTGAGCACTGTGCCGCCTCCGGCGCGCGGGCGCCTTTGACGGGCGCCCTGCGTTTCCTGCAGTACGCGAACACCGTCTCGTTCTGCGCGCTCGCTCTGGCGTGCATCTGGCAGTGGCGCCGAAAAGGCGACGCGAGCATCCGGTGGGCCACGGCCGCCTTCGGCTCCCTCGGCGTCATGAGCATCATCGGGTTGCTGCTCCAGGAACCCAGGATGACTCCCCTCGTTCTCTGGCTCGTAAAGGGCATCCTGGCCATGCTCGCCCTTTGCCCGTACTTCCTGTACAGGTTCGCGGCGTCGTTCAACCGACCGTCGCGGCTCGTTGCCACGCTGGCGCGTCTGGCCACTGCCGTTGTAATCGTCTGGAGCGTGCTGATTCCGCGGCTCCCGGTTCCCGGTGCGCCCCAGTCGGCCTGGTGGTCGCTCTATCGCGACGCGTTCTTGGTCGAGTGGACGATTCTGTTCGCGTTCGTCGCCGTGCGACTTTGGGGTGGAAGCGGCGCCGAGGCCAGCGTGGCTCGTCGGCGCATGCGCACGCTGGCGATCGCAGTAGGCGCCATGAACGGGTCGCTGCTGATCGGTGGTTTCGTACGCAACCCGTCGGATTCCCTCACGCTCGTGACGCAATCGATGACGCTTGCCTCGGCGTTGCTGTTCTTTGTCGGGCTCGCGCCGCCGTCGTGGCTGCTGGGCATCTGGCGGCGCCCGGAAGAACTGGCGATGCGAAACGCGATGGGTGCAATCGTGCGCGCCGAAGACCCGAAGGAATTGACCGCGTTGTTCTTGCCGCGCGCCGCCAAACTCGTGGCCGCTCGCGGTGCCGCGCTCGTAACGAACACGGGCGAGGTAATTGCGACCACCGGCGCGGTAGACGCTGACGACAGCATCCGGGTCCTCGCCAGCGCACCGGACGAAGCGAGGCCTAAGGGGGTGCACCGAGTGCAAATGCGCACCGGCACGCTGCTCATCTGGAACAGCCCGTATGCGCCGTTCTTCGGGCCGGCGGAGTTTGCGCTCATCGAGTCACTCGGAGCGTTCGCCGACATCGCGATCGAGCGCTCCTTCCTTGCCGAGGCGTCGCGCGTGGAGCGCCAGGAACACGAGGCGGCGCTCGGGCACGCGCTCGCCGAGGCGCAGAATGCGTCGCTACTCAAGTCGACCTTCGTGGCGAACATGAGCCACGAAATTCGCACCCCGATGAACGGCGTGATGGGCATGCTCGGACTCCTTCGGGAGACCCAACTTGACGACGAACAGCGCGACTACGTCGACACGATGTCGGGGTCGGCGCAGTCACTGCTCGGATCATCGGCGACATCCTCGACCTTTCGAAGATCGAGGCGGGCAAGTTGTCACTGGAAAACGAGGCGTTCAACCTGCGCGACACGATCGAGGCGAGCCTGGTGCCGCTGGCCGTGCGGGCCGCGAATGATGGCCTCGAACTCACGGTGCACTTCGATCCGGATGTGCCGGACCTGGTCGCCGGCGACAGCCTCCGTCTCAGGCAGGTCGTCTCGAACCTTGTGACGAACGCGATCAAGTTCACGCACCAGGGCGAAGTAACGGTGACGGTCCATGCCACCGAACCGAGCGGAATTCGTTTGGAAGTGGGCGACACCGGCATCGGAATGAGCCCGGACCAGGCCGCAGAAATCTTCGAGCCGTTCGCACAGGCTGACTCGTCCACGACTCGTCGTTACGGAGGCACCGGCCTCGGTCTGGCGATCTGCCGCCAGCTTGTCGAACTAATGGGTGGCGAGATTGGAGTAGCGACGAACCTCGGAGCGGGGAGTCGTTTCTGGTTCACCGTGCCCCTGCGCCCGGTTGCGCCCCAGGTGAGGACCCAGCCACCTGAGCCGGAGACCCGCGTTCCTGCAGGCTCAGCCCACGGCCGTGTCCTGGTGGTCGAGGACAACGCCGTGAACCGAAAAGTCGCGCTCGCGCTGCTGCACCGGCTTGGCTACCAAGCCGACACCGCCATGGACGGCGTCGAGGCGCTCGACGCTATGAGCGCGTCGGCGTACGACATCGTGTTGATGGACTGCCAGATGCCCCGCCTCGACGGATACGAGGCCGCCACCGCGGTGCGGGCGCGGGAGAACGGCCACCACACGCCGATCGTGGCCATGACCGCATCGGCGATGGCGTCAGATCGCGATCGCTGCCTCGCCGCCGGTATGGACGACTACCTCACCAAGCCGCTCGATCGCGACGTGCTTGCCGAGATGATGCGGCGCTGGGTCCCGGTTGAGCCCGAACGCGTGGCTACTTAGCGGACAACGGGAGCATCGACGCCCGCGATCGTCGCGAGTTCGACGAGGTCGTCGATGATCGCGTCGCAGAGGTCCCAGATGTCAGGCACCAACTCGGCGCATCCGACGAGTCCGAAGTCGAGCGTGTCGAGATAGCTCTGCACGGTGATGTTGAGGCCCTGGCCTTCGGCGATCGTGGACACCGGGTAGTAGTGCAACAACTTCGCCCCTGCGGAGTACAGCGGCTGGCGCGGCCCAGGCACGTTCGAGATCACGAGGTTGATCGGCATCTGGAAGCGGTTGCCGAATTGGAACCGGGTCGACATGCGACTGGCGCGCGCGAACACGGCGGGCGGGGGGAACTGGGCGAACTGGGTGAGCGAATCCGCCGGAATCGCGTCGTGCAGGCTCTTCGCCATCACCATCGAGTCGTGCACCTTTTGCACGCGCATCAACGGGTCGGCTTCGTTGGTCGGCAGTGAGGCGATGAGCCCGGATACGCGGTTGGTCCACTTGTCGGTTTCTTCGCCGGTGCGGATGGAGACGGGCACCATCGCGACGAGAGGATCTTCGGGCAGTGCGCCGTGCTTGTCGAGGTAGCGCCGTAGGCCGCCCGCGCACACCGCCATCACGATGTCGTTGACTGTCGCGCCGAGCGCGGACTTCGTGGCCTTGACCGACTCGAGCGTGGCCGAGCGGAACGCGAACACGCGGTGCGGCGTGATCGAACGGTTGAACGGGGTGCGCGGCGCGGCGGTGGGCAGCGGGCCGGGCGTGGGCATCTCGTCGCGTTCTTCGGGCCGCTTCCGCCCGATGTTCAGCAGACTGCCCAGGGGGCCACGCAGTTGATCGCGGAGTTGGTTGCCGGCCGCGGCGAGCACCGGGTTGCGCGTCGCAGTCCCGAGCTCGCGCATGGTGCGCGCGCTGAGCACCAGAAGCCGGCCCGGCTTGCGGGCGAGATTGGCCCCGGCGATGGCGAGCATCTCCGTGTCGTTCGGCACTCGGTCCGGCGTCTCCACCAGGCGCTCCGGCGCGACCGCGTCTCCCTCGGGCGTGCTGTCGAGCATGAGCATCAACAGTTCCGCGCCCGACGCCCCGTCCACCGCGGCGTGGTGCACCTTGGTCAGGATGCCGAAGCGACCACCGGAAATGCCCTCGATTACATAGCTCTCCCACAACGGATGGGTTCGGTCGAGCGGTCGGCCGATGATGCGGGCCACGAGATCGCCAATCTGGCTGTCGTCGCCGGGCGGTGGCACCGCCGTATGGCGCACGTGGAAGTCGAGGTCGAAGTCGGGGTCCTGCACCCAGTACGGGTGGTCCAGGTTGAACGGCACGTTCCGCAACTTGCGCGTGAGTGGCTCGAGGCGGTGCAGGCGCCGCTCGACTTCGGACCGCCACATCTCGTACGGGTTGTACGTGCCGTCACTGGTGGGCGGTTCGTAGATCGAAAGACTCGACACGTGGCCGAAGACCGACGGCGTCTCCATATAAAGGAAGTTCGCGTCGAGACCCGAGAGTTGCTTCATGTGCGCACCCTAGGACTTCCGGCAAAACAGTCGCCGGGTGAAACAAGTGGTGGTCGGGACCGGCGTCGATCCGGTGACCTCACGCTTTTCAGGCGCGCGCTCTGCCATCTGAGCTACCCGACCGTGGCGGTCCTGACGGGATTTGAACCCGCGACCTCCGGCTTGACAGGCCGGCGTGCACTCCAAACTGCACCACAGGACCAATACGGTGTTTGCTGCACCACCCGAGGGTGGAGGCGACACGGTAGCAGCCGACCTGTCTGCGGCTAATTTCGTTCCGTGACCACCGAAGCCGACGTGATGCAAGCGACCAAGCAACTGTTGGCCGACTTCCCACCCGAATCCACCGAGCCCGTTGATTTCTGGGGCGCGCAATTCGACGCCGGTTTGGCGTGGGTGCAGAACCCGGTCGGCCGGGGAGGACTGGGTGCGTCGCCGAAGTTGCAGGAGATGATCGACATGGCGTTGATCGAGGCGCGCGCCCCGTCAACTTCGGGCTCAACCCCATCGGCGTCGGCATGGCCGCGCCGACGGTGCTTACGCACGGCTCCGACGAACTCATCGACCGCACGCTGCGCACCAACTTCACCTGCGAAGAAGTGTGGTGCCAGTTGTTCTCCGAACCCGGCGCCGGCTCGGACCTCGCCGGTCTGTCCACCAAAGCCGTGCGCGACGGCGACGAGTGGATCCTCAACGGACAGAAGGTGTGGACCACGTTGGCCCACATGGCCACGTGGGGCCTCGTGGTCGCCCGCACCGACCCCGAGGCGCCCAAGCACAAGGGCCTCACGTACTTCGTGATGGACATGCACGCACCCGGTGTCGAAGTTCGCCCGCTCGTGCAGATCACTGGGGAAGCCGAGTTCAACGAGGTCTACATGACCGACGTGCGCATCCCCGATACCCATCGCCTGGGCGACGTGGGCGACGGCTGGCGCGTGTCGATGACCACATTGATGAACGAGCGCACGTCGATCGGCGGCGGCGTCTCGCCCCGCGGCAGCGGCCCGATCGGCGACGCGGTGAAGCTCTGGAAGAAGTACGGCCATAAGGACGCGGCCACCCGCGAGGAACTGATGAAGTTGTGGTGCAAGAGCGAAGTGGCTCGGCTCACCAACATCCGCGCCGCATTGGCCCGCACGGGCGGCAACCCGGGGCCCGAGGGCTCCACCGGCAAGCTCGCGTTCGCCGAGAACAACAAGGCGATCTACGCGTTCTGTCAGAACCTGCGCGGCGCCGACGGCATGTTGATCTCGAACTACGACATGATCCGCCCCACGCAAGCCGCGCTGGGCGGCGGCGGCGACATCACCAAGGCGTTCCTGCGCAGCCGGGCCAACTCGATCGAAGGCGGTACCTCCGAGATCATGCGGAACATCCTGGGCGAACGAATCCTCGGCCTGCCCGGCGAGCCGCGGGTCGACAAGGACCTGCCCTGGTCGAAGGTGGCAAGGTCGTAATGGCGTTGCGCGTCGTCGGCGCCGGCCTCGGCCGCACCGGCACCAACTCGTTGATGACCGCGCTCGAAATGATCCTGCCCGGCGAGTGCCACCACATGTACAAGGTGTTCGTCGAAGACCAGGGTGAGGTGTGGCGCGACATCGTCGTGAACGACGACACCACCCTTCTCGACAACCTCATGGCGAAATACGTCGCGTCGGTGGACTGGCCGTCGTGCGCGTACTGGGAACACCTGGCCGAGGCGAATCCCGACGCGCTGATCCTGTTGTCGGTGCGCGAGAGCGGCGAGAAGTGGTTTAAGAGCGCGAGCGACACCATCTTCAACCTCATGCCCACCGCGCCCGAGGGGCCGTGGAAGGAGATGGTCACCGAGCTAATCGTGCGGAAGTTTGGCGGCGGCGACCTCACCGACAAGGCCGCGTGCATCGCCGCGTACGAAGCGCACAACGACTACGTCCGCAAGCACGCCGATCCCGCGCGGCTGCTGGAGTGGCAGGCCACCGACGGCTGGGAACCGATTTGCGAGCGGCTCGGGGTGCCCGTGCCGGACGAGCCGTTCCCGCACACCAACTCGACCGAAGAGTTCAACAACCGGGGACCAATCGATACCGTCTAACCGACGAGGCCGAGGCGCTGCAGCGTCGCGCCGAACTCCGGGAACAACTCGAAGTCGAGCACCTCGTGGGCGCCGATCCAGCGCACGTCGTCGGTCTCCCAGCTGTGCACGGGCGGCGGGTCGAAGCGATGGTCGACGTCGAGCACGACGGTCCAATAGCTCCAGCCCCCGTGATCGTCCTCGTGCAGGCCGGCGACTTCGTAGGACGCGGGCAGCGGCCCGACCTCCTCGCTGAACTCGCGCAGCGCGGCTTCGAGCGGCGTTTCGCCCTCGTCGATCGCTCCTCCCGGGATGGCCCACGAGCCGCCGCGATGACAGTGCATCGAGCGCAAGGCGAGGAAGAACGCGACGTCGTCGCCGTCGGTGTGCCGGAGCAAAACGCCGGCGGCGCCGAAGCGCCCCCACCGCGCCGAGCCGTCAGCGAGGGTTATGAATCCGTCACCCGACCGTCGCATGACAACGAAGGTACCCGCTGTCGCACGCCGCCCCTCACCGCGTAATGTACGCATGTGGTCGATTCCGCTGATACGGGGATTAGCGGTCTGAATGAGCCGCTGCGCCTTCCTCCCACCGTGCCGCCCAAGCGGCGGCGCAACCCGCGGTGGACGCGGCCAATCATCGGCGTCGGGGTCCTGGCGATTGTCGCTGTGGTGGCCTCGTCGCTGCTGAACCATGAGGTGTCGCGAAGGCTCGCAACGGTTCCGGTCGACGGCACCACCACCACTGCGCCGGTCGTCGTGACGACGACCACCATCGCGACGGCGCCGGCTTCGTCGAGGCCCGCGAGCGCCCGGGCCATCAAGCGCGGCGCGACGACAACCACGTCGATCCCGCCGACCACCAGCACCACCGTCGACACGCCCCCGGAAACGCCGTCAGAGATCATCGCGGCGCTCGACAAGCTGCAAGTGGCCGACGAGCACTCGCAGGAGGGTAAGAACGGCCGCTTCGGCTTCTGGCGCGACGACGACAAGGACGGCTGCAATACGCGTGACGAAGTCCTAATCGCCGAGTCCACCGCCACCGTCGAGCGCACGGCGAGTTGCCGCATTCTCAAGGGACGCTGGCTCTCGCCGTATGACAACGCCGAGCTGACCAACCCGACGGATGTCGCGATCGACCATGTCGTCACGATCACCGAGGCTTGGGAGTCCGGCGCCTGGCAGTGGACCGACATCCAACGCAACAACTACTTGAACGACCTCGAGCACGCGGACTTCCTGGTTGCCGTGTCCAATGCGATCAAGGACACCAAAGCCGACAAAGATCCGGGGGAATGGATGCCTCCCGTCGAGACCTACCGCTGCGACTACCTGCGCGCGTGGGTCCATCTCAAAACCGTTTACAAGCTGACGGTCGATCCGGGCGAACGCGAAGCGATCGCGGCCGGCGCGCTGCACTGCTGAAAGCGGCGCTCCTCGGCGTCGCTTCGCTCGTTCTCGGTGTCGGAGCTCTGCACCCTGCCTTGGCGGCGGGGGCAGCCGACGATCCGTTAGAGATCCGCACGCTGTCGGGTCGGGCGGATCTGGTGAGCGGGGGCAGCGCACTCGTCGAGGTGGTGGTGCCGAGTGGGACGGCGACCCGTGACGTGAAGGTCACCGCGGGCGCGCGCGACGTCACGAGCGCGTTCCGCCCCGGTGGTGCCGGGCTGCGCGGGTTGGTCACGGGCTTGCCGAACGGGCCGTCCACCCTGACCGCGACAGTGACGGACGGATCCGCGGCGCGGCTCGTCGTGACCAACGCACCGCAAGGCGGCCCGGTGTTCTCGGGCCCGCTCATTCAGCCGTGGACGTGCAACAACGGCTCGACCAAGCCGGACTGTTCGCAAGCCCCGACCATCGAATACCAGTACAAGTCGACGAACCCATTGTCGCCCGGGTTGCGCGGCGTACAACGCGACGAACCCGCCCACCGACGTCGCGACCACCACGACCGACGAAGGCAAGACGGTTCCCTTCATCGTCCGCGTCGAAACCGGCTTCAGCTTGCGCGACCAGTACAAGATCGCTGCGCTCTGGAATCCGTCGCAGGGTGCGCAGCCCGACCCCACGGCCGAAAATCCCGGCTTCGCGCACAAGCTGGTGCTCACGCACGGCTTCAGCTGCGACACCTCCTACGAGTCCGCCACCGCGCCCGACGTCGTGGTTGCGAGCGCGCTGGCGCAGGGTTTTGCCGTCGCGTCGCACGCGCTCGACAACGCCGGGCACAACTGCAACATCGTCACGCAAGCCGAAGCGCTGCTGATGACGAAGGAAATGGTCATCAAGCGGTTCGGCCCGGTGCGGTACACGATCGGCAGCGGCTGTTCAGGCGGGTCGCTCGCGCAACAGCAGGTGGCCAACGCGTACCCCGGCCTCTACCAAGGGATCATCCCGCAGTGCAGTTTCCCGGACGCGTGGAGTTCGGCGCAGCAATACGTCGACTACATCGCGCTGCTGCGTTACCTCGCGGACCCCGCCAAGCTGCTCGAGCACAACGTGTTGCCGGCGCAGTGGCCGAGTATTTTCGGCCACCTCAACCCGGCCAACCCGGTTTCGTTCACCAACGCGATCCCCAACAGCGGGGACCCGTCACGCAAATGTCCGGGCGTGGCGCCGGACAAGGTCTACGACGAGCACACGAACCCGGCCGGCGTGCGGTGCGCCCTGCACGATTACATGCGCAACGTCTTCGGCATTTACGAGTCCGGCCCCGACAAGGGCAAGGCCCGGCGGCCGATCAGCACCGTCGGCGTGCAGTACGGCCTCTCCGGATTGCTCTCGTTCTTGAACAACGACGTGAGCGACCCGACCCGCCCGCCGCTCACTCCGGCGCAGTTCGTCGCCGTCAACGCGCACGTCGGCAGTTTCGACCTCGACTGGAACTTCACCGAGAAGCGGGTGCCGGCGGACCCGATCGCGATGCAGCGGGTGTATCGGAGCGGCGCCGTCAACACCGGCGCCCACCTCGACCAGGTTGCGATCATCGACCTCGGCGGCCCCGAGCCTGGAGCGTTCCACGACGTGTACCGCAAGCACGAGATGCGGGCGCGCCTCATCCGGCAGCACGGCACCGCCGACAACCAGGTCTTCTGGGAAGGCCAGACTCCGCTGCTGGGCGACGTGTCCTTTGTCGACGCAGCGATCGCGAAGATGGACGACTGGCTCGCCGCAGTCGAGAAGGACACGCGGGCAGTGCCGCTGCCGAAGAAGATCATCGACGCGAAGGCCGCGGCGAATGTCACTCGCCGGTGTGTCGCCGCGAACGGCATCGATGCGCCGCTATCGCTCTGTGACACCACGGTCGGCGCCACATTGTTTTCGTCGCCGCGCATCGAGGCCGGCGGCGGGGAGCAGGCGTTGGTCAACGGCGTCGGGCCCGCCAGGGTGGGGTTCACCGACGACCGGCTCGATTGCGAAACCATGCCGATCGACAAATTCGTCTACGCCGGCAAGTCGGCGTCCCAGATCTTCACCGCGCCGCAGCTGGCCGCGATGCGCCAGACGTTCCCGACCGGAGTGTGCGACTACAGCAAGCCCGGAAACGGGTTCCAGACCAACCTCGCCTGGCTGACCTACCAAGACGCGAGCGGCAAAGTGATCTACGGCGGCGCGCCGATGGGCGACCCGCCCGTGTCGGTCTACGCCGCCGCCAAGTCCCGCGCCCTCCTCCCCGCCACCGGTGCGTCGTCGACGGGAGCCCTCGCCGGCGCGGCGTTGCTTGGAACCGTGCTGCTAGCTCGACGCGTGCGATCGCGGCGCTGAAGCATCCCCAACGGGATTCGAACCCGTGTTGCCACCTTGAAAGGGTGGAGTCCTAGGCCACTAGACGATGGGGACCAGTGCGACGTGCACGTTAGTTTCCGAGCGTGCATATAGCCGCAGCGATAGCGATTGCCTACTTGCTTGGAACGACGCCCACGGCGGTCGTGGTCGCTCGCATTGCCACCCGAGGCGAGATCGACATTCGCCAGGCTGGATCGGGCAACCCGGGGGCCTTGAACACCCTCACTGTGCTCGGCGCGAAGTGGGGTGCGGTTGTGTTGTCCGTCGACATCGTCAAGGCAGTGATTGCCGGGCTGGTCGGCCGCGAGGTAAGCGACGCGGTCGCGTGTTACGCGGGGTCGGCCGCAGTCGTGGGCCACTGCTTTCCGGTGTGGTCGGGGTTCAAGGGCGGCAAAGGCATCGCGTCGGCGGGTGGCCAGTGCCTCGTCAGCTTTCCGGTCTTCTCGCCGATCGCTCTTGCAGTGACGTTCTTGTCCACCCGCAGGCGCTTCGCGGCCCGAGCGTTGCTGGCCGGGATCATGACGGCCGGCGTGTGGATCGCGGCGGCGATCGCGTGGACTGTCTTCGACTGGCCCAACGCCTGGGGTGTCGAACCCAGCGGCGCGCTGGTGGTGTCCGCGGTAATCAGCGGGGCCGTGATCGTCTACAAGTTCACAACGTCGACGACAGCGCCTCAACCGCCTGCTCCTGTAGCCAGCTGAAGTAGCTGTACAGCGCGTAGGCGCCCGCCTGCGGGTGGTCTTCGGTGATGTCGCGCAGGTCGAGGTCTTCGGTGACCTCGAGCCGGGTGCCGAGCACAAGTCGCAGTTGGTTGAGCGCGGTCATCCAGGCGTGCAGTTCGGCCGCGTCGATGCGCGTGGCAGTCGCACCCGCGGCGAGCGTCTCGAGCGAAGCGCGATGACGGTCGCGGAAGTCGTCGGTCATCAGGCGGCGGTATTCATCGTTGAAGCCGGTGTCGACGGCGGTGTAGGCGTCGGGAAACAACCGCGCCAGCCCCGGGTCGTCCTCCATGGCGGTGGGGTCGCCGACGGACTGGTCGAGCAACTCGACCAGCTCGGTCGGCAGTGACGCCAGCAGCTCGCGCTCCGTGTCGGGCAGGCGGATCTCGAAGCCGTTGCCGTGCTTCTCGCGGCGGATACGCCGGTCGTCGCGGAACAGCGCCATCAGGCCTTTTCCATCGTCGCCCAGAGGCCGTGCTCGTGGAGCCGGAACACGTCGAGTTCGGCCCGCTCACGCTCGCCGCTCGACACCACAGCCTTGCCCTTCGTGTGCACGTCCATCATCAGCTTCGTGGCCTTTTCGAGCGAGTAGCCGAACAGCTTCTGCAGCACGAAGGTCACGTAGGACATCAGGTTGATCGGGTCGTTCCACACGATTACCTGCCACGGGCGGTCGTCAGCGGGAGCGTCCTCGTCGATCGGCTGGTCGACCTCGGCCGGTGCGATCGTCGGCGTCTCGGTCGTACTCACGCTGACGCCATCTCCACTGGTTCGGTACGTATGCCATCGAACAGGGGAGGGCGGCTCCAGAGAGCAAGGCGGACTCGCATGGCGCCGATCCACACGCCGAGGGCGCCGATCACGTGCACCGCCACGAGCAGCGGCGGCACGCCGGTGAAGTACTGCGTGTAGCCAATCGCCGCCTGTCCCACCTCGATCGCCAACAGCACGACCAACGCGCGCTGCACGGCCGGCGCCGCGCCTTCACGCCGCAGCATCAGGCCAAGAGCGATGGTCAGCCCGACCAGCCCAAACACGAGCACCCCGTGCACCCGAGCCACGTCGGTCATCACGAGCTGGAACCGGTGCGCGGTCTCGTCGCCGCCGTGGGGCCCGGTGCCGGTGACTACCGTCCCCGCCGCGATCACGGCGAGCGCCGCGACCAGAAGCACGTTGCCCAGTCGCCGCGCGCCCACCGATGCGGCCGGCGCCGGCGCCGCGTCCTCGTGACCGGCGCGGTGGAACAACACGACCGCATCGGTCACCAGCGCGATGGACAGGAGGAAGTGCGACGCGACGAGCGCCGGGTTGAGATCGAACAACACGGTGATGCCGCCGAGAACAATCTGGCCGATCACTCCGGCGACGAGCCCCCACGACAGCCAGATGAGGTCGCGGCGACGAGGTTCACGACGAACCGACATCAGTACCGCCGCGATCACCGCGAGCACGACCAGGCCGGTGAACATGCGGTTCCCGAACTCGATCAGCGGGTGGTAGTCGAGCGGCGAGACGAGCTGGCCCTGCTCGCAATTCGGCCAGTCCGAGCAGCCCAAACCCGACCCCGTGAGGCGCACGGCGGCGCCGGTCACCACGATGATCGTGAGCAGCACGAGCGCTGCGAAGGTCGCCCGGCGGTAGGTCGGAGGGGAAACCCGGGGCAGCGCCATGCGACGCCGATGGTAGGAGGCTGCGCCGACTTGTTTGAAAACGGCCTGCAAGTTGCCGAAATCTGGGAGTAGGCCGTTAATGTCCAAAGCCGAATGTCCCGGGTCTCTGCCTACGTCGCGCTTACGAAGCCGCGGATTATCGAGCTTTTGCTCGTGACCACGTTGCCGACGATGGTCGTGGCCTACCGAGGCCTGCCGCCGTTGTGGCTGATGGCGGTCACGATGGTCGGCGGATCGCTCGCCGCGGGCGGCGCGAACGCCATCAATATGGTCGTCGATCGCGATATCGACGCGTTGATGCCGCGCACAAAAAACCGGCCGCTCGTCACCGGCGCAGTCACCCCGGGCGCCGCGCTCGGTATTCGCGATCGTGCTCGAATTCGCCTCATTCGCGGTGCTTTGGAGTGCCGCCAACCTGCTGTCCGCGGTGCTCGCCGTCAGCGCCACCGCGTTCTACGTCTTCGTGTACACGATGTGGCTGAAGCGCACGACCACGCAGAACATCGTGATCGGGGGCGCCGCCGGCGCCGTGCCCGTCCTCGTCGGCTGGGCGGCGGTTACCAACAGCCTTGGCTGGGCTCCGTTTCTGCTTTTCGCCGTGATTTTCGCCTGGACACCGCCGCACTTCTGGGCGTTGGCGATCAAGTACCGCGACGAATACGCCGCCGTGGACGTTCCGATGATGCCGTCGGTCGCGTCGCACAAGTCCACCTCGCGTCAGATCACGGCGTACACCGTGTTGCTCTGGGCGATCTCGCTCGTCTTTGGACCCGTCGCCCACATGGGCCCCATTTACATGGTGTCGGCCGCCGTGCTCGGAGGAGCCTTCCTCTGGTACTCCGTCGCATTGCAGCGCGACGGCTCTACGGTGCGGGCCATGCGGTTGTTTCACTATTCGATTACGTACGTGACGCTGCTGTTCGCGGCCATGGCCGTTGACGCACTCGTCCGGGGACACTGAGGAGCCACGTGACCGAACCGCTGTTTGTAACTGCTGATCACAAGCGCATCGGCCGGATGCAGATCGTGCTTTCGCTTGCGTTGATGGGTGTGGCGGGTGCCGCGGCGGTAGCGCTGCGAATTCAGGCCGCCGGGGGAACGATCAAGCATCTCGACGCGCTGACATCGCTCGACAACGCGCTGGTTGGCGTGTTCGTGGTCCTGCCGTTGTGGTTTGGCATCGCCACCTCGATTACTCCCTTGCAGATCGGCACCAACAAGCTGGCCTTCCCGAAGCTGTCGGCCGTCGCACTGTGGCTGTACGTGGGCGGCGCCGCGATGGTGATCGACGGCTACACGCAAAGCCCGGCGCCCTCGAGTGGCCGCACCGTGTTCGACGGCGTTCCGCTGCCCGGGTCGCTGACGAAGCTCGCCAATACGAAGGGCGCTGACCTGCTCGTGCTCGGCATGCTGCTCGGCGCCGTCGCGACGACGTTGATGGCCGTCAACCTGGTCACCACGATCTCGAGCCGACGGGCCCATGGCCTGACGATCGCACGCCTGCCCTACTTTTCCTGGTCCGTCCTCGTAGGCGGCGTCGGGGTGCTGCTCGCCACCCCCGTCTTCATCGCCGGACTCACGCTCGTATGGATCGACCAGCACTTCGGTGGATCGTTCTTCACCTCCACCGCCGCCAATGCCTTCTGGACGCACGCGATCTGGTTGGGGGGCCGGCCCGAGGCGCTACTCGGCTCGGTGTTCCTGCTGGGCGCCGGCAGCGACATCATCGCCACGGCCACGGGCAAGAAGAACGAACTCGACCTGGTCACCCGCGCCGGAATCGCCGCGCTCGCCACGTTCGCCTTCGTCATATGGACCGGCGGTGCGAACGACGCGGGTTCGCCGATCGCGCCGTTCTTCAACGTCGGCATGGCGCTACCGGTGATCGCCGGCGGCATCGTGGTGCTGACGTGGGTGGCCCAGCTACGCCACGGCGTGAAGGCCATTCCCGCGCTCGTGCCGCTCGTACTCACCCTGGCTATGGGCGTGCTCGCGCTCGGTCACGCTGCCCTCGTCTTCACCAATGACTTCGTCGAGGGCACCGGGTGGAGTGAGACCAGCGTGTTCTTCTTCGCCGTCGTGATCCCCGTGGTCGGCGCCGTCGCGGCGCTCGTGCACTGGGCGCCCAAGCTCGTCGGCGGGCCGATGCCCAGCGCCGCCGCCGGGTTGGCGAGCCTCGCGATCGCCGGCGGCGCGGCCGTGTTGGTTGCGTCCGGTTCGTTGCTCGGGGCGAACGGCGCTCCCGACTTCGCGCGTGTGTGGGCCACCGAAGACAACCACGGCGGCCTGGCCATCATGGGCGCGGTCGGCATCGGCATCTTCGCCCTCGGCGTGCTCGTACTCGCGGCCGGCTTTGCCGGCGCGCGCAACAAGGCGGGCGTCGCGGACCCCTATGGCACCGGCGTCACGCTCGAATGGGCCGCACCGTCACCGCCACCACCGCATAACTTCGAAAGCGTTCCCGACGTCACCTCGGAGACGCCCCTCCTCGTTGCTACTGGAGCTGCCCAATGACAGCAGTCGCTGCGCTCGAATCAGGACAGGCGCCCGCGCGTCCGTCGGGTCCGCACGCCTTGACCGTTGCCGCCTACGTGGCCGGCGGCGCACTCTTGCTGGCGTCATTCGCCATGCTCGGCGCGTTCTACAACCTGCGTAACGCCGCCGCCGTGTGGCCGCCGAAGGGCGTCAAGTTCGACGAATACCTCAGCGCCATGCTCACCGCGACCCTGCTGCTTTCGGCCGGAGTCGTCGCGTGGGGCTCGTGGGCATCGACGGTCGGCAACCGGCGCCAAGCGATCGCCGCGTTGCTTATTACGGCCGGCCTCGGCGGCGCGTTCCTTAACCTCGCTTGGTACACCGGCACGAACGCCGGCTTCGGCCCGTCGTCGCACCCGTTCGGCACCGTGGTCATCACCGGCCTCGCCGTGGCCAGCGCAGCCGTCGTAATCGGCATCGGCTTCCTCGCCGCCACCTTGTTGAAAGCGCAGCTCCGAGCTGGTGACGACAGCGACAGCGCCGTGAATGCGGCCGCTCGCTTCTGGTTCTTCGTCGTTGCTGCGTGGATCGTGTCGCCGGTGGCGCTCTACGGCCTGATGAGCCCGAGGTAGACGGTCATGCTGAATAACGCTTCCAAGTACGCGCTCGGTGTTGCTGTCCTCGGCGTTGTCGCCGCTATCGCCTCGAGCGACCGCGCCGCCACGGTCATCCTCATCGGCCTCGCAATAGTCGCGGCAGTCGTCGCCTATGGCGAAGGCCGCGTGGTCGGCGCCGACCTCGCGCCGTTCGCCGCTCCTGACGCCTCCGCCACCTCCACCCCGGTTGATCCCGCGGACACGCCGCGCGGCTCGATCGGCCCGATGATCGTCGGCCTCGGCGCCGCAGGCGCGTTGAGCGGCGGGGCTCTAGGCCCGCGGTGGGTGCTGGTAGGCGCGCTCGTCGCCCTCGCCGGCGTGGTCGCCTGGACGTTCGACAACTACCGCACGCCGGGCGTCATCGACCCCCGCGACGCGCACAACGTCGACCAGCGTCTTATCGGTCCGATCGCCTTGCCGGTCGGCGCCTTCGCGCTGGCGATCACGATTGCGTTCTCCTTCTCGCGGGTGCTCCTCGCCGTGAGCGAAACCCAGAGCTGGGTCATCGCCTTCATCGTCGCCGCGGTAGTGCTCACGATCCTCACGCTCATTGCACAACGGGTGCCGACGTCGCGCGCGGTTGCCATCCTGGGTGCGGTGGGGCTGGCCAGCACGCTGGTCGCCGGCGGCGCCGGCGCCTCGGTGGGCGAGCGCGACTTCGAAAGCCACGCCACTGTCATCCCCACCGCCACGATCACCGCGCAGAACATCGCGTTCGACCGCAAGGTGTTGGGCCTGCCCGCGGATGCCGAGGCCGAGATCATTTTCACCAACCTCGACGTCGGCACGTTCCACAACGTCGCCGTCTATACCGACGACGAGGCCAGCTTGCCGATCTTCAACGGCAAGCCCATCGCCAAGGGCACCGAAGTTCTTCAGTTGCACACGCCCGATCCGGGTACGTACCGCTACGTGTGCGATTTCCACCCGGCCATGACCGGCGAGCTACGCGTGAGCGAGGCCGTCGCGTCTACCGAGAAGGGGCACGAATGACACAACTGCTCGGCCGAATTCGGCGGCTCGGGCTGCCCGGCGCGGTCCTGCTCGCCGGCATCGCGTTTTCGGCGTGCGGCAAGGACACGGTGCAGCCCCAGAACGTGCTGGATCCGAAGGCGCCGATCGCCCGCGACCTCGACAAGCTGTGGGACCCCGTCTTCGGCATCGCCGTCGCCGTGTTCGTCCTCGTCGAACTGCTCGTACTCGTCGTGGCGATTCGGTTCCGGCGTCGCAGCGACGACGACTCGCCCAAACAGGTCCACGGCAACACCAAGGCCGAGTTCGCGTGGACGGCCGCGCCGGCTCTCGTTCTTGCCATCGTCGGCTTCTTCACCGTGATCAACATCGGCAAGCTCGACGCGTATCCGACGCCCGGCCCGAACGTGATGCGGGTCAACGTCACCGGCCACCAGTGGTGGTGGGAGTTCGACTATCCCGCCACGGGCGTGGTCACCGCGAACGAATTGCACATCCCGGTTGGCAAGATCATCGACGTGCGCCTCACCTCGGCTGACGTCATTCACTCCTTCTGGCCGCCGAAGCTCACCGGCAAGCTCGACGCGGTGCCCGGGCGCCTCAACCACCTGCAGATCAAGACGGAGGCGCAAGACGTCGGCAAGACGTTCTGGGGCCAATGCGCCGAGTACTGCGGCCTTTCCCACGCCAACATGCGTCTGAAAGTGATCGTGCACTCGCCCGAGAGCTACGCGGCGTGGGAGAAGAACCAGACTGCGTCTGCGAATTACGCGCTGCCCGCGGACACCGAGGCCGGCAGTGGCGCGTCGTTGTTCCGCACCAAGGGCTGCGGCGGCTGCCACACGATCAACGGTTACACCGCGGGCAAGATCGGGCCGAACCTGACCCACTTCATGAGCCGCAAGGTCTTCGCCGGCGCCATTTTCCCGAATGACGTCGACACCCTGCGGGCCTGGCTGCGAAACCCGCCGAAGGAAAAGCCGATGATGCCGAACAACGGACTAGGCATGCCGAATCTCAATTTGGCCGAGAACGAGATCAGCGATTTGATCGCTTTTCTCCAGACCCTCAAGTAGGTAACTGAATGGCCACCGTTCTCGAACCGACAACTGCCGATGTGCCGGCAGCTGCCGCGCCCAAACCGCAGCCCGTGCTGCGCCGGCCCGTGCAGACCAAGGGCTTCTGGGGTTGGATCACCACCGTCGACCACAAGCGCATCGGCATTCTCTACGGCGTCACTGCGTTCACGTTCTTCCTGTTCGGCGGGGTCGAAGCGCTGCTGATCCGGCTGCAGCTGGCTCGGCCGAACGGCACGTTCCTTTCGGCTGACCTCTACAACCAGCTGTTCACGATGCACGGCACCACGATGATCTTCCTCGTCGTCATGCCCATATCGGCGGCGTTCTTCAACTACCTGGCGCCGATCATGGTCGGCGCGCGAGACGTTGCCTTCCCGCGCTTGAACGCGTTTTCGTACTGGACGTTCCTGTTCGGCGCCATCCTCATCAACTCGAGCTTCTTCCTCGGCGGCGCGCCGAACGGTGGTTGGTTCGGCTACGCGCCGAACACGTCGATCACGTTCTCACCCGGGCACAACATCGACTTCTGGGTGTTCGGACTTCAGATCCTCGGTATCGCGTCGACGGTGGGTGCGGTCAACTTCATCGTGACCATCCTCAACCTGCGGGCGCCGGGCATGGAGCTGTTCCGCATGCCGGTGTTCGTTTGGATGACGCTCGTCGCCAGCTTCCTGCTGCTATTCGCGATGCCGATCATCACGGTCGCGCTGTTCCTGCTCATGTTCGACCGGCAGTTCGGCGCCAACTTCTTCAACACCGCCCAAGGCGGTGATCCGGTGCTTTGGCAACACCTGTTCTGGCTCTTTGGCCACCCGGAGGTGTACATCCTGATTTTGCCCTCGATGGGCATCGTGTCCGAGATCCTGCCGGTGTTCGCGCGCAAGCCGCTCTTCGGTTACCGCGTCGTGGTGTTCTCGGGCATCGCGATCGGCTTCATGGGATGGGGCGTGTGGGTGCACCACATGTTCGCCGTGGGCCTCGGCCCGTGGGCGGTGTCGGCCTTCTCGGTCTCGACGATGTTCATCGCGGTACCGACCGGCGTGAAGATCTTCAACTGGTTGGCCACGTGTTGGCGCGGCTCGGTTCGCCTTGCCACGCCGATGCTGTTCTCGCTCGGATTCATCGCGATGTTCACCATCGGTGGTCTGTCCGGCGTGACCCACTCGATCTCGCCGCACGACCGTCAGCAGACCGACACCTATTACATCGTCGCCCACTTCCATTACGTGCTGTTCGGCGGCGCGTTGTTCGGGATCATGGCCGGCATCTACTACTGGTGGCCGAAGATGTTCGGCTGGATGCTCGACGAGAAGCTGGGCAAGCTCCACTTCTGGTTGTGGTTCATCGGCTTCAACGTCACGTTCGGGCCGTTCCATCTCCTCGGCCTCGAAGGCATGCCCCGTCGCATCTACACCTACGACAAGGGCCTAGGCCTCGACCTCTGGAACATGGTCGCCACGATCGGCGCGTTCATCATCGCGGCGTCGGTGCTGGTGTTCCTGGCCAACGTGGCCCGCAGCTACCGCGATCGCACGCCGGCCCCGGCCGATCCGTGGGACGGGCGCACCCTCGAATGGACGATCCCGTCGCCCACGCCGGCGTACAACTTCGCCGAGGTGCCAACGGTGCACGAGCTCGACGACTTCTGGCACCGCAAGTACGGCGAGGACGCCGAGGGCCGCATGGTCAAACTCGCGCCCCCCGTCACCGAGGGTTCGCTGAACCTGCACCGTGACGACGTGCATCTGCCGTCGCCGTCGTACTTCCCGATGATCGCGTCGCTCGGCCTTCCGATCATGGCGTACGGGATGATTTACCGGACCTACGCCGTCGTAGTGCTCGGCGCGCTGTTCCTCGTCGGGGCCTTCTACGCCTGGGGCCTCGAGCCGTCCTCGGCGCCGCACGAAGAGCACGAGCACGACGCCGACGCGCACGCGGCGGTTGAAGCCGCAGACGAGCCGGTGGCTATTGCCGCAGGTGACGCCGAAACCGGCGACGCCACCGAAGGGACCGAATCGTGAGCACGACCATCGAGAATCCGACCACGTCGCACGACCCCGCTGAGGTGCACGAAGGTCACCCGCCGACCAACACCGGCGTGTCCAACGAGAAGATGGCGATGTGGGCCTTCCTTGGCTCCGAATGCCTGCTGTTCGGCGCCCTGATCTCGACCTACATCCTCTACCGGGGCCGCAGCGTGATCGGTCCGTATCCCAAGGACGTCTACGACATCCCGTTCACCTCGGTGAGCTCGTTCGTGCTCCTCATGAGCTCACTCACCATGGTGTTGGCGCTCGCGGCGATTCAACGTCGCGACGAGCGCAGGCTCCGGGTGTGGCTCCTCGCGACTGCGCTGCTGGGCGCCACGTTCATCGCCGGCCAGATCTACGAGTTCACCGGCTTTGTGCACCACGGCCTGACGATTCACACCAACCTGTTCGGCTCGAGCTTCTTCGTGATGACGGGCTTCCACGGCGTGCACGTCACCCTCGGCATCGTGATGCTGCTCACGCTGTGGGCCATGTCGATGCGCGGCCAACTCCCAGCCGAGAAGTCCGAGACGGTCGAAATCGTCGGTCTCTATTGGCACTTCGTCGACATCGTGTGGATCGTGATCTTCACGGTCGTCTACCTCATCAAGTAGGGACGGGTTCATGACTGCTGTTGATACGCACGCCGATCACACCCACGACGACGAGCACGCCCACGAACACCCGAGCGAGTGGGTCTACGTCAAGGTCGCGCTGTTCCTCGCAATCCTCACCGGCATCGAAGTGGCGCTGTCCTACAACGAGGTCGGTGGTGAGAAGGGAACGATCGGTCTGCTGCTTGGCCTAGCCGCCGTCAAGTTCTTCACGGTCGTCATGTACTTCATGCACTTGAAATTCGACCATCCGTACTTCCGTCGGCTGTTCGCGATCGGGTTGGTGCTGGCGGTGTTCTGTTACATCGCCTATCTGTCCACCCTCCACGTCTTCTCGCGATGATGTTGGCCAAGGTGAACCCTTGGCGATTTCACGCGCACCCTGAAGTGTGGGTGCTGATGGTCGGCATCATCGTGGCGTACTGGTACTTCCTCGTACGCGTCGGCCCCAACGCTGATCGCACCCGGCCCGATGGCACGGTCGAGCCGATCGTCACCAAGCGGCAGCTCTTCCAGTTCTCCCTCGGCATGTTCTTCCTCTGGGGCGGCGCCGACTACCCGGTGCACGACCTCGCGGAGAAGTACCTCTTCAGCGTGCACATGTTCCAGCACATGCTGTTCTCGCTCATCGCGCCGGGCCTGCTGTTCCTCGGTATCCCGCTATGGCTCCAGCGCCGCCTGTGGGGCAAGGGTCGCCCGGCGGCCGCGCTGCGCGTGCTGGCCAAGCCGCTACTCGCGGGTGGGTTGTACACGGTGTGGTTGGTGTTCTCGCACTGGCCGGTGGCCATGGACGCGGCGCTGCGTCACGAACCGGTCCACTTCCTGATGCACCTGGCGCTGTTCTCCACGGCGTCGCTCATGTGGTTCCCGGTGCTGAACCGCAACCCGGACCTGCCGATGCTCAGCCCGGTCGGACGCATGGTCTATGTGTTCTTGCAATCCGTGATGCCGACCGTGCCGGCCGCGTTCTTCACCTTCGCCGACGGGGTGATCTACAAGTTCTACGCGCACGTGCCCCGTCCCTGGAGCATCACCGCGGTGTCGGACCAGCAACTCGCCGGCGCAATCATGAAGGTCTGGGGCGGGCTCATCTTGTGGCTCGTGATCGGCGTGATGTTCTTCCGGTGGACCGCGGCCGACGAGAAAGAACGGCTCGCCCGTCGCCGCGTGTTGACGTGGGACGAGGTGCAAGCCGAACTCGAGCGCACGAAGGCGCCGTCCGCCGGATGACGTTGCGCCGACGCGCCTGCGCGTTGGTTCTAGGGCTCGCGCTCGCGACCGCCGCCTGCAACGGCGATGGCGGCGATGCCTCGTCAGGGTCGGGCCGCCGGGCCGAGGTGAACACCGAGGCGCCGTTGTTCACCACTCGCGACCTCAGCGGCAAGAAGGTCACCCTCAAGGACTTTCGGGGCAGCCTCGTAGTCCTGAATTTCTGGGCGTCGTGGTGCGTGCCGTGCCGCAAGGAATTTCCGCTCTTGGCCGAGGCCGACAAAGTCGACCGCGTCGTCGTGCTCGGCGTCGTGTTCAACGACTCCGTCGCCAACGCCAAGAAGTTCATGGCCGAACACGAAGGCACGTGGCCGGGCCTGAAGGACGACGGCAGCATCGCCAAGGCCTACCGGGTCGGCCCCGGCATCCCCGCCACGGTTGTTATCGGTCCGGGCGGTCTCGTGCTGGTGCGTCACATTGGCGAGCTGCGATCGGTCGCCGATCTCAAGCCCGGCCCGGCCTCCTCCACGAACCGGTAAAACGCGTCGCAACCCACCCTTTCTGTGTTGGTTTTTGCACCCGTCGAGTGCAAAAACCAACACAGAAGATGCGAGCGCGCAGGTTCGACACCTAGCCGACTACCGGCGGATGCCATCCAGTCGCGACGCCGGCCGCCACGGCGCCGTTCAGCAGCGCGAAGCCGATCCAGCGCCACGCCGGCCACGTCCACGGCCAGGCGAAGGCCCGCAACCCGTCCACCACATCGCCACGCCGACGCCGGTCGGCCGCTGCCGCGAGCGCTAACAGAGCCAACGCGATGCTGACCCAGAACAGCCGCGGACGGTGGGGCGTGCCCAACACCGCGACGTGCGCGCCCCAAATCACGCCGAAGACGAAACCGCCGATCGCCGAGGTCGTGTATCGCCCCCTACGCGACCGAATCACGGCGGCGGCGCCTTTGAATCCGACCTCAATCAGGAACTCGCCCACGAACTCGAAGAGGATTTGAAACAGAAGTTCGAAGACGAAATCCACTGCGCCAAATCATGCCCGCAACGATCAACCGGGGGTGCCCCGGCGACAACTAGGTAAACGCGCAAGCATCCGTTAACTTTCGCTCTGCATGCGGTTCAAGCTCGTTCCAACCGACGACCGGTTCTTCGATCTCTTCAGCGAGGTTGCTCAGAACGCGGCCGAGTGTGCCCGTCGCCTTCAGGCCTTGCTCGACGACTTCGACGATCTGCCCGTCCATCACCGCCTGATCATCGAATGCGAGCAACGCGGCGACGACCTCACGCGGCAGATCCTCGGCCGCCTCAACACGGTCTTCATCACCCCGTTCGACCGGGAAGACATCCACGCGCTGGCCGAGGAACTCGACGACGTGGTGGACGACATTCTCGCCGTGTCCCATCGCCTCCAGATGACCGGAGTGGTCAAGCCATTGGTCGAGCTCCAACAACAGGCGGGCATCCTCGTGCGGATGGCGGACGAGACCGTCCTGTTGATGGCGCGGCTGAAGTCGATGAAGAACGTGCAGGAACACCTCGACGCGATCGACAGCCTCGAGACCGAGGGAGACGCCATCTATCGCGCGACCGAGCTTCGACTGTTCAGCGGCGAATTCGATGCGCTCGACGTGATGCGTTACAAGGACGTCGTGGAAGCGATGGAGGCCGCGCTGAACACGCTCGAAGACGTCTCCAACGTCGTCGAGTCCATCGTCGTCAAGCACGCGTAAGCGGTACCTAGCTTGGAACTCGGTGTCGTCGTTGTCATTCTGGTCGCCCTCGGGTTCGACTACGTCAACGGCTTCCACGACGCCGCGAACTCGATCGCTACCGTCGTGTCGACCCGCGTGCTCAGCCCGCGGATGGCCGTGGCGTGGGCAGCCTTCTTCAACTTCGCCGCGTTCCTGATCTTCGGCACGCACGTCGCGACCACGATCGCCAAGGACGTCGTGGTGCAGGACGTGTTGTCGATCGGCGTCGTGTTCGCCGGTCTCGTCGGCGCCATCGGTTGGGACCTGTTGACCTTCTACTTCGGCCTACCGACGAGTTCGTCGCACGCGCTGGTGGGCGGCATCGCGGGTGCGGCAGTCGCGGTCAACGGCAAGCACGTGCTCGTGACCGCCGGCCTACGCAAGATCGGCGTGTTCATCGTGCTGTCGCCCCTCATCGGCCTCGCGCTCGGGATGATTCTCACCGTCGTCTTGATGTGGACGTTCCACCGCTACACCCACGTGGACAAGCTCAATCGCGGCTTTCGGCGCGGCCAACTCATTTCCGCCGCGGCGTTCAGCCTTGGCCACGGCGCCAACGACGCGCAGAAGACGATGGGCATCATCCTCGCCGTGCTCATCGCCAGCGGCCACGTCTCCGCGACCTCGGGCGTCCCCCTGTGGGTCGTGCTCTGCGCGCACACCGCGATCGGCCTTGGCACCCTCACGGGCGGCTGGCGCATCGTGAAGACAATGGGTTCCAAGATCACCCGGCTCCAACCCGTCGGGGGTGTCGCAGCTGAGTCCGCGGCCGCGGCGACGCTGTTCTTCACGTCCGCCGCCGGCATCCCCGTATCGACAACGCACACCATCACAGGAGCGATCGTCGGCGTCGGCGCCACGCGGCGGCTCTCCGCGGTGCGATGGGGCATTGCGGGCCGCGTGTTGTGGGCGTGGATCCTCACAATCCCGGGCGCGTTTGGCCTCGCCTTCGTAACGTCGCTACTCGTGCGAGCCGTGGCATGAAGCGCGACCGTCGGGCCCTCGTCTTCGTGATCTTCGCGATCGTGTGTGCGTTACTCGTTCCAGTAGCCGAGCCCGCGCACAAGTGGGTGGCCGAGGCCACCAGCGTCACCTATCTCGTGCTCGCCGCCGCATCGGCGCTCGACGCCTGGTCGCGCTCGCGCTCTTAGCGCTGCATCATCCACACCGTCGGGCCGCCCGCCGCGACCGCGACGCTGGCGGTCACGGCGAATCCGAGTGACTCGTAGAACGCGACGTTGCCTTCGCCGCATGTCTCGAGAAACGCTGGGTCGGCGCGATCCAACACCGGGCCCAAAACCGCGGCGGCGAATCCGCGACGCCGGTGCGATGGCAATGTCCCGACCGCGCCGAGGTAGTAGTGCGGCTCGGTCGGTCGGTACGGTTCGCACAACGCTTCGGCCGCTACCGACGCAACGTGCCGCGTCCCTTCGATTTCGGCCGTGAGCGGGGCCAAGCGCTCCCAGACCTCGACGGGCACGGACACGTCCGGCCGCATCCACATGGCGGCGCTCACGGCCGCCCCGGCATCGTCCATGGCCAACCACGCTTCACCGAAGGGCAGCACGAGTTCCGTGAGCGCGAGGCGTTGCAACGCCGCCAGTCGCGCCCCGTGGTTGTCACTGTCAACGGTCCAGCGCGTCCACGCGTAATCGGCAAACGCGGCCGCCAGCAGCGCGCTGATGGCCTCGGCGTCGCCCGCATCAGCCCGACGTACTTCGGCAGTCGTCACGCCCACGGTTCTAACCGGCGCCGAAACTTCGCGCGCGTGCGATGCTGGCGGCCGTGAAGTTGAGGTTCTGGGGAATCTTCGTAGCTCTTGCTGTTGTCGTGCTGGCCACGGTCACGGGTAGCGCGGCGCGCGCATCAACGCCGTCGAGTCGCTGGCGCGGCACGTTCTCGGCGCGGACAGCCATGCCGGCCGGATCCGACGCATCGGGCGCGTGGCCCCTGCGCAACTACTACGTCTACGTGCCGCCGACGTTGCCGTCGACCGGACATCGGTCGGTGGTGGTGTACCTCCACGGCACGAGCCAGACCGCCGTCGACGCGGCGAACAGCGTCCTGTGGAATGACCTCGCCGACGAGCAGCACTTCATCGTCGTGTACCCCGAGGAAGCGACGTCGGCCGAGAGCGGGTCGATGGACGACGGCAGCAGCGACACGCGGGGCTGGGCGTGGGGCCGCGCCGCCTTCGAGACGCGGGGGTCGGGCGAGGCGCGCACCATCGTCGAGATCACCAAGTCGGTCATGCGCACCTACGGCGCCGACCCGGGACGGGTCTATGTCGGTGGTGCCTCGGCCGGGGCGATCATGTCCACGGTCCTCGGCGCCACGTATCCCGACCTGTACAGCGCGGTCGGGTCGTGGGCCGGTTGTTCGTATATGTGCGCCGATGCCACCGGCGACCTCGGCTACGCCCGGATGGGCAGCTACGCCCGCGTCGTTCCATCGATCCTGTTCGCGAGCACGGCCGACTACTTGATCAACCCTGCGCTCAGCGGGGAGCAGGTGACCGGTCTGGTCGGGATGAACGACCTCGCCGACGACGGTAAGGCCAACGGAAGCGTGTCTCGCCGGCCGACGACCGGACCAAAGACCTATGGCGCGTCACGCGCCGCCTTGATGCCTCGCCCCCACCCGTTGAAGTCCGATCCTCGGTACGGCGTGCTCGACACGTGTCTCTACGAACAAGGCCACGGCAACAACCCGTGCGCGGCGGGCGTCCTCGGATGGCGCGGCTATCCCTACACCGTGACGAAGTTCGGATATCGGAGCCATCCGAGCGACGTCGTCGTGGAGAGTTGGATCATCCACGGTATGAGTCACAACTACAGCGGCGGCAGCGTGGAGGGGACCTTCTCCGATCCCTTTGGTCCGGACACGACCCGTCCAGCATGGCGGTTCTTCCAAGCGCACGCCCGGCCTTGACATTCTGGGCGTGAGGCGTAATCTACAACCAAATGGTTGTAGATTCTCCTGACACCGACCGGCTGTTCTTCGCACTGAGCGACGCCACGCGGCGCGACATCATCACGCAGACGCTCGACGGGGAGCGCTCGGTCAGCGACCTCGGTCGGCTGTATCCGATCAGCCTTACCGCGGTGCAGAAGCACGTCGAGGTGCTCGTAGACGCCGGCCTCGTGTCGAAGCACCGCCGCGGCAGACAACAACTCGTGCGCGGCGAGATCGCGCAACTCGCACGCGCCCACGCACTGCTCGACGAACTTGAAGCGATGTGGCGAGCTCGCCTCGAACGCTTCAGCGATGTCCTCAACGAATCCACTGGAAAGGAAAAACGATGACCGTTCTGCAAGTAGAGAAGAACCCCACCGACCTCACGTTGATACTGACGGCCGAGTTCGCCGCGTCGGTCGACAACGTGTGGCGCATGTGGACCGACGCGCAGCTCTTCGAGCGCTGGTGGGGTCCGCCGGAGTTTCCGTCCACCTCCGAAGAACACGATGTGACACCGGGCGGCCGGATTGCCTTCGTCATGACCGGCCCCGAAGGCGACACGTACCCGAGCGTGTGGGAGGTGCTCGAGGTTGAACCACCGTCGCGCCTCGCGCTCAGGGATGCCGACGTTGGCGAGAACGGTCGCCCGAACGACGGCAACGGGCTCACGCGCATGGAGATCAGCGCCGTCCCCGCTGGCGACAAGACGCGCATGCTCGTCACGTCGTACTTCGACTCGGCCGAGGGGATGCAGGCGCACGGCGTCTCGGGTTTCGAGGAAGGTATGAAGCTGATGATGGGTCAGTTCGACGCCCTGCTCGCAGAGGTAATGGCCTCCGCGTAGACCGTATGGCTCAAGATGGCGCGACTTCGGGCGATCAGGTCAAGTGTGCCGCAACGCATCCTCAACCTGACGCGCCCGCAGCGCGTCGTCTTCGCCATCGGCACGCTGGTGCTCGTAGTGGCGGTCGGGTTCACCGCCGTCGGACTGCTTATGTTCGATCGGTATCGTCCAATGACGGTCGCCATGGAGCCGACGATGCATCCGGGGGATCACATCTGGACGCGACCCGTCGGCGAGGTCAAGCGAGGCGACGTCGTTCTCCTGGAGCCCTCGTCCAGACCTGACCCGGGCTTTCTCTGCCCCAGCCGACGCTCGTCATTGGTCGAGTCGTCGCTATCGGTGGCGACACCGTCGAGGCGAAGGACGGCAGGCTGATCGTGAACGAAATTCCGGTGGACGAGCCATACCTCGCGAAGTCGATGACGACCTGGGACATCGAGTTGACGACGGTGCCGAAAGGGCGGGTGTACTACCTCGGCGACAACCGGCACAACACCGTTTCGTCGAACGCATTCGGCCCGGTGCCCGAGTCGAACGTGAAGCAGCGCGTCGTGTGGATTGGCGCCCCTTCGATGGGACTCGTGGTTGCCGTCACGATCGCGGTTGCATGCTTCTACACGGCCCGGTGCGCGAGTTGGCGTCGCCGAAGAGGCCGCTTATTGGCCAGGGATGTCGAGAATCGGGATCCGGATCCGTCCTAGTGGGAACGCCATAATCGGATCGTTCTAGGAGAGACCATGACCAACACGACCACAGTTGAGCTTCAGAGCGTCGTCCGCTTCAAATTTCATCCGGGCAAGCTTGAGGAGTTCAAGCGGCTGTCTGCGGTGTGCTTGGAGATCGTGCGAGCGAAGGATCCGGGAACGCTGCAGTACGACACTTTCTTCAACGAGGACGAGTCGGAGTGCATCGTGCTGGAACGATTCGTCGATCTCGACGCGCTGCTCCAACACGGGGCGAACATCGGCGACGAACTGATGGAGCAAATCGTCGCGACCGGCGAGTGTCACGGCGAACTCCTCGGTGACGTCCCGGCAGAGGTGAGGGCGAACCTGGCCGGCGGCCCGGTCCAGGTGTTCCTACCCTACGCAGCGCTCTAACTCATTCTTGTAACGCTGAGTAGCCAAATGGCCTACTCAGGGTTACAAGATGGAGCGGTGAAAACTGTCGAGTCGGTGCGTCTGGATCCCGCCCTACGCGACGAGACAGCGCGACGTGCTGCACACGACGGGGTGACCGTCTCAGAGGTGATCCGCCGCGCCCTCCGCAAGTACTTGAAGAGCGCCTGACACCGAAGATGACTCCCAGCGATCCGTAGTAGCAACGATTCTTAGAATGACGGGATGGCAGTCCACTACGTAAGGGTCGAGGACGACGGCAACGGTGGGTCACGAATGGTCGACGTGTCACTCGATCAGGTCGAGGCAGTGATCGCAACAGGCGTCCCGCCGGTAATGGTCTCTGCGCCGATTCCAGCGACCGGCGTGGTCTTTGTGAATGCTCCAGATGACCTGACCGATAGCGAACCCCACGCCGCTCCGCGCAGGCAGTTCGTAGTCGTCGTGTCAGGCGTTCTCGAATGCGAGACGACGGATGGCGAGGTGCGCCGGTTTGGCCCAGGCTCGGTCGTGCTGGCAGCAGATACGGAAGGCGCCGGCCACATCACTCGCGTGCCCGAGCCGCCTGCGCGCTTTCTCATGATTCCAGCGCCGGAGTAAGTGCCATTTCCGAGGGCAAGGACGTGCCGCTCTAAGGATTAAGCGAGAAGGTACGCAGGCCGTCCACGACGGCGGAAGTGCTCGTGCACGTGACGCCGATGTTGGCGAGCTGCTGTCGTCCTCTGTCATAAACACCGGAGGTCGCGTCCTCAACGAGGACCACGTCGAAGTCGCGCTCGCTCGCTTCGTAAATGGAAGTACGAGGGCAGTTCGGAAAGTTGCAGCCAGTGAAGACGAGTGTGGACACGCCAAGCTCGCGGAGATGCGCTTCGAGCGGTGTCTGAAAGAACGCCCCCCATCGCGGTTTGAACATTGCGAATTCGTTGGGCCCAATTTGCTGAAGCCCGCCTGTCAGCAAGAGTTCGTCGTCGAGGGGCGACGCATTCGGTCGCAGCACACCGGGAGCGAGGAGGCGGCCCGGCGTGCCAGGCCGCAGTATCGGCGTCGTGCCACTTACCAAGGCCTTTCTCGCGGGCTCAGCGTTGGACCCATCAGCCAAATACAGGCGGACCACGTGGATGATTGACCGGCCTGCTGACCGAAACGCCTCGGCCACCAGGGAGATGTTCGGAAGCGCCGCTGTCGTGCCGGGCACCTCCAAGGGCTTGCCGTCAAGCGTGTCGTCCTGCACATCGATGGTGAGAAGCGCGCTCCTTTTGTAGTCCGGTCGCATTGATAACACCGCCCTAAATTGATGAACGTCCTTAGATCATTCCCAGCGTTAAGGACTAGCAAGAACTCTTAGAGCGGTGTTCCTGGGCCGGTGATCAGTTCCGGACCCCGCCGCGCCCCGCTGGCTGACCACCGAGCCGCGCCCGTCCGCCATGCTCTTCCGGCGGATTCATGGTCCCCGACCGCTTCGTTGCCATCCCCTGCGGTCCATCGTTACCTTCGACGTTCGCGGCCGAGTCGGACCGATGAGCGGCACAGCCGGCCGCCGTCTACCATCACCGACCCGAGGAGGAGATCCGTGCCCACCGACATCGCCACCCGCACCAGGACCGTCTTCGACGGGCTGACCCGGACCGTCGAGGCGGTGGCCGACGATGCCTGGGACCGACCCGCCCCGTGCGACGGGTGGGTCGCCCGCGACGTCGTCGATCACCTCGTGGACTGGATGCCACCGTTCTTCCTCGAGGGATGGGACCGCCCGATGCCGGATATCCCCTCGACCCAGACCGACCCGGTCGGCGCGTGGCACGCCCTGCGCAACGCCCTCCTGGCAGCCCTGGACGACCCCACCGCCGGGGCTGCGCGCTCCACGCCTATGGGTGAGGTCACCCTGACCCAGGCATGGGAGACGGTCGGCCTGCCCGACCTACTCGTCCACACCTGGGACCTGGCCCGGGCGACAGGTCAGGACGAACGCCTCGATCCCGGCGAGGTGGCCCGGCTGGCCGAGGCGGCCGACAACATGGACCCGGCCACCGACGAGGCCATGCGGGCCAGCGGCCACTACGGGCCTCGGGTGGAGGTGGGCCCGGACGCGGACGCCCAGACCCGGGTCCTCGCCTTCGTGGGCCGCATCGCCTGAGACACCTCGCCCTGACCCACCCATGTCGCGCCACCTTCTCGCGACGGATCGAACTGAACCGCCCTGGGTCGACGTCGAGGTGGTTCCGCTGCCCGAGAACCGCTCGCGCCTGACCATCTCGATCACCTTCGAGGGCCACGGCATCGGCACGGTGCTGGTGCCGCTGGCCGCTCCGCTCTAAGAATCCTTAGATCACTCCCAGCGGAAGTAGCGGACGGCCAAGACGGTCGCGGCGACCGCCCACACCGCCAGCACGATCCATGCGCGGGAGCCCGCCGCCGCGCCGGTCGCGGCGGCGTGGAGGATGTGGGCCAACGCTTCGCTCGGCAGCAGGCGCGACACCGCCCGCATCGCGTTCGGCAGCTTGGACACCGGGATCACCATCCCGCTCACCAGCATCAGCAGGATGAACCCGGCGTTGGCGAGCGCCAACGTGATCTCGGCCCGCAAGGTGCCCGCCATCAAGAGGCCGAGCGACGCGAACGCGGTTGTCGCCAAGACGACGGCAGGAACCGCCACTGCGACGGAGAACCCCGAGGGCGACCAGCCAAGCGCAACCGAGGCGAGCACGATCACCACCATCTGAATCGCAATCACCACGAGGACGCCGACGATCTTCGCGGCGATCAGGCGAGGCCGGCCGAGCGGCGTTGTGCCCAGTCGTTTCAACACGAGATACGAACGCTCGAAGCCAGTTGCGATCGCGAGGCTGGTGAACGCGGTCGACAACACCGCCATGGCCAGCACGCCCGGCGCGAGAAATGTCACGGGGTCTTTCGTGTTGGTCGGCAGCACGTCGACGAGCGAGAAGAACACGAGCAGACCCACCGGAATGCCGATCGTCAGCAGCAGCGACTCACCGCGCGTCATCGTCATGCTGATCTCGGCGCGCAGTTGCGCCACGAACGCCTTCACTCGCCGCCACCCGTGAGGCGCAGGAACACGTCTTCGAGTCGCGTGCCGCTGCCGAGTTCCGAGATCGGCAGGTCGCGCTCGGCCAGCCACGCGGTCAAAGTCGCCACCAACGCCGGCGTCGAGCCCAACGCGATCGAGTACCGGCCGCTCGAGGTTTCGCTGACCCAGCCGCCCATCGCCTCACTCAGGCTGGCGACGTCGATACCGGGCGCGGTCACAAACGTCATCACGTCGTCGGAGGACGTGAGCGACGCGAGCGTGCCGTCGGCCACGACGTGGCCGTGGTCGACGATCACGATGTGGTCGGCCAGCCGTTCGACCTCGTCGAGTTCGTGCGTGGTCAAAACGACGCAGGCGCCCGCGGCGCGCAGGTCCGCGATTACGGCGCGCACGAGTTGGCGCGCTTGGGGGTCCACTCCGGCGGTCGGCTCGTCGAGGAACACGACGTCGGGTTGGCCGATCAAGGCCAGCGCCAGTGACGCGCGTTGCTGCTCGCCGCCGGACAGGCGACGCCACGGCGTCTTGGTTATGCGGCCGCTGAGCCCCACCCGTTCGAGTAACTCATCGGGCGAGGCCGGCTGCTTGTAATACGACGCGAACAGGCTCAACGCCGCGGCGATGCCCATTGAGGGATAGATGCCACCGCGCTGCAACATCACGCCCATGCGGGGCAGCAAGGCTTTGGCGTCGGCGACCGGATCGAGCCCGTGCACTCGCACCGTGCCGGCCCACGGCCTGCGATAGCCCTCGGCCGTTTCGACGGTCGTTGTCTTGCCGGCACCGTTGGGGCCGAGCAACGCCGTGACCGCTCCGGCCTCGGCTGAGAACGACAGCCCGTCCACCGCGGCCACCTCGCCGAAGCGCACGTGGAGGTCCTCCACAACAACTGCTTTCATCGCAAGCGCACGCTACGCGTAACCTTGGCCATGCTCGACATTCGACGTCTGCGGACCGACCTGGACGCCGTGCGCGCGTCGCTGGCCACCAAGAACGTCGATCCGTCCGAGGTCGACGCCGCCGTACAACTCGACGAGCGGGTCCGTGCGATCAGCTCGCAGCGCGACGAACTGCGCGCGCAGGTCAAAGCGCTGTCGTCCGAAGTCGGCAAGGCGCGCAAAGCCGGCGACGTGGCGGCCGCCGAGGAAGCGCAGGAGAAAAGCAAGGCGATCGGTGAACAGGAGTCGAAGCTCGCGGCCGAAGCCAGCGCGCTCGAAACCGAACTGCGCGGCCGCATGCTGCGCATTCCGAACACGCCCGATCCGGCCGCGCTCGTTGGTAAGAGCGAGGACGACAACCAAGTCATTCGCAGCGAGGCACTACCCGAGTACGCGCCGCATCAGCGCGTGCCGCACTGGGACATCGGCACCGAGCTGGGCATTCTGGACTTGGAGCGCGGGGCCAAGATCAGCGGCTCGATGTTCGCGGTGCTTCGGGGCATGGGCGCCACGCTCTCGCGGGCGCTTTGCCAATTAGCGCTCGACCGCAACGCCGACGCCTATGAAGAAGTCCGTCCGCCCACCATGGTGCGCTCCGAGACGCTGGTCGCCACCGGTCAGCTGCCGAAGTTCGCCGACGACGCGTACCACGTCGAGCGCGACGACCTCTGGCCGATCCCCACCGCTGAAGTGCCACTCACGTCGCTCTATCGCGACGAGATCGTGGCTGAGGCCGACCTGCCCATGCGGCTCATGGCGTACTCGCCTTGTTATCGCCGCGAGGCGGGCGCCGCCGGCAAGGACACGCGCGGTCTGCTGCGCGTCCATGAGTTCGACAAAGTCGAAATCCTGGCTCTCGTCGCGCCCGACCAAGCCGAGGCGCTCCACGAGGAAATTCTCGACCGCGCCATCGGCACCCTGGTCGCGCTCGGCTTGCCGTACCGCGTGCTCGAGATCTGCACGGGCGACCTCGGCCAGAGCCATGCCCGCCAGTTCGACGTCGAGATCTACGCGCCGGGCGTGGACCGGTGGCTCGAAGCGAGCAGCGTGAGTTGGTTCACCGACTACCAAGCTCGCCGCGCCAATATTCGCTACCGCACCGAGACTGGGCCCGCCTTCGTGCACACCCTGAACGGCTCTGCCCTCGCGGTGCCGCGCGTACTGGCGGCCTTGCTCGAGCACTACCGCAACGAGGACGGCTCCGTGACCGTGCCCGAGGCGTTGCGGCCCTACACCCGCGGGGTCGAGGTGCTCGCCCAGCGTTAACCGCTGTTCACCTCGCGTTCACCCAAACAGGGGTGAACGTTCGCATTGGCTTCTTAAGGTGAACGGCATGAAGACACGTCAACTTGTGCGCCTCGGCGCGCTTGTCGTAGCAGGTGCGATCCTGACATCAGCCTGCAGTTCGAAAGATGCAGACAACGGTGCATCGGACAACGGCAGCAAGAGCGACGACACGGTCAAGGGCCTGTCGATCGACTACGCGAACCTCTCCGCGACGCTGAACGCGTCGGGCTCCACGTTCCAGGCTGCGCTCGAAGAGGCGGCCATCTCGGCCTTCCAGGAAGCCGCGCCCAAGGTCACGATCAACTACGCCGGCGGCGGCTCGGGCAAGGGCAAGACCGATCTGCAAGGCGGCAACGCCACTGACTACGCCGGCACCGACAGCCTCGTGAAGCCCGAGGACAAGGCGCTGTATAAGAACGGTGACTTGCTCTACTTCCCGATCGCCGCGGCGCCGATCACCGTCGCCTATCAATTGGACGGAGTGACCAAGCTCCAGCTGAGCGCCGACACGATCGCCAAGATCTTCCAGGCCGAGATCACCAAGTGGGATGACGCCGCCATCAAGGCCGACAACCCCGACGCCACATTGCCGGCCACTCCGATCGTGATTGTGCACCGCGCCGAAGGCTCGGGCACCACGTCCAACTTCACCGGCTTCCTGAAGAAGGCGGCGCCGACGACCTGGAAGCTCGACAAGGGCGACACCGTCAACTGGCCAACCTCCAGTCAGGCCGGCAACGGCAACCAAGGCGTGGCCCAGCTCATTGGGAACGGCTCGGGCTCGCTCAAGGGAGTCAACGGCGCCATCGGCTATGTCGACTTCGCCGACGCCAAGGCCACGAACCTCAAGACGGCGAGCATCAAGAACGCCGCCGGCAAGTTCGTCGCCCCGTCGCTCGCTGGTGTATCGGCAGCACTTGAGGAAACCACTCCGAATGCGGACCTGACCTACGACCCGCTCAACGCCGCGGGCGACGCGACCTATCCCATCGCCACGCCGACCTGGATCCTCACGTACAAGAACCAGACCGACAAAGCCAAGGGTGAAGCCCTCAAGGGCTTCCTCAACTTCTTGTTGACGGACGGCCAGTCGCTGAACGAGTCGGTCAACTACGCGCAGTTGCCTGCGTCCTACCGCACCAAGGCGATCGCGCAGCTCAACAGCCTCGTCATCCCGAGCTAACGCGTGGAGCGACCGAGCCTCGCAACGCAACGTTCAGGCGGCCGGATTGCCGATGAGGCATTCCGGCTGCTGACGTTGTTCGCGGGTCTCGCGATTCTGGTCATCCTCGTGTTGATCGCGGTCACGACCGTGAACAACGCGTGGCCCGCGTTTCGGGAAGCGGGCTTTAGCTTCATCACGTCCCGCGAGTGGATCCCGAACGAAGGCAAGTTCGGCGCGTTGGCCTTCATCTTCGGCACCGCCGTCATCGCGACCATCGCGGTGCTCATCGCCGTGCCGGTCTCGGTCGGCATTGCACTGTTCGTTACCGAGGTCGCGCCGACGCGGTTGCGATCGTTTGTCGTCGCGGTGATGGACCTGCTTGCCGTGATCCCGTCGGTCGTGTTCGGGTTGTGGGGGATCCTCGTGCTCGCGCCCAACATCTCGGGCCTTTACAACTCCGTGTCGAACGCGGTCGACTCGATCCCCGTACTGACAACTGTGTTCAACGGCACGCAGACCGGCCGTTCGTTCTTCACCGCCGGATTGATCCTCGCGGTGATGATCACGCCGATCATCACGTCGGTGACGCGCGAAGTGTTCGCCACCGTGCCCCGCAACGACAAAGACGGCGCGCTCGCCCTTGGCGCGACCCGATGGGAAATGATCAAGGGCGTCGTGTTCCCGCACTCGATCGGCGGAATGGTCGGCGCCACGATGCTCGGACTCGGCCGTGCGATGGGCGAGACCATCGCGGTGGCGCTCGTGATTGGTTCGACACCCCAGATCGTCGGCAACGTGTTCGCCGGCGGCGACGCCATGCCCGCGGTCATCGCGAACCAGTTCGGTGAGGCCACCGGGGTGCACCGCGCCGCCCTGATCGGCCTCGGCGTGGCGCTCTTTGCACTGACAATCATCGTCAACGTGTCGGCTCGCTCGGTAGTACGCCGCGTCGACACCCGGCTGCGCGGGCTCGCCTAATGGCCGCGGTCACAACGCCACGTGCGACTCCGCCCTCGCTACGAACCGGCGCCGTGTCGCGCAATCGCAAGATCCGCGACCACATCGCGACCGGCGCGATGTGGGGCGCGTTCGGCGCGGCGGTGTTGCCACTGGCGTTCATCGTTTTCTATGTCGTGCGCGCGGGCATGCACCTGTTCAGTTACGACTTCCTCGTCACCAACATCCCGATCATTTCGTCTCGGCCGGGGCCCGGCATGGCGCCGGCCGTGATCGGCACGCTGCTCATCACCGGCGCGGCAACGTTGATTGCGGTGCCGCTCGGAGTCATGGGAGCAATCTTTCTCAACGAGTACGGCAAGCAGTCTGCGCTCGCCCGCTTCATCCGCCTCATGACTGACGTCATGAGCGGCGTCCCCTCGATCGTGATGGGCCTGTTCATCTACACGATCTGGGTCCTGCGCTACGGCCTGTCCGGCTTCGCGGGCGCGCTGGCGTTGGCATGTCTGATGCTGCCGATCGTCGTGCGCACGAGCGAGGAGATGCTGCGCCTCGTGCCGGCCAACCTGCGCGAGGCGAGCGCGGCGCTCGGCGCACGCACCTGGCGTACGACGGTGCGCATTGTGATTCCCGCCGCTCTGCCCGGCATCGTGAGCGGCGCCATGCTCGCCGTCGCGCGAGCCGCGGGGGAGACGGCTCCGCTGCTGTTCACGATCGGGATTGTGTCGAAGCCCAACACGAAGTTGTTCGGGTCCAACACGGCGCTGTCAGCCCAGATCTTTCGCAATGCGCAAGTGCCGTTTCCCGCCGCGCAAGACCGGGCGTGGGCCGCCGCGCTCACACTCATCCTGCTCGTGTTCCTGTTGACCATCACCGCCCGCCTGATAACGGCGCGGTTCGCCCGGAAGTAGCGTTCGAAAAGGCCGTATGAGCAATCTCCCGCCCACACCGTTGGCTCCTCGCCCCACGGTCACCTCCGCACCCGAGCCAGCCAAAGCGGCGCCTGAGGTCGAGCCCACACCCGTCTTCGAAACCGACGGGCTCAGCGTCTATTACGGCGCCGCGCTGGCGGTCTCGGACATTCAGATGGAGATCCACCGGGGCCAGATCACCGCGTTGATCGGACCATCCGGCTGCGGCAAGTCAACGCTGCTGCGTTGCTTCAACCGCATGAACGACCTGATCCCGGGCGCACGCGTCGAGGGCACGCTGCGTTACGAAGGCGTCGATCTCTACGGGGAAGACGTGGATCCGATCGAGGTTCGCCGGCGCATCGGCATGGTGTTCCAGAAGCCGAACCCGTTTCCCAAGTCGATTTACGACAACGTCGCTTACGGCCCGCGTGTCCTGAAAATGAAAGTCGGCAAGATGGACGACCTCGTCGAGCAGGCGTTGCGGCGCGCCGCGTTGTGGGACGAGGTGTCGGGCAAGTTGAAGAAGAGTGCGATGGCCTTGTCGGGTGGCCAGCAGCAACGACTGTGCATCGCGCGCGCCATCGCGGTGGCGCCGGAAGTGATCCTGATGGATGAGCCGTGTTCGGCGCTCGACCCGATCGCGACGGCTCGCATCGAAGACCTCATGGTCGAGTTGAAGCAGGACTACACAATCGTGATCGTCACGCACAACATGCAGCAGGCGGCGCGGGTGTCAGACCGCACGGCGTTTCTCACGACGCGCGTCGACGAGACCAGTGGCGAGCGCACGGGGGAACTTGTCGAGTTCACCGCTACTGCGGACCTGTTCCGGGCGCCCACCGATCCCCGCACCGAGGCGTACATCACCGGGCGCTTCGGGTGAGGCGCCGGGCCGAGCTCGACGCGGCCAAAAGCGCGCTGGACATGGCCCGCAGCGAACGGGATCAGTATCGCGACGATGCTGCGAACGCGATCGCATCGGTTGAGCGCTTGCGCGCCGCCTTCGACGCGCTCCCACTCGGCGTCGTTGTGGTGGATGCCGAAGGCAACGAACAACTGCGCAACGCAGAAGCGGCGCGACTCGCCGATGGTCGCCACGCGGACGCGCTTGCGGCGCGCGCGCTCATCGACACGCTCGTCGAGGCCGCTACCGGCGAAACCAGCCGCGTGATCGAACTGCACGGGCCACCGCCGCGCACGCTGTCGCTCGCCGGAGCGCCTTTGACCAGTGCGTCCGGCCCCGCCGGCACCGTGGCCGTCGTGCAAGACGTGACCGAGCGCTCTCGGATCGATGCGGTGCGGCGGGACTTCGTTGCCAATGTCTCGCACGAGTTGCGCACCCCGATCGGGGCGATCGTGGCCCTGGCCGACACGCTGGCCGCCGAAGGTGCCGAGACCGATCCGGACGTCTTTCGCCGGCTGGCGGCGCGTATCGCGCATGAAGCCGACCGCGCTGGTCATCTCATCGACGACCTCCTCGATTTGAGCCGCATCGAAGGAGGAGAACTGCAACGCGAGGAAACGCCGATCCGTCATCTCATCGGGCGGGCGACCGATCGCGTTGTTTCGTCGGCGGGGGTTCGGTCGCCGGACATTTCGGTTGGCGACGTCCCGACCGGTTCGCTGCTCGTCGACGTGTCCCAGGTCGAGGGCGCACTGGTCAACCTGATCGAGAATGCGCTCAAGTATTCGGACCCTGGCGCACCGGTTCTGATCAGCGCGACTGACGACGGTGAGAGCGTGGAGTTGGTGGTGAGCGACCGCGGAATTGGTATTCCGCCCGGTGACCGCGACCGCATCTTCGAGCGCTTCTACCGGGTCGACCGCGCCCGCAGTCGCGTCACCGGCGGCACCGGTCTCGGTCTTGCCATCGTGCGCAACGTCGCCCGCAACCACGGCGGCGATGTCCACGTCGACTCGCGCGAGGGCGAAGGCTCTACGTTCGTTATCCATCTGCCGCGCGCATCAGGCGGTCAAACTCCAGGTCGGGACTCATGACTGAAACACGCCGCGTATTCCATGAAGAACTCGACGCCATCCGATCGGATGTGATCCGGCTTGGCGCGCTAGCCGGCGAGGCGATCGAAGCGGCGACCAACGCGCTGCTCGCGGCCGACCTCGCAGCCGTCGAGAAGGTGGTCGCCAACGACCGGGTGCTCGACGACCTCACGCACGACATGGAGCAGCGCACGTGCCTGTTGCTGGCGCAGCAGCAGCCGATGGCGGCCGACCTCCGCATGCTGGTAACCGTGCTGCGCGTCATCCACGAGATCGAACGCATCGGCGACCTCATGGCCAAGGTGGCCAAGGCGGCGCGCAGGCTGTACCCGCACGAGATCGACCCGAAGATCCGCGGCCTCATCGACCGCATGCGCGACCAGGCCGCCGCCCAGTTGCGGCTCGCGATCGAGGCGTTCGCCGATCGCGACGTTGCCCGCGCGGCCGCGCTGGCCGACATGGACGACGTGATGGACGAACTCCAGAAGGAGTTGTTCCAAGCGATCTTCTCGTTGCGTTCGCCCGACGACGCCACCCTGCAGCTCGCAGTGCAAATGGCGCTCGTCGGCCGGTACTACGAACGCGCCGGCGACCACGCCACGAACGTGGCCGACCGGGTGCAGTTCATGGTTACGGGTCACTTCAGTTTCGAGCCCTCCAACGCCGACGGCTGACCTCATCAGGCGGCGTCGCGCCGATCTCGAGCTCGGTGGCCTGGCGCTCATCTGGGGCTCGAGCTTCCTGTTCATCAAGGTCGCGCTCGGAGGCCTCTCCCCGACGCAGATCGTGGCCGGGCGGATGGTCGCGGGCGCTGCGGTCCTCGCGGTCGCCGTGGCGTTCGGCGTCGCGCGCTACCCGAAGGGTCTGGACGAGTGGCGCACCGTCACGATCATGGCGCTCATTTCGAACGTGTTCCCGTTCGCGCTGTTCGCCTGGGGCGAGGAGCGCGTCACGTCGTCACTCGCGAGCGTGCTCAACGCCACCACCCCGCTGTGGACCGCCGCGTTCGCCGCGTTTGCGTTTCTGCCGGGCGAGCGGCTGAACCTTCGTCGCGCGGCCGGGCTGGTCCTCGGCATGGCGGGTGTTGTGATGATCGTCGAACCGTGGCGCGCCGGTGGGGGACAGGTGCTCGGCGAGCTCGCCTGCGTCGGCGCGGCCGCCTGTTACGGCATTGGCTTCGTCTTCACGTCGCGGTTCATCTCGGGAAAGATTCCGCCGGTCACCGCGGCGGTCGGACAGATCACGTCCGGCGCCGTCGTTGCCTCTGTCATCGCGTTGGTGACCACCGCGACCAGTGGAGCCGCCACGCACGTCGATCTTCATATTGCGGCGTCGGTGGTTGCCCTCGGCGCGATCGGTACCGGTGTGGCGTACCTGTTCTTCTTCAACCTCATCGAGCTCAGTGGGCCAACCGTTGCGTCAACCGTGACCTTCGCGATGCCGTTCGTCGGCGTGCTGCTCGGCGTGGTTGTGCTCGATGAGCGCATCGGCTGGAACGTCGCCGTAGGAGGCGCGGTGGTCATTGCGGGGATCCTGCTCGTCCGCCGCAAAATCGTCATCGAGGAACCGGTAGAAATAGGGGCGTGACCGAGCGCAAGCCGGCAAACGTGAACTTCGAGACCTGGGTGGAAGTCCAGATCCGTGAGGCGCGTGAACGCGGCGAGTTCGACAACCTTCCAGGCCACGGCAAGCCGCTCACCAACGTCGACGTCTACGGCGACGACATGTGGTGGATCAAGCAGTTGCTCAAACGCGAAGATCTCAGCTTCACGCCGCCCGCGCTCGCGCTGCGCAAGAACGTCGAGGACATGCTCGAGTCGGTCGGCCGACTGCGCAGCGAAAAGGCCGTGCGCGAGGTTGTCGGCGAACTCAATGACCGCATTCGCCAGATGAACCGGATCCCACCGGTCGACGGTCCGCCGAGCAACTTGATGCCGCTCGACCTCGACCGCGTGCTGGAGCGTTGGGCGCAAGAGCGTCCGGCGTTCGCGGCGGCCGAAGCCGCGTTGCTCGCCGAACCCCGTCCATCGGTTCCGCCGGCACCGCCTCGTCGCAAGCGCCGTTGGCTAGCCGGCTTTACCCGGACGGCCCGGGGGTAGCAGCCCGCGGTCGCGCGCCTGCTTCACCCACCGGTGCGCGGTGACCCGTGCCACCTGGTTCTTCTCGGCCATGACCGCCACGGGCTGGTGGGTCTCGGACACGAGGCTCGCGTACACCGCGGCGACCTCGGCGTAGAACTCGTCGGATCGGCCGCGTCCGCTCAGATCGAACAGGTGGGGCGGGATGACTCCGGTCGTCGGTACTCGGTCGGACGTGACCGCGGCGTCGGGATGCAGCGTGGCGTTGGCGTGGGCCTCGATGCGCCCGAGGGGCACCCCGCGCAGGTGACTGGCCGACACGGGCGTGCCTTCGACCAGCACGGCCTCGACGTGAAGCCTTCCGTCCTCGGCTGAGCCGAGGCGAACGCGGATGTCGGGCACACCGTCGCCGTCGACGTCGACCCAGGTCCACCAGTCCTGTTCATCGTGCGGGATGAGTTCGGCCATCAGGTGCCTCACTTTAGAACTATTGCTTGCGCGGAATACATACGAGTGATTACGCTCAACCTATCACCCACGAGGTGACAGAAAAGGGGAAACCACAAACACATGCGAACAATGCAGCAGCAGTTCGGTTTCAAACCGCGTCACGCGGTGCAGGCCGCCGTCGCCATCGCCGTCGCCGTTTTGGCGATGATGTTGATCAGCGTCGGCGTCGGCACCTTCCGTAAGACGCCGGCCGACCGCGTCGCGCTTAGCTACGGCGGCGGACCGTTCGAGGGCAACAAGTTCCAGAAGATCGTGCGTCCGGGTTCGGGCCTCGTGCTCAACGGTCTATTCGACCACTGGTACATGTATCCGGTCACGCAGCGGAACTACATCGTGTCGCAGCACGCCGACGAGGGAGACCGCGGAGTGGCGGACGAGATCGTGGCGTCGACGTCGGACAAGGTGCAGGTGAGCTACGAGGTCGCCGTGTACTTCAAGCTCAACACCGACAAGCTGCAACGCTTCCACGAGCAGATTGGCCTCAAGTACCACGCGTACAACGAAGACGGCTGGAACCGGATGCTCAACGACAGCTTCCGTCAGCAACTCGAATCGGCGTTGCAGATCGAGTCGCGCCGGCACGACTCTGAGTCGCTGCTCGGTGATCCGGACGCGGTGACGGCAGTGCAGACCGGCGTCGCGACCGTGCTGAAGGACCGCATCGAGAACGTGCTCGGCGATGCGTACTTCTGCGGCCCGCAGTTCGTCGACATCGACGGCAAGACCGACAAGTGTCCGAACTTCACGGTCGTGTTGAAGCGCCCGTCGTTCTCTGAAGCGGTGCTGCAAGCCTTCGAGCAGAACCGCGTGTCGAAGTCCCGGGTGATCACGGCGCAGAACGAGGCCGACGCCAAGGAAGCCGAAGCTCGCGGTGTCGCCCGTCAGCGCCAAGCGCTGAACGAGGGCGGCGCGTTGAGCCAGTCCTTCATCGACTACACCCGAGCCCAGGCCGAGTTGGCGTGCGCCCAAAAGCAGGACAAATGCACGATGGTCGTGACCCAGGGCCAGACCGGCGTCAACGTCAACACGGGGCCATAAAGCACCTAACTTCGGGACGGGCGACGCCGAGCGGCAATAATCGTCCGTCCCGAAGCGGGGGTGTAGCTCAGTGGTCAGAGCGTCGGGCTTTTAACCCGAGCGTCGAGGGTTCGATCCCCTCCACCCCTACAAGACAGCGAGAGGTTTTCGCGCATATTTGAGTTCTGTCCCAACTCTGGAGCAGCCGCTCAAGAAAGTCCCAATTCGGCCGATACGCTTGTTGTGTGGATCACACTGCCGGCGAAGAAATCGAGGGCCCTGCGGGCGACGCAGTGGAGCCCGAGGCAACTGACTTCGCCGACGACCTCGATCGACTGGCCGTCATCGAGGCCGAGCTGGCAGGAGCCGAAGCGGAACTCGAAGAGCTCGAGTCATCCGCTAGCCCGCCGGTCTCCGAATAGTTCTCCGACGATGGCGAAGTTGACGAGTCCACAGGCCGTTAGAAGCTGGTTCCAGAAGTACGTCAACGCGCCGAAGTACAAGACGCGTGAGAGCCTGCGCTTCATCACGGCCGACGGCGTGAAGCTGCATGCGGTGCGCCTCGCGGGCCCAGCCGAGTGCGGCGCGACGGTGGTGTTGTCACACGGCTTCGCGAACTGGCACCGTCACCCGAAGATTCACGAATTCGCGACGCAACTCGCCGACCACGTGAACGTGATCGTGCTCGACATGCGCGGCCACGGATTCTCCGAAGGCACCAGCACCCTGGGCGCGCTCGAGTACCTCGACGTGGCGGCCGCGGTGCAGCAGGTGCCCGACACGGACGCGTTGATCCTCATCGGCACGAGCATGGGCTCGGCCGCCTCGGTCATCTATGCGGGCCGGGCTGCGCACGGCGACGGCGGGCGTCCCGCGGACGCGGTCGTCGCGATCAGTGGCCCGGCGTGGTGGGGTGGGCGTGACGCGGCGCGCGGGGTTGGCCGTGTGCTCGAGCTCGCGGCGTCGCCGTTCATGCGCACGTCGATGAAGTACCTGATGCGCGTGCGCATCGGCGGCATGCGCCAGGACGGTCGCATCGACCCGGTCACCGTCGTCGGCGAGATTGCGCCGGCGCCGGTCGTGATCATCCACGACAAGGCCGACTGGTATTTCGGTGTGGACCAGGCGGAAGCGATGAAGAGTGCCGCAGGCCCCACGGCGCAGTTGTGGTGGCGCCAGGGCGGGCACGCCACCGACCTCTTCAACCGCGAGTTGTGCGACCAGATCCTGCGCGACGTAATCGCGTCGACGGTCGCGCACCGCGCGTCAAAGGGCGACGGGCGTGCTGTCGTCGAGGTCACTTACCCCGAAATGCGTTTCGAAGGCGATCCGTCCGTCGTCGTCGACGGTTAACCACCGGCCCTGCACGTTTCCGACCCGGCGGTACTCGGTGCCGAGCCAACGGTCGATCGCGCCGATCACGCCGCCGTGGGTCACCACGAGCACGACCGTGCCCTTGGGCGCGGCGGCCAATGCGTTGATCGCAGCCGACACGCGCGGCGTGATGTCGTCCTCACCGCCGGGCATTTTCGTGAGCTCACCCGTCCGCCACTTCTCGAGCAGACCGGGAAACTTCTCCTCGATCTCCGCCCGCGTCAGGCCGCTGATTTCGCCGACGTCGCGCTCACGCAAGCCCGACTCGACCGCGGCCACGGGCACACCCAGGGCCGCTCCGACGATGCGCGCGGTCTCATGCGCCCGGTCGAGATCGCTGGTGACGATCAGGTCGACGCCCTCATCGCGGATGAATTCGGCCAGGGCGGCCGCCTGCGCCCGCCCGGCGTCGCTCAACGGCGGGTCGGCGCTGCCCTGCCACCGGCCCTCGGCGTTCCAAATCGACTCGCCGTGCCGTACCAGTAACAGCCGTTTCGCCACGGCCTCAGACTAGGAGGACGAACTAGTTTCCCCGGAATGGCGCTACCAATTGAAAAGCTGGGAACGGTTTACGACGAACTCACCGAGATCATCGACGGGGACCGCGCCAAGGCGTACGCCGCGGCGACCAACGACGACAACCCCGCGTATACGTCGGGCAAGTATGCGCCGCCGGTGTTCGCGGTGGTGCCGGCGTGGGCGGCCATGTTCGTCGCGGTGACCGACGTCGTGCCGCCGGAAGCCTTGATGATGATCGTGCACGGCGAGCAGGACATGCACTTCTCGAAGCCCCTCGTCCCGGGCACCCAGCTGCGCACGTCGGCGGAGGCGTACTCCGTGCGCGTCGCCAGCAGCGGCACACGTTTCACAATCCGCACCCGGAGCGTGGACGACGCGACAGGCGATCCGATCGTCGAGCAATACATCACCATGTTCATTCGCGGCATGGCCGACGGCGAGAGCGCGGGCCCCGACAAGCCCGACCACACCTTCGATGACGGGGCCCGCTCCAATCCGGTCGGCGAGTTCTCGGTGCACGTCGACGACGACCAGACGTTTCGCTACAAGGAGGCGTCGGGCGACAACATGCCGATCCACGTCGACGACGCGTTCGCCAAGCAAGTCGGCTTGCCGGGCATCATCGCCCACGGCCTGTGCACGATGGCGATGACGAGCCAAGCGGCGCTGCGCCTCGCCGCTGACTCCGACCCGGCGCGCCTGAAGCGACTCGCGGTGCGCTTCGCCAAGAACGTGTTCCCGGGCAACGATGTGGTGACCACGGTGTACCGCGGCGCCCCGGCCGGTGTCTTCCCGTTCGAGGCGCACAGCAACGGCGACCTGGTGATCAGCAACGGGCTCGCCGAGGTGCAGGAATAGCCAGGCTCCCGCGGGGCCGTCTCGGGGCGGCCTGGTCGATTACAGCGTTCGCCGCAGCGATTGTCGGCACGTGGTGGCTAACGGGATGGCTCGTGGCCACCGGTTTGCTCGCGTTCGCGTCGCTCGCGCGTCAAGAGTCCGCGTACCGCGTCGCCGTCGTAACGTGGTTCCTGTCGATCGGGGTCGCCGCGCCGATCCTGGCCCGGACGGGCGGCCTGGCCGAGGTGTTGTCCATCCTCGGTCTCATCGCGGGTTACGACGCCGCGGCATACGTCGTGGGGACCGGCGCCGACAACCACTGGGAGGGCCCCGCCGCCGGTGTCGCGACGGTCGTGGCCGGATCGCTGGCGGTTGCCGCCTTGGCCGATCCGCCCTTCACGCTCGTGACGACCGGGCTGCTCACGGTGACCATCTGCATCGCCGGACCCGCCGGTCCCGCGCTCGTGCGCTACTTGATGCCGCCACTGGCCGAGGACGAGGAAGCGGGCGCCCGAGAGGCGCCCGCTGTCCGTCGTCTATCCACCTTCATCGCGGCAGGCCCGGCGTTGCTCGTCCTGCTCGCGTTGATACGCCTCTAGCTGAAGGCGACCTCGAACCACAGGTAGAACGCCGCTGCGAGCACGAAGCCCGTGATGATCGCGGCCTTGTGCGTTTCGAGGTACTTCTTCGTCGGCCCGGGACTGAACCCACCGATCACGCCAAGCGCGTTGAGTTCGGCGAGCAGGATCAACACCAGGACCGGGATCCAGTAGAGGAGGCGGTCGGATCCTTCGGGCAGGCGGTTGTAGTTGAACGCCAGGTGGCCCGTGAAGGCCATGAAGAACAACAGCGGGATGCTGAACACGGTGTTCGTGCGCGACGCCAGCGCGGCGCGGCGGCCAGCATCGGCCGCTTCGGCCAATGCGGGCTGACCTTCCATCACGCCTTGGGCCGACTTGATCACCGTCTTCTGGTTGCGCCAGATGACGCCCCAGACGTTGCCGAGCATGATCAGGCCGAGCAGCGCGCCGGTCGAGATCGAGATGCCGGCCGGGGTCTTCATGTAATCGCCGTCGAACTGCTTCTGGAATCCAAGGATGAAGAAGCCCGACAACACCGTGAACACTGCCGCCCAACGGAACCACCAGAGAGCCCGCGGTACGAGCTTCGAGATGGCCTCGGTGCGCGCCGGCGCGTCAAAGGTGGCGAAGGCGGGCGTCTGCACAAAGTTGAAGTAGTAGAGCAACCCGATCCACGTGATGCCGGCTAGGTAATGCGCGTAGCGAGATAGAAAAATGCCGCCATCGCGCGTGAAAAGTTCCAGAGCGACCATTCGTTCGCAACCTCCTGATTGACCTTGCGAAAGGTGAAGCTAACACCGGACTACCTTGGGTCAAGTGGACGATCAAGCGGACAGATGGCGCGACTTGGGCGAGTTCATTCGCCAACAGCGCGGCACCGCTCGCCTGTCGCTGCGACGCATGTCTGAGCTCGCCGGCATCTCGAATCCGTATCTGAGTCAGATCGAGCGCGGGCTTACGGAAACCGTCGGCTGAAATCCTGCGCCAAATCGCGAAGGCGCTGCGGATCCAGGCCGAGACGCTGTATGTGCGCGCTGGCATCCTGGAAGAGCGTGACCCCGCGGACGACCTCGCGGCCGAGATCCTGCGTGACCAGTTCATGAACGAAGAGCAGAAGCAGACGCTGGTGCGCATCTACTTGTCGTTCCGTCACGAGAACGAGGACAGAGCGGTGTCGCCCCCGGTCGACCCCCCGGGGGAATCACCAGCGTCCGAGTAGGGTTTAACCCCGTTGTGCGCTCACTAGCTGTCCTTTCGCTTCACACTTCCCCGCTCGCGCAACCAGGCAACGGCGACGCTGGCGGGATGAACGTGTACGTGCGAGAGCTGTCGTCCGCGCTCGCGCGCGCCGGCGTCGAGTGCGACGTCTACACCCGTGCCGACCGTCCTGGTCTGGATCCGATCGTGCGCGTTGAGCCCGGCTTCCGCGTACATCACGTGCCCGCGGGCCCAGCGTCCGTGGTGGACCGGCATGCGCTGCCCGGGTTGGTTGATGAGTTCACGGACGGCGTGTTGGCCCGCCTGCGCGATACGCCCGCCGACGCGCTGCACGCGAACTACTGGCTGAGCGGCGTGTCCGGGCACGCGATCAAGCACGCGCTCGACTTGCCGCTGGTCTCGACGTTCCACACGCTCGCGCGCGTGAAGGCCGACGCCGGTGACGACGAACCCGACGAGCGCGTGAAGGCCGAGCATGAAGTGATGGCGTGTTCGGACGCCGTGCTCGCGTCGTGCAGCGTCGAGGCCGCCCAGCTCCGCCAGCTCTACGGCGTGGACCCCGAGCGGATCGAGATCGTGGCGCCCGCGGTCGACCACGCGTTCTTCGCGCCCGGCAATCGCGCGCAAGCGCGGCGCGCGATCGGCCTGCCGGAGGACCCGCAGATCTTGCTATTCGTCGGCCGCATCCAAGCGCTCAAGGGGCTTGACGTCGCGATCGCCGCGTTCGCACAACTCGAAGACATCGACGCGTTGCTCGTTGTCGTCGGGGGCCCGAGTGGCCCCGAGGGCGAAGCCGAGCACGCGCGGGTCGAAAAGCTCGCGGCCGACCTCGGCGTGGCCGACCGCATCGTGTGGCGCGAGCCGCAACCCCACGAGTTGTTGTCGACGTATTACCGCGCCTCGAACGTGGTGCTGGTGCCGTCGCGGTCCGAGTCCTTCGGGCTCGTCGCCCTCGAGGCGGCAGCATGTGGCACCCCGGTTGTGGCCGCGGCCGTCGGCGGGCTGCGCACGCTGGTCGATCACGGGCGTACGGGCTTCCTCGTCGAAGGTCGCGACCCAACGGTGTTCGCCGCGTTCGCCGGTGAGATTCTCGGCAACAGCGCGCTGGCCGAGGCGATGGGTGCAGCGGGCGCCGCGCAGGCCCGCAAGTACCAGTGGTCGATCTCGGCGGCGCGCTTGCGCCGGCTCTACTCCGACCTCACTGCTCGTACGCTCACCACGTGCCAATAGAGGGTGACGTCGGCGATGCCGCGGACTCGGCGACACTCGATCGCATCGCCGCGCTCGTCGACGCGTGGGCGGACGCACAGCTAGAAGAAAACCCTTCGGTCCTCGGCATCGAGCGCGAGAACGACAACGGGGTGCGCCGGTGGCTCGTGCGCCTGACCGGTGAGGAGAAGCAATACATCTCGGTGTGGTTCGCGTTGCGGCAGCGCAGCCTGTCCGTCGAGGCGTACTTCATGCCCGGGCCGGAAGAGAACATCCAGGACCTGTTCACCTATCTCTTGCGGCTCAACGCGCGCCTTGCGGGCCTGCGGTTCGCAGTGGGACAGGAGGAGGCGGTGTACCTAATGGGCGCTATTTCGGTCCACCATGTGACGGAGGACGAGATGGACCGGCTACTCGGCTCGGCCTACGCGTACAGCGAGGCGTACTTCCGCCCGGCGATGCGAATTGGGTACGCCAGCCGCTTCCAAGGGTAAAAACGCCCAACTGTCCTCTTGCCCGCTGAGGGGGCCCACGTCTACTGTCAGGCCCCTGCAACGGGCCCGGTGGGCGGGGTCAGTCGTTCGGGGAAGTGCGACTGGCTTTCGCTTTACCGGGCCCGTAGCTCTTTTTTCCCGGGCGGGCACCCCGCAGGCCCGCCCTCCTCCGCAACGTGGGGCCCCTCGCTTCGCTCGCCCCACGGCGGCCGTCCGCGGCTACCGGCGGTGGTTTCCTTTCGGGGTAGTCCGTCTAGGCTTTCCGCACTCGCTTGGGGGAGCGAGCCATCCGTATGACTGCCACCCGACTCCGCCTGTCCGTATTTGCAGTGGTTGCTGCGTTGTTTGTGGGCATCCTTGCGCCCGACGCGAGCGCCGCAACGGCGTCGAAGCGGGCGCAACAAGTCCAGAAGGCGCGCGAACTCAAGGCGTTGCAGGCCAGCGATACGCAGCTGCTGGCCGCAGTGAAGACACTCGACCAGCAGGTAGCCCAGGCTGACTCGGCGACCCAGAACGGGCGTCAGTCGGTGAAGGCCGCGCAAGCCGCGGCCAACCAGGCGCAGAGCCGATTGAGCCTGGCCGAGACCGCCATGACCCGGGTGCGCGGTTCGTTGGTCACGCGCGCGATCGAGGAATACAAGCGGCCGCAGAAGTTCGTCCTCAACCAGATGAACAGCGAGGACGTCAACGCCGCGAGCCGTCGTAAGGCGCTGCTCGACTCGGTCACGGCTTCGGACAACGACGTGCTCGATCAGTTGCACGCCACGCGGGAAGACCTGCTGCGCCAGAAAGCCGCCGCCGAACGCGCGCGGCAGATCGCGGCCGCGCGCCAAGCGTCGCTCGAAGCGCAGCTGCGCCAACTGCTGAAGGACAAGGCCGCCAAGGGTCGCCTGAGCGCAGCGCTGGAAAAGCGCATCCAAGAAGTGCAGAACGAAGCGGCCGCTCTCGCAGGGTCCGACGCGAATGTGCGCGGCATCCTCCGTGGCTCGACCGGCACCGGCAAGGTGTCGGGCTCAGGCCTGGTGTGGCCGCTGCGCGGTCGGCTCACGTCGGGCTTCGGGTACCGCTGGGGTCGTCTCCACGCGGGCATCGACATCGCGGCGCCGAAGGGCACTCCGATCCATGCCGCGAAGGCGGGCACCGTCGTGTTCGCCGGCCAGATGAGTGGCTACGGCAACGTGGTGATCATCGACCACGGCGGTGGCCTCAGCACGCTGTACGGCCATCAAAGCCGACTGGGGTCGCGCCGCGGACAGCGAGTCGCGCAGGGCCAAGTGATCGGCTACGTCGGATCGACCGGACACTCCACCGGCAACCACTGTCACTTTGAAACCCGCATCAACGGGCGTCCCCAGAACCCTCGCCGCTACCTGCCGTAAGGACGGTTTCGTTATGAAGCTGGTGATTGCGGGTGGCGGCAAGATGGGTGAGGCGTTGCTCGCGGGACTGCTCGCGGCGGGGTGGGCGACGGCGAGCGAAATGGCGGTCTCGGAACCCGTGGCCGAACGTCGCGCCGAACTCGCGGCCAAGTACCCGGGCCTCCACGTCGCCGACACACCCGTCGCGGCGGACGGCGCGATCGTGGCGGTGAAGCCTGCGTACGTTGCCGAAGCGAGCGCGGCGCTGGCCGCGGCCGGGTGTGGACGGGTGTTGTCCATAGCGGCTGGGGTACCGACCGCGACGATCGAGGCGGCGATGCCCGCAGGCACGCCGGTTGTGCGCGCCATGCCGAACACTCCCGCGCTGGTTGGCGCGGGCGCCTCCGCGATCGCGGGCGGAACCGCCGCCACCGATGACGACGTCGCGTGGGCCGAGTCCATCCTGTCGGCCGTCGGCATCGTGGTGCGCGTGCCCGAGGAGCAACTCGACGCGGTCACAGGCCTGTCGGGCTCAGGACCCGCCTACGTGTTCCTCGTTGCCGAAGCGATGATCGCGGCCGGCGATGCGGTGGGGCTGCCGCACGACATCGCGATGAAGTTGGCGATCCAAACGATTATGGGCGCCGGTCGCATGCTCGCTGAGACCGGTGAGGCGCCCGAGGCGTTGCGCGCCGCCGTGTCGTCGCCGAACGGCACCACCGTTGCGGGCTTGGCCGTGCTCGACGAGCGAGGCGTGCGCGACGCGTTCGCCGCCGCGATCGCTCGTGCCACCGCGCGGTCAAAAGAATTGGGCCAGGCGTAGTGGGCCGTCAGTACGAGACTGTCTCGTTCCTCAGCGACTTCGGCCACCAAGACGAGTTCGTCGGGGTGGTGAAGTCCGTGATCCGCGGCCTCGCCCCGCACGCGATGGTGATCGACCTAACGCATGAGATCCCGGCGCACGACACGCGGGCCGGTTCGCTGGCGCTCGCGCGCGCGGTGCCGTACGTCGCGTCCGGTGTGGTGCTCGCGATTGTCGACCCGGGTGTCGGCACGGATCGGCGCGCGGTTGCAATCGAAGCGGCTGGGGGTGAAGGGGTGTTTGTCGGCCCCGACAACGGACTGATGGCCGCAGCGGTCGCGTTGACCGGCGGCGCGGAGCGCTGCGTCGAACTCACCAACACTGCGTTCCATCTCGACGCGGCGGGCGCCACGTTCGCGGGACGCGACATCTTCGGATCCGTCGCCGGTCATCTGTGCAACGGCGTCGACTTGGCCGAACTCGGCGAGCGTGTCGACCCGGTCAGCCTGCTGCCGGGTCTACTGCCGATCTCACGCGAGGAAGACGGCGCTCTCGTCGCCGAAGTCCTCTGGGTCGACAAGTACGGCAACATCCAGCTCAATGTCGATGCCGAGGAACTCGAGCAATACGGCGACCCGGTCCAACTCGCCTTTCAGGACAAGACCCGCGTTGTCCGGCGCGCCGCCGCGTACGCCGCGGTCACGCCCGGTGATGTTGGCATCGTGATCGACGCCTACGGGCTCGTAAGTCTGGCGGCCGACCGCTCCTCGGCCGCCGAGTCGCTTCGCCTCCGCCCGGGCGACAGCGTGATTATCCGACAAGTCGATTAAACGACGATCGCCTGTAGATTCTGGGAATGCGACCGGCAACGACCATTGCTCTTGCTCTGCTGCTTCTTCTGATCGTGTTTGCTGCTGCTCTGCAGCTGCTGATCAGCCGGTAGCAATTCAATCGTCGTCTGCAACGTGGTCGGCGGGGCCGGGGCCACCGTCGTCGGCGGAGCAGTAACCGGGGGCGCCGTCGTTGTCACTTTTGGTGTAGTCGTGCGAACGCGCGGGGCGGTGACGACGGGCGTCGGGCTGGGAGCCGGTGCCGCGGTGACCGCCGGTCCGCTGCTCTCAAGCGACATGAATTCATGTGCGGTGTAAAGCAAGCCGCCCGAGGTACGAACCGTTCCCACGCCCACGTGCGTGAAGGACGGGTCGACGAGGTTTGCGTAATGGCCGGGGCTGGCGATGAAGGCGTTCATCAGCTCGCTGACCGTCGGTCCGAAGCCGACGTTTTCGCCGAGGCGCTTCCATAGCCCGGAGATCCCGGCGCGTAGGTCGAGACGATGCGAGATGCCGTCTGCTTCCGCCATCTGCTGGGCCCAGTTCTGGGCGACGCCGGTTATCTGGTTATCGACGGCCAACGCATTGAGACCTTTGGACGTCCGGAGTTGGTTGATCGCGTTGACGAACAACGCGCTCTGTTCAGGCGCCGCCGAGATGTTCGCGGGCGACTCGGCCAGCGCGCACGTCACTTGCAGGGGCGACGCCACGGCCCAAGCTGCGGCGAGGACAGCCACAGCCACCGTGGTTGAAAAGGTGGTCAAAACGGTCCTCGCTCCGGGTAGGAAACGCGAACTACTTGCGTCTCGCGACTGGCTACGAGTGCGCTTGTAAGACCACCAAGCGCAAGTAGTTCGCGTTTCCTTCCCGGGCGTCACGGACCCCCTATCGGCGCGCGTCTTCCTAGGATGAGCGCGTGAACCTCGCATCCATTATCGACGGGCATCCCGACGACGCTCCTGCCGTGATGAGCCGCGGCGAGATCACAACGTATGGAGATTTGCGGCGCCAAACCGGTGAACTTCGCGGTGCTTTGACCCGTTTGGGGGTCGAGAGTGGAGACCGTGTTGCGATTGCCATGGCGAACAATTGGTTTTTTGTTGTTTCGTATTTCGCGGTGCTCGGCGTGGGCGCGATCGCGGTCCCGGTCAATCCGGCCAGCCCGGCGGCTGAGATGGAGGGTGAGCTCAAGGCCGTCCGGCCCACCGTGCTCATCGCCGGTGCCGCCGCCGCGAACGGGGTCAACGGACTCGACGTTTCCGAACTCGGCATCGCCAATTTCCTCGCGCCGGAGGGGTCTGGCATCGACGGCGCCGCGTCGTTCGACGCGCTGTTCGGCGGCCAGGCGACGCCGGTCGTTGACCGCGCCCCCGATGACATCGCCGTCCTCATCTTTACGGCGGGCACCGGCGGTTCGCCGAAAGCGGCGATGCTGACGCACTCGAACCTGCTGTCCAACATTGAGCAAGCCCAAGGTGCGGCCGGCCACGAAGTACTCGCGGGCGACGTCAGCCTCGGTGTCTTGCCGATGTTCCACATCTTCGGCCTCAACGTCGTGCTCGGCATCTCGATGCACGCCGGCGCGTCGGTGGTGCTGGTCGAACGCTTCGATCCGGTGTCAGCCGTCGAGACGATCCGCGATCGCAAAGTCACTGTGGTGGCCGGCGCGCCGACAATGTTCGCCGCGATGGCGTCGCTGCCGCGCGTCAGCGCCGCTGACTTCGCAACCGTGCGCCTGGCGCTCACTGGCGCGGCGCCGCTACCACCCGACATCGCGATCGACTTTCAAGAACGCTTCAACCTGCCATTGCGACAGGGGTACGGCCTTACCGAGGCTTCGCCGGTCGTCACCTCTTCCGTCCTCGAAGGTGAACCCCGTCCCTATTCCATCGGGACCGTTCTGCCAGGCATGGAGGTGCGGCTGATCGACGAAGAAGGCGAGGACGCGCTCGAAGGCGACGCCGGTGAGATTTGGGTGCGCGGCCCGAACGTGTTCGCCGGCTACTGGGAGAACGACGAGGCGACGGCGAACGCGAAGACCGACGACGGCTGGCTACGCACGGGCGACGTCGCGATCACCGACGACGACGGCTATCTCTATCTCGTCGACCGGGCCAAGGACCTCATCATCGTGTCGGGATTCAATGTGTACCCGGCCGAGGTTGAGGACGCGATCATCGCCCACCCCGGCGTGGCCGACGTCGCCGTTGTGGGCGTGTCGCATCCGCACACGGGCGAGACGGTGAAGGCGTTTGTCGTCGCGTCGCCCGGCGTGCATCTCGAGGAGGATCAACTGATCGATTTCGTCGGCAAACGCCTCGCTCGCTACAAGTGCCCGACCAAGATCACCTTCGTCGAAGAAATGCCCCGCGGCCTCGGCGGAAAGCTCCTACGCCGCGCGTTGCGCTAGCTCTTCGCCGTCGAACCGGAGGTTCGACGGCGAGCTTGATCGACGGCCTGACGGCCGGCGTTCTTATGCTCCGGACCGGCAAAGCCGGATCCTCCGCGGCCCGTGGCCGTAACTCCCTGGGGCTACCGGGTCAGGCTTTGGGCTTTGCGCTAGGTCAGCGTTTGCGGTGGGCCGCGTCGCGTTCGGCCATTAGGCGCGTTGTCTCGTCTGATGGTGCGCCCGTCAACATGGACGCGACCAAGTCGATGAGGTCGCTCACGAACAGTCGGTCGTCGCGGTGCGGCCCGGTGCGCGCTCGCCGACCGATTTCGGTGGCGCTGAATCGGATCGTGGCGAAGCGCCGGTGCAGGCGCGCCGCGTCGTCACCGATGAACGGTTCGACCAGCAGTCGCCAACGCTGCACCGAGTCGCGCGCGGAAGCGGCGCTCTCTTCACTACGAGTGGTTTTGGCCGGCGGGATGTTCACCAGTTCGGCGTAAATCTGAAGGTACTCACGACCGCCATTCGCGTCGTCGAGCTTCGAGGCGAGCGGACGCACGAGGGCGGCTGCGAGCGCGCGGATGTCCTGCGTGCCCTTGGCCTCGTACTCGTCGAGCATGGCGTGACGACGCGCGTCGACGGCAGGAAAGTGTTTGGCGTTGATGGCGCGGAGGATCCCGTCGCGATCGCCGAAGTGGTACTGCACGGCGACGGCGTTCTTCGCGCCCGCGGCGCGGTTGATCTCGCGCAGACTGACCGAAGCAATGCCGTGTTCGGCAAAGAGCATCTCGGCGGCGTCGACCAGGCGGCCGCTCGTGGACTCGCCCGCGTCCTCGGCGGCGTCCGACTGGCCCCCATGCAAGTGCATTCACCTATAATGCAGGTGAATCAATTCGACTGCAAACCTCTAGGGGGACACGCACGTGGCGTGGGATTTTTCTACCGAGCCGGAATTCCAGGAACAACTGGACTGGTGCAAGGAACTGTGCATCAACGAGATCGAGCCGCTTGACCTCGTCTTCCCGTACGCGATCCGTTCCAAGGATCCCAAGATCAAGGCGCTCGTCAAGCCGATCCAGGATCAGATCAAAGAGCGCGGCCTGTGGGCCCTCTTCCTCGACGAGGAACTCGGCGGCCCTGGCTTCGGTCAGCTGAAACTGGCGTTACTCAACGAGGTCATCGGCGCGTACGGCTCGGCGCCCGCGTTGTTCGGCTCGGCCGCGCCCGATACCGGCAACATGGAGATGCTCGCCGCCTATGGCACCGATGAGCAGAAAGAGCGTTGGCTCAAGCCCATGCTCAACCAAGAAATCTGGTCGGCGTATTCGATGACCGAACCGCAGGGCGGTTCGGACCCGAACCTGTTCCGCACCACCGCCGTCAAGGACGGCGACGAATGGGTCATCAACGGTGAGAAGTGGTTCACGTCGGCCGGTCGCGCCGCCGACATCCTCTTCGTGATGTGCACGAACGGCATGTACGTCGTGCCGCGGGACACGCCCGGCGTCGAGATCCAGCCCTTCCCGTCGAGCCACAACCACATCATCTACAACGACGTGCGCGTACCGCTTGACCACCTCCTCGGCCCTGAAGACGGAGCGAAGGTTTTGGCTCAGCGTCGTTTGGGTGGCGGCCGCATCCATCACGCCATGCGCACGATCGCAAACTGCAAGAAGGCGTTCGACATGATGTGCGAGCGGGCGCTGTCACGCGAGTCCCACGGCAAGATCATCGCCGACCACCAGATGGTGCAGGAGGCGATCGCCGACAGCTACGCCGAGATCGAAATGCTGCGTCTGCTCGTGCTCCACGGCGCGTGGACGATCGACAACTCGTCAACGCAGGCCGCCCGCACCCAGATCGCGACCATCAAGTTCACGATGGCCAAGGTGCTGCGCGAGGTCTCATTCCGCGCCCTGCACATCATGGGTTCGTTGGGCACGACGGACCTGACTCCGCTGCAGGCGATGTACGCGGCTGCGCCGACAATGGGCTTGGCCGACGGCGCTGACGAAGTGCACAAGGTGACCGTGGCTCGGAACGTTCTCAAGAACTACCGGCCGCATGAGGGTTACTGGCCGACGGAGTACATCCCGGCGAAGAAGGCTGCGGCGCGTGAGCACTTCGCACCGTTGTTCAAGGAAGACCCGTACTACGAGCAGTACGCAGACGGCATGGAGAAGTACATGCGGGGCCGTCACTAAACGCGTACAGGCGTCGCGCGCGTCGTCTTCGTTTGCGTCGTCGCGAGCAAAAAGCCCGCAAAGAGAAGGGTGATTCCTAGGGCCAGCATCACGACGAAGCCCCTGGTTTCACCTACTAGTGAGTTGAGTAGGCCTGAAGCACCGTTGGCTGTAACGCCCAGCGCTATCAGGACGTTGGCTTGGACGGCTCTTCGCTGCCGGCTCTTCAGCGCGGTGTAGAGGCTCCCGGCGATTACTGCTGTTGCTCCTAGGCCGGACCCGACGGCTGCGAAGATTCTTGGGCCGGCTCCGAAGACTTTTGAACCTTGCGCGAGCTCGGTTAGTGGCAACGGATGCGTAAATGGCGTTGCCATCACTACGCCTACGCCGATGGCGGTTAGTACGACGGTGGCCGCGGCTACTTGGTTGCCTCGGCGTTTGCCTAGGTGCAGGTAGATCGTGCCTATTGCCAGGATGGGCACTGTCGCTACGGCCCCGGTGGCGTAGAAGGTCCTGAACACGAAGCCGTTCCAGCCGCCTTGGATTCCGATGGCCAGTGAGGCCGACGCCAATGCGTAGAGGGCGAAGGAGGCAGCCCAGGCTGCTTCGTGGGAGCGCTTTCTTAGTAGCCAGCGTTCCCAGGTGGCGGCGCAGAACGCGGCGGCGAGCGCGGCGGCTCCTGCGGCCAGCGCGGTGTCGAACACGGCCTGATCGTAGGGCCGGGGGGCGGTCTGCGAGAATCTGTGTCAGCAACATGACAACGCACTACGACGTTCTGGGGATCAAAGCTGATGCGTCGCCTGACACGGTCAAGCGCGCGTATTACAAGCGCGCCCGCGCGTATCACCCCGATGCGCACGCGGGTTCCACCTCGGCGCTGATCGAGGAGGCCGAACGCGCCATGGCCGCGGTCAACACGGCGTGGACGGTGCTGCGCGATCCGAAGATGCGCCGGGGCTATGACGAGGAGCTGATTGCCGCGGCGGACGCCGCCGCGCCGAACGTGCGGGGCAAGCGCAAGGCCAACGGTGCCCGCAGGACGCCGCCTATGGAGATCCTCGGTGCCGGCTTCACGTACTGGATGGGCGGCCTCGGTACGAATTCGAGCCATGAGGGCGAACGGCGCATCAGTCTGGCGGTCGACGGCGCCACGTCGTTCTCCGCGCTCAAGACGTTGGCGCCGGACCGGCTCTGGTCTCTGCACGCCGAGCGCTCACGTATCGACGACGATGAACTCGTCAACCTGCAAGGCATGACCGACTTGCTGCACCTCGACCTGTCCCGCACGCCGATTACCGACGCCGGCCTGTTGCATTTGCAGGGCCTCGATCGTCTTGAGGTGTTGCAACTTTGGAACACGCGCATAACCGATGCCGGGCTCGCGCTGATCGCTCGGTTGCCGAACATCGTGCAGCTGGGTCTTGGCAACACGCAGGTCACCGACGCCGGCCTCGTGCACGTACGGAGCATGGAGAAGTTGCGCGTTTTGCAACTGTGGGGGACCGGCGTGACTGGCCGTGGCCTGACCCAACTCCACGGCATGCATGATCTCGACATGATCAGCGTCCCGAACCGCGTCCGCGGGCTGACCCGTCGCCGGCTGCGCCGCGCGTTGGGCGGCGCGTACGTTGCCTGAAATCCACGACACCGAAGCCGAGGTAGTGCTGGATATCACCGGCGTTGTGGCTGGGGGTGATGGCATCGGCCGTCAGGAATCAGGACGCGTCGTATTCGTTACTGGCGCCCTGCCGGGGGAGCGCGTGACTGTGCGCATCACGGAGGAGCGGCGCGATTTCGCCCGCGGCGAAGTTGACGCGGTGCGCATTGCATCCCCCGACCGGGTGGTGCCGCCGTGCCCCGTCCGCCTCGCTGGTTGCGGCGGCTGCGAGTGGCAACACATCGCGCCGCACGCGCAGCCCGGCTTCAAACGCGATCTCGTTGTCGATGCGCTGCGGCGCATCGCCCACATCGACGAACCGAGCGTGGCCGAGTGTGTCGCGCTGCCGCCGCTCGCGTACCGCACGACCGTGCGGGTCGCGATCGATGGCGACGGCCGCCCCGCGTTCCGGAAGTCGCTGAGCCACGACCTCGTCACCGTTGACGACTGCCTCGTCGCGCACCCGACCCTCGCGACGATGTTGCGCGACGCGCAGTGGCCCGGCGCGAAGGAAGCCGTGCTGCGCGTGGGTGCGCGCACTGGCGAGGTGCTCATCGACGTGAAGCCGCGGCCCGCGGGGTTTGCGGCTCCGACGTTCTTTCACGAAGAAGCGGCGGGCCGGAAGTGGCAGATCTCGGCCGGCTCGTTCTTCCAGATCCGTCCCGACGGTGCCGACGAGCTGGCCCGTCTCGTGGCCGACGCCCTAGCGGCGCGTGACGTGTCCACCGTCGTGGATCTGTACGCGGGCGTCGGCCTGTTCGCGGGCGCGTTGCACGAGCGCGGGTTCGACGTACGCGCCGCGGTCGAAGGCGGCCGGTTCGCGACCGCCGACGCGCGGGTCAACCTCGAAGGCGTCTGCGACGTGATCGTGTGCGATGTCGCGAAGTGGCGGGGGACGCCCGTAGACGCCGTCGTGGCTGATCCGTCCCGCCGGGGATTGATGGCCGAGGGCGTCGCGACGGTCGAGCGTTGTGCGCCGCGCGTGGTCGTGCTGGTGAGCTGCGACGTGGCCGCACTCGGCCGCGACGCGAAGCTGCTCGTGGGTGCTGGATTCGCCCTGCACGACTCGACGCCCCTCGACCTGTTCCCGCACACGCCCCACGTCGAGGTCGTCTCCACCTTTGTGCGTTTGTGAAATAGAATCGGTTCTGTGGCTGCGCGCGTAATCCCCGAGGCGACCGTCGCCCGCCTGCCCGTATACCTACGAACCCTGATGGAAGCGGCCGCCGCGCACGAAACCACAATTTCGTCCGAACGCTTGGCCGAACTGGGGGGCGTGAACGCCGCGAAGGTCCGCAAGGACCTGTCGTACCTCGGCAGCCTCGGCACGCGCGGTGTGGGCTACGACGTCGAGTTTCTGCTCTTCGAGATAAGCCGCGAGCTGGGCCTCACCCGGGACTGGCCGGTCATCATCGTCGGTCTTGGCAATCTCGGCCACGCGTTGGCCAACTACAAGGGCTTCGGCGCCCGTGGCTTCCAAGTGGTCGGCCTGGTCGACGTGGATCCGGCCCGCGTCGGTGAGGTGATCGGCGGCATCAAGGTGCGCCACCTCGATGATCTGCCGGCGATGGCGTCAGAACTCCGGCCCGCGATCGGGGTCATTGCCACGCCCGCGCCCGTCGCGCAAGACGTGGCCGACCGGCTGGTCGCGGCGGGGGTCACGTCGATTCTCAACTTCGCGCCGGGTGTGCTGTCGGTGCCCAAGGGTGTCGCGGTCCGCAAAGTCGACCTGTCGATCGAGCTGCAGATCTTGAGCTTCCATCAACAGCGCGCGGCGGCCCAACACGCATGACCATTGAAGCGGTGTTTCCCGTGAACCTGATCGTTACCGGCAAAGACTGCCTGGTGGTCGGCCACGGCGACATCGCCGCGCGCAAAGCCGAGGCACTCGAGGCCTGCGGGGCCCACGTGACGATGATGCACCCCGACGACTTCGTCGCGGGCTCGTGCGCGGGGCGTTGGTTTGTGGTGGCGGCGGCTGACGCCGAGGTCAACGCGGCGGTCGCGGCGGATGCGGATCAGCACGGTGTGTGGGTGAACGCGGCGGACGACCCGGCGAACTGCACGGCGATCCTGCCCGCGGTTCTGCGCCGTGGCGCCGTTACGGTCACCGTCGGAACCGCCGGGCGCAGCCCGGCTATGGCCACGTTCCTACGGAACCGCATTGACGACGCCCTCGGCCCGGACGTGGCGGCGCTGGTTGAGGTCGTTGCCAGCGTCCGCGACGAGTTGCGCGCCGAAGGCATCCCCACCGAGCAGCTGCCGTGGCAAACCTCGTTCGACCCGGAATTTCTGGAGCTCGTCGCGGTTGGCAAGTTCGACCAAGCAAGTGAGAGGCTTCGCGAGTGTCTGTTGTCGTCGTCGTCGGTCTGAACCACGCGTCAGCGCCGTTCGACCTGCTCGAACGGGTCCACGTGGGGCCAGAGCAAGAGCAAAAGCTGCTGGTGGAGCTCCCGTCCAGCCAGTCGATCGACGAAGCAGTGGTGTTGGCCACGTGCCAGCGCACCGAGATCTACATCGCGGCCGAGTGGTATCACCCGGCGGTCGACGAGGTGCACGCCGCGCTCGCCGATATCGCCGGCGTAACCGTCGAGGACATCACGGCGCACGGCTTCGCGTATCACGGCGACCAGGCGTTGAAGCATCTGTTCCGTGTTGCGTCCGGTCTCGACTCGCCCGTGATCGGCGAGACCGAGGTTCTCGGGCAATTGCGCGCCGCCGCGTCCACCGCTCGCGCCGCGGGTGCCTGCGGCGCCGAACTGGGCGCCGCGTTCCGAAAGGCCACCTCGGTGGCGCGCCGGTCCCGCGTCGCCCTGCAGGCCGGCTCGACCGAGCCGCGCCCTTCGCTGGCGAGTGCCGCGGTCGCGATGCTCGACGACCGCTTCGACGACTCGGCTGCGCTCCGCATCGGCGTGCTCGGCGGCGGCGACGTCGCGACGAATGTGCTCGACGCGCTGATCAGCACCGAGCCGTCACGCGAGTTGGTGCAGTTCACGCGCAAGGCCACGGCGACGCGGCGCGTGCGGGCGCGCGTCACCTCCACGCCGCTATCGGAATTGCCCGCCGCGTTGCCGCAGTTGGACGTGGTCTTCTGTTGCACGGGCGCCGAGCAGGCGATCGTGACCGAACCGATGCTTCTCACCGCGCTGGCTGAGCGCGACGCGCGACCGTTGCTCCTGTTGGACCTGGCCGTGCCCCGCGACGTCGCACCGGCTGCGCGCGACATCGAGGACGTCGTGCTGCTCGACGTGCGGGACGTCAGCCGCTTTGCCGGTGAGCGCTTCGCTCCGCCCGCGGCGGCGATCAGCGCCGCCGAGGACGCGGTGATCGACGGTGTCGACGCGTACCTGGCCGCCGCGACCGGTCGCACGGTTGCACCGCTCGTCACGGCGCTGCGCGACAAAGTCGAAGCGACCCGCGTGGCTGAGCTTGAACGCGCGCGGGCGCTGCTGTCGACGCTGGACGCCTCGCAGCGCGAGGCCCTCGAGTCTTTGACTAAAGCATTGGTCGCCAAGGTCCTGCACGAACCGACCGTGCGGTTGAAGGACGCGGCTGGCTCCGAAGCGGGCGAGCGCCTCGCGTCGAGCCTCCGCCAACTGTTCGATCTCGACACCGACGACCGATGACCCCGCGCGCGCTGCGTATCGCAACGCGCGGCAGCCCTCTGGCGCTAGTACAAGCTGAGCGCGTCGCCGCGCGACTGGGCGCTGACACGGAGATCGTGGTGATCAAAACCGAGGGAGATCGGAACGTCACTGAGCCGCTGGCCACCCTGGGTGGCCGCGGTGTGTTTACGAGCGAAGTGCAGGCGGCCGTGCTCGACGGGCGCGCCGACATCGCGGTGCACTCGGCCAAAGACCTGCCCGCTTCGGCAGAGTTGCAGGTGGACGGCCTCGTACTGGCGTGCATACCTGAGCGGGCTGACCCACGCGATTGCCTCATCGGCTCGACGCTCGCCGGTCTGCACGAGGGCGCCACGGTCGGGACCGGTAGTGCCCGACGCGAGGCGCTGCTGCGGGACCTGCGTCCCGATCTCAACTTCGTGGGCCTGCGCGGCAACATCGCAACGCGCCTGTCCCGCGTGGGCGAACTCGACGCCATCGTGGGTGCGGTCGCCGCGCTGACGCGGCTCGATCTGGCCGATCGCATTGACGACGCGTTCGACCCCGACACATTCGTGCCACAGGTCGGCCAAGGCGCGATCGCGGTCGAAGCGCGACGCGGCGACACCCTCACGCTCGATCGGCTCGCCGAGATCGATGACGAGGACGCGCATCGTGCCGTGATCGCCGAGCGGGCGTTTCTCGCGACGCTCGGCGGCGGTTGCGACGCACCGGTAGGAGCGCACGCGCGTGTTGACGGCGGCGGGTTGACGATGGTCGGGTTTCTGGTGACCGATGCCGGGCCCCAATGGGCCCGCGAGAGCGGGACTAATCCCGAGGCACTCGGCCAGCGCGTCGCGAAGGCATTAGTGGGAGACGGCGCGTGACCGTCTATCTCGTGGGGGCGGGGCCGGGCGACCCCGGGCTGCTCACTGTGCGCGGCAAGGAACTGCTCGAACACGCCGACGTAGTTGTGTTCGACCGGTTGTCTGCAGCAGTAATGGTCGACATGGCGCCGGCGCAGGCGGAACGAATCAACGTCGGGAAGGCGCCGGGTTCCGCGACCACGCAGGACGAAATCAACGAGTTGCTCGTGGATCGCGGTAGGCAAGGCCTGAACGTGGTGCGGCTCAAAGGCGGGGATCCGTTCGTGTTCGGGCGTGGCGGCGAAGAGTGCGCGGCGCTCGCGGCTGCGGGCGTGCCGTTCGAAGTGGTGCCGGGCGTGACGTCGGCGAGCGCGGCGCCCGCGTACGCCGGTGTGCCGTTGACGCATCGCGGCCTGTCATCGAGCGTCACGATCGTCACCGGTCGCGACGATGAAGCCACGCCGAACGAGGCCGACTGGGAAGCAGTTGCGCGTATGGGGATCGGCGGCGGCACGATCGTCGTGTTGATGGGCGCGGCGGCGCGTGACGAAATCGCGCACAACCTGATGGACAACGGACTCGACGCGTCTACGCCGGTGACCGCGGTCACCTGGGGCACGCGGGCCGAGCAGGTCACGGTGCGCACCACGCTCGGAGGGCTCGGGGCGGCTGACGTGAAGGCGCCCGTCACGATCGTTATCGGTGCCGTGGCCGCTTTGGCTGACGACCTCGCCTGGTTCCGCCTGCCGTTGGCCGACCGCCACGTCGTGGTTGCCGCGCCGAGCGGCGACGGCTACACAGAGCCACACTTCGGCGAACGGATTGCCGCGGCCGCGGCGCGAACCGGCGCGCGGATCACCCACCTGGTAACCGGCACACGCGTCGCCCCGACCGATGGCGGCGCCGCTTTGCGCAATGCAATTGCAGAAGCGCGCGCAGCCGCGTGGGTGACGTTTGCGTCCGTCGCGTCGGTTGAAGCGTTTTCAAGCTCAGTGCCGCACACCTTCGCGTTTGGCGACGCGTTGGTCGGAGTGGTCGGCGTCACCACCGCCGACGCGTTCGAGAGCACCTTCGACCGACCCGCCGACCTCGTGGCCGACCCGCCTAACGGCGCGTCGCTCGCGACCGCGATCGGCGATGCGCCCGACGAGGGCAGCACCACCGTGTTCGTCATCGGCGCCGAGGACTCAACGCCGGCCCTGCCCGACGGCCTGCGGAACTCGGGTTGGGATGCCACCCCCGTGGCCGCGTACCGGCTCGGGCCCCCACCGCATTCCGACATTCCGGCGCGCGACACGGTTCTGGAGGCGGACGCGATTGTGTGCACGTCGTCGTCTGCGGCCACGTTCCTCGTGACGCACGGCGGGCTCATCGCCGCCAACGCGCCGGTCGTCGCGATCGGCCCGTCCACCGCCGACGCGCTGACCCGCGCCGGCCTTCCTGCGACCCGGCTAGTGGTGGCCGCATCGCCCGCCGTTACCGACATCGTCACCGCGCTTCTAACCTGTCTGTCGTGAGTTATCCCGTTCAAAGGCCCAGGCGGTTGCGTCGCACCGCGGCGATGCGGCGGCTCGTGGCCGAGACCCAACTCCAAGTCAACGATCTCGTCGCGCCGCTGTTCGTGCGTGAGGACATCGAGGATCCGCAGCCGATCGCGTCACTACCGGGTGTTGTGCAGCACTCGCGGGCGAGCGTGCGCAAGGAAGTCCGCCAGCTCGTCGATCTGGGCGTGCCCGCGGTGATTCTGTTCGGGGTGCCGACGCGCAAGGACCCGACCGGTTCCGAAGCGTGGAACCCCGATGGCGTGATCCAGGCCGCGCTGCGCGACCTCCGCGACGACGTCGGCGACGAACTTGTCTTGATGGCCGACCTGTGCCTCGACGAGTACACCGATCACGGCCACTGCGGCGTTCTCACCGCAGAGGGCACGGTCGACAACGACGCGACGCTCGAGCTGTACGCCCGTATCGCGCTAGCGCAGGCCGAGGCGGGCGCCGCGGTGGTGGCTCCGTCCGGGATGATGGACGGCCAGGTCGGCGCCATCCGCGGCGCGCTCGATGGCGCCGGCCACACCGACACGGTGATCCTGGCGTACTCCGCGAAGTACGCCACCGCGCTCTACGGCCCGTTCCGCGACGCGGTGGACGTGCGGATCGTCGGTGGTGGAGATCGCCGGGCCTACCAGCAGAACCCGACGAACGTGCGCGAGTCCTTGCGCGAGGTGCACCTCGACATCGAGGAAGGCGCGGACATGGTGATGGTGAAGCCGGCGCTCGCGCACCTCGACGTGATCGCGGCCGTGCGCGCCGAAGTCGACGTGCCCGTCGCGGCGTACCACGTGAGCGGCGAGTACTCGATGCTGAAAGCCGCGGCCGAGCGTGGCTGGATCGACGGTGACGCCGTTGCGCTCGAACACCTCGGCGCGATCAAACGCGCCGGCGCCGACATCATCCTCACGTACTTGGCGGCCGAAGTCGCCGAGCAACTCGGCTAGCCGACGATGACCGACACAAACGAGGCGATGTTCGCACGCGCCCAACGCGTCATCCCCGGCGGAGTGAACTCACCGGTAAGGGCGTTCCGGTCGGTCGGCGGCACGCCGTATGTCGTGGCCCGCGGTGACGGCGCGTACGTGGAGGACGTCGCGGGGCGGCGGTACGTGGACTGGGTGCAGAGCTATGGCGCGACGATCCTCGGTCACGCCCACCCGCAGGTGGTGGCAAAGGTGACAGCCGCCGCGAGCGATGGCACGAGTTTCGGCGCGCCGACGCCGGGCGAGATCGTGCTCGCGGAGATGGTGTGCGAGCGTGTGCCCGGGGTCGAGATGATGCGTCTCGTTTCGTCGGGCACTGAAGCCACGATGAGCGCGCTGCGCCTCGCACGCGCGGCGACGGGTCGAAACAAGGTGATCGTGTTCGACGGTTGCTACCACGGCCACAGCGACATGCTGCTGGCCGCCGGCGGTAGCGGTATGGCCACGCTGGGCACCCCGGCATCGGCTGGCGTCACGCCCGGCGCCGTCGGCGACACGCTGGTCGTGCCCTACAACCTCGTGCCCGAAATCGGTCCGGACGTCGCGGCCGTGATTGTCGAACCGATCGCCGCGAACATGGGCCTTGTCGCCCCCGAGCCCGGTTTCCTCGGAGCGTTGCGTGACGCGTGCACGAAGGCCGGCGCGCTGCTGATCTTCGACGAAGTGATCACCGGCTTCCGCTTCAGCCGGTCGGGTGCATCGGGTCGGCTTGGCATCACACCCGACCTCTGGTGCTACGGCAAAGTGCTCGGCGGAGGGTTGCCGCTCGCGGCGTTCGCCGGCGGCCGCGACATCATGTCGAACCTCGCTCCGCTCGGCGGGGTGTACCAGGCGGGCACGCTGTCGGGGAACCCGCTCGCTACCGCGGCCGGGCGCGCCGTGCTGGAGTTGCTCGACGACGCCGCGTACGACCAACTCGAAACGACTGCGACGCAACTTTCCAAGTCGCTCGCCGACGCGCTGGGCGACGGGTACCACGTGCCCCAAGTCGGTCCGCTCGTCGGCATCTTCTGTCGCGACGAACCGGTGAAGAACTATGAGGACGCGAAGGCCGCCGCGGCGAGTAATCGGTACCCGCCGCTCTTCCACGGCATGCTCGACCGCGGCGTCGCGTTGGCGCCGGGTGCGTACGAGATCATGTTCCCAGGCCTCGCGCACGGCCCGACCGAAATCGAGCAGACGGTGGAGGCCGCGGCCGCTTCGGTTTAACCCAACGGCGTCCCGGTCTTCGGCACCGCCAGGCGCTGGGTCGTGTAGATCCCGCGGTGGGTGGAAAACACATATGCGGCGACGCAGGTGACGGCTGCAGGCACCACGAGCGCACTGCCGAACAGTTCGGCCGCCATCACCGTGCACGCGAGCGGCGTGTTGGCGGCACCCGCGAATACGGACACGAACCCGACGGCTGCGAGCAGCGGCGCGGATACGTGCAGTGGCCCGGCGAGTACGGCGCCGAGCGTGGCGCCGATCACGAACAAGGGAGTGACCTCTCCGCCCACGAAGCCGAACCCGAGGCACAGGGCGGTAAGACCAAGCTTCATCGCGAACGCGTACGACGCAACATGGTGGCCGGCGAGGCTCGCGGTGATCAGTGAGAGCGACAGCCCGCTGTATTCACGCCCGACGACGAGGATCGCCGCCACCGCGAGCGCGCCGCCGATCGCAGCCCGCAACGGCAGCCACGGGATGCGGTGCGCGGTTGCTTCTTTCAACCACTCGGTCAGCCAGGCGAACGCGGCTCCCGCCAGTCCGAACGCCACGCCGGCCAGCACGAGCTTGCCAACGAGCAGCGGGTCGACGTGGACGCGGAGCTGCGCGTATGCCTCATGTTCGAAACCGAGCCCGCGCACGATGCCGTCACCGATCAACCCCGCGGTGAGCGCAGGTACGAGAGCCTCGTACCGCACGCGTCCGATCGCCTGCACCTCGAGCGCGAAGATCGCTCCGGCGAGCGGTACGCCGAACACGGCGCCAAAGCCGCCGGCCAACGAAGCGACCAAGATGAGACGCCTGTCCTCGGGGTTGAGACGGAACGCGCGCGCGGCGCCGTCGCTCAACGAGCCAGCCATTTGGAGGGCGGTGCCTTCGCGGCCGACCGACCCGCCGAAGAGATGCGTACCGAGCGTGCCGAGGAGCACGAGCGGCGCCATGCGGCGCGGCAGCCACGCGTTCGGTTCGTGGATCTGGTCGAGCAACAAGGCGTTGCCCTGTCCACTGCGACCGCCGAGGTAGAGGTAAAGCGCTCCGATCGCGGCGCCCGCCAGGGGCAGGCCGAACAGCAGCGCGTCGTGGTCAATCCGAAAGGACGTAACCCGTTCGAGTATCCACAAGAACGCGTACGAGGAGAGACCGGCGAGTACGCCCGCCACGGCGCCGAGCGCGATCGACTTGAGCAGATAGCGCACCAACGTCAGTTGTTCCGCGAGCGGCGAGCGCGCGCGGTCGGCCATTACGACAGCTTCGCACCCCACCCGACGAGTTCGTCGACAGTCAGGTTCTCTTCGGTGAGCAGCTCATGCAGTTCGTCTTGCGACGCGTGCTCGGCCAGCTTCACCATGCTGACCCGGTATTTGTCGCTGTAGCTGCGCACGACGTGGGGCGTTGGAAGTTGCGCGTGGCCGCCCTCGCTGAACCCAAAGCGTTCGTAGAACGCGTGCAGCGGCTTGGGCGCCCACCAGTTGGCTTCACCGGCGAGCCGCATGAACGCGGGCACGAGGATGCCGCGAATCAACGTGGCGTCCATCACCACAGCCATAGCGAGGCCGAGGCCAAACAGCTTGATGAAGCTGACATCGCTGGTGACGGTCGCGAGGAACACCACCGCGAGCAGCGCGGCCGCCGCTGTGACGATGCGACCCGTCTTCTCCAGGCCTACCGCGACCGAGTGTTCGTTGTCGTGGGTGAGGTCGTGCTCTTCCTTGATGCGCGACAACAGGAACACCTCGTAGTCCATCGACAACCCGAACGCGATGCAGAACATGAGGATCGGTGTGGTCGCGACAAGTGTGCCGGTAGTCGTGAAGTTGAAGAAGCCCTTGAAGTGGCCCTCCTGGAAGATGAAGACCATGGCGCCGAACGTGGCACTGAGGCTGAGCAGGTTCAGCACGACGGCCTTTAACGGCACGAGGAGGCCACCGAACATCATGAAGAGAGCCACGAAGCTGACGATCGCGATCAGCAGCCCGGCGACGGGAAGCAGCCGGAACAGCGAGTCCTTCGAGTCCACGAGCTGCGCCGACGAACCGCCGACCTTCACTGCGAACGGGGCGTCCACCTTGCGAATGTCGTGCACGAGTTTTTCGCCTTCGAGGCTCACCGGCTCGACCGCGGGCACCACCGATAACCACGTGCCGGTCTTGCCGAAGAATCGACCCGACAGGAAGTTCGGCTCAAGGACCTTCGCGCCCTTGATGTAGCTGCCGGTGAGCGCGTCCACGCGGGCAACGCCACTGACCTTGGACAGGTCGGTCGCGAACGTGCTGATCTCGGCCGTGTGCGTGTCCGCCGCCCCGATGCCGCTCGCCACCACTTGCACCGCGAAAGCTTCCTGCGACGAGAAATTGGCGCGGATCAGATCGCTGGCTTCGCGGGTGTGCGCGGACGGCGGCAAGACGCGGTCGTCGGGCGTACCGAGCTTGAGGTTCAGGAATGGCGCGCCCAAAGCGAGTAGCAGCGCCGTGACAGCGAGCGCGAACGGCCACGGGTGCTTCATGACGCGCGTCGCCGTGCGGTGCCAGAAACCCTCCGCATCGGCGCGGTCGGAGCGGGGCTTGCGTATCGACCACTTGTCCACCCGGCGACCGAGTCCGGCGAGAATCGCGGGCAGCACGATGACCGATCCGACGCACGCGACGAAGACCACCGCGATGCCGGCGTACGCGAACGAGCGGAGGAAGTAGAGCGGGAAGATCAGCAACGCGCTGAGCGAGACCGCCACGGTGACGGCCGAGAAGATCACGGTGCGCCCCGCGGTTTTCATCGTCCGGGTGAGCGCGCCGGTGACGTCGTCGCCGTCGCCCAACTCTTCACGGAAACGCGACAGCACGAAAAGGCTGTAGTCGATCGCGAGGCCGAGGCCCATGACGGTCGTCATGTTCAGCGCATAGACCGACACGTCGGTGATCGAGGAGATGATTCTCAGCGCGAGGAACGTCCCGAGGATCGAGATGATGCCGATCACGAGGGGGAGTGACGCCGCGATCACGCCGCCGAACACGAGGATGAGCAGGAACGCGGTGATGACGAACGCGATTGCCTCGGCGCGGCCGAGGTCGGCCTTGATCGTTTCGCCGACCTCGCGGAAGACCGGGCCCTGCCCGGTGATCGCGATCTCGAGCGGGCCGAAGTCCTTGTCGTACTTGGCCAGGATCGCGGGGATGGTTTCGTCGACATCGTCATCGCTGCCTTTCACGCGGGCGAGCAACATCGCTTCGGTCCCGTCCTTCGATTTCAACGGCGGCGCGCTGCCGAGCGACCAGTACGACCCGGCGAAGGAGATGTACTTCTCGGCCGACAGCCGGTTCGTGAGTTCGGCTCCGGCGGCCGCGTTCGCGGGGTCGTCGACGGAACCCTGCTTCGCGGTGATGACCATCACGAGGTTCGGGTCCTGCTGACCGAACTCCGTCCGGAGCAGGTCACCGGCTTTGGTCGACTCCGCGTTCGGGTCGGCGAAGCCGCCGCTCGACAAACGCTTGTCGACACCGCCACCCAGCGCACCCGCCGCGATCACGAACAGGATGGCGCCAACCCAAACAAACCGACGCCGACGAATCAGAACACCAGCCAGACGACCGAGCATGAGACCTCCCCTTTGCGGGTTTCAACGCCAGTAAAGGTCCGGCGGCTTCCCGATTCCAAGCTGTCCGGCGTGACATCGGTCACACCCGGTCGGAGAGGGTTAGGCGGCGGGGGCCATGCGGGCGATGGCGGCGACGGCTTTGTACGCGGCTTCGGCGGGGCCGAACTCGTCGGGGCGCAACAGGTTGGCCATGATCCGTAAGACCCACTCCATGAGGGACTGGCTGCGGATGCCGGTGCCGACGAGCAGACGCATCAACTCCGGGCGGCCGATGATGTGCACGAACGCGCGGGCCACCTTGTAATAGAGGCCGTAGGTGTCCTGCAGGCGCCGGTCATAGTCCGAAAGCACCAAACCCGAACCTGTGATCAGCGCCTCGTCGAGGATCTCGGCCGCCATGCGACCTGTCTCGTACGCGTACGCGATGCCCTCGCCGTTGAAGGGATTGATCGCGCCGCCGGCGTCTCCCGTGATCAACCATGTCGGCCCCGCCTGCGGACCCACGGAGAACGCCATCGGCAGCCGGCCACCGGTCGCCGGCCCGCACGACGTCTCGGGCGACGCCCCCCAGGTGGACGTGCGCTGCAGGTGGCCGACGAACTCGTTCATCAGGTGGGTCGTGTTGATCGCCTTCCACTGATGGAACGTGGACAGCAAGCCGATGCCGACGTTGATGCGCCCGTCGCCCACCGGGAAGATCCAGCCGTAGCCGGGCAACACATTGCCCTGCGCGTCGCGGATGTCGAGGTGCGACTCAATCCACGGCTCGGCGTGACGGTCCGACGTGAAGTACCCGCGGATCGCCATCCCCTGCGGATACGACTTGTTGCGCGATGCACCTAGCGCCCGACCGAAGCGCGACAAGGAGCCGTCCGCCACGACCACGTAGCGCGCTCGGATCTCTTCGACGGCTCCGGTCTCCTTGCGCTTCACGACGGCGCCGCGCACCAAACCCGACTCGACGATCGGCGCCGTCGCCTCGGTCTGGTCAAGGACTCGGGCGCCGGCCTTCTCGGCTTGCTTGGCCACCAGATGGTCGAGGTCGTGGCGCGTCACCACATAGCCGTAGGGCGGAAAGTCTGGGTGCGTCGGCCACCGCATTTCGAGCGTGTGACCGAAGGCGAGCGAACGCAACCCGTCGAACCGGTGATGCTTCGTCAGCGCCTCGGCCAGGCCCATGTCGTTGAGTTGGCGGACCGAGCGCGGTGTCAGACCGTCGCCGCAGGTCTTTTCTCGCGGGTACTGCTTGCGCTCGACCATGACCACGTCGTGGCCCGCTTCCGCGAGCCAGTACGCGGCCGCTGCGCCTGACGGCCCCCCACCGACAACGAGGACGTCGGCGTCCACGGGGCTACAACCCGTCGCGTTCGTATTCGACGACCGCTTCGATCTCTTCGGGCGACAGCTTGCCGCCGAAGGCCGGCATGCCGCCCGAAGTCGCGATGTGCTGCCCACCGGCGCGGTTCGGGTCGCCGTAGCCCTTGCCCTTCACACCCGCGGAACCGTTGGTGACCCAGGCGACGTGGTCGTCAATCACCGGGAACGTGAGGACGGCTTCGCCGCCTGACAGTTTCGGACCCACGCCGCCCCCGCCGGTGGCGCCGTGGCAGGACGCGCAGTTGTTGCCGTAAAGAGAGCTGCCGTTAATCGCTTTTTCCTCGTGGGACGGACGGGCCCCGAAGGCGCCGATATACAGCACGCCCCACATGGGCACCAACGCCAAGACGCCCATCGCCCACGCGGGGATCCGGCGCGTGCGGACGGCCGCGACGCGTGCGAACGCCACCTTGTCGACGGGCTCGATAAACGCAGGTTCGGTCGGCGTGACCTTCGCGGGCGCGGCCGCAGGTGCAGCCGCCGCCGGGGCGCTGCCGCCGCTGGATACCGCCGGGGTAGAGGACGCCTCGGGTGCGTCGTCGCCGCCGCCGGTCAACGCGGCGCGACGGGCCGCCGACCGCTGCAGAAGGTGTTCAGGTACCTCAGCCACGGAGGGCAATGTAGGCGGGGGCGTGGCTCGTCACCAACATGCTCTTTCCCCAGGCAGCGTGATAAACACATCCCGCTTACGGATCGGTCGAAATTGGTTAGGGCAAGGAAGAGATCGGTACACTTGTGAACGGATTCACGAACTGCCTTGAGGCAAAGGAGGTCACCACGAAGTGGTCGCGTTTTTCGCAACGGTGACTGTCGATGTCGCACTCATTGTCGGTGCGATGCTCTATCTCCGCCGCCGCCCGAAGGGAACCCCGATGACCTGGGGCGAGGCGTTCGCGGGGGCCACCTACATCTTCGCAATCTTCTACTTGAGCTACGCGATGGTGCCGCACCAGTTCATCACGATGTGCGACAAGGACTTCGGCTGGCGGTCCGACGTGTTCGGCATCCCGACGGGTCCGTTCCACAACCTGCCTGGCATCCGCCGGCACAACCTGTGGGCGGGCGGCGTCACGTTCTTTGGTCACGGCCGCCTGATGGTGAACCAGCAGACGGTGCGCGACATCCTCGTGACCAACATCTATGGCATTGCCTTCACGGCCCACTTCAAGTTGTTCGCCATCGCCCAGCGTCGCGGCGAAAAGGGTGCTGATGTGACGCCGGTCTCCCCGTACGGCCGTCCCCTGGTGCGCAAGGCGTAAGGACCCATGGCCAAGACCGACGCGAATCCACCGCTTCCCGTTTTCTCGGGCGACTACACCTTGCGCGAGGTGTCGCCCGATGAGCTCGCGTCGGCCGTCAAGCCCAAGCAGTTCCTTCACATCGACCAGTCCGAATGCATCATGTGCGAGGGCTGCGTCGACATCTGTCCGTGGAAATGCATCCACATGCTCAGCCCGGAAACGGTCTCCGACGCGCTCAATACCGATCAGCCCGGCGAGGATCCGGCTGACCACGTCGTCTTCATCGTGGACGAGGACGTGTGCACCCGTTGCGCCCTGTGCGTCGACCGGTGCCCGACCGGCGTGATCATTCTCGGCAAGACAGGATTGGCGCCACGTGATGGCGACCGTCACCAACGCGATTCAAACCATGGCTACGGCTATGGCATGCGGTTCTAGGTAGGAGAGGACATTGGCGACAAAGATCACGCCCGGGGAACGCCTGAAAGAGGCCAGAGGAAAGATGGCGGGTGGGCCCTTGTGGACCTCCATCTTCCGTCCGGGCTCAATCTTCCGTAAGGGCTACACCGACAGCCCCCGTAACCGGTCCTACGTGATCATGAACTCGGTGCTGTACCACCTGCACCCGGTGAAGGTGAAGCGCCACGCGGTCAAGGTCAGCTACACGCTGTGCCTCGGCGGCCTGTCGTTCTTCCTCTTCATCATGCTGACGGTCACCGGCATCTTCCTGATGTTCTTCTACCGCCCGACCTCGGCGGCGGCGTGGGACGACATCAAAACGTTGCAGACGTCGATCGCCTTCGGCCTCTTAGTCAGAAACATGCACCGATGGGCCGCCCACCTCATGGTCATCTCGGTGTTCCTGCACATGAGCCGCGTCTTCTACCACGGTGCCTACAAAGCACCGCGCGAGTTCAACTGGGTTATCGGCGTCATCCTGCTGCTCCTCACGCTGCTGTTGTCCTTCACCGGCTACCTGCTTCCGTGGGATCAGCTGGCGCTTTGGGCCATCACCGTCGGCAGCAACATGGGCGGCTACTCGCCCGTACTAGGCGACCAGGTCCGGTTCGCATTGCTGGGCTCCGCGGAGATCAGCACCGCCACGCTTTTGCGCTTCTATGTGCTGCATGTCCTCGCATTACCTTTCATCATCGTGATCTTCATGGCTATCCACTTCTGGCGCGTCCGTAAGGACGGCGGCATCAGTGGACCGCTGTAGGAAGGCGAAGGCGCATGGCTGACATTCCTGATCATTTACTGAAGCGAGCGCAAGAGCGGCGCGCCGCGCTCGAAGCACAACAAGGTGCCGCCGCACCGTCGGGTGATGCACCCGCGGGCGACGCCCCCGCCGCGGAGGCCCCGGTCGACGACGGCAACAAGATTCCCGCGCACCTGCTTCAGCGCTCGGCCGCGGCCCGCGCCAAGACCGGCGAGGGCGAACCCGTGGCCGCCAGCGGTGGCGGCGTTGCCACCGCGGTTGCTCCCGCGCCCGCCGCCCTCCCGATTGCGGGGCCGAGCGGTCACACGCAGCGCCTACTTACCGTCGTCAAGGCGGGCTCGATTCAAGACGTCAAGGCCACTCCGACCGACAAGGTCCACACCTGGCCTCACCTCATCGTCGGCGAGTTCGTCGCCGCGCTCGCGTGCACCGCGTTCCTGCTCGTCTTCTCTGCGTTGGTGAACGCGCCGCTGCTCGGTGCCGCCAATGTCAACCGCACGCCGAACCCATCCAAGGCTCCGTGGTACTTCCTTGGTCTCCAGGAACTCCTGACCATGCTCCATCCGATGGTCGCCGGCGTGATGATCCCGACAGTGATCATGGTCGGGCTCGGTAGCGCCGGCTACGTAGATAAGAACCCCTTGAACAAGCCGGAAAACCGCAAGCTTGCGATCGCGCTCATGACCCTGTTCCTCATGATGACCGCGTCGCTGACCGTGATCGGATCGTTCTTCCGCGGTGAAGGCTTCAACTTCATCCTTCCCTGGCGCCAGGGCATCCACGACATCTTCGACCTATGAGTAATTCGACCATCCTCGTGCTGGCGGCCGTTGGCCTCGGTGTGCTCGCCATCCTGTTTGTGGCGACGGCCGGTGCGCGCCGGGACCGCATGGCGGCCACCCGGTTACGCGGCGAAGCGCGCCGTAAGGACAAGACCAACCCGGCCCTCGCCGGCGATGCCGCGTTGGGCGGCCGCGCGTACGAGCGCAGCGCCATGCTCGAACGCCGCGGCGCTGAAGTCGTGCCCGTCAGCGCCGAGCCCGCGCCGCTCGCCCCGTTTGTCCCGCCCGATCCCGAAACGCTCGCCGTTACTCGCCGCCAATTTCTCAACCGCGGCGCCGCCACGTTGATGGGCCTCAGCCTCGCGGGCTTCGCGGCGTCGGCGCTCGCATTCTTCTGGCCGCCGCCGCTCAAGGGTGGGTTCGGCGCCAAGATCAACGTCGGCAGTGTGAAAGAGATTCTCGCCAAGTCGGCTGCCGACAAGGCGCCGGTCTACTTCGCCGAGGCGCGGACCTACATCTCGCCGTACCCGCCCGGCGCTCTCGCGAAGGCGAAGCAGGAGTACGTGGGCGGCGTGCTTACGGGCATGGAAGAGGGCGTAGTCGCGCTGTACCAGAAGTGCGTACACCTCGGCTGCCGTGTCCCGTGGTGTTCCAGCTCGCAGTGGTTCGAGTGTCCCTGCCACGGTTCGAAGTACAACCGTGTCGGTGAGAAAAAGGGTGGCCCTGCCCCCCGTGGCCTCGACCGCTTCATCGTCACGGTCGAGAACGGAAACGTGCTCGTCGACACCGGCAAGGTCATCCAGGGACCGGCCCTCGGTACTGACACCACCGGCCAGGAAGCGGAAGGGCCCCACTGCGCATGATTGTTGCTGCAACTCAACAGAACCTCGCGGTCGCATTCGTCGTCGCGCTGGTCCTCGGTTGGGGATTGTTCCTCTTGCTCTCGGTCAAGAAGAGCGGCGAGCAGGTCGGCGACGAAGCCGGCACCGCGCCCAATCGCCGCCCGTACTTCGACGACGAGGCCCTCGAAGGGCCGCGCCTGGAGCGGGCACAGAAGGCCGCGCTCGCGATGCTTTTCGTGGTCGTTGTGGGCATGCCGCTCTACTGGCTCAAAGAGCCGGCCCGGCAGAAGGGCGCAGTCGCCGGTTTCGACAAGCGGTCCGCCCATCGGGGCTTCGTGCTCTTTCAACCCACGACGTCAGACATCCCCGAAGGCAACATCGGCCACTTCGCCTGCGGCGGCTGCCACGGATCCGAGGGTCAAGGCGGCGTGACGAACTACGCGCTTAGCGAAGCCGGCGGCACCAGTCGGCCAGTGCAGTGGACCGTGCCGCCGCTCAACACCGTCCTCCTCCGCTTCAGCGAGGAAGAAGTCAACACGATCATCACCTACGGCCGGCCCAACACCCCGATGCCCGCGTGGGGTGTTGCTGGTGGTGGCCCGATGAATGCGCAACAGGTCACCGACATCATCGAGTACCTCAAGTCGATCCAGCTGAGCCCCAAAGAGGCGCGGGCCGCGGCGGCAAAGTTGGGCACCGACGGTGGCACGCTGTTCGATCAGTTCTGCTCGCGCTGCCACACCAAGGGCTGGTCCTACGGCGAGCCTGAAGCCCCCGGGTCCGGCGCCTTCGGTCCGAGCTTGATCGATGGCGTCACGCTGCGGCAGTTCCCCGACATGCTCAAGCACATCGAGTTCGTCACCCTCGGCTCGGAGTACCAAAAGCCGTACGGCGCGCGCGGTGTCGGTACCGGGCGCATGCCGGGCTTTGGTCAAATGTTGTCCGAGGCCCAGATCCGGGCCATCGTCGAATACGAGCGGAGCCTGTAGTGCACGAACTCCTCTTGGGCGCACTGAGTTGGGATCCCCAAGTCCGCGGTTTTCTCATCATCGTCACCGCGATAGCCATCCTTCCCGGCACCATCTACTTGCTGCTCGCGACCAATCTCGGGGCCCGCGTCGGGTTCCTCGTCGCCGTTGCCGGACTGAGCGGTTGGATGATGTTGCTTTCGCTCACGTGGGCGTTCTACGGCCAGGGCATCAAGGGTCGCGACCCGAGTTGGAAGGTGCAGGAAGTCATTCACTCGTCGGCTCAGACCGACCTGTCGAACGGCGTGACCAAGGCGCTGCGCGATTTTCCCGGTGGTTGGAAGAAGCTGGCCAAGGTCGGGTCGCCGGTGCTGGCCGATGCTCAGGCGGCAGCTGACGCGTTCATCACCAAGTCTGGCCGCAAACCGAAGATGGGTCACGAGGGCCCAATCATCAAGGATCCGACACCCGCACAACTCCGGTTCGCACCGGAGTTCTCCGAGAGCAGCGACTACGTGCTCGTCGGCGGCTACGAAACCGGCGGCGACAACTGCCTCGGGCCCAAGGAATCTTGCTCGAGCGTGCTGCCGAAGAAGATCCTGTTCTGGAAGATCCACCACAAGTTCTTCTTCTTGCATCACTCGGCCCACTACGTCGCCGTGGCCGTCGCTCCGGTACTGCCCCAGGTGACGCCGCCGGGTGGAAAGCCGCCCACGCCCGTCGCCGACCCGTCCAAGCCCGTCACGACAATCCTGGTGGAGCGCGACCTCGGGTCTACCCGGTTCCCGCAGGTGATGACAGTGATCTCGTCCGGCATCGTGTTCGCCGTCGTGTGCCATGCGCTGCATCGGCGGGACAAGCGGATCATGGCGTTGCGGACGGCGGCACCAACGCCCGCTACTGCATAACGGCAACGAGAGAGGACGAACCACATGGCCGACTATTTGCCGCTGCTCATGATGTTCGTCCTCGCGACGATTTTCGCCGGTGCGTCGTTCTTCGCGTCGAGCCTGCTCGCACCGAAGCGGCGGACCGCGGCGAAGGAAGCGCCATACGAGTGCGGCATCGTGCCGACGCGCGAACCCGCCGAGCGATTCCCGGTGCGCTTCTATCTCGTGGCGATGATCTTCATCGTCTTCGACATCGAAATCGTCTTCGTCTATCCGTGGGCAGTGATCTTCGACAAGCTCGGCACCTTCGGCCTCGTCGAGATGATCGTGTTCGCGCTCGCCGTAGTCGTGAGCTTCGCCTACCTGATTGCGAACGGCGCGCTCGACTGGGGCCCCGCCAAGAGCATGACCAAGCTCAACTCGATCGCTACCGGCAGCACCACGACGCGTACGAGTGAGTCGACGATCCGTCGCATCGGCACGGCCGCGCACACGGACGCGGCGTAGTCATGGGCCTCGAAGACCTCAACCACAACTTCCTCACCGGCACGCTCGAAGACCTCGTGAAATGGGCGCGCTACAACAGCGTGTGGCCGGCCACATTCGGCTTGGCCTGCTGCGCCATCGAGATGATGGCGACCGGCGCCGCGAACTTCGACATCTCGCGGTTTGGCATGGAGGTGTTCCGCGCGTCGCCGCGCCAAGCCGACCTGATGATCGTGGCCGGACGCGTCAGCCAGAAGATGGCGCCGGTGCTGCGCCAGGTCTACGACCAGATGATGGAGCCCAAGTGGGTCATCTCGATGGGCGTGTGCGCGTCGAGCGGCGGCATGTTCAACAACTATGCGATCGTCCAGGGTGTCGACCAGATCGTGCCGGTCGACGTCTACGCACCCGGGTGCCCTCCGGGTCCTGAGACGCTGCTCCATGCGATCCTCACCTTGCACGAAGGCATCAAGAGCGGTGAGATCACAAAGCGTCGCGATGCCACCGGTGCGGGCGCCGGCGTATTGCTCGAAACCGCGCGCGCATGACGGACGTCGCCGACGTGGTGCACGTCTCGCGTGACGAGTACGTCGCGAAGGTCGCGGAATACAAAGACGCCGGGTTCAACATGTGCGTCGACCTCACCGCCGTCGACTACCTCACGCATCCGGGCCGCGCGCTCCCCGAGGGCATCGAGCCTGAACGGTTCGAAGTTGTGGTCGGGCTGCTGAACATGGGCGAAGCCACCCGCGTGCGCATCCGCATCCAAGTGCCCGCTGAAGACCCTCACATCCACACGCTGTTCGATCTGTACCCCGGCTCGGAAGCGATGGAGCGCGAGGCGTTCGACATGATGGGCATCGTGTTCGACGAGCACCCCGACCTCACCCGCATCCTGATGCCGGAGGACTGGGAAGGCCATCCCTTGCGCAAGGACTTCGAGGACGTGCGCGTGCCCGTGCAGTTCAAAGCGCCGAGGGCTTCCAAGTAGATGTCGACCGTCAACGAAGACACGGAGCTGACGTCTGAGGGGCGCCAGGAAATGGACCCCACCGCGGACACATCCGCGATGGAGCTGCTGAAGGAGCAAGGCGCGGTGCTGCGCCTACCCGAAGGCCCGCAACTCGACGCCAACGACCTGTCGATCGAGTCCACCGACGATCAGACGATGATCATCAACATGGGGCCGCAGCACCCGAGCACGCACGGCGTCCTGCGACTCATGCTGGAACTGGACGGCGAAACCGTCGTCCGCACCAAACCCGTCATCGGCTATCTCCACACCGGTATGGAGAAGCAGGCCGAGTACCTGACGTACACGCAGGGTGGCACGAACGTCACCCGCATGGACTACCTCTCGCCGCTGCACAACGAGATGGTGTTCGCGATGGCCGTCGAGAAGTTGCTCGGCATCGAGATCCCCGAGCGGGCGATTTGGATCCGTATGCTGATGGCCGAGCTGAACCGCATCAGCTCCCACCTGTTGTTCATGGCGACGAACGGCATGGATGTCGGCGCGGTCTCCATGATGATCTTCGGCTGGCGCGAACGCGAGTTGGTGCTCAGCTTCCTCGAGAAGGTCACTGGCCTTCGCATGAACCACAACTACATCCGTGTGGGTGGTTCGGCCGCCGACCTGCCCGACGGATGGCGCGACGACGTGCTGTTTCTCCTCGACGCGATCCCGCCCCGCCTCGACGAGTACGACGTGTTGTTGACGGGCCAGCCGATCTTTACGCAGCGCACGCAAGGCGTCGGCGTGTTGACTCCCGAGCAGGCGATCGCCCTGTCGGCTACGGGGCCGGTGCTTCGTTCGACGGGTGTCGAGTGGGACCTTCGGCGCAACATGCCGTACTTCCACTACGACCAGATGGAGTTCGACGTGGTCGTCGGCACGTACGGCGACGCGTTCGACCGCTACGCCATCCGCCTGAACGAGATGCGCGAGTCGTTGCGGATCGTGCGCCAGATTCTCGACGTCATGCCGAGTGGGCCGTACCGCACGCTCGACAAGAAGGTCACGCCGCCGCCGCGCTCGCGTATCGACGAGTCGATGGAAGCGTTGATCCACCACTTCAAGATCTTCACCGAGGGCTTCAAGGTCCCTGAAGGTGAGGTCTACGTGGCCGTCGAGTCGCCCCGCGGCGAACTCGGTTGTTACCTCGTGAGCGATGGCACGTCGAAGCCGTACCGCTTGCACATCCGCGGCCCGTCCTTCGTGAACCTGCAGTCGTTGCCGGTGATGCTGCGCGGGGGTTTGATCGCCGACGCCGTTGCGGTGATTTCCTCAGTCGACCCGGTGATGGGCGAGGTCGACCGCTAGCTGGCGAAGGCCGCTTGCGGCTTTCTCAGTCCGACGCGGTAGTCGGGCTTGGCCAACACCATCTGCACCAATCCGATGTGGCGCTCCTCGAAGCCGGCTTCGCAGTAGCTGAGGTAGCCGTGCCAGAGGCGCCGAAACTTCTCGTCGTAGCCAAGTTCGTCGAGCGTCTCGGTGTTGGCGAAGAAGTTGGTGCGCCACTGCCGCAGTGTCTCGGCGTAGTGCGGGGTGTAGTCCTCGAGGTCGATCGCGCGCATGTTCGTGCGCTTGGCGACGTTGTCGGCCATCACCTGCACTGACGGCAGGCAGCCGTTCGGGAAGATGTAGGTGCGGATGAAACTCTTGGTGATCTTGGAGATGTCGTAGGACCGGTCGTCGATGGTGATCGCCTGCAGCAGCATGAGGCCGTCCGCCTTCAACAGCGTTGAGCACTGCGCGAAGTAGGTGCCGAAGTCCTTGTGGCCCACGGCCTCGATCATTTCAAGCGACACCAACTTGTCGTACTGGCCGCTCATGTCGCGGTAGTCGTCGAGGCGGCAGTCCACGAGGTGTTCGACGCCGGCTTCGGCGACGCGCTTCACGGCCACGTCGTACTGCTCCTGCGAGATCGTGGTGGTGGTGACTCGGCAGCCGCGCGTGCTGGCGGCGTAGACGGCGAAGCCGCCCCAGCCGGTGCCGATCTCAACGACGTGATCGTCAGGGCCAAGATCGAGTTTCTCGCACACCGTTTCGAGCTTGCGGTCTGATGCTTCGGCCAGCGTGGCGCCTGGCTTCTCGAAGAAGGCGCACGAGTACATCATCTTCGGATCGAGCATGAGCGAGAACATGTCGTTGCCAAGGTCGTAGTGCGCGGAGATGTCCTTGCGGCTGCGCTCGGGCGTATTGCGCGCGAACGCGTCCCGCGCGCGCAACCACGGCGTGCCGAAGAAGCCGAACTTCTTGCGCAGCGCGTCGACGCGTCCGATGTTGCGGGCGGCGACGCGGAACACGGCCGTCAAGTCGTCGGTGTCCCAGAGACCATCGACGTAGGCGTCCACGCAGCCCGTCCCGCCGCGCAGCAGCATCGGCCAGGCCTTGTCGACGTGGACGCGGATGGTCGCCTCCGGGCCGTTCCCGGGGCCGCACACATACTTGCGTCCACCTTCATGGATCGTGATGCGGCCGACGTTGATCCGGCGGAGGACGGCCAAAACGGCCGAGCGGGCGGGACGTTCGATCACGGTGCGACTACTCCTGGATGGGGTTTGACCTTGACGCCTTTGAGGCGCAAGACGAGGGCGTGGATGTAGATGAGCAACAACATGCGCCGGCTAGCGGTGGGGTAGCGCAGTGCGACGCGTCGGAGCGTCCGACGGTCGAAGGGCTTGCGGTCGAGTTGCAGGGTCGCGTCGAAGACGCGTTCAGCGTGCTGGTTCGATTCGAGGTGCACGAAGAGCGAGTCGCCGGGTGCCGGCACCTTCCACGAGTAGCGCTGGTCCATCCCCATGAACGGGGAGACGTGGAACTCCTTGGCGAAGCTGCCGGACAGCACCGCCTTGCCGTCGGAGTCGGCAGGCCGCGCCAACACGTACGCGTGACGCTCACCCCACGGTGTGTTGGTTACTTCGGCGACGAGCGCTTCCAGTCGCTCGCCGTCGGCGGCAAAGCAGTAGTAGAAGCTGACCGGGTTGAAGCAGTGGCCCAGCGAGCGCAGGTGCGTCAGCAAGCGGATGGGGCCGTCGAGCGTGCGACCGGTGCGCTCGTGCACGAGGCCGCGTACCGCGTCGGCCAACGACACCGCGGGGTCGCCGTAGAAATCGGAACGACGGAAACGCGTGACGCCGAAGCCGGACTTGACGAGCCGGCCGCCGACTAGCTGGTCCACTTCGTCCAGGTCCACGTATTGCATCGCGATCCTGTAGGTGAACGCGTGCTCGCGTTCGGAAACGCGGCGATGGCGCACAATGCCTTCGTAAATGGCCGACTGCACCTAAATGCCGTCGATCCCGAATGCCTGGGCGACGCGCAGCGCGCTGTTCACGCCGTCTTCGTGAAAGCCCCAACTCCAGTACGCGCCGCAATAGTGCGTGCGGTTGTGGCCGCTGATCTCACCGTGCCGGGCCTGCGCGGCCATGCCTTCAGGGGTGAACACGGGGTGCGCGTATTCGATCCGCTTGATCACCTTGGACGGGTCGATGCCGGCCGAGTGGTTGAGCGTCACGCAGAACTCGCGGTCCGCCGTCAGCGATTGCAGACGGTTCATGTGGTACGTGACCGTCGTTTTCGGTGGCGGCTCGGCGAGTAGGTGGAAGTTCCAACTGGCCCAGGCACGCCGACGCCGAGGTAGGAGCCGGCGGTCGGTGTGCAGCACGGCCTCGTTGGCTTGATACGGGATCGCGCCCAGCACGGCGCGCTCAGTCGCGGTCGCATCACTGAGTATCCGGAGCGCCTGATCCGAGTGGATGGCGAACACGACTTCGTCGAACTCGAGTGGCTCGCCTCCCACTGGAACAACGAGCACGCGGTCCTCACAACGACGCACCTCGCGAACTGGCGCGTTTAGCTTCACTCGGTCACCGAGCGACTCGACGATCTTCTGTACATAGCTATGCGAACCGCCAACGACCGTGCGCCACTTGGGACGATTCCGGAAGGCGAGCATCCCGTGGTTGTCGAAGAATTGGGCGAGGAACTTCGCCGGGAACGACCACATCTGTTTTGGGTCCGCCGACCAAACCGCCGACGCCTGCGGCACGATCAGCTTGTCGATGAACTGCCGCGAGTAGTTGTTCGCCTCGAGCCAGTCCCCGAACGTTGGGTCGTCGCCTCGCCCGTCGAGTAGTTCGCGGGCCTGCTTCTGAAACCGATTCATGTCGCTGAGCATCCGGTAGAACGACGGCGTCGCGACGTGCGAGCGCTTGGCGAACACGCCGTTCACGCCGGTACTGGCGTACTCAAAGCTGCCGCTGTCGTCGGTGACGCCGAAGCTCATGTTCGAGGGCTGCCACCCCACGCCGAGTTCGCGCAGCAGACGGTGAAAGTTCGGGTAGGTCCGATCGTTGAACACGATGAACCCGGTGTCAACGAAATACGTGTTGTCTTCGGTGTCGACCCGCACCGTGTTGGTGTGCCCGCCCGGGTAGTCGCCCCCTTCGAACACGGTGACATCGTGGGCCCGCGCGAGCAGATGGGCTGTAACAAGCCCCGAAACCCCCGCGCCGATCACCGCAACTCGCACCAACGTCATCCGGTGTCGGCGCGTGCTCCGGATGAAGAATCGTTATGACCTCACGCCGCTACGCCATGCTCGATAGTGCGCTCGGGTCTGGCCTGTTGCCAGATTCGCTGCTTCGTGTTGCTTCACGGGCGGCCACCTGGAAACGCCACCGCGACGAGGAGCGAGGCGGCGTCGAAGCCCAGGACGCCCGCTTGCGCGATCTGGTTGCCCACATGAAGACGGGGCCCGTCGCCGAAGTGCCCGCCAAGGCCAACGAGCAGCACTACGAGTTGCCCGCAGAGTTCATGGCGTTGATCCTCGGCCCCCGCCGGAAATACAGCGGGTGCTACTGGCCTGAGGGCGTCACGAACATCGGCGACGCCGAGGAGGCGATGCTCAAGCTGTCTGTCGAGCGCGCCGGCGTGTGCGACGGCATGGAGATCCTCGACCTCGGCTGTGGTTGGGGCGCACTGTCGCTGTATCTGGCCGAGCACTACGACGTGAAAGTCACCGGCGTGTCGAACTCGAACCGGCAGCGCGAATGGATCGAGGCCGAGCGCGACCGCAAGGGCCTCACCCACAAGCTGACGATCCTCACCGCCGACGTGAACGACTTCGACCCGGGCCGCACGTTCGACCGCGTGATGTCCGTCGAGATGTTCGAGCACATGCGCAACTGGTCAGAGTTGCTGCGTCGCGTGGGCAAGTGGCTCAAGCCCGACGCCAAGGCGTTCATCCACGTCTTCTCCCACCGCCGCCTCGCGTATCGCTTCGAGAACACCTGGGCCGCGGAACGCTTCTTCACCGCTGGCACGATGCCGTCGCACGACCTGATGCTGCACTTCGCCGACGACCTCGCCGTCACCCAGCGGTGGGCAGTGAGTGGCACCCACTACGCCAAGACACTCGAAGCGTGGCTCGAACGACTCGACGCCAACCGCGCGCAGGCGCAACGGATTCTCAGTGCCGACAGCACGCCCCGCCACGCCAAGGTGTTGCTCGCCAACTGGCGGCTGTTCCTGCTCTCAACCCGCGAGATCTGGGGCTACCACGACGGCGACGAGTGGATGGTTTCGCACTACCTGCTCGAACCGCGCGTGTGAACCGATCGAGACGCCGCCTTAGCGATGTCGCCAAACCATGCAGACTTCTGCGGACTTCGTTGTCCACCCTGGGTCGGAGGTTGTAAGCCAGAAACACTCGCGTTGGTCGACGGCGCGTTCCTGAGGACCCAGCCCGTGGTAACCGTGGCACTGCCCCTCGCTCACATGACACGGGTACGAGATTGGGCCTACGAATCCGAGGTCGCTTCGAAGGGTCACATGGACGTTGCTTTCTGACGCGGGCCAAAAGCTGCCAAAGAAGCAGCCGTCGATCTCGTAGCCGCCTGAGCCGCTGGTGGTCGTAGTCGCCGCGTCGTGACAAGGCGTCCCCACGCCAACTCCGACCATCGACAGCACGAGTGTCTGTAACGCGGTGGTGGGGGGCGTTGTTGTTGTTGGCTTGCGAGTCGTGGTGGTTGCCAGGGTCGTTGAGGTATCCGTACTCGTGCTCGTCGTCGATGAGGGTGGGCTCGCATCCGTCGTGATGGTCGGGTCCACCACGAGGGTGGTGTTCGTCGCGTCCAACGATTCACCGTCGTCGCCGGAGGTCAGCGCGAACGCGGTTACGCCGGCCACGAGGCTCAGTACCGCAATAATTATCGGGCCAGCAGCCCGGAATCGCCCCAGAAAATCGAACATGCCTCATACTGTTTCATCTGACTGCTCCAAGTCGATGGGTAGAACTGCCCGTCTCATCGCGACCCCGTAACGAGCGGTTAGCTCCAGCTGGGTTGGGCGCCGCTGACCACAAAACGCTCGTCGGTACCGTCGGCCTTCATCGTGTAGATCCCGCCGCTGGCGCCGCGGTCGCTTCGAAACGCGATGCGGCTTCCGTCGGGCGACCATGTGGGATCGGTGTCCTCACCGGGCGACACCGTGAGCCGCTTCACTCCCGTGCCGTCGAGCTTGATCGTGTAGATCTCGGTGCCGGACGAGCCGCTGTTCTGGTCGCTGGAGTAGGCGATCGTGCCGCCATCGGGGCTGAACGCCGGCGCCCCGCTGTTCTTCGCCGTGCCCAGCTTCCTGACGTTGGTGCCGTCGCTGTTCATCACGTACAACTCGAAGCTGCCTGAACCGCACTGGTCGCGACTGGACCAGAACGCGATATGCGTGCCGTCCGACGACCAGGTTGGGTCGTAGTTGATGCAACTACTCGTGGTGATCTGATGGGCAACCGACCCGCTGCGATTGACCACCCAAATGCTGTTCGTGTCGCGGGCGAAGGCGAGCTGGGTTCCGTCGGGCGACCAGGTCGGCGAGATGTCGCGCGTGCCGGCCGGCGTGAGTTGCGTGCGCGTCCCGCTCGACGAGATCGTGAACAGGCTGCCGCCCGGCTTATCCGCATTCGAGAACGCGATCATCGTGTGATTCGGCGACCACGCGGGAGTGAACGCGTTCGCGGTGATCGGCTGCGCATCGGACCCGTCGGGGTTGACGCTCCACGTGCCGCCGCTGGCGACATACGCGATGCGGTTGAGGTTGAACGCCGACGGGGCGATCACAAACGGGGGCGTGGTGGTGGCCGTGGTGGTGGTCGCGCCCGAACCTGCGGCGACCGTCGTGGCGGTGGATCCGGAGGTGGTGGTGGTCGCTGAACGCGTCGTTGTGGCGGTGGCGCTGCCGCGGGTGGTTGGCTGGGGCGAGATGAACCCGAGGCCTGGGATCGTGGGGCCGTAGGGCGGCGGAATCGTCGGAGCCGTCACGGGAAACGTGGGCTCGGTGAAGCCCACCGCCGTGGTGCTGGTCGACAAGGCCTGCTGGTCGGCGCGCAAATTCGTCGGCGTAGCGTCGTGTTCCCCGCGGGTCTGACCGATCACGAAGCCAATGGTCGCCAGCAACAGCGCAGCCACCACAACGCTGAACCATTGATTGCCTGCGACGAACCGCGACATGGTCTCGCGCGCCTCGCGCCACGACTGTTTCAGTAACGACTCCCTAGCCACGATCACTCCAAGTTAATGGAGGCGCGCTTCTAAGCTCAGTCGATGGACGCGCCGACGGCGATACGGCTGCGCGCGGTCAGTAAGCGCTTCGCCGGTTCGTCGGTGGAGGCCGTCAGCGATCTCAGCCTCGATTTGCCCGAAGGCAGCCTCACCGCATTGGTCGGACCTTCAGGCTGCGGCAAGACCACGACGCTGCGCATGATCAACCGGCTCGAAGAGCCCACGAGCGGCACGATCGAACTGTTCGGGCGGGACACGCGCACCGTGCCGTTGCACGAATTGCGGCGGGGGATGGGCTACGTCATCCAGCAGGCGGGCCTGTTCCCACACCGCACGATCGCGGCCAACATCGCCACCGTGCCCAGGTTGTTGGGCTGGGACAAGGAGCGCATTCGCGCGCGGGTCGACGAACTCGTCGATCTCGTCGGCCTCGATCCGTCCTTGCTCAGGCGTTACCCCGCGGCGCTGTCGGGTGGCCAACAGCAGCGCGTGGGCGTGGCGCGTGCGCTCGCCGCCGACCCCCCGGTCCTCCTCATGGACGAGCCCTACTCGGCGGTCGATCCGATCGTGCGGTTGCGTCTGCAGGACGAATTGATCGCGCTGCAACGACGCGTTCGCAAGACGATCGTGTTCGTAACGCACGACATCGACGAGGCCATCAAGCTCGCTGACCGCGTCGCCTTGCTCAACGTCGGCGGCGTGCTCGCACAGTTCGGTCCGCCCGACGAACTATTGCGCGCGCCCGCCAGTCTCTTCGTCGAAGCGTTCCTCGGCAACGAACGTGCGCTGCGCCGCCTCGCGTTGCGCCGGGTGTCTGACGCGAAACTCGCGGCCGTGCCGGCCGACGTGACCGGGCTGCCGACCGTGTCGCACCGCGCCGGTCTGCGCGAAGCACTCGACGCGTTGGTCGCGCAGGGCGTTCTCTCCGTGATCGTCGTCGACGACGCGGGCAAACCGACCGGTTCTCTCGACGTCGTCACGATCGCCGCGGTCATGCACGATGAGCACCGCCGTGAATAAGGACAGCCTGATTTGGTGGGACTGGGTCGGCCGCCACACCGCTCAGATCCAAAGCGCGACCTTCGAGCACTTGCGGCTCACGCTGATCGCGGTCGGCGTCGGGTTCGCGATATCACTCGTACTGTCCGCGATCGCATTGCGCTTCCGCTGGACCTTCACCCCCATCGCCGGTTTCGCGGGGCTGCTCTACACCATCCCGAGCCTCGCGTTGTTCGCGTTCCTGCTCCCGATCACCGGCTTCAACACGCTCACGTCAGAGATCGGCCTCGTCAGCTACACGCTCGCAATCTTCATTCGCAACATCGTGTCCGGCGTTGAGAGCGTGCCCCCGGACGTCCTCAACGCGGCCGACGGCATGGGTTACCAGCCGATCCGTCGGTTCGTCACCGTCGATCTTCCGTTGGCCGCGCCGGCGATCGTGGCCGCGCTGCGCATCGCGACGGTCACGACCGTCGGTCTCGTGACAGTGACCGGGCTGATCGGCCAGGGCGGGTACGGCGCGTTCATCGATTCAGGACTGTCCCGCGACTTCAACACCGAAATCATGGTCGGGGGCGGCCTCAGCGTGATCATGGCCATCGCCCTCGACACGGCACTCGTTGGTGTCGAACGGTTCGCCACCCCTTGGCAGCGGGCAAAACGGCGGCTCGGTAGATGAGCATGCTGCATGAGTTCACGACGTATGTGAGCACCGCGTCGAACTGGGGTGGCGCCCGCGGCATCGGCCACCGCACGATCGAACACCTGCGGCTGTCCGGCGCGTCGGTTCTCGCCGCGGCGTTGGTCGCGCTGCCACCCGCGGTGTGGCTAGGCCGCTCCAAGCGCGGCGGTTTGTTGGCGCAGTCGATTGTCAACGTCGGGCGGGCCGTGCCGTCCCTGGCGATCCTCGCGCTGCTCTTCCCAATCTCGCTGCGCTACGGGTTCGGCCTTGGTTTCTGGCCGACGTTCATCGCGCTCGTGATCTTGGCGGCGCCCCCGATGTTCACGAATGCGTACACCGGCATTCGCAGCGTCGATCCGTCCATCGTCGAGGCGTCGCGGGGGATGGGCATGCGCCCGCTCGAGGTGCTGACGCGGGTTGAGATACCAAGTGGGATGGCGCTGATTCTGACCGGTGTCCGAATCGCGACACTGCAGGTAATTGCTACCGCGACCCTGGGCGCATACGTTGGCTTCAACGGTCTCGGATCGTTTATCAACGAGGGCTTCCGCCAACGCGACGACGCCAAATTGCTCACGGGTGCAGTTGCCGTGGCCTTGTGCGCGCTAGCGGTCGACCTCGCCTTCGGTGTTCTCACCCGCCGGGCTATGCCTTGGCGGGCGCCGGAGCCTCAACGTGTGTCCTCGAAAGGAACTCAAACGTGAAGCGTTCGACCACCACCCTGATTGCCCTGGCCCTCGGCATCAGTCTCATTGGTGCGGCCTGCGGTAAAGACGACGACAAGAAGTCCTCGACCAGCGACACCACCGCGGCCGGCAAGAAGGTCGCGGTCACGATTGGCGCGCAGGACTTCGGCGAGTCGGCGATCCTCGCCGAGATCTACAAGCAGGGGTTGGCCGCGAAGGGATACGCGACATCGATCAAGACCCTCGGCGGTTACCGCCCCGTCGAACTCGACGCGTTCAAGGCCAAGGAAATCAACTTTGCGCCCGAATACGCGGCGTCCATGCTCGAAGGCCTCAACAACAAGAAGGGCGAGGCAACCGGCGACGTCGTCGAAACCGCCAAGAAGCTCGAGACCTACCTCACGCCGCTGGGGCTAACGGCACTCACAGCGAGCGAAGCCGTGGACACGAACGCGTTCGTCGTCACGAAGGCCACCGCCGACAAATACGGCCTGAAGTCCCTGTCGGACCTTGCATCGAAGGGCAAGAGCCTCAAGATCGGCGCGCCGGCGGACTGCGAGACAAATCCGTTCTGCCTGCCCGGGCTCAAGAAGACGTACGGCCTCGACTTGTCGAAGAACTACACGGCGCTCGAGTCCAATCAGGTCGGCGACGCGCTCGACGCCGGCTCGATCGATGTTGGGCTGCTGTTCTCGACCGCCGGCGCGATCGCGTCGAAGGGATATGTGTTGCTCGGCGACGACAAGCACATGCTCGCCGCGGACAACGTGTTGCCTGTCGTCAGCACCGAACTGGGCAGCAACACCGCCCTCAAATCGGCCACGAACGCCATCACCGCGAAGCTGACCACGGCCAAGTTGATCGAGATGAACAAGGCCTTCGACATCGACAAGGAAGACGCCGCGGTTATCGCCAAGGGCTTCCTCGACGACGAAGGCCTGATCTAAGTCAGACCAACTCTCGGCCAAGTGAAGCAATTCACTAGTGTCGGAATCGTATGGCTCGGTTCAGCGCGAACAACCTGGTGACGGCCCAGGCGATCATCGCCCGGTACCCCAAACCTCGCTCAGCGCTTGTGCCTTTGTGCCACCTCGCGCAGGAGCAGGACGGGTATTTGGCCGAGGACGCCATGGAGCACATTGCCGAGTTGATCGGGTGCACGTCGGCGCAGGTCTACGGCACCGCGACCTTCTATGAAATGTTCAAGCTGCACCCGACGGGGAAGTACCTCGTCGGGGTCTGCACGAACATCTCGTGCATGCTCAGCGGCGCCTACGAACTGCTCGAGCACTGTCAATCGAGCCTCGGTGTTCCAGTTGGCGGCACCACGCCCGACGGCATGTTCACCTTGGAAGAAGTCGAGTGCTCGGCCGCCTGCACGGTCGCTCCCGCGCTGCAGGTGAACTACCGCTACCAGGAGAACGTCACGCCCGAGGCTTTCGACAACCTGGTGGCGCAGCTGCGCGCCGGCCAGAGCGACATCCCCGTGCACGGCGTCCTGGCCAAGGTCCGCCAAACGCCCACCGACCGCTGGTCCAACGCCGGTCAAACGGGAGAACACAGCGAATGACCGTGCGTGCGGATATCCCGAAGATCGTTAGCGCCCGCTTCGACGTCGCCGACGCGCACACGCTCGACGGGTACCTGCGCACCGGTGGCTACGAGGGGCTGCGCAAGGCCATGGCGATGACACCGACCGAGGTCGTCGACATCGTTACCGGCGCCACCGTGCAAGGGCGAGGAGGAGCCGGCTTCCCGGCCGGGAACAAGTGGCACTTCCTCGACACCGCGCCCTTCCCGCACTGGATCGTGGTCAACGGCGACGAGTCCGAGCCCGGTACGCATAAAGACCGCACGATCATGGAGCGCGATCCCCACATGGTGATCGAAGGCGCGTTGATCGCGGCATGGGCTTGCAAAGCCAGCCAGGTCTTCCTGTATGTCCGGGGCGAGATGGCGCACGCGCAAGAGCGGATCGCGCAAGCGTTGAACGACGCGTACGCCGCGGGCTACATCGGCAAGAACATCCTCGGTTCCGACTGGTCCGTCGACGTCACGCTGCACTGGGGCGCGGGTGCCTACATCGTGGGCGACGAAACCGCGCTGCTCGAATCGCTCGAAGGCAAGCGAGGCATGCCGCGGCCGAAGCCGCCGTACTTCCCGGCGGTGATGGGCCTTTACATGAACCCGACGATCGTGAACAACGTCGAGACCCTGTCGAACCTCCCATGGATCCTGGTCAACGGCGCCGAAGCCTTCGCCGCGTTGGGCAGCGAAAAGTCCAACGGCACCAAGCTCATTGCGGTGTCGGGCCACGTGAAGAAGCCCGGCACGTACGAAATCGAGTGCGGCGTCGTCACGTTCCGCGAGGTCTTCTACGACCCGTCGCTCGGCGGCGGTATTCGTGACGACAACGAGTTGAAGGCGTTCATTCCGGGCGGCGGTTCGTCGCCCTGGTTCTTCCCCGAACATCTCGACATGCCGATGGAGGCGTCGCTGGTGGGCGCCCAGGGCGCGATGCTCGGCTCGGGCGCGATCGTCGCCATGGACGAAACCACCGACATGGTGCGCGCCTGCTGGCGGCTCGTGAAGTTCTACGCCCGCGAGAGCTGCGGCAAATGCACCCCGTGTCGCGAAGGCACGAGCTGGCTCGAGACGATTTTGGCCCGCATCCTCGCGGGTCATGGCCGCCCCGAAGACCTCGACCTCTTGCTCGACGTCAGCGACAACATCAGCCCGGGGCCGTTCCCGGGTCCGAACGTCACGCCCGGCGAACCTGCCTACGCGCCGTTCCCGTACAAGAAGACGACCATCTGTGACCTCGGTCCATCAGTGGTATCGCCGCTGATGAGCGCGCTGCGCCGGTTCCGGCCCGAGTTCGACGCCTACATCGCGCGCAACCCGCGCAAGCTGATCGAGGTGCGCGCCAGTGTCTGACGAAAAGGTCACTGAGAAGGACGAAGAGGCGACCGAAGAGGCCGTGGCCGAGACCGTCGAAGAGGTCGAAGCGCCGCCGCCCCCGCCGCCCGGTGTGCCCGTCACGATCGACGGCCAACTCGTCTATGCGGACAAGGGCGAGCTGCTGATCGAAGCGGCGGAACGAGTCGGTTCGCACATCCCGCGCTTCTGTTACCACGAGCGTCTGCGTCCCGTCGGCATGTGCCGCATGTGTTTGGTGGAGGTCGACAGCGGCCGCGGTGCGATGTTGTCGCCTGCCTGCCTGGTCGAGTGCACGCCGGACATGAAGGTCGAAACGCGCAGCGAGAAAGCGCTCAAGGCGCAAGACGGTGTCATCGAGTTTCTCCTCGTCAACCACCCGCTCGACTGCCCGGTCTGCGACAAGGGCGGGGAATGCCCGCTGCAGGACAACACGATCGCGTTCGGCCCGGGCGAAAGCCGCATGGTCGAAGAGAAGCGCCACCGCGAGAAGCCCATCCCGCTCAGCGACTTGGTGTTGCTCGACCGCGAGCGCTGCATTCTGTGTGACCGCTGCACGCGGTTCGCCGACGAGGTGGCGGGCGACCCGCTGATCCAGTTCATCCAGCGCGGCGTCGAGACCGAAATCAACACCTTCCCGAACGAGCCCTTTGCCAGTTACTTCAGCGGCAACACGGTGCAGCTATGCCCCGTCGGCGCGCTCACCTCGAAGCCCTACCGGTTTGCCGCGCGTCCGTGGGACCTGGAGTCGGCCGAGTCAACGTGCACCACGTGTTCGGTCGGCTGCCGTATCGCCGTGCAGTCCTCGGGCACCGAGCTCACCCGCTACATCGGCATCGACAGCGACCCGGTCAATCACAGCTGGCTCTGCGACAAGGGCCGGTTCGCGTATGAGTCGATCAACAACACGGCCACCCGCGTCACCGCGCCGATGGTGCGCAAGCACGGCGAACTTGTCGAAGTGAGTTGGGGCGAAGCCCTGGCCGCCGCGGCCAAGGGCATCAAGGACGCGCTCGACCGCCACGGCCCGTCATCGGTCGGGATCATCGGCGGCGCCCGCCTCACCAACGAGGACGCGTTCGCCTGGGCCAAGTTGGCCAAGGATGTAATCGGCACGAACAACGTCGACTGCCAACTCGACGATGGACTGCCCGCGGAAGTCGTACTCGGCCTGCCCAAGGCCACGATCGACGAGGCCTGTGCGGCGCCGGTGGTCTTGCTGCTCGCCCCGGACCTCAAGCAAGAACTCCCCGTGCTGTTCCTGCGCCTGCGCGAGTCGGTGACTAACGGCACGACCAAGCTGATCGAACTCACTCCGGCGGCCACGTCATTCACGCCGTTTGCGGCCACGAGCTTGATGTACCGGCCCGGCGAAGCCGCCGCAGTCGCGTCCGCGCTGGTCGACGACGCGCCGGCCACAGACATCGGCCCCGTCCCGGCCGCGGCGATTACGGCCGCGCGCGACGCGTTGAAGACCCCAGGCGCCGTCGTGATCCTCGGTCGTCCGTCCACCGCGGAAGCGGCGAACTTCGTGGCCGACGCCGCGCTCGTGCTCAACGCGCGGGTGCCGGGTGTGACGTTCCTGTCGGCGCTGCGCCGCGCCAACGTGCACGGCGCGATCGGAGCCGGGCTCGCCCCGACCGGCGACGGCCTCGACACCGGCGCCATGTTGCGCGCCGCCGCCAACGGCAAGCTCGCGGCGCTCATCTTGCTCGGCTCCGACCCCGCCACCGACGTGCCCGACGCGAGCCTCGCCCAACGCGGGTTGGCCGGCGCCGGCTTCACGATCGCGATCGAGGCGGCCACGTCGCCGTCGTCGAATCGTGCCGACGTGATCCTGCCTGCGGCCGCGTTCGCGGAGCGCAACGGCTCTACGACGAACATCGAGGGTCGCGTCACGCGCGTCTCCCAGAAAGTCCCCGTGCCCGGCGTGGCCTGGGAGGACTGGATGATCGCGGCCGAATTGGCTGGAGCGCTCGGTGGCGACCTCGGCTTCGACACCCTCGAAGCGGTCGCAGACGCCGCGGGCCTGTCCTCTGACGTGGCCGCCGGCGACGGAACCGTGGTCGCGCCGCCCACCGCGTTCAGCGCGGGTTCGTTGGCGCCCAACCCCGATATCCCGGTGCCTGCGCTCGACGCGTACTCGTTGCGTCTGGTGGCGGGCCGCATGCTCTACGACAACGGCTGGGCCAACTCGGCGTCGCCGTCGCTCGCCAACCTGGCCAAGCCCGTCGTGATGCGAGCCAACCCACGCGACCTTGATCGTCTCGGTGTCACGACCGGTGCGCAGGTGCGCGTCTCGGGCGCGCACGCCAGTTTCGTCGTCGCGGTGAAGGCGGACGTGGGCGTGCCGCTCGGTTCCGCGTGGCTGCCGGTCAACGTGTCGGCGGACGACGCCCGGTCGCTGATCGACGCCAGCAGTCCCGTCACCGACGTCCGGATCGAGAACGTCTGATGGTTCACGTGTTCGCGGCGGATCCGCTGTTCAACAACGGCGTCGACCTTGGGGTCGTGCTGATCGTCGCGCTGAAAACCATCATTACGTTCGCCGTGCTCATGGTCGCGGTGCTCTTCATGGTTTGGTACGAGCGCAAGCTGATCTCGGACATGCAGAACCGCATCGGACCGGCCAAGGCGGGCGGACGATTCGGTGTGCTCCAATCGCTGGCCGACGGTATCAAGCTGTTCTTCAAAGAAGATCTGCTGCCTGACCGCGCCGACAAGCGCGTGTTCCGCCTCGCGCCATATCTGTCCGCGGTGCCCGCATTCTTGAGCTTCGCGGTAGTGCCCGTCGGCGGCACGATTTCGATCGCGCACCACACCACGAACCTCCAACTGGCGGACCCGCCCGTCGGCATCCTGTTCCTGCTCGCGATGAGCGGGATCTCGGTTTACGGCGTGATGCTCGCCGGCTGGTCGTCGGGCTCGAAGTACCCGCTGCTCGGCTCGGTGCGGGCCTCGGCCCAGATGGTCAGCTACGAAGCCGCGCTCGGCCTGTCCATCGCGACGGTTGTTCTGCTCGCCGGGTCGCTGTCCACCCACGCCATCGCGCTCGACCAGAGCGGCGCGGGCCCCGGCGGATTCCTGCCGGCGTGGAACCTCATCCGTCTCGGCGTCGTGCCCTTCGTCATCTTCATGATTGCGGCCACTGCGGAACTCAACCGACCGCCGTTCGACCTCGTCGAGGCCGAGCAGGAACTGGTCGGCGGCTTCCACACCGAGTACTCCTCGATTCGGTTCGCGCTCTTCTTCCTGGCCGAGTTCATGAACACCGTCACGATGTCGGCCATCATCGTCACGCTGTTCCTGGGCGGGCCGAGCGGTCCGATCCTCGGAATCCTGCCGGACTGGCTGTGGCCGATCCTGTGGTTCGTGGCCAAGCTCATGGTGTTCCTGTCCGTCTACGTGTGGTTCCGCGCCACGCTGCCGCGCCTGCGCTACGACCAGCTCATGGACCTCGGCTGGAAGCTGCTCATTCCGCTTTCGCTGTTCTGGCTTTTGGTGATCGCAGCTGTGCGCGTGAAGTCGTGGTACGCCGCAGTCGCGATTCCGGCGGGTCTGGCCATTGCGTTCCTGCTCAGCCGCGCCATGCAGGTCGGCCGCGCGCGAGTCGAAGAGAAAGTGGGCCAATAGATGGGTCTCCTCGAAGGCTTCGGCATCACGCTCAAGCAGATCGGCCACACCGTCACCGTCCCGTATCCGGAGGCGAAGCGGCCCAAGCCTGAGCGGTTCCACGGTCGGCACGTCCTCAACCGGTACGAGGACGGCATGGAGAAGTGCATCGGATGCGAGCTGTGCGCCGGCGTGTGCCCGGCCAAGTGCATCTACGTCCGCGGCAAGGACAATCCTCCGGACGCGCCGGTCTCGCCGGGCGAACGCTTCGGCTTCGTGTACGAGATCAACTACTTGCGCTGCATCCACTGCGACCTGTGCGTCGAGGCCTGCCCCACCGAGGCCATCACCGAGTCCAAGCTCTTCGAGTTTTCCTTCACGAACCGCCAGGACGCGATCTACACACGCACAGAGCTCATCGTCGACGACACCGGCAAGCCCCAGCAGTTGCCGTGGGAAGACTGGCGTGAGGGCGACGACAAGCACACCTCGGCCTGGATGCGTGCCACCGCGCCCGGCGGCGATCCGGATTACGAGGACCAACCGCTGTGGTCGGGCGAACTCGGTTATGGCGTACGCGCGGCCGAACACGGCCAGCACGAACCTGTCACCGAATCCGACTCGCACGGCCCTGATTCCGCGACGGACTCGCACCACTGATGCATCTCGTGTCCCTGCTCGCGGCCACGAAGGTCGACTCGCTGACCTTCATCCTGGGCGCAGTGATCATCCTGGGCGGCGCCATAGGCGTGGTCGTGTCGCGCAACCCGGTGCACGCGGCGCTGATGCTCGTGCAGACGCTGTTCGGCGTCGCGGTGTTGTTCGTGGCGCAAGGCGCGCACTTCCTCGCCGCGGTGCAGGTGATCGTCTACGCCGGCGCGATCGTCGTGCTGTTCCTCTTCGTGATCATGCTGCTGGGCGTGGACAAAGAAGAGATGGTCGCGGCTGAGCCGTTGAAGAACCAGTTCCCGCTGGCTGTGATCGTTGTCGCACTTGTGGCCGCCGAGCTGCTGCTCCTCGGGCGCAGCCAATGGACCACCGGCGCGCCCAGCGTGGTCGGCCCGCTCGAAGGGCCCGCGCGGAACGTCGAGCAACTCGCCGAGGTGATCTTCACGCGGTACCTGTTCGCGTTCGAGGCGACCTCGATTCTGCTCGTGATCGCCGTTGTCGCCGCCGTCGCGCTGTCGCGCCGCTCGGACGGCACCGACGTCGACGCCGACTACGTGGCCGAAGTCGAGGCGGCCGAACTGGCCGAGGCCGAAGCGAAGGCTGCGGCCGACGCGGTGGTCGAAGAATTCGTCGAGGAAGAGGCGTCGGCCGAAGCCGAAGAGGCCGACGCGGAGGTCACCTCATGACGGTCGGGGTTGCCTGGTATCTCACGCTCGCGGCCGCGCTGTTCAGCATCGGCGCGATCGGCCTGCTCGTGCGCCGAAACGTGTTGATCATGTTCATGTGCGTCGAGTTGATGCTGAACGCCGTGAACCTCACCTTCGTGTCGTTCGCGCGTGAACTCAACGACATTGGAGGCCAGGCCATCGTCTTCTTCGTGATGGTTGTGGCCGCCGCCGAAGTAGTTGTTGGCCTTGGGGTCATCGTGGCTATCTTCCGTCGCCGCTCCAACGCCACCGCCGACGACCTCCACATCCTGAAGGGTTAGGCGCTACCAACGTGATTGACGCCGCCGCCTTCATCCCGCTCTGCCCGCTCGTCGGTTTCACGATCCTGCTGTTCTTCGGCAAGCGCATCGGCGACCCGCTGTCGGGCTGGATCGCTACCACGGCGATGGGTGGCGCGTTCATCAGCGCTTGCATCACCTTCGCCGGACTGCTCCAGCTCCACGGTGAAGAGCGCCACCACATCCAGAAGTTGTTCACATGGATCACCGCCGGCTCACTGCACGTCGACGCCGCGCTGCTCATCGACCCTCTGAGCATCACGATGGCGTTGTTCGTCACCGGCGTCGGCACGCTGATTCATCTGTATTCGGTCGGCTACATGCACGGCGACGAGAAGTATCCGAAGTTCTTCGTGTACCTGAACCTGTTCGCGTTCTCGATGTTGATGCTCGTGCTGGGCAGCTCGATGCTGGTGGCGTTCCTCGGGTGGGAAGGCGTCGGCGCCTGCTCGTACCTGCTCATCAGCTTCTGGTTCGAGCGGCCGACCGCCGCCGCTGCGGGCAAGAAGGCGTTCGTCACGAACCGCGTGGGCGACGTCGGGTTCATGCTCGCGATGTCGCTCGTGTTCGTCACGATCGGCTCGCTCGACTTCACGGCGCTGAACCAGTCGACACTCACCAAGTCCACCGCCACCGGCATCGCGTTGTTGCTGTTCGTGGGCGCCGCCGGCAAGTCCGCGCAGTTGCCGCTGTACATCTGGCTGCCCGACGCGATGGAAGGCCCCACGCCTGTCTCCGCGCTCATTCACGCCGCCACGATGGTCACCGCCGGCGTGTACCTGCTGTGCCGGGTTGCTCCGGTGCTCGCCCAGGCACCGGCGGCGTCCACCGTGATCGCAATAGTCGGCGTTGCCACCGCATTTATCGCGGCGACCATCGCGTGCGCACAAAACGACATCAAGAAAGTGCTGGCGTATTCCACCGTGAGCCAACTCGGCTACATGATGCTCGCCGTCGGCGCTGGCGCATATGACGCGGCGATCTTCCACATGGTCACGCACGCGTTCTTCAAGGCCCTCATGTTCCTGGGCGCCGGCTCGGTCATCCACGGCATGCACCACGAGCAAGACATGAAGAAGATGGGCGCGCTGCGCAAGTACATGCCGATCACCGCGTTCACCTTCATCATCGGCTGGCTCGCCATCGCGGGAGTGCCGCCCTTCGCCGGCTTCTGGTCGAAGGACGAAATTCTCCTCGCCGCGTTCCACAAGAGCCCGGTGTTGTGGGCCGTCGGACTCATTACAGCGCTGCTCACTGCCTATTACATGACCCGTCAAGTGATCCTCGTCTTCTACGGCAAGGAACGCTTCGGTGAGGGTCATGCGGCCGAGCACGCAGACGCCGCGGACGCCGAACCCGCCCACACCGACGACCACGCGCCCCACGAGTCGCCCTGGGTCATGACGGCGCCGCTCGTGATCCTCGCCGCGTTGGCCACCGTGGGCGGTGCCCTCAACCTGCCGTTCAGCCATCGGTTCGAGGTGCTGCACAACTTCTTGCACCCGGTCTTCGGGGAGTCGCTCGCCGAATACCACAGCTCCACCGCGCTCAAGCTCGGCCTGGTTGCGGTCACAACTGCCGCCGCCCTGATCGGCGTCCTGTACGCCCGGGCCCGCTGGTGGAACGCCACGGACATCCCAGCCCTCGAGCCCCGGTTGTTAGCCAACGCATACAACGCCGACACCGTCGTCGACACGCTTGTGGTGCGCCCGTCGCGCGCCTTGGCCGACGCGTCCTTCAGCGTCGACGCAAACGTGGTGGACGGCGCGGTCAACGGCGTCGCCACGCTGGTCGGTAAGGGCGGCGGGGTGCTGCGCACGGCGCAGACCGGCTACGTCCGCAGCTACGCGCTCATCGTCGCCGGCGGGACCGCCGCCTTGCTTGCCTGGGTCGTCTTCCGGAGCTTCGCGTGAACGCGCTCCTCGCGGCCGAGGCGCCGCACTTCCACGCGGCCACCGGCTTCCCGCTGCTCACCGCGCTCGTGGTGGTGCCCGTACTGGCGGCGCTGCTCGTGGCGGTTCTGCCCAAGCAACGCCTCGACGTGATCCGCATGGTCGGCGTTCTCGGCAGCGTCGCCACGGGTGTGTTGGCCGCATATCTCCTGATTCGCTTCAAGGCCGGCAACGGGAACTACCAGTTCGTCACCGATCACGTCTGGATCAAGAGCTTCGGCATCCACTGGAAGCTCGGTGTCGACGGCATCAGCCTGTTCCTGATCGCGCTCACCGGTCTGCTCTTCCCGCTGGCGCTTATCGGGCCGGTCGTGGGCGACAACGTCAAGAGCTACGTCGCGTGGGTCCTGATTCTCGAAGCCGGCTGTATGGGCACGTTCCTGGCGCTCGACCTATTCCTGTTCTTCGTCTTCTTCGAAGTCGTGCTCGTGCCGATGTACTTCCTGATCGCGAACTGGGGCCACGGCCGCAAGGACTACGCGGCCATGAAGTTCTTCCTCTACACGCTGGCCGGTTCGGCGTTCCTGCTCGTGGGCATGATCGCCGTGGTCTTCCTGCATGCCCGTGGCGGCCACGCCGTCACCTTCGACCTAATCACGTTGGCGAAGGACCCGGGCGTGAGCGGGGCCACGGCCCGCTGGCTCTTCCTTGCGTTCGGCGTGGCCTTCGCCGTGAAGGTGCCGTTGTTCCCGCTCCACACGTGGCTACCCGACGCGCACACGGAGGCACCGACCGCCGGTTCGGTAATCCTCGCCGGTGTGTTGCTGAAGATGGGTACGTACGGCTTCCTGCGCTTCTCGCTCGAGCTGTTCCCGAAAGCGGCGCACGACTTGGCGCCGCTCATGATCACGCTCGCCGTGATCGGCATCATCTACGGCGCCGCGATCGCAGCAGTACAGAAAGACCTCAAGCGCCTCGTCGCGTATTCCTCAGTGGCGCACATGGGCTTCATCGTGCTGGGCACGTTCGCGTTTACGAGCCAGGGCATGTCGGGCGGCGTGATCCAAATGATCAACCACGGCGTGTCCACGGGAGCCCTGTTCCTGCTCGTCGGATGGATCTACGAGCGCCGCCACACGCGGGCCATCAGCGAACTCAGCGGCCTGCAAAAGGTTGCGCCCGTGCTGGCGGGCATCTTCACGGTCGTGATGCTGAGCTCAATCGGCTTGCCCGGGCTCAACGGGTTTGTCGGCGAGTTCCTCGTGTTGATCGGCAGCTTCGGGCCCCATCGTTGGTGGGCCGCCGTGGCCACCTTCGGCGTAGTGCTCGCCGCGATTTATCTGCTGTGGGTGTACCAACGCGTCTTTCACGGCGAGCCGACGGGCGACAACGAGAAAATGCTCGATCTGAACCTGCGCGAGAAGCTCGTGATGGTGCCACTGCTGCTGCTCGTCGTCGGGATGGGTGTGTATCCCAAGCCCGTGCTCGACCGCATCAACCCTTCGGTGGATCGATTGATCCACCACGTGCGGGTCGCCACTGACGGAGAGGCGAAGTAATGAATCTCCTGGCCCAGACGCAGATCCCGGTGCAGATCCCGACCACCACGAACACGGCCTCGACCTTCCACCTGCCCCACGTCGAGTACTCGCTGTTGCTGCCCGAGTTCTTCGTGATCGGCGGCGCCTTGTTGTTGCTGCTGTTGTCGGCCGTAGTCATCAAGCGCAATCGCACGACGCTCTACACCGTCTTTACGCTCGTCACCCTGGGCGCGGCGGCGGTGCCCTTGTTCTACCGGTGGAGCGAATACAGCAAGCACGCGAAAGCAGTGGCCAAGCTCTCGCCCGCGGTGGTCAACCAGTTCGGATCGTCGGTAGTGGGGGGGCCGGCCACGCGCGCCGTGGAAGGCGCGATCGCCAATGACGGCTTCGGCATTTTCGTCGTCGGCCTGTTGCTCGCGGTGGCCGCGCTCGCCACGCTGATCGGCGACGGATGGCTGCGACGCGAGAACCAGACGCGGGGCCCCGAGTTCCAGGTGCTGGTCCTGCTCGCCACGTCGGGCGCCATGATCATGGCGGTCGCGAACGATCTGATCGTCACGTTCCTCGGCCTCGAAATTCTGTCGCTGCCGCTGTTCGTGCTCGCGGCGTTCCATAGCCGCCGGGCCCTCGGTCGAGAAGCGGCGATGAAGTACTTCATCCTCTCCGCGTTCTCATCTGCATTGTTCCTTTACGGCGTTGCGCTCACGTACGGCGCAACGGGCTCGACCAACCTGGACGAGATCGGCTCGTTCCTGACGCAGAACGTCACGACCTCGGGCGTGTTGCTCGCCGGGATGGGTCTGCTGCTCGTCGGCTTCGCGTTCAAGGTCTCGGCGGTGCCGTTCCACACGTGGGCGCCCGACGTGTACCAAGGGTCACCGTCGCCCGTGTCCGGTTTCATGGCCGCGGCGGCCAAGGTCGGCGCGTTCGCGGGCATGTTGCGAGTGTTCATGACCGCGTTCGAAACCCTGCGCCTCGACTGGCAACCGCTCGTCGCCGCGCTCGCCGTGTTGAGCCTCATCGTCGGGTCGGTAATGGCCGCGGTACAGACCGACGTGAAGCGCATGATGGCGTATTCGTCGATCAGCCACGCCGGCTTCATCCTCGTGGGCCTGCAAGCCGGCACCGACAAGGGCGTCGCCAGCGTGCTCGAGTACGTCGCGATTTACTCCTTCATGCTGCTCGGCGCTTTTGCCGTAATCACGGTCGCCGGCGGCCCGTCCCACGACGTGGCCCAGTCAGTAAACGACTACCGCGGCCTGGCCAAGAAGCGCCCCGGCCTCGCGCTGCTCTTCACGATCTTCCTGCTGGCCCAAGCGGGGGTGCCGCTTACAGGTGGCTTCATCGCGAAGTTCTCAGTGATCGCGGCTGCCGTCGAGGCCAAGAGCTACGCGCTGGCGGTGATCGCCATGCTGAGCGCAGTAGTCGCGGCGTTCTTGTACCTGCGGGTCGTGCTGGCGATGTACACGCCGGCCGAGGGCGACGACGACGCCGTCACGGCTAAGGATCCGGCGCTACGCCCGCCCCGCGCGGTGGCTATAGCGCTGGGTATCGCGGTGATTGTCACCGTGCTGTCCGGGGTCTTGCCGGGTCCGGCGCTGGATCTGGCTCGCCACGCGACGCTGGCCTTCTAAGAGCCAGAGCACAACCGCGGCCACGATCCAGCCGATCACGGCGCCGCCCGTGTTGAACACGACGTCGTCGATCTGCGCGATCCGACCGTGACCGGCGATGTATTGCAACGCCTCAGCGGCGACGGAAAGGCCGAGCGCGACCGACAGCGCTCGACCGAATCGCACGCTGCGCCATGCCAACGCCACGCCGAGCGGCGCGAACAACGCGATGTTGGCCAGCACCAGATCGCGCCGATGGTCCGAGTAGCGCGCCGCCTTCACGTCGCTGAACGGGTTGAGGTCGAGGATGTGGCCGCGGCCGGTGTAGGGGGAGTGCTGCGTGAACAAGTAGATCGCCGCGAGGCTCGTGAAGAGCAACCAATTCCGCGCCGCGCGCTCGAACGACCACGAGTTGAAGCGAGCGATAACGGCGAAGGCGACGGCAAGAAGGACAGCCACCACGATGGCGACTTGAAGGGTCTCGCCGAACATGTAGTCCAGCGGACCGAGCAGTGTGCCCGTGAGGCCACCACCGACCATCTGCCCAAGTCTAAGGCCGACCTAAAGAACCCCTTTGAATAAACCAAGGGTTTCGCATGTTTATCGCCTGTCTCGCTAGGCTCGCCGAGCGATGTCGGACTACTTGGGCAGCTTTCTTACGGTCGCCATATTGGGTGGTGCAGCGGTCGCTTTGGTGGCCGGAATGCTGGGTCTTTCCAGCCTCATCCGACCCAAGCGACCGCAACCGCAGAAGTACCTCACGTACGAGTCGGGCGTCGATCCCGTGGGCGACGGCTGGAGCCAAAGCCAGATCCGGTACTACATCTTTGCGCTGCTCTTCGTCATGTTCGACGTCGAAGCCGTGTTCATCTTTCCGTGGGCCGTCCGCCTCGAATCCCTTGGCACCTTCGGGCTCGTCGAGATGCTGATCTTCATTGCGATCCTCGCCCTCGGCCTGGTCTACGCGTGGCGGAAAGGCGTGCTGCGGTGGGTCTAGTCGAGAAGGGCCGTTCGCCCAAGGCCCTCACCTGGCTGCTGAACTACGGCCGCAAACGCTCGCTCTGGGTCTACCAGTGGGGCCTCGCGTGCTGCGCGATCGAAATGGGCGCGGCCTTCGGCTCACCCCGCTACGACGTCATGCGCCTCGGCGTCATCCCGTTTCCGGCGTCAGCCCGCCAGGCCGACTTGGTCGTGATTTCCGGCACCGTCACCGACAAGATGGCACCACCGATCAAGCGCCTCTACGAGCAGATGCCCGACCCGAAGTACGTGATCTCGATGGGAAGTTGCGCGAACTGTGGCGGCCCCTACTGGGACAGCTACTCGGTTACCAAAGGTGTCGACCAGATCATCCCGGTCGATGTCTACGTGCCCGGTTGCCCGCCGCGGCCCGAAGCGTTGCTCGAAGGCATCGTGCTGCTGCAGGAACGGATTCAAAACGAAGACCCGGCTGTGCGTTGGCGGGGCGAACCGATCATCGTCGGCGGCGGAGCCATCTCGTGACCGATACGCCGCCCGAGGAAACCCCTGACGCGCCGGCGGAAAGCACCGACGCGCCGGCGGCCGTTGCCGTGGAGGAAGCCCCGCCGGTTGAAACCGACCCGGTACGCGAAGCGCTCCTCGGCCAGCTGACCGCGGCGTTCGGTGACGGCATTGTCGGAAGCCACATTGCCAAAGGTGACTTGGTGGTGCGCGTGGCGAATGAGAACTGGCACGACGTCGTCGCCTTCTGCAAGACGACCCTCGGATTTCGCTACTTCAGCTTCCTGTCCGGCCTCGACTGGCTGAACAACACGAACCTCAGCGCCGAGAAGGTGTGGGACGCCGACGCCGAACCCGCGGCGGCCATCCCGATGACCGCGGGCTACGCCGGCGGCGACACGCGCTTCCAAGTGATGTGCCGACTGAACAACGTCGACACCAAAGTCGGCATCACCTTGAAGGTCGACCTGACGGACGAGTCTCCGACGGTCGCGACGATCACCGACGTCTTCGCCGGCGCCGACTGGCACGAGCGCGAGACGTGGGAGATGTACGGCTTCGAATTCGCGGGCCACGCCGGCCTCCGCCACTTGTATCTGCCCGGCGCGTTCGAGGGCTTCCCGTTACGGAAGGACTTCCCCCTGCTCGCGCGCGAGATCAAGCCATGGCCGGGTCTCGTGGACAAAGAACCGATGCCCGGCGAAGAAGCCGGCGATGAAGAGGAGGCGGCCGCAGAGTGAGCGAAGCGAACCATGTGCGCTGCGACCGCTGTCAGCGGTCGGCCGCCCGAAGGGAGGCCGGACGATGACTGTGACTGAAACCGCGTCTGAGTGGCAGAAGGCTGCGTACATCGCGGGGCAGGCCGCCGACGCGCGGGTCAACGTCGAACTCGAAGCCGAGGGCATGACCCTCAACATCGGCCCGCAGCACCCGGCCACCCACGGCACCCTGCGCATCGTGGTGCGCCTCGACGGCGAACAAGTCCTATGGGCCGACCCCGTCCCCGGTTACATGCACCGCGGCTACGAGAAGTTGTGCGAAGTGCGGAAGTACCCACAGGTCACGACGCTCGTGAACCGCATCGACTGGCTGGGCAGCTTTGCCAACGAGGTGCCGTTCATCCTTGCGGCCGAGCAACTCATGGGTATCGAAGCGCCGCCGCGCGCCCAATACATCCGCACGATCCTCTTCGAGATGGCGCGCTTGGCGAACATCACGCTGTTCCTCGGCGACATGGGCGTGCAGCTGGGCGCCATCACGCCGGTCTTCTACGCGTTCCGCGACCGCGAGCACGTCTTGAACCTCATCGAGTCCGCGACCGGCGGTCGGTTCCACCCGAACTTCGACCGCGTCGGCGGTCTCAAAGACGATCTGCCCAAGGGTTGGATCGCCGAGGCCAAGGAAGTCATGGAGCGGGTGCGCGACTTCTGCGACCAGATGGACGACCTGCTCGTCGGCAACGAGATCTTCCAGACCCGCACCCGCGGCATCGGCGTGGTTCCGTCCGCCGTCGCCCTCGACTACGGCCTGTCCGGCGCCAACCTGCGCGCGTCGGGTGTCGACTGGGACCTGCGCCGCGACGACCCGTCGATCGCGATGGCGTGGAAGCACACCGACTTCAAGGTGTGGACGCACCCCGACGGCGACAGCTTCGCCCGCTACTGGGTGCGCCTCCAAGAAACGCGTGAGTCGACCAAGATCATCGACCAGCTACTCGACGGACTGCCCGCCGGGCCGATCATGACCAAGGTCCCGCGCATCATCAAGGTGCCCGAGGGCGAGGCCTACGTGCAGACGGAGAACCCGCTCGGCGTCATGGGTTACTACGTCGTGTCCAAGGGCGACATCGGCCCGTTCCGGGTGAAAATCCGCACACCCAGCTTCAACAACATTTCGATCGCGCCGTGGATCCTGCGCGGCGTCTACGTGCCCGACGTCATCACGATCCTCGCGTCGCTCTACTTCATCCTCGGAGACATCGACAGGTGATCCTCGCCTCGTTGTCGTTCCCGCTCGTCACCGCGATCAAGATCGGTGCCACCTTGGCGGTCATTCCGCTGGGCGCGCTCGTCTTCGTCTACGTCTTCTTGTTCAAGATGATGAGCCACATGCAGAGCCGCCTCGGGCCGATGGAAGCCGGCCCCCACGGCATGCTCCAGCCGGTGGTCGAAGCGATCAAGTTCCTGCAAAAGGAAGACATCTTCCCGGAGCGGGCCGACCGGCTCGTGTTCGGGCTCGCCCCGTTCGTCGTGCTCGTGTCGACGTTCATGCTCTACGCCGTCGTACCGGCGGGGCCGCGGCTGATCATCGAAGACCTCGACACCGGCATCTTCTTCGCCATGGCGATCTCGTCGATCTCGGTCATCGGCGTCCTGATGGCGGGCTGGGCTTCCGCCAACAAGTTCGCCCTCATCGGTGGCCTGCGCGCCGCCGGTCAGCTCATCGCTTACGAGCTGCCGCTCATCCTCGCCGTGGTCGGCGTCGTCATTCAGGCCGGCAGCTTGAGCATGCAGGACATCGTGCATTCGCAGGCCGACGGTTCCATCTTCGGTTTCTCCGCAATAGGCAACCCGTTCGTGCTCACGCAGCTCGTCGGCTTCGTGATCTTCATGATCGCGGCGCAGGCCGAGCTGACCCAGCCGCCCTTCGACATGCCCGTCGCCGAGTCCGAACTCGTGGCCGGCTACATGACCGAATACACGGGCTTTCGTTTCCTGTTCTTCTTCATCGGCGAGTTCGGCACCGCATTCGCGTTCGCCGCGTTGGCCGCCACGCTTTTCCTCGGTGGCTGGTACATCCCCGGGGTGCACGGCACCCTCGCCGACGTCCTCGGGCCGATCGCGCTCGGCGGCAAGATCATGGTGCTCGGCTTCATCATCTTCTGGGTGCGGTTCACCTACCCGCGCTTCCGTGAAGATCAGTTGCAGCGCATCGCGTGGAAGGTGCTGATCCCGATCTCTCTCATCAACATCGTCGTCACCGGGATCTTGAAGGTGGCCGTCTAATGGGTCTTGTTCCCGGCTACGTGAAGGGATTGGGCGTCACGCTCAAGACCCTCACGCAAAAGACCGTCACCGTGCAGTACCCGCACGAGAAGGAAGCACCGCCCATCCGCGCCCGCGGCGTGATCGCGATGCTGGCGGAGAACTGCACCGTGTGCATGCTCTGCGTGCGCGAGTGCCCGGACTGGTGCATCTACATCGAAGGCCACAACGACCTCGCCCCGCCCCGCCGCGAGGGTGGCAAGCCCCGCAAGGCCAACGTGCTGGATCGCTTCGACATCGACTACGGCCTGTGCATGTACTGCGGCATTTGCGTCGAGGTGTGTCCGTTCGATGCGTTGTTCTGGAGCCCCGAGTACGAGTACTCCGAGGTCAACATCGCTGATCTGTTGCACGACAAAGAGCGTCTGGACGAATGGGTGCACACGGTGCCCGAAGCGCCCGCGCTCGAAGCCGGTGCCGAGGCGAAGAAGGGGGCGAAGTGATCCTCGCGGTCGACACGGGGCAGAACATCGCGTTCGGCGTAGTCGCGCTCGTCATGATGATCGCGGCGGTGCAGGTGGTCACCAGCGCCAACGTCGTGCGGGCGGCCTTGTCGCTCGTGATCGTGCTTGCCGGCGTCGCCGCGCAGTACATCCTGCTAGCCGCGGAGTTCACGGCCGTCGTGCAGGTGATGGTGTACATCGGCGCCGTCGTCGTGCTGTTCCTCTTCGGCATCATGCTCACGCGCGCCCGCATCGGCCACGAGAGCGACCTCGATCACTCGAACAAGATTCCGGCGTTCGTCGTGTCCTTGGCGCTGTTCGTCATGCTCATTGCGCTGCTGCGTGACGCATTCGGCCGAAAGGAGATCCACTTCGCCACGCCGTCCAACACCGGCCAAATCGGCGACGCGATCTTCTCGACCTACTTGGTGCCCTTCGAAGTGGCATCAGTGCTGCTACTCGCCGCCCTGGTCGGCGCCATCGTTCTTGCGAGGCGCGACTGATGGTTCTGAACTACTTCCTTTTCCTCGCCGCGGTGTTGTTCTGCACCGGCGTGTACGGCGTGCTCGCACGCAAGAACGGCGTGCTCGTGTTGATGTCGGTCGAACTGATCCTCAACGCCGTGAACCTGAATCTCGTCGCCTTCGGCGCGTTCAATCAGACCGTCACTGGTCAGATCTTCGCGTTGTTCGTGATCGCCATCGCCGCCGCCGAAGTCGGCGTCGGGCTGGCCATTGTCCTGCTCATCTATCGGAATCGTCGGTCGGTTGACCTCACCGGCATCGATTCGCTGAAGGGCTGATCGTGCTCGACCACGCCTGGATCATCCCGGCCGTACCTGTCGCTTCGTTTTTCCTGATCCTTTTCTTCGGGAAGCGCTTGCCCAGCAAGGGCGCGTCCATCGGCGTCTTCGCCCTCGTGGCGTGTTTTCTGATGTCGTTGGTGTTGGCCGGCCAGTGGATCGGCCGCGACAAGACGATCGAAACGCTGCACCACGCGACGGCGGCACAAGTCGCGCAGTCGCAAGCGGCTGAGATCGAAGCATCCAACGGCGAAGAGCATGCGGCTGTCGAAGAGCACGCGGCGGAGGAAGGCGGCGGCGAGGAAGAGCACGTCCTCAAGCGCCAACCGGTGCTGCACGAAACCACGTGGTTCGAAATCGGCAGCACCAAGATCAAGGCCGGCGTACTTATCGACGGACTGAGCGTGGCGTTGCTGGTCGTCGTATCCACGATCTCGTTGCTCGTCCACATTTTCTCGACTGAGTACCTCCGTGACGATCGGCGCAAGACGCACTACTTCGCGGCCCTCAGCCTCTTCACGTCGGGCATGTTCATCCTCGTCACCTCGAGCAACACCCTGCAGATGATCTTCGGGTGGGAGTTGATGGGCCTCTGCTCGTTCATGCTCATCGGCCACTGGTGGGAGGACAAGGACAACTCGAACGCGGCCCTCAAGGCGTTCTTCACCACGCGCACAGGTGACATAGGCCTCCTCGTCGGCGTCTCGATGCTGTTCGGCATGGCCGGCACCTTCGACACCGGTTCGATCAACAACCTCGCTCTCGGCGCCCAACTCGACCAAGGGCTGCTCACCGTCGCGGCGTGCGCGCTGTTGCTCGCCGTAATCGGCAAGAGCGCACAGTTCCCGTTGCACACCTGGCTGCCCGACGCGATGGCCGGCCCCACGCCGGTGTCAGCGCTCATCCACGCCGCCACCATGGTCGTCGCCGGCGTCTTTCTCATCGCGCGTCTCTACGGCGTGTTCTGGCAGGGCTTCCATATCGGAGCAGGGGACGGCTACACCCCGGTCGCGATGGTGGGCGGGATCACGATCATCATCGCGGCCGTGCTCGCCTTCGTGCAGCGCGACATCAAGAAGGTGCTCGCGTATTCAACGGTCAGCCAACTCGGCTACATGGTGATGGCGCTTGGTGTCGGCGCCTGGACCGCGGCGGTCTTCCATCTCTTCACGCACGCGTTCTTCAAGGCGTGCCTGTTCCTCGGCGCCGGATCCGTCGCGCACAGTGGTTCACACCACAGCTTCGACATGAAAGAGGACATGGGCGGGCTCAAGAAGCACATGCCCATCACGTACTGGACGTTTGTGATTGCCTCGCTCGCCCTCGCCGGCATTTTCCCCTTCGCCGGTTTCTGGTCCAAGGACGAGATCCTCGTTGGCGCCAGCGGTAACGGGTACCCGGTCTTCCTTTGGTTCGGACTCGTCGGTGCGTTTATGACCGCCGCGTACATGACGCGCTGCATCTACCTCACCTTCCACGGTGAACCGCGCGGCAATGCGGCGCACCACCACCCGCACGAGTCGCCCCTGCCTATTACGGGCCCGCTCGTCTTCCTCGCGTTTCTCTCGGTGGTCGCCGGCTTGATCCAGGCCCCGATGCTGCACATCGAACTCTTCGCCGACTGGTTCGAGCCCGCCCTCGTCAGCAACGTCGTGACGCACCATGGTTTCAACGGCGGGCTGGCCCTAGCCGGGCTCGCGGCCGCCGTTGGCGGCATCGCGGTGGCCGGCGGCTACTACTTCCGGAACCTCGGCCCCCGTGGCGTCGTCGCCCGCGGCGGTCTGCCCAAGGCGGGTTACAACTTCCTTGTCAACAAGTACTACCTCGACGCCCTCTATACGGACGGGGTGGTCGGCGGTATCAAGGGCCCGATTGCACGGGCGACGTACTGGTTCAACCAGAACATCCTCGACGGAATCCTCAACGGGACCGCCGCCCTCGCCATCATGCTCGGGCGGTTCACCTATGAAGTCATCGATCAGCAAGTGGTCGATGGCGCAGTCAACGGCATCGGCGTTTCCGCCGACGCCGGTGGTGGGGCATTGCGCACGGTGCAAACCGGCAAGGTGCAGCAGTACGCAGCGGTTCTCTTCGGAGCGCTGATCGTGTTCGCAGTCGCATTGTGGCGATTCGCTAAATAAAGGATTACGTGTGCACGGTTTCGATAACTGGGCTCTGACCCTTGCGATGTTCTTGCCCATGGCGGGCGCAGCGTTATTGCTGCTGATCCCCAAAGAGAACGAGCTGTTCATCAAGCAGGTGGCGCTCGCGACCACCATTGCCACGGCTGGTGTCGGCGCGTGGCTGCTGAAGAACTTCGACTACGACCACACCGGCAGGTTGCAGTTCTCGGTCAACAAGGAGTGGATCGAGATCATCAACAGCCGGTTCCACATCGGTATCGACGGACTGTCGCTACCGCTGCTCGTGCTGTCGATGTTCATTTGCATCCTGTGCGTGATCTATTCGTGGGATCACTTCCCGGAGCCCCACAACCCGAAGGCGTTCCTCGCACTGATCCTGGTGCTCGAGACCGGGATGAACGGCACGTTCATCGCCCAGGACCTGATCCTGTTCTTCGTCTTCTTCGAACTTGTGCTGCTGCCCATGTACTTCATGATCGGCGTGTGGGGCGGCGCCAACCGTCAGTACGCCTCGATCAAGTTCTTCCTCTTCACGTTGTTTGGTTCGGCCCTGATGATCTTGGGCTTCTTGGCTCTGTACTTCCGAGCCGGCCACACGTTCGACATTCCGACGCTGGCCCGAACCGCGGGCGATCTGCTGCCACACAACACCGAGGTCTGGATCTTCGCCGCGCTGTTCATGGGCTTCGCGATCAAGGTGCCGATGTTCCCGTTCCACACGTGGCTGCCCGACGCCCACACCGAGGCGCCCACGGTCGGCTCGGTGATCCTGGCGGCGATCCTGCTGAAGCTCGGTACCTACGGCTTCGTGCGCATCGCGCTGCCGATCCTGCCCGACGCCGCGCACACGTGGGCGCCGTGGATCGGTGGGCTCGCGGTGATCGGGATCATCTACGGCGCGCTGGGCTGTCTGGCCCAGAAGGACTTGAAACGACTCATTGCGTTCTCGTCGGTTGCCCACATGGGCTTCGTCATGCTCGGCATTTCGACGCTCACCAGTTTCGGTATCAACGCCGCGATGTTCGGCATGATCGCTCACGGTTTGATCACCGGCATGCTCTTCTTCGTCGCCGGGTCGATCGGCGAGCGCTTCGGCACTCGTGAGATGAGCCGGCTCGGTGGACTGCTCATCCAAGCGCCCAAGCTCGGCTGGATTCTCGGGTTCTGCTGCATGGCATCACTCGGCCTGCCTGGCCTCGCGGGCTTCTGGGGTGAGTTCCCGGCCATTCTGTCGGCGTTCAACCCGGCCAACGGCCTGTCTGATGTCACGTTCCGCTTGTACATGGTCATCTCGTCGGTCGGCACCGTGCTCGCCGCCGGCTACCTCCTGTGGATGTTCCAGCGCGTCGCGTTCGGCGAACCGAAGGAAGAGTTCGCCCACGCCCACATTCACGACGTCCACGGCCCCGAGTGGCTCGCATGGACCCCGATGCTCGTGCTCATCCTCGTGCTCGGTGTGCTGCCGGGGCTGATCTTCAACATGACCGACGGCGCGGTCGCGCACATCGCCCACAACCTCGCGACGATCGCCAACTAGCTAATGCTGCGAATCGCCTCTTTGATCGGAGCGACGGGCGCGGGTGGTTTCCACCGTCCCGTGATCGACTACCACGCGTTCGCGCCCGAGATCGTGCTCACGGGCGTCCTCGTGCTGATTCTGCTCGCCGACTTGGTCGTGCCCGAGGACCGCAAGGTCCTTGTCACGAACCTCGCCGGCCTCGGCGTGCTCGCGTCGCTTATCCCGATCATCACGCTGGCGGTCGACGGCCACGACCGCACGATGTTCGGCGGCGCGTACGTCGTTGACCACTTCTCGTTGGTCTTCAAGGGGTTGTTCATCGCGACGGGCTACGTCGTGCTGCTGATGTCGACGAACTACGTGGCCGACGGCGACTACTACGAGGGCGAATACAGCTTCCTCCTGCTGGCGTCGATCCTCGGCATGGTCGTGATGGCGTCGTCGCGCGACTTGATCACGATCTTTGTTGCGCTCGAGATGTTGTCTCTGCCCGCGTACATGCTCGCCGGTTGGCGCAAGCGCGACCTCAAGAGCAACGAAGCCGCGCTGAAGTACTACCTCCTCGGCGTGCTGTCCTCGGCGGTGATGCTCTATGGCATGTCGCTCGTGTTCGGTTTTACCGGCACGACAGTGCTGGCCGACATCGGTGCACAGTTGGCGCAAACAGGGACCACCGAACCTCTCATCACCGTCGCGTTGCTGATGATCGTCCTCGGCTTCGCGTTCAAGGTGTCCGCGGTCCCCTTCCACTTCTGGGCACCTGACACCTACGAGGGCGCGCCGACCCCGGTCGCCGCGTTCCTCTCGGTCGCGAGCAAGACCGCGGGCTTCGTGGCACTGATCGAAATCCTGTACGTCGGCTTCCTTTCGAACAACGAGGTGTGGGGCCCGCTTTGCTGGGTCTTGGCCGCGTTGTCGATGACGGTCGGGAACCTCATTGCGCTGCGTCAAACGAACATCGTCCGCATGCTCGCGTACAGCTCGATCGCGCAGGCCGGCTACGTCCTCGTGCCCTTCGCCGTAGCCGGCGCGAACGGCGACGCGCTCGTGACTGCGCAAAAGGCGAGCGCGCTCTATCTGCTCGTCTACACGGCGATGAACCTCGGGGCCTTCGCGGTTGTCATCGCGGTCGCGCGGAAAACTCGGTCGGGCGAGATCTCGAGTTACGGCGGGCTGTTCACCTACGCACCCGGCCTGACACTGCTCATGTCGGCGTTCATGTTCAGCTTGGCCGGCATCCCGCCGCTCGGCGGTTGGTTCGCCAAGCTGTTCATGTTCAGCGCCACGCTCGACGCGGGCACCGGCGCCGCGATCGCGCTGGCGGTCATCGCCGGTGTGAACTCGGTGATCGCGCTGTTCTATTACGCGGCGGTGGCGCGCGAGATGTGGATGAGCCCGGTGCCCGACGGCGACGTCACCCCGATCCGCGTGCCCCCGGCGCTGGCCACCGCGCTCGCCATCACCGTCGTCTTGACCGTCGCGGTGGGCATCTATCCCTCGGTGTTCGGCCGCCTCGCCGACGTCACCGTCCTCGCCCACCTCTAGCCCGAACGAGTCGCGGGTCCCCTCCATTCTTGTAGTGCGGAGGAGGGGTTTTTTGCTACTGAGGGTTACAAGAATGGTCAGATCGGGTCGGCGATGAACGACGGCGTCGGGTTCGACGAGTTCATGGAAACGGCGCTGTATGCCGGCGGTGGGTTTTACAGCAGCGGGTCGGGACCGGGCCGGCGTGGCGCCGCGTTCCTGACCAGCCCAGAGATCGGACCGCTGTTCGGTGCGGTTGTCGCGAATGCCCTTGATACGTGGTGGGACCAACTCGGCAACCCGTCGCCCTTCCCGGTCGTCGAGGCCGGCGGGGGCCGGGGCACCCTCGCCGCGTCGATCTTGAAGGCGCAGCCGCGCTGCGCGGCGGCGCTGCAGTACGTCATTGTCGAACGGGCCGAGCCGGCGCGGGCCGAGGCCGCCGAGATCGTCGCCGTTCGAGCCGACCTACCCGCTCCGGGTTCGCTTGGCCCGACCGGTGTGGTGCTCGCCAACGAACTACTCGACAACCTGGTGTTCAAAGTCGTCGAGCGGGCGTACGACGGTTGGCGCGAGTTGCGAGTTGTACGCGCCGCCGATCAGTACGCATTCGCGATGGGGGACAGGGTGCCTCGCTTCGATCACGTCGATGCGGAGGCGGGTGCACGCATCCCGTGGCACACCGCCTCGATCCAGTGGGTCGCGCAAGCCCGCGCGATCTTCGAGCGGTCGCACATTGCGCTTATCGACTACGGCACCCGGACCACCACCGAACTCGCGAAACGGGCGTGGCGCGATTGGCTGCGCACCTACCGCGACCATGGCCGCGGCAAGGACCCGTTGCGCAAACCCGGCACGCAGGACATCACCACCGACGTCGCGTTCGATCAATTGGTGCCGCACGCGCTCACCACCCAGGCCGATTGGCTGCGCAGTCACGGCATCGATGACCTTGTCGACGCGGCGCGCGCGACGTGGCACGACCGTGCTTCGATCGGCGACCTCGAGGCGCTCAAGGCACGCAGCCGCGTCACCGAAGCCGACGCATTGCTCGATCCGTCAGGCCCCGGCGGCTTCCTCGTCGCAGAGTGGGATATCCCCGCGTAGAGCGTTCTAGTGTCACCGGTATGGCTGACTCCGACGCCGCAATCGAAGCGCTCTCGTTTGAAGATCGACGGTTCCCGCCGTCGGATGAGTTCGTAAAGCACGCCCTGCTCACCGACACCTCGATGTACGACGAGGCGGCGAAAGACCGCGAAGCGTTCTGGGCCAAACAGGCCGAGGCGCTGGACTGGTACGACAAGTGGTCGACCGTCTGCGAGTGGAACCTGCCCTTCGCGAAGTGGTTCGTCGGCGGCACCTTGAACGTCAGCGTCAATGCGCTCGACCGCCACGTCGCCGCGGGCAAGGGCGAGAAAGTAGCGATCCACTGGGAGGGAGAACCAGGCGACACACGCACGATCACGTACGCGCAGATGCTCGACGAGGTCGAGCGCTTCGCCAACGTCTTGAAGAACCTCGGCGTGAAGCGCGGCGACCGCGTGAACATCTACATGCCGATGATTCCCGAGCTGCCCGTCGCGATGCTCGCGTGCACGCGCATTGGCGCCGCCCACTCCGTGGTGTTCGGCGGCTTCTCGAGTGAAGCCTTGCGCGACCGCATCAACGACGCCGAGGCGAAGGTGCTCATCACGGCTGATGGTGGATACCGCCGTGGCGCCGCGTCGGGTCTCAAAGTGAATGCGGACGTCGCGGTGAAAGAGACGCCCACGATCGAACACGTCGTCGTCGTGCGGCGGACCGGCCAGGACGTCGAGTGGAGCGAAGGGCGCGACCACTGGTGGCACGACCTCATGGAGGACCCGTCGCTCGAGGCGCACTGCGAGCCGGAGCACATGGACTCCGAGGACCTCCTCTACCTGCTCTACACGTCGGGCACCACGGCCAAGCCCAAGGGCATCATGCACACGACCGGTGGCTACCTGACCCAGGTCGCGTTCACGCACAAGTACGTCTTCGACCTGCACGCGGATGAAGACATTTATTGGTGCGCGGCGGACATCGGCTGGGTCACCGGCCACAGCTACATCGTCTACGGCCCGCTCACGAACGGCGCGACCTCGGTGATGTACGAGGGCACACCCGACTTCCCCGACAAAGACCGCTGGTGGTCAATCATCGAGAAGTACCGCGTGTCGATTCTCTATTGCGCCCCGACCGCGATCCGCACGTTCATGAAGTGGGGTACGCAGTACCCGGACGGTCACGACCTGTCCACCCTGCGACTCCTCGGCTCGGTCGGTGAGCCCATCAACCCCGAGGCATGGGTTTGGTACTGGAACACGATCGGCGGCGGACGCTGCCCGGTGGTCGACACGTGGTGGCAGACCGAGACCGGCGGCATCATGATTTCGCCGCTGCCCGGTGTCACCACCGCGAAGCCGGGCTCGGCTACGCACACGCTGCCGGGAATCGTGGCCGAACTCGTCGATGACGCCGGCAAGCCGGTGACCGTCGGCGGCGGCTACCTCACGCTCACCGAGCCGTGGCCGGCCATGTTGCGCGGCATCTGGGGCGACCCGGAGCGGTACAAGGAGACGTACTGGTCGCGCTTCGAGGGCCGCTACTTCGCCGGCGACGGCGCCAAGCTCGACGACGAGGGCTACATGTGGTTGTTGGGACGGGTGGACGACGTTATGAACGTGTCGGGCCACCGCGTGTCGACGACCGAGGTCGAGTCCGCGTTGGTTGATCACCCCACTGTCGCCGAGGCGGCGGTGGTCGGTGCGAACGACGCGACCACCGGGCAAGCGATCATCGCCTACGTCACGTTGAAGGCGGGGGAGACCGGCGACGAAGCGCACGGTCAAATGCTGCGCGAGCACGTCAGCGTGAAGATCGGCCCGATCGCGAAGCCGAAGACGATCATCTTCACCGACGACCTGCCCAAAACCCGCAGCGGCAAGATCATGCGCCGCCTGCTGCGCGACGTCGCCGAGGGACGCGCGCTGGGTGACACCACGACGCTCGCCGACGCCGGCGTCGTCGAAGAGATCGCACGCCGCGCGGCTACGTCGCCCACCGAGGAGTGACCACGCCGACTCCAAACAACTGGAAGTGGCACGAGGAACCGATCGAACCGGGTCCCGCGGTCATGTTTGATCTCGACGGCGTGTTGTCGGACGCCGTCGGTCGCCAGCACTACATCGAAGGCCCGCGGCGCGACTGGCAGGCGTTCTTCAACGCGTGCGGCGATGACCCGCTCATCGAGGAGGTCGGCCGGTTGCTGCTGCTGCTGGACCGGTCGCTTCCGATCGTGTTGCTCACCGCCCGCCCGTTGCGCGTGCAGGCACAAACGGTCGGTTGGCTCGAGCGTTACCACTTGCGCTGGGACTTGCTGATCATGCGCGACCACGGCGACTACGACTACGCGGACGACTTCAAGTACTTCTCCGTGCAAGAACTGAAGACGCGCGGAATCGACCTGGTGCTCGGCTTCGAAGACGACCCGCGCAACGTGATGATGCTGCGGGCAGCAGGCGTGCCCTGCGTCTACCTACACTCCGGCTACTACGGATAGGTACACGAGCGGGGGGTTCGCATATGCCGACCGAGTTGCACAACGTGTTGTTCGACAGTCGCCGTTGGGACGGGTTTGAGTTCCGCGACGGCGACATCATCATCAGCACGCCGCCGAAGTGCGGCACGACCTGGACGCAGATGATCACTGCGTTGCTCATCTTCGACACCGTCGATCTACCCGCTCCACTGGCGCATCTGTCGCCGTGGCTCGACATGAACACCCGACCGCTCGCCGACGTGCGGGCGGAGATCGACGCACAAACCCATCGTCGTTTCATCAAGTCGCACCTGCCCTTCGACGCGCTCCCGCAGGATGACCGCGTCACCTACATCTGCGTAGGTCGCGACCCGCGCGACGTCGCGGTTTCGATGGCGCATCACATGTCGAACATCGACTTCGAGATCTTTATGGCCCAGCGCGTAGCGGCCGTTGGCACGGAAGACCTCGGCGAAATTCCCGACACGATGCCGATCGTGGCGGAAGGTCCTGTTGAGGGGTTTTGGCAATGGGTCGAAGGCGACGGCGCTGGACCCAGCGGGCTCGAAGCGATGGTCAACCACGTCCGTTCGTTCTGGAATCGTCGCGGCGACGCCAACGTGGTGATGCTGCACTACGGCGACATGCAAGCCGATCTCGAAGGCCAGATGTCGTACCTCGCGACGCGACTTGGCATCGACCGTTCGCCCGAGCGCATCGCCGAACTGGCGCCGCACGCACGCTTTGACGAAATGCGCGCCGCCGCCGACCGCGTCGCCCCGAACTCCGATCAGGGGTTCTGGCGCAGCACAACCGAGTTCTTCCACAAGGGAACGAGCGGCCAGTGGCGCGACGTCATCGGTGCCGATGAGATGCCGCGCTACGCGGCGCGCGTGCGCACGCTGGCCGACCAAGAACTCGACCGCTGGCTGCACCACGGCAACCTCAACTAAGCCGCAGCCAACTCACAGGTTCCCGCCGATGAACTCACAGCCATCGGCGTTACCCTCGACGACACAATGAGCAAGAACACCATCAAGACCTATGTCCTGCTGGCCGGACTCGGCACGCTGCTTGTCTTCGTCGGTGGCGCGTTCGCCGGGTCGGGCGGGGCCAGTATCGGTTTGCTGTTCGGCCTCGTGTTTTGCGGCGGGTCGTATTGGTTCTCCGACAAGCTCGCCATTAAGGCGGCGCGGGCGGTGCCCGCCAACGAAGCCGAGATGCCGCAGTACTTCGCGATCGTGCGTGAGCTGACCGGCAAGGCCGGCATGCCGATGCCAAAGCTGTACGTGTCGCCCGACATGCAGCCCAACGCGTTCGCGACGGGACGCAACCCGGACCACGCCGCGGTTGCAGTGACGCAAGGCATTCTGCAGATTTGCGACTGGGACGAGTTGCGCGGCGTGCTCGCCCACGAGATCAGTCACGTCGGAAACCGCGACATCCTCATCGGGTCAGTGGCGGCCGCGATAGCGACCGGCATCATGTTCGCCACGCGGATCGGCATGTTCGTGGGAGGCGGCGACGACGATCGCCCGAACCCGTTCGTCCTGCTGATGCTGTTCATCCTGGCCCCGCTCGCCGGCATGCTGGTTCAGGCGGCAGTGACCCGCAGCCGCGAGTACGAGGCCGATCGCACCGGCGCCCGCCTCATCGGCGACGGCGAGCCGTTGGCGCGTGCACTCGCGAAGCTCGAAGTTGCTGCGCAACGCGTGCCGATGGACGTCACCCCGGCCCAAGCGACGCTCTTCATCGTCAACCCGCTCGCGGGTCGCAAGGCCAACTTCGCCAGCTGGTTCCGCACGCACCCGCCCACCGAAGATCGCATCGCTCGGCTCCGCGGCCGCGAGTGGGACGTTTAAGCCAAATCTGGCCAAATTTTCCGGGGCGGCTGGTATCAGCCGCATTCGTTAGTAACCTGTCTCCCCGACCATGCGGACCACTTCGACCATGGCGCGCGGGGCAATCGCGTTAGCCGTTCTAATCCTGGCGGGCTACATCGCCGTCGGTTCCGGCGCGTCCGCACAGATTCTCCAGCCGACCACTACTACCTCGGTCGCCCCGGTCACTCCGACCACGGAAGCGCCGAAGGCGTCGCAACCCAAGCTCGTTGGCGGCGGAGGCGACGACCCGGGTGCGACGAAGGGCGTCATCCCGCCCGGCTACGCCAAGATCATTGCGTCGGTGAAGCGGAGCAAGGCGAACAACACGAGTGGCCTGCTCGCCGCGTTGCAGCCGCTGGTCGATCACGGCATGACCAAAGTCGACGCCGCGATTCTGGGCTTTGGTCGTTTCCCGGTGGCCGGCACAGCCAACTTCACCGACGACTGGCTGAACCCGCGCTTCACGCCGGTGTTCCACCTCCACGAAGGCACCGATATTTTTGCCCCGATGGGTACGCCGGTTCGTGCTCCGGTTGACGGCGTCGTGCGTCACAGCGCCGGTGGCGCGGGCGGCACGGCCGCGTATGTCCACACGGTCGAGGGCCACGAGGTCTACCTCGCGGACTTGTCGAGTTACTCAGACGTCAAGCCGGGCCAGACGGTGAAGGTCGGCGACGTCATCGGTTACGTCGGCAACACCGGCAACGCCGCAGGCGGCGCCGCCCACTTGCACTTCGAGATTCATCCGAAGGGCAAGGGCCCGGTGAACCCTAAGCCCTACCTGGACCAGTGGCTCGCCCAAGCGATGGCGGCGGCGCCCCAAATCATCAGTAGCTATACCGGCGTGGCACCGGTAGTTGCACAGACTCCGGCGCCGGAGGTGCTGCCGACCACCATTGAGAAGATCGCCCCGCCCCGCGCGCAGCTGGCGTGGGCCAGTTCGGCGAATCCGACCGGTGGCGCGCTGCGCCTCGCGGAAGTCGAGGCGACCGTCGCGTCGTTGAAGGTGAACTGGAATCATCGGGCACAGGTGGCAGAGGCCCAACGCGAACTCGCCGCCAAGGCCGACGTCGCGGCCAAAGCGATGCTGCGCCCGCTCACCCCGCGCGGCCTGCTTGACGTCCTCGGCCTCCGCTAAGCCCGCAGCCGCGGAAAACGCCTAGTCGCGGAAGTTGTTGAACTGCAGCGGGATGCCGAGGTCGGCTTCCTTTAGCGCCGCGATCACGGCTTGCAGGTCGTCGCGCTTTTTGCCCGTCACGCGCACCTGATCGCCCTGGGTCTGGCTCCCGACCCCCTTGAGGTTCAGGTTCTTGATCGTGGAGTTGACCTGCTTGGCCTTGTCCGACGAGATCCCGGCGACCAGCTTGACGGTCTGGCGCGCCGTTCCCTTTGCGGCCTCTTCGATCTTGCCCGCGTCGAGCGCCTTCAACGACACCTGGCGCTTGACCAACTTTTCTTCGAGCACCTGGTAGACCGCTCGCAGCCTGTCCTCGGTCGAGGAATGCAGGTTGATGGCGTCGGGCGTCAACTCGATTGTCGAATTGGTGTCCTTGAAGTCGAAGCGCGTGCTGACCTCGCGTTGGGCTTGGTCGACGGCGTTACGGATTTCCTGCATGTCCAGCTCGGACACGACATCGAAACTTGGCATCTCTTGACGCTATCGTTGCCGCCTCCAGGGTCGTTGCCCGAGTGGCCAAAGGGAGCAGACTGTAAATCTGCCGGCTCAGCCTACGGAGGTTCAAATCCTTCACGGCCCACCCAGCTACACCAGTTTGTTTGCACGATCGGTCCTCCCGGAGCAGCCGCGGGAGGGCCGAACTGCAAGCCCCGGAGGCGCAGGACGCCGTTTGCGCCGAATGACTAGTCCGTTCAACCAGCGCAAATGGGGCACTTGGGCTCTATCCAATTGGTGGGCGTTTTCATACCGTGGTCCCCATGCCGGATTTACGTTCTCAACTGCCCCTTCTCGCGCGCGTGCGTAACGGTGTTCTGATTGCCGTAGTCGCGGGTCTCGTAGCGGTTGCGCTCGCGGCACCTGCGGCCGCGGACGTGATACCCGCGCCGAATAGCGGGCTCCCGGGCAGCACCTGTCAGCCCGGCCCGGTGGCAGCGCCGTACAAGGCTCCCGGTGCTGGCGTGACGACCACGGGGCTCGGGTCGAACGCGCCCGCGTACTACGAGATCGGAAGCACGACGGGCGCGTTCGCCGGGAAGACTCCGAAGGGGATCATGATCGTGATCCATGGCGGCGGGTGGTACGCCGTCGGGAAGGAGCTGCTTGTCGGCATTCGTCCCTACGTCGACCATTGGCGGGCGCGTGGTTGGCAGACCGTCAGCATTGACTATCGCGGCTGCGGCCAGAGCCTTGGCGACGTGTTCTGGTTCATGCAGCGCATACGACAAATGCGCCCGAACGCGACCATCTGCGCCGCTGGCATGTCGGCTGGCGGTCACCTTGCGCTGATGCTGGCGTCTGTGCGCAAGGATCTCGCCTGTGTGATTGCGATGGCCGGTCCGAGCGACCTTGGCGCACTGTCCGAGCAGACGGCTTACGACCCGACTCTCACGGCCTTCACGCCTGTTCGTCCAACCATGCTCTACAACGTCGCCCTGTCCGCGTTCGGGGGCGATCCGGCCACGCTCGTGTTCAGCAGCCCGATGCGGTATGTCACGAACGTGAACGCGCGCGTGCTGCTCGCAAGTGGCGAGCTAGACACGATCGTGCCGACGGTGCAGAACACCAACTACGCCGCTGCCCTGAAGGCGGCGCAGCCGAACGCCTACGTCGATGTTGCGCTGCTTCCGTTCGGTATGCAGCCGTTCGTCCACACCGGCATCTCGCCGGCTGCGGGGGACGATCTCAACGCGCGAGAACTCGCGCTTGTCGCACCTTTCGGCTAGCCGACTTCCGACAGGTCCGCAGGGGATCCGAAGTTGGCGGTCAGAATGGCGCCGTGAGTATTCGCGTCGTTCTGGCTGAGGACCACGCCCTTTTCCGCGAGGGCATCCACCAGCTCGTCGACCGCGAAGACGACCTCGAAGTTGTCGGCACGGCGAGCGACGAAGCCGAGTTGCTCGCCTTGGTTGACGAACTCAAGCCCGACGTCGTCGTCACCGACATTCGCATGCCTCCCACCGGCACGGATGAAGGCGTGCGGGCGGCGACGCGTTTCGGCGACTCGCATCCCGCCATGGGCGTCGTGGTGCTGAGCCAGTTCGCGAGCCCGGCCTACGCGCTCGCGCTGCTCGACAAAGGCGCCGCTGGACGGGCCTACCTGCTGAAAGAACGCGTCGCTGACATCGGCCAGCTCGTCGCGGCCATCCGCGCCGTGGCCGAAGGTGGCTCGGTCATCGACCCGGCCGTGGTTGACGCCCTCGTTGACGCCCGCTCGAACCGATCGAACGTGTTGGACCGGCTGACGCCCCGTGAGCACGAGGTGCTGGGGGAGATGGCGCAAGGCAAAAGCAACGGCGCGATCGCGGCGGCGCTTGTTCTGTCCGAGCGCGCGGTCGAGAAACACATCAACTCGATCTTCTCGAAATTGGGCCTTACCGAGGAACCACAGACCAATCGGCGGGTAAAAGCGGTCCTGATGCTTCTGGGGACAGAGGGGGGCTAGCACCCCTGACAATGGGGGAGTGAGCATCCTTGGCGTGACCGCTGTCACGGCACACACTTTCAAGGTGGAAGGCGTATCGAATGTCCGTGTGCTGATCGTCGACGATCAAGCGCCCTTTCGCGACGCGGCACGGGCCGTGGTCGAGCGCGCCGCGGGATTCGACTTCATCGCCGAGGCCGAGTCGGGCGAAGCCGCGGTAGCCGCAGTCGACGCCGACGGCCCCGACTTGGTGCTGATGGATATCAACATGGGTGGCATCTCGGGCATCGAAGCGGCGATGCAGATCACCGAGGCCCATCCAGAAGTCACCATCTTCTTGCTGTCGACCTACAACGTCGAAGACCTGCCGCCTGACGTCGCCGAATGCGGCGCCGCGGCCTACCTGAACAAGGAAGAGTTCGGTGGCCGGTTGCTCAAGAAGACGTGGGAGGCCGGCGGCCAAGACGGCTGGCGACTCCGCACGGACAGCTGATTTCTCAGTAAACCTCGGCGGCGATCTTGTAGGCCTGCACCATCTGCTCGCGGCCCTTCACGAGCGTGGGTTCGAGCGCCGTGGTTGGCGGCGGCGACGTCAGATCGTCCATCGTCGGTTGCGACAACACCGTCTCGCCCGGCTCACAGAACTGCTGCAACCGGTTGGACAGGTTCACCGTGTCGCCCACCACCGTGTACTCGATGCGCTCTTCAGAGCCGAGCAGCGCCGCGGCCACGTCGCCGGTCGACACGCCGATACCGAGGCCAAACGCCGGCATCCCGTCGATCGCCCACTTCTCGTTCAACGCCGCTTGTTGACGATGCATGGCCGCGGCCGCATCCACCGCGTGCGCGGCATGGGCGTCCATCGCCACGGGAGCGCCGAACACGGCCATCACCGCATCGCCGACGAACTGCATCACCGTGCCGCCGTTCGCGATGATCGCCCGGTTCATTTCGGCGCGATGGGCGTTGAGCTGGCCGGCCAGCTTGGCGGGATCCGCCCGTTCAGCCAGCGTCGTGTAGCCACGAATGTCCGACATCAACACCGTGACGCGCAGGTTTTCGGTCTCGCCGATCTTGCCGCCGTCGCGCCGTACTTTCTCGGCGAGGCCACCCGGCAGTAGCCGGCTCAGCGTTTCGCCCTGCTCTTCGCTGGCGATGATCGCTTCGTGCAACGAGCGCAAACGCTTCAGCGACGAACCGCCAGAGGACGCCTGCTGGGCGAGGGTCAGAAACAGCTTGTCGACGTCGGCGGCGGCGGCGGCCGGCGTGATGTTGCGGGCGGCGGCGATCGCTTTGATCGGACGGCCTTCGGCGACGAGTTGAAGCAGCGCCTCGTCGCTGGCGGACAACTCGCCGTCCTTGGTAACCGGGCGCATGATTTGGGACACGATGCTCGGGTCGATCATCGATCCACCGCGGGCTACTTCCAGCACCGCCCGCGACAATTGGTCGCCCTCGGCGACGCGATCCTTCAAGAGGTAGGCGTAACCGACGGCGTCTTCAGCCATGAGCGACACGGCATAGTCAGGATCGTCGTATTGCGACAGGATCACGACGCCCGTGCCGGGAAATCGTTTTCGAATCTCTTTCGCGGCGTCAATGCCTTCCCGCGCGAAGTTGGGCGGCATACGGATGTCGGTGACCACGACCTGGGGTTCGGTCGCGAAGGCGCCAGCCACCAACTCGTCGTAGTCGGCGGCCACGCCGACGACTTCCAGGTTCTTGTCAGCTGACAGCAATGCTCGTACGCCTTCGCGCACGATCAAGTTGTCGTCGGCAAGAAACACGGTGATGCGGTCTTCCCCCACGGTTGTTGATTGTGCCCAGCTACGCGTCGGCTTAACAAGCCGGGTCGCCCCCGGTGTGTCGGGGGTGCCAGCACCCCCGCACGACACAGGTCTGCAACCTGTCTCTGCCCGGGCCGGTTCTCGTACGTTGACGGCGTGAGAGCGATTGCAGTGTTCGGCGCCCTCTTGTGCGCGGGCGCGGGCCTGTCGGCCTGTGCTGGCGCAGACGCGACTACTGAGATCGAGGTTTCGATGAAGGAGATGCATTTCACGCCTTCGACGGTCTCCCTGGTCGCGGGTCGCTACACGGTGGTCGCGCACAACCGCGGTTCGCTCACGCACACGTTCAGCATCAACAAACTCGGAGAAGAAGTCACCGTCACCCCGGGTAAGACCGGGACGTTCCCCGTCGAACTCGCTCCTGGTACCTACCGTTACGTCTGTCGCATCCTCGATCACGAGGGTCTGGGCATGCGTGGCGTATTGAAAGTTCGCTCGAAGTAATCGAAGGAGACGCCATGCGCATCGAATCGTCAGTAACGGCCATCTCGTGGATTCCCTCTGAAGCCATCAGCAAGGCTTCGTTCAAAGCTCCGTTCGAAATGGGCGTCGCCCACTACGACGAGCCGCTGCCCGACCACATCGACGACATCATCGCCCTGCGCGACGGGGACAAGTTCCGGTTCGCCAACGTCCTGCGCGCCTGGATCAATGTGAGCGACTCGAACGAGATCCTCGACTACGGCTACTCCGGCGGCAGCCTCATCGGCGTGACACGACTGCACCTCGGCAAGAAGGAACTCGACTTCAACGCGATTGCGTATCCCGACATCCAACGCGAACCGATCGTCACCGCGACCTCGGTGACCTTTGTCCAGACCGGCGGAGGCGCAACCGGCGCCCCCGCCCCTCGCCGAGTGAACCGGCCGCCGTTCATGCAGTGGCGCGCGCCAACCGCGTGGTCGACCTTGTCGCTGACAATCCACGCGGACGGCACCGTGGACCGTGAACTCACCGGCGCCAGCCCCTTCCCGCGGCACTGGGTGTACGACGACAAAAACGATTTGATAGCCAAGACCGGTCTCATCGATTTCACGGACTGGTTCCGCCATGCCTTCGACAACCACTCGCCTTGGGGCGACGAGGATTCGCCCGCGTTCGTCACGACGGTCGAGACGGCGCTGGAACGGGAACTGTCGAAGACGCTCATGCGCGAAGGCGCCAAGCCCAAATACAAGAAGTTGAAGCAGGGTGAGCAACTCGTCGCGCAGGGCGACAAAGGTGAGGAGATGTTTCTCTTGCTCGACGGCATTCTCGAAGCGATCGTCGACGGGGAGACCGTCGGCGAGATGGGCCCCGGGGCGATGCTCGGCGAGCGTGCGCTGATCGAAGGCGGGCAACGCACGGCGACGCTGCGAGCAATGACCAGGGCCCGGGTGGCGGTGCTCAACGCCTCCAACGTGGCCCCTGAAGTGCTCAGTGAGCTGGCTGAGGGTCACAAGCGGGAGGACGCCTCCTAAGTGAGCGGCGCCGATCAGTCCGACGCGATCGTCATCGGTTCGGGGCCCAACGGCCTCGTAGCCGCGACGATGCTCGCGCGCGCCGGGTGGTCGGTGACCGTGCTTGAGCGCAACCCCGTGGCGGGTGGCGCGATCGCGTCCGAGGAGCTCACAGTTCCCGGGTACGTCCACGACACGTTCTCCGCGTTCTATGGACTGCTGCACGCCTCGCCCGTCTTCGCGGAGCTCGACCTCGGCCGCCGCGTCGAGTGGGCGACGTTCGACATTCCGTACGCGTCGGCGATCGCACCGGGGCGCTCGGCGCTCGGATACGCGGATCCGAACGAAACAGCTCGTCGCTTGGGCGAGATCGCGGCACCCGACGGTGATGCGTGGCGCGACCTCACACAGTGGTGGGAGAAGGTCGGGCAGTACTTCTTCTCGATGATGTTGGCGCCGCTCGGGGCGATGAAGCCGGCACTACGCGTAGGACGGGCAGCAAAGATCAAAGGTGGCCTGGAGTTAGCGCAGATGATGCTGGCGCCGATCGAGGCGCTCGCCGCGAACCGCTTCGTGTCGACCGAGGCGCAATCGTTGGTCTGCGGCGGGGCGAGCCACGCCGACCTGTCAGTCACCGCGGCAGGAAGCACGCCGGGTGCCCTGATTCTCGCGATGATCGCCCAGACCAAGAACATGCCCGTGCCGGTGGGCGGCGCCGGCAAGTTGGCCGAAGGTCTGGCGGCCGCGGCCACCGAGGCGGGCGCGACCATCGTTACCAACGCATCCGTGGCGCGCGTCATCGTGCGTGGCGGCAAGGCGGTCGGCGTCGAGACCGACGACGGGCGCTCCTTCTCCGCGTCGCGCGCCGTGGTCGCCGACACGCACGCCCGCCGCCTGTTCGGCACGCTCGTCACCGAGGACGAATTGCCGCCCGAGTTCGTGTCCTCGCTGCGCTGGTTTCGTCCCGGGTCAGGCATCTTCAAGCTGGATCTCGCGTTGGATCGCCCGGCTGAGTGGCTCGAGGCTGAATTCGCGAGAACCGGCGTCATTCACATGGTCGGCACGCCGGGCGATATGGCGCGGGCGTCGGGCGAGATCGCGGCCGGACTGCTACCGACCGATCCCTTGCTCGTGATCGGCCAACAATGCATCGCCGATCCCACGCGCGCGCCCGCGGGCGCGTCAACCCTGTGGATCGAAACCCACGTGCCGCCGCGACCACGCGACAGTAGGTGGAGCGAATGTGCGGATGGGTTTCGGGATCGCGTCATCGACCGCGTCGCGACCTTCGCACCTGGATTGCGCGAGCACATCGTCGGGCATGCGGTGCACACGCCGCCCGATCTGGAGCGCCGCAATCCGAACTTGGTCGACGGCGATCTCGCCGGCGGCAGCATGGCGCTACATCAGCAACTGGTGTTCCGGCCCGTGCGGGGCTGGTTCCGCTACAACACCCCTATCAAGGGTTTGTACATCTGTTCCGCGTCGTCACATCCCGGTGGCGCCGTTCACGGCATGGGCGGGCGAAACTGTGCTCAGCGTGTGCTGCACCATCGATCGTTGACAGGGAGGTCACGGTGAAGTTGGGGATTCGGAAATTTAAGATTGGCGTGCTCGCGGGTGCGCTTGCGTTCATGGGCGTTGCGGCGTGCGGAGGTAGCGGTGACAGCTCCCGCACGATCGAGGTCGACTATCGCACCGACGAGGCGGCGGGCGTGTTCCTCGGTTACTACCCGCGCGACGTAACGGTGACGCCGGGGATGACGCTCAAGTTCCACCAGACGTGGAACGGTGAACCGCACTCGGTTTCCATGGGCACGATCGCAGACAAAGCCATCGCCCCGCTCGACAAACTGATCGACGGCTACCTTGCCGACCCCTCCACCACGCCCGATGAACCGCCGGCCGAATACGACGCCGAGGTGTGGGACGAGAAATTGCCGTCGCTGTTCGGTGAAGGCGACCAGTTGGGCCAGGACGCGGCGTATCCCTGTTATGTCGATAAGGAGTCGGACCTGCCGTTGAAGGACAAGGCGTGCACGAAGGCGCAACAGAAGCAGCCCGAATTCAACGGGAAACAGGCGTACTACTCCAGCGGGTTCATCCCGTTCGAAGGTTCGCGTGGGAACTCGTTCGAGATGAAGATCGCGGACACCGCCAAAGAGGGCAAGTACTTCTATTACTGCAACGTGCACGGCGTGTTGATGTCCGGACACATCACCGTCCAGAAGGACGCCAAGGTGGAGTCACAGGCATCGATCAATCGTCGGGGCAAAGCCGAAGCAGACAAGACCCTCAAGCCCATTCTCGCGGTGCACAAGAAAGAACTCGCGGGCAACGGTCTGTTCAAGGGCAACCTCGCGGGCTCGGGTAACGACGCAACCGAGCAACTCGAAGGCGCCATCCTCGAGTTCACGCCCCGCACGATCAACACGGCCGCGGGCAAACCGGTGACGTGGACCTTCATCGGTGACCACACACTCACCTTCAACGTGCCGCCGTACACCCCGATCTTCAAGTTCGACAAAAAGGGTGTGTTCGGATTCAACGAAAGCCTCGACAAGTCCAAGGGCGGGTGGCCCGGCGCACCCGAGAGCGACCAGCACGGCGAAGGGCCGCCGCCGCCACCCGTGCACGTCGACGCTGGCACCTGGGACGGCACCGGCGGCATACACAGCAGCGGCACCGGCTGGAACACGGGCGACACCTACACCGTCACGTTCTCGAAGAAGGGCACCTATCCCTACGCCTGCCTGATTCACCCGGGCATGATCGGCAAGGTCGTCGTGAGTTGAGGTGCCGCGCCGCTGTCGTCGTTGCGTGCCTGGCCGTATCCGCTTTGAACTTGGCGGGCTGCTCCAGCGGCGACAGTGGCGCGCGCACTATCGAGGTTGATTACAACTTCGACGACTTCGCGGGATCGTTTCTCAGTTACTTTCCGCGCAGCGTCACGGTGCGCCCGGGGATGACGCTCAAGTTCCATCAAACGTGGACGGGCGCGCCGCATTCGGTCACCTTCGGTAGTGCGCTAGACGAAAAGATCAAGCCGGTGCTCCAACTCCTCCAGCACACGCCCAACGGCGAGCGCGTCAGGAACACACCTACCGAGTTCGACGCGGGGTTCTTCTCGACGCAGTTGCCGACGTTCTTTCGAGCGAACCGTCAGATTGGTCAAGACGCGGCGCAGCCCTGCTACGTGAAGTCAATCGACGAATTACCGCTCGACCACGCGGCGTGTGCGAAGGCGGATCAGGTGCAACCGGAGTTCGACGGCACCCACGCGTATTACTCGAGCGGCTTGATCCGTCCCGAAGGCGACGGCGCGAACGCGTTCGACATGAAGGTCGCCGACGACGCGCGGCCCGGCACGTACTTCTACTACTGCAACCTGCACGGGCTCACGATGTCGGGTTTCGTCACAGTCTCGAAGACGGCCAACGTCCTCCCACAGCGCGAGATCAACGAGATCGGTCGCGAGGAGGCCAAGACCATCGCCGCGCCGCTACTTGCCGAGTACCGGAAGGAGCGGGCAGGCACGTCGGTCTACGACGGCAACCTGGCGGGTTCGGGAGACCCGTCAACCCAGGGGATCGCGGCGGAGATCAACGAATTCACTCCGCGCACAATCAACGCGGTGGTGGGCGAGCGCGTCACATGGACCTTCGTCGGGAATCACACGATTTCGTTCAACGTGCCGGCGTTCACGCCCCTGTTCCGGCAGAGAGACGACGGCGAGATCGTGGCCGCCGAAGGCCTGGACAAACCCGCCGGCGGATGGCCCGGCGTTCCACCGGGTCACAAGGGCTACCCAGCCGTCAGTGCCGAGCGCGTCGCGCTCGACGCAGGCACATTCGACGGTTCCGGCGGGCTCAAGTCGTCCGGAATCGGCTTCAACACCGGCGACACGTTCGGCGTCACGTTCACGAAACGCGGTACCTACCCCTATGCATGTCTGGTCCACCCCGGCATGATCGGAAAGGTCGTGGTCTCGTAGCCGCCACCGCCCTCGCCGAGGCTCCTCCCCAGGAGGAGCCACCTCCCCTCGCAGTGCTGCAGATGCCCCCGCGCGCACTGCTGCTCATGCGCGTCCTTTTCGTGGCCCTGTTCCTTGTCTCCGTCGTCCTGATCGGCCTCGGCGTCGCCGCGCAGGTCGCGTCGTACTCGCGCAGCTTCCTCGAGCAGCTTCGCGAGATTGGCCTCAATCCCACCTTCGCCGGCGACGTCGCGAACCGTGTGGCCGACGCTTCGCGGGCGGCGCAGAGCGGTCCGCAGTTCGGCCTCGACCTGGCGTTCAGTTTTGTAAACCTCGGCTTGGCCGGCTTTCTTGCGTGGCTGCGTCCCCGCGACGTCGCCGGGCCGTTGCTGGCGTTCGCGCTTGTGGGCACGGCGGCGGTCTGCAACCTCGGCGCGCACACCGTGTACGACGCCGTGCCGGCGAGCACCTGGCAAGCGGGGTCGCACGACACGTTCGTGGTCGGCACCGCCTTGCTCTACGCCTTCGCCGTGGTGGCATTCCCGGATGGGCGTCTGGTGCCGATGTGGTCCTGGGGCAAGCGCTTGCTGCTCTACGCGGCTGTCGCCGTGGGCCTCGCCGCGCTCGCGTTGAACAAGTCCGGTTCCGGACGCGCCACCGCGCTGGTGACGGTCTTCGGTCTCGGCGTGCCGTTGATCGGCTTGGCCGCCCAGGCCTATCGCTATCGCCATCCCGCGACGGCCACGCACCGCCAGCTGTCGCGTCTGCTGGTGCTCGCGCTCACCGTCGCCGTGTTGATCGGCGTGGTCGCGGTGGCGCGGGGCGTGCAAAACGCGAACCAGCCTGTGTTCGAAGGCCGGGGCATCCAGACCGTGCCGCTCACGCTGTACCGGGTATTCCAGGTGGCACTCACGATCGTGCCGCTCGCGTTGTTCGCGGGAATCTTCCGCTACCGGCTGTTCTCTGTCGACACGCTTGTCACCCGCACGCTCGTGTACGGCGCGCTCGCCGGCTTCGTCTCGGCCGTGTACATCGGCGTCGTCGTCGGTGTGGGAGGCGTGCTCGGCGCCGGCACCAACGGCAACGTCCCGTTGTCCGTCGCCGCGACCTTCATCATCGCGGTCGCCTTCGAACCGGCGAAAGGTCGCATGGAGCGGCTCGCGAATCGCATTGTCTACGGGCACCGCGCCACTCCCTACGAAGTGCTGTCGGAATTCTCCGAACGCGTCGCGGACTCAGTGGCGAGCGAAGAACTGCTCAGCCGCATGGCGCGTGTGCTGGGCGAGGGCACCGGCGCCGTACGCGCCGACGTTTGGCTCGCGGTCGACGGCGAACTGCGCCCAACCGCTACGTGGCCCGAGAGCGGACATCCTGAGCTCAAACCGCTGGCGATCGTCGGGCCAGAGATCCCGTGGATACACAACGTCGCAAACGCCGTGGCCGTGCGTCATCAAGGCGAGTTGTACGGGGCGCTGTCTGTCGCGAAGAGCAACACCGAAGCCCTCACGCCCACCGAGGAAAAACTCATGGCGGACCTCGGCCGCCAGGCCGGCCTCGTGCTCCGGAACATGCGGCTCACGGCCGAGCTGCGTGCCCGCCTCGAAGAACTGCGGGCGTCACGCCAACGCATCGTGGCCGCGGGCGACGAGGAGCGGCGGCGTCTCGAGCGCAACCTGCACGACGGCGCGCAACAAGAACTGGTCGCCCTGAAGGTGAAGCTGTCGATGGCCGAGGACATGGCCGACGAACTCGAGGGCGACACCGAACCGCTGCTCGAACTGTTGGCACAACTCAAAGACCAAACTGGCGACGCGGTCGAGAGCCTGCGCGATCTCGCGCGCGGCATCTACCCCCCGCTGCTCGCGGCCGAGGGATTGCGCGTCGCGCTCAACGCGCAGGCGCGCAAGTCAACGCTCGACATCGAGGTCGACGCGGAGGTGCAGCGCTACTCCCAAGACCTCGAAGCCGCCGTCTACTTCTGCTGTCTCGAGGCGTTCCAGAACGCGGCGAAGTACGCCGGCAATTGCTCGGTTACTGCCACCTTGCGCGAGGTCGATGGTGGACTGCGGCTCGACATTGTCGACACCGGCTGCGGGTTTGAGAGCGCGGACGTCAAAGCGGGCATGGGCACGCGCAACATGGCCGACCGGTTGGAGTCCCTTGACGGTTGGCTCAAGGTCACGTCACAGCCCGGCGTCGGCACGACCGTCACTGGCTGGGTTCCGCTTAACGCCTCCTAAAGTCACACGCCGTGGCCCGCATTTCTGACTACGCGGTCATCGGGGACTGTCACACCGTCGCCCTCGTCGCGCGCGACGCGTCGATCGACTGGTGGTGCCCGCAGCGCTTCGACTCCCCGTCGGTCTTCGGCCGCATTCTCGATCCCGACGCCGGCCACTGCACCATCCGGGTGGACCATCAGAGTTCATCGAGCCGCGCGTACGTGCCGGACACCAACGTGCTCACCACCGTCCTGTCGAACATGGACGGCGACCTCGAGATCACCGACTGCATGCCCGTCGCCCCGTTCGATCCCACACGACCCGCGGCGGTCGAGGCTGGCCACTACATCCTGCGACGCCTGCGGTGCCTGTCGGGCCATGTCGAGGCGAGTCTCGACATCGCCATCAAACCCGACTACGCCCGGCCCGAACCGGACCCGTCTCAGGTCGGCATCGTCACGGCCACCGCCACGCTGCCGCTTACCTCCACCGAGCACGGCTACCGCGCGACGTGGTCGTTGTCGGCGGGGGAGTCGGTGTGGTTGCGTCTCGCCGGGCCGGGATCGGCCGACGGCGCACTCGACGCGCACGACGCGGCCAACGCGCTGCTCACCACCATCGGCTTCTGGCGCGAGTGGTTGTCGCGCTGCAGCTACCGCGGCGCGTACGAAGAAAGCATCCGCCGCAGCGCGCTCGCGTTGAAGGCGTTGATCTACGCGCCGACAGGTGCGGTCGTGGCCGCGCCCACGACGTCGTTGCCCGAGGCGATCGGGGGTGGGCGCAACTGGGACTACCGCTACACCTGGATCCGCGACGCGACCGTCACGCTGATCTCGCTGTTCATCCTCGGCTATCGCGCCGAGGCGGACGCGTTCAAGACTTGGCTCGAGCGAACTGCGGCAGGCACGCCGGGTCGATTGCAGATCATGTACGGCGTCGCCGGCGAAGCCGATCTACCTGAGATCGAACTGACGCACCTGCGGGGCCACCGCGACTCGCGTCCGGTGCGTATCGGCAACGGTGCGGCCAAACAATCGCAACACGACAGCTACGGGCAGGTGGTGGAAGCGGCGTGGCTGTACGTGCGCGGCGGCGGCTCACTCAGCGAACTGAACCGCCGCTTTCTGTCCAACCTCATTGACGTAGCCGGGCGCGCTTGGCGCGAGCCGGACCATGGCATCTGGGAAATTCGAGCCGACCCGCGCCTGTTCGTACATTCGACGTTGCACTGTTGGGTGGCACTGGACCGCGGAGTAGCCCTCGTGGAGGCCGGCGAACTCAAGGGTGACGTCGATGCGTGGCGCGCCGAGCGCGACGCCTCGCGCGCGCACCTCGAGGACTTGGCCAAGCGGTGCGGTTGGCTTCCCCAGGCCGCGGGATCAGTCGCGTTGGAGCAGGCGGCCGACGCGGCCGCGCTGTTGGTGCCCGCGATGGGCCTGCTCCCCGCCGACGACCCGGCCGTCGTCGCGACCGTCGAGCGGGTACGCGCTGATCTCAGCGCGCACGGCCTGCTGTTGCGCTACAAAGCCGACGACGGGCTTGCGGGCGAAGAAGGCGTGTTTCTGCTCTGTTCGTTCTGGCTCGTCGACGTGTACACGCACCAAGGCCGTCTGCATGACGCCGAAGAGCTACTCGAGCGCCTCATCGGGCTGTCCAACGACGTCGGCCTGTTCGCCGAAGAAACCGATGCGCCCACGGGTGAGGCGCTCGGCAACTTCCCGCAGGCGTTCACGCACATGGGCCTCATCGCGTCCTGCGCGCACGTGACCGCGGCGCGTGAGGGCCGCCTACCGAAGCCGGGAACCGCGCACGACTTTGCGGCGAGCGCCCTCGACCGTCTAGTCGCCGAGGGACGGGCCTGAACGGTCGTTGCGATCGACGAGCTTTTGCATCACCACCACGTCCAACCACTGGTTGAACTTCCGCCCGACTTCCTTCTCGACGCCGATCGTCTCGAAGCCGCACTTCTCGTGCACAGCGATCGAGGCGTCGTGGCCGCCGACGATGCGGGCGAAGATCGCATGAAAGCCATGGTCCGCGGCGAGGCCGACCAGCGAGGCGAGTAACAAGCGCCCGACGCCCTTGCCCTGCCAGCCGCGGTGGACGTAAACGGAGTCCTCGACCGAGGTCCGATAGGCGGGCCGTTCCTTGTACGGACTGAGCGATCCGTACCCCGCGACCACCCCGTTCTCGACGGCCACAATCGCCGGATGAGCGCCCGAGTGCTCGTCGATCCACTTCTCCTGGTCCTCGAGCGTGCGCGCGACCAGGTCGAAGGTCACGGTCGATTCGAGGACCTCCGGGTTGTAAATCGCCCGAATGGCCTCGGCGTCACCCAACGTCGCCAGCCGCACCCGCATGACGTAACCCTAGGAAGTCGGATCGCCGTAGGTGCAACCGATGCTTTACAATCCTCCGGCCCACGTCTTCGGCTGGGCAGGCCCTCTTAGCTCAGTCGGTAGAGCACCTCCATGGTAAGGAGGTTGTCGTCGGTTCGATTCCGACAGAGGGCTCGGTTTAACAAGACCAGGGCGGCGTAGCTCAGGTGGTTAGAGCACACGGCTCATAATCGTGTTGTCGTCAGTTCGAGTCTGACCGCCGCTACTCAAAGCAAGAAGGAAGCAATTCAATGGCTAGGAATGAAAAGCGCATCAAGGTCACGCTGGCCTGCGAGGAGTGCAAGCGGCGTAACTACATCACGGTCAAGAACAAGATCAACGACCGCGAGCGCATCGAAATGAACAAGTACTGCAAGTGGGACCGCAAGCACACCCCCCACAAGGAAACGCGTTAGTCCGACGGCGCTCGCCGTAACGTTTTCCACAGGCTGCGGGTCGAAAGACCGATGACAGCCGATCTGGCTGAACGGGTCGCCGCCGCCAAGGCGGGGGACCGCTCAGCCTTTGACGATCTGGTTCGGGCAACCCACGCTGATGCGTACACGCTCGCTTACCGGCTCGTTGGAAATGAAGAGGACGCGCGAGACGTGGTGCAAGAGGCTTACCTACGGGCATACAAGTCGATCAAGAAGTTCCGTGAGGACGCCGCTTTTTCGACGTGGCTGTACCGAATCGTCGCAAACTGCGCCTCGACTTCGCTGAGCAAGCGGTCTCGCAACCGCCATGATGTGCTCGACGAAGACGTGATGATCGAAGACGTCCGTGTGGAGAACGACCCCGTCGCCCACAACGAGGCGCTGGCCGAACGCGATCGGCTGCAAGACGCCCTGCGCGAACTCCCCGATGCCCTGCGCTCGGTAGTCGTGCTGCGCGATGTTTACGACCTTCCCCACGAAGCCATTGCCGCTGAGCTGGGGATTTCCGAGGCAAACGCCAAGGTCCGCCTGCACCGGGCCCGCCGCAAGCTCCGGGAAACGCTGTACCCGCTGCGAGGAGAGGACCAGGCCCATGCAGTCTGAAACTGCCAATAACACTGCCAATAACACTTCCTTGGCTTCCCTGACCTGTGACGCCATCGCCGCCACGCTCGGCGACTACGCCGACGGCGTCGAAGCCGCACCTGCGAACGTCCGCGCCCACGTCGAGACGTGCCTGCGCTGCCAAGCCGAGATCGTCCAGTACCGCCGACTGCTGCGCGGGCTGCACAATCTGCGCACCGAAGTGCTCGAACCCGCGCCCGGCCACCTCGCCTCAGTGTTGGCCCACCTCGAGGCCGCCGGTGAACGCAGCGCGATTCGCTCGATCATGAGCGGCAAGCGCGGCGCCTACATGGGCGGTATTGCCCTGGCAACCGCCGCTGCTGGTGCCGCCGGCGCTGTCGTATTGGCGGGCCGCGCCCGCCGTCGCGCCCTGGCGTCGTAGGACGCGAGCCGACCAGTCGGCATACTCTCTGCGCTTCGGCTCAGGGGGTGGAATGCGATGAAGGTGAGCGGCGCTGTTGCCGTTCTTTTGCTCGGAGCGGCGACGACAGCAGCGGCGTGTGGGGGCGGCGCCAAGCACGACGCCGCGTCTCGGCCGAAATACGTCGAGAAAATCCAACCCGGTTTCGCGGAGATGCTCGTTTCTGCCGACGACCTTCCCCCCGGGTTCAAACCCGGGGAGAATCACTTTGAGGCCGATGGCCGGTTGGGCACCATGGACCCCGGATTCTGCGACGCGTATTTCAAGACCGAATCTGGTTATGTTCCGGCGCACGACGCCGCCGCGGGGTTCTCGTCGGGTGACGGAGCAACTGAGATCGATATCTACGAGGATCTGGCGCGATTCGACTCGGTAGCGTCTGCGCAAGCGGTGGTCGCCGGGTATCGCAGTGCGATCGCGAGTTGTCGCACGATCCGGGCCGACCGAACGACGGCCCGCCTGGTCGCGCAGTCGCCGAGCAACCGGGACACTTTTGCGTGGCGTGTCACCGGCGTCGACTCATCGGCGTCGCCGCCCAAGCGATTCATTAGCGAGGTCGTCGTAACTCGTAAAGGAAAGTTCGTCGTGTACGTGTCGGTTGACCGCGGCCTTCCGAAAACCGATGCCGTGGTGGACGTCCACAGCATCGCGGCTCTCGCGTTGCGACAGGTGCAGGTTTGAGGCATCTGCGGTCGGTTTGCATCGCAACGGTCGCCGTGTCGCTGGTGGTGATGAGCGTCGTCGTCGCGGTCCGCTCCGACGCGGCGAACCTCGCTTTCCCGGGCGATTGGACGAATCCTCTTACGCCGGCCACCTTTGAGGATTGGCATTTCGACGTCTGCGACGGTTCCTACGTGGCGGGGTCAGCGCACCTAGGCGCCGACTCGCAGGCATACCCGGCGAACACTGGCCCACAGGTCGGCAAGACGGTGGTGATGATGGCGCCGGGCACCGTGCGGGGGTTCTCGGACAACTGGCCGGGCGACGCAGTTGGCGTTGAGCACCTGGCCGCGCATGGCGCGCGCTTCGTGGCCGTGTACGGCCATATCGTCAAGAATCCGCTCTTAGTGCTCGATGTGGCGTACCCGGCGGGGACAGCGGTCGGGACGGTGTTCGATCAAGGCGGCAACTCCCACCTGCACCTCGGCGTTCGTCCGCTCGCCGAGGGCGAGGACCCGCATGTCCGGCTCAAGGGACTCACGTCGTGCTCCGATGGTGCCCCGGCGTACGGATTCGTGGACCCGCTTCCATATCTTGATCAACACAACCCGGCGGCGTCGCCCACGCTCGCGGCTCACCGGCCCGTCGAACGTGGCGTCGGCCGGTCGGCATCGAGTGCGCTGTGGCTCTTATTGGGTCTCGGGGTGCTCGGAGCGACCTCGATCGCGCTGTTCGGTCGCCGCCGGGCGGTCTCTTCCCACCCTGACTAGGACTGCATTAGCGCGCCGGTGATATCCTCGTCGGCCGCACCCCCACTAGGGCAGTGGCTCAATTGGTAGAGCACCGGTCTCCAAAACCGGTGGTTGGGGGTTCGAGTCCCTCCTGCCCTGCTCATCCATCTGTCTGTCCGAAAGTTTGTCCGAAGGACCTCTGTTGAACCGAGAAGAAAAGCGCAGACTGCAACGCCAGGGCCAGCTCGGTCCGGACGGCGAGCCGATAGCCGCGGGCGCCTCTGGCGCAGGCGGTCGGGACACGCAAGTTCGTCGCGTTCGCGCGGCTGGTCAGCGCCAGCGCAGCAACCCGATTGCGTCGTCGGCGGAGTTCCTGCGTGAAACTCGTGGTGAGCTCCGCAAGGTCGCGTGGCCGACCCGCCTCGAGGTTCGCAACTATTCGATCGTGGTACTCGTAACCCTGATCATCTTGATTTCCCTCATCTTCGTGCTCGACTACGCGTGCTCGAAATCCATCCTGTTCCTCTTCCACGCGTGAGCCTTGTGACCGACTTCTCCGAAACCCCATCCGAAGACAACGAAGAATCTCTCGACCTCCCGGTCGAGGAAGTGGCGGCTGACGTGCCCGCTGACGAAGCCGCCGAGGTTGTCACCGCCGAAGATCTGCTCGAGGAGCAGGCCGACGCGAGCGACGAGATTGCGGGTGAGGCCGACGACGAACACGACGATGACGTCGCGCCGTCGCAAAGCCCGTATGACCGGCCCGGCCAATGGTTCGTCATCCACTCGTACTCCGGTTACGAGAAAAAGGTGAAGAGCAACCTCGAGAGCCGCATTGCCTCGATGAACATGGAAGACCACATCTACGAGGTGGTCATCCCCGAGGAAGACGTCATCGAGTTGAAGAACGGCCGCAAGGTCGTGGTCACCAAGAAGATGTTCCCGGGCTACCTGCTCGTGCGTTGTGAACTCGACGACGACTCGTGGTTCGTGGTGCGCAACACCCCCGGCGTCACTGGCTTCGTCGGCTCGGGGGCCAAGCCCACGCCGTTGCGCCGCAAGGACGTCGAGAACTTCCTGCAGGTTCCGGTGGAAGGCGAAGGCGCCGAGCCCAAGAAGAGCCGGCCCAAGTCGGCTTACGAAAACGGCGAGTCGGTCCGGGTCAAGGAAGGCCCGTTCGCGGACTTCACCGGCACGATCGCAGAAATCAACGAGGACCAGCTCAAGCTCAAGGTGCTCGTCAACATCTTCGGCCGGGAGACCCCGGTCGAGCTCGATTTCGCCCAAGTGGCGAAGCTTTAACGGTTTAAGGACAGAACATGGCACGCAAGAAGGTCACCGCGATCGTCAAGATCCAGCTCCCCGCCGGGGCGGCCACCGCCGCGCCCCCGGTCGGTACGGCGCTGGGTCCCCACGGCGTGGCCACGATGGACTTCGTGAAGCAGTACAACGCGCAGACCGAAAACCAGCGCGGACAGGTCATCCCGGTCGAGATCACGATCTACGAGGACCGCAGCTTCACCTTCATCCTCAAGACTCCCCCCACGCCGGCGCTGCTGCGTCAGGCCGCCGGGCTCGAAAAGGGCGCGCCCACCGCGGGTCGCGAAACGGTCGGCTCGGTCACCAAGGCGCAGGTCGAGGAAATCGCCAAGACCAAGATGCCCGACCTCAACGCCAACGACCTCGAGGCTGCGTGCCTGCAGGTCGCGGGCACCGCCCGCTCGATGGGCATCGACGTCAAGTAACTCCTGCTCTCGCAACACCCTGACGACCCGGAACACCTCACCGGGCGCAGGTTCCTACTTACAGAAAGAGGGAGGCTCTAATGCCGCAACGTGGCAAGAAGTACGAAGACGCATTGAAGAATTTCGACCGGGAAGAGGTTTATCCCCCCGTCGAAGCCGTGAAGTTCGTGAAGGCCGGCGCGAAGGCCAAGTTCGACGAAACCGTCGAGTTGTCCGTGCGCCTGGGCGTTGACCCCCGCAAGGCCGACCAGATCGTGCGCGGCACCGTCACGCTTCCCGGTGGCACCGGCAAGGATGTCCGGGTCGCCGTATTCGCTACGGGTCCCGCCGCCGAGGAGGCCCGTCAGGCTGGTGCGGACATCGTCGGCGCTGAGGACCTGGTCGAGCGCGTCGTCGGTGGATTCGTCGACTTCGACGTCGCCATCGCGACTCCCGACATGATGGGCCAGGTCGGTAAAGCCGCCCGCGTCCTCGGTCCGCGCAAGCTCATGCCGAACCCGAAGACCGGCACCGTCACCACCGATGTGGCCAAGACGGTCGGCGAGTTCAAGGGCGGCAAAGTCGAGTACCGCACCGACAAGGTCGGCAACATCCACGTCCCGATCGGCAAGGCCAGCTTCGAGCCCCGGGCGCTGTTGTCGAACTTCCGCGCCGTGCTCGACGAGGTCCAGCGGGCCAAGCCGGCGTCGGCCAAGGGCAAGTACATCAAGTCGGTGACCGTGTCGTCGACCATGGGCCCGGGCGTGCGTGTCGACACGAACCGCATCCGCGCTACTGAGGAAGAAGTCACCGCGGAGGCCGCCGAAAACGCCGCCGCCAACGCTTCGGAATAGCTCATTCGGGCCGCAGCGGCTATCCTGCTCCGGCTTTCAACATCAAGATTCTCGCCGCAGACAGCCGGTTCACCTTCGGGTGAGTAAGGACTCTCGAGTCCGCCAGCCGAGGTGAACCTCCTACGAGTAGGGCGTTCGCATGTCTGCGACGCCCTATTTGTTTTAAGGAGGTGCAACAGGTTGGACAACCCCCGTCCCGAAAAGGTCGCAGTCGTCGACGAAGTGCGTGGTCACTTCAATGATTCCGACGCCGCCATCCTCACCGAATATCGCGGGCTCACCGTCACGGAAATCTCGGCGCTACGCCGAACGCTCCGTCCCGCCGGTGGTGAATACAAGGTCTACAAGAACACGCTGGTCCGCTTCGCGGCCCGTGATCTGGGTCTCGACATCGAATCGATGCTCGTTGGCCCGACAGCCATCGCGTTCATCAAGGGCGACGCCGTCACGGTCGCCAAGGCGTTGCGCGACTTTGCCCGGACCAACCCGAAGCTGGTCGTCAAAGGCGGCTTGCTCGGCGAAAAGGTGCTCGACGCCAAGGACACGACGGCGCTCGCCGACGTCGCCCCGCGTGAAGTGTTGCTCGCCCGCCTCGCCGGCGGTATTGCCGCCCCGATGGTCCAGTTCGCCGGTTTGTTGCAGGCCCTGCCCCGCAACATGGCGTACGGCCTCAAGGCGCTAATCGAGCAGAAGGGCGGCGAGCCCGAAGCCGCGGCCGCTGCTCCCGCAGAGGCCGCTCCGGCAGAAGAAGTTGCTGAAGCTCCCATCGAAGAAGCTCCCGCAGAACAAGCGGCTCCCACCGCGGAAGGTGACGTCGACTCCGACGCTGCAACCGCGCCGTCCGACGTACCCGAAGCAACAACCACCCCAATCGAAGAGTCACCGGAGCCCGCCGCGGCGCCGGAGGCTGAAAAAGAAAGCGAGTGAGCCCCATGGCCACCAAGGATGAGATTCTCGACGCAATTGGCAACATGACGGTTCTGGAGCTCAGTGAGCTCCTCAAGGACTTCGAAGAGAAGTTCGGCGTCACCGCCGCTGCGCCCGTGGCTGTGGCCGCGGCCGCTGGTGGTGGCGGCGGCGGCGAGGCCGCGGTTGAGGAAGAGAAGGACGAGTTCGACGTCATCCTCACCGCAGCCGGTTCGCAAAAGATCCAGGTCATCAAGGAAGTCCGTGCGCTTACGAGCCTCGGTCTGAAGGAAGCCAAGGATCTCGTGGACAGCGCCCCCGGCCCCGTGCTGGAGAAGGTCACCAAGGAAGCCGCTGCGGCGGCCAAGGCCCAGCTCGAAGGAGCCGGCGCCGAAGTCGAAGTCAAGTAGCCCAAGCGGCTCTGGCCGCTCAACCCACGCAACTGGGCGTGTCTCATGCCGGAATCCGGCACGAGACACGCCCAGTTCGTTGTTGGGGTCCTGTCCCGGGAATCAATGCTTGACCTCCCGGGAGGGACCGTTTACCCTCCCCGAAGCAAACCCCGGTTTGGGGGGTTGCGCTTTGTTCGCGTCTGCGCGTAGAATCTCTGGTTCCGTGCTCGCCCGTTTCGTCCGTCGTCATCTGTGCCCTTTCTTCTTCGCGCCATTTGACGACGCGCGCCTGTCGTACTGAGGAGTAAGCCCTTGTCGGCTCGCCCTGTCACTCCCACCCGCTATTCGTTCGCGAACGTCGCCGACGTTCTTGAGTTGCCCGATCTCGTGTCGGTGCAGCGCGACAGCTTCCAACGCTTCATCCTTGAAGGCCTCAAGCAGACCTTCAAAGACCTGAGCCCGATCGAGGACTTCACCGGTCAGCTCAGCCTCGATCTCGAGTTCGACCCGAACGACATCGACCTGCGCCCGCCGCCCAAGTTCACGGTGGAGGAATGCAAAGAGAAGGACATGACCTACGCGGCGCCGATTTTCGTGCGCGCGCAGTTCATGAACCAGAGCACGGGAGAGATCAAGCAGCAGACCGTCTTCATGGGCGACTTCCCGATGATGACGGAGAAGGGCACGTTCATCATCAACGGCACCGAGCGCGTCGTCGTGAGCCAGCTCGTGCGTTCGCCGGGCGTGATCTTCCAGCCCGGACGTGACGCCAAGACCATCGTCACCGGAACGATTCACCCCTACCGCGGCGAGTGGATCGAGTTCGACGTCGAAGCCAAGCCGGGCAAGGACATCACCGCCGGCACCCGCGTCGCTCGCAAGCGTCGCCTGTCGATCTTCGTGCTCATGCGCGCGCTGGGCTTCGAGGACGACGCCACCATCGAGCGGTTCGTCAAACACTTCGACTTCTTGGCCGGCCAGTGGGAGAAGGAGCGCGAGATCGCTCCGACCCGCGACGACGCCCTGCTGGAGATCTACAAGCGGGCCCGTCCGGGTGAACCGCCGTCGGTCGAGTCGGCTCGCGCCTACTTCGAGAACGCGTTCTTCAACAACAAGCGCTACGACCTGACCCGCGTCGGTCGCTACAAGCTCGACCGGAAGCTGCGCAACGAGATCGACGTCATCTCCGAGATCCTCGGCGTCAAGCTCGAGAAGCCCGAGCCCGGTCAGGGCGTGCTGAGCCCCGCCGAGATCATGGCGGCGGCCAGCTACATGCTCCACCTCGCCAACGGCGAGCCCGGCTACCGCCTCGACGACCAGGACCACTTCGCCAACCGCCGCGTGCGTTCGGTCGGCGAGCTGATTCAGAACCAGGTGCGCGTCGGCCTCAGCCGTATGGAACGCGTTGTGCGTGAGCGCATGACCACCCAGGACGTCGAAGCGATCACGCCCCAGACCCTGATCAACATCCGCCCGGTTGTGGCGGCGATCAAAGAGTTCTTCGGTACGTCGCAGCTCTCGCAGTTCATGGACCAGGTCAATCCGCTGTCGGGCCTCGCGCACAAGCGTCGCCTGTCGGCCCTCGGCCCCGGCGGTCTGTCCCGTGAGCGCGCCGGCTTCGAAGTCCGAGACGTGCACTCGAGCCACTACGGACGGATGTGTCCGATCGAGACGCCGGAAGGTCCCAACATTGGTCTGATCGGTGCCCTCGCGTCCTACGCCAAGGTCAACGACTACGGCTTCATCGAAACTCCCTACCGCACCGTCAAAGACGGTCGCGTCACGGACAAGATCAACTACCTCGCCGCGGACGAGGAAGAAGAGCACGTCATCGCGCAGGCCAACGCCACGCTCGACGACAAGGGCAACTTCGCTGAAGCCCGCGTGCTCGTGCGCCGCGGCCCGCAAGGCGCCGGCGTGCGCGTGGGCGCAAGCTCCACGAGCTACGGCTCGACCTCTGAGGTCGACTTCGTGCCGCCGTCGGAAGTCGACTTGATGGACGTCTCGCCGAAGCAGATCGTCTCGATCGCTACGGCCCTGATCCCCTTCATCGAGCACGACGACGCCAACCGCGCGCTCATGGGCGCCAACATGCAGAAGCAGGCCGTCCCGCTCGTGCGTCCGGAAGCGCCGTACATCGGCACCGGCGTCGAGGCACGCGCTGCGCAAGACGCCGGCGACGTGTTGATGGCCGAGGGCAAGGGCACGGTCACCGAGGTTTCGGGCGATCACGTCACGGTTGAGTACGACGACAACCAGAAGGACGCGAACGGTCACAACCTGGGTCGCAAGGTCTACCGCCTGCTCAAGTTCCAACGCTCGAACCAGAACACGTCGATCAACCAGCGCGTGCTCACGAGCGAAGGCACCAAGGTCTCCAAGGGCGACCTGCTCGCAGACGGCCCGTCCACCCACAACGGCGAGCTCGCACTGGGCAAGAACCTGCTCGTCGCGTTCATGCCGTGGGAGGGCTACAACTACGAAGACGCGATCATCCTGAACCAGCGTCTCGTGAAGGACGACGTCCTCACCTCGATCCACATCGAGGAGCACGAAGTCGACGCTCGCGACACCAAGCTCGGTGCCGAGGAGATCACGCGTGACATCCCGAACCTGAGCGAAGAGATCCTGAAGGATCTCGACGAGCGCGGCATCATCCGCGTCGGTGCCGAAGTTGGCCCTGGCGACGTGCTTGTCGGCAAGGTCACCCCCAAGGGTGAAACCGAGCTGACGCCGGAAGAGCGCCTGCTGCGCGCGATCTTCGGTGAGAAGGCGCGTGAAGTGCGCGACACCTCGCTCAAGGTTCCGCACGGTGAGTCGGGCAAGGTCATCGACGTCCGCGTGTTCAGCCGTGACGACCAGCACGAGCTGCCGCCGGGCGTGAACATGATCGTGCGGATCTATGTCGCGCAGAAGCGCAAGATCAGCGAAGGCGACAAGCTCGCCGGACGCCACGGCAACAAGGGCGTCATCTCGAAGATCCTGCCGGAAGAGGACATGCCCTACATGGCCGACGGCACCCCCGTCGACATCATCCTCAACCCCCTCGGTGTGCCGAGCCGTATGAACGTCGGCCAGGTTCTCGAGTCAGCGCTCGGCTACGCCGCGCGCTGGGGTTGGAAGGATCCGAAGACGAAGGAAGCGATCGGCACGCCGACGCGTTCGCCGCGCAAGACGCGTCCGCGCACCGAGCCGGCGATCTGGGTTTCGACGCCGGTGTTCGACGGCGCCCACTGGGACGAAGTCGACCACGCCGGTAACCACCCGACGATGCAGAGCATCTTCGACAACCTGAACCCCGATGGCGTCGACGACACCCGTCAGATGACCAACGAGGGCAAGGTCACGCTCTACAACGGCCGCACCGGCGACCCCTACGACAGCCCGATCTCGGTCGGCTACGTGTACATCTTGAAGCTCGCCCACTTGGTCGACGACAAGATCCACGCTCGGTCGACGGGTCCGTACTCGATGATCACCCAGCAACCGCTCGGCGGTAAGGCGCAGTTCGGTGGTCAGCGGTTCGGTGAAATGGAAGTGTGGGCGCTCGAGGCCTACGGCGCGGCCTACGCGCTGCAGGAACTGCTCACCATCAAGTCCGACGACGTCATCGGCCGCGTGCGCGTGTACGAGGCGATCGTCAAGGGCGAGAACATCCCCGACCCGGGCATTCCCGAGTCGTTCAAGGTGTTGATCAAGGAGATGCAGTCGCTCTGCATCAACGTCGACGTCATGTCCAAGCTCGGTGGCGAAATCGAGATGCGCGACATTGACGACGACTACCGCAGCGACCTCGATATCGACATCAGTCGGAACGAGCGTGGCTCAGACGAAGAAGACGCGCGTCGTGCGCGTGAGAGGGCTGGTTTCTAATGCTTGACGTCAATCTCTTCGAGTCTTTGAAGATTGGTCTGGCCCGCGCGGACGACATCCGCGAGTGGTCAAAGGGTGAGGTGAAGAAGCCCGAGACCATCAACTACCGCACGCTGCGTCCTGAGAAGGACGGCCTCTTCTGCGAGAAGATCTTCGGTCCCACCAAGGACTGGGAGTGCTATTGCGGCAAGTACAAGCGGGTGCGCTTTAAGGGCATCACGTGCGAGCGCTGTGGTGTTGAAGTCACGCGCTCCAAGGTCCGTCGCGACCGCATGGGCCACATCGAGCTGGCGGCGCCCGTCGTCCACATTTGGTACCTGCGCGGCACCCGTTCGTGGCTCGCCTACTTGCTCATGGGCACCGAGGCGCGCGAAGAGTTGAAGGCCAAGCAACTCGAGAAGGTCATCTACTTCGCGGCCAACCTCGTCACGTGGGTCGACGAAGACCGTCGCCACACCGACGAGCCCACGCTCGAAGCCGAACTGCTCGAAGAGCTCGGTGAGATCGAAAAGCAGCGCGACCTCGACGTCGACCGCCGGTTCAAGGCGCTCGAAGCCGAACTGGCTGAACTCGAGGCCGCCGGCGCCAAGGACAGCGAAGTCAAGGCCCGCCAGAAGATCGCCGACAAGGACCTCGCCGGTATCCGCGAGCGTGGTGACCTCGAACTCGACCTGGTCAAGCGCGCGTGGGACGAGTTCCGCTCGTTGCACGCCCGCAAGATCATCGAAGACGAGCTGTTGTGGCGCGAGCTCGCCGATCGCTACGGCGAGTACTTCGAAGGCGGCATGGGTGCCGAGGCCATCGCCTCGCTCATCGATCGCATCGACTTCGACGTCGAAGAGGTCAAGCTGCGCGAAGGCATCGAGGCCTCCGACGGTCGCAAGCCTTTGTCGGTCCAGCGCAAGCAGAAGGCCATCAAGCGCCTCAAGATCGTCGCGGCGTTCAACCGTCGCAACGACTCGGGCAAGCGCGTCAACGATCCCCGCTCGATGATCCTCGAGGCCGTGCCGGTGATCCCGCCGGACCTGCGCCCGATGGTGCAGCTCGACGGTGGCCGCTTCGCGACCTCCGACCTCAACGACCTGTACCGCCGTGTCATCAACCGGAACAACCGCCTGAAGCGACTGCTCGACCTCGGTGCGCCCGAGATCATCGTGAACAACGAAAAGCGCATGCTGCAGGAAGCGGTGGACGCGTTGTTCGACAACGGCCGTCGTGGCCGTCCGGTCACCGGTCCCGGTAACCGCCCGCTCAAGTCGCTGTCGGACATGCTCAAGGGCAAGCAGGGCCGGTTCCGTCAGAACCTGCTCGGCAAGCGCGTCGACTACTCGGGCCGTTCGGTCATCGTGGTCGGCCCGACCCTCAAGCTGCACCAGTGCGGCCTGCCCAAGCTGATGGCGCTCGAGCTGTTCAAGCCGTTCGTCATGAAGCGCTTGGTCGACACCGAGCTCGCGCAGAACATCAAGAGCGCGAAGCGCATGGTCGAGCGTCGCAAGGCGCCCGTGTGGGACGTGCTGGCCGAGGTCATCAAGGAGCACCCCGTGTTCCTGAACCGCGCGCCAACGCTTCACCGCCTCGGCATTCAGGCCTTCGAGCCTGTCCTGGTCGAAGGCAAGGCCATCCAAATCCACCCGCTCGTGTGCACGGCGTTCAACGCCGACTTCGACGGCGACCAGATGGCTGTCCACCTTCCGCTCAGCTCTGAGGCGCAGGCCGAGGCCCGCATCCTCATGTTGTCGGCGAACAACGTTCTGTCCCCGGCCACCGGTCGCCCGATCACCGTTCCTACGCAGGACATGGTCTTCGGTTGCTACTACCTGACCCTGGTCGTTCCCGGCGCAATCGGTGAAGGCAACGTCTACCGGAACTTCTACGAAGTCGAGAAGGCCTTCGAGAACGGCGACATCTCGCTTCACGCGATGATCACGTACCGCAAGGAGAAGGTGAACGAGGCGGGCGAGACCTACCTCGACGACCTGCAGACCACCGCTGGTCGACTCATCTTCAACTCGGCGCTGCCCGAGGGTTTCCCGTACGTCAACGACGTCATCGGCAAGTCGAACACCTCGATCGGCTCCATCGTGGAGACGCTCGCGTTCAACTACCCGAAGGTCATGGTGGCCGAGTCCCTCGACCGCATTAAGGACAACGGTTTCCGTTACGGTGCCCAGTCCGGTCTGACGATTTCGATCGACGACGTCAAGACGCCGCCGGAGAAGCCGGCGATTCTCGACAAGCACGAGAAGGAAGCCGAGAAGACCGAGACGCAGTTCAAGCGCGGCATCATCACCGACGACGAGCGTCGCCAGAAGGACGTCGAAATCTGGACGTCGGCGAACTCCGAGATCAAGCGGGCGATGGAAGCGCAGTTGGCCAAGCTGCCGTTCAACCCGATCAACATGATGGTGGACTCGGGCGCTCGCGGTAACCCGCAGCAGATCGCCCAGATCGCCGGCATGAAGGGCCTCGTGTCCAATCCGCGCGGCGAGATGATTCCTCGTCCGATCAAGTCTTCGTTCCGTGAAGGCCTGTCGGTCCTCGAGTACTTCATCTCCACCCACGGCACCCGCAAGGGTCTCGCTGACACCGCTCTGCGTACCGCTGACTCGGGTTACCTGACCCGCCGTCTCGTCGACGTCGCGCAGGAACTGATCATTCGCCAGGAAGACTGCGGCACCACGCGCGGTATCTGGATTGAAGACGTCCTGCCCGACCAGGCTGGCAAGCAGTACCACCTCCAGACGCGTCTGTTCGGCCGAGTGTTGGCCGAGCCCGCGGGTGGCATCGACGCCGGTGTCGAGCTGCAAGAGCCGCACATCAACTCGCTGCGCGACGATCCGGAAATCACTCGGGTCCGCGCTCGCTCGGTGCTCACGTGTGACGCCGAGCACGGCGTGTGCGGCCTTTGCTACGGCCGTTCACTGGCAACGGGTCGCCCGATCGAACTCGGTGAGGCCGTCGGCGTTATCGCCGCACAGTCCATCGGTGAACCGGGCACGCAGCTCACCATGCGTACCTTCCACCAAGGTGGTGTGGCGTCGGAAGGCGTCGACATCACCGCCGGTCTGCCTCGCGTCGTCGAGCTGTTCGAGGCGCGCGTGCCCAAGGGCGCCGCGATCCTGTCGAAGCTTTCGGGCGTCGTGCGCATCACCGAGGAAGACCACGGTCGCACGATCACGGTTGTGGCCGACGACGGCACCGAGGAGTCGCACACCGTTTCGTCTCGTGCGCACCTCGAAGTTCGCGACGGTCAAGAGATCGTTGCGGGCGACGCACTGTTGGAAGGTCCGAAGGACCCCAAGCAACTGCTCGAGATCAAGGGCATCCGCATCACCCAGCAGTACCTCGTCGACGAGGTGCAGAAGGTGTACCGGGCCCAGGGCGTGTCGATTCACGACAAGCACATCGAACTCATCGTGCGTCAGATGCTCAAGCGCGTGTCGGTCGCCGAGCCGGGCGACTCCACGTTCCTGCCCGGCGAGCGCGTCGAGGCCCGTACCTACGGCCTCGTCAACCGCGAGCTGGTCGAGAACGGCAAGCGTCCCGCTGAGGGCCGCCCCGAGCTCATGGGTATTACGAAGGCGTCGCTGGCCACCGAGTCGTGGTTGTCGGCTGCTTCGTTCCAGGAGACCACGCGCGTGCTCACCGAAGCCGCCATTGAGGGCAAGAGCGACAAGCTCCACGGCCTCAAGGAGAACATCATCATCGGCAAGCTGATCCCCGCCGGTACTGGCATGACCACGTACCGCGAGGTTGGCATCGACGCACCGGATGCTGAGCCCATGCTCGGTTGGTCGTCGGACTTCGGTGACGACGCCGATCTCGCGGCTTGGCTCGCCGATCGCGACCCGACCACGTCCACCGACACCGTCTTCGACTGGAACGCCCCGGCGCCCAGCTACGAGAACGGCGCCGCGGCCGAGGCCGAAGCACCCGGCGAAGAGCCGGCCGTTTAACTAACTGAAGTAGAAGAAAGGCGGGCCCTTCGGGGTCCGCCTTTTTTCGTTAACAGGCGTCGGCGGCGATGACTTGGTCGTTCGTGCGCGACTGGTTGCCGCGCTCGTCGACCGCAGTTACCCAATAGGTGATCGGCGCGCCGTTCGGGGTGAGTTCGGCTTCGTAGCCTTCGGGGCCGTTGGTGATGTCGACCTCGTGTTCGGTCTCGTCGCGCCAGTGCAACACCAGGCTCGTGACCTTGCCCTCCTCGACGACATTCACCGCGACCGCGCAGCCCGCCGCGTTCGCATCGACGTCGGGCGGATGCTCGAGCGTCCAGGTCAGTTCCTGCTCGGTGGACGCGCCCGACCCGGTGCGCAGGACCAAGGTGGCTCGGGGTGCTCCCTCGGGCGCGGTCTCGAGCGCGCGCACCACGAGGTTGTTGGTCGTGTGGGGCGCGATGACACCCCGCGCCGGCGCGACGCTTGCCCATTCCACCGACGTCTTGGCCCGGTACCGAATTGGCTTGTCCGTCGGATTGTGAATCGAGACGCTCGCCACGTCACCCGCAACCGCCGGCACTCCGATCGACAGCGCGTCGGACTTCGACAATCGCGTCAGACGGCTGAGCGTGCCCGGAGCTGCATCTCGTGTGGTGACGTACGCGCCACCGGCCGTCGCGGCGACAAGAACCACGACGCCAGCGGCGACGCGTAACGGCGTGAACGCGCCGCGTCGCGCCGCGGGCGCGTCGGACGGGAACATCGGGGGCGGGTTCGCGGAGGGTCGCTTGGTGCGACTAACACGGCTTACCTCGCGGACCGGCGCAGGAATCTCCGTGGTGGAGTCGCTGAAGAAGCCGCGCACGGGTGCCATCGCCCGCAGCCGGTCGCCGCACACGATGCAGGTCTGCGCATGCGCGTGCACAGCCGGAGCGACAGCCAGCAGGTCCGCGGGGGTGTCGAGTTCGCGACCGCTCAGGACTTCGGCCAACTCGGCACAATCACCGGGTCCGCTGAAGGCCAACAGCGCCGGGTCCAGCGTGGCCTCCCACGACTCGGCGATCGCGTTGCACCGGTCGGCCGCCGCGCTGGGCCGGGATCCGAACGCGGCACCCAAAGCGGCCAAATCGCCGCTAGTGCGGGTCCGCAGGTCGAGGGCAGCCCGTTCTTCGGGCGGACGGGTCGAGGCGAGCGTGGCGGCGAGCGCAGGAAGATCGAGCACGACTAGTTGGATCGATGACAGGTCGAGCGGCGCGTCCTCGGCGGCCCGATTGACCGCTTCGTGCCGCGCGTGGGCCAGGACGAGCCCCCGCGCCCTGCCGGCGCGCCGAAGGGCGGCAATCGCTACCTCGGACGCGACATCCGGGTCCCCCAACATGGCCAAGGCGTGGCCAAAAGCCATCTCGGCCGGATCACCCGCCATCGCGTCACCCTACCGGGCAGTAGCCGCCGTTTGCGGGGGCTGGGCACAACACCTAACATGGACCGCTGGCTTGTGCGCCTCAGTCTTGTCAAAAGCTGGGTGCTTGGCGGCCGTCCGTAGCAGTACAACTCCAGAGGTTTGTGTGCCCACCATCGCGCAGCTGGTCCGTAAGGGCCGTGAATCAAACAAGTCCAAGACGAAGTCGCCGGCCCTGAAGGGGTCGCCACAGCGTCGCGGCGTGTGCACGAAGGTGTCCACAACCACGCCTAAGAAGCCGAACTCCGCGCTCCGCAAGATCGCCCGCGTGCGCCTTACGAGTGGCGTCGAGATCACGGCGTACATCCCCGGCGAGGGCCACAACCTCCAAGAGCACTCCATCGTGCTCGTCCGCGGTGGCCGCGTCCGCGACCTGCCCGGCGTTCGTTACAAGGTGATCCGCGGCGCGCTCGACGCGTCCGGCGTCAAAGACCGTAAGCAGGCCCGCAGCCGCTACGGCGTCAAGCGAGAGAAGTAAGCAATGCCCCGCAAAGGTCCCCCTTCGGTACGTCCGCTCAACCCGGACCCGATCTACCACTCGCAGCTCGTTACCCAGCTGGTCAACAAGGTGCTGTCGCGCGGCAAGCGTTCGCTGGCCGAGCGCATCGTCTACGACGCACTGAAGTCGATCGAAGAGAAGACCGGCACCGAGCCGATCGCCACGCTCAAGCGCGCCCTCGAGAACACCAAGCCGCAGCTCGAAGTGAAGAGCCGTCGCGTTGGTGGCGCCACCTACCAGGTCCCGATGGAAGTTCGTCGTGAACGTCAGACCACGCTGGCCATTCGCTGGCTCGTGGGCTTTGCGCGTTCGCGTCGCGAGCGCACGATGACCGAGCGCCTCGCCCTCGAACTCATGGACGCCGCGAACGGCGTCGGTGCTTCAGTCAAGCGCCGTGAGGATTTGCAGAAGATGGCGGAATCAAACCGCGCCTACGCCCACTACCGCTGGTAAGGGCCCCCGCCAAGATTCATTCGGAAGCGGGCCCGAGTGGCCCGCTTTCATTTGTCCCGACCACTACGAAAATGACGATCAATGCCCACGCGTGAACATCCACTAGCAAAGACCCGCAACATCGGGATCATGGCCCACATCGACGCGGGCAAAACCACGACGACCGAGCGGATCCTTTACTACACCGGCAAGAGCTACAAGATCGGTGAGGTCCACGACGGCGCCGCGGTCATGGACTGGATGGAGCAGGAGCAAGAGCGCGGGATCACCATCACCTCAGCTGCCACCACGTGTATGTGGAACGACACGCTGATCAACATCATCGACACGCCGGGCCACGTCGACTTCACCATCGAAGTCGAGCGCTCCCTGCGCGTGCTTGATGGCGCCGTCGCGGTGTTCGACTCGGTCGCCGGCGTCGAGCCCCAGACCGAGACGGTCTGGCGTCAGGCCAACAAGTACGGCGTGCCCCGCATGTGCTTCATCAACAAGATGGACCGCATCGGCGCGAACTTCTACCGCACCGTCGACATGATCAAAGACCGTCTCGACTGCGTCGCCGCGGTCATCCAGCTGCCGATCGGTTCCGAGAGCCTCTACAAGGGCCACATCGACCTCATCGAAATGAAGGCCGTCGTCTGGGACGAATCGTCTGCCAAGGGCGAGGAATACAACACGGTCGACATTCCTGCGGACATGCAGGACGAAGCCGAAGAGTGGCGCGCCACCTTGATCGACGTGCTGTCGAATTTCGACGACGTCATCACCGAGAAGTACCTCAACGAGGAAGAGATCTCGGCCCAAGACATCAAGACCGCGTTGCGTAAGGCCACGCTGTCGAACACCGCGGTCCCGATTCTTTGCGGCACCGCGTTCAAGAACAAGGGCGTGCAGTCGATGCTCGACGCCGTCGTCGACTTCCTGCCGAGCCCGCTCGACATCCCGCCGGCAATTGGCACCGACTTCAAGGGCGTCGAAGAGGTCGAGCGTCCCGCTGACGACTCGGCCCCGTTCTCGGCGCTCGCTTTCAAGATCATGACCGACCCGCACATGGGCAAGCTGACGTTCATCCGGGTGTACTCGGGCACGCTGAACAAGGGTGACTCGGTCCTGAACTCCACGAAGGACCGCAAAGAGCGCGTCGGTCGCATCCTGCAAATGCACGCCAACCACCGCGAGGATCGCGACGCCGCGTACGCGGGCGACATCGTCGCGGTCGTCGGCATGAAGCAGACCACCACCGGTAACACGCTGTGCGACGAGAAGAAGATCGTGATCCTCGAGTCACTCGACTTCCCCCAGCCCGTTATTCACGTGGCCGTCGAGCCCAAGACCAAGGCCGACCAGGACAAGATGGGCAAGGCGCTTCAGTCATTGTCCGAAGAAGACCCGACCTTCCAGGTGCACTCCGACGAAGAGACCGGTCAAACGATCATCGGCGGCATGGGCGAACTGCACCTCGAGGTGCTCGTCGACCGCATGATGCGCGAGTTCAAGGTCGAGGCCAACGTCGGTAAGCCGCAGGTGGCCTACCGCGAGACCATCACCGAAGCTGTCGAAAAGGTCGAAGTCCGCTACATCCGTCAGACCGGTGGTAAGGGTCAGTACGGCCACGTCGTGCTTTCGCTTGAGCCCACGGGTCCCGGCGGTGGCTACGAGTTCATCGACAAGATCACCGGTGGTGTTATCCCGAAGGAGTACATCCCGTCGGTCGACGCCGGTATCCAGGAAGCGATGCCCGGCGGCGTCATGGCCGGATATCCGATGGTGGACGTGCGCGCCATCCTGACCTTCGGCTCCTACCACGACGTCGACTCGTCGGAAATGGCGTTCAAGATCGCCGGCTCGATGGCCTTCAAGAAGGCGGCGCAGCAGGCCAAGCCCGTGCTGCTCGAGCCGATCTTCGCGATCGAGGTCGTCACACCTGACGATTACATGGGTGAAGTCATCGGCGACCTGAACTCACGGCGCGGCCGGGTCGAAGGCACCGAGCAGCGGGGCAACAGCCTCGTGATCAAAGCTCAGGTGCCGTTGGCGCAGATGTTCGGGTACGTTACGGACCTTCGGTCGAAGACCCAGGGCCGTGCGAGCTCGACCATGCAGTTCCACTCGTACCAGCAGGTACCCCAGAGCATCGCCACGGAAATCATCGCCCGTGTCCGGGGCGAATAACATCTACCGGCCCAGTTCGACGGCTCAAGTTTTGTTCCAACTACCAACACCAACAACGAGGAATCGCCACCATGGCTAAGCAGAAGTTCGACCGCAACAAGCCCCACCTCAACATCGGCACCATGGGTCACGTCGACCATGGCAAGACGACGCTGACGGCGGCTATCACCAAGACGCTGGCCGAGCGCGATCCCTCGGGTAACACGGTTGCCACGGCCTTCGACATGATCGACAAGGCCCCGGAAGAGAAGGCGCGCGGCATCACGATCAACATCGCGCACGTCGAGTACCAGACCGAGAACCGTCACTACGCGCACGTCGACATGCCGGGCCACGCTGACTACATCAAGAACATGATCACGGGCGCCGCCCAGGTCGACGGTGCGATCCTCCTCGTGAGCGCAGCCGACGGCCCGATGGCCCAGACGCGTGAGCACGTGCTGCTCGCACGTCAGGTTGGCGTGCCGTCGATCGTCGTCGCGCTGAACAAGGCCGACATGGTCGACGACGAAGAGCTGCTCGACCTCGTCGAGCTCGAAGTTCGTGAACTGCTCAACGAGTACGAGTTCCCGGGCGACGACACCCCGGTCATCCGCGTCTCGGCGCTGAAGGCGCTCGAGGGTGACAGCGAGTGGCAGGACAAGGTCATGGAGCTCATGGCCGCGGTTGACGACTTCATCAAGGAGCCCGTGCGCGAGCTCGACAAGCCGTTCCTCATGCCGATCGAAGACGTCTTCACAATCACCGGTCGCGGCACCGTCGTCACCGGCAAGGTCGAGCAGGGCACCGTCCACACCGGCGACGAAGTCGAGATCGTGGGTCTCGCCCCGACGCAGAAGACCACCTGCACCGGCGTCGAGATGTTCCGCAAGCTGCTCGACGAGGGCCACGCCGGCGACAACATCGGCGCCCTGCTTCGTGGCACGAAGAAGGAAGAAGTCGAGCGCGGCCAGGTTCTTTGCAAGCCCGGCTCGATCACGCCGCACACCGAGTTCGAGGGTCAGATCTACGTGCTCTCGAAGGAAGAAGGCGGCCGCCACTCGCCGTTCTTCAACAACTACCGTCCGCAGTTCTTCTTCCGCACGACCGACGTCACTGGTTCGGTGCAGCTCCCCGAGGGCACCGAAATGGTCATGCCGGGCGACAACACCACCATCAAGGTGGAGCTCGGCAAGCCGATCGCCATGGAAGAGGGTCTTCGCTTCGCAGTCCGCGAAGGCGGCCGCACGGTTGCATCCGGCCGCGTTACGAAGATCATCAAGTAGTTAGACGATGGCTCAGAAGATTCGCATCCGGTTGAAGGCGTACGACCATGAGGTCATCGACCAGTCGACCAAGAAGATCGTCGAGACGGTTCTGCGTACGCAGGCCGTAGTTCGTGGCCCGGTGCCGCTCCCAACGGAGAAGCACCGCTTCACGGTGATCCGCTCGCCGCACAAGTACAAGGACAGCCGCGAGCACTTCGAGATGCGGATCCACAAGCGCCTGCTCGACATCGTCGAGCACACGCCCAAGACGGTCGACTCGCTTCAGCGCCTCGACCTGCCGGCCGGCGTCGACATCGAAATCAAGATCCAGACCGCGTAAGCGGTCGAGCTTGTAAGGGGAATCCCCGCCTCCGGGCGGGGCTTCTTCGCGCCTGTCTACGCTTCACCGAGCAACGCCTGCGCTGGGCAGGCGTGCTGGGGAGGTTGCTATGCGTCGCGCTTGTTTGTTGGTCGTGGCTGTGGTCGTTGCGTTGATTCCTGTGCACGTCGGCCCGGCGGCGGCCGCCGACCGCGACTGGGTGGGCCCTTTCAAGGGGACGCGATACGTCGCCGCCGGCGGCGGCCCCGGAGGGGTCAGTAGTAATGAGCTCCACGCCACCATCCAGTTCAGTACCTACCAAAAGCAAGTCGCGGCCGTGGCCACGTACCAATGCGACGGCGACTTCATTACCCGGGTGCTCGACTGCACCCGCATGCCGGCGACGGGCTTGGACAAGAACGCTTGGACGTACCCGAAGACGCTGCGCAGCTACTCGTTGGCGTTCGCTGACGCCGCGCTCTACAGAGCAAGTTTCACCGACGGGCACGTTCTGAGGTGTTACGGGGCCGACGGGCCGAGCTTAACTTTGCCGGAGGATCAGTCCGCCTCGTGGGACGTCGCCGGCACCTGCACCGTCCTGTAAAGCAGTCGAGCTTGTAAGGGGAAGCCCCGCCTTCGGGTGGCGCTTCTTCGCGTCCGCGGAGCGCTACGGCGCTACCGACGTGACTACGGCGCCGATGCGATTGGTACGGAGAAGGGGGAGCCGGGGACGGGTTGGGATTGGTTGGGGTCTTGGGTGTTGCGGACTACTACGTCGACTTGGTAAGTGCCGACGAGTTGGGGTTGGTAGGTGTAGCGGAGGCGTCCGGGTTCGACGGTGCTTTTTTCGACGGGGACGATGTTGCCGTTGGGGTCCGTGATGTCGACGCCGATCGGTGCGTCGGGTTCGGTGTAGCGCTGTCCGTCTATTTGGTTCAGCTCAACGAAGAACTCGGCGACGGTGCCGACGGCGCCGCCTTCGAGACCGGGGCCGTAGGCCCGCGTTTTGCTCGCGGCAACGCCGGGCCGGGTGATGACGAACGGGCTTCCGGCGATGGGCGCGCCGTTGACCAGGATCGACACGGTGTACTCGCCGGCGTATCCGTTGTTGTAGCGGCCGCTATAGGTGCCGTCGCCGTTGTCGGTCAAGGGAATAGACGTCGTGTAGCCGTGGAACACCGAGGCGCTGAAGGGCGTACCGCCACACGTCACGTTGGCGCCTTGCGCATCGACAGCCTGGATCGTGAACGCACCGCCCACACTGGGCTGGTCCTCAACCCCAGGACCCGTCACCCGCGACAACGTCGACGCCGGACATTGGATTGGTACGGAGAAGGGGGAGCCGGGGACGGGTTGGGATTGGTTGGGGTCTTGGGTGTTGCGGACTACTACGTCGACTTGGTAAGTGCCGACGAGTTGGGGTTGGTAGGTGTAGCGGAGGCGTCCGGGTTCGACGGTGCTTTTTTCGACGGGGACGATGTTGCCGTTGGGGTCCGTGATGTCGACGCCGATCGGTGCGTCGGGTTCGGTGTAGCGCTGTCCGTCTATTTGGTTCAGCTCAACGAAGAACTCGGCGACGGTGCCGACGGCGCCGCCTTCGAGACCGGGGCCGTAGGCCCGCGTTTTGCTCGCGGCAACGCCGGGCCGGGTGATGACGAACGGGCTTCCGGCGATGGGCGCGCCGTTGACCAGGATCGACACGGTGTACTCGCCGGCGTATCCGTTGTTGTAGCGGCCGCTATAGGTGCCGTCGCCGTTGTCGGTCAAGGGAATAGACGTCGTGTAGCCGTGGAACACCGAGGCGCTGAAGGGCGTACCGCCACACGTCACGTTGGCGCCTTGCGCATCGACAGCCTGGATCGTGAACGCACCGCCCACACTGGGCTGGTCCTCAACCCCAGGACCCGTCACCCGCGACAACGTCGACGCCGGATGACAAGGGATGGGGTCAACGCTCGTCGTGGCGGCAGCCTGGTTGTTATTGGAGTTGGGATCCGTAAGTTCACCCGCGACCGCGAACAGAGCTTGCTTCGCGCCACGGGTCGCGTACTTGACACTCAGCGTGCGGGTCGCGCTGTCTCCGTCCTTGATCCGTCCGAGGGAGCATGCGACCACCACCGCCGTTCCGCCTGAACTCGTTACGCACGACGAGGGCGCGGTGAGGACGCGCGCGCGTCGGACGGGAGCGTTACGTCCAGCGTGGCGTCCGTGTGATTGGGCCCGTTGTTCGCCGCGGTAACTGTGTAGGTGATCGAGTCCCCGACCAGGGCGGTGGCGGGCGCAATGGTGCTGACGATCGCCAGGTCGGCTGCTCGCTTGCAGAGCCCGAGTCCTGAGAGGACCGGCCCGACGATCGGTGACTGCGGGCACCGCGGCGCCGGCGGGTTCGCCTCGGCCCGGCTTGGCCCTAGCCCGAATGCCCCGCAGGCGATCAGCGCCAGCACGCACGCACAACGTGTCAAGTTTCGCACCGTTGGTACCCCCTTGTTCTGGGCAGAGCGTAGCTTTCGGACGTAAACGACGCCGAGGCTCTCGAAACGCCAAACGTACGAATAGGTGACTTCGTTCACGCCGCCTGGCTGCCGGGCCGACACTGAGTTCGAGTTGGTACCCGCCGATAGGGCAACGTGGCGGATCGTAGAGTCGGCGGGGTGATGGACGAGCGCGCTCGGCGGACGACGCCGCTGCGCGCGTCGGGCCGCAGGCCGAAGGCGGCGGCAATGCCCGCGGTTTCGTTGCGCGGTCTCTCCAAGTCGTTCGAAGACAAGAAGGCCGTCAACGACTTGAGCCTCGATGTGCCGACAGGGTCGTTCTTCGGACTGGTCGGTCCCAACGGCGCGGGCAAGAGCACGACACTAAAAATGGCGACGGGTCTGTTGCGGCCCGACGCCGGGACTGTCGAGGTGTGTGACCACGACGTGTGGTCCGAGCCGGTCGCGGCCAAGGCGCGTATCGGTGTGCTCACCGAAGACCTGCGCTTGTTCGATCGGTTATCGGCCGACGAGTTACTGAGCTACAACGGGCTGTTGCGCGGCATGGACCCGGCGACGACCCAGCAGCGCTCCGATGAACTCCTCGAGGTTCTGGGGCTGGCCGACGACCGGGCCACGTTTGTCATCGACTTCAGCCAAGGCATGCGCAAGAAGATCGCGCTCGCGTGTGCGCTGTTGCACGCGCCGCGCGTCGTGTTTCTCGACGAGCCGTTCGAATCGGTGGACCCCATCTCGTCGCGCACGATTCGCAACGTGCTCGAGCGCTACACCGAGACCGGGGGCACGGTCGTCTTCAGCAGCCACGTGATGGAGACCGTGGAACGCATCTGCGATCACATCGGCGTGATCAGCGCGGGACGACTGGTGGCGTCGGGCCCCACCGACAAGCTGCTCGGCGGCAAGCGACTCGAGGACGTGTTCTTCGAACTGGTCGGGGCCGCGCCCGACGACACGACAGCGTTGGCATGGTTGGACACCTCGTCTCCCTGAAGCTGGCGCTGCTCAGCGGCGGGCTCAGGCGCGGTGGGTGGCGGTCCGCCGTCGGATTGGTTGCATCGCTGTTGGTGGCGCTGTTTTTCGGCGGCACCACCTTCCTCGGGCTCATCGCGTTGCGATCGACCGACGACGCCACGTCGTCCGACGTCGCCGCCTTCGTGTTCTTTGTGCTGTTGCTCGGGTGGGTGGTCGCGCCGCTGCTCGCCCTCGCATCCGACAACACGCTCGACATCGACCGCCTGTCGCTCTTTCCGTTGACCGGCCGGCAACTCATGCCCGGACTGCTGTTGTCGGCTGCGGTCGGCCCGGGCGGGCTATTCACCGCGCTCGTGCTGCTCGGGGTCTTCGTCGGCACGACGCCAACGGGTCTCGGCGCCGTGCCCGTCGCGCTTGTAGTCGCGCTCGAGTTCTTGTTCTTCATGGCGCTGAGCCGGCTCGTCAGCACCACGCTGTCGGCGGCCACCAGCAAGCGACGTTGGCGTGATGTAGCGCTCTTCGTCGGCCCGCTGCTCGCGTTGGTCATCAACGGCGGCGTCCAGTTGTTGAACCGACGCTTCACCGACGACTCGGGACAGTTCTCGACCGATCCGCAATCGGCGTTCCTGATCGCCCTCCGCCGCATCGCGCGGTGGCTTCCCACCGGATGGGGAGCGCAGGCAATTCATGGCGCGCAGAGCAGTTCGTTCGTTGCTCCGCTGCTCGGGGTCGTAGCGACCGCGGCGTTGATCGGTGTGACCGTCGTGTTGTGGTGGCGCGCGATTCAAGCGGCGACAACGAACCCGGCGACGGGAGGCGGCCCGAAGCGAGGCGTGCGGACCGCGCTGTTCCCGCGCGCAGTGCGCGGGTTGCCCAAGAACGCGCTCGGCGGCATCGTCGCCAAGGAGTTGCGCTACTCGTGGCGCGAGCCGCGTCGACGCGCCGCTCTGTTGGGCCTACTGACACCAGCGCTCTTCCCACTCCTGCGACTGAACGACGCCGCGGGCGCGGGGCCCCGGCTGTGTCTGCTCGCGGCGTTGCCGATGCTGACAGCTGGCGCCAACCCCAACCTCTTCGGGTTCGACGGTGATCGGTACTGGACTGACGTGGTCGCCGCCGTGCCCACTCGCGTCGAACTCTTGGCGCGCACGCTTGCGCGGGCGCTCGTGACCGTGCCGATGGGTCTTGTGCTTCTTGCCGCACTCGTCGTGTTCACGCGTAGCCCGGCGGGCGCGCTTCCTGCCCTCGGACTGATGGCCGCGGTGCTCGGCGTGGCCTCGGGGTACTCGGCGATTGCCAGCGTGCGCGCTCCGTTCCCGATGCCCGACGTCGGCCGCGGCAACGTCTTCGGTAGCGGCGGCTCCGGCGGCGGTTCTGCCGGCGGCCTCGCATCGCTTGCGGTCGTCTTCGGAACGATGCTCACCGTCTCCCCACTGCTCATCGCGGCGTACGTCGTACCCAGCGACAGCCCCGCGCAGCTCGTGGTGTTCCTCGCCGGGATGGTCGCCTGCGTCGGCGCGTGGATGCTTTGCCTGCGCATAGCTATTCCGCGGCGGGATGGAACCGAAGCCGATCTACTCGCCAAGCTCACGCGCGTCTGACGCGTTAAATCCGTCGCCACTGTTGGCTGGCGATGAGAGATTGCTGCATGCCCGAGAACACCTTCACCGGCCGCATCGCGGAGACCTACGACGCGACGTCCACGGAGATGTTCCGCCCCGAGGTGCTCGATCCGGCGGTGGAGTTCCTGGCCGATCTCGCGGGCGACGGCGAGGTGCTGGAGCTTGCGATTGGCACAGGGCGCGTCGCGCTGCCGCTGAGCGAGCGCGGCGCGCGCGTGTACGGCATCGAGCTCTCCGAGGACATGGCCGCGCAACTGCGAGCCAAGCCGGGAGCGGACGCGATCGCCGTGACGATCGGCGACTTCGCGACCACGAAGCTGGATCGATCCTTCCGTCTCGCGTATCTCGTTTACAACACCATCATGAACGTCACGACGCAGGCCGAGCAGGTCGAAACGTTCCGCAACGTGGCCGCCCATCTCGAACCGGGCGGATGCTTCGTGGTCGAAGTGGTCATTCCGGCGCTCCAGCGGGTGCCGGCGGGTGAGAAGTACCGGGTCTTTCACGCGACGCCGACCCACATTGGTTTTGAGGATTTCGACATCGCGACGCAGATCAGCTACTCGCATCACTGGTTCGAGGTGGCGGGTCAGCTCGAAAAGTTCTCGGCGCCGTACCGTTACGTCTGGCCGGCGGAGCTCGACCTCATGGCCCAGCTCGCGGGCCTCACGCTGCGCGAGCGCTGGGGCACCTGGAAGCGCGATCCGTTCACGAGCGACAGCCGCTGGCAGATCGCGGTGTGGGAAAGGCAGGCGTAATGCCCGAAGGTTGCGCGCCGAGCCCGAACACCCATAGCTACGTCCACCCAGACGAGGCGCGGCTATCGGCGTGGCATCGCGTCTACGAGAACTATCTGGTCGTCGAGGACATTTACCCCGGTCTGGCGGACCGCATCCTGGCGACGGGCGCGTCGACGTTCGCCGAAGTAGGCGGCGGTCGTGGTCCGATCGCCGCGCTGCTGGCGGAGCGCGGAGTCGCGACGTGCGTCGTCGATCGTGACCCGGACATGTTGGCCGAGGGCCATCGTCCGTCGTGCCGCGCCGATCTGTGCGCGCTGCCATTCGCGGACGACTCGCTCGACGCGGTCGCCGCGATCAACTGCCTCTATTTTTTGGACGACCCCGTCGTCGCAATCCGCGAGGCGTGGCGCGTCCTGCGCCGCGGCGGTGTGTTCGTGGCGTCGTCGCCCAGCCGCTTCAACGATCCCGAGCTGGAAGGCATTGACCCGAACTGGGCCACCCCGACCACGTTTGACGCCGAGGACGCACCGGGCCTGGTCGCCGAGGTCTTCGGTGACGTCGAGGTTGATCCGTGGCGACTGATCGCGTACGTGTTACCCGACGAGTCGGCGATCGCGGACTACCTCCACGCGTTCAACGTCGACGATTGGCAACGTAAAGCCACAACGATTGCGGCGCCGCTGTCGATCACGAAAGTCGGCGCGGAGGTCTGGGCTTCTAAGTGACGTCGAGGTAGAGGAATCCGTACGCCTCGTCGCGGAACGTCAAGCCCGCATCGCGCAGGGCGACGTCCCAGTCGCCCGTGCAGGTGGTGTCGGCTTCTTCCATCCCGTGGTCGGCGACGAGCACGAACGCGGTGTCATCGAGCGCGCCGGCGGCTTCGACGGCGTCGAGGATTGCCCCGAGGCGGGCGTCCGTGTCGGCGATGGACGCGCGCGCGATGTCGGAGTGCGGCCCACCCTCGTGGAACGCGGCATCGGTCAAGGTGAAGTTGCACCACATGAAGGTCGGCTTCGGCCCCTCGCCCGACCAGATACGCACCGCATGTTCCATGCCCAGGTGGTCGACCTTCGACGACCACCGGTAATCCTTGAACGGCCGCACGAACCGTTCGGTCGAGTGCGGCAGATCCGCGGGTAGCGCAGGCCGCTCGTAGATGCCGTTGCGCATGTCGTCGAAGCTCGACCATGACGCGCCGCGATCGCAGGGTTCGTTGATCGACACCGTGAACGCGTCGCGGTTGGCCCGCTGCACCGTCTCGTGGATCGTCTCGACGCTCGGCCACAGCCAGTCGCGGGCACCGGCCCAGGTCGCCGGTGAGTTCGTGATGATCTGTTCGCCGCGGGAGCGGTCGTACCACGCGTTGTGCAAGATGCCGTGGTGACCGGGCGCGGCCCCCGTGATGATCGACGTGTGGTTCGCGAGCGTCACCGTCGGCAGGTTGCTCATCGCGCCGTACTTGTATGACGTGCCCAGGCTCATCAACCGAGCCACGTTCGGCGCGCCGCCGTTCGCGGCCAAGTCGTAGAGCACGTTCGGATTCGTGCCGTCCCACAGAAGGCCGATGACGTGGCGGGGCCGGGTCGAATCATCCAGCACATCCTCGAGCGCTTCGCCGTCGGCGCCGACCATCGGACCAACACCCAACAGCGCGGCGATCGTCGGCGCCACGTCGACGAGCCGGCACGCACGATCGACCATGCCGAGTTGGGCTACGCCGGCCCCCGCGATGATGAACGGCGCCCGCGCCTGGATGATGTCGATCGACCCGTGCTCGCCGATGTGGCCACCCTGGTCGCCCCAGTAGTGCGAGGCGGTATGCAACACGCACAGGTCGGGTGCGGCCGGGTGGTCGAACAACTGCGCCACCTGCTCGTAGCCGTGCGGGTAGCTGTTGTGCGTCCGACGAGGATGCAGGCCGCCCAACTCGGCGTCGATACCGGCGAAACGGTCGATCGACTGATCGGCCAGCGGATTGCGTCCCGTGACACCGTCGACGCTAAAGCCACCGTCGCCGCGACGAAACGCGACCGTGCCGTCGACCGCGAGCGCCTCGTAGCGATCCGCGCCCGACGACCGGAACACCATTTCGACGATCGGTTCGAGATCGGCGTGAAGCAGGACCTCGAGTGCACGCTCAACGCTGTCGGACATGAGCGGACGGTAGACCGAGTCAGGCCGGCATTGCGTCGAGAAGTTGCTTGCGGTGCGCGGCCATCAGCCGGGCCGCGTTCCAGCCGAGGGCGGCCGTTACCTGTCCGCTATCGGAAAACGTCTGCACGAAGGAGGCGTCTGCCGGGTCGCCTTCGATCACCGTGTTGTTGTCGATGTCCACTATTTGGCCGTGCACCTGGATGCGTACGTCGTACTGGTTTGTCCAGAAGTAGGGGACAGGCGTGAACGGCGTCGGGGGGCCGACGATGTTGCGGCCGACCGCCAGGCCTTGCTCCTGCGCATTGGTCCTGTGCTCCAGCCGGAGCCGTCGGTCGTAGCCGACGTGCAGCCATGACGCGACGTCGCCGGCGGCCCACACGTCGTTGCCAGCCGAGCAGAACTCGTCGCAGACCACGCCGTTGGCCAACTCGAGTCCGCTGCCTTCAAGCCACTGCGTGGTTGGCACGCTTCCGACGGCGATGAGCACTACGTCGGCGTCGACCGTGGTGCCGTCGCTGAGTGCGGCGCGCACCAGGCCGCCGCCCGCCTCCGCTTCGAGACCCGCGACGCCCAGGCCGGTGTGGATGTCGACGCCGTGTTCGGCGTGGACGGATTGCAGTTTCTTCGCGGCTTCGGTGCCGATGCGCGACGCGAGCGGCGGCCCGGGTATCGGCTCGACGACCGTGACCGTGGCGCCTAGGCCGCGAGCGGTGGCGGCGACCTCGAGGCCGAGGAAGCCGCCCCCGACCACGAGCAGCCTCGGGTTGCCTGCGAGTAGCGCGCGCAGCGCGAGCGAGTCCTCCATGGTGCGCAGGACGCGGATGTTGGGACTGTCCGGATGCTCCAAGCGCCTGGGCGTGACACCGGTCGCGATTACGACGGCGTCGTAGCTCAGCGTCTCACCGTTGTTGAGTTCGACGTGATGCCCCTCGACGTCGAGCGACGTCGCCTGGACACCGGTGATCAGGCGCGGGTTGAGCGGCGCGGCGCGCTTGGCTCCGATCAGCGCAGCGCGGTCGCGATCCCACGCGCCGCTCAGCACTTCCTTCGACAACGGCGGGCGGTCGTAAGGCTCATCACGTTCTTCGCCGACCAACGTCACGGCGCCTTCGAAGCCCGCCGAGTGAAGCCCCTCCGCTACTGCATATCCGGCCGCGCCGGTTCCGACGATCACGATCGACTGCACGTCGGTGTTTTAGTCGGCCAGTGCGTTCCTGACGACAAGCTGCCCGTTGGCCAGCAGATGCGGGACGTAGCGGTAGTACCAAAGGCCCGTCATGGCCGGCCCGATGGCCCAGCCCCGGCCGCGCAACCGCGAGGCGTCGTCGAGCCCGACGGCGTCGAAGAAGGTGGCGCGGTCCTCGCCCGTGAACAGCACCCATCCCGCGGCCAAGTCGCACGCCGGGTCGCCGGTTCCGTAACCGGAGTCGATCACCCCGACCAGCCGGCCGTCGCGCGCGATCAAGTTCCACGTGAGGTCGCCGTGGAACCAACGCGGGGGTCCGCTCCATTCGTCTGCTGCGACCGCTTCGTCCCACGCGGCGATCGCTGCGGTCGTGTCGTAGCCCTCGACGCGCTTCGCCGACTCTCGCACGAGGTCCGCCCCGGGCCGGATCGATTTGCCGCGAAAGCCGGTGTGCCTGCCGGCGCCGGGCCCGTCGGTCGCCTCGATCGTGTGAAGCGCCCGCACAAACGCGGCCAAGTCCAGCGCCGCTTGGTGCAAGTCGATGTTGTCTCTAGTCGCGCGCTCGCCCTCGATCCACGGCACGATCGACCACTTGAACGGGTAACCCGCTCCCGGCGCACCCATGGCGATGGGAACCGGAACCTCAAGCGGCAGGTGCGGTGCGAGGATCGGCAACCAACCTTCTCGGCCTGCGTCGTCGCGTGGTCGATGATCGGCATGCGAACGACCATGTCGCTCCCGAGACGGAAGATCGTGTGGTCGGTGCCCGACGGCTCGACGATGGTTAACGGCAGGTCGTGCCACTGCGGGAACTGTTCGTCGAGGAGTCGGCGTACAAGGGGCTCGTCGACGTCGACTTCGTTCTCGTGGCGCTTCGCTGGCATCAGCGCCGCAGTCCACTTCCGGATGCGCCCGCCGTCGAGCGAATTACGGTCGGCGCATGAGTCGATTCAAAAAAGGCGACAAGGTCCTCATCAATGAAGGTGACTTCAAGGGCGAGTGGGGAGTCATTGTCGACAAGGACGTGATCGGTGACGAGATCACGGTCTCCCTTGGCAAGAACAACCGCGAGATCCGCACCCACGAGGCCCACGTCAACAAAGTCGAAGACAAGTAGCGCGGTCCGCCGCTGCCCTAAAGACGCGTCAACAGGTCCTTGACGCGCGCTTCGATGTCGTCGCGGATAGGACGCACGGCCTCCACGCCCTGACCGGCTGGGTCATCCAGGGGCCAGTCTTCATACCGCTTCCCCGGCACATAGGTACAGGTGTCGCCGCACCCCATCGTGATCACGACGTCGGCCGCCTCGAAGTCCGCGTCAGACCAACGGCGCGGCTCGTTAGACGCGATGTCGATGCCAACCTCGGCCATGGCCGCGATCGCCGCCGGGTTCACACTCGCGGCTGGCTCGCTGCCGCCCGAATAGCCAACGGCGCCCCCGTCGGCCAGGTGCTCGAAGAACCCGAGCGCCATCTGCGAACGTCCGGCGTTGTGGATGCAGAGAAACAACACGACCGGCTTACTCACACTGGCTCCAGCTCATCGACGGAAGTCGAACGAAAGACCACCGCGGTGAACGCGGCCGCCAGCAGCGCCCCGACGACCTGCGCGCCGACGAACGCCGGTGCCGAGGACGGCCGGATGCCGGAGAAGGTGTTCGTCAGTGTGCGCGCGATCGTGACTGCCGGGTTGGCGAACGAGGTTGACGACGTGAACCAGTAGGCCGCGGCGATGTAGCCCCCGACCGCGAACGCGGCCCGGTCGTGGCGATCGGAACGACTGACGCCGGCGATGACCACGAGGAGGCCGAACGTCGCGACGACTTCGGCAAGCCAGAGCGAACCGGACGCACGAGCGTGCGTCGACAGATCTATCGCGCGCAGGTCGAACATCAGGTTGGCAACGATCGCGCCGAGTGCGCCGCCCGCGAGCTGCGCGCCGACATACGCGAATGCGTCGCCGGTACTGAGCCGGCCGTGCAGCCGTTCGACCAGGGTCACGACAGGGTTGAAGTGCGCACCTGAGACATGGCCGAAGGTAAGGATCAACGCCATGAGCCCGGCGCCGGTCGCCGTCGAGTTCTCGAGCAGCTGCAAGCCGACATCGTGCGGGCTCAGGCGCGCAGCGAAGATCCCGGAGCCAACGACGATCGCTACCAGGAGACCTGTGCCCACGCCTTCGGCGAGGAGCGCGGGCGCACGTTCATGTCGTCGCGTCACCTAGGTGCAGCAGGCCGCTGGCGTCTCGGTGTCGGCGAGCACCGTGTAGATCTCCCACGCGCGGTTGTCCGGTCCTTCGACCCACACCTTGTCCTGCACGGCGAAGCAACAGCTGACGCCATCCTCGTTCGCAGTTTCAAAACCCTCGCTCGCGAAGCGCGCGGAGGCCGCGGTCACTTCGTCGGTGGAGAACACCTCGACGCCGAGGTGGTTTAGCGAACCGGCCGCGTCGGGATTCTCGATGAGAACGAGCTTGAGCGGCGGCGACTCGATAGCGAAGTTCGCGTATCCGTCGCGGCGCTTGTTCGGCTCCGCCTGAAACAGTTTCGAATAGAACTCGACGGCCTCGTCGATGTCTGACACGTTCAAGGCCAATTGCACTCGCGACATTGCGGTTCCTCCTGTAATGTATCGAAGAACGTCAATGTATCGATGAACATCGATACGTGTCAAGGAGAAGTTAATGCCAATCACCGTCGCCCAAGATTGCTGCTCGCAACTGCTGAGCGAACCGCTCAGCGAAGGCGATGCGGTGCAATTGGCTGCCGGCTTCAAGGCGCTGGCCGATCCCGTACGACTCCGCCTTCTATCGCTCATCGCGAACGCGCAGGACTGCACCGCGTGTAGTTGCGATCTGGAAGAACCGGTCGACAAGAGCCAGTCAACGGTGTCGCATCATCTTTCGATCCTCGCCGAGGCCGGCCTGATCACGAAAGAGAAGTCGGGTCGCTGGGTTATGTGCACTGTCGTGCCCGCGCGTCTCGCGGCGTTGCGCGACGCGCTCAGCCCGGCACGATGATGCAACTCGAGCCGCTCGCCGGCCACGTCGTCGTGGTGACCGGGCCACCGGGCGCGGGCAAGTCGACCACAGTGCGACGCGTGGTGGAAGCCGCGCCGCTGGGCGTGCTCATCGACGGTGATGCCTTTTTCCAGTACGTAAAGAGCGGCTGGATCCCTCCGTGGGAGCCGGCGTCGGCGAAGCAGAACGAAACCGTGATCGACGCGCTCGGCGCGGCCGCAGGTGCCTACGCGCGTGGCGGCTACGTGGTGATTGTCGACGGCATCGTCGGGCCCTGGTTTCTCGACCGCTTTCGCAACGCGTTTGACGCGCCGGTGCATTACGTAGTGATCCGGCCGTCGCGTGAAGCCGCGTTCGCACGCGGCACCGCCCGTCCCGAGCCGGACATGAACGATCCGATTCCGATTGCGAAGATGTACGACGAGTTCGCGGCGCTCGGCGTGTATGAGCGGCACGTGTTGAACAACTCGATGCACACAGAAGACGAAACGCTGGCCGCGGTGATCGACGGACTGGTCGAAAACCGCTTTCGCATATGACCGAACCGACACCGCCGGCGCCCATGGTGCTCGCGGCGTTCGGGCTGCGAGGCGAGCCACGCCATCTGAAGGGCGGCATCAGCCAAACGGTCTGGCGCGTGGGCGACGTCGTGCTCAAGCCCGTGCAAGAACCCAACCCCGGCGAGGGGGACTGGGTTGCGACCGCGCTCAACACGATCGACGAGCGCGGGTTTCGCGTCGCCAAGCCGGTACGCGCCACGAACGGCGCGTGGCTGTACAACGGCTGGACCGCGTGGCACTGGATCGAGGGTGACCACTGCTTGGATCGCTGGCGTGACGTAATCGACGCCGCGCGCGCGTTCCACACCGAGTTGCCGCGGGCGGCCGAACGCGCCGGCTTGCGCGCGCAGCCCGAGTGGCTCGAACCGCGCTCGCACCGCTGGGCGCGGTCCGAGCGCACCGTGTGGCACGGGGCACCGCTGCCGGAGCAAGCGATCTACGACGTGCCCGAGTGGGCTGAGTGGGAGCGGGCGCGCGCCGCCGGTCCTCCGCTCAACGCGGCTGAGGAGGCGCAGTGCCAAGTGGTCCACGGCGACGTCGCCGGCAACACCCTGGTCGGCGCGGGCGTCGACACGATCGCGCTCATCGACGTCTCGCCCGGTTGGCGCAGCGCGGCCTCAGTCGACGCGCAGATCGCCGTCGAAGCCGTCGCGTGGTTCGGTGGCGAGGAGGCCTTGCTCGACGAGGTGGCGGCCGCCGATATCGCCCGAGCCTGTGCGTTCCGGTTGCTGTGTGGCTTCCAGGCCCTCACCATCGGCATGCAGTTCAACCCGGACGAGGTCGCACGCTTTGCCCGGGTGCTGGACGTCATCGGGGCCTAGACACTCGAACGTAAGTTCGGATACCGTCGCGGGATGGCAGTCGACCTCGCGTGGCAGACCTCGTTGCTCGCCACTTCTGAACCTGCGATCGATCACGAGTTCAAGGGCTTGGTCCGCCACGAACTCGACGACGCGTCGTGGGTCGACGTCGTCCCCGGATGGTTGACCGGCGCTGATGAGGTGTTCGCGGCGCTCGTCGAGCACGCGCCCTGGACGCAGCACGACCGCGTCATGTGGGGCAACAAGGTGGCCGAGCCGCGGCTGACCACGGGGTGGAAGGCCGCGCGCGTGGCCGAGGTAGTACCGGTGTTACTGAAGGCCCGCTCGGCGCTGAGCCGGCGCTACGGGTTTGCCTTCAACTCCGGCTGGTTGAACCTCTACCGCGACGGCCGCGACTCGGTGGCCTGGCACCGCGACCGGATTCCGGCCCGGAACCCCTATCCGTTCGTGGCGATCCTCACCCTCGGGGCGCAACGTCGATTTCTGGTGCGGCCCCACGGCGGCGGTCCGTCCGTCAAGTTCGAGCCGGCGAACGGCGACCTGATGGTCACTGGCGGACTCATGCAGCGACAGTGGGAACACTGCGTGCCCAAGACCAAAGAGTCCGGGCCGCGCATAAGCGTCACGTTCCGGCACATGATGAGCGAGTGAGCGAACGCCTGAAGGTCGGTCTCGTGGGCGCGGGCCCCTGGGCCAACATGGTCCACGGCCCGGTTTTGGCGAACAGCGCTCATACAACGCTCACGGCCGTATGGGCTCGCCGGCCCGACGCGGCCCAGAAAACCGCGCAGCGCAACAACGCGGCGGTCGCGGAATCATTCGAGGCACTGCTCGATCAATGCGATGCGGTGGCGTTCTGCGTGCCACCGAATGTGCAAGCCGAGTTGGGCGTGACCGCGGCGAAAGCCGGCAAAGCGCTGCTGCTCGAGAAGCCGATCGCCCTCGAGCTCGCCGCGGCCGAGAGGCTCGTAGCCGCGGTGGGCGAGGCCGGGGTCGGCACCGTCGTGTTGCTGTCCTGGCGCTACGCCCAGGCCACCGACGACTTCATCTCTCAGGCTCACGCCCTTGGCCCGCTGCTGGGAGGACGGGCGATGATGGTTTCGGGCGCGTTGCTCGGCGACAGCCCCTTTGCCACTCCGTGGCGCCTCGAACGGGGGCCGCTGCTCGACCTCGGGCCCCACGTCGTGGACCTGGTGGACGCCGCGATGGGCCCGGTGGTTGGCGTGAAAGCGAGCGGAGATCCACTCGGATGGGTTTCACTGCTGCTCGAACACGAAAGCGGCGCCACCAGCAGCGTCGACCTGTGCGCCACGGCCGGGGTCGGAAGTGTGTCCGGCATCGAGGTGTACGCCGAGAAGGGGTCGGCGTCGCTCAACTGCGGCACCGTCGCCGACGCCACGTCGATGGCCAACGTTCCCGCCGCGCTAGCGGCCGCGGCAGCCCGAAAGCCCACAAATGCCCCAGATATCCACCGCGGCCTGCACCTCCAGCGAATCCTGAGCCACGCCGAGTCCCAGCTCAGGGGCTGATTCATCGCTTTCGACAAGGGCCCGCAGAACCGCTAATCTCGTCCGGTTCGCAAATCGATGTCCGCGGGCGCCCGTTTCTCCTCGTGAGAAAGCAATCGGGAACCCCGTGGCGCAACGTAATTAGCGCTCCGCTTGGGCATGCCCGGGCGGAGCGTCCGCGTGAGAAGAGACAAGGTCCGAGCAATGGCAACCAAAGCGATCATCGGCGAAAAGGTCGGTATGACGCAGGTTTGGGATGAGCAGCACCGGTTGGTACCGGTGACCGTGCTTCGCGTCGTCCCCGCCCGTGTCGTGCAGGTCAAGACGTCCGACCGTGACGGCTATAGCGCGGTTCAGGTCACGTTCGGCCAGGTGAAGGCCTCCCGGGTTAACAAGCCCGAGACCGGCCATTTCGCCAAGGCCGGCGTGGACCCGGGCAAGCGGCTCATCGAACTTCGCATCGACGATGCGGGTTCCTACAACGTCGGCGACTCCATTGGTGTCGACGTGCTCGAGGCCGGTGAGAAAATCGACGCTACGGCGGTGAGCAAGGGCAAAGGCTTCGCCGGCGGCATGAAGCGCCACAACTTCAAGGGCCAGAAGGCGACGCACGGTAACCACAAGAAGCATCGTGCTCCCGGCTCCATCGGCGCCTGCGCCACGCCGTCGCGCGTGTTCAAGGGCACGAAGATGGCGGGTCGCATGGGTGGCGAACAAGTCACCACGCTGAACCTCGAAGTCATTCAGGCCGACGCCGAGCGCGAGTTGTTGCTGGTCAAGGGCAATGTTCCCGGCCCGCGCGGCGGCCTCGTACTTATTCGCAACGCAGTCCGGAAGCAGAAGTAAATGCCTGACATTTCTGTTCGCACCGTCACCGGCGGCACCGCCGGATCCGTCACCCTGGCTGACTCGATCTTCGCCGTGCAGCCCAACGTGCCGGTCATGCACCAAGTGGTCACTGCGCAGCTCGCGGCGGCGCGCGCTGGCACCCAGTCCACGCTCACCCGCGCCGAAGTCCGCGGCGGCGGCAAGAAGCCATGGCGCCAGAAAGGCACCGGCCGAGCCCGCCAGGGTTCTACCCGTGCACCGCACTGGGCCGGCGGCGGTAAGGCGCTGGGCCCCAAGCCCCGCAGCTACGAGCAGAAGACGCCGAAGAAAATGATCGCGCTCGCGCTCAAGAGCGCCCTGTCAGACCGGGCCAACGAGGGCCGCATCGTCGTGGTCGACAACTGGAACTTCGAAAAGCCGTCCACGAAGGCCGCCGTCGCGGCGCTCAACGCGCTCGGCGTTTCGGACCACGTGCTGGTCGTGATCGGTCGTGAGGACGAGGACGCGTTCAAGTCGTTCCGCAACCTCCCCGAGGTACAAGTGATGCTCCACGGCGAGCTCAACACCTACGACGTGCTGAACAACGACTGGATCGTGTTCACGCAAGAGACCCTTCCTCGAACTGCGGAGGTGGAGGCCTCTTCGTCGGAGGAGACTTCAAGCCCCGCGGTCGGAGGAGACGAAGAGGCTTCTACGTCCACCGAGTCCGCCGCGACCAGTGAGGAGGCGTCCGAATGAGGGACCCCCGCGACGTCATCATCAAGCCGGTTGTGTCGGAAAAGTCCTACGGGCTGCTCGACAACGGCGTCTACACGTTCATCGTTCACCCCGATGCGTCGAAGCCTGAGATTCGCGATGCGGTGCAGGCCATCTTCAACGTGCGCGTCCAGAAGGTGAACACGCTGAACCGTCAAGGCAAGCGCAAGCGCAATCGCCGGAGCTTCACGTACGGCAAGCGCGCCGACACCAAGCGCGCCATCGTCACCCTCAAGGGCGACGACCGGATCGAAATGTTCGAGGGTTAAAGCAATGGCACTTCGTAAGCGCAAGCCCACCAGCCCCGCGCGCCGCTTCATGTCCGTATCGGACTTCAAAGAGGTCACGTCGACCACGCCCGAGAAGTCGCTGCTCGAGCCGTCCCCCAAGAGCGGCGGGCGCAACAGCTACGGCCGCAAGACCTCGCGTCACCGCGGCGGCGGCCACAAGCAGCAGTACCGCAAGATTGACTTCAAGCGGAACAAGGACGGCGTGCCCGCCAAGGTCGCCACGATCGAATACGACCCGAACCGCAACTGCCGCATCGCGCTGCTCCACTACGCGGACGGCGAGAAGCGCTACATCCTCGCCCCGAAGAACCTCACGGTCGGCGAGACGGTGCAGAGTGGTCAGGGCGCCGAGATCCGCGTCGGCAACGCGTTGCCGATGCGCTACATCCCGGTCGGTACCGTCATCCACAACGTCGAGCTCTACCCGGGCGCCGGCGGCAAGATGGCGCGCTCGGCTGGCTCGAGCGTGCAGCTCGTCGCTCGTGAAGGTGCCTTCGCCACGCTGCGTCTTCCGTCCTCGGAAATGCGCCGCGTGCCGATCGATTGCCGGGCCACGGTGGGCGAAGTCGGTAACTCCGAGTTCGAGCTCATCAAGGTGGGCAAGGCCGGCCGCAGCCGCTGGTTGGGCAAGCGCCCGCAGACCCGTGGCGTCGCCATGAACCCCGTCGACCATCCGCATGGTGGTGGCGAAGGAAAGACCTCCGGTGGACGGCATCCCGTCTCGCCGTGGGGCAAGCCCGAAGGACGCACCCGCGCCCGTCGCAAGGATTCCGACTCAATGATCATCCGCCGGCGCCGTGGGCGCGGGGCGCGGAGGTAATACGAAATGCCACGCAGTCTTAAAAAGGGCCCGTTCGTCGATGGCCATCTGTTGAAGAAGGTCGACGCACTCAACGCCGCGAACGACAAGAAGGTCATCAAGACCTGGTCGCGTCGCTCGACGATCATCCCCGACATGGTCGGCCACACGGTCGCCGTGCACGACGGTCGCAAGCACGTGCCCGTGTACCTCACCGAATCGATGGTGGGCCACAAGCTCGGCGAGTTCGCGCCCACCCGCACGTTCCGCTACCACGCGGGCCAAGAGCGTCAGGGCCGCCGCTAATGGCGTTTGGGACAAAGACCAATGAGCGCGAGGGAACGCGCGCCGTGTTGAGGAACGCGCCCGGCTCGGCCAGCAAGGTCCGCGTCGTGCTTGACCTCATCCGCGGCCTCGACGTGCAGTCAGCCCGTGACGTGCTCGAGTTCTGCGAGCGCGACGCTGCGACCATCGTCGGCAAGCTGCTCGACAGCGCCATCGCCAACGCTGAGCACAACGACGAGATGAACGGCGAAGAGCTGTTCGTTTCTGCCTGCTTCGCAGACGAGGCCCGCACGCAGAAGCGCTTCAAGCCGCGGGCCCGTGGTCGCGCCGGCAAGATCTTCAAGCGCACCGCGCACATCACGATCATCGTGAGCCGGCTGCCCGAAGACCGCCTCGCGCGGATCAAGGCCAAGGCCGAAGCCGCGCAGGTCGAGCGCCGCAGCCGTCGCACCGGTGCGAACCAAGAGCGCGGCCGTCGTGCCCGCGTGGCCGCATCGCAGGCCGCCCAAGGTGGCACTGAGACCCACGACCACGACCATGAAGGTCACGACCACGACCCGGCCGAAATCGTCGACGCAGTCGTCGTGAACGAGACCCCGGTAATCGTCGAAGACGCAGCGGAAACGCAAGCCGAACTCGCCGAAGAAGCGGCGGAGAAGCTTGACGACCAAAGCGACATCGCAGCAGAAGCCGCTGAGGTTGAAGCGTCAGCGCCCGAGCAAGAAGCGGCCCCGGTCGATGAAGCCGCGGAGACTGACGTAATGCCGGAGGCTCCCGCCGAAGGCGGACAACCAGCGAAGGAAGCTGAATAGTGGGACAGAAAGTCAATCCGTACGGCTTCCGCCTCGGCGTAACCACTGATTGGAAGAGCCGCTGGTTCGCCGATCGTGAGTACCAGAACTACGTCATCGAGGACTGGAAGATCCGCGACTACTTGAGCAAGCAGCTCGAGCGCGCCGCGGTGAGCCGCATCGAAGTCGAGCGCACGCGTGACCGCTTGCGCATCGACCTTCACACCGCGCGTCCCGGCATCGTCATCGGTCGTCGTGGTGCCGAAGCGGATCGCTTGCGCGAGGCGCTCATCAAGATCACGAACAACCCCAAGGTGCAGCTCAACATCCGTGAGATCGCGCAGCCCGAGCTCGACGCCGCGCTGATCGCGCAGGGCATCGCCGATCAGCTCGCTGGTCGTGTGTCGTTCCGCCGGGCCATGAAGCGGGCCATGCAGACCGTGCAGAAGGCGGGCGCCCAGGGCATCCGCGTGCGCTGCGGTGGCCGGCTCGGCGGCGCCGAAATGAGCCGGCATCTTGTCTACCGCGAGGGCCGCGTGCCGCTGCACACGCTGCGCGCCGACATCGACTACGGGTTCCGCGAGGCCAAGACCACTTACGGCCGCATCGGCGTGAAGGTCTGGATCTACAAGGGCGACATCCTCCCGTACAAGCTGTCCACCGACGAGAAGATCAGCCGCGAGGCCGCGATGGCCGTCGGCGAGACCTCGGGTGAGCCCCGTCCCAAGCGCGTCGTCACCGCTGGTGGTGGCAAGCGCAGCGCCGCTCTCGGCGAAATCGGTGCCGAGCCTGGTACCGAGCCCGAACTCACCGAAGCAGTTGTCGAAGAGGCGCCGATCCTGCCTGAGGCCGATCCCGATCTCGAGCGGATCCTGCGCGAAGAAGAGGACATCGATCGTCGTCTCCGCGAGCACCACGAGGCCCCGCACTTCCACAAGGACTCTGACTAATCATGCTTATGCCCCGAAAGGTCAAGCACCGCAAGCAGCAGCGCGGGCGCATGTCCGGTCAAGCCAAGGGCGGCACCACGGTGTCGTTTGGCGAATACGGCATTCAGGCCCTCGAGCCCGGGTGGATCACCGCCCGCCAGATCGAAGCCGCTCGTATCGCGATGACCCGCCACGTAAAGCGCGGCGGCAAGGTGTGGATCCGCGTGTTCCCGGACAAGCCCGTCACGCAGAAGCCGGCCGAAACCCGCATGGGCTCCGGTAAGGGCAACCCCGAGTTCTGGGTGGCTGTAGTGAAGCCGGGCCGCATCCTGTTCGAGTTGGGCGGCGTCGGTGAAGAGCTGTCGCGGTCCGCGCTCGAGCGTGCGATCCAGAAGTTGCCGATCAAGGCCAAGGTCGTGTCCCGCAAGGTGCAGACCGAGCAGGTGGAGGTCTGATGAACCCGAAACACAACGCCGAACTGCGGACCCTGGCCGACGAAGAGTTGGCCGCCCGCTACACCGAGACCAAGGCCGAACTGTTCAACCTGCGGTTCAACTTGGCTACCGGTCAGCTCGACAACAACGCCCGCATCGGTCAGCTGCGCAAAGAAGTCGCACGCCTGGCCACGCTGATCCGCGAGCGCGAGATCGCCGCCCATGAGGCCACGGAGGCCAACGCCTGATGTCTGACACCGCACCCGAAAACACAGTTTCTGAAAACACAGCTGACACCGAGACCGAGCGCCCGAACCGTCGCAAGGTTCGCGAGGGCCTCGTGACCTCGAACGCGATGAACAAGACCGTCGTCGTGTCCGTCATCGAACGCGTCCGTCACGCCAAGTACTCCAAGACCGTGCAGCGCACCAAGAAGCTGTACGCGCACGACGAGGCCAACGACCTGCGTCTCGGCGACCGAGTCCGTGTTCAGGAGACCCGCCCGCTGAGCAAGCTCAAGCGCTGGCGCGTCGTGGAAGTTCTGGAGCGCGCCCGATGATTCAGCAAGAGTCCCGTCTCCGCGTCGCCGACAACAGCGGCGCCAAGGAAGTTCTTTGCATCAAGGTGCTCGGCGGCTCGCGTCGTCGTTACGCCGGTATCGGCGACATCTTCGTCGCCACGGTGAAGGACGCCATCCCCGGCGCCGCGGTCAAGCGCGGTGACGTCGTGAAGTGCGTCGTCGTTCGCACCAAGAAAGAACGTCGTCGTCCCGACGGCTCATACATCCGTTTCGATGAGAACGCCGCCGTGCTGATCAACGATCAACAGCAACCGCGCGGCACGCGCATCTTCGGCCCGGTGGGCCGCGAGCTGCGCGACAAGAAGTTCATGCGCATCGTCTCTCTCGCGCCCGAGGTGCTCTAAATGAAACTGAAGAAGGGTGACCGCGTCTACGTGCGGGCCGGCAAGGACCGCGGCAAGACCGGCGTCATCATGAGGGTGCTGCCCGAGGCCGACAAGGTCATCGTCGAAGGCGTCAACGTGGCCAAGAAGCATCAGAAGGCCACCCGCGCCACGATGCAGGGCGGCATCATCGACAAGGACATGCCGATGCCCGCCTCCGCGGTCAGCGTCATTAGCCCCGCCGACGGCAAGCCCACTCGCGTGGCGTACCGCTTCGACGATCAGGGCAAGAAGGTGCGCATCTGCGCCCGTACAAAGGTCGACCTGTAATGGCTGTCACAGCTACCTCGCCGCGTCTCAAGGCGCGCTACGAGAACGAAATCCGAGCCCAGCTCAAAGAATCGCTCGGGCTCGGCAACATCATGGAAGTGCCGCGCTTCGCAAAGATCGTGATCAACATGGGCGTCGGCCGGGCGACCCAACAGGCGTCGCTGCTCGAAAGCGCCGTGCGCGACCTCACGATCATCGCCGGTCAAAAGCCGAAGGTCACGATCGCCAAGAAGTCGATCGCCACGTTCAAGCTCCGCGAGGGCAACGCCATCGGCTGCATGGTCACGCTGCGCGGCGACAAGATGTGGGAGTTCTTCGACCGCCTGGTCGCCGTCGCGATCCCGCGCATCCGAGACTTCCGCGGCCTGCCGACCAAGGGCTTCGACGGGCGTGGCAACTACACGTTCGGCGTCACCGAGCAGTTGATCTTCCCGGAGATCGAATACGACAAGGTCGACAACCCGCGCGGGATGGACATCACCATCGTCACGACCGCACGCACCAACGCAGAAGGCCGGGCCCTGCTCGACGCCTTCGGTTTCCCGTTCCGCCGCACCGAGGGGCAGTAGCTAGCAATGGCCAAGAAGGGTCTCATCCAGAAGCAGCAGCGCACCCCGAAGTACAAGGTGCGCGCCTACACCCGTTGCCAGCGCTGCGGGCGCCCGAAAGCGGTCTTCCGCAAGTTCGGGCTGTGCCGTATCTGCCTGCGCGAGCTCGCGCACGCCGGCGAACTGCCCGGCGTCACCAAGGCCAGCTGGTAGAGGGGAGTCGACATGCCAGTAACTGATCCCATCGCCGACATGCTCACTCGGATCCGCAACGCCAACACGGCGATGCACGATCTCGTGCCGATGCCGTCGTCCAAGCTCAAAGAAGCGCTCGCGAAGATCCTCGTGCAAGAGGGTTACATCGCCGGCTTCAACGTGAGCGAAAACGAAGGCGCACCCGGCAAGACACTCGAGATTGAGCTCAAGTACTCCGTCGAGCGCGCCCGCACCATCAGCGGCATCAAGCGCGTGTCGAAGCCGGGCCTCCGCGTCTACACCGCGGCAGACCGCCTTCCTCGCGTGCTCGGTGGCCTCGGTGTTGCCGTCCTATCCACCTCGCAAGGGCTCATGACCGACAAAGAGGCGCGCAAGCGTCGTGTCGGTGGCGAAGTCCTCTGCTTCGTCTGGTAATCGAACATGTCTCGAATCGGTAAAAACCCCATCCCGGTCCCCAGCGGCGTCGAAGTGTCGATCGTTGATCGTCACGTCACCGTCAAGGGAGCGCAGGGCACGTTGGAGCGCGACATTCCTGGCGACATTCAGATCGCACAGGAGGACGCGAACCTGCTCGTCACGCGTCCCGACGACACCCGCACGAACCGCGCGCTTCACGGCCTGACCCGCAGCCTTGTCAACAACATGGTTCTTGGCGTCAGCACCGGGTTCGTCAAGGAACTCGACATCGTCGGCGTGGGCTACCGCGCCACCGCGCAGGGCCCAAACAAAATTGAACTGGCGCTCGGCTTCTCGCATCCTGTGCACGTCGACGCGCCCGCCGGCATCACCTTCGAAGTTCCTCAGCCCACGCGCATCGTCGTAAAGGGCATCGACAAGGAACTCGTCGGGCAGGTCGCCGCCAACATTCGCAAGATCCGCAAGCCTGAGCCCTACAAGGGCAAGGGCGTTCGGTATGTCAACGAGGTCGTCCGCCGCAAAGCGGGCAAGGCCGCGAAGTAAGGATCTGTCGTGTCTACGTCTCACAAACTTGAGCTGCGGCGCCGCCGTCACAACCGAGTTCGCAAGCGCGTCACCGGTAGCGCGGCGCGCCCCCGTTTGGCCGTGTTCCGCTCGGCGAAGCACATCAGCGCGCAAATCATCGACGACGTCAGCGGCAAGACGATTGCCGCCGCGTCCACGCACGAAAAGTCACTGCGCTCCGGCAACGGTGGCAACAAGGATGCTGCGGCCCAGATCGGCAAGCTCATCGGTGAGCGCGCCAAGGCTGCCGGCGTCACCACGGTCGTGTTCGACCGAGGGGGCTTCCTCTACCACGGTCGTGTGGCCACGTTGGCTGACGCCGCACGAGCTGAAGGGCTTGAATTCTGATGGCTGATAACCAATACGAAGAGCGCTCGATCGGTCGCCCGAACCGCGTGTCGAAGGTGGTCAAGGGTGGCCGGCGGTTCTCGTTCGGCGCGCTGATGGTTGTCGGTGACGGCAACGGCAAAGTCGGCCTGGGCTACGGCAAGGCCGAAGAAGTTGGTTTGGCCATGCAGAAGGCCGTCGAAGAAGCGAAGCGCAACATGTTCTTCGTTCCGCTGGCCGGCTCGACGATTATTCACACGATCATCGGCCGCGCCGGCGCGGGTCGGGTGCTGCTGAAGCCCGCTGCGCCCGGTACTGGCGTCATCGCAGGCGGTGCGGCCCGCGCCATCCTCGAAGTCGCCGGTATTCACGACGTGCTTGCGAAATCCCTCGGCTCGACCAACTCGCTCAACGTCGCGCACGCCACCATCGCCGCGCTCAAGGCCCAGAAGTCGCCTGACGTCATCGCCGCGGCTCGCGGCAAGTCGGCCGAAGAAGTCACGCCCGTCGGTATCTACCGCGCGTTCAGCGAGACGAAGCGGCTTCGTGCGGGAGGTGGCGAATAGTGGCCAATCTCGTCGTAACGCAGGTCAAGTCCGGTATCGGCACCAAGCCCAAGCATCGCGGCACGCTCCGCGCGCTTGGCCTGGGACGCATCGGCAAGACCAATACGCTGCCGGACCGGCCCGAGATACGGGGCATGATCGCGCGGGTCCCGCACCTGATCACGGTTAAGGAAGAGTCATGAAGATCCACGATCTAAAGCCAGCCCCGGGCTCGAACCGGGCCAAGCGCCGCGTCGGCCGCGGCATCGCGGGCAAGGGCGGCAAGACCGCCGGTCGCGGTACGAAGGGCCAGAAGGCGCGCAGCAGTGTTCGCGTCGGCTTCGAAGGTGGTCAGCTGCCGCTGGCGCAGCGCCTCCCGAAGTTGAAGGGCTTCAATAACCCGTTCCGCGTTGAGTACAACGTGATCAACCTCAAGACGATCGCCGACATGGACACCACCGAGGTCACGCCGGAAACGCTGCGTGCCCGCGGCCTGGTGCACAAGCACGGCTTGGTGAAGATCCTGGGCAACGGCGACCTCGGCGGGAAGGCCGTACAAGTAACCGCGCACGCCTTCTCGAAGACGGCTGAAGCCGCGATCCTTGCCGCAGGTGGTACGACAGAGCGCCTCCCGATGCCGTTCGGCAACGGTCGGCCGCCGGTATCCGGCAACCAGTTCGCCAACCGCTAGTCATAGGGAGCTAAGGCACACACGTGAAGTTCCTCAACATGTTCCGGGTCGCCGACCTGCGGAACAAGATCATCTTCACGCTGTTCGTCATCATCCTGTACCGGGTCGGTTCTCACGTCCCCGTGCCGGGCATCTCCTTCGAGCAGGTCCAACGACTGAAGGAACAGGCCGACCGCTCTGGCGTGCTCGGCTTCCTCAACCTGTTTTCCGGCGGCGCGCTCACGCGCTTTGCCGTGTTCGGGCTCGGGATCATGCCGTACATCACCAGCTCGATCATCATCAACCTCCTCGAGGTTGTGATCCCGAAGCTGGCCGAATGGCGTGACCAGGGAGCGGTCGGTCAGCGCAAGATCACCCAGACAACGCGTTATCTCACGGTCGCTCTGGCGATCATGCAGTCGACGGGTCTTGCTTTCGTGTTCCATAACGGTGGCCAGGGCTTCCTGTCCAAGAACACGTCGAACCTCGACTTGATCCCGAACTTCAGCCCGTCGCTCGTGCTGCTCATCGTGCTCACGATGACCGCCGGTACCGCCACGGTCATGTGGCTCGGTGAGTTGATTACGCAGCGCGGCATTGGTCAGGGGATGTCGATCCTGATCTTTGCGAACGTCGTGTCGGGGCTGCCTGCCGGTGGCGCCGCGATCAAGGCCGAGGGCGGCACGATCAAGTTCCTGGTCGTGATCGCGCTCACGCTGTTCCTGCTTGTTGCGATCGTCACCGTCGAGCAAGGCCAACGCCGCATCCCGGTGCAGTTCGCCAAGCGAATTGTCGGGCGGCGCATGTACGGCGGGCAGTCCACCTACATCCCGCTCAAGGTCAACCAGGCCGGCGTTATCCCGATCATCTTCGCCAGCTCGGTGCTGTATTTCCCGGTGCTGCTGTCCAACGTGATTCCGTGGGTCGGGGTCCGCTCGTGGATCAACAACCACCTCGCGACGCCGACCGACATCTTCTACGTGGCCGCTTACGGCCTCATGATCGTGGGCTTCGCGTACTTCTACACGTCGATCGCCTTCAATCCGGAACAGCAGGCCGACATCATCCGTAAACAGGGTGGCTACATCCCCGGCATTCGCCCGGGGCCGCCCACGGTTCGTCACTTGCAAGGCATCCTCACGCGCATCACGTTGCCGGGCGCGTTGTTCCTGGCTTTCATCGCCCTGTTGCCCTCGTTGTTCCTGTCGTGGTGGCACATCACGCAATATCCGTTCGCGGGTACCACCCTGCTCATCGCCGTGGGCGTTGCCCTCGAGACCATGAAGCAGATCGACAGCCAACTCACGATGCGCAACTACGAAGGTTTCTTGAAGTAGCGCCGTCCGACGGAACAACGCCGAATTTTCGCAGCGCAAACATGATGACTCTCCCCATCCCGCAGCTTGAGGAAAGCGCTGCCGAAATTTCGGCGTCGTTCCTAGGACGGCGCTAGCTCGATGGTTCCCGGCATTCGCCTTGTGCTGCTGGGCAAACAGGGTGCGGGCAAGGGAACGCAATGCGTTCGCTTGGCTCGTCACTATGTGGTGTCCCATGTGTCGACCGGCGACATCTTCCGCGCGGCTGTCCGCTCTGGCACCGAGTTCGGTAACCAGGTCAAGTCGTACCTCGACGCGGGCGAGCTTGTGCCTGACAAAGTCACGCTTGCCGCTGTCGCCGAGCGGCTGAACCATCCCGATACCCGCGGACGTGGCTTCATCCTCGACGGGTTCCCGCGCTCGGTACCCCAAGCCGACGGGCTCGAGAAGATCCTCGACCCGATCAAACTCGACATGGTGATCGACCTGCACATCACCACTCAGGAGGCGCTGGGCCGGTTGAACGGCCGTCGGGTGTGTTCGACGTGCGCGGCGATCTACCACGTGTCGAAGCCGCCGAAGTACGACTGGACCTGCGACAACTGCGGCGGCGAAGTGGTGCAGCGCGATGACGACACCGACGAGGCGATTCGTCGCCGGCTCGAGTTGTACGAGGACGAAACCGCCCCGCTGATCGACTACTACTTCGAACGCGGCATGCTTGTCACCGTGGATGGTCTCGGATCGACCGACGTGGTGGCCGACCGACTCACCGCCGCGATCGATCGCCGCCGCGAGCAGGGCAACATTCAGCCGTGAGAAGGAATAAGGACGAGCTGGCCAAGATGCGCAAGGCCGGGCGCGTCGTGGCCGAGATGCACGCCAAGACGCGTGAGGCCATCAAGCCCGGCATCACCACGATGGAGCTCGACCGCATCGCGCGCGACGTCCTAGACCGGCGCGGCGCCCGCTCTAACTTTCTGAACTACCACGGTTTTCCGGCGGTGATCTGCACGTCACCGAACGACATGATCGTGCACGGCATCCCGTCCGAAAAGGTCGTGCTGCAAGAAGGCGACATCATCTCGATCGACTGCGGCGCCATCATCGAGGGGTACCACGGCGACGCGGCATACACGGCGGGCGTAGGTGACATCAGTCCTGAGGCGCGAAAGCTCATTGAGGTCACCGAAGCGTCGCTCGTGGCCGGTATCGAGCAGATGGTGGACGGGAACCGCCTCACCGACATCGGCCACGCCGTGCAGACCGTCGCGGAGGCCGGCGGGTATTCGGTCGTGCGCGAGTACGTCGGGCATGCGATCGGCACCGCGATGCACGAGGAGCCGCAAGTGCCGAACTACGGCCCGCCCGGTAAGGGCCCGAAGCTTCGCAGCGGGATGGTTTTTGCCATTGAGCCAATGGTGAACCTCGGCGGCCCCGAGACGTTCTTGATGGAAGACGGCTGGTCAGTGGTCACCGCCGACGGGTCGCTGTCGGTGCACGTTGAGCACACGATCGCGATTACCGACAACGGCCCCGAGATCTACACGATCCCGTAGTGAACGCGCCGCGCCGCGATGTCGGGTGCGCTCTTGCGTTCGACTTCCTTGAACCCAGTGTGCTGGCGCTACAGGTGGCGCCTCCGACTGTCCTGTCTGAAGAACTGACGGTTGTCGGCGCGCCGACTCCAATCGTGCTGACGGGAGTCAACGGTGGACGTACCCACATCATCGAGGCGGGCGCCGGAGCCGTGAGTGTGAACTACACCGCTTCGACCGCGCCTCTGGATCGGCCGTTGGCCCCGGTCGACACATTCGACGAGGACGTACTGGTCGCGCGCCGCCAGAGCCGTTACTGCCCATCCGATGCCATGGCCGAGTTCGCCGCGCGTGAACTGATCGATTTCCTCGATGCCGAAGACCTCGCGGAACAGGTCGCCTCGTGGGTGTTCGAACGCACCGCGTACGACCCGTTCGTCAGCGGCCCGAGCGATACCGCGGTGGACACCCTGCTCGCCGGCCGCGGCGTATGCCGCGACTTCGCGCATCTGACGATCGCGATGTGTCGCGCCCTGTTCATTCCGGCACGGCTTGCGTCCGTTTACGCGCCGGGCGTCGATCCCATGGACTTTCACGCCGTGGTCGAGGTGTGGCGCAATCAGCGCTGGGATGTCATCGACGCCACCCGCATGGCTCCCCGGTCCTCGCTCGTGCGCATCGCAACTGGACGCGACGCCGCTGACACGGCGTTCGCGGCGACGATCACCGGGGACGTGGAACTGCTGAGTTCAGAAGTCTTCGCTGTCGTCGACGGCAACCTGCCGGCGGACGATCACGTCACGCCGATGACCCTCGCCTAGCCGCGATCACGCCGGCCACGGCACCGCCGAGCATGTTGGCGACGAGGTCGCGGCCGGTGTTCTGGTACCCGCCGATTTGTGTCTCGGTCTGGATGTGGGTGATGGCGAACTCGATCACTTCGTTGAAGGCGCCGATGCCCATCGCGAGCAGCCAGACCGTGAACCACACCCCGCGCGAGGACAGCGAGTCTGTGACATGACGACCCAATGCCTCCCACGCGGCGAGCCCCGCTGCACCGAATCCGATGAAATGGACGACGTTGTCGAAGTGGATGCGTCCCGGTAGCAGCGCGTTGTAGAGGATGCGGCCGTGGCTGAGTTCGACGATGCCGCCGGCTAGGTGGCCGACTCCCCACAACGCGAGTCCGGTGAGCGCGACGGTGCTGAATCGAACGCGTCCATCAAGCGCTCCCACAAGCGCGGCACCGCCCGCGACGATCACGAGATACGACGCCGTGAGCTTCGAGCCCGTCGCGAAGCCGTAGCTGGCGAAGCCGATCAGCGCGGCCCCTAAGACAATGGCGTGGCCGGCGCGTCGTCGCAGCGTTTCTCGCAACTAGCTAAGGCCGCGTGAGTCCTGCTTCAACGCGGTGTCGACTGACAGGGCGGCCGCGACCACCAGGCTTCGCAGCGGCTCGTCAAGTGGCTGCGGGATGTTCACCACGTAGTTGTCCGCGGTCGTGAATGCGTTCTTGAGGATGCCTTCCCACTTCTTCTTGATGCGCGCGACTTCGCGGCCCTGGGCGTCCTGGATATTGAAGTCCCATGCCCGCCAGTTCTCGGCGTTGATGGAACCGAGCGTGCGATCGCCCGCCTCGAGCGAGAACTTGATCTTGCCGACCATGTTCTGTTGCACGATCGTGCCGATCTCCTTGCCAGCCCCGTCGCTCACGATCACCTTTGACTTGAACACCTTCGCCGGACGGGTGAGTTGCAGGACAACGGTGTCGTTCGTGTCGACCACTTCGAGTTTCGTGGTCAGGAACTGATCGACGGATGTGAGCGCCCGCAGCACTTTGCGCGCCTTACCTTGGCCGACCTGGCGGACGGCGCCGATCTGCTTGCCGTCGGCGTCGAAGATCGCGTACTCGTTCACGATCTCGATGATCTTCGCCTTCTGGTTCACAACCAACACCGACTGATCAAAGATGCTCATGCGATTGACGCTAACCGTCGGTCGAAAAGGAGACGGGCAGCCGCGGCCGCGTGTCGACCGCGAGATGAAAGACGTCCGGGCGGGAGTAGTGGCCGATGGCATCGAACTCACGTCGCCTGGCGTGCGCCTCGGTCGGGTCGATGCTCGCGTAGAGGATTCCGGGTTCGCCCACGAGCGGCCCGGCGACAATGTCGCCGCTCGGGTTGACGATCGCGGCGTTGCCGGGCGCCACGACTTTGTCCGGCGTGTACTTGTCGGCGATCTCGGGAATCGCGCTCTGAATGTCGCGGCCGCGCAAAAAGGTGTTCGTGCCCACGACGAAGCAGCGTCCTTCCTTGCCGATGTGACGCAGGGTCGCGACCCAGCTCTCTGACGCGTCCCACGTCGGCGCGAGATAGACGTCGACGCCCTGCGCGTACATCGCGGCGCGCGCCAGCGGCATGTAGTTCTCCCAGCAGATCAGACCGCCGAGGCGTCCGAAGGGGGTGTCGACGACGGTGAGCGTTGACCCGTCGCCTGAGCCCCACACGAGCTTTTCGCCACCGGTCGGCATCAGCTTTCGGTGGCAACCCGCAATCGTCCCTTCGGGATCGATGTACAGCAGCGAGTTGTAGAGCGTTTGGCTAGAGCTGTCTCGCTCGGTGATGCCGATCGCGACCCACGCGTTTGCCGCCCGCGCCGCCTCGGACAATTGGTCGGTGGCCTCGGATCCAATGGACACCGCGGCAGCGAGCATCCGCGCGTAGAGGTCGCCTTCGGCCCACGGGGTGTGTCGCCACACCCACTCCGGATAGCCAGGCACGAATGCCTCGGGCAACGAAATCAGTGACGCGCCGTTTGAGGCCGCTTCGGCGATCAGCGTGCACGCGCGATCTACTGACTCGGCGCGGTTGAGCAGCACGGGCGTGCCCTGCACTGCGGCGATGGTGAATGACGGCAAGATTCGTCTCCCTCGTTCAGACGCATAACGTCGGGATGTGCGCCGGAAGTCGCTTGCGGACGTTATAAGCCAACGTCATCCCGAGGTCGACGCGCGGGCGGCGATCGGGTCCGGCGAGGTGCGCGTGGACGGCGTCATCGTCACGAATCCGAACTCACAGGTGCGCGACGACGCCCGCATCGTGGTGAAACCGGCCAAACCACTCAAGGGGGAGTCGAAGCTGGCGGCCGGAGTGGACGCACTCGGCGGATTCGAGTTCACGGGCAAGATTGCGCTGGACGTCGGAGCGTCGACCGGCGGCTTCACGACTGAGATGCTGCGCCGGGGTGTGGGACGGGTCTTCGCCGTCGACGCCGGGCACGGGCAGCTGATGGGGGCCCTCCGTCAAGACGAACGGGTGGTGAACCTCGAGAACACGAATGCGGCCGATCTGACCGCACACTTGGTGCCCGACTCCATCGACGTGATGACGATCGACGTGTCCTATTCGCCGTTGCGCAAGATCGTGCCCGGCGTGACCAAATCACTACGGTTTTCCCCGTCCGCCACGATGTTTGCCCTGGTCAAGCCTATGTTCGAGCTTCAGGCCGCCGAATTGCCGACCAGCCCCGACGATCTCGCCCGGGCGGTCGCAACCGCCGAAAACGCCGTCGTTTCCGCCGGCTGGAGCCTCGAAAAGACCGTAGAGTCACCACTTCGCGGCAACGCCGGAGCGGTGGAGTACTTCATCCGCGCCCGGCTCGATTCGGCCTGATATAGGGCTCATTTGCCGCCCGTAGCGGGAAACCGCTACGATATTCGGCCGGTCCTGCGCGCCCTTGGGCACGACGACGGGCCATCGATCACAGAAGATTTCTAAGGAGTTTCACCTGCCATCAAAAGCGAAGGAAGAGGGCATCACGCTCGAAGGAACTGTTGTTGAGCCACTACCGAACGCGGTGTTCAAAGTAGAGCTCGAGAACGGCCATCACGTGCTGGCCCACAGCTCCGGAAAGATGCGTATGCATCGCATCCGGATCCTCCCTGGCGATCGAGTTCAGGTCGAAATCACTCCGTACGACCTCACTCGGGGTCGCATCGTGTTCCGTTACCGGTAAAGACAAGGCAAGCATGAAGGTTCGTCCCAGCGTCAAGACAATGTGCGAGAAGTGCAAGGTGATCCGCCGCCATGGGCGCGTGCAGGTCATTTGCGAGAACCCTCGTCACAAGCAGCGGCAGGGTTAAGCAATGGCCCGCGTCGCTGGCGTCGACATCCCGCGCGAAAAGCGCCTCGTCATCTCCCTTACCTACGTGTTCGGCGTTGGCCCCACGCGGGCCAAGGAGATCTGCGAGGCCACCGAGACCAACCCGAACACGCGCGTTCGTGACCTGACCGAAGAAGAAGTCAACAAGCTCCGCGTCTACATCGACGAGAACCTCAAGGTCGAAGGTGACCTGCGCCGCGAAGTCCAGCAGGACATCAAGCGCAAGATGGAGATCGGTTGCTACCAAGGCCTGCGCCACCGTCGCGGCCTGCCGGTTCGTGGTCAACGGACCCATACCAATGCCCGCACCCGTAAGGGCCCCAAGAAGACCGTCGCCGGTAAGAAGAAGGTTCGCAAGTAATGGCAAAGCCGAAGCCGGGCGGCCGCCGCCCGCGCAAGAAGGAACGCAAGAACATCACGCACGGCGTGGTGCACATCAAGAGTTCCTTCAACAACACGATCGTTTCGATCAGCGACGCACAGGGCAACGTGGTTGCCTGGGCGTCGGCTGGCAACGTCGGTTTCAAGGGCTCGCGTAAGTCGACGCCGTTCGCGGCGCAGCTTGCGGCCGAGCAGTGCGCTCGTCGTGCGATGGAGCACGGTCTGCGCACCGTCGAGGTCATGGTCAAGGGCCCCGGCTCTGGGCGTGAAACCGCTATCCGCTCGTTGATGAACACAGGCCTCGAGGTGAACGGCATCAAGGACGTCACCCCGATCCCGCACAACGGCTGCCGTCCCAAGAAGCGTCGGAGGGTTTAACGATGGCTCGCTATACAGGCCCCGTTTGCCGTCTCTGCCGGCGCGAGAAGATGAAGCTGTTCCTCAAGGGCAGCAAGTGCGACACCATGAAGTGCCCGATCGAGCGCCGTCCCTACCCTCCGGGTGAGCACGGCCGCGATCGCATGCGTCAGGGCTCCGAGTATCTGGGCCAGCTGCGCGAGAAGCAGAAGGCTCGTCGTATTTACGGCGTGCTCGAGAAGCAGTTCGCGAACCTGTACAAAGAAGCGAACCGCGCGCCTGGCATCACCGGCGAGAACCTGCTGCGCATGCTCGAGCTTCGTCTCGACAACGTCACCTACCGCACCGGTTGGTCGGCGAGCCGCAACCAGTCGCGTCAGTTCGTGCGCCACGGCCACGTGCTGGTGAACGGCAAGAAGGTTTCGATCCCGAGCTACCGCGTCAAGAAGGGCGACGTCATCTCGCTCAAGGAAAAGTCGCGCTCGATGATCGTGATCCGCCACAACATGGACACGCTCGACCGCACGATGCCGGGCTGGCTTGAGTCCGGTGCCGAAGGCTTCGAAATCACGGTTCGTGATCTTCCCCAGCGCGAGCACATCGATGTGCCCGTGCGTGAACAGCTCATCGTCGAGCTGTACTCCAAGTAATCAAGCTTTAACGACACGCGTCCGAAGGACACCACCCTCATGCTCATCATTCAGCGCCCCACCGTCGAAGCAGTTGGCGAAGAAGAGAACGACCGGCAGCGTTTTGCTATCGGCCCGCTCGATCCCGGCTTCGGTCACACGCTCGGCAACTCTCTGCGGCGCACGCTGCTGTCGTCGATTCCCGGCGCGGCCGTCACCCAAGTGCGTTTCGACGACGCCCTCCACGAGTTCACGACCCTTACGGGCGTGAAGGAAGACGTCACCGATATCATCCTGAACCTCAAGGACCTCGTGCTGCGCATGGAGGTCGACGAGCCCGTCGTCCTTCGTCTCGACGTGCGCGGCCCGGCCGAGGTTTCGGCCGCCGACCTGTCGCAGATCACCGGCGTTGAGATCCTCAACCCCGACCTGCACATCGCTTCGGTGAACGCCAAGGGCCGTCTGGCCGTCGACGTCACCGTCGAGCGTGGTCGCGGCTACGTCACCGCGGACAAGAACAAGCGCAGCTCGACGATCGGCGTGCTGCCGGTCGACTCGATCTTCGCCCCGGTCCGTCGCGTGGCGTTCACGGTTGAGCCGACCCGCGTTGAGCAGTCGACCAACTTCGACCGCCTCGTGCTCGACATCGAGACCGATGGTTCGATCACGCCGCGTGAGGCGTTGGCTTCGGCCGGCGACACGCTGCGTTCGCTGGTCACCCTCGTGGCCGAGATGAGCGATGCGCCGCAGGGCCTCGAGCTCGGCGACGTCGCCGTGGCCGGTTCGGGCTCGCCCGACATGGACCTGCCCATCGAAGACCTCGACCTCAGCGAGCGTCCCCGCAACTGCCTCAAGCGGGCGCAGGTCAACACGATCGGCGAACTGATCCAGAAGACGCCGGACGACTTGCTTGCCATTACGAACTTCGGCCAGAAGAGCCTCGACGAGGTTCTCGTCAAGCTCGACGAGCGTGGGCTGGCGCTGCGCGGCAACCGGACGATTCTTTAGTCATGCCCGGTACCCCGAAGAAGGGTCGTCGCTTCGGCGGCGACGCCGCGCACCAAAAGGCAATGTTCGGCAACCTGGTTGCTTCGCTCATTGCCGCTGAGGCGATCGTCACCACCGAGGCCAAGGCCAAGGCGCTGCGCCCCGTTGCGGAGAAGGTCATCACGAAGGCGAAGAAGGGCGGCCTCGCCCGTCATCGCGAAGTCGTTTCCTTCATCCGTGACAAGGACATGGCGCACAAGCTGTTCGAAGAGATCGGCCCGCGCTACGCGGATCGCAACGGTGGCTACACCCGCATCCTCAAGCTCGGCCCCCGCAACGGCGACAACGCGCCCATGGCGCGCATCGAGCTCGTCTAAAGACTCGGCGTCTATGACGCTGTTTGACGATTCACCTGAGACGACCGATCCCTCCGGGGATCGGTCGCTTCGCGTCCGAATGACCGTCGGATACGACGGCGCCGCGTTCCACGGCTTCGCGATTCAGCCCAACGTCGAGACCGTGGCCGGCGCGCTGACGCTGGCCATCGAGCGGGCCCTGCAGATCAAGGGCGTCGAACTGGTCTGTGCCGGTCGCACCGACCGAGGTGTGCATGCGCGCGGCCAGGTCGTGTCATTCGACATGCCGCCGGACGTCACCGTCACCATGGACGAACTCGTCCGCCGGGTGAACCGTCAGCTCGCGCCGCGCATCGTGGCGCACTCGGCGCTTATCGCCGACCGTTTCGACGCCCGTTACCACGCCGTCGCCCGCCGCTATCGGTACGCAGTGCTCAACGCGCCGGTGCCCGACCCGCTGCTCGCGACGCAGGTGTGGTGGGTGCCGGACAAACTCGATGTGCGCTCGATGCAAGCGGCTTGCGATCAGCTGCTGGGCGAACACGACTTCGCCTCGTTCTGTCGACGCGCCACCCCACGACGCGACGGCAAGATTCCCGGTTCGACTCGCCGGGTCGCTGATGCGGAATGGGTCGAAGGCGAGGACGGGTTGCTCTATTTCTGGATTGAAGCGAACGCGTTCTGTCATCAGATGGTGCGCTCGATCGTCGGCCTGCTCGTGGAGGTCGGGATGCATAAACGCACCGTCGCGGACGTCGGCCGCATCTTGCGCGCCGCGGATCGCGTCGGCAACGCGGACCCGGCTCCTCCGCACGGTCTCGTGCTGTGGGAAGTGAAGTACTGAGCGGCAGAGTCGACTCGGCGTCCCGCGACCTGTCGCCCGAACCGGAGCGGGTCTTCGCCGCGTTGATCGAACGGGAAGCGCTTGAGCGGTGGTTGCCGCCTTCGAACATGCGCGGCACGTTCGAGCACTTCGACGCCCGACCCGGTGGCTCATACCGGTTGCGACTCGCCTACCGAGATCCCGCGGAGGCGCCAGGCAAGTCGACCGCGGACTCCGACGTCGTCAACGTCCGCTTCGTCGAGATCGAGCAGAACGAACGGGTGGTGCAGGCCGTCGACTTCGAATCGGATGACCCGTCGTTCCGCGGAACGATGACAATGACGTGGCTGGTCGCGCCGGTTGATGGCGGTACGCGCGTCACCGTCACCGCCACGGACGTGCCCGCAGGCATCTCCCAGGAAGACCACCTCAAAGGCTTCGAGTCCTCGCTCGACAACCTCGCGGAGTTTCTGCGATCGTCCTAGAGCGCTTCGCTGGCGTCGAAGCCGGCGGCTTTGATGGTCTCCACGACCTCGCCGCGGTGGGACGGGTCACGGGTTTCGAGGGTGAGGCGAACCTCGGTTTTGTTGATGCCGACCCGTGAGCCGGCGCGGTGGTGGTCGACCGACAGGACGTTGAGCCCCTCGGCTGCGACAACACCGAGTAGCCGGGCGAGTTCGCCCGGCGCGTCGCGCACGATCACGCGCAACACGAGGTAGCGGCCGGCAGCAGAGAGGCCGTGATCCACGACACGTACGAGCAACAACGGGTCGATGTTGCCGCCACTGATCACCACGCCGACCGGTCCGTTCCCCGGTGCCAGCCCGGACATCACGGCGGCGAAGGCGACCGCACCGGCCGGTTCCACTACCTGCTTTGACCGTTCGAGCAGCAGCACTAGCGCCTGGCTGATCGCTTCTTCGTCAACGTGGACGACTTCGTCCACGTACGCGTTTATGTGTGCCTGCGTGAGTTCCGACGGGCCCTTCACCCGGATGCCGTCCGCCATCGTGTTGTTGCGGTCGGCCGCCTCGACACCGATCACTTTCACTTCGCGTCGGCTGTGCGCGAACGCGGCGGCCACCCCTGAGATGAGTCCGCCGCCTCCGATCGGCACGACCACGGTTTCGACCTCGGGAGCTTGGGCGCTGAGTTCGAGGCCGAGCGTGCCCTGGCCCGCGATGATGCGTTCGTCGTCGTAGGGCGGCACGAAGACCGTGTTCGTGTCTTCAGCCCACGCCTTTGCCGCGGTGAGGCACTCGGTTATCGCGCCGGGCACGAGCACGACGGAGGCGCCGTACGCCCGGGTCGCCTCGACTTTCGGTAGGGGAGCGGCGGCCGGCATGTAGATCGTGGCGTGATGGCCGAGCAGCGACGCCGCGAGAGCGACGCCTTGGGCGTGGTTGCCCGCAGACGCCGCTACCACGTCGACCCCGTCCTCGAGCTGGCTGATCAGGCTGTACGCGCCACGGATCTTGAACGAACCGGTCTTCTGGAGGTGTTCGCACTTGAGCACGACCGGACGCCCCGCGAGGGCGGACAGGCCCCGCGGCCGCTCGACCGCCGTGTGGTGGATCACACCCGTCAGGCGGCCCTGCGCCTCCTCAATATCGGCCCGAGTGATCACGCTGCCAGGCTACGGCCCGTTTGGGCTGCTCAGAACCGCCGTTTGCGGGTTCGGCCGATCGCCCCTATCCTTGTTCGGTCCCGCAGCGAGTTAGCGGCGGACGGTTCGTAAGGGAAGCAAGTGCCCACGTATTCACCAAAAGCATCTGAAATCACGCGCGTCTGGCATGTCGTCGACGCGGAGGATCTCGTCCTCGGTCGCATGTGCACGGAAGTCGCGCGTCTGCTGCGCGGCAAGCACAAGCCGATCTTTGCGCCCCACCTCGACACGGGCGATTTCGTGATCATCGTGAACGCCGACAAGGTCGTGCTCACGAACAACAAGGCCGAGAACAAGAACGTCTATCGCCACTCCGGTTACCCGGGTGGTTTGAAGACGACGACGTTCGCTGAACTGCTCGCCACGAAGCCCACCGAGGCAGTGCGCAAGTCGATCCGGGGCATGTTGCCCAAGGGCTCGCTCGGCCGGGCGCAGCTGTTGAAGCTGAAGGTCTATGCCGGCCCCACCCATCCACACGCCGCGCAAATGCCGCAGCCCTTTGACGTGCCGGGTGCCCGCCGCGTCGAGAAGTCGTAGGAGTATCGATGCCCAAGCCGCTCACCCAGACCACCGGACGTCGCAAGCAAGCCGTGGCGCGAGTCCGCCTGCGTCCCGGCACCGGGAAGATCACGATCAACAAGCGCACGTTCGAGGACTACTTTCCGTCCCCGACGCACCGCATGATCGCCAGCGAGCCGTTGCGGTTGGCTGAACTTGAAGAGACCTACGACGTCGACGCCACGATGGACGGCGGCGGGGTCGCCGGCCAGGCCGGCGCGCTGCGTCTCGGCATTGCCCGCTCCCTCGTCGAGCTCGACGAAGAGAGCCGCTCCTTGCACAAGAAGGCTGGGTTCCTCACCCGCGACCCCCGCGAGAAGGAATCGAAGAAGGCCGGCCTCAAGAAGGCACGCAAGGCGCCCCAATACTCCAAGCGGTAATTCTTTGTCGTTGAAGTTCGGCACCGACGGAGTTCGCGGTGTCGCAAACGACGAACTCACACCTGAGTTAGTCCTAGCCCTTGGCCGCGCCGCGGCGCGGGTGCTCGGGACAGACCGCGTCTACTTACTCGGTCGCGACACGCGTATCTCGGGTCCGTTGCTGCAGAGCGCGCTCACCGCCGGTCTCTCCTCGGAGGGCGCCTCCGTCGTCGATCTTGGCGTGATGCCGACGCCCGGCGTCGCCTGCCTCGCCGCGGCGCAGGACTGCATGGGCGCCGTGATCTCGGCATCCCACAACCCGTTCGCCGACAACGGCGTGAAGTTCCTGGCGCGCGGTGGCCTGAAGCTCACCGACAGCGTCGAGCGTCAACTCGAAGAGCACCTGTCGATTGTGTTGTCGAACGCCGCGAAGGGCGAGCGCCCCACGGCCGGCGCGGTCGGACGCGTCAGCGTCGACGATGGCGAAGCGGCTCGCTCGTACCAAGGCCAGCTCGTGGCGTCGTTGGAAGGTCGTCAGCTCGACGGCCTATCTGTCGTCCTCGATTGCGCGAACGGCGCCGCGTCGGCGATCGCGCCGCGCGTGTTCGAGGCCGCCGGCGCGAAGGTCACCGTGCTGCACAACGCGCCGGACGGCGTGAACATCAACGAGCAGTGCGGCTCGACCCACCCCGACCAGTTGCAGGCGGCCGTGCGAGCCGCCGGCGCGGACATCGGGTTGGCGTTCGACGGCGACGCTGATCGCGTCGTGGCGGTCGACGCATCAGGCGAACTCATCGACGGCGATCACATCCTGGCGATCTGCGCCTTGGACCGGCGCGAGCGCGGCACGCTGCGTGACGACACGCTCGTCGTCACCACGATGGCGAACCTGGGTCTTCGTATCGCGATGCAGCATCACGGCATCAAGGTCGCCGAGACCGACGTGGGCGATCGCTACATCCTCGAAGCCATGGCCGCCAACGGGTGGACGCTCGGGGGCGAGCAGTCGGGCCACATCGTGTTCCGCGACCTCGCAACCACGGGCGACGGCCAACTCACCGGGCTCCAAGTGATGGACGTCATGGCGCGCACCGGCAAACCGCTCGCCGAACTCGCGTCCGTCATGACGCGATTGCCGCAAGTGATGATCAACGTGCGCAACGTCAACTGTCTCGGTCTCGACGACGCCGCGAGGGTGTGGGCCTCGGTGGATGACGAGGTGAAGGCACTCGGCGACACGGGTCGCGTCGTGCTGCGCCGATCCGGTACGGAGCCGATCATCCGCGTGATGGTCGAGGCCCCCGAGCACGCAACTGCGAACGACGTCGCAACGCGCATCGCCTCGGTAGTCGAAGCAGAACTTGCCCTCGGCTAGGGCCTAGGGCAGAAAGGGAAGCGGAAGGACCGGCGGTGCGAGCCACGGTACGGAGATTCCTACCGGGCAAGCCACGGCAGAGGGTCCGCCCACCAAGACTCCGCAGGAGCCGTCGACGTATGACTCAAAGCCAAATACTGGGCCAAGGTACGCGTACGTAGCCGGCGCCCCGTTTTTGTCGTGGGTCTGTCGCACAACCACCACGAGAGGCAGGTTGCCCGGAACCGGTGACACGACATCCGGCGAAACGACTCCAGCCATAACTACCCACGCGTCGTGCTGGCGGACATAGAAGACAAATGGAGACGGCACCGGTCCGCCTCGACTCGCTGGCGTCATGATCGCGACGACCTGAGAGGTTCCCTTCGCCGCTTCGTAGACTTGGACGCCCCCGTCCTTCTCGACGGGAACGTAAACCTGGGCTCCCGCTCCGTCCGCGCCCGCGGGTGACTCGCCGTACAGGACTGAGACACACCGATCAGGCGCGGGGTCAGATGGCCGCCCTGGATGGAGGACGAGGTCGGTCGGATAGAAGTCCAAGCACTTCGTTTGCGAGACGTCCTGAGCTCTCGCAGCGAATGGCGGAGCGAAGGCCAACCCCGTTGCGAAACCGACGACGACGCACGCGCGAATAAACAAACCGGTGCTTCTCATGTGGGCTCCCCAGCCTTGTTGGTCACGTGACAGTAGTTCGGTGCGCTCGTCGGCGGTGAGGACTCGCGCCAGTAACCTTGTCCGCTTATGTGCGGGATCATTGGCGTTACCGGCGACCCCGAGGCTCTAGGGGTAATTCTCGAGGGGCTGCATCGCCTCGAGTACCGGGGCTATGACTCGGCCGGTGTCGCGCTCGTGGTTCCCGACCAGGAGATTTGGCGGAAGCGCCGGGCTGGCGGCACCAAGAGCCTTCCCGAACTGATGGCCGCAGTCGGTGACGCACCGAGCGGTGTCACCTGCGGCATCGGCCACAATCGTTGGGCCACCCACGGCGGGCCGACCGAGCGCAACGCCCACCCCCACACCGACGCGAGCGGCAAGCTCGCGCTGATTCACAACGGCATCATCGACAACTACCGCGAGCTCGCCGCGACCCTGCCCCAAGGCGGCGCCGAGCTGACCTCGGACACCGACAGTGAAGTGCTCGCCCATCTCGTCGCGATGCGCATGGCGACGAAGGGGCTCGACCTCGCCGACGGCGTGCGGGACGCGCTGCGCGAAGTCCACGGCAAATTCTCGATCGGCGTGGTGCACGTCGACGAGCCCGACCTGATTGTTGGTGCCCGCCGCGGCTCGCCGTTGATTTGCGGCACGAACTCGACCACGGCGTTCCTCGCGTCCGACATTCCAGCGATTCACGGCAAGGCGGACGAGTTCTTTGTTATCGACGACGAACGCGTCGTCGAACTGCGTCCCGGTTCCGTTCGCATCACCACGCTGCACGGTGACGAAGTTGAGCCCGAGCGACGCGAAGTCACGTGGGATCTCGCGTCGGCGGAAAAGGGCGGCTACCCGGACTTCATGCTCAAAGAGATTCACGAGCAGCCCGACGCCGTGCGCGACACGCTGCTCGGTCGCCTCGAGAACGACGCGGTCGTGCTCGACCAGGTGCGACTCACCGAGGACGACCTGCGCCGCATCGACAAGATCTTCGTGGTCGCGTGCGGCACCAGTTTCAACGCGGGAATGGTCGGCCGGTCTGCGATCGAGCACTGGGCGAAGCTGCCAGTGGAGATCGAAATCGCGAGCGAGTTCCGTTACCGCGATCCGGTGTTGAGCCCGACCAGCCTCGTGGTTGCGATCAGCCAGTCCGGCGAGTCGCTCGACACGATGGAGGCCGTGACATTCGCGAAGCGACAGAAGGCTCCGGTGCTCACGGTGTGCAACGTGGTCGACTCGTCGATGGCGCGTGACTCCGACGCGGTGCTCTACACGCACGCGGGGCCCGAGATCTGCGTGGCGGCTACGAAAACCCACATCGCGCAGCTCGCGTCGCTCAACCTGTTGGCGCTCTACCTCGCACAGATCCGCGGCACGTTGTATCCCGAGGAGGTGTCGCACCTCGTCCGCGACCTCCAGCTCGTGCCCGACCGCATTGCGACCGCCATCGAGTCGCCCAACCACATCAAGGCGACGGCGGAGAAGTACCGCGACATCCGAGACGTGTTCTTCATCGGGCGCGGCGTCGGTTACGCGATGGCGCACGAAGGCGCGTTGAAGCTGAAGGAACTCAGCTACGTGCGCGCCGAGGCGTACGCGGCGGGCGAGCTGAAGCACGGGCCGATTGCGTTGATCGAGGAGGGTACGTTGGTGGTCGCGATCGCCACCCGTAGCCGCCTGCTCGACAAGATCGTGTCGAACATCCAGGAAGTGAAGGCGCGCGGCGCGTCGATCCTGTCTGTCGCGACCGACCTCGACGGCCAGGGCACGATCGATCCGCGTATCGCCGAGTTGTCCGACGACGTGTTCGTGGTGCCCGACGCGGGTCACGAGTTGTTCAACCCAATGGTTGACGTCGTGCCGCTGCAGTTGTTCGCGTACTACCTCGCCAAAGCGCGCGGCAACGACGTCGACAAGCCCCGAAACCTCGCCAAGACCGTCACCGTCGAGTGATCGGCCGCCGATGATCGGTCTGGGAATCGACGCTGTCGATGTGGACCGATTCGATCAACTGCTCGCGCGCCAGCCGCGCATGCGGGCGCGCTTGTTCACTGAAGGCGAACTCGTCATTGAGGCAACGCCGCGGCTCGCGGCGCGTTTCGCGGTGAAGGAAGCCGTGATGAAGGCCATGGGCGTCGGGCTGGGCGCGTTCGGCTGGCACGAGGTCGAAACGCGGCGCACGGATTCGGGAGCGCCCGAACTGGTCGTCAGCGGACAGGCCGCGTCTCTCGCCGCTGAACAGGGCATAACCCGGTGGATGGTCTCGCTCACGCACACCGATACCACCGCGGTCGCGGTGGTCACCGCGCTGTGATTCCCGTTCTGACCGTCGCCGAGATGGCGGCCGTCGACGCTGCCGCTCGCGAGCCCCTGGACGTCTTGATCGAGCGCGCCGGCAGCGCGGTGGCGTGGGCGGCTCGGCAGATGCTCGGCGCCGACTACGGCAAGCGCGTTGTCGTGGTGGCCGGCAAGGGAAACAACGGTGCCGACGGCCGCGTCGCGGCGCGACGTCTGAGCGAACGCGGTGTGCGGGTGCAGATCATCGACGCGCTGGATGCCCCGGCGCTGCTACCGCGTTCCGATCTGGTGATCGACGCGGCCTACGGCACTGGCTTTCACGGCGACTACGCCGCTCCCGACCCGAACGGCGCTCCGGTTTTAGCCGTCGACATTCCGTCAGGCGTCAACGGCGACACGGGCATCGCCTGTGCGGGTGCAGTGTGCGCGGACCGTACCGTGGCCATGGGTTCGTTCAAACCGGGTTTGGTGTTGTGCGACGGGCCAGACCGCGCCGGCGAGATCACGGTGGAACCGCTTGGCCTCGACACGAGTTGCGCTCGGGCGCACATCGTCGAGAGCGCAGATGTGCGCGGCTGGGTGCCGCGCCGGGCGCGGGTCGCGCACAAATGGCGCGGCGCTGTGTGTGTCATCGGCGGCTCACCTGGCCTCTACGGCGCCGCGGGCTTAGCGGCGGCCGCGGCACAACGGGCGGGCTCGGGCATGGTTCGCCTCGCCATCCCTGGCGGCACTCCGTCGGGGCCACCGAAGCCGATCGCGTCGCTCGGCGCCGATCTGCCGGTGCGTCGCTGGGGCAAGGCCGCGGTCGAAGCAACCGATCGTTGCGCCGCCGCCGTCCTCGGCCCGGGCCTCGGCCGCTCACGCGAAGCGCTGGAGGGCGCCGCAGACGTTGTTGCGGGCACGACGATTCCGCTGGTGGTCGACGCCGATGCGTTGGATCTTTCGATCATTCGTTCTGAGGTGATCGAAAAGCGCGGTGGGCAAGTGGTGATCGCGCCGCACGACGCCGAGTTCGATCGCCTGACCGGGCACTACCCGGGCGCCGATCGCATCTGGGACGTGCGGGAGCTCGCGTCGCAGTCGGGCTGCGTCGTGTTGCTGAAGGGGCCGACGACGATCGTGGCCGAGCCTGGCGGGCGGGTCCTCTTGACCAACTCGGGCGACCAGCGCCTGGCCACGGGCGGTACCGGCGACGTGCTCGCCGGCGTGCTGGCGGCGTTTTGCGCGCGGGGGGTGCCGCCGTTCGAGGCAGCTGCGTCCGCCGCGCACGTACACGGCCTCGCCGGCAAGCTGGGTCCTAAAGACGGACTTGTGGCCGACGACCTGCTTGGCCTACTGCCTCGACGCGCTCGCGTCGGTCTTCGATGGCTGAGGCGCGCACGCGACCAGCGTGGGCCGTGGTCGACCTCGACGCCGTCGTTTCGAACACCCGGGCCGTCGTCAATCTCGTGCGACCCTCCGAGGTCTGCGCCGTGGTCAAAGCGAACGGCTACGGCCACGGCGCCGAAGCGGTCGCGCGCGCCGCGCTGAAGGGCGGCGCGACCCGGCTCGGCGTGGCCTTGACCGAGGAAGGCGTGGCGTTGCGCAAAGCCGGTATCGACGCGCCGATCCTGTTGCTGTCGCAGCCGGTCAATGCCGCCATGGTGGACGTGGTCAAGTACTCGTTGACGCCCACCGTGTACTCCGCGGGCGCGATCGCTGCGTTGGCGAAGCTCGCGGCCCGGCGCGGCGTGACGATCCCCGTCCACGTAAAGGTGGACACGGGCATGCACCGTGTTGGTGCGCAGCCTGACGACGCCGTTGGTTTCGCGGTGCTTGTCGCCGAGACGCCGGGGCTCGATCTCGAAGGCTTCTACACCCACTTGGCCGTGAGCGAAGACCTCAGTCGGACGGGCGTCACCGACGCTGCTCTCGACCGGTTCGACGACGCGGTCGAGAAGCTCGCCACCCGGGGCGTGACGCCACGGCTTTTGCACGCGGCGAACTCCGGTGGGGCGCTCGGTCATCCGCGGTCGCGCTACTCGATGGTGCGCGCCGGTATCGCGTTGTACGGGTACGCGCCCGGGCCCGATCTGGCCGGTCGTCTGCCGCTGCAGCCCGCGATGGAACTGCGCGCGCAGGTAACGCACGTTCAGCGCCTCGCGGCCGGTGAAGGAGTGAGCTACGGCCTTCGGTACACGACGCCGCACCCGACCGTTATCGCAACGGTGCCGCTTGGGTATGCCGACGGCGTGTCGCGAGCCCTCGCGGCCGCGCACGGCTGCGTCTTGCTTAACGGTGTGCGATTCCCGATTGCGGGCACGATCACAATGGATCAGCTGATGGTGGACTGCGGACCCGAATCCACGGTGGCGCCTGGCGCCGTAGTCGTGTTGTTGGGAACTCAGGGAGACGAAACGATTTCTGCGGACGAGTGGGCGGACCGGTTGGGCACGATCAGTTACGAGGTGTTGTGCGGCATCGGGCCGCGGGTGACCCGACGGACGCAGGGTGGCGAATCGTGAGCCGCCGTCGCAAGGGTGCGCTGGCGCTGGGCGTCGCGGGAGTCGGCGCGGGCGTTGCCGCGGTGGCCGCGTACCAAGGCGCTCGCAAGTACCGCGCGTTAGGCGAGCTCGACATGTCCGAGCTCGCGCTGGCCGACGATCTTGAATCGATCGACGTCGTCGTCGAGGACGGGTCCACTATTCACGGCGTCGAGGCCGGCAGCGGTCGGCCGATCGTGTTGCTGCACGGCGTGACCCTCTCGGTCGCGACCTGGGCGTACCAGCTCGCCGCGCTGCAGAAGGAATACCGCGTGATCGCCCTTGACGCCCGCGGGCATGGGGGCTCGAAGAGCTCGCTGAATGGTTGGGGCATCGAGCACATGGCGAGCGACGTTTCGCAGGTGTTCGAAAAGCTCGACTTACGGGACGCCATTGTCGTCGGTCACTCCATGGGCGGGATGATCACCCAGCAGATGTGTCTCGACTTTCCCGAGATGGCGCGCGAGCGCATCGCGGGCACGATCCTGCTGTCGACCTCCGCATCGCCGGCGCAGAGCGTTCCCGGGTTCAGCGCGATCAGTCGCCGGGTGCCGCGGCCCGACTCGCACGCGGCGCCCCGGCAGGCCCGCGCACGTAGGTGGACGCCTCCCGCCGAGATCAGCTACGCCGTCGCCCGCCTGGCGCTGGGTGTGGATCCCGACCCTCGCCATGTCGCCCACACGCGAGACATGACGTTGGCCATGCGGCCCGAGACCGTCGGCTCGCTTCTGCCATACGTCGTCGGCTTCGAGGTGCGCCACCGCTTGAAGGACTATCCCGTTCCCGCGCTGGTGATCGTGGGTTCGCGCGACCTGCTTACGCCGCCGCGGGTAGCCAAGCCGATGGCGCGCTTGATTCCCGGTGCCGAGTTCGAAGTGGTGTCAGGCGGTGGCCACATGTTGATGCTGGAGCGAGCGGACTGGCTCAACGAGCGCATCGACCGGTTCGCTCGGCTACATGCTCACTGACGTCGACGGGATACGCGTCGGCCACTGGACCGATGCAGCCGCGCGTACGGGTTGCACCGCCGTCGTATTGCCTCCCGATTCGGTCGCGTCCGGGGAGGTGCGCGGGGGAGCACCGGGCACCCGTGAGTTCGAACTACTTGCGCCTGGACGACTCGTGTCGCACGTGGACGTCGTGATGCTCAGTGGTGGTTCCGCGTTCGGCCTCGCCACGTGCGATGGCGCGATGCGTTGGTGCGAAGAACACGAACTCGGCTACGAGACGCGCGCCGGACGGGTGCCGATCGTGGTCGGCGCGATCATCTTCGATCTCGCCGTGGGCGACGGCTCTATTCGGCCCAACGCCGAGTCCGGGTACGCCGCGTGCGCGGACGCGCGCGACGGCGCCTTCGAGGTGGGCAGTGTCGGCGCCGGCTCCGGCGCGACGATCGGCAAGATCGGTGGACCGGACACCACGCGGCCGGGCGGCATCGGTACCGCCAGCGAACGCGACGGCGACCTCGTCGTCAGCGCGCTGATCGTGGCCAACGCGTCGGGCCACCTGTGCGACCCGTCCCGAGCCGAGACGCCCTGGGCGACACCACCGATCGCACCGCTCGACAACACGACTATTGGCGTCATCGCCACCAACGCCGTGCTCGACAAGACGGGGTGCCACCTCGTGGCGCAGTCCGGCCACCACGGCATTGCGCGCGCGTTCGACCCGTCTCACACCCGCTTCGATGGCGACGCGCTGGTGGCTGTGGCCACGGGCATTGTCGAGGCGGACGTCGACCGGGTGCGGTACCTGGCCGCCCACGCCGTTGAAGCCGCCTGTCGACAGGCGGTTCGGTAACCGCCGTCCCTTACGATGGTGGCGTTATGGCGACCCTCGCCGAGATCGCGGCGCAGGCAGCCGAGTGCACCAAGTGCGGATTGGCTTCGACGCGCACCCAGGTCGTCTTCGGCGTCGGTGACCCGCACGCGCCGCTGATGATCGTGGGTGAGGCGCCCGGCAAGGACGAGGACGAACAAGGGGAGCCGTTCGTGGGCCGCAGCGGCAAGCTGCTCGACCAGGTGATGCAGGAGGAGCTCGGCGTCACGCGTGAGCGCGTCTTCATTGCGAATACCGTCAAATGTCGACCTCCAGGAAACCGTGACCCGCAGGCCGACGAAATCGCGTCGTGTAATCCGTGGCTGGAGGCGCAGCTCGATCTCATCGCGCCGAAGGTCGTGATCACGCTCGGCAACTTTGCGACGAAGCTGTTGCTGTTCGGCGACCCAGGGGCCAAGCAGGGCATCACGAAGCTGCGCGGCCAGTCCTACCCATGGCGCAACGGCGCGGTGCTCGTGCCGACGTTCCATCCGGCCGCGGTGCTGCGCAGCGGCGGCGGGCAGCCTCTTGCGCAGATGCGCGCCGACTTCATCCGAGCCAAGCAAGCGATCCTGGCGGCGGGAGTGTCGTTGTGAATCGAACGACAACCAGCGTGGAGGAGACCGAGGAATTGGCGGCCGCGGTAGCGGCGGTTTCGGTGCCGGGCGATCTCATCGTGTTGGTCGGTGGACTCGGTGCGGGTAAGACACGATTCGTGCAGGGGTTCGCCCGCGCGATGGGTGTCGATGAGCCGGTGACTTCGCCGACGTTCGCGTTGGTGCACAACTACGCGGGACGGGTGCCCATCGTGCACGCGGACCTTTATCGCATGGTGAGCGAACACGAGGTGCTCGACCTCGGCCTCGACGAAGCGTTGGACGGTGGCGCGATCGCGCTCGTTGAGTGGGGCGACATCGCCAGCGACGTGTTGAGCGCCGACCGGCTGACCATCACAATCAGCGACGTCGACGAGACGTCGCGCGCGTTCGACTTTGTCGGATGGTCAGAGAGGCTGCCGCGATGATCGTGCTCGGCATCGAGTCGGCCACGGCGCGCGCCGGCGTCGCGATTGGCACGGCCGACGGTGTCGTCGCGTCGGCTGAAGTGACGCGCGGGCCCCGTCACGCTGAGATCCTCGTGCCCGCCGTGAAGTTCGTCTGTGAGCATGCCGGCATCTCGCTCGGCGAAGTCGGCGCGATCGCCGTCGACATCGGCCCCGGTTTGTTCACCGGGCTTCGGGTTGGCATTGCGACCGCGAACGGGCTGGCGCAAGCCCTCGGCCTGCCCATGATCGGCGTGTCGAGCCTTGACCTCCTCGCGCATCAGATGCGCCACGCCGGCAACGACATCGTCGCGGTGATCGACGCACGGCGCAGCGAGGTCTACGCCGCCCGTTACGGCGTGACCGACGGCGAACTCAAGCGCGTGATGGACCCGACGGTGCTGCCGCCCGCTGGGCTGATGGCGCAACTCGAAGGCGCCGACGACGTCCTCATCGTTGGCGACACCCTCGCCGACCAGGGAGCGGTGTTCGCGTTGCCGTCGGCGGCGACGCTCGTCGAGATCGCCGTCACGGCTAACACCGTTGACCCGAGTGCGATCGCTCCGCTGTACTTACGCAAGTCAGACGCTGAACTGAACGCCGATCGCCTGCCGAGCGGCGGAGCTAGGGAAAAGGGGCTCTGATGGCGGCAGAACCAGTCGACCCGAACGGTCTCTACGATCCGCCGATTCAGCGCGAGCCGATCGAAGTGCATCTGACGCCGATGCGACGCCGCCATTTGCGCACCGTGATTCGTATCGAGACCGAGGTGTATCCACGGCCGTGGACGATGAACCTGTTCGTCAGTGAGCTCGGCATGCGTTCAAGCCGCTCGTACCACGTGGCCAAGGTGGGGCCAACGGTCGTCGGCTACTCCGGCCTGATGTTGGTGGGCGAGGACGCGCACGTCACCACGATCGCCGTGGACCCGCGGTGGCACCGGCATCAAATCGGCACGCGGCTGCTGATCAACATCGCCCGGGACGCGCTCCGTCGCGGCGCGCGTCACCTCACGCTCGAAGTCCGCGTGTCGAACGAGCCTGCGCAGCGCATGTACCGCACGTTCGGCTTCCGTCCCGCGGGAATTCGCAAGGGCTACTACGTCGAGACAAACGAAGACGCGCTGGTGATGTGGGCCGACGACATCGACGACCCGGCGTACACCGAGCGGCTGACGCGCATCGAGTCCGGCATCGTCGGCACCACGGTCATCGAGCCGAGCCGACCATGACTGATCTCGTGCTCGGCATAGAGACGAGTTGCGACGAGACGGCCGCGTCGGTCGTCGCCGGCGGCACCACCGTGTTGTCGTCGGTCGTGTCGAGCCAGATCGACCTGCACGCGCGTTTCGGTGGCGTGGTGCCGGAACTCGCGGGACGGGCGCATCTTGTGACGCTCGGTCCGGTCATTGAGGACGCGCTGTCGCAGGCCGGGGTGGCGGGCCGCGACCTCGCCGCGGTCGCCGTCACGATGGGTCCGGGTTTGATCGGAGCGTTACTCGTCGGCCTGAGTCACGCCAAGGCGTTGGCGCTGGCGTGGGACGTGCCGTTCGTCGGCGTCAACCATCTCGAGGGTCACCTCTACGCGTGCCTGCTCGAGCGCCCCGATCTGCCGCTGCCCGCTGTGGTGCTGCTGGTGTCGGGCGGCCACACCATGCTCGTCCACGTACGGGCCCACGGCGACTACGAGATCCTCGGCGGCACGATCGACGACGCGGCGGGCGAGGCCTATGACAAGGTCGCTCGGGTGCTCGGCCTGGGCTACCCGGGAGGGCCGGTGATGGACAAGCTCGCCCAGACCGGCAACCCCAAGAACGCCCCGATGCCCAAGGCGATGCGCGACGAGTCCTACGACTTCAGCTTCAGCGGCATCAAAACCGCCGTGGCGAGACGGGTGGCCGGCGACACCGAGAACCTGTTGGCGCCAGCCGATGTGGCGGCGGGATTCCAGAAGGCGGTGGTCGACATCCTCGTGGAGAAAGCCAAGCGGGCGGTGGTTGCGACCGGCGCGAACGCCCTGTGCCTAGCCGGAGGCGTGGCCGCGAACTCACAGCTGCGGGCCTCGACCGAGCAGGCCGCGGACGAACTGGGCGTCGAGTGCTTGCTGCCGGCGTTCAAGTACTGCACCGACAACGCGGCGATGATCGCGGCCGCGGGGTGGTGGCGTCTGCAGTCGGATGGGCCGTCCCCGCTAGACATTGGGGCGTTTCCCAATCTCCGCCTTGCCGTGAACTAACCCCTTGGCTATCGTTAGCACTCGCAACCTGAGAGTGCTAACAGGCCTTATGGAGGTCCCACCGCAATGAATCTGCAGCCCCTCGACGACCGTATCGTCGTGCGTTCCGACGAAGGCGAAGCCACTACCGCTTCGGGCCTCGTCATTCCTGACACCGCCAAAGAGAAGCCCCAGCAGGGCGAAGTCCTTGCTGTCGGCCCCGGCCGCCGCTCTGAGCAGACCGGCGAGATCATCCCGCTCGGTATCGCTGTAGGCGACACGGTCGTGTACTCCAAGTACGGCGGCACCGAAATCACTGTCGACGGCGAAGAGCTCTTGATCCTTACGAGCCGTGACGTCCTCGCGCTCGTGGGCAAGGCCGCCAAGAAGGGCAAGTAGTCATGCCCAAGATCCTGAAGTTCGACGACAATGCTCGTCGCAGCCTCGAAGCCGGTGTCGACAAGCTCGCGAACGCGGTGCGCGTCACGCTCGGCCCGAAGGGCCGCAACGTCGTAATCGACAAGAAGTGGGGTGCCCCCACGATCACCAACGACGGTGTCACCATCGCTCGTGAGGTCGAACTCGAAGACGCCTTCGAGAACATGGGTGCGCAGCTCGTCAAGGAAGTCGCGACCAAGACCAACGACGTCGCCGGCGACGGCACGACCACCGCAACGGTGCTCGCGCAAGCGCTCGTGCACGAAGGTCTTCGTAACGTGGCCGCCGGCGCGTCCCCCTCGGCACTGAAGAAGGGCATCGAAGCTGCGGTTGCCGCAGCCGTGAAGTCCATCAAGGCCGAGGCCAAGGAGATCGAGGGCAAAGAGCAGATCGCCCAGGTCGCCGCGAACTCCGCCGCAGACAAGGGCATCGGCGACGTGCTCGCCGACGCGATCGACAAAGTCGGCAAAGACGGCGTCGTAACCGTCGAAGAGTCGAACACCTTCGGTCTCGAGCTTGAGTTCACCGAAGGCATGCAGTTCGACAAGGGCTACCTGTCCCCGTACTTCGTCACCGACCCCGAGCGTCAAGAGGCCGTCCTCGAAGACCCGTACATCCTGCTGTTGAACGGCAAGATCAGCGCGGTCCACGAGTTCGTTCCGATCCTCGAGAAGGTCATGCAGTCGGGCAAGCCGCTGTTGGTCGTCGCTGAGGACGTCGAGGGCGAGGCTCTCGCAGTTCTGGTCGTCAACCGCATCCGTGGCACGTTCCCGTCGGCCGCCGTCAAGGCGCCGGGTTTCGGCGATCGTCGCAAGGCGATGCTGCAGGACATGGCTGTGCTCACCGGTGGCCAGGTCATCGCTGAGGAAGTCGGTCTCAAGCTCGACACCGCCACGCTCGACCTGCTTGGCAAGGCCCGCAAGGTCGTCATCACCAAGGACACCACCACGATCGTCGAGGGCGGTGGCATCGACGCTGATGTGAAGGGCCGCATCGCGCAGATCAAGCGTGAGATCGACGACACCGATTCCGATTGGGATCGGGAGAAGCTGCAAGAGCGTCTGGCCAAGCTGGCCGGCGGTGTTGCAGTGGTCAAGGTCGGCGCAGCCACCGAGGTTGAGCTCAAGGAAAAGAAGCACCGCATCGAAGATGCGTTGTCGGCCACGCGTGCCGCGATCGAAGAAGGCGTTGTGGCCGGTTCGGCCTCCACGCTCATCCGGGCGCAGAAGGCCGTCGCCAAGACGATTGCGGATCTCGACGGCGACCAGGCCACTGGCGCCCGCTCGGTGCTCAAGGCGCTCGAGGCTCCGATGTTCTGGGTTGCCCAGAACGCCGGCGTCGAAGGTTCGCTGATCGTCGAGCAGAGCAAGAACGAGAAGGGCACCCGCGGCTACAACGCCATCACGGGCAACTTCGAGGATCTGCTCAAGGCCGGCATCATCGACCCCGCCAAAGTGACCCGCTCGGCGCTGCAGAACGCCGCCTCGATCGCGTCGCTCCTGCTCACCACCGAGGCCCTCGTGGCCGACAAGCCCGAGCCCGCTGGCGCCGCTGCGCCTGCGATGCCCGGTGGCGGCGGCATGGGTGGCATGGGCGGCATGGGCTTCTAAGGAACGCCCGTCGCTTCACCGCAGCATCAATTTCGAGAGTGGCCGGTCCTTCGGGACCGGCCACTTTTCGTTTCCCGGCACTTCTGGCGACTTCTCGTTGCCTAGCGACGCGCAATTACCAAAAGTCGCGCGCGTCTGGCGCGTTCGCGCCATGGACGGTACATGAGATTGCATGGAAACTCATGAAGTGATCGAAGGTCGATCACTTCAGAGCCCAGTGGGGTACTCATGCGTCGCATGGTTTGTGTGTTTGTGGTGTCGATCGGAATGTTGCTCGGAGCGTCGGGTTCTGCCCACGCGTCCAATAGCTGCCCGAGCGGGTCGCGTTACCGCGGGAACGCGGGCGGCGGGGTGTGCATCGGTAACTTCGGCGAGGGCATTGTCAAAACGATCGTCAACGGGCGCGTTTGAGCGAGGCGGCAGCCGCGATCGACTGGGTTGAGGCCGACCGGCTAAGCGCCGAGCAAGGCTTCATCGACGAACCGCTCGGAGTTGTGAAGTCTGGCAAGGAAGCGACGGTGAGCCTCGTCGAACGCACCCTGTTGGCCGACGGATCTCGACTGCTCCTGGCAAAGAAGTCGTACCGCTTCGACAACAAGTTCACGAAGCGCGATCCCTACCTTCAAGGCTCGTATGCCCATCGCTCCGATGTGCCGTATGCGATGCGCGTGGCCGAGATTAAGAAGGGTCGGGCCGTCGCTGGTTGGCGGGCGAACGAGTTCAGGGTGCTGAGCCAGCTATGGCACGCGGGCGCCCGCGTGCCATACGCCTTCGAACTTGGGGAGCTCGGCGATGTGTATATGGAGTTTCTCGGCACGCACCGAGTCGCAGCGCCGCGCCTCGAGTCGCTTACCCCATCAAAGGAGCAAGCCGAACGCTGGCTCGAATCATTGATCAACGACCTCCACGTCTTCGTCGGACTTCTTTTGGTGCACGCTGATCTGTCGCCGTACAACGTGTTGGTCCGCGACAACGTGCCCTACGTGATCGACGTACCCCAGGCGGTGCGAATCGGCCAAGCACCCAATGCATTCGACCTCCTCAGACGCGACCTCGAAAACCTGCTCGAATATTTCGAACAGTTCGCGACGTGTCCGTCCGTCAACGACGTGATGGCCGACCTGATGAGGTACGCGCCGTGGCGGAAATAATCTGCTTCGACTCTCCTCGGTGCCGCGGCTTGCCGAACATGCGAAGGTGGTAGCTCGCAAGTAGGGGAGGCGCCGATGGTCGATTCGTACGACGTCGTAATCGTGGGCGGTGGAATCGCCGGATCGGCGCTCGCTCGTTCGCTCGCCGACGCGCAGCTGCGGGTGCTGGTGCTCGAGCGCACCACCGAGTTCAAAGACCGCGTGCGCGGTGAATGCATGATGCCGTGGGGCGCGTTGGAAGCGAGGGAGCTCGGTGTAGAGGAGACGCTGCTCAACTGTGGCGGCGGCTACGTGACGCAAAGCGTGGGCTACGACGAAATGGTCGCGCCGTCTGATGCCGAGGCGAGTGCGGTCCCGCTCGGAATGTTCGTAGGCGGTATTCCAGGAATGCTCGACGTCGGGCACCCGCAAGCGTCCGAGGCGCTCAACCGGGCCGCCGTCGAAGCCGGAGCGACCATGGTGCGGGGCACAGGCGACGTTGTGATCACGGCCGGCACCAACCCGGTGGTCCGTTACGAGTTCGACGGTGTCGAACACGAGGTGCGTTGCCACCTGATCGTCGGGGCCGACGGCCGGCAATCGGTGGTGCGCAAGCAACTCGGCATCTCGCTGCAAGAGACCACGCCAACCGCGATGCTGTCCGGCCTGCTCGTGTCGGGGTTTGAGGAGTGGCCCGCCGAAACCGTGACCCTTGGAACGGAAGGCGACGTGCACTTCCTCCTGTTCCCTCGGCCCGGCGGACTGGTGCGGCTTTATCTCGGCTACTCGATCGACGCCAAGGATCGGTTTACTGGACCTGATCGCGCCCGGCGGTTCCTCGAAGCGTTTCGCGTGGACTCCCTCCCGTACGGCGAGACCATCGCCACTCTCGAACCGGCCGGGCCATGCGCGGGCCAACCCGGATTCGACACGTGGACAGACCAGTCCTTTCCTGAGGGGGCGGTGCTGATCGGTGACGCGGCGGGCTGGTCGGACCCGCTTATTGGCCAAGGGCTGTCAGTCGCGTTACGCGACGCTCGATCGGTGCGCGATGTCTTGCTCGCCGGTGACGACTGGTCAGCCGCTTCGTTCGTGCCCTACGGCGAGGAGCGCCGCGAACGGATGCGACGCGAACGCGTGGCGGCCGAAGTGATGAAGGCGCTTCGCTGTGACTTCACCAACACCGGTGCGGCTCGCCGCGCCGCGTTCTTCGGAACGATGATGAGCGATCCGCTGTCGGCCGGCGTGATGATGACGATGCTGAGCGGCCCCGAGGTTCCTGCTTCTGACGTGTTCGAACGCGAGAACGTCGAGCGAATAATGGCGATGGCGTAGCGCCTAGCTGCGCAGCTCTTTGCGCCACACGAGCTTGAGGCCGGACCACACATCGTCGATGGCGCACACCTTCACGTCGACGAGGCCGCGCGGCAGGCACACCTCGCGCACGGTGTCCTCGGTGATGTCGGTCGGCACCTTCGACGCCTTCTTCGGCCAGGCCGTCCAGATCGCGCCGGCGGGAAAGATCGCCTTCTCGAGCTTCGGCAACGTCTTCTCCAGCGTGGCGCGTTGTTTCACGAAGACGACGATCACGTCGTGCGAAGTACCAGCACGACGGGCCACCACGACGCCGTCGGGCAGGGTGCCGAGCGTGTCGTCGAACCCGTCGGGCGCGTTCACCAGCGCAACGCGCGTGCCGTTGTTGATGCCCAACTTCTTCGGCAGTGGAGTTCCTGAGTAGCCCGCCATCGGTCGTAGTCTGACCGCATGGTTGACCGTCCGGAGCCCGACCCGTCTGATCTCCTCGAGGAGTGGCTGAAGTGGGAGCGCGGCGAACTTGAGCCCGGCCGCCTCATCGCCAACCTGAAGAAGGGCGGCATCCGCGAGCTGCTCGAGAAAGTCGCCAACCCCAACGGGACAAGCGACTGAGCGTCCCCCCGCAGGTCATCCCTCGCCCCGAGTCGTTCCGCCGGGGTGACGCCGCACCATGGGCACACCTGTCTCCCGAAGCACGCAGCCACCTTGATCTGGCGCGAGTGCGCGCGGCGGTCGAGAACCCCGTGCGTCCGAACGCGGCCGTCCACTCACAGCCGCTGGGTGAACCCGTGGTCGCCTACGCGCCATTGCCGGGCAAGGCCGCGGCCGTGCTGGCCGCATTCTTCGAGGAGGACCGGGAAGCGCGCGTGCTGCTGACACGGCGCGCCTCCCACTTACGCAGTCACACGAGCGAGGTGTCTTTTCCGGGGGGACGGATTGAGGAAGGCGAGGATGCGATCGCCGCTGCGCTGCGCGAAGCCGAGGAGGAGATCGCGCTCGACACGAGCCAACTCGAAATCGTCGGCAGCCTTACGCCGATCTCGACGCTCGCGGCCACGTCGGGCATCACGCCCATCGTGGGCTTCCTGCCCGGACGTCCTGATGTGGAAGGCGACCCCAATGAGGTCGAGTTCGTGTTCGACGTATCGCTCGCACAACTGCTGACCGAAGGGGTGTTCGAGGAAGAGCGGTGGGACACACCGTGGGGCGACAACCGTCAGATCAACTTCTTCTACCTGCCGCACGACATCATCTGGGGCGCGACGGCGCGCATCTTGCGGGAGCTGTTGGAGCTAATCACCGCGTAACTTGCGGACATGGACGGCGACCAGCTGCGTGAGATTCAACGACCGATCAAACAGCGCTACCGCGAGGAACCGGAGGCGGCGGTAATCACGCTGAGGGCCGCCGGTTCGTTGTCGGACTCCGAGGTGGCGTGCTCGGTGGACACTGGCCGTGCGCTCGTGGAGGCCGGGCTCCATCCGGCGACGGGCGGGGACGGGTCCTTCGCCTGTTCGGGCGACATGTTGTTGCAAGCACTTGTGGCCTGCGCGGGCGTCACGCTGCGGTCCGTCGCCACCGCGCGCGGCCTCGACGTGTCCGGAACGCTGCGAGCCGAGGGCGACCTCGACTTTCGGGGCACCCTTGGAATCGACCCGGACGCGCCCGTCGGGTTCAGTGCGATTCGATTGCACTTCGACCTGTCCTCCGACGTGTCCGAGGACGATCTCGATGCGTTGATCGCGACAACGGAGAAGTACTGCGTGGTGTTGCAGACGCTGGCGCGCGGGCCGGAGTTGTCGGTCAGCCGTTAGCGCAGTTGGCGCACAGGCCGATCAGGTCGAAGCGGTGGTCGGTCGCTTTGAAACCGGTGTTCGCGGCGACCTCGTCGAGTGCGTCGCTGACCGCTCGTTCCAATTTCGCCGGCACCGTGAAGTCGTCGACGGCGCCGCAGCGGGAACAGATCAGGTGGTGGTGGTGATGGTCGGTCAAGGCTTCGGCGAGTTCGAACCGCGCGTGGTCATCACCGCCGAGCACGATCCGGCGCACCACGCCGGCCTGCTCGAGCACGGTCATGTGCCGGTACGCGCTGCTCGCCGCGAGCCCCGGCGACGTCGCCATCAACTCGGGGATCGTCACCGGCCGGTCGAGCCGGGCCAGCGCGACGACCATCGCGCGTCGGCCCGACGTGAATCGTTGGTCGACCCGGCGCAGGAGCGCGGCGACCTCGTCGTCGAGGTTCGGTGCGAGCGCCATCGATCAAGCGTACCGATGGGCGCCCGTGGTTATTGCTTGTACCCCTCGACCGTTGATGCATCGCGCGTGTGCGCGTCCTCGGGGTCTAGCCCGGCGGAGCGTCGGGCCTGACGCTGGCGAAGCAGGTCCCAGCACTGATCGAGCGCAATCTCGATTTGCCGGATGCGTTCGATGTCACCCTCTCCGGCCGGCGCTCCCGCGTGGCTGCGCTCAAGGGCGTGCTCTTGCTCGACGAGCTCGCCGATATGCCGGACTAGTTCGGAGTCATCCATGTCCTCATCCTCCCAGCTCCGCGTTACCCGACTTACCGGGCGAACAGCCCAACGGCGATCGGCGTGATCACAAGCGCGGGCAGCATCGAGCCGACCCGGATGCGCCGCAGGTCGAGCAGCCGTACGCCGATCGCCATCACCATCACGCCGCCGGTCGCGGTGAGTTCGGTGAGCATGCGCGGGGTCAAGAGCGGGTCTATGAGGTTCGCACCCGCGGTGAGCAGGCCTTGGTAGATACCGACCGCGACCGCGCTCAAGGCGACACCCCATCCGAGCGTGCTCGCAAAAATCAACGAGGCGAAGCCGTCGAGGCCGGACTTCAACAGCAGCAACTCGTAGCCACGGCCCAGCCCGTCCTGAAGCGAACCGAGGATTGCCAGTGGCCCGATACAGAACACGAGGCTCGCGGTCACGAAGGCCTCGCCGACGTTGCTGTGGGTGCTGCGCACTCGTGCGCCCAGCCGGTCCCCGAACCGTTCGAAGCGTTCCTCGAGGGAGAGCGCTTCGCCGAGCGCGGTGCCGAGCGCGAGGCAAACCAGCGGGAACACGATGTTGCGTGACTTCTGCGCGTCGGCGATGCCGCTGACGATCGTGATCAGTCCGAGGACCGACATCACCCCGCTGCGCACGCGTTCGACCAGGCGCCGCCCGATGGTCACGCCGACGAGAGATCCCGCCGCGATCGCTGCGATGTTGATGATGGTGCCCACGCCAGTCACGAGGGGTTTACGTTAGGGACATGCCGAGCTTGACGTTTGAAGGCGAGACGCACGCCGAAATTGTGCGAAAGGTTCGGCGCTGGTTGGTCAGCCTCGATGCACCTGAGGAAGCGATCACCAACGTCGAGGCCGTAGAGCGTGCATCCGAGATCACGAAGGACGCGTTGACAGTGATTGCGCAATCGGCTCCCGCGCCGGTGCGATCGAGCGAACTGTTCAAGGCCCTGACGCGCATGGGTTACGAGGCGAACGAGATGACCAAGAAGGCGGTCATCTCCACGCTCGACAACGCGGCCGAAACCCAAGACGGAGTCGTGAAACGACTCAACGGTGCGGGACGCGCTGCGGTGTATGAGATGAACGTCGCCGTCGCGAAGCAGATCCTGCGCGCAATGCGCTCGCGTTAAACCAGAGCAGGTAGCGCGCGGGCGACCGCATCGTCAAAATGTTGCCGGCCGACGAGGCCGAACGGCTCGATGCGGTGCCGCAGATTCGACTCCATCGACTCGGTCATCTTGATCGCGGCGTCGCGTTCGTCGGCGCTGATGTGACCGGCCTCGCATGCCTCTTCGAACTCGTCCTCGTCCTCAACCAAGACGTCGCCCGTGACCGTTCGGATGAGGTCGGTCTCGAGGTCGATCCACTTCCACTCTTTGTTGATGAACATCGGCGGCTTGGAGATGTCGACGGTGATGTCGTGCTCACCGCCGGTCCACCACACGGCCATGTACCAATCGTCGGTCGGCATTAACGCGAGGACGTCGTTTTCCGGCCAGGTCTTGGTCTCGGTTTTGCCGTCCTTGGTCGACTCAATCGTCGAGTTGCGGGGCGTGAAGATCCACGTACCGAACTCGTCGTTGGCCACGACGTAGCCACGCCAGAGCGCCGTGCCGTCCGGTCGTTTGATTTTCCGAACCGCCACGGTCTCCATCGTCCACACGCTAGGTGCGAACGGCTAGCTGACCCGGATCCAGAGCGCGCGTGTAGTTACCGCGCCCTTGTTGTCGGTCACCGTGAGGCGGAGGTAGTAGTCGCCAGCTTTGGCATAGGTGTGCGAGGCCGTTTTTGTGGGGCTCGGGTTTGTGTAGTCGCCCCACCGCCAGACGTAGCTGACAATCGTTCCGTCCGGATCTGACGACCGGGCAGCGTTGGCGTAAACACGCCGCGGCGTCGGCCAACTCAGCGATCCCAAGGCGATGGGCGGTTGGTTCGCGATCGTTGTCGAGGTGGTCGTCGTTGGTGCGACCGTGGTCGATGTTGTTGTCGTCGGCATGCTCGCCGCAGTAATCGGCTGCCAGTCCGCTCCGTCGTCCTCGCCAGAGGTCAGCCGCTGTAGGTTCGTGCCGTTAACCGCCACGGTGTAAATGCCCTGCGCTTCACCGCTCATCGCGAACACGATCCTCTTCCCGTCCGGCGAAAAGCTCGTGGTTGACACGCGGCCGGCAGGCAGCGTCACCGGTATCTCTTGAAGACCGACCCCGTCGACCCCGACGGTCTGCAGATGGGCCTGCGGAGTGGTACCTCCGTTCGTGTACGGGTTCGAGCCGAACACAAGCTTTGTGCCGTCGGGGGAGAACCCAGGCGGCCTGATCGAAGCCGACGGTGCGAGGACAACGAGATGGGGGTTCGAGCCGTCAGCGCCCACGATCCACAACTCTGGGTCGTTCGGTCGAAAGGTGACGTACGCGATCTTGTCGCTCGAGGGGGACCACGATGGACCCCATTCCGCCGTCCCGGAATTTGGCAGAAGAAACTGCGGATCCGACCCGTCGAAATTGGAAACCCGGATCTTGGCAGTGCTCGATGCATCATTTGCCTGGCTCGCAAAGTGCGTTCCATCGGGAGACACGCTGAAGTAGAAGCCCGGCTCCGTACCGGGCACTACATGGTCGTTCGAGCCGTCGGCGTCCGCTACGTGCACACCTCCGTCGATGTGGCCGAGCTTCGAGCCACCGGCGAAGAAGCTCGGGAATCCTCCATGGAGGTTCCCGAGAGGCGTCTCATTGGAACCGTCGGGCGATACTGAGAACAACTGACCAAGCCCGCTGCCGAACCTATGGAAGGCGATCACTCCGTTTTGGCCAGGGGCGACGGCGCTCGCACTTGGGGCCCGAGAGCCAACGACGACGAAGGCCGAAACAGTCAAAAGCACTCCGGTGAGGAGCGCGCGGGCAGGGCGGGATAAGGCGGGCACATTGGTCCTATCGGCGCATACCTACAGGTCATGAGGCATGCAAGGATTCCGCGGCCGCCCAGCTAGACTTTCCTACTTGACGAGCTTGCGGAGGGCCGGGCGTGGCTGAGATCGAGATCGGGATCGGCAAAAGCGGTCGGAGGGCCTACGGGTTCGACGACATCGCGATTGTCCCGAGTAGAAGGACTCGCGACCCCGAGGATGTCGACATCTCGTGGGAAATCGACGCCTTCAAGTTTGACCTGCCGCTGCTGGCCAGCGCCATGGACGGCGTGGTCAGTCCCGCCACTGCGGTGGAGATCGGGCGCCTCGGCGGAGCCGGCGTGCTCAACCTCGAAGGTCTTTGGACCCGCTACGAAGATCCCGAGCCACTGTTCGAAGAGATCAGCAAGCTCGACACGGACAAGGCCACGGCTCGCATGCAGCAGATCTACAGCGAGCCGATCAGCCCCGAACTCGTCTTCCAGCGCATCCGGGAAATCAAGGACGCTGGCGTCACCGCGATTGCGTCGCTCACGCCCCAGCGCGTCGAGCAGTTCGCGCCGACCATTCTGAAAGCCGAGCTCGACCTGTTCGTGATCCAGGGCACGGTCGTGTCCGCCGAGCACGTGTCCAAGACAGTCGAGCCGCTGAACCTCAAGAAGTTCATCCGCGAGTTCGACATTCCGATCATCGTGGGCGGCTGTGCGTCATATCAGGCCGCACTGCATCTCATGCGCACGGGCGCCGTTGGCGTGCTCGTCGGCGTCGGCCCCGGTAACGCCTGCACCACGCGTGGCGTGCTCGGTCTCGGCGTGCCGCAAGCGACCGCGATCGCCGACGCTGCGGGTGCCCGCATGCGTCACCTCGACGAAACCGGCGTGTACGTCCACGTCATCGCCGACGGGGGCATGAGTCGCGGCGGCGACATCGCCAAGGCCATCGCTTGTGGTGCTGATGCCGTGATGATCGGTTCGCCGCTGACATCCGCCCATGAGGCGCCGGGCAAGGGCTACCACTGGGGCATGGCGACGTTCCATCCCACGCTGCCGCGCGGTGCCCGGGTGCGCACAGACATCCGTGGGTCGCTTAAAGAAATCCTGGTCGGGCCTGCGCACGAGAACGACGGGCGCATGAACCTGTTCGGCGCGTTGAAGACGTCGATGGCTACATGCGGTTACGAGACGGTCAAGGAATTCCAGAAGGCCGAAGTGATGGTTGCGCCGTCGCTGCAGACCGAGGGCAAGCAGCTCCAGCGGTCGCAGGGCGTCGGCATGGGCCATTGAAGTCGCGCGGTCACTTAACCGTTTTGCCGCCGAAGGCTTCTCCGTCCGGCTTCGCCGGCCGGAATGGGCCGCAGTATTTATTGGTCGCTCCGCCTTCGGCTCCGCTCCGAGGCAGCCCCATTGTCTGAACGCCAGCCCGTCCTCGTCGTCGATTTCGGCGCGCAGTACGCACAACTGATCGCGCGGCGAGTTCGCGAAGCCCACGTCTATTCCGAGATCGTGCCGCACACGATCACCGCCGACGAGGTACGGGCCCGCAACGCGGCCGCCGTCATCTTCAGTGGTGGTCCAGCGTCGGTGAACGTCGAAGGCTCGCCGCGGATTGATCCGGCGATTTACGGCATTGGCGTGCCGATCCTTGGCATTTGCTACGGCGCACAGCTGGTCGCGCTGCAGCTCGGTGGCGAGGTCGCGAAGACCGATCAGGGCGAATACGGCCGCACGGTGCTCAACACCATCGGTGGCACGTCGGCGTTGCTGCACGAGATGCCCGACGCGCAAGACGTGTGGATGAGCCACTTCGACACGATCACGCGCGCGCCCGACGGGTTCGTGGTGGTTGCGTCCACGCCGAACACGCCGGCGGCCGCCTTCGAGGATCTGGACCGTCGCATCTGCGGCGTGCAGTTCCACCCCGAGGTGAAGCACACGCCCCGGGGCCAGGACATCCTCCAGCACTTTCTCTATAACGTGGCCGGATGCGCCCCTGAATGGACACCGGCATCGGTCATCGAGGAGCAGGTCGCCGCGATCCGCGCTCAAGTCGGCGACCGCAAGGTCTTGTGCGGGCTATCCGGTGGAGTCGACTCGGCCGTCGCCGCCGCGCTCGTGCACAAAGCGGTCGGCGATCAGCTCACCTGCGTCTTCGTCGACACCGGCCTGATGCGTCACGGCGAGGCCGAACAGGTTGAGCGCACGTTCCGTGATCAGTTCCACGTCGAGCTCATTCACGCGAAAGCGGGGGACCGGTTCTTCGAAGCCCTCGACGACGTCATCGATCCTGAGACCAAGCGCAAGAAGATCGGCGAGTTGTTCATCCGGGTGTTCGAGGAGTGCGCGGCCGAGTGCGGCGACGCGCGAGTACCTGGTGCAGGGCACGTTGTATCCCGACGTCATCGAGTCCGGCACCGGCACCGCGGCCAAGATCAAGTCGCATCACAACGTCGGTGGTTTGCCCGACGACATGCAGTTCGAACTGGTCGAACCGTTGCGCCTGCTGTTCAAGGACGAGGTGCGTGCGGTTGGCGAGCAACTCGGCTTGCCGCCCGACATCGTGTGGCGCCAGCCGTTCCCCGGTCCCGGTCTCGGGGTGCGCGTCGTCGGCACGATCACGCGTGAGCGCGTCGAGATCCTGCGCAACGCCGACCGCATCGTCGTCGAAGAGATCAAGAAGGCCGGCCTCGAGCGCGAACTGTGGCAGGCGTTCGCAGTGCTACCGGCGGTGAAGTCGGTCGGCGTGATGGGCGACGAGCGGACCTACGCCTACCCGATCGTGATCCGCGCCGTCACCAGCGACGACGCGATGACTGCGGACTGGGCCCGCCTGCCCTACGAACTGCTCGAGATCCTCTCGACACGCATCATCAACGAGGTCCCCGGTGTGAACCGCGTGGTCTATGACATCACGTCGAAGCCACCGGGCACCATCGAATGGGAGTAGCTCGGTGAGCGACGTCACTGATGAGTACATGCAGGGCGAGTTGGCCAAGGCGCGTCAATACGCCGTCGTGTTTCTCGTAAAAGGGCCGAACTACGAAACCGCCGACCAGAGCCTCATCTGGCAGCACGGGCGCCGCAACTTCGAGTTACGCGCGGCGGGCCAACTCGACATCGTCGGACCGATGCCGGACGGCGGCACCGTGAAGGGGCTGTGCATCTTCAACACGTCGCCCGAGGAGACCGCGAAAATAATGGACGGCGACCCTGCCGTCGCGGCGGGGATCTTCAATTACGAGATCCACGGATTGAAGAGCTTCCCCGGCGACGCCCTGACCTAGGCGTACGCGCCGACGAGTTGTTCGCCGATTTCTTTGAGCGCGGCGCGGACCTCGGGTGGGGAGTGCACCGTGATGGCGGCACCGAGTCCGGCGAGTTGGCCCGATAGCGCCGGCACATGAGCGCCGCGGATCTCGACGCTGACCCGGCCGTCGGCGTCGGTTGGGCCGATGCGTAGATGGGTTCCGAAGATCCAGCGAGCGACGTGGAGTTGGTCGGCGTCTACCGATGCGATGGCGACGATCGGCGTGCGTTTTTCCTCGACGACGTCGGTAATCAGCTGCCACGCGTCGGCGAGGTCGAACCCCTCTGGGCGCACCGCCGGAGAACCGGTCTCGGTGAGCGACGAGATGCGGTCGACGCGGAACGTGCGCAACCCCTTCGCCGTGTTGGCCACGAGGTACCAGCTCGCGCCCTTTGACGCGAGGCCGAGCGGATCGATGACGCGGACGCTCGCCGAACCATCACGCGCCACGTAGTCGAGCGACATTTGCCGACCCTCCACCACGCACCGCTGCGCCTCGTCGAGCAGCGGCGGAGTGCGGGTGGTGGGCGATGAGGCTCCGCCCTCCCAGCCGCGGTCGAACAGCACGCGTTCACTCGTCGCGTCGGCCGCCTCCCGGAACGGCTCGGGCAACGCCCTTACGAGCTTGCGCACGGCGGCGCGGACGGCCGGTGAGGCCGCGGAGGACGGGCCGGCGACAAGAAACAGTGCCCGCGTCTCTTCGGCCGTGAGGCCCGATAGGTCGGTCTTGCCGCCGCCGGCGAGACGCCACCCGCCGTTGCGGCCCTGCAGCGAATAGACGGGCACGCCCGCCTGACCCAGGGCCTCGAGGTCGCGCCGCGCCGTTCGCTCGGAGATCTCCAGTTCTTCGGAGACCTCGAGCGCGGTCACCTGGCCACGCACCTGTAACAGGTTGAGGATCGCCACCAATCGGTCGGCTCGCATAAATCCAGAATCTCACAAAAACCGGTCAATAGTTGACCGGTTTAATGGCGCAACCTGGTCATACGAACCTCAAAACAAGGAGCCCCAAAATGGCCGGACTGACCCCTCCCACATTCGACGAGCGCTCGACGCTCATCACGTTCCTCCAGCAGCAGCGCTACGTGTTGAAGCTGGCGGCGTACGGCCTTAGCGACGAGCAAGCGAAGGCCGCGCCCGCGGCGAGCGACCTGAGCGTCGGCGGGTTGATCAAGCATCTCGCGCTGGGCGAGCGGAACTGGATTCAGCGCATCGTGCGTGGTGTTGACGTTGGCTCCCCCGAGGAGGAGTACGAGAACGGCTTCACCCTGCTCGGCGATGAGACGCTCGAATCCATCGTTGCGCTGTACGACGAGGTCGCTGCCGAGACGGACGCGTTTCTCGAGACCGCTGACCTCGATCAACTTGTCGCGGTGCCGCAAGGCGTGCCGTGGTTCCCGAGCGACGTTGAAGCGTGGTCGCTGCGTTGGGTTGTGATGCACGTGATCGAAGAGACGGCGCGCCACGCCGGCCACGCCGACATCGTGCGCGAATCCATCGACGGATCGAACGCGTTCAAGTTGCTCGCTGACTACGAAACGGCGCAAGGCAACCCGCCGCCCTGGGCCGCCTACGTTGGGGCGGCCTGACGCTATTTCGCGCCTAAGCGCGGGACCCGTGCCGACCCGCGCCTGACGCGAACCGCTCCGCGCCCGCCCGCGTTTCCCCCGAGCGGATCACCTCGATGCCGCCCGCGTACTCCGTGAGCAACGCGTCCTCGACGTCGTCGCCCCATTGCTCGAACACGGACTTGCGATCGGCGCGCAGACAGATCGGGGGCAGCGCGGCGAGATCGTGCGCCAGCGCGACGGCGGCGGAACGGGCCTCGCCGTCGGGAACGACGCGATTTGCGAGGCCGATGCGTAGCGCCTCTTCGGCCCCAACGGCGCGGCCGGTGAGGATCATGTCGAGCGCGTGGGACTGGCCGATGAGTCGCGGCAAGCGGATGGTGCCACCGTCGATCAGCGGAACGCCCCAGCGCCGGCAGTACACGCCGAAGGTTGCGGACTCCGCCGCGACGCGCAGGTCGCACCACACCGCGAGTTCGATGCCGCCGGCGACGGCGAAACCTTCGACAGCCGCAATCACCGGCTTGTTCAAGAGCAGACGCGTCGGACCCATCGGACCGTCGCCCTCGCGTAAGGGTTTGCCGCCTTGGGCGCCGCTGGCCACCGCTTTCAAATCGGCGCCGGCACAGAAGTTGCCCGCCGCGCCGGTGAGAACTGCGGCGAACTGCGATGCATCGGCGTCGAAGGCACGGAACGCGTCGGCCAACGCCTCGGCGGTGTCGCGATCTACGGCATTCCGCGCGTGGGGTCGATTGATCGTGACGATCGTGACTGGGCCGTCGATCTCGATGATGACGCTGTCGCTCACTGGCCAACTCCGATCTTCATGAGGTCCGTCGCCATGATGGTTTCGCCGTCGAACACGGCCGCGGCTTCGGCGATCCATTCGCCCTCAGTACCGGGCTGCGGCACGGGCACCTGGTGGTTCAACACGAGCGTCTTGACCCCGGCGCGCTTAGCGGTGTCGGCGGCCTGCTGAAGGTCCGAGTGGTAATCGAGGATGTCGAGGAAGCGCTGGACGGGAACCGCCTCGACGAGCGAGCGGCGGATCACGGTCTGCACATAGACATGAGCGCCGTCACACAGGCGGTCGAGCCCATCGCACGGAACCGTGTCGCCCGACCAGCACAACACACCGTCGCCCTCTTCAAAGCGGAAACCGAGGGCGGGCTTTACAACGCCGTGGTCGACGAGCGCCGCCGTAATGCGCACTGCGCCGGACTCCAGCGCGACGCCGTCGTCAACCTCGATGACGTCGACCCCGGGTGGATCGGTCAAATCGTCGTGATGGTCGATGCGGTAACCGATGTCCGCAGTCATCATCGCGATCGTGCGATCGACGAAGGCCCGCGTGCCCGGAGGGCCGATCACGCGAAGGGGCCGGCCGCCGGTCATGGGCATCACCCACCAGGTCGTAAGCACGTCGTTGAAGTCGGTCGTGTGGTCCGAGTGAAGATGCGTCAGCAACACCGCGCTCAGCTGTGGCACCTGCACGCCCGCTCCGGCCAGACGCATCAACACCCCGCGACCGCAGTCGATCAAGAAGTGCTGGCCCGCCGCAGTGACGAGACCGCTCGGCCCCGCCCGGTCGGCGTCGGGAATCGGCGAACCGCTGCCGAGAATCGTGACGTCCATGGATTTTGACGCTACAGGTCATCTGTAGATTCACGTAGTGCCTGATCACGACCTGCTGAGCGGACTGAACCCGGTTCAGCGCGAAGCGGCGTCGCATCTCGGCGGCCCACTCCTCATCGTGGCTGGCGCGGGTTCGGGCAAGACCCGGGTTCTGACCCATCGCATCGCGTGGTTGATCCGTGAGCAAAACGTGTCGCCGTGGGCGATCCTCGCGATCACCTTCACGAACAAGGCCGCCGACGAGATGCGGTTCCGGGTCGGCTCGCTCATCGGGCCGGTCGCCGACAAAATGTGGATCTCGACGTTCCACTCGGCGTGCGTGCGCATCCTGCGCCGCGACGCGCACCGCCTGGGCTATCGCAGCGGCTTCACGATCTACGACGACGCCGACGCCCTCCGCCTCATGACCTACGTGTTGCGCGACCAAGGCGTCGACACCAAGCGTCACACGCCGCGCAGCGTGTTGAACGCAGTGAGCGCGGCGAAGAACGAGCTGATCGACTTCGACACGTACGCCGAGAAGGCAGAGTCACCCCCAGAGCGAAAGCTGATCGCGCCCGCGTACACCGAGTACCAGCGCCGCCTCACGGCCGCGAACGCGATGGACTTCGACGACCTGTTGATGGTCACCGTCAATCTGTTGCAGGTCGACGAGGAGGCCCTACAAGAGTGGCAAACGCGGTTCTCGCACATCATGGTGGACGAGTACCAGGACACCAACAAGGCGCAGAACGAACTCGTGCTGTTGCTCGGTGAGAAGCACCAGAACGTCTGCGTTGTCGGAGACTCGGATCAGTCGATCTACGGCTTTCGCGGTGCCGACATCCGCAACATTCTCGAGTTCGAAAAGGCCTTTCCGAACACGCGTGTGATCGTGTTGGACCAGAACTATCGGTCCACCCAGAACATTCTCGACGCCGCGAACTCGTTGATCGCCAACAACCTCGCCCGCACGCCGAAGTCGTTGTGGACCGACAGCGGCGGTGGCGACCTCATCGTCAACTACCGCGCCGACGACGAGCGCGACGAAGCCGCGTGGATTGTCGATCGCATCGCGTCCCAGCAACAGAGCGGGGGACGGTGGGGCGATGTCGCCGTGTTCTACCGAACGAACGCACAGAGCCGCGCGATCGAGGAAGAACTGGCGCGGCGCCGCGTGCCGTACAAGGTGATCGGTGGCACGAAGTTCTACGACCGCAAGGAAGTAAAGGACTTGCTCGCGTACCTGCGGGCGGTCGTAAACCCTGAAGACGAAGTGTCGGTGAAGCGCATCCTTAACGTGCCCAAGCGCGGGATCGGTGACACGTCGGTCGGCAAGCTCGATGCGTACGCGACAGCGCACAACATGCCGTTCCATCGCGCGCTGCAAGATGCGGACCGCGCCGGAGTGAGTGGCAAAGCGCTCGGCGGCGTCAACGAGCTGCTCGTGTCCCTCGCGTACCTGCGAGCGCTGGCGAACGAAGGCGTCGCCCCGGCCACGGTGCTGCAGGCGGTGATCGACCGCACGTCGTATGTCGCGCTACTCGAAGCGGAGCACTCCATCGAGGCCGCCGGCCGCGTGGAGAACATCAACGAGCTCCTCGGTTCGGCTGAGCAGTACGAAACCCTCGACGCGTTTCTCGAAGCAGTCGCCCTCGTGTCGGACTCCGACGAGCTGGATCCGGACGAATCCCTTGTGGTGCTCATGACGCTGCACACCGCCAAAGGTCTCGAATTCCCCATCGTGTTCCTGTCGGGACTCGAAGAGGGAGTGTTCCCGCACCTGCGCTCGCTGGGCGAACCCGACGAGATGGAGGAAGAGCGCCGCCTCGCGTATGTCGGCATCACCCGAGCACAGAAACAGCTGTACCTCACGAACGCCTTCACGCGTTTCTTGTGGGGGTCCAGTCAGTACAACCCGCCGTCGCGCTTCCTCAAGGAACTGCCCGAGCACCTGGTCCAGGTGATCGAGAGCAGCCCGCGCACCTCAAGCGGCAGTAGTGGCTCGAGTTGGTCCACGGCCCGCGCGGGCAACGATCGGTTGCGCGGACGCGACCGCATGGTTGAAGCGGCGATGCGCGCAGGTAATGGAGACACGCCAGCCAAGACCAAGGGCGCCGAGGTACTGGGTTTGCGCGTCGGCGAAGCGGTTGTGCACGAGAGTTGGGGCGAGGGGATCGTGATCGATCTGGTGGGCGCGGGTGATCGCAGCGAGATCGTGGTTAGGTTCCCGGGGCTAGGCGAGAAGCGCCTGTTGCTCGCATGGGCACCGTTGAAACGAGCCTGAGTGATGAAACCCAAGCGGTTCCAGAGTGCCCTCGTGTCGCTGCTGGAAGCGTCAGATGAGCTACCGGCCAACGAGGTGGTGCGCGTCGTGCAACTCGCTGGCGAACTTCTCGGCGCGTCGTCGGCCCGCATGCTGGTGGCTGACTATGGGCTGGCGTCCCTGCAGCCGCTCGGCGACGACGGCTCGACGAGTACCAGGCTGGCCATAAGCGGCACGCTCGCGGGCCGCTGCTTCGAACGGGGTGAGGTCGTCGTTTCGGGCGACGATCCCGCGCTGGTGATGGTGCCGTTGTCGGAGGGCAGTGAGCGCCTGGGCGTATTCGAATTCGTGCACCCAAGCTGGAACGAAGAAGCGCAGGAACTGCTCGACTCGATTGCGCGGGTGCTCGTGCTCGTGCTCGTGAGCAAACGCCGGTACACGGATGTTGTTCAGCGGTCACGGCGTACACAGGCCCTCCAGATCGCGGCCGAGATGCAGTGGGATTTGCTGCCCCCGCTGACGTGCGCGAGCCGGTGCGTGTCGGTGAGCGGAATACTCGAGCCCGCGTACTCGATCGGCGGCGACTCCTTCGATTACGCCATCAACCCTCGAGGCATCGAGTTCGCGATTATTGACGCCGTAGGCCATGGCATGAGCGCGGTATTGATGTCTGTCGCAGCGATTACTGCGTTGCGGAACAGCCGCCGGGAAGGCCTCAGCCTCGAGGCGGCGTACCACGCGGCCGGCGATCTGATTGAGCAACAGTTCGGCCAGTCCAGTTTCGTCACCGCGCAGATTGGCGTGCTGACATTCGATACCGGCGAGTTGACGTGGCTGAACGCGGGCCATCCCTTGCCGTTGCTCATGCGCGACGGCAGGTACATCGGTCAACTGTCGTGCGAGGCGTCCTGGCCGCTCGGCCTTGGTGGAGACGTCCGCGAAATTGCGGCGCAACGTTTGCAGCCCGGCGACCGGGCGCTGTTCTTTACCGACGGCGTAATCGAGGCGAAGTCGGCTTCGGGGGAGGACTTCGGGGTGCCCCGTCTGGCGGACTTCCTAGTGCGCGCCTCGCTGGACCAGCTGGCCCAGGCTGAAACTGCCCGTCGTCTATCGGCGTCGGTGCTGGCGCACAATGGCGCGACGTTGAACGACGATGCGTCGCTCTTGTTGCTCGACTACCACGGCCAGGCCGGGCCGGCTTAAGAAGCTGCGCTCCGACGCGCGGCGCGGGCAGGTGCGCCCGCGCGTGCTTTTTGCGACCAGCGCGCAAACATCGGCAGCGAAGTGGCAGCCGCGGGCGGGTTCAGCAGTTCGTCGATCACTTGGTTCACGACGTCGCCCGACATCAGCATCCCGAGATGCCCCATGCCCGGAATCAGCACGTTGCGGGCGTTGAGCGTCGGTACTTCGATGCGGCCTGAGCGCGTCGGCTGCACGAGCGCGTCGGAATCGCCGTAGAACGCGACCCAGCGAACGTCCGATGGGGTGGCCTCGGTGTTCAACCGGCGCATCACCCACGATCCCGGCCGGAGTTCACGTGCCGTGCGGCCCGGACCGGCGAACGCGGCGACCGTGCCTGCATGCGGTGAGGCAAGCGTGATTGCGGTGTTGACCGTGCGGTCGCCGCCGTCTTCCTGCACATACCAACGCGACACGATGCCGCCCAGGCTGTGCCCAACGAGGTGCACCTTTTCGGCACCGGTTAGTTCACGCACCATCTCGACGCGCTTGGCGAGCTTGGCCGAGATCTTGGGAACGTCGTCGAACCACGGGTTGTAGTTCATGGTGTGCACACTCGTGAAGCCGTTGCGGCGGAGTGCCGCCTTCAGCATCATCCACGCCGAGGCGTTGTGGCCGTAGCCGTGCACGAGCACCACGGGGTGGTCACGGTTCTGATCGCCGCAAGGCGTGCCCGTGCGCAACGCGACGTCGAGCAAGCCTTGCGGGTAGATGACCGCGCACCTAGCGACGGAGACAGCCTCCCGCACCGTCGCACGCACGATCGATCCCATATATGTCCCCTTTCGGCACGTCGCGCCGACTTCGAAACCCGTTCACACGAGTTTCCCAACTGGGAACGTAGAAAGTGTGGATGTCTTACTAAATCGTCTGGCGGAAGTTCACGTACACGACCCCTTTGACCACCTTGGTCCGAAATCGACGGAGGCCCGTGCCGTCTGCGGGGAACGTGGCGCCGGTGCAGGGATCGGTGTAACCGTCGCCGTTCCACGCGAGCGTGCACGTGCGCGGCGCATCGGGGGCGTGTGCCTCGATGGCGCGCCAGCCTTCGTAGAACGGCTTGCCTTTTTCGTGGTCCACGAAAATGTCGATCGACTTGTTGCGGAGGTCTTGGAACAGCAAGGGGTAACGGTCGGCGCGGATGCGGCGCTCAAGAGCCTGCCCGTGGCCGACGCGGAACGTGTCGCTGCCTAGGTTCACGTCGCTGTTCGGCGTCGTGGCCACGCGCAGCGCGAGGACCGTAAGCAGGATCGCGAAGACCGTCACCGCCGCGATGAGCATCGCGACCGAACGCCGGCGAGCGATTCGCTCGCGGCGCGTGAACAGCCGAACCGGTGGCCCTCCTGGCGTGGTCATCGCAACCAGCGCGCCGTCAGTCCGTCGTGGCGGCGCGCCCGGTCGCCCGGCTCGGCCGCGTCGATCGCGCCGAGGAGAGCGCGGCGAATTGCGTCGACACCGCCTGAGACGATTCCGTCGATCGCTCCGAGCTCGAGGAGCTCGGGCGCGGTGAGCTTGAGCAACTTCGCGAACTCGGCGGCGCGGTGAGCGCCCCGACCGAGGATGACGGCCGCGCCTTCGGGGCCGATGACGCTGAAGACCGAGTCCGGCAGCAGCAGCAACCGGTCGCACGCAGCTAAGGCCAACGCGCCGCCGCTGCCGCCTTCGCCGACGCACAGCGATACCGACGGAACCCGCAGCGACGCCTGCGCGACGAACGTCTTCGCGATTTCGAATGCAATGCCTTCGCGTTCGGCGTCGGGTCCCGGTTCGGCCCCGGGCGTGTCAACCAGCGAGACAAAGGGCAAATGCAGCCGGTCCGCCATCTTCAACGCCCGACGTACGAGTTGGTACGCCTTCGGTGTTGGACGCCCGGTGCCGGCGTGACGATCGCTGGCCACCATGATCACGCGCCGCCCGTCGAGGGTGGCGATGCCGGCGCGGATAACCGGGTCGAGGCCTTTCAATTCGATCCAGCTCTCACACAAGGCGGCGGCCCACTGCCAACCCGACGGGCGTCGCTCGGCCCGGGCGTTCTTCACCGCGGCCCATGCGTCCACCGGCGCGTCATCGCGAGCGACCGCGGCCAGCGACCGCGGGAAGGGCGCCGCTGGTTCCGGCGGCAGGTTGCGAAGGCCCAGGACGCCTTCGACGAAGCGGGGCTGGTCGATCTCGGAAACGATCGCATCGATGCGACCGGCTTTGAAGGCGGATTCGGCGGAATGGCTATCCGTGCTGACGTCGACGTTGAGCGTTTCGTGCACGATCCGCGGTCCCGCGAAGCCGATGAGCGCACCGGGCGACGCGGCGCGCACATCGCCCAACGATCCATACGACGCGTAAACGCCGCCGGTGGTGGGGGACCGCATCAAAGCGATCTGCAACAGACCGGCGTGCGAGTGGTGCACCGCCGCGGCCGAGGTGCGCGCCATCTGCGTGAGGGCGACCATTCCCTCCTGCAGTCGCGCTCCGCCGGAGGTCGTGACGACCACGACGGGTAGGTGCTCGTCGGTCGCCCGATGGAACGCCCGCACGACGCGTTCGCCGTGTGCGGCGCCCATGGATCCGCCCATCACATCGAAACGACCCTCGATGAGCGCGTAGTGCTCGGTGCGGCCGGTACGGACCGATTCGTTTTCGGGCGCGTCGTATCCCGGAAAGTCCAGGGGGTTGTCGCCGTGCAAACCGACGTCCCACTTCTCCACGAAAGGATGCAAAGCCATTGGCTCTCGTAGTATCCACCGCCGTGGAACGTCCCTATCGAGTTGTCGTCGCCAAGCCCGGCCTGGACGGGCACGATCGCGGCGCCAAGGTCATCGCTCGCGCCCTGCGCGACGCCGGTTTCGAGGTCATTTACACGGGTCTGCATCAGACGCCTGAACAGGTCGTGGAGACCACGATTCAGGAGGACGCCGACGCGGTCGGGCTGTCGCTCCTATCTGGCGCGCATATGACGCTCTTTCCCCGCGTCCTCGATTTGTTGAAAGAGCGCGGGGCCGAGCATGTTGTCTGCTTCGGCGGCGGCATCATCCCCGACGCCGACGTGGTGACGCTCAAAGAACTGGGCGTGGCCGAGATCTTCACCCCGGGTGCACCTTTGGCCACGATTACCGACTGGCTGGCGGAAAAGCTCGATTCAATTGAGAAGGCAGGGTCTTAGGTGGACTTGTTCGAGTACCAGGGCAAGCAGTACTTCGCCCGTTATGGCATCAGCGTGTCAGCCGGTGGCGTCGCTGACACCGTTGAAGACGCGGTGGCGCAGGCCGACGCCGCGGGCTATCCGGTCGTCGTCAAGGCGCAGGTCCAAGTAGGCGGGCGCGGCAAGGCGGGCGGCATCAAGCTCGCCAACACGGCGGACGAGGTGCGCGAACACGCCGGCAACATTCTGGGGCTCGACATCAAGGGTCACGTCGTGCGTCGCCTCTGGGTCGAGCATGCGTCCGACATTGACGAGGAGTACTACGCGTCGTTCACGCTCGACCGCTCCGCGAAGAAGCACCTCGCGATGGTGTCGAAGGAGGGTGGCGTCGAAATCGAGACGGTTGCCGAAGAGAATCCGGCCGCCATCGCAAAGATGCACATCGATCCCGTTGACGGGCTCACTGAAACAAACGCACGCTCGCTCGTCGAAGAGGCAGGACTAAACGCGAAGGCGCACGACGGCGCGGTGCAGATCCTCTTGAGCCTGTGGCGTTGCTACACCGAGGGCGACTGCGATCTTGCCGAGATCAACCCGCTGATCCTCACGCCCGAGGGCAAGGTGCACGCGCTCGACGCGAAGGTTTCCTTGGACGACAACGCCGCGTTCCGGCATCCCGAGTGGGAAGAGTTCGCCGGCGTCGCAGAGGTCGACCCCCGTGAGGCCATGGCCAAAGCCAAGGGCCTGCAGTACGTCGGCCTCGACGGCGATGTCGGCATCATCGCCAACGGCGCTGGCCTCGCGATGTCCACCTGCGACGTCGTGAACCAGGTCGGCGGGTCACCGGCGAACTTCCTCGACATCGGCGGCGGCGCGTCGGCCGACGTGATGGCGGGTGCGCTCGAAGTCATCAACGCTGACGCGGCCGTGAAGTCGATCTTCATCAACATCTTCGGCGGCATTACCAAGGGTGAGGACGTTGCCAACGGCATCGTGCAAGCGCTCGGACGAGTCGACATCAAGGCGCCGATCGTGATTCGCCTAGATGGCACCAACGCCGAGCAGGGACGCGAAATCTTGAAGAACTACGAGTCCGACAAATTGATTTCTGTCGCGACCATGGTGGGCGCAGCAGAAAAAGCCGTCGCCCTGGCTGGAGGCAAGTAAGTGTCGATCTTCGTCAACAAGGACACCAAGGTGATCGTGCAGGGCATCACCGGCTCGCAGGGCCGGTTCTACGCGTTGCGCAATCGCGACTACGGCACCCAAGTAGTAGGCGGCGTGTCGCCCAAGAAAGCGGGCGAAGACGTCGAGGGCATTCCGGTGTTCGCCACCGTCGCCGAGGCCAAGGAGGCCACTGGCGCGACGGTCTCAATGATTCTTGTGCCCGCCCCGTTCGCGATGGCAGCCGTGTTGGAAGCCGCGGAAGCGGGAATCGACTTGATCGTGCCGCTGACCGAGGGCATTCCCGCGCAAGACGAAGCGCTCTTCTACAACCGGGTGAAGCGCGAACATCCGAACGCGCAGATCCTTGGTCCGAACTGTCCGGGTCTCGTGACGATCGGTGAGTGCAATATCGGCTTCATCCCCGCTGAGGTCGCGCTGCCCGGCGAGGTCGGCATCGTGTCGCGGTCGGGCACCCTGACGTACCAGGCGCTGAAGGAACTGGGCGAGAAAGGCATCGGTGTGTCGACGTGCGTCGGCATCGGTGGCGACCCTGTGCCCGGCACGAGCTTCATCGACTGCCTCAACGCGTTCGAGAAGGACAAGGACACGAAGGCCGTCATCATGTTCGGCGAGATCGGCGGATCCGCCGAAGAAGAAGCGGCTGAGTTCATCGCCAAGGAAATGACCAAGCCCGTGGTGGCGTACGTCGCGGGTGTCACGGCGCCTCCCGGCCGCAAGATGGGCCACGCCGGCGCCATCATCTCCGGATCGAAGGGCACCGCCCAAGCCAAGATGGACGCGCTCACGGCGGCCGGAGTGCGGGTCGGGTTGAACCCGACCGAGGCGGGCGACCTGATGGCCGAGGTTGTCAAGGGTCTGTAGCGCTCGCGCGGTTGATTCTCGCTGTGTGAGGTATCGCGTATAGATGCAAAAGCTTCGAGCGAGCCGTGGTTTTGTCGCGCTCGTGGTCGCCGGCGCTGCCGTAGCTGGTTGCAAGGGCGACGCACGCCACCCGGCGGTCACGACCACCACGAGGTCGTCAACGTCCACGTCGAGCACGACGACCACCGCTCCGCCGGCAACCACGGTCGCGGCGCCGACCCTTTCCCCATCCACAAAACTCGTCGTAACCCGCACCGGTGTCGTGTCGCCCGTGGTCAGCGTGAACCCCGACGGGACAGTGACGATTCGGACGCCGTGTGAGCGCACGGCCACGGTCGCCGGCGTGACCGCGGTCGGGCCTGTCGACGTCGTGATCGACCCCGGGCACGGCGGGAATGAAAACGGCGCAACCGGGGCGAACGGCCTCGCCGAGCGCATCGTGAACCTCGACGTCGCGAAGCGTGTAATCGAAGCGCTCAGCGCCTCGGGGTTTCATCCGTTGCTGACCCGCACGGGCGACTACCGCGTCACGCTGACCGAGCGGGCCAACATCGCGCACGCGGCCAACCCACGCGCCTTCGTGTCGGTGCACCACAACGGCGCGTCGGATGGGCCCCGTGATGGCCCCGGCACGGAGGTCTTCTACCAGCACGCGTCGGCCGACAGTCGCCGGCTTGGCGGGCTGATCTACGAAGAGGTGGTGGCAGCGCTCAAGCAGTTCCAGGGCGTCGCGTGGCAGGCAGACACCGACGCAGGTGTGAAGACACGCCTCAACACCAGCGGCAACGACTACTACGCCATGCTGCGCCAGCCCGCGCCGGTGGTAGCGGTGCTGGCGGAGTTGCTCTTCCTGTCGAACCCGCCCGAGGCCGACTTGGTCGCGCGCCCGGACGTGCAGCTGGCGGAGGGCAACGCCGTCGCCCGCGGCATCGTGCGCTACCTCACCACGCAGGACCCCGGTTCGGGTTTCACCGACGCGTATCCGCGGACCGAGCCAGCCGGTGGCGGCGGCGGTTTATCCGGATGCGTTGATCCACCGTTGCAGTAGACAGGGCGCGTGGGGGCGAGCGCGATGCCGGCGGCGGAGACAGAGATTTCGGTCGAGCTTGTCCGCGCTCTTCTGGCCGAGCAGCACCCCGATTTGGCTGGTCTCGACGTGCGGTTCGAGAACGAAGGGTGGGACAGCGCTATCTACCGGCTGGGGCCGGATCTCGCGGTCCGGTTGCCCCGCCGGGCGATGAACGCCGAGCTGTTGCCCGACGAACTCCGCTGGTTGCCCGAGTTGGCGCCACAGCTGCCGCTTCCGGTGTCGGCCGCGGTCCGCGCCGGCGCGCCGGGCCATGGCTTCCCGTGGGCCTGGTCGATCACACCGTGGTTCGACGGCGCGTCCTGGGCCGACGACGACGTGGACGACGCGGTCCTCGCCGGCCGCGTCTTGGGTGAGTTCGTTCGCGCGCTGGGAACCGATACCCCGGCCGACGCGCCGACCACGCCGTACCGGGGTGGGCCGTTGTCGGATCGCGACGCCGGCGTGCGTGATCGTCTCGCTGTGCTCGGCGACGCGATCGACCAGCCTGCGGTAGTCGCGGTGTGGGACGAGGCACTCGCGGCGCCCGGGGCGACGCGGCGCGTGTGGAACCACGGCGACCTCCATCCCGCGAACATCGTCGTGCATCAGGGGCACCTCGCGGCCGTGATCGATTGGGTGGACCTCAACGGTGGAGACCGGGCCTACGACCTGGCCGCGGCGTGGATTTGTTTCACCGACGTTGACGCGCGGGCCGCCTTCATGGCGGCGGCCTCCGAGGATGACCATGCGACCTGGGTACGGGCGCGAGGGTGCGCGCTCAGTCACGCGTTGGCGTGTCTGGCCAGCTCCGCGGACAACCCGCGGATGCATGAGGTGGGCCGCCGGACGCTCGACGCCGTTCTCGGTGATCGTTGTGACAAGTAGTTTTCGTACGTGCGAGTAGGCGTTCTGGTGTCGGGTCAAGGCAGCCTGCTTGCCGCGATCGTCGATAGCGGCGTGCGCCCGTCAGTGGTGATCGCCGATCGTCGGTGCGCGGCCATCGACAATGCGGCCGCCGCGGGCCTGGCCACCGAACTGGTCGAGCGGGCGAGCTTCAAAGCCGACTTCGACCGGGATGCCTACACGTCGCAACTCGTGGATGCGCTGAAGCGCCACGAGGTCGACTTGGTCGTGATGGCGGGCTTCGGCACCATCACGTCCAACGAGTTGTACGAGGTCTATGCGAACCGCGTGCTGAACACCCACCCGGCGCTCTTGCCTGCGTTCAAGGGTTGGCACGCCGTTCGGGACGCGCTCGACGCTGGCGTCGCCGAGACGGGCTGCACGGTGCACATCGCCACCCTTGAAGTCGACAGCGGACCGATCCTGGCGCAAGAGTCCGTCGCGGTGCGGCCCGGCGACACCGAGGCAAGCCTGCACGAGCGCATCAAACAAGTCGAACGTCGTCTCTATCCGGCCACCATCAAGGCCGTTATGGAAGGAAACCTGCCGTGAGGGCACTGCTGTCTGTTTGGGACAAGACCGGATTGGCTGCATTCGCGCGCGGCCTCGAAGGTCTCGGCTGGGAGCTGATCGCGAGTGGCAACACGTCACGCGCGCTGACCGAGGAGGGCATCGCGCACGCCGACGTCGCGACGGTGACCGGTTCACCCGAGATGCTCGGTGGGCGGGTGAAGACGCTGCACCCGAAGATCCACGGTGGAATTCTGGCCGACCGGTCCAAGCCCGAGCATTTGGCCGACCTCGACGCGAACGGCATCACTGCCATTGATCTCGTGGTCTGCAACCTCTACCCGTTTCGGTCCGACCCCTCGATCGAGATGATCGACATCGGCGGGCCGACGATGGTGCGCGCCGCCGCGAAGAACCACGACCACGTCGGGATTCTCGTGGATCCCGCGGACTATGGCGAAGTGCTCGACGAACTTCGGAAGGACGGCGAGTTGAGCGACGCGACGCGCCGTCGGTTGGCGCGCGCGGCGTTCGCGCACACGGCCGCGTACGACGCCGCGATCGTCGGGTGGCTCGACGGTGACGCCGTGTTGCCGCCGACCATTCACATCGCGCTCGAGCGCACCCAGGAACTCCGTTACGGCGAGAACCCCCACCAGGAAGGTGCGCGCTACCGCAACATCGGGGGCGCGTCGTTCTGGGACGACGTGATCCAGCACGGCGGCATGGCGCTGTCCTACCTGAACCTCTACGACGCCGAAGCCGCATGGCTGACCGCGTACGACCTGGGCGACCGTCCGGTCGCGGTAGTGGTGAAGCACGCGAATCCTTGTGGCGTGGGCGTCGCCGCGTCGTTGGCTGAGGCGTATCAACTCGCCTTCGACTGCGACCCCCGCAGCGCGTTCGGTGGCATCGTCGCCGTGAACCGCGTGATCGATCTCGCGACGGTCGAGGAGATGGTCGCGGCCGCGCAAGCCGACGTTGTGATCGCTCCCGGCTATGAGGATGGCGTTATCGACGCCCTGGCCAAGAAGCGCAAGAACACCCGCGTGTTGACCGCGACGCCGCCGTCGTCTCCAGCCCGCGACTACCGGCAGATCGACGGCGGCTTTCTCGTGCAGAACGCGCACCACTTCGCGTCGCCGCGCTCGGATTGGCGGGTCGTCACCAAGCGCGTGCCGACCGAGGGGGAGTGGGCCGACGCTGAGCTCGCGTGGCGCATCTGTGGTCACGTGAAATCGAACGCGATCGTGCTCGTGAAAGACGGACAGGCCGTCGGCATCGGTGCCGGTCAGCAGAACCGTGTCGAGTCGGGACTAATTGCGGCGTCGAAGGCGGCGGGCCGGGCCAAGGGCGGCGCGTGCGCGTCCGACGCGTTCTACCCGTTCCCGGATGGCGTCGAAGCGGCGGCCGAGGCGGGCGCGGCGATCGTCGTGCAGCCGGGTGGCGCGTTGCACGACGACGAAGTAATCGCCAAGGCCGACGAACTCGGCCTCGTCATGGTTTTTACGGGCGAGCGCCACTTCTTGCATTAGTAGCCTGAGGGCAAATGACTGCGATCGTTCTCCCTGGCGCGCCTGTCGCCGAAGCCGTGTTTTCGGACCTCAAGCCGCGCATCGACAAGTTGATCGAGGCCGGCCACACGCCGGGTCTCGCAACGATTCTGGTCGGTGACAACGCCGCTTCCGCGGGCTACATCCGCATGAAGATGGCCAAGGCGGCCGAACTCGGCATGACGTCGCCGCATCTGCACCTGTCGGCCGACACCACGCAAGACGAACTGATCATGTCGGTGAAGCTGTTCAGCGAGGATCCGGCAATCGACGGCATGCTGATCCAGCACCCGATCCCGGGTCATCTCGACTACGAGGCGGCGCTGGCCGAAGTGGATCCGCGCAAGGACGTCGACGGCGCGCACCCCGTCAACATGGGGCGCCTTGCGTTGCAGATGCCCGGGCCTTTGCCATGCACGCCCGCGGGCATCGAGGCGCTGCTCGCGCACTACGAGATTCCAGTGGCTGGCCGTCACGTCGTAATCGTCGGTCGCGGGTTCACGCTCGGCCGTCCGCTGAGCCTGCTCATGTCGGCGAAGCGCCCGCACACGAACGCGGCGGTCACCACGGTTCATACCGGCGTGCCGAACATGTACGACTACACGCGCGAGGCCGACATCCTCATTGCCGCCGCGGGCGTGCCCGGCATCATCCAACCCGAGCACGTGAAGCCGGGTTCCGTCGTGATCGGGGCCGGCGTCAGCTACACGGGCAAGAACACCATCGTTCCGGACGTGGCCGAAGAGTGTGAAGCCGTCGCCGGTTGGATCACGCCCCGGGTGGGTGGTGTCGGCCCGACCACGATCGCGATGTTGTTCCGCAACTGTGTCGAGGCGGCCGAGCGTCGCGTGGGGTGGCGCGACTGATGACGCAGATCATCGATCTGATCAACGCGGGCCGGACGTTCTCCTTCGAGTTCTTCCCGCCGAAGACCGACGCCGAACAGGCCACGCTCGTAAAGGCGCTGCGTGAACTCGAGGCGCTCGACCCCGCGTTCGTGTCCGTCACCTACCGCGGCGGTCGTTCGTCGCGTGAGCGCACGCACAACCTTGTCGCCGGATTGGCGAAGACCACCTCGCTCACGCCGATGGCGCATCTCATCTGCGTGGCCCACACTCGGTTGGAGTTGGCGGAGATCCTTATCGACTTCCGCAAGGCTGGCGTGGAGAACGTTCTCGCGCTCGGCGGTGATCCGCCCACCGACGCCGACGCCGCGCCGGGCGAACTCAACTACGCCGAGGAACTCGTCGACCTCGCCCGCGCCATCGGCGGGTTCTCGATCGGTGTCGCGGCTCATCCGGAGATCCATCCGCGCTCGCCGTCGCGCGAGGCCGACCGCGATCGGCTCGCCGCCAAACTCGACAAGGCCGACTTCGCCATCACGCAGTTCTTCTTCCGCGCCGCGGACTACGCGTCGATGGTTGACGACCTGGCCGACCGCGGCGTGACCAAACCGGTCATCGCCGGGATCATGCCGATCACCAACCTCAAGAGCATCAAGCGGATGGCCGACATGTCGGGCGCCGCCGTTCCGGAGGAGATCGTCGCCCGCCTGGCCGTGCACGAGGGCGACGACGAGGCGGTGCACGCGGCCGGTGTCGAAATCGCGACCGAACTCTGCGCTGAACTCATCGCCCTCGGCGTGCCCGGCATTCAGTTCTACACATTGAATAAGTCATCAGCGACGCGCGAGATCTACAAGAACCTCGGCCTCGGTTAGGCCGCAGGTGGCTCGCGACTCATGGGACGTACTGCTCTTCGACGTGCGTGGCCAGGCCGCCCTCGAGGCTGATCCAGAACAATGTGTGCTTGGACTGGTCGGGCTTGGAGTTGTAGAGCGCAACGAACTCGCCGAAGCTGAGCACGTGGCCGTCGTTCGGGTCGCTTGGCTCGTAGCCGCCCAAGTTGTTCACGCGGAACTTTGCATTTGTGGCGAGCGGGAAAGTCCGCAGCTGCTTGTTCTGGTTGCGCGCGTAGTAATCGCCGTCCAACTGCTCGCCGGTGTCTTGCTTGTACGCCTTCGCGGCGGCGTCGCCGATAAGGAACTGCGCGACGTCGATCACGATCTTCCTGTCGTCAGCGTTGAGGGAGGTCACATACGCGATGTGCAGCCCGGTGACGTAGTCGCCCGAGTCGACGTACGCCTGCGGGCCCTCGAGCCCAGTAGTCGAGGTCACCGCCGCGGTGGTCGACGTCGATTCAGCGGGGACCGGAGCGTTCTCGACCGTCGGCTTGTCGTCGCCGCATGCGCCGAGGAGGACGAGAAAAACGGCGGTGGCGGCGATGGTGGTGCGGCGGGCTCTCACCCGCTGAAAGCTACGCGAGCGACGGCCAGTAGCGTTGGGCGTAATGTCCGACTCGACGATCATCTACACGCTCACGGACGAGGCACCGCGGCTCGCGACCTACTCGTTCCTCCCCATCATCCAGGCGTACGCCTCGGCCGCCGGCGTGCGCGTGGACTCCCGCGACATCTCGGTGGCGGGGCGAATTCTCGCCTCGTTCCCCGAGCGCCTGGCACCAGACCAGCGCGTTGACGACGCGCTCGCGGAGCTGGGTGAACTCGCCAAGACACCTGCGGCGAACATCATCAAGCTGCCGAACATCAGCGCCTCGCTGCCCCAGCTCAAGGAAGCCATCGCGGAGCTGCAGTCGAAGGGTTTCGCGGTGCCCGATTTTCCGGACGATCCCCAGACCGATGACGAGCGCGACGTGCGCGCCCGGTACGACCGGGTCAAGGGCAGCGCGGTCAACCCGGTGCTGCGCGAGGGCAACTCTGACCGACGCGCCCCGGCTTCGGTGAAGCAGTACGCGCGCAACCATCCGCACTCGATGGGCGCCTGGTCGTCGGACTCGAAGACGAACGTGGCACACATGGCCGCCGACGACTTCCGTTCCAACGAACAGTCGGTTGTGGTCAAGGCCGACGGAGCGGTGCGCATCGAACTCGAAACGACCGACGGCACCACCACGGCGCTGCGCGGGCCCGTAAACGTGCTCGCCGACGAGGTCATCGACGCCACCGTCATGCGCGTCGCCGCACTGCACACGTTCCTTGAAGCGCAGATCGCTCGCGCTGAGTCCGAGGGGGTGCTGTTCTCGGTGCACCTGAAGGCCACGATGATGAAGGTCTCGGACCCGATCATCTTTGGCCACGTCGTGCAGGCGTTCTTCCCTGACTTGTTCGCTGAGCACGGCGCCGCGCTGGCCGCCGCCGGCATCTCGCCGAACGACGGCCTGGCGACATTGTTTGAGCGGCTGGACGACGTGCCTGATCGCCGCGCCGCGATCGAGGCGGCGATCGCGCAACGTCTGGCCGAGGGCCCCGCGCTCGCGATGGTCGATTCCGACCGCGGCATCACGAACCTGCACGTCCCCAGCGACACCATCGTGGACGCTTCGATGCCCGCGATGATCCGCGCCTCCGGGCACATGTGGGGCCCGGACGGAAACGAGGCGGACACCCTCGCGGTTATTCCTGACAGCAGCTACGCCGGGATTTATCAGGCCGTGATCGACGACTGCCGCGCCAACGGCGCGTTCGACCCGGCCACGATGGGATCGGTCCCCAACGTCGGCCTCATGGCGCAAGCCGCGGAGGAGTACGGCAGCCACGACAAGACCTTCGAGATCCCGGCTGCCGGCACCGTGCGCGTGGTCGACGAGGCGTCGGGCGCAGTGTTGATGGAGCACGCGGTCGCGGCGGGCGACATTTGGCGCATGTGCCAGACGAAGGACGTGCCGATCCGTGACTGGGTGAAGCTCGCCGTCACCCGCGCCCGCGTCACGGGCGCTCCGGCGGTCTTCTGGCTCGACGCATCGCGGGCGCACGACGCCAACCTCATCGCCAAGGTGCAGACCTACCTGGCTGACCACGACACCAACGGTCTACAGATCGAGATCATGGCTCCGGTCGACGCGATCAAGTTCTCGCTCGAGCGGATCCGTCGCGGCGAAGACACGATCGGGGTCACCGGCAACGTGTTACGCGACTACCTCACCGACTTGTTTCCCATTCTTGAACTGGGCACGTCGGCCAAGATGCTGTCGGTCGTGCCGCTCATCAACGGCGGCGGCCTGTTCGAGACGGGCGCCGGTGGCTCGGCCCCCAAGCACGTGCAACAACTCGTGAAGGAGAACCACTTGCGCTGGGACAGCCTCGGTGAGTTCTTCGCGTTGGCGGCCAGCTTCGAACACCTGGCCAATGTGACGGCGAACAAGCGGGCGCAGATCCTGGCCGACACGCTCGACCTCGCGACCGGCACGTTCTTGAATGAGAACAAGTCGCCGGGGCGCAAGGTGCACCAGATCGACAACCGCGGCAGCCACTTCTACCTCGCGCTGTACTGGGCCCAGGAACTCGCGGCGCAGTCCGCCGACCCCGAACTAGCGGCCGCGTTCGCGGCCTTCGCGGAGCGGCTCGCCGCCGACGAAGCCGCGATCGCCGAAGAGCTGCTGGCGGTGCAGGGCCACCCCGTCGACCTGGGGGGCTACTACGCCCCCGACCCGGTGAAGGCCACCGAGGTCATGCGCCCGTCCGCAACATTCAACGCCGCCCTCGCCACGCTCTAAGTCTCGGCGGCGGCCTTGATGCGCTCGAGTGTCTGTTGCATGCCCTTGATCAGCGCGGCGCGACGCCGCCCGATCGTCGAATAGATCTTGGTCATGGTTGACGTGACGACGAAGGACTCGGTAACCGACGTGCCGTCACGGTCCGGGGTGAACGTGTACCGCCATTCGGTGGCGCCGGCGTCGAACGCGAATTCTTCCCCGGGCTTCGCCACGGTCACCACCGGCGACGTCGACCATTTGTAGAAACCCATTTTGTTCGTGCCTTTGAACTTGGCCCCGACCGCCGGACCGGTGGCTCCGTCGATCCACTCGCACTTGACGCACTCGGGGCTCCATTCGCCCATCCGCGTGACGTCGCTGATGAGGGCGTACACCTGCTCGGGTGACGCGTTGACGTGGATCGTGGCTTGGCCTTCCATGAGGGCGCGACGGTACTGTCAATGGTGATGACTGATAAGGCTCCCGTTCAGGTAACCGTCACCGGCGCTGCTGGCCAGATCGGTTACTCGCTCCTTTTCCGTATTGCTGCGGGCGATTTGCTCGGGCCCGATCAACCGGTCGCGTTGCGACTACTCGAGATCGAGCCGGCGATGAAAAGTCTCGAAGGCGTCGTGATGGAACTCGACGACTGCGCCTTCCCGCTGCTCGCCAACGTCGAGGCCACGAGCGATTTGAAAACGGCGTTCGACGGCACGCAGTGGGCGCTGCTCGTCGGCTCCGTCCCGCGCAAGGCGGGCATGGAACGCGGCGATCTGCTGACGATCAATGGCGGCATCTTCAAACCGCAAGGCCAAGCGATCGCGGCGAACGCGGCGCCCGAAGTGCGCGTGCTCGTGGTGGGTAACCCGGCGAACACCAACTGCCTCATTGCTCGGCTCAACGCCCCCGAGGTGCCGGCGGACCGCTGGTTCGCCATGACCCGCCTCGACGCGAACCGGGCCGCCAGTCAGCTCGCCAAGCGCGCCAACGTTCCGGTCAGCGACGTGACCAACGTCGCTATTTGGGGCAACCACTCGGCCACGCAATATCCCGACGCCGCCAACGCCAAGATCGGCGGCAAGCCGGCGTATGACGTGATCGACGACCACGAGTGGCTGCAGACGGGCTTTATCGAGACGGTGCAGAAGCGCGGCGCGGCGATTATCGAGGCGCGCGGGCTGTCCTCCGCCGCCAGCGCCGCGAACGCGGCGATCGACTCCGTGAACAGCGTCTGGCAAAAGACGCCCAGCGGCGCCTGCGCCTCGCTCGCGGTAGTCAGCAGCGGCGAGTACGGCACGCCCGAGGGCCTGCAGTACGGCTTCCCGGTTGCCAGCGATGGCGCGGGGAACTGGAAGGTGGTCGAGGGCTTCGAGCTCGATGACTTCGCGCAGGCGAAGATCGCCGTGACCAGCGACGAACTCGTCAGCGAACGGGACGAGGTACGCAGCCTCGGTCTGATTCCCTAATCGGGATCAAACCTCGAGGGTCACCTTAAAGTTGACACCAAGACGCTGCAGATAGTTGATCTTGCGCTCAATGGCACTTTGCCATTGGCCCAAGGCGATCTCGTAGGGGCCTCTATCCCCGTCCTCATACGCGTGCTCTAGCTCGTCGAACGCAGCATCTTCTGCGTCGAGCAGCCCGCGATACTTCTCGAGGAAGTGGTCGTCGATCACCTCGGACAACGTCATGCGCGTCTCCTCTTTGGCCTCTGGCCTGTAAGTGAGCCGACCTTACCCTGCGCTTGCGAGCGTTGTCACCGGGCGATTTTCGGCGGCTCGTCACTTTGTGTGACACCCGACCTACCCAGCGTGAACTTCTGGGGGTATGGTCACGCCCAAGGGGGGAGGTCCTCCGAAGTAGCAATGACGCTGCTTGTCTTTAGGGGAGGTACCCGTTGAATCTGAATAACGGCAAACCCGTGCGCAAAGTGCTGACGGCGTCCTTGTTCGTTCTTGTTGGAGCCGCTGCATGGCTCATGCTGTCTGCTGGTCAGGCTGGCGCGTTCGTGGATGCGGACCAAGATGCGACAACGACGAACGTAGGGGTTGGTATTGCAAACACCGGCGGTAACGCCGCGATCGGGAATGGGTCGACGAATGACGCGACCTCCAACCAGACCGCGACCGCTGACGGGGGCACCGGCGACGCAGTGGCGGCGAACAATTCGAGTGCGAACAACAACTCGAACGGTTCGGCCAATGTGGTCACCGGTAATGCCAATGCAACCGGAAATCAGGCGACAAACAACACGCAGCAGGTGCTCGACGCAGACGACGCTTCAGGCGTCGTTTTGGTCGATCAGAACAGCGACACGACGAACATCGGTATTGGCGTAGCGAACACCGGTCTGAATCTCGCCGCTGGAAACCTGTCGAACAACACCATCACTGTTGATCAAGATGCGGATGCAACATCGACGGGTGGCGATGCGATCGCCATCAACGATGCAACCGCAAATAACAACTCGAACGGCACGGCGTCCATCATCACTGGCAATGCGAATGCGCTTGGTAGCCAGTCGACGAACAACGTCGTTCAAGTTGTAGATGCAGATGGTGTGAATACGTTTGTTCTCGCCGGTCAGAACGCGAACACCGTGAACTTCGGTCTCGGCTTTGCGAACTCCGGTATCAACCTTGCGGTAGCCAACGTGGCCGTAAACACCAACACCCCGACGCAAACCGCGACGGCGTCTGGTGCTACGGATGAAGTTGCGTCCAACAACATCACGGCGACGAACTCGTCGAATGGGAACGCACTTATCGCTACTGGCAACGCGTCCGGCACTGGCAACACATCCGTGAACAACACAGCACAGACACTGAACGCCGATGGCGTTGCGTCCGTGCGCGATCCACAAGACGCAGCGATGCCTTTGGCGTTGCTGTTGCTCTTCGGGTTGCTCTTCGTCGGAACGCCGATTCGGCGTCTCGGCATTCGCCGCCGGTAACGGCAGCGGACAACGAATTGGGCGGGCCCTTCGGGGCCCGCCTTTTTCGTTTACGGAATGCAGGCGTCGATGTGGTTCGCGCGACCGAAGGCGCTGATGGCCTTGAGCGGCGCCACGCCTTCGTCGTCGACGTTGTTGTACAGCCGGTCGTTGCCGGTGCGCAACGCGTCGGCGTAGTGACGCCCGGCGGCGATGTAGGCGTCGAAGTGCGCGAACCAGGCGGTGACCTGCCGCTTGTTTTCGGGACGGACGTCGAGCGAACGGAGCTGGGCCACCACGCCCGCGAGCCTGGTGGCCGCGCGGTCCACGTCCTTCGCGGTCTGCTCCTCGAGGTTGTCCGTGTCCGAGTCGCCTTCCCGCCGCTTCGCCCGCAGGTTCGGGATCGACTTCTCGCAGATCTTGATCGCGGCGCGCTCGAACTGGGGGTCCGTCATGGTGCGCTCGGGCCGGAAGTCACGGTTTTGCCACAGCACCAGAAGGGTGAACGCGATCGTGACGCCGATGAGGATTTGGATCGGGCGCCGGAGCTTCCACAGCTCCCGGGCAAACCAGGTGATCCAGTCCTTCACCCGGGGGTTTGTAGCAGGGACGGTCTCGATTCGGCTAACTGACTTCGGCGGGCGCCGAATTACGATCACGGCATGCAAACAGGAGTACCTACGGCCCCGGCACGCCCGCCCATGGCCTTGCTCGTCATCGCCATCGTGCTGGCGTTGATTGGGACTGTCGGGCTGGTAGCGGGCGCCGCCGATGACAACTCGAAGGACGTGAAATCGGCGGGGGCCACGACCACGAGCACCACCGAGGAGTCCTCCGATACGACGGCGCCACTCGTAACCGTGTCGGTGCCCTCGACGGGCGTTACATCGACCACGGTCAAGAAGACCACCGCGACGACCAAGGCCACGACGGCGACAACCGCGGCAGCCACGGGGCCGTGCGCGCATAGTTCGGTGTCGACCGACCCGGGCGCGCAGAAGCCGCCGGCCAACGGGTCCTACACGTACGCCGTCTGTGGGAGCGGAGACGACGCCGACACGTTCAAGGTGTCCGCGGGCGCCGACGCGAACCACCGCATCCTCACGATCTCAACCCAACAGGGCACCCAGAACGAAACTCGGAACTTTGCGGCCGGCGTGGTGCGCGAGAAGTTCGTCACGTCGTCGGGCGCGGGCTCGGTGACCTGTGACTGGAATCCCGACATCGTGCAGTACCCGGCGCAGCTCGCCGTGGGCACGAAATGGAAGGTGGACTCGTCCTGCGAGGACAAGAACCTGAACGTCAAGATTCACGTCACCGGTTCCGCCGAGGTGACCGATCGCGTGTCGATGGTCATCGGCGGCACCACGGTGACCGCCTGGTCGGTCGCGTCTGATGTCACGATCGCGGTGACGGGTTTCGTAAACCAGACGGTCCACAGCGTCGGCACGACCTTCTACGAGCCAACCCGCGGCCTCGAGGTCTACGACAAGAGCACCACCAACGGTCAGACCGTCGAGAAGGTCCTCAAAACCCTCACCCCGAAGAGTTAGCCAGCCCGCGCTCTCCCCTCGAATCGCGCGCGGAACTGCGTGCCCCGCTGCGCATTTCCGCGCGCAGTTGGTGTCGGGCATCGCGCCACTCGTCGACCACTCCGCGCCCGTCATGCCAGATGCGGCGCTCGGGAAAGCGAATGACCTTGAAACCCGCGGCGGTCAAGCGTTCATCGCGTGCTTCGTCGGACTCCGCGTCGAGCAAGGCAACGTGGAAGCGGTCGCTGTCGATCTCGGCGATCAGGGGCAGATCGGGATCTTTCATGTCGACCCGTCCTATCCACGATTCGTGGTCCCCGACCTGCACCTGACGGCGTGGCGCCGGCAAGCCGGCGTCGACTCAGTTGGACGAACCGTCCTTCGAGTCCAGACTCGGGCGGACGGAACTCGCGAGGTCGTTCTTCCATGAGTTCCCGCATCAACGTGCTTCCTCGCCGGCCGCGTTCGCACCACTCGTTTAACATGCGGATGGCGCGCTGATGCGAGGTCAGACCCGCTGCCCACGCGGAATCGAGCGTGCGCGAACCTTCTTCGGATGGACGCGACCGCTGTTGGCCAGATCGAACAGTGTGCGGGTCGGAGACGTGACACGTACCCCGTTCACGACGAGCAGATGATGCTTTGGTAGGTACAAGGGGTGATGTGCTTCGCTGAGCGCCGTCGGACGGCTAGCGAAGCGTGGCGGCCGGCTCACATAGATCGGTGCCAGTGCGAAACCAGGCCAGCGATACACGAAGGCGGCGCTCTCAAACGCGAGCACGGACTCCTCCCCGGCATCGAGTAGCGCCGCCATCGCGTCACGAAACTCCGATGGCGGTACGCCGGAGCGCAGCAAGACCCGAGGTCCGAGCGCCATCCACCCGCGGGTTGAGACAAGGTGTCGAACCTGGTGGCGGCTGAGCCCGAGAGCCCGCGCCTGCGCGCGCGACACCACCCCGAACTGCTTCGCAGCAAGATCAACCAACAACTCTTGGAGAGCGCCCATCGCCACACACTCGCAGCGGGGTGTAACACACCGGCCCCCGTCGTCAATCGCGGCCGGAAGTGCGTGGCGGGGGGCGCACTTCCGCGCGCGATTCGGGGAGTCGGAGGGTTAGCTGCGGAGGCCGATGGCGTCGGCCCAGAGGGCGGCGAGTTCGCGGGCGGCGATCGTCGGTTCGGGTGGGCCTGATTCGGGTGGATCGAACACGTAGGTCACGAAGCAGAACCGGTCGACCATCGCCGTGAGCGCGCGGGCGGTGATGTCGGCGTGCAGGTCGGCCCGGACCAGCTCTGCCTTGGCGGCGCGTTTTAGCTCCCGCGCGACGGCGTCAGTGAACTGCCGGCCGAGGCGGCGGCGGAGGTCCGCGAGTGCGGGTTCGACGTGCGCCACCTCCTCCCACACAGCGGCCAGCGGTGCGACCTCGGCGTAGGCGGCAACGAAATTCGAGAGAAGGCGCTCGAGCCCGGCAACGCCGTCCTGGGCCCTCCATCCGACCTCGGCCTGGTTCATTCGCTCGGCCACGCGACCGCGCACCAACACGCTGATGAGATCGGCACGGTCGCGGAAGTACTGGTAGACGGTGCCGAGGCTCACGCCCGCCGCGGCGGCGACGTCGGCCATGGTGGTGGACGCGTATCCGTTGGCCCCGAACGCATCTGCCGCCGCCTTCAGGATCGCGGTGCGGGTCTGCCGAGCGCGGGGACCGAGCGGCAGTTCCTGATCGCCGTCGCGGCGCAACCCCTCGTCGACAAACGAATCTGTCATGCGCCGAGGAAGACGGACCGCAGGAGGTCACGACGGCCGGCGAGTTCCTTGCCGCGACCTTCGAAACGCACCTGGCCCTTCTCCATGAACAAGACGCGTTCGGCTGTCTCCATCGCGAGCGTGGCGTGCTGTTCCACCACGAGAATCGTCAGGCCGGTGCTGTTGAGTTCTTTCAACACACCCATCAATTGACTGACGATCACCGGAGCGAGACCGAGCGACAGCTCGTCGACCATGAGCATCTTCGGGCGCAGCACAAGCGCCCGTGCGATCGCCAGCATCTGCTGCTCGCCGCCCGACAGCGTGGCCGCCAGCTGCTTGCGACGCGCGCTCATCCATTCGAACAACGCGTACGCGTAGTCCAAGCCCTCGGCGTACTCGGCGCGCCTGGCGCGGTTGCGCAGCAGGTGACCGCCGAGGCGCAGATTCTCGTCCACCGTCAGGTCGGGTAGCGCGCCGCGGCCGCCCGGGACATGCGCGAGGCCGGCGGCGGCGATGCGGTCCGGCGCCCAGCCGGTTATGTCTACGCCGTCGAAGACGACCCGGCCGGACGTGAGGCCCGACAGATTCGACACCGCTTTGAGGAACGTGGACTTGCCCGCGCCATTCGTGCCCAGGAGCGCGACGAACTCGCCGGAGCTGACGGAGATCGAGACGTCGAAGAGCACCTGTACCTTGCCGTACTGCAAGTCGAGGTTGGTTGCTTCAAGCAGCGCGGTCATGCGGACTGCCCCAGGTACGACGTGAGGACTTCAGGATGGTTCCGGACGTCTTTCGGGGCGCCGTAGGTGACGACCTTGCCCGCGGCCATGGCGACGATCGTGTCGGACAGCTTCATGATCATTGGCATGTCGTGCTCGATCAGCAGCATCGTGGCGCCGAGGTGGTCGGCCACGCGGCGTAGCAGCGGGGCGAGCGCTTCGGTCTCGGCCTGCGCGATGCCCGAGCTCGGTTCGTCGAGTAGCAACAACTTGGGCTTCACGGAGATGACCGCCGCGAGTTCGCACAGCCGGAGCATGCCGGTGGACAGTTCCTGCGCCGGCTTATCGGCGTGGCGACCAAGACCGACCAACTCGAGCGCCTCGTCGGCGTTCTTGGCGACCATCGCCTCATCGGCGCGCGCGCCGCGCGTGCCGATGACGGAGCGGAGAAAGCCCGACTGCTTCATCGAGTCGTGTTGCACCGTGCGCAAGATGTCGCGGAGCGACAGGGAGCGGAACAACCGCGCGTTCTGAAACGTGCGGCCGACGCCGAGAGCGGTGCGGTTCCAGGGTTGCTCGTTGACCAGGTCAACCGGGCCGTTCGGGGTGGACAGGATGATCGAGCCGCCGTCGGGCTTGCGGAAACCTGAGATTGTGTCGAACAGCGTGGTTTTGCCGGCACCGTTCGGCCCGATGATGCCGACGATCTGACCGGCGGGCACGTCGTAGGTGACGCCGTCGAGCGCGTGCACGCCGCCGAACGACAAGCGCACGTCGTTGATCGAAAGTGCGATGTCCGTCACGCCGCTTCTCCTGCTTCGTCAGCGGCGAGCGCGAGCGCGGCGCCTGTTTCGTCTGTGACGGCGTCGTCCTCGTGGGCACTCGCTCTGGAACGGATGAAACGGTTCATCGACGCCAGGCCGCCCGGGTTGATGCTGATGACCACCAGCAACAGCGCGGCGGCGACGATCTGGGGGATGAAGCTGATCGAGGTGGCCTTCACGGCGCTCTTCGTGAGCTCAGGGTAGAGACCGAACAACAGCGCGGCGATCACGGGCCCGCCGAGGGAACCGATGCCGGCGACTACCGCGTAGGTGAGCCACGTGATGCTGAAGAACACCGAGCCGTACTGCGAGTTGACGCCGCCGAGTTGGTAGGCGAGCAGGCCGCCGGCGAGTGCGCTGATCGCGCCGGACACGACGAAGCCGGTGAGCTTCACGCGCACGGGACGAATGCCATAGGCGGTGGCGACCGTCTCGCTGTCGCGGATCGCGTAGAAGCTGCGGCCGATGCGGCTGGTCGAGATGCGCCACGCCACGATGAACGCGATCGCGGTGAGCCCGAGGAACAGGTAGTAGCGGGCGCTGTCCGAGTCGAGCGAGTGCGGCAACACGACGCGGTTCGACGCGTTGAAGCGCGGGAGGATCGCGCGTTCAGCGGCGAGACCGAAGGCCAGGGTTGCCACGGCGAGGTGCAGGCCGCGTAGACGCAGCGCCGGAAGTCCGATGAGGATCGACACCGGGATGCTGAGCAACACGCCACCGATGATCGGCAGCGGGAACGGCAGGTTCAGGTTGTTGGCGCAGATCGCGACGCCCGCGCCGCCGACGGCCAGGAACGCACCTTGCGCCACGCTGATCTGCCCGAGCCAACCGACGAGCACGACGAAGCTCAAAACGATCAGTAGGTAGATGAGTGCGAAGTTCGCGGGCAGCGTCCAGAACGACGGAAGCGGCAGCATCGGGAACGTGAGGGCAAACACGAGCAGGGTCGCGGGCACGCCGTAGCGCAGCACCTTGCCGAAGCGACCGAGCGTGCCCGTGGTCGGGATCGCGGCGCGGAAGGCGCGGTAGGCCTCGACGGGGTCGATGGCGCGGGCGAGCTTCGAGTCGCTCGCACCGACGCGGCTCAGGAGGCCCGAGTCCTCGTCGTCGCGCAGGCCGCGGAAGATCCACTTGGGCCGGCTGGCCAACGTGATGATCACGGCGCCGAGCGTGAGCACTTCCGGCGCGCCTTGCCAGAGGCCCGGGTTGTGGCCGACCAGGTAGTGGCGGGCGAGTTCTTCGCCGATCCCGATGGCGAAGCCGGCGAACGCTGCGATCGGGAAGCTGACTAGGCCGCCGACGATCGCCGCGGCGAATCCCTTAATCGACAGCAGTGTCAAAAGGTTCGGGTTCGACGACACCACGAGCGAGGCGAGCGCGATGCCCGCGACGCCCGCAGCCATCGAGCCACCGACCCAGGAAACGACGGCCAGGCGCTTGGATGACACGCCGAGCAAGCTCGCGACGTCGGGGTCGGTGGCCGAGGCCCGAATGGCGAGGCCGGTCGAGGTGAACCGGAAGAACGCGAACGTGAGGAGTGCGAAGACGGCGACGATGCCGATCACGCCGATTCGCTCGTACGAAATGTTCACGCCGCCCAGTGCGAACGCCGGCCGCCGCGGGAAGATCGCGTTGTCGTTGCTGACGATGAGGTCGTTGGCGCCGAAGAACTGTTGCGTGATCGCCGAGAGCAACAGGCCGAGGCCGAGGGTGACGACCGTGAGCGTCACCGTCGACATGCGGGCGAATGGTCGGATCACGAAACGTTCGATCACCCAACCCGAGTCCCGCCGCGACCGCGAGGCTCACCGGCACCGCGGCCCAGAAGCCGAGGTGGATCGTCGGGTGCAGGTCGAGGTGGATGAAGAACGCGTTGAAGTTGAGGCCGTAGGTGCGGCCGTTGACGATGTCGTAGTGAAAGAACGCGACGAACGTCGCCATGCCGCCGTACGCGAAGTTCGGGATGCGCGTCGCCTTGTAAATGAGCACGAGGCCCATCGCGAGCAGCGCGTAGACGGCGCCGGTTACGAGGCCGCCCGGCAGGGTGGAGAGGAATTCGGTCATGTCGTACGTCGCAGTCGCGTGATGCCCAGGTGAGTGAGTAACGCCCAGACCACGGCGCACACGACCAGCAGCGACGCGCGCGTCGCGCTGTCGAGCGGGCTCGTGGCGATCGGCAAGACGGGCTTGACCACCGCCACCGTTGGCTTGCGCTTGGTCGGGGCAGGCGCCTCGGGCACGAGCGCGGTGGGCAGTTCGCCGAGCGACGGCACCGTGACACTGAGGTTGGGCAGCACGGCGTTGCCGTCGAAACCTCCGGTGAGGTCAGGCAGACCGAAGCCGCCCGGGTCCGCGGTCGCGCTCGCGGCGCTGTAGGCGAACCCCACGACGACTTGGATGCGCTGCGGCGTCAAGTTGTCCGGCGTGACCGACTCGGGCAGGTCGCACACCACAAGCAGGCCGGCGCGCATCGAGCCGGCGAAGGACCCGTCCTCGGCCACGCCGACCTTCGGGTTCGGGCGGGCGAACAGGTAGCCCTGCGGGTAGCGACCCGGGTTGTCGATCACGTCGACGCGGCAGCCGGAACCGGTGAGCAACGTGTTGGCTTGGTCGATCGTGCCCTGGGCGACGTTGCCGAGCAGGGGCACGTTCTGTCCTGCGATGAGCATGCGGTCGTCGGCGATGGAGAACGTCAGGGGACCGATCGCGATGTCGTTGACACTGATACGCGTACCGGTGTTCGCGCCGCCCTTCTTGCCGGTGACGCTGGAGGTGCTCGAGATGTCGACGCCTTGGATCTTCACGGCGCCGCCGGCGATCTCGATCGCAGACGCGTGCGATGACGTCTCGGCTTTGTCCACGCCCTTGACGGTTTGCATCAGCGAGGTCGAGGCGAGGTTGCGGGCGACGATGCCGGTGCCGCCGAAGCCGTCGGTCGAGGCCTTCAAGTCGGTGACCGGGCCGGCGCCGCAACGCGCCACCGAGAACGCAATGGGCGGCAGGGGCTTGGTTTGGTCCCGCGTGTCGGTGGGGAACTGGAAGTGCGTGTCGACGAGGTCGCCCGGGTAGAAGCACTCGCTCTGCGGCAGATGGTTGTAGTCCGCCGGGTCCTCGATCTCGTGGTTCGGGTTCACGTACTGGCCCGCGACAACGGCGCCGAAGCCGGTCGGTGCGGCCGCGAGACCCTTGGCATTCTCACCGGCGCTGGTGCGGCGGATCTCGCCCACGGTGTAGGGGATGGTGCCGGCCCCGGCGGGTAGCGGGATGTCGTACTCGACGCGCAGCGCGTAGCTCTCCGCTTCGCCGGTGACCAGGCCGTCAAGCCCGTCGGCCGATGCAATGAGGGGAACCACCGCCAGGCCGAGCGTCATGGCGATGAGGCCGAATAGGAGGCGCTTCATTCGGGCAGCCCGTTGCAGGCGCCGCGTACAAAGCCGACGCCAACCGATACGAACACAAGGAGCGCCGCGAGCAACCCGCGGACAACCATGACCGACGCGAGGCTCGGCGTGGCCGGCAGCACAAATGCGGCGACCTTGAACGCGACGAGACCGAGCACGCAGGCGTACACGACGAACTGCACACCGATAGGCGAGCGCCGCGGGACGACTTGAGTTTCGGGCTCGTTGAGCGTGACGCGTCCCGTGGCCATCTCGAACGCACCCCACTGGCGTGTCATGCCGGCGAAGAGCGCGGTGAGCGGCACCACGACGAGGAGTGCGTCAGCCAGCGCGGTGGAATCAGTCAACACGCCCGGCACCGCGGCATTACCGGTCGGGTAGGAGTGGAACAGCAGCCACGCGGCTCCGGCGTTCACGAGACCCTGAGTGATCGCGAGCGGAAGCGCGAGTTCAAGCCAGGCCCGGCGCCGTACCGAGACCACACGGGCCGGGGGCGTGGTCATCGCAGCCACCCCGCGCCGGCGGGCGGCTGAACCGATGGCCAGGACGTTGACACCCGCCATGGAAATCAAGGCGACGAAAATCAGCGGGAACCGCGCGACGCGTCCGTTGAGCGCGACCGCGATCAGCCCGCATCCCGCAGCGGCCCAGGCTGCCGCGCCGACCGCCCACGCCAACGTCGTGCGCCAGAGGTTGCCGAACGCGAACGGGTCGGTCTGTGCCGGCGAAGGTTCCTCGTCGAAGACCACGACGCCCATGACGCGAGCGAAGCTCGCGCTGTAGAGATTCGAGATCCACCCGACGACCGTCGATCCAGCCGCGGCGACGGTGACGATGCCGAACACAGCCAGCGGTGACAGAACGTGGCCCGCGGCGCGTGAGGTCGCGAGGCCGGCGAATACGAGAAACAACACGAGTTGCAGGACTAGGGCGCTGACGAAGCCCGTTCGGTAGAACTGCGCCTCGTTCATGGGTCGTTCTTGTGTACGAGTTTCGATCGTGGTGGTCATCGCGTTAGCCCTTCACGAAGATGTCGCACTGGGCGTATTGAGCGGGCGGAGTGGAGCCGGGCGGCACGGGCACGGTCAACATCTGCGGCGTGATCTGGGTCCACTTGAGTTCGCCGTCGTGTTTCTGGATCTGGATCACGTAGCCGCCGCGGAGCGCGTCGTGGCACGTAGGGCGCCACGTCCACGAGGGTTGATTCGCGTCCGTGCTGAGACCGGGCTGCCAGTTCGTGAAGGTGTTGAGCACCTCTTTCAAGCGCGCGCGTGTGATGTTGTCGCCCAGCTTGGCGATCGCGTCGCGCATGAGCAGCGCCGACACGAAGTAGCTGATGGTGACCGAGCTGTACGTGGCGGTCTTGGGCGAGATCTCGTGGACTGCCTTGACGTAATCCGGGTTGTCGTACAACGCGCCGAACGTGTCGAACGCGTACATCCCCTGTGAGAAGTCGCCGAGCGCTTCGTGAATGACGGGCACACCGATGAGGTAGCCGCCCCATCCCTTCGGCGGCGTGTAGCCCTGTAGCTGCGCTTCGACGCCGCAGTTAATGACCGTCGACGCGTCGACTTCGAAGTCGATGAAGTCGACGCCAGCCGACTTCGCGTTGCTGATCGCATCGGAACAGCTCGTCTGGCCCGCCGAGAAGGGCGATAGAACGGGGGTAGCGACGCCGTACGCGTTCCAGTCCTTCGCAACCGAGTCTGCATAGGCCTTGCTGTAGTTGGCAACGCCGGCGTCGAGATAGAGGATCGCGACCTTCTTTACGCCGAGCTTCTTGGCCCCGAAGTTGGCGAGCCAATACGACGCGAGGCGTTGCGGCGCGCCGACCGGGAACCAGAACGGGTTCGTGAACTCGGCCTCTTGCTGGCCGAGGTGGAAGACGGGAATGCCCTGCTGCGCGATGTACTGCCCACCGATGTCGCCGTAGATCATGGACAGCGCAAAGACTTTGTCGATCTCGACGAGGCGTTTGGTGTTCGCGAGTTGCTTGGCGGGATCGGCGCCGTCGTCGTAAATCTTCAGCACGATCTTGCGGCCGTTAATGCCGCCGTGCTGGTTGACGTAGTTGACGCCGGCGGCAAAGCCGACCGCGATCTGTTCGCCGTAGACGGCGGCGGGGCCCGACGTGAAGGTAGAGCCACCGATGCGGATCTCGGTGTCGGTGACACCCTGGTCGTAGATCGCCTTGGTGCGCCCAGCGGTGGTGCCGTTCGTGCGCGATCCGGTGACGCCGGCAGCGCGGCCGGCGCCCTCGGTGCCCGCCTGCAAACCGCCTAGATCGATGCCGCTCGAAGTGGCGCCGTCGTCCGTGGCGCCGTTGACAGACGCGCCGGGAGTGGCGGTGGCGGCCACGGGGATCGTCTCGGAGCCGGTCGCGGCCGCGACGGCAAGCGCGAGCAGTAGCGCGGCCAATGCGACGACATACGCGGTAAGCCGCGGTTGTTTGCGTGGTGGTGCCATTTGCCGGATCCCCCAGACCTGACGTACGCCTCAGGTTTACCAGATCGACCCCTAATTAGTGTTATCGGGTGGCAGTTTCGTCCGATGAATTCCGGCACGTCCCGGCGGCCGACGAGCGCTGGAGCGAGAGTTGGTACTTCGATGTTGTCGCGCCCGATGCGAGTTGGGGCATGTACGCCCGCCTCGAGCTCCATCCGAACGCCGGCGTGTGCTGGTGGTGGGCGGCGGTCGTGCGCGGGGGCGAACCGCTCTTGTTGGTCCGCGATCACACGCTGGCGCTGCCGCGGGGCAAGTCGTTCGAGGTGAGAGGCGATGGACTTTGGGCCGACCTCACCTGTCACAAACCGATGGAGCGCTGGCAGGTCAACTTCGAGGGCATCGCCCTGTCGCTCGACGACCCCGGCGAGGCGTACCGCAGCGAGCGCGGCGACCGCGTGCCGATCGAGTTCGAATTCGAGTGGGAGTCAGTTACGCCTCCCTCCGAGTATTCAGGCGGTTCGCGATACGCCGTGAGTTGCGACGTTCATGGCGAAGTGCAGATCGGCTCGTCGGCCAACCGGATCACACTCGATACGCCCGCACCCGGCCACCGCGAACATCGGTGGGGCGTGCAGGACTGGAGCGTCCCGTGGATCTGGGCGGCAGGCGCGCTCAGTGACGGCACCCGTTTTCATGGATTCGATCCCGATGTCGTGGCTTCGCCGAAGCTGGTCGGAGGCCTCGCCCTCGAAGCGCGAGACGGACGTGTCGCCGAATTGCACCGCTCGGCAGCAACGTTTCTGACCCCCGACGGCCGCACCGGCGTCGGATGGCTGGAACACAACCTTCCCTCCGCGTTCTGCTCGAGCGACTAAATAGGCTCGGCGAATGCCAACTTCCGACGGTCTGCGCTCGTCCAGCTTGGCGAACTTGGCCCGTTCGGGCCGGTACTGGCTCCGGTCCGCCAAGCGAGTTCGCGAAGATTGGCGACAGTCTGTTGGCCGATTTGTATCGTCGCCCCCCGCGTTGGCTGTACTCGGCGACGAGGCCGCGGTTGCGATCTCGGAGTGGTCGGTATACCGCGGCGTGTTGCGCGCACAGCTCAGCGTTACGCCAAAGAGCGCCTCGCCCACACATGCCTATTTCCTATTCGGTGAACGCGCGATCCGTTTCCAGCTGGCGCCAATCGCGACGCAGCGTTTCGCGGTGCGTTTCCCCGCCAACCTCGAGACAAGCCAGGTCGGCCTGGCCATCGGCTTCTCAGATGGCCGGATCCTCGAGCAAACCGCGCCGGCTGAACGGGCGTTGGCGGGAGATCCGTCGAGCGCACTTTTCGAAGAATTCCTGCGGGAGGTACGCGCGCTGCCGCCGGGAGCCGCGCTCGAGTTGGGAGCGCGGGCCCGGTCCGGAACGACGTATCGAGAGTTCATTCCCGCACACCTCTCGTACACCGGGCTCGACATCGTGGAGGGGCCGAATGTCGACATAGTCGGCGATGTCCATGACCTACCGCCCGAACTAGCCGACGGCTCGTTCGGCCTCGTGTTTTCAATCGCGGTCTTCGAGCATCTCGCCATGCCTTGGAAAGCCGCGCTATCGATCAATCGCGTGCTGTCGACCGGGGGATTGGTCTTCGTGGGCACCCACCAGACGTTTCCGGTGCACGAGGCTCCGTGGGACTTCTGGCGCTACTCGGACCGCGCGTGGCACAGCCTGTTCAACCGGGCTACCGGATTTGAAATCATCCGCACTGCGCTGGGCCAACCGGCCGACATTGTGCCGCACGCCACCCTGGCCTCCGTGACAGGCATCGACAACCAACCGGCGTACCTCACGTCGTCGGTACTGGCCCGAAAGATCGGGCCGCCGAGTGTCAGTTGGGACGTGCGACTGTCGGATCTAGACGACCAGGGCGTTTACCCGCACTAGCCAGGGATCGGTCGAGACCGCTTATTTCAACGGCGGGGCGACGGGCCGCAGCATCAAGGCGCGTGTGGCCGCATCGATGAGTCCGGTGACGGGCAGGTGCGAGGCCGTTTGGTACGCGCGCAACGCGGCGTCGGACTCGGGGCCCCAGTTGCCGGTGGCGGGCACGCCGAAGCCGAGACTGGTCAGCAGCACTTGGTAGGCACGGATCTGATCGACCCGGAATCCCTCGGCGGGCGCGGTCGGCAGTTTGAACTGCAGCGAGTTCATGAGCGTGTCCCAGGCCGGTTGATTCGCATGCTGCCAGCTCCAGAACGACACGCCCGTGGCGCCGCGGTACGCGGCGGCGTCCATGAAGCGCTGCAACATCGCGGGTGACGGGATGCCCTGGGGCCCTCCCTCGGCGAAGCCGTCGTAGGCCTGACCCACCGGCATGATCGGCTTGCCCAGAGGACCCAACCGATCCCACGTCATGTTCACGACCGCCGCCGGATCGTTGCCCATCCAGTAGATCATCGGGGCGATTGCGTCGAACGCGGTGACGACGTTCTCGTATGGGTACGACAAGAGGTACTGCGACGGCCGCGGGACCACGGCGATGAGCGGGAAGCCGAAGCCCACGGCGTCGCGCAGGGAGACGCCGTATTGGGACGCGGTGGCCGGGCTGATGTTCACGCCCATGCTCCGCAATTCGATGTCGGCGGCGAACGCGTCGATGCGATCGCCGGATGGCGTCGTGTAGTGAATCGCTTGATGCGCGCGGGCGACGTCGGCACCGATGTCGTCGAGATAGGGGAAGTCCCAGCCGATCACGCGGATACCTGCGGCGTGCGCGACGGGCAGCAGCGCATCAAGGAACGGCGCGCCGTGAAAGCCCATCTTCGACGAACCTGTGCGCACGTAAATGTGTGTGAGGCCGACGCGCTGCGCGCGCGCCACGATCGCTTGCGGATTCCCGCCGTCGGCTTTTTCGGGCAACCAAATCCACATGCCCTTGCCGACGGGTAGCCCGCCTTTGATGTTCGGCGGCGACGGCGCGACGGGCGCGGTGGTCTCCGTCGTAAATGGTGGTCGCGTCACAGCGTCGGTCGCGGCTGCCACCGCGACGCGCGCGATCGGCGTGCGCGTCACCAGGGCGTTCCCCGGCGCGGCCGCGTCGTGCAATAAACCCAACCCCAGAAGCCCCAACCCCGTGAGCGTCGCGGTGGACGCCAAGAGAAACTTTCGAGCAACACTGGAGCCGGCTAGGTCTAGGCCGGCTTGAAGCACTTAGAAGATCGTCACGATCGGAGGAAGTTCGCTTTCTAGGAAGAGCGGAGACTGGCGCCCAAGAGGTCGCCGTTCATGCGGGCGATGGTATCGAGAGAAATTGACTTTGGGCACGCGGCTGAACACTCTCCGATGTTCGTGCACGACCCGAAGCCTTCCTGCTCCATCGCATCAACCATCGCGATTACCCGCGAATTCCTCTCCGGCTGACCTTGTGGCAAAAGTCCCAAGTGCGTGATCTTTGCCGCGGTGAACAACATCGCTGACGCGTTGGGACACGCCGCGACACACGCGCCACACCCGATGCACGCGGCCGCCTCGAAGGCGGTGTCGGCCGCCTCCTTGGGCACGGGAACCGAATGCGCTTCCGGCGCTGCGCCCGTGTTGACCGACACGTAGCCGCCCGCCTGGATGATTCGGTCGAACGCGCCGCGGTCGACAACAAGATCCTTGAGTACGGGGAACGCACGTGCGCGCCACGGCTCGATCCAAACCTCTTGTCCGTCCTTGAAATGACGCATGTGCAACTGGCATGTGGTGGTGGCGCGCTCAGGTCCGTGGGCAACACCGTTGATAACTAATCCGCATGCGCCGCAAATGCCCTCGCGACAGTCGTGGTCGAACGCGATCGGATCCTCGCCGTTCGCGATGAGGCCTTCGTTGACCACGTCGAGCATTTCGAGGAACGACATGTCCTCGCTGATCTCGTTGGCGGGATAGGACTGCATCCGCCCCTCGGCGTTCGCATCCGCCTGCCGCCACACGTGCAAAACAAGATTCATTACTTGTACGACCTTTGTGCGGGGTGGACGTAGTCGAAGGTGAGTGGCTCTTTGTGCAGGACAGGCGGGGCGCCGACGCCGTCGAATTCCCAGGCGGCGACGTACGAGAAATTTTCGTCGTCGCGCTGCGCTTCGCCCTCTTCGGTCTGATGTTCCTCACGGAAGTGACCGCCGCAGCTCTCCTCGCGGTGGAGCGCGTCGATGCACATGAGCTCGCCCAGTTCGAAGAAGTCGGCCACGCGGCCGGCCTTTTCCAACGACTGGTTGAGCGACTCGTTGGTGCCGAGCACGCGCACCGACTGCCAGAACTCTTCGCGGAGTTCGGGGATGCGGTCGAGGGCTTTGCGCAGGCCCTCCGCGGTTCGGCCCATGCCGCAGTAATCCCACATGACCTTGCCGAGTTCGCGATGGAACGAGTCGACCGAACGCGAGCCGCCGGTGCTCAGCAGCGTCTCCATGCGCGTTTTCACGTCGTTCACCGCTTCGACCGCCGCGGGGTGCGTCGCATCGGCTGTGTTCGTCGGCGTCTGTGCGAGGTAGTCGCCGACAGTCGACGGCAACACGAAGTACCCGTCGGCGAGGCCCTGCATCAGCGCGGACGCACCGAGGCGGTTGGCGCCGTGATCAGAGAAGTTCGCCTCGCCGATCACGAACAATCCGGGGATCGAGGACTGGAGGTTGTAGTCAACCCACAGGCCACCCATCGTGTAGTGGACGGCGGGGTAGATGCGCATCGGCTGCTTGTACGGGTTCTCGTCGGTGATGCGTTCGTACATCTCGAAGAGGTTGTCGTAGCGCTCGCGGATCACGCCCTCGCCGAGGCGGTTGATCGAATCGGCGAAGTCGAGGTACACGCCGAGACCGCCCGGGCCCACGCCGCGGCCTTCGTCGCACACGGCCTTCGCGGCGCGTGACGCCACGTCGCGCGGCACGAGGTTGCCGAAGGCGGGATACCGGCGCTCGAGGTAATAGTCGCGTTCGGCCTCAGGGATCTGATCCGGTGGGCGGTCGTCGCCGCGCTTGACCGGGGCCCACACGCGCCCGTCGTTTCGAAGCGACTCGGACATCAGCGTCAACTTGGACTGGTGCTCGCCCGAGACCGGAATGCAGGTGGGGTGGATCTGCGTGAAGCATGGGTTGCCGAACAGCGCGCCCTTGCGGTGCGAGCGCCAGATCGCCGTGGTGTTGCAGCCCATGGCGTTCGTGGAGAGGAAGAAGACGTTGCCGTAACCGCCAGTGCCAAGCACGACTGCGTCCGCGAACTGCGTCTCGATCGCGCCGGTGACCATGTCGCGCACGACGATGCCGCGGGCGCGGCCGTCGATCACGATGAGGTCGAGCATCTCCGAGCGCGTGTTCATCTCGACGGTGCCCGCGTTGATCTGGCGCTCGAGCGCTTGATACGCGCCGATCAACAACTGCTGACCGGTCTGCCCGCGTGCGTAGAACGTGCGCGACACCTGCGCGCCGCCGAAGGAACGGTTGTCGAGCAGGCCGCCGTACTCACGGGCGAAGGGCACGCCCTGCGCCACGCATTGGTCGATGATCTCGACCGACAGTTGGGCGAGCCGGTACACGTTGCGCTCGCGGGCGCGGAAGTCGCCGCCCTTCACCGTGTCGTAGAACAGCCGGTAGATCGAGTCGCCGTCGTTGCGGTAGTTCTTGGCGGCGTTGATGCCACCTTGCGCGGCGATCGAGTGCGCGCGGCGAGGGCTGTCCTGATAACAGAACGCCTTCACGCGGTAGCCCATCTCGCCGAGGCTCGCGGCGGCGGCGCCGCCGGCGAGGCCGGTGCCAACCACGATCACGGAGTGCTTGCGCCGGTTGGCTGGGTTCACGAGCTTCAGTTCGAAGCGGCGGGTGTCCCACGCGTCTTCGATCGGGCCGGTCGGCGCGTTGCTGGCGTTAAGCGGCTCGCCGACGCTCCAGCGTTGTTCGGTTTGCATGCCTTCGGTAACGGTCATGGGCGTGCTCCGAACATGATGGCGTAGGGCATGGCCAGGAAACCGATGCACACGACGATTGCGATCGTGGCGCTGATCGCCTTGAGTCGACCTGTGACCTTTTGATTGTTCCGACCGAACGTCTGGAACATGGACCAGATGCCGTGAAACAGGTGCAGGCAGAGCGCGCCCATCGCGAGCGTGTACGCGATCGTGACGGCCGGGTGCTGGAAGCCCGACACCGCGTTGTCGTACACCTTGCCGGACTTGAACGCGCCGACGTGCGTGGTGCCGACGGTCATATCCAGGATGTGGAACACGATGAACAGCAGCAGGATGATGCCGCCCCACCGCATCGTGCGCGACGCGTATGACGCCTGGATGTTGTCGGTGTGCGCGTAGGAAATCGGCCGCGCGCGTTTGCTTTGCACGGTGGTCGCGTACGCGGCCCAAATGTGGATGCTGACCGCACCGAGCAGAACGGCGCGGAGCCCCCACAGCAGGTAGTGATACGGAACCACGGGCTCGCCCACCGTTCTCAGGAAGTGCGCGTACTCGTCGAAGTGCGTTTCGCCGAAGAAGAACTTCAGGTTGCCCACCATGTGGGAGATAACGAAGCCGACGAGAATCACGCCGGAAGTCGCCATGGCGACTTTCTTTCCGATCGACGTTCGCAGCACCAGCGGCTTGGCCGGCGCGATCGCGGTGTCTGTCACGGTTCCATCCTCGCGCCAGAAGGGTCGTGGACGAGAACTCGGGAGACGTACTGATTGCTGATGTCGAGCCCCTCTCCTGTGGCCTTCAATTCGATCGTCACCGGGCCGACCACGTCGGGCAGGGTTGTGGCGATCGCGCCGACGCGCACGCATGCATCGGCCGCCACTTCGCCGTCCCATGCCTGGCGGTGCGTCGAGCCATCCGCGAACGTGACCGTGGCCATCGTGCGGACAGATGGCAGTGCCGTGCGACGGTCTGAAATCACGTGCACATCGAGCGACAGGTTGTCGCCCGGGGCGTAGGTCTCCGCTGGACGCGTTGCCACCACGATCACTGGTGCGCACGCCGCGACGAGCGCGTAGTAGCCGAGTTTCGGGGTGCGTTCGTGGTCGAGCACCGACCACGTGACCGCCGGATGAGCGTCTGCCCAGAAGAACGCCGCGAACCCACCGGTCGGGCGGTACTTGAGGCGGCGCAGCGTTTCCACGTGGTGCTTGAGGATCGTGGCTTGGTACCGCTGCGTCGCGGCACGCCAGTCGTCGTAGGACGGGTAGCGGGTTGGTGGCACGTAGCGCTCGAAGGGCTCGAGTTGGAGGCAGTGCGTGTGGGCCAGGCGTTCCCAGTCGAGATCGGGCCATGCCTCGGCGCCCATGAATTCGTCGTTGTCGGGGATCGCCTGCGACCCGAACTCGCTGACGAACTGCGCGAGGCGTGGGACGCGCCGCAGCCACGCGGGGAAATCGCGTTCCTCGCCGTGGTACCAACCGAAATACACGTGCGTGTCGGTGCCCGCGTTCCCGACGTGGGGCAGCACGCCTGAGTGCGCAATCACTGGCCGCGATCCGTCGGCTCGCTCGAACGCCCGCTTGATCGACGCGTCGAGCACGGTCTTGTTCCACGTCGGTAGCTGCTGGCCGACCAGGAACGTGCGCACCGCCTTGGCGCGCGACGCGTCGGTCACTTGCGTGGTGTCGATGCCGAAGGGTTCGTTGTGGCCACACCACAGAGCGATGGACGGGTGGTGGCCGAGGACGTCGACGGCTGCACGCGCCTGGCGCGTTGCCTGCTTGCGCAGCCCGCGGGCGTAACCCCACTGCAGGGGCAAGTCCTGCCAGAGCAGCATTCCCATACGGTCGGCCGCGTCGTACAACTCGGGCCGGGCGACGTGCGCATGCACGCGCACCATGTCGAGGTTGGCGATCTTGGCCATCTCGATGTCGCGTGCGACCTGGTCGGGCGTGGCGTCGGCGAGGCGCTCGGTAGTGGGTCCGTGATTGACCGCCTTGACGTACAGGCGCTCGCCGTTGATCGTCCAGCGGAAGTCGCGCATCGACACCGCGCGTAGACCCGTCGTCACGGTGCGCGCATCACTCGGCCGGTCGCTGTCGGGCACGAATACCTCGACGGTGACTTCGGCGAGATTGGCGTCGCCGAGTGCGTGGGGCCACCACAACTGCGGGTTGTCGACCTCCACCTTCCACGAGATGGCGTTGTCGGCCGCGGCCAGCGTGTGCTCGGCCTCGTGGTCGGTGAGCCGTTCGCCTTGGCGCACCGTTGTCCGCACGCGCACCGTGATTGCCTCGGTCGTGTCGACGTCCGCGGCCAAGTCGATCGTGGCGCGCGACGCGTCCGCCCGTCCGCACAACACCCGCAAGCAGTGAATGCGCACCGCGCCGCTGTGTTCCACGCGCACGGGCCGCCAGATGCCACCGGGCGAGTCATCGGGATCCAGGCAGTCCCAGTGTTGGAATACACCGGTGATGTTGCGCTTGGCGGTCAGGTCGTCGGGACGCGCACACGCGACCTCGAGCGCGAGCGTGTGCTCGCTGCGATCACGCAGGGCGTCGGTTACCTCGAATGCGTGCGGAACGAAGTAGCCCTCGGTGTCCCCGACGTAGTTGCCGTCGAGCCAAACATCGGACGTGTAGAAGATGCCGTCAAAGCACAGCCACGACCGCGCGCCCTCGGGTGCCGCTTCGAACTGTGTGCGATACAGCACCGGCCCGTCGGTTGCCGCGAACGCGGGATGGCTACGCCACTGGGATCCGGCGTCGATGGGCGCCCAGCCGCTGTCGTCGAAGGTGACGTCGGGATAGAGGCGACGCAGTTCGTCGTCGGCGATTGCCGCTCGCCAGCCGCCACTGATCTCCACGAAGCGGGGACGCTAGCGGGGTGACCTAGTCCAGGCTGAAGGGCGGGTACTCGTCGGTCAACAAGTAGGCGTACGCGTTCATGCGCATCGCCCAACGGTGGGTGCCGACGATGAAGTCGCGCATGCCGGTGGGGAACCGGCCCGTGAACAGTACGGCGAAGAACGCGACGAAGTAGACGAACATCGCGGCGATGGTGACGAAGATCAGGGCGATCGCGCTCGGGAAGATCAGTAGCCACTTCACGAGCGGGAGCCACCGGTTCAGTTCGGCTGGCTGCGGCCCGAGCGCGAACACCGCCGGACTGCCGCCTGGGTCCTCGGCTGTGATGGTGAAGTCGTACGGCGGGTACGAGTCGTGCAGGAAGCTGGCATAGGACGTCGCCCGCCAGCCGTACCGCCAAATCATCGCCTGCATGTTGTAGATGCCTTCAGGCACTTGCTTGGTGAACAACACCGTGAAGAAGGCGATGAAGCCGAGCGCGCCCGAGACGTTGGTCAGCACGCTGACGACTATGAGGTGCGGGATAGCGAGGATCCACTGCACGAGCGGTCGCCACCGGTCGATGGTTTCAGGCGCGTCGAGTTCGAGCGTGACGGGATTTGGCATACGAAACGTTACGTCGCCGCGTTCAAGGTGCCCTCGAGATCGGCGACGACGTTGAACCGCGTGGGGTCGCCTTTTGAAGTCAGCGTGACTACCCACTTTCCCGAGGAGAGCGTCAGCGACTTCGTGTTGAACGTCGTGTCCTCGGTGAGCACCTTGAGCGCACCCTTCAGTTCCAGTTGACCGCTGCGGCCTTCGTAGCGCCGCGGCGCGGAGACGGTAACGGTGGCGCCGCCCGAGGTCGTGAAGTTCGATTCGCTGGGCAGCGTGAACTCCACGGAGGCGACGGGGTTGGACAGGCCGTGCGCGCCGACGGCCACCGACGAGCCGAACGCGCACGCGCCGGCGGTCAGTGCTCGCACGGCGCCATCCAGCGCGATGTGCGCGCCGCCCGCGTCGACGGTCGTGTCGGCCGCCCCGACGTCGAGCCTGCAGGTGCCGGTGACGGGCAGCGGCCGGCCACCCGTCCAGACGATGGCGTTGGACTTGCCGTCCACCAGCGCCTGGGGCAGGTCAAGCCCGCCCCGGCCCGCGTCAGGAACCGTGAAGGTGAACGGCGTCGGTATCGGGTCGTACGACGCGTCACCCGCGGCCATCACCACCACGGTGCCGGTGACGTGGGCCCGGCCCACCACGGTGCGCGTACCTACGCTCGCAACCGAAGTACTGGTGGGTGACGCGTCGCCGCCGTCGCTCTTCTTGCCGCACGCGGTAAGGGGGATGAGGGCCAGCAGGGCGACGATGAGGGCCACCCGTCGACCGAGAACGTGACGCATGTCGGCAAGCGTAGAGTCGAGTCATGGATCGACCGCAGACCCTTGGTGAACTCCGCGCATCCGGCTGGGAGTCGGTGCCCGTCAAAGAAGAAGTTCGACGCAACGCCGTGGCGCGTTTGCGCGCAGGCCAGCCCTTGGTCGAGGGCGTCCTCGGATACGAGGACACCGTGCTGCCCCAGCTGGCGAACGCTCTGATCGTGGGCCACGACATGGTGTTGCTCGGCGAGCGCGGCCAGGCCAAGACCCGCATCATTCGCTCGCTGATCGATCTGCTCGACGAGTGGATGCCGATCGTCGCCGGCAGCGAGATCAACGACGACCCGTACGCGCCGGTCTCCCGGCACGCGGTGGACCTCGTGGCCGAGAACGGCGACGACACGCCGATCGAGTGGGTGCACCGCAGCTTCCGTTACGGCGAGAAGCTGGCCACCCCGGACACGTCGGTGGCCGACCTCATCGGTGAGGTCGACCCCATCAAGGTGGCCGAGGGCCGCTACCTGTCCGACGAACTCACGATTCACTACGGCCTCATCCCGCGTACCAACCGCGGCATCTTCGCGATCAACGAATTGCCCGACCTCGCGGAGCGCATCCAGGTGGGTCTGCTCAACGTGCTCGAGGAGCGCGACGTGCAGATCCGCGGCTACCGCATTCGCCTGCCGCTCGACGTCATGCTCGTGGCCACGGCGAACCCGGACGACTACACGAACCGCGGCCGCATCATCACGCCGTTGAAGGACCGTTTTGGCGCCCAGGTGCGCACGCACTATCCGCTCGACGTCGAAACCGAGATCACCGTCGTCAAGCAGGAAGCGGACGTGCCCGAAGTCGGCGTGAAGGTGGAGATGCCGGACTTCATGCACGACATCGTCGCCACGCTCACGCACCTTGCCCGCGCGTCGTCGCAGATCAACCAGCGCTCGGGCGTGTCGGTGCGTCTTACCGTCGCGAACGCCGAGACCATCGTGGCCAACGCGCTCCGCCGCGCGATCTTGCTGGGTGAGCCCGTCGCGGTGCCCCGCATCAGCGACCTCGACGCCTTGGCCTCGTCCACGAGCGGCAAGATCGAGATCGAGTCGATGGACGACGGCCGCGACGAGCAGGTAGTCGAGAAGCTCGTCAAGGCCGCGGTGCTCACCGTGTTCAAGGAGCGGTGTGCGATCGACCAGTTCCGTGAGGTGCCCACCTCGTTCGACGGGGGCCAGGTCGTGCACGCGGGGGACGACGTCGCCGCCGCGTCCTACGCCGAGGTGCTGGCCAACGTGCCGTCGCTCGCGGGCCCCGCGCGCGAGCTCGCCGGGTCGGAAGACCCCGGCGCGATCGCGTCGGCGATCGAGTTCATCCTCGAGGGCCTGCACCTATCGAAGCGACTCAACAAAGACACCGCCGGCGGCAAAGTTGCGTACAGAGGCCGGTAGCAGCGCGTGACGAGGTTCAAGTACTCGCGCTGGGACGGGACCCAGACCGGTTTCGAGCTAGGCGCGGACGACATCCTCGACCAGGTCACCGACGACCTGCTGTATCACGGCGATCTCAACGCGGCGCTGCGGCGCCTGCTGCAAAGCGGCATGCGCGACGCGAACGGTGAGCGCATCCAAGGCATCCGCGAGATGCTCGAAAAGCTGCGTCGCCGCCGGCGCGACGAGCTCGAACAGCACGACCTCGGCGGCGTCTACGAAGACATCGCCGAGCGGCTGCGCGAGGTGGTCAACACCGAACGCGACGGCCTCGAGCAGATGCGCCAAGAGGCGGCGCAGAGCGGGGACCAGCGCCGCCAAGAGATCGCTGACCAGTCCACGGCCGAGAAGGGCCTGCAGCTCGACTTGTTGCCACCCGATCTCGCGGGGCAGGTGCGCGAGTTGCAGAACTACGAGTTCGCCTCGCCGGAAGCGCAGCAGAAGTTCGACGAGCTGATGGAAGAGCTCAAGCAAGAGTTGTTGAACACGCAGTTCAACCAGATGGCCGGCGCGATGGGCAACGTGTCGCCCGAGAACATGCAGGCGATGAAGGACATGTTCAACGCGCTGAACCGCATGCTCGAACAGCGCGAAGCCGGCGAGCCGATCGACCCGTCCTTCGAACAGTTTATGGATCAGTACGGCGACTTCTTCCCGCAGAACCCGCAAACCCTCGACGAGCTGCTCGAGCAGATGGCGCAGCAAATGGCCCAAATGCAGGCGATGCTCAACTCGATGACGCCCGAGCAGCGGGCGCAGCTGCAGGGCCTCGCCGAGCAGTTGATGGAAGACATGGACCTGAAGTGGCAGGTCGACCGGCTCAGCGCGAACTTGCAGCAGGCCTTCCCGCAGGCGGGCTGGGACAAGCGTTACAACTTCTCGGGCCAGGACCCGCTCGGTTTCGGCCAGGCCGCCGATCTGCTGAACGAACTCGGCGATCTCGACTCGCTCGAGAACTTGCTGCGTCAGGCTTCGTCCCCGGGCGCCCTCGCTGACGTCGACCTCGACCGTGCTGCGGAACTGCTCGGCCCTGATGCGGCCAAGTCGCTGGATCAACTCGCCGAGTTGGCCAAGAAGCTTGAGCAGAGCGGCCTCATCGAGCAGAAGGAAGGCCGCCTCGAACTCACGCCGAAGGGCATGCGCCGCATCGGCGGCAACGCGTTGCGCGACCTGTTCTCGAAGCTGGCGAAAGACCGTATGGGCACCCACGAAGTGGACCCGCTCGGCGTCGGTCACGAGCGCAGCTTCTCGACCAAGCCCTACGAGTTCGGCGACAACTTCAACCTCAACATCGAGGCGACGGTCGGCAACGCGATCCGCCGGTCCGGCTCAGGCCTGCCGATCAAGCTCACGCCCGACGACTTCGAGATCGAGCGCACCGAGACGATGACGCGCAGCGCGACCGTCCTGATGGTCGACCTGTCACTTTCCATGCCGATGCGCGACAACTTCCTCGCGGCCAAGAAGGTCGCGATGGCGTTGCACTCGTTGATCTCGTCGCAGTTCCCGCGCGACTACCTCGGCATCGTCGGCTTCAGTGAAGTCGCCCGCGTGCTGAAGCCGCGCGACCTGCCCGAGGTGTCGTGGGACTTCGTCTACGGCACCAACATGCAGCACGGCTTCCTGCTCGCCCGGCAGTTGTTGTCGAAACAGACCGGCACGAAGCAGATCATCATGATCACCGACGGCGAACCGACCGCACACATCCAGGACGACGGCGAAGTGTTCTTCAGCTACCCGCCCGTCCAGGAGACGATCGATGCGACGTTCAAAGAGGTGCTGCGCCTCACGCGCGACGGCATCAAGATCAACACCTTCATGCTCGACGCCACGAGCTACCTCAAGTCCTTCATCGAGAAGCTCACGCAACTCAACCGCGGCCGCGCGTTCTTCACGACGCCTGAAACCCTGGGTGACTACGTGCTCGTCGACTTCATCGAGCACAAGCGCTCGCTTAGCGGCAATCGCCGCACGCGCGCTTCTTAGGGGAAGAGGCGGCGGCGTGAGCCGTCGGCCGGGCGTTCGATCACCGAGGTGACCGCGGTCCACGGAATCTCGTAGTCGCCGACGATGGTGACCTCTTGGATCTTGGTCATGTTCGCGGCCGGGTACTGCGCGATCGGCTGGAACGTCTCCGGGCCGCGTGACGGCTTGGCCACGCGGGGCAGCGCGCCCACACTCACCGTCGTTAGCTCGACGCGATCGAGCACGGGCCCGAGCGCGAGAGCGGTCTTGATCTTGAGCACCTCTTGCCCGTGGCCGTTGCTGACGTACGCATCGACGAACGACTCCATGTCGGCCTCACGGCAGAAGAAGTAGCTGCGGGCCCGCACGAGGTCCCACCACTGGTCGAGCGTCACGTCCTGGAGGTACTTGGTGAAGTCGCGTTCCGCCATCCCGTAGGGCAGTTCGCCCGGCACGACGAGGCCCTTGTCCCGCACGGCCGTCCAACCGCCGGCGGCCGTGACGTGCCACAAATCGGGGTATTTGAACGCCAACTTCATGAGTTCCATTACTTAAGTCCTAGTCGCCCAGCGGCGAATTGGTTGCAGCGGCGTCCACGCGCGCAATCGGGGTGGGCGGCACCAGGAAGCGGCCAAGGAGCGGAAGCTCCCAAAACGACTCGGCGCGGGCGATCGCGAAAGCCACCGGCACGACGTTGCCAACCGTGTCGTAGACGGCAAAGCGCGGCTGCCATTCCGGGTCGAACTTGGCGTTGAACTTCCAAAGCGACTCGATCTGCATCGACCCCGACATCCGTTTCAACGCCCAGCGCTCGACCCGGGTGGCGATGCCAGCGCCCGATTCGCCTGCGAGCACGGCGCGCATCGTGGCGAAGTTCAACCCCAGGCGCCGGAAACCGTTGGCGGCGAGGTAACGGATCGTTTCGACGACCACGAAGTCGAGCAGACCGTTGGGGTGCTCGCCCGCGTCGCGACGCATCAAGTCGAGCGAGTACCCCTCGATGCCTGGCGCCGGCACGTACTGGCAGAAGGCCACCGGCACGCCGTGCTCGTTGCGGCAGACGGCGAGCAACAGGCCTTTGTCTTCGCGATCGAAGATGCGCCCGAGGGTCATCGAGAACCCGCGCTCGACGTCACCGCGCCGGCTCAGACCCATCACGCCTTCGACGCCGGCGCGCAGTTCGTCGTCGGCCATGGCCGGGTCGTGAAAGGTCATCGTGTAGCCGTACTTCGCGACCCGATTGGCGGCTTGGCGTAGCCCCTTGTGACGACCGCCGTCCAGACTGAAACGAGTGACGTCCACGACGGCTTCGTCGCCGACGTACAGGTCGTGCATACCCGAGCGGCGGTAGATCGGCAGCCAGTCCTCGTCGGCGCCGAACACCGCGACGCTCCACCCTTCACCATCGGCGAAGCGGCGGAAGTCGTCCCACACTGCGTCGCGTTCCCAGGGCGGCCCGATCGGGTCCGGTGACACCAGGCAGATCCCTTGATGTACGGCGTAGGCCACGAGGGACTCACGCGCGAAGAAGAACTCCTTGTCCGTGCGCAACGCGAAGTAATCGAGGGTGCCGGCGCCGAAGCGGGCAACGATCGTGCGGGCGCGGCCCAATTCGTCGCGCGTACCGCGGAGTGCGGCGGCCGGTTGAATGGCTTGCCACGCGATCCAGAAGGCGAATCCGAGGCCGACCGCGATCAGCATCGGCGAGGCAAAGTCGTCGAGCCTTTGGGGCAGCTTCACGGTCTCGACGCCGATCATGCGCTCGACCGTGGCCAGCAGCGCGTGCGGAATATTGATGCGATGGCCCTTCGCCGAGGTGACCACTTCGATCATCGCGGTCATGGTCGCGATCACCGCAACCAGTGCGCCGAGCGCGGCCCGGATGCCGTGGCGGATCGCGCGGGTGCGCGTCTTCGCGTTGAACGCGTCGCGGTGCGCGAACAGATAGCCGCCAACGATGGCGGCCGCCGCTCCCTCCTCGATGTCGACGCCCTTCACGATGTGCAGGATGAACGACCCAACGAGCAGCGCCAGCGCGATGCGGAACGCCCGCAGCTGGCCGCGCCGCACGCCGCGGGCCAACGCGAGCAGGCCGAGGCCCGACAGCGTCACCAGGGCGGTGGCGGTCTGAGGGACGGCGAGCGGCACGAGTTGCAGCAGGTCGTTGAGGCGGTGTTCCAGCGGCGGAGTGATCGCCGAGATCAAGTTGAGCGCACCGGCGACCGCAATCAGCGTGGCGGCGCGGCGGCGCACGCGCGTCGGTCGCTCCATCAGTGCTTCGCCGGCGGGCCAGGACTCCTCGCCCGGATACGCCGCGACGCGCACGGGACGGTCGGGTCGTTCCACGCGCCGCGCGACTACGCGCGTCCAGATGCCTGCGCCGGGCAGGTCCACCTGCGAGAACCACAGGCGGGCGTGCAGGTCCGCGCCCGCCTCCACTTCGACCCATGACGCGACGCGCGTCGGTGACGCCACCGCGGGCAGCCCCAAACGCGCGGGACGTGGCTCCACCACCTCACCGACGCGCCCGGCCGTGGCAAAAAAGCCGGGGCCGAAATTCTCGAAGCCGGCGTCACAGCCGCCCGCGATCAACCCGATGTAACCAGCGCCGATGAGGCGTCGCGCTTCAGGTTCGTCCCCTTCCGACGACACGCGGACGCGGCGCCCGCCCGCTCCGGTCGCAACGTCGACGTCGAGCGCCGGAGCGTCGTCGGGCAGCACGAAGACGCGCCGTCCGTCGACGGCAGCAAAGGCGCGTAGGGCCGCGGCCAGGCGCGGGTGGGCGTCGTAGGCCGCAGCCCGGGTGTTCTTGTCGTCCGACTCGTCGAGCAGGCCGCCGGCGATGACGAATACGCCGGCGCCGTCCCACCCGTCGAGTACGTCGACGAGTTCGTTCGTGGTGGCCTCGCTCGGCGCGGTCGCCTTACGCGTGAGCAGCAGGTTGGCCGCGACTACCAGGCGGCCGCCGAGCGGGAGTTCGACCGCGAGCGCGTCCACCTACGCGAGCTCGACGGTGGTGCGCACGACGCCGGCACGCGGCGACCACACCTCGACCGCGACCGAGGAGCCGGCCGTGCCGCGCACGATCCACTCGGCCTTGGCGCGGTCCACCGTCGGATCGGTGGTTCCGCCGAAGCCGCCGAGCATCGAGTGCTTGCCGACGCGCCCCGCGAGCTGGCCCAGCTGGATCTTCGGGTCGCCCACGACGCTGACGCCGTCACCGACGGTGATCCGCGCCTCGACTTCACGCACCACCTTGCGTTCGATCGCCTTCTGCGTGACGTTCGTAGGCAGCCAACCCGTGTTCTCGACGACCACGCGCACGCGCCACGCACCGTCGCCGACTGATTCAACCTCCGTGGAGCGCAGGCGCAGCAACGGCGAGATCAGCAGGTGCCAGATCGCCCAGTCAGCGTGCGGCTTCACTTCGTCGGCCAACAGATGAGGCGGAGGGTTGCGAATGAGGAGTTGGTTGTTCCACCCGCCGAGTTCGACCGGGCCCAGATCGGGATGGTCGTACTCGTACCAGTCGACGTAACCCTCGCCCGGCGCGACCTCGTCGGCCCACGCCAACATCTTCAGGTCGTCCTCGAGGGGATGGTCGGACCACCACTCGATGAACTTGAAATCCTCGATGCCGGCGGCGCGCATGGGCGACCAGAACTCGGTGGTCCACGCGTGCACGCCGAGGTGGTCGTAGGCCCAGTCGTCGGCCACGCCGGTGATGTTGTCCTTCGGGTCGTACCGGAAGTCGTGGTACACGCTCACCGCGGGGTAGCCCGTGAGTTCGGTGGCCTTCTTGCCGATCTCTTTGAACACCTTGAGGTCGAACGTGGGCAACCCGTCGTCGTTCTTGGTGCCGTAGGGCCGCAGGTGGACGCCCGACATCGTGTGGTACTGGATGAACGCGCAGATGTTGGGCCGGTCGACGATCGCCTGCACCACGGCGCGAATCTCGGGCTCAGAAGTGGGATACGGGCCGGCGCCAACCTGCTCGCCCTCAGGGCGCCACTCGACGGGGTAGTTGCGGTTCATGTCGAGGCCGGCGAGCGGCGGCGCGTGCTTGATCGTGACGCCGTCGTAGTTCTGGATATGGCCTTCCGTCAGCAGGCGGTAATAGGGGCCGGGGCCGTCTTCGTCGGCGTCGCGCGGGACCAGCAGGCGCGGGTCGTCGAAGTACGTCTTCCAGGCGCCGTTCGGATCGACCACGCGCATCGTGAGGATGCGGCCGTCACCGTCCATGTCCTCCGCGATCAACCCGTCCTGCTGATCCGTACGAGGCCACTCACGGGCCGAGGAGCGCACGTAGCGAGGCCGCTCGCCCAACCCGAGCTCGACGCCATCGGGGTTCATGCGGGGCACGATGTAGAAGCAGCGCGTGTCGAGCACCCGGGTCACGGTGTCGTCGGTGCCGTGCTCGGTGACGAGCTTGTGCAGCAGATTGAGCGCGGCGGTGCCGCCGGTGTGCTCGGTGGCGTGGATGTTGGCGTCGATCCACATGGCGGGCTTCTCGTGATGGGGACCGGTCGCACTGTTCGTAACGGTCGCCAGAGTGATGGAACGGTCCTCGTGGGATCGGCCGATTTCGGACAACTCCACCAAGTCCGGTCGTGCCGCGGCGAGGGCATCCAGCAGCTCGGTGAGCTCGCGGTAGCGAACGAATCTGTCGCGGGGCACATCAACCATGGTCGTCAACCTACGAGAAAAGCCCGGAAATATTGAGCGCGCACTTGCGCGAGCGTGAAAGTCGGAGTATCACATGCATGTAATTCCATCGGTGGTATTGCCGGGGAGGGAGGCGAACCGATGAATCTCGTAAGTGTTCTAGAAGGTGATGACCGTGGCTGGCAGGAGTACGCCAACTGCATGGGGGTCGACCCGGATTTGTTCTTTCCCGAACGAGGGGCGTCAACCCGCGAAGCCAAGGAAGTCTGCAAAGGCTGCGTGGTGCGCGAAGACTGCCTCGAGTTTGCTCTCGCCAATGGCGAGAAGTTCGGGATCTGGGGCGGCATGAGTGAACGTGAACGTCGCCGCGTGCGTCGTTCGCGGGCGTTGGCTCGCCGTGCGGCCAGCGCTTCGTAGCGCAGTAATCGTTAACTAACGGCCAGCGGGACTTCCCCCGAGGCCTGCCTGTTCGAGGCAGGCCTCGACCGTCTTGGCTTCGGCCAAATCAAGCTCGGCCCAGCGGCGTTCGGGGACAGCAGTGAGTACGTCACGCCCCACGAGACCGACCAGTTCCGCCCGGGCGACCGGCACGCGGCGAGCGACATCGTCGTAGACCTTCGCGGGCCCGACGCGCGACGGGTTGATCAAGTTGCAGCTGACCTGGACGTGCTCGCCCACTTGTAAGCCGAGCGCGCGCACGTCGGGGCCGCGCAGCCCGGCGGCCACGACCTTGGCTTGGGTCAGGTCTGAATTCGCGAGCCACAGGTTGTAGGCCACCAGGGGAGTGCGCGCGCCGACGGCGGCGGCGCCCGCAGTCGGATGCGGATGACGGGGGCCGGTGTCGGGCACCGCCGGGTCGAACGCGGTCTTGCGCACCTCGGGCAGCGTGCGATTCGGCCCGTACAAGAAGCACGGCAGGTCCAACGCATTGCCGGCCCACACCGCGAACGCGTCGCGGGCGCCGATCGCGTCGAACATCGATGACCCCGCATCGATCGGGACAAACGGAACGACGTCCACCACGCCGATGCGCGGGTGCACGCCGTCGTGTTCCGTCAGCGACAGCGCATGCACCGCCGCGGTGGCCAGCGCGCGGGCGGCGTCTTCGACCGCGGGACCGGCGAGCCAGAACACGCTGCGGTGGTGATCGGCGTCGGTATGAACGTCGAGGCAGTGATCCCCCGCGGCGGCGGCGAGCGACGCGATCACCTCGGGCAATCTGCCCTCACTCAAATTGATGACACACGCAAGCATCCGTGAAGACTGGCACTCCGTAGAGAGAGGTACCCTGAAGGGGTTGCGCCGCCAAACGTGGCGCTTAGTTCAAAGGATTCGCCATGTTCGGTCTTGGAACCACGGAACTCATCATCGTGCTCGTCGTGGTGATGCTGGTGTTCGGCTCTTCCCGTCTACCGAAGCTGGCGCGCTCGCTTGGTCAGGCCCAGAAGGAATTCAAAGAAGGCATCAACGAAGGCGCCGCCAAAGACGACGACGACCCCAAGAAGCCGACCGATAAGTAACGGCTAGGTCGTAGGTACACGCAGCGCGGCAGCATCCAGCCGGCGCTGCCGCATGATGCGTCGTCGCTCTCGTTCAGAAGCGCCGCCCCACACACCGTGGTCGATCCGGTTTTCGATCGCATATTCGAGGCATGGCGCCTTCACTGGGCACTCCGCGCAGAGCTTGCGCGCGACTTCGACCCCGACACCGTCGCTCGGGAAAAACACGGCAGGATGCACTTCGCGGCATTTCCCGATGCTCATCCACTCTGTGTTCATGCGATGCGCCTTCCTTGTCGACTGACGGCTTAGACGCCGCCAGAACCCATTCGGTTCCCCAGTAATACGAATCAAGTAGGAGCCTCAGATGTCTGACGATCCCACCGAAGTCCTTGTCGAGAGTTCGGCACCGTTACAGCCTCCTCTTGCTGACCCCGTCCAATTGCCCAATCCACCCAAAGAACGCACGGGCGTGGCGTTATTGCTGCTCGTGGCGCTAATCGGGGGATTGATCGGTGGCGGCATCGTGGCTTTAAGTACCCGCCAGGACGGAAATGGAGCCCGAATTACCTTCGCTCCCGGTTCCAACCTGAAACTGCGGGGCCGGGCGATGGACATCCAGAGCGTGTTGTCCAAGACCATTCCGGCCGTCGTTTCCATCGAAACCGACGGATTTGTGCGTCAGGACGGGTTCTTCGGGCCCACCGTGCAGCGGGTGCGTGGCGCCGGCACCGGCATGGTGCTGAGTTCGGACGGCGACGTGCTCACGAACAACCACGTCATCGAAGGCGCGCAGCGGATCACCGTGACCTTTGAGGGCGAGAAGACGGCCCGACCCGCCGATCTCGTAGGTGCGGACCCCACGCGCGACGTCGCGATTATCAAGGTGCGCAACGCCAGCGGTCTCAAAACGGTCACGCTCGGCAAGTCCTCGTCGCTCGCCGTCGGTGACGACGTGCTGGCGATTGGCAACGCGTTAGCCCTGGTGGGGGGCAATACCGTGACCCGCGGGATCGTGTCGGCCCTGGACCGCACGGTCGATGATCCGAGCGAAAACCTCCAGCACCTCATTCAGACCGACGCGGCGATCAACTCCGGCAACTCCGGCGGTCCGCTGGTCGACGCCAGCGGCGAAGTCGTGGGCATGAACACGATCGTGATCCGGGATTCGGGGGCCGGCGCGCCCGTCGAGAGCATCGGGTTCGCGTTGTCGATCGACTCGATCCGTCCGCTCATCGATCGGCTGCGATCGGGCAAACCGGCGCCGGGAGTGGCGTTCATCGGCCTGGGCACCATCGACATGTCGTCGAATCTGAAGGAACAGCTGGGCGTGCCCGTCGACAAGGGAGCGGTCGTGCAGTCCGTGACCGAGGGGTCGCCGGCCGAGCAGGCGGGTTTGCGGACCGGTGACGTGGTGACGTCGTTTAAAGGCAAGAGCGTGGACAGCGCGGCCGAGTTGGTGACCCTGGTGCGGGCCACGGAGCCTGGCGACAAGGCCGAAATCGTCTACTACCGAGGCGACAACAAGCGCACGGCTGAGCTGGCTATCGGTAGTCGCGGCGTGGCCCAGTAGAATCGTCCGCCTTATGTCTCTCGCCGAAACACCAGAAGCCGCTCCGCAGCCTCCGCGTGGACATGTTCGGGTCGTGTACCTCGGCCCGGTCATGCCGCACTGGGAGATTCAGTCCGACTTCGGCGACCGCGCACTCATCGAAGAGTTCCGCCAGCGGGCCATGGCCCGCCTGGTGCTGCTGCCCCCGCACGATCCGCAGTTCCGGCGCAACCGCGAGCGCGTCGTGCGCGACGCCGAGCGCGAGAACCTCACGCTCGACTGGGATCTGGGCTACCCCGAAGAAGAGCCCGCCGAGGCTTAAACCCGGTCGCTTTTGGGCACTCGGCTGAGCATGAACATGCTCCAGCCGTGGTCGCCCGTCGAAGTGCATCAGACCATCGAGGCACCGCGCGACGAAGTCTTCAATGCCATCGCGGACCCGCGTACCTACCCGGACTGGCTCGTGGGCGCGCAAAAAATCCGCCACGTCGACGAAGACTTCCCCGCACCCGGGACCGAGTTCGACCACTCGGTCGGCCCAACCGAAGCGGTGACGGTCGACGACGACACGAAGGCGATCGCCGTGCAAGGCCACCGCCGCCTCGTGCTCGAAGTCCACATCGGACCGTTCCAGGGCGAGGTCGAGTTCCAGCTCAAGAAGCGCGGCGACGCCACCACCGAAGTGAAGATGCGCGAGCGCCCGATCGGCCCCATCGTGGTCGCGACGCCCTTGCTGCGCCCGATCCTCGCCGCCCGCAACTCCGCCTCGCTGCAGAAACTCGCCAAGGTCATCGAAGCGTCCAGCGCCGACGCCGCGTAGAAGTCCCCAACCCGGGGGTTGACTTTCAGTCTGCTTAGGCCTATCAATGTGATATCACTTTGATAGAGGAGATGGGGCATGACTGAACGTCCGGTTAAGGCGTTTAACGGGTGGCTCGCCGTGCTGAGCGAAGTCGCGGCGGTCGTAATTACGTTCCTGCTGATCGGCGGTGCCGTGGCGGCGGGCGGGGGAGCGGGGACCGCGGTCTGCACGGTCCTCGCGATTCTGTTGACGATCAAGGTGCTGGCGATGCCGGTCGGGTTCTTCCTCGTGAAGCCCAACCAGGCGAAGGTGCTCGTGTCGTTCGGTCGCTACGTGGGCACCGTGCGCGATGAGGGTTTCTGGTGGACGTTCCCGTGGCGGGTGCGCCGCACGTTCTCGCTGCGGATCAAGACGTTCGACAGCGACACGCTGAAGGTCAACGACGCGGTCGGCAACCCGGTCGAGATCGCGTCGGTCATCAACTGGCAGGTCGTCGACACCGCGAAGGCGGCCTTCGACGTCGAGGACTACCAAGGCTTCGTGTTCATCCAGACCGAAGCCGCGGTGCGCCACGTCGCCAGCGAGTATCCGTACGACGACTACGAAGAGGGTCAGGTCAGCCTGCGCGGCAACGCCGACGAGGTAATGGCCACCCTGCAAGATGAACTGCAGGAGCGACTGAACGTCGCTGGCGTCACCGTGCTCGACACGCGCCTGCGTCGCCTGGCCTACGCACCCGAGATCGCCGGCGAGATGCTGCGGCGCCAGCAGGCGAACGCGGTGGTCGCGGCCCGCCGCACGATCGTGGAAGGCGCGGTCGGGATGGTCGATCACGCGCTCGAGATGTTGAGCGAGCAGAACATCGTCGAGCTTGACGAAGAGCGGAAGGCGACCATGGTGTCGAACCTGCTGGTCGTGTTGTGCAGCGATCGCGGCGTGCAACCGGTCGTCAACTCGGGCTCGCTCTACCAGTAAGGGGCCAGCTTGTGGCGCCCCGCAAGAGCTACCTGCTTCGGCTGCCGCCGCAGCTCTACGCCGACCTCGAAAAGTGGTCGGCGGACGAGTTGCGCAGCGTCAATGCGCAGATCGAGTTCTTACTCACAGACGCCGTGCGCAAGGCGGGACGTCGGCATGCCCCCACCACGGACGACCCGCCGGCGACCTCCGAGTGACGTGAAGGTGAACACTCGGTGTGCAACGGCTCTTTGACCGCGTCTGTGTGAACAGACGCTCGTAGCATCGTGAACGTGCCGGGAACGCAACCGACCGTCCTCGTCGTCGAGGACGAGGACAGCTTCGTCGAGGCACTCGTCGTCGGGCTGAAGCGCGAGGGTTTCCTCGTGCATGCGGCGCGGGACGGCGTGACGGCGCTTGAGATGTTCGACCTCGTGCGCCCCGACCTCGTCTTGCTGGATGTGATGCTGCCGCGGATGTCGGGCCTCGACGTCTGCCGCGAGATCCGGGCCAAGTCTCGCGTACCGATCATCATGGTCACCGCCAAGGGCAGCGAGATCGATACGGTGGTCGGGCTCGAAGTCGGCGCTGACGACTACGTCACCAAACCGTTCCGTCTACGCGAGCTCGTCGCGCGGATGCGCGCGGCGCTGCGCCGTACACCGTTGGATGACGTCGTTCCGGAAGAATCCTTCGTGGTCGGCGATCTGCGATTGGACGCGGCCAGCCACGAAGTATCGCTTCGGGGTGAACCGCTGAGCTTGCCGCTCAAGGAGTTCGAGTTGCTTGAGTTGTTGATGTCGAATCCCGGTCGCGTGCTCACGTGTGAAGTGATCATCGATCGCGTGTGGGGTCCGTATTACGTGGGCGACACGAAGACACTGGACGTGCACATCAAACGCTTGCGGGCCAAGGTCGAGGATGACCCCGCGAAGCCAGCCCGCATCACCACGATCCGCGGCTTGGGCTACAAGCTCGAAAGCGTCTAGTTCTCGAACTCCATCCGCGCGAGCCACAGACCCGGTGCGTTGATCTCGGCCGGAGTCGGCAGGCCCGCCTTCTTGTTCCACAGTTGCGCGAGCGTGTCCGGATCGGAACGTTCGATCACACCTTCGATGAACGCGACGCCCTGCTCACGCGTGTTCGGTCCTAGAGACAGGCCGAGCATGCGCTCCGCGAATCGTTGGTCTTCGTCTTTGCCCTGACGGCGACGCCGTAACGCTTCGGCGAGCACTTGGGGTTGGCCGGTAACCCGCGGGCCGACGGTGCTCATCACGTGATCGACGACGCCGATGAGCGCGGCGACCGCCGCGGTGAGTTGGGTGAGCGTGTCGCGCTGCGCGTCGGTTTGGATGGCGCCGAGCAGCGTCTCGGGGTTGCCGAGGATGCGCTCGAGGGACCCGGCGTCGGACGGATCGATCTCGCCGAGGTGCTCTTCGATGTTCGAACCGTCGACGTTGAAACCCGACACGTACTGACCGACCAGTTCCTCGATACGGGCGCGCACCGCCGGCGCGCCCAGGACCACATGAAATGAGAGTTCCTCGACGAGCACCCACAGGCGCAGGTCGTCGATCGGCAAGTCCCACTCGGCGGCGAAGGCATCGAGGTTGGTGGCCACGATCTGCAAGGCGGCGCCCGCGGGGCGGGGGAGCGGCAGGTCGTAGGGGCCGAGCCCGCGCTGCGCGAGTTGGCCGACCATCACGCCCGCCTGCATGCCGATAAGTACCGGGCTCATCATCTTGCCGAGCCCGCCGAGGAAGCCCATCGCCTCGTCGACTTCAACCCCGGCGATCGGATCGTTGGCGTTGCCGACCGCGGTTGCGAGTTGTTCAAGGATGGGCCGGTAGGCGTCGAGCGCGGTCGCGGCCCACTCGGCGCGCGTGGCGATCTGCACGGCCGCCGCGGCGGCTTCGATCACAAGGCCGGTCGCTTCGCCCACATGCAGCGCCGCGATCGTGAATAACTCCTCGTACCGCATGCGCTGGACCGGGTCGACGTTCGACTCGCTTTTTCCACCGGTCGCGACCCACAAACCGGTCTGGCGCGCGATGTCGAAATTGAGCGTGCCCCCGTTCTGGAACATGCCTGCGAGGTCCTTGAAGAGCGGAATCCCGTCGAAGGGGTTGGGCCCGACTGGACCATCGTCTGACATAAGGGCATCGTAGGGCGATGGCGACCACTGCAGTTCTCGGCCCGAACACCTCCGTAGGGGCCGCCATTGTGCGCAAATTGCGCCTCGACGGCCACGAGGTGATCGAGGCGTCGCCTTCCGGCTCCACCATCGAATTGAAGGCCGCGCTCGCCGGTGCGACCGCGGTCGTGCACGCAGCCGAACCGCGGGACACCGAGGCAATTCTCGATGCCGCCGCCGGCATTGGCGCCGACCACGTGGTGCTGCTGTCGTCGGCCGCGGTCTACGGCGCGTGGGCCGACAACCCGATTCCGCTCACCGAAGACGCGACACTGCGGCCGAACCCCGCCACCGACGAAGTGGCGGCGCGGGCCGAGGTCGAACGGCGCAGCCACGAATGGGCCGCCGACCACCCGGCGTGCCGCGTCACGATCCTGCGCCCCTGCGCAGTCGTGGTGCCGGGTGAGCAGGACTGGCCCGCCGCCGACCTCGAAGGCATCGCGGGGCTCGGTTCGGGTGACGGATCGCGCCCAGTGCAGTTCCTGCACGTGGAAGACCTCGCCGGCGCGGTGGCAGTCGTGCTCGACAACGAGATCAGCGGTGTGCGCAACGTCGCGCCCGCCGGGTGGATTAACGAGGACGAAGCCCGGGCGTTGTCCGGAGGACGAGTGGTCGCGCTGCCCGAACCGGTGCGGCGCGCGGTGCGCCGCGTGCGTTTCGGCAAAACCGTGAACCGCGGCATCGGCGCGCTGGCGTCGCACCCGTGGGTGGTGGCGAGCGACACCCTGCGTTCCGAGGGCTGGGCGCCGGTGTTCGACAACCGCGAAGCGCTCGTCGCGACTCGCCGACCGACGTGGTGGCAGCGACTGTCACCGACGAAGCGGCAGGAACTTTCGATGGCGGTGGTGGGCGGAACCGCCGTCGCCGGGATTGTCGGCGCCGTTATCGGCGTGCGCCGCCGCTCGCGCTGAACCTCTTGACATATCGATAATCGTTAGTATCGTTAATCGATAATAACGATTATCGATAGGGGTACGGAATGAAAGCGACCTCGCCTACTGGCGTGAGGTTCTTGGCGGGTTTGGCAACACTGCTCCTCGTCGTCGGTGGGATCTTCGGTCTTCTCACGGTTGGCCAGGCGGTGACCGGCAAGGGCCGCGACACGATCGCGGTGCACCACCAGATCGACGGCCGGCATCTGAAGGAACTGCCGAAGCACGTGGTGAGGCCCGAAACCGTCGACGTGACGTCGCAGCTGACCCACGCGGACCGCCACGACAAGTGGCTCGTGGCCGCCCGTGACATCGGGCCAATTCTGCTCACACTCGCCTTCGCCTACTTCGCGCGCTTGATATTGCTGTCGGTGCGTGACGGCGACCCGTTCAGCGAGAAGAACGTGGCGCGACTCAGGAGCATCGGGTTTCTGTTCCTCCTTGGAATCCCATTGGTCGGCATTTTCGGCTCGATGATGAATTCCGAACTGGCCTTCTCGCTCGATGGCGATCTCTCCACGAGCACGGATATCTCCTTTACCGGACCGATGATCGCGCTGGGGGTGTTCGCTCTGGCCGAGGTGTTCGCGCAAGGCGTGCGCTTGCGCCAAGACGTCGAAGGCACCGTCTGACGTGTCCGCCGATTCCGAGTCCGGTATCACCGTTCGACTCGACGAGTTGCTCGAAGCGCGCGCCATGACGCTGACCGAACTGGCCGAACAGGTTGACGTCACCGTCGTGAATCTGTCGATCCTCAAGAACGGCCGGGCCCGCGCCATCCGCTTCTCGACGCTGGCCGCGATCTGCGAGGTGCTCGACTGCCAGCCGGGGGACTTGCTTGTGTACGGCGGGTAGTTAGAGGTTTCGCTCTTTTAGCGTGACCGCGAACGTGTGCGGCTTGCCCTCGCGCCACACGACGACCTTCACGATGTCGCCGACCTTGCGAGTACGAACGTTCACGATCACATCGGCGATGCCACTCACGTGCTTGCCGTTCACGGTGGTGATGATGTCTTGCGGGTGAAGGCCCGCGAGGTCGGCCGGGCTGTCCTTGGTCACTTCGTTGACGAGCGCGCCACCGGCGAGCCCGAGCGACTTCGCCATCGACAACTCGAGGTCCTCGCCGCGCACGCCGAGCCACACGTGCACCACATGACCTGTGCTGAGCAACTGTTCGGCGACGTCGCGTGCGATGTCGATCGGCGTGGCGAACCCGAGGCCCTCGGCGCCGACCTCGCTCACCGCTATCGCGGTGGTGATTCCGATCACGTTGCCGTCCGAGTCGACCAGTGCGCCGCCCGACGAGCCGGGAGAGATGGGCGCGTCGGTTTGAATCATGTCGACGAGCGGCGCGCCGCCCTCGCTGTCGATGCGGCGACCGAGCGCGCTGACCACGCCGACGGTCACCGACGGTCCGCCGGATAGGCCGAGCGGCGATCCGATGGCAATTGCCTGTTGCCCGACCTGCAGCCCGCTCGTGGTGCCAAGGACAGCGACGGGTATCTCAGTATCAACCTTGAGCACCGCGACATCGGTGTCGGCGTCAGTACCCACGATCTTGGCGGTGAGGGATCGGCCGTCCGACGCGATCACGATCACGTTCGCCGCGCCTTCGACGACGTGGCGATTCGTCAGGATGTGGCCGTCGGTGCGAAACGCGACGCCCGACCCCGACACCTTCTGCCCGCTACCCGTCGTGGCCCGCACCTCGACGATCGCGGGCCGGAGGCGTTGCGCGACCGATACGACGCTGCTACCCGAGGCCAGGGTGTTCGACGTCTTCACCACCGAGGTAGCGGCGACCCGCTCGATGCTGCGCACCGGATGGACACGCCCGTTGAACCCGCCGATGGCCGCGATGAGGCCCGCGGTCATCAGTGCGCCGATTACTCCGGCGAGACCCGCGATGGCGAACACATTGGGCACTTTGACCTTGGGTGCCGGAGCCGTGGCTGCACCGCCGCCACCACCGGCCATTCCCATCTCCGACGGATGCCGCCAAAGGCGGTCGTCGGGGTGAACCCAGCCGCGATCGGCCTCGTCGTCTGCGCCATCGAAGGGTTCCACCGGCATCGAGACTACCGACGGCTTCACGCCGACAGGCATCGCCCCGCATACGCTCTGGCTCTATGTCGGTGCGGGTCCGTTGAGCAATCTCATATATCTAGGGCTCGCCGCGATCTTTACTGCCGTGGGCTGCACGATCATTTGGCTGCGCCAACGCAAGCCAACCGGCGTCGACACGGGCATCGACGCGTTCCGCCGCGAGCTGCAGGCCCTCGCGCCTGACCGCGACGACTACGACCAGCGCGGCCGCCGCGACGACGAGGGTGGCCGTCCTGGCTAGGGACCTCGCCATCGACCTTGGTACCGCCAACACCCTCGTGTACGCGAAGGGCGTTGGCATCGTGCTGAACGAGCCCAGCGTGATCGCTCTGAACAGCCGCACCCAAGAGGTGCTGGCGATGGGACGCGAGGCCTGGCAGATGATCGGGCGCACGCCCGGTTACATCGTGGCGGTCCGTCCGTTGCGCCAAGGCGCCATTACGGACTTCGACATCACGCAGCGCATGATCCGCCTGCTCCTGCAGCGCGCCGGCGTGTCGCGTTTCAACCGGCCCCGCGTATTGATCTGTGTGCCGTCGGCTATCACCGAAGTCGAAAAGCGCGCGGTGGAAGAGGCGGCGCGCCGCGCTGGCGCCGCGGCCGCGTTCTTGATCGAGCAGCCGATGGCGGCCGCGATCGGCGCGGGCCTGCCCATCCACGAACCGCTCGGCAACATGGTGGTGGACGTCGGCGGCGGTACGTCGGAGACCGCGGTGATCTCGCTGGGCGGCGTCGTCGCGCTGCAGGCGATTCGCGTGGGCAGCTTCGACATCGACGCGTCGATCCAGAGCTACGTGCGGCGCGAGTTCGGTATCGCGATCGGTGAACGCACGGCGGAAGAAATCAAGATGCACATCGGCTCCGCGTATCCGGTTGAAGGCTTGGTGCCGGGCCTGGAAGTGCGCGGGCGCGACCTGATGTCGGGCCTGCCGAAGACGATCATCCTCACGGCCGAGGTCGTGCGCGAAGCGATCGAGGAGAACGTGAAGGCGATGGTCGAGTCCGTGCTGCAGTGCCTCGCCCAGGCGCCGCCCGAGCTCGCGCAAGACCTCATCTCCCAGGGCATTCATCTGGTCGGCGGTGGCGGCATGCTGTCGGGCCTCGACCAGCGCATCGCGGTCGAAGCGCAGATTCCGGTTCACCTGGTCGAGGCGCCACTTGAGTGCGTTGTGCTCGGCGCCGGTAAATGCCTTGAATCCTTCGACTCATTGCGAGTGATGTTCATGGGTGCCGATCGCTAACGAGGACAACGAGGAGTGGGGGATCAACCCCGCCCGTAAGCGGTTGGCGCGGGTCGCGGCTGTCACGGAGTTGCGGGTTCCCGACGACGTCGAGTTCCTTGACAGCAACTCGAACGATGCCTGGCGTTGCGATGACCTCGTCGTGCGGGTGTGCTTTCGCGGCGATCGCGAGCGGCTCGTCCGAGAGGCGTCGGTCGCGGCGGCCTTGCCGCGCGAATTGCTCTATCCCGACATCGTCGAGTGGGGTCGCGACGACGAGCTGAGTTGGATGTTCGTGCGACGGGTCGAAGGTGCCGCGCTCTGGGAACAGTCATTGACGATGCCCGAGCCCCAGCTGCGGCGCGTGGTCTCAGAGTTCGCCGAGATGCTGCGGGTGTTGCACGCGTGGACGCCGCCCGCTGACGTGCTGGCGCTGTTGCGCGACCACGCGTCGGTGGCAAAGGACGAGGCCGATGGAGTCGTGGGGCACGATCTGTTGGCCTTGCCGCATCCACGATGGGCGCCGCTCGTCGACGCCGCGCTCGCGACGCCGTTCGTCGACGCCGGTGTCGTGCGGGCCGCCGCCGCACGCATCGACGAGCTCGCGCCGCACGACCCTTTCGCGGATCCGTGCGACTCGGTCGTTCACGGTGACGCGGGATTTTCCAACGTGCTCGCCGCGGACGGCCGCATCACCGCGCTGCTGGACTACGAGTGGATCCGTCTCGGTCCGCGCGACGCCGAGTTGGTGTCTCTCATTCGCCAAGACGGTCAGTGGCTACGAGTGCCCCCGGCCTATCCGCGGATCGTGCCGTGGTTGCAGGCGGACTACCCGGAGATGTTCGCGGCGCCCGACCTGCGTGAGCGCGTGTGGCTGACCGAACTTGTCTACGTCCTGCGCCAACTCGTGTTCTGGCCACCGGATGGACCGGTCGACACGCAAGTCGAAGCGCACCCCGTCCACGTGCTCCCGCGACTCGTAGAAGGACCGTGGGCCTACTAGTCACTTCGCGCCGGATAAACGGCTCATCCGGGGCATACCGGTGTTCGACCACGTCCAGTTCGCTGCCGCTGGACTTCGTGGACTCGACCACCCCACCGCCGACCGCACCGCCCACCACGACGACAGCGACGAGCGCGCCGGCTGCCGTGACAACGACGACGGTTGGCCGCCGCTCTACGCCGCACGCAACCCTTGCTCCGTCGGTTACGACCACGACAGCGGCGCCCGTCCCAGCGCCCAACACTGTGTCGGTGCAGGGGGTCAACAACTCTGACTCGACTGTCGACGCGTGGATCCAGGGCGCGGACGGTCGCCCTGCTGTTTGGACGCTGACGCCGGGCGCCAGGACGGGGACGTGGACGTTGCCCACGCGCCACCCTGACGGCGGTCCCCGCAACTTCACCGCGTATCAAGTGACGCTTGCGGGCACGTACTACGGCAATTACGGATCGAACGGGGATCAACTGCTGGTCAGCCAGCACCGCTACTTGCTCGAGGTCGTTCCTAGCGATCGCATTGTGGACGGCAAGCACGTGCCCGACGCCATCATTCGCGATCTCGATACGGGCGAGGTTCGCAATGCGGGGTTGAGCCAGTCCATGAGTCCGAACCCCTAGCGGCGAAGGTCCTCGGCGGCTTGGCGTACCTGCCAGTCGCGATCGGCGAGCGCTTTGTCCACGGCAGCCTCGACGCGTGGGCCCTCGAACGGCGAGAGGGCCAGCACGGCGCGTCGACGGATGGCGGGCTTGTCGCCGCAGGCCGTGAGAATCGCGTCGAGCCCGCGTTCGTCGCCGATCGCGCCAAGCGCGGCGACCGCGGCTTCCCGGCATAGCGGCTCGTCGTGCGACGTGGTCATCGTGATGAGCGCAGCGAGCGTCTCGTCGAGGCGCGGATTGGTGTCGGCCCATTCGCCGAGCGCCCAGGCCGCGGCCTCCGCGGTCACATGCTCGCCGTCGTCGAGTAGCGCGAGCAGCGCCGCCGCGACCGCGGCGCGGTTTTCCGCAGAAGCCGCGAGCGTCGCGCTGCGCCGCCGCACGCCCGCGTCGGGGTCGCGCAGACCCGCCAGCAACGCCTCCGTGTCGAGGGCGTTTGCCCTGGCCAGCGCGGCTATAGCGGTCGCCCGCACCGACGGATCGGGGTCGGCGGACAGACGCCGCGCGACCTCGATGTCACCGGTATGACCCGCCATCGCCGCGGCGCGTCGCCGGTCCGCGGGAGGATTTTCGGCCGCGGACATAGAACAATGTTGCCTATGGGAAGTTCGAAACGCCTACTCGTCGTACTTCTCGCGGGCCTGTTGTTCTCCGTCGGCGGTGCCGCGGTCATCAAGCGCACCGAGAAGACCACGCCGATTCGCACGGCTGCGGCGGCACCCACGACCACCACCACGCCGACCACGATTCCGCCGCCGCCGACCACGGTGGCGCCGCCCGCGCCGCGTCAGGCCAAGCCCGTGTCCAACCCCGGTTCGTATGCGCCGGAACCAATTGTGGAGATCGGCACAATTGAGATCCCCAAGATCGGCCTCAACCACCGGATCATGGAAGGCATCACCCTGCGCAACATCGACTTCGGTCCGAGCCACTGGCCCGGTACTGCGTTCCCGGGTGAGAACGGCAACGCAGTGTTCGCGGGCCACCGCGTCACGCACACGCACCCCTTCCTGCGGATCAACGAACTCGAGCCGGGCGACATCGTGATCTTCCACATCAACGGGCAGAAGAGCACGTACAGCATGACGAGTTCACAGATCGTGTTCCCGAACCAGCTCGAGATCGTGAACCAGACCGAGACGCCGACGGCGACGTTGTTCGCGTGCCACCCGCCGCACTCGGCGAAGCAGCGCTACGTCGTGCACCTCGCGCTCGTCGACACCGTCGCCGAGTAGCCGCGCCCAGCGCGCTACTTGAGCGCGTGCTGAATGACGTAGGTGGCGACGCCGATCACGGTGATCAACGCCACGCTCAAGCCGACGCCGAGCGCAACCACGATGGACGCGAGCGCCACGAACGAACGACGTTGGCCGGCGCCGCGTGTGCGCACCTTGGGTACGCGCGGCGCACGGGCGCGACGCGCCGCCCGCATGGGGCCGCGGTCCTGAGGCACCTCGAACGGTTCGGGGATCGGCGCGACGTACGGCTCGGGCTCGACGAATGCCACTGGGGCGACGTACGGCTCCGGTTCGAAAAGCGGCGCGGTCTCGACAAACACCGCGTCGGTTTCCCGCTGCGGCGCGTCCGCATCGAGGGGTTCGTCCACGAACTGCGACAAGTCGAACGGCGCCGGTTGCTCGAATACGGCCGGTGCCTCGTAGTCGTCGCTTTGGGGTTCGACCAGTGGCTCTGGCGCGGGCGCCGGCGCCGGCTCCGGCTCGAAGCTGAACATCGGCTCGGGCTCGGGTTCCGGCACGAACAGTGGCTCGGGTTCGGGCGCGGCCGCGAACACCGGCTCCGGTTCGGGTTCGGGCGCCGGCACAGGCTCGGGTTCGGGCGCAGCCGCGAACACCGGCTCCGGTTCGGGTTCGGGCCCCGGCTCAGGCTCAGGCTCAGGCTCAGGCTCGGGTTCCGGCTCGGGCTCGGGCGGCGGCGCTTGCACCGGTTCGGGGGCAGGGGTGGCGTCGATCCACTCGTCGACTAGATCCGCCTCGCGCAACCACGACACCTCGAGGTCGGCGAACAGATCTTCGATGGGTTCTTCAGGCGTTTGATCGCTCATGCCCGTCCCCTGAATCGAGCGTGGCGGCGCGGCGTGGCAGGCTGGGCGTCCCCAATGGACACCCTCACAAACGACGAGACGCGGCGGGACACGACCGGGAGGGTAGTGCGAGGTCCTTTGCATTGGACGCCGCCTGAAGCGCCACGAAAAAACTGGTGGGCGCTAATCGGCGGGCCGCTGAGCGTCCTCATCGCCCTCGCAATTCTCAGCAGCAACATTCAATTGGCGTACGTCGCGCTCGCGCCCGGCGGCGCCGATCCGATCAATCAACTTCTGAGCGTGCCCAAGGACAAGGCCTACCCACCGAAGGGCAGTTTCTTGCTTACCACGGTGTCGCTCGAAACCGTCGTGCGGCCCTACGACTTCGTGCGGGACTGGTTCGACGACAACTACGAGTTGATCGCGAAGAAGGACTTGCTCGGCGGCTCGACCGAGCAGCAGTACAACCGCGAAGCCCAGCAGGACATGACGGACTCGAAGCAGGCCGCGGTGGTGCTCGCGTTCCGCACGCTGGGTTACACCGTCACCGAGCACGGCCAGGGCGCGCTCATCACCGGCATCGCGAGCGGTGACGTCCCCGCACGCGGCGTGCTCGAAGCGGGCGACGCGATTACCGCGGCCGACGGATCACCGACGCTCTTGGCGACCGACCTGGTGGCGATCTTGCAGAAGCACAAGTTCAACGACACTCTCAACGCCACCGTGCAAAAGGCCGACGGCTCGGTCGTGCAAAAGAGCATCAAGCTCGGGAGCCGCACCGACACGTCGTGCACGACGGCGGCCGACACCGGCAACGGGCCGTGCCTCGGCATCGGCCTGGGCACCAAGGCCCACAAGTTCGACCTGCCCTTCGAAGTCAAGATCGACACGACGGGCATCGGCGGGCCCTCCGCCGGCCTCGCGTTTACGTTGGCGCTCATCGACGATCTGACCCCGGGGGAACTGACCGGCGGCCGAAACGTGGCCGTGACGGGCACAATCGACATCGACGGCCGGGTCGGCGAGGTCGGCGGCGTCGTGCAGAAGACGGCGGCGGTGCGAGCGGCCCACGCCAAGCTGTTCCTGGTGCCGCCGGGTGAGTACGCCGATGCGACCAAACACGCCGGAAAAGACCTCAAAGTCGTGAAGGTCACCACCCTCAACGATGCGCTCGCCGCGCTGGCCGCCAACGGTGGAGACGTCCCTAAATTGGCTGGTCAGAGCCCCGGTAACTAGTTAATTCGGACTATGCGCCTATGGCCCTAACGGGCGATGGCGCAGAACCCGGCAATAACCCCAGACTGGTCGCACTCCGACCTCGGTCGGGTAACGCCCATGTCGACGAGCGCACAATTCACCTTCGCGGCCGAGTTCGTGGCCTTCCTGGCCGCCGCCGCGGGCTTGGCGATGGCGTTGCTGCGCGGCGAGGTCGTGTTGCGTCCACCGTGGGTGCGCGCGCCGATCGGCGCCGGCTTCGGGGCGCTCGCCACCGCTGCGTTCTTCCGCGGTTCGCTGATCGTGGACGGGCCGACCGCGACGGTCATCGGGCTTCGTGCCGCGGGCGTGGTGGTGGTGCTCGGTGGCGCGATCGCGTGGGAAGAACGCGGCCTGGCCAAGCAGTTGCTCTGGGGTGCGCTCGCCGCGCTCGCTGTGGCCACCTACGGCCAAACGCTCGACTCCACCGGCATGGGCGATACCGCCCTGGTCATCGGCTCGGTCCTAATCCTCGGATCGGTACTCGTTGCGAGCCGGCGTTCACTCGCCGCCCGCGTGGCGGCGTCGGCCGCCGGCGTGTTGTTGCTCATGGTGTTGGTGTTGTCGCTCGCGCTGTCAGCGGTGCTTTCTGACACGGTCGAACACGAGGCCGCGGTGCGCCTCGACGCGCGGGCCCGCACCGAGGTCGGCCTGCTCGGCCGCGAAAGCGAGATCGCGTTGCGCGGTGCGCGGCTGGCCGCGCAATCCATCGCGACAAGTCGCGGCGCGCTGCTGTTCGACTTGGCGAAGACTCCGGTGCGCAACGGCCGGCTGGACCAGGACCTTGCCGAGTTGTCCGACAAGTTCCTGTCGAATCTGCCCGTGGCGTACTTCAGTTCAGACGGGAAAGTGCTGGGCGCGACCGGCTTCGACCCCGCCGCGCTGGTGCCGATCGCCGGGTCGGCCGCGGTAGCCGAAGCGGGCAGCCGCAGCGTCGAAGTGAGCACCGTCGCCGTGGTCAACACGGACGCGGTCGCGCTCGGCGTGGTGCCCGTGCTCGCCGACAATCCCGCCGGAGGCCGCAGCCACCTCGGCACGGTGGTCGCGGCGTCGCTGCTCAACGATTCGTACCTGAACGGACGCACCGTGGACGACCCACGTCTGCGCCTCGCGCTCGTCACCCAGACGCAGCGCCTGTCCTCCACCCCCGAGTTTCCCGTGAGCGCGCAGGCGCGCGCGCTGACCGCGAGCGTGTTGGCTACGGGACTGCCGAAGTCGGCGTCGTTCGACGGATTGTTTTTCTCGTCGCGTCCCGTTGAAGACGCGAGCGGCACGCCGGTGATGGTGCTCGTGGCGACTACACCGACGACGATCGTGGACCAGACGCGCGAGTCGTTGTTCCGCACGCTGTTCCTGATCGCGTTGGGCGGCACGCTCTTGGCGCTGATGTTGGCGGCCTTCGTGGGCGAGCGGATTGGTGCCCGCGTACGTCGGCTCACGTTGGCGGCGACTGCGATCCAAGAAGGCGACCTCACCGCGCGCGCCAACCTCGACGTTTCCGACGAGGTCGGTGTGTTGGGCGCGACGTTCGACGCCATGGCCAGTTCCCTCGAAGATCAGACCGCGGCGTTGCGCGAGGCGGCCGACGCCGAAGCGCGTTTGCGCAACCGGCTCGAAGCCATCGTCGCCGGCATGGGCGAGGCGCTTGTCGCCGTGGATTCGCGCGGCCGCGTCACGGACTTCAATGCCGCGGCCGAAGAGTTGATCGGCGTGAGCGCGTCGACCGCGCGCGGCCGCCCGGCCAGCGACGTCGTGCAGCTCGTCTCAGACGACGGCGTGGACCTCGCGCCCCGGTTGCGCCAGCCCATCGCCCGGCGGTGGTCGAGCGCGGCCACGCTCACGCCCCGCGACGGCAAGGCGGTGCCGGTGATCGTGTCGGGTGGCGCACTGCGCGGCCCGTCCTCCGAACTCGCCGGGGGCGTGTTCGTGCTGCGCGACCTCACGCGCGAACGCGAAGTCGACCGCATGAAAACCGAGTTCTTGTCCCACGTCGGCCACGAACTGCGCACGCCCCTCGCCGGCGTGATTGGTTTCAGCGAGTTGCTCACGCGGCGCAACATGACGCCCGAGCAGGTGAAGCCGCTGCAAAAGGAAATCCTCGACTCGGCCAAGCGCCTCGAGCGAATCGTCGAGATGCTCGAGTTCTTCGCGTCGAGTGGGGCCGGGCGCGTGAACCTGCGCATGGAAGAAATCGACCCGCGCCAGCTCGTCGCCGACGTGGCCGAGCGCTGGTGGCGGACGCTCGGCGCGAAGCACAAGATCGTGAAGCGCGCGGCGCGCGCGGTCCCCAAGATCCGCGCGGATCGCCAATGGCTCACGCGGGTGCTCGACGAACTGGTCGACAACGCGGCGAAGTTCTCGCCCGACGGCGGCAGCATCTCACTCAGCGTTGGCGTGGGCGATGACGGCCGCGTGGTGTTCGCGGTGAGCGACCGCGGCATCGGCATGAGCCCGGATGAACAAGCGAAGGCGTTTTCGGACTTCGCCCAGGGCGATGGATCCGATACGCGCAATTTCGGCGGGCTCGGTCTGGGTCTCGCGTTGGTCAAGCGGGTCGCGGACGCGTTGGGCGGTTCGGTTCTGGTCGAGTCCGAACCAAAAAAAGGCACAACAATCCTCATCTCTTTGCCGGCGCTGCCGATTAAGAGAAGGTGACCGCAACAACTCAGAACAAACTTTCGACTTCTCGTCGGGCCTATCGCCGCGTCTTCACGGTGGGCGTAGGTGCAGCTTTTGTCGTCGGTGCCCTCGGAGCGGGCGTGGCGTACGCCACGACGCGTCCGGAGACATCGTTGCCCCCGGGCTCAGCTCGGCTAGTTCCTGGTGACGCCGCGGTCACGGTTCACCGGGTATCGCCGACCGCAGCGGCGAATTCGCCGCTGCGGTCAGGCGATGCACTAACCGTCACCCGGGGGATCGCGATCGTGCAGACCGCAGCTGGGCGCATGTTCGCCCGGTCGGGTACCACGATCACCTTTGATGGCACATCGCCGCGCCTCACGCGTGGCGATGTGCTCGTCACTGCTACCAAGCCGTTTGAACTCGTCACGCAGGCGGCCCGGGTCACGGTCAACGGCGTCGCCCGCGTGCATCAGGCGCTGAGCCTCGAAGTCGGTGCGTACCGAGGCGCGGCGACCATTCGCACGACCGAGCAGACCTTCAGGGTTCCGGTCCTGCGTCGCGCCGTCATCGCCGGCGTCACCGGCTCCACGCTCGGCAGCACGACGCCGCTGTCGCTGAACCCGTCCGACAGTTGGGACCGGCGTCTCATGGGCGTCGCACTCGAACTCGACGCTGCCCTGTCCTCGCGCAGCCGCGGCCTCACGCTGCTGGCCCAGAACTCGACCGACGAGGTGCGCAACCACGTGCTCTCGGTCGCCCAGAACTGGACCGACCTCACGGTGCTCGCGCCCGACCTGTCCGTCGGTGAAGCCGTCGTGGCCGCCGAACTCGCCAAGGCGGGTCGGCTCGACGCGACCGCGATGAGCGAGGTAATGGCCCTGCGCGCCGAAGGCGCATCGTGGGGACTGATCGCGGTGTCCCAAGGCATCCGGGCGATCCCCGCCGAGATCCCCGGTGTTGACGCTGTGGTCGTTCCAGTGGTGAACAACGTGGCCACGCAGGTGCTCGACCCGAACACCGTGATCCTGATCCCGCAGCCGAACAAGATCCCGGTGAAGGCCGTCACGCCGCTAACAACACCGCCCGACGACGTCGTCACACCGCCAACCGAGCCCGTGCGGGACTCGGAACCGGTGGTGGCCGACCCGCTCGCACCGTTGATCAAGGGGCTGAGCGGCGTGCTGAGCGGTTTGCTCGGCTAGCGCCGATTGCCACGGTCGGCACCGCGGCGGGTCCTAATCTCGTCGCATGGCCGACCAGCGGCCCGAGATCCGCGCGCTTTTAACCTCGGAAGCAATTGAACACATCGGCTTTCGCTTGGCGTTGCGCGGGTTCGATACAACCCAGGTACGAGAATACCTGCGCAGCGTCGCCGAGCACGTGCGCGGCCTGCAGGCGCAGATCGACGAACTCGGCCGGCAGCTGCGCGACGCGGAAGCGCGGGCCGACAACCCCGTGCTCGACGACAGCAAGCTCGCCGGCGCGCTGGGCGACGAGACGGCGCGGATCTTGCGCAGCGCGCACGAAGCGGCCGCCGATATTCGCGGGCGGGCCGAGGAACACGTCGAGCGCGTCGTGCAGCAAGCGCGGGACGACTCGCAACGACTGACGAACGAGGCCGCGAACATTCTCGAGGTCCGCCGTACCGCGGCGGACGCCGAAGCCGCCGAGATCCTGCGGGCCGCGAACGACGAAGCGGTACGCGTGACCGCCGAGTCGACCGCGGCCGCCGCGGCCATAGTGGCCGAAGCGCAAGCCGCGGCCACCGAGACGGTCGAACGGGCCAAGGCCGAACGCAACGAGGTGTTGTCTGACGTGCGGCATCGCCGCCGCGTGGCCAACACGCAGATCGAACAGTTGCGCGCCGGGCGCGAACGGTTGCTCCAGGCATATGACGTGGTGCGCTCCACGCTCGACACGGTCACCGCCGAACTCGACGTGGCCGACGTCCAAGCGAAGGCGGCTGCCGAAGAGGTTGGGCGCCGCATGAACGCGGCCATTGATCCGTTGCGGGCCGATTCGCTCGCGTCGACGCCCATGGTGGACTTGCCGCCGGAGCCAAAGCCTCGCGAAGAGATCCCGAGCCGCCCGCACCGAAAGGGCAAGAAGGGCGCCCGTCCGCCAGTGGTTGTCGTCGAGCCTGCGCCCGTTGTCGCGGTTCAGCCTGCGCCGGAACCGGAACCGGGATCGGCATCTGAGCCGGGGCCGCTGCCCGAACCAGTCGTGGCGGTTGAGCCCGCGCCCGCGCCCGCGCCGGAGCCCGAACCGGCGGTCGAACCTGTCGTCGCGGTTGCGTCGGAACCTGAGCCGGAACCGGAACCGATTGCGGAACCTCTGCCGGAGCCGTCGAATGCGTCAACGGCTGACGGCCTCTTCGAACGCCTCCGCCACGATCGCGCTGAGTCGGTCGCCGCCGCGAAGGAAACCCTTCAACAGCCGAAGCCGAAAAAGGCCAAGCCGGCGCCGCCCGAGGAAGATCCGCTCTCCAAGCGCGTCGCCGCACGCGACGAAACCTGCTCGGGGTTGAGCGAACACCTCGCGCGGCGCATCAAGCGCGCGCTGCAGGACGAGCAGAACCTCGTGCTCGACCGGTTGCGGTCCGTCCGCGGCTCGGTGAACGCGGACTCAGCCTTGGGCGCCGAGTCTGACCACCTGTCGACCTATATGGCGATCGCCGAGCCGGCGTTGGCCGACGCCGCGCGCGCGGGTGCCGCGATAACGGGCACACCCGTCGATGTACGCGACGAACTCGTTGCCCGCGTGGCCAACGATCTGGCAATGGAGTTGGTGTTGCCGCTCCGACGTCAACTCGACGAGCGGCTACATGAAGCAGCCGCGGTGGGTGACGATCAGATCACCGCCAGCGATCGAATCAGTTCCGCGTATCGCGAGGCCAAGACCCAACGCGTCGCGCGTCTGGCGAACGACTGGCTGTTGAGCGCGTGGGCCGTCGGTGTGCACGCGGCCACGAAGCCGGGCACACCCGGAGTGTGGGCGAGCGACCCGGCCAAGCCGTGCTGCACCGACTGTGACGACAACGGCCTCGCCGGTGCCGTCCCGGCCGGTACCCCCTTCCCGACTGGGCACCTCCACCCGCCCGCGCACCCGGGCTGTCGATGCGTGGTGGTACCGACGGCCTAGGTTCTCGGTTGTGACAACCGTGACCGATTTGCCGCGTCGGCGTAATCCGCGTGGCCGCCTCGCATTGCTGCCGATTCTCGCCGGCCTCTTCGTACTGTTCTTCGTGCTGCAGGGCGTGGCGCACACCTTCACCGATTACCTCTTCTTCGACGAGGTCGGCTTTACGAAGGTGTTCCGCACGATCGTTGGCTCGCAGTTCATGCTCGTCATCGGGTTCGGTCTGATTTTCTTCGCCCTGCTCTGGGGCAACCTGGTTTTGGCGGACCGCTTCGCGCCGGCGTTCCGGCCTCTTGGGCCTGGCGACGAGATCGTGGCGCGCTACCGCGAGGTGGTCGGGTCGAACGCGGCGCGTTTGCGCACGATCCTGGCCGCGATCTTCTCGTTGATCGCCGGCTTCGGCGTGGCCGGCGAGTGGCAGCACTGGTTGCTGTTCCGTCACGGCCAGTCGTTCGGGACGAAGGACGCGTTGTTCCACAAGGACGTCAGCTTTTACGTCTTCCGACTGCCGTTCCTGCAGTTTCTGGTCGGCTGGTTCTTCACCGCGGTGTTGGTCACGGCGCTGCTCACCGCCGTGGCCCACTATCTGAACGGCGGCATCCGTCTCGCGCCGGCAGCCCTTGACCGCGTCACGCCCCAAGTGCGGGCGCACCTTTCGGTGTTGTTCGCCGGCCTCGCTCTGATCAAGTTTTTCGGTTACATCGTGCAGCGCTTCGCGCTCGTGTACTCCGGTCACGGGGTGGTGCAGGGCGCGACGTACACCGACGTGAAGGCGCGGTTGCCAGCGATCAACCTGCTCGCGTTCGCGTCGTTGGTCGCGTTCGTGTTGCTCCTGGCCAACGTGCGGCGACGGGGGTGGACGTTCCCTGGTGTCGCGATCGGCTTGTGGCTGGTGCTCTCAGTCGTGGTTGGCGCGATCTACCCCGCACTGGTGCAGAGCTTGCGCGTCAACCCCGCGGAGAACGCGAAGGAACGGCCGTACCTGCGGCGCAACATCGACGCGACGCGCGAGGCCATCGGCATCGGCGGCGTCGGCATCTCGCCCTACAAGTACCAGGACGGGCTCACGTCGAACGACCTCGCCGACAACCAGGACACGATCCGCAACATTCGCCTGTGGGACCCGGCGTTCACCACTGACACGTTCGAGAGCCTGCAGTCGATCAAGGGCTACTACGCGTTCAACGACGTGGACGCCGACCGCTACGTGCTCAACGGTCAGAAGACGCAGGTGCTGGCCTCGGCCCGCGAGTTGAACCCGAGCGGGCTGCCCGACAGCGGCCGGTCCTGGGTCAACCGCCACCTGCAGTACACCCACGGCTACGGCGCCGTGGTCGCGCCCGCGAACGCGGCGTCCAGTGACGGCAACCCGTTGTTCAGCGTGCAGGACATCCCGCCCGTCGGCGAGCCCAAGATCACCCAGCCCCGCGTGTATTACGGCGAGAACCTCGGCGGCTACGCGATCGTGAACACCAAGCAGAAGGAACTCGACGCCGGCGTGGCCGCGTCGAACTACTCGGGCAAGGGTGGCGTGCCGCTGTCCAGCTTCGCCCGCAAGGTCGCGTTCGCCGTGCGCTTCGGTGAACTCAACCCGCTGATCTCCGGACAGATCACGGCGAAGTCGCGCGCGATTTACTACCGCGACATTGACGCCCGTATCCGCAAGGCGGCGCCGTTCCTCAAGTACGACAGCGACCCCTACCCGGTGATCCTTGACGGCCGCATCACCTGGGTGATCGACGCGTACACGACCAGCAATCACTACCCCTACGCGCAGTCCGCGGATACCAGTCGGCTGAAGAACGGCGTCGACCTCGTCAGCAACTTCAACTACATCCGCAATTCGGTGAAGGTCACCGTCGACGCGTTCAACGGCGACGTCACGTACTACCGCGTCGATATGAAAGATCCCATCGCGAAGGCGTACAGCAAGATCTTCCCGAAGCTGTTCACCGACGGCACGAAGATGCCCGAGGACCTGCGCGCCCACCTGCGTTATCCCGAGGATCTCTTCCGCGTGCAGACCACGATGTTCGGCCGCTACCACCTCACCAATCCCGACGAGTTTTTCAACGCGTCCGAAGCCTGGAATGTGGCGCCCGACCCCGGCACCGGCACCCTCGAGAACACCGACTCGACGCAGACCTCGACGGTCGTGCCCGCCGGTACGCGCCAGACCGACAAGCGGATGGACCCGTATTACATCGTCACACGGTTGCCGAGCGACAAGGAAGCCGAGTTCCAGATCCTCCAGCCGTTCGTGCCCCGCTCGGCCAACGACTCGCGGCGCAACCTCACCGCGTTCATGGTGGCCAAGAGCGACCCGGGTAGCTACGGCAAGCTCGAGGCGTACGTGATGCCCGACGGCATCCAAGTGGCGGGGCCCACGCTGATCGCGTCCGAGATGCAATCTGATCCGAGCGTCGCGCAGGCCGAACTGTTCTTGTCGCAATCGGGCTCGAAGCTCAAGCGCGGCAACATCGTGATGCTGCCGATCGGGCAGTCGATCATCGCCGTGCGCCCGCTGTACGTGCAGGCGCAGGGGCAGAACGCCTTCCCGCAGTTGCGCAAGGTGATCGTGTGGCACGCCGGACGCGTCCGCATGGACGACACGTTGCAAGGCGCGCTGCGCGCGCTCTTCGGTGACGCACCGGAAACCCAGGAGCAGGGCCCGTCAACCGGTGGCGGAACTGTGATCACGCCGACCAGCAAGACGGTCGCGGACCTACTCAAGCAAGCGGCGGACGCGTTCGCGGCGGCCGACAAGTCACTACAAGAGGGTGACCTCGCGGGCTACCAGCAGCACATCACGGAGGCGCGCGGCTTCACCGAGCAGGCTCGCAGTCAGGCCAACGCCGACTCCGCGGCTTCGGCGACCACTACGACAGCGAAGCCCGCGACCTCCGCGTAGGGCGCGCTCTCAGGAGTGCGCTCATGAATGTGATGGCGCGGGCGGCGCGTCGGGGATCTCGAAGCCGAGGTCGTCGACGTAGCAATACCACCAGTCCTCAAACGGTTCGAAGGACCGGATGATCGGATGTTCCGGAGTGGCGTGGTAGTGCGCGGTCGCGTGGCGACCGGGGGAGTTGTCGCAACACCCGACGTGTCCGCACGTCATGCACAACCGCAGGTGCACCCATTGGCCGCCAAGACGCAGGCAGTCTTCGCAGCCGTCGCCCGAAGGCGTGACGTCGTTCACCGCGTCGAGGTGGATGCAGTCGTCCACGACCGCCGTTCTAGCCGCGGCTAGGACGCGGAGGGAAGGGCGCGCAGCGACGGCACGGTTTGTGTCGACGAGGCCAGTGTGGCGGCGAGCGCGTCGAGACTGTCGGCGAGGCCTGCCACATGGGTGGCCAGCGCGTCGGCGAGCACGTAGCCGTCCGCGGTCGCGAGTTCGCCCATAAGTTCTGACGCCTCGGCGGCCGCGGCCATCGCTTCGAGATCGGCGCCGACGATGTGCAGCTTGGCGGCGGCCACGACGGGTGCGGCATCGAGCGCGCGCTGCTCGACATCGGCGATGCGCGCCTCAAGCGTCTCGACCCTGTCCTCAAGTTCGCGGGCGTGCACGGCGAGCGCTTTCACCGCGCGTTCGATGCGGTCCGCCTCCGCGCTCAATGCCTCACTGGCAGCCGTAGCGAGCGCGGCGCGTTGTGACTGCGCGAGTGCCGACGCGATCGGGTGATTGTCACTGTGACGCTTGCGAAAACGCATGGGGAACAACGATACGGACGGGGTCGCGCGTGCAGGTGGACCCCGCTGAGCAGTCGCGTCGGGCATGGTGGGCGCGTGGCCAAACAGAGTGCGGCGCTGCTGCTCTACCGACGGACCGCCGACGGCGTCGAGCTGTTGATCGTGCACCCGGGCGGACCCTTCTGGCGGAACAAGGACGATGGCGCGTGGTCAATCCCGAAAGGGGAGTACGACGACGACGAAGACCCCTGGACCGTGGCAGTGCGCGAGTTCGGCGAGGAGCTCGGTCAACCTGCGCCGACGGGCAACCCGATCGACTTAGGCGAGGTGCGTCAGGCCGGCGGGAAGCGGGTGCGGTGTTTTGCGATCGAAGGCGACCTCGACATCACCGAGGTGCGTAGCAACACGTTCAGCATGCAGTGGACACCCAAGTCCGGACGCATGGAGGAGTTCCCGGAGGTCGACGCTGCCGCGTGGGTATCGCCGGATGTTGCTCGGGTGAAGCTGCTCGGGGGCCAGGTGCCCTTTGTTGATGCGCTGGTCGACCAACTACACTGATCCGCTCCGCCGCGGGGTGGAGCAGTCTGGTAGCTCGTCGGGCTCATAACCCGAAGGTCGCAGGTTCAAATCCTGCCCCCGCCACCATTTGCGCAGGTCAGAGGCCCTCCCATCGGGAGGGCCTCCTGCGTTTTCGGAAACGTGTCAAACATTCGTCAAACACGGCGTTTGACAAGTGTTTGACGAGCGCGGCACAGGGCGCGCGTTAGCGCTGGTCAGAGCGGTTGCCAGTCGGCGCGGGACTATGGGTCTTCGGGTTGGTAACCCGAGGTCGCGCGCGCGTGAAAACGCACCGCGCCCCCCGCCGACTCGCGTGTTGTGACTGCGGGTCGTTTTGGGTCGCTTTAGGCAGAAAGGCCACACAGGTATACCCTCATCAAATGTGGCTGTTGATGCAGTAGATCCGATGTGGAGTCTGATCGCTGACTCGAGTCCGCACCTCGTCTGGGTCACCGATGCCGACGGGACCGTTGAGTACTTCAACCATCACGCCGCCGAGTACACGGGCCTCGTCGAGGAGTCCACCTCGACCAGGAGTTGGCTGGAGACGGTTCACCCCGATGACGTTCTGAACGCGCTACGGATCGGACAGCAGGGGCGAACGGCGGGCACTCCCTTCGCGTTCGATGCTCGAGTGCGGCGCGGCGACGGCGTGTACCGCTGGCATGCCTTGAGCGCCGTGGCGATCCGTGACCCGATCACCCGAGCTACGAAGTGGATCGGTACCGCGACCGACATCGACGACATCAGGTCGTCGGAGCGATCGCGCGTTGGCGCCGAGCACGCGGCGGCCGAGTCGGGCGAGTTGTTGCGGGCATTACAGGCCGCCGCGCCGATCGCCATGGGGTTCGTCGATCTAAATGAGTGCGTCATGCAAGCCAACGACGAGTTCGTCGCGATCGGTGGCCAGTCGGCGGGACGCAACCTGGGCGTAGTCGTACGCGATGCGCTGCCCACGTTGTGGCCACAAATTGAGCCCAGCTACCAACTGGTGATCGAAACCGGCCGGACCGTCGACAACGTGTCGATCGTCGGAAACACCTTGCGGGATCCCGAGCAGGTCCATGCGTGGGTTGCGAGCTGCTACCCCGTCCGAACCGATGGCGAACTCGCCGGAGTCGGAATTGTTGCCGTCGACGTAACCGAGCTGTCTCAGGCAAGAGAACTGCGGTCAGCGTTGCTAACCCAGATCGCGGACGGCGTCTATATCCAGGACCCCGACGGACGCCTCGTGTCCATGAATAGCTCGGCGTCGAAGATGCTCGGCTGGTCCGAAGACGAGCTGCGCGGCAAACCAATGCACGATCTAATTCATTTTCAGCGGCCGGATGGCAGCGCGGTATCTGCATCGCAATGCGCACTAATGGTTGGGGGAGCCAAGGGTCGTCTCGTGCGCGCCGTTGGCGAGTCCTTTACACGCAAGGACGGCTCAATTTTCCCGGTGGCGTACTCGTCGATGCCGTTGCGACTCGGCTCCACGGTCGAGGGAGTGGCCGTCGTCTTCCGCGATCTGAGCGGTCCGGGAGCGGTGACCGAGAGCATTCGGCTGCTGATAATCGACGACCACGTCATGGTCAGCGACGCGTTTCATCTCCTCCTCGACACCCAGGATGGACTAGAAGTGGTCGGCTCGTCGACGACGTCCGCTGACGGGGTTGCCGAAGCCGTCCGCCTGAAGCCGGACGTGGTGATCATCGACTACGAGCTACCGGACCTAGACGGAATTGCCACAGCTCGGCTCATCAACTCGGCGCGACCCGAGTGCAACGTCATACTCATGACCCAGTCCCACGACGAGGCCCTGGTCGAAGCCGCAGTCGAGGCGGGGTGCGCCGGCGTTCTCGACAAGGAGCGCGGCTGGATCGAACTCGTCGGCGCCGTGCGATCCGTCTTTCACGGCCAAAGCGCGTTCTTGCACCGAGAGCTGCAACGGTTCCTACCCAAGCTCACAGCGAAGCGGCGCGACGGCATGTCTTTCCTGACGGTTCGGGAGCGAGAAGTGCTCGCCTGCATTTCCGAGGGCCTCTCGAACCGCGCTGTCGCTGAACGGCTCGGCGTGTCGGCAAACACCATCCGTAACCACGTGTCGCGGATTCTCTACAAACTCGGCGTGCATTCGAAACTCGAGGCTGTCGTACTCGCGGGAGCCGCCGAGCCGGGTATTCCGACTTAGCCGACTCCGGGATACAAGTGCACTAGCGCGGGTGGCTCTCGTAAGAGTCGACGAGCGCGCCGACACTGCATGTCATGCGCATTCCTCTTAAAAATCGGTCCATTCTTTCGGTATCTGCTGCAGCTGCCTTGATTGCGACAACTGTGCTTGTTGCCGTCAGCCCCGCTGCAGCCGCGGAAGCGCGGGTGGGACTCGGCACCGCGGGAAGTTTTGCTGTCCTGGCAGGCGCGGGTGTCACCAACACGGGGCCGAGTGCCATCAACGGCAACCTCGGCACGTGTCCCACCCCAGCGGTAACCGGCTTTCCTCCCGGCGTTGTGACCGGCGGGTCGATTCACGCGGCCGACGCCACCGCGTGTGGCGCGAAGTCTGATCTGACGAACGCGTACAACGATGCCGCTGGTCGTCCGCCGTCCACCACCTATTCAGGGCCGACCAACCTTGGTGGCACGACGCTGGTTGCCGGCGTGTACCGGTCGCCGTCGTCGTTGAGCGTCACCGGGACGTTGACGCTCGACGGCCAAGGCGACGGCAACGCCGTGTTCATCTTCCAAGCCGGATCGACGCTCATTACCGCACCGAACAGTTCTGTCTCGTTCATCAACGGCTCGCAGGCCTGCAACGTCTTCTGGAAGGTCGGCAGCTCGGCGACGCTCGGCGTGGGCTCGACCATGGTCGGTAGCGTTCTCGCGTCCGAGTCGATCACCGCAAACACCAACGCGACAGTGCGAGGGCGCTTGCTCGCGCGCAATGGCGCGGTGACTTTGGACTCCAACCGCGTGTCAACGCCGGGGTGCGTAACGACGCCGACAACAACATCGTCAACCAGCACGACAATTGCTCCGACAACGACGTCTAGCCCGACGACGACGATTGCCGGTCCGACGACGACGTCCACTCCGACCACGACCGTCGGTCCCACGACGACGACTGCCGGTCCGACCACCACGATGGGCCCGACAACCACAATCGTCACGCCCGTGACGGTCCCGGTCGCGCCCACGACGACCATGCCGGCACCGACGACCACGGTTGCCGGACCGACTCCTACGGTGGCGCCGCTCGCCGTGACCACGACGACGATGCCGATCCAACCGGTCGCACCGCCGGCACCGTTGGTCGCACCGCCGATCCAGCCGGTCGCACCGCCGGCACCGTTAGTCGCACCGCCGATCCAGCCGGTCGCACCGCCGGCACCGTTAGTCGCACCGCCTGCGCCTGCCGTGGTCCCGCAGTCGCTCGCAACTCCCGCACGAACCATCAGCCCCTACGCCCCGATCGTCGTAGCGCCGAAAGCAACGGCAAAGAGCACCCCAGCTGCGCCTACCGTCGTCTTGGGCACACCGACGATCGACACGTCTACGCCAGCGGTGGCGGCAGGCATTCCCACCGAGGGCGAGCTTCCGCGGACCGGCACCGCCATCTGGCTCGAGGCCTTCGCTGGGCTGCTCGCTCTAGTTGCCGGCGGGCTGATGCGCCGCTGGGCGAACTAGCAAGCAATTCGCCTTCCCGGAAGGAAAAGCCGATGACAGATTTACTCACGCTCGATCAACCACCCGTGGCAGCAGCAACCGAAGGCCGGGTGTTGCTCGTTACAGAGAGAACCCGCGACAGCTCTCTGCGGCACTGGCTAGACGAGGCGGGCTTTCTCGTTGCGGTAGCCCATACTCGCGCCGAGGCGTGGGGCTTGGCTGATGCGTTCGTACCCGACGTGATTCTGAGCGACGTCGACGTGGCGCTTCCGGCCTCGGTCACCGCCGCCGCGTCCGTCCGCATCTTGGACCTCGAGTTGGCCGCCGCGCGACACGAGTGGCCGCCCGCCGACGGGTACCTGACGCTGCCGGTCGCGCTGGAGCCGGTAGTGACACTTGTTAGTTCCCTAATCCGTCTCCGTCGCGCCGAGGTCAAGGCCGCGTCATCCGACCGGCTCTTCGACGCCTACTTCCGGATTACCGGTGTCGGTATGACGATCGTAAGTCTCGATGGGTTCGTGCTTCGCGCCAACGAGGCGATGGAGAGACTCACGGGTCGATCCAAGGGTGAGCTGGTCGGTGAGCCACTCAGCGCTGTTGTTAGTCCAGCGTGCTGGCCTCAGGTGAGAACGCATTTTGCTGACTTCATGGCCGGCACGGACGCGACGTTCGCGCTCGAAACCGTCGCGGCGCGCGCTGACGGGACGACCTTCCCCTGCGCCGTACGAGGCACGCTCTTACGAGACCCGCTCGATCCCGCTTCCGGCGTGATTGTGTCGAAGGTCGAAGACCTCACCGAGCGCAACGAGGCGTTGGAGCATCTTCGACGGTCAGACGCTGCCAAGACGGAACTTCTGTCGAGAACAAGCCACGAGTTGCGCACCCCGCTCAACGCGATCAGCGGTTACGCCCAACTTCTCGCTGATGAGAAGCTAAGCGCCCAGGCGACAGGCATGGTCGAACAGATCGTCACCGCGAGTAGGGGGCTCGCCGACGTCATAGACGACCTGCTGGATCTCGCCGGACAGGACCCCGAGACCACGGGCACCGCCGCGCTAGCTGTCATGCTCGCCCCTCTCGTCGCAGAAGTTGTCTCGCTGCTGCGACCCCTAAGCGCAGGGATAACGGTCACCATCGACACCGATGGGTGCGCGGTGCTCGGCGATCGGACCAAGCTCCGGAAGGTGCTGATCAACCTGATCGGCAACGCCGTGAAATACAACAAGGCTGGCGGCACGGTGCACGTCGGAGCGACAACCGACGAGGGGATCGTCGAGGTAACGGTGACCGACACCGGCGTTGGCATCGCCCCAGAGGAACTCGCACGCATCTTTGAGCCGTTCGAACGAGGCTCGCGGGGACCGAGGCAGGCGCAAGGTGCCGGACTTGGTCTCGCGATCGTCCTCTCCGACCTTGAATCCATGGCGGGCACGATCAGCGTGCAAAGTCGGCCCGACGAAGGCTCGACCTTCACGATCCGTCTGCCGGCCGCTCCCGCCCCAGCTACCGGGGACCTGGCAAACAAGCCGACCATTCTTTACGTAGAGGACGCCGAGATCAACGCGCGCCTCATGCTGCAGGTCTTCGCGCGCTATCGCCCAGATCTCAATCTCGTCGTTGCCCCCGATGGAGCGACTGGCCTCCAAATGATCGACGAACTGAACCCAGCGCTCGTTTTCTTGGACTACCACCTCCCCGACACAACCGGCCTAGAGATCCTCGAAACCACCCGCGCCAGTGGGAATCATGTGCCCACGTTCATTCTCACTGCTGACCGAAGCGCCGCGCTCGCGACGACAACGCTCGGGGCAGGCGCCGACGGCGTGCTCACAAAACCATTCGAGATCCAAAACATTCTCCAACTCCTGACCACCCGCGTTCCAGCTCGCGACAACGTCACGACTTGAAGGTCGTGCCTCGACGACGGTGGCTCAGGCGCGGAGGCCAGCCAGATGCGGTAGCTACTTCGCCGGACACCGGCGTCAGCGTGCCCCGTGCACGTCGCTTGCCAGGAAGGACCGGGCCGGAGTCTCCTGCGTCCGACCACCACTGGAGCGGTGGAGTGAAATAGGTTGACGCCATGTTGGGTGCGATCCGGGTGCGCAGATGACGGTGGTGCACGATGAGACCGTTGAGCGCGGCCGCATGGCCGCAGTGCGTCGTTACGACGTGCTCGACTCGCCGCCCGACGGTGCTTTCGATCGGATCACGGCGCTGGCGGCCCGGCTATTCGAGGTGCCCATCTCGATTGTGAGCGTCGTCGACACCGACCGTATTTGGTTCAAGTCGCACCACGGCGTCGACGTTGACGAGATCCCGCGGGAACCGGGTCTGTGCGCGTCCGCGATTCTTCAAAACGAGCCCTGGGTGTTGACTGATGCGGCGGTCGATCCCCGGTCGGTTGCGAATCCGTTGGTGGCGGCCGAGAACGGTTTTCGCTTCTACGCCGGCGTACCGCTGTCGACTCACGACGGTTACAACCTCGGCACGTTGTGCGTCATAGATCACGCCCCACGGACCGTGACTGACGATGAGATGGCCTCGTTGCGCGATTTGGCGGCCGTGGTGATGGATCAGCTGGAGCTTCGTCTTTCGGCGCGTCACACGGTTTCGCTCGAGGAGGGTCTCCGGCGCGCCGCGGAAGGAGTTGCGACGACGTTGCAGGCGTCACTGTTGCCGCCGACGATGCCCCAAATTCCCGGCCTTGATCTGGTCGCGCGGTACCACGCGGCGGATCGTGCGGAAGTCGGCGGTGACTTTTACGACGTCCTCTGCGATAAGGAGCGGTGTGTGGTCGTGGTCGGCGATTCGTGCGGTAAGGGCACGAGCGCGGCGGCGTTTGCGGGTTCGGCGCGGTGGTGCCTGCGTACCGTCGCGTTGGATAAGCGTGCGCCGTCTGAGACGCTGCAACGCCTGAACGCGGTCCTGGCTGGCGCGCAAGAAGATCAGCCCGACAAATACTGCACGGTCGCCCTCGCGGAAATTTGCGGACTCGACGACCACCAAGCTGTAGTCAAGGTGGCGCTCGGCGGCCACCCGCAACCCCTGATCGTGCGTAACTCCGGGCTGGTGGAACCGGTTGGGACGGCCGGGCCGATTGTCGGCTGGCGTGCCGAGGTCAACTTTGTTGATGCCGAGGCGACGCTCGAGTCTGGCGAGGCTCTGGTGTTGTTTACCGACGGCCTGCTCGACATCCTCGCCGCGACCGGGGCCGACGGCACCGCCGCGCTGGCGGCACTGTTGGCCTCACCGGGTGGATCGACAGCCGCACAGATCGCGGACCGGCTCGACGCACAACTTCCCGCGGACGAGTTTCATGACGACGTGGCCTTTCTCGTGGTTGGGATGCAGTGACCAGCGGGCCGGGCGACCAGCTCGTTGTCGACTGCTCACAATCGGGTTCCGAGCTGCGCGTCGTGGTCTCCGGCGAACTCGATGCGGCGACCGAACCCCAACTGGTCGCCTTGGCTACATCGGCCATGGACCACGTCGGGGTCGAGGCGGTCGTTCTCGATGTGGGGGCACTTTCGTTCATCGACTCGGCTGGGCTTCGGGCACTCATGTTGTGCCGCGATCACGCGGCGAAGTGCGGAGTGCCGATGAGGCTGATGCCCGGCGACGGTGTTGTTCCGAGACTTCTGGAAGTCGCGGGCGTAACGGCCTGGTTTTGCTACGACTGACGAATCAGCTCGACGGCGGGGGCGACCTGTGTCGACGGGTTTCGTGGAGATGTATCTCCGGCACTGGTAGTAGAAGGCAGATAAGTTCGTGACCCGGGGTGGTCGCACGGCGGGGACCTGGGTAACCGGTCCTCGCTGTCGCGCCTGAGAATCTTTCTGCTTTCTCCAGCAGGTGAGTACGCGCCCCGCGGAGGAGGGCCGACCGGGCGTTGGGCTGGCCGACGTCAGGCCAGTTCTCGTTCGCACCACACACATTTGCGGTCCGCGGCGATGTGCACTCCCCACCGGTCGCATACGGCTTCTATGACGTGCATGCCGCGACCGCTAGGAGTTGCCGCGGAGTTCGGCTGAAGAACTGGGGGTTCTGTCGACGAATCTTCAACCTCGATGCGTGCCTTGCCGTTCAGTTCGACAACGACCTCGAACGCCGTGCCCGCGTGCCGCACAGCGTTCGTTGCGAGTTCGCTCAGCGCGAGTTCGAGATCTGCGGCGGTACTGGGGCCCGCTCGATCGGAGATCGCCTCGCGGAGAAAGGCGCGTGCTTCTCGGATTGATTCCGGTGACGCTTCAAAGCCGCGTCGGGTGTAGACGGCCACGTCGGTGGCGTTCCCGTTCGCCGGTCCGCGCAAACGACGCGCGCGACGGCCACACGGCTGCCCCTTCGGCGGCCGCCACGGTTACGGCATTGATCCGGTGTGCGGCACGCAGGTGCAGACAGCGAAGGCGCCCGCGCGCGCGACCTGCCAGGCGCAGACGTTCTGGTTTTTCGGGTGGGCATGAAACTCACCATCGACATCGTCTGACGTGACACGGCATGAGCGACGTCGAAGCAACGTTCTGTGGTCGAGATCGGTTTCGCCATCGGACTCGACGCGCTACCCGAACGAAATCACGCGTCGTCGCCATCGAAGCGTCCCGCGTGTGCAGGCGGATTGCGAACCAGGCTTAGCGAGTCGATCGTCGCGATCGAATACGGCGAACTTCCGGAGAGCACCTCAACCTGCGTCGACTAGTGCGCCGCCGTTCTGTCAATCCCGCACTACCGAAAGCGTCTCGTGGGGACGCTTTCTTTGCGTTCTGGGCTTCAGTTCTCAACGGCGGATGCCGAAAGGACAACTGCCGTTGGCTTTCGGTCAACGCATCTATTGCGTGCCCCAGAGCTTGGCTCGCGTCATTTCATTTACCTGGCGCACGACGGTTTTGCACGTGGAAACGAGTGCCCGATGCTTGCTCGGCAGCGATACCTCCTCAGGCTTGTGCCTGCCGCACTCGGCGTTGTGGCGCTGACCGCCGCCTTTCTGCTTCCGAGCGAGCCTGCACTCGCAGCAGAGTCCACCGTTCTGCTCGGTTCGGCGAGTTCGTTCGCAGTCCTCGCCGGGACCGGCGTCACCAACACCGGACCGACCGTTCTGAACGGCGACGTCGGGACGTGTCCGACCTCAGCCATCACGGGCTTTCCGCCGGGGCTGATAAGCGGCGCGAACCATGGCAGCGACCCGACGGCGTGCGGGGCAAAGACCGACCTGGTCGCGAGCTACAACGATGCGGCCGGGCGCACGCCCAGCGTTGCTTTCGGTGTGCCGACGGACCTTGGCGGAATGACCCTTCTCGCCGGCGTCTACTCGTCACCGACCTTCCTGGCCGTTACCGGCACCCTGACCCTTGACGCCCAAGGCGATCCAACCGCAGTGTTCATCTTCCAGGCTGGCTCCACCTTGGTGACGGCATCCAACAGCACGATTGCGTTGGTCAACGGCGCGCAGGCGTGCAACGTCTTCTGGCAGGTCGGCAGTTCGGCCACGTTAGGCACAGGGACAGCGTTCGTCGGCAACATCATGGCATTGACGTCGATTACGGCAACGACGAACGCCACCGTTATAGGACGGCTGCTTGCTCGCAATGGTGCGACCACACTCGACTCGAACGTCGTCACCGTCCCGACATGTGCCGTCGCGCCACCAACCACGACGACTGTTGCGCCACCGACCACGACGCTGGGCGGACCGACGACAACGAGCCCTGCCGGACCGACGACAACAACCAGCGTCGTCGGGTCCGCAACAACCGGCACCACGGTCGTTGCTCCGCCGACAGCGGCGGAGACCGGGGAATCCGGCGACGTGCCGCGAAGCTTCACCTCGCCCTCTACCTCCACGAGTGGGCTCACGAACGATGTGACGGGAAGGCTGCCGCGAACAGGAACGTCGACAGCTCGACAGGCACTCGCAGCGATCGGCTTCCTGCTGGTCGGCCTCGCTGCGCGCCGGCTTGGTCGCGCGACTTCCACGTAGGACGCGAGCCGGCGAAGACCGGTCCGGATGCGTGACTTCACAGTGCCCTCGGCCGTGTTCAAGGCCGCAGCGCTCGCAGCACATCGGGCCCCGCCACCATTTACTGATGCTGGTCGGTGACCTTCGGGTCACCGGCCAGGTCGTTATCGGCGAGCCCGGAAATCGGAGACAGGTTTGCCAGTACCATGGGGATCACGTCGGCCGATCCACGACTGCGTGGAGAGGTCCCCGATGGCCGTGATCAGCACCCGAAGTCTCAGCCGCTGGGGCGCGCTTGTTGCTGCCGTTCTCGCCGTGGTCTTCCTCGTCGCGATCAACGTTGCGTCCGCGGCGACCAGTGTGGGACTCGGAACCGCCGCCAGCTTCGGCGTGCTTGCCGGGCAAGGAGTCACTAACACCGGGCCGACCATCGTGACAGGCGATCTCGGCACCTGGCCCAACCCCGCGATTTCAGGTTTTCCGCCGGGACTTGTCACCGGGACGCAACACGCGGCGGGTGCTGTAGCCCAAGGCGCCCAGTCTGATCTGGTGACGGCCTACAACGTGGCCGCCGGGCAGCCGGAGGACGTGTTGTACACCGTGCCGACCGATCTGGGCGGCGACACTTTGCTGCCGGGCGTGTATGAGTCGCCGTCGTCGCTGGCAGTAACAGGAATGTTGACCCTGAACGCGCAGGGTAACTCGGCCTCGGTATGGATTTTCCAAGCGGGATCCACGCTCGGCACCGCGTCGAACAGCAATGTTTCGCTCATTAATGGCGCGTCCGCTTGCAATGTGTTCTGGGTTGTCGGCAGTTCGGCGACGCTGGGGACGGGCTCAAATATGGTCGGCACGATTCTCGCCCAGGCGTCCATCACGGCCAACACCGGCGCGGACGTCACCGGACGACTGCTGGCACGGGATGGCGCCATCACCCTGAATTCCAACCGGATCACGAACTCCTGCACGCCACCGTTGACGACCACGACGACCGGCGCGACTACCTCCTCTACGTCGAGCACGTCGTCCACATCGTCGACCAGCACGAGCACGTCGTCCACATCGACATCGACCACGAGTACGTCGTCCACGAGCACGTCGTCCACATCGACATCGACCACGAGTACGAGCGTGCCGGGCGCAACCACCACGAGCACCTCAAACGCAACTACCTCGACCACCGCGCCTGTCTCCACTACGACCACGACCGAGCCGAGGGCCACGACAACGACGACCGTCGCCGGTACCACGACGACTGCGAGTCCGGGAACGACTACGACCCTTCGTCCCAGTACCACGCTGCTCCCAGCACCGCCCCCTGCTCCGGTGGTTCGGACGCTGGCAAACGGACGCGGTGCGTCTGGAACCCAGACACCGAGCCCGGCCCCCGCCAGGAGTGCACCGGCACCTGCAACCGCGCCGGCACCGGCAGCTGGAACGTCGGGTACTGACACGTTGCCGCACACCGGAAGCGGCTTGTGGTGGCAGGCGGCGATCGGCGCGCTGCTCCTGATGTCCGGCGCCGGGCTAATCAAGCTGTCGCGCTCCGAGCCCCGAACGGTTGCGCTCCCTTAGGATCGGAAAGTCTCAGTCGGCGATCTCCCAGATCGAACAGGGTGAGATCGGCGTGTCGCTTGAGATGTTGCGAGCGATCGTCGCTCAGCTCGGTGGCGAAGTTGAGGGTTGCGGCGGTGTTCAAGGACCGGCGCGTTCTGCTCGACACCGAGACGCGAAACGTGTCAAACAACTTGTCAAACGAACGACCGCGCACAGGACGTCACGACGGCGAACAAGACAACACGTGTCACCAAATTGTCACCAAGACTCGGACCCCTTACCGCCCACCAGCGCCCTACGGGACGACTGCGGGCTCTTCCAAAATAGGCTCTGACCAGGTACTATGTGCCACCAGAGGGACCGAGCGCCCACGGGCGCATAAGGGAGAGATGACCGGTACGTCTGACTCATAACCCGAAGGTCGCAGGTTCAAATCCTGCCCCCGCCACCATTTGAACGAAGGCCCGGCACGAAAGTGCCGGGCCTTCATCTTGTGGCGTTCTCTCAACAGGCCGGTTCTCGCTCCAGGATTTCGGCGGCGACGGCGCGGCCAGCTGCCAGGCCCGCTTGGTTGCTGAACTCGAAGTGGAGTCCGCCGACCACTCGTGACCTGCCGGCTTCGTGCGCCGCTTCAGAAAAGCTGCTGTAGGAGCGCGCAGCGTTCGGAGCGGAGTCCGTCGCGAGCGTGAACGGAATGTTGTCGTTGCAGAAGAAGCGGCCAAGCACAGCGGCGCCCGCCGCGCTGAAGGAGCTGTGGCCGGACCAGAACTCCGGCGACGCCGAGCTGCCGCCGCGCGCGATCCATGTCGGGTCGACGGTCGTGGCGTCGTTGCCGTCGGTGTCGGCTTCTCGGATCGCGGTGATCGGCCGCCACGAGAAGTAGTGGTTCTTCGTGCTGTACGTAGGCGCGACAGTGTCGACCAGCGCCATGCTCTGCAGGGCAAGTAGGCGGGCGGTGTCGCTTAGCGACAGCGCGCGATCGGCCGAGACCGTCGCCGCGACCTGCATCCAAGCACCTGGCGGCTGATTCGTGCCGCTGCTCAAACTCCAGAACTGGAACGTGGCGGATGATTCGCTGTGGGCAACGTTGCCGTTCCCGACGTTCTTCACGTCGTTGAAGTCTCTGGCGTATTCGGCGCTGCCCAGCGCTGGCGGCGCCGCGGTGGCGAATGCGGCCGAGTCCTCGACCGCGAAAGGCGCAAGATTCCGAAACTGCACGCCGGAGTATGTGCCGCGGTACTGACCGGGCCCCGAACCGGTGCCGCGGGTCTCCGCTGGGTGCGAGCTGTCGTTGGCGCGCGCGGCCAGTACGGCCGTGGCCACGTGCTCACCCCATTCTCGGCCGTGCTTGGCCTGTCCGGGCGAGCTCGCCGCTGCGAGGTCCTCGGCCAACTGCTCGTCGTAGCTTCCTTGTAAAGCGGGGAAGAGTGAGCTGAGCACACCGTGCGCGGCCACCGCGGCCGCGACTGCGGGATCGCCGCTGTTTCGCGTCGATGGCGGAACGAACACCGACCAGCGCGGGTGGGCCTGCAGGCCATTGACGGCGTCGTACATCGCCGTATTCACCATCGCATACAGCCGCGCGGAGGCGGCGTCGCTGGAGCGGGCGTGGCGCGCCGCTGCGAACGCGAGCGACGTCCAGTCGCGTATGACGGTGCCGTCGGTGCGACCCGCCGCCGCCTGCGACTGCGAAGCCGGACCAATGACAGCAGTCGCGGCCGCGATCAGGCTGACAATGAGAACCAGACGAGTGCGATGAATGGTCATTGTGCGTCTCCGCCAACCTTGATGGCCGACACGTCGAGTTCGATTTCGATCCGGTCGCTCAACACGACGCCACCGGTGTCGAGGCCCTGGTTCCACGTGAGGCCCCAGTCGCTGCGCTTGAGCGCGCCCGCGCCGGAGAAGCCGGCGCGGAGCTGGCCGTAGGGATCCATGCACGTTCCCTCGTGCCTGAGATTCACATGGACGGGATGAGTTATCCCCTTGATGGTGAGGTCGCCGGCGACGCGATACCGGTCGCGGCCGAGGTCCGTGACGGTCGTGCTCACGAATGTGATCGTCGGGTGACGGTCGACATCGAAGAAGTCGGGCGAGCGAAGGTGAGCGTCCCGGTCGGCGTTGTTGGTCCGGATGCTCGTCGCGTCGATGGTCAGGACGACCGAGGAGTTCTGCGGGTCGGCTCCGTCCAGCTGCAGCCGCCCGTCAACGCTGTCGAACCACCCGTGGACCCGTGCCACGAGCACGTGGCGGGCGGCGAAGCCGACGCGCGTGTGCGCAAGGTCGAACTGGTAGATGCCAGTGACGTCGTCGAGCACGTCTGGTGACACAGAGATAGTCATGGACTGCACCTTTCGTGGAGAGGGTGCGGTCAGCGTGCGCGGCGGCGAGTGCGGCTCGGTTGCGCCCGGCATGCGCGGTGGATTCCCGTCAGGTGTGCTGCAGACGCCGCGTCACCGCGGACGCGAACGCGACGGCGACGGCCTCGTCGAGACCTTCACCGCGCTTCCTAGCTTCGTCGAAGCCGGTCTGGCTGAGGTTCGTGACCAGCGTGGAGACAACCGACGCCAATCGCTCCGCCTCTGCGCCGTAGGGACGCGCTGTCCGGCTGAACGTTTCACACGCGCCGTACAGGACGGCGGCGTCCTCGTAGGCGCCGAGGCGCGAGACCAAGTCGACGAGGTTGCGTAGCGTGAGCCAGAGTTGGGTCCAACCGCCGCTTCGTTGCCAATGCTCGATCAGTTCCGCGAACAGTGGCAGCGCAAGGCTGGGGTCACCGTGGCGACCCCGCAGCGAAGTGTTCGACACCAGGGCATTGCCGGTCATGAATAGGTTCCCCGCGGCCCGCGCGAACTCCAAGGCCTTAGCAAGCGGCTCGAGCGCCTGCACCGGATCGTTCTCGAGGAGCGCTTCGCCGTAGGCGTAGGAAACGAGTGCCATTGTGGTCGGGTTGCAAGTCGGTTCGGCAATGGCGCTCGCCTCGTCGACGAGTGTCCTCATTCGCTCGAGATCGCCGCGCTTGCCGGCGATGACGATCTGCGTACCGAGACTCCACACTTCCCCCTGCTCGTAATTCGCGAGCCGCCAGAGCCGCGCGAAGGCCGCGCAATAGTCGATCGCGCCGTCGAGGTCGCCGGTCAGCAGGCAGATACCTCCGAGCGCTTCAGTGGGCAGTGCGCGGCGAGGATCGTCGTCGTCGGCGCAGAGTGCGAGCGCGCGCTCTGCGTACTGCCTGGCGATGTCCATCTCGCCGCGATGCATTCGCCGGACTGCGGCCGAGCCGAGCACGACGGGGAACAGCGTGTGCCCGGCCGCTCGCGGATGATCGAGGACCGCTTCTGACCAGCTGAGGATCTCGTCGTTCAGCTGCCATGTCGCGAAGCGGTGCAGTGCGAGCGGAAGAGACAGGGCAACAGCGAGGTCGCCACCTTCACCACGAGACCACTCATGCGCGGCGCGGAGATTGTCGAGCTCGGCGAGTAACCGTTCGACCCACTCGCGCTCGATCGGGACCGCGCAGCGCGACCTCGGCGGTCTCGGCGAGCGACAGGAAGTAGCGGGCGTGTGCACCGTTCACGTCGTCTTGATCACCGCGCGCTGCGAGGCGGTCGGCCCCGTACAGACGCAGTGTCTCGAGCATGCCGTAACGCGGCGGACCCGTTGGCGAAGGCGGCACGATCATCGACTTGTCCGCGAGGCCGGCGACGACGACGGCGACGTCCCCGTCTGCTACCGCGTCGGGCCGCGCTACTGCGGCGGCGGCTTCGAGGGTCCACCCTCCAGCGAACACGGACAGTCGATCGAACATCGACTGTTCGGCCTCTTCGAGCAGTCCGTAGGACCAGTCCACGAGCGCGCGCAGCGTGCGGTGTCGCTCGCCGTCGCTACGCGGGCCGGCAGTCAGTAACGCGAATCGATCGCGCAATCGCTTCGCAAGGTCGTTAGGCGTGAGAGCGCTCAGTCGAGTCGCCGCAATCTCCAGCGCGAGCGGAAGCCCGTCAAGACCGCGACAGATGTCGACGACTGCGGAGGCGTTGGTGTCGTCGAGGACGAAGTCCGCGCGAGCGGCGCGGGCGCGGTCGAGGAACAGCGCGACGGCCGGAGATGCAATCGCGTCGGAGCCCACCGGCGGCACGGGCAGCGGTAATACGGTCCACACGTGTTCGCCGTCCACCCCGAGGCGCTCACGACTCGTCGCGACGATCGTGACGCGCGGGCACCGTCTCGCCAACGCGTCGACGAGGTGTGACGCAGCGTGAAGAACGTGTTCGCAGTTGTCGACGACCAACAACATGCGTCGATGGGCGAGGGCGGTGACAAGCGCGTCCAGAGGGTCAACGCCGGGTGCGAGCGTGGTGCCCAAGGCAATCGCAAGCGCGTGGGGGACGGCATCATCGGAGTTCACACGGGCCAGCTCCACGACCCAAGTCCCGTCTGGCCACGCGGCGCCGACGGTCTCCGCGACGCGCAATGCCAGGCGCGTCTTGCCGACGCCTCCGACGCCGACCAGCGTGACGAGTCGGGCGTGCTCGACTAAGTCGACGAGACCCGCGGTCTCGTCCTGTCGACCGACGAACGTGGTGATCGGCGGTGCGAGATTTCCCTCGGGCGAACGGGGCGGCGCGGGCGGCGGTTCGTCGCTCCTGAGATCGGGCGCGTAGGTCAGGATCTGGGCTTCGACCTCGCGGAGCGCCGGCGAGGGTTCGAGGCCGAGCTCTTCAACGAGACGTTCGCGGAACCGCTGGTACAGCCGCAGCGCGTCGACCTGACGTCCCGTCGAAGCCATCGCCCGCATGAGCTGCGCGTGCGGGCGTTCTCGCAACGGGTGTGCGGCGACCAGGCCCTCCAACACGCTGATGGCGTCCGCATACCGACCGACGGCGAGCAGCGCGTCGACACGAAGCTCGACTGCGCTCTGGCGAAGTTCTTCGAGACGGACCGCTTCGGCGCGCGCGAGTTCGTCGTCGGCGAACTCGGCGAAGGCCGCACCGCGCCACAGGCGCAGCGCGTCCTCCAATATGGCGATCGCAGCGGTCGGATCGTCGTGCCAGTGCGTCTGCGCCTCCTCCACGCGCGCGCAGAACTCCAAGGCGTCGAGCTGATGCACACTCAGGTCGATTGCATAGCCGGGCGGTCGCGTCACGATCGGGGCGGCGAGCTGCGGAGAGCGCAGCCGCCGCCGGAGCCGGGCAACATAGGTTTGCAAGGCGTTGCGGTCAGAGTCGGGTGAATCGGCTCCCCACAGGAGTTCGATCAACCGGGACGTGGACACAACGGCATTGGCGTCCACCAGCAACGCAGCGAGGATCCTGCGCTCGTTAGGGCTGCCGATGTTGACGAGCTCGCCGCCGCGTCTCACCTCGAGCGAGCCGAGGACACGAAATTCCAAGCTGCTTACCAACACTCGCAACGCTAGCGGCGGCTGAAACGAGTCGCGGGTGGCCGCACGCCGGCCGCACTCGAGGCGCACGCGGCGAGTCGCACGCTGGTCAGCAGAAAGGACGATTGACATGATGCAGACCCAGACCAAGAAGGGGCACGAGTCCGCCGAGCACGACTGGCGTGACGCGGGCGCGGCCTGGGGTCACGCGGCGGTTGACTGGGCGTGTCTGTACGAGCACTACGCCGTCGATGTTCTCGCCGCTATGTGCACCGCGACCGGCGTCGCGAAAGGCCTCGACGTGCTCGACGTCGCGTGCGGCGCTGGCTACGGCATGCGTTTCATTCGCGGTTACGGCGCGACCATCGCCGGTCTCGACGCGTCCGAGGGTCTGCTCGCCATCGCCCGCGAGCGAAACCCAGACGCCGACATCCGTCTCGGCTCGATGTTCGCACTGCCGTGGGCGGACGCGTCCTTCGACATCGCCATCTCCGTCAACGGCATCTGGGGTGGCTGCGGCGCCGCGCTTATCGAGATGCGCCGCGTGCTGCGGCCGGGCGGCAGCGTGGCGATCAGCTTCTGGGGCGATGGCAGCGGCGCTCCGCTCGACATGCGGCCCACCTTTCGGGCTTACAAGGCGCACGTCCCGCCGAACAACGTCGAGGGCATGCGCGTCACCAACCGCATCGCCACGCCGGGGGTCGCCGAGGAGATGCTGACCGACGCCGGCTTCCAAGTAGTCGAGCGTGGCGCGCGCGTGGCCGAGATCGAGTGGGCCGACGACGACATGGCATGGCGCGCGCTGACCAGCACCGGCCCGGCGGTGCCGGCGCTCGAGAACACCGATCACGCCGAGTTGCGTGCCGACCTGCTCGCCGCGCTCGCACCGTGCCGCAACGCGCAGGGGATGTACCGCTACAGAAATGATCATCAGTACGTGATTGCGCGAGCTGTCTAAAACAAAAACCAACCAACAGGGAGGGAACCACCCATGAGTGTCACCACCAAGCCCGTCGACAACGGCATCAACTTGCCGGCCATCCTCGAAGCCCGCCAGATGCTGACCGACGCACCCGAAGCGGCAAAGTTCGTATGGCGCGCGAGTTCCACATGGAAGAACGGCACGCACTGTTATTCGAAGTGCGAGAAGTTCAACGCGTTCGGCGAAGACCATCCGCACCGCCAGGCGTACGGCGTCGACATGGACCACCCGGAGCTGTTCGCCTCCGAAGACAACGGCGCCACCCCGATCGAGGTCGTCATGCTCGGACTCGCTGGGTGCCTGACGGCTGGCGTTGCTTCGGTCGCCACCATGCGCGACATTCAGCTGCGCAGCGTCACCGCCACCATCGAGGGCGACATGGACCTGCTCGGTGTCATGGGTGTCGATCCCGACGTGCGCAACGGTTTCAGCGCCGTGCGCGTCGTCTTCGACATCGACGCCGACGCATCCCCGGACGACATCGCCGCCATCGTGGCGCAGAGCCAGAAACGCTCGGCGGTCTACGACCTGTTCGTCAATCCGACCAACGTCGTCGTCGAGGTCAAGAAGTAGTTGACGGCTAGTACCACCGCCGTCGTCATCGGGGCCGGGCACGCCGGCCTCGCCATGAGTCGCCAACTCACCGAGCGTTCCATCGACCACGTCGTGCTCGAACGCGGTGAGGTGGCGAACTCGTGGCGGACCGAGCGCTGGCCGAGCCTGCGCCTGCTCACCCCCAACTGGCAGACGACGTTGCCGGGCTACGCCTACGGGGGCGACGATCCCGACGGGTTCATGACCGCTGCGGAGGTTGCCGAGACGATCGGCAAGTACGCGGTGACGGTCGACGCCCCCGTCCAGACAGCCACGAATGTGACGTCGGTGCGCGCCGCAACCGGAAGCTTCGAGGTCGTCACCAACCAAGGCAAGTGGAGAGCGAAGACGGTCGTGCTCGCCAACGGCGCCTGCAACGTGGCGACGTTGCCGGCCTGCGCCGAGGGTGTGCCCCCGTCGATCCTGTCGCTCACTCCGCAGACCTATCGCGGCCCGGACGCGTTGGAGGCCGGGGGAGTGCTGGTCGTCGGTGCGTCGTCCACCGGAGTGCAGTTGGCCGACGAGATCGCGCGCTCGGGCCGCGCGGTGACTCTCGCCGCGGGCGAGCAGGTGCGCATGCCACGCCGCTACAAAGACCGCGACATTTTCTGGTGGATGGACGCCGCCGGCGTCCTCGACGAGCACTACACCGAGATCGACGACATCACGCGGGCGCGTCACGTGCCATCGCCGCAACTCGTCGGCACGCCGGAAAACACGGATCTCAACCTCAACGTCTTGCAGTCGCACGGCGTGCGCGTCGTCGGACGCGTCGCGCGTGTCACGGGAGGCGTCGCGGCGTTCGCCGGCTCGCTGCCCAACATCGTGGCCCTGGCCGACCTCAAGATGAACCGCCTGCTTAACCGCTTCGACGAGTGGGCGGGCGAGGAGCCGGGAGAACGGCCGGAGCCGATCCGCGTCGATGCGTCACCGCTGCTCGAAATTGACCTCCTCGCCGACGGCATTCGCACCATCGTGTGGGCCACGGGATACCGCCCCGACTACTCGTGGCTCGACGTGCCCGTCCTCGATCGCAAAGGCCACGTCATCCACGACGGCGGCGTGGTCACCGACGCGCCCGGCATGTACGTGCTCGGTCTGCCGTTCCTTCGACGCCGTCGGTCCACGTTCATCAGCGGCGCCGCCGGCGACACCGCCGACCTCGGCCAACACCTTCAGACGCATCTCTCCTCGTCACACCTCAAAGGTCGCAGTTAGCGCGGCATATCGGGCCCCCGCCACCAATTGAACGAAGGCCCGGTACGAAAGTGCGGGGCCTTCGCCGGTAACGGCGAGCGTTGCTACGTGCGCCACGGCGGACAGGGTGAGATCTTCACGACGTAGGCCGGCTGTTGCGCCAACGCCCCCACCGTGATCCGCAGGTCTGATCCGTCGATCCGGGCCTCGCAGCCAGGCACGCCCAGCACCTCCACGGCGGACTCAGGACTGATCGGAAGGCCGCCGATCCACACGTCGGGGCCAACCGGTGTGCCCAGCACGATGGCGTAGAGCGATTCGGCCGTTCTGGTGAACGCGACCCGATCACCATCGCTCGTGGCGGACTCATGAACCGCGGCACCGTCGATTTCGACAGCCCATCGGCGGGTTCCAAAGATCGCCTCGCCGTTGGCCCGAAGCCACGCGCCCATGCCGGTAAGGCGGTCGGCCTGTTGCGGTGAGATCACCCCAGTGGGATCGGGCGCCACGTTCAACAAATAGTTGCCGCCGCGACTTACTACGTCGATCAACTCGTGCAGTAACTCCTCGACGGTCGGATAGTCGAAGCCGTCAGCCTCGACCTGGTTGTAACCGAACGACATGCCGATACCTCGGCACAGCTCCCACTTCTCGTCCGGCGTGTCGCTGTCGGACCGCTCGCGCGTGACAAAGTCGTGATCGAACCCCGAGTTGAGCATCTCGAAGCGGTCGTTGACGACGCCGTCGGGCACGGCCGCCCGGAAGTACTTGACGACCGCATCGGCAACGTCGGTGGACGGGCACCCGACGTCGTTCCACAGCACGCTCGGCGCGTATCGATCGATCAGCTCGACGTATTGCGCCCGCACATAGTCCGCATAGTCCTGCGACTGCTGCATCGGCACAAGTACTTCGGCCACGTTGGTAATCGGCAACGGCGGATCAATTGGAAACGTCCAGTCGAAGCCGCCTGAGTAATAGAGACCGAATCGCATGCCTCGCTCGAGGACTTCGCCACGCAGGTCGTGGACGACGTCACGCGGCGAATACCAGTAGGCGCGGCGTGGGTTCACTGTTGTCGTCGGCCAGAGTGAGTAGCCGTCGTGATGCCGCGTGACGGGGATCACATAACGCGCCCCCGCCTCCGCGAACAACGTGGCCCAGGCGGACGGGTCCCAGCTCGGCAGGCCGGCCTCGAACGGCGCCTTGAAGTCTTCGTAGGACCAGTCCGGTCCATAGAGGTGTCGGTGTCGGACTTGTGCCGGGCTGTTCTCGATGAGAATGGTGTTCAGGTACCACTCGACGTAGTTCGAGTGACGCGGATCGAACGTCGGAATCGTTTCGGCCCAGCCGGCGAGCGTGTACAAACCCCAGTGAATGAAGATGCCGAACTTGGCGTCGTCGTACCAGGATCTGTCCACGCTGAGGACCCTAGAGGCGCGCTTCAGGAAATGTCGTCGAGAGCACGCACGAGTTGCGAGCGCGAGGAGATGCCCAGCTTCGAATAGATGTTGCTCAGGTGGTACTCAACGGTCCGGATGCTGACGACGAGGCGAGCCGCTACTTCGCGGTTCGTGGCACCCTCGGCCACGTGGCGCGCCACCGCGTGCTCGGCGGGCGTGAGGTTTGCCGCCGCGGAGTCGTCCCTGCGCTGGCGCTTTCGACCGAGCAGCCCTGACTCGTGGTCGCATCGGTCGATCCATGGCGCCGCCCGCAAGGCCGTGAAGGATGCGCGTGCAGCGTCGAGCCACCCGCTCGCCTCACTGCGTTTGCCTTCTCGTCGCAGCAACGCGCCACGGTCGAGTTGGATCTTCGCCGTCTCGAAGATGTCGTGGGACCGTTCGGACGCCTCAATAGCGGCGCCGAAGTGTTTGTCCGCGATCTCGGCGTCGCCGTCGGCCGCGGCGAGAAGCGCCGCGCATCGGGCCGCTGCGGCGACGACTGACGGGTACGGCCGATCGGCGGTGCGCGCTTGCAACCACTCGACGTGAGGGCGGGCATCGTCCAGACGTCCAAGCGCGATCAGTTTCGGTACGTAATCCTGGCGCCACGGCAAGTAGCTCGGCTCGCACAGCCCCATCGCATGGGGAGCGAACGCGGCCAAGGGCGCCAGGAACTCGACGGCCGCCGCGTCGTCTCCGGCGTTGCTGGCAAGTTCGGCGTTGACCATCGCGACCAACGGGGCCGTCACCATCGACATCGGATCGAACTCAGCCATAGTGGCGCGCGCGCCGTCGGCGTCGCCCCGATGGCACTGCACCAGGGCAATGTTGACGCTGCCGACGTCGGCGAAGATCGGTAGGTTGACGGCGTCAGCGCCGGCGCGAAGCGTCTCGCACGTGGTGATGACGTCGTCCCACAGACCGAGGTGGAATTGCCCGCTCGCGATGCGCTCGAGGCAACAGAGCCAGTCCGAGGGCGGGCCGTGATGCCGGTAGTGCTCCACCACGCCCTTCGCAGTGGCTAGCGCTCCCCGCGGGTCGGCATCCGGCCCGATCGCACGGATGAGGACGAGCCCGGGGACGCCACGGGGCCAGCCGTTTGCGCCGGGCCGAAACAAGTCGGGTCGATCGTCGAGGAATTCCACTGCGAGGTCGATGCCCCCCGCGACGACAGCGGACAGCAACAGTTCCGACCCGGGATCGTCGACTTCGTCGACGAAGTTGAGGCGTGCAATCTCCCGCAACCAATCTGCGGCTTCGGCGAACGCCGAGCGCGCGACGCACGCGCCGACAAGCCGGCTGGCGACGGCCTGCGCGTACGAAGGATCGGCCGCGGCGTCGTTCATCTTCCAGCCGTCGACGAGCCGAGCCATGCCCTGGTCCAAATCGCCGCCGACCGCGGCAAGGATCCCCTCGATGTACGCCTTGAGAGGTGTCTCGGCAAACGAGGCGATGTCGTTGCCGAGCGCGGCCGCTCCACTCGGGTCGTTACTGCGAATGAGAACGCCGGCCGCTGAGAGCACAAGACGTTCCCGCTCGCTCCGGTCCGCAGCCACGCGCGCGGCATCAAGGCATGCCTTGGCGGAGGCCTCAAAAGCGCCTCGCGCCGCTTCCGCCACCGCGAACTCCTCGAGCTCCTGCGCGAGTTCCACGTTTGTCGACGCCGCTGCGCCAACCAGGTGACGAAGCCGCTCGCGCTGGCCCGTTGATAACGCGGCGGCGTCCGCGTGCAGCGCGGCGCGCCTTGACGAGCTCAAATTTCCGTAGACGGCCGCGCGCACAAGGGGGTGAGTGAACATGAGGATGCGTCCGCGCCGTTCGGTCCGGAAACCCAGGAGGTTCAGCGCGGCAGCCTCGTCGAGAGCTCGTGCTGCGACCATCTCTGAAAGTCCGGCGAGTTCCATCGGGACCCACAGGGGCGCGGTGTTGCCGATGATCGCGAGGGCGTCGACAAGCGCGCGGGTGTGAGGCGCGCAACGGGTGAGCTGTTGCGTGATGATGGCTTCGAACGCGAGCGGCGCAGGAAGATCGGCGGTGCCGATAACCAACTCGGACGGCTCGACCTCACGAGCAAGCGCCATGGTGTGCAGCGGATTTCCTCCGGCGTGCTGAGTTAACCGTGCTCCGGCGGCCACCGAAAGGTCGAGTCCAGCTTCGTTGCGGACTAGCTCGCGGATGTGCGTCGCTGCGAGGCCGCCGAGTTCGATGCGTTGTCCGGCATCTGAATCGAGCAGGCGTTGTAATCCTGCGGGTAGTAGCACGAGACCGCCCGGGCGCGTCGTCATGACCGTTAGGACCGGTTCTTCGCGTAGACGCCTCAACGCGAATGTCATTGCGTCCAAAGACGTGCGGTCCGCCCACTGAATGTCGTCGATGGAGACGACTACCGGCGTCTCTCGTGTGATCTCGCCAATCGCGTCGACGAGCGCCGCACCGCTCGCGAAGGCGTCTCGCGTCGGGTTTGCGTCCGGCCTCGAAGGCTGCGCGTAAGGCGAACCGACTCCGCCCAGCAGTTGTTCGACCATTCCGCCTGGAAGGTCGGTTTCGGTTTCGTCGCAGGTCGCCGTGACGAGGGTCCAGCCGGCGGGGGGAGCCAGTGACGCAACGAGTGTCGTCTTGCCGATACCAGGTTCGCCTTCGACGAGGACAACCTGGCCGACGCCCTCGCGGGCGCGCGCAAGACGCAGGTCGAGATCTCGGATTTCATCCTCCCGCCCGATCATGAGCGAGAGCCGAACATCGTCAAACAGTACGGGGTCGCGGCGTTACATGTGGGTCTACGCCGATTTGGGCGATTCCCTATGCGCACTCCGGCAAATACCGGTAGTTCCACGGGTGTTGTCCGGTAGTGGCGTTCCGCACCATTGGTCGGGCTGCCGCGGGGACGTTGGTGGCGCTAGAGGCGAGATGCCTGACCAACGGAAGGAACACACAGATATGAACGTAAAGAAGAAGGTCGTTGCGCTCGCAACGGCCGGCGCGGCTCTGCTCGCGGCCGGCACGGCGTTCGCGTACTTCACCACGACCGGTAGCGGCACGGGTACCGGCGCGGTCGGCACGTCGACGGCGATGACGCTCAACCAAGTCACACCGGTGAACGCCGACTACAGCGCCGCCGATGGGCTCCTGTATCCGGGCACCACGCAGACGATCCGGTTCACGGTCAGCAACCCGTCGCCGGGCAATCAGCTATTGAACGTCATCCACCTCGCAAGTTGGACCTCGAACAAGCCGGGTTGCAACAGCGCGGCAGACGCGAACGCGCAAGCGGCGTGGATCACGGTTCCCGATGTAGCCGTCAACCAGAACTACCCGTCGGGCGCGAACCAAGCTGTTTCGCAGACTGCAACGGCGACGTTCAACAACCTGACGACCACCGATCAGAGCGCGTGCAAGAACGCGACGCTGACTTTCAGCTTCACGTCTAACTAGCGCCAGTTTCGAGCGGCGGACCGAGTCTTCTGACTCCGGTCCGCCGCTCTCGCGCATCGTCGCACTCATATCGTTACGTCTGCCGGAGGGGCAATGAAGATCACGACACTTCGCAAGGGAGGGCGGCCGCTGTTGTTCGCGCTTGGCGTCGCCGCGTTCCTCGTGTCGTCGATCGGCGTGGCCAGTGCGCTGTTACTGGTGAAGGCGGACACGACGCCGTCGTCGAACCCTCCGTCAATCTCGATCAGCTTCCCGGCCGCGGGCGGCGCGTACAACGCGAGCAGCTGGGTGCGGGGGTGCTCAACCGCTGGCGTCTGCGGAACCGTCAGCGACAAAGACGGCGTGGCCAGGGTGACGGTCGCGCTCCTCAGTAGGTCGACCGCAAAGTATTGGAACGGATCGACGTTCGGCTCGTCGACCGCGCTGTACAACACCGCCACCGGCACGAGTTCGTGGCGCTACTCCAAGTCGTTGCCGCCCGACGGCTCCTACGTCACCTACGTGCGGGCGACAGACGCTCTCGGAAACACCACACCGGCATCGAGCCCCGTCAACGCCTCGTTTTCGATCGACACCGTGGCCCCTGCGCCGCCAGCGATCTCCGACAGTCCCAGCCCGATCACCACGCTGCTCGACGCCGTGCTCAACCTCCTGCACGTGCAGAGCGACGTCCGTTTTCAGTGCCAGCTCGACGGTCAGTCGACGCAGTCGTGCGGACCGACGGTCACCTATGCGCACTTGACGATCGGTGATCATTGCGTGCGGCTGTTCGCCGCGGACGCGGCGCTCAACCTGAGCACCGCAACCACGTTCTGCTGGACGATCGTGACGCGCTCGTTCGGCCTCAGCGGCAACTCGCCCGGCCTCAACTACCCAGGCCTGTCGCAACCGATCGACGTCGTGATCACGAATCCGTATCTGTTCGACATCACCGTCACGTCGATCGACGTCACGATCCAGGACAAGACGACGACTTCGTCCGGCGCGGCCAACCCTGCGTGTGTCGGTAACGAAAACTTCCGGATCGCTCGAGTGTTTCAAGGCCCCGTCGACGTACCGGCGCGCTCAACTCGGTCCCTGTCGCAGCTCGGCGTCGCCGTTTCGCGGTGGCCGCAGCTTCAGATGATCAACCTGCCCCGCAGCCAAGACGGCTGCAAGAACGCGCGGTTCGCGCTCACCTACTCAGGCATTGCGAGGAAACACCTGTGACCCGCCGTCGTCTGTTTGCCGCTCTCGCCTCCGTTGTCGGCTTGCTTGTTCTTATTGGGTCCGCCTGGGCCTACTTCTCGACCCTGGGTTCCGGGACGGCGGCTGGCGGTGTCGGAACGCTCACCGCACCGGCCGCCCCATCAGTCCCGGCTTCTGTTACCGGCAACAACGTCTCGGTTTCGTGGACGGGGATTGCGCCACCGACTTCGCCGAACGTCGCGTACTGGGTGCGCCGCTACGTCGGGGCCACGGCCTCGGACGCGTGCGGCACTACCGCGACCGCACCGCTGTTCGCGGGCACCGGGGCGAAGAGTTGCAACGACACACCTGTGGTCACTGGCACGTACACCTACACGGTGACCGCGGTCTGGCGGTCGTTCAACGCAGAAAGTGCATCCAGCGGAACGGTCGCGGTGCAGACCGCGCCGGCGCAGCCGACGCTGACCGCGAGCGGCCCGGCCAGCGCGAGGCCAGGCAACCCGATCCCGGCGAGCGCCATCACGGCGACGATCGCCGGCGGTTCGAGCCCGAGTGGCAATCTCGCCTTCCGCGTGTTTGGCCCGCAATCGACCGCGCCGAGTGCGTGCACGTCTGGCGGCTCCACCGTGGGCGGCGCGGTCAGCGTCGCCGGTAACGGGACGTACAGCCCGTCGGCCGCCTTCACTCCGTCGGCATCCGGCACCTACTGGTGGTACGCGTCGTACGGCGGCGACGCCAACAACGCGGGCGCCGCATCGACGTGCGGCGCCGCAATGTCGGCCACCACGGTCAGTTCGGCGTACGCCTGGGGGCTCAACACCAACGGCCAGCTCGGCGACGGCACAACGACCAGCCCGCGCACCAGCCCGGTGCCGGTCGGGCTGCCCGCCGGGGTGACCGCCACCGCGGTGAGCGCCGGGGGCGGCCACAGTTTGGCGGTGACCCCGACCGGCGCGGTCTACGCGTGGGGGTCCAACAGCAGCGGCCAGCTCGGTGATAACACCGTCGTCCCCACGCAGCGCACGAGCCCGGTGTTGGTGAACCTGCCCGGCGGTGTGGTCGCGACCGCGGTGAGCGCCGGTAGTAACCACAGTTTGGCGGTCACTTCGACGGGGGCGGTCTACGCCTGGGGGTCCAACAGCAGCGGCCAGCTCGGCGATGGCACCGTCACGAAGCGCATCAGCCCGGTGTTGGTCAACCTCCCCGGCGGTGTGGTCGCGACCGCGGTGAGCGCCGGTAGTAACCACAGTTTGGCGGTCACTTCGACCGGCGCGGTCTACGCCTGGGGGTGGAACGGCGACGGTCAGCTGGGCGATGGCACCATTACGGACCGTACGAGCCCGGTGCTGGTCGGCTTGCCCGGCGGTGTGGTCGCGACCGCGGTGAGCGGCGGCTACTACCACAGCCTGGCGCTGACCTCGACCGGCGCGGTCTACGCCTGGGGGTTCAACGGCATCGATGACAGCACGAGCCCGGTGCTGGTTGGCCTGCCCGCCGGGGTGACCGCGACTGCGGTGAGCGCCGGGGGCGGCCACAGTTTGGCGTTGACCTCGACCGGCGCGGTCTACTCCTGGGGGTTCAACAACAACGGCCAGCTAGGCGACGGCACCACGACACAGCGCACGAGCCCGGTGCTGGTTGGCCTGCCCGGCGGTGTGGTCGCGACTGCGGTGAGTGCCGGTAACAGCCACAGTTTGACGCTGACCTCGACGGGCGCGGTCTACGCCTGGGGGCTCAACGGCAACGGCCAGCTGGGTGACGGCACCACGACACAGCGCACGAGCCCGGTGCTGGTCAACCTACCCGCCGGAGTGGTAGCGAATGCGGTGAGCGCAGGCGGCAGCCACAGCCTGGCTGTGACGTCTCCGCGGCTCACGACGTCGGCTCTTGCGGTGGCCGGGGCAGGGACAGCGATACCGAGAACCGCGATAAGTGCCGCTTTTGCCGGCGCGGCGACGACTGGCACGATCACGTTCACCGTGTTCGGCCCGCAACCGTCCGCGCCGAGCACCTGCACCTCGGGCGGCACCACCGTCGGCACGGCCACCGTGGCCGGCAACGGCACGTACAATCCGTCGGCCGCCTTCCTACCGCCGTCGACCGGTACCTACTGGTGGTACGCCTCCTACGGCGGCGACGCGAACAACGCGGCGGCGGCATCGACTTGCGGCGCCGGAATGGCTCTCACCAACGTCCGGTCCGCCTATGCCTGGGGCAACAATGGCAGCGGCCAGCTCGGTGATGGCACCGTGACGCAGCGCACCAGCCCGGTGCCGGTCGGCCTGCCCGCCGGGGTGACCGCGACCGCGGTGAGCGCCGGCGCCAACCACATTTTGGCGGTGACGTCGACTGGCGCGGTCTACGCGTGGGGGTCTAACGGCAACGGCCAGCTGGGTGATGGCAGCACTACCAACCGCACCAGCCCGGTGCTGGTCGGCCTGCCCGCCGGAGCGACGGCCACTGCGGTGAGCGCCGGCACCTTCCACAGTTTGGCGCTGACCTCGACTGGCGCGGTCTACGCGTGGGGGTTCAACGGCACCACCGGCCGGCTGGGTGACGGGACCACCACGCAGCGCACCAGCCCCGTGCTGGTCAACCTGCCGGCAGGCGTGACCGCGACCGCGGTGAGCGCCGGCAATGCCCACAGTTTGGCGGTGACCTCGACTGGCGCGGTCTACGCGTGGGGGTCTAACGGCAACGGCCAGCTCGGCGACGCCACCGTCACCGCCCGCACCAGCCCGGTGCTGGTCGGCCTGCCCGCCGGGGTGACCGCCACTGCGGTGCGCGGCGGCAGCGACCACAGTTTGGCGGCGACCTCGACTGGCGCGGTCTACGCCTGGGGGTACAACGGCAACGGCCAGCTCGGTGATGGCACCGTCACGCAGCGCACCAGCCCGGTGCTGGTCAGCCTGCCCGCCGGCGTGACCGCCACCGCGGTGAGCGCCGGCGCCGGCGGTAACCACAGTTTGGCGGCGACCTCGACCGGCGCTGTCTACGCGTGGGGCCTCAACACGAACGGCCAGCTCGGCGTCGGCGACACCGCGCAGCGCAACAGCCCGGTGCTGGTCGGTCTGCCCGCCGGCGTGACCGCCACCGCAGTGAGCGCCGGCACCAGCCACAGTTTGGCGGCGACGTCGACCGGCGTCGTCTACGCCTGGGGCCTCAACACGAACGGCCAGCTCGGTGACGGCAGCGTCACGCAGCGCACGAGCCCGGTGCTGGTCGGCCTGCCCGCCGGACTGGCCGCTACCGCGGTGAGCGCCGGCACCAGCCACAGCCTGGCGGTGACCTCTCCGCGGCTCACGTCGTCGGCTCCCGCGGTGGCCGCGGCAGGAACAGCGATACCGGCGAGCGGGGTCAGAGCTGCCTTGGCCGGCGCGGCTAGCCCGACCGGCACGATCAGTTTCAGGGTGTTCGGGCCGCAAGCCAGCCCGCCGACGGTGTGCACCTCGGGCGGCACCACGGTTGGCGGCGCGGTCGGTGTGGCCGGCAATGGGACGTATCAGGCGTCCGCGGGATTCCTGCCCCCGAACGCTGGCACCTACTGGTGGTACGCGTCCTACGGCGGTGACGCCAACAACGCGGCGGCATCGACCTGCGGCGCGGGAATGGCTCTCACCAACGTCCGGTCCGCCTACGCCTGGGGCTCCAATGCGAGCGGTCAGCTCGGCGACGGCACCACCACCAACCGCACCAGCCCGGTGCCGGTCGGACTGCCCTCCGGAGTGACCGCCACCGCGGTGAGCGGCGGCGACAGCCACAGTTTGGCGGTGACCTCGACTGGCGCGGTCTACGCGTGGGGCAGAAATTCCAGCGGCCAGCTCGGTGACGGGAGCATCACCGACCGCACCAGCGCGGTGCTGGTCGGCCTGCCCGCGGGAGTGACCGCGACGGCGGTGAGCGCCGGCGGTAACCACAGTTTGGCGCTGACCTCGACCGGCGCCGTCTACGCGTGGGGCGACAATGCCTTTGGCCAGCTCGGTGACGCCAGCACCACACAGCGCACGAGCCCCGTCCTGGTGGGCCTGCCCGCCGGGGTGACGGCCACCGCGGTGAGCGCCGGCGCCAACCACAGTTTGGTGGTGACCTCGACCGGCGCCGTCTATGCGTGGGGGTTCAACGGCAGCGGCCAGCTCGGCGATGCCAGCACCACCAACCGCACCAGCCCGGTGCCGGTCGGCCTGCCCGGCGGGGTGACGGCCACCGCGGTGAGCGCCGGCAGCAGCCACAGTTTGGTCGTGACCTCGACTGGCGCGGTCTACGCCTGGGGTCTCAACACGAACGGTCAGCTGGGTGACGGCAGCACCACGCAGCGCACTAGCCCCGTGCTGGTCGGTCTGCCCGCCGGGGTGACCGCCACCGCCGTAAGCGCCGGCGCGGGTTTCCACAGCCTCGCGCTGACCTCGACCGGCGCGGTCTACACCTGGGGGGCTAACGGCAACGGCCAGCTTGGTGACGGCACCACCACGCAGCGCATCAGCCCCGTGCTGGTCAACTTGCCCGCTGGCGTGACCGCCACCGCGGTGAGCGCCGGCAACAGCCACAGTTTGGCGCTGACCTCGACTGGCGCGGTGTACGCGTGGGGCCTCAACGGCAACGGCCAGCTCGGGGACGGGACCACCACGCAGCGCACCAGCCCGGTGCTGGTCAACCTGCCCGCCGGCGTGACCGCCAGCGCGGTGAGCGCCGGCACCCTCCACAGCTTCGCCTTGACCTCCAGATAGCGGCGGCCCACGCTGGCCAACGCCCTAGGAACGCGGACGACTGCACGCTTGTGTCTACGCCCGTCCCGTCACATCTCGAAGGTCGTAGTTAATGAGTGTTGCGGGCCCCCGCCACCATTTACGCAAGTCAGAGGCCCTCCCGCCGGGAGGGCCTCTTGCGTTTCGGAAACGTGTCCAACATTCGTCAAACGCGGCGTTTGACAGGCAGTTGACGGTCAGCACAGAAATCCTTGCGCCGGAGTGATGCGCTTCCACTGCCCATTCGTCACTTGCATGCCGATAACGCAGCCTTTGCTGCGTTCGTTGCCAAGGTCAATCGTTCCGAAAAAACCGCCCGCGCCGTAGTTGGTCAAAGTCCGCAGCTGTGTCACCAGCGCGGCGCGCGAGATAGGTCCGGGCAGGCTCTCGATTGCGTCGATGAACGCTTTCGATGCCGCCCACGCGTCGCCTGCAAAGACATCGGGTTTGGCGTCGGGCGACGTTCGAGCCATCCAGGCGAGGTGGGCGCCGAGCTCTACGTTCGTAGCGGACCCATCTTCTTTTGGAAGGCTGCGAATCCAACTTGTCGTGCCCTCGGCCGCCGAGCCGGCAATGTCCACGTATGCCGAGCCGTATCCAGTGAGGTACTCCTCGAACTTGAGTTTGTAGCCACTGTCGCGCATCGACCGTGCCATCCCGGCGTCGTGGTTCGCCGCGGCGAGGAAGAACAAGTAGTCAGCCTCGCTGTTGGCGACGACGCGGGCGGCCTCGTCGAAACTCAGGGTCGACACGGGCAGAATTTGCCGACTGACAACTTTGATTCCGCTCGCTTCCATGGCTCGTTGGTGCTCGTCGAGCTCGGCGATCGCCTGGGCGGCCGACAGCGTCACGAGGGCCGCGGTGCGGACGCCGTGCTCTTTGAGGAAGGCGAACTTTCCGGTGGGGACCACCGGCGTGGGTGGCGGCGGGTTGACGTCGAAGACAGTCGGCACCTCCTGAAACTGTGTCGAGAACGCGGCGCCCGTCGCCGGTATCGCGTCGTGTTCCATGACGTCCGCCCCGCCGCCATCACCGCCGGCAGCGACACCCATGAGGCCCAGCACCTTCGGCGACATCTCGAGGAGCGCGGCGCGAAACCTGCTGCCCTCGTCGCCATCGTCGGCGGTGAGGAGAGCGAGTTTGCGGCCACAGACCCCTCCGGTCGAGTTGCGAAACGCGATGTAGGAGCGGACCGCTGCGTCGGCCGACCCCGCCAATCCTGGAATCGGGCCAGACCTCGTCACTATCTGCCCGACCGTGAGCGTGGTGGGTGAGACGCCGGGCGCGGTCGACGGCGCTGCGCACGGCTTCGATGACGCAGTCGACCTAGTCGCCGCCCCATTGGGTTCCGATCGCTGCGCGCCGGGCGCAGCAACCAAACCGGCTGAGGCCGCAGGGGCTGAGTCCGTCGTCGCTGCGTTGCCGGCGTTGACCGGAGCTGAGGCTTGGACGGCCGAGCCGTAACGAGCAGCGACCGCGGCGCGTTGCTCCTTCGACCAACGGACACCGCAGGCGCCCGAGACGATGCTGACGAGCAACATGACTGTTACAAACCGGCGCACGATATCGACGATACTCGAAAACGAGTATCCGCGATACTCAAGGCGGTAGTGTTGCGGCGATGAGTGCATTCGCGATCCGCGGCGAGGCAATTCTCGATGTCGTGATTGGGTTGCTCGAACGCGAGGGCTACGAAGCGGTGCAAGTCCGGCGCGTCGCGGCCGAAGCGTCAATCTCGTTAACCACGCTGTACAAACACTTCGGGAATCGCGACGACCTCATCATCCACGCCGTTCAGCGTTGGATGGAAGAGAACGTTTACTCGCATCTCGGCGAAGTCCCGGTGAACGGGTCCAGCCTGGAAGCGTTCTCAGCGATCGTCCATGCGGTATTCGAGCCGTGGGAGCGGCAACCCAACATGCTTGGTGCGTTCATACGCGCGCGCATGGGGCCCGGCGGCGCGGTTCTCAGCACGCTGGGAATGGGCGTCGTCCAGCCCGTCGCCGACAAGTTTCTCGAAACCATGACGCCGGACTTGCTCGACGACTTGATTTTGATCGTCGACCACGTCTTGCTCGCGACGCTGGCGCGCGTTGCTGCAGGCGAGATTCAAGCCACCGACATCGTGCCAATCCTTGACCGCACGCTCGCACGCGTGATGGGTGGCCCGTTACCGCCGCGTCGTGGGCGAAAGCCTTCGAGCCCGTCGGTGCTTGCACCGCTCCAACGAAATGAGAAGCGAAAGTGAACGTCGTTGTGGTTACTGGCGCAGCCAGCGGGATGGGACGCGCGTGCGTTGAACGCTTGCGGTCGCCGGCCACGACAATTGTCGCGGCTGATCTTGAGGCACCAACGATCGACGGCGCAGTGGGCGTCGCCTGCGATGTCACCGACTCCGTTGCGGTCGCAGGATTGGTGTCTGAGGTGGCGGCGCGGGGAGAGTTCCGGTCGCTTATTCACGCCGCCGGCGTGTCGCCGACCATGGCCTCGCCGCGGCGCATCTTCGAGGTCGATCTCGTCGGCACGCAGTTGGTACTCGACGCCTTCGAACCGCTGGCTCGTCCCGGAGCGTCCGCGGTGTGTTTCGCATCCAGCGCGGCGCACCAGGTCGCGTTGCTCGGTTCGCAGCCCGAGTTCGATGCGTTGGTGGAAGACCCGTTAGCGCCCGGCTTTCTCGATGCGGTCGAGTCGCGTTTCGACGACAGCGGGCTCGCCTACGGCTGGGCGAAGCGAGGTGTAGTGCGGGCAGCGGCGCGCGCTGCCGTTCGATGGGGTGCGCGTGGAGGCAGGGTCTGCTCGCTCTCTCCGGGCATGATCGATACCGGCATGGGACGCCAGGAGTTTGACGCGCAGCCGGTGATGCGTGTGATGCTCGACGCGACGCTGCTCAAACGGCTGGGTCGTCCACAAGAGCTCGCTGACGTTGTCGCGTTCCTCGTCTCCGATGGTGCGGCGTTTCTCACGGGCACGGACGTGCTCGTCGACGGAGGTTGTCTTGAAGGGCTCCGAGGCCTCGGCGCTGCCGCGACCTGATGGTGCGGATACCTCGCAACTGGGAAGACATTTCGGCGACCTGGATGACGAACGTCATAGCCAGCGTCCACCCGGACGCCGTCGTCTCCAGCGTTACGAGGACAGGTGGCTCGGAAGGCACGTCGAGTAGGGCCGTGCTTGCGCTGTCATACAGCGAAGGCAGCGGTCCTGCGACGGTGTTCGCCAAGACAAAAGGCGATCCGTTGCGTCGCGTCTTCCAGTGGATGACCGACAACGCGTTTATCGAGGGGCGTCTGGCCCTGTCGGGAGTGGAGCTTCCGATCGAGCACCCAATTTTCTACGCGGGCGCTGTCGAACGTTGGCGGCTGAACGACATGATCGTGATGGAAGACGTAAGTCAGCGCGGCGCCGTGTTAAACGACGCGACTGTGCCTCTCTCAGTCGAGGAGGTCGCGAACGGGCTGCGCGGGTTGGCTCGGCTGCACAGCCGTTACTGGGGCATGCGAGGCGACGAGGACGGACTCGAGTGGGTCAGCGCTCCGAGAGCCCAACCGACGTTCCGGTTCCTTATATGGCTCGGTTGCTCGCGCGGCATCCCGCGGTTGCGCGCCCACCTGCCAGACCAAGTCGCAGCGTTGGGGCCCAGCGGAATGATCGGCTACTGGAGGCGCCAAATCGCGACCATGGCGACCGGCCCGCAGACGTTGCTGCACGGCGATGCACACGTGGGCAACACGTACACCCTGCCCAATGGGGAGCTCGGCTTCTACGACTGGGGCGTCGTGCGTCGCGGGCACTGGTCCTTCGACGTCGGCTACTTCATCATCAGCGCTCTGGACATTGCCGATCGCCGAACACACGCCAGAGATCTCGTTGAGTGCTATCGCGTGTCACTCGAGGTTCCCGAGGCAGCACGTCCAACCGGCGACGAAGCGTGGCAATGGTTCAGAGCTGCGACGCCGTACGGCTTGGCAATTTGGGTGACGACAGGTGCGGAGGACAAATACCAGGCACCCGAGATCTGCGCGGCGCTTGTGTCCCGGTTTGGGCAAGCGTTCGTCGACCTCGACACGCCATCGGCACTGTCAGATCTCGAGTGCAGTTAGGGCGCGTGTCGACCATCAGACAACTCGTGGAAACGTGTCAAAACAACTTGTCAAACGAAACTTGTAATGGCTTCTAGCGGGTGGTGACTACGTCTGCGGCCCGGCGCTTCCGCACCGCAAGCACCAGCAGGGCGCCAATCGCGAACAGCGCGAAGGCCGCTTCGAGAATCGGCAACAGGTTCGAACCCGTCTTTGCGAAGCCCGAGCCCGCACCCGAGCGCCCGGCGTTGTCGACCGTTTGGCCCAGCACGTTCGAACCGGAGCCCGTGCCACTGCCCGCGCCAGATCCCGAGCCACTACCTGATCCCGAACCGCTACCTGATCCCGAACCGCTACCTGATCCCGAACCGCTACCTGATCCCGAACCGCTACCTGATCCCGAACCGCTACCGGTGCCCCCGGGATTGCTGCAATCGAGGACCTTGATGGCACCCTCGACGGTGCGCGGCTGATTGTTGCTGCCGGTTCCACTGAGCTTCAGTGTGTGGGTCCCAGGGACAGGTTGCGCGCTCGGTACCTGGAACGAGAACCGCACTTCCCCCTGCGGAGTGGCTTTGTACGTGCCAAGTTGTACGGGATCGGAGAGGTACTCGGCCTTCACGTCCGACGACGCGGCCCACCCGTTGGCGACAACATTGATCGTGTCGCCGACGCACACACCGTCCGTGATGGGACCGCCTTGCGCATCAGTGAGCACGAGCGTCTCTGCAACCGGGTAATTCGTCTGGGCTCTCGCCGCGACGGTGGGCAGCATGAATACAACGATGAAAAAGACGACGAACCGTTTCAACTTGGAATCCCCAGTCAAGAACAGGTTCGGCCTAGGCCCGCAATGACTTGCAGCTCTCGGTGTTACACCTGACCTGCGTGTGCAGCCGCTCGGGTTGTACCTCGTATACCGATTAGTAAACGGTCTCGCGAGCCCAACGTGTCGAGATGGGTCAATTACCGCCTACGTCCCTTTTAACCATGGCCACCTTGTTGCCGGCGAGCTGATCGCGGACCCGTAGCCCGGCCACCGGCGGCCTTCTCTAAGCTCGGCGACACAAAGGGGGGTTCTCAGTCGATGCAGACGGGCGAGGACCGGGAGATGCCGGCCATGCAGCAAATTTCGCTTCCCGTCATCGACGTCCGGCCGCTCCTCGAGGGTGGCGACGCGCGTCGCGTCGCACACGAGATCGACGTCGCGTGCCGTGAGCACGGTTTCTTCTACATCGTCGGGCACGGCATCGACCGCACGAAACAGGACCGGATGGAGGCGGCGGCGCGCGAGTTCTTCGGCCGTCCCGACGACGACAAGGCGGCGATCGCGATGGAGCGTGGCGGCCGCGCGTGGCGGGGGTGGTTCCCGGTCGGCGGCGAGCTGACTTCGGGCGTGCCCGACCGCAAGGAGGGGATCTACTTCGGAGCCGAGCGCGTGGCTGATGGACGCCCGTTGCACGGGCCGAACCTCTTCCCGCCCGAACCGGCCGGACTACGCGACGCCGTTCTCGCCTGGATCGACGCCATGACGTCGCTCGGTCACACGCTCGCTCGCGGCCTCGCGCTTGCGCTCGGGCTCGACCAAGACTGGTTCCACCGCCACCTCACCGCCGACCCGGTGGTCCTCTTCCGCATCTTCCATTACCCGCCCGGACCGCCCGACGCGGACACGTGGGGCGTGGGCGAACACACCGACTACGGCCTGCTAACGATCCTTTTGCAGGACGCGACCGGAGGCCTGCAGGTGCGGACGCCTGCTGGGTGGATCGATGCGCCGCCGCTGGAGGGATCGTTCGTGTGCAACTTGGGCGACATGCTCGAGCGCATGACCGGCGGCCAGTACCGCTCGACGCCGCACCGGGTACGCAACACGAGCGATAGCGACAGGCTTTCGTTCCCGTTCTTCTTCGATCCGGGTTGGGACGCGGAGGTACGCGCGGTTCCCGGGACCCCGGCCGCGGGCGGCAACCGCGAGGCCGCCGATCGGTGGGACGGCGCCAGCGTCTTCGACTTCGAGGGCACGTACGGCGAGTACCTCCTCGCGAAGGTGGCGAAGGTATTCCCTGCGCTCGGCGCCGACGTTCTGGACTGACTCCCAGGCCCCGGCCCGGGCCTTCGTTGTCGTCAACCTGGTCTAGCGCCGTCCGATGCTGAGCTTCACCGCGACGATGTCGTCGAGCGCGATACGTGTTGCCTTGCGTACCGCGACTTTCAAAGGGAGGAGGTAGCGACCGTCTCGAGGGAACAAGGCGGTCGAGAACCGCGCCTCACCGGCCTTCAAAGTCGAACTCCATCGGGCCGTTTGCCGCTCAGTCGGCGCCGGGGCCGTCGACCGCGCGCACGGCTCGCGCGTTGAGCGCTTCACCGCAGTGGTCGCACGTCAACACCGCCGTCGTGCGATGCCCACACTCCTTGTGCTCGAGTAGGACGGGTTCGTTGCCTTCGCCGAGTATCCACTCGTCGCCCCACTGCCGCAGCGCCGTCATCACCGGCCATAACGCCCGACCCTTGTCGGTCAGCACGTAGTCGTAACGGCCGCGGCCCTCGTCGTACGGCCGCCGCGCAAGCACGCCCGCGTCGACGAGGGTGTCGAGGCGGATGGTCAACACGTTGCGGGCAATGCCGAGCCGTTCGACGAAGTCGTCGAAGCGACGGATGCCGAGGAAGCAGTCGCGCAGGATGAGCAGCGTCCACCACTCACCAATGATTTCGAGCGACTGCGCGATCGAACAGTTCATGTCGGCGAACGACGCTTTGCGCATGCCTCTACGGTAGCTGAGTTGCATGACACAACTCAACCTGGGCATTCTTAGTTGCATGACACAACTGAGCGAGCTGGTGACTGACTTCGACCGCACAACGGCCCTCGTACCGAGTGCGGAAAAGCCGGGTGAGTTCGGCGTTGAGCTCGACCGTGGATGGTCCTCGCTGGTGGGTATCCACGGCGGCTACATGAGCGCGCTGGCCGTGGTCGCCGCGGAAGCGGCAGTCGGAACGGACCGCGCCGTGCGAACCATCACCACGAGCTTCCTGCGAACCGGCCAGCCTGGTCCCGCGACCGTTGTGGTCCGCCCGATTCGTGCCGGCCGTTCGATCACCACGGCGACCGCCGACGTCGTCCAGGAGGACAAGATCCTCGTGACGAGCAGGCTCACGCTCGTGACCGATCGCGACGGTGTCGAATGGAACACGGCCGCGCCGATCGACGTGCTACCGCTCGAGGAGTGCGTGCGCGTCAACAGCGAGGTTGGACACTTCGACCGGGCCGACGGACGCCTCGACCCGCGGTCGTTGCCGTTCTCGGACGGTCCCCAGGCGAAGGTCAGCGGCTACATCCGGCCGCTGGAGCCGCGCGTGATCGACGCGGCGTGGCTCGCAATGGCGAGCGACTGGTTCCCGCCGCCGGCGTTCGTCCGACTCGCGCCACCCACCGGCGGAGTCAGCATCGATCTCACCACCCACGTCCATCGGCCCGGCCTGATGCTGGGTAGCGACGAGTGGCTCGTCGCCGAGTTCAGTATCGCGAACAGCACCGGCGGACTTGCCGCCGAGCACGGTCGCATCACGCGGGGCGACGGAACCGTCGTAGCCGAGTCGTTCCAGACCCGGCTGACGGCGCAGGTCTGACGTGTACGCGCATTCCCGCCGCACGCTGACGATCGCCTCGCTCGCGACGCTGGCGACGTTCCTGGACACCACGGTTCTCTACGTTGCCTTCCCCGACATCAGTGCGACCTTCTCGCACGCCAGCGCCGCGCAACTGTCATGGGTGCTCAACGCCTACACGATCGTGTTCGCCGCGCTGCTCATTCCCGCCGGCAAGTTGGCCGACCGCGTCGGCCATCGGCGCGTGTTCCTTATCGGATCGGCGCTGTTCACCGGTGCCTCCATGGCGTGCGGGCTGGCGCCGACCGTCGAGGTGTTGATCGCGTTCCGCGTCCTGCAGGCCGCCGGCGCGGCCGCCCTGATTCCTGCGTCGCTGGCGCTCGTGATGCACGCGTTCTCCCACGACCAACTCCCGCGCGCGGTGGCGATTTGGGGAGCCGCCGGCGCGGCGGCCGGCGCTCTCGGCCCGACGCTCGGCGCCGCGCTCGTCCAGGGCTTCGGCTGGCGCGCCGCGTTCTTCCTGAACCTGCCTGTGGGTGTGTACACGATCGTCGAGGGGGCCAGGCACGTGCGGGAGTCGTCATCGCCCGACACGCGGGTTCCCTCGCTGCTCGGCGTCGCGCTCGTCGCGACGACCGCCGTGTTGTTCTCCTATGGACTCGTCGTCACCCAAGACGACGGCTGGTTCGGGACCAAGACGCTCGCGCTCATCGCCGCGGGCGTGGTGATGCTCGCCCTGTTCGTGATGCATCAATCGCGCACTGACGCACCCGCGCTGGACCTCGAGTTGTTCCGGTCGCGCAACTTCTCGTGGGGCAACCTGACGATGCTTGTGTTCGGCACCGCGTTCTCCGCGATGTTCTTCGGCTCGATCCTGTTCCTCACCCAGGTATGGGGCTGGTCGATCCTCAAGGCCGGTCTTGGTGTCGCGCCGGGTCCCGCCATCGTCGCCATCGTTGCGCCACGTATGGGCAAGCTGGCCGGGCGCATCGGGCAGCGGCCGATCCTCCTTGTCGGCGGCCTGCTCTACGCCGCGGCCGGTCTGTTCCGACTCACAATGCTCGGGCCTGACGCGAACTACCTCACCGACTACTTCCCCTCGATGGTGCTCAGCGGTCTCGGCGTCGCGTTCGTGTTCCCACAACTTTCAAGCCTGGTCGCGCAGGCGCTGCCGCCGGGGCGAAGCGGCGTCGGTGGCGCGGCGCTGCAGGCGGGTCGTCAGTTCGGTGGCACGTTCGGCGTGGCGCTGACCATCGCACTGCTCGGCGGCGGTGGCGCTGACGCGCTGGCCCGGTTCGATCGCGTGTGGTGGGTGATCGTGGTGGGCGGTCTAGCCACGACGCTGCTGGTGTTGCCCACCCGCTCGGCCCGCGTGCCGGCGGTCGCCGTCGCCGCCACGTAGCGCGCTTCAAGAGCGCGCCCGGCGAAGGCGCTTGGCATCTAGATCGACGTCGATGCCTTCCTTCCGGAGATGCTCGGCCTGGGCGACTTCGTGGCCCGGCACGAGGCGACCAGACGCGTTGACGACACGCCACCAGGGCACGCGATGTGCGCCGCTGGCGAGGAGCGCTCCGACCGCGCGTGAGCGTCCGGGGTAGCCCGCTTCAAGTGCGACCTCGCCGTAGGTGACCAAGTCGCCCTTGCGTAGCGAGCGCAACACCGCGAGAACGTCGCGTTCGAAGTCGGACCGGATGATCACGGCGTGTTGCGCTCGGCTTTGATCGTCTTGGTCTCGTTCAGCCGGACGAGCAGTTTGCGAAGTTGCGCGTAGGACGCCTCGCCCAGTTCGGCTTCGAGTTCCCTCTCGATCTGGATCACGGTGCGCCGGACGACCTTTGTGAGTGCTTCGCCGCGAGCGGTGTAGTGGACGCGCTTGGATCGCAGGTCGTCGGGATCATCGCGTCGCTCGATGTAGCCAAGGTGTTCGAGCTGGCCGAGTAGGTAGTTCATGGCCTGCTTCGTCAGGCCAACCTCGGCGGCGAGATCCGATGGCCGCCGACCATTCGGGCCCGGAAAGCGCAGCACCGCCAGGTGAGCCTGCACGAGATCGGTGAACCCCGCCTCGCTTGCTTCGCGCAGGATTCGCAGATGCACGGCCTCGGCCGGGCGACGAACGAGAGCGCCGATAAGCGGCGGTGCGGCCTCGGCGGTCATCGCTTTCATAATAAAGAGACTTTACTACTGGGAATCGAGTTGGTACAGTGTCTTTACCAGTTCGGAGGGGAGCCCATCGTGGCCAAGGCATCCAAGCAACTCATCAAGACCCCCGGCATCGACGTGCAGTTCCTCATCGACGCCGAGGATTCGGGCGGCAGCACCACCGCGTTCGTTGCACGACTGGCGCCCGGCGCGCAGACGCCGCCGGCGCACAAGCACGACGACTGGGACGAGACGATCTACTGCACGCAAGGCACGATCACGTACGTCGTCGACGGCGACAAGATCGAGCTTGCCCAGGGCGAGGCGTTGTGCGTGAAGCGGGGCCAGACCCACAAGTTCGACAACCACACCACCGACGATGCGTGGATGCTCGTGGTGTCCACGCCCGGCCTGTTCGAGGAGGACTACTTCCTCGAAATCGCCGCGATCCTCAACGCCGCCACGAAGGGGCCACCCGACTTTGCGGCCCTGCTCGCCGTGCAAGCCAAGCACGGCGTTACACCGGCGTAAGGCGCACGACATGACGCGGGCCGACCCGCCCGACGTGCCGAACCGACCTGAGCCTTCTCGCGTCCTGGCGGTGTAAACAGCGGGCATGGACTTGACCGACACGCCGGCTGTCCTTCTGAGTTGGGAAGACAACCGCGCCGCGCTCACCGACCGACGGCTGTCGCCTCGGTCGTTCCCCGATGACATGGTGAACAACGGGCTGTCACCGGAGACCGCCATGCAAGTGGCACCGCTGTTCAGTCGCCACGGCGAGGAGCATCGCCACCTGCGGGCCGTGCTGTCGACCGCGTTTACCCCGAAGAAGGTGGAGCAGCTCCGGCCGGCGGCGCGCGCCGTCGCAACCCGCCTGGCCGATGGCATCGCCGAGGCTGGTGGCACTTGCGAATTCGTCGCCGCCTTCGCGACGCCGCTGCCGCCCGAGGTGTTCGCGCTGTTGTTCGGGCTGCCCGTCGAGGACCGCGATCGTTTGGCGCGGTGGGCGGAGGTGATCGCCCTCGCCTTCAACCCCTTCATGCCGCCGGAGCACGCGGCGCGCGTCGAGGCGGCGGCCGCCGAGATGCGCGCCTACGGCCGCGAACGGATCGCAGTCGCCCGTGCGCATCCTGGCGACGACCTCGTCACGCGGCTCGTCGAAGCCGAGGTCGACGGGCACCGCCTGTCCGACGATGACGTGATCGCGATGATTACGGGCTTCGTGTTCGCGGGCGCCGAGACCACTCGCCGCCAACTCACAGCGGGCGTTCAAGTGCTCGCGAATCATCCCGGGGACTGGGAACGCCTCGCCGTCAATCCCGAACTGATCCCCAACGCGGTGGAGGAGATCCTCCGCCATAGCGGCATCATCTCGGGCATGACCCGGCGGGCCGAAGAGCGGTTCGAGCGGGACGCTCTCGACGTCCCAGTAGGAGGGCGTCTCCTCCTGGCCTTCGCCTCCGCCAATCACGATCCCGATCGCTTCGAGGACCCTGACGCCTTCGTCATCCATCGTGCGGACGCGCACGCTCACGTCACCTTCGGCTGGGGCCCGCACCTTTGTGTCGGCGCCGGCCTCGCCCGGCTCGAACTGCAGGAAGGTCTTCGCGTGCTGACGTCACGGTTTAGCCCGCCGATCATCGAGGCATCGGGTGCGGGGATGTTCGGCATGGGCGCCCCTGACACGCTCGACGTCTGCTTTCGTCAACGCTGACGTCCGGCGTTACAAACTCGCACACCTCTGGTGTAACGCGGGGCGGCGAGAGCAGACTGTTCCGAGGAAGCCACGCGAGGGGGATGCAATGACCGAGCATTACGACGCCATCGTTGTCGGAGCACGCTGCGCGGGGTCGCCCACCGCGATGCTGCTGGCGCGCAAGGGGTACCGCGTTTTGATTGTCGATCGGGCGACGTTCCCGAGTGACACCGTTTCTACCCACGTGATTCACGCGCCGGGCGTAGCCGCCTTGGCTCGGTGGGGGTTACGCGACGCGCTCGCGGCGACCGGCTGTCCGCCGATCACCCATTACAACTTTGACTTCGGGTTTTTCACGATCGGCGGAGCGCCGCAGCCCACCGAGGACGGCGAGACCGAGGCGTTCTGTCCGCGTCGCTACGTCATCGACAAACTTCTGGTTGACGCCGCCGCCGACGCCGGTGCTGAAATCCGCGAGGGCTTCTCGGTCGAAGAGATCCTCGTCGAAGACGGCGCGGTTGTCGGCATCGCCGGCAAGAACGCCGACGGCACAACGAGCGTCGAGCGGGCGCAGGTCGTGATCGGAGCGGACGGACGCAACTCGCTCGTAGCCAAAGCCGTTAACCCGGCGCAGTACAACGAGAAGCCCGCCGTCGGTCCCGCGGCGTATTCGTACTTCGAAGGCGTCGCGACGTCGGGATTCGACGCCTATATCCGCGAGAACTGCGGGATGGCCGCGTTCCCCACGCACGACGGTCTCACGCTCGTCATCGCCGGGACGAAGCCCGAACTGTTTGCCGAGTGGAAGGGCGACCTCGAAGGGAACTTCCTCGCGACTACCGACCAGTCGCCGATCGGCGATCAGGTACGCGCCGCGAAGCGGGCCGAGCGTTTCCATATTGCGACCGACCTCGCCGGCTATTTCCATAAACCGTTCGGCGCGGGCTGGGCGTTGGTCGGCGATGCGGGTTACCACAAGCACCCCATCACTGCGATGGGCATGACGGACGCGTTCCTCGACGTCGAGCGCCTCGTCGCCGCGTTGGACGACGCCTTCGCCGAACGCGACACCTTCGACGCCGCGATGAGCCGATATCAAGCGGCGCGCGACGAGCACGCGATGCCGATGTACGAATTGACGTTCGACTTCGCTTCGATGGATCCGCCTCCGCCGGAGCAGCAGCAGCTGCTCGGCGCAGTCGCGGGCAATCAGGACGCCATGGACCAGTTCGTCAGCGTGCAGGCGGGCACCAAGCCGATTCCGGAGTTCTTCGCCCCGGAGAATGTTGGCCGCATCCTCGGAGCTGTGTAGTCCGCCGGCCGCTTAGCGACCGAGTTGGACGCGTTGAGCCTGGAAGTCGGCGGCCTCGGCGTCGGTGCGGGTGAGCAGTTGCACGGGATCGGCGCCGGGGTGCCGAGACGGATTGCCGGACGGGCCCACTCGCCGTCCCGACGGCAGGAGATCCCATCCGTGGTCGCTGCCGGCGACCGTCACGCCGGAGGCAGCTGCGGCGCGCCGGACATGGTCGTAACCGGCGCGCGCCCGCTGATCCGCGAGCCGGTAGTCGTGTGCTGACAGCGCGGCCTGCGCGGCCGTGAACGCGGTGTCGGCGTCGTCGAGCGCCGCCGCACCGGCCGACGCGCTCGGCGCGGCGAGCACGTCGGCAGCGATCGCGTTGCCGAGGCGGAACAGCGTCGCCGCGCGCCAACGACGGAAGTTGTCGAGGTCGAACTGGCTGTAGTCCTCGTTCGTGTGGAGATAGCTCATCACCGAGCTGACTTCGTCGCCGACCCAGGTGAGGTACAGGTAACCCCCGAGGGAAGCGGAGTAGGCGAAGCCGTACTCGGGCTCCCAGCCGTCATGTGAGTGGCTCAACCCCATGTGATGCCCGACCTCGTGAATGAGTGTGCCGGTCTGACTGAACCCGCGGGATTCAGTCGCCGGTGGTACGACCGCCCACGCCCCAGACTTGGTGCCGTCGATCCAGTTCGTGTCCGCGAAGCCGATGTAAGGGCCGCCGGGAGGTGCGGGGTACACGAACGCACCCACCTCGTGTTCGGCCGACCCGTCACGCCACGCACCGGTGTTGCGGGCGGCCGCGAGGAACGGGTTCGCCAGCGAGGGATAGCCGCGGCCGGCGAGATCGGGTCGGCACATGTCGCCGCTGGCGAAGCCTTCGATGCAGCGCCGCGGCTCGCCGACCATCGGCCGATGCTGCACATCGACCTTCAGCGGGCCGACCAGCTCGGACACCTCACGCTGGAGCTGGCTCGGGGTGAAGCGCGTCGGGCGCGCGTCGTCATAGACGGTGACGTCGACTTCGAGGTCCTTCGGCATCCGGCGCCCGTCCAGGTCCACCTCCGAAAGCGGAGAGGGCGTGAAGTACATGTTGACGGCGACGAAGCGCAGCATGACGTAGAGGTCGTTGCCCAACTGCTCGGTCTGGCGGGCGCCGCTAGGGGTGAGGTACTCCCAGACCGGCGGCATGACGTAGGCCTGGTCCGGGTTTGGCTGCATGCCCCAGGTGGCGTCGATCGCCCAGCCGTCGCTCCAGATGTCAGGGCCGGCGGACAGGTCGTGGAACCAGGTACCACTCTCGCGCCCGAAGCCACTTTCTTCGTCCGTAGCGCTCGTGCCCCCGAACGCGATCACGCGATGGTCGTCGAGCAATGAAAAGTCCGCGCCGGTATCGGAGTGCGGGTCGCGGGGGGCGCGGTAATCGTGGAACCGGAAGTCCGACCGTCCCCACCAATTCATCAGCACGGCCGTGTCTCGACTCGGCTCGACGCCCGGCGCAGGGTGCTCGACGAGCCAACGCTCGACGTCCACCGCCTCGATCACGAGATTGTCGTTGACGTCGAGGCTCCTTCGCTGTTGCTGGTCGTAGGCGAACTGCCCGAGGCTGGTGCCGTGACCGGTCAGCGTCCGTTCGGGCTTGCCGATCTCGGCGAGATGCGTGAACAGGGCGTCCTCATATGCCTGATCGACGCGCACCACGTTGTACTGGTAGCGGTACTCGATACCCACTTCCTCGCGCGCGCTGGTAACGAAATTGCGGGCGCGGTGGATGGGTCGGCTTGACGCCGCGAAGCTTTCCTGCAGGTCCTGCGCGCGCAACAGTTCCTCCGGGTACCCGACGAGCACAATCTGGATCGGGACCGTCTCGACCAGCACTGCTCCGGAACCGGGACGCAGGGTGCTGAAGGGGGGTGCGGCGCCGGCGGGACTCACGTTGAGCCCACCGAGCAGAGCTAGGACAAAGACGACCAGGACAGCGCTATGGCGGCGCGGGCGGTGGCGGACCATGGGTCAGATTTTGCCAAGAATTGCGTGCCGCGTCATCGGGCATTCGCCCCATTCCGCGCTCTGAGCACGTGGCAGGGCGGTCGTGGCAGCATGCGCGTATGTATCGCATCCTGTCCATGGCACCGCCAGCGGCCGTCGAGGGCCACGTCGACCTCAACTACGAGGACCGAACCGCTTGGGCCGAAGACCTCGGCGCGACGGTGCTCGGCATCCTGGTCGGTGACGAGCAGTGCGGACCGTTCGTGGCGCTGAGTTACACCGCCCCGCGTGAAGACCAGATGCCGCTGTCCTTCGCGCACGCGCATGCGTCGGACAACTGGCGGATCTCGGTGCGGGGCACGACCAACATGGGCCGCGACGCGTACGCGCAGGGTCAGTGGCGTTTTCACGATGGCGGTGTGCCCTACGCGAGCGACAACTTTGCGTGGGGGCCCGACGGTGGTTACGGGATCATCGTGTTTGCAGACCGGCGCGGGTTCGCGATCGAACCGGTCAAGGAATCGATCGCGGCGAAGGTCGCGCCGCAACAGGAAATGACCGGCAAGCTCCTCGGCATCGATATGCAAAGTCCGTGCCCCGGCGCGCCGGCGATAGCAACGACCATGGGCCTAACCGAGCGCGCCCACCTCAATGGCGACTTCGAGAGCGCGTCGAGTTGGGACGAGATCGCTCCCGGTGTGCGGATGAGCGTTGGCGTCGCCGGCGAGCCCGACGCCGGCCCGGTGCTCGTGTTCCTCGACTGCGCGGCGGGCGCCGAAGCGGTCGGGACTCGCACACTCGCCTCCGAAACGTTGATCGCACCCGTGACCGGATCGGTCGTCGCGGCCGGCGCCACGCTCGCGCAAGGCGACGTGCGGCTCGAAGAGGCCGACGTCGAACAGCCCGCTCTCGTGGCCGGGGCTGACGGCGCGCAACTCGTCGTCGTCTTTGCCGACCGGCGCGCGCTGCGCACCGCTCTCCACGGCGGGACGCTCGCCGGCGCGCTCGCGGCAGCGCTCGCCCAAACCCTGCCGCGGCTGTTAGGTGATCTCGCGCTCATCGGCGAGCGGCGCTAGGCGCCACCGCCGACCGATGTGTGAGGCATCGGGCTACCCTGCGACCGACAGCGTGAATTCCGCAACCGACAGGAGGGGGGACCAACTTTGACGACGCGCGCGTTGCTGCGAAACGCGGTGCCGACCCTTGTAGGTGTGGTCCTCATCGGAGCCACTTTGCTTGCGCCGGCGTCACCGGCCGCCGGCGGACCCGAACCGTTCCGCAATGGGATGGCGGTCGCTACCTCGCAGGTCGTGCGCGTCGGCCCCGGCGTCGGCAACTTGACGCTCGCGTCGACCGCCGGCGTCGCGCTCACCAACGTCACGAACAAGATCGCCAGTGCGCAGGCGCAAACTATCGACCTCGGCCTCGTCGGTGGTTCGATTACGGCGCCGGGCTGCGACGGCAAACCGCCAACAGTGAAGCCGGAGGATGTGCCGCAGGCGCACCAAGCGGACAACCGCGCGGGCACAGCCAGCGAAACCCATGACGACGGGCCGATCGCCGGATCACCGCTCGGTGGCGGTCGGACGACCGTGTCGGCAAATGCAACCCCGGCCGCGACTGCGGACTCCACGCTCCTGGCCGCAAACATTGCCTCCCTCGTGCAGATCGGCGGCGGCGATGCGCAAGCGGCGAGCACGATTGTCAATCACGAGGCGCGGCAAGCCACGTCTTTCGCCACAGCCAGTCTCGACCTCGCAGGAACCGTTCACTTGGACGGGCTCCGGTGGAACGCAACGCATCGCACTGGTGCGGGCGCCACAACGGTGGGCGCTTTCAGCATCGGCAGCGGGACCATCGGCGGCCTACCCGTTCCGGTTGACGCGCCGGGGGCGCTCGAGAAGGCAGTGAACGTTGCGCTCAGGCCCTTCGGGCTCTCGGTGACCCTGCCGAAGGTGCAGCACATCACCAAGCCCAATGATCTGATCATCGTGTCGCCGCTCGTCATTGCCCTGCGCGACTCGCCGGCCGGGAAGGCGGCACTCGGGCCTGCGCTGAACGCGTCGCGCGAGCAGCGTGAGAAGTTCTACAGCGCGCTGATTGCGGCGAACTGCAAACTGTCCTCGGCTGCGCTCATCGCGGACGTGGCCAGTGACATCTTGTCGGGTACCGGCTTCATGACCGTCGAGGTCGGCGGCGTGACCGCGTCGAGTCAGGACGTGCCCGACTTCAATCCGTTCGGCAGCAACGACCCCTTGTTGGGCGCTCCCATCGCGCCATCGTTCGGGGGCGGCGACATCGGCCTGCCGGACATCATTGGCCTGACGACGCCCGGGTTGACGCTGCCCGGGAGCCAAGAACTCCGCGCCGTGCGCAGCGTCTGTGAATCGACGTCGCCGTCGACGCGGATCGACTGCTCGCGCGGCCGGCCCGTCGCCGTCGGCCTGATCGGCATTGCCCTCACCGCGCTCCTCGGTGGTTTCGAGTGGTGGCGGCGGCGCGCCGCGTACAGCACGACGATCGCCGCGTCATGAACGCGAGCCGAAGAGTCCTGCGGGCCTACGCGCCCTTGGCGGCCGCGAGTGTGGCGTTCATCGTCATGGCTACGACCGTCTCGCCGGCGGCGCGCAAGCACGAACATCTCCTCAGCGCCTCCGGCCCGATCACGCAAGGCGAGGTCGCGTCGGGCACGCAGTCGTCAACCGTTGCCGGTGGTGGGGCTTCCGGACCCACAGGTAAGAACGGAGCGGCGCCGGGCGTCGTGTCATCGTGCGACGGCCGCGCCAAGCAGGTCAACGGCGACCCCTATTCGCCGCCGTGCTTCGCATTCGCGGGAAGCAATGGGGGAGCGACGTCGCGCGGCGTCACGGGCACCGACATCACCGTGGCCGTCCGCGAACTCGACGGGCCCACCGCGGCCGCTCTGTTCGCGCAGCTGTCCGGTCAACCGGTGATCACGTCGAAGGACGCCGTCGTGAACACGACGCTGGCCTTGGCGGAGTACTTCTCGTCGCGGTTCCAGTTCTACGGCCGCAAGCTCAAGATCGTGTTCTTCAAAGGCCAGGGCAACGGGTCGGCTGAGATCCTTGGTGGCGGCAAGGAGGCCGCCCTCGCCGATGCCGTGCAGGCGAGCCAGGAGATCGGCGCGTTCGCGGACTTGAGCGGCATCACGATTCCCTACGCCGATGCGCTGTCGCAGAAGGGCGTGGTGAACTTTGGTGCGCCCTACCCGTCGCGGCAGTGGTTCCTGCGCCACCGGCCGTTCGCCTGGAGCAACTTCCCCGACGGCACCAACGTCGTGCACTCGGCGGCGGCGGAACTCATCGCCCGTCAGCCGAACCATTCCGTGGCCGACTACGCGGGCGGCGATCTCAAGGGCAAGCCGCGCAAGTACGCCATCGTGGCTCCCGAGAACCAGGAGTATCAGGAGTCCGTGCAGGACTACCAGGGCCTCATCAGTCAGGGCGGCTTACACGCTGACCTGAACCTGAAGTACAAGCTCGACATCAACTCGATGCCGAACCAGGCGTCGAACATCATCGCCCAGTTGAAGAACGCGGGCATCACGACGGTGCTGTGCGGCTGCGACCCGGTGATGCTCGCCCTCGGTCTCACCCCGAAGGCGAACGAACAGAACTACTACCCGGAGTGGGCGACATCGGGTCTCGCCTTTGTCGACCAAGACATCGTGTCGCAACTCATCGAGCCGGGTCAGTGGTCGCACGCGTTCGGGATCGCGTACAACGCCGAGTCCGAGCCGATCGGCCACTCGTATCCGTACGCCGCGTACAAGCAGATACGGCCGAACGACGAGCCCGCGTTCGGCGTAGAGGAGCTCTACTACCAGTTCTACATGCTGGCGATCGGTATCCAAATGGCGGGACCGAATCTCACTGCGCAGACCTTCGAGCGCGGGATGTTTTCCTACCCCGGCGGCACTGGACCGCGCGGGCTGTGGCACTTTGCGCCGGGCGACTACACGACCACCGACGACTTCCGCGAGATCTGGTGGGATCCTGACCGCATCTCCGGCCAGAACAACAAGCAAGGGGCATGGGCCCAGCTCGGTGGAGGTAAGCGCTACGTCTCGTCCACGGTGCCTCACGGTGCCGCGAACTGGTTCGCGGAGGGCTAAATGGAGACACAGAACGGCAAAGCGTCGAGCGTGATCGCGTCCATGCGCGACAAGCCACGCGTGGTGTTGCTGTTCGGCGGGTTCGGCCCGTTGGTCGTAGGAGTGATCCTGTTCGTGCTGATGCTCCTCTACGCGCCGAGCGTGGCGCCCGAACACATCGTTGACAAGGCGGGGGCCGTCCGCAGCGTTCCGGTCGCGGTCACAACGACCACCTTGGGCGCCACCACGTCCACGACGGCTGCGCCATGACGAACCCGCTCGAACGGTTGCGCGACGACCGACGCCTTGTCATCGGCCTGGGTGTCGTCCTGTTCTACGTGGTGACGTACTGGTTGCCGCGCTCGCCGTTTCCGGATCGGCTGCCCTTCGGCGTCGTGATGCAGGGCATCGTCTACGGCACGTCGTACGCGTTGCTCGCGATGGGGCTAATCCTCATCTACCGCACGACGCGCATCGTGTGTTTCGCGTACGGCGCGATGGGTGCGATGCCCGGCGCGGTGACCGTTGGTCTTTTCGTTGCCAAGGGCTGGAATTACTGGCTTGCCATCGCACTCGGGGTTGCCGTTGGCGTGCTCGAGGGTGCGGCGATCGAGCGGTTCGTGATCCGTCGCTTCGCGCGGTCGTCGCGCTTGGTGCTCACCGTGGCGACCATCGGATTGGCGCAGCTGCTCGGTGCGATGGCTCTCGTGATCGGTGTGAGCCTCGGAACCGAAACACTGATCGGCAACATCAAAACCCCGATCAGTTCAAGCTTCTTCGTCCGCCCCTACCCCCTGCGCGGCGATCACATCTTGTTGCTGGCCGCCGCGCCGTTGATCCTCGCCGGCCTGGGCTGGTTCCTGCTGAAAACCAACACCGGACGCGCCGTGCGCGCGGCGGCGGAGAACGAGGATCGCGCCCTGTTGCTCGGCGTCCCCGTCCGTCGGCTCCAGACCGTGGTGTGGGCCGTGGTCGGCGGGTTGGCCACGGTGACCTACGTCTTGCGGGTGCCCTTCACGGGTGTGACGCCGGATCCGTCGTTGAGCGCGTCGACGATCCTGCCCGCTCTCGCGGTCGCGGTGATCGCGCGATTCCAGTCATTCCCGATCGCGTTGGTAGCCGGTCTCGGGATGGGCATCGTCGAATGGACGATCCGTTGGAACGTCCATGCCGAGTCGATCTTCGACGTCACATACTTGGTGGTCATCCTCGTGGCGCTTCTGACACGGCGCGAGAAGTTGACTCGCGCCGAGACGGGCGAGAGTTCTTGGGACAACGCCGGCGTGTTGAAGCCGATCCCCGAAGCCATGCGTCGCTTGCCGGAAGTGCGTTGGGTCGGCGTGGGGCTCGCGGCGATCGGCGTTTTGCTCGTCATCTTCGTCCCGCTTCAGGCGGCACCGAGCACCGTGGTCTCGCTCAGCTTCGCGGCGGTGTGGGGGATCGTGGCTTTGTCACTGGTGGTGCTGACGGGTTGGAGCGGCAACATCTCGCTCGGACAGTTCGCGATTGTGGGAGCGAGCGCGATGACCGCGGGAGAGTTGATCCTTCGGTTCAACGCTGACCTGTTCGTGGCGCTCGGCGCCGCGGTGCTCGTGGGTGCCGCCGCCGCCGTGTTGGTGGGCGTGCCGGCGCTGCGCATCCGCGGCATGTATCTGGCCGTCACGACGCTTGCCTTCGCGGTCGCCCTCGACTCGTACTTCCTCAACCCCGTGAACTTCCCCAAGTTGGTGCCCGACACCATCATCCGTCCGGTCTTGTGGAAACGGTTCGACCTGGAAAGTCAGTGGGTGACGTTCTTCCTCTGCGCCGCGGGGCTGCTGCTGGCGATGGCAGTCGTGCGGTCGCTGCGCAACCGTCGACCGGGCCGGATCCTGATCGGCACGCGCGACAACGACAAAGCCGCGGCCGCGTTCGCGGTGCCGGTGACGCGCGTGAAGCTCCAAGCCTTCGTGCTCAGCGGCTGCCTCGCCGGACTGGCGGGCGGGTTGTACGTCGTGGTGCTCGGCGGCGCCGGCCAGGGCACCTTCCACCCGACGATGTCGATAGAGGTGTTCTCGTTCGCGGTCATCGGCGGTGTGGGCTCACTGTCGGGCGCCGTGTCGGGGGTGTTCCTGTTCCGGTTGCTCGACTTTGTGGTGGCCAAAAACCTGACGGGTAACGCGGCCACGATCGTGCGGCTCAGCCTCACCGGGGGCGGGCTGCTGATGATCCTGTACTTCCTGCCCGGTGGTCTCTGGCAGTTCGTGCATCGCCAGCGCGACCGGTATCTCCACTTCGTCGCCGGCCGGCGGGGGATGTACGTGCCCAGCCTCGTCGCCGACAAACGCATCGAGGACGTCCCCGACGACGAGGACCATCCCGAGGACGAGTCCGCCACGATCGAGTCGGCGCTGTCGTGAGCTTCCTAGAGGTACGCGACGTCGACGCGTCGTACGGGCCGGTGCAGGTGTTGTTCGGGCTTTCGGTCGACGTCGAGGAGGGCGAGATCGTCGCGCTGCTCGGTACGAACGGCGCCGGCAAGTCGACGCTGTTCAAGTGCATCACCGGGCTGGTGCCGACCCAGCGCGGCTCCATCCGGTTCATGGGCCAAGACATCGCGGGCATGCCGACCAACGAGATCGCCGAGGCCGGCATCGTGATGATGCCCGGCGGTCGCAGCGTGTTCCCGACGATGTCCGTGCGCGAGAACCTGCGTCTGGCCGCATGGCTCAAACGCAAAGACGAAGCCGCGGTGCGAGAAGCCGAAGAGCGAGTGCTCAACCTGTTCCCGCGCCTCGGGCAGCGCATCGGGCAGATGGCGGGAAACCTGTCGGGTGGCGAACAACAGATGCTCGCCATCAGCCAGGCCATGATCCCCGACCCGAAGCTGTTGCTGATCGACGAACTGTCGCTGGGGCTGGCGCCGACGATCGTCGGGCAGTTGATCGACATCGTGCGGCAGATCCACGCGGAGGGCCTCACCATCGTCGTGGTCGAGCAGTCCATCAACGTGGCGCTTCGGCTCGCCCAGCGCGCCGTGTTCATGGAGAAGGGCGAGTTCCGCTTCACCGGCCCGACGGCGGATCTGCTGGACCGGCCCGACATTCTGCGTTCGGTGTTCATCGAGGGAGCGAAGCCGGCGTCGGCAAAGCCGGCGCGCCGCTACGGCCGCAAGGCCAAGGCCGCTAATGGAGTCGTTCCTGCGGTCGCCATGCGCACCCCGCCCCCACCGGATGCGCGCGTCATCCTCGAATGCGTCGGTGTCGGCAAGACGTTCGGTGGCGTGAACGCGGTCGACGAGGTGGACATCCAGCTGCGCGAAGGACAGATCCTTGGGCTCATCGGCCAGAACGGTGCAGGGAAGACGACGCTGTTCGACTGCGTGTCGGGCTTTCACCACGTGGACCGTGGCCGCATCGTCCTCGACGACGTCGACATCACCGATATGCGCCCCGACGAGCGCGCCGCGCTCGGCCTGGGTCGATCGTTCCAAGAGGCGCGCTTGTTCCCGTCCCTGACCACCGCAGAGACGTTGTCCATAGCCCGCGAGCGACAACTCTTGAATCGGAGCATGGTTGCGGCCGCGCTCGGTCAGCCCATCGCCATCGAGAGCGAGTACGACACCGCCGAGAAGGTCGAGGCACTGATCGAACTCATGAGCCTCGAGGCATTCCGCGAAAAGCTGACGGGGGAACTCTCGACGGGTACGAGACGGATCGTCGAGTTGGCGTGCATGCTGGCGTCCGACCCGAAAGTCATCGTGCTCGACGAGCCGTCGGGTGGCGTCGCGCAACGCGAGACCGAAGCCCTCGGTCCACTGCTGCAACGCGTCCAAGCCTTCACCGGAGCATCGATTCTCGTAATCGAACACGACATGCCGCTGCTGTCCGCGATCTGCGACGAGTTGTACGCGCTCGAGCTCGGCAACGTGATCGCTCACGGCACGCCGGCCGAGGTGCTGGCGCACCCTGACGTGATCGCTTCGTACCTCGGCACCGACGAGTTCGCGATTAACCGCTCGGGCGCGACCGTCTGAGCCGGATCGTCCTTCGCGCGCGTCGCGGCGGTTTCTTCCTTCTCGTCGTGGGTACCCGCTTCGCAGCGGACAACCGCAACTGACGTCACCGTCGAAGGAGGAGTGATGAGAGATCACATGGAGCGCGACGACTACCGGGTCGCGGAAGCGCACCGCCGTTTTGGCGGCATGGACTTACCCGCTGCCCTCGCAGGTTTGCTGGCGGCCGTCGGCCTGACCGTGCTGCTCGCCGGCATCGCGAGCGCAGCCGGGAGCTACGGCTATCAGCGCGGGACCGATACAACAGATTTGTCCATGGACGGACTGGCCGCGGGCCTGGGCGTGCTGCTGGTCTCGTTCCTCATCGGCGGGTGGGTGGCCGGCCGGATGGCTCGCTATGACGGCGTCCGCAACGGCGTTACGACCGCGGTGCTCTTCATGATTCTCGCCGGGGGATTGGCGGCGCTCGGCGCATGGGCGGGCGACAAGTACGACTTCTTCGCCCGCGTGAATCTGCCGTCCTGGTTCACTGACATCGACCGCAGCTCAGCTATCGCCGGCGCGGCTCTCGGCCTCGTCGTGATGCTCGTGGCCGGTGGCCTGGGTGGTGCATGGGGCAGCCGGTATCACCGACGCGCCGATGCGGTCCTCGCCGCCGACACATACGACCGCGCTTACGACTACGACACGGACGACCGTGACGAGGTCGTGCGTTCCGATGACGCCGACGCCTCGATGACGGACTCGACCACTTCCCGTCGCCGAGCTCGGCGGTAACTAGCCGAAACGGGTCACCAACATTTGATCCGAAGCTGAAACACCGCCGTCACTTCCGACGCGTACCCTTGGCCCAAGGGCGCAGCGGAGGTGGCGGCGGTGGCATTAGGGCAGACAGAAATAATCGCGGGGTTACTCGTGCATTCGGCGGCGTCGGACGGCGATTACCTGCACGTTGACGTGTACGGCGGGCCCGACAACGTCTGCGGCTCAATCCGCTTCACGTGCCGGGGACGCGCCGAGCAGGCATCCCGGCTCCGGGTGCTGGACCGATGGGCACGCACCAACACGCCCGTCACTTACGTGGCCACCGGCGCGACGATCACGTTGCAGAACGAACAAGCGCTGTTCGCGCGGCGCACGGAAACAATCACCTAGCGCCACGTGTGGTATCGAATCTGATACCACGACTGTTACGATGTTCGACATGGAAGCCGCCCCGACGTTGCGCCGGGCCCGTCGGCTGTCGGGTTTGTCGCTGCGCGCGCTGGCCGCGCGTGCCGGCACTTCGCACGCCACGCTTGCTGCGTACGAAGCGGGTCGCGCCGTGCCCCGGGTCGACACCCTCGACCGCATTCTCCGCGCTGCGGGCTACGCAACCGACATCGGATGTAGGGCGCGCGCCGACGGTTCCGACGAAGCGCGGCGCGCCAAGGGCGAGGAACTGCGCCAAGCGCTTGAACTCGCCGCCATCTTTCCGGCGCGCCACGCTCGGCGTCTCGCGTATCCGCCGCTGCGCCGCTTGGTGCAATGAGCGCGATGAGCCTCGTCGAAAAGATGCTTGTCATTCACGAGCGTCTCGACGACACGGGTTTGCCGCACGCCTTCGGCGGTGCGCTGGCGTTGGCGTGGTGCACGCAACAGGCGCGCGGCACGATCGACTTGGACCTGAACGTTTTTGTCGGACCCGACCAGCTGGACGCCGTGCTTGGAGCGCTGCCGCCAAACGTCGCGGTATCCGATGCTGATCGCCGCTTGCTCACACGCGACGGACAAGCGCGGCTGTGGTGGGACGCGACGCCGCTCGATGTGTTTCTGAACACGACGCCCTTTCACGAGGAGGTGGCAGAACGCATCCGTCGCGAGCCCTTTGGCGGTGTGGAGATGCCTTTCCTGGGCTGCGATGACTTGGCCGTCTTCAAAGCGTTGTTCAATCGCACCAAAGACTGGGCCGACCTCGAGGCGATGAACGACGCGGGCACTCTGGACGTCCGCCAGGTAGTTGGTGTGCTTGCGACGTTTCTCGGTGCGTCGGACGACCGCATCGAGCGATTGCTAAAGCTGAGGGAGCCTCAGTGAGGACTCGGTCTTCCGAGCGCGGTAATGACGGCGGCTTCCTCGGGTGTCGCGGTCGGTCCGTACGCGGAGACGAGAACACCGCGCACGCCGCAGGCCTCGCAGCGAAGCCCGAAGACGATGGCTTGGTCATCAGGATTGGACGCGCCTTCGAACCGCGCGGTCGAGTCGATCGTGATCTCGCTTGGAAGGTGATCGTGGCCGCACGTGTTGCAGCGCAGTTGACCGTCGCGCGTGATGCTGAAGTCGGCGGTATATCCACGAGCGCGGAGAGCGTCCATCTCCTCGGCGACGGTCATGCGTCAACCTTAAGCTCGGGGCGCTAGGAGGATTTCGTATGAGCGACGTCGCCATGATGCCGGCAGGATTCATCGGGCACGGCAGCCCGATGAACACGCTTGAACGCAACCGCTACACGGACGCTTGGCGCGACTTCGGCACGTGTGTCCCGAAGCCCCGCGCGGCGCTGGTGATTTCGGCGCACTGGTACACCAACGCCACCGCGGTTACGGCGATGCCGCGTCCGCGAGTGATCCACGACTTTTACGGATTTCCCGATGAGCTGTTCGCGTTCGACTATCCCGCGCCGGGCCATCCCGAGGTTGCCGAGTTGATCGTCGAAACGGTGAAGCCGCGCTGGGTCGGCCTCGACGTCGATAGCTGGGGACTCGATCACGGGACGTGGTCGGTCCTCGCGCACATGTTCCCCGACGCCGATGTTCCCGTCGTGCAGTTGTCGATCAACAGTCTCCAGCCGCTCGACTATCACCTCGACATCGGCGCGCGCTTGGCGCCGTTGCGCGAGCAGGGCGTGCTCATCGTGGGTAGCGGCAACGTGGTGCACAACCTTGGTCGCATTGACTGGGGTCAGCCCGCCAGCGGCTTCGACTGGAATCTCCGCTTCGACGAGGCTGCGAACACGCTCATGCGCGGCAGCCCACAGGACATCCTGAAGCTGGTCGAGCACCCCGACTTCGGGTTGGCGGTGCCGACGCCCGACCACTTCATCCCGCTGCTTTACGTCGCAGCAGTCGCGGCGGCGACGAACGAGACCGCCGACGTCCTCGTCGACGGGCCCGCCTACGGATCGCTCTCGATGACCAGCTACACGCTCGGCGCCAACTGTCCCGAACCCACCAGCAACGTCGCGGCAGCACAAGGGCCCGACGTCACACCGCCCGAGCAATCCAACATCTGACAGACCTCACCGTAAGAGGTTGTCTGCGGCCAATCGGCTAACCCAGGCGTGGTGCTGTTCTGCACTCCAACCGAGTTGGACCGTGACGAAGTAGTGCAGCTCTGGGCTCAAAATTGCGGCGAGTTGTTCGGCCGCGGTCCTGGTGGTCAAGCCCGGTTGCAGCGCTCCCTTGAGATCAGCCTTCACGCGATGGGTGATGCGTCCCAGCCGCTCTTCGAGTTGGCGGTCGCGAAGTTCGATCGCAAACGGCTCGGCGTCCGCGGCGCCGCGAATGACGGCGTGGACGAGGCTTGTACGGGCCAGCACATCGCAGATGAACGTGACGAGCGCGTCGAGCCGCTCTCTCGGCGTCGGCAACGAGTTGATTTGTTCGTACCTAGGAAGGTGATCGAAGGGGACGTCGGTCTCCGGGCCTTGGACGGCGGCAGCGATGACGCCTTCGAGCAGCCCCCGTTTGCCGCCGAGTGAGCCGTAGATCGTTTCGGGTGAGACCTCGGCCTCGGCGGCGACGGCGGCGACGGTCGTCCCGGAGAAGCCGCGCTCGAGAAACAGTTTTCGCGCCGCTTCGAGGGTGCGGCGCCGCGTGTTTTCCGCCTGCTCTTGACGAACAGTCGATCGATAGGTCCGCGACCTCTTGACAGCACCTGCCATTTCGTTACAGTAACAGTCAAATCACTACATAGACAATGGAATGAATTGGGGTGGGCGGGTGCGAGTGGGACGGCGAAGCGTTGGAGGAGTCATGGTGGCGCTGGCGGTACTGCTGCCGGCGGTGTGGGCGCCGGCGGCGGTCTCGGCCGGCGGACAACACGTCGAAACGTTCGAAGTGTCGAGCGCGTGCGTCGACACCAGCACGGTCGTGATGGCTGACCCACCGCCAGGTACGCCGGCCCGTCCGGCGCGGTTACGCGTACGGGTCGTCCTGCCAGCGGGCTATGACGGCCAGCGAGCGTTTCCGGTGCTTTACCTCCTCCACGGGCTCGGCGGTGCGTTCGATTACTGGACGGAAGACTCGAAAGGCAGGTTGGCCGAGGCGATCAACGGCCTCGACGCAATTGTCGTGATGCCAGAAGCGGGCGTGATGGCGACGTATGCCAATTCGTGGGCGGGCGGCACGAGACGGCCATGTTGGCGGGACTACTTCGTTAACGAAGTGGTCCCGACCGTCGAGCGTCGTTTCCGGGTGCGCCCAGGCCGACGTTGGCACGCGATCGGAGGGTTTTCGAGCGGCGGGCTTGGAGCAGTTCTCTTCGCCGCGAGCGCGCCCGATTACTTCGGCCAGGTTCTGTCGTTCTCAGGTGTGTTGAGCACGCAGCGCCCTGAAGAGGAATCGGGTGCGGCACAGCTTGCGGTGATGACGCTGTACATGCCTGGGAAAATCGGCGCGGTCGGGCCGACACCATGGCGCGACGCCTACGGAGATCCCTCGGCGCAGGAATTTTACTGGGCGGGGCACAATCCGGTTGTGCTGGCGGCGGGCCTATCGCACTCACGCGTGTATGTCGCTCACGGCGGCCCCACCGCACCGACCTGTATCGAGTTGAAGCGTCCAACGACGACCTGCGCGGGTCCCGAGGTGCTCGGCGGCGTCGCCGAGGCGACCATAAACGGGGCGTGGGCGAAGGACTTCATGGCGGCTGCACGCGCCGCCGGGTCCGACGTGACGTATCGGCCGCAAACGGGCGGCCATTGGTACGAGTACTCGGCCCGGTTCCTGGCTGACGCGATCGACCATTGGGGCCTCTTCGCGCCGGTGCCCGAACGCCCGACAAGCTGGACGTACAAGACCGTCGCGACGAGCGGCGACATGTGGGGAATTGGATTCGCTTTCGATCAACCACCAACGGCGCTGGCCGCGTTCACCCGGACGGGCAACAGGCTGAGTGGTCGTGGCGCCGGAACGGTCCAGATTGCGCTCTCGCCCGGCTGTACGCGGAGCGTCGCGCTGCCCTTCGATGTCGAGTTGTCTTGCGCATTATCGGACTCGCGTCCTTCACGGGTGCATCGGCTTGGATGACCGTTACGGGGCTCGAAGGCAAAGCAACGCGCCGACGCGTTCTCGATGCGGCGTTTTAAGCACGCGATGCTGACTAGGTGAAAGATGCGGTGGTCATCGGTGGTGGCGTCATCGGATGCTCGATCGCCCGGTCGCTCTCTCTACGCGGCATGAGGGTCCTCGTTGTCGACAAGGGGCCGGCACCCGGAGCTGGGTCCACCAGCTCGAGCTCCGCGATCGTCCGGTTCAACTACTCGACCCTCGACGGCGTGAAGATGGCGTGGGAAGCCAAACAGCGTTGGGCCGACTGGAAGTCGCTGGTCGGAGAGCAAGACGCGTTGGCCCGCTTCCATCGGATCGGGATGATTCACATCGACCCGCCCGGCGCCCATCGCGAGCGAGTGCTGGCGCACTTCGACGCGGTCGGGGTGACTTACGACCTCTGGGATTCGGACGTCTTCGCCAAACGGGTTCCCGCCATGGACATCGGCCGCTACTGGCCGCCGCGTCCGGTGGCCGACATGGAGTTCGGCTTTGAACCAAACGGGACGCTCGACGCGCTATTCACGCCGGATGCCGGATTCGTCGACGATCCCCAACTGGCCGCGCGCAACTTGGCGGTAGCCGCGAAGAGCGCCGGCGCCGAGTTTCATTTCCGTTGTGGCGTAACCGGCATCACCCGCCAGGCAGGCCGGGTGGCGGGCGTGACCTTGGACGACGGTACCGCCGTCGCCGCGCCGGTTGTCGTCAACGCCGCCGGCCCGTACTCAAGCTCAGTGAACATCATGGCGGGTGTGCTTGGAGATTTCGACACGATCAGCACCCGCGCGCTTCGCCAAGAAGTGCATGTAGTCCCAGCTCCTGCGCGGTTCACGCTCACGGACGGCGGCACGATGCTCAGCGACCCCGACGTCGGCGTGTATCTGCGACCACAGCCCGGCGGAACACTCTTGATCGGCGGTGTCGAGCCCGAGTGCGACCCGCTCGTGTGGATCGACGAACCCGACTCCTTCGTCGAGGTCGCCACGCCCGAAGTCTTTGAAGCGCAGGTGTTGCGGGCGGCCCGCCGACTGCCAGGCCTCGAGATCCCGCACAAGCCCGTCGGCTTGGCCGCCCTGTACGACGTCACGCCGGACTGGATTCCGGTCTATGACCGCACGTCCCTCGATGGGTTCTACGTGGCGATTGGTACCTCGGGGAATCAGTTCAAGAACGCGCCAGTCGTCGGCGACGCGCTTGCGACGCTGATCGAGGCCTGCGAATCGGGCCACGACCACGACCACGATCCTGTGCACTTCGTGGGCCAGCGGACGAACCAGACCATCGATCTGGGCCACTACAGCCGGCGCCGCGAGCTCACCTCCACCTCGATGAGCGTGCTCGGCTAGACGGTTGGTGTTCCGACAGGACGGCTAGCGATCTATGCCTGGTCGACGGGGATGCCGAGTGCAGTGCGGCCCGCGCGCACCAGGGTCTGTTCCGGGGTAAGTGGGTGAAACTTGCCGGCCCGGATGTCGCGGTAGCAGCGCTCGATGACTGAACCCCGGAAGAACGCCGGGCCGCCCGCTACATCCATCGCCAGGTCGCATACCTCAATGCCGGCCAACCCGATCTCTCGCTTCGCGAGCATGACGGCCAGAAAGGCTTCGGGCGAAGGCGCCGGATCGTCGCCGACCTGATTCAGCGCACCCTGCAGCGCCCACTCCGCTACCTGCAAACGGTGGGCCATGAGACCGACGCTGCGTTGCACCATCGGGTCGCTCGAAGTGGCACCGGCGGCGGCGACCGCGGCATTGAATGCCGCCTCGGCCACGCCCAGGTACACGGCGCTAATGATCGGCATGGCAATGCTGGCGATCACCTGCAGCGGCCCGTCCACCACGCCGTGGGGCCGGTTGGCGAGGACGCGCTCGTCGGGGACGAAGACGTCTTCGAGCACGATGTCGTTGCTGGCGGTGCCGCGCATGCCGAGCGTGTTCCAGTTGTCGAGCACCGTTACGCCCTCGGACGCGATCGGAACCGCCATGTTCAAGACTCGCTTGCCTTCTTCGGGGTCACTGAACTCGAACATCGTCGACATGACGGTGCCGACCGTCGACTGGCTGGCGAACCGTTTGCGGCCCGATACGCGATAGCCGCCCTCGACCTTGGTCGCTTCGCCCTTGGGGTGGGTGAAGTCGCCGCCGCCGGTGGATACGAGCACGATGCCCTCCTCAGCCACGCGGCGCAGCGTGGCCTCGGCGCCGGGCAGGCCTTTCCGGTATCGCCACGCCGTGAAGGTGACGACGTGCTGGTGCATCGACGTGGCGAGGGCGGTCGAGCCGCAGTGGTGAGCGAGCTCACGCTGGATCGCCGCGATATCGCGGATCGTTCCACCGCCGCCGCCCAGCTCGATCGGCACGCCCGCCGCGAGCAAGCCGCACTCGCGGACAGCCTCGAAACTCTCCTGCACGAACGTGCCAGCGGCGTCGTGACGGGCGGCGTTCTCGGCCAAGGCGGCGCCTACGCCAGCGGCGCGATCGATGAAAGCTTCAGTGGTTGGCGCAAGGGTGATCGTCATGCCTGCACCGTACGTACGAGGTGACCGCCGGCCTAGTCCAGAATCGGGACCCAGCTGGTACGAATTCGTGACTACTCTCGGCCCATGCCTGATTACGGCAATTACTGCCCGGTGTCGCTCGGCAGTGAGGTCCTCGCGGATCGGTGGACGCCGCTGATCCTGCGGGAACTCGTGCTCGGCAGCACACGCTTCAACGACATCGCCAAATGCCTGCCTGGCATCTCCCGCTCGCTCCTTGTGCAGCGGCTTCGACACCTCGAACGTCATGGGGTACTTGAGACGTGGCCCTCGCCGACGGGCCGCGGTAGCGAGTATCACCTCACACCTGCGGGGAAGGATCTCGAGCCGGTGCTCGGCGAGCTGGGTCGGTGGGCGGTGACGTGGCTCTTCGACGAACTACGACCCGAGGAGATTGACCCTGTCACGCTGATGTGGTGGATGCACCGGCGGGTCGATACCGAGCGCCTCCCGCCGGGTCGTGTCGTCATCGAGTTCAACCACACGGCGCCCGACCCGCAACGGATTTGGATGGTGCTCGACCGCGGTGAGGCGTCGGTATGCGTGCAGCACCCGGGCTTCGACGAAGACATCGTCGTTACGTGCACAACCCCCGAGCTGTCCTTCGTATTCAACGGTCGGGCGCGCTGGCACGACGCGGTGGCCGACGGGACCATCAGGGTTGACGGCGCGCCGGCGCTGGTGAAGGCGTTGCCCAAGTGGTTCTTGTGGAGCCCCTTCGCCGGGCAGATCAGCGAGAGCGTGGCTCGACGGTCGTAGTTCGCTTCGGATGGGCCACAGTCAACTGCGGCCCATCTCGGCGAGCAGTGGCGCCGGCCACCGGCCGCCGCACCACGCCGTGTCGGTGACGATCTTTCCGTCCCGCACGGTGAGGTGGTGCGACTGGTGGCTCTTGTGCGCTACTCCGTGCTCGGTCCACGCGAGGGTGTACTCGACCAATTCGCCGTCGGGCAGCGGCGTGCGCTGCAGCTCATCGAACGAGGCCGGATGATCGAACCACTTCGCGAACTCCTGGCCAATGGCATCACCGCCGCGCACGACGAACCGCCAATTCGGCACGGTCGCGTCGAGCACGGCGTCGTCGGCGAACGCGTCAGTCGCGCCGCAGGACGCGTTCTGGATTGCGTCGACGAAGCGGTCGACCGGATCCATCGCGCGCACCGCCGCCGCGGTCACTGCTTGGCGTAGTTGCTGGCGCCGAACCAGTCGACAACGATCACGGGTTCGTCGCCGACAACCCAAGCGTCATGCCCGCTCGGCAGTGAGGTGATGTCGCCGGGGCCGGCGATGAACTCCGTGCCGTCGTCCATGAGGACGGCCAGCTGACCGGCAATGTGGTACTGGAAATGCGGCGCATGGCAGCTGTCGGTTCCCGCGATCGGCTTAACGTCATTCGACCAACGCCAGCCCGGCTCGAGGACGAGTCGCCCGACCTCGGCGTCGCCGACGTTCAGGATCTCGGCGCGGCCATTCGGGAACTCGCGCACCTCGTCTGCCTTCTCGAAACTGCGATGCTCGGTCTGTTGCATGCTGTGCTCCTTATGGTGGGGTACTCGGCTCGGGTGTCGGGCCGTCGTCTGGGTGGGACGGTAAAGAACCGACCTTGCAGTTCGATAGCGGGCATCTAGCAGTGAGCGCCGCGGGCGAAATTCGGGTGCTCGGACGGTTTTCTGTCCGGCGAAACGGATCCGAGATCGAGGCCGGCGCGTTCGGCGGCGGGCTAACTCGGACCCTCGTACGCATCCTGGTCTCGCGCCGGGGAGAACTGGTTTCCCGTGACGTATTGATCGACGCGCTGTGGCCGCGCCGCGTGCCGGCCGAGCCGGGGGCGAGCCTCAACGTCTTGGTAAATCGGGCGCGCCGCGTGCTGGGTGAACCCACGCCGCTGGTGACCGGCAGCGGCGGCTACTTGTTCGTCGAGGGCAGCTCGTGGGCCGTGGACGCCGAGGAATTTGTCCACGGGGTCGCCGAAGGGCGCGAGTCGTTGGCGGCCGGCCGCGCGCAGGAGGCGCTCGTGTCGTTCCGAGGCGCGCTTGACAAGTGGACCGGCGAGCCGCTGCCCGAGGATGCATACGCGGACTGGGCTCAGGGCTACCGCGCGACGCTGCTGCGCGCGTTTCAGGAGTGCCTCGAAGGCGCCGCCGCGGCGGCGGTCGACGCGCATGCAGTGGGGGAGGCAGTGGTGTTCGGCCAGCGCGCTGTGGCCGCCGAGCCTCTGCGAGAAGCGGCCAACCTGGCGCTGGTACGAGCGCTCGCAGCTGCCGGCGATCAGGCCGGCGCACTCGCCGTCTTTGACGACTTTCGCAAGAGGCTCGCCGATGAGCTTGGGCTCGAACCGTCTAAGGAAGCCTTCGACCTGCAGTCCAAAGTGATCCGCCACGAGGCCGCGGTCGCTCCACGCGCTCGTGGTGGCCGAGCCAATGCTGGCGGCACATCCGTCGCGCTCAGCTTTGTTGGGCGCGACGACGAAGTCGACGCGGTCCTCGGCGCGCTCGTGCCGGACCACGGTGTCGCGACCATTGCAGGGCGTTCGGGCGCAGGGAAGTCACGTCTGCTCGCGGAGGTGACGACGCGGCAGACCATGCCGATCGTGGCCGCGCGCGCCTTCGCACCCGAGCAAGACGAACCGTGGGGCCTCGCGCGCGCGCTTCTCCGCGAGGCCTTCATGCTTGACCCCGAAGCGGTCGCGGGCCTGCCTCCGCGTGCCGCGGTCGCTCTCGCGGAGATCGTGCCCGACGTCGAGCAACTGCGGCCGCTGCCCACAATTGCGATCGACCCCGCCAGCCGACACGCGCTGGCCATGCATGGCGCGACCTGCCTGCTGGCCGCCGTGTTACCGGACGGCGGTGCGCTCATCGCGGACGACCTGCAGTGGGCCGACGCAAGCAGCGTGCAATTGCTCCGGCTCGCGCGCCGAGATGTCGCGGGGCTCCGCCTCGTCCTCGCGTACCGTCCCGAAGACATTGCGCCGGAAAGCGCAGCCTCGGCGCTGCTCGTGAGCTGCGAGCAGGAATCGGGCGCGGTGGCCATCCGGCTCGGAGCCCTCCCGCGTGCGGCTATTGCGCGTCTGCTGGTCGACAAACCCCTCGCCGAACTGATCGAAGCCGAGACGGACGGAACGCCGTTCGCGGTCGCCGAAGTCATTCGGGCGCTGTCGGAGCGAAGCATGCTCGCCCCGGGGCCGGACGGCGCGTGGCGGGTTGTTTCGGGTGAAGCCATGACGCTCGCGTCGCAGGCGGCGACCTCGGGTCAACGACGGGCGGTGGAGCGGCGAATGGAGCAGCACCCAGCCTCGCGCCGCGACCTCCTCCGGTTGCTCGCGTTGGTGGGCCGGGAAGTTCCGGCGCGGGTCCTTGCCGTCGCTCTTGCCTCCGACGAAGCGGCGGTACTCGGCGACCTCGATGCACTGACGCGGTCGGACCTCGCGCGACTCGGCCCGCAGGGATGGGCCACGGCGCACGACGTTGTCCGCGAGACGGTGGCCGACGGCATCGAACCGGGCCACGCGGCCGGGCTGCACGCCGCGTTGGCGCGGGCGCTGGAGGGCGACGACGCGGACCCCGCAGAGCTGGCGCGGCACACCTGCGCGGCGGGCGATGCCGTGGCGGCCGCTGGCTTCTTCGCGCAGGCGGCGGTTCTGCGGCTCGACCGATTCGCGAACGACGACGCGGCGTCCCTCGCTGAGCGTGGGCTCGAGCTGGCGCCGTCGCCGGCTATCCGCGCATCGCTGCTGGAAGCGAGGGCGGAGGCGCGCTCGCGACGCGGTGAACTGCGAGGGGCGCGCGCCGATCTACGCGAGGCGATGAACCTCGTGACTGACGGCGCTCGTCGTAGCCGCACCCTCAGCCGGATGGCCATGCTTGCGTTTGGAGCGGAGGACGTAGTGCGCGCCGAGGAACTCGTGGAACTCGCGCTCGTGGCCGCGGGCTCGGACTCGGCGGCGCGGGCCAAGGCGTTAGCCGTCGGTGCGCTCACCGACATGAATCTCGAACGCCCCGAGCGGGCGGAGGCGCGTTCGGAAGAGGCGCTGACGCTCTTCGAAGAGTCGGGCGATGCCCACGGTGTCGCCGACATCCTCGACGGTCGGGCGATGGGTCGATTCTTGGCCGGCGACATCACGGGGGCGCTGGACGCCTTTGATCGCGTCGCGCGGCTGTTCGAGGATGCCGGGGATCTCCTCCGAGTCGTCACGCCGCGGTCCACCCGCGGCCACGCACTGGTGTTCGCGGCGCGGCCGGACTTGGCAGTGACCGACGCCACCGAGGCGCTCGAGCTCGCTCGGACGCTTGGCCATCCTGAGTATCAGTCCTACGTTCTCTGGCACCGGTCTGAGGCACTCGCCGCCCTCGGAAGACACGACGAGGCGCGTGCGAACGCGGAGGAAGCGCTCGCGATTGCACAAGCCATCGACCATCGCGGGTGGACCGCGACCGGGCTGCTGGCCCTGGGGGTGGCGATGCAAGCTGCCGAGGAACTCGGCGGCGCTGAGGACGCGTTTGCGCGGTCGCTGGCGCTCTCGGAACATCTGTCGTTGTTTGCTTCCTGGGCGTCAGCGCGCATCGCGACGATCCGGATCGCGCGACGGGATCTTTCTGCGGCCGAACCGTTTGTCGTTCGAGCGCTACGCGAGGGCCCAGGTCTCGCGCAGTTTGAGGCGCGTCTCGCCCGGGCCGAACTCGCCGCGGCTCGCGACGAGCCCGACGCCGTGGTGATCGCGCGCGACGCGCTCGCGAGAGCCGAGGCAGGCGGACATCTTGCGAGCGTCGCCCGGCTCACCGCTCTGGCGCACTGACTTTTCTTGCCTACGCGGCTGTGGTCGCGATGTAGACGGTGTTGGACGACTCTCCACCCGTGTGGAAGTTCGGGAACTGCACCACGTGCGCCACGCAGTCCGAGAACACCGACTCGACTACCGCGATGAAGTCGGCGTCGGGTGGCGCGTCGGACCACAGCCCGAAGACCCCACCGGGTACGAGTCGGCTCGACAGCTGCCGCAGGCCGTCGGCCCGATAAAAGGACGCGTGTGACGGATGCAGCACGTGGTGCGGCGTGTGGTCGATGTCGACGAGCACCGCATGGAAACGCGCGGGCGAATCGTCCCCGAACGGCAGCCCCTGCGCGACCATCGCGAAGAAGTCTCCGGCTACGAGCTGGCACCGCGGGTCCGACGTGAGTTCGTCGGTGAGCGGCAGCAGCCCGCGGTCGAACCACTCGATTACTTCACCGAGCGCTTCCACGACGCGCATCGATCGCACGCGGTCGTATTGCAATACTTCCCGCGCGGTGTAACCGAGCCCGAGGCCGCCGACGACCACGTCCAGCGCATCCCCATGGGCCGCCGCGACACCAAGGGTGCCCAACGCGATCTCGGCCACGGTGAAGAGGCTGGACATCAGGTGTTCGTCGTTGAGTGCCACCTCCCACACGTCGATCAGCAGCGTCGGCTCCAGACGGCGCCGCACGCTGAGTTCGCCCATGGCGGTTTGCCGCCGGTCCAACTCTTCGAAGTTCGCACTCATCGCGTGGGTCAGCCGTGCTGCCAGAACCGCGACTGCAGGTTCCGGATGCCCGACAGGCCGGCCCGGTCGAGTTCCGCGATTTCGTCGGCGGTCATCGACCAGCCCTTGCCGCCGGCGTTGTCCTCGGCCTGCTGGCGGTTCTTGGCGCCGGGGATCGGCACCGCGCCTTTGGTGATCAGCCACTGCAGCGCGACCTGCGCAGGCGTGCGCTCATGGGCTGCGCCGACCCGGCGCAGCACGGTCACGACCTCGTCGACCTTCTCCATCGGGTGCGCGCTGAAGTTGCGGCTGCCCGGCGGCGGGTTCGATGCCGAGTACTTACCCGTCAATCGACCTTGCCCGATCGGCGAGTAGGCGAGCACGGTGACGCCGAGTTCATGGCACGTACCGACGAGGCCGTTGTCGGAGGGGCCCGTCCGCAGCAGTGAGAACTCAAACTGGTTCGACGCCAGGCGCAGACCGCGCTTCTCCAATGCGGCTGCCATCGAGCGCGTCTCTTTCGCCGAGTAATTCGACACGCCGACGCCGGCGATCAGACCTTGTTGGCTGGCCTCGGCCATGGCGTCGGCGAGCGCACCGTGGCCGCGCAAGGAGATCGGGCCGTGCAGTTGGTAGAGGTCGATTCGCTCGATGCCCATCCGCTCGATCGACTGCTTCGCCGCGTCGACCAGCGCGCGCGTGACGTTCAACTTCCACGGCAACGGCATGAACTTCGTCGCGATCACGACGTCATCGCGGCGGCCGGCATCGGCCTTGAGCAGCCTTCCGATAATGCGCTCGCTCTCGCCATGGCCGTACACCTCGGCCGTGTCGAAGAGCGTTACGCCGTTCTCGATGCAGGCGTCCCACGCGTCGCGGATCGTCTCCTCGGTGAGCGAATCGTCGTAGGTGCCCATGCCCCACGTGCTCTGGTCGCCCCACGCCCACGTCCCGACGCCCAACTCAGGAACGCGCACGTCAGTGCCAGCCAGCGTGCGTTTCGTCATGCCGTTGCCCCCGCGTGGTTGTTGATGAGATGCCTCGCGGCGTTGGCGAAGTAATTGAGCATCTCGGCTTCATCGTCGTGGCTCAGCCCGCCGGCCCGTACGGCCGCGGCCATGTGCGAGTACCACGCGTCGCTTTCGGCGAGGCCGATCGCGAAGGGCGCGTGTCGCATACGCAGGCGCGGATGTCCGCGGGCATCGCTGTAATCCGTGGGCCCGCCCCAGTACTGGACCAGGAAGTCGCGAAGGTGCTCGCGCGCGGCGACGAGGTCGCGCGGGTACAGCGGTCGCAGCACTGGGTCTAGGGCAACGGCGTCGTAGAACCGCGTTGCGAGCTCGTCGAACCAGCGGAGGCCGCCGACGCGGTCAAACATCGTCGAGGAGTCGTCCACGGGCCTCACCGTAAGTCACCAGGCGAGGGCGGGATGCACGTGTGCCGCCGGTCACAGACGCCCAGCCGGCGGTCGACGTAGGTTCGCTGCAGCATTCGGAAGCGGGAGGCCACATGGGCGACGAAGCCGTTCTCGTCGGCGAAGCACTCGACACGCGAAGGTCTGCGTCCGCCGCCCGGGTCGTCGACCTTGACCATCCGCCCGACCCTGACCTCGGAAACATCGCCTTCTGGCAGCGCCCGATCGACGAGCGCGAGGACGCGTTCCGCCGGCTGCGGACGATGCCCGAGCCGCAGTATTTCCCTGAGTACCAGTCGATGTGGATCGCCAACTATCCGCCCGAGTTCGAGACGTCTCGCGGCTTCTTCGCCTTGGTGCACCACGCCTCCATTGCCGAGGCGAGCCGTCGCTCCGAGGACTTCTGTAGCGACCGGGGCAGCAACCTCCTCGATACCGCCGACACCGTGCGCAAATTCATCGGCGACATGATCAGCATGGACGACCCCGAACATTCGCGGCTGCGCCGCATCGTGTCGAAGGGCTTCACGCCGCGGCAGATCGCCACAGTGCGTGATAGCGCCCAGCGCATCGCCCACGAGTTGGTGGTGGAAATGGCGCCAAAGGGCGAAGGCGATTTCGTCGCGGACGTCGCGGCGCTGCTGCCGTTGCGCGTGATCATGGAAATGCTGGCGATCCCGCGCAGCCAGGAACAGTTCGTCCTGCACTGCACCAACAGCCTCCTCGGCAACGACGACCCCGAGTTCGCGTTCGACCCGAGCGCGGTCGACAACCCGGCCGTCGCTCTCGCGGGCATCGTCGGCGAAGTCGCCGCGGCGCGCCTCGCGGACCCCCGCGACGACGTGATGTCGATGCTGGTGCACGCGGACATCGACGGCGAGAGCCTCAATGCGTTCGAGCTGGCGTCGTTCTTCCTGCTGCTGGTCGCGGCGGGCAGCGAGACAACCCGCAATGCCATCGCGCACGGGCTGCACGCGCTTACAGAGCACCCCGAACAGCGGGCGATCTGGCAGGCGGACGTGAAGGGGTTGGAGCCGACGGCGGTCGAAGAGATCATTCGCTGGTCGTCACCGCTCATCCATATGCGCCGGACGGTGACCCGCGACGGCGTGCGTCTCGGCGACTTCGTGTTCGACGAAGGCGACAAGGTGGTGCTCTTCTACGCGTCGGCGAACCGCGACGAGGTCGTGTTCAAGGATCCGTACCGTTTTGACGTCCGCCGGCAGCACAACGAGCACATCGCGTTCGGAGCGCCGGGGCCGCACTTCTGTCTCGGCGCCCACCTGGCCCGACGGGAGATCGGCGTCGTGTTCGAAGAGTTGTTCGCGCACCTGCCCGATATCCGGTCGGTCGGTGAGCCCGACCGGCTGCTCTCGAACTTCATCAACGGCGCGAAGCGACTCCGCTGCGGAGTGGACTCCCACAAGCGTGGCGGGGTAGCTGCCAACTTTTCATTGACTGCAGCGCCATGCCGTGTCTATATAGACAGTACTGTTTATATAGCCAGGGGGATCGACATGTCGACCGACCACGTCATGAGCCGCCGGAGCCTGCTCCGTACCGCCGGGGGTGCTGCCGCCCTCACCGCCTTGGGCGTCGGTTGGCGCCCGACCAAGGCTGCGGCCGCGGGCGACGGGTTCGGCCTGCACATCATCGACCAGGGTGTCTTCGACCGGATGCAGTACTTCCGCTTCCAGACGAGCAACGTTTCGTGGAACCCGGCGGTCAACGTGTTGCTGCCTAACGACTACTTCTCGACCAACTGGCGTCGCTACCCCGTGATGTACCTGCTGCACGGCGGCGCGCAGGACTTCCGCAAGTTCGACATGGAAGACGACATCCGCGGCCTGACCAACGGCCGACCGCTCATCGTCGTGATGCCCGACGGCGGAACCGCGGGCTGGTATTCAAACCCGGTCCGGTCGTTCTCCGGGGCGCGCAACTACGAGTCGTTCCACATCAACCAGCTCATTCCGTGGATCGACGCGAACTTCCGCACGTGGGCCGAATACAACGGACGCGCCGTGTCGGGCTTCTCTATGGGCGGCTTCGGTGCGCTCAAGTACACGGCGAAGTACTACGGCCACTTTGCGTCCGTGAGCGCGCACTCGGGGCCGGCCAGCTTGCGACGCGATGGCAACGCCGTGCTGCAGTGGGCCAACCAGAGTGCAAAGTGGGCCGAGCTCAACGGCGGCACGCTGTACGGCGAACCGTTCTTCGACCAAGGACGGGTAAGTGCCGACAACCCGGTCGAACGACTCGAGAGCTACCGCAACAAGCGGATCTTTTTGGTGTGCGGCCTCGACGAGGACGTCAACGAGACCTTCGTCCGCAACGGCCAGCGCGAGTTCCGCGGCCTGCTCGGCTCCAAAGGCATCCCGCACGAGTGGTACGAGTTGCCGGGCGCGCACTTCGTGCGGCGCGACATGCTCCAGCGCGACGTCGATGGCGTCGTCGCGCGGCTGCGCCCCGCTGGCTGATGTAAGACATAGCGCGCATGTCTGATCTCGCCGGGGCGCTGCCACCGCTGCCACGCGGCCGCCACAACCTCAGCCGGGACGAGGTCAAGAACTCGCAGCGGTTGCGCCTCTCGATAGCGATGGCCGAGGCATGCGCACACTCTGGCTTTGCCGATACGTCGGTGAAGGCGGTGCTCGACCGGGCCAACGTTTCGCGACTGACCTTCTACGAGTTGTACGGCTCGAAGCTCGACTGCTTCCTCGACGCGCTCGACGTCGTCGGTGAGGTTCTCGTCGCCGAGTTGGGCCGCACGTCGGGCAGGCGCGAGCCGACCCTTGACCGGGCCGAGCGCGGCATCGACCGGTACATCGATGCGATCGCACAGAACCTCGCCTTCGCACGGCTTTACATCGTGGAGGTTCACGCGGCCGGGCCGGTCGCCCTGCGACGTCGCGCCGAGCTTCAGGCGCAACTCGTGGACCAACTCGCGCGCTCCGTCGGCGCTAAGGACGCTGAGGCGCGGTTCGCCTGTGAGGCGTTCGTCGCCGCGGTCTCCGCGCTCGTCACGCTGCCGGTTGCCACTGGCGATGTCGAGGCGATCCGCGCGCTGCGCGATCCGTTGGTCGGGCTGATGCGCCGCCTCCTGAACTGACGCGGCTCGCTGATGCGTATTCTCACATCGGAATCCAGGAGGCAGTCATGACGACACCGAAGTGGAGTGGGATCAACCACCTGGCGTTGGTCACGCCCGACATGGACGCGACCGTTCGCTTTTACCACGGCGTCCTCGGCGCCCGGCTTGTGAGCACGGTGGGCGTGCCGGGGTTCCGGCACTACTTCTTCGACTTCGGCCCGCAGTGCACGGTCGCGTTCTTCGAGTACGCCGACCTAAAAGTGGACACGTTCGCGACGGCCGCGGGTGTGCCCGACCCGCGCAAAGCACAGTTCGATCACCTCTCGCTCAACCTCGCCGATGAAGCCGCGCTGCTTGCGTTGCGACAGCGGCTCATCGACCATGACTGTGAGGTCACCGAAGTCGTCGACCACGGCACGATCCACTCGATCTACTTCACGGATCCTCATGGGATCGCGCTGGAGGCTTCGTGGTGGGTGCAAGACGTGACGGCGATCGACGTTGACTACGACGATCACGCCGTCTTCGGCGATGACAATCCGGTGCCCGCGCTCGCGGAACTCCGGGCGTCCGGCGCAGTTACGCCAGGTCCGGGCACGCGGCTCTCGTAAAGCGAGAAAGCTCCACTAGACGGGCCTCCTTAACACCGTTAAGGTGCCGGCAGTGGGGGGAGCAGACAAAGTCGTTGAACGCCGTCTGGACCGCGCCGAAATCGTCGCGACCGCGCGGCAGCTGCTTGTCGACGAAGGCGCCGCCGCCCTGAGCATGCGCCGCCTCGCCGAGGCGTGCGGCGTGCGCGGCCCGGCGCTGTATTGGCACTTCAAGGACAAAGACGAGTTGCTCGGGCTGATCGTCGAGTCAGTCCTCGGCGATCTCGAGTCCGGCACCGCCGACCAACCGTGGAACGAGCGACTCGTGCTGCTCGCGCGGAGCCTGCGCGGGTTGCTTGTGCGGCATCCGGGCCTCGCCGTGGTCGCGGCCGGCGGCTACACCCTCACCGAATCGGCGCTTGAGGGGCTCGATCAACTGATCGCGGTGTTGGTCGGAGTCGGCTTTACCCACCGCGACGCGCTGGCCATTCACTACGCGATCCTCACGTTCGTCACTGGCTTCGTCACGTATGAGACGTCGAGTCCGCTGTTCAAGCTCGCGGCGACGCCACTCAAGTCGGCCGAGCGCGTCGCGCAACGCGAGCGCTTCGCCCCACTCGTTAACGCCGAGTATCCGAGCCTCGCGGCCGCCGCGAACGAACTCGTCGACATCACCGTGGACGAGCTGTTCGATCGATCGATCGTGGCGATTGTGCAGGGATTCGCAGCTCAACTCGAAAGCCAAGGGGCGTAACGCCATGACCGCAGTGCAGGCAAACGGCATCACGATCGAATACGAAACCTGGGGTTCGCCCCAGGATGAGCCCATCCTCATGGTGATGGGCCACGGCGCGCAGCTCGTGGCCTGGCCCGCCGAGCTGCTTGAGGGTTTGGCGGCGGCGGGTTACTTCGTGATCACGTACGACAACCGCGATGTCGGCTTGTCGACCAAGTTTCCGTCGGGTACCTCGTACACGGTGAGCGACATGGCGGCCGACGGGATGGCGCTACTCGACGCGCTCGGCGTCGACTCCGCCCACATCGTCGGAGCATCGATGGGCGGCGGCATCGTGCAGGTGATGGCGATCGAATTCCCCGACCGCGTGCGCAGCCTGTGCTCGATCATGTCGACCACGAGCGGGCCCGGTTTGCCGCCGCCTTCGGCTGAGGTGATCGCAGGGATGACGCTACCGCCGGTCACCGAACGCGACGCGGTGATCGACCGGGCGGTCGTGACGGCGCACATCGTTGGCTCGACCGGCTTCACGATCGACGACGAGCAAGTGCGCGCCCGCGCCGCCCTCAGCTACGACCGCGCCTTTCATCCCGATGGTCGACTCAATCAGACCATGGCGGTTGCGGCCGCCGCTGACCGCACCGCCGCGCTCGGCGCTGTAACCGTGCCGACCGTGGTGATCCACGGCAGCGTCGATCCGCTGGTGTCGCCCGTCGGCGGCGAGATGACGGCCAAGGCGATTCCAGGTTCGGAGCTGGTTGTTATCGAGGGCATGGGCCACGACCTGCCCGACGGAGCCGTCAGCGCCGTGACCGACGCGATCGTGACGAATGCGCGGAAGGCTTGAAGCGCCAACTCGTCTACGCCGCCGCACTCGCGACTGTTGCGGCCCTGCTGTTCGCCGTCACGCCGGCGCGTGCCGCCGACACCCCGTTTGTGTTCGGCTCGGCCGCCGCGAGCGGCAGCGTGGCGCGGGCGCGGTTGTTCTACGGCGGACTTTCGCTGCCGCTCGGTGTCGGCACGACGTCCGCGTCGTATACCAACCAACAGTCGCGGGCGCTCGGAGTGTCGCTCGACCTCGGCGCGTACCTCGGACTGGTGGGCGACGTCCCGCCGCAGTTCGCACCGGTCGCCATCGATTCCAACAGTGGCGATCGCGAGTCGCACGGAAACCTCGACGCCGGTGAAGCCGTCGCCCGGGTAAACCTGCACGCGACCCGCGTGCCGGCCTCGTCGTCGGAGATACGAATGACCGACCTCGACCTGCCTGCGCTTGTGCGCGTCGAAGGCGCGCACGCCCTGTCAACGACTGAGGTGCGCGACAAGCGGCAACGTCGGGCGGCCGCCGTCGTGAAAGTTGCTCGCGTGTCGATCGCGCAGGACTTGGTTGTGCTCGAAAACCTCAGATGGGAAGCGACGCAACGAACCGGCTTCGAACCCATGGCCGACGCGACGTTCACGATCGGCGCCGCGCGCGTTGGCGGCGTCCCGATCCCGCTCGCGGGCAGCGACCTCAACACCGGCCTCGGCCCCCTGAACGCTGCGCTCAAGCCCGTCGGCCTGCGCCTTGAGGCACCGAAGCCCAACGTCCTCAAGGACGGCACGATCTCGATGGGTCCGCTGCGAGTGGCGCTCGCTGATTCTCCGCTCGGAGCCCAGTTGCTCGGTCCGATCATCGCGAGTGCGCGCCCGCTGCTCGCCCCTGCGTTCGATGCGCTGACGAACGCGAACAAGTCGCTCGGCCTGGTGGGGCTCGTCGCCGACATCGTGCTCGGGGTGGCCGATGGATCGGGCGGTGTGGAAATGACCGTCGGTGGCGCCACGGCCACGACCAGCGCGGTGGGCTTCGTGGCACCAACCACGCCGAAGGCTCCGGTCGAGACGATCGCCTTCCCCGACACCTCTCTCGCCGGGTCGCCACTCGTTTCCGGCCTGCCCGACTCGTTGCTTCCGGTTGACCAGGTGGCGGGCGCTCCGACGGTCGCGACCACGCGCTCAATCCGGTGTGCGCTCGAGGCGGCGCCACGGCGTCACGGCGATTGCCGCGACTCCAACCTGCCCGCCGCGGTCGTTCTCACCGGCGCGGCGATCGCCGGTCTCGCGGCCGCCGAGTTCGTGGTGCGCCGACGACGCCGTACGGCGATCACCGAGGTCGCGTCGTGAGCGGGCTCGCCCCCACGCCGCCGCGCGCGCTCCGGGGCTACGCGCCCCTCGTCGCGCTGTTGGTGATCCTCGCCGCGTTCACCACGCTCGTGCCCACAACCGGAAACGAGATCCTGGCCACGAGCATTCACACCACGCGCAACGGCGGCGAGGTAGCCGCGGCAAACGGCACCGAGGCTGGGGGCGTGGCCGGATCCGGGGTGGCGTCAGGCGGCGCAGTGCCGGGTCGCCCGGGTGCAAAAGCGCCGGTCGTCGGATGCCCCGATCGCAACCTCCAGACGCCGGGGTTCGACTACTCACCGCCGTGCATCGCGTTCGCTGGAAGCAACGGCGGCGCGACGTCGAAGGGCGTCACCGCCGACACCATCAAGGTGACGTGGCGTCTCCCGGCCGACAACGGATCGGCCGCCGCGGTGCAGTCCGCAGCCGGTGACGGGATCGATATCACCGACAGCAAAGAGGACATCGTCCGCACGATCCAGGGGCTGACCGAGTACTTCAACACGCACTTTCAGTTCTATGGCCGCAAGATCGCCATGGACGTGTTCGACGGCCGCGGCGTCGGCGCCGACGAAATACAAGGGGCAGGACAAGACGGCGCGAATGCAGATGCAGTGACGGTCGCGGATCAGAAGGGCGCGTTCCTCGATGCGTCGGCCGGCACCGCGCCGTACACCGACGCGCTCGCGCGTCGAAATGTCGTGAGTGTCGGGGTCAACTATTTGTCCGAGGAGTGGTACACCGAGCGTCACCCGTACGTCTGGACCGGCGTCAGTTGCACCCAAACGGTGAAGATGCTCGCCGAGTACGCGAACAAGCGCTTGTTCGGGGGAACGGCGGATCACGCGGGTGACGGGTTACGCGGCAAACCGCGCAAGATCGGGGTCGTCGCACCGGAGAACTCGTATTACCAGGACTGCGTCAAGACGCTCGCGGCCGACCTCGCCAAGGAACACAACTCGTTGGCTGTGAGCCTCAGTTACGCGCTCGACATCAACACGATTTCGCAGGACTCGTCGGCGATCATCGCCCGGCTCTCGGCCGACAACATCACGAGCGTCCTGATGGTGACCGATCCGGTGTCGCCGCTGTTCTTCAGCTCGAAAGCAACTCAGCAGCGTTACAACCCAGAGTGGGTTCTCACGGGCACAGCGGCGACCGACGCCGACGTGGTGGCGCAGCAGTACGACCAGGATCAGTGGCAGCACTGTTTCGGGTTGCGCACACTCTTTGCCGGTGAAGCGCGCGAGGCGACCGACGCGTACGCCGCGTTCAAGGCCGCCCGCCCAGATCAGGAGCCCGCCGGTCTCGCCCTCTACGGCATTTACCAACGACTGCTGCAAATGGCCACCGGCCTCCAGCTGGCCGGTCCGAAGCTGACACCCACGACCTTCGGCGCCGGAATGCAATCCTTCAGCGGGGGGACGGGCTTCTACGGCTCGATGCGCGGCCGGGAGGGGCTCCACACCCTGCAAACCGACGCCGAGGAGGTCTATTACGACCGCAACGCCACCTCGTCGTTCAACAACGCCCGCGGCGCCTACGTAGCAACGACACCGCACTATGAACTCGGCCAGTGGCCGCGTGAAAAGCCGCAGGTGAAGAATTGAACCGGCTGATGAATCTGTCGCGCGGTGCTCGGGCGACGCTGTTCGTCGTGGCGCTCCTCGCGCTCGGCACTGTCATCGCGCCGCGGGCGCTGCCGTCAGGGGTCGTCGTGCAGGGTGCAATCTTCGGCGCGACCGCGGGCCTGCTCGCCGTCGGGCTCGTGCTCACCTATCAAGCAACCAAGGTCGTCAACTTTGCGCACGGCGCGGTCGGCAGCGTGGCCGCCGCGCTCGGCGTGTCGTTGTATTTCGGCGACCCGCACTGGCCGTGGTGGGCGGCGGTCATTGTCGGCGTAGTTGCCGGCGGCGTTGTCGGTGCGCTCGTGGACCGGTTGGTCGTTCGTCGCTTCGCCGACGCACCGCGTCTCACCCTTACCGTCGCGACGATCGGCCTGGCGCAGCTTCTCGGTGGCATGTCGTTGCTCATCCCCGGTTGGTTCGGCGCTCCGCCGTTGATCGGCGCGTTCGATACCGGGCTGTCGAAGGTGTCGTTCCGGCTGCACCCGATTCTGTTCACTGGCAACGACATCCTCATGGCCGCGGTTGTACCGGTGGCGTTGCTTGCTCTGGGCTGGTTCCTGCAGCGAACCGACGCAGGGATCGCGGTGCGCGCCGCGTCCGAGCAACGGGATCGTGCCCGTCTGCTCGGTGTGCCCGTGCGCCAGCTGTCAACGATCGTGTGGTCGAGCGCGGGCGTGCTCGCCGCGGCCACCATCATTCTCAGCGCTCCGGGCCAAGGGTTGAGCAGCAACCTCGGCGCCGCGCCGCTGGTGCTGCTGCCGGCACTCGCGGCCGCGGTCGTCGCGGGTATGCGGTCGATCCCGGTCGCGTTCGTAGCGGCGGTGGGCCTCGGCGTGCTTGACGCGCTCGTGCGCTGGCACATCGACACCAAGTCGGTCACGACCCTTGTTTTCCTCGCGGTGATCGTCACAGCGCTGCTCCTTCGACGCGGTTCGCTCGGCCGTGACGAGGTGGGGGAGTCGTCGCTCACAGCCGCCGGTCCGACGGAGGCAACTACGTGGGCGCAGGTGCGGCGGAATCCGACGGTGCGCGTGTTGCGGTTGACCGTCTTCGTCGCAATTGGCGCACTGGTGCTCGCCGCGCCGTTGCTCCTGTCAACCACGGACGTGTTCGTGTTCTCGGCCGGGGTTGTGTACGCGATGGTGGTCGTCTCGATCGTGGCGCTCACGGGGTGGGGCGGCCAGATCAGCCTCGGCCAGTTCGCGCTCGCCGGGGTGGGCGGCGTCGTGGCGTCGAACTTGGTGCTTCGTTACAACGTCGACCTCTTCTGGGCCCTCGGGGCGGCCGCGGTCGCGGGTGGCGTGATTGCGGCGGCGATCGGGCTACCGGCGTTGCGTATCCGCGGACCGTTCCTCGCCGTCACGACGCTGGCGTTTGCAGTCGCCGCCGACGCGTGGGCGTTCAACCCGACCGTGTTCCCGAAGTGGCTGCCCTTCTCGGTCGACCGACCGGTGCTGCTGCGTGAGATCGACCTTGGATCCGAGACCGCGTACGCGTATCTCGCGTTGGCCTTCCTCGCGGCGACGATGTTCTTGCTCGCGGGCCTGCGTCGAGGTCGGCCCGGCCGCAGCATCATCGCGGTGCGCGACAACCCGCGGGCAGCATCGGCGCTCGCGGTGCAATCGACGCGCACCACGCTGCTCACGTTCGTCGTCGCGGGCGTCGTCGCCGGGGTGGCGGGAGGCCTGCACGTTCACCTCATCGGTGGTTTGAGCAATCACACGTACCCGCCGGCCGCGAGCCTGGTGTTGTTCTCGATGGCGGTGATCGGCGGCATCGAGTCGATGCCCGGCGCCATCTCCGGTGTGGTGCTCATCCAGGTACTGGGGCGGATCTGGCCGAAATACCAACTGCTCCTGACCGGCGTCGGCATGTTGGCGCTTCTGATGCTCATGCCTAGCGGCCTTGGTCAGCTCGGACGGCTGATGCGCGACCGCGTGCTCGCGCGCTTCGCACCTTCACCCGCCCAAGACGACGCCGGCGACGGTGCGATCGCGCCCGTCCCCACTGAGCGGTCCGCCGCCACCGGCCTGCTGCACTGCGATGGCGTCGAGGCGTCCTACGGGTCCCTGCAGGTGCTGTTCGGGGTCGACTTCGGCGTAGCGGAAGGCGAAATCGTCGCGCTGCTCGGCACTAACGGCGCCGGCAAGTCCAGCGTGTTGCGGGCGGTCACCGGTTTGCTCCCCGCGCACGGCGGCGACGTCTGGTTCGATGGCAAACGCATCACCGGTCGATCTGTCGAAGACATCGTCCGATCCGGCATCGCATTGGTGCCGGGCGGCCGCGGGGTCTTCCCCGGTCTGACGGTCGACGAGAACTTGCGCGTAGCGGTGTGGCCCTTCCGCCGGGACGCGGCCACCGTGCGTGCCCGTCGCGAGGAAATATTCGAACAGTTCCCGATTCTGCGCGACCGTCTCGAACAGGCGGCCGGCAACCTCTCCGGTGGCGAGCAACAAATGCTCGCACTCGCCCAGGCCTTTCTGGGCAGGCCGCGCCTGCTGATGATCGACGAGTTGTCACTCGGCCTCGCGCCGACGGTGGTGGCCGGGTTGCTCGACGTGGTGCGCGGGCAGGTCGCGCGCGGCGTCACCGTGGTGCTCGTCGAGCAATCGGTAAACGTCGCGCTTGCCGTCGCCGAGCGCGCGGTGTTCCTCGAGAAGGGTGAGGTGCGCTTCACCGGTCCGACCGCCGAACTCCTCGACCGCCCCGACGTGCTTCACGCGGTGTTCTTGCCCGGCGCGAGCGTCGTGCCCGCGGCACGCGCGAAAACCGTGACGGGTGAGGGATTGCCGCCCGCGCTCGAGTGCCGAGGGCTCACCAAACATTTCGGCGGTATCACCGCCGTCGACACCGTGGATCTCAGCGTCGCGCCGGGAGAAATCGTGGGCCTCATCGGCCACAACGGTGCCGGCAAGACGACGCTGTTCGATCTCATGTCGGGATTTACGAGTCCCGACGGCGGGGTCGTCTTGCTGGACGGCGAAGAGATCTCCGGTTCCGCACCAGCCGACCGCGCGCTGAACGGCCTCGCCCGCTCGTTCCAAGAGGCGCGCCTGTTTCCATCACTCCAGGTGCATGAGACGCTCGCCGTCGCGCTCGACCGACACCTGCGCGGACGCGGTGACGGCTTCCTGGCCGCGTCCTTGCGGTTGCCGGCCGCGACTGCGACCGAGCGGATTGTGACGGACCGCGTGGAGCAACTGATCGACCAGTTGGGGCTCGCCCGTTACGCGCACACGCCGACGGGCCACTTGTCGACGGGAACCCGCCGCATTGTCGAACTCGCCTGCATGCTCGCCGCCGACCCGAAGGTGTTGCTGCTCGACGAGCCTTCGGCGGGCGTGGCCCAGGCCGAGACCGAACACCTCGGTCCACTCCTGCGCCAAGTGCAAGCCGAAACCGGGTGCAGCATGGTCATCATCGAACACGACATGCCGTTGTTGAGCGGCCTGTGCGACGAGTTGGTCGCGCTCGAACGGGGCGCGGTCATCGCGCGGGGCCGTCCCGCCGACGTGCTCGAACATCCGCGGGTCATCGAGTCCTATCTCGGAACAGATCAAGTTGCGGTGCGACGGTCCGGCCGGGCGACCCGGGCGCGCGCGCGAGCACGATGAGGGGGAGGCGCTGCGGCGTTGTGGTCGCGGTGAGTCTCGTCGCGTTGGCGCTGCCGACGGCGGGAGGCGCCGGGATGGCCCGCGCCGCCGAGCCGGTCCTGCGGAGCGCGGTCGCGGAGTGGCGCTGGTCGAAGGTGGGCGCGAGCTCTATGTCGATCACCGATCGGCGTACCGGTCGAAAGTGGGGCGGCGCCGGGCCCGACTTCTCGCTCGTGACCGCCGCGGGGGCAATGTCGAGTGACCGTTTCGCGGTCGACAGTGTCAAATGGGAGACCGGGCGCGTGCGCGTTGTGCTGTCGCATCTCGGCATTGTCGTGACGCGCGACATCACCGCATACGACGACGTCGCCGGCTTCCGCGTCGACACGACAGTGCAGGCGGCCACGGGATTGGCGTTGCGGGGCGCGCGGCTCGCACAGGTGCGCGCCCTCGGCGTCGTCGGCGCCCAGCGCCACGCGTTTCGGGCCGGCGCCGACTGGCGCGAGCCCGGTTGGACCGGCCCCGACGTCACCGTCGGTGACCCGCACGCGGGCACGTGGCGGGAGACCAGCGCCGATCCCAACGGACCGGGTCAGTGGCTCTCGCTTCGTGACGCGCGGCGCGACTCGCTGTTCTTCGTGAGCGAAGCCAATGACTTGCCGTCCGTCGGGATGTCGGTGACAGACGGTGTGGCGACGCCGACGCTCGATTACGCCCGTGACGTTGTCACGCTGGGTCCCTTCGAGGAGCAGATCCACGCTGAGAACGACCGGTTGCCCGTCGGTCGCGTGCGGGTGGTCGCCCCTGGCGAGCGCGTGCGTTTGCCAACCGTGTTCGTCGGCTTCGGTCACGGCGACGGCGACGAGGCCTGGGAGTTCCACCACTATCTGACGGCGAAGCGGGGGACCCGCTACCCGCACGAGGTCACGTTCAACTCGAACGGCACGAACACGGCTGGCGTCTCGCTCGGCGCGAAGGACGGGATGAACCAAACGACGATCGCGCAGGTTGCGCCGTTGGCCCGCCGCCTTGGGGTCGAGACGTTCATCCTCGACGACGGCTGGCAGGCCGACTCGGGGGACTGGATCCCCGACCCCGCGCGCTTCCCGGGCGACCCAAACCTCGCGAAGGTACGAGCAACCATCGCGCCGATGAAGCTCGGGTTGTGGATGACGCCCTTGCACTTCCACCCCAACGCCGCCACGTTCCGCACCCATCCGGAGTGGGCCTGCGCGCCCGTCGGCGACGCGCTCGCCGTCTACAACGCGGCGGATCCGTCGAGTGGTTCCAACGCCGCGGGCATCGGCCAGTGGAGCCGGGCCGCGTTGGGCCACGTCGAAGACCGCATCCGCGTTGCGGTCCAAGAGTGGGGCGTGCGCTACTTCAAGTTCGACTTCCTCGCATGGCTCGACTGCGCCGGCCAAGGCGACCTCTACGCCCAGCACGACGCGTTCGTGGCGATGCTGGATCGGCTCGAGGCATCGTTCCCGAACGTCACCTTTCAGATCGACGAGACCAACGACTATCGGCTGTTTCCGTTCGAGTCGGTGTCGCGGGGGCCGTCGTGGTTCCAGAACGGCGCTCCGGGACCGAGCCGATTGCTGCACAACCTGTGGAATCTCTCGCCGTTCGTGCCGGCGTCGTCGATCGGCCAGCACTTCCTCGGCGATAAGTCGTACGCGACGTGGCCGGTCGACATACTGATGATCGCGGCCCTGTTGTCGCACCTCACGTTCTTCAGCGATCTGCGGACGCTGCCCCCCGCGGTGGTCGACGCCGCCGCGCCGTGGCTGGCGTTCCATCGCCGTTACCGAACCACGCTCACGAACGGTGTGGTGTATCCGCTGCTCGCCGATCCGCTTGCCAACGGATGGACGGCTCTGCAGTCGTGGAACCCGTCCACGGCCCGAGGCGCGCTGCTGGTCTTCCGCCAAGATGCGACCGCCGAGTCGGCGCGCGTAGCGCTGCGCAACATCCCCGACGGGCGGCGGTTCTCTGTACTGACGGGACCCAGCGGGAAGTTCCTTCGATCGGCGACCTCGGCGCAACTCCAGTCGGGCATCACGGTGCGACTACCCAAGCGCGGCGCCCAGGCATGGCTGATCGTGCCCGCGTGAACAGGCCTCAGAAGACCGTGCGTCTCCTCGTCGAGGGCTGGGAGTTCCGCGAGGTGGACGCGGCCGCGATACCCCACAGCGACGTGGCCACATGGCTGCCCGCGGTGGTGCCCGGTCACGTGCATCTCGATCTTCAGCGCGCGGGTGTGATCCCCGATCCGTTCGAGCGGATGAATGAGCGCGGCGTGCAATGGGTCGACGAGCGCGGGTGGGTCTACCGCCTCGCATTCGACGTGGACGCCGTGGAACTCGACGGCGCCCGTCACGTGCTGCGCTTCGACGGTCTCGACACGATCGCGACGTTGCTGCTGAACGACACCGAGATCGGCTGCGTCGACAACATGTTCGTCGCGCACGAGTTCGATGTCACCAACGCGTTGCGCGTCGGCACAAACACGATCGAGGTGCGGTTCGAGCCCGCCGAAGCCGTAGGGGCGCGGCGACGGTTGGACGCGCTGGTCGACCTTGACGATTCGGTGGCGGGTTCGCCGGGTTTCACGAGCCGGTCGCCGGTGCGCAAAGCGCAATACATGTGGGGCTGGGACTGGGGACCCCGCCTGCGCGGTTGCGGCATCTGGCAGCCGGTGTCGCTGGTGCGGATTCCGGTCGGTCGCCTGACTGATTGGTCGTGGCGCACCGCGTTTGGGTCCGACGGCAGCTGCGTCGTGACGGTGCGCGCGGACGCAGACGGAGACGCGTCCGACGTGCGCGTAGCCGTGGACGGCCAAATTCACAGCGGCCCCGTTGGTGCCGACATCCCGGTGACGGTCGCGGACCCGCGGCGCTGGTGGCCCGCCGGCTTTGGCGATGCCTACTTGTACGACCTGTCGCTGGAACTGCTGGCGGCGGGCGAAGTGGTCGATCGCCTCGACCACCGCATCGGCCTGCGCGAAATCGAAATGGTGCAGACCCCTGACGACGTGGGCAGTTCGTTCGAGTTCCACGTGAACGGCGTGCCCATCTACGCCAAGGGCGCCAACTGGATCCCGGACGACTCCTTCCCCGCCCGCGTCGGCGTCGAACAGCTCCGCGAACAACTCGCGCTGGCCGTCGAGTGCGGCATGAACATGTTGCGGATCTGGGGCGGCGGGCTTTACGAGTCCACCGACTTCTACGACACGTGCGACGAACTCGGCCTGCTGGTGTGGCAGGACTTTCCGTTCGCGTGCGCGCTGTACCCCGAAGACGACGCGTTTGTTGCCGCCGTCGAAGCCGAGGCGCGGACCGCGGTACGACGGGTGCGCAACCACACCTCGCTCGCGCTGTGGTGTGGCAACAACGAAAGTCAGTGGCTGCGCTGGATGGGCGTGTACGGACAGGTACCGATGCTCGGTGCGCGTCTGTATGACGACGTCCTGCCCGCGGTGGTCGCCGCTGAGGATCCCGACACGCCGTACTGGCCCGGCAGCCCGTGGGGCACGGAGGACAATCCGAGCGGCGACGACACCGGTGACTGTCACTACTGGAATGTGTGGCACGGCGAGGGCGACTGGGTGCACTACACGAAGTGCACGGCCCGCTTCGTGAGTGAGTTCGGGTTCGCGGGGCCGCCCGACCTGCGCACGCTCGAAGAAGTGCTCGACCCAGCCGACCTCGGCGTCGACACACCCGGGATGCGCTGGCACGACAAGACCGGCAAGGGTTACACGACGTACCTCGGCTACATAGCGCTGCACTACCCCGCAGCGACGACGGTGCCCGACCTCGTGTACTACGGCCAGCTCAACCAAGCCGACGCGATGCGATTCGGCATCGAGCATTTCCGGAGGCTGCGGCCCCACACGATGGGCACTCTCGTCTGGCAGCTCAACGACTGTTGGCCCGTGCAGAGCTGGGCGTGGATCGACTACCGCTTGCGGCCCAAGCTGGCCTGGTACGCCGCGAAGCGGTTCTACGCGCCGCTGCTGTTGAGCCTGTGGCGCGAAGGCGACGGCGTGCGCGCCCATTTGGTCAACGACGCCGTGGAGGCGCGCGCGGGGACGCTGGTCGTTCGCGTTGTCAACCACGACGGCACGGTGCTGTGGTCGTCGACCACCGACGCCTCGGTTGAGGCCGGCGGCAGCGTCGAAGTGCTCGCCGTCGACCTGGCGCCCGAGGTGCTCGACGCCGCGCCCCACGCGGTGGTGCATGCGACGTTCGACGACGTAGAAGCGACCCTCCTGCTGTGCGAGCCCAAGGAACTGCGCCTTCCGGTGCCGCAAGTGCAGTTGACCGCGACACCTACGGCGGACGGGGCGCGGCTGCATGTGGTCGCGACCACGTTGGCGGTTTCGGTGGTGTTGTCGTTGCAGGACGCGGACGCGCGCTGGAGCGACAACGGCTTTCACCTGTTGCCCGGCGAACCCCGCGAGATCACGGTGAGCTCACCCGACGGCCTGACCTACGACGAACTCGTCGCCGCGGTCCGCTGGCGCGCGCTCTGATCGAGGAGCAACTGCTGATAATTGTCCCGGCGTGACTGCTATCCGAACTCGATGGTGTCGGTGTACACGATTCGCTCTCCGAATACCGGCACCGCCCCTGTGCGATGCCGTTCGAACTCTTCGATGACGAGGCGTTGTTTGCGGTTCGGCCGGAGTTGCACGACGCCGTGCCATACGTTGTCCCCGCCGACGGGCGTCTGGGGCGTCAAATCAACCGCGGTATTGGTCGCTTCCCACCCAAGTTCGCCGCCGACGCTGGCGTCGAACAGCTCAAGCGATACGCGCACCCGGGCGGGCGTGTTGGACGCACCGGCCCGGCTGTAGCTCTGTCCCGTCACTGTGACGTTGACGCGGTTCGGTCCAGCGGGCGAGGTCGACGCGGTGCGGTCGGGTGCCAACTGCGCGAAATCCGTTTGCACGATCTGGGACAGGTGGGCGTCCGCGACCGAGTCAGGTTGGAAGCGCGCCAAGGCCAGACGAATGAAGGGAAAGTACGAACGCGTGTCGACCACGATGTCGGAGTACCAAAGCTTGCGGGCGGTGTCGAAGCCGACCTTGTGGCCGAAGGCGCCAAGGGTGCCAGCGACACCAGGCGCCGTTAAGCCGCCCATCACGGCGACAGCGGCAGGAAAATCGAACAGCCCCGGATTCGGCTGATCCAACTCGCTCGACCGGAAAGCCGGGTCGACGCCCCAGCGGGTTACCGACGGTGCCAGCGTGTCGTTAATCGCTCCTGGCGCGGCGATGACGCCGAGAAGTTCACCTTCGCCTGAGGACCACCAAGGCCGTTCGAGGTACACGCGAAGGCCGCGACCGAGCCGCTTGCTTCGCACGGTGTGCACTTGGGGGAATCGATGCGTACTCCAGCCGAAGGTCGGCACGACGTACAGCACCTTGGGTGCGGCGGGGCGGGCCGAACTCGGGATCGAACGCGTGACTCGGGCCATGGGCGGTTCGTCGGGACCGGGACGCACGAGGGGCGGCACCAGATAGGTGATGACGATTTGCTGGCCGGGCGGCACGCCGTCGCCGACCTTCTTAATGGTGACCACACCCTGCGCGGCGTTGACCGTGAAGTGCTTGCCTTCAACGTAGGTGCCGGCACCCGTCACCTTTCCGTGTTCGTCACTGGTGTCAACCTGGTTCTTCACACCGACCGAGCCGGCCACGACGCCCTTGCCACCCGTGTCGAGGGCCACGTTGAACGGTTGCGCGCTGAACGGCACCGTGGTGATCTTGCGCTGCTGGAAATACTCGGCAAACCGGGTGGTCGCAACGGTCGTGTACGAGACCCGTCTGTGTTTGGTGTCGCCGAACTCCTGCCGGTCGATCGCGGGCTTGAGCGGGATTCGGTCGTCGAACTGGGGCTGGGCCGGAGCGCGGTCGCCATCGATGGAGAACGCGATGGCCCGCCGGGGCTCTGGCGCAGTGACCGGAGTCGGGTTGGCTGTGCCCGGTCCTCGGTCCACGAACTCGCCCCACGTCGCGATCACGTCGACGCGACTCGTGCTCCTACGGCTGTAGTTCAGGCTGCCTCCGAAGGTGGCGACCGTTTCGCCGAAGTTCTTGTGCACCTGCAGGTCGGCGCCTTGACCGAGGTTGGCGAAGCGCGCAATCGCGAGCGGCTGGCGAACCGTGTGCACGATCGTCAGTGTGCGGAACGGCGTGACCATCCAGTGGCGTCCCTCCCGCACCTCCTCGCGCAGCCCCGCGCCGCCACCTTCCACCATCCATTGCCAGATGCCGAGCTGATCGACGTCGGCGTCGTTGAGGTAGGCGCTGAGCCGCACGCGTGCCGTCTCGCCCTTGCGCAGCGGCACTTCGACCTCGTGATGGGCCGCGTCGTAGGACGGGTGCAGGGGCGGGGCGAACGTTGGCCGCCCGCGGACAACGAGCCGTACGGGTCGGTAATCGGGCCACACGGACGCCGCGGCGAACGGGACTTTGAGCTGGAAGCCGGCGTGGGGTCCGTCCAGGAATCGCAGCAACGCGCCGCGCGCAAAGGGATCCGGAAGGTAAGGAAGCGTGACGTGGCTGACCGGGAAGTACCGCGTCTTCTTGTGGTCGGCCGGGTCCGTTGCCGCCTCGTTCGAAAACGCGAAGTCGCCTTGTTCCGATGGCAGGACGGGTCCGGCAGGCGGCTTCGGGCCGGGGTACTTCGTAATCGTGTCGTACGCGGCCGCATTGACCTTCGAGGCCGGGTCGCCGGCGGACGCCGGGAAGGCGGTGTCGAATAGTCCGTGGTGCTCCGCGAGTACCTGCGCGGCCTTGGGAGGCACAATGTGACGAGCGATGTCGATCGCCGGGTCGGGGTCGGTCTTGTAATTGCTGCGCATAACAACGCGCTCGAGCGACTCACCTTCGGTACGGGGAGCGACCGGCAACACCGGCGGCGTCTGCACTGGTTCGTACCGCGTGTAGTCGACTTCCGGTGACGCATGCGGGTCGCGGTTTTGCGGATCGAGCGGCACGCTGTTACCCACCAGGTCCACCGCCCGCGCGCGTACTTGGTACCGCCGACCAAAGCGAAGCCGCGGCAGAGTTCCCGGAGTAGCGCGGACCGTGATCTCGACCGGGAAGTTCGCGCCGGCCGTGTTTGGTTCGGTGGTGACCGGTGGGTCCTCGGCCTGCGTAGTTGCGAGCCGCCCGCCCGGCCGCGGTGCCGCGAGGCTCCAGCCGCCCCAACGGAACAACGTTTCTTGGAGGTACAGGTCCTCGGCCTCGTCCTCGGTGGGGGTGGCGGTAACCCACGCCTCGTCGGCGAACGCTTCGTTTTGCCCGGTCTTGAGGAACTTGTACTCGCCGCTGCGCGCCGTGAGCGAGAACCATGTGGCGTCGCGGACGTCGCGTACATCGATGCGATACCCGCGCGTCACGTCCTCGGCGTAGACGAACACATCACCACCGTTGTCTGCGAGTTGGCTGCCGATGGTCGCCTCAGTCATCCGGTCGTGAAACTGCGGCGCGCGATTGATCCGCGCCACTTGCAGGCCACCCGATCGGAGGGACGGCAACGCGAAGGTGTCGGGTGAACCGCTGCCTTTGCCGTTGTCCTTGAGGCGCTGGAGGTTCCCGGTGAAGTCCACGACCTTCGTGGCCGCGCCGTCGAGATCCTCTTGAATCACGGTGAAACGCGCCGGGTCGTTCAGCGGCATGCGCCCGTCAACGAGTTCGGCTGGCGCCGCGGGGCGTGGCCGAGCCTGGAACCTGTCGGCGGCGATGACGCAGTGCGTGCGAACCGAGACGACCGTCGTGGGGTTTCCTTGCGATGGCGACCAGGTGGGCACTACGCGCACGTCATTGGGTGACGCGGGCAACACGCGGGCGACGTCGAATGCCAGGTCGACGGCGAGACCGAGCAGACGCATGAGCGTGGGGTGCTGACCGATCGTCGACACCGCCTCGTGGAAGTCGAGTACGGGTTTTGGCACGGGCAAGTTCAACCGCGCCGCGGACTTCACGCGCGGCTGATGGAACCGCACCAGTTGGTAAAAGTCCTGTGACGGATTCTGGAGCGCCGGTCCGTTCACCATTGCTTTGTTCAGCGTGAGTTGGCTCTCGACCGTGCTGATGCCGCCGCCAACACTGCTCTTGATGACGTTCGGGTCGACGTCGTGAAAGTCCGCGAGGATGGCGTCGATGTCGGGGAACTCGTTCGGAGAGTTGATCGCGACGTCGGTATAACGGGCGCGAATGAACTCGCGGATGTTGCGCGCCGGATAGGACCGCACCTTGTGGGCTTCGAAAGACTTTTTCTCCAGCGAGCGGATCAGGGTGTTGTCCGCGAACAGCGCTTGCCAGAGGTCGGTGCGCGGCGCGGGCGACACCACGGTCGCGGGCATGCTCGATCCGTCGCCGAACACGACCGTCCATCCGATAGACCCGACCGTCCCAGGCCAGTTCGCCCAGTCCGGGTACGCGCTGAGCTCCGTGTCCTCCTTGGTGTCGGTGGTGAGCCGGGGAGAGACGTGGACCGACAGGTGATAGCGGCCGGCGACGTCGGGATCTGGCTTGAGAGGCAGCGCGGTGAAGAGAACTCGTTGGCTCGCCGTCATGTTCCCGGGGCTCATGCTGCTCCAATCGGGGCATAGGCGTCGGCGTACTCGGACCAGTCCGTTGGCGCCATGAATTGCGCGAAGGTCGGGTCGCTCTCGCCGCCGAAGCGTCGCTCGACTTCGGCCGACACGCTGAAGCTGAAGATGAAGATTTCGATCTCCAAATAGAACGAGGCTCGCCCGATGCACTTGTCGACGGGCGGGAAGACGTACGTGAACCCGAGGTACAACTCGCACACGATGCTGATGATCCCGAGGATGTCGAGTTCGCCACCCATCCGCAGGTATCCGGTCAACGAGGCTTCTCCGGGCGGGCTCTCGACCTTGATGTAGATCCCGGCCATCACTTCGACGCCACCGCTGGCTACTCCGATGTCGAACGCGACGCTCGCGCCAAACTCCAGTGCCACTTCGAGCATGACGCTCTTGTCGGTGCCGCACTCCAGGCCGAAGAAGCCCCCGCCGCCGAACATCGAGACCGTGAGGATGAACGGGTTCTCGCGCGTGCAGAAGTTGAATCGGAAGCGAGCGGCGTCGCCGTTGAAGGGGATGACGGCGCCGACGCCGAGCGACATGTTCTGCATGGTGAAGACGCCGACCGCGATGCGCGGCAGCGGCAGCGAGAGGCTCGCTTCGATGCCGTTGGGCGAAACGTCTACCGCCAGGCCGCTGCCGAGCGACGACAGGAAGTTGCGGAGTTCCTCGACGAACTGGAGGACGCCCTTGAATTCGATGTCGCCCAACTCGAAATCGAAGTCCGGCTTCTTGTCCGGTACGACGGTGAACGCCATCTTCTTGACGTGCAGGACCATGAACGGCGAGGCACCGATGAGCTGCAACTGGAAGTCACGGAGATCGCCCTTGATCTCGAACGTCGACTTGGCCGGGTCGGCGAACTCGGCCACGACGCGCGCGTTCAGCGACATCGTGGACGTCGGAATCGGCTTGAAAATATGAAGCGGGTCGCCGTCTCTGAGCTTCGGTGTCCAAACCAGCGTCGTTACGGAGCGCACCGGCAGCGCCGGGGCCTTCGGTTCGAGCACCGTTTGGATGCGCGGCCCTCCTTGGAGCAGCGGCACGCTGTCGAGGATGTCGAGCAGCTTGGTCGCACCGAGCAGCTTCGCCCCCTGATTGAGGAAGGTTGCCGGGTCGAACTTGCCGGCGCGCAGCTCGTCGAGCAGGCCACCGACCGGACCGAGCTGACGGGTGATGCCACTAATTGAAAGGTCGGGGGTGGCCAGAGCACCGGCCTTCTCGGCTTGGTCGATGAACGAGATGATGGTGTCGGACTCGCCGTCGAGCATCTTGAGGAACACCTCGCCGGCGTTCTTCACGGCGTGGAACCCGTCCGTGACGAAGCCAGGATCAAGCTGCATCAAGACCTCGCCGAGCTCCTTGCCGAGGAGTTGTTCGGCTGCGGGCAAACGGAGACCCGCTTCCGTGAGCCGTGGGAAGAACTTCGCCTCGTCCAGGTTCTGCAGCTGCTGTGCCGCGTTGGCCAGCGTGTGCTCGGCGGCGATGACCAGATGATTCACGTCGAAGCTCGTGTCGCCCCGCTCGTTTTCCTCGGCGAACGCAACCTTTTGACCCTTGATCCTTTGCTTCTTCTGCGTTTCTTCGTGGTCCGGTGGACGGTTGTTGTAAACGCTGACCAGGTCGCCGAGCTCGATCTGCGACGCATCGGACGGCACGAAGGTAAGCGGCTGGCTGAACTCGACCTCGCGCCCCGACCAATCGGCACCGACAAGATCGAACAACACAGGTGTCTGGGTGCCCTCGAGCTTGGGCACGAAAATCCGAACGTGCTCTCCCGGCGGGGTGATGTTGGGCGTTGTCAGATTGCGAATGCGAACGGACCGGAACGGAAACCCGCGACCCTGTGATGCGTGGCCCAGGCCGCCGTAGACCCGCTCGGGCTGACGTACGACCACGAAGACGCGCTGGTGGAGATACGCGCGTTGCTTGCCATTGGCATCGGCGCGGAACTTCCGCTCGGTGATGGCGAGCTTGGCTGCTCGGTGCCCGTAGGGAAACAAGAAGCCACGGTGCACCACCTTGACGTAGCTGTCGCGTCCCATTGTCGCCCGGTGCACCCAGCTCTCCAATGAGTACCCGCTTGGTTCCCACTCGCCGTGCACGTCGAGCCACCCACCAAGCGAACTGAGCATGAGCCGGTTGACGTCAATGGGACGGCGTTTCGCTTCCGTCCGGTTGGACGTCAGCTGCACGATCTCGCGACGGTCGACTGGTTCCAACGACCAGCGCGGCCCCTCGGCCGGATCGTGATCCGGAGTTTTGGGCAAGTCCCGGTTCCACACCGCCTGCACGCGGCGCCCCGCAGCATCAGACTCGTCGACAAAGAGAAACTTCCGCGCGCCGAGACGCGTGTGCCAGATCTCTGTTCGTTGGTCATGCGTTACTGGATCAAGGGCGTGCGCCCATCCACCGGTGGGCAGCGGGGAGAGGAGGAGGAACCACGGCAGCTCGAGGGCGGTTTCGCTCGACGTGGGTTCCCGAATCGACGCGTTCAAACTCGGCGGCGCGCCGGCCACCGGCACCAAGCGCGGCTGGTAGCGCGTCCAGCTGAGCAGCGTGTCGAGATCGAACGTGAGCGGCAGCTGCGCGCCCGGGATCTCGAACGCGAGGCGGCTGGGTCCGGCCAGCCGCGTCTGCACGTCGCCGGGCGCCGCGAACTGGTCAGTCTCCAAGAACGCTTGGTCGGCGACGTGCTGCGGCGGGAACTGCACGATCATGTACGCGGGTTGATTCGCCTGCCGCTTCACGAGCCGTCTAGGCGTGCCGTTCGTAAGCCGGAGATTGCGGAAGTCGAACGTGACCGCGAGGAAGTCGTCGCGCCGATGGACGGACCGAGTGAACGACCCGGACAAGGCGGGCGGGAGAGCGAGACCCAAGTTGGGGACGAGCCCAATCGACTCGAGCAGCTCGCGCACCGACATCAGGACGCCGCCGCCGAGGATCAAAAACTCGCGTCGGTTTACCGGGCCGTAGCCCGTAACCTCCCCAGCGCTGGCTTCCTCGTCGTCTGCCATGCGCCCCACCGGCTTTCCTCGTCGCCGACGGTTAACGGCCCCATTTGGCAACGCAGCCTCCGCAAGCTTCTCTCGTAGTAACACGCCCACTGCGACATTGGCAAGGGTGGCCGTGCAGGTGAACTTGGGCCCGGGCGCGATAAATTTCCTGCGCGCACAGCCAAGGGGGTGGCGAACCTGCACGTGATCGACCTGTTCCTGCGTGCAGCTGAAGCCGGGCGTGGACGCGACCGAGCACGACCTGATCGCCGCCTGCACGGAAGCGTTCGGCTGGATGAAGGCACCCAAGAGCATCGACTTCATCGACGACCTACAGCGCAGTCCCGTGGACAAAGTGCTTAAGCGAGAACTGCGCGCCCCGTACTGGGAAGGCCACACCCGACAGGTCGGCTGAGCGTGCAGCGCAATTAGCGCTACTGCGACAGCGGCTCGACGCGGCCGGTCTCCCACGCCCACGCCGCGCACTCCACCCGGTTCCGCGCGCCGAGCTTGGACTGGATGCTGCCGAGGTGGGTCTTCACCGTGCTGAGCGAGATGTGCAGCTCGGCGCCGATCTCGGCGTTGGTGTGGCCGCGCGCGAGGGAGAGGAGTACGTCTTCCTCGCGTTCGGTCAGCGGCGTGACGGGCGGTTGCGCGGGCTCGGCTCGCACGCCGCCGAAGTGAGCGAGGAACCGGACGGTGATCGACGGCGACACGAGCGCGTCGCCGACGGCCGCGGCTCGCACGGCTTCGACGAGCAGCGCGGCACCGGCGTCCTTCAGAAGAAAGCCACTAGCCCCGTTTGCGATGGCGGTGCGCACGTACTCGTCGAGGTCGAACGTGGTGACGACAACGACCGCGATTGGATCGGCGACGTCGGGGCCAGCCAGGAGGCGGGTGACCTCGAGACCATCTATCTCCGGCATGCGGATGTCGAGCAGGCATACGTCTGGCCGCAGACGCTGCGCGAGTTCGAGGGCCTCGCGCCCGTTCTTGGCTTCGCCGACGACTTCGATGCCCTTCGACTCGAGGATCAGGCGAAACCCGGCGCGCACCATCGACTGGTCGTCCGCGATTACGACGCGGAGTGGTTCGGTCATGTCGCGTTCCGCAGCGGTAGTCGTGCCGTTATGCGCCAACCGCCGTCGTCGATGGGGCCGGCCTCAAACCGACCACCCAGCGCTTCGATGCGCTCGGCCATGCCCGTGAGCCCGTAGCCGACGCAGCCCGCGCGCGGCGACCGCGTAGCGCGGCCGTCGTCGTCGACCACGACCGTCAGCTCGCCGTCGTGGTCACTGATGCGCACGTCCACTCCCGTGGCTCCGGTGGCATGGCGCTGCGCGTTGGTAATCGCCTCGCCCACGACGCGATAGATCGACGGCGCCACCTCGGCCGGCAACTCGTCGAGCCCGTCGAGATGGAGTCGCACCGGCAGCCCCACGGCGCTGCTGCGCGCCGCGAGCGCGCGGAGATCGTCTGTCGTTGCCGCGGGTGCGAGCGGCCCGTCCTCGCCGCCTCGCAGCGTGCCGACGAGCCGGCGCATGGAGGCGAGGGCCTCGACGCCCGCGGCCTCGATCTGCCCGAGGGCCTCGACCGCCTTGTCGGGCTGGTCCGTCCACACTTCCTGCGCGGCCTGCGCCTGCACGACGATCCCGGTGACGTAATGGGCGACGACATCGTGCAGCTCGCGTGCGATCGCGAGCCGTTCGTCCTGGCGCACCCGGTCAAGGTCGCGCCGTCGGTCCGAGTCGATTGATCGGAGGTAGAGACCGACGCCGCTGGCGACGGTGAACCCGAGTCCGAACACGATGCTCATCACTGGCCCGAACCGGATTTCCGAGCGCACCCGCACGATCGCGAGGCCGGCCACGAAGATCCAGCTCACGGCCGCGGCCGCCTGCGCCGGGGCCAGGGCGCGGAGCGACCAGCACGCGAGGAGCAGCAGCCCACCGCCCTCAGCGAGGCCGGGCCACCCGCGTCGCCCGAGTAGTTCGTGGCGCGTGATGTGTGGGTCGATCCGGTACACGGCCCACGTGACGGCCAGGCTGGCGGCCGCGGCTAGCAACGCGGCCGGCAACAGGTAGCGGGACGCGATTACCAGGCATACAGCGACGGCCACGCCGGCGGCGAGCGCGGGCGGGTTTACACCGAAGTACTGACGCCCGACCGCGAGGTCCACAACGAGGAGGCCGGCGACGCCCAGCGCGGAGGCCGCCATCGGCCACGTGCCCGCGGCGAGCCCTCTGTCGCGCTCGCCGACCATCGGTCGAGGCTACCGATCAGGGTCCCGCACGGCATCGGCCGAATGGCCGAGGCGCAATGCCCGGACGGCCGATGCGATAGCCGGCCGCGAGCCCCACGATGGTCCCGTGCTGCACAGCCCTTTTGCGTCGACGGACCGCAACACAGTGGATGGCCTTTCGGTCCTCGTCGCGCGGGCCGCGTTCTGTGTCGGGGCGCTGGGCCTTGCCCTCGGCGTGTGGTGCCGCTCCTTTATCGAGGGAACGGGCGGGGCCTTCGGCGTCAGCCTCGCCCAACTCGGCGCGCCCTGGGTCCTGGTTGCGTTTGTCGTCGGCGCGCTCGTCGTCGTCCACCGATCCGCCGATCCGGTCATCGAGCGGGCCGGGCTGGCGCTCGGCGCCCTCGCGGGCGCAGGCACGATGGTGGTTGCGTCGTTCGCGTATTACGGCGAGGCGTCGTCGACGTCGGCCGTTTTCTGGGCCGTTGTGGGCTTCTTCGTCGGGGGAGCCGCCGGCCTGTCTGGCGCGGCGTGGCGTGCTCGCCCGGGCGGCGTCGTGGAAGTGGTCGCGGCCGGCGCCGTCGGCTTAGCGCTCGTCGCCGAGGGAATCGGCCGGCTCGACTTCGGGTGGTTCCACATCGCCAGTGACCTGTCGCATCTCGCGGCGGGGTGGCTCGTAGTGGCCGGAGCGGCGCTGCCCGTTCTGCTGACGCGCGGCCGACCAGCGGGCTTCGCCGCGTCGTGCGCGATTCTGCTGCTCGCCGCGCCGGTGGCCGCGCTGGTGGTCGCGTTGGCAGGCGGCCTGGGGCTCGCGTGATCACCTGCTCCGACCTGCGCGTCGCGCCGCTCACCCGCGCGATCGGCGCGACGGTCGAAGGCGTCGACCTCCGTGCTCCGCTCGACGACGAACTCGTCGCCGCGTTGCGAGCCGCGGTTGTCCGCCACGGCGTCGTGTTTCTCCGTGATCAGCACCTCGGTCCGAACGACCTCGAAACGGTGGCCGCGCGCTTCGGTCGCCTCGCGGTGTCGCCTTTGCACGCGCTACTTGGGACGGGTCGCACGTCGTCGATCATCGAGGACGATGAGCGGCGCCCGCCGGCGAGCTTTGGCTGGCACACCGACCTCAGCTGGACCGAGGCTCCGCCGGCGTTCGGTTTCCTGCAAGCGATCGAGATTCCGCCATTCGGTGGCGACACGATCTGGGCGAGCCTCACCAGCGCGTTCGGCGCGCTCTCGCCGTCGCACCAGCGCGACTGCACGCGGCTGCGGGGCACGCACGCACTCGACGCGTCTCTGCTCGCCTCGGTCGAACGAAACCACGGCGCCGAGATCGCCCTTCAGCTGCGCCGCGCGCACCCGACCGTCTCGCATCCACTGGTGCGCCGCCACCCCGAGACCGGCGAGCCACTGCTCTTTTTGTCACCGCTCTACATGAAGCGAATTATCGGGCTTCACCGCCAGCGCGGCGAGCGCGTGCTCCTCGAACTGGAAGGACTGCTCGACGACCCGTTGGCGCAGGTGCGTTGGCGCTGGCGGGCCGGCGACGTCGCGATCTGGGACGAAGCGGCGACCTGTCACCGAGCGCTCGGAGATCACTTCCCCCAGCGTCGGGTGATGCGGCGCTGCGTGGTCGAAGGCGACGTCCCTCTTCCGGCAATGGGTTCGTAGCTCACCACTAACTGGTCAGGAATCGAGAAGCACTGTAGGCAGCCGCATCTTTAGGGTGGCGCTATGCCTAAGTCCTACACAGTCAATTTCACCGAGGTGTCCACGGTCGGTTTGGAGTCCTCGCCGGTCGTCGACGCGCTCGCGGGTTTGCGTGCGAACGAGGCCCGCTATTTCAAGAACAAGTTCGACCATGACTTCACCGTCGAGCCCGCAAAGTCGGCGAAGAAAACCGTCGACTGGGTGCACAAAATCTTGAAGGAAGAACGCGGCATCGTGGTTGCGTCCAAGCCGCTCGAGGCGACGGAGTTCGAAGTCGAAGGCGTCCGCTGGGCGTACGTCTTTTACGAGAGCGGGCTCGCAATCAACGTGCTGTACACCCTCGCCGAGGCGGGGAAGCGGGCCGTGGGTTTCAAGCTGTCCGACGGCATGGAGATCCCCGAGGAGCTCGGGTCGTTCAAGTTTGCCCGGCAGAAGTCAAAGTTGGCCGGAACCATCCGCGGCTCGTACTTCGTGATCAAGAACGCCTATTAGGTAGGTCGCGACCAGATCGCGACCAGTTCGCGAGCAGCGGATTGCACGCTGGCGGCATGGACGTCGGTATCCCGCGCACGCGGTACGCCAAGAGTGGCGAACTCGCGATCGCGTACAACGTGATTGGCGAAGGCCCGATCGACCTGGTGTTTGTGCCCGGCTTTGTCAGTCACCTCGAAGTCGCCATGGAAATCCCGCCGCTGGCCGACGTGGCCGGGCGGTTGAGCTCATTCGCGCGCGTCATCACCTTCGACAAGCGGGGGACGGGTCTGTCCGACCGGGCGTCGGGCTTGCCGACCTTGGCCGAGCGAATGGACGACATCCGTGCCGTCATGGACGCGGCGGGCTGTGAGCGCGCGGCGGTTATCGGCATGTCGGACGGCGGGCCCGCGGCGGCGATGTTCGCGGCCACGTACCCCGAACGCGTTAGTTCGCTGGTGCTGTGGGTCGCGAACTTGGCGCCGCCTCTGGCCGAACGCGGCGAAGCCACGGTGGCCGCCTTCCACATATTGGACGACTTCCTCGGCGAACACTGGGGCGATGGCTCGGCCCTGCGTTTTCTCATCGGAACTAACGCACCCGCCGAGCAGGCTGTCACCGATCTCTTCAGCCGCTTCGAGCGTTTCGCGGCGACGCCAACGGCCGCGCAAGCGATCCTCCGGCGCGGATTCGCGGTGGACGCGCGCCCGATTCGCGGCGCGATCGGAGTGCCGACGCTGCTGGTCGCGCACACCAACGACCCCATCACCAGCATCGACGTCGTGCGCGAAACCGCGGCGGGAATCCCCAACGCCCGACTCGTCGAGACCGACGCGCCGGGCCACTGGTCCTGGGACATCGCCGAGCAGGCCGACCTCGACGTGATCGAAGAGTTCCTCACGGGCGGCACGCAGCCGCGTCGCTCAGATCACCGGCTCGTCACGGTGCTGTACACCGACATCGTCGGTTCGACCGAGCGCGCCGTGAAGTTGGGTGACCACCGTTGGCGCGACTTGCTCGACCGCCACGACGCGCTCACCCGACGCGAGCTCACGCGTTTCCGCGGTCGCGAAGTCAACACCACCGGCGACGGATTCGTAGCCGCGTTCGACGGTCCCGCCCGCGCCGTGCAGTGCGCGCAGTCGATCGTCGACGGCGCGACCGTGCTCGGGCTCGACCTCCGGGCGGGCCTGCACACCGGTGAGTGCCAGGAGCGTGGTGGCCACGACCTGTCGGGGCTCACCATGCACGTCGGCGCACGCGTCGCCGCCCTGGCGGGTCCGCGTGAGGTGGTCGTGTCGAGCACGGTCCGCGACATCGTCGGCGGCTCGCACATCGACTTCGAGTCACGCGGCCCGCACGCGCTCAAGGGCGTTCCCGGCGAGTGGGAGATCTTCTCTGTCGCCAAGCCGCTACTGCGTTCGGCCTAAAACCCTACGGTTGCGGCGATGAGTGACTTCACGCCGCCAACCAATGCCGAGGCGCTGGCGCGCTTGGCGATGCCGATGGCCGACGCCATGCGGACCCAGCGCGCGGTACGCCGGCTGCACACGGATCCCGTTGACATGGACCTGCTGTACGAGTTGCTCGAGCTGTCGTTGAAAGCCCCGACGAGTTCGAACACGCAGGACTGGTGTTACGTCGTGATTACCGGCCGCGAGCAGAAACAGCGCCTCGCCAAGCTGTACCGCCCGCTCTACAAGATGTTCGGCCCGTTGGAACGGCGCGCCGCGCGCAATGACCCAGAGCGCCAGCGCCAGATCGCGCCCGGGCAATGGCAAGCGGAGAACTTCGCCGACATACCGGTGTTCGTGATCCCGTGTTACCAGCGCAACCTCAAACACCACGCGGTCGGGTGGCCACAGATCGCGGTGTCCTCGTTCTACGGCTCGGTCTACCCGGCGGTTCAGAACCTGCTGTTGGCGTGCCGCGCCGTGGGACTGGGCGCGTCGCTGCAAACGCTGCCGATCTGGATCTCACCGATCGCGCGGCGCATCCTCGAACTCCCGCGCAACATGGTGCCCGTCTGCGTAATTCCGATTGGCTGGGCGAAAGGCAACTACGGACCGACTACGCGCCGCCCGATCCGCGAAGTCGTTCACATCGACCGCTACGGCAATCACTAGAGGGCGGGTTGTTCAGGCGCCGGAGAAGTCGCCGACGCTCGGCACCTTCGCGGGCGACCGTCCGATGACGATCGCGATCTCTTTGCGGTCGGTCAGTTTGATGCCGGCGGGGTCGCCGCCAAACGCCTTGCCGTTTACATAGATCGTCACGTCCGTCGTCGGCCGGCAGTAGTCACCGACGCACTTCGCATTGAGCCGGAGGCCCCACTCGGTAAAGAACTGACCGAGCGTGTTGGGCGTCGAATCGGCCGACTCGGTGTGCAGCACGCCGTCGGGGTCGTGGGTATGCAGCGGCGAGATGCACGGCTGGTCGCAGCCTTCGATGCCGCCGTAGCCGGCACCCTTCGGACCGTCGAAACGCTTGACGCCCGGGTCGGTGGTGTTGATGCCGACGCCGGCCGGCACGACCACGGCCTTGCCGTTGAAGAACACGTCGAGGTGCGCGTGCACGTGGAACTTGAGCGTCTCACGGACCTCGGCTTCGAGTTTGGCGGCGCGGGTGCGGTCGAGGGGATCGGTCGGCGCGGCCCACGCGGGCGCGTCGCCGGCGGCGGTACGACCCGAGGGCTTGTCGTCGGAGCCCGAGCTGCCGCACGCGCTCAACACCAACAACGGCAGGAGTAAGAGGGCTCGACCGCGCATGGGCCGAAATCGTACGCACGCGTGCTCGCGCTCCGCGGCGCGAAATATCTGTTGACACATATATATGTGTAAACGTATAATCGTGGCGTGCCCGCCGACCTTGCCGTGTTAGACGTGATCGCCGAACCCACCCGGCGCCTGATCCTCGACGCGGTGCGCGTCCAGGAGTGCTCGGTCACCGATCTGGTGGAACGCGTCGGCATGCATCAGCCCGGCGTGTCGCGTCACCTCAAGGTGTTGCGCGACGCGGGGTTGGTCGACGTGCGACGCGACGCGCAGCGCCGCCTGTACCGGCTCAACCCGGAACCGCTGAAGGAACTTGACGCGTGGCTCGAGCCCTATCGCGCCCATCTGGCCGGCCGGCTCGACGCCCTCGAGCAGCACCTCTCACGAACGGCGACGCCCGTCGCCAAGACCCCGAAGGAATCACGATGACCAATCAGTCCGCGACCTACGACGGCACGGTGGAACGCACCGCCGATGGTGGATGGATCCGATTCGAGCGTCAGCTCGGCTACGCGATCGCCGACGTGTGGGATGCCGTGACCAACCCGTCCCGGCTGGCTGACTGGTGGTTGCCATTCGACGCCGACATCAGCGTCGACCTGCAAGAGGGTGGACAGATGGTGTTCGCGGCGAAGGACGAACCGATGGAGTTCACGTGCACGATCTTCCGCGTCGATCCGCCGACGCTGCTTGAGCACACGCACGTGGATCCGGGTTCGTACATGCGTTGGGAACTCGAGGCAGTCAACGACGGTTGCGTCCTGCGTCTGAGTCACTTCACGACGGACCCCGCCGACGCCATCGGGAAATGTTTCGTCGTCGGACTGCACACATCACTGACGCGACTCGAGGCGCACATGGCCGGTGGATCCGCCGAGTGGGACGACGTCTTCGTGCCGGCGCAGCTGCACTACGCCTCGATCGGTCTTGCTCCCGCGCCGGAGGCGTAGCGCGTACCGTAAGGAGCGTGTCAGTCGTCGACGACCTCCTTGCCAACCCGGGCCTGTACATCGGGATCGACCAAGTAGCTGGTACCGATCTCCGCGGCGCCGCCCGCATCGAAGTGACTGCGCTGCCTGGCAACTCGGGCGTGGCGCTCGACTACGAAGTGCTGAACCCGGTCAACCCCGATCGCATCCGTGGACATGTTGAGCACACGATGGTGGCGCGCACCCACAGCGGCGCATCCGTGATGGTGATCGGGCATCCGCACGCCGATTCGGTCGCGGTCCTGCACGAGACATCGCCGGGCGTGTTCGAAGCCGGCGACGAGCCGCAGGCGTTCCCGATGAAGGTGGAGTTGTCCGTCCCGGAACCGGGCCGGATCCGCCACGTGTGGTGGTACGGCCGACCCGGCGGTGAGGCCGAGATGCGCGATGTGTCCGAGGTGCAACTCGTCGACTGACGAGTTCCCCGGTCAGCCGGTGAACCGGCGGTCGAGGTCTTGGATCTCGGCTAGGCCGATGAGCTCGACGAATCCGGCGAAGTCGAGGTCCCCTTCCCCAGGTGAGGGCGTTCCTCCGGCCTTGATCTGCGCCAGCACCGTTCGCACCGCGTTGGTCGCCGCGAGCAGTGTGCTGATCGGGAAGATGACGATGGCGAAGCCGAATTCGCGTATCCGGTCGAGGGACATGGGCGGCGTCTTGCCTCCGTCCACCCAGTTGAACAGCAGCGGTACGGCCGCGAACTCCGACGCCACCCGCTCGATGTCCGCTTCCGTGGTGGCGGCCTCGATGAACAGCGCGTCGGCGCCCTCGTCGCGGTAGCGGCGCGCCCGCTCGATCGCGGCGTCCATGCCCTCGACCGCAGCCGCGTCGGTGCGCGCGATCACGACGAAGTCGCTGGAGTGACGCGCCGCGACCGCGGCGCGGATCTTCGCGGCCATCTCGTCGGTTGGTATGACCTGCTTGCCATCGAGATGGCCGCAGCGCTTGGGCGACACCTGATCTTCGAGATGAATCGCCGCCACGCCCGCCTGCTCGAATTCCTGCACCGTGCGCACGACGTTGATCGCGTTCCCGTAGCCAGTGTCAGCGTCGGCGATAACAGGCAGCGCGCTGCTCCGCACGATGTTGCGGGCCGCGTCCACCATCTCCGTCATGGTCAGGAGGCCGACGTCGGGTCGGCCCAGGCGCGTGGCTGCGGTGCCGAAGCCGGTCATGTAGGCAGCGTCGAAACCGGCCTGGGCGACCAGGCGCGCGCCGAGCGCGTCCGCAACCCCCGGCGCCAGCACGGGCTCGCCGCGCGACAGCAACGCTCGCAGGCGGGCCGGTCCGTTCGCGCTATCGCTGAGGAGGTCCGTCATTGCGATCCGCTGATCTGGCCACCGATGTCGGCGGGTTCGTAACCCTGCGGCGCCGCGATTTCGACGATCGGATCCTCCCGGTCGTCGAACTCGGTGCGCAACGCCACCGACATCACTGCGTGCAGCGCGTACGTCATCGTGATGTACGTGAAGTCGAGGATGGCCTGGTCGCTCAGATGCGTTTTCAGCGCGGCGAACACGCCGTCGGCCACGCGGCCGTGCGCCAGTACCAGCGAATCCGTGTAGGCGAGCAGGGCGCGCTCGAGCGGATCGAACAGGTCCGATACCTGCCAGTGCTTGATCGCCTCGATCTTGTCCTCCGCGAAGCCGAGGGCGCGGCAACTCTTGCAGTGCTGGGAGAACACGAATTGGCTGCCGATCAGCCAACCGGCGCGGGTCTGGCCGAGCTCGCGCAGCGCTGGCGCGATCTTGCGTTCAGGACTGGCGTACAGCGCGAAGCCGGCCACGGCGTGTTCGAGCACGTCGGGGGAGTTGGCCCACACCGTCCACCAGTCGCCCGGTGTCCCGGTGGCCGTGCCCGGTTCCACGATGGGATCGCGATCGCCGAAGAGGTACCTGTACATGCGCTGCACGATCTTCGGGTTGTCGTCAGAGCGCGGGATCTGTCCTAGTCGTGGCACGACCAAAACTTATGCATCGGCCGGGCGCGCGTGGGTACGACGGCCCCGATCCGCAAACAGTGCGGCACCTACTAAGGAGATCGTTATGGCTACAACTGGTTCGGTTCGGCAGGAGTCGGTCATCATCCGCGAGTCACCTACGACGAAGCGCGAACGCTCGTTGTCCATGCTCGGAGGCCTGCTCGGGCTCTTGATGTTTGGCTTTGGATTCTTGCGATGGTTGAGCGTTGACGGAAACAAGCAACAGGTGAAGTTCTCCGGTTTCGCACTGCAAATGCCGACGACGGCGATCATCGGCTTGTCTCTCGCGGCCGGCCTGATCGCGCTGTTCGTGCCATGGAGCGCCGGCCTGGTCGCGGCGTTCCGAGCGCGATTCCCACGGGTTTGGCCGCCGCCAGCCTGCTGATCGCCATCGGCGTGTTCCTCGGTAAGGGCGCGATCAGCCCAGAGGTAGGCGACCGAATCGGCGTGGAGATCGGCTTGATCCTCGGCATTGCCACGGCGGCGCTGCAGACGCTGGTACTCGGCATCGGCCTGGCCAGCCGTCATGACGACGATGACCACGCTTCATACGGCCGCGTCTAGTCGCGCGGCTTCAACGCCCGAGTCAGCGCGTCGAGTTCCGCGAGCGCGGGGTCGGGAGGGTCGCCGACGAGGATGGCGTGCATTCCGATCCCGCGTGCCGCGGCGACGTTGCTATCGAGATCGTCGAGGAACACCGCGGACTCCGGCTCGCTCACCCCAAGCTCATTGAGAGCCAAGTCGAAGATCGCGCGGTTCGGCTTGCGGATACCGACTTCAGACGAGTCGATCACTACGTCGAACAAGTCGTCCACCGGCATGAGGCTGCGCCACATCTTCGATCCCTCGCGCACGTTGTTGGTAACGAGCGCCGTCTTGAATCCGTCGCGCCGGAGCTGGGCGACGCGTTCGACCATCTGCGGATAGACAACCATCTCGTCGCGCAGCGCCGCCAACGGCGAGAGATCGAGTTCGACGCCGGCGTCGGCGGCCAGCGCGTTGACGGCCTCGAACCACTCGCCGAACCCGATCTCGCCCCGCTCCAGTCGATGCCACGGATGATCGCCGTCCTCGTGGTACGAGCCCACGAGCATCTCGACGTTGCCGCCGGCGGCCGCGATCAAGTTCGGCCACGGCGAGGTCGTGAGCACACCAGTGAGATCGAAGAGAACCGCCGAGATCGCCACGGCACCCACGCTAGAGAACGCAGCCCCAGACTCACTCTTTCGGCGCTACGTCGGCTCCGCGCACGCGTTCACTCGCGCGCGGAGCGCGGGACGCGCACCCATTGGTCGATGCCGTTTTCGTCTTTGATCCACGTGTAGAGGCCGCGGGTTTTGAGGTCGTGGTGGTAGTGGCAGTGCCATTTAAGGTTGGCTGCGCAGGTGGGGCCGCCTTTGGCGAAGTCGTCGGTGTGGTCGGCTTCGAGGCCTTTGGTTCGTCCGCAGCCGGTCACGGCGCACACGAGTCCGCGCGCCGCGAGCGCGTCGCGTAATCGGGCCGGTCTGTAGCGCTTGTGCGAGATGATGGATTGCACGTCGACTTCGTTGAAGATGACTTCTTGGACTTTGGTGTCGGGGTCGAGCAACGCGACGTCGACGGCGCCGATTGGTATGGGTTTGCCGGCCGCGGTCTCGCATTTCTCACCGGCTTCGAGGTAGCCGCGTTCCACCGCCGCCTTCGTGACCAGCAACTGCACCATGGTCCGCGGCCCGCGTCGCTTCGCTGAGCCGTTGGCCGCGGCGGAGCCGAGTACTTCGACTAGGGCGTCGGCCATGCGTTGTTCTTGGGTGTCGACGCCGCCTTTGGCCTGGACCTGGGCGCGGAACATGCGATCAGCGAGGCGTTCGAGCTCGGCGTTCCATTTGGCGCCGGCGACCGGTTCGAGTTTCCACGTGCCACAGGCCATGCCCATGCCGTCGTTCCAGGTCCGCACCGACCGCGCCGCCCGTTGCTGGTCGGCCAACGTGCCGTCGGCGTCCATCGCGTCACGCTTGACGCGTTCACACTCGTTCAACAGATCCGACGCGGAGGAGTTACGCGCCGCAAACTCGAGCAGCGCCGCCTCCGCGTGCGGCGCGACGTCGACCGCGTCGGCGATCGCGTTCGCCTCGGTCACCGACACCTGCCCCTGGTTGAACGCGGCAGCCGTCTGGGACTTGCCCTTCAGCTTCGACGCCAACTTCGTCTGGCGTCGGGCCTGACCCGCCGTGACACCCGACGCGTTCGCCACGGCCTGCTCGGCGTCCAAACCGATCTCTGCGGCCCGCGCCGCCGCCCGCAACTTCGCGGCACACGCGACACGTTCGATCGCGGCCCACTCCGCCACCGCCTTCTCGGCGGTGAGCAGGCTAAGCAAACCCGGCTCGAACTCATCAGCCTTTCGCTCAACCAGCTGGCGCAGCGCGCTCACCAATCTGTCGTTCACAACTACGACTCAACCACTCGAACACCCGTTCGGCAAGACCCAATATCAAGAAATTTCGAGGTGGCGCGCGACGCTCTCTCCCTAGCCTCGGCGGATGGAGCCCTACGAGCGAACCGCTGAGGCGTACGACCTGATCCAGAAAGCCCGCGGCCACTCGTACCCGCACGACGCCGAGCATCTCGCCGCGCTGGTCCGCGAACGCTGCCCCAACGCCGCGTCGTTGCTCGACGTTGCCTGCGGCACCGGTCTTCACCTCGTGGCGTTCCGCGAGATGTTCGCTGAGGTCGCGGGTGTCGACCTCAGCGCGCCGATGCTCGAGCGCGCCGCGACGCGTTTGGACGGTGTCGACCTCCGTCTCGGGGACATGCGCACATTCAGCTTCGACAGAACCTTCGACGTGGTTACCTGCATGTTCAGTGCGATCGGCTCGATGCTGACGGTCGAGGATCTGCGGGCCGCGCTCGGAAACATGGCGGCTCAGCTCGCTCCGGGCGGCGTCCTCATCGTCGAGCCATGGCTCGAGCCTAAGGACTGGAAGGTGCCGTACGTGACGGCAGAGGCGGCCAAGGACGAGCGCATCGCCGTGGCGCGGGCATCGCGGAACGGCGTGCAAGGACGCATCAGCACGTTCACCCTCCACTGGACGATCGTCTCCGCCGGCTCGGCGGACTACATCGTGGAGGACTACGAACTCGGTCTGTTCACCGCTCAGGAGTACCTCGACGAATTCCGCGGCGCGGGCCTCACGGCCGAGCGACTCGACGGCGGACCGCACGGGCGCGGCCTCTTCGTCGGAACAAAGCCAGCCGGCTGACGGGACCCAGATAGCGTCGAGGGCATGCGCGCAATGCGAATCGTCCCGGCGTTGATCGCGGCGACAGCAGCGCTGACCGCGTGCGGGAACAGCACCGATGACAACACGCGCGCGACCGCCGGAACGAGCACGACGATCGCTGACGCGTCGACCGACCACGTTGCGTTCACGTTCACCGGATGGGGCTTGGACGGCGGCCGTCTCGAGATCACCTGCGGCGGACCAGGATTCCCGATCGTCGCGAACAAGCTGTTCGACGGTGTCGACCGCGACACCGTCTGCACGCGCCTCTCCGACCCGGCCGTCGTCGATCGTTTAATCGCGACGAAGGTCTCGTGCCCAACGCCCGCCGATGCACAGGTAACGGCGCGCGCAACCGGGCGGCTACAGGGACGCGACATCGAAACGACCTTTCAGCGAGCCGACCAGTGCGGCATCAACGAGTGGGACCGCACGATGAAAGGCGTCCTGCCGCAGATCGGGCCGGACAGCTAGTGCGTGGCGGAATGTTTGCGCGCGCAACTATGTTTCAAGGGCCATGACCGCGCACACGACCACTAGTTCCGTCCGTCAGACCGTCGCGCTCGGCGCGCGCTGGCCGACGATCGACCCGTTCCTGTTTTGCGCCCACCACGACGATGACTACCCGGCGGGCGACGACGTGCTCGCGCCTGCAGTCCCGGTCGATGACCGCGAGTTGGGCATGGACTTCTCGGGCCAGGACGGCTGGAGCATGTACCACGGCCTCGTCGTGCCCGGGTTCCCGCAACACCCCCACCGCGGGTTCGAGACGGTGACGTTCATCCGCAAGGGCCTGATCGACCACTCGGACTCACTCGGCGCTGCGGCGCGCTTCGGTCGCGGTGACGTGCAGTGGCTCACCGCGGGGCGCGGCATCGTCCATGCCGAGATGTTCCCGCTGCTCGACCGGTCGAGCGCGAACCCACTCGAGTTGTTCCAGATCTGGTTGAACCTGCCCGCGGCCGACAAGATGGTGGACCCGTACTTCACGATGTTCTGGGATGGCGACATGCCGGTCGTGCGGGAAGACGGCGCCGAGATCACGGTGATTGCCGGTGCCCTGCGAGACGCGGTTGCGCTGCCCCCGCCACCCAATTCCTATGCATCGCACGCGGATGCCGACGTCGCGATCATCCACATCCGGCTTGACGCCGGTGCCGGATGGACGTTGCCCGCCGCGGCCGGCCCCGAAACCGCGCGCGTGCTCTACGTGTTCGAGGGTGACACGGTCGATGTCGCCGGCACTGTTGTGAGTGTCGACACCGGCGTCGTGGTCGACCCCACGGCCGACATCGCGCTGCGCGCCGGTGAGCGTGAGGTCGAGATCCTCGTGCTGCAAGGACGGCCGCTGGGCGAGCCGGTTGCTCAGTACGGTCCGTTCGTCATGAATACCAAGGACGAGATCGAGCAAGCGTTTCTCGACTACCGCGAGACGCAGTTCGGCGGATGGCCCTGGCCCGAGGACGGACCGACGCACGGTCGGGAGCGCGGCCGCTTCGCCCGCCACCTCGACGGGCGTGTCGAAGAACCTGTCTAACTGGTCGGGGGATCGACCGCCGAGGTCCAGTACGTGTGGCGCGTGGCGTAGCTGACGTTGCCGTACAAGGGCAGGTATTCCTCGTACTTGCGACGCTCCTTGAACACGCTCGCGGGGTCCGCGCTCGCAGCCTCGAACCGGCTCACCGCGCTCGCGGAGTCCAGGTTGACGCCATTGGCGACGAGCACGCGGGGCACTTCCTTGCCCTCGATCCAGTCGGCGCCGAACTGACCCAACCCGTAACCCATCAGCGTCCAGGCGAAGGCGATGCTCTGCTTGTACGCGCCGCCGGCCTTGATCAGATCAAGCGCTTCTCTGTCGCCGTCGACGCCGGACAGGAACATGTCGTCGGTGAGCTTCCCGCTGTCCTTCAATGCTTTGAACGCGCCGACCACGATGGTGTCGCCACCCAGCACGACCTTGATGTCGTTGTGCGTCTGCAGCGCACTCATCATCGTGTTGAATCCCGACGTCGTGCTGATGTCGGCCACGGTCAGATCGCTTACGACCTTGATGCCCTCGCCGCCAGTCTTGAGGCCGGCGAGGACACCGCGGTGGCGGATCTTGAGTTGCGGCGACGCGGTGTCCAGGTTGAAGTAGATCGCTTCGGCCTCGCCGCCGAGGTGTGCGGTGACGTAGTCGGCGGCGGCCTTTCCTTGGTCGAAGCCAATTTGGTACTGGTTCGCGACGACCTGCATCGTGCTCGGCGCGGTGATGATGCCTTGCGCGCACACGCCCTTGTCGATGGCCCGCTGGAGCACGAGGCTGTCTGCGTCCGGGTTGAGTGGCTGCATGGCCAGCGCCCCCACACCCTTCTGAAGGAACGCGTTCATCTGATCAACGTGCCTGGCCGGGTCGTTTCCCGAGGTGGCGGTGACGTACTCGACGTCGCGGTCAGTCGCTGCCTGTTGCATGCCGCGGCCCAACGCCAGGAAAAACTCGGAGTCAGCGGTGGAAGCCCACGCGACCCGCGCGGCCAAACCGGTGGCACTCCCTTTCGCGGCGTTCGACTTGAAGCGTTTGAGCGAGTTCGGGTCGAGCGTCGCCGGCGAATCGTTCTTGCTGTTACAGGCGGCCAGGAGACCAGCGGCGCCGAGCGCGCCGAGCTTCAGGACATCTCTTCGCGAAACAGATGACAACTGGACCGTCCTTATCGGGAGGGGAGCCGGACGACGGTGATGAAGAAGTCGTCGATGGCGCGGACTGCGGCGACGAACTGTTCGAAGTCGACCGGTTTGCGGACGTAGGCGTTGGCGTGAAGCAGGTACGAGGCAAGCACGTCCTCCTCCGCCTCTGAGGTTGTCAGGACGACCACGGGGACGCGGCGGAGATCAGGGTCCTCCTTGATCTCGCGCAAGACCTCGCGGCCGTTGCGTCGCGGCAGGTTGAGGTCGAGGAGCACGAGGTCGGGTGTGGGCACGTCGGCGAACCGACCCCGCTTGCGCATGTAGGCGATCGCGTCTTCGCCGTTCGTGACGACGGACAACCGGTTGGCGATCTTGTAATCCGCGAAGGCTTCCTGCGTCATGAGCACGTCGCCGGGGTCGTCCTCGACGAGCAGCACTTCGATGGGGCGGGACCGGTCGGGCTCAGGCATGGGCGGCGCTTTCGACGAGAGGAAGGGTGAAGGAAACGCAGGCGCCCCCGAGAGGCGAGGGGAGCAACTCAATGGTGCCGCCGTGGAACTCGACGACCTTCTTCGCCAGCGCGAGTCCGATGCCGGTGCCCTCGTAGTCTTCGCGGGCGTGCAGGCGCTGAAAAATAACGAACACTTTGTCGGCGTACTCGTCGGGGATTCCGATGCCGTTGTCGGCGACGTGGACACGCAGGAGCGTCGTCTCGGCACGGGTGCTGACTTGCACGATCGGCGCGACGTCCTCGCGGCGGTACTTCAACGCGTTGCCGAGGAGGTTGGTGAGCAGCATCTGCAGCAGCGAACGATCCCCGAGGACTGTTGGCGCGCTGGTGTCCATGTCGAGGCGGAGTTCGCCGCCGGACAACTGCACCTGCGTGTCCAACGCGTCCCAGGCCTTCGTCACCGTGGCCGTCAGATCCACCGGCCCGAACCCTTCACTGGTACGCCCCACGCGGCTGAAGGTGAGCAGGTCGTTGATTAGCAGTTGCATGCGTCGCGCCCCGTCGACCGCAAACGCAATGTACTGGTCGGCGCGCTCGTCGAGCTGGCCGCCGTAGCGTTTTTCGAGCAGTTGACAAAAGCTGGCGACCTTGCGCAGCGGTTCCTGCAGGTCGTGCGACGCGACGTACGCGAACTGCTCGAGGTCCGCGTTGGAGCGGGCGAGCTCGGCCGCCCTGCGCTCGAGGCTCCGCTGCTGTTCCTCGATCTCCGCCAGCGCGGTGACGAGTTCGACGCGCATCGACTCGACGCCAGCGCCCATGTCGCGAATGTCGGGCGGCCCGTCAGGTCGGATCGGGGTGGTGTGGCTTCCATGCGACACGACCTCGACCTGCCCGGCTAGCCGCCGCAGCGGATGAAGGACCGACGTTTGTAGCGCGCGTTCCAGCCCGACAACCGCACCGGCGACGGCCACGGCCATCAAGGCGAGCACCACTTGGACGAGTTGACGGTTGTGGTCGGCCTGCCGACGGGACGCGGTGACGTCACGCCCAAGCTGAACATCCAAAGCGCCGAAGGTCTCCCGCACTCGCTCGAAGAGTTGCTTGCCGAATCGGATCGTGCTGGCCGCGCCCTCCGTGTTTACCCCGGCGGTCTGCAGTGAGGCGTACTGATCGCGCCAGGCCGTGATCGCCGCGTCCACGGTGACGAGAGCAATGCGGGCGTCGTCAGTGGGCCGGATGTAGCGCTCGAGCTCGGCCCGTTTCGCCTGCTCGTCGACGAGCCCTTGTCGATAGGGCTCGAGGAACTGCTTGTCGCCGGTGAGGGCGTAGCCGCGCAGGCCCGTCTCCTGATCGACCAGCGAGGTCAACAGTTGGCTGGCGGCGCGGCGAGCCGGGAAGGTTCGCTGCGTTTGGTTCGACACCGCTCGGTCCGCCTGCCCGAGCGCCAATACGAGCGCGAGCCCCGCAAGCAAAAGCATTACCGAGAGCGCGGCGAGCGCGGCGCGGAGCCGGCGCCTCAGCGTCCAGCCGCCGCCGCGACTGTCGGCAGTCGTCACCACCGTCAGCGCCACCAACCCAGGCTGCCGATCAGGAGGACGGCGACGTCGTCGATCAACGCGCCGCCGTTACAACTCTCGGCCTCGGCGAGCAGCATCTGGGCGAGCTCGACTCGGGGGATGTCCTGCGCCACGAGCAATTCAAGCCTCGTCGTCAATTCGTCGACGCCGAGGCGCTGGGTGGCGCCGGGCGTCCTGCGGCCCTCGATCAAACCGTCGGTGAACAACATCAGGCCCCAGTCGCCCGCGAGGTCCACCGTGATCGGATTGATCGGGCAGTCTCCGAGCGACGTGAGCATCGGAATCGTGTCGATCGCGAGTTCACGTACTTCCTGGCCACGTATCAGCAGCGGCCGCGGGTGACCACAGAGCACGACCTCGGCCTGCGTCAGCGCGGCATTGAACGAGACCATCGCGACCGTGGCGAAACGCTCGTCGTCGTTGCGTTCAGCCAGCAACACCTGCTCGACGCCGCGCAACACGTCCGCGGTTGGGAGTCCGGCGAGCACCAACGCGCGCCACGCGATCCGCAGCGCGACGCCCAGCGCGGCCTCGTCGGGACCGTGGCCGCTGACGTCCCCGATGAGTAGGTGCAATCCGGTCGGCGTCTGCACCACGTCGTAGAAGTCGCCGCCCAACAACGCTCGGTCGCTGCCGGGCCGATAAAAGAGCGCGAGCCCGAGTTCCTCGGTCTCGATCATCGGGCTGGGCAGCAACCCGCGTTGCAGGCGCGTGTTCTCCTGCGAACGCAGTTCTGCGGCCACCAGATCGCGCTCGTAGGCCGTCGCCCGGCCGCGCTCGACCGCGTAACGCAGGGACCGCTCTAGCCCCGGCCCGTCGACCTGGCCCTTGACGAGAAAGTCCTGCGCGCCCGCGGCGAGCGCCTCGGGCCCGATCCCGTCGTCGACGCGACCGGTCAGCACGACGATCGGCACATCGGGAACGTGCGTGCGCAGCCGCTTGAGGGCGGTGAGCCCTACCGCGTCGGGCAGACCGAGATCCAGCAGGACGCAGTCAGCGTCGCCGGGCCACTCATCCATGGCCGACTGGAGCGTGGTGAAGCACGTAAGCGTGACGTTCGGCGCGACGTCGAACAACATCTCGGCCACGAGCAGCGTGTCGCCCGCGTCATCCTCGACGATCACCAGGGAACGGACGTTTACGAGGTCGCCGCCACCTGAGCTTTGCTCCACAGTTCCACGGCCCAGATCCATGTTGATGGGGGACTCTACGTTCGTATTAGAAACCCCGTGATGCAGCCGAGCCAATTTGCGCCGAATCGGGGCGGCGTTTCATGGTCCGCGGGCATGGTCGCGCCGGTCGACGATTTCGACGGCGCTCCCGTCCTGCGGCGCGAGTTCGCGTTGGACGGCGGCCATGGCGATGTCAAGTCCGCAACGCTGCACGTGTCGAGCCTGGGCATCTTCGAAGCGCAATTGAACGGCACGCCGGTAAGCGCGGACGTGCTCAGTCCCGGCTGGAGCAGTTACGAGTGGCGGCTCCGCTACTGCAGCTATGACGTGCGCGCGTTGATCGCGCCGGAGTCGGTGCTCGAAGTCGCGCTCGGAAACGGCTGGTACCGCGGCCGGCTCGGATGGGCGGGCAAGCGCGCGATCTATGGCGATCGGCTCGGCGTGATCGCGCAGTTGGAGATCACGTTCGCCGACGGGCATCAGCAGCGGGTCGTCACCGACGAGTCGTGGACCGCGGTTGCGTCCGACACCATCGTCAACGACCTGTACGACGGCCAGACCATCGACGCGCGCCGCCGGGGTGATGGTGACCGCGGCGCCGCGGTTGGCGTGGAAACGCTGGCGTTCGACACGGCGCGGCTCACGCCGTACGTCGGGCCGCCCGTTCGTCGGCAGGAGTCGCTGCGCCCCGTCCGCATCTGGAGGTCGCCCTCGGGTCGCACGCTCGTGGACTTCGGCCAAAATCTCGTCGGGTGGGTCCGGCTCTCCGCGCGCGGTGACGCGGGTGCGACGATCACCGTGCGCCACGCCGAGGTGCTCGAACACGACGAGCTGGGGGTGCGCCCGTTGCGCACGGCCAAGGCCACCGACCGTTTCATCCTTAGCGGCGGCGACGACGTGTTCGAACCCACGCTGACGTTCCACGGCTTCCGCTACGTCGAGATGGACGGGTATCCGGGCGAACTCACGGCGGACGCGCTCGAAGCCGTTGTCGTGCACTCCGACATGAAACGGATCGGAGAGTTCGCGTGCTCCGACGAAATGCTGAACCAGCTGCACTCGAACGTCGTGTGGGGCCTCCGCGGCAACTTCCTCGACGTGCCGACCGATTGTCCGCAACGCGACGAGCGGCTCGGATGGACCGGCGACCTCGCGGTGTTCGCACCCACCGCCGCGTTCCTTTACGACGTGCAGCCGTTCCTCGAAGACTGGTTGCACGATCTCGCGGCCGAGCAGACCGCCCAGGACGGGCGGGTGCCCTTCGTCGTGCCCGACATCCTCAAGTTCATGCCCGACCGCGGCCTACTCGCCGACGCCACGACCGCGATTTGGGGGGACGCCTCGGTATGGGCGCCGTGGGGGTTGTGGCAGGCGTACGGCGATCCCGCGATCTTTCAGCGGCACTACGCGGCGATGGCGTCGCACCTGCGCCGCGTCGCGTCCCTTGTCTCCGAAACGGGTTTGTGGGATCACGGCTTTCAGTTCGGCGACTGGCTGGACCCTGATGCGCCGCCCGACGAACCGTGGCGCGCGAACGCGGACCGGCGCGTTGTCGCGACGGCGTGTCTGTACCGCAGCGCGGCCATGGTCGCCGCCGCGGCCCGCGTGATCGGCCGGGATGGCGAGGGCGCCGAGTTCGACGCGCTCGCGGCGCGGACGCGCGTCGCGTTCAATGAGCACTACGTCAGCGACGACGGAACGATTACGAGCGACGCCGTGACCGTCTACGCGCTGGCCATCGTCTTCGGTCTGCTCGACGACGCCATGATGAAAACGGCGGGCGCGCGCTTGGCGCAGTTGGTCGTGGACAACGGCTACCGCATCGCCACCGGCTTCGCCGGCACCCCGTTCGTCACCGACGCCTTGACGATGACCGGCCACGTCGACGACGCCTATCGCCTGCTGCAAGAGCGCAGCTGTCCGTCGTGGCTCTACACGGTGACAATGGGGGCGACCACGATCTGGGAGCGGTGGGATGCGATGCTGCCCGACGGCACGATCAACCCGGGCGAGATGACCAGCTTCAACCACTACGCGCTGGGCGCGGTGGCGGACTGGATGCACCGCACGATCGGCGGCGTCGCGCCGCTCGAGCCGGGCTACGCGCGCGTCCTCGTCGCACCGCGGCCCGGCGGGGGACTGACTTGGGCCACGACGAGTCTCGAAACGCGACACGGTCGCGTCGAGGTCGACTGGCGCTTCGACGACGGTCAACTGGCCGTTGACGTGTCCTTACCCGACGGCGTCACTGGCGTGCTCGACCTCGACGGACAGCCGCGCGTCGAGTTGGCCAGCGGCCGATCCGCGCACCGCTCTACGTGAATTGCCCGGCGGCGCGGCCGCTTCCGGGCGGACCTGCAAACGCCTGCGCGATAGACAGCCATTCGGTGGCCACTGGGCCCGTGGCAATCAGTTCGGTGTCGGCGACGTGGCGCCGCCGCGTGACGACCAGGCAGAAGTCCACGAGCGAACCGCACACCACGTTCGACGCGTCCTCCGGTCCGAACGCCCAGTCGCCGAGCTCGACTCGAACGGGAGCGTCAGGGACCAGTAGGCCGTTCGCCATATAACTGTTGGCGAACGCGCGGCACCCGATGAACGCGACGTGCGCGAGGCGTCCGCTCGGCGCCCGCACGACACCGAGAGCGTCGGCAATGTCCTGCGTATGGGCCCACGTCTCCATGATCCGCGCCGTGATCGTCGATGCGACCGACATGTTCGGTCCGTACCAAGGTGTCCGCACCGCCGGATCCGCACGCCTCGCCGCGGCCACCAACTCGTCGCCCGCGCGCTGCAGCCAGTCCACCGCCGCCTCGCCGCTGACCTCGCCGATCGTCGCACGCACGCCTTCGACGAGGTGGTCGACGCGCGCTTCTTCGCGCGCGGCCCGGAACCCGTCCGGATCGACGATCGCTTGGAGCGCAGCCTCGTCGAACCACGCCAAGTGCGTGACCTGATCGAGGATTGTCCATCCTGGCGCCGGCGTCGGCGTTCGCCAGCCGTCGGAATCAAGGCCAGTCACGAGGGCGAGGGTGTCGGAACGCTCCGCTAGGAGGTCGTCGCACAACCCATCAATGTCCACGGGCGCAGTCTTTCAGCGCGGCTTCGGCATGTCGTTCGAACTGGGCGTGGCTCGTGCCGGAATCCGGCACGAGCCACGCCCAGTTGGGGAAGCCTGGTTAGGGGGCGTTGGTTAGGAAGTTAGGAAGCGGTGCCAACGAGGATCGTTTGCGGCTTGGGCGGTTGGCCTTCGGCGCTCGATCCGCCCGACAGGGCGACGACGGCGCGGGTGCCGCTGACGAAGATGCGGAGCGGCACGCCGACCGGGTGGCCCGCGAGTTGCTGCACGGGGTGGTCTTCCCACGTGGCGCCGTCTCGGCTGAACACCAGCAGCGTCTGCGCGTCACCCTCGTCCGATTCAGGCGATGCCGCGATGACGATGCCGAGGGGACCGATACCAGCGGAGAACGAGTGGACGGCGCGCCCGCCGGACTCGGCCGGGTCGATCACGCTCGACAGCGGCGTGACTACCCAGGCGCCGTTGCCGTCGGCCCGAGCAACCAGCGTGCCGTTCGCCCCGTCGCCAATCACGATGCGGTGCCCGGCGACGGTGCCCGCCGCGCTGACCCATTGCATCTCGCCGGGGCCGGCGAGCGACGTCCAGGTCTTCCCGTCGTCCGAGCGGAGGTCGGAGGTTGCGGCCACGCCGCCCGGGCTGTTGTTGTAGCCCGCCGCGAAGAGATGGAAGCCGCTGTCATCGGCGTCGAGGAAGGCGTAGTCGGCGCGGACCTTGCCCAAGTCGCTGCGGGTGAAGTCGGCCGACCCGTTGGGCGCGAAGAACGCGAACACCTCGTGGGTCGCGGCACTCAGCAGGTCACCGGTGACGCCCAACTCGGACCAGGAGTACGAGCGCACGACGCCGCGCATCTCTTGGGGCGAGAGCGGCACGCCTGGGCCGTTGCGGTCGTTCGATGCACACCACTCCGGCTCGACTTCGCGCGACTTGGGCCGGGTATCGGGCTCGTTCGCCTGAACCACACTTCCCGCGCGTGCGCCGTCCGCCATCTTCGCTTCCCGAGCCGGGGTCGTTCCGGCGGGGCAGTCCAGCTTGTCCTTCTTCGGGCCGAGCACGTCGACGCCGGTCGCGGTCGTGGCCCAACCGTCGGGAGCGGTCGCGCCACTCGGCAACAGGCGGGGGACGTCGAGCGCGGCCTGCACGCTGGCGGTAACGACGGTGCCCTTGTCGCTCGACGCGATCTGCGTGCCGAGCAGTTGTGTCGAAGTGGAGCCCGCTTCGATGCGGGTCCAGTCGATGGGCAGCGCGGTCTTGCTGAAGTGTTTGCCGCCGTCGTCGGACCAGCCGGCCACGAGGTCGCCGCGGCGCTTCACGCCGGCTTGTGCGGGCGCGGTGCCGACCGCGTACACCCGTCCGTCGGCGGGCGCGAGGTCCGACAGGAACAGGTCGTTGCCGAGGGTCGTAGCTGCGGACCACTCGACGCCGTCATCCGAGCGCCACAGCACGCGGCTGGGTCGAGTCTTGCCGACGTCGGCTTGGCCGGGCGCGGTGGACATCGCGTAGAACGGACCGAGGCCGTTGACGTCGGACCCCGTCATGCCGAGACCGGCCGTTGACGACAGCGCCTCCCAGTTCAGGTCGGCCTTGCCGCGCGAGAGCGCGGGCATGGTCGCGACCGGCGTAGGCGTGGGGTCGTCGCGCTGCACGACGACGGCGATGCCGGCCAGCAGCGCGACGGCGGTCACCCCGCCGAACACGCGCTGGCGGCGCGCGCGGCGACTGCGCCCAAGCGCCATCACCGTGTCGAGGTCGCCCGAGGCGACGGAAATGCGGCTGGCCGCTGCGGCGAGGTCGTGTTCGAGATCAGTCATTTAAAGCCTCCGGGGAAAGGTGATCGAGACGGGTACGAAGATGGGCGAGGGCTCGGTGGAGCCGGCTCTTGACGGTGCCGGGCCGCACGCGCAGCGCGGCCGCGGTCTCGGCTTCGCTCATGCCGAGATAGAAGCGACAGATGACCACGGCGCGTTGATTGACCGGCAAGTCGGCAAGCGCGTGCAGCACGCTGGGCTCGCTCACCGGGCCGATGTCGGCGGGGCCGGCCTCGAAGAGCGGTTTCGGGGCGCGATTGCGCCGACGCAGAAACGACGTCGCCCAGTTCAGCCCGACGCGGTACACCCACGCGCCCGGGTCGTCGTAGCCGCCCACGTGCGACCAGCGTTGGTACGCACGCGTCATCGCCTCGTCCGCAGCTTCTGCACCGAGATGCGCGTCGCCGATCGTGAGCGCGAGCGCCCGCGCCACGCGATCACGACGGGACCGGTAGAAGTCGTCGAAGTTGCCAACCACCACCGTTTCCGGAATCTCGTCCGTACTGATGAAATCGATCGTCAGCTCCTGCATCAGGCTGTCCACGGCGGGTAAACGCTCGGGGGGCCGATCAGGTTCCATTGTTTGTCTCGAGATCGTGCAGCACGGCGCGCGCCGACGCGTTCGACGGGTCGCGTCGCAATGCGCGCGCGGCCGCGGCGCGGGCCTCGTCGTTGCGGCCGACGCGGGCGTAGGCGACGGCCAGGTTGCTGCTCGCGGCGGCGCTCCGCGGGGCCAGGTATTCCGCCCGCCGCCACGCGGTGATGGCTCCGGCGGCGTCGCCGGCGAGGTCGCGGGCGATGCCCACGCGCAACAGCACTTCGGCGTCCCGCGGGTCGTCGGCGACGAGTTGTTCGAGGTATGCGCGGGCAGCATCCGCGGCGGCGGCGCGCTCCGGATGCAGCCGCGCCAGCGCCAGCAGCAAGCGTGCCTTCTCGCGCCGGGCGACGGGGTCGCGCGGCGACACGCGTAGCGTGTGATCCACGTCGGCGATGGCGGCGGTCAGCCCGCGCGATGACCCGTCGGCCGCGTGCGCCCGAGCGTCGATCAGCCGGTAGCGCACCTGATCGGGCCGCAGCCGCGCGACCGACGCACGGGCCGGACGGTCGTTGGCCACCGTCGCCAGCGTCCGCTTGGCCCGCCGATCTGCAACCACGTCGAGCACGCCGGCGGCCAACGCTACTGCGGCGAGCACACCGGCCATTGCCGCGATCACAGGGCGGGGTCCACGCGGCGACGGTGCAGTCGACGGCACCGCCGCGCACAGGCCGGCGAGTAGCCAGGCGACCGGTTCCAGTTCGGCGATGGGGAACAGGAACAGCGACTGCACGAAGTAGGCGAGGACGCCGACGGCGGCACCCGCCAGCAGCGGCGGTCCGCGGCGCAACGCCCTCAGGGCGGACCACGCCGCCGCCCCGACCGCCAACGTGTAGAGCACCAGACCGACCAGTCCGGTCGTCGCCGCGACGTCGAGCGGCGCGCTGTGGGCGCGATCGGGCAGCGGATTGCGGCCGTGGGCGCGCTCGTAGCGATCGTCGACCTCTTGCCCGAACGCCAGGCGGTAGCCCTCGGGGCCGGTTCCGAGGACGGGGTGCGCGCCGACGACGCGGAGGGCGATGCGCCACTCGTCGAGGCGTCCGTGCGCGCCGCCATTTCGATCGGATGCGGCGGACGAGACTCGACTCGCGGCGCCCGTTGCCAGCGCGATACCGAGCACGACCAGGACCGCGCCCGCCACTGCCACGGCGAGGGCGCGCTGGCGCCGCACGACGAGGGCAACGACCGCGCCGACCGCCGCGCCGAAAAGCGCGGCGCGCGCCCCTGACGCCGCGAGCGCGACGAGCCCGCCCGTCGCCGCGACGCCGGCGGCGATCCGCCGCGAGCGCTGCGTCTCGGTCGCCGCCCAACCGAAGGCGACGGGTGTGAGCAGCACGGCCGCAGCCCCGAGGAACGCGGAAGACCCAAGCGAGCCAACGGGACGGTCGCCGGTTCCGACGAGCTTCAGCGGCGTCCAGCCCACTGCCTCGGCACCGGCCCACGCGCCGAGCGCGGCGACGGTCACCGCCGCCGCCGCCAGCACTAGGCGCTGCTTGGCTTCATCCAGGGCGCGTCCGCCGGTCCAGCACAACAGCACGAGCACCCACGCGATAACGCCGAAGTGACGTTCGGGCGTGCCTGTCCACGCGTACACGCGGTCGAGCCCGAAGACCCCGGTGATCGCCGTCCACGCAACGAAGGCGGGCAGCGCCCACGCGTGCCACGCGTGGGCGGGCGCGGTGCTGTCGCGCGGTGGCAGCCCGCGCGCTGCGCCCATGGCGAAGCCCGCGAGCACGAGGGCGGATACCAGCGCCCACTTCACGGGCCCGAACGGAGCGAGGCCACGGGGATCCACGGCGAGCACCGCTGCGAAGGGGAGCGCGGCCCACGGCCACGCCACTCGTTCCGTTTTACGCACGGAGTTCGGCGGCGACCGCGAACATCGTCAGTTCCATCTTGAACTGCCCGCGGCGGGCCGCCGCGTGGATTGTCGCCACGAAGTCGTCCTTCTCCGCGGACGGAAGTTGGCCCGCCTCGATAAGGTCGTCGGCGAGACTTTGCATCGAGAAGCATCCGTCGGGCGCTGGTGCCGCGTCCGGATCCCATTCGCTCCACGTCTGCGTCGCGCGCGTCTCGTCGACGATGTCGAATCCGGCGGCATGGGCGAGGTCGCCGAGCCGGCTGCCGACGTTCGATGGGCGATTGCGCTCGATGCGCAAAGCGGCGCGAACGCGCGCGGCCAGTTCGTCGTCTCCGACGTCGATCGACAGCGTTGACCAGTCCGTATCGATGAGTGAGAGCCGGCCGCGCCGGCGCAACACGCGAGCCATTTCCGCAACGGCCGCCCCAGGATCGGCGACCCACTGCAACATGCGCTCGGACCGAACCGCATCGAAGGAGCCGTCGGGTTCCGCCAGTGCCTGCGCGTGGCCGACCGAGAAGCGGACGCGGCACCGAACCGCGTGCGAGTTCGCCTCGGCGACGCGCAACATCTCGGTCGACGCGTCGATGCCGACGATCTCGCCACCGTCGCCCAGGTCCGCCGCGAGGTCGAGCGCCGCCTCGCCGAGCCCACAACCGACGTCGAGCAGCCGCTGGCCTTGGCCGAGCTCCAGGCGTTCCCGCTCCCAGGCCCGTAGCCGGAGGGTCGCGCCCCACGTCGCGGTCGTATTCATCGTGCCGAGGAGCACCGAGACATTCGGGTCGTCGTCGACGCGCTTGTACCCGAGCGAGTGCGTGTCGTCGGCCGCCATACGCCGAGGGTACGGTCCTGCGATGGGGAGCGTTCGACGCGGGCGAGTCATTCTTGTTGTGGCCGCGGCGGTCGCGAGCTTGCTCGCCGCTCCGCGAAGCGAGGCGGCGACCACGCCGAGCCCGACCGTCGTGCGCACAGGCCCGCTCGTCGCGTCGATCACGTATCGCCCGTTCGCGGTCACGATCACCCAAAACGGCGTTCCCGTGTTACAGACCTCCTCGGCCGGTGAACGCGGCGCGCTCGCCTTTGCCGTCGCCGCGGGTGCCGTCGTGCAGACGCCGACTGCGGGCTACGGCGTGATCGCAGATGCGCCGGTCGTGTGGGTGCGCGCCACCTGGGCCGAGCCGCGAGACGACGGATCGCTGCTCGTACACACCACGGACCCGACGCACTCGTTTCGGGTGCGGCTCACCGCAACCGCCGACGGCGTAATCGACTTCAACGCCACGCCGACCAATCGTTCGCGCGTGCTCATGACCGGCGCGACCTTCGTGAACGACGACCGCCAGCGTTTCCTTGGTTTCGGCGAGCGCAGTGACAGCGTCGATCAGACCGGGCGACAGGTCGAACAGTGGAACGAGGAGGGCCCGTTCTCGGGTGGCATGTTCCGGCCCGCCACCGACCCCGTGCTGGGCAAGCAGTGGCAGGGCCCACCGCCCTTTGGCCCGTCGAGCAACTTCACGATGCCGTGGACGATCTCAAGTCGCGGCTACGGATTCCTGCTCGACTCGACCGCGCTCAACCGTTTCGACCTGCGGTCGCCGCAACGCTGGAGCGTCGAAACGCACGAGCGTGCGTTGCACTGGCGCGTCTACGGGGGACCGACGCCCACGGACGTGCTGCGCCGCGCCACATCCGATGCGGTAATCGGACGTCAACCACCGCCCGCCGAGTGGTTCTTCGGTCCGTGGTACCAACCGCACGGCAACGACGCGCAACTGCTCACGGCATGGCGGACGCCGCGGAGCAAGGGCGGCCTCGAAGTGCCGATCACCGTGGCGCAGACCTATACGCACTACCTGCCCTGCGCGGGACAGGTTGGTGACCGCGCCGCGGGTGGGCAGAAGAAGAGAGCGGCGAGCTACCACGACTGGGGCTACAAGGTCACGACGTACGTGAACTCGTTCGTGTGCTCGAACCACCCGGACGGCGCGTACGCGGTCGGCAAGGCGAACGGCTATTTCGTCAAGACCATCGCGGGCACGCCCTACCCGCTGCCGTATTTGGCGTACACGAAGGCGTCGTCGGCGATCGTCGACTTCACGGCGCCGGGCGCGGTGAAGTGGTGGCAGTCGCTGATCAACGAAGCGTTGACGGACGGCTACGACGGCTGGATGGAGGACTTCGGCGAATACGTGCCGCCGGACTCGAAGCTGGCCGACGGCCGCACGGGCATTGAAGGGCACAACGACTACTGCACCGACTATCACAAGGCGAGCCACGAACTCACGTGGCCCCGGAAGGGTTCGGACTTCGCGCAGTTCGTGCGGTGCGGCTACACGGGGACCGGCCCGTACGCGCGCATTGTGTGGGGCGGCGACCCGTCCGAGGACGACTCCGAGGCCGACGGCCTCGCCGGCGCAGTGAGCGAAGGCCTGTCCATGGGCGTGTCCGGCATCGGCTACTGGGGCAGCGACATCGGCGGCTTCCACGCGTTGTTCACGGCCGGCCAGACCAGCCCCGAACTATTGACCCGATGGGCCGAGTTCGGCGCCTTCTCCGGGATCATGCGCACCGAGGCCGACGGCGTGCCCCGGCCGGTGGCGCCCGGGTCGCCCCGGGCGCAGGTGTGGGACCCGTCGGTACTGCCGCACTGGCGCGCGCTGAGCCGGCTGCGCACGCAGTTGTTCCCGTACATGTGGGAGGCCGCTCAGGAGTATCAGCGCAGCGGCACGCCGATCATGCGCGACCTGGCGCTGGCGTACCCGCACGAAGAAGTCGCGTGGCGCCGCGGCGATCCACCCGCAGTCGCCGCGGCGCGGTACGAGTACCTGTTCGGACCCGACGTTTTGGTCGCACCGGTCGTGACGGTGGGGGCGACCAGTCGCGACGTGTGGCTGCCACCGGGGCGATGGGTCGACTTCTGGCGCTCGACTACGTACAACGATGCGAGCGGCGCGTACGACGCCAAGCCCAATCAGGTCGTGCTCGACGGCGGGCGCGTTGTGCACGTCGATGCCCCGCTGGGTCACCCGCCGTTGTTCGTGAAGGCCGGCACCTGTCTCCGGCTACTTCCGCCTGACGTGCAAACGCTGGTCTCCGCAGCGGGCTTCGCGCATGATGCGAAGGTCGTCACGCTGGCCGAGGGCATCCACCGCTCCCGCCAAGTCGGCTTCGCGAGAGACTGCGCCTAATGCCGTCGATGGAAGAACTGCGTTCGTTCGTGCGCCTGCATCTCAAGCAGCGCGCCTACGACTATCCGGCACCCGACGAAGGCCTCGGCGTGGTCCCGCTGGGCTACGAGCCCGACGCGTTCGAGCAAACTGTGCGCGCGTTCGGCGATCGGTACGACGTGGTCGAAGCAGGGAGGGTTTCCTACCTCGACAACACGCGTCCGATTCTCTCCGTGTCGTCGCGCACACCGAGTGCGACGACACGTCTGCTCATCATCTCGGGGATCCACGGCAACGAACAGGCCGGGATCATGTCGGTGCCGGAGATTCTCGAGCGCTACGACCGCACCGGGCCGGTTGCCATCCGCATCCTCACGCCTGTGAACCCGATCGGCGCCGCCGAGCTCTCGCGTTTCAACGCCGACGGTTACGACATCAACCGCGACTTCATCCAGTTCCGCACCGAGGAGGCGCGCCTGGTGCGCGGGGTCTTCGACGACTACCGGCCCGACTTCGTGCTGTCACTGCACGAGGGTCCGCAGGACGCGGCGTTCATGTTCACCAACCCGCACGTCGACCCGGCGCTGGCCCGGCGTCTGCTCGCCGCGCTCGAAGCGGGCGGCACGACCCTGGCGACGAAGGACTACTTCGGCTTGTCGTTGAAGCCACCCGGCCTGTCGGCGTCGAGCCCGGTCCAACGCGCGATCCTGCGCGTGTGGGAAGCGACGCTGAAGCAGCAGGCCGTCAACGCGTTCGCGGCGGCGCGCGGCATCCCCGAAGTGACGTTGGAAAGCGGTTGGCGCAGTGCGGACGGGGCTGCCCGCGTCCGCGCCCACGTCGATCTGACGCTCGCGCTCTGCGCCGAACTCAGCGCGCGCTGAAGCCCATCACGAACCGTCGGACGGCGGGGGCGAAGATGTTCGGCTCGACGTCGATCTCGTCGACGACGCGCAGGTCGGTCCAGGTCCGCGCGAGGCGACCGAAGAGCAGTTCGAGTTCGCGGCGGGCGAAGTTGCGCCCGATGCAGAAGTGCGTGCCGAAGCCGAATGCGATGTGCGGGTTCGGGTTGCGGGTGATGTCGAACGTGAACGGGTTCTCGAAGACCTCTTCGTCGCGGTTGGCCGACGGGTAAACCAGCGCCACGCGGTCGCCCGCCTTCAGCTTGACGCCGCGCAGTTCGGTGTCGGTGGTGACTTTGCGGAACATGTTGTTGAGCGGCGTCACCCAGCGCAGCACTTCGTCGACCGCGCTCATGAGCAAGTCCGGTCGCGCGTGGAGCAGTTCCCACTGGTCGGGGTGATCGCAGAAGGTGCGCAGGCCGTGGCCGATCGCGGTGCGGGTCGTCTCGGCGCCACCGGCGACGAACAGACCCACTTCGTCGAAGATCCGCGCCTGGCTCAAGGGCTCGCCGTTGACATCGGCGTGGGCCCACTTCGATAACAACTCGTCGCTCACTGGGCAGCCGCGCAGTTCGGGCAGCTTGGTCTCCAGCGCCATCCAGATCTCTTGGCTCGCTTCCATCACCCCGGTAATCACGTCGCTGTCGAACATGGCCGCGTCGAGCCGCATCAACTTTTCGGACCAGACCTTCACCCTCGGCCACTCGTCGTCAGGAAACCCGAGCAGCGCGCACGTGAATCGCGCCGGGAACTGACCCGCGATTGCGTCGACCACTTCGCACTCGCCCACGGCGGTGAGTGGATCGATCATTTCGTCGAGCATCTTCTCGAGGTGCGGGTTCCATTGGTCGACGGCCTTGGGCGTGAAGCCACGGCTGACGATCCGCCGCTGCGCGAGGTGGCGCGGATCGTCGTTGGCGATGATGTTGCCTTCGTTCGGCGTCTCGTTGAGCCGGTAGCTGCCCTTCGACGAAAAGATCTCGTCGTGTCGCTCGACGTGGAGGACGTCCGCGTGTTTCGTGATCGCCCAGATTCGGCTGTTCTCGTCAAAGTAGACCGGCTCGTTGGCCCGCGCCCAGGTCCACGCCTCATGCTGGCGGCTGCGCCAGAACTCGCGGTCGAGAAGATTGATCTCAGGCTTCGTGCTCACGCGTGTCTTCGTAGTCGATGTCGGACCGTGACGTAGCCTCGGCCCGGTGCGTATCGGCTGGGGGAGACGCGCTGGCATCGCGCTCGCGCTGCTGGCGGCATCGTTTGTGACGAGTGCGCGCACCGCGGAAGCGGCGACCTTGCCGCCCCAGGTCGCCCAGGTCACCCGCCTCGCCATGCCCGACGGCGTGGAGCTGGAAGTCAAGCTCGGCGGACGCGGGCCGTTGGTGGGCGGCCGGCTGCGGACGCGGCCCGTCATCGCCGAGTTCAGTCCGTACGGCCCCGGTTGCTGCGCCGAGTACGCGGGACCCGACTTCAACTATCTGCAGGTCCATCTTCGTGGCACCGGCGACAGCGACGGGTCGTTCGACGCGCTCGGAAACCAGACCCAGCGCGACGTGGTCACCGTGTTGCGGTGGGCGTGTCACCAGCCCTGGAGCGACGGTCGGCTCGGACTTTACGGATTCTCGGCGAGCGCCATCATGGTGTACAACGCGCTGCACCTCGAGTTGCCCTGCGTGCGGGCTGCGGTGTTGGGCGCCGGCACGCACGAGCTGTACCGCGACCTGATGTATCCGGGCGGGGTTCCGAACCTGGTGCCCGCGATCGGCGTGCTCGGCCTCATCAGCGCACCCGCGCTCGCCGCGGGTCCGGCTCGGTTGCAGCGATCGCCCCGCACCGCGCTCGACGCCTTCAACGGCATGTTTGGCGTGGGCCTCGCCTACAACGAGCACCCGACGCTGGACGCGTGGTGGCGCGAGCGCGGCATGCGCGGCAACGCGAATCACTTTCCGATCTTGATGGTGACGGGCTTTTACGACGTCGAGTCGCGCGGGCCGTTCGAGGCCTTCAAGGAGCTACGCGGCAACGGCTCGCACCTGATGGTGGTCGGCGCGCACGACGGCGTACCCGCCGGCACCGGCGGAATGAACCGCGAACGTCAGCGCTGGTACGACCGCTTCCTGCGGTCGATCGCGAACGGGGTTGATCACGATCCGGCGGTGAAGCTGTGGATGTCCGACGGCGATCGCGAGGACATGCTCGCCGGCCACTACGTCACGACGCAGGCGACCGACTGGCCCGTGCCCGGCACGAAGTGGGCGTCGCTGACGCTCGACGCGCGTCGCAGCGGCACCGCGCGCTCGCTCAACGACGGATCGCTACGGCCGGGTCCGGCACCCGCGGCGATGCAGAGCTACCCCGAGGTCGGCACGCTGCCCACTGCCACGGACCCGCACACCACGTCGTTGCTCGGCCAGTTCAACAACTCGCCCAAGCTCACCGACATGTCGCTGGTCGAGCCGCTCGGCCTGTCGTACACCACCGCGAAACTCACGCGCGACGTCACTGCGGCCGGCCCCGCGAGCCTGGAGATCGTGTTGTCGAGCACCGCGCCACAAACCGACCTGTACGCGGTGATCTCCGACGTCGACCCCAATGGCGTCGGGCACCCGGTCGCCACCGGCCGTTTGCGCACGGCGTATCCGGCGATCGACCAAGGCCGCTCGCGGGTGGACGGTGCGGGCGCCGTCGTCGAGCCGTACGGTCGCTACGACTATCGCGACTCCGCGACCATCGGGCAGCCGCGGCGATATCACGTCGAGTTCTGGCCGATCGGCAACCGATTCCGCGCCGGCCACCGGATTCGCTTGCACGTGCTCGGCGCGTCGGCGTTCAGCGGCCCCGGTGTGCCGGCCGTGAATACCGTTCGCATCGGTGGACCGAACGGGTCGCGGCTCTTGTTACCGCTGCTGCCCGGCAGTCACCTGTAACGGCAGGACGCGAACGGTCAGTCCCGCTCGATCCGCTGGAGGCCGCGGGCGGTGGTCCACGACTCGACGACCAACCGCGTGGCTTCGTCGTTGAGACACGTAATCGCGACCTCGCTGATGTCGGCGACGAACGCTTCCCCGTCGGGCGCGTCGGGCGTCTCCTCGGTGGCAACCGGCCCGGCGGGGATCGCCCGCCCGGCGATCTTCGCTTCGCCCGGCCACTCGCTCTCCTTGCCCTCCTCGGGATGAAAGGTTGGGCCGTGCAGCGCGAAGCGCGCGTCCCGCCGCAGGTCCGCGCCCTTGCGGGCGTGGCTCATCGAGCCGAAACGAAGCTCGCCGTCCGCGAACTCGCACTCGATGCCCGAGATGCGGGGCGAGCCGTCGGCGCGCAGCGTGGCGATCGTCTTGTGTCGACCGGCCTCGAACAACCGGCGTACGCGCGCCGCGAACTCGGGTGCGGCTTGCTCGAACTCATCCCACGAGGCCATGCCCGCGCAAATTACTGCGCGGCGGGCTGGAACAGTTCGACGACGTTGCCGGAGGGGTCCTCGATCAGGATCTGCTTGCCGCCGGGGCCCGACACGATGTCGTTGCGAAACGGCACCGCTTGTTCCCGCAGCGTCGCGACCTCGGTCTCGATGTCATCGACGAGCAGGTGGATGCGGTTCCAGCCTCCGGGGCCGGGGGTGGCGCCGTCGGGCATCGCGCGCCCCGCAGAGCTGGCGGGGCCGCTGAGCAGTAGGCGCAGGTTGCCGCGGCGAACATCGGCGAAGGCCGGCGCCGCGTTCGATAGCTCCGAGAACCCGAGGTGCTTCGTGTAGAAGTCGACCGATTGCTGGACGTCGGTGACCATGTACCGGACGTTGACGGTGTCGTCATGCATGGGCGTAGCTCCTTTGGGGAGTGTCGATTACGGAGAGCAGGAAGCGGATGCGCTGCTCGAGATCGTCCGCGGTGCGTTCGAACGCGGCGTAGGTCGCGTCGTCGTTGTCGCCTTCGAGGCCGGGGTCGGCGGTGCTCCAGTGGACCGTTTCAGGCCCGCCGGGAAACTCCGGGCAGATCTCGCGCACGCGGTCACACAGCGTGATGACGAAGTCGAAGCGGCGGCGCGCGAACTTGCCGAGGTGCTTCGATTGCCACTCGGAGATGTCGATACCGCGCTCGCACAGGACGCGCACCGCGTTGGGGTGGACCGGCTTGGGATGACTGCCGGCGCTGGCAACCTCGACGCGCCCATCCGACATTGACGCGAGCAGGGCTTCGGCGATCTGCGACCGCGTGCCGTTGCCGGTGCAGAGAAACAGCACCCGCGCTCGCCGCGCCGGACGGACGTCTGGTGCCACCGACGGAGAGCCGCCGAGCCCGGGGTGCAGCGACGCGCCCGATTCCTGAAACAGCTCGCGGCAGCGACTGAGGTCGATCGCGTAGTACGAATCCCGCCCGTCCGCCGAACTGCGACGGGAGGTCACGAGCTGGCCATCGCGCAACTCGCGCAGGTGGTACGACACGAGGCTTTGCGGTTCGCCGACCAACTCGGTCAGTTCCCGCACCGCGCGATCGCTGCGAGCCAGCTCACCCAACAGCCGCCATCGAATGGGGTGGGCGGCGAGACGCAAGAACAGCGGCGGCTCCATACCGCCCACCATACGCCCGCTCCCTTAATACATCAACTGGGTTTGATGTGCTTTGCGGCGTCAGCTTTCGGGCAGCGCGGCGAAGTCCTTCTTCGTCTGCCGGTACCAGCCCATGCCTTTGAGCGGGTTCTTCCAACGGGCCTGCATGGCCTTCAACGCGTCGGCGTGCGTGTCATCGCCGTTGGCGACCGCGTCTTTAAGGTGCTGGTCCTGGGCCTTGATCACGTCGTTCGCGGACTTGCCCTCGAACGGCACGTCGCAGGGTCCGCCCATTTGCTTGCAGGTCATTGTCTTCATGGGAAGGACGGTACGTGTGCGCGCCTAGGGAAGCTTCTCGATTCCTGACCGATTCTCACGGTGTTAAACGACGCGCCGACCGTTCGCCATTCGATACACGAGTAGGCACAGAATCGCGCCGAGCGTCGAGCCGATGATTCCGACGGTGTGCACGGACGCGTCATTCGCGGTCTTATGGAACAGCACGTCGGCAAGAAAGCCACCGACGAACGATCCGACGATGCCGAGCACGATCGTGGCGAGTAGGCCGAGCGGGTCGCGGCCCGGGACGATGGCGCGCGCGAGGAAACCGGCGATGAGTCCAATGACGATGAGCGTGATGACGAAAGAGGCCATGCCCACGGTTACCCCTGATCGGTTTCGCACAGCCGCGCGCTAAGAATCGGGTGAGAGATGGTCGTCGACATCATCATCGGGCTCATTGCGGGCGTCGCCGTTGCGGCGCTCGTTTTGTCGTTGGCCCGACGCGAGCCCACCGCGTCGCCTCCTTCCGTTCGAACGCAACGCGATTCCGGCGTGGCGCGACGCGATGAACCCTCCGTCGATTCGGGTGCGCTGGTGGTGGTCCCGCCTGACCGGCTTCCGAAGTTCGAGAGCCTCGGCGGCATGGACCTCGTCAAGGCCGATCTGCGGAACACGCTCGGGCTCGTACTGACCGATCCCGAACGAGCGAAGTCCTACCGCGTCCACTGGAACGGCGTGTTGCTGCACGGCCCACCGGGAACGGGCAAGTCGCTGTTCGCCCAAGCCATCGCCGGCGAGTTTGGGTGCAACCTGATCGACGTTGATACGGGCGACCTGGTCACGCGGACGGTCGGCGACGGCCCGCGCCGGGTGGAGCTCGCCTTCGCAACCGCGGCCCGTCACCTGCCGTGCGTGCTGGTGTTCGACGAGTTCGACGCGGTCGCGGGGGCCCGCTCTGACCAGCCCGAAGGAAATGCCAGTTCGGTGTTAGCGCAGTTGCTGCAAAGCCTTGAAGAGTGGCGGTCCGAGCCTCGGCTGGTCGTGGTGGCGACCACCAACGAGTTGGATGCGCTCGACCCCGCGGTGATGCGCGCCGGCCGCTTCGACCATCACGTGCGCATGGACGTGCCCGACAGCGCGGGACGGGTGGCGGTACTTGAGGCGGCGTTGCGCGACCGGCCCGTTCGCAAAGACTTTGACTTCGACGTCATCGCGCGCCGGACCGCGGGCCAGACCCCGGCGACGATCGTGCAGGCAGTCGAGCTCGCGGCGCTCGACGCCATGCGCGAGGCCGCCGGCACGAAGAAGGTGGTGCAGATCTCAACCGATCACATGCTCGAGGCGATCGACGAGCGCGGCGGGAAGGATCGGCCCACCGTCGATCGCTGGTCGTGGCATCGCCTCGTGCTGGACCGCCACGTGCACAGCGAGCTCCGACAGATCCAGCGGCTGATTGAGGATCCGTCGAGCTGCGAACGCCTCGGTGTGGACCCGCCCAGTGGTCTGCTCCTCACCGGTCCGCCGGGAACCGGCAAGACCACCATTGCGAAGGTGCTCGCCGCTGAGTCCGCGTGTTCCTTCTATCCGGTCACGGCCGCGGATCTGACGAGCCGGTGGATCGGCGACAGCGAGCGCGCGGTGGCGAGCTTGTTCCGGCGGGCGCGGGCCAACGCGCCGTCGATGATCTTCATCGACGAGATCGACGCCATCGGTGCCACTCGCGGCAAGCAGACCGCCTACGACCGCCAACTCGACCAGCTGCTACTGGAGATGGACGGCGTGAGTTCGTCGCCCGGCGTATTCGTGGTCGGCGCCACCAACCGGATTCGCGGGGTGGATCCGGCGCTGCGGCGAGGCGGACGGCTGTCGCGCACGATCGAGGTGCCGTTGCCCGATGTGGAACAACGCCTCGCGCTGTTGAAACTCATGGCCGAGCCGATGCCGCTGTACGGCGTGGACCTCGAAGACATCGCCCTGCAGACCGACGGCTACAGCGGCGCCGACCTGAAGGCGCTGCTGCAACAGGCGGCGCTGGAGTCGCTCGTGCGGCGCGACGGCAAGAGTCGTTCCCGCGAAGGCATCACGAGCGGTGACTTCGAGGCCGCGCTGCACCACCGCTAACGCCCGGGGCAGCTCAGCGCGGTCGGAGCGTTGCCAGTTCGATCGCGTTGTCGTGCAGCACGCGGCGACGGCGGTCGCCGTCGCTCAACGGCTTGGTCTCGGGCACGTAGTCGAGCGGGTGAGGCAGCGCCTCGATGTGGGGCCAGTCCGACCCGAAGATCACGCGGTCGGCGCCCATCTGGTCGACCACCGTCTCCAAGTCGTCCTCCCAGAACGGGTTCACCCACACGTGACGACGAAAGATGTCCACCGGATCTTCGGCGAAGTAGCCGGGCATCTTCTTGGCTTGCGAGCGCAGCTTGCGGAACAAGTCCGGCAGGAACTCGGCGCCGTTCTCAACCGACGCCACGCGCAGGTTCGGGAACTTCGCGAAGTGATTCGCGAGCACCATCGACAACAGGTACTCGTGCACCGCTTGTTCGATGTGGAAGTTCTTCACGCTCGGGCGCAAGCCACCGCCTTTGAAATTCGCGGCGAATCCGTCGACCGCGTAACCGTTGGAGGACAGGCCGCTGTCGCCCGCGTGCACAACAACCGTGACGCCGGCTTCGTTCACCCGCGCCCAGAACGGGTCGAACATTTCGTCGAACGGGTTCTTCCGGCCGAGTGCGGTGGTCGGCGCCGCGGTGCGCATCACGATGAGCCGCGCGCCGTTCGCCAGCGCCCACTCGAGTTCCTCGACGGCCCAGTCGACATCGGCCAGCGTCAGGTACGGCGCGTTGTAAATACGGTCGTGGTGGTTCAGTCCCCAATCCTCGGCCAACCACCGGTTGAACGCGCGGAAGGTGATCGTCACGGCCTCGGGGTCGTCCTTGAGGATCTCTTCGTAGAGCATGCCGAGCGTCGGGTACATGAAGCACCCAGCGAGGCCCTGCGCGTCCAGCACCCGCGTGCGGTCGACGGGATTGAGGTACTCGGGACGGATCGGCTCGCTGTCTTTCAACAGCGCCAGCACGTCGACGTTGTTCGGGTTGCCGCGGAAGTACTCGCTCAGGCAGCCCGGCTTCGAGATCGGGTTGAAGGTTGCGTTGGCGACCGCACGGCTGACCTTGCCGCCGACCACGTGGTACTGCTTGCCTTCGATCGTGGCCCACTGCACGCAGCGAGGACCCATGCCGGCGGGCAGGTGACGGGTGAACGCGTCGAGCGCCTCGTAGTAGTGGTTGTCGGCGTCGAAGACTGGGTGGCCGAGTTCCATTTCAGGGTCCATCCGAAAAGAATAGAACCTGTTCTACCCAGCGTCTTTGCGCGCCTTCGCTCGACGCTTGCCCTCGTGCATCGCCTCCACCCGCCCGGCGGGAATGGCGAGCCCCTCATCGACCAGGTCGGGCGGCAGTATCTGCGGCGCCGGTTGTGCGTCGTCCCATGGGTCGGCGCCGGCCAGTAGGTCGAGCGCGGTCAGGATCGTGAAGTCGGACGGGACGATCGTGTCGAGGATGTCCCATGAGAACGGCCAGGACACGGGGACGCCCGGCCGAGCGCGCGGGCTGTACGGGGCGGCGACCGTGGCGCCGCCGACGCGTGTCGCGTCGACGAAGACTTTGTCGCCACGGTCCTCTTTCATGAACGCGGTGGTGGCGATCGATGGCTCGCGCCGCGCGGTGCGCTCCGCGATTGCCCGCGTCGCGGCCGCGGCGTCTGCGATCGAGGTGCCGGACGCGACAGGAACATAGATGTGCAGCCCTTTCGCGCCGCTCGTCTTCACGGCGCCCGCCAGCGCGACGTCGTCGAGCGTGGCTCGCACCGCGTGCGCCGCGTCGACCGCGGCCTTGAAGCCGCCGGCCTCGGGCGGATCGAGGTCGAGCACGAGATGTGTCAGTTCGGTCTCTGCGCCGACGCGAACCAACGCCGGGTGGTACTCCACCGCACGCTGGTTCGCGAACCACAACAACGTGCGGCGGTCATTGCACAGGGCGTAGGCCACGTCGCGTTTGGACGTCTCGGCCCAGTAGGTCACGGTGCGGATCCACTCGGGCGCGTAGCGTGGCACGTTCTTCTGCATGAACGGAGCGTCGCCGCGGTGTACCCGGATCACCGACAGTGGACGATCGGCAAGCGCAGGCACCATGCGATCGGCGATGCCGTCGAGGTAGTCGACTAGGTCGCGCTTGGTCGCTCCGGCGCCGTCGAACAGCGGCTGATCGAGGTTGGTGAGCGGGACCCCGTCGCGGATCTCCTCCGGCTTCGCAGGCACGCGCGAAACGCTAGCTCTAGGGAATTTCGTTACCTCGCAGGTAGTTGACCTGAAGAGACGCGAAGCCGACCATGCGGGGAGATGCTGATGCCGAGCGAACTCGTGAAGTTGCCAACCCACTGGGAGCACGACGTGGTCGTGCGTCGCATCGACTGCTCGCTCGCCGACCTGTTGGCCGCCGGGTGGCCGAATATCGGAGCGCTCAACCTCAGCGGTCCGTTTGTCGCCGGGCACGACGGCTTCGCCGCGTCGCTCCACGCGCCCGCGGTCGTGCAGCTGCGGAAACTCGTGCTGCCCGCGCGCGTGAACGTGCGGCTGGTCGAGTGGTCGAGTCACAGCAGCGAGCTACGGATCGTTCCGGATTCTCCGCACTTCGACCTATGGACTGAGCACCGGCGACAGCGCTACTTCGACGTCGTCCACGATGCCGCCGACGAAATCGTCCGTTCGCTATCGCGTATGCCGGTGACCGCGCTCGTGTAAACCACTCGTGGCGGCGGCTGCCCCGGCATAGCGTCGCCGACCATGCCGCTCGTTGAAGCCACACAATTGACGAAGCGGTTCGAGAACGTGGTCGCCGTTGACGCCATCGACTTCCACGTCGAGGCGGGGGAGACGTTCGGCCTGCTGGGCCCGAACGGCGCCGGCAAGAGCTCGACCATGCGGATGATCGTGTGCACGTCGCCGCGCACCTCGGGTGAGTTGCGCGTGCTCGGCCTAGACCCGGCGACGCATGGACCCGAGATCCGAGGCCGCCTCGGTTCCGTGCCCCAGGAAGACAATCTCGATCTCGAGCTGAGCGTCTGGGACAACTTGATGATCTATGGCCGCTACTTCGGCCTGCCGCGCGCGGTGATCCGCGAACGGGCCACGGAGCTCTTGCAGTTCTTCGAACTCACCGACCGCGCCGGCGACAAGGTGGACCCGCTGTCGGGTGGCATGAAGCGGCGCCTGGCCGTGGCCCGTGGACTGATCAACGAGCCCGAACTGCTCTTGCTCGACGAGCCGACCACCGGCCTCGACCCACAAGCGCGGCACCTGCTCTGGGAACGGCTCTACCAACTCAAGCGTCGAGGCGTGACGATCGTGTTGACGAGCCACTACATGGACGAAGCCGAGCAGCTGTGCGATCGGCTCGTGATTGTCAACGGCGGCGAGATCGCGGCGGAAGGGTCGCCGCGCGAACTGATTAAGCGCTACACGACGCGTGAAGTAGTGGAGTTGCGCTTCCTGGACCCCGCCGACCAGCACTACGCGTTCGAGCGCGTCGACGGTGCGGCCGATCGGGTCGAACGCCTCACCGACCGGATCGTGCTCTACACGTCGGACGGCGACGCCACGGTGCACGCGCTCGCCTCGCGGGGCGTGAACATCGAATCGGCCCTCGTGCGGCGCAGCACCCTCGAAGACGTTTTCCTCGTGTTGACGGGCCGGGCGCTCGAATGACCGCGGTCGCACGCGTCGGCCGCCTCGTCGAGCGCGAGGCGCGCATCATGGCCCGCCTCTGGCACGGCATCGCATTCAGCGCGTTCGTCGCGCCCTTGCTGTTCCTCGTCGCGATGGGCGTCGGCGTCGGCGGCTACGTCGACGACCGGTCTACCGCCGCGCTCCACGGCCTTTCATATTTGCGGTTCGTCGCGCCCGGTTTGCTCGCCGCCAACATCGTGCAGCTCGCGGTAGGGGACTCGTTGTGGTGGGTGATGGGTGGCACGAAGTGGGACAAGCGCTACCACGCGATGATCGCGAGCCCGCTCGGCACCTCGGACGTGCTCGCCGGTCACCTCGCCTGGGAAGCCATCCGTTCCGCGGTCACGACGATCGCCTTCCTGCTCGTGGCCGTGCTGCTCGGCGCGATCGGCTCGTGGTGGGCGGTGCTGAGCCCGCTGTTGGCCGTGCTGTTGGTCGTCGCGGTGGCCGCGCCGGTGGCCGCATGGTCGACGTTCACCGACTCCGACCGATCGTTCCCCGTGATCATGCGCGTCGGTGTGATGCCGCTGTTCCTGTTCTCGGGCACGTTCTTTCCGATCGCCAGCCTGCCGGCGTGGGCGCGTCACCTCGTGCCGCTGTCGCCGCTGTACCACGGCGTCGAACTTTTACGGGCGGCCACCACCGGCCGCAGCCCCGGCGCGGGACCGCTCGCGGTACACGTCGCGGTGTTGAGCGCGCTTGCCGCCGTCGGTGTGTTCCTCGCCCGCACCACCTTCTCTCGGCGGCTCGCGCCATGAGGGCCACCATGGTCCTGCCGAGCGGGCCGATGCGCGTGCTCGAACGCAACGCCCTCGTCTATCGGCGTTTCTGGCTCATCTTTGCGGTCGGGTTCGCCGAGCCGGTGTTCTTCCTGCTGTCGATCGGCGTGGGCGTGGGTGACCTGGTCGGCAAGGTCAGCGGGCCCGGCGGCCAACTGGTGTCCTACCGCGACTTCGTCGCGCCCGGCCTAATGGCCACCGCGGCGATGAACGGCGCCGTCTTCGACACCACGATCATGTTCTTCATCAAGCTGAAGTACTGGAAGGTGTTCGATTGCATGCTCGCCACGCCGCTCGAACCCGTTGACATCGTGCGGGGCGAGGTCGCCTTTGCCGTCTTACGCGGCGTCCTCTACGCCGCCTTCTTCCTCGTGACGATGGCGGTCATGGGTCTCGTCCACTCGTGGCTCGGCGTGCTGTTGCTCCCTAGCGCCGCGCTGGTGTGCTGGGCGTTCGCAGGGGCCGGCGCGGGCGGCGCGTCGTACATGCGGTCGTACTACGACTTCGACTTCATCAACGTCGTGCTGATTCCGAGTTTCTTGTTTTCGGGTGTGTTCTTCGACCTCGCGCGCTACCCGACGTGGTTGGCCGTGGTGGTGCGGTGCACGCCGCTGTACCAGGGTGTCGCGCTCGATGCGCGACCTGTCATTCGGACGAGTCGGGCCCGCCGCCTTCGGCCACGCCTTCTATCTGGTGGCGATGGGTGCGATCGGCGTGCGGATCGCGACGCGGCGCATGGTGCGCGTGCTCACGCCGTGACTTCCTATGGCGTGAGTTAGTACCGCCAGGGATACGGCGAGAAGTCGGGCGGGCGCTTCTCCAGGAACGCGTCGCGCCCCTCGGTGGCTTCTTCGGTCATGTATGCCAGGCGCGTCGTCTCACCGAGCAAGACCTGTTGGCCGACTAGTCCGTCGTCGATGAGGTTGAACGAGTACTTCAACATGCGCTGCGCGGTCGGGCTCTTGCCGTTGATCAGCGCGCCCCACTCGAGCGCGACCTGTTCGAGTTCGGCGTGCGCCACCACCCGGTTCACAGCGCCCATCTGGAACATCTCCTCGGCGGTGTACTCCTGGCCGAGGAAGAAGATCTCGCGGGCAAACTTCTGTCCGACCTGCCGCGCCAGGTAGGCCGAGCCGTACCCGCCATCGAACGAGCCGACGTCGGCGTCGGTCTGCTTGAACCGCGCATGCTCGCGGCTCGCGATCGTCAGGTCCGCCACGACGTGCAGGCTGTGTCCGCCGCCCGCGGCCCAACCGGGCACCACGCACAACACGATCTTGGGCATGAAGCGAATGAGACGTTGCACTTCGAGGATGTGCAGCCGACCGAGCCGACCCGGGTCGACGGTGTCCGCGGTGTCACCGTCGGCGTACTTGTAACCGTCCCGGCCCCGGATGCGTTGGTCGCCGCCCGAACAGAACGCCCATCCTCCGTCTTTGGGGGACGGGCCGTTGCCGGTGAGAATTACGCAGCCGACGTCGGTGCTTTGCCGGGCGTGCTCGAGCGCGTTGTACAACTCGTCGACGGTCTTGGGACGGAACGCGTTGCGCACCTCGGGCCGGTTGAACGCGACGCGGACGGTGCCGTGTTGCTTGGCGCGGTGATAGGTGATGTCGTCGAAATCGAACCCGGGGACTTCATCCCACGCATCCGCGTCGAACAGTTCGGAAACCATCGGGCCACAGTAGGACGCCCGGGTCAGAGGACCTCGATGGTGTGCAACCAGTCGTAGCACTGGTCGATCCACACATCGGTGGCGCGACCATCGTTCTGCAGCCCGAAGCCGTGACTGCCAGTCGGGTACATGTGGAACTCAGCGGGGCGGCCCGCGGCTTGCCAGTCGGCCACGATGTTCTTCGTCGCGTCGACACAGATCGGATCGTCCTCGGCCACCACCGTGAACAGCGGCGGTGCATCGGCGGGCACGTCGCGGTGGCCGTGCAACCCGGGATAGAGCGGCGCGACAAACGCCGGCCGGAGCGCGGCGTCCGCGGCCAGTGCCATCTCGACTGTGAGATACCCACCCGCCGAGAAACCGAGAAACCCCAGCCGACCCGGCTCCACCATCCACTCGGCGCCCTTCTCGCGCACGATCGCCATCGCGCGGTGCGCGTCGGCCACGGCCAACGGACCGATGCCGTCGAGCATGCGCTCCAAGATCGGCACCTCCGACACCTCGGTGAAGAACGCGGCCATCTGGGTCGCCCATTCATCGGTGGTCGTGCCCGTGTCGGCCACGCGGTACTTGAGGACGAACGCCGCGACGCCGCGCGCCGCGAACCACTCGGCCACGCGCGTGCCCTCGTGCTCGATCGCCACGATGCGGAATCCACCGCCCGGCGCGATCACGATGCCCGCGCCCGTGGCGGTTTCCGGCGACGGAAGGTAGGGCGTGATCGTCGGCGTCACCACGTTGCGCAGCACCGTGTGGTTGCCCTCGGGCACAGCCGACTCCACTTGCGTCCAGCCCTCGGATCCAGGGGCGACACCGGGCCAAAGTGGGACAGACTCGTTCACCGCCACACCGTACGTCTCAGGGTGTTCCCTGAGTGGTCTCAGGGTGAACGCAGGGTGATAACCGATCGTCGGGCGCGCACCGTGTCCTTACGATGCAGCGCATGGCAACGAATTTGCAGACGGCGGCAGCGCGCACGGTGGGCGCAGTGAAGGTGTACGGGCAGGGCGAAACCGAGGTGACCGCGCTGCGAGGTGTCGACGTCACCTTCGCCCGCCAAGAGTTCACCGCGATTATGGGGCCGTCGGGGTCGGGCAAGTCGACGTTGATGCACTGCCTCGCTGGCCTCGACTCGCTGACGCAGGGCCAGATCTTCATTGGTGACACCGACCTGGGCTCACTCAGCGAGACCCAACTCACGCACCTGCGGCGCGACCAGGTTGGTTTCGTGTTCCAGGCGTTCAACCTGGTGCCGACGCTTACCGCCATCGAGAACATCACGCTGCCCGCGGACCTCGCCGGTCGCAAAGCCGATCCGTCGCTCATCGAGCGCATCGTTGGCACGATGGGCTTGAAGGACAGGCTGAAGCACCGGCCCCGCGAACTGTCCGGCGGCCAACAGCAGCGCGTCGCGGTCGCGCGGGCACTGGCCAACCGGCCGCACATCGTGTTTGCCGACGAGCCCACCGGCAACCTCGACTCCGCGACCTCCGCCGAGATCCTCGAGTTCATGCGGGGCGCGATCACCGAGTTCGACCAGACGATCGTGATTGTCACCCACGATGCAGTGGCGGCGTCCTACGCCGACCGCGTGCTGTTTCTCGACGACGGCGAAATCGTCGACGAGATGGCGAAGCCCACGCCGACGAAGGTGCTCGACCGCATGAAGAAGTTCCGCGTCTGATGTTCCGTCTCAGCCTGCGCAACATCGGCGACCACAAGGGCCGCTTTGTCATGACGGCCCTGGCGATCATCCTCGGCGTCGCCTTCGTGGTGTCGTCGTTCGTGCTCAGCGACACGATCAAGCAAACCTTCCGCACGCTGTTCGGCGAAGCCAATCAGAACGTCGACCTCGTCGTGCGCACGAAGGGCGGCTTCGATACCGGGCCCGGCGGCATCGAGCGCGCGCCGTTGCCCGCACAAGCGGTCGACCTGGTGAAGCAGGTTCCCGGCGTGGCCGAGGCCGAGGGCCCGGTCCAGTCGGTGATCCCCGCGCTTATCGACCCCAAGGGCAAGCAGGTCCCCAACAACGGCCCGCCCACCCTCGGCTTCTCGTGGGGGCCGAGCGAAAAGCTCAACCCGCTGCGCGTGTCGGAAGGCCGTCGTCCCGGGCCCAACGAGGCTGCGCTCGACCAGGTCACGTTCAAGGACTTCGGCTTCAAGCTCGGCTCCACCATCCACGTGCAGCTGGTGTCGGGCCCGGCCACCTTCAAGCTCGTCGGCGCGTTCAGGTTCGGCGAGAGCGACGGATTCGGCGGCGCGCACGTGCTCGCGTTCGATGAGCCCACAGCGCACCGCGTGCTGAACCGCGACGGCCTGGTCGACAAGGTGCTGATCGTCGTGGCCGACAACGCCAAGGTCAGCGACGTCCGCGCCACCCTCAAGGCGAATGCACCCGCCGGCATCGAAGTGGTTACCGGCGCGCAGGTTGCCGACGAAGACGCGTCCACCTTCGAGGTGCTCTCCAACATCATCGGCGGGGTGCTGCTCGCGTTCGCCGGCGTCGCGCTGTTTGTCTCCGCCTTCTACATCTTCAACACGTTCAACATCATCCTGGGTCAACGCACCCGAGAACTCGCCCTGCTGCGCGCAGTAGGCGCGTCGCCGAGCCAGGTCCGCCGGTCGGTGATGACCGAGTCGCTCGCGCTGGGTGTGCTGTCGTCGATCATCGGAATCGGCGGCGGCGTGGTGCTGGCGAAGCTGCTCCAGCAGCTCATGAACGCGATCGGGTTCACGCTGCCCGCGAGCCACGCGATCCTCAAGCCGCGCACCGTCGTCATCGGCCTCGTCGTCGGCATCGGCGTCACGCTGGCCGCGTCGGTCCTGCCCGCGTTCCGTTCGTCCACCGTCACCCCGCTCGCCGCGCTGCGCGACGACCTCGAAGGCCGCGGCCTCACCAGCCGGCGTCGGCTCATTATCGGCACGGTGATGACGTCGCTCGGGGCTCTGATTCTGGGCAACGGATTGTTCCTCGCCGACAACACGAAGTCGACGCTTACGAGCCTCGCCCTCGGCGCGATCGGCATCTTCCTCGGCGTGTCGATGCTCAGCGCGCTCGTGGCCGGCCGCATCACAAGCGTTCTGGGCGCACCCGTGCGCAGCTTCATGCGCACCCCCGGCCGCCTCGCGCGCGACAACGCCGCCCGCAACCCGCAACGCACGTCCTCCACCGCGGCCGCGCTCACCGTCGGACTGGCACTTGTCACGATGGCCACGATCGTCGGAGCGTCGCTGAAGGCCTCGGTGAAAGACGCCGCCAACGGCTCGGTCACCGCCGACTACTTCGTAGCCACCGGCAGCGGCTTCGGTTTCGGCTTCAGCCCCAGCGTCGCCGAAAAGATCGCGGCCCTGCCATCCGTCGACGCTTCGACGCCCGTGCGCTTCGGAGCGATGAAAGTCCACGGCGCCACGAAAGACGTCACGGCGCTCAACCCCAAGACCGCGGGCGAACTGTTCGACCTCGAAATCAAGAGTGGCGGATTCGACCAGCTCGACGACACGTCGATCCTCATGAACAAGGACCCCGCTCGCGACCTGCACCTGAAAGTCGGCGACGACGTATCGGTGGCGTTCTCGCGCACGGGCACCCAGAAGTTCAAGGTGGCGGGCATTTACGACGACGCCACCATCGCCGGCAACTACGTGATCTCGCTCGGCGCGTGGAACGCCAACTACGGCGACGCCCTCGACCAGTTCGTCGCGATCAACGCCGCTTCCGGCGTGGCCGAAACCGACCTCCAGCGAGCGGTCGCTCCGATCCTGCGCGGCTTTCCCCAACTCGAGCTGAAGGACCGCGCCGCCTTCATCGACAACCAAAGCGGACAAGTCGATCAACTCCTCATCGTGATCAACGTGCTGCTCCTCTTGGCGATCGTGATCGCGGTGCTCGGGATCGCGAACACCCTGGCGCTCTCCGTGCTCGAGCGCATCCACGAGATCGGTCTCCTGCGCGCCGTCGGCATGACCCGTCGACAAACCCGCCGCATGGTGCGATGGGAGGGCGCCATCGTTTCGGCGTTCGGCGCCACCATCGGCGTCGCGGTCGGCATCGTGTTCGGTCTGGCCGCCCTCGCCGCGCTACCCAAGACGTTCATCACCACCGTCGCCGTCCCGATCCCAAGCCTCGTCATCCTCCTGGTCTTCGCCGTCTTCGCAGGCTTGGTCGCCGCGATCTTCCCGGCGCGCCGCGCCGGCCGCCTCGACGTCCTCGCCGCCATCGCCAGCGAATAACCAAGCGCTCGCCCGGTCATTCACGCGCGGAGCGCGGGGCGTGCACCCATTGGTCGATGCCGTTTTCGTCTTTGATCCACGTGTAGAGGCCGCGGGTTTTGAGGTCGTGGTGGTAGTGGCAGTGCCATTTAAGGTTGGCTGCGCAGGTGGGGCCGCCTTTGGCGAAGTCGTCGGTGTGGTCGGCTTCGAGGCCTTTGGTTCGTCCGCAGCCGGTGACGGCGCACACGAGTCCGCGCGCCGCGAGCGCGTCGCGTAATCGGGCCGGTCTGTAGCGCTTGTGCGAGATGATCGACTGCACGTCGACTTCGTTGAAGACGACTTCTTGGACTTTGGTGTCGGGGTCGAGCAACGCGACGTCCACGGCGCCCATCGGGATCGGTTTCCCGGCGGCGGTCTCACACTTCTCGCCCGGCTCGAGGTAGCCCCGTTCGACGGCGGCCTTCGTGACGAGGAGCTGCACCATGGTCCGCGGACCGCGCCGTTTCGCTGAACCCTTCGAGTCCGCGGAGTCGAGCACTTCGACCAGTGCGTCGGCCATGCGTTGTTCTTGGGTGTCGACGCCGCCTTTGGCCTGGACCTGGGCGCGGAACATGCGATCAGCCAGACGTTCGAGTTCGGCGTTCCATTTCGCGCCGGCGACGGGTTCGAGTTTCCACGTGCCACAGGCCATGCCCATGCCGTCGTTCCACGTGCGCACCGACCGCGCCGCCCGTTGCCGGGCGGCCAACGTGCCGTCGGCGTCCATCGCATCACGCTTGACGCGTTCACACTCGTTCAACAGATCCGACGCGGAGGAGTTACGCGCCGCAAACTCCAACAAAGCCGCCTCCGCGTGCGGCGCGACGTCCACCGCGTCGGCGATCGCGTTCGCCTCCGTCACCGACACCTCACCCTTATTGAACGCGTCGGCCGTCTGGGCCTTGCCCTTCAGCTTCGACGCCAACTTCGTCTGCCTGCGCGCCTGACCCGCCGTGACACCCGACGCGTTCGCCACCGCCTGCTCGGCGTCCAAACCGATCTCCTCGGCCCGCGCCGCCGCCCGCAACTTCGCCGCACACGCGACACGTTCGATCGCGGCCCACTCCGCCACCGCCTTCTCCGCGGTCAACAGATTGAGCGCACCCGGCTCGAACTCGCCGGCCTTGCGCTCAACCAACTGGCGCAACGCGCCTACCACCCGATCGTCCACATACCGACTCAACCACCCGAACAAGCGTTCGGCAAGACCCAATATCAAGAAATTTCGAGGAGGCGCGCGCCGTCCGTCCTACCGTTGCCGGCGTGGCTCTCTTTCATCGCGCAACGATCACCCCGACCAAAGCCGACCTGATCGCCGCGTGGGCGCCAACGCAGCCGTGGGGTGCGCCGGCAACAGACTCCATCGACGTGATCGGCTCCTTCCGCTTCGATGATCCCGAAGGCCGAGTTGGTATGGAGACGCATCTCGTGATGGCCGGCGGCGTCCTGCTGCAGGTTCCGCTCACGTATCGCGACGAGCCGCTGCCGGACGCGGGGGACGCGTTCATCACCGAGATGCACCACTCCGTCTTGGGTACCCGTTGGGTGTACGACGGACTGCGCGACGCCCGCTTCGTCGTGATGCTCGCGGCGGTCACCATGACCGGCCAGGGCGAAGCGCTCGGCATGGCGCAATACGAAGGACGTTGGTACATCGCGCCGAGCAACGTGCGGATCCAGGGTGGCGGCTGGACCCAAGAACGCGTCCCGGTCGACGAGTTCGAACTCAAGTCCGACGACACGACCGCCTGCGTGCTCCACAACGAACGATTCGAACTCGCGGTGTTCCGCCGGCCCACCGCCGGACCTCGCCCACCCATCGCGCTCACCGCGTCATGGGACGCGCCACCCGACTCCGTCATCCTCGCCGCGGTCCAAGAGAGCTGACCCGCGCGGCCTAGGCCGCGTCACACCCACACCGAGGGTGCCAGTCCGTGGACGTACACGGTTGGCCTCGTTGAGTCGTACGACCATCCTGAGCTCGTGGTCACCGGTCTCGGCCCGAGGGCGAGCAGTTCGCTTCTCACGTTCGCCACCGATCGCATACGGCTCGGCGAGCGGTTCGAGGCTTCGCACGCGGTCGTCGACCTGCCGGACCTCGCCGTTCGTTTCGGCACGGTCCATACGGCGCAGTGGCGGCGCGGTCGGTTCAACCTGTGGTTCGCGTACTACGAATGGGTGGGACGGGCGCCGGCTCCGGCCGCCTTGCAGCTTGTGTGGGGTGACGACGAAGGGCTATTTCCACCCGAGCACGCGTGCGAACTCCCACCGGGAGAGTGTCAGCAGCTGCTTGATGCGGACCCGGGCCACGATGTGAACGGCCGTAATCGAGCGGGGCGACGGCGAAAGGCACGGTCGATGCGCCCCAGGAGGGGTGGCAGCGGCAGGGGGACCTGACAGCGATAGGACCTATCGCGTTTACATATGGATCCTGCGTTGCTATCTGGTTCTCCTATGGCCAGACTTGGGGGCATGAAACTGCGCCGCACCGAAGACCGCTACGTCATGGCCCTCACGGCCGCCGGGCTGTCGACCCGCGATGCGCGTCGGCTCGCGATGGCAGGCACCGCCTTGAACGTGCGCCCCGGCGTGCCGCTGTGCCGCGAAGGCGATCGTGGCCGCGAGGCTTTCGTGTTGGTCGCGGGTGAGGCCGTTGTCCGCTTGCCCGGTCACGACCGCACGGTCGCGCCCGGCGAAGTGATTGGCGAACTGGCAACGCTGGATCCCGACCGTCGCCGCAACGCCACCGTTGAGACCACCGAGGACTCGATCGTGTTGGCCTTCGACGTACGCACTTTCCGAAGCCTGGCTCGGGACATGGGCGACGTGCTCACGCCCAACCGCGCCGCGTAACGCTCAACCCCAACGCTTCGCAGTCGTAACGCGCAGCAAGTCGCGGCGGACTGTAGGGAGTGACTTCAGTCGTCGACCGGCCCCGCTGCATTACGTTGCGGCCGATGACCGACGACGCCGAGTTGGTCGACCGCCTGCGCGCCGGCGACGAAGCCGCGTTCGCGACCCTCGTGCGGATGTACCAGTCGAACTTGTTGCGGGTGGCGCAAACAGTGGTCGGCAGCCGTGCGGTGGCAGAAGAAGTAGTGCAAGACACATGGCTCGCCGTGGTGCGCGGCGTCGACCGGTTCGAGGGACGCTCCACCTTCAAGACGTGGCTGTTCCACATCCTGCTCAACCGTGCCCGTACCAGCGCGGGGCGCGAACACCGGACTGCGACGGTGCCTGACGACGCGTTCGACGACTGCTTCGACGGCAACGGCGCGTGGACATCGCCGCCGGTGCCGTGGTCTGACCAGGTCGACGACCGGATAGTGGCCGACGGCCTGGCTGCACGCGTGCAGGAAATCCTTCCGACCTTGCCGGCCGCGCAACGCCAAGTGGTCGTGCTGCGCGACGTCGAAGGAATGACCTCGTCCGAAGTCGCCGCCGTGCTGGGCGTCACCGATGGCAACCAACGCGTGTTGTTGCATCGGGCGCGCGCCCACATCCGCGACTGCCTCGCCCTGGAAATGGGGGACGGGTCGTGAGGGTCATGCGCTTCGGTCGACGTTCCATCGTGTGCCGCCAGGCCGTGCAACTCATGGCGGGCTACCTCGACGGCCACATGTCGCTGCGCGACCGCATTCGTCTAGAAGGCCACCTCGCGGCGTGTCCGCACTGCACCGAGTACCTCGCGCAACTGCGCGTCACGATCGACACGCTCGGACGCGTCGAGCCCGATGATCTGTCCGACGAGGCGCTCGACGAACTCGTGTCGCTCTACCGGCTCTGGCGAGACGAGTCGTAGCCAAGTTCTTGTAACGCGTCCCGTCCCCACTCAGACAGTCTCGGAGTAGAACAAACATCACCGAGCAAAGGGGAACTCACATGACGAGCTTGGCCGTCAAGAACTTCGACACACCGGACGAGACGCGCAGTCCGGACAAGGTAACGGTGGAGGTCGTCGATCTGGGATCGGCCAAAGCCGCCCGCATGACCGCTCAACCCGGCTGGCGTTGGTCCGAGTGCATCAAGCCAGTGGTCGGCGGCGACAGCTGCCAAGTGCATCACGTCGGTGTGGTCGTGTCGGGCCGCATGCACATCGTCCACGACGACGGAACCGAGGTTGAGGCCGGCGCCGGCGACGCGTATGTCATCGAGCCGGGCCACGACGCGTGGGTTGTCGGCGACGAGCCGATGGTCGGATACGAGTTCGACACGACCGCCGCCGCCACTTACGCCAAGCCCTCCTGATCGCGTCGTGGCCTCCGTTCTCAGTCCAAAGCAGGAAGAACTCTGCAGCCAGTCGCAGTGGGACTTCAGCGATCTCCGCGCGCTGTTCATCAACTGCACGTTGAAGAAGTCGCCCGAGGTCTCCAACACGCAGGGCCTCGCAGACATCTCGATCGAGATCATGCGGCGCCAAGGTGTGACCGTGGACGTGATCCGCGCGATCGACCACGACATCGCGACCGGCGTATGGCCCGACATGACCGAGCACGGCTGGGAGAACGACGAGTGGCCGGCCATCTTCGAGCAGGTGATGGCGGCCGACATCCTGGTGCTGTGCATGCCGATCTGGCTCGGCGAGAAGTCGTCGGTGTGCACGAAGGTCATCGAGCGGTTGTACGGCAACTCGAGCCAACTCAACGAGGCCGGTCAGTACGCGTACTACGGCCGCGTCGGTGGGTGCTTAGTGACGGGCAACGAGGACGGCGTGAAGCACTGCGCGATGAACACGCTGTATTCGTTGCAACATCTCGGCTACGTGATTCCACCGCAGGCCGACGCCGGATGGATTGGTGAAGCCGGGCCGGGGCCGTCGTATCTCGACCCCGGTTCCGGTGGGCCAGAGAACGACTTTACGAACCGCAACACCACGTTCATGACGTGGAACCTGCTGCACGTCTCCCGCATGTTGAAAGACGCAGGCGGCATGCCGGCGCACGGCAACCAGCGCGCCGACTGGGACGCGGGCTGCCGGTTCGATTTTCCCAATCCCGAATATCGCTAAAACACGGAGGGGTCGCATGACGGCCACAAACACAGCGACACAGGTCGCCGCGCTCGACGGGACCGCCCAAGCCGCGCTCGTCGTGTCGGGTGAGTTGACTGCGGTCGAACTCGTCGAGCTCGCGATTGCGCGGATCGAAGCGCTCAACCCGACGCTCAACGCCGTGATCACGCCGATGTACGACGAGGCGCGCGCGGCCGCCGCCGCGGGTCCGTCTGGGCCATTCGCCGGTGTGCCGATGCTCTTCAAGGACCTCGCGCTCGAGACTCCAGGCGTGCGGTTCTGCGAAGGGTCGCGCTTCCTGCGTGACAACACGTCGACGTTCGAGGCCGAACTGGCGGCGCGGTATGGGCGGGCCGGCCTCGTCCCATTAGGCAAGACGAATACGCCCGAGTTCGGGATGGCCCCAGCGTGCGAGCCGCGGCTGTTCGGCGCCACGCGCAATCCGTGGAATACGGACTTCTCGACGAGCGGCTCGAGTGGTGGTTCGGCCGCGGCAGTTGCGGCCGGGTTGGTGCCGGTTGCGCACGGCAACGACCTAGGCGGCTCCATCCGCTATCCGGCATCAGCGTGTGGTCTGTTCGGTCTCAAGCCGACGCGGGCGCGTAATCCCATCGGGCCCGAATACGGCGACGTGGCCAGCGGCGGCGCGTGCGAACACGTTCTCACCCGGTCCGTCCGGGACAGCGCGGCGATCCTCGACGCCACGTCGGGCCCTGCGGCGGGCGACCCGTATTGGGCGCCGCCGCCGACGCGGCCGTTTCTGCAGGAGGTGGGCGCTGACCCCGGACGTCTGCGGATCGCGTTCAGCCCCATGACGCCCGAGGGCCCTCCCGGCCACCCCGATTGCATCGCCGCGCTCGACGACACCGTCGCGCTGCTCGAAGATCTCGGTCACGAAGTGAGCGAGGTCGGCTTCTGCGGCATCACACCCGACGTCGGCCATGCGATCGGCACGTGGATGAATTCGGCCGCGGCGTGGATCCTGGCGTACTGGGTGAAGCACGTCGGGCGCGAGCCCGAGGCCGACGAGCTCGAGCCGGGCACGCGCCTCATCTGCGAAGCGGGCCGCAACGTGACCGCGGCGCAGTACCTGCTCGCAGTCGAAGAGTTGCAGCGCTTTACGCGGCGCGTCGCCGGCTTCTTTGCCGACTACGACCTGTGGCTCACGCCGACGATGTCATCGCCGCCGTTGCCGATTGGAGAAATGGCGCCGACCGACGACGATCCGATGGCCGCGTTCGCCGCTTCTGGCGCGACGGTTCGCTACGCCGGTGTGATCGCGAACATCACCGGCAACCCCGCGATGTCAGTTCCGCTTTGCTGGAACGGGGACAACATGCCGATCGGCAGTCACTTCCTGGCGCCCTTCGGCGACGAGGCCACGCTCTTTCGGCTCGCCGCACAACTCGAGGCGGCGCGGCCGTGGGCGGATCGTTGGCCGCCCGTGAACGCGCTCAGCCTCTAGAACCTCTCCATGTCCGACGACACGATGTGGGTCAGAGTCCCGCGCCCCGCGATAGATCCCGGCCGCGTCACGACGGTGGTGGCGGGCGAACGCGCGATCTGCGTGGTGCACGGCGCCGACGGCGAGTGGTCCGCGCTCGATAACCGCTGCCCGCATCAAGGTGGGCCGCTGGGCGATGGCCAACTCGACGACGGATGGTTGATCTGTCCTTGGCACGCGTATCAGTACGACCCGCTCACGGGTGAGCCGCCGCCGGGCTTTCGCGACGCCGCCAGCGCCTACGCGATACGCCCGGTGGAGGGTGACGAGTCGGTCCTCGAGATCGAAGTGCCGGCGTTCGCGCCGCGCGTGAGCCTCATGGATCAAGTGGTTGACACGTTGTGTGACTGGGGATTGGAAGCGGTGTTCGGCATGGTCGGGCACTCGAACCTCGGTCTGGCCGACGCGCTGCGCGGCGCGGCTGAGAATGATCGGCTGACGTACGTCGGCATCCGGCATGAAGGCGCGGCGGCCTTCGCCGCTTCGGGATACGCCAAGCTGACGGGTCGACCGGCGGCGTGTTTCTCGATCGCGGGACCGGGTGCGACGAACCTGTTAACCGGACTCTGGGACGCGAAAGTCGACCGCGTTCCGATCCTCGCCCTCACCGGTCAGGTGCAGACGCAGGTGATCGGGCCGGGCGCGTTCCAGGAAGTGCCGCTCGACCAGGCGTTCTCGGCGGTGGCCGAGTGGAGCCAGACCGTGCTCGCGCCCGGCAACGCGGCCGAACTCGCGGCGCTCGCGATGAAGCACGCCGAGGTGCAGCGAGACGTCGCGCACTTGATCTTCCCGGATCAGGTCCAGGAACTCCCCGCGGTGGACGCGCCGGTGCTGCGACCACGCGCCGGCCGCGTGGCGTCGTCCGCCATCGCGCCGCCCGCCGACGAACTCGCGCGGGCCGTCGCATTGCTGCGCGAGGCGAAGCGGCCGGCGATCGTGGTGGGCAACGGCGCCCGCCCGTTCCGAGAACAGGTGCTCGCGCTGGCCGAGCACCTCGACGCCCCCGTGATCTCCACCTTCAAAGCCAAGGGCACGATCCCCGACGATCACCCACTCGGTTGCGGCGTGCTCGGCCGCTCGGGCATACCCGTCGCGTCACAGACCGTGGCCAAAGCGGACTGCCTCTTGGTGCTCGGCGCCACCTTCTCGAACCACACGTCGATCCCGACGTGGGTGCCGACCATCCAGGTTGACCTCGATCGCATGATGCTCGGCAAGTTCCATCCCGTCGAGGTCCCTCTCTGGGGGGACATCGCGCGCACGGTGGCGTTATTCCGCGATGAATTGCCGGCAGCACAACGACCGGAACTGCGCGCGGAAGTCGCGCAACGGTGGACCCGTTGGCGCGCCGAGAAGAAGGGCCGCACCGCGCTCACCGACGGACAGGGTCGGCTGCATCCCGCGCTCGTCTTCGAGGCGCTGAGCGAGGTCGTGCCCGACGATGCGATCATCGCGGTCGACGTCGGCAACAACACCTACAGCTTCGGTCACTTTTTCGAATGCCGCGGCCGCCAAGACGTGCTCATGTCCGGATACCTCGGGTCGATCGGATTCGCGCTGCCGGCCGCCCTTGGCGCGTCGGTGGCGGTCCGTCGCGGTGGCGCGTTCGCGGGACGCAAGGTGATGTCGCTGTCGGGCGACGGCGGCCTCGGGCAGTACCTCGCCGAGATCACAACTGCGGTGAAGTACGGCTTCCCGCTGACCCACGTTGTCCTGGACAACGGCGAGCTCGCCAAGATCAGCCGGGAGCAGGTCGGGAGCTTGCGTTCGGTGTGGGAGACGAACCTCGTCAACCCGGACTTCGCTGACTACGCGAACTCATGCGGCGCGGCTGGCTTTCGGGTGACGACCGCCGACGAACTGCGGCCGGCGTTGGAGGCCGCCTTTGCCGTTACCGACGGCCCGAGCCTCGTGGCGATCGCCACGTCCAACCGCGACGTCTAGCCCGGGTGGCACGATTCGTCGATGACCATCACGCCCGACGATCAGCGAAGGCCTGACCTCGCGCTGCTGCGTCGCGTGCGCGATCGCATGGACCGCGACTACGCCGAACCGTTGGACGTAGAGGCGCTGGCCCGCGGCGTGAACATGTCCGCCGGGCATCTCAGTCGCCAGTTCAAGCTCGCCTACGGTGAATCGCCTTATTCCTATTTGATGACACGACGCATCGAGCGTGCGATGGCGTTGCTGCGCCGGGGTGACCTCAGCGTCACCGACGTGTGCTTCGCGGTTGGCTGCTCGTCACTCGGGACGTTCAGCACTCGGTTCAGCGAACTTGTAGGCATGTCACCCAGCGCGTACAGAGAACACCCGTCCCGTGACGAGATCGTGTCCTGCATATCGAAACAAGTCACGCGACCCGTCAGGAATCGAGAAGCACGATCCAACGGCACTACTGGAGACTGAGCCCATGACCATCACCATTCATTCGAGCTTCCTGGCCCACACCGACCCCGAGGCGTCGCTCGCGTTCTACCGCGACATTCTCGGATTCGAGGTTCGCCTCGACGTCGGACAGGGAACCATGCGGTGGATCACGGTCGGCCCGCCCGACCAGCCCGAAACCAACATCGTGCTGGCGCCGCCGGCGGTCGACCCCGGCATCACCGAAGAGGAGCGCCGCACCATCCTCGACATGATGGCCAAGGGCACCTACGGCATCTTGTTGCTGGCGACGAAGGAACTGGACTCGACGTTCGAGAAGCTGCAAGCGAGCGAGGCCGAGATCGTGCAAGAGCCGATCGAGCAGCCCTACGGCGTGCGCGACTGTGCCGTGCGCGACCCCGCCGGCAACATGATTCGTATTCAGGAACGGCCATAGGTGGCCAAGGCGAACGACGGGCCCCGCGTCGCTGACAGCCACGACCTGATCCGCGTGCAGGGCGCGCGGGTGAACAACCTCAAGGACGTCACCGTCGAGATTCCCAAGCGGCGGTTGACGGCGTTCACCGGCGTTTCCGGTTCGGGCAAAAGCTCCCTCGTGTTCGGCACCATCGCGGCGGAGTCGCAGCGGCTGATCAACGAGACTTACAGCTCGTTCGTGCAGGGCTTCATGCCGACAATGGCGCGGCCTGACGTCGACGTGCTCGACGGGATCACCACCGCGATCATCGTCGACCAAGAACGGATGGGCGTCAACGCGCGCTCGACCGTGGGCACGGCCACCGACGCGAACGCGATGCTGCGGATCCTGTTCAGCCGTCTCGGCAAGCCGAACATCGGCGGACCGAACGCGTTCTCGTTCAACACCGCGACCGTCAGCGCCGCCGGTGCAGTCACCGTCAAAGGCGAGACCAAGAGGGTGAAGTTCAACCGCACCGGCGGCATGTGTCCGCGCTGCGAGGGCATGGGCCGCGCGGAGGACATGGACCTTGCCCAGCTCTACGACGAGTCGAAGTCGCTCAACGAGGGTGCGATAACGATCCCGGGCTACAGCATGGAGGGTTGGTACGGCCGCATCTTTCGCAGCTGCGGCTTCTTCGACCCTGACAAGCCGATCAAGAAGTTCACCAAGAAGGAACTGAACGACCTGCTCTACAAAGAGCCGACCCGCATCAAGGTCGACGGCATCAACCTCACGTACGCGGGACTCATCCCGAACATTCAAAAGTCCTTCCTGTCCAAGGACCTCGACGCGCTACAGCCCCACATCCGCGCGTTCGTCGACCGCGCGATGACCTTCACCGCGTGCCCCGAGTGCGACGGCACGCGCCTCAGTAAAGAAGCGCGGTCGTCCAAGATCAGCGGCGTCAGCATCGCCGACGCGTGCGCAATGCAGATCAGCGACCTCGCAGATTGGGTGCGCGGTTTGAAGGAGCCATCGCTCGCGCCGTTGCTCGGCAAGCTGTTGCACACGCTCGAGTCCTTCGTGGACATCGGGTTGGGTTACCTCTCGCTCGACCGGCCCGCGGGCACGCTGTCGGGGGGCGAAGCGCAACGCACCAAGATGATCCGGCATCTCGGTTCGTCGCTCACCGACGTCACTTACGTCTTCGACGAACCGACCATCGGTTTGCACCCGCACGACATCCAACGGATGAACGACCTGCTGCTGCAACTGCGGGACAAGGGCAACACGGTGCTCGTTGTCGAGCACAAACCCGAGACCATCGCGATTGCCGATCACGTGATCGACCTCGGGCCCGGCGCGGGCACCGCGGGCGGCGCGATCTGTTTCGAGGGCACCGTCGACGCTCTCGGGAAGAGCAAGACGATCACCGGTCGCCACTACAACGACCGGGCGTCACTCAAGGCGGACGTGCGCGCGGCCACCGGCGCGCTCGAGATCCGCGGCGCTACCGCCAACAACCTGCAGAAGGTGGATGTCGACATCCCCCTCGGCGTGCTGTGTGTGATCACGGGCGTCGCCGGCTCCGGCAAGAGTTCGCTCGTCCACGGATCGTTGCCCTTCGACGAGGGTGTGATCTCGGTGGATCAAGGAGCGATTCGCGGCTCGCGTCGCAGCAACCCGGCGACCTACACCGGTCTGCTCGAACCGATCCGCAAGGCGTTCGCCAAGGCGAACAACGTGAAGCCGGCCTTGTTCAGCGCGAACTCCGAAGGCGCCTGCCCCACGTGCAACGGCAACGGCGTCATCTATACCGACCTCGCGACGATGGCGGGTGTCGCGACCACATGCGAGGACTGTGAGGGCAAGCGGTTCGAAGCGACGGTGTTGAAGTACAAGTTCGGTGGCCGCGACATCAGCGAAGTGCTGGCGATGTCGGTCATCGAAGCCGAGTCCTTCTTCGGTAGTGGCAAAGCCGAGACGCCGGCCGCGCACGTCATCCTCGAGCGGCTCGCCGACGTCGGACTCGGCTACATCAGCCTCGGTCAACCGCTGACCACGCTGTCGGGGGGCGAACGCCAGCGGCTCAAGCTGGCGACCCACATGGGGGACAAGGGCGGGGTGTACATCCTCGACGAGCCGACCACCGGCCTGCACCTCGCCGACGTCGAGCAGCTACTGGGCTTGCTCGACCGCCTCGTGGACTCGGGCAAGTCCGTCATCGTGATTGAGCATCACCAAGCGGTGATGGCCCACGCCGACTGGATCATCGACCTCGGCCCCGGCGCCGGCCACGACGGGGGACGCGTCGTCTTCGAGGGCACGCCCGCCGAACTCGTCAAGGCGCGCTCCACCCTCACCGGCAAGCACCTCGCCCAGTACATCGCCACGCGCTAGCCGACGACGCGGCGCAGGCTGGCCTTCCGCGACTTCTGGTCACTTCTTGTCGCTAGGCAACAGTCTCTAACCAAAAGTGGTCGCGCTATTCGTTCCCGCAATGGGTGCGGATACGGGAGGCTGGTGCCATGTTGGTCTGGGTCACGGGGCTGTCCGGCACGGGCAAATCTTCGATCGCGCAGCGCCTCCGGGACCTCGGGCATCGCGGCATCGACGCAGATGACGACGGAATCAGCGGCTGGCGAAGCCTCTTTCGGCGTGGTCGATAACGAAGCGGATGTGCTCGCCATGGCCGATGTCGTCGTTTGTCTCGTCGCGGATGCCGGCACGCTCCGGCGACGCTTGGCGACGCGCCAGACAAACGACTTCGGCAAGGCGCCGGGTGAAGTCGAAGCGGTGATGTCGTGGATGGGTGTATTTGAGCAACGCCACGAGGCAATCGGCGCGGTGATGATCGACGCAACGCGGCCGCTCCGACAGATCGTCGATGAGGTACTCGCCGCCGCATCGACCGTCCCGTAACGCCAGCCACGCCGCGTACGGTGCGGGGATGCCCGACGACACCAGCGTGAGCCGGTTCGGCCACGTCGAACTCGACGACCTACCCGCCGACCTTCAGGAACGCATTCGCCCCATCACCGAACGGTCCGGGTTCGTGCCCAACGTGTTCCGCGGATTTGGCAAGCGGCCCGATGAACTACGGGCCTTTCTCGACTACCACGACGCGCTCATGGACAGCGATGACGGCTTGTCGAAGGCCGAGCGCGAGTTGATCGTGGTCGCCACGTCGGCTGCGAATCACTGCACGTATTGCGTCGTGGCGCACGGCGCGATCCTGCGCGTGCGGGCGAAAGACCCCGAGTTGGCGGATCGCGTCGCCGCGAATCCGTACACCGTCGCGTTGTCGCCGCGGCAACGCGCGATCGTGGATCTGGCGCTACTCATGGCCACGGACTCGGCGTCATTGACCGACGCCGACCTCGACGACGTGCGCACCGCCGGCCTCACGGACGACGAGATCTGGGACATCGGCGCGATCACCGCGCTCTTCGCGATGTCGAACCGGATGGCCCACCTTCTCGCCCTGCAACCCAACGCCGAGTTCTTCTCGCTGGGTCGCTCGTTGTGAGAGGCGCGTTCTTGTATCCGTCAGCGCCGCTTTTTTGCTACTGAGGGTTACAAGAATGGGTAGGGCTGGCACTGTCATGGATACGTCGTCGCCTGAGTTCGTTGCCGGACGCGTTGTCGCGGTGGTCGCGATCGAGCGACTCATCCGGTCCCGCACTGCCTTCGTCGTGTGGTCGGCCGCCGCGATCGCGGTGTTCCTGATCGTCGGCACGGTGCTCAGCCACGGCATCGGCGCCGTGCTCGTCGGGTTGGCCGCGCTAGTCGCGTGCGCGGTGGCAGCAACGTTGTTCACCGTGCGCGCCGCGGTGCTGCGGGTGTTGCGACGCGTTGGCGGCGGCCCGGATTATCCGCGTTTGCGCCCGATCGTCGAGCGCCGCATGGACGACGTGCAACGCGCCACCACCGTCATCCCGCTCGAACGCTCGGGCGTCCTGCGTCTCGCATGGATGGCCCGGCGGCCTGCCGTCCTCCAGCAGCACATACGCGAGACGGCGGCCGTGGTGGCCCGCACCATCCCGGAAGTCGTCGCTGACGTGCGCGGCGAGTTGACAACGACTAGCCGGACGCTTCGGTCCCAGATTTCTGGAGACGGAACCGCACCGTGAAGCCCGCGAGGCTCGGCGTGATCATTGCTTGATCGACAGGCAACTTGCCCACCGCGTCACGGAACCCTCCCAAGCCCATCACGCGCACGTCGGGGTCCGCCGCCGGGTGCAGCAAGCGCAGTGGAGCGGTGGCCAGCAAGTCGTACCCGACCAAGTGTCCGCCGGGGCGCAGGACCCGGACCGCCTCGGCCAACGCCGTCTCCCACTCGATGGTGTGGTGCAACATCACCCAACTGAGGACGACGTCGAAGCTCGCGTCGGGAAACGGCAGCGCGGTGGCGTCGGCCTGACGAGCCGAGCTTCGGTCGCCAAAGCCCGACAAGCGCGCCGCCGCGGCGGCCACCATCGCGTCGTCGAAGTCCGTGACGGTCAGGCGAATGCGCGGGTGCGCGGCGAGTAGTTCGGCGGCCATGGCGCCGCTGCCTGCGCCGATCTCGAGCACGTCGCCGGCCGGTTCAAAGCCGTGCAGCGCCCACGGCAGCACGACTCGACGGGCGAACCCCCGCCAAGGCGCGCTGCGACAGAACGCGGACTGCAAGCGCGACATCGCGGGCACCGCCCGACCCTACGGGGCGGAGGCGTTACGGCGCGTCGTCGGCAGGGGACTGACGGGCCCGGCGCGCGAGCGCGGCAGCACTCACGGCGGCGGCGCCGACAGCTAGCGCGACGCGTTGCTCGGAGCCGGTCGCGGGGATGATGTCGACCTTCTGCGGCGCACCGAACGCGCGGCCGAGCACCGCAGAGGTCACGACATCGTCGATCGATGAGACCGGTGCTTCTGTGCCGACCCACGGGTCACCGTTGAAGTAGAGCTTGAAGATCTTCTCGGCGGTGCGGGTGCTGAGCGCCTGGCTCGTCAACGTCGGGTTCGGCCCGCCCAGTCCATTGGCGAGCGCGGCGTTGTCGGCGATGAAGAGCCGTTTGACTTCGCGGGCCTCGGCGTTGGCGTCGAGGACAGAGTTGGCTGGGTCGAGACCCATCCGCATCGTCGACTGCACGTGCAGGATCAACGGTGGCCAACCGATCCGGAACACCTTGGTCGCGCCCGCGGCGCGCAACAGTTCGGCGGCTTTGTTCGCGAGGAATTCGCGGTTCGCCAACGTGCGGGCGGTGCGATTGCGCTGCTTGAACGTCACCTTCGGCACAGCGCCGTGCTCATCGGCCGGGAAAACCGAGGACAGCCCGACGCGGTTCTGTGCTTCGACGTCGTCGTCGGTGATCACCAACACGTTGAGCAACTTGTCGATGTTCTCGAGCAGGAAGCGGAAGTCGTTGCCGAGCAGCCGACCCGCCTTGCCGTCCCACTTGCCCGTCGCGCCGAGCCCGTTCGTGTAGCCGCCCGGCCCTTGCACGCCCTGGTCGCTGAACGTGGTCGCGAACGCTTGGAGCGCGGGCGGCAGGCCGACGTTCTCGAGGCCGCCGAAGCCGGGGAAGTCGGCCCGCGCGGAGGAGCCGACGCCCTTGGACGAACCGGTGTAGTCGGGGAACACACCCGTGACCCAGTCGAAGAAGTGGTCGGTGTACCCGCGGCCGACCCAGTCGTTCGAGTTCGGCAGGCCGCTGTTGAACCACAGCCGCGGGTCCTCGGTGCAGCCTCCGGCCATCACGATGACTTTGGCTTCTTCGGTGATCTTCTCGCCGGTCGCGCCTACCCGCCACGTGACGCTCTTCGCGACGAGTTTGCCGCCTTCGGTAGCGGTGTTGATCTTCGTGGCGAACGCATCGGTGATGAGCGTGACGGCCTTGCCGCCCGCCTTCCACTTCCCAGCGGTGAGCGCCATCGGCACGTAGCTGTTATCCGTCGACCGCTTCGCCTTGAGGTTGCGGGGCGCCTGGAGCGGCTGGACGCAGCCTTGGAAGCAGTAGCCGCAGAACGTGCACCCGGTCGCCTTCGGGAACACGAGGTCCGCGGCGTTCGAGGTCTTACCGGCGTTGCCACCCGGCTGGAGGATCGCGTTCTCCTGCGGGCGGTACGCCGGCCGCGTGATGTTCTTGCTCGTCTGGACGGGCAGGCCGATGCCCTTGGCGCCGCGGAAGAACCGTTCCTCCTTCGTGCCCATGGCCGCGGTCTGCACCGGCAGCGTGTGCTCAACCCATTGGTAGTACGGGATCAGTTCTTTGTACGTGAACGGGAACGGGTGCGCGGTGTCGTAGCGCGACTTGTCGGCGCCGTCGTAGCCGACGAACGCGCCCGGCTCGGCCCGCGGGTTGTTGCCGTAATAGTGCTGCGTCGTGCCCCCCACGCCCGACAGCTGCCACATCAGCGAGTTCATGGGGGTCTCGCGCGCCCAAGCGGGTTTCGCGCGGTCGGCCGGACCCCACCGGAAGTATCCGGTCAGGACGTTGTTGGCGTCGTTCTCGTACCGCGTCCATTCCTTCTCGGGGTCCGCGTGACGCGGCCCGGCCTCGAGCAGCAGCACGTCGAGGCCGCGCTCGGCGAGTTCCTTCGCGACGACGGGGCCGCCGCCGCCCGCTCCGATGATGATCACGTCGCGCGCGACTACTCCGTCACCTGCTTCCGGTCTTCGAGGTAGCCGATGAACTCAGGCCAGCCTTCGACCCGCCCGTTGGGCTGATAGCCAGCGATGGTCCAGCCGACCGGCCGACCGGTCAGCTTGCGCGTGACGGGATCGAACGTCGAGTACTCGGTCATCGTGCCGAACCCCGCGAATTCGAGCAGCGCCCCTGACGCGAACCGCAGCAGGCCCGACACCGTTTCGGTCTCGGCTTCGGGCAGATTCGCGTCGAAGATCTCGACAAGGTCGGGGTTGGCGCCTTCGAACATCGACCACGCCTTCAATTTGTCGGTGTAGCTGAGCCGCGCGAAGGGGGACAGGAACGCGCCGTTGACCGAGGCCGGGTTGGTGACGACGGCGAGCTGATTGATCGTGAGCGCGAAGACCAGCGACAGTGGAATCGGCTGATCGTTCTCGGTGTAGGCGCGGATGGCCTCGTCGAGTTGGTTGGTGACCGTCAGCGGAATCATCGCGAGTTCGGGCGGCAGCGGCAGCGGCGAGGTCTTCAACCCTTCCGACAAACCCACCGCGAGGCCGGCGAGGTTGCGATCTGGCAGCGTCACAAAGAAGTCGGCCGAGTCGAGGAGGAACTGCGTCGTCTTGGCTGCGATCGCGCCCGGCTTCGGCGACGTCATACCTTGGGCCACCGAGTACGGATCGTTACCGGGCACGACGAAGGCGGCGAGGCCGGCGAACGTGTCGCGGGCCAACTCCTCTAACGCCGTGCGGATCACCGCGAGCACCGGCGCCAGATCGTCGGGCGATTGCGCCCAACTCGGCATCGCACCGGGCCCGGCGACCGAGTACAGCGCGACGAGCGCTCCGAGCACGCCACTTCTGGCCAGAAAATCGCGACGGGTCAGAGAGTTGTCAGCCACGCGAAACGGACCATACGCCTGTTCGCTTCCGCGGGGTAGAAGTTGTCCATGCGAACCCTGACTGCCGACGAGGCCGCGGCCGAATTGCGGACGACCGATGTGCTCTGCCTCCCCCTCGGCCCGGGGCAACCGCCGGCGTTTGTCGAAGCCCTCGGCCGCCGCACCGACTGGACCGAACTGCGAATAATGAGTTCGTTGCTCACGGTGCTATCCGACGTATTCGCGCATCCGAACGTGCACTACCTGAGCGGCTTCTACGGCCCGCTCGAGCGCGGCCTGCGCGACACCGGCGCCAACATCAGCTTTACCCCAACCGACTTCAGACGCGGTATCCCGCTCCTGGCCGAAGCCAACCCGCGTGTAATGGCAACGGCCGCGGCCCGTCCCGACGGCGACGGCTTCTGCAGCCTCTCGCTGCACGCGGGCGCGTCGGTCGCCGAGTTGCACGCGGCGGCCGCCGACCCGGATCGCCTCGTCGTGGTCGAAGTGTCCGACCACTTCCCGCGTACGTTCGGCCTGCCACCCGCGCACCAACACCGGTTGCACATCGACGAGATCGACGTGCTCGTCGAAAGCGACGCGAAGCCAATCGAGATCGCGGACGCTCCACCCACCGATGTCGACCGTGCGATCGCCGGGCACGTACAGGCCTTCGTCCCCGAAGGCGCCACGCTGCAGACCGGCATTGGCTCGATCCCGTCGGTCGTCGCCGGGCTGCTCGCCGAGGCCGACGGCGGCGACTACGGCATCCACTCGGAAATGTTCACGACGGGTCTGATGCGGCTGCACCAGTCCGGAAAGGTGACCAACCAGAAGGGGCAGTTCGACGGCGTGTCTGTTGCCACGTTCGCGGCCGGCACGGCGGAGTTGTACACCTGGCTGAAAGACAACCACGACGTCGCGTTCCTTCCCGCTGACATCGTCAACTCGCCCGAGACCATCGGTCGCAACCGTCGCTGCGTGACGATCAACGGCGCACTGGCGTTGGACATCCACGGCCAGGTCGTCGCCGACACGATCCACGGCGCGCAGTTCTCGGGCATCGGTGGACACGAGGACTTCGTGTCGGGCCCGGCCCTCGCGCTCGAGGCGTGCTCGATCATCGCCCTTCCGTCCACGCTCACGATCGGAGGCGAGACGCGTTCGCGCATCGTGCCGTGGTTCGAGGCGGGCACCGTGATCACGACCCCGCGCCATCAAGTCGACGTCGTTGTCACCGAGTACGGCGCCGCTTCGCTGCAGGGCCTCACCGTGCACCAGCGCGGCCAGGCGCTCGCCGCGATTGCCCACCCGACCTTCCGCGACGGACTCCTCGAAGCCGCGGCCCGCGCGAGCGGTGGCCGCTCGCCGATGGGATAAGAAGACCGTCATGGAATACGTGAAGCTCGGCCGAACTGGCTTGGACGTGTCGCGCATTTGTCTCGGCTGCATGAGCTACGCCGATGCGTCCAAAGGCGGGCATCCGTGGGCGCTCGACGAGGAAACGGCGCGTCCGTTTTTCCGCCAGGCGCTCGACGCCGGCATCAACTTCTTCGACAGCGCGAACGTGTACTCGGGCGGAACCAGCGAAGAGTTTCTCGGGCGCGCCCTCGCCGCACTCGGCGTCGACCGCGACTGGGTAGTGATTGCGACCAAGGTGCACGGAACGATGCGGCCCGGGCCAAACGGCGGTGGGCTTTCCCGCAAGGCGATTCTCACCGAGATCGATCACAGCCTGCGGCGCCTCGGCACGGACTACGTCGACCTCTACCAAATCCATCGGTTCGATCCCGCTACACCGATCGAGGAAACGCTCGAGGCGCTCAACGATGTCGTGCGCGCGGGCAAGGCCCGTTACATCGGCGCGTCGTCCATGTGGGCGTGGCAGTTCGCGCAGGCGCTGTCGCTGTCCAAAGCCAATGGCTGGGCTCGATTCGTGACGATGCAGAACCACTACAACCTGATTTACCGGGAGGAAGAGCGCGAGATGATCCCGCTCTGTCGCGACCAGGGCATCGGGTTAATCCCGTGGAGCCCGCTCGCACGCGGGCGTCTCACGCGTCCGTGGGACTCGGTCACCAGCCGTTCGGAAACCGACGCGTTCGGCAAGTTGCTCTACAACGACGGCGACCAAGTGATCGTCGAGCGGGTTGCCGAAGTGGCTGGCGAACGGGGCGTGTCAGCCGCGCAGGTGGCGCTCGCGTGGATGTTGACGAAGCCGGGCATCGCGGCACCGATCATTGGGGCGACCAAGCCGCACCACATCGACGACGCGGTGAGCGCGGTCGAACTCACCCTCTCGGCCGAGGAAGTCAAACGCCTAGAAGAGCCCTATCAGCCTCATCGCGTGTCTGGCTTCGTCTAGCGGCGACCCACGACGCCCGCGCTGACACCATTCCCACGAATGCCGTCAGGCCGATGACCATGAGCGTCGCGCCCAGCGCGTGCATCTTGAAGCCCGCCATTTGCGCGCTCGCCGCGAACCGCAGAGCGGTTCCCACTACCGCAAACAGAATGCTCGTGACCCAGCGCACCTGCGGTGTCCTCCTCTGACGGGCACCCTGCCCGTCGCGGAATGACTTTTACCCGCCGTGCAGCCGGAGCAACCTCGACGACAGACGTTCTTGTATCCGTACGCCCGGCTTTTTGCTACTGACGGTTACAAGAATGAAATGAGGGGGCACGATGGGGGCGATGGATTGGGTTGAGCCGATGGCGGCGACGCTTACCGACGAACGCTTCGACGACCCGGACTGGATCTTCGAACGCAAGCTGGACGGGTTCCGGTACCTGGCGTTCGTAACCGAGCACGACGCCACATTGCTTACGCGCAACCGCATTCGTCACCGTCATCCCGAGGTGGAGGCGGCGCTGATGGCCCAGGGCCTTACCGATGTCGTGCTCGACGGCGAGATGGTCGCGGGCCTGTACTCGGTGTTCGACATCCTGCGGTTGGAGGGTCACGACGTCACGAAGCTTCCGCTCGAAACGCGTAAGCAGTTGTTGCGCGAGCACTTCGAGTGGCGGGCGCCGCTGGAGTTGGTAGAGCCGCTGCCCGAAGACGGCCTCGCCGCGTACGCGCGGGCGTGCCGCGAAGGGTGGGAAGGGGTGATGGCCAAGCGACGCGACTCGGTCTACGAACACAAGCGGTCAAGGGCGTGGCTGAAGATGAAGTGCGACGCGTCCCAAGAGTTCGTGGTCGGTGGGTTCACTGAACCACGCGGCGCCCGGGTTGGCTTCGGCGCGCTGCTCATCGGTTACTTCGAGGGCGATGACTTTGTGTTCGCCGGCAAGCTCGGGACGGGTTTCGACACCCAACTACTTCGCGATCTGTACGCGGCGCTACTCGACTCAGAGATCCCGGAGCCGCCGTTCACGCGCGGTACGAACTTGCCCAAGAAACAAGCGCACTGGGTGCGGCCCGAGATCGTCGTCGACGTCGGATTCATGCAGTGGACGGGCGAGGGCAAGCTCCGGCATCCGCGGTTTATCCGCGTGCGCGACGACAAGGCGCCGCGCGACGTCGTGCGTGAAAAAAAGTTGCACGTGGGTCACGCGCCCAGCGCGCGGAGCGTTCGGTCCAAGCCCGATACGTAGGCACCGCGGAACTTCACGGCATGAATGCCGATGGGCGCGAGTTGGTGCAGTGGAACGCGCTCCGCGCACCCCGGCGCGAGCGGATACATCTCGTCGTAAGCACGAAATGCCGCGTCGCCGAAACCGCCGAAGAGACGCATCATGGCGAGGTCGAATTCGCGATGCCCACCGAAGCACGCAGGATCGATCAACCACGACCGGCCGGACCGATCTACCAGGCGGTTGCCCGCCCACAGGTCGCCGTGGAGCCGAGCCGGTGTCTCGGGCGGGCCCGCAAACGCGTCGATATGTGCCGCGATCGACTCGAGTCGGGTTGCCAGGCTGTCGTCGACGTGGGGCGCGTCGCGTAGGAGTTGCGCGATCGGTTGCAGACGCTGCGTCGCGAAGAACTCCGCCCACGACGCGCATGGCTGGTTGGGCAGGCCGCGGCTGCCGGTAGTGCGCCGGTCCTCCCGGCCGAAGGCTGGCGCGCCGGTGCGATGCAATTCGGCCAAACGGCGACCGAAGTCGACTTCGTCGGGCGCGTCGCCGACCGCGTCGATCCACTCAAGCACTAGCAGGGGCGGACGGGCCTGATCGCCGTCGCTGGCGGCAAGCACCGCGGGGACGCGCAGCGCGTTGGCGTCGCGTAGCCATCGCAACCCCGCCGCCTCGGTCGTGAAGAAGCCGGGCGGGGGAGCGCGGTGCGTCTTCGCGAATGCGAGCCCTCCGTTAGCGAGCCGCACGCGGTACGCCTCGGCGACGTCGCCGCCGCGCACCGAGGTCATCTCCACCACGCGTTCGCCGAGCGCGTCGCTGATGGCATCAGCGAGGCGCGGGTCGCTCACTCCGCGACCTCCAGGTCGGCCCACACGGGCCAGTGATCTGACGGCAGGGCCCCACCCGGCCGGGCGTGGCTCACGCCGGCGGCGGCAACGGTGACGGGCCCGCGGACGAGGATGTGGTCGAGGATGCGGCCGTCGGTTCGCCCGCTGAATTGATGGACGGTGCCGCTCGGTCCGGTGTCGGCGCGCGTGAACCCGTTCTCGACGAACTGGCCGACTACCGGACTGTCCGGCGTGGCGTTGAGGTCACCAAGCACCACCTGGGCCGAGGCGTCGTGGGGGAGCCATGTCATCAGTTGCTTGACGCTTTCAAGCCGCCGCTCGTTCGAGCGCTCGTCGAGGTGCGTGCTTGTTACCGAGAGCGTGGCCCCGTCCACCAACAGCAGCTCAGCCGTGGTCGCGATCCGCGGCAACCGCGCGCCAGCGAGGCGGGTACCGGGACGGTCGGAACTGGCGCCGAACCACTGCGTGGTCGTGGTGATGACGGTGGCGGCCGTCGAACGCACGAGGAGGGCCGTGTGTTCGCCGCGACGCCGATGCGAGCGGCCATCGCCAACGACGGTCATGTCGCCAAGCCGCGCGGTCAACCACCGGAGTTGAAACCGGTACGCCTCTTGCAGGCCGACGACGTCGGCGTTGAGCTCGAGGATCGCGGCGAGGGTGGCGCGTCGTCGCAACCACCAACAGTGACGCCAGTCGAACGCCAAGCCGTTGCGAATGTTGAAGCTCGCAACCCTGAGCACGCTCACCGGTGTGATTCTCGCCGACGGGTTTGACCGGCGCCGGTCCGGGTAGCTCTAACGCACGTATCCGTTCCCCAAGGAGGCCCTCAGTGGATGCCGTTGAGTTCTTGACCAAGGAGCATGAAGAAGCCAAGACGCTGTTCGAGCGCATCGAAGCATCAGCCGACCCGGCCGAGAAGGAGCGCCTGCTCGCCGAAGTGATGACCGCGCTGAAAGCGCACACCAAGATCGAAGAGGAAGTGCTGTATCCGCTCCTGCGGGCACAGGTGCAGGGCGGCAACAAGATGTTCGAGGAGGCGATGCAGGAGCACCACGAGGCCAAGAAGGCCATGAAGGAACTCGAGGGCCTCTCGCCGTCGGACAGCGATTGGCAGGACCAGTTCGAGATCCTCATGCACGGCGTGCTGCATCACGCCAAGGAAGAAGAGTCCGAAATGTTCCCGAAGCTGCGCGAGACGTTTTCGCAGGAGCGGCTCAACGAACTAGGCGAGCAACTCGAGGCCGACGAAGCAGGAGAAATCGTTGTCGACCTCACGGTCGACGAATTGATGGAGCAGGCCAAGGCATCCGACATCGAGGGCCGTTCGTCGATGGACAAAGGCGAACTGGAAGAGGCACTCGGCCACCGGTAGCTACAGCGGTCGGCGAGATCGCCAGCCTGGTACGCCCACAAACATCAGCCGCATCTGACGCTCAGTGCGCGACGTGATCGCGATCTCGTCGGAAGGGGAGGCCTCGATGAGCTCCGCTGCCATCGCGACCATCGTTTCCACAACGAGCGACGAGAACATGCGCCGGTCCTCCACCGACCAGGCGCCGACTACCGGGAACGCCGCGAGGTCCGTCGCGAGCTCATCGCTGAACAACTCGAGCTCGCGGCGGATAGCGCGGCGCAGGCGGCGGACACCGCCGTGACGCTCCCGGGCGATGAACCGCATGTGGCCCTCGTTGGCGCGTATGTGCGCGAGTAGGACCTGAATCGACCGCCGAATCGCATCGTTGAACATCGACGGGTCCGCCCGCGCCACCCGCAGCATTTCGCGCAGCGAACTGAACGCCTCCTCGACGAGTACGAGACCCAGTTCTTCCATGTCGTCGAAGTGCCGGTAGAACGCGGTCGGTGAGATGCCGGCCTCGCGGGTCACTTCGCGCAGGCTGATGCTGTCGAAGCTGTTTTTCGAAAGCAGCTTGAGCGCCGCCCTCACCAAGGCCTGACGCGTGAGTTCTTTGCCCTCGCGGCGAGTCGACGGCCGCGACCGGTGTGCACGATCGTTCACTAGAACGCCACCATACCCGGGTGTATGGCTTGAAACGTGACTTTTGTCACTCACATCTTCGGTTGACATATGTGCACTGTACGATTTACAGTGCACATATGTCCACTGAAACCGCGACGCGCAGCCGGCGCTTGCTGCGCCGGGCTATCGGCGCTGTTGATGCCATCGCTACGCACCACGGCGTCGATCGCTACGTCGAACTGGCCGTGCCGACCTGGTCAAGCACCGAGGTGCGGGCCCGCGTCACCGCAGTTGCCCGCACCACGGCGTCCTCGGTCACCCTGACGCTGCGTCCCAATGGAAACTGGGCGGGCTTTCGCGCCGGCCAGCACACGCAATTGACCGTTGAGATCGACGGGGTTCGCCACACCCGCTGCTATTCGATGGCGAATGCTGCGGGGCGCGACGGCCTCATCGAGTTGACCGTCAAGGCGCACCCGCATGGCACCGTTAGCAACTTCCTCGTCGAGAACGCCGAGGTCGGCATGGTGGTCGGGCTCAGCCCGGCGCAAGGAGAGTTTGCGCTGCCCGACGCCCGCCCCGAGCGCGTCCTGCTGATCAGCGGCGGTAGCGGCGTCACTCCGGTGATGTCGATGCTGCGCACCTTGTGTGCCGGAGGCCACGCCGGGCCGGTCACCTTCGTGCACTACGCGCTCAGCGCTGACGATCACATTTATCGCGACGAAGTCGACGCGTTGGAAGCCGCGCATGCGAACGTGCGCGTCGTGCGCGTCTATACCGACGCTCCCGGCACCGGGGACCTCGACGGTTTCTTCACCGCCGGGCAACTCGCCGCCGCCGAACCGCAGTGGGCCGACGCCGAAGTGTTCGTCTGCGGCCCGCCGCCGCTGATGAACGCGGTCCGCGCGCACTACGCCGAAGCCGGCTTGGAGTCACGTCACCACGACGAAGCCTTCACGCTCGACCAAGTCATCGCCGAGTCCACCGGCGGCACCATCACGTTCGGCGCCTCGGGCGCAACCGCGACCGATGACGGGCGTCCGCTGCTCGAACAGGCCGAGGCCGCCGGCCTCACGCCTGCATACGGCTGCCGCATGGGCATCTGCCACACCTGCCCGCGCCTGTTGCAGACGGGCACCGTCCGCAACGTCGTCAACAACGAACTCACCGACGCCGGAACCGAGGTGCGCATTTGTGTGAGCGCGCCCGTCGGCAACGTCTCCATCGATCTCTAAAGGAATCCTTCAATGACTACAACCACCGCTCAGCGCTACGGCCTGTCCGCCGATCAACTCGACGACCTCGGCCGCGAACTCGACACGATCCGCCAGTCGGTCGCCGATGACCTCGGCCAGGCCGACGTCGACTACATGCGACGCATGATCCGCATCCAGCGGGGCCTCGAGGTCGGCGGCCGCGGCCTTCTGTTCGCCGGCTTCTTCCCTCCGGCCTGGGTCGCCGGCACCGCCGCGCTCGGCATCTCCAAGATTCTCGACAACATGGAGATTGGCCACAACGTGATGCACGGCCAGTACGACTGGACCCGCGACCCGAACCTGTCGGCCAAGAACTTCGACTGGGACACCGCGTGCCCCGGTGACCAGTGGCGTCATTCGCACAACTACCTGCACCACACCTTCACGAACGTGCAGGGCAAGGACCGCGACATCGGTTACGGCGTGCTGCGCATGAGCGAAGACCAGCCCTGGAACCCTGTGTTCCTGGCCAACCCGATCTTCGCCACCCTGCTTGCGTTGAACTTCGACCTGGGTGTGATGTTCCACGACGTCGAGGTGGACCGCGTGATGGCGGGCAAGAAGACATGGGCCGAGGCGTGGCCGACGCTGCGCGACGGCTTGCGCAAGACCGCCAAGCTTGCGGGCCGCGACTACATCGTGTGGCCGCTGCTCACGGGGCCGTTATTCCTGTCCACGCTCGCGGCCAACGCGGTGGCCAACGTGATGCGCAACGTGTGGGCGTTCACGATCATCTTCTGCGGGCACTTTCCCGCCGGTACGCATGAGTTCACCATCGCCGAGTGCGAAGGCGAGTCGAAGGGACACTGGTACTTCCGCCAGATGCTCGGCTCCGCCAACATTGAGGGCGGCCGCCTGTTCCACATCCTGTCGGGCAACCTCAGCCACCAGATCGAGCATCACCTCTTCCCCGACCTGCCCGCCCGCCGCTACAAGGAGATCGCACCGCAGGTACGCGAACTGTGCGAGCGCTACGGCCTGCCGTACAACAGCGGGTCACTGGTGAGCCAGTTCGGTTCGGTTGTGCGCAAGATCGTGCGCCTGGCGATGCCATGGACGGGCCGCGGCCGCAACGAACCGCTCACTGAACGACCGGCTACGGAGCGCGAACTCATCGCCGCCTGAGCTAGAGATGCGCCGTGACGTTTGACCCCGAGGCGGCGCGGGCCGCGTACGAACGCGACGGCTATTGGATTGCACCGGTCTTGTTCGACGCCTCTGAAGTCGCGCGGTTCAACGCGGTGACGCAGCGGGTGGTGGACGGGACCTACGCCGGTGACCGGCGGCCAACCTTGGCGCTGCCGTTCGAGCCGGGGCCGAACGATCTGCGCAAGATCGACAACGCGTGGTGGGCCGACCCTGACCTCGCCGGGCTGGCCACTGATGCGCGGCTGGCGGAGATCGCGGCGGTCTTGCTCGACGCCGATGTGGTGAAGCTCTGGCAAGACCAGCTCTTGTTCAAGCCGCCCGGTGGGCCGACGGAGACGACCATCGGTTGGCATCAGGACTGGGCCAGCTGGGACACCGTTGCCTCGAGTGGCGACTTCGTTACCGCGTGGGTCGCCTTCGACGACGTTGACGACGACAACGGCGCGATGCAGATGATCCCTGGCAGTCACTCGTGGGGGCTGGTCGAGGGGGCGAGCAATTTCTTCGGTACCGACCGGGACGCGCAACTCGCCGGCTTCGGCGAGGGCCGCGTGGCGTCGCCGGCGTCGGTCGTGATGGCCGCGGGACAGGTGAGCTTTCACCACCCGCTCACGTTTCACGGCAGCGGGCCCAACACGTCGGACCGGCTCCGTCGTTCATTGGCGGTCCACTTCGTGGCCGGTGACGTCGTCGCCGTTTCACGCCCGGGTATCTGGCAGCACTACAACCTGGCGTTGTTCCAAGAACGCGGCGGCCAACTTGGCGAGCCCTATGGCTTCGACGACCTCTGCCCGACCGTCTGGCCCGCGGCGATACCGACTTAACCGCGCGCGGTGTTGCGTGGCGTAACGAGTCGCGTCGGCTCGAGCCGGCCTCGCAGGAGGACCGCGTCGCCCGGCATCCATCGCTCCGCTTCCTCTGGTGAAGCGGCGTCGCGCGCTGAACCGGATGCCACGACCCGACCGGGCAGATCCTTGGCCAACTCGGTGAGCCGAGCGGCCTCGTTCACCGGGTCGCCGATCACGGTGTATTCGTACCTCTGCTCGGCGCCGACGTTGCCGGCCACCGCGGCCCCGAAGGACACTCCGACGCCGGCGCTCACGTCGCCGACTTCGCGATCGAGGCGTCGGGCAAGATCGCGCGCGGCGGCCAGCGCCGCGCCGGCGGGGTCCTCCAGCACGACGGGCGCACCGAACACTGCGAGCGCGGCATCGCCCTGGAACTTGTTGACGAATCCCTTGTGCTGATGGACAACGTCGACGACCACCGCAAAGAACCGGTTCAGCACGTCGACGACTTCGGCCGGAGGCCGGGTGGCGGCGAGGGTGGTCGAGCCGATCACGTCGACGAACACGACGCCGACGTCGCGCACCTCACCGCCCAACTCGACGACTCCGGCGATGGCGCTGTGCGCCACGCTCTCGCCGACGTGGCGCCCGAACAGATCTCGGATGCGCTCACGCTCGCCGAGGCCTTCGGCCATCCGATTGAAGCCCGCCTGGAGCAGGCCGACCTCGGTGCCGTCGAAAACCTCTGTTCGTACGGCCAGGTCGCCGGCTTCGACCAGAGTGAGGGCGCTGCGCACCGACTGCACCGCCACCGTCGTAGCCCGAGCCGCGAGCATGGTTGTGAGTAGTCCGACAGTGATCGTGATCACGCCCAACCCGACGATGGTGACGGCGAGTCGGTCACTGGACACTTTCCGTCCCGCCAACGTGAACACGGCAACGAGAATCAACCCGGCGACGGGCACGGCCGAACCGAGCGTCCACGTCAGCAACGCGCGCGCCGTAAGCCCCGGCACCAACGGGCGGTCGGGCGGATCGTGGGAAAGCGCCAATGCGGCGACGGGTCGAAGCACCCGTTCGTTGAGCAGGTACGCGGTTGCGCACGTAGTGATGCCGCCCAGCGACACCGTGAACGCAACCGGCGCGATCAGTTCTGCGTTACGCACCCCGTTCACCAAGGTAAAAAGCGCGGCACCGCCCGCCCAGAGGGCGCCTTCGACGGCGAGAAGCTGCAGCGGTGCGCGCAGCGCCGTCCGCTGCTCGCCCGCGCTGGGGGCCCGGCCCTCTTGCACCCAACGCATTCGCGGCAGGAGCCGCCGGGTTCCCAGGACCGCGCCGACGACGAGCGCCATCGCGATGTACGCGGGCACACCGATCAGGTTGGCCAGGCCTACGTCACCGGTGACGCCGGGGGTTGGCACCACCCATAGCAGTAGTGCGAACACGACGATCGCGCCCACGAGATTGGCAATGACAGTTACCGCGGTGAGCCAAACCTGCATCTGCCGCGCGACGCGCTCTCCATCGCTGTACACACGGCCAGCCTCCCAGAACATCTAACGGCGGCGGGCGTCGGTTTCCACTCGGAGTGTGTTGATCGTGGTGGCGAGCATGTCGTAGTGGCCGACGAGGAAGAGGAACTCGAGACGTTCCCGATCGTCGAGTTGCTGGCCGAGCGCCTCCCAGGCGGCGTCGCTCAGGTCGCGGGAGGCGAGCAACTCGTCTGTGGCGTCCAACAACACTTGATCGCGGGCCGTGGGCGCGGAGTCGTCGACGCCGGCGCGCCGGGCGAGGTGCGTGTGATGCGCGATCTCGTAGGCGCACTCGCGAGCGTGGGCCACGCGGAAGATGATCATCTCGGTCTCGCGGCGGGGCAACCGACCGCCCGGCATCAGTCGGCCGGCGAAGTGGAGCCATCCGCGGAAGAGTTTCCGGTTGCGACCAAGTGTCAGGAACAGATTCGGCGGGCCCGTGCCGCTGACCCGGCCGCTCACCCAACTCACGGCCCAGCCGAGTAGCCCGACGTCCTTCCGCGTACCGGGAGCGATGCGGGGCCCGTCGGTGCTCACTTCGGCTGCGGCGTGGTCAGTTCGACCTGCTCGTCACGCGCGGTTTCGAGGGCCTTGGCGAGGTTACGCCGCACGAGCGGTTCGAGCACGAGCTGCACGCCCATACGCGTCGACAGCGCAGGTCGCGCCCACCACGGCGCCACGATGATGCGCTTGCGTTTCGCGATGCCCCGCTCGAGCGCGTTGATTCCCGCGTTGAGCGGCGTCACCCGCGTGATGGAACGACCCCCTGTGAGTTGACGCGCGGCCTCAGTGTCGAAGCCGCGGTCGGTCATGTCAGTGTCGAGTTCGGCGAAGTACGCCACGCCGACGCGCGCCCCGCTCGGGCGCAGCTCTTGACGCAGGGTGTTGCCGAGCGCTTCTACCGCGGCCTTGGACGCCGAGTAGGCACCCATCAGCGGAAGATGAACGGCGGCGCCCATCGACGCAATCGCAACGGCGTAGCCGTTCGGATGACTGATGTGGGGCCCGGCGGCGCGGCAGCGTGTTGTAGGTGCCGATGACGTTTACGGCGACCGTGCGATCGAAGATCGACGGGTCGCCCCCAACCAGCGGCAATTGCGCCGCGACGCCAGCGTTTGCGACGACTACGTCGAGGCCGCCCAACCCGTCGACTGCCCTCGCCACCACATCGTCCACTTGGGCACGGTCGGTGACGTCACAGAACCAGTGCGGCCCGTCCACCGACGTCGCCACTTCAGCCAACAGTTCCGGTTCCAAACCCGCGATGGCGACCCGCGCGCCGCGGGCGTGGAGTCGCTGCGCGAGCGCCGCGCCGATGCCGCGCGCCGCGCCGGTAATGAGGACGCGTCGGCCCTTGAGGTCGCTCATTGTTTTCTCCTCATTCCCTCGACCGGGGTCGAGCGTAGAGCCGCTGGGGGTAGGGTCCCTAAGTGGCTCTGCACGCGTTGGCCGAAGCTGATCTGTCCGCGGTAGTGCGCGTAACGCCGGACCTGGCCCCGGTGGCGTTTCGGGTCGGCCCGCGCGTAACGACGTACCGGTTCCTGGCCGACGAGGGCGTGGTCGCCGCCGACGGACTCGACGCCGACGCCCGCGCCGTCGTGTCGATATCGGCTGACGCCTGGAGCGACCTCACCACGCAGGTACGCACGCTGGTCAACCTGCACCTCGCCAACGAGATCACCTACGAGCGCGGGGACTTCGCCACGCTGGCGAACTGGGGTCCGCTATTGACGCTCGTGCACGCCGGCGTGCCGCTCTACGACCCGGCGCGGGTCGACCTGTCCGGCGTCGACCTCACACGATCGTTCACGCTCGACGACTCCGACGACGAACTCCGTCACTACCTCGAGACCACGGGGTACCTGCACGTCCGAGGCGTGTTCTCGGCCGATGAGATCGCGGCGCTCAACGCCGAGGTGGACCGGCTCGCATCAATCGCCCGCCGCGGTGACGACGAGTCGTGGTGGGTGACCGACGAGGAGGGCAACGACGCGCTGTGCCGCCTCGTTTACGCGGGCCTGCGGTCGGACCTGATGAACGCAACGGAGTACGACCCGCGCATAACCCGGCTCGGCACACTGCTGCGCGACGACCTCCGTCCGTCGCACGACCGCATGGAGGGCGCGGCGATCTTGCTCAAGGTTCCGGGCAAGACGCAGGGCCTGTCCAACATCCCGTGGCATCAGGACTGCGGCATGGGCGGCCACGCCATCTACTGCCCGTCGGTCGGCGTGGGTATCCAGCTCACCGGTTCGAACGCGGCGACGGGCAACATCACGTTCGTGCCCGGCAGCCACGGCCAGTCCTTGCACAACGGATGGCAGCAGCGGTTCGCCGACGTCCCGGTCGTTGCCATCGACACCGAGCCCGGCGATGTCACCGTGCATATAAAGGACGTGATGCACGCCTCACCCAAGCCAACCGGCGAAGGCATGCGGCGCACGATGTACGTCTCGCACTTCCCGCCGAGCTTGTGGGATCACGTCGGCCCAGGGCAGGCGTTCAACGACTTGGTGCGGAATCGCACCGAGGAAGTCGCCCGTCTTTAAGCCGCTACCGTTCCGCTGATGGCGGACCTGCGCGACGCACCCGCTTTGCCAGAGGGTCCGGTGACAATCATGTTCACCGACATCGAAGGCTCGACGTCGCTACGCACCACCCTCGGTGACACCGAGACCGACGAGCTGTTGCGCCAGCACGACGAGTTGATTCGCGCTCAGGTCGCCGAACATCAGGGTTACGACCAACACGCGGCGCTGGGTGACGGATTCCTCGTGGTGTTCGTTTCGACCAAGCGCGCGCTCGCGTGCGCGATCGGCATCCAACGCGCGCTCGACGCGTTCAATCGCCAGCGCGGGGGTCCGCCGTTGCAGGTACGGATCGGCCTGAACACCGGCGAGGTCACGCACACCGGCGGACAGATTTCCGGCGAGGCCGTGCACGCCGCCGCCCGCGTCTGTTCGGCCGCGATCGGACGCCAAGTGTTGATTTCGGACGTGACGCGCCAACTGGCCGGCACCATCCCGGACATCAGTTACCGCGACGCCGGCGAACACGACCTCAAAGGCTTTCCTACGCCGTGGCGTTTGTGGGACGTGCTCTGGGTCCGCGAATCATCCGGGCCCAAGACACCCGTGTTCGTGGCCCGTGAGGAACAGCTCGCGATGTTGCGAGAAAAGCTGGCCGCCGCGATCGACGGGCACGGCGGCGTTGTGCTTATCGGCGGCGAGCCCGGCGTCGGGAAAACCGCGCTGGTGCGCCAAGTGATCCGCGAAGCCGAGCGGCGCGGCGCCCTAGCCGTGTTCGGTCGGTGCTACGAGTCCGAGGGTTCGGTGGCCTACTCGCCGTTCGTGGAGATGCTCGAGCAGGCGTTGTCGCTGATGCCCGCCGACGTCGTGCGCGAGGACATGGCCGACGACGCGCCCGAGATCGCGCGCATGGTGCCCGAGTTGCGTCGCCGCTTTCCGGACATCCCTGAGGCGCTCGAACTGCCGCCCGAGCAGCAGCGCCGCTACTTCTTCAACGCAGTTGCGTCGTTCATCGCGCGCGGGTCCAAGCGTTTCCCGCTCGTGATGATGATGGACGACATCCACTGGGGCGACGAATCAACGCTCCTTTTGATCGAGCACATCTCGGAGGTGGTACCGCACCACCGCATTCTCGGCATCGGGACATATCGCGACGTCGAACTTGAGGTATCGCGGCCACTCGCGGCCAGCCTCGAACGAATGGTGCGGGCGCAGACCGTCGAACGCGTGCACCTCAACCGGTTTGGCCTAGACGACGTCGCGACGATGATCGAGGCGCTGTCGGGGCGCACGCCGCCAAGCGCGATCGTGGACGCGGTCTACTCCGAGACCGAGGGCAACCCTTTCTTCGTCGGTGAGGTCTTCCGCCACTTCGTCGAGGAGGGGCGCGTCTTCGACGAAAAGGGTGAGTTCCGCGCCGACCTCAAGATCGACGAGCTCGATGTCCCCGAGAGCGTGCGCCTGGTCGTCGGCCGCCGGCTCGAGCGCCTCGGGCCCGGGCCGCAGAAGGCGCTCGCCGCGGCCGCTGTCATTGGGCGGGCGTTCCCGTTCCGACTGCTCGAACAGGTGACCGAACTCTCGGCGAGCGCGCTGCTCGACATCGTGGACGACGCCGAAACCGCCCAGGTGCTGGTGTCAGAGGAACGCGACGGCGAGGTGGTCTTCTCGTTCGCGCACGAGTTGATTCGTCAGACGCTGCTGTCGGGTCTTTCCGTGCTGCGTCGTCAACGCCTCCATCTCGCGGTCGCCGATGCGATCGAGCGGCTGGACCCGAACGCGTCGGAGTTGCGGCCGCAGGAACTCGCCGACCACTTGCTCAAAGCCGGCGCGGCCGCCGACCCGAAACGCCTCATCAACATGTTGATGGCCGCGGCCGAGCGCGCCGTTGGCGGCGCCGCGTTCGAGTCGGCCATCCGACTGCTTGAAGATGCGCTCGCACTCGTCGACGAGACCGACGACGAACGGATGGGCGAGCTCTTGCAGCTCCGGGGAAACGCCTTGCGCGCGTTGGGCCGATTGGAGGATTGCCTGACAACGTGGCAGCAGGCGGTGGAGCACCACTTGCGCGCCGAGAACCGCGCCGCCGCCGGGCTGCTGTCGTGGCAGATGGGCGTGTCGCTGATGTGGCTCGGGCGCTTCGACGACGCGTTCACCACGATGTACGCCGGGTTACAGGCGGTCGGTGACGAAGCAATTCCGGAGCGGCTGCTCGTGGCTGGCGGGCTGGGATCGCTGCTCGGTTTTGGTGGGCTCTACGACGAAGCCGTTACGACGATGGCGGAGGCGCGCGCGGCGGCAGGTGACGTTACCGACGATCGCAGCCTCGGCGTGATGGCGTGGACCGAGTCGCTCAACGGCTGGAACTTCGGTTTGCTCGAGCAGAGCATCGAACGCGGGCGAGAAGCCGTGGCTCGACTGCGCAATTCGACGGACGCGTGGACACTCGCCGACGCGCTGTCGTGGCTCGGCTTCTCGTTGTTGTGGAGCGGTCAGCGCGGCGAAGCGAGAGCGGTGGCCGCCGAGGGCGCCGAACTCGCGGCGCGGGTGGGCCACATCGGTACCGAGTCGCTCTGTACGCGCACCGTTCACTGGGCCGACTACGTGATGAGCGCTGACGTCGATGCGAATCAGCGCGCCGCCTTGGCCGATCTACCGATGCTCGAGTCGATCAACTCGCCCTGGATAGCGCTGACCTATGCGTGGCTGTCGGCGGCGACGCAGGCGCAGGGCCAGTTTGCGGAGTCGCTGCACCACGCCGACGAGGCCACTCGACTCATGCCGGCGTCCGCATGGACGGGGATCGGCGAGGCGGCGAAGATCATGGCGTTGGCATACGCGGGCGAGCGCGACGCGTGCCTGACGCTCATAAACGACACGGCGACTTTCGTGGTCCCGGTTGGAAACGGCGCACACCCAGCCGGGCAGCAGTTCCGCTTCCACGGCGTCTTGGTCGCCGCGTCTCTGCTCGGACTCAAGGATTTGGCGGCCGAGCACTATCCCGTCGCGGCGCGGCTGAGCGAGCGGTACCGCTACGTGTGGTTCGAGTTCGTCATTTCCGAGCGCCTCGCCGGGATGGTTGCCGCCACCGCCGGCATGTTTGACGAGGCGGAGCGGCACTATGTCGAGGCGACCCGCATCGCCGCGGAAGATCCCGTTCCGGTCGACGCGCCGCACGTCGACTACTGGTTCGCCCGAATGCTGAACGACCGCGGTCGCGCCGAAGATCGACCCGAGGCGGTCAGGCTGGCCACCGCCGCCCGCGCCGCGTTCGCCGATCGCCACGCGGCGCCCTATCTGGACATGGCCGAGGCGCTGCTGCGCGACCTCAGCTGACCGGTTTGAGGTCTGCGACCGCGCCGTCGGTTACGCGGATCAATTCTGCGGGTGTGATGGCGAATACGTGCGTGTGGCTTCCGGCCGCGGCCCAGACGACATCGAAGCCGAGCAGGTCGCGGTCCACGAACGTCGGCAGGGGCGCGGGAAAACCGAATGGCGGGATGCCGCCGATCGCGTAGCTGGTGGCCGCACGCAACGGCGTCCGCGTCGACACGCGTGACCTGGGCCCCGCCGGCAACGCGGGCGAGCGCTTTCTCGTCGAGGCGGTTGGCGCCGGAAACCAACGCCAGAGTCATCGCTCCGTCCACCGCGAACACCAAGGACTTCACGATCTGTCCGACCGCGACACCGATGGCGGCCGCGGCTTCATCGGCAGTGCGCGTTCCATCGGGGAACTCGCGAATCTCGATACCAAGCCCGAAGGCGCGGGCGGCCGCGTCGACGCGATCGACCGCACCGGGGCGGCCAGCAGATGGGGTCATGCAATAGTCCTAACCATGACGTTCACGGACCCGGAATTTTGGCAGCTGCCTCTCAATGAGCGCATGGCGGAATTTGCGCGTCTTCGCGCGATTAGCCCGTTCACAAAGGGCGCCACTGACAACCCGATGACGGGTGAGCCCGACGAGTTCTACGCCGTGACCGGCTTCGACGAGGTCATGGAAATCAGCCGGCGTCCGGAGGACTTCTGTTCCGGCAAGGGGTCGACCTCCATTGCCGACATGCCCGCCGAAGCGCTCGAGTTCTTCGGCTCGTTCATAACGATGGACGACCCGCGCCACGCGCGGCAGCGCGGCATCGTGGCGCGTTCATTCACGCCCCGAGCGCTCCAAGGCGTGCTCGATTCGGTCGAAACGATCTGCACCGAAGTGATCGATGACTTCTGCGAGACGGGCGAGGCGGACCTCGTGGAGGTGCTGTCGCAGCCGTTCCCGCTCTTGGTCATCTGCGACATGATGGGAATCCCGCGCAGCGAGTTCAAGACGGTGCTCGACGCGACGAACGTGATCCTGGGTGCCGGCGACCCGGAGATGATGGGCGGGCAAGACGTGATGACCGCGCTGTTCTCCGCCGGGATGCAGTTGACGAACTTGATGAACGAACTGGCCGAGGACCGTCGCAAGAACCCGAAGGACGACCTCACCTCGGCGCTGGTGCACAACGACCTCGGCGAGGACATGTTGGCGCCGAACGAGATCGCCCCGTTCTTCATCCTTCTCGCCGTGGCCGGCAACGACACCACGCGCACAGCGATCAGCCACGGCGTGCATCTGCTGTCCCAGAACCCGGATCAGCGCGCCAAGTGGGCCGCCGACGTCGACGGCCTCACGCAGCCGGCGATCGAAGAAATCGTGCGGGTCGCCTCGCCCGTCACCTTCATGCGTCGCACGGCCACCCACGACGTCACGCTGTCCGGCGAGAACTTCAAGGAGGGGGACCGGTTCGTGCTGTTCTACGGCGCGGCAAACCGCGACCCGAAGGCCTTCGACGATCCCGAAGCGTTCAAGGTTGATCGCACCCCGAACTCCCACGTCGGCTTCGGCGGGCCCGGCCCGCACTTCTGCCTCGGCGCGCACCTCGCTCGCCGCGAGTTGTCGGTGGTGTTCCGTCAGTTGTTCGCGCGCCTGCCCGATCTCGAAGTGAGTGGCGAGTTGAAGCACCTCGAAGCGATGGGCATCCCGCTCGTCGGCGGTGTGAAGCACCTTCCAGTTACGTTCACTCCTTCGGCACGCGTCGGTTCCTAGCAACGAGGTGCCGGGCGGGGTTATCGTGCCGCCGGCTGGCAAAAACCACATGGGGGGAATCTCATGCGACTCATCGCAAGTGGCCGTGTCCGCATCCTTCTGGCGGGCGCGCTAGTCGCCGCCGGACTCACCGCGACCGCGCTACCGGCGCGCGCTGACGGCCCCGGCGTTGGTACGCCGTGGGTGATCAGCCTCGGCGACTCGGCGATCTCGGGTGAGGCGGGCCGGTGGGCCGGCAACACCAACAACGCCAGTTCGCTGATCGACGCCGGTGGCGCCAACGCGTACTGGGACAACGCGTCGCGTACGGCCGAACAGATTTCCGGATGCCACCGGTCAGAGGCCGCGGCGATTCACATCGGCGGTGGCGTGAACTCGCTGAACCTCGCGTGCTCGGGAGCGCGGACGGCCACCCACGGCGGTGGCGACGACGGCGACTTCAAGCCCGGCCTCGATTTTTACAACGGCCCCTACGGCCAAGGGCAGGCGTTGGCGCTGCAGCAGTTCGCGGCCACACACAACGTGAAGATGGTCGCAGTGCTGATCGGCGCCAACGACTACGGCTTCGCCGACATCCTCCAGGCGTGCTTCGTCGATTGGTACACGTCGCCGACGTGGTGGAAGAACTACTGCAACGACGACAGCGACATCGCGTCGCGGTTCACGTCGGCGAACATCGCGGCGAAGACGGCGGCGATCAAGCAGTCGTTCCTCAACGTGCGCCAGGCGATGGCGACTGCCGGCTACGCCGACTCGGCGTACACGATCATGGTCCACACGTACTGGTCTCCCATCCCGTACGGCTCGGCAAACCGCTACCCCGAGTCCGGTTACGACCGCCAGACGATTGGCGGCTGCGGCATGTGGAACCGCGATGCCGACTGGGCCAACAACACCGTCGTGCCGACGTTCAACAACTCGGTTCGCAACGCGGCCACCCAGACGGGGTTGGCGAACATCCGCATCCTCGATCTGGCGCAGTCACTCAACGGGCGACGGCTGTGTGAGAACACCGTTGGCCTGCTCGAAGAGAAGGGCGTCTCGTCGTGGACCGCGAGCACCGCGGTCGACAAGACCGAGTGGGTGAACCAGCTGCGCACGACGAGCACATTCGGTAGCGACTACCAGATCCAAGAGAGCGTGCACGCGAACTACTGGGGTCAGCTCGCCATGCGCAACTGCATGCGGTTGGCGTACAACGCTGGCGCACCGCGCAGCGGTACGTGCGTGCGCTCGTCCACCGGCAAGAACACCCTGGGCGAGCCGAAGATGGCGCTGCAGTAGCGCTCAGCGACCACCGAAGCGGCGCATCACCTCTTCGCCGACGAGCCGTCCGGCGCGTAAGCCGTCTTGGTTGCTGAACTCGAAGTGCTGGCCGCCAAGCACGCGCGATCGGCCCGCCTCGGCCGCAACTGCCGAGAAGCCCACGTACGAACGGCTCGCGCCGCCGCCTGAATCAGTCGTAACCGTGACGGGAATGGTGTCGCGACGGAAGAACAATGCCAGCACGGTCGCACCGGCGCCACTGAACGAGCTGTGGCCCGAGAAGTGCTCGGGGGTGCCCGACACGGCGCCGCGTCCTTTCCACGCCGGGTCAGGAATTGTCTGCGGGTTGACCGTCGGGTCTGCCTCGCGAATCGCCGTCTCAGGCCTCCAGTACCGGTACCTGAACTTCGTTTCGTTGGTGGGCGCGACCACGTCAGCGAGCGCCATGCTCTCCAGCGCGAACAACTTGGCCGTGTCGTCGAGGGACAAGCCGCGAGCTTCGGACATCGACTGCGCGATCTGTAGCCACGCGCCCGGCGGCTGATTCGTTCCGGTGCTGAGCTTCCAGAAGTCGAACGTGGCCGACGCCGTCGGGTCAGGCGCATTCGAACCGACCGCCTTGACGTCGTTGAACGACGCGGCGTATTCCGCGCTGTCGAGCGGCGGCGGAGGCGGCCCTACGTAGCGCTCCGGGTCCTCGATGGCGAAGGGCTTGAGGTGACGAAAGTGTGCGTCCCAGGCCGTGCGGAACTGACCGGGACCGCTACCCGCCGGTTGCGTCTCCACTCCGGACGAGCCGTCGTCGGCGCGGGCCTGCAGGACTGCCGCCGCGGCGCGGGCGCCCGCCTCCTGACCGTGCTGCGACTGACCGGGTGAACCGACGGTTGCGAGATCAGCGCCGAGCTGCGCGTCGTACGTGGCCGCCCGCGACGGGTAGAGCGACGACAGCACGTCGTGCGCGGCCCTGGCCGCCGCCGCGACGGGGTCGCCGTGTTCCGACCTGAACAGCAGCCCGAGCAGCGGCAACCCACGCGGTGAACTCACCCCGCGCACCGCGCCGAACATCGCGACGTCGACCATCGCGTAAAGACGGGCCGCCACGGCATCGCTGCCGCCCGTTTGTCGCACTGTGTCGAACGCGACCGTGTTCCAGGCCCGCACGACGTCGCCGTCTGGACCCGGCCGGGCCTCGGCGGCGCCCATCGAGGTACTCAAGACACCCGCGAGTAAGGCGGTGACAACAATGCGACGCGCAAAGTGGCGACGGGTCATTGGGGGGCTCCTTTGTTTGCTTCGACCAAAGTACCGAAACCCGTCGAATTGCACATGGGGCAAATGCCCCAACTTTGTGGCGCGGGGCGACGCGTCCGTACTGCGTTGCACGCACGCTGAAGTCCGAAACCGTCGCGGGAGTGCGAAACTCCGTCTCGTAATGATGCAACTGAGGCGCTGGGGAAGGGCTGTAGCTGCTGGCGTCGCGCTCGCAGCGCTGCCGGCGTTCCCGGCCACGGCCTCGGTCCGGCATGCGGCCTCGCCCGTGTGCGTGCCGCGGGCCGCGCCGCCCAAGGTCGGTCTCAAGCTGACCGGCGCGCCCCCGAACGGTTCGGGGCTCTACACCTTCGCGTCGAACGCGATGGGTGCGAACGTGCACGCGATAGTTCGCCTGCCGTCCGGTTACTCGAGTGGCCGGCGGTATCCGGTGCTCTACCTGCTACACGGCCACGGTGGCGGGGTCTACCGGGACTGGACCCGCCACGGCGTCGACGCGGTCGTCGCCGCGCGCCCGGTCATCGTCGTGATGCCCGAAGGCGGCTACGACGGTTTCTATTCGGACTGGTACGGCCAGGGCGTGGGCCGGGTCGCCGCGAACGGTCCGGCGCCGGTGCCGGCGTGGGAGTCGTTCCACATCCGCGAACTCATCCCGTGGGTCGACGCGACGTTCAGCACCGTCGCGGGCCGCGAAGGGCGCGCCATCGCCGGCAACTCGATGGGCGGCTTTGGCGCGATGTCCTACGCGGCGCGTCACCCGGATCTCTTCGTGGCCGCGGGCGCGTTCTCGGGTGCGGTCAACAGCACGCTCGTGTCGCCGGTGGGGCCGCTGGTGCAGTCCGTGGCCGCGAACGCCGCGGACCGGCAATTCCCTGACAACTGCATCTGGGGTGACCCCGTGACCCAAGCGGTGCGCTGGCAGAACCACGACCCGACCGCGCTCGCCGCCAACTTGCGCCCGCTCGCGTTGTACCAGCGCGTGGGGGACGGAACGCCCGGTCGTTACGACAACCTCGCCGTGAAGGCGCCGAGCCCCGGAGCGGTATTGAACGAGCGCGGCATCGCCTTCATGAACCACGCGTTCGATCGCGCCCTGTCCCGCGCCGGTATCGACCACCGCGCCACGTTCGAGCACGGCGTCCACGACTGGCCGTACTGGGTGAACGACCTGCGGGAGTTCCTGCCGATCGCGGAGGCCGGGTTTGCTCGCCCGCGACCGGCGCCACCCGCGGTGCCGTTCTCCTATCGGTCGGCCACGTCGGCGTTTTCGTTGTGGGGCTGGACGTTCCGGTCGGACCAGCCCGACGAAACGTCCTTCCTAGAACTCAGCAACGTGAGCCGCCTCGGCTTCGCCGTTCGGGGCGCGGGCTGGCTACACGTAGACACGGCCCCGCTGTTCGCGCCCGGCCGTACCTACCGGGTCGGTTCGCAAACGCGGATCGCCGACAGCCGCGGCCGGCTCCAGGTCGACCTTCCGATCAGCTCGCGCTCGGTGTACCTGGGCATCCGCGACTTGGCATAGGCCGGTTTAGAGCGGGCAGATGCAGAACTCGTTGCCCTCCGGGTCGGCGTACACGACGTACGGATCGTTGGGCTCTTCGCTGTCGCGAAGGTAACGGGCGCCGAGGCCGACCACCCGGTCGCACTCGGACTGTTTGTCGGCTGCCGCGCAGTAGATGTCGACGTGCATCTGGTGGCGGTAAGTCACCGGGTCGTCGGCCACCTGCAGCGCCACCATGCCGTGCTCGCCGCGCAACACGCGGAAGGTGGCCCCGTCAGAGTGCGGCGTCAGGTTGAGCACCCCGCACCAGAACGCGCTCATCGTTTCGATGTCGGCACAGTTGATGACCATGCTCCAGTGAGGGCTGCGCGGCTCCGCCACTAGGGCACCCGTTCGTCGACGCCGCCGTTGTTCTTACACAGGTCTTCGTCCGGCGTCTTCGTCCCGCTGACGAAGGTATAGGTGCCGTCCTTGCAGCGCACCGTGGTCCCGCCGAGCGTTGACTCGGTGGAGTTGTCGTCGCCCGGAAGCGTCGGCTTGTTGATGAGCGTGGTGACGGTGTTGTTGGTGGTGCCGTTGCCAACTCCGCTACCGCTGCCGTTCGCAACCACGACCGCGACGAACGCGATCACCACGAGGAGGGTGACGGCGGTAATCCAAACCGCGGGGCGCGACAAATTTGGTTTCGGGCGGGGTTCTTTAGACGTGTTTCGACACTACCGAGCCAAAGGGACACAGGCGACTAACAGAATTTTCAGATCTTTTCGCAAGAGTTTTCTTGCGGCGGCGTTACACCTACTGGCGCCCGACCCCAGGTCGGCGCCAGGGGAGGAAGTCGGTGACGCAGCGGTCCTTGATGCGTGCGACTGGGGTTGTTGCCCTGCTCGCCGCGTCCGCACTCCCGGTTGCGACCGCCGAGCCCGCCAACGCGGGTCCCGCGCCGCAACCGCTCACAGGCACCTTTGCCGGGACAAATGCGTCCAACCGCATTCAAGACCCGGGCCGGCGCTGTGCGGACGGCGGCAGCGGTCAATACCGCCATGTCAGTCTCGAACAACCAGCCTCGCCGTTGTTGTCGGCGAGCTTGCCCGGTTTCTTCCGGGCCACCCTCGACGTGCACCACGACGGCGACGAGCCGGTCGGCACGCAGCTCACCGGTTCCGCGGCGCGCGCCTTCCTTCAGGGCACTGAGTCGCACGCGACGATCAGCAACCAACGCGGCTCGGTGCCGCTGCGCCTGTCCTCGGGAACGTGCGCGGTGCCCAGCCTCTTCTTCGACGGCACCACGATCAGCGGAGCTGGCACGTGGACGATCGACTCGGCGTTCGCCACCGGTGCGTATCGCAACGCGTCAGGTCTTGGCACCTTCAACGTCAACTCCGGCGTCGCGCCCGGCGCCGACAACGCGTGGCAGTTGAAGCTCGACGGCAACATCTCCGTGCTGCAACCGAACCTGCAGGTCGACGTGGTCGAGACGAACTGGGGCAACCTCGGCGTCGACTACGTGAGCCGACGGGTGACGGTCATCTACAAGATCACGAACACCGGACCAGGCGACGCGTTCAACACGGTGCTGACCGAGGCGTCATCACCTACTGCGTACGTCTCCTCGCTCGGTCCTACGCCGCAGAACCTCGGCGACCTCCTGGCCGGAGAGTCAACCAACGTGGCCGTTCGGTATCAGTTCACGCTGATTCCCGGGCCGTGCAAGGTCGTCATCCTCGGCTGCCCCTTCGACGCGAAGGTTTCGGTGAGCATGCCTGACGCGCTCGACAAGGCGGATACGCCACCACCCTCGCGGACACATCACGTGACCGCGCCCAACTTCCCGCCGCCGCTGTAATGAGTACGCGCAGCCATCGCCGGTTGGGCGCCCTGCTGTTCGGCGTCCCAACAGTTCTCAGTTTCCTCCTCGCGTTGGTCGGCCTCATCGCCGGGCAGTTCATGACCGCGGCCCCTGCGTCCGCGGTTCCGGTGCCCGTGCTCGTGTACCAAGTCGAGTCCACGTCGAACGGGCACCAGGCCAGCCTGCTGAACCTGCCCATCGGCCAACCCGGCGTGCTGCAGGCGCCGACGCCCGTGGACATCGACGGCGACCTCATCCCCGACGTCACCGTCGCGGTCAACCTCGTGAACGTCGACGGCGCGTTCCTTAACCCGCCCCAGATCGGCCAAGTGCTGGCGCCGAACATCCAGATCAACCGCCTCATCACCGCGCCCCTTCTCACGCCGAACACACCGAATCTGAAGATCCAGGTCAAGCTCACCGTGAAGGACGTCGGCGGCTCGAACCCCGACATGAACTTCCGCTTCGGCTACGACACCGGGCCCGGCGGCAGCATCCCGCAGTACTGGAAGGCCACCGTCGCCGGGTTGGACAAGATGTTCAACCCGATTCAGGCCGTGATCGACACGACGGGCCAGCAACTCGGCCTGCACCCGGGCATCAGCGACTTCCGCCTCGGCGCGATCGCGGCGCCGTACCAAGGTCCGTTGTCGATCATCGCCGGGTTCGACCAGGGCACGACGAAGGCCGACTTCGCGCTGAACTACCGGCCGTTCCCGAACGCGGTGCAGGTCAACTACGGCACCGACAACGCGGGCCAGCACATCACGTACGCGCACGGTGTGGACAGCGAAGTCGACCTCACCTCGAACCTGAACCTCACCACGTCGACGGGCACGACCAACGGCGTCGTGCGCATTGACCGCCTGCCGCGGGCGATGGCGATTGACCTCAATCAGACGGCCACCGGCGGCTCGATCGACTACCGCTCGCGCCCCAACTCCCGTCTGCCCGACCTCCAGGCGAACCTCGTTACCACGACCGTGGGCAAGCCGCCGTTGGTCGCGCGCGCCGACGTCGAACAACTCCCGGCCGTGATGCACGGCGAGTGGGATATGAACTCCGCAGCAAAACAGGCCCACGCGAAGTTCACCGCTTCGGGCACCGGTATCGGCGCGATCGAAGCGCGGGTGCAGAACTTCTTCACGCCGACCAAGCTCGTGCCGTGGACTCCTGACGAGCGGCAGTACGCGAGCTTTCAGCAGGTACCCGTAGGCGCCGGCAACGAGCAACTCATCATGGGACGCGCCGAGCGGCTCAGGAACATCAGCTTCGACCAGCTGGGCGGCGGCTACAAGATTCACGCGGGCATCGGAGATGGCGAGGTGCCCTTCGTCGGGCATATGGGCATCGACCAGCGGCCCACCGGCGCACTGATCGACGGTTTCGCCAAGATCTCGCCGCTGCCCGACTCGATGGACATGTCGTTCACGCCTCCAGGCACGGATCAAGCGGTGAACCCGCTCAAGGTCACGTACGACGCGTCCCAGTCGGTAGACCTCGACGCGCACGCCGAGATCCGACAAGCCACCGCCGCGGTGAACGCGGTGTGCGGAGCCGCCGGCACGATCTGTGCCGACTTCCGGGCCCGCTCGATTCCCGCGCACATCGAAGCGCGGGTGCGCAACGGCCTGCACACACCGCAAGGCCAGCCTGAGACCCGGATCGAGGTCGACGACATTCCTCGACCCGGCGGCATTCAGCCCGACTTCCGCGCCAACGTCGTGCTCGGCCCGCAGGGCCCGGGCGACATCGCGCCGCTCGTCGCCCAAGCCGAGCTCGACGGTTTGTCGCGGTTCCTGCGCATGCGCACGGTCCAAGGCGCGGACGAGACGCTGCAACGGCTCGAGTTCCATACGTGCGACTACAACTACGACCTCGCGACACCCGCGTGCGCCGCGGGCACCGAGGACGAAATTGGCGCCGTGCGCGTCAACGTCCGCGACTTCCTGTCCCGTCCGGCCAACCTGCCCCAGCCCGTGTCGCCTGCGCCCAACTTCGTCGGCGTCACGGCTCGCGGCGACAACGCGAACCCGAACCTCGTGTCCTTCGAGGCCGTCGGCCGCATGGTCCATATCAAGGAACTGCAATACGTGAACTCCGGCGGCACGTTCGGGGCCCGCACACAGGTCGGCGGCGGACAGAACCTGGCCGTCGACGCCGATGTGCAGGGCGTCCGCTTGCCGCAACTACCGGGCCAGCGCGTCGACCTCGCGGCGCACGCGTTGATCAACCCGCTGCCGTCCACCATCAACCTGTGCTTCCAGAACAGCGGTGGTGACTTGGTGAATGGCACCGACCCGGTGACCAAGGAATGCCAGCAGCTCAAGCCCTTCGCGGACACCTCGGTCACCAAGTCGCCGATCGTGTTCGACTGGCATGCGTCCTCAGGGTTCTCGGTGCTGGGCTCCGCGCGCGTCCACCTCGACAAGGCCACGCCGGCCAACCTCGCCGACGACGTCGCCGCGGCCGCTGACATCAAGATCGACAACATCCCGAGTTTCCTCACGGCCAAGGTGGCGGTGCCGACGGGTGACACCAGCGGACCCGTGCGCGTTCTCACCCAGGGTCCGGCGGGCAGCAGCATCAACCTCGGCCTCCACGGCGAGTACACGGTCGGCGGCGCGAGCTGCAACGACCCGAACCCGTTGCACGACGTCGCCTGCGCGGACGCCACCGTCACGAAGCTGCCGACGAACCTGTCGGCGCTCATCGACAGCGCGAAGAACGACTCGAAGATCGCGTTTTACGCCTGCGACTACGCGTTCTACGACGTGTCACCGGCCTGCAAGCCCGGCACGGCCGGCGAAATCGGCGTGCTCGCGGTCGACGGTCACCTCGTGAAGGGCCATCCGGGACCGCTCGGCGTGCTCGAGCCCACACAAGACCTACACGCGCTGCTGCAATTCCGGCAGCCGTCAACCAACGACATCGCGCTGCGCGGCCGAGCGCGCTTCGAAAAGATCCGTAGCGTTTCCTACGATCAGGACGCCGACGGCTTCGACGCGGCCTACGACTTGGGCGACGGCCTCAAGCCGCTCGAGATGAAGGTGCAAGCCGACACGCGCAAGGGCACGCTGCCCGACGTCGACGGCTTGCTCGCCGCGGCGGAACTGCTCATAACGAACCTGCCATCCGTCCTCAAGGTGCGCCAGCACGGCCCCGGCGATGGGGCAAACGCCGACCCGATGGTGCTCACGTATGACGCGTCGAGCCCGGTCCGCGTACAAGCGCACGCGCAGGTTTTCAAAGCTTCGGCGGGCGCGAACCCGTCCTGTGGTGACGCGGCAACCGCGTGCGCGACCCTCGATCTCAAACGCGTGCCGAGTCATCTCCAGGCGACCATCGGTCAATCGGAAACGGCACCTGCTTCTGCCGGCGCGCCCGTCGATCACCACACCGTCATAGATGTCGCGTCGAACGCGCCGGTCGGAGCCAAGCCCGACCTGATCCTCGACGCGGTAGTCGGGCTGCCGAGCACCACGCCGCTGGTCGGCAGTGTGCCGGTGCGCGCCCACGCCGAACTGCTCGGCCTGCCGCGCTACGTCACCGCGCATATGGACGAGCACGTCACCAATCCCGGTCTCGCCAACGAACAGCGCGACCTGCAGAAGGTGTCGGTTCGTACGTGTCAGGTCAACGTGTCCGACGCCTGCGTGGCCGGCACCGAAGACGCCCTCGACACGTTGTCGCTCGAAGTGCAGAACTTCCTCGTGCGGCCGCTGGACTTCCCGGCTCCGAACCACGGCATCACCTCGCCGTTGTGGGCCACCGTGGCCGGTCGGGCCAAGCTCTTCCAAGCGGCCATCGAACTCTTGAACATCCGCGAAGCCACCTACGTCAATCACCAATCGCTCGGCACCAAGGGCTTCCGGGTCAAGGTCGGCAGCAACCAGGACCTGCAGACGCGGGTCGACATCAAGGACCTTCCGCTCGGCAGTATCAGCCTGGGCGACTTGGCCATCGACAACGCGCGGGCCGACGTGCTCGCCAACCTCTTGATCCACCCGCTGCCCGACGACATCCGCATCTGTCTGCGTGAGTCCGGCCGACCGGTCGGCACCCCGTCGGGCGACGTCATCACCGCACCCTGCGAGGACCGCGAGCCGTTCGGCGGCACCGTGGGCGTGCCTGCCCACACGCCGCTGTCGTTCGCCTACCGCGCCAGCGTGCCGATCGACAAGATCCGCGTCGACGCCGACGCCGCGCTCAACGGCAACTACAACGCGGTCGCCGGCAACCCGCCAATCGAAGCCCGCCGCCTGCACGGCGAGTTCGAGATGGACCACATCCCCGACTCGATCACCGCGCACATCCTCACGCCCGCCGACGACGCGAACGGCAACGCGGTCGGCGCCACGCGCGTCCACTACGACGCGCCGAGCACCGGCCCCGGCATCAACATCCACTTCCGCGCCCATCAGACCCAGGGCGACAGCGTCTGCCAGGACCCGCGGCCGTCCGCTACTGCGCTGTGCGTCGGCGCCGACCTGATCAACCTGCCGAAGCACATGACCCTGCGGTACGAGCCGGACAAGCTCAGCAAGAACTTCCACGCCGAAACCGACTCAGACTTCAACGGCAAGATGGACTTCAAGAACCTCGAGCTGTCCTCGGTCAAGCCGAAGGTCGACAGCGTCACCGGCATGCGCGTGCCGGGCCAGGCCGTCGTGCTGGTTGCCACGGGTGAGATCGTCGGCATCGACGACCACATCTCGGTGGACGGCAACATCAACATGCCGCACGACCCGAACAAGGCCGGTGCCATCGACCTCACGGCCAACATTTCGATCGACCGCATCGACGCGATCGTGAAGAACTACATCGCACCCGATCCCTTCACCGACGCGATCCCGTCTCGTCCCGTCTACAAGGACCCGACCTCCGCCAGCAAGCTCGACAACTTCACCGTGCAGGCAGCGCCGCTGCCCGACGGTCGCCCCGAGTTCAAGGCAACGGCCGACATTCACAACGTGAAGGGCTTCGGCTTCCACCAGGTCAGCGCAGCCGATGGAACGCCCATCGGCACGAACATCGTCAACGTCAACTTCGGCGAAGACTTTGCGGTCCGCGCCTACGCCGACATCGTCACCGCCGACGCCGCGCACGTCACCGCCGACGCGTTGCTCGAACACATCCCCGCTGGGTTGCAGTTCTGCTTCCGCGGCGCCAAGAAGGACACCACGCCGGCACCGGCCGTCGGTCAACCGATGACGATGTGCGACGACGAAACGATCGCGGCGAAGAAGGACGGCGCGTTCCAGTTCCTCGGCGATCCGTCCGACCCGACCCACACCGGCATCGACGTCGACGCGTTCGTCCGCGCCGCCGCCCCCGGCGGCACCGACATCGTGTCGGGCCGACTCAACATCGACCGCATCCCGTACCGCATCGACGGCATCCTCCCGAGCGAGCACAACGGCGGTCGCCTCGACGTCGCGGCCAAGGACCATCTGGGCGCGCCGCTCGGCATCAAGCAGATCCGATTCAACGCGGCCAGCTTCGACCTGCCCTCGGGTAGCGGCGACCTCAACAGCGGCTACAGCTCGGCCACGCCGGGCTTCGTGCCGCTCACGAACCAGACCGCCCCGTTCCCGCCGCCGACCTCGTCGAACCAGTACGTGTCGGCGATCGCCGCGGGCGACCCCGCCGGCTCGTTCGACTTCCAGGCCGTCGGCCGCCTCGGCGGCCTCACCGGCTCGGTGTCGCAGCTACAGCGGATCTTCTCGGGCTCTGACCCCTGCACGAAGCCGACGTACTCCGACGCCGGCGCCCGTCCCGACTACCCGCTGTTCCCGCTGGCCGACGGCGTGTCGACCTACCGATGCATCGGCGCCAACCTGGTGCAGACCGACGTCAACACGCCCGACCCGCTCGACCTGAACGTCAAGTACCTCGCGGCTGATGGCACCCTGGCGCAGCTGCGCAACGCCGGTATCAACGACATCCCCGGTTGGTTCCAGGTCGATATCGCCAAGACGACGGACAAGGAAGGCACGAACGACGCGTTGCGCCGCCGGTGCGGCAGCATCGACAACGAGGCGAACCATGGGTCGGCGGAGAACGCCGCCAAGATCGCGGCATACAACCCGGCCCACAGCACGCCCGGGCACCCGTCGACGCTGACCAACGAGCAGATCGCGCCGCTCGTGGTCGTCGACTGCATGCCGCCGCTGATCCGCTTCGACCAGCCGCTCGACAGTGCGCGCCTGTTCGGCGTCGGCGAAATCGGCAAGCCCGACGGCTTGGCGCAGCTGTCGACCACCAACCCGCAGGAAGCGCTGGCCAACCTCAACACGATTCCGCGCGGCGACGGCTGGGACAACCCCAACGACGACGGCGATACCCAAAAGGGCATCCGGGCCAAGGCGCTGACCCTCGCCGACGGAGGTACCGCGGCGCGCGTCAACTTCCGTCTACCCATCCCGCAGTCAGTCACGGTCGATCAAGTGTCAACCGCGAAGGGCGAAGGCCACGTCGACGACGCGCACTACTTCAACGGCAGCGATTTCCGTTTCCACTACGTCGTGCGCGACAACGCCGGCGTCGCCGTGCCCAGCCTCGGGGAACTGTCCGCGTTGTACCAGTCCGCCGACGGCACGCAGATCCTGGTGGGGGCGCCCTGCGCCTTGCATCCTGATGCGCGCGTGAAGAACAACTCGTTCGGCACCTTCGACATCACGCATCCCTATAGCTGTGACAACGACTACCGCCATGGCGTTGCCATCCCGGGTGAGATTGGCATCTCGATGTACACCCGCGACAACCTCGGCACCGGTCAGAAATACATCCAGGTCGACGGCCGCCTCAGCAAGAAAGTCGACGCCGCGCTGCGCCTGCTCGGAAGCGCCGGCGGCAAGGTCGGCCGCGTCGAAGCCGAACTTAAGAACGCACCAGGCCCGCTCGACAAGAACAACAACCCGGATCCGTCCGTGGGGCCCGACGACGCCACCTTCCGGTTGGAGTTCCTACAAAAGGGTGATCCGCAGCACGTGCCCGGCCCGCCGCCGAGCACGCCACCCGCGCCACCCGCGCCGCCCGAAGACTGCGTGTTCTGCGTCACGAGCAACATCCGTTTGGCTCAGGCCTTCGTCGGCTTCGATTTCCATCCGACGGCGAGCGACGCCATTGCTCGTCGCGTCGAGGCGACGCTGAAGCAAGACGGCGCCAAGAACGGACTCGAACTGTCCGCGTGGGACCAGGTGAAGGACGGCAGCAAGACCCCGGTTGGGGCCGATGCCTACCTGTTGCTGGACCCGCTCGACGTCAGCGCCTTCCTCAACCTGGCGCCGACGCTCGAAGGTATTGCCGACGACATCGCCGACGCGATCGTCGACTCGCTTGACCTGCCCGACTGGGTGGGCGACATCATCGGCGGCGTCCTCGGCGCCATCGCCGACCTCATCGCCTCGCTGGTTCACGCCGACTTCACCCTCGAGTCGCGGCTTGACGCGTCGGTTCACATGCACACGCGACACATGACGCTGCGACAAAACATCCTTCACGTGAAGGTGGTCAACGTCCAGCACGACCCGACCGACGACGTGGAAGTCGGACCGTTCGACCTCTACATCCATCAACTCAAGGCGAACGCCAACTTCGGCATAACCATCCATACGCCGTGGCCGTTCCCCGACATCAACATCGGCCTCACGCTGCTGACGATCTACTTCTTGCCGGCGGCGAGCGACATCGTGCCGTTCCTCATCAAGTACCTGGACTGCGCGCCCAGGAACTTCTTCGACATCGTCGAGGAGTTGCTGCCGGGCTTGCCGGGCGAACACATTCACGCCCAGGGCGCGAACGACGCCAACGTCGTGATCTGGCCGCTAGGAGATCACCGCCTCATCCTCGGCGGCATCATCGGCGACCTCATCAACGCGACCACCAGCATCATTCCGTTCGGGCGAAACCTTGCAGGGTTGTTCTTCTGCATCCCGGGCGTCGGGGATAGCGACATCCCGCTAGGTGCTCCGGGCGACTCGTTCAACGTGCCCGCCGGGCTGCTGTGGCCCCAGCACCAGATCTTCGACACCGACCACCTCGCGGACAGCGCGCTCGGAGCCGGTGCGCCTACAGGTATTCCGGCGCCTGTGCCGGACCCGGCACCTCCGGTTGTCCCGCCGCCCCCGCCGCCCGCGCCGACATCGAACGGGCCGAACTACACGGTGAACGCGGGGACGCTCGCGCTCTGCGGTATCCACAACTACGGCGTACTCACGATCAATTCCGGCGCCACCCTGGCGGTCGCGACGGCAACCGATTCGGCTACCCCCACGGGCGACGGCGCGAACTGCGGCCTGGCCACAGATGTGAACCGTCTCGTGATCAAGGCCGACCGCATCGTCAACCACGGCATCATCGACGGCGCGGCCAAGCAGTCCGTTCCGTTCACGCCGCCTGCACTTGCTGGCGCCTGCGCCGGTCCGGCTTATGCCGGTCCCGATGGCAACGGCGGCGGCGGCCACGGTGGCGTCGGCGGCAAGGGCGGCACCGGTACGAAGGGTGGCGACGCGTACGCCAACCTCTGCACCGACGCGACCAACGGTCAACGCAACGGTTCCGTCTCCGAGATCGGTGCTCCTGGCGCCGGGTCCGGGGCCGGCGGCCGGGGTGGCGCGCTCGTCGTGCTCCTCGCCAACGACGACGTCACGAGTGACGGTGCGATCCTCGCCGACGGTGAAGACGGCGTGGGCGACACGTCGGGTGCTTGTGCCTTCAACACCGTCACTGACAACCCGCCGGCCGGTGCCGGGCCTGAGGACACGACTGTGCATCACGCCAACACGGGCCTCGCCGCTCCTCGCGGCGGCGGTGCCGGTGGCGGCATCGTGGTCTCCGCTGGAGTCATCGACCTGCGCGGGACCACGCCAGCCGAGTTCCACGCCAACGGCGGCAATGGTCAGGACAGTAAGAAGGCTCCGAGTGGAGGCGGCGGCGGCGGCATCGTCAAGCTCCTCGGCCCGGTGCAGCTCTACGACCCTGGCTTCAGCGCCGGCACGAGCGCTGGGTCTGCCGGCACGAACACGTGTCAAGGTCTCGACCAACCGACGTTCGAAGGCACCACTGCGAGCGGCGGCACCGGCGGCACCCTCATCCAGATCGCGAATCCGACCGCTCAAGCGGCCGCCGTGTCCACCTTCTGGAACAAGGGCTTGAACGTCACCGTGCCGTTCCGGGCCTCGGGCGCGCTTCAGTCCATTGGTGGATTCACCACCGTGCTGTGCGCTCGGTTCACGTCGACCACGTCCTTGTCGCCACCCAACACCGACCTGCGCGACCTGTTCGCGGCTCCGGCGACGTCGAGTCCAGGCAATCCGTGCGGTGGCGCCGACACCCTCGGCAACAGTCACCCCGCGGTGAAGTCGGTGAAGCCGGGCGACGCTGGCGCCTCGATCACCTTTAGCCGTACAGGCGCGGCGAATTCCGGCCTGTGGGGCGTCTGGGCCGTCACGCTGCGTCCGCCCGCGGGCACCAGCCAAGACTGTCTCTCGAACTCCTTCGGTTGTGTCGCTTCGCCGGCACCGGCCAAGGTCGATCAAGTCTTCGGCATCGACAACATCAACCCGACCGTGTCCATCTCCGATCCGCTGGCCAACTTCCTCACCAAGAGTCCGTCGGTCGGCCTGTCCTTCGCCCCGGACGACCCGAATAACGGCGCCGGCAAGAAGCTCTCGGGCGTGAAGACCACGGAGTGCCGCAACGCCCAAGCCGGCCAGGAGACGCCGTTCGTCGCCTGCTCGAGTGGCAGCTCGTTCAACCTCGTGCCCGGAAACGGTCCGAAGACGATCGCGGTGCGCGTCACCGACGTCGCCGGCAACTCTTCGATCGCCACGGTCAGCGGCATCCTCAGCAACTCGCCGCCCACCGCCAACGCGGCCATCGAGTTCGTTCCCAACGGCAGCAACGGTTGGTACACGAACAAGCTCAGCCCGTTCTCGGCGCCGAAGATCACGATCAGCGGCTACAACCAGGGTGACGGCGTGCCCGCCGAGGTGTCGACCAACTCCGACACCGGCCCGTACCGCTACCGCTTCGACAACCTGCCCGAAAAGGTCTGCACCGCCAGCCCGTGCGTCGTCCCGGCGTCGGAGTTCGCGGCGCTGCCGGCAGGCACGCACACGTTCCATTGGACTGCGATCGACAAGCTCGGCAACCGCCTGTTCGGCACCGGCATGCAAGCGCTGTCGCCGTTCAAGTGGGACCCGGACCGCCCGACGACGCAGCTCGACACCGTCCCGCTCACCGAGGACGTCACCCTCAGCGGCGTCGACTGGTTCACGACGAAACCGTTCGTGGTGCTGTCAGGTCTCGACAAGCTCGGCGGCGCCGGGCTCGACAAGACCTACATCAGCCTCGACGGCGGTCCGTTCACGGTGTTCAACGTCAATAACCTGACGCCGCTCGCCGACGGGAACCACACGGTCGACTACTACTCGACCGATCTCGCCGGCAACGTCGAGCCCACCAAGACCCGCGTCAATATTCGGGTCGACTCGTCCGCTCCCGATTCAACGTTGAACGTGAGCGGCGGCGTGCTCGGCTTGGCCGGTTGGTACACCACGGCGCCCAACGTCACCGTCGGCGGCTTCGACGACCACGGTGGCACCGGTGCGCCCGCCAGCCGTGCGTTGACCTATCGGGTCGACAACGGCAACGACGTGTTCTGCAACGCCACGTGCAACGTCAGCCCGTCGCTGCTTAAGACGGGTACGCATCTCATCGGTCGCCGCGCTGCAGACGCCGGTGGCAACGAGTCCAGTGAGACGGGTCAGATCGTCAAGGTGGACACGCAAGCGCCGCTCACGACGATCTCGATGCGCTCGCCGAAGCCTGATGGCCTGAACTCTTGGTACAAGTCGCTGCCCTACGTCGTGCTCAGCGCGACGGACCAAGCGGCCGATCTCGACCACGTGCTTCCGGTCGGCTCGGGTGTGGCCAAGAGCGAGTTCCAACTCGACGGCGGCGGGTGGGTGCTCTACACGGGTCCGTTCCAGGTCGCCGGTCAGCATTCGCTGTGCGTGCGTTCGACCGACGTGGCCGGCAACGTCGAGACCCCGCTTTGTCTCCCCGCAGTCAAGGGTGACGACGCCGATCCGACCACGGCCATCGCCGTGGCCGGGACGCTCGGCGGCGCGGGCTGGTACACGTCACCGGCCACGGTCACCGTCACGTCGGCCGATCCCGTTCCGGGCTCGGGCCTCGTCGAGCCGGGTTCGGTGGGTTCGCCTTGCTACGACGTGCCCGGCGGCCATCCCGCGGCGGGAACCTGCGTCTCCATCGACGGCCGGAAGTTCGCGGCCTACTCGGTCCCGATCACACTGAACGAAGGCGTGCACACGGTCCAGGCCTACAGCGTCGATGCGGCCGGTCGCCGCAGCATCGCGGACGCCCGCACCGTTGTCATCGACCAGTCCGCTCCGGTCACGACCGCCCGCGCGCTGCCGCCGTACTCGGCTCGCAACGGTTGGTACCGCGCGGTGCCACGCATCGTGCTGCGGGCTACCGATGGTGACCAGAACAGTGGCGTGCAAACGACCTTCTACAAGATCGACAGCGCGCCGTTCGTCACCTACAACGGCCCGTTCGACGTACCGAATGGTCATCACGTGGTGTCGTACTTCAGCAAGGACAACGCCGGGCTCATCGAGCCCACGCGCACGCTCAACGTTGATGTTGACACCACGCCGCCTGTCGCGATTGCGACGACGCCCGAGCCCGCCATCTGGCTGCAGATCCTCAGCGTCCTCGGCAACATCCTGGGCCTGTCGCCTGCAAACGCCAAGCTGCATTGGACAATCGGCGACCAGTACTCCGGCAAGCTTTCGGTGCGCGTGATCATCTTCGACGAGACCGGCAATGTGGTCCGCCAACTCGACGGCGGCAGCGCCGACGACAACAGTCAGGTGTGCAACCCGATCTGCACCGTCGCACCCAGCACGGCACTCAAGGGCTACACGCTGTGGGACGGGAAGGACAAGAGCCTGACCGGCCTCGTCGGAGTCGGGATCTACTACTACCGTGTGATCGTGATCGACGACGCCGGCAATGTCGCCCAAAGCCAAGAAGCCAAACCGGTTCAGATCAAGGCCAGCCTCGGCATCCTATGAAGCGCCCTTGGGCGGTGGTCTTGATCTTCCTCGTGGGTCTTGCGCTTGGCGGCACGGCGGTTTGGGCCGTCACGCGCGACTCCGGAAACGACACGGATCTGGCCACCAAGAACGGAGCCGACAACACGAGATCGGCCTCGTCGACTGATCTTGTCGCGCGCCTGGCGAAGGGCGAGCAGGCGACATACCACGTGCGCTACGCGGCGGGCAGCGAGTCTGGGCCCCACGCGATACTCGAGGTGTGGCACACCGCTGATCGCGTGCGGCGTGACGTCACCGTTATCGGTTCGAGCGAGACGACGCACACCGAGGAGTTCTTGAACAACGGGAACTACGTGCGCTGCGTCAAACTCGAAGACCATCCCTGGCAGTGCGTGTCGGCGCCGGCTGAGGAAGCCAACTTGAAGGACCCGGTCGGCGGCGCGGCGGCCAACGTGCGCGGCAAAACTGTGACCGTCACCGACGACACCATCGCCGACCACCCGGTCACGTGTTACGAGGTCGAGGCCCCGTCCCCGTCGGCCAAGCCGAGCAAGTTCTGCCTGTCGGAAGACAACGTGCCGTTGAGCATCGACGGAGGCGACGGCAAGCCGACGACCGCGACGAACTACGACACGACCGTGCCCGACTCCGTCTTTACGTATCCGGCGACGGTTGCCGGGCTGACCCCGACCACCGCGGCGGCATGACCGGCGCCCTTCGGGAGCGGTGGTACATCGTGGCTACCGCCGTACTGCTGGTCATCGCCGGCGTCGCGTTTTTGGTGCTGCGCAGTGACGACAAACCCAAGCCCGCCGCATCCAAGCGACTGCCGATTACGCCCCAACTCGATACGGGTGGCATCGCGCTCGCCTCGCTGCTGTCCAAAGGTCGCACGCAGACCTACCACGCGACGTACACGTCGACCGCGCAAGCCAAAGTCTCGGGCGGGGCCATCGGCCTCGAGGTGTGGAACACCAAGGGCAAAAGCCGCGTCGACACGACGCTGACCACGCCGGACAAGAAGATCGTGCGCACGGCCAGCATCTTGATTGGCAAGAAGGCGGTTGTGTGCCAACAGCCGGCCGGTGGAAGTTGGTCATGCGAGCACGCGCCCCGTCCCAAAACGGGCGACGCCGCCGGGTTGATTGCATCGCTGCAGGCCCAACTGTCGGGACGCTCGGTCGTCGAGAATGCGGGCAAGGTGGGTGCGCGAGACGCTCGCTGCTTCCAGGTGAGTGCGTCGAGCGCGGGGGCCGAAGAGATCCAGGCCTGCGTTGACAGTCGCGGCGTCGTGTTGCGGCTGACTTCGAGCGAGGCGAGCATCGAAATCGCGAAGCTCGACGGTTCCGCGCCCGCCAGCGCCTTCGACCCGCCGGCCTCCGTTAAGTCGTGACCGAGCGGCGCCGCACGGTCCTCCGGGCCGTCGGCGTCACACTGCTGGTGATCGTGGGCGCCGCCATGGGCATTGCCGCGATCATCGGCCTGGGTCTGCTGTTCTGGCTGGCGATTAAGGGATTGGTGATCGTGGTGTGGCGGGCGATCGTCGACTCGATCAAGGAGTCGGTGACGGGCCGTTCATAGACACGGTTGTCCCGCGCGCCACACCTGGCGCGGTCGCAGCAACGCCTCGACCTCGTGGAGCGGGTCGCCGGCCACGGCGAGGATGTCTGCGTCGAAGCCGGGCGCGAGGCGGCCCTTGCGGTCACCGACGTTGCACGTCTTCGCCGCGACCGAGGTGAGCGCCCGCAGGCCATCCACGGGCGACATCCCAACCTCCATGAAATCCGCCATCGCCGTAGGCAGGATGTCGTGCGGCTTGCCCAGACCCACGCCGGCGTCGGTGCCCGCTACAACGGTGACACCCAGTTCGAGCGCACGACGGTACGCGGCGAGCATGATCTCGAGGTTGGCGACCACGAATGGCGGCGGCACTGCGTCGGGCGTGCGTCCGAGCGTGGCCGACACGACGGCGCCGGCTGCGGCGATGCGCACGAACACTTCCTCGTCCGGTTCGCACCGACCCTCGGCGTTCATGAAGGTGCAGTGCTCGAGCGTGTCGGCACCGGCGTCGAGGGCTTGCACGATTCCGGCCACGCCGTGGCAGTGCGCGGCGACCGGCAGCCCGGCCGCGTGCGCTTCGTCGACGATCGCACGTATCTCGGCGTCGGTGAATTGCGCTTGCCACATCGGGAACGTCGGCGTGAGGCCGCCGCCGGTCGTCATCACCTTGACGACGTCGCAGCCCCGCTCGACGCGCTCGCGTACCGCGGCGCGCACGGCCTCGACCCCTTCGCACTCGCCGCCGAGGTACCAGCAGTGGCCGCCGACGCGCGTCAACGGCGGGCCCGCCGCCAGGATCGTGGGCAACGCGGGGTCGTCGCGCAGTGCGAGCGACACAAAGCCGCGGTCGCCCAGATCGCGCAGCGTCGTGATGCCGGCGTTGAGCGCGCGGACTGCGGCGCCCCGGGCGCGCTCGGTGAGCGCCTCGTCGTCGATTCCGGTTACCTGTTCCTCGAGCGTTCCCTGCATGTTGAACACCAGGTGCTGATGGCAGTCGACGAGACCAGGCAGCAGCGTCGTGCCCGCAGGCAGCGTTTCCGCGTCGGCCGCGCGGCGCCCGAGATCGGTCACGGAGCCGACAGCCACAACCTTGCCATCGGCCGTCTCGACAAACCCATGCTCGATCGCGGCCTCTGCGGTCCCATCCCACACGCGCTCGGCGATCAACAATGGCATGCGCCGAACTTACTGCTGTCCCGGCGCGCTAGCCGAGGGGGAGTGCGCCCGACCGGAACGGCTCCGTGCCCAGCGCCAGCGACGCCGCGGGCCCGCCGTGTGTGTGCATGTAGTCCAGTTCGCGACCGACGTCACCGACACCATTGCTGCCGGGGATCGGTAGCACGGCGACGGTGGACAAGACGCCGAGGGCGCGTCCGTTGGCGTCGAGGAAGGCCGAGCCGGAGTCGCCGGGGATGCCGGGTGTCACCGTTGCGACTTCGTGCTCCCAGCCGTTGCCGATGTCGCCGAGGCTCACCCCGGTTTTGGGCGACAGGGTGGTCAGCCCGAGGCGTAGCGACGAGTTGCCGTAGGAGTAGACGCGCGACAGCAGGGGAGCGCCGGCTGTGTTGATGCCGACCGGTCCGCCCCACGTGGGGATCGACGGGTTGACGCGCGCCGCGTCCGCCGGATCGAGCTGCACCAGGGCGAGGTCGTTGTACGCGCACGCGTCGGCGTCCTGCTCGCCGAGGGCCTGCATTGTGACCCAGGAGCTGTAGACGATCGTGCCGGGGTGCGTGGCGCCGCCGACGGTGACGGGCGTGCCCAGCGGCAGCGTGGCGGCCTCACATCCGTTGGTGTCGGTGGCCGCACCCGTGCCCGCGCAGTGCGCGGCCTGGCCGATGTACACGGTGGTGCCGTCGGTGAAGACGAAGTTGGCGGTGCACTGCGAGCCATTCGTGACGGTCTGCACGCCGGGATGGATCGGCGCGCTCGCGGCGGGCGCCCAGGTCGGGGCCGCGGTCGCGGGGCTTACGTGAGCCAGAGAACTCAGCGAGGCGAGCGAGACGACAGCAGCGAACAGGGACAGCTGGGCGGCGCGGCGCATGAACGTTCCTTCTCGAAAGGTCGACGACCAAACGGGCTACCCAATGTCAGATTCTGTTAACCGTCCGTCGGTAGCTTCGCGTCGAGCCGTAAGCGCAATCCACGTAGCGGCGAGGCCGACGGCCAGGCCTGGCAGGAGACCGAGAACGCTCATCGCCCGGTTTGGGGAATCAACGAAGTAATTGGTGATGTCGTCCGGCTTGTACGTCGCCGTGAGAATCACGGCGATCAGGCCAGCACAGACAAGGGCGATCTCGACGCACGCAGCGACCGACGCCACCACGCGGGTTCGTGCCGGTCTCGCGAGGAACACCGCGAACGCGGCGAGAACGGCCGTGAACCCTCCGTCGCTGAGAATCGAAGTCTCCGTTTGGAGCTGCTCACGAAACGAGTTGTCAGCCGAGCGCAGCAGGTCGTCGGAGAACCCGAGGCGCAACCCCGTGCGTAGGAGCGTGATCACAGTGGCGGCGAGCAACAGCGTGGCCGCTCCGTCCTTCGCTCGGTCCATAGTCATCTGCGCATCTTGTCGGATTCGCTGGGCGCGGGCCGGGTACGAGGTACCTATGACCGTCGTGGTGAAGAACAACGAGGAGCGGCACCGATACGAACTCGTCATCGATGACGCGATCGCCGGTATCGCGGACTACCGGGCAGAAGGCGACACGCTCGTGTTTCCGCATACCGAAATCGATCCGGCGTTGCGCGGCCGGGGGATGGGTGAGCGACTGGTGCGTAGCGCCCTGGACGATGTCCGCGCCCGCGGCGCAAAGGTGCGTGCGCTCTGTTGGTTCGTCGACGACTTCATCCGGCACAACCCGGACTACGCCGACCTCCGCGCCGCCTGACCGCCAGTTATGCAAAGACAGCGGGTCGAGGCTCGTCGGGCGTTTCTGCGGGTGTTCCCCGACGGATTTTCAGACGAGACCTACGTGGCGTGGGAGCGCGAGTACAAGGTTGACGCGCACGCGCTCTGGATGTCGGAGATCGGCGGAAAGGCAACGTTCCGCGCCGCTCTCGACGCGGGCCGTCATCGGGAGATCGCGAACGCGGCCGTCCGGATCGAATCGTCTCGTCAGCTGATGTTTTCGTTCGAGAAGATGGCGTTGCGCGACGCGGTGGTCCGCTCGGAAAGCGGCGCGCACGCGTTCGCCGAAGGTCTGTACGACTGGTTGTACGGGCGAGGTAGCGAGCGGGCACGTTTCGACCGTTGGGCCGATGTCGCGCGAGCGCTGCCGCGCAAGCAGACACGCGTCGCGACCTGGCCGCTCGTCACTGTGTTCGGTTTCTTCGCGCGGCCGAAGGTGCACATGTTCGTGAAGCCGACGACCACCCGACGCGCCGCCGAGGCGTATGGGTTTGATCTCGCGTACAACGCCAAGCCGAGTTGGGAGACGTATGGCTCGGTGCTCGAGTTCGCGAAGACGCTGCAGCACGACCTCGCGGATCTCAAGCCCCGCGACATGATCGACATTCAGTCCTTCATTTGGGTTGTCGGTTCCGACGAGTACGCCGAGGCCCGCGCCGCGTAACTGCTACCAGGCCTCGATGCGGGCAACGGCGGCGGCCAGCGTGGGGTCACGCCCGATTTTGAACATCGACTTCTGGCCGTTGCGTTCGAAGAGCACTGCGATGCGCGTTGAGATCGCGCTGGCACGCACAAGCGCGAACACCTCGTGCCACGCGAGGTCGGTGAGGGTGCGCCCGAGGCGCCGCTCGACCAGGGCGATCGTGTCGTCGCGATTCCCGAACCCGGGGACGGTCATGTTGGTCAGGTCGGTCTGCACCTGTTCGAGCGCGAGGAACCACGCCACGTCCATCTCCGCCGGGCCGATGCTGACCATGTCGAAGTCGAGCACGGCGTTCGGCGCGCCGGTCGCGTCGTCGAAGATCACGTTGCCGAGCCGGACATCACCCCACAGCAGCCCACCCGCAGGCTCAGCCGCGGGTCGATGATCGACGCACCACCTGAGTGAGTCGCGTAGCGCGGACGGGGGCGTGCCGTCGGTTGCCCACTCGACGTAGTCGGTCCAAAACGCCAGTTCGGCAGCGAGGCCTTCGCGCAGCGCGAGGCCCGCGGTTGACGCGCTGTGGATGCCGAGGATCGCGGTGACGAACGATCGCCACACCTCATGACGCGCGTCGTCGCTCGGCAGGTCCCGGAGCCACTCGTCGGCCGGCGTGAAATCGTTCGGAGTGCGCCCGGCGACGAAGGGCATCGAGACGAACGGGGCACCGAGGAACGACGGGTCGGCCTCGTAACGAAGTGGCGCGGCCACCGGTATGCCGGCGGCGCCGATCGCATCCTGCGCCGCCGCCTGTTGCGCGAGGTCATAGGTCGGGAAGATGCCGTCGCCCACCGGTGGCAAGCGCACGACGACGGCGTCTTCCACGATCAACGTTTCACACGAGTACCCCGGAGCGGGCCGCACCACGCGGCCGACCGGACGCTCGAGCCATCGCTCGAGTCCGGCGCGCAACTCGGTGAGGTCGCGCTCTTGGCTCAGGCCCATGTCACATGAAGCTCGCGTCTTCGGTGAGACCGATCTCGGGGTGCGGCCCGGCAAAGATTGTCTGAAGGTTGCCGTAACCGACGCCACCGCCGACGGGGTCGTCCACGCGCACGAGGTTGTCGCGAATCTGATGCACGCGCCGGCGCCGTTGCAGGTTCGGTGCAATCGGCGATGTGCTCGCCGTCGACGTGCAGGTCGCCGCGCCACTCGCCGTGCCAGTGGCCGTCGAAGCCGAAGTACAACCCGGTGCCGAGATGAAAGCCGGTGTCGCCGACCGCAGTCACGGTGATCGGCCGCGCCGACCCATCCGTCATCGTGAAGTCGAACGCGGCCGAGGCCAGGCGCCGGTTGTCGTCGCGCACCTCCGCGCGCGGCACGAGCGCGGCCCACGGCTCACGCCGACCGTCGGGGTGCTCGACGCCGCCTTGCAATTCGATGCGCTGCCAGCCGCCGATGCCGTGGCGTTGGTAGTAGGTGTGTATTCCGTAGCGCGTGCCGTCGGGCCGCTCCATCAAGACAGGTGACCAGATCACGATGGTGGAGACAGCGGACGGGCGAGGTGCGTCCTCGACGTCTTCGAGGGGATTGCCCACTTGGTAGCGCACACCCCAGGAGTGGTCGCGGGTCGATACCGAGTCGTCGTTGGTCAACTCGTGGCGCACCCCGTCCACCTCGGCCCATCCGGAGCCGGTGCCGATCTGGTGGTACCGCACGATGTTCGCGTCGAGCCGTAGCCCGTCGCGGCTGCGGTGGTGTTCGGGCTGCTCGAGCGCGGCCGGGATCGCGGCGTTGAACGTCCACTCGAAGCTGATCGGCAGCACATCGTTCGCGCCGAGGCTGAAGCGCACCGTCTTCAGCGGCTCGACAACCTCGTAGCTGATCGGACCGACGTCGAGACGATCGGTTTCGGGCGCGAGGCGACGGCTCGCCCGCACCGTCCACTGCTGCTTGCCGATGCTCACCCCCGCGTATGCGTCGAGCACGCCGCGGTTCGGGTACTTGCCGAGACCGAACGCGAGCTGCACCGAACCGTCCTTGCGCGCCGCCATCGCGCACACCTTTTCCGTCCACGAGCGATCGCTCTGCGAGACCGTTGCGAACGTGTCGGTGATCTGGTGGTGCAGCAACTCGTCGGCGGGGACGAGCGGCCCGAGCGTCGGCATTAGGCGGCTGCGAGTTCCTTCAGCAACGCCCGGGTGCGCTTGCGCGACGACGATTTGTCGTCGCCGACCGGGAACGGAGCGGCCCACACGTCGGTGGCGCCCGCGTCGAACAGCGCTTGGATCTGATCGGTGACCGACGCCTCGTCTCCGACGATGGCGGCGTCGCCCGGCCCGCCCGCGCCGCCGATGTCGAGGATGGCGCGGTAGTTGGGCAGCACGCCGTAGTTCGCGAAGTTCTTGGCCGCGACCGCGCGTCCCTCGGCGGCGTCATCGCATACGGCGACGGGCAGGCCGGCCACGATGCGCGGCGTCGCCCGTCCGGCGGCCTGCGCGGCGGCGTTCATCTTTGGTGCGACGTGGCTTTCGATCGACCGAGCGTTCGCCATCCAAAGGATCGTCCCGTCCGTCAACTCTCCGGCGACGCGCAACATCCGCGGCGCGAGCGCGGACACCATCACGCTCACCGGCTGGGGCAGCGGAGCGACGGCAGGGATGTTGACGTTGAACTCCTGGCCCTTGTGGCTGATGCCTTCGCCCCGCAGCAGCGTCGTGAGGATCTGCAAGTACTCCTCGGTGTGGGCGCCCGGGTGCGCGTAGGACAAACCGAAGTAGCCCTCGATCACCGGTTCGTGCGAGGGACCCACGCCGAGGGTGAGGCCCGGCCGCCCCATCGTGGCCGCGGTGGACGCGGCGCGGTTCGCCTGGAGCACGGGGTGACACGTGTAGGTCTGCAATACAGACGTGCCGAGTTCGATCGATTTGGTGGCGCGACCGGCGAGCGCCATTGCTACAAGTGGGTCGCCGAAGACCGCGCTCGCGTACCAAAGGCTGCTGAACCCGTCCGCCTCCGCTTCGACTGCTTGCTCGACGATGCGGTCCGCTGTCGCGCCGCCCCCTGTAAGTCCGATTCGCATGCCCCGAAACTAGATCGCTCCACTACGTTCGGTGCGTGGGATCACCGCTTTCGCCGTTTGCTCCGGCTCGGCTCGGGCCGCTGACCTTGCGCAACCGCATTATCAAGGCGGCCACGTTCGAAGGCGTGATGCCGAAAGGCGCGATCACCGACGATCTCATCGAGTTTCACCGCGCCGTGGCGGCCGGCGGCGCCGCGATGACGACTGTCGCGTATTGCGCGGTGTCGCCCAGCGGCCGCACGCAGCGTCACACGCTGGTGATGGAGGACGCGTCGCTGCCCGGCCTGCGCCGCCTGACCGACGCCGTACACGCCGAAGGCGCGCTCGCGTCCGCGCAACTCGGACACGCGGGGCTGGTCGCCAACACGCGGTCCAACCACGCGCCCAGCCTCGCGCCGTCGACGCGCTTCAGCGCACCCGCCATGGCGCGCGTACGGGGCATCACCGAAGCGCAGATGGACGAGGTTGTCGGCCAGTTCGAACGGTCGACGCGCATCGCGGCCGACGCCGGCTTCGACGCCATCGAAATCCACCTCGGTCACAACTATTTGCTCAGTTCGTTCTTCAGCCCGAACCTCAATAAGCGCAAGGACCAGTACGGCGGCAGCATCGAGAACCGCGCCCGTTTCCCCCGCCGGGTCGTGGAAGCCGTGCGTCGCACAGCTCCGTCGACCATGGCTGTCACCGCGAAGTTCAACATGGCCGACGGCGTGACAAAGGGGCTGTGGCTCGACGAGAGCTTGCCCATTGCGAAGCTGTTCGAAGCCGACGGTTACCTCGACGCGCTGCAACTCACCGGCGGCAGTTCGTTGCTCAACGGGATGTACTTCTTCCGCGGTGACGTCCCCATGCGCGAATTCATCGCGACGCAGCCCACGCTGGCGGCGTTGGGTCTGCGGGTGATGGGCCGACGGATCTTCCCGAAGTATCCGTTCGAGGAAGGCTTCTTCCTCCCGTTCGCGCGCCACTTCCGCGTCGAGTTGTCGATGCCGTTGATCCTGCTCGGCGGGATCAATCGCATCGACACGATCCAGGGCGCGCTCGACGAAGGCTTCGAGTTCGTTGCCATGGCCCGCGCCTTGCTCCGCGAACCGGACCTGCCGAACCGCATGGCCGCCGGCCAGCAAGTGGGCATCTGCATCCACTGCAACCAATGCCTACCGACGATTTACAGCGGCACGCGTTGCGTGCTCGTCGAGAAATGATGCATCCGCTGAACCCAACGTTTCCGGAGGAACCGCATGCCGAACCTGTTTGATTTCGAGGCCAAGACGCTCGACGGCGCCGACAAGCCGCTCGACGATTACAAGGGCAAGGTCGTGCTCGTCGTGAACACGGCGTCGCAGTGCGGCTTCACCCCCCAGTATGCGGGCCTGCAAAAGCTCTACGACGAGTACCACGACAAGGGCCTCGAAATCCTCGGCTTCCCGTGCGACCAGTTCGGTCATCAAGAGCCGGGCGACGAGGAAGCGATCGGCGCGTTCTGCACCAAGAACTACGGCGTGACGTTCCCGATGTTCTCGAAGGTCGACGTGAACGGCGCGAACGCCCACCCTCTGTTCGCGTTCCTACGCAAAGCGAAGAGCGGGCTGGGCGGCGATCGCATCAAGTGGAACTTCACGAAGTTTCTCGTCAACAAGGACGGCACGCCCGTCAAACGTTTCGGGTCGACGACCAAGCCCGAAAAGCTCGCCGCCGACATCGAAAAACTTCTGGGCTAAAAGCCAACTAACTATCAAAAGATCACCCGGTCGGGTCATCCGCTACGGGCTAGCCAGGCCGATGGGGGCAGTGGAGGAAACCCCTCTCGTGTGGGTCTCCGACACCTACGCGCGCTACCCCTTTTGGAGGGTTCTCGTGCTCAAGTTCATGAAGAAGAAGACGGTCGCCGTCGCGATTGTCGGCGTTTCCATTCTCGGAGGCAGCTTGGCTGCGTACGCGTACTGGACCACGACCGGTTCCGGCACGGGCTCGGCGTCGACCGGCACCACCTCGGCAATCACCGCCGTGCAGACATCGACGATCTCGGGCCTGCGCCCCGGCGCCGCCGCGCAAACCCTCAGCGGTAACTTCACCAACACGACCAACAGCGGCGGCACCGTCTGGGTCACGTCCGTGACCGCCAGCATCAGCGGCGTCTCCGGCGGTGCGGGCGCATGCTCCGCCGCGGACTACACGCTCGCGAACCCCGTGATGACTGTCGGCGCGGACATCCCGGCCGGCACCGCGCAGGGTGCGTGGACTGGCGCCACGCTTCAGTTCAACAACACAGGCTCGAACCAGGACGGCTGCAAGGGCGCAACTGTCGCTCTCGCCTACGTCATCGCCTAGCGAGACGGCTTAATCAGGCAGAAGGGGTGGAGCTTCGGCTCCACCCCTTCTGCGTTTGTTCGGCTTGGAGGAGCGTGATGAAACGAACAGCGAGGACATTGGCCGGCGTCGTCGCGCTCTTCGTCATCCTCTCGGCTGGAGCCGCGTCTGCCTACTGGCGTGTGATCGGCTCGGGCACCGGCAGCGCGAATACCGGGACGCTGCAGTCGGTCACCGTCGCCGCCTTCGTGGGCGGCGACACTCCCGCGTCGGTTCTGATTCCCGGTGGGCCCGCGGCCGAAGTCATCGTGCGGGTTACGAATCCGAACGCCTCGGCAGTGCAGGTGTACGGAATAGCCGGGAATGGCACCATCACCGCTGACTCCTCGCACGCTGGCTGTACCACCACTGGCGTGACCTTCACCGCCCCGTCGAGCCCCATCTCGCCGACGGTCACGGTGCCGGCGAACTCCACTGCGCTGGTGCGCCTCGCCGGCGCGGCGTCGATGGGAACATCGTCACTGTCTGCGTGTCAGGGCGCGACGTTCCACATCCCCGTCACGTTGACGGCGCGGCAATGACGCGTCGCCGGCGCTCCTGGGTACTTTTGGCCATCGCCGTCGTGGGGGCGATGGCCGGCGTCGCGCATGCGTTCTGGAGTTCGACCGACAGCAGCAACTTTGCCGCCGCGCTCGCCGACACCCTCCCGCAAGGGGCCGCGCCTACCGCCACCCGAACGAACGCGACGACGGTTGCGATCAGCTTCACGCGCGCCGTCACCTCGGCCGGCACCGACGTCACGAGCTACGCCGTCAAGCGGTACAGCTCGGCCGGCGCAACCACGCCGAGTAGCACCTTCATCTGTTCGTGGGCGAGCGGCGGCCCGCTTGTCTGCTCGGAGCCCAGCGTGCCCGGAGGCACCTGGTACTACACCGACACGCCCGCGATCGCGGGCAGCCTGTGGGTGGGAACCGAGAGCGCGAAGAGCAACGGCGTCACGACGGACCTGGCCGCGCCGACCGCGTCGGTGACGTCGATCAGCCCCACACCGAACGGCGGTGGCTACAACAACACCAGCCCCGTCACGGTCAACCTGTCGGCGACCGACAACCCCGCCGGAGCCGGAGGTTCGGGTGTCGCGTCGATCACGTACTGGGTCGACGCTGGGTCGACCACCACGGTGAGTGGATCGACGGCCGCAGTCGCAGTGACGGGCGACGGCGCGCACGTGGTGTCGTATTTCGCGACCGACAACGTCGGCAACGCCAGCTCCACCCAGACCCAAGGCGTCACTATCGACACCGCCGCGCCGGTCGCGCCGTCGGTGCCTGACCTGGCCTCGGCTTCGGATTCCGGCTCGAGCAGTACCGACAACGTCACCAGCGTTGCTACGCCGACGTTCACCGGTACCGCAGAAAGCGGCGCCGCGATCACGATCTTTGACGGGGCTACCCAGGTCGGCAGCGGCACCGCGACGGGCGGCAACTACAGCATCGCGACGTCGACGCTGGGCTCGGGTGCGCATTCGATTACGGCCAAGGCCACCGACGCGGCCGGCAACACGTCGTCGGCGTCGTCGGCGCTCAGCGTCACGATCGACTCCACCGCGCCTACCGCGCCGTCGGTGCCTGACCTGGCGGCCGGCTCCGACACGGGTACCAGCAGCACCGACAACCTCACCAGTGCCACAACACCCACGTTCACCGGTACCGCCGAGGCGGCGTCCACCGTCACCATCTTTGATGGCGCTACGCAGGTCGGCAGCGGCACCGCGACGGGCGGCAACTACAGCATCGTCACGTCGACGCTGAGCTCGGGTGCGCATTCGATCACCGCCAAGGCCACGGACGCCGCCGGCAACACGTCTTCGGCGTCTTCAAGCTTGACGGTCACGGTCGACACCAGCGCCCCGGTCGTTGGCACCACCGTGATCGCGAAGACCACTGGCTACCTCGCTGGGTCAATCAAGCAGCTGGGCACGTTCTACGTCTACGCGAACGTCACGGATGCAAGCGGGATCTCGACCGTCACCGCGAACAACAGCACCCTTGTGACCTCGGGCGGTACCACCGTGAGTTTGGTTGCAGGCTCGTACTCGGTCGGGGGCGTCACCTACAACTTCCGCAGCGCCAGCCAAACCGCCAAGAATCCGCTCACTGCTGGCGCCTACACGTACTCGATTACGTCTACCGACGAGCACGGCAACAGCGCCACCCAGTCGTCGTTCCCCGTCACCGTGGACAACACGGTTCCGACCGCGTCCGACGTGCAAACGGCGAACGCGTCGGGCGGCACAGTCGGCAAGGCCGAAGGGGGCGACACCATCACCTTCACGTTCGCCGAGCCGATCGACCCCGAATCCGTTCTAACGACTTGGACCGGCGCGTCCAGCAACGTCGTGCTGCACCTCGTCGACGGTGGTTGCACGCTGTCGCTATGCAGCCCCGACTCGGTCGAAATCTGGAACGCCGCCAACACGACGCAGCTGCCGCTGGGCTCGGTCAACCTCAACCGGGGTGACTACAACGGCAACATCGTGTTGTCGCTGTTCAAGGGCCCGGACATCACCTTCGGGGCGAGCGGGACCGCGTCGACGATGGTGAAGTCCGGCAGCACGATCACCGTCACTCTCGGCACGGTGAGCGGGTCACCGAACACCGCGGCCGTCGCCAGCACGATGCAGTGGACGCCGTCGGGTACCCCCTACGACGCGGCCGGCAACCTGGGAAGCACGGCCCCCGCAACCGAGTCAGGCTCCGCCGATAAGGAGTTCTAGGGACCACCGATTGACCCGTGGAAGATACTCAGTATAGTACTGCGTATGGTCTCGTCTGAAGCTGCCCCACAGTGAGCGTCCGCCACGCGCTCTTGGCTCTGTTGAGCGAAGGTCCGAAGTACGGCCTCCAACTCCGTCAGGAGTTCGAGGCGCGCACCGGTGAGGTGTGGCCGCTCAACGTCGGGCAGGTATACACAACCCTGCAACGCCTTGAGCGCGACGGCTTGGTGGAGTCCGATGGCGAGGCCGAGGGCCCCCAGAAGGGCTACAGCATCACGCCCGACGGATCGCGCGAGCTCACGTCGTGGTTGGAGAGCCCGCCCGAATTGAGCCAGCCGCCCCGCGACGAGTTGCTTATCAAGGTGCTCGTCGCAGCCGAGGTTCCGGGTGTCGACGTGCACGAGGTGGTGCAGGTCCACCGTCGCCACTTGATCGAAGTGATGCAGCGTTACACCGCGCTGAAGGCCGATGCCGACGAGAACGACATTCCGCTCGCGCTCGTGGTGGACGCCGAACTGTTCCGCATCGAAGCGGCGGTGCGTTGGCTCGACACCGCCGACATTCGTCTTCAGAAGCTCGTGAAGCGAGCCAAGGCCAAGGCGCCCGCCGGACGATTGGCGGTGAAGGCATGACCGCCGCCCTCACGCTCACCGGCGTGTCCAAGACGTACGGCGACGGATCGACCGAAGTGCATGCGTTGCAGGACATCGACCTCACCGTCGAGGGCGGCGAGCTGGTCGCGGTAATGGGCCCGAGCGGTTCAGGCAAGAGCAGCTTGCTCACGATCGCCGGCAGCCTCGAGGACGCGACGACGGGCACGGTCACCGTGGACGGCGCGCTGCTGCAAGGAATGAACCGCAAGGCGAAAGCGTCGCTGCGCCGCAAGTCGATCGGCTTCGTGTTCCAGGACTTCAACTTGCTCTCCGGCCTCACCGCCGCCGAGAACGTCTCGATGCCCCTCGAGCTCGACGGCATGTCGGTGCGCGAAGCGCGCGCCGAAGCGAATCTGGCGTTGGAGGAACTCGGTTTGAGCGACCGACGCGATCACTACCCCGATGATCTGTCCGGCGGCGAGCGCCAGCGCGTCGCGATCGCACGCGCCATCGTTGGTGAGCGCCGGCTCCTCCTCGCCGACGAGCCCACGGGCGCATTGGACTCGGTGAACAGCGAGTCGGTGATGCGACTGCTGCGCCAGATCACGCGCCGCGGCGCGGCGGCGGTCGTCGTCACGCACGAGGCCCAACTCGCGTCGTGGGCTGATCGCGTCGTGTTCCTGCGCGACGGGCGCATCGTCGACCAAACCGGCGTTCCCGAAGGACCCGAGTCGCTGCTGGTCACCTCGCCTCCTCGCCGGTCATGAGGTCCGGCCGTCGTGCGGTGTTGCGGTGGGCGTGGCGCCTGTTCCGGCGCGAGTGGCGTCAACAGGTGCTTGTGCTCGGTCTTGTCACGATCGCCGTCGCTATCTGTGTCAGTTTCACCGCCTTCGCCGTGAATAGCGCCACGCCGGGCCGGGGATTGTTCGGCGATGCCGACGGCCTCGTCCGTCTCGAAACCCAAGACGACGCGCAACTACAAGCGACGCTCGCCGCAGCCCGGCGTCGCTTCGGGCCATTCGAGATCGTCGGGCATCAGGCGGCGGCGGTCCCGGGTTCACCGGCCCCTCTCGATCTCCGCTCGCAGAGTCCGGACGGTCGCTTCAGCGGTCCGACGCTGGCGCTGCGCCGCGGTCGCTATCCGACGACCAACGACGAAGTCGCGCTGACCAAGGGGGCGGCCGCGCTGCTCGCCACGAAAGTTGGTGGGCACGTCACGCTTGACCGCGTCGATCGCACCGTGGTGGGCATCGTCGAAAACCCAGGCGATCTCCACGACGAGTTTGGCCTTCTGGCGCCTTCCGCGCGAGCCACTGCGAGTTCACTGACTCTGCTCGTGAAGTCCATAAACGCGCCCGGAAATCAACCGCGCAGCCCGGAAGCCCAAACCAATGATCCCGGGAAAACGCCGCCCGTGGGCTTCAGCATCCAGGGCGCGCCGCGTGACGACCAGACCGTGGGCGCGTTGGTGCTGATGGTCACCACCGTGTCGCTGGCGCTCGTGGCGCTGATTGCCGCCGCGGGCTTCGTCGTGGTCGCACAGCGCCGGCAACGGCAACTCGGCCTACTCGACGCGATCGGCGCTACCGAACGTCATCTCCGTCTGGTGACCGTGGCCAACGGGCTCATCGTCGGCACCGTCGCTGCCGTGGTCGGCGGCACGCTCGGCGTGCTCGGATGGGTGATAGGTGCGCCCGCGCTCGAAACCGGCATCGGTCATCGCGTCGACCGCCTGGCGCTGCCGTGGGGGCTGATCCTGTCCTGCCTCGCTTTGGCTGTCTGCGCCGGCACCGCCGCCGCGTGGTGGCCCGCTCGCATGATGGCCCGTCAACCGACGATGTCGGCGCTGTCGCGCCGGCCCACCCGTCCCGCTCCGATCTACCGGTCGTTGTTGGCTGCGGCGGTGTCGCTCGGCGTCGGTACTGCGCTCATCATCGCCGCCCATCCGACGGGCGCCACGGTGAGCGCGCCGCCGCTCATCGCTGGGCTCGTCGCGATGATCCTCGGTTCCGTTCTCGTTACTCCGAGCGCGGTGCGGCTGCTCGCGCTCCCTGCGCGCCGGCTGCCGTTCGCGCCGCGCCTCGCCTTGCGCGACCTCGTCCGCAATCAAGCTCGCGCCGCCTCCGCCCTCGCCGCAATCACGCTCGGCGTTGGCATCACCGTTGCGATCATGGCGCTGGCGCAGCTCAACAAGTACGACGCCAACGAGGGCAACCTGTCCACCCGGCAACTGGTCGTCGCGCTGGCCGACGGGCCAACGCCGGCGCCGGACGAGGTTGCACTGCGGGCGGCCGATCAGGCCCGCAAGGACGCCGCCGCCAGCGAGATCGCCGCGAAAGTCGGCGGGTCGGCGCTCCCACTTGATGTTGCTTTCAACAACACGCCCGAGATCAACGCCGGCCCGCGCGAGCCGATTGGAGCGGTCACCAAGGTGAGCGAGCACAGCTTCCGATTCGCCAGCAACGCCTACGTCGCTACGCCGCAGGTGCTCGCCGCGCTCGGCATCGGCCCGTCCACCATCGACCCGTCCACCGACCTCATTACCTCGCAGCCCGGGCGTCTGCTGCTGCTCGACATAAAGGTGCGACCCGATCGCAGTGAACCGTCCACGAAGGTGCAACACGTGGCGGGGCTCGGAGTGTTCACTTCGGCGCCCACCACTCTGATCACGACCAAGGCGATGGCCGAGCACGGTTGGGTGGCCGAGCGGTCGAGCTGGTTGGTTCAATCCGACCAGCCACTGACCGCTGATCAGATTACGACGGCTCGTGGCCTCGCGGCCGACGCCGGGCTGACGGTCGAAACGCGCTCGGGCCAGGACGACCTCGCAGCGTTGCGGACAGGCGCTACCGCCGTTGGCGTGGTGCTCGCACTGGCGATCATCGCGATGACGATGGGCCTGTTGCGGGGAGAGTCGACGGCCGACCTGCACACGCTCACCGCCACAGGTGCGACGGCCGGGGTGCGGCGCGCCCTCACCGCGAGCACCGCCGGAGCCTTGGCCTTCGTCGGCGTCGCGCTCAGCATCGGTGGCGCCTACGCCACGCTGCTGGCCGGGTACCACGCGGAACTTGGCGAACTCGTGCCCCTCCCGTGGACCAATCTGCTCTTGCTCTTATCCGCCGTGCCCCTGCTCGCCGTCGTCGGTGGGTGGCTTCTCGCCGGGCGCGAACCGGCGACGTTCTCACGACAACTGACGGAGTAGCCGCGCCCAGGCAAGGATGGCGGGGTGATCACCGCCATGGCCCACGTTGCCGTATGCGTTCCCGACATCGACGCCGCCGTCGCCTGGTACGAGTCAGTCCTCGGCCTTACGGTTCTGTCCCCGCCGTACCTGATGACGGGCGACGCGATCGACGCGGACATGGGCGAGCTCGTGCCAACGCCCGTCACATTGAAGGCGGCGATGATCGGGATGGCCGAGACCGATCAGGTCATCGAAGTGATCGAGTATCCGAACCAGCCGCCGGCCTCGACGGACGTGGGCCCGCTCGACATCACGCGGATGGGGGTGAGCCACATCGGGCTGATCTGCGACGACGTCGAGGCGACGCGGTCGCACCTCGAAGCGGCCGGCGTCGAAATGCTCGTGACGGGCATCGCGTCGATTCGCGCGACTGCGCACCACGTGGTTCCGCGATCCGTGGGGCATCGTGTTCATCCTCGTTGAGAAGACCAAGACCGACCGCCCCTACTGGAAGCAGTACTGATTCAGAACGTCGCGGTGTCGATGACGAACCGGTAACGCACATCGCTGTTGACCACCCGGTCCCACGCGTCGTCGATTTGTTCGCCGCTGATCGTTTCGATGTCCGCGCCGATGTTGTGCTCGGCGCAGAAGTTCAACATCTCTTGCGTCTCGGCGATGCCGCCGATCGCCGAGCCGGCAAAACTGCGCCGCCCCTCGAGCAATGATCCGGCCGTGACCGACAGCGGCTCGGGGGGAAGGCCGACCATTACGAGCGCGCCGTCGAGGCGCAGTAGCGCGAGGTAGTCGTCAATCGGTAGGGGGACCGACACCGTGTTGATGATGAGGTCGAAGGTGTTGGCGAGCGCTTCGAACGTCGCCGGATCGCTCGTGGCGTAGTAGCCGCTTGCTCCCATGCGCTTGCCGTCGGCTTCCTTGGACAACGACTGGGACAGCACGGTGACGTCGGCGCCCATGGCGACGGCGAGCTTCACGCCGAGGTGCCCGAGGCCGCCGAGCCCCACGATCGCGACCTTCTTGCCCGGGCCCGCGCCCCAGTGGCGCAGCGGCGAATACAACGTGATGCCCGCGCACAACAGCGGCGCGGCGACGTCGAGGCCGATGCCTTCAGGAATCGCGAGCGTGAAGTGCTCGTCGACCACGATGTGGGTGGAGTAGCCACCGTCGGTCGGCCGGCCGTCGCTGCCGACGCCGTCGTAGGTCCCGACGAATCCCTCGAGGCAGTACTGCTCGTTGCCGGCGACACAGTTCTCACACGCGCGACACGACTCGACCATCACGCCGACGCCGACGCGGTCACCCACGGCGAACTGCGTTACGGCGTCACCGATTGCTTCGACGGTGCCCGCTATCTCGTGGCCGGGCACCATCGGATAGGTCACGTCGCCCCACTCGCCGCGCGCGGTGTGAATGTCCGAGTGACAGATGCCCGCGAACGCGATCTTGATCAGCACGTCCTTGGGTCCGACGTCGCGACGCTCGATCGTCGTCTTCTCGAACGGAACCTTCGGGCCCCGCGTGGCGTACGCAGTTACTGATCGCATCGGACCTTTCTACCCCCCAATCGCGCGCGGAACTGCGCTGCGGGCCACGCACTTCCGCGCGCGGTTCGGCCGTTCGAGCCGTGAGGGGTAACCGCGAACGGTGGCGGTTAAACACGATTAGTGGCGGGGTAGTCGGAACGCATGTTGACCATCCTCTTAATCGTCGTGCTGTTCCTTCTCCTCTTCGGTGGCTTCGGCTACAGCCGCCGCTCGCGCCTCTAAGCGGGCTTGTCCCCGATGACCGTGATGCGTTCCATCACGCGCCGGTTGGGGAAGTAATCCGAAATCGCGTAGTGCTGCGTGGAGCGGTTGTCCCAAAACGCGACGTCGCCCACCTGCCACTTCCACCGGCACTGGTACTCGCCGAAGCTCGCCTGAATCCATAGCTGCTCCAGCAGCGCCCGGCTCTCGTCAACGTCCATGCCGACGATGAACTGCGTGAACGCGCGGTTGACGTAGAGCATCTTGCGCCCGGTCTCGGGATGCGTGCGCACCACCGGGTGGTGGACGGGCGGGAAGTCGGCTTGCAGCGCCTCGCGAACCTCCGGCTTCATGCCCAGCCCGAAGCTCTGCACCCAGTCGTGTTCGGCCACGAGGTCGGCGATGCGTTCCTGCATCGCCGGGTTGAGGCCGTCGTAGGCGGCGCACATGTCGGCCCACATCGTGTCGCCGCCGATCGCGGGCACCTCGATCGCGCGCAACACCGAACCCAGCGATGGCGTTTCACGCCACGTGACGTCGCTGTGCCACACGTTCTCGAACCCGCCGAGATTGGCGTCCTTTTCGAGGCGCACCACCTCGGGCTTGTCCTCGGGCTGGTCGACTTTGATTTTGATGAACGGATGGGTTTCGAGCCCGCCCCAGTGCGCGGCAAAGGCGGCGTGCTGTTCGCCGGTGATGTCTTGGCCGCGGAAGAAGATCACCTTCCACTCGAGCAGGGCGCGGTTCAACTGTTCGAACAGTCCGGCGTCGACCGGGTCCGCTAATGAGACACCACTGATGACGGCGCCGATCGCCGGCGCGAGAGGCTCCACCGCAAAGCGCGTGTAGGGCGCATCGGTCCACGCGTCGGGCGTGCGCGAGTGGATCCGCGGGCCCGGCCGGTAGTCGGTGGCGAGGCCGTTGTAGTCAGCCGTGACGGTCATGCCCCAATCGTGACACGTCCGTCCCTTGGCTAGCCCGTGGGGTATGTGACGTAGGCGCTCTGCGTGAGTGTGTCGAGCGCGCTCACCACGATGCCGCGGGCGGACGTCGAGTACAGCCGGCTGCCGATCACGAGGTTGCGTTCGATGGCGCTGTAGTTCTCAGAGCCCGGCTCCTGGATGCGTCCGACCTCATCGATCGACGTTCCGCCGATGTGCAGGCCGACGGCGCCGTTGAAGTTTTGGCCGGACTGGTTGTAGGTCTGCAACGGCAGCACCGCGAGCTTGGTGGCGGCCCAGTACAGGAACGCGTGGTGGTCGAACTCGGCGGACGTGTTGCCCTGCTCGAGCACCTTGCGGGCCACGAGTCGCGGCGCGGCCGGGTTCGTCACGTCGAAGATCGACGCCTGCACACCGGCGCGCCGGCCCTCGGGCGTCGCCTCTTGACCGATACCGAGGAGCAGCCCGGGCCCGATCGGGTGGAGATACGCTGAGTATCCCGTGAGCGCGAGTTCACCAACGACGCGCGGGTGGCCGACGTCGCTCAGGTCCACCACATACAGCGGGTCGACTTGGCGGAAGGTGACTACATATGCCGTGGCGTCGATGAACCGAACCGCGTAGATGCGTTCGCCTCGACCCAGGCCGCCGACCTCGCCGACCGGTAGCAGCGCGTTGCCGGCGTCACCGAGCACGGTGATGAAGCTCTCGGAGCCGCCGCTGGCGTCGGTGGTCGCGACGCGCAACGCCGTGTGGTACTCCGACATCGAGAACTGGTTGAGCACGGTGCCGCGCACGCGGCCCGAGAATCGGTACGTCGCGTTCGACGGGTCGCTGATGTCGAAGGTGTGAATCAGCGTGTTCGCCGACGGCTGCACCGTTTGATCGGCGGCCACGTCGGCCCACTGGTTCGTAGCGACATACAGCCGCGTAGGCGAGGCGTAGACGATGTTGCCGTCGGCCATCACCGACGTCGTGTGCGAGTCCGCCGGATTGATGGCGTTGAAGCTGACGACGCTGAGCATGCCGAAGCCCGAGAAATTCGGCGGCCGGTAGCTGGTGCTGCACGCCGCGAGCGGCTTGCTCGCGGACTGCTTGCCGGTCGGGCTCGTATACGTGAAGTGCGGCAGCCACGAATCGATGGTCGCGGCTTGCACGACGTCGCGGTTCACCTGCGCGGCCGACGCTTGTGCCTCAGCCGTGTTGTCCGTCGGGTAGGCGAACTGGAACTGCGGATAGCTCTGCACCACCACGCGCGCCACGCCGTCCACCAGGCGGGCCGACACGTAGCTGCCGTCCACGTTGAAGCTGCCCGCCGACTTCATCGAAGACGGGTTGCTCACGTCGAGCACCGAGAACCTGGACGGAATCGGCTGTTGCTGCGGCGCGAACGCCACGCCGGTGCTGGCGGGACGGGCGTCGCGTACGCCCCCGCCTCCGGCGTAGCCGTAGATGCCGCCGCCGCTGATCACGATGAGGCGGTCGCCGGCCAGCAACAGGTCGCTGGCCCCATCGACCTTCACCTTGTCGAGGACGGTGGGGTTCGCGCCAGCCGCCGTGGCGTACACGGTGCCGTTGGCGACGGTGAAGATCGTTTTGCCGTCGGTCTTGACCGTGTCCGGCTCATCGATGCCCTTCTCTTGCACGTTGGTCGTCGAGAAGTCGTCGGTCTTCGCCAAGGCCTGCGGTGCGGATGGCGCTTGAGTGGCCGAGTCGCCTTCCGCGCCTGATGCGGCGCGCGAGCCGCCCGCCACCTGGCCTGCAGCTGACGCGTAGATGCGCCCGGGCGCGCCCGGCAGTCCATACGGACCGACCACCGACAGCGCTTTCGTCTGCGCGTAGCGCGCCAGCGTCGGGCACTGGTTGAACGGCACCAGTCGCGTCGAGGCGAGATACACCTTCGTCGCCGGGCTGACCGTGGTCGTCGTCGTGTCGGGCACGCCCGTGGTGGTGGTCGTCGCGCGCCCAGCGAGCGGGGTGCGATGCGCGGGCGTCGAGTCACCGTCATAGGTCACCGCCGCCGCAATGCCGCCGAGCACCAGCACGCTCGCCGCGATCGCCGTTGCGACTTGCAGCTTGCGCATTGATCGGATCGGCGTGACGGGCGCGGCCTTCGCCGCGTCGGCTTGCGCGGCGGCGAACACGGCGTCAGCGCCGCGTTCGGTCCCGCGCTTGGAGAGTCGGTCGAAACGATCGGATAGTTCACTCATCGGTGGCTCCTTCAAGGTCGGCGCGCAGCCGACGGCGGGCGCGCGCGGCCCGAGCCCGCGCCGCCTCTTCACTTATGTCCAATACGACGGCGGCCTCGGCGTAGCTGTGGCCTTCGACCTCGACCATGAACAGCAAGGCCCGGGCCTCGGGTTCGAGACGCAGTAGGTCGGCCAGGTCGCTGCCGTATTCCACGAGTTGGGCCTCGTCGACGCGATCGAGCCGCGAGACGGCGAGGCGAAAGCGCGCCATCGATCGACGCCGGTTGGCGGCCAGGTTGACGATGGCCCGGCGCAAATAGGCGCCGGCGTCGTCGAGGTCCACCAGGCGATGGCTCCGCAGCGTGCGGGCCACGGCCTCCTGGACGAGGTCGTCGGGTTCGACGTCCACCGATCCGGTGATTGCCGCGAATCTCCGCAACCCGGGATACAAGCTCGCGAAAAGCGAAGAGTCGTCCACCGCAGCCCCTCGCTCTCGCACAATCACAGCTTGCATTAATCCCAAGACACCGCAGCGGGCCGCTTCGTGACGCAGACTCTCCAAGTGGGCATCCTCTACGGCATCGCGGCGGCGATTCTGTTCGGCAGCGGCGACTACTTGGGTGGTCGGGCGGCCAAGGGCATCGACATCCGGCGCGTGATGCTCGCGTCGCAGTGCGCGGCGCTGGTGGTGTCCGGTTTGGGCTCGCTTGTGGTGCGGGGCGCCATCCGGCCCTCGGACCTCGCGTACGGCGTCGGCGCCGGCCTGAGCGCAGCCGTGGGCCTCGGCCTCCTCTATCGAGCCCTCGCGGTTGGCCGCGCCGGTTTGGTGGCGCCGCTCACCGCGGTCACCGGCGCGCTCGTGCCGGTCACGTGGGGCGTGACCCGCGGCGAACGTCCGAGCGCGCTGGCCATGGTTGGCGTGGTGGTGGCGGTAAGCGCGGCGGCGCTCATCGCCCGCGAGCAAACCGAGACTGACGTGGGACCGGCCGGTGCCGGTATCGCCCTGGCCGCCGGCCTCGCCCTCGGCCTCGGCTTCGTTTGCTACGCGTCCACCAGCGGCGACTCGGGGCTTTGGCCGCTCGTGTCGTCGCGGGTCGCCTCGGTCGCGTTCACCGCCGTCGTGTTTGCCGCCCTGCGTTCGCGGGGGACGCGCAACCGATGGACCGGCGCCTCCTTCGCCTCGCATTCGCAGCCGGCGCGTTCGATGCCTCGGGGACGATCTGCCTTATCGCAGGTGTGCGCACCGAACTCGCGGTGCTTGTGGCCGCGATCTGCGCGCTCGCGCCGGGCTTCACCGTGATCTGGTCGTGGCTGTTCCTACGGGAACGGCTCGGCCGCATCCAGACGGTCGGCATCGCCCTCGCGCTCGTGGGCCTCGTCGCGATCGCGGCGGGATGAGAGAGTCGGTCATGCCCGTCCCGCTGCCGATCCTCGACCGCCCGATCCGGCTTGCCGTGGTCGGCCTGGGTCAGATCGCGGAGTTGATGCTGCCGCCGTACCTGGCGCACCCGGAGGTCGAAGTTGTGGCGGCGTGCGACGCCAACGCGGAACGGCTCGACCGTTGGCGCCCGGTGTTGGGTGACGCGCGCATGACGACTGATCTCGACGAGCTCATCGCGATGGATGGCATCGACGTGGTCGATGTTTTGGTGCCGACTCCGTTGCACGGCGACATCGGTGTGCGTGTGCTCGAGGCCGGTCATCACCTCCAGATCCAGAAGCCGATCGCCCGGACGATAGAAGACTGCGACCGCCTTCTCGCTGCGGCCACCGCGAACGGCGCCGGGCTGCGCGTTCTCGAGGACTACGTGTTCTTCCCGCCGCTGGTGAAGTTGCGCGACATCGTGGCGTCGGGCGAGTTGGGTGACGCCGTCGGTCTGCACATGAAGGTCGTCAATACCGGGCGCGGGGGATGGGACGTCCTGCCGACCGCGTACGAGTGGCAGCTCGAACAGACCAAAGACGGTCGCGGCATGCTCGTGTTCGACCACGCGTGGCACCAGATCGCCGTGGCCACGTGGCTGTTCGGGCCCATCAAATCGATCGTCGGTTGGATCGGCGAGACCGAGGTGGTGCCCGGGTTTTCGCTCGACGCGCCGGCCACCCTCGCGTGGGAGCACCACAACGGGTTGCGGGCCACGCTCGACATAACGCTCGCGGTGGACACGCTGTGGAAGAGCGACTTCTACAGCTGCGACGAACGCGTCGAGGTCACGTGCGCCCGCGGATCGGTGCGCTGCAACCGCATCTCAGCCGCAGGCAAGCAAGAGCCGTCGCTCGAGGTCTACAAGGACGGCGAGGTCCGCGCCTTCCACACCCTCGACGACCGTGGCGACGCGGGCTTCATCGCGTCCACGCAAAACATGGTCGACCTCTTCCGCGGTCGCACCGCCGATGTGGTGATGTCCGGGGCCGACGCGCGGTCCGTCCTCGTGGCGCTACTGGCTGGCCTCGACTCGTCCGCCGACGGCGTCCATCTGCGGCATCTGGGCTGACGCGCGGTCGCGCTGGTCCGCGAGTTTCAGCAGTGCGCCTGAGGCGATCACGAACGTCGCGAACCCGATAATGGTGGTGCGCACGCCGAACGCCCCGATGAGCACGCCGGCCGAACCCAGGCCGAGGAACATCGCGAAGTTCGACACCAACATGTCGGTCGCCATCACGCGGCCGTGCGCCGATGGCGGCGACGACCGCTGCAACACGGTGTGCGCCGGGCCCCAGATGACCGACGTCGCCACGCCCCACAACGACACGCCGATCACCGCGATGGCGAGACTGCGGGTGCCCAGATAGAGCAGTGCCGTCAGCCCCGACACCATCACGCCGCCGACGACCCAGTTGAACGTGGCCATTCGCTCACCGGCGCGCGCGGCCACGAGGCCGCCGAGCACGAGGAACACGCCGAAAACGGTTTGCAGTGACGCGAAGACGCTCGGCGAACGCTCAAGCACGTCGCGGACATAGAGCGGTTCGGCCAACATCGAGGTGCCGTAGAGCGCGTTGATCACGAAACCGACGATCACCACACGGCGCACCGTTGCGGTGTGCCACACGATCCGCCACCCGGCGATGGCCTCGCGCCACGGATTGGTCACCGCGTCCTCATGACCGGGATCGCGAGCGATCGGTCGCAAGTGCACGATCGGCAGCACGACGATGCCGAGCGCGTACGTAGCCGCGTCGAACACGAACGCGCCGCTGAACCCGAACGCGCCGATCGCGACACCCGCGGCGACCGGGCCGAGCACGATCGAGAGTTGTTCGGTCAGGCCGACCAACGCGTTGGTGCGCGCGAGGTGCTCGTCGTCGACCATGCGAGGAGGCAATGAGGTCAGCGCCGGTCGGGCAAAGGCGCCGCCCACGCCGTGCAGGGCGCTGAGCAGCGTCAGCATGCCGAAGGTGTGGGCGCCGATCAGGGCAAGGGACGCGGCCACGCCAAGAGACTTCGCGGCGAGCAGCACCCGGCGCGGACCGACGCGGTCGATCACGACGCCGCTGATCGGACCAAGCAGGACACCGGGCAGCGTGAAGGCCACGCCGTACATCGAGATCTGCGCCGGGCTGGCGTCGTACTTATATGCCGCATACGCCCAGATGGCGATCATGGTCGCGAAGGTGCCAATGGCGCTCAGCGTCTCGGCCAGCAAGAACCCACCGACGCGCGCAGACCAGGGCGAGCGCGACCGGTCAGCCATGCCGGGAGCGTACGGCCTGTGATTCACTACGACTCATGAGTTTGGGGACTGGGATGGCGACAGAACATGTAGATGTGCTGATTGTCGGGGCGGGCATTTCCGGCATCGGCGGGGCGTGTCACCTGACGAAGGAACATCCCGACCGCAACGTTCTGATCGTGGACGCGCTCGACAGCTTCGGCGGTACCTGGTGGACGCACCGCTATCCGGGTGTGCGCTCCGACAGTGACCTGTTCACGTTCGGTTACAAGTTCAAGCCGTGGCGCAAGGCGCCGATCGCGTCGGCCGACGAAATCCTGCACTACATGAGCGAAGTGATCGACGAGTACGACCTCGCGCCGCGCATCCGTTACAACCACCGCGTCGAGTCGGCGAGTTGGTCGAGCGACGAGCGCAAGTGGACCGTCGACATCACCCGCACCGACACCGACGAGACGGTGCAGGTCACGGCGAACTTCGTCTACATGTGCCAGGGCTATTACAAGCACCGCCAGGGCTACACGCCCGAGTGGGACGGGTTCGCCGACTTCCAAGGCGAGGTGCTGCACCCACAAGAGTGGCCCGAGGACGTGGACCTCGCGGGCAAGCGCGTTGTGGTGATCGGGTCGGGCGCGACCGCGGCGACACTGATCCCGAACATCGCGTACGACTGCGCGCACGTCACGATGCTGCAACGCTCGCCGACGTTCTTCTTTGTCGGCGCGAACCGCAACGAACTGGCCGACGAGTTGCGCGCGGCCGGGCGTCCGGACGACGAGATTCACGAGTTGGTGCGGGCGCAGATCGTCGAGCAGCACGACATGATCGCGAAGGCGTCCATCGAGTACCCCGACATGGTCCGCCAGGTGTTGATCCAAGGCGTCACCGACGTCTTGCCCGAGGGCTTCGACGTCGACAAGCACTTCAACCCGGCCTACCGCCCGTGGCAACAGCGCATCGCGTTGGTGCCCGACGGCGACCTGTTCCAAGCCATCAAAGCCGGGCAGGCGTCGGTGGTCACGGACCACATCGACCACTTCACGGAGAACGGGATCGTGTTGCAGTCCGGCGACGTGCTCGAGGCTGATGTCGTGATCACCGCGACCGGCTTCGACCTGAGCGTGATGGGCGACATCGCGTTCACCGTCGACGATCACCCGATCGACTTCGCGAAGACGGTCACCTACCGCGGAATCATGTTCACGGGCGTGCCCAACCTTGCCTACGTGTTCGGCTACTTCCGTTCGAGCTGGACGCTGCGCGCCGATCTGATCAGCGGGCTGGTGTGTCGCCTCCTCAGCCACATGGACGAGCGCGGCGCCACCATGGTGGTGCCCGAACTGCGACCCGAGGACGCCGGCATGCAGTTGGTCGACTGGGTCGAAGCGGACAACTTCAACCCGGGTTACCTCGTGCGCTCGATGCACCTCATGCCGCGACAGGGCCCGGATGATCCGTGGCGGCTGCGTCACGACTACACGTCGGAGAAGGACATCCTTCCGCACGCCGATCTCGATGACGGGTCGCTCGTCTTCAAGTAGCGATGGACTACCCCGAGGTGCCGCCGGCGTACTTGAAGAAGCTGCGACCGATCTGCCTCGGCCTGCCGGACGCGTACGAAGAAGCCGCGTGGACGGGCGTGCGCTGGATGGTGCGCAAGAAGACGTTCGCGCACGTGCTGGCCATCGACGAGCAGTCGCCGCCGGTGCTGCAACGCGCCTACCGCGGCGCACCAATCGTCATGGTGACGTTCCGCTCCGAGCCGCCCGAGCTCGACATCCTGCAACACGCCGGACACCCGTTCTTTCGGGCGGGCTGGGGACGCAACGTGATCGGCTTGATCATCGATAAAGCCACCGACTGGACCGAGGTGCGCGAACTGATGACCGACAGCTACTGCGTGATGGCGCCGAAGAAACTGGCCGCGCTGGTCACGGGCGACGGGTGATTCGCTCGCGCTGCGCACCCTCCACTTCGGGCACGCCGCGGTAGAGGAACAACAGCGCCACGTCGTAGGCGATCTTGGTGGAGCCTGCGATTACGAGGGGCCAGCCAAAGTTGGAGTGGCTCAGCGATACGCCGGCGAGCAGAGGCGTCGTCGCCGACGCGAGGCTGCGCGGCACGTTCGTCACGCTCGACGCCGCGGCGCGCTCGTCCGGGGGCACCACCGCCATCACAAACGCGACGCGCGCGGGCACGTCCATTTGGGCGAACAACGCGCGCATCAGCAGCAGAGCGATAGCGATCGTGCCATTCGGCGCGAACGCCGCGAGCACCAATAGACAATTCGCCGGGATGTGCGTGAAGACCATGGTTCGGATGAGCCCGAATCGTTTGGCCAGCCGTGGCGCGAGCATCTGCGAGCTACTGGCTAGGAGCGCGGCGGCGAAGAACACCTCGCCCGTGGTGGCCGCGCTGAGGTCGAACCGCAGATGCAGCCACAACACCAGGAGCGAGGTCACGACAAAACCACTGCCCGCGGCGTCGATGCTGAACAACGCGGCCAGTTCAAGCACGATGCGCCGCGAGGTCCGCAGGGGCGCCCGCGCGATCGGCGCCACGTCGGCCTCCGCACGCGGCAGCCCGCGATAAATCAGGACGATCGCGACTGCCGCGGCGATGTAGACGGTGAACGCAGCGCGGTACGTGTCCGCGACGTTCCAGTCGTAACGACGCGCCAACACTTCGGGCAACGCCGACAGCAGCGCGCCGATCGCGCTCGCCCAAATCGCGGTGAGGTTGTAGCGCGCGTACACGCGCGGCCGCTCGGTGGCGTCAACCTGATCGGCCAGGAACGCCTGCTCCGTCGGCAGGAACACGCTCACGTCACCGGCGGACGGGTTGAGCGTGCCCACGACTGCGATTGCGAACAAGGGCCAGAACCATGTGACCGTGGCGAAGCCGACACCCGTCGCCGCCATCAACCCGCACGCTCCGAGCAGGAGCGTGCGCAACGGGAGGCGGTGGGCGGTCAGCCCCAGGGCGAGGGTGAGCGTGGCCGAACCAAGCAGCGTGCCGGTGACGATCGCCCCGACCTGTACCGGTGAGAAGCCGAGGGCAGTCAGGTAGCCAGCGAGCAGGACGCTGACGAACCCGTCGGCGAACCCGCGAATACCCCGTCCCCAGAAAATGCGGACGACGTCTGGCCCCATGTCTGCATCGTCACACGCCGATCAGTTGGCGCGCCGCCAGAGTCGCCAGGCACACGTGCGCGACCTCGCGCCCCTTCTCGACCATGTGGTCGCGGAAGAACTGTTGGTGCGTGTCGTGTTCGTGGAATTGCTGGGGGGTCAACACGCTCGAGAACACGGGCACCTCGGTATCGAGCTGCACGCGCATCAGCCCGCTAATGACGGCGTCGGCTACGAATTCGTGACGGTAGATGCCGCCATCCACGACGAAGCCGGCGGCGACGATCGCATCGAAGCGGCCGGTACCGGCAAGCAGCCGCGCATGCAGGGGCAGTTCGAACGCGCCAGGCACTTCGAAGGTTTCGACGGTCGCCGTGCCCTGAGTGGCTTCGCGAAACCCCGTCAATGCTTGATTGACGATGTCCGCATGCCAGTGCGACTGCACGAACGCGATGTGAGGGAGCGGTGGTGTCATGGCGGCAACGGTAAAACTTCAAGTAATCTTGAAGTCAAGTGGAACGCGAACTTTTGACGATCAGCGAAACGTCACGCCGGTCGGGCGTGGCCGCTTCCGCGCTGCGGTTCTACGAAGAGATCGGATTGATCACGTCCGAACGCACAGCCGGTGGCCAGCGCCGCTACCCGCGTGACGTTTTACGGCGCGTGTCGTTCATCCGCGCCGCCCAAGAGGTGGGTCTGCACCTGCGCGAGATCAACGAGAGCCTGCGCGCGCTGCCGATCGACCATGCGCCGTCAAAGGAGGACTGGGAAGCGTTCGCCGAGGCGTGGCGCCCGCGGCTCGATCACCAGATCCGCACGCTCGAAGGCATCCGTGATCGCCTGGCGTCCTGCATCGGATGCGGCTGCCAGTCCCTCGACAGCTGCCAAATCTTCAATCCCGGCGACGTCGCCGCGCGGCAGGGGCCCGGCGCGCACTTTCTCGAAAATCCTCCGAACCCTGTCCTCTCGGCGAAATCCCGTTCGTAGGAGTTGTACGGACGGGCACACGGCCCGCCCAGCGAGAGGAGAGTCCCATGGCTTCCACCACCGTCCCCACCACCGCTGTTTCGACCAGCCACGTTCGCCCGGTATGGCGCGCGGGCCTCGGCTACGGCGCCGTCGCCGGCCTCGCCACGACCACGTTGGCGGCGGTTGCGCACACGCTCGGTGTGTCGCTCGAGGTAAGCGGCGAAGCGATCCCGGTGCTCGCGTTCGCGCAGGTCACGATGATGTGCACTTTGATCGGAATAGGCCTCGCCGCGCTGTTCGCGCGCCGCGCGTCTCGACCGCATCGCACGTTCCTCATCTCGACGTTCACGCTTACGGCGCTGTCTTTTGTGCCCGACATCACGGCCGATGCGACGACGAGCACGAAGCTCACGCTGATGGCAACGCACGTGCTCGCGGCCGCCATCGTCATCCCGGCACTCGCGGGCCGGCTGTCCGCGCAGTAACTACGTCAATGTCACACCCCCCAACTACTTTGTGACCCGATCGCCGCTCAACGGAGGAACTGCTTTGTTCGCTCGACTCGGCCCCTGGTGCCACGACAAGCGCCGGCTAGTGCTCGTGCTTTGGATCTTGTTGCTGATCGGCGTCAACGCGCTCAGCAGCAGCATCGGCGACAACTACCGGCAAAGTTTCAACCTGCCCGGTGCCGAGTCGTCGAAGGGCTTCGACATCCTGAAGGAGAAGTTCGGCGGCATGGGTGCGGGCCAGGGCGGCACCATCGTTTTCCGCGCTCGCCAAGGCGTGATGGACGCCGAGGTAAAGGCGGCGATGTCGACAATGTTCGACAAGGTCGGCAAGTTCAAGGGCATCGCCCGGGTCGAGAGCCCCTACGCGCCCGGCGGTGAGCGTTTCATTTCGGCGAACGGCCCCCAGCCGGCCACGATCGCGTACGCGAACGTCGAGTTCCCCGAAGACATCGACTTCGGCGACGTGCCCGCGATCAAAGACAAGGTCGAGGCGTCCATACCGAAGGTCGACGGCCTGCAGGTCGAACTCGGCGGGCAGATCTTCGCGGCGTTCGAACCTCCGACCTCCGAGATCATCGGTCTGGCCTTCGCGATCGTGATCTTGATTCTCGCGTTCGGCTCGGTGCTGGCGATGGGCCTTCCCGTCGCGGTCGCGTTGACCGGTATCGGCATCGGCGGCGCGCTGGTCATCTTGTTTAGCCACATCGTGCAAGTGCCCGAGTTCGCCCCGTTCATCGGCGTGATGATCGGTCTCGGTGTGGGCATTGACTACGCGCTGCTCATCGTCACGCGCTACCGAGAACAGCTGCACGCGAACCACACTGTGCGCGAGTCGGTGCAGATTGCCATCGACACGGCGGGGCGCAGTGTGTTGTTCGCCGGCATCACCGTGGTCATCTCACTGCTCGGCATGCTGCTGATGGGCGTTGGCTTCGTGCAAGGCCTCGCGGTCAGCGCGGCCGCCACGGTCGCAATCACGGTCATGGCGTCGCTCACGTTGCTGCCGGCGCTGCTCGGCTTCGCCGGCCCGCGTATCGAGAAGCGTCGCCGCGCCGGGTTGATCTCGGCGGGGCTGGTCGCGGTCGGGTTGCTCGGCGTCGGGTTCGACTTCAAGCCGCTGATGCTTGCCTTCGGGCTCGCGGTCGTCGTCCTGCTCGCCGGCTTCTTTGTGCCTGCGCTCAAGAGTGAGGTCGAGCACCGTCCGGCGCGGCCTCGCCGCGAGACGCTGGCGTACCGGTGGAGTCGCGGCATTCAGCATCGGCCGTGGGCCGCGGCCCTCGCGAGCTCCGTGGTGTTGCTGATACTGGCGATTCCCGTCCTGCACTTGCGGCTCGCGTTCTCCGACGAAAGCAATTACCCCGAGACGACGACTACGAAGAAGGCGTACAACCTGCTCGTCCAAGGTTTCGGGAAGGGCTACAACGGCCCGATCTTGTTGGTCGCCGACGGCGCTCCTTCGAGTCCCGAGGCGCTCGCCGCAGTGAAGGCGGCGGTGCAGCAAGACCCGAACGTCGTGTTCGTCACGGATCCGATCCCGAACAATCCCGCCGCGCCCACCGCGGTGTTGTGGAACGTCGTACCGAAGACCGGCCCGCAAGAGGAAGCCACGACCCAACTCGTGAATCGCCTCCGCAAGCGGGTGCTGCCGCCGGTCGAGTCCGCGATCGGTGCACAGATAGCGGTCACCGGCTTCACGCCGGCCAACACCGACTTCGCGCACGTCTTGTCGAGCCGCATGCCGTACTTCTTCCTCGCGGTGCTGGCACTGTCGTTCCTGCTCTTGATGGCGGTGTTCCGGTCGCTCCTCGTGCCCCTCAAGGCCGTGATCATGAACTTGCTGTCGATCGGCGCCTCGTACGGCATTGTGGTGGCGCTGTTCCAGTGGGGTTGGTTCGGCGACATCACCGGTCTCTCCGCGGCGCCGATCGAACCGTGGGCGCCGATGATGTTGTTCGCCATCGTGTTCGGTCTGTCGATGGACTACGAGGTGTTCCTGCTGTCGCGGGTGCGTGAAGAGTGGTTGCGCACGGGCGACAGCCACACGTCGGTCGCCGATGGCCTGGCGGCTACGGCGAAGGTCATCACCGCAGCCGCCGCGATCATGGTGGTGGTGTTCGGCGCGTTCATCTTCGAAAGCGACCGCACTACGAAGCTCATGGGTACCGGCTTGGGCCTGGCGATCCTGCTCGACGCCACCATCGTCCGCATGCTGCTCGTGCCGGCCACGATGGAACTACTCGGGGACAAGAACTGGTGGTTGCCGGGTTGGCTCGATCGCTTGCTGCCGAACGTCTCGGTCGAAGGCACGACCGAAGGTGTGGCGCTGCTCGACGACGACGACGACGAGCGCGAGCTGCAACCGGTCTAGCGGGCGTCGTCTAGCGCGGCGCGCACCATCGCCGTCGCCGACCATCGCATCAGCTTCACGGCTTCGGCGGTGGACAGGCCGCCGATGTCGGTTAACCACACCAACGCCTCGATACCTGTCGCGCTGCGGATCGCCAACACCAGGCGCTTCAACGCGGCGTCGCCCAGTGCGGCGCGAGCGGGCTCAAGCGCTTCGGTCAACCAGGGAATGGCGCGCCCTTGGCGCAGCGGCAGGTCCGGTGCAGGCGTAGTTTCCAGCGAGAGGCGCAGCATCGTGCGTTGTTGGGCCTCGGTGTCAGCGATCGTCCGAGTGAAGCGCTTTACCACGAGGTCGACGCGCTGCACCGGATCAGCGGGGGCTCCTGCAGGCAGCATCGACTCGATGGCGGTTTCGGGGTGCGCCGCGGCCAGTAGTGCGCGCTGGCTCGGAAAGTACCGGTAGGCGGTCGTGCGCGAAATCATCGCGGCTTCGGCCGCGTCTTCGACGGTAGGGGCTAGGCCTTGTGCCACCAGCTCTTGGGCCGCGGCCACGAGCGCGGCCCGGGTGCGCTGCTTCTGCGCGGTGCGACCGTCGTGCTCGTAGGCCGTTGACATTCCCAAGACGGTACCGTACTGTCGTCATGGGACTCAAGTCCCATAAAGATCGGAAGGTCGGACATGACAGCACAGCCCGTAATTCATGCAGCAGGCGAGGGAGACCGCCGCTGGTTCTTCGGCGGTGGGATTCATACGTGGAAGGTGCACGCCGAACAGAGCGGCGGGGCCTTCTTTATGTTCGAGGACGAAATGACGCAGGGAAAGATGACGCCCTGGCATACGCATCCCGACTCCGACGAGATGGTCTACATCCTCGAGGGGGAGATCGAGATCAACATCGACGGCGACCAACGCATCGTCGGCGCCGGTGGGATGTGCATGACCCCCCGCGGCACGCCGCACTCCTTCCGCGTGTTATCGCCCATCTGCCGCACGTTGTCGTTCCAGACGCCAGGCAGCGCCGAGGCGTTCTACTGGGACGCCAGCGAACCCGCCGGTGACGAAGACGGCACGGTCGACTTCGACCGCATACGCGCCGTGGCCGCCGAAACGGGTGCCACCGACGTGCTCGGTCCTCCGCCTTTCGCCCACGCCTAACCCGTCCCGATCTGCAAAACTTGACCAACTGGTCAAGTTTGCGAGTTGGGGAGACGGGCGTGTCGACGATCGACAAGGAATCGCTGAAGCAGAAGTACCGCGAGGAGCGCGATAAGCGGCTCAGGGCTGACGGCAACGCGCAGTACAAGCGGCTCGCCGGTTCGATGTACGAGCACTACCTCGACGATCCGTACACCCCGCGCGCCGAGCGCGACCCGCTGACCGATCACGTCACTGTCGCGTTCATCGGCGGCGGGTTCGCCGGCCTCGTCACGGGCGCGCGCCTCAAGGAGCAAGGCGTCGACGACGTCCGCATCATCGAGAAGGGCGGCGACTTCGGCGGCACCTGGTATTGGAACCGCTACCCGGGCGCGCAGTGCGACACCGCGTCGTTCGTCTACATGCCGCTGCTCGAAGAGACCGGCCACATGCCGAGCGAGAAGTACGCCCGCGGCCCCGAGATCTACGAGCACTGCCAGCGCATCGGCAAACAATTCGGCCTGTACGACAACGCGCTGTTTCATACGGAGGTCACCGACCTCGAGTGGGACGACGCACGCTCGCGTTGGATCGTCCGCACGAATCGCGGCGACGAGTTCACCGCGCAGTTCCTCGCCATGGGGACCGGCCCATTGCACGTGCCCAAGCTGCCGGGTATCGACGGCATCGAAGACTTCAAGGGCCACTCGTTTCACACGAGCCGATGGGACTACGGGTACACGGGCGGCGACCCGTCCGGCGCGCCGTTGGACAACTTGCGCGACAAGCGCGTCGCGATCATCGGTACCGGCGCGACGACCGTGCAAGCGGTGCCGCATCTCGCGCGCGCGTGTGGCGAGTTGTTTGTGTTTCAGCGCACGCCGTCATCGGTCGACGTGCGCGCCAACCACCCGATCGACCCCGAGTGGTTCGCCACCATCAACACGCCCGGTTGGCAACAGCGGTGGCTCGAGAACTTCACGATGAACCAGACCGGCCAGATGGCCGACGAAGACCTCGTGATGGACGGGTGGACCGACTTGTCGCGTCGCATCCAGTCGAAGATCTTCTCGCTACCGCCCGACCAGTTCACCCCCGAAGGAATGATGGCGGCGTTCGAAGATTCGGACTTCGAGAAGATGGAAGAGATCCGTGCGCGCGTCGACTCGATCGTTACCGACCCTGACACCGCGCAGAACTTGAAGGCTTGGTACAACCAGCTGTGCAAGCGACCGTGCTTCCACGACGAGTACCTCCAGGCCTACAACGAGCCGGGCACACATCTGATCGACACGAACGGCAAGGGTGTCGAGCGCGTCACCGAGCGCGGCGTGGTCGCGAACGGCGTGGAGTATCCCGTCGACTGCATCATCTATGCGTCGGGCTTCGAGGTTGGCACGCCGTACACGCAGCGCACGGGTTACGACCCGAAAGGTCGCGGCGGCATCGCGCTATCGGAGTACTGGGCCGACGGTATGCGCACCAAGCACGGCATCCATGTACACAACTTTCCGAACCTCTTCATCGTGCAGCCGACGCAAGGTGCAAACCTGATTTCGAACGTGCCGCACAACCTCACGGAGTCGGGCAAGACAATCGCGCTGATGGTGAAGCACGCGTTGGACAACGGCCACCGCGAAGTCGAAGTCACGCTCGAGGCGGAGCAGGCGTGGCTCGACCTGTTGTTAAGCGGTCCCGGCCGCATGCTCGCCGCGGGCAACAACACGTGCACCCCCGGCTACTACAACAACGAAGGCCAGCCGGGCGGTGCGGGCTCGGAATTGTTCGTCGGATATCCAGCCGGGGCGATGGAATTCTTCCGCTACATCGATCGCTGGCGCACGAAGGGCGACTTTGAGGGCTTAGCGTTTCGCTGATGACGCCTTCGCCGAGCGAACACTGGGCGAACTTCGAGCAGAGTTGGACCGGTCTGCTTACCTATCGGTATCTCGGCAAGCGCACGCCGGTCATGGACGCTGGCGTTGACCGCGAGACGATGCCATTGCGCCGCGACATGCGCAACGCCACGGGCGGCGTGTTGGCGGCCCCGCTGTGCATCGCTGCCCCTGAGCCGTACTGGCTCGACGACGCGGTGGTGCCCGCGCCCGTCCTCATGTCGTACGAGATCGTCGACGCTGCGCATGACGTACTGGAAGTCGAGGTGTTGCGCGAGGTCACCCACATCGGCAAGACGATGGGGTTCAGCCGCGCTCGTATCGTCGACGCAGCCGACCACGCCCGTGTAATTGCGGTCTCGACCGGCGCAGGCATGAGCCTGGGCGTCGCTCCGGGGAACTTCAGACCGGTCGACAACCCACCGATCGCGATCGTGGACTCGCTCGACTTGCCGCGGCTGCACGTGGCGTTCGGCGCAGTGCGCGGCGGCGATGGGTTGTGGCGGTTGCCGACGATCACGCCTCAGCTCGCGTCACCCCACGGTGCATTGCACCTCGGACCCATCAGCATCGTGATGGAAGCTGCCGCGATGGAACTGGTCGATGCCGACGCACAAGTGCAGAGCTGGACGGTCACGATGCTGCGCCCCGGCACCGTGGGTCCGTTCCGCGCCACGGCAGTTGTGGCCGCGTCGACGGCGCGGGTGCCGGTCGAGGTGTCGCTGTTCGACGAGGGCAACGGCGATCGCGTTATCGCCACTGCCCTCGCCGTCTACGCGTCCACGTGAATCCGACACCGCGCGACCACAACACGATCGCCGCCGTCGCCGCTCGCCTCGGATTGGTGGTGACACGACAATTCGGCAACGGCATGTTCGGCGCGGCACTCGTGAGCAACGACGCTGGTGAGGAACTAGTCCTCAAGGCGCGGCCCGACACGTCGTTGGAACCGACGTGGCGCACCGGCGCTACCACCTCTGAGTTGATGCGCGGGCGCGGGTACCCATCGCCGCGATACGTCGACGTGGGCGCGACCGACACCGCGGTGTGGTCGTTGCAGGAACGGTTGCCGGGGCGCGACACCGGCCGGCTCACCGTCGGCCAGGCGCAACAACTCGTCGAGTTGGCGCGTTCGCACAACTTCGACTCCGGTGTACGGCGTTCTTGGCGCGACGAAGCGATCGCCGCGTGCCGGGGATGGCTCGCACATGCATCATGCGAGAGCGACCGCTTCGACGCCATCATCGAGCGCGCCGCGGATGCGGAGATGTTTGAGACGACGGTGGTGCACGGCGACTTCCATCACCGCAACGTGCTCGTCGAGGGCGAGACCGTCACCGGGGTGTTCGACTGGGACATCGCCGGGCCGGGCGACTGGCGATTCGATCTCGCGATGCTGCTGTTCGCGTGCTTGGTGTATCCCGCGTTCAGTGAGCCATCCGCGACGCTGGTCGTCGCCGATGCCCTGCGCGACGACGCACCCGACGAGGTTTCGTCGTTTCTGCTCGCGTGCCAAGTTCTACGGACGCTGTCGATGGCAGCATCGTTTCAGCCCGACAAGGTCGAACAATTCGGCGCGCAGATGACGGACGCGCTCGGCGAATGGTTGCGTTAGTCGCCGAACAACTCGTGCGCGAGCGTGCGGCTGGCCCACGCGGACCATTGCGCGTGTGACCACCCCGCTTGCAGCACCAATGGGCCGTACGTCTCGGGCCCGGTCAACACGAAGACAAGGTCAACAGCGTGCCGTTTCGTCAGACCCTTTCGCAGTGGCTGCTTCTTCGCCAGCGTGTCGACGAGGTCTTGCATGCCGTCGCGTCGCAGCCGCTGCGCGCTGGCCCAGACCTCACCGGCCGGGTCGCCGGCGACCGCACTGAACACGGGGATCATCGGCGCGACGCGCACGAGGATGCTGACGAGGCCGGCCGTGATGAGATCGAGGCTTCGGCGCGCATCGGGTTCCGCCACCGCCTCGAGGTACCAAGCCTGTAGCGGTGGGGGCGTGGGGTCGTCGCCGAGGACGGTCCACTCGTGCACCTCGCGCAGCAGCTCGTCTTTGGTGTGAAACGTGAAGTACAGCGTCTGCACCGCGACCTTCGCCCGCTGTGCAATCGCATCCATCGTCGCTGCTTTGAAACCCTGTTCGCAGAAGACGTCGTAGGCCGCCTGCAGCATGCGCCGTCGCGTGATCGCGGCCTTCTCCTGGCGCGACAAGTTTTTCTTGACCTCAGCCACGACCAAGAGTTTACTAGAGCTAATCACTAGTGATAACCACTAGTAAGGATGACGGAGCGATCGGAGAGCGGACATGATGAACATCACGCAGTGGGGCGAGGCCGAGCAGATCGCCGGTACGCCGTTCGGTCAGGTGCTTGGCGCCGACGACACCGCAGGCGGCTTAACGCTGCTCACCGTCGACATGCCACCCGGCCTATCGGTCGACGAGCACGTCCATCAGGACGAAGACCAGATCGTGGTGGTGATAAGCGGGACGATCGGTGTGAGCATCGACGGCGAGAAATTCGAACTCACCGACGGTGGCGTGGCGTTCGTGGCGCGGGGGTCGCTCCACTCGCTCTGGAACAACAGCGGAACGGTGGCTCGCATCCTCGACATGTACACGCCCGGGGGGATGGAGCGAATGTTCGCCGCGGCGGGTGAGAATGCCGCCGGTGGCGAGGCGCAGGGGAGCGATTACGCGGCGGCAGGCGCCCAATCGTGACGTCGCGCTTGTAGCGATCGCGTTCATCGGCGGCGCCGGGCTCGCGCTGCAGGCCCGGGTCAACGGCGAACTCGGCGCCCGGCTGCACTCGCCGATCGCGGCGTCCGTCCCGAACTTCCTCATCGGCCTCGCGATCGCGACGGCGGCGCTGGCGACGCGCCGCGTGAATCCGGTTGGACGGCTGCGGAGCTTCCGCGGGCCCCCGTGGTACCTGATCGGCGGCCTGTGCGGCGCGTTGTTCGTGTACGCGACGGTCACCACCACGCCTCGCCTCGGCGTGTCGCTCGTGAGCGTTGCTATAGCCGCGGGTGCGGCCACGGCCGCGCTCGTCGCCGATGCGATCGGGCTGAGCGTCGCCGGTCGTCGCGCGCCGTCGGTACCGCGGATTACCGGCGCGGCACTGCTCGTGGTCGCGGTGCTGATCAGTGCGAACGGCGCCCACCTCCACGGTCGCACCGGCGATTTCGTGCTCGCCGCCGCCGGCGGGTTCGCGCTCGGCTGCCAGCACCCCATCAACAGCCGCTTGGGACGCGCGCTCGGCGATCCGACGATCGCGGTGTGGACGTCGTTCGCGGTCGGGTCGGCTGCAACATTTCTGCTCGCGTCGCCCGACCTGTTCGACGTCAGGTGGCCCCACGCGCCGGGCTTCTACGCCGGCGGACTCATCGGCGCCGCCTACGTGTTGCTGGCAATCCGCGTCGTCGAACGCGTCGGAGCGCTGCGGCTTTCGGTCGCAACGTTGAGCGGCCAGCTGGTGGGCGCCGCCCTGCTCGACGCGGTCGCGCCGGTCAGCGGACGCGACCTCACCGCGAGCACGCTCGTGGGTGTCGTGATCGCGTTGATCGCGGTCAGGGCTACTGGTTCTACCCGCTTCTGACGTTTGTCTTACATGCCTACTTAAGGGGTAGATGCCGGGTTCCCGCGCTGGGCGGGTTTCCCCGACAGAGGTAGGCAACATGATCAAGAGAGCATTGGTATTTAGTGGCGTCGCGGCCTTGGCGTTAGCGGCGCCGGTTGCGGCGTCGGCTGCGCCGGGTGATCCCGGCACACCGGGTCACTCGGTGTTTTTCGGGTTGTTCGGCACTGACGGCGGCAATGGCGTCCACGGTTTCCATGGCCTCGACGGTCTGGCGGCCACCGGGTCCACCACCGCGCTGGTGCTCGGAGGTGCGCCGACCGCCGGCGGCCCGGGCGGCGCCGGCGGACGCGGCGGTGACGGCTTCCTCCTCGCCGGTGACGGCGGACGCGGCGGCCGCGGGGGTACGGGCGGCGACTCGGGCGACGCGACGTCATCGGTCATCGGCAGCTTCCTGTCCCGCGCCCGGACGCCCGCAGGTGGCGCCGGCGGTGCTGGTGGCAACGGCGGCGCCGGAGGTAACTCCATCTTCTTTGCCGGCGACGGTGGCCGCGGTGGCCGCGGCGGTGCTGGCGGCGACTCGGGCGATGCGTCGGCGACGGTTACCAACGTCTCCAGCCCGTTCGCTATCGCGTTCGCGCGCAGCGGTGCCGGTGGCGCCGGCGGCCCGGCCGGGGTCGGCGGTGCCGGTGGTAACGCCATCATCGCCGGCGGCGACGGCGCCCGTGGTGGTCGTGGCGGTGCCGGTGGCGATTCCGGCGATACGAATGCCCGTTCCACTGGCATCGGCGCCGGCGCGTTCGCCATCACGGGCGACGGCGGGAACGGCGCGACCGGCGGTGCCGGTGGCGCGGCCGGTGCTGGCCTCATCTGGGGCGGCGACGGCGGACGCGGTGGTCGCGGCGGTGCCGGCGGCGACGGCGGCAACGCCACTGCTAGGTCGACCGGTTTGGGCGCGTTGGCGCTCGCTGTCGCCGGTGACGGAGGTAACGGCGGCGACGGTGGTGCTGGTGCCAACGGCTTCGGCAGCGCCGCCACGCTCTTCGGCGGTGACGGTGGCCGCGGTGGCAACGGTGGCGTCGGCGGAGACGGCGGTGACGCATCCGCTCGCGCCACCGGCGGCGTCGCGATTCCGATCGCTATCGCCGGTGATGGTGGAAACGGCGGCAACGGCGGCACCGGCGGTAACGGTGGTTTCGGCGTGATCCGCGGCGGCGATGGTGGCAACGGCGGCAACGGTGCCCTCGGCGGCATCGGTGGCACGTCGGCGACCCGCGTCGGCAACGGCCCGACCGTGGTCGGCCCATCCGGTGACACCGGCACCACCGGCAACGGCGGTAACGGCGGCAACGGCGGCAACGGGTTCCTGTTCGGCGGTGACGGTGGCAACGGCGGAGACGGAACCGTCGGCGGTAACGGCGGCAACGGCGGCAACGCCCTGCTGTTCGGCGGCCACGGTGGCGCCGCAGGTACCGGCACCGACGCGAACGGCACGGCAGGCACGCAAGGCAGCGGCCTGCTCAACCCGATCGCACCGTTGTTCGGCATCTAGAAGCTGGCTCGGAAGACGCCCCGCTCCTTCGGGAGCGGGGCGTTTTTCTTTGTCCGGACGCTAAGGATCGGCCGACGCCTGCCGATACAGGGACTCGTGACCGCAAATGCCCGCAAATTCGTCGTTTTCGTCGCTTCACTCGTTGTGCTCGCACCGGCCTTGGCGACCTTGTTGGACGTCGGACCGATGGGCTACCACGACGGTACGGCGCTCGCCGTTCGCCTCATCGGCGTACTGATCGCGACGGCGTCCCTGGCCGCCTGCATCGGCATCGGCGCGTACATCTACTGGCTCAACGTGATCCAGCCGGCGCCCCGCCAAGCCCACAGGGCGTAGTTTTGGCGCACGCAAGTGCGCGAACTACGGGGGGACCGAATGAGCTTGATCTTCGACGCCGACAGCCACGTGATGGAGGTCGACGACTGGTTGCCGGCCTTCGCCGACCCGGACATGCGCGAGCGGCTCGCGCCACTCGGCCTCGACGGCGCGGGAGCCGGAGCCAAGAAGTTGATGGACTCGCTGCCCGACCTCTGGGCCGGCCACAAGACCCAAGAGATCACCGCCGAGGTCATCTCGGGACCCAAAGGGTGGATGGCGCCGGGTGCTCTCGACACCGAGGTCCGCTCCAAGGTGCTCGACGCGTTGGGCATCGACGCGCAACTCGTGTTCCCCACCTTCGCCCTCGGTCACTTCGCTTTCAGTAAGGACTTGGACGTCCTCTACGGCGGGACGCGCGCGCTGAACCGGGCGATTACCTCGTTCTGCGCGGCCGATTCGCGCCTACTGCCCGTCGGTTATCTCCAACTGCGCGATCCCGCCCGTGCCCTCGTCGAACTCGAGGCCGCCCTGGCGGATGGGGTGAAAGCCGTGTGGATCCCGTCTGACGCGCCGGGCGACTTCTCGCCCGCACACGTCGACGTCGAACCGATTTGGGCGCAGCTCGCCGAAGCCGGGGTCCCGTTGGTGTTGCACGTCGGCGGCGGTCGGCTGTTGCCCAAGGCGTTCCACAACAACGGGCGCCCGCGCCCGACCGACTGGCTCGGCGGGGGAGAGAACATGCGGGCCAAGGACTTTCCTGTCCTGCACCATTCGCCCGAGCGCTTCCTCGCGTGCCTCACGATCGACGGCGTGTTCGAACGCCATCCGGGTCTGCGCGCCGCCGCCATCGAACTGGGCGCGAGTTGGGTGCCGGGCATGCTGCGCAACCTCGACCACGCGCACAAGTCGTTCGCGAAGTTCGAGCCGTTGTTCAAGGATCTCCCGCTCATGCCGAGCGACTACATCCGGCGCCAGGTGCGGTTCACGCCATTCCCCTTCGAGGACACGGAGTGGCTCGTCGAACAATGCGGCCCCGAGCTCTTCATGTTCTCCACCGACTACCCGCACCCCGAAGGCGGCCGCCGCCCGTTCGAGATCTTCGAAGAGGCCATGTCCGGTTTCGACGCCGTTGCGCGCGAACAGTTCTTCTGGCGCAACGGCGCCGAACACTTCGGCCTCGTTTAAGCCGCTTCGCGTACGAGGTCTTCCATGCGGTCCATTGAGATCTGCATGCCGTGTTCCATGCCGGACTCGATGATGGCGTCGCGGATCTCCTGGGTGTGGCACTCGATGTGGTTCGTGAGCGTGGTCACGCCGTCGACTTCGTCGAAGGTGAGCGTGTTGACCGTCGGCGTGGCGTTCGGGTCCTCGTAGCCTTCGAACATCTCGGTCGACACCAGGCGAGTCGGCGCGTCGATCTCGAGGTACTCGCCGTTGAAAGCAACGTCGAATTCGGCCTCTTCGTTCTTGTGGGTCGCCACGTAGCGCCACTTGCCGCCGACCTTCAGATCGATCTCGCACACCTTCCAGTCGTCGGCTTCGAAACCCCACCAGCGCTTGACGAGTTCGGGCGTGGTGTAGGCCTTGAACAGGAGTGCGGCGGGTGCGTCGAAGACGCGTGTGATCACGATCGTGGTGTCGGTCGGCAGCGTGATGACGGCCGAGCCGTGACGGTTCTTGGTTGCATTCATTGGGTGTCCTCCTGGGATTGAAGCTCGGCGAGCAGATCGTCGAGCCGGTCGAGTTGGGTGTTCCAAGTGCGCTCGAAGTTGCGCACCCATTCGTGGACGGGTTGCAGCGCCGGACCGTTGATGCGGTACCAGCGCCGCTTCCCGTCAGGACGCACGAGCACGAGATCGACGGCCCGCAACACAGCCAGGTGCTTCGACACCTGCGGCTGACTCAGACCAAGTCGATCGACGAGCTCGCCGACCGTTGCCTCCCCGGTGCCCAACGCATCGAGAAGTTCGCGGCGGCTCGCCTCGGCGATCGCGTTGAACGCGTCCGTCGTAGTTGGGGTGCGAGCCATGCAGGCATCATATTCCCATATCGGAATGTGTCAAGCGGACGCTGGAATTTCCTAGGGTGCCCGCCATGTCGCCACCCCTGGACCTCGCCCACGCCGAGTTGACGCGTGTGCTGGCCGCGCTCGACGTCCACACGACAACCGATGTCAGTCATCTCGACGGCGACGGCGACGGCTTCCGCTGGGAGGTGTCCGGCGATGTCGTCACCATCGAGGGCGACGGGCCACGCGGCGCGTTGTTCGGTGCGTACGACTTCCTCGAGTCGCTCGGCGTGATGTGGCCCGTCCCGGGTCGGGAGGTGTTGCCGGCGACGGTCACGTTGACTGATTCCTCCCGCGCGAGCGCACCGGCCCTCGCGGGTCGGTGCCTCATCATCGGTTCGATCGCGTTCCTCCCCCGCCTCGAAGAGTGGGTGTCGTGGTGTGCGCGCAACAAGCTCAACACGGTCTTCTTTCACACGTCGCCGCCCGGCAGCGGCGCGATCGGCGCCATTCCCCATGAGGACTGGTTGGGCGTACGCGCGCAGGCAGTGGCACTGCTCAAGGAGCGCGGCCTCGTGTTCGAACTCGGCGGCCACGGTCTCACGCACTTGTTGCCCCGTGACCGGTTCGCCGACACGCCCGAAGCGTTCCGAATGGTCAAAGGCGAGCGACGGGCCGACACCAACTTCTGCTCGTCGAGCCCGATCGCGATCGTCGCGATGCGCGAAGGGTCACGCGCGCTCTTCGAAGAGAACCCCGACGTCGACTTGTTCCACGTGTGGCCCGATGACGCCGGTAGCTGGTGTCAATGCCCCGAGTGCGAGTCGGTCTCGCCGAGCGAGCAGTCGATGCGCGCCGTGATCGCCGTGGCCGAGACGTTGGCGGATGTGAATCCGAAGGCGCAACTGGCCGCGATCTCGTATCTGGAGACGGAGGACCCGGCCGAGTCTCCTCCGCCGCCCAACGTCTTCATGCTCTGGGCGCCGCGCAAGCGGTGCTACGGCCACGACCTGAGCGAGACGGACTGTCCGATCAACGAGCCGCGCTACCGCGGCGGGTTCGCCGAGCTGAGCCGCGCGTTCGTGGAGCGGGGAGCGGCGCCGACGCGCGTGTTCGAATACTGGCTCGACGCGATCTTGTTCAAGAGTTGCTTCCCGGTGTTTGCCCGCGTCGGCGCCGACATCGCCGCGTACCGCGACGCCGGCGTGCACACCGTGCAGTCCCTCATGGTCGGGCCGCGCGAAATCCTGGGGGACTGGCCCGCCGCGTGGCTGTATTCGCGCCTGTTGTGGAACCCGGAGGCCGACGCGCCCGCGCTGCTCGAAGAGTTCTCGCGGGTGGCCTTGGGCGACGCCGCGGCGGCGCATCAATTCCTCGCCCTCGACCGCGCGATGGACCTCGCGTTGCAGCTGGAGCCGATGGATGACCCCGACGCTTGGCCCCGCACCAAGCAGATCATGAAAGGCGGCGGGTTCCCGGACATGGAAGACCCGTTCGCGGTGATGGTGGGTGGCTTACGGAGGATCGTCGACCGTCACGACGAAGCCCTTCGCATTGCAGAACCCGCCGCCGCCGCGCTCGCGGCGACTGGTGCCGCCGCCGAAGCCGAGGTGATCGCCCGGTGGATCCGTTTCGCCCGCGCCCGCGCCGTTGCCTATCTCGCCTTGCGCACCGACGCCCCGGACACCGCCGAACTGTTCGACGCCGCCGAAGCGCTCGCCGATGAGTTCGTCGCGTTTCTCAGCGGCCAGTTCGGCGACGACACGCCCGATCGCGTCAGCTTCATGCACACCTTCTCCTGGAAACGCGTCCTGGCTGCCCAACGTCCGGAGTAAGCCCGAAGTAGGTTGCGCGGAGCTTGATGGTGGGGGGACTGCCGGAATGAAGAAGTGGTTCGAAGAGTGGCGGCCCTCGGCTGTCACCATGGGTGCGCCGATCTTCCCCCTGTTGGTGCTCTTCGGATTGAACGCGGTCGACGAACTCGACCGCGCCGCCTTCGGTGTCCTCTTGCCGAACATCCGCGACCACTTCGGGTTGAAGAACTCGCAGGCGCTCGCGCTCGTGTCGTTTACGACGATCGCCGTGTTGCTGATCGAGATCCCGCTGTCGTTCTACGCGGACCGGCGCAACCGCGTCCGCATCGCGACCGTCGGAGCAGGAATCTGGGGCCTGTTCTCCATCGGGACGGGCCTCGCTACCTCTGTCCCGATCCTGGCCGGCATGCGCGTCGGCGCCGGTGGCGGGCGCGCGGTAGTCACACCGACGCACTCCGGCCTACTGTCGGACTATTACAAGCCCGAAGCGCGCGTGAAGGTGTTCGCGTTTCACCGCCAAGCGAACTCCGTCGGTTTGATTCTCGGCCCTGCGATCGGCGGCCTGCTCGGCTCGTGGTTCGGTTGGCGCACGCCGTTCTTCGTGTTCGCCATCCCGACGTTCATCTTCCTCGTGCTGGCGTTGCGCCTGAAAGAGCCGATCCGCGGCTACTACGAACGCACCGCGGCGGGCGCCGACCACGAGACCGCGTCGATCGAGGAGATTCCGGCCCGCGTGTGGGAGTCGATGCAGATCCTCTACAAGGTCCGCACCATGCGGCGCATTTGGTACGCGATGCCGTTCCTGGCCATGTTGTTGTTGGGCGTCGGCAACCTGTTGTCGATTGTCTACAAGGACGTCTTCCACGTAAACGCCGCTGGTCGCGGGCTGATCGCGGCCGGGGTCGAACCACTCCAGATCGTCGGTGTGTTCGTCTCCATGCCGCGCATCGCCAAGCGCACCATGGAAGACCCTGGCTTCTTGCTGCGATTCATTTCGATCGTCGGCGTCCTCGACGGGCTGTTCATCGTGGCCCTCGCGTATGCCCCGAACCTGCCAGTCGCGATCGCGATGCACGCGCTGCTCGCCGGGTCGATCGGCACGTTGGCGCCCGCGTTCTTCGCGACGATTTCGATCGTGGCGCCTCCCCGCGTGCGCTCGGTGACCTTCTCGACCGTGTCGATCTTCGGCATCCCCGGCATCGCGGTGCTGCTGCCGGTAATCGGCGCCGTGTCGGACCGGTTCGGGGTGCAGGTGAGCATGGTCGGCTTGGTACCCATCGCTTTGATCGCCGGGTTCATCCTGTCCTCGGCGTCGCGCTTTGTCGCTACGGACATCGCGAACGCCGCCACCCCGGTCGAGGTGGCCACGTAGCTGTGGACGAGTGGCCCGACTCGCAGTCGCTACCCGCGCACGCTCGCGTGTTGCTGCGCTACTCGGGGCCGCGTCTGATCGCCGCGTTTCTGGTTGCGACGGTCGTGGTGCGGGTCGCGATGGGCGGGTTCACGTGGCGCGACCTCGTCGGCCCGGCCGTGGTGCTCGCGTTCGAGCCGTTGCTTGAATGGATGATCCACGTCTTTCTGTTGCACTTCCGACCCAAGACGTTGTTCGGCCGCGTGATCGACCCACTTGTCTCACGCAAGCACCGCGCCCACCATGAAGACCCGCGCGATCTTGAACTTGTTCTGGTGCCGACGAAAGTGCTGCGAATCGCTTTGCCGGTCGCCGCGCTCATCGTGCTGCTCTTTGGTCGCGACGGCCCCTCGGTCTCGACGCTGGTGGCGGCCTACGCGATGTTGTTCACGTACGAGTGGACGCACTTTCTCATTCACTCGAAGTACCGGCCCCGCCACGGCTACTACCGGGTGGTGTGGCGTCACCACCGCAACCACCATTTCCGCAACGAGCACTACTGGTTCGGCGTCACGGTCGATCTGGGGGACAGGCTGCTCCGCACTGCGCCGGCCCGCGACGCCGTGCCCGTCTCACCGACCGCGAAAAATCTCGCCCGGAGCTTGGGACTGACGTGACCCTGCCCGACCTCGAGCTGCTACGCGCGCGCCTGCGTCTCGCGATTCAGGACGAAGGCGCACTCGGCTTCGAGCTCGTCGACCTCACCAAGGCGTGCGACGCCGCGCGCGGCTACGACGACCTGGTGGCGGTGGCACAGGGGCTGGAGGCACTGCCCCCGCTCGACGGCGAGCCTGAAGAGCTGGACGAGATCTGGGCCGAATGCGATCCGTCCCGCTCCCTCGACGCGGTGGTCGTACCCGACGCGGCCGAGCGCGTGCGCGCCGCGTTTATGGGTTCGGTGACGGGCTGCATGTTGGGCAAGCCGTTCGAGATTGCCACGACGCTCGCGGTGATTCGCGCCGCGCTTGAAGCGCAAGGGGAGTGGCCCTTGGCCGACTACCCGAGTGAGGCGACGATCCTCTCGTTGCACTGGCAGCAGCCGCAGTGGCCAGAGTTGGTGAAGGGGCGCATCACCCACGTCGCCGCCGACGACGACATCAACTACTCGGTGATCGGCATGCTCGTGCTTGAGAGCCATGGCGCCGACTTCACGCCTGAGCACGTGGCGTCGGTGTGGCGTTGGAACCTGCCGATCCGCGTGACGTTCGGCCCTGAGCGCGCGCTCCTCGCCACGCTGTCTGCGGCCGCAGTTGAGCCAGGAGGGCGCCAGCCCCAGTGGGTTCGCTCGTGGAACCCCGGAAGCGACAAGCACTGCGGCGCGCTCATTCGTGTCGACGCCTACGGGTACGCGGCGCTCGGTCACCCCACGCTCGCGGCCACGATGGCGTTCCGCGACGCGTCGATGAGCCACCGCCGCACCGGCGTCTATTCGTCGATGTTCTTCGCCGCCGCGATCGCGGCCGCGCCGCTGCACCCAGGCGACCCGCTCGGAATCTTCCGCACCGCGCTGCAGTTCGTCCCCCAGCGGAGCCGCTTCGCCGATGCCGTGCGCTTCGGCCTCGACGCGGTCGAAGGCGCTGACGGCTGGCTCCACGCGTATCAAGCGATCAACGACCGCTTCGGCGACCACGGCCACTGCCTCGTCCTGCAAGAAATCGGGACCGTGATCAACACGCTGCAGTTCGCGACCGACGTCGGCGACGGCGTGTGCAAACAGGTGATGCAGGGCAACGACACCGACAGCTTCGGCGCCACCTGCGGTTCGATTCTCGGCGCCTACTTCGGCCCCGGCCACCTCGAGCCGCGCTGGACCGACCCATTCAACGACACGATCCAACTCGCACTCGCGGCAACGTTCGTCTCGTCGGTCTCCGAATTGGCCGACCGCATGGCCGCGCTCCCAGCGCGCATCGCGCCCGCGCGCTAGCTGACGCGCTTGAGGGTGTTCGTGTCGGTGTGTGCGAACTCGCTGTTGTCCATCGACGCCATCTTCAGGAGCGTGGACTCTTCGTAGCTCCAGGTGCCGTCGTCGTTGATGGTGATCGAGACGTCGTAGCTGAGCGTCGACGCCTTCTGGCCGAGATAGATGTTCTCGCCGATCGAGTATCCGCCGGGAGCGCCGAGCTTCGCGGCCATCGAGAACTGCTTGGCGTCGGCCGCCGCGGTGCCACCGGCCAGGATCGTGATGCCGCGGGGCACCACGAAGCCTCGCATGATCTCGTTGGTCGCCGAGTCCCACAGCCAGTAACCGACCTCGGTGTGGAACGGGTTCTCTTCGTCGTCACGCCACATCGCGGTCTTGTAGTCGAGGCCGTACAGATGCTGGTTGCCGTTGTCGACTGGGCCGAACGGCTTCATGGAAAGCTTCTCGAGGTACGGGGTCGCGATGACCTCACCCTTCGAGTTCGAGTACGCGGTATCAAGACCGCCCTCGCCCTCCCAATCGCCTGCAAGTGCGTCCAGTGGACCCCATTCATTCGCCATGCGGCGACATTAGTTGCGCAGCAGCGCACCCACGCCCTCGGAGACCGGACCGTTAACCGGCACGACACGAACCGTCGCTCCCGTGAGGATCGCGTCGCGGACCAAGGCGTCCACTACGGCGGCGTCTTCGCGGGCCACGTCGTGCCGTTCGTTGCGGTCATCGCGGACCAACAGCACCTCGACAGCCCCGTTCGTGATCGCCTCGGCCGTCGCGTGGATGCCGTCCGCCACGAGATCGGGGCGATCGCGGTCACGTTTGAACTGTTCGAGTAGCCGCACCGTGTCTTCGGCGACCGCGGTCGCGAGTGCGACCGGGTCTTCGTCGCTCACGGCGACGGACGGATGCGTTTCTTGGCGGGCCTTGATGATCGGTACGAGGTCGGCAATCGGCGCCCACGACGCACGTCCGTAGATGAGCGGTTCGGGCAAATGCTGGCTCATCAATACCTCGTCGGCGTTTGTGATCACTGCGAGCGTTTCGTCCGCGGGCAAGTCGTCGTTCGCAACGACAAAGTCCACGAGATCAAGTGCGGACTCGGGTGCACCCATTTCGGCGACCTCGGGACGCACCGTGGCCCACTCTTCAGCCGACGGCACGTAGACGGACAGAAACGGCCCGTTCTCGGTGAGGCGCGCTAGGTCAGACGGATCTACGCCATGCGTTGTCATACGCGGGACGTACCCCGCACCTCGCTACTTCAACAGTGGATCTCGGGGGAGACCGAGGATCTTCTCGCCGATCTGGTTGCGCTTGATCTCCGACGTCCCGCCCGCGATCGACATCGCGCGGTGCAGCAGCACGATCATGCTCGCCACCATTCCTTCGCCTTCGGTGAACGCGGCGGATTGGCCGGCGAGTTCGCGCAGCATGTCCGCCGCGTCGTGGCCCTGCTCGGACAGCACGAGCTTGGTGATGGCGCCTTCCGGACCGGGACCCGACTCTTGTACCGCGCGATTGACGCTGCGCATGTTGATCGCGGCGAGTGCCTCATTCTTGGCCAGGTAGTTACCGATGCGCTCGACGCCACCGGGCAGGCGACCCGGGTTGGCCTCGAACATCGGCAGCAGCGCGTCTCCGCCCATTCCGCCGCCACCGCCGCCGCTACCAATGGACACCGACTCGTTGCCGAGCGTGGCGCGCGCCACCGTCCAACCGCCGTCGACCGGGCCCACGACGTCCTCGTCCGACACGAACACGTCGTTGAAGAAGACCTCGTTGAAGTCGCTGCTGCCGGTGGGCTGCTTGAGCGGGCGAACTTCCACGCCCGGCGCGTGCATGTCGATCACCATCATCGTGATGCCGTCGTGCTTGGGCACGTCGGGGTTGGTGCGCACCGTGGCGAAGCCGTAGCTCGACACGTGGGCGCCCGACGTCCATACCTTCTGGCCGGTCACGAGCCAACCGCCGTCGGTCTTGACGGCCTTGGTCTTCACGCCCGCGGCGTCGGAGCCGGCGTCGGGCTCGGAGAACAGCTGGCACCAAATGATGCCGTCCCGCATGGCGCCGTTCACCCAGCGGTCCATCTGGTCCTGGTTGCCGTGCTGGATGATCGTGAGGATGTTCCATGCGGTGATGCCGTACTGCGGCTTCTTGATGCCGGCCTTGCGGAACTCCTCTTCGATCACGAGCTGCTCGACGGGGCTCGCGGCGCGGCCGTAGGGCTTGGGCCAGTGCGGCATGTGGTAGCCGTTGTCGACCAGGGCGTGGCGGAGCGCGTCGCCTTCGAGACCCTTGACGGTCTCGACGAACGCCTGCACTTCGCTGCGGATCGCGTCGGCGCGGGAGCCGAGCTCGATCTTGCGGTTGAGCTTCACGCCCTTGCGGGTGAAATCGACGACGGCGGCCTTGGCCTCGTTCGCGTCGACGATCGCCTGCAACGCGGTGGCGCGGCGCATGTAGAGGTGCGTGTCATGTTCCCACGTGAAGCCGATGCCGCCGTGCACCTGCTGGCACAAGTTCACGCACAGGTCGGCGGAAGGCAACGCGAGGCTGGCCGCGACCGCAGCGGCGAGGCTGAAGTCGTCGGCGCCCTCACCGGCGGACTCTTGGATCGCGGCGTCCCATACCGCTGACGTCGACAGCTGCGTGGCCACGGCCATGTTGGCGCAGTGATGCTTGACGCCTTGGTACATGGCGATGACCCGCCCGAACTGCACGCGCACCTTGGCGTACTCAGCGGCCATGTCGGTGGTCTCGCGGGCGATGCCGGTCGCCTCGGCGGCCACGAGCAGGCGGGCGTAGTCCACCAACGTCTGCGCCTTGCCGCGGATGACTGTGACCTCGGCGCCATCGAGCGTGACCTTCGACGACGTACGCGACGGGTCGATGTTCGCGGGCGTAGTGATGTTGACGCCTTCGCCCTTCGCGTCGACGATCACGACGCTCTTGCCGCTCGTGAGCACGAGGATGTCGGCGAGCGCGGCGCCAAGCACGACGCCGCCGTCGCCGCTGGCCTTGCCGTCCTTCACCTTGATGTCGCCACCGAGCCCGACGCCGGCGGTCGTGGTGCCGTCCACCAGTGACGGCAGGTACTGCTTCTTCAACGCCGGCTGGCCCGCCGCATTGATCGTGGCGCTGGCGATGACCGTCGGAACGAACGAACCGGGCGCCAGAGCGGCGCCGAGTTCCTCGGTGACGATCGCGAGCTCGAGTAATCCGTAGCCGGACCCACCGAACTTCTCAGGAATGTGCAGCCCGAGCCAGCCGAGGTCGGCGAGCTCTTTCCAGAAGTCGGGACGGGTTTCCTCGGCCCCGTCAACGAGGGCGCGCGCGGCGAGGCGCGTCTTGCGGGCGTTGAGTAAGTCAGCGGCGGTTTCGGCTAACGCCTGGTGGTCCTCGGTAATTGCGATCGACATACCGCAGAGTATGGTCCGTCCCGACAAGTCGTGCACAAAGGAGCCAGTCAGTGGAAATCAAGGGCAAGAAGGCGGTCGTCTTCGGCGGCGCGTCAGGTATGGCGAACGCCACCGCGAAGATGCTGAAGGAGAAGGGCGCCGAGGTCGCGATCGTCGACTTGAACGCCGAAACCGGCGCCGCGGCCGCGAAGGAGTTGGGCGGGCCGTTTTACGAACTGAACGTGATGGATGAAGAGGCCGTCGACGCCACCTTCGCCGCGCTCAAGCAGGACATGGGCGGGCTGCACATCATGGTGAACACGACGGGCACCGGTAACGCCCGTCGCACGCTGAGCAAGGAAGGCCCCTTCCCGCTCAAGGACTTCCGTTTCCTCATCGAGCTGAACCTCATCGCCACCTTCAACCTCACGCGGTTGTCGGCTGAGTTGATGAGCCACAACGAGCCCGAGGACGACGAGCGCGGCGTCATCATCAACACCGCGTCGATCGCGGCCTTCGAAGGCCAGATCGGTCAGGTCGCGTACACCGCGTCGAAGGCCGCCATCGCCGGCATGTGCCTCACGATCGCCCGCGACCTCGGCGGCCTCGGCATCCGCTGCCTCGCCATCGCGCCGTCGCTGTTCGCGACCGGTCTCACCGCCGGCATCCCGCAGGAATTCGCCGACGTGCTCACCAAGGACGCCGCGTTCCCCAAGCGCCTCGGCCGCCCCGAGGAGTACGGCAAGCTCGCCGTGGCCATCGTCGAAAACGCGATGCTCAACGGTCAGTGCCTCCGTTTGGACGCGGGCACAAGGTTCGCCCCGAAATAACTCAAGTCTTTTGCATTCTTGTAACCCTCAGCCGGGGGTTTTTGCTACTGAGGGTTACAAGAATGCGGGGTTAGAGCGTTTCGGCGTGGTTCTTAAGGGCCCGCGCGGCGCGTTTTAGGAAGACGGCGAGGTCGGCGTCGACTTGGGACGGGTCCGCGTCGGCGTTGACCTCGTAGGTCGAGGCCCACGTGAGTTCGCAGGACGCGTCGTCGACCGGCTCAACCTGCATGCGGCCGTGGTAGTCCGACACTGGGAACGGGTTGTTGTCGAGGACTCCGTACTGCATGGTGCGCGTGGTCGGGTCGTGCTCCTCGCACAGTTCCGTGATCACGCCGGTCGGCATCGACACCTTGCGCACCGCGCCGAGGCCGTCGCCGTCGCAGGTGGTTTCGAGACCGTGCCATGAGTTGTCGCCGAACGCGCCGACAAGCGACCACACCTTGTCGGCAGAAGCGGCGATGGTTTCGCGGTGCGTAGTCGTAGGCATGAGCCGACTCTATTGACTTAGATTCCGGCGCATGCCTGACACCGTTCATCTCACCGATCGCATGGAGGTGTCGCGCCCGATGCCCTTCCCGGCGAACGTCATCTTCGACATCATCCGCAGCCCCGCCGGCCACGTCGCCATCGACGCATCCGGCATGTTGCAGGACTACACCGGCGAGCCCGCGGAGAAGGTAGGGGACACGTTCGTGATCCACATGGATCGCGAAGCGCTCAACGACATGCCGATGGGTAAGTACGACGTGACCGTGCGCTTCATGACCTTCGAGAAGGACAAAGAGGTCGCGTGGGATCTCGTGAACGACATGAACATCGTCCACTTCTATGGGTACCGCCTCGAACCGATGGACGACGGCGGGACGATGGTCACGTCGTATTACGACTGGTCGAAGATCGACGCGTCATGGAAGGACCGGTTCCCGATCGTGCCTGAGTCCGCGCTGCGGGCCACGCTCGGCATCCTCGAACGCACGGCGCGTAACGGCCTGAAGTAAGTCGTGGCCGAGGAACGCATCGACCTCGAGGTCCTCGCCCAATGGATGGACGGGCAGGGCCTCGAGTCGGGCCCGATCAGCCATGCTCGCCAGCTCGCGGGCGGCACCCAGAACGTGCTGTTGCAGTTCGATCGCGGCGGCCGCAGCTTCGTGCTGCGGCGGGGCCCCTGGCACCTGCGGCCCAAGAGCAACGACCAGCTGCGTCGCGAGATGCAGGTGCTGGCCGCACTCGCAACGACCGATGTGCCCCACCCCGGTTTCATCGCCGGTTGTCCTGACGACGACGTGCTCGGCGGGGGAGCGGTGTTCTACCTGATGGAGCCCGTGGACGGGTTCAACCCGACCGTGTCGTTGCCGGATCTCCATGCGAACGACGCAGCTGTCCGTCATGCGATGGGTTTGTCGGCGGTGGACGCAGTCGCCGCGCTCGGTGCGGTCGACCACGAGGCGGTGGGCTTGGGCGACATGGGCAAACCCGAGGGGTTTCTCGAACGACAGGTGCCGCGGTGGTTGAGCGAACTCGACGGCTACGCCAAGCACGAGGGTTACCCCGGCCCCGACATTCCGGGCTTGGACGAGGTCGCGAAGTGGCTCGACGCCAATCTCCCGTCCAGCTTCCAAGCGGGCCTCAGTCACGGCGACTACCACCTCGCCAACTTGATGTATCGCTACGACAGCCCGGACGTCGCGGCCATCGTGGACTGGGAGATGGTCACTGTGGGCGACCCGCTGCTCGATCTTGGCTGGCTGCTCGCGACCTGGCCCGAGCCGGGGAGCTTTGCGATCGGCGCCAATCTCGCGGCCGCGGGCGGATTACCGAGCGGGGACGAGCTGGTCGCCCGTTACGCCGAACGCACCACGCGTGATTTGTCGGCGGTGAACTGGTACGAGGTGATGGCCTGCTTCAAGCTCGGCATAGTGCTCGAAGGCACGCATGCCCGTGCCTTCGCCGGCAAGGCGCCTGTCGCGATCGGCGACATGCTGCACGCGAGCACCCTCGGCCTGTTCGGCCGCGCCCTTCAGCGCATCCGCGCCTAGGCCTGAGGCGCGAAAGAGGGCCCGCCGGAAAGGAGGGCCCTCTTCACGAAATTACAAAAATGAATAGTGGTGTTGCTTTTCTTACGCCCCCTTCCCCTCAAGGCCAACCATCCTTTGACGAGAACGTCAACGACCTCTTGACCGATGCCGGTCAACGTATCAGCGCCGGGTGTGGCGAGCAAGAGGTTCCGCGCCCGTAAGATCGGCCCGGTGAGGGCCCGAGACGCGAAACGGCTGGCCACGGCACTGCGAGCGCTCAGCGCGCTCAAAAACGAGAAAAATGAACTCGCTCGGCTGGCCCTGATTCGTGAGGCGCGCGACGCCCTGGACGGCCTCGAGACCTCCTTTGTCGAGGGTGCCCGGGTGGCCGGCGAGACCTGGGCCGACATCGGCGCCGTCTACGGCACGAGCAAGCAGGGGGCGCAGCAACGCTTCCGGAGAGACTGAATGACCGGTCCCGCCTCGGCTGATTGGGATGACGTCGCCGGCACGTACGAGTCGAAGTTCGAGCACACCACGGGCTTCGTGCTGGATCGCTATCTCGACTACCTCGCACCCGGCCCGGGGCTGGTGGTGGCCGACGTTGGTTGTGGTCCGGGCGTTGTGGCGCTGGCCTGTGCGGAGTCCGGCGCCCGCGTAAAGGCGCTCGACATCAGCGCCGCGATGGTGGACCGGTTGCGCGTCCGAGCCGACGAGGCCGGAGTCGGCGCGCTTATTGAAGGGTTTGTCGGCGACGCCGCCGCGTTGCCGTTTGCCGACGCTGAATGCGACGCCGCGGTGTCGAACTTCGGCGTGATCTTCTGCCCCGACGTCGACGCCGCTCTACGCGAACTGGCGCGGGTCACGCGGCGCGCCGGCGCGCTCATGATCAGCGCGTGGACTACCGAAGCCCGCAACGGCTGGACCACGCTGCTGCCCGATGATTACGCCGAGCGTCTCGGCTTCTCGGTGCAGCCCCGGCCGATGTACCGGTGGAGTTCCGCCGACGAATTACAAGGCGCGTGCGAACGGGCGGGATGGGCCGACGTGGTGATCGACACGGTTAGCGCCAAGTCAACCGTGATCCCCTCGGCGAGCGACATGCGCGACTTGTTCGAGACCCCGCCGTCGAAGGTCGCGCTAAGTCATCTTTCCGGCGAGCAGGTTGAGGCACTGATGGGGTTCCTCATCGAGCGGGCCACCGATGAGTTCGGCGACGGCGAGGTGGCGCTGCCGCGCGAAGCGTGGCTCGCGCGCGGCCGGGCCTAGAGCGCGGCACGTCTTTCCATGCCGCGCCCTTGAACGCGTCGGGTTCGCGGGGCAGGCCGAGCACGCGCTCGCCCACGATGTTGCGCTGTATTTCGGAAGTGCCGCCTTCGATCGAGTTGGCGCGGGTGCGCAGCAGTTCGCGAATAAACCCGGGAATCTCCTCGTCGTCACGACGCCACGCGGTGGCGCGGGTACCGAGCAGCGCCACCGCGACCAACTGCAACTGTTGGTTGGTCTTGGCCTTCGCGATCTTGCTCAACGACCCGTGGACGCGCCGAGCAGTGGTCAGTTCCAGCACGCGGCTGTCGATATAGGCGCGCACGACGTCGTCGCGCTGCACGGCAGTCAGCCCGTCCCCCAAGGATTGGGCGAGATCGAGCACGTTCTGAATCGTCTTGCCGCCCAGGATCTCGTCCGACGCTTTCTTCTTTTTGCGCGCCCCCGACAGCGCGAAGCGTTCGGCGCCCAGCGTGGTCTGGGTCGCCGCCCAGCCATCGCCGACCGGGCTGATGCGAAACAGATCAGGCACGCGCACGTCGGACAGGAACACTTCGTTGAACTCGGTCTCGCCGGTCATCTGCACCAGCGGACGGATCTCGACGCCGGGTGCCCGCATGTCCATGCCGAAGTAGGTGATCCCCGCGTGTTTCGGTGCGGACGGGTCGGTGCGCGCCAGCAGCATCGCCATCTCGGATTCGTGTCCGTATGTAGTCCACACTTTCTGACCGTTCACGATCCACTCGTCGCCGTCGCGGACCGCGGTGGTCGCGAGCGAGGCCAAGTCGGAGCCCGCACCCGGCTCCGAGAACAACTGGCACCAGCGCTCTTCGCCCGACGCGATCGGCGGCAGGAATCGCCGCTTCGTTGCTTCCTCGCTCCACTGCAAGATCGTCGGCGCCGCCAGGATGAAACCCGAGCCGCGGGGTTGGCGCGGCAACTCGCGCTCGTCGAGTTGGGCGTAGACGACCAACGCGTCTTGTTCGGAGAGCCCCCGGCCGCCGTGTTCCGGTGACCAGTGCGGCGCGACCCAGCCCGCTTCGCCGAGCGCGCGCACGAACGAGGGATTGTCAGCGACCGGAGTGTGCGCGTCGATAAAGGCGCGCAATTCGTCGAGAAAATCTCCGCCGGTGGACACAGCGGAACCCTAGGTTCCCGTCTCGTGATTGTCCGGCCCGAACGCGACGACGACCGACCCGCTATCTATGCCGTGGTCGAGGCGGCGTTTGGCAAACCAGCCGAGGCCGTGCTCGTGCAACGACTGTGGGCGTCACCCAACTATCGACCGGGCCTGTCGCTCGTAGCGGTGGATGGCGACGAGATCGTCGGCCACGTGATGGTCACCACCGCTTGGCTTGAAGATGGCGACTGGCGTCAGGACATCGCCAGCCTCGCCCCGCTCGCGGTCACACCGAACCGGCAGGGGAGCGGCGTCGGGACTGCGCTGTTGCACGCGGTGCTCGCGGTATGTGACGAACGCGGCGAACCGTTCGTGGTGTTGCAGGGCAACCCGCGTTACTACGAGCGGGTCGGCTTCGAGCCGGCCGCGCGCTACGGGGTCACGATGGACCTTCCGGACTGGGCGTCACAAGAAGCGGCGCAGCTTCGGCGCCTGTCGGCGTATGACCCGTCCATTCGCGGTCGGGTCGTGTACCCCGACGCGTTCAACGACCTCCCCGAATAGGTTCGGGCGATGGAAATCCAGCGGGTCGGCGACTTCAAACTGACGTGGGGCGAGAGCCTCGTGTGGGACGAACAACGGAACCGCCTCTATTTCGTGGACACGCTGAGTTCGGCCTTGCACTGGCTCGAGGACGGCAGCACCGAATTGCACACGGTCACCGCGCCGCAGATGCCGTCGGGCATGGTGGCGACGCGCGACGGGAACCTCGTCGTGACGATGGACGACGGTCTCTACGTCGCCGACCCCGACGCCGCCACCTTCGACTTGCTGGTGGCGTACCCGCCCGAACTCGGCGGGCGCTGCAACGACATGTGCGCCGATCTACGCGGCAACCTCATCACCGGCAAGCTCAACCTTGGCCCGGCCGAGGGATCGTCGTGGTGGTATTCGGCGGGCCAGGGGTGGAAGCTGATCGACGACGACATCAGCAACACCAACGGCCCGACCGTCGCCGTGCTCGACGGGCAGATGACGTTGATCATCGGCGACTCGTCCAAGCACTACTACCGCTACGACTACGACCCGGCGACGGGTGCGGTGGGCGAGCGATCGATTTTTGGCGACATGACCGACCTTGGCCCGTCCCCCGATCGGCCGGGCATTCCCGACGGCGCGACCCTCGACGACGAGGCGGGGCTGTGGTGCGCGCTCCCACGCAGCAGCCGCCTCGTGCGCTTCACGACCGCCGGTTTCGATCGCGAGATCGGGTTGCCCTTCGAACACCCAACCGACGTCACCTTCGGTGGCGAAAACCTGGATCGGCTCTACGTCGTCGCGATCGACGACGGTCTCTACGTCATCGACGGAGTTGGCCGGGGCCGCGTGGAACCGCGGTTTGGAGCGGCTGCGCTCTAACGATGTCCGACGCGCGCGACTGGTCTGTCTTCGTCACCGCCGGTTTGATCGACGCGGACGACCCAGCCCCCGAGGCGCGCAAAGCGCTGATCGAGTTTCTTGTCGATCAAGGCTTCAGCCTCGAACAGATGATCAGTGCCAACCAGCGGGGCCGGCTTTTTGCACTGGCTGGCGACCACGTGCTGCGACCGGGTGCGTTCGCACTCACCTTGGCCCAGGTGGCGGAGATCACGGGTTTAGACGAAACGTTCGTCAGGCGACTGTGGCGGGCGCTCGGCCTCATCGGCTCCGAGAGCGACGAGGCCGTCGCATCCGAGGAGGACATCACCGCGTTCGGGACCATGGCGGCGGCCTCGGCCTTCGTGGGCGAGGAGGTGACCTTGGAAATGGCGCGGTCAGTTGGCTCGGGCTTGGCCCGTATTGCCGACGCGGTCCAGTCGCTCGGTCGAACGCTGTCACCGGAGGGATCGGTTGCGACCAGCGGCGATGAACTTGAGACGGCACGGTTTTGGGCGATGGCGGCGCCGTACGTCGCCAGCCTCGGCGCGGTGCTCGACGTGCTATTCCGGCACCACTACGAAGTGGCGCGCTGGCACTTCGAGCGCAGCGACAGCATGGACTTGATGCTCGGTGGCCGTGCCCGGTTGGCGGTCGCGTTTGTCGACATGAGCGGCTTCACCACCGCGGCCGAAGAACTAGGTGCGGTGGAGTTCGACCACCTCGTGAAGCAGTTCATGACCGACGTCTCGGAGGCCGTGCACGATCGGGGCGGTCGCGTCGTCAAGTTCGTGGGTGACGCCGCGATGATCGTCGCCGCCGACGCGGAAACCCTGGCATCGATAACGGCGGCGCTTGTGGCCGAGCAGGGTCGCGAGGGCGGCCTCGCCCTCCACGCCGGCCTCGCGTACGGCGAAATGCTGACGCGAGACGGCGATTGTTTTGGGAGCCCGGTGAATTTGGCGGCGCGCCTGGCCGCGTTGGCTGGATCCGGATCTGTTCTCGCCTCGGCCGAAGTGGGCCGCAAGCTTCAAGACGCGGGCTGGAAGATCGAGTTCTTCGAACCGCGCGCCATCCGAGGTTTCGCCGCACCCGTGGCGACGTGCCAAGTCGTGCTGTGACTTACGCCGGTTGAGATTGCGCGCCGCGCACGAGCGCGCCGGGCAGCGCGCCCGTGGCCTCACCGTCGCGGTAGGTCTCGACACCATTGACGATCGTGTGCTTGTAACCCTGCACCTTCTGCAACAGGCGCCGGCCGCCCGCGGGCAGGTCGCGATGAATCTCAGGGGGCCACAGACGCAGGCCCTCGAAGTCGATCACGTTGACGTCGGCTCGATAGCCAGGCGCCAAGACCCCGCGGTCGTAGAGCCCGACGGTGCGGGCCGTGTCGCGGCAGTGCTGCTGCACGAGGTAGGGCAGTTCGAATTTCCCGTGGTCACGGTCGCGGCCCCACAGCGTGAACAAGGTCGTCGTGAAGCTGGCGTCGCAGATGGTGCCGACGTGGGCGCCGCCGTCGCCGAGGCCGGGGACGGTATTCGGATGGGCGAGCATCTCGTGGGTGGCGTCGAGGTTGCCGCCGACGTAGTTGAGAAACGGCGTGTACAGCAGCGCCTTGCCCTCGTCGCCGAGCACGAGGTCGTACGCGAGTTCGGTGGGCGCGCGGCCCTCGCGTTCGGCGCGCGCGGAGATTGAGTTTTCGGCCTTCGGCTCGTAGTCGGGTGGGTCACCGAGTTCGAAGATGCGCTCGAACCCGAACACACCGTTGTGGCCTTCAGCCGCCGCCAGGATCGCGGCTCGTCGCCCGTCCTCCCGCATGGCCTTCACGCGCTCGTCGAGCGGTAGTGAGGCAATCTCCATGTACGCGGGGTTGCCGAGGAACGGATTCATCGACGCCTGCAATCCCAGCACCAAGCCGACCGGGCGCGGCGCGACCTGTCCCGTCATTTGCAAACCGTCGGCGTTGCCGGCGGCAAGCCGGTCGAGCAGCTCGCGCCACTGATCCGGGAACACGCCGTTCTGCGCGAGCGAGATCGAGATCGGGCGGCCCGAGCTCTCCGCCATCGCTCGGACGGTGCCGAACTCGTCGTCGATGTCGAAGAAGTCCGAGACAACCTGCAGCACGCCCTTGCCGAGGTGACCCAGCGCGTCGGCGATGCCGACGAGCTCCTCGCGCGCGGCCTTCAGCGTCGGCGTCGGCTCGCCTTTGATCGTGCGGTGGTTCCGCGTGCGCGACGTGGTGAACCCCAGCGCGCCCGCGTCGACCGCCTCCGCCGCGAGACGACCCATCTCGGCGATGTCTTCGGGAGTCGCGACGTCACCCCTGCCGCCGCGGTCGCCCATCACGAACAATCGCAGCGCGCCGTGAGGCACCTGCGCGGCAAAGTCGATGTCGTGCTTTCGGCGCTCGATCGCGTCGAGGTACTCGGGGAAGCTCTCCCATTCCCACGAGATGCCTTCGTGAATGGCGGTGCCGGGGATGTCCTCGACACCTTCCATGAGTTCGACCAATCGGTTGCGGTCATGCTCACGCACGGGCGCGAACCCGACGCCGCAGTTGCTCATCACGACCGTGGTCACGCCGTGCCACGACGACGGCTGGAGCCGCTCGTCCCAAACCGCCTGTCCGTCGTAGTGCGTGTGGATGTCCACGAAGCCAGGCGTGACGAGCGCGCCGTCGGCGTCGATCTCTTGTGCGCCCTTGCCGTCGACCCGACCAACCGCGGTGATCACACCGTTCTCAATCGCGACGTCGGCGCCGCGCGCGTCGGCGCCAGTACCGTCGATCACGGTTCCGTTGCGGATCACGATGTCCATCAGCGCACCTCCATGAGCGTTGACGTGTCGATCTGGTAGAGGTCGACGACGTTTGAGTGCAGGATGTCGTTGCGCTGCTCGTCGGTGAGCTGCGCCGTGTGCTCGGCCAGAAGCTTCTGCGACCAGGGCCATGTCGAGTCGCTGTGCGGGAAGTCGTTGGCCCACATGAGGCGCTTGGAATTCATGGCGTCCGCGAAACGGAACGCGGTCCAGTCGTCCTGGAATGTCACGTAGATGTTCTCGGCGAAATATTCGCTGGGCAGCTTCGACAACTCTTGACCGGGCTTGAGCCAGTAGCGGTGACGGTTGAACGCGTGGTCCATCCGATACATGAAGTGCGGCACCCATCCGGCGTCTGCCTCGACGCAGACCAGCTTGAGATCGGGATGGCGCTCGAACACGCCGCCGAGCACGAACATCGCCATGATGTCCTGGCAACCGCGCACGGTGGACAGGAACGTGCTCATCGCCGGCCCGCGCGTCTTCTCGCCGCGCGTCGTGAGGATATGAAACGACAGGGGCAGCTCGAGTTCGATCGCGGCTTCCCAGAACTTGTCGTAGATCGGCGAGTCGTAGTCCTCGATCGCGGGGACGCCCGGCATCATCACGCCGCGAAGGCCGAGCGCCTTGATGTTCTTGAGATCCTCGATGCCTTCTTCGGGTGAGCGCATCGCGGTTTGGCCGCACCCGAGCAGTCGGTCAGGGTGCGCGCCGCAGTACTCGGCGATCCAGCGGTTGTAGGCCTCGAAGCACGCGTGTTTGTAGTCGAAGTCGCGGTGGTTGCACAGCACCATGCCCACGGTCGGATAGATCACTTCGGCGGCCACGCCGTCGGTCACCTGCTCGGCCATGCGCGCCTCGGGGTCCCACCCGCCGCGGTGCAGGTCGGCGAACTTCACACCGAGCACGCGGATCTCTTCCGGCGGCTTGCCTGCCGCGGCCACCAAGCCCATCGGCACCGGTTTGTTCATGCCGTCGACAACGAAGATGTCGCCTACGTTTTCGCCGCCGTCGACCATCTTCGGCGCCTTGTCTTTCCAGGCGGCGTCGATGTAGTCGACATAGGTGCAAGCAGGCTCGGTGATGTGGGAGTCGGCCGAAATGATCCCGGGCATGACGGGTGCTTCAGGCATGTCGGCACCTTAGGATTTTCGACAGAACGACGTGCGTTTCGGCTTCAGGTAAGAGATCGCGGGCCAGCGGGTAAAGCGTTTTTATGGACCCCAACGAGATCACGGCGCGCATCGAGTCGACCGAGGTACTCGACAAGGCGAGCCCGTTCATCGAGAGCACGGTCAACGCGATGCCGGAGGAGACACGCAAGTTCCTCAGCGGCGACTGGCTCGGCCACCCACTGCACCCGCTGCTCACCGATCTACCGATCGGGTTTTGGACCACGTCCTGGGTGCTGGACCTAGTCGGACGGAAGCGCTCGGCGCGCACATCCACGGCCATGGTGGGTCTGGGCGTTGCCGCCGCCGTCCCGACGCTCGCCGCGGGTCTCGTCGAGTTCACCAAACTCCCGGACAAGAAGCGCCGCGCCGGCGTGGTGCACATGGTGTGCAACCTCCTCGCGACTTGGTTCTACGCGCTGTCCTTCATCGCGCGTCTGCGGGGCAAACGCGCTAGCGGAATCGCGTTGGGCATGGTCGGCGCGTCAGTCGCAACGGCCGGTGGCTACCTCGGCGGTCACCTTGCTTTCGGCGCCGACGAAGCCGCGGACGCGAGCTTCATAGAGCGTCCGGCGGACGGCTCGCAGTTGCGGATCGCGATTTAAGCGTCTGCGGGGTAGGGGTTCTTGGCCAGCGCTCGGGCGAGGTGCGCGGCATTTCGCGCGGGCGGCCCTGGTTGTCTTCGCCACTTCGTCGGGGGTCGCTGGTAGCTCCTTGTAGTCCGTCTTGTGCATCGCTTGGCCAACCCAATAGGTCATGCCGCTCGCCGGAATTGTGAAACCGACGTCGTTAAGGCCTTGGAACAGTTCGGCTCCGACGTGGTGCGCGCCGTCCTCGTTACCGACCACGGCGACGATCGCGACTCGGTCATAGGAGACCATGCGTCCTTCGTCATCTTCCTCACCGAGAAAGGCGTCGAGTCGCTCGAGGCATCGCTGGGCCAGTGAGGACGGATGACCCATCCAGATGGGAGTGCCGAGCACGAGGATTTCGGCATCGAGGATCCGTTGCCGGATCGTGGGCCACGCGTCGCCCTTGCCCTCGTCGCTGGTGACGCCGGGCAGGACGTTCTCGTCGGCGAGACGGATCGGGCCGTCAATGCCGACGTCCTCCTTCTTCAGTTCTGCGGCCAGTTCGGCCAGCAGACGGTCCGTGGACGACGTATCGTCGCCCCGCTTCTTGAGTGAACAGTTGACCAAAACCGCGGAAATGTCCGGCATGGGGTGGCCGTACCCACAACAGGTTTTGTGAGTCTCCAGATTGGGGAATACGAACCTCGTGGCCGTTCCCCGTTCGTTGCGCGTTGTCGCCGCCGAGGCACAGGAGTGCACCCGCTGCGACCTGTTTCGCAACGCGACCCAAACCGTTTTCGGGGAGGGTCCGGCCCACCCTCATCTGTTCTTGGTCGGGGAGCAGCCCGGCGACCACGAGGACATCGAAGGACGACCGTTCGTGGGGCCGGCGGGCCGCGTGCTCGACGACGCGCTCACCGCCGCGAAGATCGATCGAGGCTTGGTGTATCTGACCAACGCCGTCAAACACTTCAAGTGGTCGCCGCGAGGCAAGCGCCGGATTCACGAGCGACCAAACCGCACCGAAATGGTGGCGTGCCACACGTGGTTGGCGACGGAGCTCGAACGCGTCGAGCCCGAAGTCGTTGTCGCGCTCGGTGCCGTAGCGGGCCAATCGCTTTGGGGCCCGTCATTTCGGGTGGGTGCGGCCAAGGGCCAACGCCTGGAGCTGGACGGGCGGCCGGCGGTGGCCACGATTCATCCCTCAGCCGTGCTGCGTATGCGAGACGCCGACGAACGGCGCGTCGCGATGGACGGACTGATCGACGACCTGCGGCGGGCCGCGGCACTGCGGCCCGCCGCGGCTTCACGCTCGTGAGCAGCGCCCGCGGCGACGAGCTCTGTGACCTCTTCCAGGACAACGAGCTCACCCTCGCCGTCGCTGAGTCCCTTACCGGCGGCCTGCTCGCCGACACCTTCGCCCAACTGCCCGAGGCGTCGCAGTGGTTCAAGGGTGGCGTCGTGGCCTACTCGCGTGAAGTGAAGCGTCGCCTGCTTCAGATCGGCGACGCGCCCGTCGTGAGCAAAGCCGCGGCGGTCGCCATGGCAGAGACGGTCGCCGAATTGCTGCAGGCGGATATCGCCGTGGCGGTGACCGGAGTCGGCGGCCCGGGTGCCGAAGACGACGTCGCCCCGGGAACCGTGTGGATGGCGGTGCGGACGCCCGGGCGCGTCATCGCGTCGCTTCGCAACTTTCCCGGCGAACCAGCTGACGTGATCCGGCACGCGTGCGAGACCGCGCGTGAGGCAGTTTGGGATGCTCTCGTCGACGCGTCTGCGTCGGTGTAGTCAGCTCTTCGGAAACTCGGCGTCGGTGGCGGAACGAATCGCGGCCAGGGCATCGGCGCGCACGCGTTCCTTGGTGCCCCGGTGCGCGTCCATGTTGAGGGTCGTGGCGAATCGCGTCGCGACCTCGTGCGCCGCCTTCATGAGTTCGTCCCGCGGCACAACGAGGTCGAGCACGCCCGCCGCCACCGCTTCGCTCGGAGCGATCGGCTCGGCGAGGATGAGCATCCGCTCGAACGCACTCTTGGTCAGGCGGTGGCGCGTGATCTCGACCGCGGCCCACGGAAGGGTCATGCCGATGGCGACTTCGTTCGCGACGAGTTTGACCGGCGCGTCCACGCCGATGCGGTAGTCACCCGAGAGCAGCAGGAAGAACCCCATCGCGATGGCGTGGCCCGGCGCCGCGATCACAACCGGCGTCGGGAACGACAGCAAGCGCATGCTGAGCTCGAACCCGCCCCGCAACATGTCGAACGCCGCCTGCCCGGGTTGGCTGATGATCGCGAGGTCAAAGCCGGCCGAGAGCACCTTGGCGTTGCCGGTGAGAATCACGACGGCGTGGTCGGCCTCGGCGCGATCCAGCGCCGCGTTGATCTCGGCCTGCATGTCGGGCGAGAGCGCGTTGACCTTGCCGTCGTCAAGCGTGATGGTGGCAATAGCGCCGTCGAATTCGTAGGAGACCCGGGACATGCCGGGAGAACTTACTTTCGCGGTGCGGGCTTGAGCAGTGCCGCTTCCATTACCGAGATCACGCCGGGGGCATAGGGCACGATCGCGTCGCGGCCAATCTGCACCACGGACATGAGCAGCGACAGGAAGATCGACACCAGGCCGCTGCCGATGACGACGGGGTCGATGTCGGTCCGAACGAAGTCGTCGAGTTGCTCGGTGCGGATGCGTTCGCCCACAACCTTGCGCAGTTCCTCGAGGGCGGGGATCTCGAGCACCCGCGCGGTGACGTCGGGTTCGAGCCCGCCGAGCAAGCGTTTCGCGAGGGGGTGATCGTCGATGGCGTCGACCAGCGTGAGGAGCAGCGTGGCCCGCCAGTCCTCGTTGCCGACGAACTCGTGAATGTGATCGACCGCGATCTGGATCAAGCCCGCAGAGTCCTCGTCGACCGCCGCCAGGAAGAGCGCCTCTTTGTTGGGGAAGTAGTTGAAGGCGAGCGTGCCGGACACACCGGCGTCGCGGGCGATGTCGGCCACCGCCGTAGCCCGAAACCCGTCGCGCGCGAAGCGGTTGATCGCGGCGCGGAGAATGGCCGTTCGTGTTTGCTCGCCTTTGGTCACATAGCGAGAATATCAGAATTGAGGGATTGATTCAATCACTCAACTCGTATACGTTTGCAAGCATGACCGAAACCGCCGTGCAGACGAGCAACCCGGACCTCCACATTCCGACCCGTCGCATGAACCTCGACGAGGCGTTCCAAACCGTGCCGAAGCACTTCGGTAAAGACGGCGACCTCATCACCAGCCACATCACCGCGGCGCTGTCGTCGGTGTTCCCCGACGGCGAAGACTTCTTCGTGAAATCCGTCCGTCACTACCGCGACCAGATCACCGACCCGGCGCTCAAGCGCCAGGTCGGAGGCTTCATCGGCCAAGAGTCGGTGCACGGGCGCGAGCACCGCGCGTTCAATGCCCACCTGGCCACCCTCGGCTATCCCACGCTCCAGGTCGAGAAGATGACCCGCATCGGGCTCGCGCTGCGGTGGCGGTTCGCGCCGAAGAAGTCGAGCCTTGCGATGACGGCCGCCCTCGAGCACTTCACGGCGACGCTCGCCGAGATGATCCTCACCAACGAAGAAGCCCGCGACCTGTTCGGCGACGAAACGGTGCAGGCGCTGTTCCTATGGCACGCCCTTGAAGAGGCCGAGCACAAGGCCGTGGCCTTCGACGTCTACAAGGCGATCGGTGGCGGCGAGCGCCTGCGCGTCATCACGATGAACCTGTTGCGTTATGGGTTCGTGCTCGCGATCGGCGCGCAAGTGGTCGTGTCCGTCGCGATGGACAAGAAGACCTACAAGCGCGGCGTGCTGCGCAAGAGCCTCAAGAAGCTGCGCAAGTCGCCGCTGCTGTCCCGCGAGCTGTGGCTCCAGTTGAAGGACTACAACCGGCCCGACTTCCACCCGAACGATTCCGATCAGACCGGCCTGGTCGACACGTGGCGCGAAGAACTGTTCGGCGAGAGCGGCAGCATGAATCACATGCTGAGTGGCGCGGCGGCGTGACCGAGCACCTCGACGTCCTCGTCGTCGGCGCCGGCCTGTCGGGTATCGGCGCGGGGTACCACCTGCAGACAGAAACGCCGTGGGCCGAGTACGCGATCTTCGAGGCCCGCGACGCGATCGGCGGCACGTGGGACTTGTTCCGCTACCCCGGCATCCGCTCAGACTCGGACATGTTCACGCTCGGCTACTCGTTCCGTCCGTGGGACGGCGAAAAGTCGATCGCAGATGGCGCGTCGATCTTGCAATACATCAAGGACACGGCTCGCGAGACCGGCGTCGAGAAGCAGATTCGCTTCAACCACAAGATCGTCTCGGCCGACTGGTCCACCGAAGAGGCGCTCTGGCACGTCACCGCGCACCGGTCCGACATCAACGAGACCTTCGAACTGACTGCCAACTTCATTTTCAGCTGCACCGGCTACTACCGCTACGACCAGGGCTACACACCCGATTTCCCCGGTGCAGACCGGTTCACCGGCACCGTCGTCCATCCGCAGCACTGGCCCGAGGACCTCGACTACAAAGGCAAAAAGGTCGTTGTGATCGGCTCGGGCGCCACCGCGGTAACGCTCATTCCGTCGCTCGCCAAGGACGCGACGCACGTCACGATGTTGCAGCGGTCGCCGACGTACATCGTGTCGATGCCGGAGAAGGATCCGCTGGCGAACCTGCTGCGCCGCGTGTTGCCCGCCCGCGTCAGCGGGCCGTTGATCCGCTGGTTCAAGGCGCTCACCACGCAAGCGTCGTACTTCCTCAGCAAGCGGCGGCCCGAACTCGTGAAGGCGGTGGTGCGGCGCCAGGTCGCGCGACAGTTGCCCGACGGCTACGACATGACGCACTTCACACCGACGTACAACCCGTGGGACCAGCGCCTGTGCCTCGTGCCCAATGGCGATCTGTTCACTGCGATCAGCGACGGCCAGCGCGTCGGTGGTGACCGATCACATCAAGACGTTCACCGAGACGGGCATCGAGCTTGCATCCGGCGCCGAACTCGACGCAGACATCATCGTCACCGCCACGGGTCTCGACGTGTTGTTCATCGGCGGCATGCAACTGACCGTCGATGGCGAGGTGATGAACCCGGCGGACAAGCTCACATACAAAGGCATGATGCTGAACGGCGTGCCGAACTTCGCCGTAGCTCTCGGTTACACGAACGCATCGTGGACGCTCAAGGTCGATCTCACCAGCGCCTACGTCACCAAGCTCCTGAACCACATGCACAACACGGGCCTGCGCCAATGCACGGCCGACGCCACACACGCCACGGTTAGCGACGCGGCGGTGTTCAGCCTCAACTCGGGTTACATCACGCGAGCGGCCGCGCGTCTACCGAAACAAGGCGCCTCGTTCCCGTGGCAGGTCAAGCAGAGCTATCTGGCCGACTACCGGGCGATGAAGCTCGCGGGCATTCACGACGACGCCATGCAGTTCTCCAACCCCGCGCGCGAAACGGTCCACGCATGAAAACCTTCGACGACAAGGTCGCAGCAATTACCGGTGCCGGCTCGGGCATCGGCCGGGCGCTCGCGCGCAACCTCGCGAGCGAGGGATGTCATCTGGCGTTGAGCGACGTCGACGAGGTTGGCCTCGCCGAGACCGTCTCGCTGTGCGAGGGCACAGGCGTCAAAGTCACGTCGAAGCGCGTCGACGTATCCGATCGCGCCGCGGTCTTCGTGTGGGCCGACGAGGTCGTCGCCGAACACGGCCGCGTCAACCTGGTCTTCAACAACGCCGGGGTCGCGTTGGCCGCCACGGTCGAGGCGATGGACATCGCTGACTTCGAGTGGTTGATGAGCATCAACTTCTGGGGCGTGGTGCACGGAACGCAAGCGTTCCTGCCCCACCTCAAGGCGACGGGCGACGGCCACGTCGTCAACATCTCGAGCGTGTTCGGCCTTGCGTCGATCCCGTCGCAGAGCGCGTACAACGCGGCCAAGTTCGCGGTGCGCGGCTTCAGCGACTCCCTGCGCATCGAGCTCGATATCGAAAAATGCGGCGTCTCCTCCACCACGGTTCACCCCGGCGGCATCCGCACCAACATCGCCCGCAACGCCCGCATCGACGTGAGCGCCTCTGACCTGAGCCGCGGCAACAGCGCCGACATGGCCAAGAACTTCGAACGCATCGCGCGCACGTCGCCCGAGCGCGCCGCGAAAGAGATCGTCGCGGCCGTACGGGCGAACCGTCGCCGCGCGTTGATCGGCTTCGACGCGAACATCATCGACTTCCTGTCCCGCCTACCCGGCTCGATTCTTCACCGCTTGATTGCGCTAGGCGGCTCCGCCCGGCGCTAGAAGCGCCTTGTTAGCGTCCGGGGCGTGAGTAGTCGCGCCCGAGGTCGTCCGTCGTCCACCGACCCGACCGTGCCGACGGCGCTCTTGTTGGACCGCGCGCTCGAGATGTTCGCCGAGAGCGGTTATGACGGGATGTCGGTGCGCGAGCTCGCGCGCGAACTCGGCGTGAGCCACAACCTGATTCCGCAACGGATCGGTTCGAAGGAAGAGCTGTGGTTCGCGGCGATCAACCGCGGCTTCGGATCGCTCGCGCTCGAACTCGCGCAAGCGATCGCCGAACGCGCCGACGAGGAGGACGACCTCGCGCGGCTCCGGGCGTTGCTCGTGCGGTGGGTCGAGGCGAACACCACCCGTCCCGCGCTGTTGCGAATCATCAATCAAGAGGCCACCGCACCCGGCCCGCGTCTCGATTACCTCTTCGAGCGTTACATCGCGCCGGTGCGTGAGTTCGGCGACGACCTGCTGGCCGGGTTGGCCAAGGACGGGCGGGTGCGCACGAGTTCGGCGCCGTTGATGTATTTCATGATGACGCACGGCGCCGGCGGCCCGTTCATCCTCCCGGCGCTCGCCGACAAGTTCGGCACGCCCCTCGACACCTCGGATGCGACGGCCGTCCACGAGCATGCGACCTCGGTGGCCGACCTCATTTTCGACGGCCTCGTCATTAATTGACACCTGTCACCTAAAGCCGCAACAATGGGCGCATGGACTTGCGCCAGAAGATTCGTACGGCGATCGAAGCGGTCGGTGGCCGGCACGACGAAGTCGAGATCTACGGCGGGCGGGCCGGCGACCCTGGGCTCGCGGGCGGCCCCGGGTCGATGTCGTGGGAGATCAACGGCGACCTCGCCAGCGTGAGTGCGGCGGGCATGGCCGCGATCATCATGGAGGTGCTGCACCCGTCGGTCATGGCGGGCGTGTTCACGCAGTCGAGCTACCGCACCCAGCCGTTGCGCCGCGCGCAGAACACGCTTGGTTATGTGCTGCGCACCACGTTCGGCTCGACCGAAGCTGCGACGAACCTGATCGAGCGCGTCAAAAAAGTGCACGGCCACATCAACGGCGTGCGGCCCGACGGGGTCGAGTACCGCGCCCTCGAGCCCGACCTCATCGCGTGGGTCCACACGTGCATCCCGTGGGCGATCATGGAGGCGTACAGCAAGTATCGCCGTCCGCTATCTGCCGCCGAACGGGACCAGTACCTGAAGGAGCAGGCGCCGATCGGACGTATGGGTGGCGCCGACTGGGTGCCCGAGTCGATGGCCGAGCTCGAGGAGTTCGTCGGCCGCATGCGACCACTGATGTCGTTCAATGAACAGACGCGTGAGTTCATCGACTTTCTGTCGGGCGACGCGGGCGAGTTCTACCAAGCGTCCAAGCGCGAACAGCTCGAGCGCCGCCTGAGCATCAGTGGTTCCATGTCGCTGATGCCGGTGTGGGCGCGCCACCTCACTGGCACCTACCAGCCAAGCTGGATCGAAGCGACGTTGCTCGCGCCGCGCCTCCGGCTTGAGTGCGCGGCGATTCGCTGGGCGTACCCGACCCTGCCGTGCAAGGAGATTGCAACGGCGCGTGCCGCCGGCGTGCGCCTAAGTTCCGCCGCGTGACAGAACTCGCGGGACGGGTTGCGCTCGTCTCCGGCGCGAACCAGGGGATCGGCGCGGCGACCGCGCTGGCCCTCGCAGAGTTGGGCGCCGACGTTGCGATCACGTACCTGCGACTGACCGAAGACGCCGACGCCGGTCGACCGTCCGCATACGGCGAGCAGCGCGAGCGGGACGGCAGCATGGTCGTCGCCGCCATCCAGAACATGCGGCGACGCGCGTTCGCGATCGAAGCCGATCTTGCCGATCCGGCCACGCCCGACCGCGTGTTCGACGCGGTCGAGGCCCAGTTGGGGCCGGTCGATGTGCTCGTCAACAACGCCAGCGGGTGGCGTAAGGACACCTTCGGTTACGAAGCCGACGACTGGATCGGCCGCGCCAACACCGCGGTCACGGCCGAGAGCGCCGACGCGCAGTACTTCGTCGACGCGCGCGGGGGTGCGTTGATGATCTCGGCGTTCGCGCAACGGCACCGCGCACGCGACGCGTCCTGGGGTCGCATCATCAGCCTTACGTCAGGCGGCGCGAGGGGGTTTCCGGGCGAGGCGTCCTACGGCGCTGCGAAGGCCGCGCTCGAGAACTACACGATGACCGCCTCGATTGAATTGGCGGCGCGCGGGATAACCGCGAACGTGGTTTATCCGCCGGTCACCGACACGGGCTGGGTGACCGACGAAGTGCGGGCGTTCGTCGACGCGAGCAACGACCACTGGCACGTCGCCGACCCGTCCGACGTCGCCGGCGTGATCGCATGGCTTTGCACCGACGCCGCCCGCATGGTCACCGGTAACGTCATCCGCATGCGGTGAGGCATTCGCCGCGCGGAGGGGGAGCAGTGGAATTCATCGATCGGGTAGATCCGGACGTACGGCGCATTCTCGAATCACCGTTGATTCCCGACCTCGACTTCAGCATCGGGATCGATCGGATCCGCGCGGGCTTGGCCAAACAACAGGCCGAGGTTGAAGCCACCCTGCCCGAGGTACCCGACGTGAAGACGCGTGACGTGTGGGTGCCCGGCTTTGCCGAGGGCGACGACGAGATCGTGATGCGCGTGTACGAACCCGACGGCCACGCCGCGCCTTCGGCCGGCCTGTATTGGATTCACGGCGGCGGGATGGTCGTAGGCACCTACGACGGCAACGACTTCCAGTGCAAGAGCTGGGCGTCGAAGTTCAACGTGCCGGTTGTCTCGGTCGAGTACCGGCTCGCCCCCGAGCACCCCTATCCCGCGCCGCTGCAGGATTGCTACGCCGGGCTGCGTTGGGTCTTTCGCCAGGCCGGGTCCCTCGGCATCGATCCGCAACGCATCACGGTCGCGGGTGCGAGCGCCGGTGGCGGCCTCGCGGCGGGCACGGTCCTGTACGCGCGCGATCAGGGCGAGGTGCCGGTGCACGCGCAGGTGTTGATTTACCCGATGATCGACGATCGCGACGCCACCGCGTCCAACCGCGAGATCACGTACGCGAAGTGTTGGAACCGCGACGCGAACAAATGGGGTTGGACGGCCTACCTCGGCGATCTGTACGGCACCGACGACGTGCCGCTGTATGCGGCTCCGGCGCGCGCGACGGCCCAGGATCTCCGGGGCCTGCCCCCGACGTACATCGACGTGGGTGAACTCGACGCATTCCGCGACGAGAACATCGAATACGCGCAGAAATTGCTGCAGGCCGGCGTCGCCACGGATCTGGTGGTCACCTCCGGAGCGTTCCACGCGTCCGAGACCTACAACCCGAAGGCGCCGTCATCACGTCGCATCCTGGCGGCGCGTCTCGACGCGCTCGCCCGCGCCCTCAGCTAGCGAGCAGGGTCGCCGCCGCGCGGTCGGCAATCACTAACGCGTTCGGGTGGGTCTGCAGCGCGGAGGCCGGCATGGCTTCACTCGGTTCGACTTCTAAGGACTGTGCCAGCGCGTAAGCCTTGGCGTCACCCGTGGCCAGAAGCAGGATGTGAGTCGCCGCAAGAATCGTGCCGATGCCGCGGGTGATCGCGTGCGTCGGCACGGCGGCCAGTTCGCCACCGAACGACGCCGCGTTCGCCTGGCGCGTCTCGCGGCTCAACGGCACGATCCGCGTCACCGACGAGAACGACGAGCCCGGTTCGTTGAACGCGATGTGACCGTTACGGCCGATGCCCAGCAGCTGCAGATCCACCGGGTCTGTCGTGCCCGGGTCCTCCAGCTGCACGGTGCGTAACCCGAGTGGTTCGAATACGTCGCGCAGCAGCGTGTTGCGGAACGACCGCTTGTCGTCGGGCGCCAAGCCGACGTATTCGTCGAGCAATACGAACTCGACGTGCTCCCAGTCCGGTTGGCGACGGGCGATCTCGTCGTAGACCGCGTCGAACGTCGCTCCCGTGGCCAGGCCGACGCGCGTGGCCCCGTCGTCCACTGCCTTGATCAACCGTGTCGCGACCTCGCACGCGGCGGACAGGGCGTCGTCGACAACGATCGGCGATGATTCGGGCATGGGCGACATCAGGCTGGTAGTTCAGGGCGACGACCTCGGCATGTGCCGCGCGGTCAACGAGGGCATTATGACTGCCGCGACCGACGGCATCCTCACCCAGACGTCGGTGATGGCGCCGACACCGTGGTTCGGTGAGGGCGCGGCGCTCGCGAAGAAGCACGGCGTGGCTACCGGCTTGCATCTCACCTACACCTGCGAGTGGGAGTACCTGCGCTGGGGGCCGCTATCGGCGGGTGCATCGCTGCGCGACAGCGACGGGCTCTTCAAGCGCACGGTCGAAGAGGCGATGCAGGGCGACCCGGACGAGGCCGTGATCGAGGCGAACGCGCAGATCGATCGAGCGCAGACGGCGGGCCTCACGCTGAGCTATGTCGACCCGCACATGGGCGTGTCGATGCGGCCCGGGTACGAGGCGGCCTGCACGCGCCTAGGCGTGAAGTTCATGTACGACAACATCGATCCGCACCACGAGTGGGACTCACCCGTGATCTGGCTGTCGCTGGCGTCGCGCCGCGATCGGGGCGCGTGGTTCGCCGAAACGCTGGAGAAGCTCGGCCCCGGCACCCACATGGTCATGGCCCACCCGGGCGTTGCGAGCGAGGAACTGCGCGGCGTCACGCCGTCCGACGCCGAGAACTACTTCTGGGCCGAGCCGACCCGTGTCGCCGACCTCGAAGCCCTGTGCGCGCCCGAAGTCCGCAAAGTCATCGAGAACCGCAACATCGACCTCGTAGCCGCCCGCGACCTCTAGCCCAGCTTCCCCCTCCGGTTTTTGTGATGTTTGGTTCGCTAGAGCGAACCAAACATCACCGAAAACCTCAGTGCGGACGGTTGTCGGCGTCCTTGAGCGCTTGGCGGACGACGCGCAGAAACTCTTTCGGTTCGAAGACGGGGATCTCGTTCGGCACTCTCTCGACGATCCAGCCATGCTGTCGCACCCGGCTGTCCCGGCGAGCGTCCTTACGACTCACCGTCGGGTCACGATGTACGGGCCCATCGATTTCCAGATTGATTCGTCGGTCGACATCGGCCAGATCCATGTCGGCGTATAACTCGCCATCGTCATCACGCAACTCGTGGTGCATCACAAAGCTGTCGTAACCGTGCTCCTTGAGCACTGTGTAAGCGATCAGTTCGGCATCCGTGTCGGACAACCCATCGCGTTTCACCCCCGCGGTGACCGCCTCACGCAAGCGCGTGATGCCCCGTCGTCCTTGTCGAGCGTGTGCCGCGAGGCACGACGTCAGATCGGCCCAAGTAACGAGCTCAAGTCGACGGGCTTGCTCGATCGCCTTGAGGTACGCGATGCCGCGTACGTTGCGCGCGATGTCGAGCAGCGTTCGCGCCGGGTTCGTCGTTGGGATCCCGTCCACCATCACGACGTCGGCTCGATCGAGGTCGGTACTGGTGTGGACAAGGACGCCCTTCCGGCGGTGGTGCTGCCCTCGTCGGATCGAAATCGTGACCTTGGCCCGCTGGAATCCCATCCCGTGTAGCCGCGCCGCACATTGGTGCGAAGCAACGGCGCCCGATCCGGCTGCGAAAACCGCGGCAAGCACCCGCGCCTCGTATGTCCAGGGCACACCGGCGACGCGGTAGACGCCGCGCGCCACCCCTACCCAAATTCCGCGCGTGACCCGCTGCGCGGCGAAACTCTTCGTTCCGCCAAGTGCCTCGATGTCGGACAGGCGAATCAACGAATGTTGCTTCGCGGCAACCTTGCCGAGCTTTCGATCCAGGTCGGGAACCGCAACCACATCTACCTCCAGTACATGTCACTGAAGGGAGAAGAGACTCAGACTCTGGCGGGTCGGCCTGCCGAAGGCAAGGCCGACTTTCTGTGATGTTTGGTTCGCTATAGCGAACCAAACATCACAAAAACCAGAAGGGGGTAAAAGGGGCGGCGTTAGCCGAGGCGGGTGAGGATGTTGCGGGTGATTTGTTGGACGCGGGGGCTGCCGCCGTCGGGGAGGCCGTGGGCCCAATCAGTCGAGCCGGACGTGACCACGGTGGCGCCGGCGTCGTTTGTGTAAGCGCCGAGGATGGCGTGGCCGTGGCGGATCTTGTCCATGGCCTCGGGTTCGCGGGTGCCGAACACGCGGGACGCGATGTATTCGAGCTCGCTCGGCTCGTGGGGTTTCGGGGGACGGGGAGCGGTCTCGCGCGTGAAGTGCTGGGTCGGGCACGTGCCCAGGATCTCGAAGGTCATGGGCGTGTCGTCCTCGCCCGTCGGATAGGGCAGGCCGTCGCGGTACGTAAACGCGCAGCCGTCACACTCGTAACCAACCACGGTCGCGTCGGCGCCGACGAGGTCGCCGTAGCCGATGCCGGTGTCCTCGAACATCCAATGGTTCGGCCGGTGGATCGTGTAGCCGCCCGCCCCGCTCGTCACGTTCTTACCGATCCGGTGATAGCCGCCGCGGGTGAAGGTGACTCCGGTCATCGCGTTCTCCGGCCGGGCGACCAACACGTCTGAGTAGAACGACGTGAGCAGGTGTTGCCGGTCGGTTTCGAAGACGGGGTCGTTCTTGTAGAAGCCCTTGTACCCGACCATCTGCGAGTTGCCGTCGCCCTCCACGCGCACTTGCCACAACGACGTGTTGCCGCTGAAAAACGCCGCGTTGCCGCCGCGCGCAATGAACTTCTCGACCGTGTCGCGCATGCCGGCCGACCAGTACTCGTCGTGGCCGACCGAGAGGTACAGCGACGCGTGGTCGAGCACCTCGGGATGCTCGGTGAGATCGTTGTTGAGGCACACGCCGATCTCGTATCCCTCGCGTTCGGCCCATTGGATGAACGGCAGTTCCCAGTCCGGCCATCCGGCGCTACCGGCATATGCCGACAGGTGGTTCAGCTGCACGTAGCCGACGTGCGCGGCGTTCTGCGGATCCGGCGCGCCGGTCCCGGTAACGCGTCGACCTTTCCCCGGCGGCTTGAACAGGTAACCAGCCGACATCGGGCGTTGGTACGACACGGTGGTGCCGCCCGTGTAGAGGTTCGGTCCGCCGAAGTCGTTGTACGCCGCCCACGTGTTCGTTGCCAGCGCCAGCACGATGCGCGCCGCCGTAGGGCGCACGACGAAGAACGCGTAGTCGCGGCGGGTCTTGCCGTCGACGTCAATCGTCATGACGACCTCGTAGTAGCCCGACTGCCAGGCCGCGTCGACGTCGAGCGTGAACGTCGGCGCCCAACCGCAGCCGTTGGCGGCCGCGTCGGGAGGCGTCGCCTGTTCGGTGGCGGCCACGCTCTGCGCGCTATAGACGACGGTGCGCTTCCAGCCCACGCGCGCCACTTCGACGTCCACGGGTCGGTTGCCCGACGACGACATGTGCACCGCCACTTGTTCGCCCGCTCCCGCTGATTGCGGCCAGCAGTACCCGGTCACTACTTCTCTTGCCATGCGCCCGACGCTACCCATCGTCCGGATGAAAAGATGAGGTCGTGATCCATAACAGCCCCCTGCCCGACGTCGTTATCCCCGAATCCGCGCTGACGCCGTTCGTGTTCGCCCAAGCCGCAGCGCTCGGCGACAAGGCCGCGTTCATCGACAGCACCGACGGACGCCGGGTCTCCTACACCGAGCTGTACGACAGCGTGAAACGCCTCGCCGGTGGTCTGCTCGAGCGCGGCCTCGCACGCGGTGAAGTCGTCGCGATCATGGCGCCGAATTGCCCCGAGTACGCCGTGGTGTTCCACGGCGTGGCGATGGCCGCCGGTGTGGTCACCACCATCAACCCCACCTACACCGAGCGCGAAGTACACCACCAGCTCAACGACGCGGCGGCCACGAAACTCATCACAATCCCGATGTTCCTGGAGACGGCCGTGGCTGCGAGCGCGGACAGCGGCGTCAAGGAAATCATCGTGATCGGCGGCGCCGACGGATACCAGTCGTTGACCGACCTGTACGGCGACCCGCTCGACGAGCAGGTCCCGGTCGACATCCACGACGTCGTCGTGCTGCCGTACTCGTCGGGCACGACCGGCCTCTCCAAGGGCGTGATGCTCACGCACTACAACCTCGTGGCGAACCTCGTTCAGACCGGCGCGGTGATCACCGTTACCTCCGACGAGTCGTTTGTGGCGGTGCTGCCCTTCTTCCATATCTACGGCATGCAGGTGCTGATGAATCTCGGCCTGTACCTCGGCGCCACGATCGTCACCATGCCGCGCTTCGACCTCGAGCAGTTCCTGGCCCTGCACCAAGAGCACGGCCTCACGCGCGCGTTCGTCGCGCCGCCGATGGTGGTTGCGCTGGCCAAGCATCCGCTCGTGGACAAGTACGATCTGTCTGCGCTCAAGAACATCTTCTCGGGCGCGGCGCCGCTGTCGGCCGAGTTGGCGCTCGAATGCGGTGAACGACTCAACTGCGAAGTGGTGCAGGGATACGGCATGACCGAACTTTCGCCCGTCACCCACGCCACCCCGCACGGCAAGTTCAAGGCCGGTTCGGCCGGCATGACGGTGCCGAACACGCAGGTTCGCATCGTGGACCCGTCCACCGGAGAGTCACTCGGCCTCGACGCCGACGGCGAAGTGTGGATCAAGGGCCCGCAAGTGATGAAGGGCTATCTCAATAACGACGAGGCCACCAAGACCACGATCGACGACGAGGGTTGGTTGCACACCGGCGACGTTGGCCACGTCGACAGCGACGGCCACCTCTACGTCGTGGACCGGCTCAAGGAGCTCATCAAGTACAAGGGCTTCCAGGTGCCGCCGGCCGAGCTCGAAGCGCTCCTGCTCACGCACCCGAAGATCGCCGACGCCGCCGTGATCGGTTTGCCCGACGACGACGCGGGCGAAATCCCCGCGGCCTACGTCGTGTTGCGGCCCGACACCGAGGCCACCGCTGAAGAAATTCAAGAGTTCATCGCGGGACAGGTGGCGAGCTACAAGCAGATCCGCAAGCTCACCTTCCTCGACGCCGTACCCAAGTCGGCGTCGGGCAAGATCCTGCGCCGCGTCCTGCGTGACCAGGAGGCCGCCACCAAGTGAGCACGACTGAGCGCGATCGCGAACTCGACTTCGACCCGGACGCCCTCCGGGCGAAGTACCGCGAGGAACGCGACAAGCGTCTGCGCGAAGACGGCAACGAGCAGTATCAAGAGGTCGTCGGCAAGTTCGCGCACTTCGTGGACGATCCGTACGTCGAGCCGCTCGAGCGCGCGCCGTTGACCGACGAAGTTGAAGTTGTGGTGATCGGCGGGGGTTTCGGCGGGCTCCTTGCCGGCGCGCGTCTGAAGGACGCCGGCGTTGACGACGTCCGCATCATCGAGAAGGGCGGCGACTTCGGCGGTACCTGGTACTGGAACCGCTACCCGGGCGCGATGTGTGACGTCGAGTCCTACATCTATCTGCCGTTGCTCGAAGAGATCGGATACGTGCCCAAAGAGAAGTACACGCACGCGCCGGAAATCCTCGCCCACTGCAAGAACATCGGCGAGCACTTTGGCCTGTACGACAACGCGTGCTTCCAGACCGAAGTCACCGACGTCCGTTGGAACGAGGAGAGCCGCCGCTGGATCATCTCCACGAATCGCAACGACGCGATGCGCGCTCGGTTCGTGATCAGCGCCAGCGGGCCGCTGCACCGACCCAAGCTGCCCGCCGTCGCCGGCATCGAATCGTTCAAGGGTCACACCTTTCACACGAGCCGCTGGGATTACGGCTACACCGGCGGCGACCCTGACGGAAACCTCACGGGGCTGCGCGACAAGCGCGTCGGCGTCATCGGCACCGGCGCCACCGCCGTGCAGTGTGTGCCCCACGTCGGCGAATCCGCGAAAGAGCTCTTCGTGTTCCAACGCACGCCGTCGTCGATCGACGTGCGCAACAACCGTCCCACCGATCCGGAGTGGGCGGCGTCGTTGCAGCCGGGCTGGCAACGTCACCGCCAAGAGAACTTCAACACGCTGGTGTCCGGCGGTTTCGCCGAGGAGGACCTCGTCAACGACGGATGGACCGACATCATCCGCAAACTGCTCGTGATCATGCAGCAGGACAAGACCGCCGACGTGTCACCCGAGAGCATCGGCAAGACCATGGAACTGGCCGACTTCCAGAAGATGGAACAGATCCGGGCCCGCGTAGACGAGATCGTGGAGGACCCGGCGACTGCCGAAGCGCTGAAGCCGTACTACCGGCAGTTCTGCAAGCGACCGTGCTTCCACGACGAGTACCTGCAGACGTTCAACCGGCCGAACGTGACGCTCGTCGACACCGACGGCAAGGGCGTCGAGCGCGTCACCGAGACGGCCGTGGTGGTGGGCGGTAAGGAATACGAGGTGGACTGCCTGATCTTCGCTACCGGCTTCGAGGTCGGCACGTCGATGGCGCGTCGACAGGGTTTCGACTTCTACGGACGCGACGGGCTCTCGCTCACCGAAGCGTGGGAGGACGGCATGCGCAGCCTGCACGGCCAGCACGTGCACGGTTTCCCCAATCTGTTCTTGGTCGGCAACGCGCAGGCCGCGTTCACCGTGAACTTCCCGCAGAACCTTGACGAGGTCAGCGCCCACTTCGCCTACATCATCAAAGAGATGGAGGAGCGGGGCGCGACGCGCGTCGAGGTCACCGCTGAGGCGGAGCAGGACTGGGTCGACCACGTGCGCGAGCTAGCTCCCCAAGGCTCGAAGTTCTTCGAGGAGTGCACGCCCGGCTACTACAACAGCGAAGGCAAAGCAGGGGCGAACGGGTTCTTCACCGGTCAGAACGGTCCGTACGGCGGCGGCGCCAACGCGTTCTTTCGGATCATCGCCAAGTGGCGCTCGTCGGGCGATCTTCCTGGCCTCGAAATCAGCTAAACAAACGACCCATGGGAACCAACGCAGAGAACGCATACGAGTCGGTCAAGGGCAATGTCGGGCTGTCGAACGGCACGGGTGACTGGTTTGAGGTCACCCAAGAGCTGATCAACCAGTTCGCCGACGTCACCCACGACCACCAGTTCATCCACGTCGACCCGGAGCGGGCGAAGGACGGACCCTTCGGAACCACGATCGCCCATGGCTTCCTCACGCTGTCGCTGCTCGTGAAGCTGCAGGGCTCGCTGAAGGGCGGCGATGAGCGCCCGGCGCCTGATTTCACCGGCCTGATGGCGGGCGTCAACTACGGCTTCGACAAGATCCGGTTCATCAACCCCGTGAAGGTGAACTCGAAGATCCGCGCGACCTCGGTCACCAAGGACATCGAACTCAAAGGCAACGCGATCAACATGACCAACACGCTGACGGTCGAGATCGAGGGCGAAGACAAGCCCGCGCTGGTGGCCGACTGGATTACCCGGATGGTCTTCGCCTAGCGAAACTTGTAGCCCCGCCCGCCGCTGTAGTTCCGTTCGGCGCGGATGAAGGTGACGGTGAAGTTCACGAGGTCGAGTTTTGTGACGCGTCGGCCGGTGCGCATCCATGCAGCCGACTGGGCATGGTTGCCGGTGCGGTCGTTGGCCCACCAGAAGTGATAGCGACGCGCTCGAGTGGGGCAGCCGCGTGCCGAGCACGTCTTCGATCTGACGGAAGGTCATTCGCACTGCGTTTTCTGACCGGAGTTCGAGGTGTTTCCGGAGGGCGTCGTACTTCGACTTGGTCTCGCCGCTGACGCGGTGGCCGTACGGCTTTGCGAGTCGTTGCGAGCGGGGCGTGTAGTTGCCTTCGAGCCAATTGACGAAGCGTTCGGCGTGCGCGGCGTAGGTCGCGACTGTGGCGCGAGCTCTGCCGGCGGCGCGCAGCATGGTTTCAAAGCGGTCTATCTCGGTGTGCAGGTCGAGCACGGACCACACCTTGCCGCGCTCAGCGTCGAAGTCCGCGTCGTGCTGTTGCGCGTGCGCTCGCTCGTAGTCGGTCAGATGAATGCTTGCGTCGGGCACGAATGCTCCTCGTGGTCGTCGGTGCGCCTGCGGGCGGACCGCACATACGTTTAGGGCGCGCCTTTTGGCCACGAGCCGAGCCTCCGACCTGGTCTCAGGTCACCTCCCCTATCACTGTATGTATGGGGTGTAACAGTGGGGATGGGTCAGAGCGAGTAGGTGGCCGGCCGAGATATGGGGTGCTTCGGTTTTTAAACACGAAGTTCCTAAAACGCGGGGTGTATACCGCGGGTCGGCGGGTACCCCAAATACATGGCAGCGAGAATGGATCCTCATCATCTTCGCCATGACCTTCCCGAGCTCGTGGAAGAACACGACGCGCAGATCTACGCGTTCCCCGTCAACGAATGGGATCGCCTGGAGTTGTGGGCGCGTCGGGAGAACGCCAAGGCTGACCGCGCAATGAACGCGCGCAACGCGGCGCTCTCGCGCATCTAACCACTACGACTTCGGCTGGGTTTTTGGCAAGTTTCGGTATGCAAGCAACATGAGCGCGGCGTCGCTGTAGTTGACGTCCTTCGAGATCATCGAATTCTCGAGGGCTTTGCACGCCGCCTTTGTGAGCGACAGCGAAAGCACGTCCATGCTCAGCAACCGTTCCACGATGCGACGAGTTTCTGCCGCCAGCTGATCGTCCGCGAACACGTGGTTGACGAAGCCCCAACGTTCGGCGTCCTCCGCGCTGAAGCGTTCGCACATCATCACGAGTTCGCGGGTGCGCGCTGGGCCGAGTTCACGCATCAGGCGCGGTAGCGCTTGCCACGTCAGCGGCAGATTGAGTTCGACCTCGGGGATAGAGAACCAAGCGGACTCGGCCGCGATCCGCAGGTCGCACGCCGTTAGCAACACCACTCCGCCGCCGACGGCAAGGCCGTTGGCGACGCCCACAACAACCTGCGGCAGTCGATCGATGAGCTCGCAGGTGCGGCCGCCGAGGTGGGCGCGGGCGAGCCGCTCGATGTCGTTACGCGGCGGCTCGGGCTTGGTCTCACCGAGTTGCGCGCCGGCCGAGAAGGCCCGGCCGTCACCGGTCAAGACCACTACCCGCGCGTCAAGGTCGGTCTCGAGCTTCGTTAGCGCGTCCTGCATTTCCTCGTGCAGCGCGATGTTGAGCGCGTTGAGCTTGGCTGGCCGCGCCAACGTGATCGTGACGAGCCCATCCAGTTCGGCGTCGCGCTCGACGCGGATGCATTCGTACGTACTCACGCCGCCGCCTTGATGAGATCGGCCAGCGCCTCGGGAACGTGACTCACGATGCTGAAGTGGCCGTCGGCTTCGGTGAGTCGCAGCATGGCGTTGGGCACGATCTCGGCCGTGTGGTGCGCGTTGACGACCGGGCAGATCGTGTCCGCCTTGCCGTGGAGCACGATCACCGGCGCCTTGATCAGCTTGAGGTCGAAGCCGCCCCAACCTGGTCCGTCGGCCAAACGGTCATCGACATAACCCTCGAGGCCCCACGCGAACATCGGTTGCAGGGTCTCAACCATGTTCGCCAGGAACGCCGGGTCGGCGAACATCGCTTGATCGGCGTCGGACAGGCCGATCGCGTTCGCTTGGTCACCACCCGACGACGCCTGATTAAAGATCTTCGATCCGTCGGCGCCGAACTGCTCGACCGCGAACTCCATTGCCTCGTCCCGCGTGGTGGAGTTCCAAATGTCAGCGATTGCGCCCGATCCAGTCATCGCCGCCCGGGCTGTCGCGTCGCGCATATCGGTCAGCGCGCAACACGCGACCACGCCGGCCACGCGGTCCGGCGCAATCGCCGCGGTGGCGAGGGCGTAGGCCCCGCCCGTCGACACGCCAACTGTGTAGAACGTCTCGAGACCGAGGTGGTCCGCGAGCGCCAGCTGGTCGGGCACGACCGACTCGATGGAGCGACCCGGTCGCGGCGTCGACAGCCCGTAGCCGGGACGGTCGAATCCGATGATCCGCTGGGCCATCGTGGATGCGACCGCGCTCACCATCTTCGGCTCGAGCCGGCTGCCGGGCCCGCCGTGGCACCAAAGGACCGGCGCGCCGTCGGCCGGGCCGTAGTCCACGTATCCGAGGACGCGGTCGTCGGGAAGCTGCAGCGTGGCGTCGGTCATGGTTCTTGACTAGCAGACGAATAGCCTGGGACGCATGAAGCCCGAGGTGACCATCCCCGACACGCCCGCGCCCGCCGAGCTGCTGATCGAAGACATCACGGTTGGCGACGGCGACACCGCCACTCCCGGAACGAACGTCGAGGTGCACTACGTCGGCGTGTCCTACAGCAACGGCCAGCAGTTCGACGCGTCGTGGGACCGCGGCGACACGCTCGACTTCCGCCTCGGCGCCGGACAGGTCATCTCGGGTTGGGACCGCGGCGTCGACGGGATGAAGGTCGGCGGCCGCCGCCGCCTAACGATCCCGCCGGACCTCGCGTACGGCAGCCAGGGTGCCGGCGGCGTGATCGGCCCGAACGAGACGCTCGTGTTCGTCGTCGACCTGGTGTCGGTCGGCTAACGAGACCATCCACGACGCCGCGACCACGGCGCCGAGCAGGTTGAAGGCCAGGTCCCAACCCGTATTTTCGAGTCCGCCCGCGTGCAGGTTGGCGTTATTTAGACCGAACAGGAACTCGACGAGTTCGTTGAGCGCGCCGATCCCGCACGCCATCAGCGCGGCCACGAACGCCAAGCCCCAACGATGCGCCTTGGGTGGCCCGAGGAGGCCGACAACGAGTCGCGCGCACGCGACGGTGATGACCGCGCTGCCGTAGGCGTGCGCAAGCTGGTCGAATTTGAGCACGCCGTCGATGAGCCAGGTTTCGTAGAACGTCGGCGCGTTGCCGACCGGCGTCATCAGCCCGCCGACGAGGTGCACGATCGCCACTGAGGAGAGCGCGCCCACCATCGGTCGGCTGAAGTGCGCCGCCCGGTCGGCCAGCGCGGTGAGCACGACGAGCACCGCGACCACCTGGAGGTAGGGCCGCAGCCTGGCGGTGTCGTGTCTGACCAACGCCAGGCCGGAAAAGAACATCACCGCCAACGCGAGCGCGAGCGCTGCCTCGCGGTTGCGACGGATCACAGGTGGGCCTCGCGGCGGCGCCGGCCCAGGACGTAGCCGAGCGCGATCGCTACCGCGACGACGAGAATGATCAGCGCGAGGGTGGCCAGCGGTCGCTGCGTGCGCTGTGGTGGCACCAACAGCACTTGCACTGGAGGCCCTTCGGCCGACGGCGTGGACACGCGTTCGCTCGACCCCGTGGTCGAGCCTCCGTTGGGCGATTCGTTGGGTACCCGCGCGATCGTGCCCACGTAGAGCAAGCAGTACGTCAGGCGCAGCGGTACCGAAACAAACGGCGCGAAGACGTCGAGCAGCGTCAGGTCGTCGTCGAGGCACGAGCGGGGGACCGGCGGCAGTTTGCTGAGTCGAGTGCGCGGCGAATCGTTGCGCACTTCCTTGGGCGGCTGGTCGGGCACCTTGACGTTGCCGTTGTTGTCCGGCTCGGGCAGCGTGTAGCGCTCAGGCGGCTCGGGCAGGTTGAGGTTCTGCGGGATCGTGACGATGGTGCCACCCGGAGTCGTTGTGTCCGGGCCCGACGAACCACCGTTGGACGACCCGTTGTTCGACGAACCACCGTCGCTTGACGACCCGTTGTTATTCGACGGCCGGCGGTTGTCATTGGACGACCCACCGTTGTTCGGCGACCCATCGCTGTTGCTATTCGACGACCCGTTGTTGCTGTTGGACGACGAACTGCCATCGCGGTTGCTGTTCGACGAGCCGTTGCTGTTCGACGACCCGCTCGACGTGCCCCCGCTGCTCGAACCGTTGTCTCCGCCCGAACTGCTCGAACTCGACGTGCCGTCCGTCGCCGCCAAAAGCCCGAGCAGGCCGACGGTAAGCAAGAGCGCCATCCACCGCCGCATCGTCTACGCCGGAACCTCGAACGCGGTGCCGGTGAGTTCCTCCGACTTTTCCCACAACGCCCGCGCGTCGTCGGCGTTGCGGGCCTGCTTGCTCGGCTTCTCTTTGCGAGCCGGGCCCCACATCATGAATGCCGGACCGTAGAACTCGCCGCTGTTGGCCGACGGGTCGACCGCGGCGCGCACGAACGGCATCGCGCCCGCATGCGCGGACTGCAGGAAGTACTGCGCCGGGCGCATCAACCGATTCGTAAAGCCCTTGCCTTCGTAACCGAGGTCGGTGCTGGTGCCGCCTGGGTGCGCAGCCAGCGACTTAGTGGACCGACCGGCCGCCTGCAGGCGGCGATGTAGCTCGAGCGTGAACAGGATGTTGGCCAGCTTGCTCTGGAAGTACGGTCGCCACCGGTCGTAGCCGCGCTTCTCGAAGAACAAGTCGTCGATGTGCAGCCGACCGGGACGGTGGCCGAAGCTCGCCATGTTCACGATGCGCGAGTCCTCCGTGGCGAACACCAGCCGCGCGAGCTTGGCCGTCAACGCGAAATGTCCTAGGTGATTCACACCGAACTGCATCTCGAAGCCGTCCTCCGTGCGGGCCTCGTCGATCGCCATCAGGCCCGCGTTGTTCAGCAGCAGGTCGAGCTTGGCCTCGTTCCGCATGAACGCAGTCGCGCACGCGTCGACCGATGCGAGGCTGGCGAGGTCGAGTGATACGACCTCCACGGGGCCGGTGGCGGTGGCGCGCACCCGGTCGGCCGCGGCTTGCGCCTTGGCCGCGTTGCGACACGCCATCACTACTCGCGCTCCGTGTTTGGCCAGCGTTGTTGCCGCGGCGAGGCCGAGGCCCGAGTTGGCGCCGGTGATGAGTGCGACCTTCCCGTCCAACGACGGGATGTCGCCCTCATTCCAAGGCATCAGTTACTTCTGGTTGTAGCGAACCTGGATGTCGGTGAACGCGTCGAGACCCCACGGTCCGTTCTCGACGCCGACGCCCGACCACTTGAAGCCGCCGAAGGGCTGATGGGGCGCAAGCGCGAGATGGGCGTTGACCCATGCGGTGCCGCACTCGAGCTGGTCGGCGACGGCAGAAGCGCGCGCGTCATCGTTGGACCAGACCGAGCCGGACAGGCCGAAGTGCGTGGCGTTGGCGCGGCCGATGACGTCGTCGAGATCGCGGTAAGGGATGACGGGCAGTGCCGGGCCGAACTGCTCTTCGTCGACGATGCGGGTGCCGTCATGGGCGCCGGCGAGGATCGTCGGCTGGAAGAAGTAGCCGGCGCGGTCGGCGGCCGCACCACCGGCGACGGCGGTGGCGCCACCGTCGATCGCGTCCTTCACGAGTTCCTTCACGCGCTCGAACTGCGGTGCGTTGTTGATCGGGCCGAGCTGCACGCCTTCTTCGGTGCCTTCGCCCATCTTCACCTTGCTCGCCTGCTCGGCCAGCGCTTCGACGACCTGGTCGTGCAGCGCCTCGGGCACATACACGCGCTTGATGGCGGAGCAGATCTGACCGCTGTTCGCGAACGCGCCCCAGAAGATCTTCTCGGCAACCGCGGCGGGGTCGACGTCATCAAGGATGATGGCCGGGTCGTTGCCGCCCAGTTCAAGGGTGACGCGCTTGAGGTCGGGCGCGCACGCCGCGGCGACGTGCTTGCCGGCCGCCACCGAACCCGTGAAGCTCACCTTGCGCGGCGTCGGGTGTGCCGTCATCCACTTGCCGAGGTCGTCGCCGCCCGAGACGCCGTTGAGCACACCGGCCGGGAACACCTCGTTGAGGATCTCGATCATCTTGAGCGTGGCCAGCGGCGTGTAGGGCGAGGGCTTCAGCACCATCGTGTTGCCGGCCCGCAGTGCCGGCGCGATCTTCCACGAGGCGAGGATCAGCGGGAAGTTCCACGGCGTGATCGCGGCGACGACGCCCATCGGGCGACGGTGGACGTGCGCGATCGCGTTGCCGTCGTCCTGAATCTGGATCGGGGCGACCTCGAGGTCGGCGTAGTACTGCATCCAAATGCCGGCGCCGAACACTTCTTCAGCGGCCTTGTCCATCGGCTTGCCCTGCTCGCTCATCAGCAGGGGAGCGAGCTCACCCACGCTGGCGAACATCTTGGCGGCCGCGTCGCGCAGGAGCTGGCGGCGCTTCTCTTCGTCACGCTTCCAGTCGATCTGCGCTTTCTGGGCGGCGTCGAAGGCGGCGTCGATCTGTTCCTTCGTGCAATCGGGCGCCTGAGCGAACACTTCGCCGGTCGCGGGGTTGATGACACCGAAGGTGCCGGCCGTGGGCGTGGCCTCGCCGGCAATGGTCATTGTCTGATTGGACATAGAGCAATGTTTACCTGACTAACCAGTCAAGATGCCTGCGTGCATGCCGCGGCGGTCATTTTGTGCGGGACGGCCATCGGTCTGCTGATCGGGATGTTCGGCGTCGGTGGGTCCTCAGTGGCTACGCCGCTGCTTTCGTTGGTCGGCGTTCAGGCGCTGGCGGCGGTCGCCTCACCGCTGCCCGCGACCATCCCGGGCGCCGTGCTGGCGCTGCGGCCCTATTTCAAGTCCGGCGAGGCGCGTCCGAAGGCCGCGGGGTGGTCGTTGCTCGGAGCCGTGCCGGCGACAGTTGCAGGCGCGTACCTGTCCCAAAAAGTGGGCGGCGACGCGCTCCTGGTGCTGTCGGGCTTGATGCTGCTCGTGGTCGGCGTGCGCGTGATCATGCCGATCACCGACGAGCATCGCGAGGCGGGGACGGCGCGGCGCATGAACCGGCCGATGTTGGTAGGCGCCGCCGCGGGCGTCGGGTTGATGACGGGTCTGCTCGCGAACGGCGGCGGGTTCCTGCTGATGCCGCTCTACTTATTGGTGTTCGGGTTGCGCATGCGCCAGGCCGTGGGCACCTCGTTGATGGTGGTGGCGGTGCTCTCAGTCCCCACGCTGATTACGCACACCGCTCTGGGTCACGTCGACTGGGCGGTCGCCGAACTCTTCGCGTTGGGTGTCGTACCCACGAGCGTCATCGGTTCGCACTATTCGAATCGTTTCTCCGCGGGGATGCAGCGGCGCTACTTCGGCGTGTTCCTCATTGCGTTTGGCTTGGTGTTTACGGTCTATCGACTGGGCCTGCACTGAGCGATCGTTAAGTGGCAGAGTGCGGCATGGACTTCGACCTGCCGCAAGACCTCGTCGACTATCTCGCCGAACTCGACGAGTTCATCGAGGCCGTCATCAAGCCGCTGCAAGGCAAGGACGACAACAACCGATTCTTCGACCATCGGCGCGAAGACGCGCGCACCGACTGGGAACGCGGCGGCCTGCCGAACGAAGAGTGGGAAGCGCTGCTGCGCGAGATGCGCCGTCTCGCCGACGAGGCGGGCCACTACCGCTACGCCTTCCCGAAGGAGTACGGCGGCAAAGAGGGCACCAACCTCGGCATGGCCGTGATCCGCGAGCACCTGGCCCGCAAGGGGCTCGGTCTGCACAACGACCTACAGAACGAAAGCTCGATCGTGGGCAACAACGTCGGCTTGCTGCTGATGCTCGAGCACGGCACGGATGAGCAGAAGGCGTACTGGATCGATCACCTGCTGAACGGCACGAGCGGATTCGCGTTCGGCATCACCGAGCCCAACCACGGTTCCGACGCGACCCACATGGAGACCACCGCTGTGCGCGACGGCGACGAGTGGATCATCAACGGCGAAAAGACGTGGAACACCGGCATCCACAAAGCGCCCTACGACATGATCATGGCGAGGACGTCGGGCAAGGCGGGCGACGGCGACGGCATCACGGCGTTCCTCGTGCCGGTGTCGTCACCCGGCTTCGAGATCCTCGAATTCCTCTGGACGTTCAACATGCCGACGGACCACGCGCACATTCGCTTGACCGACGTGCGCGTGCCCGACTCGGCCATCTTCGGTGGCGAGGGACGCGGCCTGTCCGTCGTGCAGTTGTTCTTCAACGAGAACCGCATTCGGCAAGCCGCTTCCTCGCTCGGCGCCGCGCAGTTCTGTATCGACATGGCCGTGCAGTACGCGGGCGAGCGCAAACCCTTCGGCAAGCCCCTGTCGCACAACCAGGGCGTGCAGTTCCCGCTCGTCGAGCTGCAGACCCAGGCCGAGATGCTGCGTGCGCTCATTCACAAGACGGCGTGGTCGATGGACAAGTACGGCCCATTCAGCCAGAGCGACAAGGTCTCGATGTGCAACTACCAAGCCAACCGCTTGTGTTGCAACGCGGCCGACCAGGCCATGCAGACCTACGGCGGCCTCGGTTACTCGCGGCACATGCCCTTCGAACACATCTACCGCCACCACCGGCGCTACCGGATCACCGAAGGCGCCGAGGAAATTCAAATGCGCCGCGTCGCCGGCTACATGTTCGGCTTCATGCACCAACGCGCCCCGAAGGGCGTCGCCGAAGCCAAGCCGTAGACCACTCGATTTCGTGCGGATTTCTTCACACCTGTCGTGAAGGATCCGCACGAAGTCGCTCAGGGGAGGAGCGCGGCGACGTCCGTGTTGCCGAAGTGTTCGGCCCAACCTTTGGGCGTCGATTGGAAACGGGCATCTTCGATGGACGGGTCGGCGCCGAGTTGCAGCAGCAGGCGCACCATCTCCGCCAGGTTCCGTTCGACCGCGGTGTGCAGCGCGGTCTGCCACGGCATCTCGCAGGGTGAGTCGGATCGCCCAAGCGCGTTCACATCCCAGCCCAGTTCGACGGCCAGGCTCACCGCGTCGAGTCGGCCGGTGGACGCGGCCTGCACCACGAGGGACGGTCGCTCGGCTATCGCCTTTCGTCGTGATCGGGCGTGGGCTAGCGCGGCCTCGCGCCAGCCAGACATAACGCTGCCGATCAGCGCGTGTGGTGCGGAACACCCGAGCACGTGCGCGTCGTGTTTCGCCAACTCGTCGACGATCCGAGCGTGGCCACAGAGCGCGGCGAACCGAGCGGGCGTCTGCTTGTACGCGTGTTCGAAACGTGGATCGTCGAACGGCGCGTCGAGGTCCAGACCGTTCTCCGCGAGCAGGCGCACTCGCTCGAGCATGTTGTGGTGGATGGCCCAGCGCAGCTGATCGCGCAGCATCGTGGTCGGCGTGTCCATCGCGGTGGTGAGACGCTCGCGCCAAGGACCGCCGTCTCCAGAGCCGAGACCGAACTCGAACAACAACTCGAGATGCTCCTGGCCGGGACGGAACTGGCGGTTGTAAAGCGTCTGCGGGTCGTTCGCATTCGCGCCCCGCTCCAACAACAGACGGGCCAACGATCGCCAGTGCTCGTGTTCCGGTTGGTCGCCCTCGCCGCTGCCGAACACACCGGTGAGCGCGGTGAAGGGCGTCGGGAACCCGTGCCAGAGATAGCCGACGTTCGGGTCGGCGCCCGCGTCGAGCAACACACGCGCGGTCGCGAGGACGTCGGGTTCATTCGTCGGCACTCGCGAATAGCAGAGATACATCAAAGGTTCCCACGCGAACGGCCCGCCCTGCCGGCTGGCGTCCGCGACAAAACGCTGCACCGTCGCAGCCGAGCCGGTTGCGGCGGCGGACCAGATGTCACGCGTCGCCAGCGACGGACTGTCGGCGAGCATGTCGAGGCCGCGCGACCGACGAGACGGTGCGTCGTCGCCGTAGGTCAGGCAGACGAGTGAGAGGAAGTCATCGGTGGCGACGGTGTCGGGCTCGCGCGTGAACGCGGTCACGACCTCGACGTGCTTGACCAGCTTCGGCCAACTGGCAAAGCCGTAGCCGCGGGCCATGTTCAGCTGGGCTTCGTGGAGCGGAATGCCGAACTCGCGGGCTATCTCTTTGGCGCGCTTCTTCAGCTGCTCAACGTTCGGGCGCTCGGGGAGGGGGATGGTCGACAACGCGACTCCTTTCGATGCCTGCGGTCCGCATCGCAAGGCAGAAAGGAGGCGTTGGACTCAATCTGCACCGCTAACTACTCAGGTGGGCTCTGCCCTGTCCGCGGACCGGAGGCGTCCTGCGCGCCGCCGCGAACCCTAGCGGCTTCGGACGCGAAAGAGAACGCCCGCGCCGGTCACCGCGGAGATCGCGGACGCGACGAGAATCGCAACCTTGGCCGCCTCGTTGAGCGTGGGATCGGTGAAAGCCAATCCGGTGATGAACAGTGAAACTGTGAACCCGATGCCGGCCAGGGCGGCGGCCCCCGTCAGATGCGTCCAACGCGTGTCGGAGGGAACCACCGCGATGCCGAGGCGCACGGCCAGCCACACGCCTCCGAGAACTCCTAAGAGCTTGCCGAGCACGAGGCCTGTCGCTACCGCGGTCGCGACGCGGGCTGCATCTGCGTCGGAGACGACATCGGAACGCAGGCGAACTCCCGCATTGGCGAGGGCAAAGACCGGCAAGATGAGAAAGCTGGTCGCGGGGTGGAGCAGCTCCTGAAGGTGCTCGGCCGGAGAGACACTCTCTCGGGCGACGATCGATGTCTGACGGACTTCGCGCGCGCTCGGCTCGTCCGATAGCCCTTGCACCCAACGGCGCGCGGTGGCCGCAGGCGCCAAACGTTTGGTAGGCACCGCGAGCGCGAGAGCGACGCCGGCGATGGTCGCGTGTATGCCTGAGCGGTAGGCGGCGTACCAGGTGGCGACGCCGAGCGCGACGTAGGCCGGTGGCCAGTCCACCCGAAGGCGATGCAGCGCAAAGAACACCGTTACGCCTATGGCTGCGGCCGCGAGCGCGGCTACATCGATATCGCCGCTATAGAAAACGGCGATAACGAGGATCGCGCCGACGTCGTCGACGATCGCCAATGTAAGCAAGAAGAGCTTGAGGTACGGCGGCACGCGTGGGCCGAGTAAGGCGAGTACGCCGAGTGCGAAGGCGATGTCCGTGGCCATTGGGATTCCCCAACCGTGACCACCGGCACGGCCGCCGGCGATCGCGAAAAAGATCAGAACAGGCGCGATCATGCCGCCAAGGGCGGCGAAGACCGGCAATGCCGCAACGCGGCGATCGGCTAGCTCCCCGTCAACCCCTTCGCGTTTGATCTCCAAACCAACAACGAAGAAAAACAGCGCCATTAGACCGTCGTTCACGAAGTGACGGAGATCTTCGTCGAATCGAAAGACGCCGAACTGCAGTGTCACATGGCTGTGCCAGAGCGATTCGTAGCCAGCGCGCCAGGACGAGTTGGCCCAGATCAGAGCAACCGCGGCCGCGAGGACGAGGGCTATACCGCCCGACGCTTCGGTGCGAACAAAGCGCGCCACGACTGTCGGCAAGCTTCGGGCAGGTGTGGCGCGGCGAGCCGAGTCTGATTGGTCGGAACTCATCGTGCTGGGGGCGCCGTCGGAGGGAGCGTTGGAGGCATAAGGGGCTTTCAGGATCGACGGACTAGGTCGCCGACCAGGCTTCCCGGCACTCCGGTTGGAACAGTAGTCGTGGCTGGATGATCGCGATCCCATGACCGATCTAGGTTGCGCGCATGCGTTTTTCGATTTGGCCATCGCCGCAACGTCCGTGGACCGAGATCCTCGAGCTCACGCAGCACTGCGAGTCCACCGGATGGGACGGCGTGTATTACGCCGATCACTTCATGCCCAACAGCGGTGACACCACACCGCTCGACGGCGACACCCTCGAGTGCTGGTCGGTAATCGCCGGGCTCGCGGCGACCGTGCCGCGTCTTCGCATCGCGCCGCTCGTCACCAGCGTCACCTACCGCCACCCCGCGGTGCTCGCGAACATCGCGGCCGCGGTGGACAACATGAGTGGCGGCCGGCTGTTGCTCGGCATCGGTGCCGGGTGGCAGGAGAACGAGCATCTCGCGTACGGAATCGAACTCGGCACGATCAAGGAACGCCTCGACCGGTTCGAAGAAGCGTGTGCGGTGATCGTGGCGATGACCCGCCAGAAGCGCGCGAGCTATTCCGGTGACTATTTCACTATCGCGGACGCGCCGAACCAACCGGCGCCGGTCCAAGCAAAGCTGCCGATCCTCATCGGCGGCGGGGGCGAGAAGCGCACGTTGCGCATCGCGGCGCGGTACGCCGACGAGTGGAACTCTTGGACCGACCCGCCCACGCTCACGCACAAGCTCAGCGTGTTGCGCGGTCACTGCGACACCATCGGCCGCGACTTCGACGAGATCGCCGTGTCGACTCAGGCGCTGCTCTTCCTGTCCACCGACGAGGAGTGGTTGAAGGACAAGCGAACGATGGGCGGCATTGCGGGCACGCCGGCTGAGGTCGCCGACGTCATCGGCCAGTACCGGGACGCGGGCGCCGACGAGATCATCATCCCCGACTTCACGATGGGTCCGATGCAACGCCGGAAGGACACCTGCGACCTGTTCATGACCGAAGTGGCGAGCCACTTCCGTTAGCGAGCACGCGCAGGCCTACGCCGGTCAGCACGCTCAGGAACACGGCGCCGCCCCACACGTTGGGCGACCAGCCGAACGGCATCGCGATCGCCGCGATACCCGTCCAGCTCAACCACATCACGAACGGCACGGCGACCGGCGCCAGGTCCGGGCGGTTGCGGGCGACCATGAGGTCACCGGCGAGGCCACCAAGGATCGCGGCGGCGACGAGTTCCACATGGCTGAACCCGGTGAGGCCCGACACGGCGAGGGCGGGGACGCCGACAACCATCGCCAGCGCGCCGCGCGGCACGCGCCAACGCGACGTCAAGTACGTAACGCCTCCGAGGAGCAGGGCGTTCGTGATGAGAATCGCGGCGACGCCACGAATGGCGCGGTCCTCGGCGAAGGGGCCCATCCCGTGCAGCACGACATACCCGGCCGCGTTCGCACCCTTGAACGCAGATACGAACTGAAGGAAGAACGCGACGACCGCGACAGTCGCGGTGACCGACTGCACAACCCCGAACGTTGCGAGGGGCTTGTCGTCGCCCTTATGGATCGCCCGCGCGAGCCGTACGGGGGTCGAGGCCAGGATCAGGCCTCCCGTCATCAGGGTCAGATGGGTTGGGCTCAGCAAACCCTCGACGTTGACTTCGACGCCCAGCAGCGCGTGCCACGCGAAGTCGCCGACCATGCCGGCGGCAAACATCACGACGCCGACGGTGGCTAGCGGATCAAGCCCGTTGCTGCTCGGCTCGCCCCGCGCCTGCGTGCGGCGGCTGTCCCAGGCCGACCACACGACCGCGGCGCCAAAGCCCGAGTAGAGCATGGCGTGCCACGGCGTAAAGAACGTCTCGGGCTTGTCCACTTCGTGTGACCAGCCGTCGAGAAAAAGCCCGGTGATGATCCACGTCGAGAAAACGACGAAGGCCAACTGTTCGCGTCGGCTTAGGCCGATCCCCTTAGTTGGCTCGGTGGTGGCAGCAATCCCCATCACTGCATCATGCGCCTTTTTCGCTAGCCGAGGGCGACCTCTGAGGCGAGACCCACCGCGCTCGGCGTCGGCGACGGGGTCGACGCGCTTGGCCGCATGCTGGAGCAGTCCGAAGGCCCCGGCTGCCAAACAGCCGGCGGCGCCGACGCCCAGCGAATAGCGGCCGCCGTAGTGCTGGCCGATGTAGCCGACGATGGGCCCGCCGATCGGGGTGGAGCCGAGGAAGACCATCGCCTGCAGCGCCAGGACCCGGCCGCGCATTGACGGATCGGATTCGGTCTGGACGATCGCGGTCGACGACGTCATGAAGGCGATGCTGGCCACACCCAGGCCGACGCCCACGACGAACGCCACGGCCAGGTTGGGGCTGAGCGCGAGCGCGGTCATGGCAACGCCGAATCCGATAGCGGCGAGGCTGACGGTGCGCACGGAGATCTTCGAGCGGCGGGCCGTGCGCAGCGCGCCGACGAGCGAGCCGACGCTGACGACCGAAAGCAGCCACGTGAAGGTGACGGTGCTGCCGTGCAGGTCGCGGGCCACGAAGATCGGCAGGACGGTCTGGAAGTTGAACGCCAGCGTTCCGATCACCGTCATCATCGCGAGCGGCACCCATAGCTCGGGCACGCTCATCACGTAGCGCAGACCTTCTCGGATCTGGCCCCGACCGCGCTGTTGCGCGGGTGCTCGGCGCAGTTCGCTCGGGCGCATCATGAAGTAGCCGATGATCACGGCGGTGTACGTGACGCCGTCGAGCAGGAAGCACCAGCCGTACCCGACGGTGCTGATCAAGAGGCCGGCGATCGCAGGGCCGATCACGCGCGAGCCCGTCATCAGTGCGCTGTTCAAGCTCACGGCGTTGTTGATGTCCTCGTGGGGCACCATCTCGACGACGAAGGACCGGCGCGCGGGGTTGTCGAAGGCGGTGGCGATGCCGCCGAAGACGGCGATGGCGAAGATCGCGGCGACCGGCGGGTGGTGCATGAACGCGATCGCGGCCAACGCGAAGGACTGCAGCATCGCGAGCGCCTGCACGATCAACAGGAGCTTGCGCTTGTCCGAGCGATCGGCCACGAGGCCCGCGAACGCCCCGATAAGTAGGACAGGCCCGAACTGGGCGGCTGCGAGGAAGCCGAGCGCGACCCCGCTGTGGGTCAGCTTGTAGACGAGCAGGGTCTGGGCGACGAGGGTGAGCCAGTTGCCGACCTGCGAGATCAGTTGTCCGGTGAAGAACAGCCGGAAGTTGCGGCTGCGCATCGAGCGGAATGTTTCCGAGGTTGCGAGTTTGAGGCCGGCCACTACAGCGGTTCTTTCTGCGTTAAGGCGTCCAGTACATCAAGGGCGTCGGCCAGACGCTGCCGCTGGTCGGGTGCGAGTTCACGAATGCGGCCGCTGAGCCAAGCCGTCTTGCGGCGCCGCGACTCGGCCACGAGCGCCGACCCCTTCGGTGTGATCGTGACGTAGGAGACCCGGCGGTCGGCCGGATCTGGTGCGCGCGCGACGAGTTCGTCCTCTTCGAGGATCGCGAGCACCTTCGTGATGGACGGCGGCGCCACGCCTTCGTGCTCCGCGAGGGCGCCGAGCGTGAGGGGACCGTGGTTGTGGATCGCGGCGAGCGCGGAGATCTGGCTCGGCGTAAGCGCCACGCCCGCTTCCCGCCGCAGCTGCCGGTGGAGCCGGGTCGAACTAAGGCGAAGGCGCGCAGCCATTTCGGCCGGCACCACCGTCGTGGCCGGTGTGACGGTGCTGGACGGGCGAGCCATGCAGATACTTTACCAGACTAATTAACTAAGAAAACTAATTTCTGTGTTGGTAGTTTTCGGGTGTGCAGATCGAGGCGGTGGCGTTACGGCGGGTGTCGATGCCGCTCGTGCGACCGTTTCGCACCTCGTTTGGGACCGAGACCGATCGTGAGGCACTGCTTGTGCGCATTCGTACGCCCGACGCTGACGGGTGGGGAGAGTGCGTGGCGATGTCCGAGCCCGGCTATTCGTCCGAGTACGTCGAGAGCGCGCAGCACGTCCTGCGCCATCACCTCATCCCCGCGTTGTTCAGCGCCGGTGACGTGTCCGCGGGCCGGGTTTCCAACTTGCTCGCGGGAGTCCGCGGGCACCCGATGGCCAAGGCCGCGCTCGAGATGGCGGTGCTCGACGCCGAGCTGCGCGCCACGGGTGAGTCCTTGGGTGAGGCGCTCGGCGCGGCGCGGGCGTCGGTTGCGTGCGGCGTGAGCATCGGGATCCCAGGGTCAATCGACGATCTAATCGAGCAAGTCGACGAGTACCTCGCCGAGGGCTACGTGCGGATCAAGTTGAAGGTCGAACCCGGCTGGGACGTCGAACCGCTCAAGGCGGTGCGCAGCGTGTTCGGGGACGACCTGCCGTTACAGGTCGACGCAAACGCGTCGTACACACTCGACGACGTCGAGACACTCCAGGCCTTCGACGAGTTCAACTTGGTACAGCTAGAACAGCCGCTGGCCGAAGACGACCTCACCGGCCACGCTCGTCTCGCGAGACAGATCGGCACTCCGATCTGTTTGGACGAGTCGATCACCTCGGCCAAAGTGGCCGAGACCGCGATTGAACTCGGCGCCTGCGAGATCGTGAACATCAAGGCCGGACGCGTCGGTGGCTACCTCGAGGCCGCGGCCATCCACGACCTCTGTTTCGATCTCGGTGTGCCGGTGTGGTGCGGCGGCATGCTCGAGACCGGCCTCGGCCGCGCCGCCAACCTGGCGCTCGCCGCCCTGCCCGGCTTCACCCTGCCGGGCGACATCAGCGCGTCCGATCGCTACTTCCTGAAGGACATCACCGAGCCATTTGTGATGCACGACGGCCTGCTCGACGTACCCACGGGCCCGGGCCTCGGCGTCACCCCCGACATCGACGCGCTCACAAGAGTGACGACCGCCGTCGAAGAGCTTCGTCCCTACTAGACAGCCGCTTCTTCGACGGCGGCGCCGACGAACTGCGAGTTGTACAGGCGGAAGTAGGCGCCGTCGTGCGCCAGTAATTCGTGGTGCGTGCCCTGCTCCACGATGCGGCCGTTCTCCATCACCACGATGAGGTCGGCCCCGCGGATCGTCGACAGGCGGTGGGCGATTACGAAGCTCGTCCGCGACTTGCGCAGTGCGTTCATCGCCTCCTGCACCAACACCTCGGTACGGGTGTCGACCGATGACGTGGCTTCGTCGAGGATGAGGATCGCGGGGTCGGCGAGAAAGGCGCGGGCGATGGTCAGCAACTGCTTCTGACCGGCGCTGATGTTGTCGCCCTCCTCGTTGATCAGCGACTCGTAACCGTCCGGCAAGTTATGCACGAACCGGTCGACGTACGTGGCCTTGGCCGCCGCGAGTACTTCTTCGTCGGTGCTGCCCGGCTTGCCGTAGGCGATGTTGTCCTTGATCGTGCCGCCGAAGAGCCAGGTGTCCTGCAACACCATGCCGATCTGCGAGCGCAGCTCCTGGCGTGAGAGGTCGGCGATGTCGTGGCCGTCGAGGATGATCGCGCCGCCGTTCAACTCGTAGAACCGCATGATCAAGTTGACGAGCGTCGTCTTGCCGGCGCCCGTCGGCCCGACAATGGCAATCGTCTGACCAGGCTCGGCGACGAGCGACAGATTCTCGATCAGCTTGAGGTCGGGGTTGTAGGAGAACGACACGTTGTCGAACTCGATTCGCCCGCGGGCCGGCTTCTTGAGGGTCTCGTTCGCGGGTTCGGGGCTCATCTCTTCGGCGTCGAGGAAATGGAAGACCCGCTCGAGCGAGGCGATGCCCGACTGGAAGATGTTTGCGTTCGACGCGAGCTGAGTGAGCGGCATGGAGAACTGCCGTGAGTACTGAATGAACGCCTGGACATCGCCGATGGTGACGGCGCCCGACGCGACGCGCAGTCCGCCCACCACCGCGACGAGCACGTACTGGATGTTGCTGAGGAACATCGTGACGGGCTGCATCAAGCTGGACATGAACTGTGCGCCGAACGCGGCCTCGTAGAGCTCGTCGTTGGTCTCGCGGAAGCGCGCTTCGGTTGCACCCTGCTGACCAAACGCCTTCACGACCGCGTGACCCGTGAAGGTCTCTTCGATCTGCGCGTTCAACGACCCGGTGTGGGTCCACTGCGCGATGAAGCGCGGACGGGCCCGGCCGCCGATCTTCTGCACGGTGAACATGGATGTCGGCACGATCGTCAATGCGACGAGCGCCAGGACCCACGAGATCGAGAACATCATGCCGATGGTGCCGAGGATGATGAGCACCGACGTCACGGTCTGGCTCATCGTCTGTTGCAAGCTCTGCGCGACATTGTCGAGGTCGTTCGTGACGCGGCTGAGCAGGTCTCCGCGCGCCGACCGATCGAGATAGCTGAGCGGAACCGCGTTGATCTTGTTTTCGGCCGCAGAGCGCAGCTGGAATACGAGGCCCTGCACGAGGCCCGCGATCAGATACGCGGACATGACACCGAGCATCCACGACGTCGCGTACAACGCGATCGCCAGGTACAGGTAGTGGTGCAGTCGCCCGAAGTCGACACCTTGATGGAGGAAGACACCGCGGAAGATCACGTCGGTGGCGTGTCCGAGGATGCGCGGGCCGAGCACGGTGAGCACCGCGCTGGTTACTGCGGCGAAGAGGACGACGGAGATCGTCGGCCATTTGTTGCTGAGCATCTTGAACAGGCGCTTCGTGGAGCCACGGAAATCCGTCGACTTTTCGAGCGGCATGCCGATGGCGCCCATGCGGCCGCCCGGGGCGGAGCTGAGTGCGGTGACGGGGAGAGTCTCCTCCTCGTCGTTCTCTTCGACCTGCTTGCTGTTCTTGCCGTTCGTACCGTTGCCGTTGCGATGGGGCGTCGTCATGCGGCTGCCCCTTCCTTCTCGCCGATCTGGCTCTGCACAATCTCGGCGTAGGTTTCGCAGCTTGCGAGAAGCTCGTCGTGCGTACCGACGCCGACCATCTCGCCGTCTTCGAGGACGATGATCTGATCGGCCGTAGAGATCGTCGACACGCGTTGGGCGACGATCAGCACCGCCGAGTCCGCCGTGAACGCCGGAAGGGCGGCGCGAAGTTTTGCGTCGGTAGTGAGGTCGAGCGCGGAGAACGAGTCGTCGAACACGAAGACCTCGGGCCGACGGATCAGGGCGCGCGCGATCGACATGCGCTGACGCTGCCCGCCCGAGAGGTTCGTGCCGCCTTGCTCGATGCGGGCGTCCAGCTGGCCGGGCATGTTCTCGACGAAGTCGGCGGCCTGGGCGACTCGCAGCGCGGCCCACATTTCCTCTTCGGTCGCGTCGGGCTTGCCGTATTGCAGGTTGCTGCGGATCGTGCCCGAGAACAGGAAGTTCTTCTGCGGTACTAAGCCGATGCGATCAGTGAGCGTCAGCAAGTCGAGTTCACGGACGTCGACTCCGTCGATCAGCACGGTTCCGGACGTCGCGTCGAATAGGCGGGCGACCAGGTTCACCAATGTTGTCTTGCCCGCGCCACTCGACCCGACGATCGCGGTGGTCTGGCCCCGTTCGACGAGGAACGAGATGTCCTGCAGGACGGCGTGGTCGGCACCGGGGTAGTGGAAGCCGGCGTTGCGGAACTCCACTTGGGCGGAGGCGCGGACTGCGGCGCCCTTTGCCGGCGGCACGACTGAGGAGTCGAGATCGAGCACTTCTTGGACGCGGTCGGCGGAGACAGCCGCGCGCGGAATGATCGCAAGCATCCAGGTCGCCATCATCACCGACATCAGGATCTGCACCAGGTAGCTGAGGAAGGCGATAATCACGCCGACTTGAACCTGGCCGTTGCTGACGCGATGCGCACCGACCAAGAGCACGACGACGCTCGACATGTTGACGAGGATGTTGACCGTCGGGAACATCGACGACATCAGCCGCCCGGCGCGCAGCGACACCGTCGTGAGGTCGGTGTTGGCCTGCTCAAAGCGCCGCGTCTCTTCCTTTTCGCGGACGAAGGCGCGAACCACGCGGATGCCGGTGATCTGCTCGCGCAGCACGCGGTTGATCTCGTCGATGCGTTCCTGCATCAAACGGAACGACGGCACCATGCTGCGCACAATCACGCCGAGCACCAGCATGGTGATGGGCATCGCGGCCACGAGAATCCACGACATGCCGACGTCCTGGCGGAGCGCCATGATCACGCCCACGACCATGGTGATCGGCGCGCCGATCGCCATCGTGCAAACCATCACGACGAGCAGCTGGATCTGTTGCACGTCGTTGGTGATGCGGGTGATCAGCGACGGCGCGCCAATCGTGCCCACCTCGCGCGCCGAATAGCTCGTCACCTGATGGAACAGGTTCTTGCGAAGGTCGCGGGCGAAACCCATCGCAATCCGGGCGCCGAGGTAGACGGCCCCGATCGAGAACGCGATCTGGATGAGCGAAAAGCCGAGCATGAACCCGCCCATGTGCCAGATGTACGGCTGGTCACCCTTGAGGATGCCGTTGTCGACAATGCGTGCGTTGATAGTGGGCAACGTGAGCGCGGCGCTCGTCTGCACTGTCTGCAGCGCGACGAGGCCCCAAATCAATTTCTTGTACGGCTTGAGATGGCGCCGCAGCACCTTCATCAACATGTCTTGTCGCTCCTTGCGGCAACGCCGTAGAGGAATTGCTTCGCGACTTCCTTCGACGACAAGGGTGCGTCGTTCAGAATTGGATGGGTGACGGCGAGCGTGACGGCTCGCAGGCGCTTGGCTGCTTCAACGGGCTTCACGCTGAGACGGTCGCGGTGAGCCTCGAAGATTCGTACCAGCCCTGGGATCGGTGCCGGTGGTCCCGATTTATCGGGGTGGAAGCGCGGGCCAACGGCGGACAGCAGTCGCCAGGTGTCGATCACGCGGGCCTGGATCGCCGCGATGGCGGCATCGAGGCACTTCTCGAAGGCCTGGGCGGGGTCGATCTGGTCGAGCGCTTCTTCGAGCGGGCTGGCGTCGAGGGCTTTCTCCATCACGGCCCGGATCACGTCGTCCTTGTCGGCGAAGGCGCGGAAAATGGTGCCCTCGGCGATCCCGGCGGCGTCAGCGATTTGGCGCGATGTCACCCGCTCGCCGTGTTCCAACACGAGGGGGAGGGCGGCGTCGACGATCATCGCCCGTCGCTCCTCAGGCGCCATGGCGCTGGCCCGCTTGTTCGGGGCCTGAATGCTTGTCACAACTCAAGTATAAGTGAGTGAACACTCACTCATGCAACTCAGATGCGTGAATCGCGTACGGTGCGGCCATGGCGACTGCGAAGAACGGCGATGTCGAGATCCACTTCGACAGCTTCGGAAACGAGACCGACCCGGTCTTGTTGTTGGTGAATGGCTTTGGCAGCCAGTGCATCAACTTCAAAGAGGCGTGGTGCGAGAAGTTCGCGGCCGAAGGCTTTCGGGTCCTGCGCTTCGACAACCGTGACGTCGGCTTGTCCTCGCACCTGAAAGGTAGCCCCGAGTACACGCTGGCCGACATGGCTGACGACGGGTTCGCCGTGCTCGACGCGGTCGGCGCGGCGAAGGCCCACATCGCCGGTTGGTCGATGGGCGGGATGATCGTGCAGTCGATGGCGATCGCTCATCCTGAGCGGGTGTTGTCGATGACATCGGTGATGTCGACGCCTGGTGGGACGCCGGCGGCCGCGCCGGATCCCGAGGCCATGGCCGTGTTGACTGCGCCGGCTCCTAAAACCCGTCAGGAATCGATTGATCAGTACGTCGCCGCGCAGCACGTCATCGGCAGTCCCGGCTTTTTCGACGACGAGCGCCTCGCGGCTGACGCCGCTGCCATCTACGACCGCTCGTTTGATCCGGGCGGCCGCGGCCGTCAGATGGCGGCGATTATGAAGTCTCCGTCGCGCCAGGACGCGTTGAAGACCCTGACCGTTCCATCACACGTCATTCACGGCGATAAAGATCGCTTGGTGCCAATCGAAGCTGGCCGCCTCACGGCCGACCTCATCCCCGGGTCAACGTTCACGGTGATCGAAGGGATGGGCCACGACTATCCGCCGCCACTCTGGGACGAGATCGTCGGCCACATCACACGGTTCGCGAAGAGCGCGGTCTAACTCACCAGGTGTCGATGCAGGGGCGTTTCTTGCCGGCGCGCGGCGCGGGCGGGGGAGCAGCGTCGAGCGCGGCGACGATCCAACGCCGGGAGTCGGCCGGGTCGATCACGTCGTCGATCTCGAAGTAGCTCGCCGAGTTGATCGCCTTACCGTGCTCGTACATGCGCTCGACCATTTCGTTGAACACGCGGTCGCGCTCGGCGTCGTCCTCGATCGCTTCCAGCTCGCGCCGGTAGCCGAGGCGCACCGCGCCTTCGAGGCCCATCCCACCGAACTCTCCTGTCGGCCACGCGACCGTGAACACCGGTGACTTGAAACAGCCGGCGGCCATCGTCATCGCGCCGAGGCCGTAGCCCTTGCGCAACACGATGGTCATCGTCGGCACGGTGACCGACGCGCCGACCACGAACATGCGGCTGACGTGGCGCACCAGCGCCGTCTTCTCCACTTCGGGCCCGACCATGATCCCCGGCGTGTCGCACAGCTGCAGGATCGGGATGTCGTAGGCGTCGCACAACTGCATGAAGCGCGCCGCCTTGTCGGCACCGTCCGCATCGATAGCGCCGGCGAGGTGCGTCGGGTTGTTTGCAATCACACCCATCGGGCGGCCCTCGACGCGGATCAGTGCCGTGACCATGCCGACCCCGAATGCCGCGCGAATCTCGAGGACCGAGTCGTCGTCGGCGATCGCGTTGACGGCGTCGTGCACGTCGTAGACCCGCAACCGGTTCTCGGGCACGACGTCGCGCATGCGCGTCGGGTCGTCGTATGACCAGTCCTCATTCGTTCCGTTGAAGTAGCCCAGGTACTGCTTGGCAACGGCGACCGCTTCGGCTTCGTCCGCGACGGCAATGTCGACCACGCCGTTGGGCACCTGCACGCTCATGGGTCCGATCTCGTCCGGCGTGTACACGCCGAGTCCGCCGCCTTCGACCATGGCGGGCCCGCCCATGCCGATGTTCGAGTTGGCCGTGGCGATCACCACATCACAGCAACCGAGGATCGCGGCGTTGCCGGCGAAACAACGTCCACTGTTGATGCCTACGAGCGGCACGAGCCCGCTCAGTTCACCGAACAACCGGAACGCGAACGTGTCGAGACCGGACCCACCTATGCCGTCGGTGTCGCCGGGCCGGCCGCCCCCGCCTTCGGTGAAGAAGACCACCGGCGCCCGCAACGATTCGGCCAGTTCGAACAGCCGGTCCTTCTTGCGGTGGTTCTGCGCGCCCTGCGTGCCGGCCAGCACCGTGTAGTCGTAGGACATGACGATCGTCGAGCGTCCGTCCACCTTCGCGATTCCGCCGATGAGTCCGTCCGCCGGCGTCTGCGCGATGAGTTCGTCCATCGGCCGCCGACGCCGTTGTGCGGCCACCACCGTCGGGCCGTATTCGATGAGGCTGCCTTCGTCGATCAGGTCGTAGACGTTCTCCCGCGCTGTGCGCTGCCCCGTCTTGCGCCGCCGCGCCACCGCGTCGGGCCGAGCCGCGTCCAACCCCACGTCATGCCGAGCGACGACCTCGGCCAACTCCGGCCGCAGTTCGTCCGCCCCGCGAAAACCACCGACTTTCTGCGGATCGTTCACAGACGTCGGTGAAGGATCCGCAGAAAGTCGGTGGGAACCTAGGGAAACGAGGGGGTCGCCGGCGGCGACGTTGTCGTCCTTGGTGACGTGGATAGCGGTGACGACGCCGTCGGAGTCGGCCGAGACGACGTGCTCCATTTTCATCGACTCGATCACGGCGAGCGTCTGACCGGTGTGGACCGAGTCGCCGACGGCTACGTCGATCGAGACGACCACGCCTTGCAATGGCGACGCGACTTCAGCGGCGGGCACGCCGCCTGTTTAGCAACTAGCGCGTCGAGCTTTTCGGCCTGTGCACACGGCGAGGCGTGGGCGCCCGGTCTACGTGTGCCACTTTTTGGGCGGGCACGCGCTGCCCGTAATCGTGGTGCGCCGTCTTCACTTCCTTCACCGCATGGTCGATCTCACGGTCGGACTTGGGGTCTCCGCCGGTTTGTTCCTGGACCGTGCCAACCGCTTCCTGCTTGCGATCGCCCGTGGCGACGCCAATCCATTTGTTGAGTTTCGCCTTGAGGCTCATGGCGGGTCAGTACCCGCCCGTGGCTAACGGTCAAACAAGATGGGCAGAACCCGCGGCCCCCGAATCTGGCCCGTCGACCAGCGCACGGCGCTCGGGTCGGCGAGGCGGAAGGGTCCGACGCGCTCAAGAAACTTGGACACGGCGACCCGTACTTCCAGTCGCGCGAGGTTCGAGCCGAGGCAGCGATGGATCCCAACGCCGAACGCCAAATGCCGGTTCTCCTCGCGGTCGAGGATCACTTCGTCGGCGCGTTCGAAGACCTCGGGGTCACGGTTCGCGGCTGGGAACGGCAACAACAACGGCTCGCCCTGACGCATCGGGCACCCCTTGAATTCATGGTCGACGGCGACCTCGCGGGCCATGGTGACCGGCGCGTACGCCCGCAGGAACTCTTCGAGGGCGACCGGCCAGATGTCGGGTTCCTCGCGCAGGCGCTTCTGGTCCTCGGGGTGACCGGCCAAGTGCCAGATGGTGGCGCCGATGGCCGACCACGTGGTGTCGATCCCGGCCAGCAGCAGCAGGAGACACATCCCCTGAATTTCCATGTCGGTCAGTTCGCGGCCCAGGACGTCTTGGCTTACCAGGAACGAAATGAGATCGTCGCCGGGTTTCTTACGGCGCGCCTCGATTCGCTCGTAGAAGTAGCCGTAGAGCTGGGCGAGATTGACGCCGGCGATCTCGATGTTCGTCGGCGCGTTCTCGAGCAGCGCGTTGACCCAGATACGGAACTGGTCGCCGTCCTCGGGCTCGATGCCGAGCATCTTGGCGATGATGCGGACGGGGATGAACTGCGCGAAGTCCTGCGCGGCGTCGCATCCGTCGTTGTCGATGAATCCGTCGATCAACTCGTCCGCGTACGCCTCCACCGACGGCCGCAGGGCCTCGATGCGAGCGGGCGAGAAGAACGGCAGCAGCATTCGGCGAATATCGGTGTGGTACGGCGGGTCGCTCGAAATCGGCGGCGCAGTGATGCCGAAGTCGCTCATGTTGCCGAATTGCGCGACCAGCGGGCTCCGGCTCGAGAAGTGCGTGGTGTCGTTGGCGACCGCGACAATGTCCTCGTGGCGCGTGGGCACCCACATGTTGCGGATGTGCGCGCTTGACGCGACGGGGCACACCTGGCGCAGTTCGTCCCAGATGGGGAACGGGTCGGCCGCGTACTCGGGCGAGAAGTGGTCGAACTCGTGTTGCCAGTCGATTGTCACGCCCGTAGTTTGCACGACCGTTTCAGATACCATCGGTATCTGTGACTGGCGACGAGGCGACCGCGCTGATCGAGTCGATCCGGGCGGGCAACGCGCTGCCGACGGAGTGGTTCTCGGACCCGGCAATCTTTCGGTCCGAGCTCGAGAAAATCCACCGCAAGGCGTGGCACTACGTCGCCCACGTGGGCGAAGTCGCGGCGCCGGGCGACGTGATCGTGCGCGACGTCGCGCTGGTCCCCGTCGTCATCAGCCGCACCGAGGACGGAGCCATCGCCGGGCACATCAACATCTGCCGGCACCGGGGCTATCCGGTCGTCGCCGAGGACGGGAACCAGCGCGTACTGCAGTGCCACTACCACGGCTGGACGTACGAACTGGATGGCTCGCTTAAGCACGCACCGCGGTCCAGCCCCGTCGACAATTTCGTGCCCGGCGACTTCGGTTTGGTGCCGGTGCAGGTGGCGACCTGGGGCCCGATGATTTGGGTCAACGTCGATCGCGACGCGCCGCCGTTGAACGACTGGATCGGGGGCATGAACGAACTACTGCTCGAACGCGGGTGCGACGTGACGCAGTACACATACGGGTTCCACAACGACTGGATCATCGACTGCAACTGGAAGGTGTTCCAGGACAACACGATCGAGTGTTACCACTGCCCGACCACCCATCCCGAGTTCGCCCGCGCCGTGGTGATGGCGCCGTCGAAGCAAGAACTCGGCGTCGGCGGGCCGAACTGGATTCACCATCGCATCCCTTTCCGTTCCGGGGTCGAAGAAGGTCCGACCTATAAGCGGCCGGAGAACGGCGATCCGTTTTGGTACCACTACAACTGGATCTTCCCGACCACGTACCTACAACATTCGGGCAAGGGCTTCGACATCGGTTCAATCAACGTCCTAGGCGTCGATCAGATCCGGTTCCGCCACATCTGGTTCATGCCGCCCGATACGCCCGAGCCCGATCGCGCGCTGGGTCACAAGTACTTGGTGGGGGATCCGACCATCCGCCAAGACGTCGACATTTGCCAGAGGGTGCAGGCCAACCACGCCACTGGAGTTGCGCCGCAGGGCCGGATGCTCGCCGAACCCGAGTTCTTGTTGCAGCACCTGCAACAGCGCATCGTCGAAATGATCGTTACGAACTGAGTTCGAGAAGTTTGTTGACCGTCCGCCAGTTGCGCACGGTCATGTCCACGCCTGCTCGGCGACCCACATACGCGGGCAACTTCGACACACCCATGCCGTTCGGCAGATAGAAGAAGAGTTCATTGCCGATGTGGGTGAACTCTTCGGGTAGCAGCGACTCCGCATCGACGCCGCTCAGCTTGGGCTTGCCGTTCATAAGAAACGCCACGTGCACCAGGTCGACCTCGTCATAGGGATTCGCCTTCACGATTGCGGCGAGTTGTGCGTGGGTGCGCACCGTGACCGACACGTTCAGCTTGAAGTGTTTCTCGATCGCGGTCGCGAGCTTCTTCGCATTAAGCGATACCGGCCCGCTGAACACGACGTTGCCGCTCTGGATGTAGGTCGTGACGTTCTTCGCGCCCGCGGCTTCGAAGACCGACTTCAACGCGGCCATCGACACCTTGGCTTTGCCGCCGACGTTGACTCCGCGCAATAGGGCAACTCGTCGCATAAGAACCTCGAACTGAAATACTCACGGTATGAGTAATTGGAATGGTCTGGGCGTGGGTCTCGCGAATCTATGGCGCATCGCCGACGCGGAAACGCGTTCGATTTCGCCTGAGAACTTCAGCGGCGAAAAGGGCAAGGGCGGGATGGCGACCGACGGCACCGGCGCCTTCCCCGGCCGCGATCTGGGTCAAGGCTGGAAGATCAGCCCCTCGGTGGTCATTCCAGTAGGCGAGACGTTCACGCTGTGCGACATCAAGGGCTCGGGCGCGATCCAACACATCTGGCTGACGCCGACGGGTGGGTGGCGCAACCAGGTGCTGCGCATGTACTGGGACGACCAAGAGAACCCGGCGGTCGAGTGTCCGCTCGGCGACTTCTTCGCGTCCGGCTGGGGTGAGTACGCGCCGATCAGTTCGCTGGCCGTCTGCGTCAATCCGGGTAGCGCGTTCAACTGTTACTGGGAGATGCCGTTCCGGACCGGCGCCCGCATCACGCTGACGAACGAGAGCGAAGAAGAGCGCCGGCTCTACTACCAAATCGATTACACGGAGTGCGAGGTGCCTGAGGACGCCGCGTACTTCTGCGCGCAGTGGCGCCGCATCAACCCGTTGCCGAAGGGCGAGGTCGTGCAGGTGCTCGACGGCGTCGTCGGCCGCGGCCAGTTCGTCGGGCTGCACTGCTGTTGGGGCGTCAACAACTCGGGCTGGTGGGGCGAGGGCGAACTGAAGTTCTTCATCGACGGCGACGGCGAGTTCCCGACCATCTGCGGCACCGGCACCGAGGACTACTTCTGCGGCTCGTACAACTTCGACCGCGACGGTCAGTACACCGAGTTCGTCACGCCCTACGCCGGCATGCCCCAGGTGTTGCGGCCCGACGGCACGTACCGGTCCCAGACGCGGTTCTCGTTGTACCGCTGGCACCTCACCGACCCGATCCGCTTTCGCAGCGACTTCAGGGTGACGATGCAGGCGCTCGGGTGGAAGCGCGGCATGAAGTACCTGCAGTTGCAGGACGACATCGCCACCACCGCGTTCTGGTATCAGACGCTTCCGGTCGCGCCGTTCCCGGCGCTGCCTGACCGCGACGAGCGCGAGATCATTTAGCTCGGGATGAGTGCGAAGCCTTCGTAGTTGTCGGCGGCGACCTGGTCGCACTTTTCGACGTAGGGCGGATAACCGAGCAGCGGCATGAACACACGGGTCTTGCCGGGCACGTTCGCGCCGAGGTACCACGAGTTGCAGTTCGAGAAAAGAGTGAACGACGCCACGGCATTCACGTATTCGACCCACTCGTCTTGCGCGGGCTGCGTCGCCTCGATGGCGGACAGATCGTTCTCGCGCAGATACGCCAGGCAGTCGCCTATCCAGTCCACGTGCTGCTGGATCGAGACGATCATGTTTGTGAGCACCGACGGGGAACCGGGGCCGCTGATTGTGAACAGGTTCGGGAACCCAACGACGCCGAGGCCGAGATAGGTGCGCGGCCCGGCCGCCCAGGCGTCGCGAAGCGACTCACCGTTGCGCCCCTTGATGTCGACGGCGAGCAACGCGCCGGTCATCGCATCGAAGCCGGTCGCGAACACGATCACGTCGACGTCCTGGGTCTGGTCAACGGTCTGCACCCCCGTCGGCGTGATGCGTTCGATCGGAGTCGTATTGATGTCCACCAGGTGGACGTGCTCGCGGTTGAAGGTCTCGTAGTAGCCAGTGTCCACGCACAGTCGCTTGCAGCCGATGACCTGCTTCGGCGCGAGCAACTCTGCGACCTCGGGGTCGTTGACGACGCCGCGTATCTTGTCGCGCACGAAGTCCGCCACCTTCTCGTTCGCCTCCGGGAACAGCATGGTGTCGAGGAAGCCACCGAGGAACCCGAGGCCGCCTTTCTCCCATCGCTCTTCGAGCACGGCCAGCCGTTCCTCTTCGCTCACCTCGAGCACACCCTTCTCAGTGCCCGGTGGCAGCCGCGAGCCGAACGCGGCGCCCATCAACTTGTTCGCCTCGCGGAACTCCTTGTACGTGGACTTGATATCCGCGACGTAGTCCGGGTCCAGCTTGGCGTTGCGCGCGGGCACCGCGTAGTTCGCGGTGCGCTGGAACACCGTGAGGTCGTCGCACTCATCGGCGATGATCGGGATCGCCTGGATGGCCGACGAGCCGGTGCCGATAACCGCGACCCGTTTGCCGGCGAAGTCGACGCCCTCTTTGGGCCAACGACCTGTGTGGTAGGTCGGACCCTCGAACGTTTCCATGCCGTCGATCTCGGGCGTATTCGCGGAGGACAGACAGCCCGTGGCCATCACCACGAACCTGGCGGTGAGGTCATCACCCTGATCGGTGGTGACGCGCCAGGTGTTGTCGGATTCGTCGAAGGTCGCGCTCTCGACCCGCGTCGAGAACTTGATGTCCTTGCGCAGGTCAAAGCGGTCGGCCACGTGGTTGGCGTAGGCCTCAATCTCGGGCTGGGGTGCGTAGCGCTCGGTCCACTCCCACTCCTGCTGCAAGTCCTCGTCGAAGTTGTAGGAGTACTCCATGCTTTCGACGTCGCAGCGCGCGCCGGGGTAGCGGTTCCAGTACCAAGTGCCACCCACGCCGTCGCCGACTTCGAACACCTGCGCGGAGAAGCCGAGTGTCCGCAGCTTGTGCAACATGTACATCCCGGCGAAGCCGGCCCCCACCACCACGACGTCGACGTCAGTCATGGCAGCAACATACCTGACGGTACGGACTAACCGGCAGGGGACAGCAGGCGGGTCCGAAACAGGTCGAGCACCGTGTCGAGCGCGGCGCGGGTGGCCTGGCCGTCCACGTCGATGAGGTGCTCGGTCACTACCGAGTGCGGCTTCATGGGCGAGTCAGGGTTGGCGTCCGCGTCCTCGAGTTCGATCGCCACGAACGCGTCGCCGAGCTGCTCGCGGAGGAACTCGAAGCGGCCGGACGGCACGAACGCGTCGCTCTTGAAACGCATGCCCAGCACGGTGAGGCCTTCGGCGGCGCACCGACCCTTCACGATGGCGAGCTCTTCGGGCGAAATGTCGATGTTGTGGGCGTTCTGCTTTTTGAACGGCAACGCCATCGGCAGCGACGGCTGACTGAGGACGGGGGCGAGCAGGCTCGGGTGCGTTGCCATCGCAAGCGCGAACCCGCCCGTGAAGCACATGCCGATGGCGCCGACGCCGGGCCCGCCGCAGCGTTCGTGTTCGTTGCCGGCCAGCGCGCGTAGCCAGTCGATGACGGGTGACGACTTGCCCGTCGCCAGCACCGTGAACTCCTTGCTGATGCACATCGGCACGATCGACGACAGCGAGTACAGCGCCCCCGCGGCTTTGCCCTTGGCCAACGGGTCGCGGCCGGGGTCACCGAAGAGGTGCGGCATCACCGCGGTGCAGCCGATGTCCGCGACCTTGCGCGCGAAGCCGGCGACCTTGGGCGAGATACCCGGCATCTCCGATATCACGATCACCGCGGGACCGGTTCCCTTGCGAAAGATCGTCCGGGTCTTGCCGTCGTGGGTGAACGTCGCGCGTTCAAAGTCGGCGAGGTCGTCATTGGCCATGGCGGGCGACCGTAGCGGCCGCGTGCCCTACCCACCGATACCCGCTTATCTTGTCTCTTATGGGGATGTATGCAGACAAACTGGCCGTTGTTACCGGCGGCGGCGCGGGCATAGGTCGGGAACTGGTGATCCAGCTCGCGTCCGAAGGCGCGTCGGTGGCGGCCTGCGACATCAACTCCGACGCACTGAAAGAGACAGCCAAGCTCGCGCAGGACGCCGCGCCGCCCGCAGCCCTCATTACGACCCACGCGTGCGACGTTGCCGTCGAGTCCGAAGTGTGGCGTGTGCGCGACGAAGTAATGGCCGCGCACGACACCGCCAGCATCAACCTCTTGTTCAACATCGCCGGAGTGGGCGGAGGCGGCGGGTTCATCAAGGGGGAACGCGCCAGTTGGGACCGCACGTTCGCGATCTGTTGGGGCGGCGTCTACAACGGCTGCCGCGCGTTCGTGCCGTTGCTCGTAGCGAGCGACGAGGGCTACCTCGTCAATATGTCAAGCGTGAACGGGTTCCTGGCCTCGATCGGGCCGGGCCGGCCGCATACCGCGTACAGCGCGGCGAAGTTCGCCGTGAAGGGATTCACCGAGGCATTGATCGAAGACTTCCGTGTGAACGCTCCGCACGTGAAGGTTGCTGTGGTGATGCCCGGTCACGTCGGGACCGATCTGTTGAGCAACAGTCGGGTGGTGTTGCGGGAAGCCGAAGGTCGACGCCGGAGGCGTTTCGGTCGACGGGTCAACGAAGGCGCTGCCTTCCGCGAGACCGCCCCGACAACCGCAGTGGAAGCGGCGGCCGCGATCCTCGATGGACTCCGCGCCGGCGAGTGGCGGATCCTGGTCGGCGCCGACGCCGCGTTGCTTGACGAGCAGGTACGCGCCGATCCCGAAGCCGCATACGGCAAGCACGGGCTCAGCTTCTTCGGCGTGCTCGACGGCTGACCGAATAACTTAAATACCCATGGAATCTTTTGCGGACAAGCTGGCGGTTGTAACTGGGGGCGGCACGGGGATGGGCCGAGAGCTCGTCATCCAGCTCGTAGCTGAGGGTGCGTCCGTCGCGATGTGCGACGTGAACGCGGACACGCTCGAAGAAACGGTGAAGCTCGCCCGCGAGGGCGCGTCGTCGAGCGACGTGAAGATCACCACACACATCTGCGACGTCGGCGACGAAACGGCGATGATGATGTTCCGCGATGAGGTGATGGCCCAGCACGACACCGACTACGTGAACCTCGTGTTCAACAACGCCGGTGTCGGCGGTGGCGGCGGGTTCATCGTCGGTGATCGCGAGTCCTGGGACCGCACGTTCGCCATCTGCTGGGGCGGTGTCTACAACGGCTGCCGCGCCTTCGTGCCGTTGCTCGTTGCCAGCGACGACGGCTACCTCGTCAACACGTCGAGCGTGAACGGCTTCTACGCGTCGATCGGCGAGGGTGTCCCGCACACGGCGTACAGCGCGGCGAAGTTTGCGGTGAAGGGCTTCACGGAAGCGTTGATCGAAGACTTCCGCGTGAATGCGCCCCACGTGAAGGTCGCCGTGGTCATGCCGGGCCACATTGGAACCGACATCATCAAGAACAGTCGCCTGGTGCTGTCGGGCGACACCCTCGACATCGCCGCGGTCCGCAACACGATGGGCCAGCGCGGCTTCGACCACGCGAACATGTCCGACGAGGACATCGAGAACATGGCTCGGATGATGGAAGACGGTTTCAAGAGCATGGCTCCGACTTCTGCGGCGCAGGCGGCCACGATCATCCTCGACGGCGTGCGCAACGAGAGGTGGCGCATCCTCGTGGGTGACGACGCGCACAAGCTCGACGAGGCAGTGCGGGCCAACCCTGAGGCGGCGTACGACCCTGGCCACACACTGTTCCAACTGATCAGCAACCAGTAGGCATGCCGAGCGGCGCCGATATCGCCGCGGCGGTCGCGGCGAAACACGCCGCGCTCGTTGACGCGTTACGGGAGCTAACGGAAGACGAACTGCACGCCCCGTCGTCATTGCCGGACTGGGATCGACCGACGGTGATTTGCCACATCCGGTACGGCGCCGCGGCGATCGACCGCCTGGTCACCGCCGCGCTCGCCGGTGAGCCGGCGTTGTTCTATCCGGGTGGTCGCGATGAGCAACGCCCGCGCACTCTTGTGCCCGCGCCGGGTGAGTCGCCTCGCGATGTGGTCGAGTCGTTCGCCGCGAACAGCGCCGCGCTCGACGCCACCCTTGCGCGCGTCACCGACTGGGCGCTGATGTCGCGCGAACCCGAGGGTGCCCGCGATCTCGGGGCGATGACGATCGAGCGACTGGCGATCCTGCGCCTCACCGAAGTCGAGGTGCACGCCGCGGACATGAACATCGGCCTCGACCGGTGGAGCGACACGTTCGTCGACGCCGCGTTGGGGATGCGCTTCGAACGACTCGCGCTGCGCTTGTCCAACAGCCCGGTGCCCGCGACTGAACCGCGCGGTCGGTGGCTCTTACGCGCCACCGACGGCGAGGCGTGGCTCGTCGCCGCCGATGCCAACGGCGTGGCATCACGCCCTGCCATGGGCGACGAACCGGCGGACGGAGTCATCGACGCGAGCCGCCGCGACCTGTTGGCGTTGCTACTCGGCCGACCCTTCGAGGGCGATGTGAACTTCGACGGGGACTTCGCCCGGTCGTTCAAAGAGGTCTTCCCCGGGCCCTGACCACAATCGTTTTCGAGGACCCACTCAAACTTCATTCTTGTAACGCTCAGTAGCCGAAACGTGCGCCTGGGAGATACAAGAACGCGGACTACTCGGGGCGGTAGATGTCCGGCTCGATATAGATCAGGCGCGCGTCCGGCACCGCGGCGCGAATCGATACCTCTACCGCGTCGATCGCTTGGGCGAGCTTGGGAACGGTCAGTCCGTTCACGAACTCCACCTTCGCCGCGACGAGCAACTCCTCGGGGCCGACGTGCTCGGTGCGCATGTGGATGATCCGAGTCGTCTGCTTGTGCGAATCGATCGCGTCGGTGATCGCCTGACGTTGCTCGGCGGTCGCTGATTCTCCGATCAGCAAGCTCTTCATCTCGACGACCAGCGTGACCGCGATGACGGCCAACAGCACGCCGATCGCGATGCTGCCCATCGCGTCGAAGCGGGCGTTGTCCGTCACCTTGGCGAGCACTACGCCGGTCAAGGCGAAGGCGAGGCCGATGAGCGCGCCGAGATCTTCGAGCAACAGCACCGGCAACTCGGGAACCCGCGAGCGACGAATGAAACCCCACCACGATTCGTCGCCCTTGAGCAGGCGGCTCTCCTTGATGGCGGTGCGGAACGAGTACGACTCGAGCACGATCGCAAACAGCAGAATGCCGATGGCCCACCCGATCGAATCGAGTTCGTGCGGTTCGCGCAACTTTTCGACGCCCTCGAACAGCGCAAACATCGCACCGAAAGAGAAGATCACCAGGGCGACTACGAACGACCAGAAGAACCGCTCCCGTCCGTACCCGAAGGGGTGCTCGGGCGTCGCCGGCTTGCGCGCCTTGCGACGCCCCAACATCAACAGGCCCTGGTTTGTCGTGTCCGCGGCGGAATGGATGGCTTCGGCCAGCATCGAGGCCGACCCGGTGAACACGAACCCGACCAGTTTCGCGATCGCGATCCCAAGGTTGGCGAGAAACGCCGCGATGATCGCCCGCAGGCCGCTTTCGTGCACCCGGCGACTCTAGGTTTCGTTGGATGACCACCTGGGACGGCGAGGAGTATCAGCGGCGGTTCGACGATCTCGCCGCGACGGGTGTGGACGTGCACGGCGAGGTCGCGTTCGTCATGCGTTACTCGCCGAACTCGGTGTTGGACGCGGGATGTGGTTCGGGACGCGTGGCGATCGAACTCGGGCACCGCGGCGTCGCGACGGTGGTTGGCGCTGACGTGGACGCGTCGATGCTCGCGACCGCGCGCGAACGCGCACCCGAGATCGAGTGGATCGAGTCCGACCTGGCCGCGCTGGATCTCGGTCGCACGTTCGACGTCGTCGTGATGGCCGGCAACGTGCCGCTCTTCACGCGTGCAGGCACCCACGCCGCCCTCGTCGCTGGGTGTGCCCGTCACGTGGCGCGCGATGGTCTGTTCGTCAGCGGCTTCCAACTCGGCCGCGGTTACGACCTCGACGAGTTCGACGCGCACGCCGAGGCCGCGGGCCTCGCGTTGCGCGACCGCTACGCCACCTGGGACGGCGCCGCCTTCCCCGGCGACGGCAGTTACGCCGTGTCGGTCCACGGTCCGACCGGTTCGGGCGATTTGCGCTCGTAGGGATTACGCTCGCACCAACGGCGCGCTGGGGCGTACCGCTGGGGAGAGAACCAATGGGCATTCGCGCTGTACCGTCTACACGGACAACGCGGGCGCGTACTCGATCGGGGAAACGGTGCCCGGGAGCTATCAGGTCACCGTCTCGCATCTCTGGCTCGATCCGACGCCGCCGCGCACCGTCAACCCGATCGAGGCGATGAGTCCGATCGATTTTGTCGCCACCTACCGGTACTGGGTCACGACCTCGCCCCAGCAGTTCAACTCTTCGACGACATCGCAGATCGCAGTGATTGCGCGTGGCTACGCGCCTCAGGCTTCGTGTGCCTTCTGGAAGGACGCCTCGACCGGAACGGTCCTCGGCTTGACCAAGCCGAACACGTTGCCGCGCGACGACTATTCCGTCTGGGCGGCGCGGTTCGACGTCGCAGGACTGCCGGCAGGTACGTACTCGTCAAGCAGTTGGGCCACGGACTGCCACGGGCATGCGCTGACAAAGGTCGCGACGGCCTCTTACATCGTCGACAACACCTAAAACAAACGACTGACCAATCGGTCAGCACAATGGGTGTCGCGCGTGCGATAGTTCCCGCATGTCGGAACGCATTGAGAAGCTGATCGCCGAGCTGACGCTCGAAGAGAAGGTGTCCCTGCTCGCGGGTGAGGACTGGTGGCACGTCAACGCGATCGACCGCCTCGGCATCCCGACGCTCAAAGTCAGTGATGGCCCGGCAGGTGTCCGCGGCGCCCACATCAGCGGCGGCCCCGCGTCGTCGAGCTTCCCGTGCGGCACCGCGCTCGGCGCGACGTGGGATCCCGAGCTGACCCACGAGGTGGGCGTGGCGCTCGCCGGCGAACTCAAGAGCAAAGGGGCGACGGTGATCCTCGCCCCCACCGTCAACCTGCACCGCACCCCGCTCGCCGGCCGCAACTTCGAGTGCTACTCCGAGGACCCTTTCCTCACGGCGCGCCTGTCCGCCGCGTACATCCGCGGCGTGCAGAGCCAGGGCATGGCCACGACCGTGAAGCACTTCGTCGGCAACGACTCGGAGTTCGAACGCTTCACGATGAGTTCGGAGATCCCCGAGCGGGCGTTGCGCGAGCTCTACCTCGTGCCCTTCGAATCCGCGGTGGAGGCCGGCACGCTCGCGATCATGACGGGCTACAACAAGGTCTACGGCACGTGGTGCGGGGAGCACGCGCCGCTCATCGAAACCATCCTGCGGGGCGAGTGGGGCTTCGACGGCATGGTGATGTCCGACTGGTTCGGCACGCACTCCACCGCCGATGCCGCGAACGCGGGGCTCGACCTTGAGATGCCCGGCCCGTCAACGCACCGCGGCGAGCTGTTGGTGAAGGCGGTCGAGGCAGGCGAAGTGACGGTCGACGTATTGAACGAACGCGTGCGGCGCGTGCTGCACCTCAACGAGCGCACCGGGGTGCTGGACGGCAACGCGCCAGACCCCACGCACGAGTACTACGACGACGATCCCAAGCGGATCAACCTGCTTCGCCGCGTCGCCCGCACCGCGATCGTGTTGTTGCGAAACGAGAAGGTAAAGGGCGAACGCGTCCTGCCGCTGGCGGCGAAGGACCTGAAGAAGGTCGCGATCATCGGCCCGCTGGCCGCGACCGCGTCGACGCAAGGCGGCGGCAGTGCTGGCGTGTTGTCGCCGTACACGGTGTCGCCGCTTGAAGGCCTGCGCGCCGCGCTCGGCGAGGAAGTGAAGATCATTCACTCGACCGGCGCCACGCTCGGGCGCAGCGCCAGTCATTTCGACCCCGGCCATTTCCAGGCGCCGGACGGACGCCAGGGTCTGAAGGTCTCGTACTTCGAGGGCGACGAACCGACCGGCACGCCCGCACACGAGGAAGTCACGACCCGATCGGTCTTCCGTTGGAGCCACCAGTTCGAGCCGGCGGGCAAGGGCAAGCGGTGGTCGGCGCACATGGAGACCTCGTTCACGGCGACGTTCGACGGGCCGCACGCGTTCAGCGCGCGCACCGTCGACAGGGTTCGCATGTGGGTAGGCGACAGCGGCTTCATCGACGACTGGTCGCCGGGCATCGATGACCGACGCACCGTGTCGAGCACGGTTGACCTCAAGGCCGGCGAATCGGTTGAGATCAGGGTCGACTACGCCAGCACCATGGCCGAGAACGTCTTCGGTTCGCTGCTCGATCTGCGCGTGCTCGAGCCGGTTCCCGAGGACCTCATCGGTCCCGCGGTGAAGGCGGCGAAGAAAGCCGACGTCGCGATCGTGGTCGTCGGCATGGACAGCATCTGGGAGTCCGAAGGCCACGACCGCAAGGACATGAACCTGCCCGCGGGCCAAGACGAGCTCATTCGCGCCGTCGCCAAGGCGAACAAGCGCACGGTCGTCGTGGTGAACGCCGGCGCGCCGATCACGATGCCCTGGCGCGACGAGGTCGCGGCCATCGTGCAGCTTTGGTACCTCGGGCAAGAAGCCGGCAACGCACTGGCCGACGTATTGACGGGTGCGGTCGACGCGGCCGGTCGCCTGCCTACGACGTTCGCGCACCGCCTCGAAGACATCCCGGCGATGCTCAACTACCCGGGCGAGAACAACGAAGTGCTGTACGGCGAAGGCCTCTTCATGGGCTATCGCGCGTTCGACAAGACCAAGATCGAGCCGCTCTTCCCGTTCGGTTTCGGGCTGTCGTACACAACGTTCGACCTCGGCAAGGCCAAGGCGTCGTCGTCCACCGTGAGCGCGGGCGAAAGTCTGACCGTGTCGGTGCCGGTTACCAACACCGGTGATCGGGATGGGGACTGCGTCGTGCAGCTCTACGTGCGCGACGTCGAGTCGGCGTTGGTGCGACCCGAGAAGGAACTCAAGGGCTTCGCGCGCCTGCACGTGAAGGCCGGCAAGTCCAAGACCGCCAAGATCACGCTGGACGATCGTTCGTTCTCGTATTGGGACCCCGCCCTGCACGACTGGCGCAACGAAGCAGGCGAGTTCGAACTGCTCGTGGGTGTGTCAGCCGCTGATATTCGCAGTCGCGTGAGTGTCGTCTGGGGCGCCTGAGCCCATCTCGTCGCCGCGGGCCGGCAGGAACTTCAGCACCGCAATCGCCGTCAACAAGATGACGCACGCGCCGGCGACGGCGGCCATGTGGAAACCGGAGACGAACGCGTGATTCGACGCGTCGATGATGCGGTGCTGCAGGTCGGGCTGGCCCGCTAACTGCTTGAGCGCGTAGCCGTGAGCGGCCGAGACGTTGTCTTTCACGGCGGGCGCGATGTTCTCGCCGAGGATGTGCGTGATCTGGCTCGAGTAGCGCGAGGCGAGCAGCGATCCGAGCACGGCGACGCCGAACGCACCCCCGGTCTGACGGGTCGTGTCGTTCACCGCTGAGCCGACGCCCGCCTTGGCCCGGGGGAGCGAGCCCATGATCGAGTCGGTGGCCGGCGCCATGATGTTGGCCATCCCGACGCCCATAACCATCGTGGCGCCGATGATCAAGATGGTCGCCGTGTCAGGCGTCAACCGGCTTACCAACACCAACGAAACGGCGACGATGCCGAGACCCGTCGCGACGACGCGTTTGTTTCCGAACTTGCCGACCCACACCGAAGACGTCGGGGCGAAGATCAACATCATCACTGCCTGTGGCCCGAGCACGAGGCCTGCCTTCAGCGCCGAGAACCCACGCACCACCTGCAGGTACTGCGTCATGACGAACAGGGTTCCGAACAGCGTGAAGAACGTGAGCGTGATCGCCCCGCTCGCGGCGGAGAACCGCGGGTTCTGGAAGAAATGCATGTTCAGCATGGGACTGTCGGTTGTTAGCTCCCAGCGAATGAACGCCGCCAAGATCGCGGCGCCGACGGCGAAGGCCACGAGGGTTTCCGGTGAGGTCCAACCGCTCGTCGGCGCCTCGATCACACCCCACAGCACCACGCTCAAACCGACGATCGACAACAGCGCGCCGACGGGGTCGAGCCGCGGGGTAGACGGGTCGCGCGAGTCGGGAATGAGGAAGTAACCCGCGGCGAGGCCTGCGATCACAATCGGCACGTTGACCAGGAAAACCGAACCCCACCAGAAATGCGTCAGCAGGAAACCGCCCGTGATCGGGCCGAGCGCGCCCAACCCGGCGACACCGGCCCAGATGCCGATCGCCTTGCGGCGTTCGATCGGGTCGTGGAAGACGTTGGTGAGGATCGACAGCGTCGACGGCATGATGAACGCGCCGCCGATGCCCATGAGCGAACGCGTCGCGATCAGCGTGTTGGGCGAGTCGCTCAAGGCGCTGAGCAAGCTCCCGAATCCGAAGATCGACAAGCCGATCACGAGAGCGCGGTAGCGGCCGAACCGGTCGCCCAAACTGCCCGCCGTGAGCAAGAGACCGGCGAACACGACCGTGTACGAATCCACGATCCACTGCAGTTGACTGGCCGACGCCGCGATGCCGCCCACGTTTCTCGGCTTGGCCAACGTGGGGATTGCCACGTTGAGGATCGTGTTGTCCAACACGATCACCAGCAGGCTGACGCACAAAACGGTCAGAGTGAGCCACCGCCGCCGATACGCGACGTCAGGATCTCGCAGCATTGCTCGCATAAGGGAGTTCTAACCGAAGGGTGTGCGGTTATCTTCCCTGCGTGGCCGTGGTTGAGTGCGTAGGACTCACGAAGCGTTACGGGTCGGTCGACGCGCTGCACGACCTGAATCTCGAGGTGCAGGACGCCGAAGTGCTCGGCTTCCTCGGCCCGAACGGGGCGGGCAAGACCACCACGATCCGCCTCCTGCTCGGCCTCATCCGTCCCACCTCCGGTCATGCCAAATTGTTCGGACTCGACGCGCAACGCGACGCGGTGCCGATCCACAAGCGCGTCGCGTTCGTACCTGGCGACGCGGCGTTGTGGCCGAGCCTCACCGGCGAAGAGACGCTGCACCTGCTCGGTGAACTGCACGGTTCGGTAGACGCGTGCCTACCGCACAGAGCTGATCGAGCGGTTCGACTTCGACCCGAAGAAAAAGGCGCGCGCCTACAGCAAAGGCAACCGCCAGAAGATCGTGTTGATCGCTGCGTTCGCGGCGCGGGCAGACCTGCTCGTCCTGGACGAACCGACCAGCGGTCTCGATCCGTTGATGGAGCAGACGTTCCGCGAATGCATGGCCGAGGCCAAGGGACGCGGGCAGACCGTGTTCCTGTCCTCACACATCCTTTCGGAGGTCGAGGCGGTCGCCGATCGCGTCGCCATTCTGCGTGAGGGCGAACTCGTCGAGGCGGGCACGATGGACGAGCTGCGTATCGCGTCGTCGCTCAACATCGAGATCACGTTCGCGACGAAACCGCCGGCGTTGGGGCGAGTGGCCGGCGTCCAGAACCTCGCGGTTGACGGCAAGCGCGTGCGGTGTCACGTGACCGGTCCGATGCAGCCACTGCTCAGCGCGATCGCAGGCCACAAGGTGGTCGAGTTGCTCAGCCGGGAGCCATCGCTCGAAGAGTTGTTCCTGGCTCACTACGGCCACGCCGATACGCGCGCCTAAACCGCCGATGACGCTTCGCCCGATTGCGCGTCACGTCTTTCGTCAGCAACGACGCGGCGCCTACATCTGGGGCGCCGTGTTCGGCACGGTGGCGTGGGTGTCGGCGTACGGATACGCCGCGGCGTATCCAAAGATGGGCGACCGCCTCGCGTTGGCGCGGACGCTAGGCACCAACGTTGGTATCCGCGCGATCTTCGGCCCGGCGCGCCATCTCGACACCGTCAGTGGGTTCACGGCCTGGCGCAGCGGCACGACGTTTGCCGCGCTCGGCGGTATTTGGGCGCTTCTGCTCGCCACGAAGATCTTGCGCGGCGACGAGGAGGCGGGACGCGCCGAGTTGCTCTACGCCGGCCCGGTCACGCGCGCGACCGGCTTCATCGATCTGATGACGGGGTTGCTCCTTGTCTGGCTGCTCCTGCTTGTGAACGTCGCCGCGTGGCTCATTCCGGTGGCGCTCGTTTACGACTACTTCTCGTGGACCGCGGCGCTGTGGTTTTCGGTGGCATCCGTGATGTCGGCCGCGATGTTCCTCACGGTCGGCGCGCTCACGTCGCAACTGGTCGCCTCGCGTCGCGCCGCGGCCGGAATCGCCGGCGCCGCGCTCGGCCTCGCGTTCGCGTTGCGCGCGATCGGAGAAACCGTGAGCGGAGCGCAATGGGTGCTGTGGCTGTCACCCGTCGCCTGGATCGATCGCATGCGCCCTCTTACCGGCACAGCGATGGGCGTCCTCGTGCCGATCACGGTGTCGGTCGTAGCTTGCGTGGCCGGTGCCGCGTTGCTTGCGGCGCGGCGCGACCTCGGCGGCGCGACGCTGCCCTCGCGGGACCGCGCCGAGCCGCGCACCGCTTTGCTTTCGTCACCACTCGGGCTCGCGGTGCGCTTGACGCGGGGCACGGTGCTGGCTTGGAGCGTAGGAGTCGGCTTGTTCGCGGCGATCTTCGGCGTCGTCAGCAGCGCGGTGACGAGTTCACTGGCCGACAGCAAGAACGTCTCCGACATCTTCGAACGACTCGGCGCTTCCCTCAGCGCCCGCGGCTATGTGGGTGTGACGTTTGTGATGCTGGGCGCCGTTACCGGGCTCGTCGGCGCGACGTTCGTCAGCGCGGGCCGGGCCGAGGAAGCCGAAGGCCGCCTCGAGCACATTGCCGCCGCGCCCATCCGCACCTCGCACTGGCTGATGGGGCGAGCATTGATCGGCGCGGTCGCCATCGCGGCGGTCAGTGTCGCGGCCGGGCTGGGTGGATGGCTCGGCGTGCGCGCGTCGGGCGGAAACATTGGGATTGTCGACATGGTCATGGCCGGTCTCAACCTTGTCGCCCCCGGCGTACTCGTGTTGGGTCTTGGCACGCTGGTGCACGGCGTGGCCCCTCGGCTTGCGTCCGCGGCGGGGTACGCGATCGTCGCGTGGTCCTTCATGGTCGAGATCGTCGGCAGCGTCGTGAAGTTCAACCATCTGTTGCTCGACACCTCGGTGATCCATCACATCGCGGCGTCACCCGCAGTCGATCCGCGTTGGGGAGCGGCCGCGGCGATGGGCGGCGCCGGTCTGCTTGCCGCCGCGCTCGGAGCAATGGCCTTACAGCGGCGCGACCTCGTGCTTGGCTAACCCGCGAAAGGTCCGCCGTCGGCGAACGCGTGCGCGGCGAAGCGTTCTCCCATGCGGATGTAACCGTCGCCGTTGGGGTGGAGGCCGTCGGGCAGGTCGCCGAGGTCGGCCTCGTTGAACAGGGTGGTTCCGTCGAGGTAGTGCAGGTTGGCATCGCCGGCCTTCTGCCGGGCGGCCACGACGCCGCTGACAATCTCGCGAATCTGCACAAGGGTCAGCGCGCCTTGCGACTGCGTTAGCGGCGTGCCGAGCGCAACCGTGGTGCCCGAGGACCCGTCGCTCGGACCCGCGTGGTTCTCGTGCGCCGGACAGGTGATGGGCGACACCACCAGAAACGGCCTGTTCGGATGGCCCTCCCGCACTGAGTCGATGAACGCGTGCAAGGCGGGCGCGAACGTCCGTACGCGCAGCGTGTCGCCGTTCACGATGTTGATGCCGACCTTCAGGCTGAGGAGGTCGGCGGGCTGATCGCGAATCGTGCGGGCCGTAAATCCGTCCAGCTGGCATTGCCCGGCGAGGGCGACGTTGGTGAGCTGCACGTCGCCGAGGCGAGCGGCCGTTGCCGGCCACGTGCGGGACCCACTGTGGGCTTCGAGGCAGTGGCTGATCGACGAGCCGTGGTGCACCCAGCGCGGGCGATGGTCGGGGGCGGGCGCGCTCAGGGTGGCGCCCTCGTCGATGCGAATGGCGCGCAGTTCGCAGGTCGAGTTGCTGGGCAACCACAGCTCGATGCGTTCGCCGCCCGGAACGTCGTCGAAGATGATCGTCGTCGGTTCACCGTGCTCGAAGGAGAACGCGCGCGTCTTCGCATCCACCAAGATCGCGTTCCCGTCGGTGAAGGCCTCTGATTGGATCAACGCGCCATCTACGACGAGATCAATGGCCGCTCGAAACGGCGCACCCTCGCCGAGCTTGAAGTGCGTGGCGAGCAGTTCGAGTCCGATCGACTTGGAGTCGGTAGCAAACGCCAAGCGCACGCCGCTCGGTGAGCTCGCCAAGATCTCGACCTCGAGCGGGAATTGGTACCGCCAGGTATTAGACAACCGTCGCGGCACGATCCCGTTCGCGTTCTGGTCGATCTCCACGACGCCCGCAACGACAACCCGCGCGTCCGGCAGCCCTATCCGTTGCATGTCTACGAGCCCAGGAGTTGGTCGATGGCGGCGCGGTGGGGCATGGAGGGTTCGGCGCCGGCGACGGTTACGGCCAGCGCGCCGGCGGCGTTGCCGGCCCGCGCCGCGTCGGCGAGCGAGGCCCCCTGCGCCCACGCGGCCGCGAGGGCGCCGCAAGTCGCATCGCCGGCGCCGACGGTGTCGACCACGGTCACGTGGTGCGCGTCGAAGCGGGTGACCACGCCGTTGTCCCACAACAGCGCGCCCTTCTCGCCCAAGGTGAGCAACACGGCACCGGCGCCGAGCGCGGCCGCAACCGCGGCGGCGATCTGTTCGGGGTCTTCGCCCGCGCCGGGCGCGATCGTCGCGGCCTCGCTTTCGTTCGGCGTGACGAGGTCGACGAGACCGCGGAATTGATCGAGGGAGTTCGCACCCATGGGCGCGGGGTTCAGGACCGTCTTCGCGCCGGCTGCGCGCGCGACTTCGAACGCGCGCGCCACCGACTCGTACGGCAACTCGAGTTGCGCGAGCACAACCGCGGCCGCGCCGACGACGCCGGCCGCCGCGTCGATGTGTGCGGGTGTGCATTCGAGGTTGGCTTGGGGCACCACGATGATCGAGTTGGTGCCGCTGCTGTCCACCACGGGCAAGCCCACGCCGGTACCGATGATGGCGTCGCGTCCCACGAACGTTGACGCGATGTTCTCGCGCGCCAGCGCGTCGACGAACTGATCGCCGAACCCGTCGGTACCGAGGCGCCCCACCATCGACGTCGGCGCACCGAAGCGGGCGGACGCGACGGCCTGGTTGAAACCTTTGCCGCCCAGGAAGAAGTTGACCGACTCACCGATCGCTGTTTCGCCAACCGCTGGCCGCTTGGCGGTGCGCACGACGACGTCCATCATGAAGCTGCCGACGACGCAAACGCCGTTACCCATCGAGCAGCTTTCCCAGCGCGCCGCCGGGGTGAAACAGCTTGAAGTCCGATGGACCGAACCCGCGCGCCGTCATCAGCGCGATAGCGAGTGCGTCGCCCAACGCCATGCACACACTGGTCGACACGCTCGGCACGAGGTTGTGCGGGTCGCCCTCGCGTTCGAAGCATCCGTCGATCGCGACCGTGGCGAGCTTGGCTAGCGATGACGAACCGCCGCAACCGGTGATCGAAATTACGGGGACGCCGCGCGCCCCGACCATCTGTGCGAACGAGACCACCTCCGCGGTCTCGCCCGAGTTCGATAGCGCCAGGACGACGTCGTTCGTGGTGACCATTCCCGCGTCGCCGTGCAGCGCGTCGGCGGCGTGCACGAAGTACGCGACGGTCCCAGTGGACGCGAGCGTCGCCGCCAACTTGGCACCAACCAAGCCGGACTTGCCGAGGCCGGTGACGATGACCGACCCGTCGCGCCCGAGCACCAAGGTGGTCGCGGCGCGGCAGGTCGTCGGCGCTGCGCGTGGCCAACGCCGCAATCGCGTCAGCGGTGAGCTGCAGCGCTTCGAGCCCCGCGGCGACCGCGTCGTCGACCGACGGTTCGGCCATTAAGCGTTGATCGCGGCGTACGCCGCCCACACGCAGCCGATGCCGCGCGCGTCGCCTGTGGTGGTGCCGCCCATCTTGTTCATGACGAAGGCGACCGTCATGCGGTTCTCGAGGTCGTTGACCACGACCGAGCCGCCGTAGCCACCCCAGAAGCAGCCGCGCTTGGTGGGCGCCACCGGCATGGCGTCGGAGATCAACCCGTAGCCAATGCCGAGCGTGATCGGTACGCCGAGCACCAGGTCGGGGTTGTTCTCCATCTGCACCTCGAAGATGCGATCGAGGGTCTCGGCCGAGATGAAGCGCTTGCCGTCCACCTCGCCACCGTGCGACACCACCGACTGCACGCGGGCGACCGACCGCGCGTTGCCGTGGCCGTTCGCGGCCGGGATCTCGGCCCGTCGCCACGCCTCGGTCCACGACTCGGAAGGCGCGACGACCGGATTCGCGAACACGCGGCCGGCAACGCTCGTGGGATCGGTGGCGGCCGGGATGATCGGGTCAGGGGACGGGATCAGCCGCGCCACGCGCGGATCGCATTCGGCGGGCGTGCCGATGTGGAAGTCGGCGACCAGCGGCTCGGCGAGCTCCTCCTTGAAGAACGTGCCGAGGCTCTTGCCCGTCACCCGTCGTACGACTTCACCCACGAGATAGCCCTGCGTGATGGCGTGATATCCCGACGCGGTGCCCGGCTCCCACCATGGCGACTCGGCGGCCAGTACTTCGCACACCTTGTCCCAGTCGTACAAGTCCTCTTTTTCCATGGGCGGCGTGAAGCCGGGCACGCCCGCGGTGTGGCCGAGGAGGTGACGGACGAGCACGTTCTCTTTGCCGTTCGCTTTGAACTCGGGCCAGTACGTTGCGACCGGCGCGTCGAGGTCGATGAGGCCGCGGTCCGCGCAGATGAGCGCCGACAGATTGCACATCGTCTTCGTCGTGGAATAGACGTTGATGAGCGTGTTCTCGTCCCACGGCTGGGTGTTGTCGTCGAGGTCCTGGATCTCACCGCCCCAAATATCCACGACGAGTTCGCCGTCTTTGTAGATAGCGACTGACGCTCCTACATCCGCGCCGCTGTCGAGGTTGGCCGAGAGCACGTCTCGCACTCCGTTGAAACGCTCGTCGCAAGTTCCGTGAATGGTCGCCATGAGGTCTCACCCTATTCAGGACGGCCGTTACTCTGACGAGCCGTGGCCGACGCACACCATCACGGTCACAGTCACGGGCTGAGTCGGGCCGGTGCCCGTCACACGAAACCACTCGCGTACGCGCTCGGCCTCAGTTCGCTCGTGCTGGTCGTCGAGGTAGTCACGGCGATCGCGACCGGGTCGTTGGCGTTGCTGTCCGATGCGGGCCACATGCTTACCGACGTCGCGGGTCTCGGGATGGCGCTCGCCGCCATTCACCTTGCCTCGCGCGGCCAAGCCCGGGAGGACCGGTCCTTCGGGCTCTATCGGCTCGAGATCCTCGCCGCGCTCGCCAACGCGATCCTGCTGTTCGGCGTCGCCGGGTACGTGCTGTTCGAAGCGACCCAGCGCGTCGAATGACGCGCCCGAACTCGCGTCGACTTCGGTGCTCGCCGTCGCGGTGATCGGCCTCATCGCAAATCTCGTGTCGTTCCGCTTGTTGCGCGCCGGCGCGGCCGAGAGCGTGAACGTGGAAGGCGCGTACCTCGAAGTGCTCGCCGACCTCGTGGGCTCGGCGGTTGTGATCGTGTCGGCCGCGGTGATCGCGGTAACGGACTGGTGGTGGCTGGATCCGATCGCCGGCGCCGCCCTCGGTTTGTGGATCCTGCCCCGCACGTTCCGGCTCGCCCGCAAGGCCTTGCGGGTGTTGCTGCAAGCGGCGCCCGATGGCATCGACCTGGCCGCGGTGCACCGCGATCTGTCCGACGTCGTCGGCGTTGTCGACGTGCACGACTTGCATGTCTGGACGCTGACGTCGGAGATGGACGTCGCGACTGCGCACTTGATGATCCGGCGCGACGCCGACGCGCACGCGGTGCTCGACCAAGCGCGCGAGATGCTCGTCGACCGCTACCAACTCGCGCACGCCACGCTGCAAATCGAACCCGAAGATCACACCGGCTGCGACAGCGTGTCGTGGTGACGCCCGTCGACATCCGTCAGGCGACTGCCGCCGACCTCGAGCGGTTGGTGGCGCGTACCGACGACGCGAACGAGCAGCGCGCCGAGCGCGACCGGTTTGCCGCGCAGGAGCGAGGCGAGTCGCTGCTGCTGATCGCGTGGGAAGGTGATGAGATCCGCGGCCGGCTCGGACGGCTCTACCTCGCGAGTAAGTACGACGAGGTGCGCGCCGCTTTGGGTGACTTTCCGGAGATCAACGGGCTCGACGCGTGGCCCCAGGGCAAGGGCGTCGGGACGCAACTCATCGACGCGGCGGAAGCGATCGCGCGGGAGCGTGGCTTCGACCGCGTCGGTATCGGAGTCCTGGTGGACAACGTGGCCGCCCGCCGGCTCTACGAACGGCTCGGCTACGACTACTGGGGCGACGTGATCGATCGCTCCGAGTACTTCGACGACGACGGCGCGCTCCTCCACGTGCAAGAAGATCCAGCGGTGTACTTGATCAAGGCCTTACATAGCTTGACAGGCATATAACTACAGGCGTATATTTTGCGGTGTGCCAAGCGTGCTCGAAGTGATTGCCGAACCGACCCGACGGCAGATTCTTGACCTCCTGCGGGAGGCCGAGATGGCCGTCGGCGACGTCGTCAACGAACTATCGATCAGCCAGCCCGCAGTTTCGAAGCACCTCAAGGTGCTGCGCGACGCGGGGTTGGTCGTGGTGCGGGTGGACGGGCAGCGGCGCCTGTATCGCGTTCGCCCCGAACCCCTGCAAGACCTCGACGCTTGGTTGGCGCCGTACCGCGCGATGTGGTCGGCCGCTCTCGACGACTTGGAACGGCATCTCGATGCGATGCCCGACGACGAATAGGAAAACTGATGACACTCGAAACCCCATACGGAACCCTCGAGCAAGTGGCGGAAGGTGGCCGACTCACGTTTGTGCGCGAGCTCAAGCACCCGCGCGCAAAGGTGTGGCGCGCGATCACCGAACCCGACGAGTTGAAGGTCTGGTTCCCGTCCACCATTGACGGAGAACGCAAGAGCGGCGCCGCGCTGAAGTTCGTGTTTCCCTTCCCCGACGCGCCGATCATGGAAGGCACGATGCGGGCCTATGACCCGCCCTCCACGATGGAGTTCAACTGGGGCGACGACGTGTTGCGCCTCACCCTCGAAGAGATCGACGGCGGCACGCGTCTCACGCTGACCGACACGTTCGGTGAATACGAGAAGGCGGCGCGCGACGCCGCCGGGTGGCACGCCTGCCTGGACCGCATGCAGTTCCAGTTGAACGACGACGTGTGGCCCTACGGCGACGACGATCGCTGGAAGGAAATCACGCCGTACTACTTGGCGAACTTCCCGAAGGAAGCGACCACGGCGCGGGTCCCGGACTTCCACCCGGACGCCGCGGAGATGAACTCCTAAAGCTTCGCGAGCGCCTCTTCGTAACGCGGCTTCTCGCGCGCGGTGCCGAGGTTCTCGGTGAAGAACGCGTCGACGATCACGCCGTCCTTGTTGATGAGGAACGTGCCGCGGTTGGCGCAGCCGAGCGCGTCGTTGAACACGCCGTAGGCCTTGGCGACTTCGCCGTGGGGCCAGAAGTCGGCGAGCACCGGGAACGTATAGCCCTCCGACGCGGCCCACGCCTTCTGCGCGTGGACCGTGTCACACGAAATAGCGAGCACCTGCACATCGGCGTTCTCGTAGGTGGAGATGTCGTCGCGCAGTTCGCACAACTCGCCGTGACAGACGCCGGTGAACGTGAACGGATAGAAGACGAGTGCCACCGCCTTGTCGCCTCGGAACGACGAGAGCTTCACGTTTTCGCCGGTGCTCGATTTCAAATCGAAGTCGGGCGCTTCCTGACCAATTTCTGCAGACATGCTGCAAAGCTAACGGCATGGCCCTCAACGACGCCGCTCGCGCTCTGCTCACGTCCGGCAAGCTCGCTCACTGCGCCACCGTCAACGCCGATGGCAGTCCGCAGATGAGCGTGATGTGGGTGGGCGTGGACGGCGACGAGATCGTGTCCGCGCACATGGGGGCGTGGCAGAAGGTGAAGAACCTGCAGCGGAACCCGACGATCGTGCTGTCGCTCGAGGACGACACGCGCGAGCCGAATGGCATGCAGCATTCGTTGCTGATCCACGGCACCGCGCGCGTCACCGAGGGCGGCGCCGCGCAACTCCTGTACGAACTGGGCAAGGTCTACGTCGGCCCCGACGCCGAGTTCCGCCCGTCCACCGACCCCGACGCCGGCTACATCGTGCACATCACCGTCGACAAGATCGGCGGCTTCGGCCCCTGGAACCCGCGCTAACTCCGGATGACGCCGCACCGGTAACGGTGCAGGCCCGCATCCGAGCGAATTCAGCCGAGCGAAGACGGTTCCGCGGAATCGCCCGGAAGCGATATCCGTATGCGCTACTGGCGCGGCTGCGTCACAAACGCTTCGACGATGTGGTCGGCCAACGTCTCCGCGACGAATTCGACCTCGTCCGGCGACGTCGGAGGGTTCGCAACGATGCCAACGTCATCGTTCAGTGCTCGAAGCACAACGTCATAGACGGCAACCCACGCGTGGGTTCCCATAGCGACAGTCTGTTCTTCGCGTGCGAGAAAGATCGGCACGTATGCGTTAGCCGACCGCACTTCTGGTCAGTTCGCGTCGCCTAGCGACGGGAAGTAACCAGAAGTCGCGGGCGGGCGGCGCGAGTGCGCGAGATTGCCGGATCTCGGGTGGTGTCCGGAGGTACTTGCGGGGTTGTCCCGTCACTCGCGCGAAAAACCTGCAATTGCCGTACGCGAGTGCGCGGTAATGCCGGTCCTTTCGCTGTTCCGTCGGGACCTGGAGGCTCCAATGGAGCCTTATCCACGGGCTCCGCCCTGATCGGTGTGCCGGGCTACGACAGGCAGGTGCGGAGCGCGTCGACTAGCGACGACGCGCGCTGGCTGATGGTTTGCATCTGGTTCATGACGTAGCCGAAGCCGACGTTGTGGGTGACGTCGGCGAAGGCCTGGGATCCGCCCATGCCGCCGTGACCGAACGATCCGTCGGTCAGCAACGGGGCGCCTTCGTGGTGCAGGTGGAAGCCGTGGCCGAAACGCGACGGGAATACCGACGTTGCGTCGGACCCGAAGCTCACCTCCGAGCGAGCGAGCTCGACCGTGCTCTCGTCGAGGAGGCGCACCCGGTCAACTTCGCTTACGCACGCGGCGTACATGCGGGCGAGCGATCGTGCGTTGGTGATGCACGTCGCCGCCGGCCACGCGGCCGCCCAGAGGCGCGGGTCGTTCCATGCCGCGTTGTCGAACGCGCCGTTGATGTAAACGCCGCGGTTCACAATTGAGTTCGGGTTGCGCATCTCGCGGAGCACCTTCGCCGTCATAGCGAAGACCTTCGGATTTAGCAGGGGCTTGAGGTTCTTGATCTTGATGTCGAGCGCGGGCGCCTCGATCACGGGTTCAACGAGCTTGTGCTTGGTCTTGGGCGTGCCGATCCAGAGGTCGAGGCCCAACGGTTTCGCGATCCGCGTTTGCGCCAGCGACGACACGGTCTTGCCGGTGGCTCGCCGCACGACGCCGTCGATGATCCAGCCGTACGTAAGCGCGTGGTAGCCGTGCTTCGAGTCCGGCTTCCAGATCGGCTTCTGCCGCTCGATCGCGGCGTCGATCACCTCGACGTCAAAGAGGTCGTCAAGCGTGAACTCGCCGTCGAGCACGGGAATGCCGCCGCGGTGGCCGAGCACGTGACGCAGCGTGATCGTGCCCTTGCCGTTCTCCGCGAACTCGGGCCACACGTCGGCGATCGGCGCGCCGAGGTCTAGCTTGCCCTCTTGCGCCAGCATGTGGACGACGATCGCGGTGACGCCTTTGGTCGTCGAGAACACGAACTGCAACGCGTCGTCGGCGTATCCCTTGGACAGGTCGACGACGGGCGCGCCGTTGACGTACACGCACACCGCGGCGGCGACGTCGCCGCGTGACGTGAAGTTCTCCTCGAACGCCCGGCCTACCTGTTCGAACCCGGGCGCGATCATCGCGGCAACGAGTGCGAACCCTCGCGGTAATGCTCGCCGCGGTAGACGAAGGGCGCCGACGAAAGGATTTCTACCGACCCCGCGTCGATTGACACGCTGATTCCCCCGAGCGGCGACGGCAGCGTGCCGCGCGCCCAGGCGAGGTCGCCGAGGTTCGGCTCGATGTGCGCCAACGTGAAGCCGGGCTCGGCGGGCGTGACGCCGAGGACTCGCTGCATCAGGTCCCGCGTCGGTGTCGACGACCAGCCGTGACTGATCGTGCCGCCGAACCAGCACTCGGTCCACGACGTCGGGCACCGCTCGAGCGCCACGGCCCAGTCACGGCACTGGTCGACGATCAGATCGGCCCGTCCCGCCGCGACGAGCGCGTCGTGCACCACGTAACGGAAGAACGGCTGCGCGGTCACCACCTTGTCCTGGTCCCACCACTGCTTCGCCGGGTGGCCGCGCCGCAGGTAACCGCCGCCGACAACCGCGTCGGACACCGCGTTCGCCTCCGTCTTCGCGCTGAAGGTGGCGGCTACGTGGTTGTCGCGGTCGGTGATTACCTCGACGAGGCGGGCATGACGGCGCTTGGGTGCGAGCGCGCCGACGATCGCCGCGGCCTGGCCGGCCTGTGACGCCACGCCGGGGTCGCCGAGTTCGCCGATGTGGTCGACGTACCGCGTGCGCTTCTTGTCCCACAACCGCTCGAAGCCCTTGGCCAACCGCGCGTGCGTGTCCTTGGCCCACTTGGCTCGCCCCTTGTCGCCGAGCCACGCCGACATCTCGGCGAATTCGAGCAGCGCCCTTCCCCAGAGTCCACACAGCGCGGACGACACGCCATCGGTATACATCGCCGACCAATCGATGATCACCCAGCCGTAGACATCGGTCGGCAGCCCGTCGTCGTCGCAGAACGGGAGGAACCAGCGCACCACACCTTCGACCACGCCGAGCAGCGACGCGATCTCGTCGCGGTCGCCGCAGTAGCGGTACAGGTTCCACACCGAGTGCACCCAGTGCAGGGCCCAGTCCGGAATGATCGTGAAGTCGGTGAATTCAATGTCACCGCCAACGGCCATCGGCAACATCCCGTCGGCGCGCGGCACCGCAGTGAGTCGCGGATGGCGACGCGCGAGCCGCCAATCGAAGTTGGTGGTGAGGTCGACCATTTGGTGCACGACGGAGTCGCCCGTCCACGCCCGCTGCTCGCGCGTGGGACAGTCGGTATACGCGTCGAACGAATTGATGGTGACCGACCGTCGGCCGACCGACCAGATCGTGTTGAGTAGGTCGTCGCTGCACTCGAACGACGCACCGGGTTCGACGGGGTACAGGCGCTCGCAGATCGTCACGCCGTGCACGGTGACGTCGTCGGGGGCCTCGACCTGCACACCGTGTCCGCCGTAGTAATCGAACGACTCGAGGACGCGGCGGGTGCCGTCGAGCGTGAACGCGACCGACGCATCGTGCTCGTTGGGCGACGGCTGCCCGTCGACCAGAAACTCCGACGTGGTCACGGTCACTACCGCGTCGGCTGGGCCCTCAGCGTCGATCACGATCGTGCCCGGCGTGATGCGCTCGGCGACCCAGCCGCCGCGGCCGGCGTTCTTCAACTCGACATCAGTGGGCACGGGCCACCCGATCGGTCGTCGACCGAAGGGGCCGATCGGATACGTCGGCGGCTTGCGTAAGCCCGGCTCGCCCATGGCGTGGCTGTCCTGCACGATTGCGGCGGGCCAGTCGAGCGAACCGGTCTGCCAGTCGCGGTCGAGCGAGTTCGCGTCGACGAATTCGCGGCCGCGACCCGACACGCCGCCGCCGCTCGTCGCGGTCCAGTTCGCCAACGTCCGCGCCTGCCACTCCGTATCCGAGACCAGCCACTCGTCCCCGGCGAGCGCTTCGAACACGAACGCGCCGCGGGCGACGTGGTTCGAGAACACGGGCGGCGGCAAGTACCACGCGGTCGGTCCGCCGTAACTGGTGACGAGCGCGGCGACGGTGTTCGTGCCCGTCTGTAGGTAGGGCGCGAGGTCGATGTCGTCGGCCGGTTGCGTGCGCGGGTTCGACCGCACCGGGCCGCGGCCAATCTCGACGCCGTTCACATACAGCGTGACCCGCGATACCGCGCACCAACGGGCAGGCACGCGTGCGGGCACGTCGGCGAGATCGAATGTCTTCTGCAACGCCACCACGTGTCGGCCGTCGCGCGGTGCGTCAGCCGCCCAGATCCAGTCGGCGCGCCAGCGCCCGGGCGGAAACGCCGCCTCAAGCTCAGTCGCCAATGATCACCGATTCCTCGGTGACGAACAGGCTCGACCGCGCGAGATCGATGAACCGCTTCTCGTCCTCGAGCAAGAGCGCGGCAGCGCGACGACCCGCCTCCGAGCTCGAGCCCCCGATGAAGGTCTCGAGCGAGTCCCACCACAGTTCGGCCACACCGTCGAAGGGTTCGAGCGCGCCGCGACTCTGGCGCATCGCCTCGTTGATCGGCGTGGTGATCGTGTGCGACTGCACGTAGCGCACGACACCGATGTCGTCCTTGACTGAGCGCACCAGCGGCCCGTGCTCGTCGCGCCAGTAGCGGTGGAACTCGTCCTCGGGGACCGAGTCGAGTCGGCGGACCGAGAACGAGAGCTTGATCACTGCTTCGGGCGCTTGCCGCTCGTCTCCGCGTTCGGCGCGGCGCGCTCGACGAGATCCGGAATGATCTTGCCGAGTTCGTTCGGGTCCCACTTCGCGCCGTGATCTTCACCCGGGCCCGCGACCCAACCTTCGGCCACCGAGATCCGTCCGCCGGCGACGTTGAACACACGACCGGTGACCCCGGAAGCCTCGGGGCTACCCAACCACACCACCAGCGGCGCGATGTTCTCCGGGCCGAACGGGTTCCACTTGCCCTCTTCGATCTGCGGACGATTCGGGTTGAGGTTCTCCGTCATGCGCGTCAACGCGCCGGGCGCGATCGCGTTCACGGTGACGCCGTAGCGACCGAGTTCCTTCGACGCGATGATCGTGAAGCCGGCGATGCCCATCTTGGCGGCGCCGTAGTTCGCTTGGCCGACGTTGCCGTAGATGCCCGACGAGGACGTCGTGTTGATGATGCGAGCGTCGTTGTCGACCCCCGCCTTGCTCTGCGCCCGCCAAAAATCGATGGCGTGACGGGTCGGGCAGAACGTGCCGCGCAGGTGGACCTTGATCACGGCGTCCCACTCGTCGATCGACATGTTCACCAACATGCGATCGCGCAAGATGCCGGCGTTGTTCACGAGCACGTCGATGCGTCCGAACTGTTCGATCGCCGTGTTGATCAAGCGGCCGGCGCCGTCCCAGTCCGACACGTCGTCGCCGTTCGCGACCGCTTCGCCGCCGAGCGCCTTGATCTCTTCCACCACCGCGAGCGCGGGGCCCGTCGAGGGCGTGCCCGTGCCGTCCATGTCGCCGCCGAGGTCGTTGACCACGATCTTGGCGCCGGTCTCGGCGAACAGGAGCGCGTGCTCCCGGCCGATGCCGCCACCGGCTCCGGTGATGACAACCACGCGTCCTTCGTTTAAGCGAGTCACTTCTTCTCCACTCCTGGTTCTTTAGGAAGGCCGAGCACTCGCTCGCCGACAATGTTGCGTTGCACTTGGGCGGTTCCGCCCCAGATCGTTTCCGAGCGGCTGACCAAAAAGGTCTGCTGCCACTTGCCCGGCCGGTACTCCTCGTCGCGTTGCTCGGGGAAGATCGTCGCGTCCATGCCCATCACGTCGAGCGCGACTTCGCCCCACCACTGATGGTGCTCGGACCAGAACATCTTGTTGATCGATGCGCCCGGGCCCGGCTCCTTCTTCGCCTGAACCTCGCTCAGCGTCCGCAGGCCGGCGTACCGCATGAGTTCGACGTTCGTGAAGCCGCGGGCGAAGTTCTGGCGCATGACCGGGCTATCGAGCTTCCCGCGCTTTTGGGCTTCGCTCACGAGGTCCCAGAACTCCTTCGTGAACCGCACGTGCTGCGTGGTCGCGTTGCCGCCGCGCTCATTGCCGAGCGTGGTCATCGTTACGCGCCATCCGTTGTGCAACCCGCCGATCACATTGGCGACGGGCGCACGCGCTTCGCTGAGGAACGTTTCGGTGAAGTGAGCGCTGCCCGTGATCTGTTTGATCGGGCGCAACTCGATGCCGTTGCTCGACCCGTCCTCCTTCTGCATCGGCAACAACACGTAGGAGATGCCCTTGTGTTTCGGCGCATCAGGGTCGGTGCGGGCGAGGCAAAACATCATGTTCGCTTGCTGCGCGCCGGAGGTCCACACCTTTTGTCCGGTGATCACGACCTCCTCGCCGTCGATCACGCCGCGCGTTTTCAGCCCCGCAAGATCCGAGCCGGCGTCGGGTTCGGAGAAGCCTTGGCAATAGCGGTCCTCGCCACTGATGATGCGGGGAAGGAACTTCGCCTTCTGCTCGTCGGTGCCGTGGACGATGATCGACGGCCCGACCAGCCATTCGCCCATGCCGCGCGTGACCCGGGGGACGTGTGCTCGCGCGAACTCTTCGTTGAGCACGGCCACCTCGATGCCGCTCAGGCCCCGCCCGCCGAACTCTTTGGGCCACGAGACGCACATGAAGCCGTGCTCGGCGAGCTTGTCGCCCCACGCGCGCGTGGCGGGCGTGGCCGCGAAGCTGGCTTGCTCGGCGTCCATGCCGTCGAGGCCCTCGGGCTGGTGCGCCTCGAGGAATCCCCGCACTTCGTCGCGAAACTTTTTTGCCTCCGGCCCCAGATCCAGCTGCATCGTCATGCGCGCATACTCGCGTAAACAGTTATTGCCTTGTCGAGTGCATCAACGCGGGAAGGGTCTGGGCGAGGGCCCGCGACCAGTACGGCCAGTCGTGCAGGCCGGGGCCATAGTCGTCCCACACGTGATCGATCCCCAACTCGACGAGGCGATTGTGCAGCGTCGTCATGCCGCGGTGCACGCCTGCCTCGATCGTGTCGACGACCGGTCCGTCGGCCTTGAGCCTCCCGTTGCCGGTGCGCAGCTCCAGCACCGTGCCGCGCAAGGCCTCGGCCAGATCGACCGGGTTGTGTTGGCGGCGGATCGGAATCGAATCGGGATACGGCCCCCACGTGTCGCCTTTGCGTCCGCCGCTCAATGCCGCCATCGCGTCGACGGTCTTGCCGATGCGTTCGTCGAGGATGTCGACGCCACCCGAGAACGCGGCGGCGAAGCCGAACAACTCGGGATGGCGCGCCGCGTACTTCATGGCGCCGAAGCCGCCCATCGACAGCCCGGCGACGGTGCGCCCGGCGCGATCGGTGCGGGTATTGAACGTCTGCTCGACCCAGGGCCGCAGTTCGTTGAGGTGGTACGACTCCCAGTGCTGCTTACCGATCGTGTTTTCGTCGTCCCGCAGCCAGTCCGAGTACCAGCCGGCCATACCGGTATCGGGCATGACCACGATCAGATCGAGGCCTTCGGTGACGGACTCCGCCGCGCCCTTGTCGGTCCAGCACCGCCAGTCGTCCACACCGCCATGCAGCAGCCACAGGACAGGGAGGGGGGTGACGCCGTCGAAATCGCGGGGCAACAGAATGCGCACCGGCGACTCGCGCTCTAGCAACGCCGACGCGAAGTGCACTTCTCGTAACCGTTCGGTCAATTGCTCAGAACGCATGCCGAACATTCTCACGAAGTTCCCATATTTGAACGCGGGGTTTCACAGGTGGGTCGTCGATCATGCAGGTCATGAGTACTCCCCGTATGTCCGCACGTGTTCTGGTTCCTGCCGCAGTCGGCGTGGCGACCCTGATCGGCTTTGGTGCCGGCTCGCTGCTCAACTCCGGCGGCGCCGGCGCCCAGACCGACACGCCGACTACCACGAAGGCCGATTCCCCCGACATCGCGAAATGCGGCGATCGGACCCCACTTGACCAGGCGACCGCCGCGAAGGTGAAGGCCGCCGCGCTCAAAGCTGTTCCCGGTGCCACCGTCGACAAGATGGGCCATGACCGCGATGACGGCTACGTCGCCGCGCTCACCAAGGCCGACGGCACCACGCATGTCCTGGCGCGTGAGGACAAAGACTTCAACGTGACCAGCGTCGAGGACCCCGCGCCCGCGAAGTTCGGGCGCGACCATGGCCCCGGCGACCACGGTCCCGGCGATCGTGCACCGCTCGACGGCGCCACGGCGGACAAGGTCAAGGCCGCCGCGCTCGCCGCGTTATCCGGCGCCACCGTCGACAAGGTCGGTCACGATCGCGGAGACGGCTACGTCGCGCTGCTGACGAAATCCGACGGCACCACGCGCGTGCTCGTCCACGAGGACAAGGACTTCAAGGTCACCGACGTCCAAGACCCGGCCCCCGAGCGCGGCCCCGGCGGCCCCGGCGGTCGCGGATTCGGTGACGGCGGCCCGAAGGGCACCACGCCGACCACCGCGGCCTCGGCGTAGTCAGGCGATCGTTACGCGAACGTCCGCACCAACTCGAGCACATCCAAGGCGTCGGGCCCCTCAGCCGTAAGGCCGGTGTCCGGCGCCTTGGCGCGCTGACCGGCTACCGCGCAAAGGTCCGCGGCGGGGCCGCGCACGATCGTGTCCGGCGTGTCGTCGGATGCGAAGCGCCACGCGTCGCCCGAAGGCCCCGTCAGTTCGAACGCGACGCGGCCCCGCATCTCGCGGCCGGCGCGCGTGAAGGCGTACGGCAGGGTGCGCCACGCCAAGCGCGCGATGTGTCGCAGGCGCTCGGGCGCCGGCAGCAACACTCCGAGACCGAAGGCGACGTCATTGGTGTGGATCCATGTTTCGGCCAAACGCGTCGTAGCGAGCGTGTGGACCGACAGCGTGCCGGCCACCCACGGCACGCGGTCGTGCGGGTCGGCGGCGCGATAGGCGGCCATCATCTGATCTACGCCGCCACGCCAGCGCGCATAGACCTCGGTCGGAGACGCGCCTCGGTCCTTCTCGACCATGAGTCCCGCGCCGTCGTCAACGTTCTCCGACAAGCCCAGCCCGGTCGTGAGTTCGACGAGCACCTCGTCGAAGCGCCCCGTGAGGCTGCCAATGGCCATCTCGTTGGTCTGCGCCAGATGCAACATGACGTCGGACACCGTCCAGCCGTCACATCGCGACGGTTGCGACCACGCGGCCGCATCGACCGGGCTGATTAGTCCTTCTAGTTCCGCCTGCTGTTCTTCGAGGGCAGCAAGGATCTCGTCCATCGCGTCAAGATACGTGGGTGACAGCTATCAACAGCCTGGCCGAGCTCATTCGCGTGCACGGATCCGAGCGCGCCGACAAACCGGTGATCACGTTCGACGACCGAACGGTGAGCTTCGGAGAGCTCGACGCCCGTTCGAATCAGGTGGCGAACGCGCTCGCGGCCGAGGGCGTCGGCGCCACGGATCGGGTGGCGATCCTCGACAAGAACAGCGTCGAGTACTTCGAGTTGCTCTTCGGTGGCAGCAAGCTCAACGCAGTGAACGTCGCGGTGAACTGGCGGCTGGCCGCCCCCGAAGTCGCACAGATTCTCGAGGACTCGGACTCCAAGGTGCTGGTGGTCGGGAGCGAGTTCACCGGCGTGCTCGACGCCATCGCGAGCCAGCTCTCGTCCATAAAGAAGATCGTCGTGATCGGTGGCCATTCCGGTTACGACGCGTATGAGGATTGGGTCGACGCGCAGCCCGCGACCGACCCGGGTGCCCAACCGGGGCCAGGTGACGTGTGCTTCCAGCTGTACACCTCGGGCACCACCGGTTTGCCCAAGGGCGTAATGCTGACGAACGCGAACCTGTTCTCGCTGCTGCCGACTGCGGCGCCCGACTGGGGCTTCAGCCCCGACAGTGTGAACCTCGTCGCGATGCCGCTGTTCCACATCGGCGGCAGCGGTTACGCGACGGTGGGCTTGTTCGTCGGTTGCCACACGATCCTGATGCGCGAGGTCGATCCGAACGCGATCTTGGAGATCATTCCGGCCAAGCGCGTGACCAACATGTTCGCGGTGCCCGCGGTGCTGCAGTTCATGTTGATGATGCCCGGCGTCAACGACGTCGACTTCTCGTCGCTCCACACCATCGTCTACGGCGCGTCACCGATCTCGCTCGAAGTGCTCTCTGGGTCAATCAAGACCTTCGGCGCAAACTTCATCCAGGCGTACGGGATGACCGAGACGACTGGCGCCGTCGTCGCGTTGATGCCTGAAGACCACGATCCGGACGGTCCGAACGCGCATCGCCTGCGCGCCGCCGGCAAGGCGATGACGGGCGTCGAGTTGCGCATCATCGATCCCGACACGCTTACCGATGCGGCGCTGGGCGACGTGGGAGAGATCTGGGTTCGCACTGGTCAGAACATGCTGGGCTACTGGCGCAAAGAGGCCGAGACGGCGAACACCATCACCGAGGACGGCTGGCTCAAGACCGGCGACGCCGGCTACCTCGACGCCGACGGCTACCTGTTCATCCACGATCGCGTGAAGGACATGATCATCTCGGGCGGCGAGAACATCTACCCGGCCGAAATCGAGAACTGCCTCATGTCCCACCCCGGTATCGCCGACGTAGCCTCGTTCGGGATTCCGAGCGAGAAATGGGGTGAGACGGTCCACGCGCTCGTCGTCAAAGCCGAGGGCGCCGACCCCACCCCCGAAGAAATCATCGCCTTCGCCCGCGAGCGCCTCGCGCACTTCAAGTGCCCCACCGGCATCGGCTTCATCGACGCCCTCCCACGCAACCCGAGCGGCAAAATCCTCCGCAGAGAACTCCGTGCCCCCTTCTGGGAAGGCCGCGAGCGCTCCGTCAACTGACCGCGAATCGTGTCGCAACCGGAGGTTGCGCCACGAGCTTGATCGACGGCCTGACGGCCGGCGTTCTTTTGCTACGGACCGGGCAAGCCGGATCCTCCGCGCCCGTCGCCGACTGTTTCAGTCGGTGGGGGCTAGCGCCGGCGCCTCGGGCTGCGCGCGCTTGACTAGGCCGTACACCGATAGGGCTATGCCGCCGAAGCAGATGGCGGCGAGAGAGCGCATGCCGCCGCGGGCGTGGAAGGGCACGAGGGTCGCGAGCCCGGCGCCGGCCACCCAGCACAGTTGGAAGATCGTTTCGTAGCGCGCGAACGTGCGGCCGCGGATCTGCTCGGGCGCGTCGTGCTGCACGAGGCTGTCGAAGGCGAGTCGGCCGGCGCTGCTGCCGAGCCCGATCGTGCCGGCGACGATCGCCGCTGACGTGAGGGTGAAGTGGCTGGCAGTGAACAGCGCGGCCACGCCCATCGCGATGAGCGCGGTAAGCAGCAGCAACTGCTCGCGCAGCACGCGCCGCAACACCGGCGCAATCCAAGATCCGATGAGCCCGCCCACGCCCGCCGCCGCGATCGCAATCGCGAACCCGCGGGTGCCCTCGCCGCGCGCTCGTAACACGAACGCGAGGAGGAACGTGAGGAACCCCACGCTCGCTCGGCTCGCGCCCATCGCGACACCGGCGCCGACCAGTCGCGACGTGAGCAGCGCGCGAAAGTCGCCCGTCACCTTCTTGCGGCGCTCGCCTTTCTCAGGCTTGGGCAGCGCGCGCGACGTCACGATCATCAACACGAACACGACCGACGCCACCCACAACGCGACCTTCGTCGAAAAGACCTGTTGCAGCCCGGCGGCGATGCCCGCGCCAACCGCGGCGCCCGCGACCGAGATCACCGACAGCCACGCATTGCCCCAGATCAACGGCTTCTCGTCGCCGAGCGAGTTCGGCACGATCGCACTGCGGCTGATGCCGTGTACCCGGGACAACACGAGCAGTCCGAACGCGAGCGGATAAAGGCTGAGGCGATTCGTGCGCGACGCCAGTGCGAGCGCGAGGCCGGCGCGCCCGAACGCGCTGACCAGGATCCCGAGACGGTACGCGCCACGGCGCCGGTCGAGCCAAGGACCCACGAGGGGGGACAGCACCGCGAACGGCGTCATCGTGAGCGCGAGGTACAGCCCCACCTTGTCGCGGGCTTCGCCGATCGGCACGTTGAAGAACAGCGTGTTGGCCAGGGCGACGGCAACCATCGCGTCGCCGACCCCATGAAACGCTTGCACCACCGCCAGCCGCTGAAACGGCAGGGGTGCCTTCTGGATCGAGCGAACGATCAACATCGCTACGAAGCGATCCAGACCTCGCGGGCGCACAACGTCTGCGGGTCGAGCGCGACGAGATCAGCGCGCAGCCCGACGGCAATCGCGCCGCGTTCGTCCGAACGTCCCAGCAGCTCGGCCGGGGTGGTCGACGCCGCCCGCACGACATCCACGAGGTCGATGCCGGCCTCGTGCACCATGCGGGCGATCGCCGCGTCCATCGTGAGACAGCTACCGGCGATCGTGCCGTTCGGCAGCCGCGGCGCGCCGTCCACGATCTCGACGCCCTGGCGCCCACCGGACGCGTCGCGCCAGCCCACGGCATCGGTGACCAGCACCCAGCCCCCCGGGCCCTTTGCTCGCGCCGCGGCGCGCAACGCCGCGGGGTGCACGTGCACGCCGTCCGCTATGAGCGACGGCACCAATCGGTCGTCGCTCAACGCGGCGCCGAGGATGCCCGGGTTGCGATGGTGCAACGGACTCATGCCGTTGAAGAGGTGGGTGACGAGCCGGGCGCCCGCATCGGCGCCGGCGACTGTCTGTTCGTACGTCGCGTTCGAGTGGCCCATGCTCACGAGCACACCGCCGTGCACCAAGGTCGTGATCGCTTGCGCGGCGCCGTCGAGTTCAGGGCCAAGCGTGATCACCTTGACGATCTCGGGCAGGCCTTCGAGCCACGCCGTGTCGAGCTCGGCTACCCACGCCGGGTTGTGCGCGCCGTGCGCACCTCCGAGGAATGGTCCTTCGAGGTGCGCGCCCAAAATCGCGGGCCGCGTCGGGGTTCCAGCACGGGCCGCCGCTCCCGCGATCTCGGCGAGTGGGGCGGCGAACGCGTCGAACGGCGCGGTGACGAGCGTCGGGCACCAGCCGGTGACCCCTTGCGCGACCAGGATCTCGTCCATCCGGTCCCACGCCGCGCCGGTCGCGTAGGCGACGTGCACGTCGTCGTGCCCGTTCACTTGTAGGTCGATGAAGCCGGGACACAGCACGCGGTCGGGGACAGGCCCGGTCGTCGCTCGCACGTCGACGATCACGCCGCCGTCGATCGTGACCTCGCCGGGCGTGAGCAGTGCCTCTGGCGTAACGACCGTGGTCGCCGCGATGGTCTGCTCAGTGCTCACGCGGCGAGGTTAGGGCTTGGCGCGCCTCCGCAAGCTAAAGCGATCCTCGTCGTGGCGGACCTCGGCCAAGCGCTCCTGCGCCCGCACCTTCAACACGTCGGCGTGGGTGCACCAGCCCACGAGTTCACCGTCGTCGACGACGGCGACGCGCTCGACCGAGTGGTCGAGCATGACGTCGAGCGCGGTGATGGCGCGATCCGACGACGAGACCGTGAGGCCGGTGACGGTGTGGTCCTGCGCGGTCGGCTCGCTCATGATCTCGCCGACCGTGGTGGTGACCAACGGGTCGACGCCGTAGAAGCGGCCGACCCGAACGCCGCGACGGTGCAACTTCTCCGTCATGATCGAGTGCTCGCTCAACGCATTGAAGACGAGGTCGGCGAGCGCGACCGCAAGCATCAGCGGAACCACGACGTTGTAGTTCCGTGTCAGCTCGAAGACGAACACGATCGAGGTGAACGTTGCACGCGTCGCGGCGCCGAACGTGGCCGCCATGGCGACGACGGCGAACGCGCCGAGCGCGATAGCAGGTCCGGGAATCACGTGGTTGATGCCGTTGCCCACGAGCGCGCCAAACGAGGCGCTGATCAGCAGGATGGGGGCGAGGGTGCCGCCGCTGGTGCCGGACCCGAGAGCCAGCCACCACGAGACGAGCTTGATCGCGCCGAGTAGCGCTACTGTGCCGAGCGCGAGCCGGTTGCTCAACACGTCGCCGATCGCGTCGTAGCCGACGCCGAGCGCGCGTGGTGCGATCGAACCCACCGCGACGAACGCGACGGCGCCGATCACCGGGTGCCAGAAGTCCGACACCGGGAGGCGGCGGTAGCCGGCCTCGATGAGGAACAGGCCCCGGACGACGACGGCGCCGAGCACGCCACAGCTCAGGCCGAGCAATGCGAAGGCGGGCAGCGAGGTCAGCCCGGGGTAGTCGTAGGCCGGGACGTGGAACAGCGGGCCCGTCGCGATGATCGCGGTGTGGACGCCGCCGGCCACGCACGTCGCCACGATGAGCGGCACCAAAGCGCGGGCGGAGAATTCGAACAGGAGCAGTTCGACCGCGAGCATCACCGAGGCGAGCGGTGCGCCGAACGTGGCCGACATCCCCGCGGCCGCTCCGCAGGCGAGCAAGATCTTGCGCTCCGATGCCGACACGTGGATCAGTTGGCCTAGGAGTGATCCGAGCGCGCCCCCCGTCACGATGATGGGGCCCTCCGCGCCGAAGGGCGCGCTCGTCCCGATTGCGACTGCGGCACTGAGGGGCTTCGCGACCGCCGTCTGGGGCGAGATGCGGCTGCGTTTTGTCAGCACCACTTCCATCGCTTCGGGAATTCCGTGGCCGCGGATGACCGGAGCCCATTTCGCGAGCAGGCTCACGGTAAGGGCGCCGATCACGGCGACGATGAAAATCCGGGGACTCGCGTGCAGGTGCCGGAACGACGGCGGGTTGAAACCCACGCGGCCGAACACGGCGAGGCTGGTGATCAGCCGAATGAGGCGGAGCAGCACCCACGCGGCTCCGCCACCGGCGAAGCCGAGCGCGGCGCCGCCGGCGGTGAGCAACAGCAATCGATCGAGCGGGGTGCGCCAACGAGTCACGCGAAAAGAATATCGTGACACGATATGAATCTGTCCAATGAGGACTACGCCCGGCTGCTCACGTTTCGGGACGGGCTACGCCGGTTCTTGCACTGGAGCGAGGAACAGGCCCGAGAAGCGGGCATCACCGCGGCCCAGCATCAGCTGCTGCTGGCCGTGCGCGGTCATGCGTCGTCGCCGAGCGTGAACGACCTCGTCGACCATTTGATGCAGCGCCACCACAGCGTCGTCGAACTCGTTGACCGGGCCGAGGCGGCCGGCCTGGTGCGGCGGGTCGGCGACGCCACCGATCACCGCATCGTGCGCGTCGAGTTGCGACCCAAGGGCGTCCAGGCGCTCGAGCGGTTGTCGGCCTCGCACCTCGAAGAGTTGTCGCGGATTGTGCCCGCGCTGAACAAACTCTGGCGCGAGTTGCCTCAGGCGTCCTCGGGCTGACGCAGGTCGATAGTGGCGGCGAGCACCAGCGCGATCACCGCGCCGATAAGCAAGACGGTGGTAACCGACGTGTGATCGGCGATCCAGCCGCCGGCGAGCAGGCCGAGTGGCACCGTGCCGCCGAACCCCATGATCCACAGCGACATGACCCGCCCGCGCACGACGTGGCTGAGGTGCTCTTGCAGCACGGTCGAAAGCGACGTGATCGTCGCGAAGTAGAAGAAGCCGACGAGGAAGACGACGGGATAAGCGGGCAGGGGGTCGCGCAATGTCGCCATGACCGCGAGTGACACCGCGAACAGCGGAAGACCGAAACGCACCACGCGCGCCTTGCAGTACGGCACGAGGATCGTGCCGACGGCGACGGCGCCGAGCGCGGCGCCCGAACCGAAGCAGGCGAACAAGAAGCCGTAGTGGAACCCCTGCACGTCCATGCCGAGGTTCTTGCCCGCGATCACCGGCAGCAGGCCGATGAACGGCAGGCAGAAGAACGAGAAGGTCGTCACCAAGATCAGGCAACGTCCGACCAGGCCGTCCTCCCGGGCGACGCGGAACCCGCCGAGCACCCGGCGCATGCCGGTCTCGCTCCGGTCCGGGTAGGGACGGGGGATCTTCACCATTAGCAGCGTTGTGATCGCGAACAGATACGTGAACCCGTTGAGCGTGAACACACCCCACGGATGGATCTTTGGCAGCAGCAGACCGCCTATCACCGGCCCGATGACGCGTGAAAGGTTGAGCTGGACAGACTGCAACGACACGGCTCCGGCCAAGTCCTCCATCCCGACGAGTTGGGGCAGCACGGCCGAGAGCGTCGGCGCCGACAGGGCATTGCCGATGCCGATGCCGAGCACGCAGAAGAACAGCGCGGCGTGCGACGGATGGCTCTGCGAGGCCACGACGGCCAGCACGAACGACAGCGTCATTTGCTCGGCCTGTCCCAAGACCAGTAACAAGCGGCGATCGATCGAATCGGCGAGCAGCCCGCCCACCAACGACAGCGCCAACAGCGGCCCCAGCTGCGCGAAGCCGAGCAACGCGACGAAGCTCGACGACTTGGTCAGCTTGAACGCAAGCGCGCCCAGCGCCGCGTTTTGCATCCAGGTGCCGACGTTCGACGCCAACGAACCCGACCACACCAGGCGGAAATCTCGGTGGGCGAGCGCGGCCCGCGCGCTGCCCCGGCGATACGGGTGGTCGCCTTCGAGAGTCGCTTCCTCGGCTTCCTCGAGGTTGGGCACTTCGTCCGGCACGGCCAGGGACCGTAGACGTACTGTCAGCAGCCATGGACATCGTGAGTGAGACCGACAAGGGCGGCGGCTTGATCGAGCGCCGCTTCGACCTGAAGGTGGGCAACGAGGTTGTGCCCGGCGTCGTGTGGACGCCCGAGGGCGCTACCGGTTCGCGCCCGAAGGTGCTGTTCGGCCACGGTGGCACGCAGCACAAGAAGGTGGCGCACATTCCCGCGTTCGCGCGCCGCCTCGCCGCGCACGGTTGGGCGTCGGTCGCGATCGACGCGCCCGACCACGGCGACCGCGTCCCGGCCGAGGAACGCGACCTCGATCCGATGCAGCGCTTCGAGAAGGTGCGCGACCGGATGAACACGCTGACCGGCCAAGAGCGGAAGCAGCGCGCGCAAGCCGCCGTCGCCGAATGGCAAGCGACGATCGACGCGTGTGAGGAGCTCGACGACGTGGGGGACGGCCCGACCGGGTACTGGGGCGTGTCCATGGGCACGATGTTCGGCGTGCCGCTGCTCGCGGTGGAGAAGCGCATCAGTTGCGCCGTGCTTGGTCTCATGGGCGGACGCCTCGGCGGCGGCAACCGCTACCTCGAGGCCGCGGGCCAGATCACCATTCCGTTGCAGTTCATGCTGCAGCAGGGCGACGAGTTGGTGTCGGTGGAGTCAGGCCTCGAGCTGTACGAGGCGTTTGCTTCAGAGGAAAAGATGCTGGTGCTGAACCCGGGCGCTCACGCCGCGGTGCCGCCGTTCATGTTCGACATCAACCAGCAATTCTTCACGCGCCACTTGGGCGGGTGACCGCTTCTTCCCACCACGCGAGTTCGTCAGCGTCGCCCACCGCCTTCTCCCAACCCATCATCGCCATCACTCCGATCAGGCACAGCTGGAGCTGTCCATCGAACCAGGCCGCCGTGTCGACACCCCGCGACTCCAGGCCTTCCCGGTACGCGGCGATCGACTCTTCCTTCGAGCGCGGCATGCGGGCGCGGTTGAGCGCCAAGTACCACGCGAGGTCCCAGGCGCCGGGCGCCGCACCCGGGTAGGCCCAGTCGACCAGCACCGTGCGCCCGTCCGCGTGGTGACCGAGGTTGCCCATCTTCCAGTCGCCCATGATGAACGTGAGCGGCAGCGCGCGTATTCGGTCCGCGAGTGACGACGGCTTCTTCCGGACGGGATTGACGACGCTCCAAAGTTTCGGCGAGCGTTCGGGCAACACGGCCCATCCCTCGTGCGCGACCTTGATCGGCACCGGAGGGTCGTCGGCCTGCATCTCGCGGGCGACGTTGTCGTCGGAGAAGGTGCCGACGCGCTGCTCGATCGTGGATACGCCGAGGTCGTCGCTCCAGCCGGCGTACGCGACATGAAAGGCGGCCATGTGGTCCATGAAGGCGTCGTGTACCTCGAGGGATATCGGCGCGTCGCCTTCAGGGATGAGGCTGGCGCTGATGTCGCGCATCAGCATCGCGAGCAGCGGTTCGGGCCCGCTGCGGTCGAGTGTCATCGCCACCATCGCATGGTCGATCTCGGGCGGCGCGCGGTGGTAAAGCCCGTCGCACCACGCCTTGTATTCCCAGTGGTCGGTGTTGCCGGTACAGCGCATGATCCAGTCGCCGGCGTAGGACAGCACCTTCAAGAAGTACTGCTCGCCATCGATGCGCAGCGACTCGAAGTGCGCGCCGCTCTTGCCGTCATCGGGATGCACGTCCACCCGATCGGTCGCGCGCGCGATCAACTCGTCAATCGAGGCGGCGACACGCGGGGTGACAGGCGAGGTCATCTCCTAACGGAAGCCGAAGCCACCGCTCTCGACAATCGCCTTCGACATCGGCCGGCACAGCATCCGCAAGCGATCGCAGCCATCCTCGCCGATTGCCTCGTACGCGACCGTGGCGCCAACATCGGTTTGGTCCTCAACCCGCTGACGTGACGCCCGGCCCTGTTCGGTGAACGCGCCGTCGGCGTCGAGGTGGCCTTTGCTCTTCAGCGACTCGACCGCCGCGTTCCAACCCTCGTCGGACCAGGCCCGGCTTGCCTGCAATATGCCGGCGGCGATGTCGCCCGACGCGGCGTGCGTCACCAGCGCCTCGCATCCGTCGATGCCCTCGGCGCACATCGCCGCGATGTGGATGTCGCCGCGGAACTCGCGTAGGAGCGACTGGGCGTGCCAGAGCACGAGCAGCGGATCGTCGGGCCAGCTAAGCGCGGCGTGGCCTGCGAACAGCGGCTTGCCCGAGAGGTGGAGCGCAGCTTCCTCGGCCGCCGTCCGCGCGATGCCCGCGGCTTCCTCGACGTCGGGCGTCGACGCGAGGTCGCCCATAGTGCGGCGCAACATCGCGCCGGCCGCGTTCAGCCGCGCGTCAAGCAACGCCGCTGGCGTCACGATGTCCCACACGCCGTCCATCGCATGGCGGACGAGGCCGGGATCGAAGTTGAAGAAGGTGGCGATCACGAGTTCGGCGGACGCCGGGCCCATCGGCGCCGAGCGGGACGCGAAGTAGCCGGACCGGCCGGTCACGCCGAGCGCCGCGTACGCGTCCACCGCTTCGGGAGCGAAGTAGATAAAGCCGTGAATCGGTTCGAGGGTGCGCCACGTTTTGCGCGCGACTACGGGGCTGATCGACATAACTCGAGTCTCCTACTTCGCGATGTGTTCGTTGAGGAACGAAAGGGTGCGGGCCCACGCGGGTCGCGCGGCGTCAGGCCGATACGACGCGCGCGTGTCGTTGAAGAACGCGTGCGGCGCGTCCGGATAGATCACTGCCTCGTATGACTTGCCGGCTTCGTCGGCAGCCTTTTGGAACCCGGGGACGGTCGCGACGAGCCGCTCGTCCTGCTCGCCGTGCAGGCACAGCACCGGGCAGTGCAGGTTGGCGATTTGCTCAGGCGTGGGCGCGGCTCCGTAGAAACCCACCGCGCCGGACAGGTTCGGCTCGTCGCAGGCGAGCCGTGCGGCCATGCCCCCACCCATGCAGAAGCCGATCGCGCCGACCCGTCCGTCGCAGTCGTCGCGCCCGCGTGCCCACGCGACCACGCCGCGCAGCTCGCCGATGAAGGTCTCCATGTTGGCGAACTGACCGAAGAGCGTGGTCATCGTCTCGCTGATGCGCGCAGACTCGTCCTCGGGCAGCTTGGCCAGCGCCGCGTTGCGCACGTCGTTGTCCTGCCACGCGCCCATGGGGATCGTGTCCATGAACGCCTTGAGCGTCTCCACCCGGTCAGCCGCGATCGCGTCCGGGCGAGCACCGCCGAGCGAGTACAGGTCGGGGGAGACTGCCAGGTATCCCGCCGCGGCCATGCGGTCGGTGACGTCGACGATATGGCCGTCGACGCCCCACACCTCTTGCAGGACCAGCACCGCCGGCAATGGGGAGTTCGTGGATGCCGGACGGCTCACGTAGATCGCCATCTCGCCCGTCGCCCCACCGATGGTTTCCCACCCATTGATCAGTTCCATCCCGCGCAACGTAGGTGAAAACCCTTGCTAATTCCTGACAGCGTTTTGCTAACCGGCGTTTGGTGTGCGGGACCCGCGGGTACGGCCTGGGTGTCCCCAAACTCGCAAGGAGCGAACACATGCAGGTCGGAACCGTTGATCTCAACAAGCTGCGCGGCATCAGCGACAAGGCGGTGGGCCTCGGTAAGGAATCCATCGGCGTGTTGCTTGGCAACGAGAAGTGGCAGAAGGAAGGCGAGGCCCAGCAAGAGCGCGCCGCCGCCGAAATGAAGGCCCTCAAGGCCGAGCTGCGGGCCGAGAAGGAAGACGTCAAGGCCAAGACGGCCGAGAAGCGTGAAGTCATGGCGCAGCGCGCCAAGGAAGCGTAAGGAGCGAGATATGGGTGTATTCGAAGAAGCGAAGGGCAAGGTCAAGGAAGCCGTCGGCGACCTGACCGATAACAAGGAACTGCAGCAGGAGGGCGCCGCTCAGAAAGAAAAGGGCGAAGCCGAAACCGAGGCCACCAAGGCTCGGGCCGAGGCCAAGGCGCACGAAGCCGAAGCCAAGGAAAAGGAGATCGAGCAGCAGGTGGCCGAGGCCTCCAAGGACTGACCCATCAGTTGTCGATCTTTGACAACCATTCAGGTAACGACGGGGACTCGGCCGCGATAGTGGTCGAGTCCCCGTGGCCTGTATGCACCACGGTTTCCGGCGGCAATACGAGCAAGCGATCACGAATGCTCGCGACGATCGTCGGATAATCACTGAAAGACCGTCCGGTCGCGCCGGGACCACCGTTGAACAAGGTGTCGCCCGTAAAGACCACGCCCGCTTCGGCGTCGTAGAAGCAGCACCCGCCCGGTGAGTGCCCTGGCGTGTGGCGCACTTCGAGGCTCACGCCGCCCGCGTTCAGTTCGTCACCATCGTTGAGCACGCCGTCCGGTACGCGCTCGTACACCTGGTGCCAGAGTTCGAGGTCGGCCGCATGCATGAGCACCGGCGCGTCCAGCGCCTTGGCCAGCGCGTCCGCCGCGTTGATGTGGTCGTTGTGGCCGTGCGTCGCGATGATCGCCTTGACCCGTCGACCGCGTACTGCGTCCACGATCGGCTGATGATCGTGGGCGGCGTCGAGGATCATCACCTCGTCGTCGTTGCCAACGATCCAGATGTTGTTGTCGACTTGCCACTCACCGCCGTCGAGCGCGAAGACGCCGGAGGTGATGACGCGTTCGATCACTTCGTCATCGAGACGACGGACCGCAGTACCTCGCCGCGGTGCATCTTTTCGAACGCCGCCTCGACGCCGTCCAGCGGTATGACCTCGCTCACGAACGCGTCGAGATCGAGTCGCCCCTGCAGGTAGAGGTCGATCAGCATCGGGAAGTCGCGCTCGGGCAAACAGTCGCCGTACCAACTCGGCTTGAGTTGACCGCCGCGCCCGAAGAACTCGATCATCGGGATGTCGATCTTCATGTCGGGCGTGGGCACGCCCACCTGCACCAGAGTGCCAGCGAGGTCGCGGGCATAGAACGCCTGCTCGAACACCGTCGGATTACCGACCGCTTCGATGCACACGTTCGCGCCGTTTCCATCGGTCAAAGCCCGAATCGCTTCGACGGGATCAACCGCGCTGGCGTCGACGGTGTGGGTCGCTCCGAGCCGTTCCGCTTGCACGAGTTTCTCGGCGTTCAAGTCAACGCCGATGATCGTGGTCGCGCCTGCGAGTCGCGCACCTTGAATCGCGGCGATACCGACGCCTCCGCAGCCGAACACCGCGACGCTGTCGCCGTACTGCACGTTGCCCGTGAACATGGCCGCGCCGAGGCCCGCCATCACGCCGCAGCCGAGTAGCCCGGCCGCCTCGGGACGCGCCGCCGGATCGACCTTCGTGCACTGGCCGGCGGCCACGAGCGTCTTCTCCACGAACGCGCCGATGCCGAGCGCGGGGGACAATTCGGTGCCGTCCTTGAGCGTCATCTTCTGCTTCGCGTTGAAGGTGCTGAAGCAATGCGCCGGATCGCCCTTTCTGCACGACCGGCACTGGCCGCACACGGCGCGCCAGTTGAGAATCACGTAGTCGCCGGGCGCGACGCTGGTAACGCCGGGACCGACCGCGTCAACCGTGCCCGCCGCCTCGTGACCGAGCAGGAACGGGAAGTCGTCGTTGATGCCGCCGTCGCGGTAGTGCAGGTCGGTATGGCAAACGCCGCACGCCAACACGTTGACCACCGCTTCGCCCGGCCCGGGGTCGGGCACGATGATCGTCTCGATGCTGACCGGTGCGCCCTTCGTGAGCGCGACTACTCCTCGAACTTCATACGCCATGGGTCCAGCCTCGCAGAATCATGCCAACGACGGCTATTGACATTGAGAATCATTCTCAATATAGGATGGGACCGTGAAGCGGATCGCCGTAACCCTGTGTGTACTGGCCAGCCTCGTCGCCACGGCGTGTAAAGCCGACAGCAACAAGAAGTCGTCGGCGGTCGGTACGCCGGCGTTCACCGTGGTCACCACCACTACCGAACTGACCGAGTGGGCCAAGGTGATCGGCGGCGACACCGTCACCGTCCGCGGCTTGCTCAAGGCGAATGTGGATCCGCACGACTACGAACCGACCCCGGCCGACGTAAAGCGTGTCGCCGATGCTGACGTCATCGTGAAGAACGGTCTGGGCCTCGAGAAGTGGTTCGACGACACGATGAAGAATTCGGGCTCGAAGGCGTTCGTCGTCGATGCGAGCACGAACGTGATCACGCAGAAGGCCGGTGGCCTGCCCGCGGCGGAGGACAACCACGACGCCGACCCGCACATCTGGCAGAACCCCCTGTGGGCTCGCGTGATGGTGCACAACATCGCGCTGGCGTTCGAACGCAAGGACGCCAAGAACGCGGACGCCTACGCGCGCCGAGCCACCGCTTATGAAAAGAAGCTCGTGGCGCTGGACGCGGAGATCATCACCAAGCTCACGCCCATCACGAACCGCAAGGTGGTCACGAACCACGACGCCTTCGCCTACTACCTCACGCACTATCGATTTCAGCTCGTCGGCTCGGTCATCCCGAGCTTCGACACACAGGCCGAGCTGTCGGCCAAGGACGTGTCCGCGCTCGTGGCCAAAATCAAGGCCACGAAGGTGAAGGCCGTGTTCGCCGAGACCGCCCTGCCCGCCAAGACCGCGGAAGCGATCGCGAAGGAAGCGGGCGTGAAAGTGGTGGCCGGGGACGACTCGCTCTACGGCGACTCGCTCGGCCCGGCCGGCTCCGAGGGCGAGACATACATCGGTGCGCTCCGGCACAACACGAAGGTGTTCGTTGACAACCTCGTCTAGCGCCGCCCTCGTACTCGAGGATGCCACCGCCGCGTTTGGCGCGACCACCGCGCTCGACGGGGTGACCGGTCTCGTGCCGCGAGGTGGATCCGTCGCGCTCATCGGGCCGAACGGCGCAGGCAAGACGACGCTCATTCGGGCGATCGTGGGCGCGGTGCCCCTCGTGCGCGGCCGCATCGAAGTTCTGGGCACCACGCCGAAGCGGGCGCGCGGGCGCGTCGCCTACGTGCCGCAAGCGGATTCGCTCGACGCGCAGTTCCCGATCGACGCCCTCGGCGTCGTGTTGATGGGTCGGTACCGCACGATCGGATGGTTGCGCCGCGCCGGTGCGTCGGATCGTGCCGCCGCCCGCGCCGCGCTCGCGCGCGTCGGGCTCGACGATCTGGCGAAGACTCGCTTCGGTGCGTTGTCGGGCGGGCAACGCCAACGCGTCCTGTTGGCGCGGGCAATCGCACAAGAGGCCGAACTGCTGTTGCTCGACGAACCTTTCAACGGCGTGGACAGCCTCACCACCGACCTCGTGGTCGACGTGCTCGCGCAACTGCGGGCCGAGGGTGCCGCCGTGGTGATGTCGACGCACGACCTCGCGGTTGCGCATCTCACGTGCGACGACGCCTGCCTGCTCAACACGCACCAAGTCGCGTTCGGTCCGATCCGCGACACGCTGACGCCGCACCGGTTGCAACACGCCTACGGGCACGGCGCGATCGTGTTGGCTGACGGCGCCACCTTCGTTTCGACGCGCTGATGTTCCGGTTCCTGGTCGAGCCCTATCAGTCCGGGTTCATGGCCCGGGCCCTGATCGAGGTGGCCCTGCTCGGTGTGATCGGTGCCGCGGTGGGCATCCACGTGTTGCTACGTCGGCTCACGTTTTTGACCGAGGCCCTGCAGCACACGGTGTTCCCCGGCATTGCCGTCGCCTTTGCGCTCGAGACGTCGTTGCTGCTCGGCGCCGCTGTCGCCGCGGCGGTCACCGTCGTGATGCTTGTCGGGCTCACCCGCGACGACCGTGTGAACACCGACGCTGCGCTGGCCGTGATGACCGTGGCGTTCTTCGCGCTCGGAGTCGCCGTGGTGTCACACCGAAGCGGCTACGCCGCGGACCTCAACCAGTTGCTCTTCGGCCGCATCCTTGGCGTCGGCGTGACGGAGGTGGTGGAGACCGCCGCGATCGGCGTGGTGCTCGTCGCGACGTTGGCCGTGCTGCACAAGGAACTTGTGCTCGTTGCCTTCGACCGCGTGCAGGCGAGCGCCCTCGGCTATCGCGTCGACGTGCTCGATGTGGTCCTGAACGCCGCAGTCGCGCTTGCAGTCGTGGCGGCGGTGCGCGCCGTCGGCAGCGTGCTCGTGGTCGGGTTCGTCGTGACGCCCGCGGCTACGGCGCGCCTGGTCACGAAGTCCGTCGCCGGTGCAGTGGTGGTGGGCGCGGCGATCGCCATCGCCGCGGGATGGATCGCCCTATCGGTGAGTTATGACGCCTCGGTACACCACGATGTGAGCTTGGCCCCGGGGGCCACGGTCGTAGTCGCGTTCGAAGTGGTCTTCGTTGTTGTGGCGGTTCTCGCGGCGTCGCGTCGGTTCTGGGTTCGTCGCCAGGTCGCGGTCGCGTGAACGCCGTACTCGACGCACTCCACTCGCCCCTGTTCCGCCGGGCGCTACTCGAGGCGACACTCGTCGGAGTGCTCGCCGGTGTCGTGGGCGTGCACGTGGCCATGCGTCGCATGTCGTTCTTCGTTGTCGCGCTCTCGCACGGAACCTTTCCCGGTGTCGTGGCGGCCTCGCTGGTCGGCGCCAGCCTGTTCCTAGGCGGCGTGGTCGCCGCCGCGTTGATGACGCTCGCGGTGGTCCTCGTCGGCCGCAGCCGGGCGCTCGACGAGACGAGCGCGATCGGCGTCGTACTGGCCGGCGCCTTCGCCGTCGGCGTGCTGATGTTGTCGGCCAGCCCGGGCCAGTCGCGCGACCTGAGCGCGTTTCTCGTCGGACAGGTGCTGGCGGTGACGAACCAAGATGTCGCGTTGACCGTGGTGGTGGGCGCCGTCCTGTTGACAGTGTTGGCGCTGCTGCACAAGGAGCTCGTGAGCGCCGCGTTCGACCCCGCCGCGTCCGGGGCGCTCGGGTATTCGACGGTGGCGCTCGACATCGTCGTCATGTCGGTCGTCGCGCTGGCGCTGGTAACTGCGATTCCGGCGGTCGGCACGATCCTCGCCGTCGCCCTGCTGACGGTGCCGGCGATCGCGGCGCGCCAGTGCACGGACCGCCTCAGTGTCCTCACGCCGATTGCGGGCGCTATCGGAGGCGCCAGCGCGATGGTCGGGCTCGCCGCGTCGGCCGCCTTCGGCATCGCGGCCGGTGCCGCAATCGCGCTGACGACGGTGGCCGCATTCGCGCTCTGTTTCGTCGGGCGGCGCCTCGTCGCCTAAGGCGACGTGCCCCCTGTCACACCTCCCGGTGCCCGCAGTCACACGAATCCTGCGGTTGAACGCTTATTACTGACCGTGTGACGCACTTTGACGCCTGGTTGTGGCGCCGACACCGTGAGCACTACGTCGTAATCATCTTCGTTCTCTGCACGGCGTTGCTTGAACTCGGTCTCGTGCTGCCCGGCGTGGCATTCGCGTCCCTGTTCGCCGAAGTGTCGTTTGATCAAGCCGTCCTGTGGAACGTCCTCGCGTGTGCGCTCACGATCATTGCGTCGGTGATCGGTTGCTGGTTCAGTCGCGCCACGCTGCGCCCGCTGACCGCGTGGGCGCAGGGTGATGAAAGTGATGCCGAGGCATCATGGAACGCCGCCCTGTCGATCCCAGCCACGATCGCTCGCTCGGTCGCCAAAACCGAATGGGTCGCCCACTCGTTTGTCAGCGTGCCGTACATCGCGCTGATCGCTCACCTGTCGATATTCGACGCGATCGTGCTCGGTCTGGGGTCGGCCATGCTCGTGGTCGTCGGCGGGATCGCGTTCGGCAACGGCCTGCACGTGTTGCTGCGCCCCTGTCTCGACGAGATCGCGCCCCATCTCCCGCTGGAGACGCGGCCGCTTCTCCGGGGCTGGAACCTCGCCGGGCGACTGAACCTTGGCGTTGCCTCGATGTCGTTCATCGCACCGATTGGCGTTACCGCTGCTGTGCTCGGCGACCGCGCCACGATGCGGGACTACGTCGTGGCCTTAGGCGCGTCGGCCGTGATGACGGGTTACGTGGTCGCTGTTTTCGACCTGGGCCTGGTTCGTCCAATCGTTCGGACGGTGCGCGACCTGCTCGCCGGGATCGACCGCGTCCACCGCGGCGAGTTCGATGAGCGTGTGCCGATCACATCGATCGACGAGTTCGGCGACCTCACCGCCGCGTTCAACGAGTTGCAGCGCGCGATGCGTGAGCGGGCCGCCCTGCAGGCGGCGTTCGGCTCCTACGTCGATCCCACGCTCGCCCAACGCCTGCTGACCCAGGGCAACTCCGTCTTCGAAGGCGAGGACGTTGACGTCAGCGTGTTCTTCGTGGACGTGCGCGGCTTCACCACGATCGTGGAAGCCGTGTCCGCTCCGGTCGCGGTGACGGTGCTCAACAGCCTGTTCGAAATCCTCGTGCCCGTGATCCAGTCGATGGGCGGCCACGCCAACCACTACACGGGGGACGGGCTTCTGGCCGTATTTGGCACGCCGAACGCGATCGAAGACCACGCCGATCGGGCCGTAGCCGCGGCGATCGAAATCCAACGCCGCGTGACCCGTCAGTTCGGCGCGGATCTGCGCATCGGTATCGGTATCAACACGGGACGAGTCACCGCTGGCACAATTGGTGGAGGGGGTCGCTACGAGTTCACCGTGATCGGTGACACTGTGAACGTGGCTTCAAGGGTGGAGCAGATGACGAAAACAACAGGGGATGCGATCCTCCTTACCCAGGCGACCTTGGACGCCATGACCGCCACGCTGTGCCACACGATCAACCGGGGCGATATCGAGCTGCGCGGCAAGTCGCGGGACGTGTGTGTCTACGCGTGCCTCCCCATAGGCGAGGTGTCGGCCACGTTGTCATGAAACGCTTCGCGGAATGGCTCTGGCGGCGCCATCGCGATCACTACGGCTCCGCGCTCATTGTCGTGTGCGGCGCCGTGCTGCTGTGCGCAATCGTCATCCCCTCGTGTACCGCCGCGTGCCTGTACTTGGGCTTCACGCGCCAAGAGGCGGTGCTGTGGACCGCCTCGGTTGCGATCGCCGACGCACTTGGCGTGATGGTCGGGTGCTGGCTGGACCGCAAGACCCTGGCGCCGCTCTTCGCCTGGGCGCGGCGAGACTTCTCCGATCCCGAGGCATCGTGGAACGCGGCGCTTTCGGTCCCGCCCCTCCTCGCCCGCAGCGCCGCCAAGGGCTGCACGGTTCTCAGCTTCCTAGTTTCTGTACCGCTGGCGCTCACGCTCGGTGAACGCTCCGCGGTAGCCGCGATCGCTCTCGTCTTCGGGATGAGCGCGATCATCATGTTCGCCGGGCTCATGTTCGGCAACGGACTCCACGTGATCTTGCAGCCCTGTACCGATGACATCGCAAAGGTGCTCGCGGTAAACGAGTCGCCGCTCTATCGGGACTGGAGCCTCGCGGCGCGTCTCGCGCTTGCGTTCGGCACCTCGTCGGCGATCGCGGGCATCGGCATCACCGCGTTCACGCTTGGCACGCAAGCCACGCCGCGGGACTTCCTGGTCGCGATCCTCCTGTCCGCTCTGCTCGCGTTGTATCTCATCCTCGTAAACCACTCCGGTTTGGTGCAGCCCGCCATGTCATCGGTGAACGACCTGCTGTCCGCGGTCAAGCGGGTGCGCCGCGGCGACTTCACCGAACGGGTGCCGATAACCACCATCGACGAGTTCGGCGATCTCGCGATCGCATTCAACGAGATGCAGTCGGGTCTGCGCGAGCGCGAGTCGTTGCACGCCGCCTTCGCGTCCTATGTCGACCCCGCGCTCGCTCGGCGGTTGCTTACCCAGCGCGATGCGATCTTCGAAGGCGAGGACGTCACGGTATCGATGCTCTTCGCCGATGTGCGCGGCTTCACCACCTTCGCCGAGGAGGTGTCGGCCAGCGACGCCGTCCGCCAGCTCAACCGGTTGTTCGAGGTTGTCGTGCCGATCGTCTTCGACGCCGGAGGGCACGTGAACCACTACATAGGTGACGGCGTCCTCGCCGTGTTCGGGTCTCCCAACGCGTTGACGGACCACGCTGACAGGGCGGTCCGCGCCGCGATGGACATCCAGCGGCTGGTGCGCCGCGAATTCGGCGACGAGCTTCGCATCGGCATCGGCATCAACACGGGGGCGGTTATGGCCGGCAGCGTGGGCGGGGGAGGTCGCTTTCAGTTCACCGTGATTGGTGACCCTGTGAACGTGGCCTCGCGGGTGGAGCGGATGACCCGCGACACGGGCGACGACATCTTGGTCACGCAGGCCACGCTCGATGCGCTGGTCTGCCCGCTGGACTGTGCGCACGATCGCGGCGTGGTCGAGGTGCGGGGACGGACGCAAAAGCAGCGGATTTACGCCGTAGAAGGGTTCTAAGCACTTCCCAGATCTGGCACAGGAACCTCACAGAAATGGGAGGCACACTTGAGCCCCATGAGTGATCGATTGCCGCGCGTCCTCGTCGTCGACGACGAAGAAAACATCACGTTCCTGCTCGACTCCGCTTTGCGCCACTTCGGATTCGAGGTGCGCGTGGAGAGCAACGGCCGCGACGCCATTGCGGCAGTCGAGGCCTTCAACCCTGACGTCGTGCTCCTCGACGTCATGCTGCCGGACCTCGACGGTTTCGAAATCGTCCGGCGCTTGCGCCTCGAGGGCGCCAAGGTGCCGGTGCTGTTCCTTACGGCGCGCGACGCCACGGAGGACAAAGTCCGCGGCCTTACCCTCGGCGGTGACGACTACGTCACAAAGCCGTTCAGCCTGGAAGAGGTGGTCGCCCGGATCCAGGTGATCCTGCGCCGTCAGGGCACGACGACGAGTTCGGCGCAGATCACGTTTGCTGACCTCGAACTCGACGACGACGCGCACGTGGTGCGGCGCGCCGGCCAGGTGATCGAACTGTCGCCGACCGAATACAACCTGCTGCGGTTCCTTCTGGTGAATGCCGGGCGCGTCCTGTCCCGCAACCAGATCCTTGACCACGTGTGGCAGTACGACTTCGGCGGTCACGCCACCGTGGTCGAGACCTACATCTCCTACCTACGCAAGAAGATCGACAAGCTGGGCCCACCGCTGATCCAAACCGTGCGCGGCGTCGGTTATTCGCTGCGCCTCGCCGCGTAGCTTTCCTCGGCCATGTCCCTGCGTCGTCGCGTCATCATCGGGTTCGTAGCTGTTGCTGCGGTACTCGTGATTTCGAACGCCGCGATCTCCTCCACGTTCAAGACGTTCCTGGTCAGTCGCGTCGACCATCAATTGGTGACGGGCGGCGGGCAGCTCACCGACCGTCGCGGTGGCCCGGGGGGTCCGAACGACGACAACGACCCCGTGTCGGAGTATTTCCAGGCCGTCGGTGACTTGAACTCCAGCACGCTCACGGCGGTCGGCGGCTATGACCCGCTGCAACGGCCGGCCCCAAAGCTCACCACGAAGGACGTCGCCGACCACGTCACCGAGCCCGGTGAATCCATCAAGCCGTTCACGGCGGGCTCGATCTCGGGCGACGGCGAGTGGCGGATCGTCGTGGTGGCGAGCCGGTTCGACTCACAGATAAGCGTGCTCGGCATCAGCCTCGACAGCGTGCAAGAGACGCTCACGCACACGCGCCAAATTCTCGTTGCCGCAACGCTCGCGGCCCTCGCCGCCTTGGCGTTCGTGTCGTGGTGGATGATCCGACTCGGGGTGTACCCCGTCGCGGCGATGGCCGAGACCGCCGAAAGGATCACGGCCGGCGATCTATCGATCCGCGTCGAACACCCTGACGAACGGACTGAGGCCGGCAAGCTCGGCGCGTCATTCAACGCGATGCTCGATCGCATCGAAGAGGCGTTCCGGGCCCGGGCCGAGTCTGAAGCGAAGGTCCGCCGCTTTGCGGCCGATGCCTCGCACGAACTGCGTACACCCCTCACCTCCATCCGCGGGTACGCCGAGCTGTACCGGGCCGGCGGGCTGAGCGACAACGCGCAGCTTGCGGACGCGATGCAGCGGGTCGAGAGCGAAGCCCAACGCATGGGCGTGCTCGTCGAGGACCTGTTGCAACTCGCCCGACTCGACCAAGAACAAGCGGTCGAGCGTCACGACGTGGACCTCGCCGACATCGCCCGGGACGCCGTAGCCGACGCGCGCGCCGTCGAACCGGGGCGCCCGATCGACGTGAGCGTGGTACCCGCGATAGTCAACGCCGACGAGCCGGCGCTGCGCCAAGTCGTGGCGAACCTGCTCGCGAACGTGCGCGCCCATACGCCCGGCGATACCCCCGCACGGGTCACGGTGCGCGTGGACGACGGCAGCGCCGAACTAGCCGTGTCCGACGAAGGTCCCGGCATGGCCGACGACGTCGCCGCCCATGTGTTCGAGCGCTTCTACCGCGCCGACGACTCGCGGGCCCATGGCGGCACCGGACTCGGCCTGGCGATCGTCGACTCGATCGCGCGTGCGCACGGCGGCACCGCGACGGTCATGTCGGCAGAGGGCGAAGGCGCGCGCTTTGCGATCACGCTGCCGCTGGCAGAAACCTCGTAAACCCCTCACAGGGAGTCCACAGGCGGCCCGGGCACGATGCCTGCATGGACAGCACGCTCCTCGACGAACCACCCACCGGCGACTCTCCCCACGTCACCCCGCCTCTTGCCCCAGAGCCGCCCGACGTTCATCGCACGGTGGAGCCCGCGCCGACCACATCTGCCCCCAGGTGGTCTCGGCGCACGGCGGCGCTCGTCGCAGTGGCCGTGCTGTCCGGTGGCACCGCGGCTGTAGCGACGCATGCGCTAGACGGCCGCGGTGCCACCACCATTTTTGGAACCAACAACCCGAACGCGTCGGCGGCCCGCTCGCTGGCGCTGTCGGGCACCAAGCTCGACGTCGCCGGCGTGGTCGCCGCAGTCGGGCCGTCGGTCGTAACGATCCGGTCGACGATCGCGCAGGCCGGGCCTTTTGGCGGCACGGGTGAGGCCGCCGGTACCGGCGTCATCATCAGCTCCGACGGCGAGATCATGACCAACGCGCACGTGATCGAGGGAGCGTCGAGCGTCAAGGTCACACTGGCCGGCGAGTCGCAAGCGCGTACGGCCACCGTTATTGGCGAAGACGACGACGCCGACCTGGCGCTGCTCAAGATCGCGAACGTGAGCGGTCTGCCTGCGGCGACGCTCGGCAAGTCGGCCGACGTAAATGTGGGCGACGACGTCGTTGCCATTGGCAACGCGCTCGCACTGCGCGGCGGGCCGACGGTCACCCGCGGCATCGTGTCCGCGCTCGACCGTTCACTGGACACGGGCACGTCCACGATGACCGGCCTGATCCAGACCGACGCGTCGATTAGCTCAGGCAACTCCGGTGGTCCGCTCGTGGACGCCACTGGCAAAGTGATCGGCATCAACAGCGCGGTCGCCGCGAGCGGCCAAGGGTCGTCGGCCGAGAACATCGGATTCGCGATCGCCATCGACAACGCCTTGCCCGTCCTCGATCGGCTCCGCAACCACACGGCGGCGGCGGCCGCCGGCTACCTCGGCGTGCGCAGCGCCGACCCGACCGACGGCAGCCGGGGAGCCACGATTGTCACCGTCGACTCCGGCTCTGCGGCTGAGAAGGCCGGCATCCAGGCTGGCGACCTGATCACCGCGGTCGACGGTAAGTCGGTCGACGGTGCCGCCGCGCTCGGCGCGGCAATCAAGGCGCACACGCCGGGCACGCCCGTCAAGATCACGTTCATTCGTGATGGTGACACCCGCACGGTGACCGCCGATCTCAGCACCCGCCCAGCGGCGTAGGAGAATTCGACGATGCGCCTCAAGCTCCTCATCGGCATCCCGCTCGCGATCGCTGTAGCGGTGGTCGGGGGTTCGTGGTTCTACATCAAGGTCCTCTCCGATGATCCGCCCGCGAAGCTGACCGTCGACAGTTCATCGTCGAGCACCACCGCGGCCGGTGCTTCGGCGGTGGACGACGGCACGACCGATGGCACGTGGAAGGCGTCGTCGGCCAGCGTGGTCGGTTACCGCGTCAAGGAAACATTGTTCGGGGCGAGCAACGAAGCGGCGGGACGCACCTCGAAGGTCACGGGATCGATCGCGATCAGTGGCACGAGCGTGCTCGAAGGCAACTTCACCGTCGACATGACGTCGATCACGAGTGACAAGGCCCAGCGCGACGGGCAATTCCAGAACCGCATCATGAACACGTCACAGTTCCCGACTGCGACGTTCAAGCTCACGTCGCCGATCACGCTGAGTTCGGTCGCCCTCGACGACACCGTTACAACGAAGGCGACGGGCAACCTCACTCTCCACGGCGTGACGAAGAAGATCACCTTCGACATCACCGCCAAGCGCGTGACCGGCCAAATCCGCGCCAACGGCGCGATCCCGATCCACTTCGACGACTACGACATCAACAACCCGTCCGGCGGCCCCGCCTCAGTCGGCGACGACGGCACCCTCGAGTTCACTCTCGTCTTCACCCGCTAACCGCGGCCCCCTTCTCGTTCTTGTAACCCTCAGTAGCCAAAACCCCCTACTTGGCGATACAAGAATGCGGTTATGGCTGAGCCGTGGTGGAAAACGGGTGTGATCTATCAGATCTATCCGCGGAGCTTCGTTGACTCCAATGGGGACGGGATGGGCGACCTCGCCGGCGTTACGCAGCGGCTGGATTACCTCAGCGAACTCGGTGTCGACGCGATCTGGTTGTCGCCGGTGTTCACGTCGCCGCAGAAAGACATGGGCTACGACGTCGCCGACTACTGCGACATCGATCCGCTCTTCGGCGACCTCGCGGACATGGACCGGTTGATCGCTGAAGCGCACGCCCGCGACATCAAGGTCTTGCTCGACTGGGTGCCGAACCACACATCGGATCAACACCCGTGGTTCGTGGAGTCACGCTCGTCACGGGACAATCCGAAGGCGGATTGGTACTGGTGGCGCGACGGCAGCCGCGAGGAGCCACCGAACAATTGGGAGGCGGCCTTCGTGGGTGGGCCGGCGTGGACCTTCGACGAGACCCGCCAGCAGGTCTACCTCCACAACTTCCTGCCCGAGCAACCCGATCTGAACTGGCGCAACCCCGAGGTCGTCGCCGCGATGCACGACACGCTGCGCTTCTGGCTCGACCGTGGCGTCGACGGCTTCCGCATCGACGTGATCCACCTGCTCGGCAAGCCCGAGTCGCTGCCCGATCAGCCCGAAGACGACGTCATGGCGCGCATCAACTTCTTCGACTTCGACGACACGCACCAGATCCTGCGCGACATCCGCACGCTGATCGACAGTTATGACGGCGACCGCACGACCGTCGGCGAGGTTTTCCTGCTCTCGACCGCGCTCGTGGCCAAGTACTACGGGAACAACGACGAGTTGCACCTCGCGTTCAACTTCCCGCCGCTGTTCGCGCCGTGGGACGCGGCGGTGTGGCGCAAGCGCATCGACCGCGTGATCGACGAGTTGCCGCCCGACGCGTGGCCGACGTGGGTGCTGTCGAATCACGACCAGCCCCGCCACCGCACGCGCTACGGCAACGACGAAGCGCGGGCGCGCGCGGCGGCCGTCCTCCTGCTCACGCAGCGCGGCACGCCGTTTCTCTACGCGGGCGAGGAACTCGGTCTCGAGGACGCGGTGATCGCGCTCGAGGACATGCTCGACCCCGGTGGGCGCGACGGCTGCCGTGCGCCCATCCCGTGGGAACTCGAACACGACAACTCGATGCTCGAGCTGTACCGCGCGCTGTTGCGTGAGCGCCGGGCGTCGCCCGCGCTTCAGATCGGGTCGTTCCGTTGGCTCGACTCGGAGCCCGGCGTGCTCGCCTACGAACGGGTAGCCGGCGACGATCGCCGCGTTGTCCGCGTCGACTTCGTCAACAACCGCGCCGAGATACTGCGCGGTGACGAGGTTCGCGTCGCTACTTAAGCGGCGACGGAGTTGCGCTCAGCGAGACGCTGCGCCACCTTGCCGATGCGCGCGATGCGATCGATCAACTTTTCGCGCGCCTTCTCGGCTTCGGGCGTGAGGCCCTCGAGCGACTCGACGGCCCAGTCGCGCAAGACCACCGGCAGCAGAATCTGCTCGTGGTGGATCTGTAGGTCGTAGATGCCGGCCTTGGCGATGGCCTTGGCCCGCTCGCCGAAGTTCGGAATGCCCGTGCCTGGCATCTCGAAGTCGTGCACCTGCTTCTCAATCGCGATGACCAACTCGGACGGGTTGACCTTGAGCGCTGCGGTGACGAGGTCGCGGTAGAAGAGAAAGTGGAAGTTCTCGTCGGCGGCGACGCGCTTCATGATCTTGTAGCCGTAACCGTCGTCGAGCAGCTTGCCGGTGTTGAAGTGCGCGATCCGCGTGGCCAGTTCCTGCAGCGCGACATAGGCCATGCCTTCGGCCGCACTCGGTGGCTCGGGCACGATGCCGGCGCTGACCTGCGCCATGCGGTCGCGTTCGAGTTCGACAGGGTCAACGGAGCGGGTGACCGTGAGGTAGTCGCGGATCACGATCGAGTGGCGGCCCTCTTCGGCCGTCCAGCGCTTTGACCACGCGCCCCACACGTTGTCGTCGCCGAACATCCGCTCGATGTCGCGGAAGTAATACGGCAGGTTGTCCTCGGTGAGCAGGTTGACAACCAGCGCGGCGCGCACGGCCGGCGGCGTCTTCTCGTCGTCCGGTGCCCACTCTTCGCCGGGCTCGAAATCGCGGCCGAGGCTCCACGGCACGAACTCGTGCGGGAACCATTCCTTGCTGGTGGACAGGTGACGCTCCATGAGGCGTTCGGCCTCGGACGTCAGCTCGCTGAGAAGGGCAACATCTGCCGGGTTTACTGGCATCTAGCCAGTCTACCTACCGGTAGGTAGGCAGCGCTATCGGGGCCTGCAGCCCTGCCGTGGAACACTCAGCCTGGTGAAAATCGTGTCGTACCAGGACTTTGGTGCCGCATTCATCGACGAGGCGGTCACCACTCGCCGCATCGAGGACGCCGTTGTGGCGGTGGCGGGCGACCGAATCGACGTCGGGCCCATGGGAGTCGGGCCCGGCGACGCCGCCTCGGTTGTGGCCAAGGGAACCCTCGGCGCACCGACGGCCCGGCCGAAGGCGTCGGAATCCGACGGCACCCGCCGATTCGTGGTGTCGATTCCGGTCGACTTACACCTGAGCGTGAAGGTGGCCGGAACCGTCCACCGCTTCGAAGCAGGCATCGTCGTGCGGCTCCAACTCACCGTGCGCACCGCGCTCGAACCACTCAGCCTCGTCATCGACATCGCGCCGCCTGAAGTGTTCGACATGGAGGTGGACGTCCGCAGTTCGGGCATCACCGCGAAAGTGCTTGGCCGGCTCGGCAACATCGACGGCAAGATTCGCAAGGAAGTCGTGGGGTTCATCGGCGAGCGGTTGCGTTCGCCTGACGCGCAGGCCACGACCATGATCAACATCGCCGACCACATAGAGGCCGTATGGAAATAGTTGTCGTGTTCAAGTGCGAGGAGTGCGGCTTCGACAACGCCGCGGCCGACAACGAAGAACTCGCGGCGTCGATCGGCGCGTTCGGCAAGCGCTATCGCGCGCCACTGACCCGGTTCCTGCCCAACGAAGATGCCGACGCGCTTGTTCGGCGTCGCCCAGCGCCCGACGTGTGGTCGGCGCTGGAGTACGCGGCGCACTACCGCGATGTGATCGGTTTCTACGCGGGACGGATCGACGCGATGTTGTCGCAGGACCGCCCGCAACTCGGACCCTTCGACATCGAGGGCGAGGCGAAGCGGGGCAACTACAACGCGCTTGACCCGGCGATCGTCGCCGATCAGATCGGCGCTGCGCTCGAGACCGTGCACGCTCGACTCGCGGCGTTGCCGCCGGGCGACTGGTCGCGCGTGGGCGTGGCGAGCGACGGCACGAGTGAGCGCGACATCCGGAATATGGCCTCACGTCTCACACACGAAGGCGGACATCACTTGCTCGACATCGGCCGGTCACTGCGCGCGGCGCGCGAAGCGGCGAAGTCGGCATGACCGAAGCCGACGTCGCCACACCACTTCGCAAGTTGTGGCGCCACGCCGACCGGCACCGCGGCCGCGTCCGCCTGGCGTTCACGTTTTCCATTCTCAACAAGATCTTCGACATCGCTCCTGAGTTGTTGATCGGCGTTGCCGTCGACGTTGTCGTGAGCAAGCATCAGTCCTTCGTCGGACGCGCCACCGGCGTCGACAGTCGCGTCACGCAGCTGACGATCCTCGCCTTTGTGAACGTGGTCGTGTGGATGTTGGAGTCGCTCACCGATTACAAGGCCCACATCCTCTGGCGGAATCTCGCGCAGTCGATCGAGCACGACATGCGCATGGACTCGTACCGGCATGTGCAGGAACTCGAACTGGCATATTTCGAAGATCGCTCTTCGGGCGGGTTGATGGCTGTGCTGAACGACGACGTCAACCAACTCGAACGCTTCCTCGATTCTGGCGCGCACGAGATCATCATCACGGCGGCCAACGTGGTCTTCGTGGGTGTCGTGTTCGCGGTGATCTCACCCACGCTGATGTTGCTCGCTTTCCTACCGATCCCGGTCATCATCATCGGCTCGCTGCGGTATCAGAAGTCGCTCGAAAAGCGTTACGACGCAGTGCGCGCCGCCGCGGGCGCGATCGCCGACACGCTCACAAACAACCTTGGCGGCATCGCGACGATTAAGGCATTCACCGCCGAAGACCGTGAGGTCGACCGGATCGCGGAAGACTCGCTCGCGTACGCCGCGGCCAACGCAGAGGCGATCCGCTATTCGAGCGCTTTCGTGCCGCTCATCCGAATGGCCATCCTCGCCGGGTTCACCATGACGCTCGTCGTGGGCGGGCGGGCCGCGCTCCGTCACGACCTCGAATTGGGCGCATTTTCCGTGCTCGTTTACATGACGCAGCGCCTGCTATGGCCACTAACCAGGCTGGGCGAAACGCTCGACCTGTACCAGCGCGCGATGGCGTCGTGCCGCCGCATCTTCGGTTTGCTCGAGGTCCAGCCCTCGATCACGCCCGGCATGCGCGAGTTGGATGCGCCGGTGCGCGGCGCCGTGCGGTTCACCAACGTCCGCTTCGCCTACGGGGACGGCGCCGACGTGCTGCACGACCTCACCCTCGACGTGCCCGCAGGGGAGACCCACGCCATTGTCGGAGCGACCGGGTCGGGCAAGAGCACGATCGTCAAGTTGCTACTGCGGCTCTACGAAACCGACAGCGGCTCGATCGCGATCGACGATGTGCCGATCGGTGAGTTGACGTTCGGGGCGCTGCGCGGGGCCATGGGCTTCGTGAGCCAGGACGTGTTCCTGTTCCAGGGCACCGTGCGCGAGAACCTCACGTACGGCCGGCCCGACGCCACCGACGACGACGTGGTGCGCGCCGCCACGCTCGCCGAGGCCCACACCTTCATCGAGGCGTTACCCCAGGGCTACGACACGATCGTGGGGGAGCGGGGCCAGAAACTCTCGGGCGGGCAGCGCCAACGCCTGACCATCGCTCGCGCGATCTTGCGCGACCCGGCCATCCTCGTGCTCGACGAAGCGACGTCCGCCGTCGACAACGAGACCGAAGCGGCGATCCAACGGTCGTTGGCCCGGGTGTCCGCGGGCCGCACCACGATCGTGATCGCGCATCGCCTTTCCACCGTGCGTCACGCCCACAAGATCCACGTGCTCGAGGCCGGCCGCCTGATCGAAACCGGCACCCACGAGGAGCTCGTCGACAGCGGTGGTCTGTACGCCGCGCTCTGGCGCGTCCAGACCGGCGACGCCGCGCTAACCGACTAACCCGGGCGGGCACCCCGCAGGCCCGCCCTCCTCCGCAACGTGGGGCCCCTCGCTTCGCTCGCCCCACGGCGGCCGTAGGGTGTTTCTATATGTATGACGCGATCATCGTTGGTGCCCGCTGTGCTGGTTCGCCGACCGCGATGCTGCTTGCTCGCAAAGGCCGCAACGTGCTCGTGCTTGAGCGCGGCACCTTTCCGAGCGACACGTTCTCGACCCACTTCGTAACCGCGCCGGGCACGGCGCTGCTCGAGCGGTGGGGTGTGCTCGAGCTACTGGAGAAACAGGGTGTCCCCGTCTTCGACCACGTCCTACTGAACGTGGCCGGCAACGTCATGAACACCACCGACGTGTTCGGACCGACAAAAGTGTGCTCGCCCCGACGGACCGACCTCGACACCACCCTGCGTGACGCGGCTGTGGCCGCGGGCGCCGAAGTTCGGATGGGGTGCTCGGTGACCGACGTCCTCACCGGCGACGGTGGTCGGGTGATCGGCGTGCGGGTCCGCGACGCCGACGGCAACATCACCGAGGAACACGCGCCGGTCGTGGTGGGAGCCGACGGTCGCACGGGTATTGTTGGCCGCAGCGTCGAGCCGGCCACCCGCGATCAGCACGAGATCCGCGGCACTGGCCTCTTCGCGTACTTCGACGACTTCGATTACACGACTGAGGCCGCGGCCACGCTCGACGGAGCGTTCTTGTTCGCGTTTCCTACCGGGCCGCGGTCGGCGTGTATCGGCACCGAGATCGATCGCAAGCACGACGACGCCGTACGCGCGGATCCCGAGGCCGTGTTCAACCAGCGAGTAGCGCTCGACCCAGACCTGGCGCAGCGCGTTAGCGCCGCCACCCGCGACGGACGTTGGCACACCGGTGACCTTCAGGACGGCTGGTTTCGCCATGCGGCGGGCCCGGGATGGGCGCTGGTCGGAGACGCCGCCTGTCTGAAGGATCCGCTGCTCGGCCACGGCATTACGGACTCTTTCGTCGGCGCCGAACTCCTGTCGGCCGCCATTGATGAGGGGCTGTCGTCGGGTGACCTGGACGCGTCGCTAGCGAAGTATGACGAGGCGCTGTGGCGACACCTCCAACCGGTTTACGAAGCGAGTCGTGACGCGGCCGTGGATTTGGAGAAGTCAGGCGACGATCTGTTCGCCGCGATTCTTCCCGCTCAGATGCTCATCGGTGAAGAGCTGGTGATGGTGCAGGCGGGCGGTCCGTCGCTCAACGCCACGTAGTTGGTGATGGCCGCCCCACAACGGGGGGGATCCTGTGGAGCGACCATCACAAGGTGTCGTCGAGATAGATCGTGCCCGCTCCATGTTTCGCGCCCGTTTCGTTCGCGGGACGGATTCGTCACGCTTCGTGAGGCAAGAATGCGGCGGTGGCGCTTCCCGAACCGGTAATGACCGCAACCGAGTTGGACGAGTTTCTGTCGAAGGCGTTCTTCAATCAACGCGCCTACCGGGTGAACGAAGTGACCGAGCGCGGTGTGATCTTGACGATTCCGATCGGCCCCGAGCACGAGCGCCCGGGCGGCTCGGTGTCGGGCCCGACGATGATGGGCCTCGCCGACGCCGCCGCTTGGCTCGCCACGCTTTCGCGCATCGGGCCGGTGGCGCTCGCGGTGACGTCGCAGTTGACGATCTCGTTCCTGCGCAAGCCGTCATTGACCCACGACCTCTACGCCGAGGCTGACCTGCTGAAGCTCGGTAAGCGTCTGTCGGTTTCGGAGGTGCGGGTCATATCCAACGACGACCTCGTGGCCCATGCGACCGTGACGTACTCGATCCCCGGCTGAAGCCGCCACGTTCGGCGCACGCGCCACACCTTGGTGGCGTCTCCCGAAGCGATCGGGCGCCGCACCCGGTTCACGCCGTCGATACCTAGATACGCGCTCGGGATCATGAGGAGCATTGTGAACTAGGGGTGTGACACCGGACTGTGCGCTCGTAACCGGCCGAAGGCCGGTTACGAGCGCACAGTTCGTTAGCGGGTGGAGCGGTACCAGGCCTTCCACGTGGCGGCGAAATCGCGCTGGTAGGCGTCGTAGGCGCGGCGCAATTCGGGGCCCGGCCACCCCTTGGGCAGCAGTTCGCGGGGCAACAGCGGGTCGAGAGTGAGGTGACGGGTGGTGGCCGCGGCGACCACGAACGTTTCACCCAGCGCATCCGCGTCCCGCACGCGCAGCGGCGCGCCGGTGCCCTGCATGGCGTCGAGCAACTCGGATGCGACCGCCGACCACTCCGTCAGCGCGAATAACTCGCCGACATCGAGTTGGCCCTCGGGCACGCCCGTGAACCAGGTGCACTGATCGTCCACGACGCGGCGAGCGGTCGACTCGTCGAGCGGCACGTTGTCCGGGCGCGTCCACACGCCCTCGCGCAACTCGGCCATCCGCAGCCGCGCCATCGCAACGCGCAACGAAGCCCGGTCCGCCGCCGCACGCGCCGGCGTCGTCACCACGGCGATCCGCCAGCTGCGGTTCCAGGTCGTCGCAGTGGGACGGCGGCCTTCCTCCTGCCGGGCGTGGCGCTCAAGCAGCGGGCCCGCGAGTGCGTAGGACTCGCCGTCGGCCGACAACTCGCCGCTGTCCACCATTCGCGACAACGCCACCCTGGTGGTGCCGGGGGCCACGCCGAACTTTTCGCCCGACGCGACGAGTGCGGCGGCAGACAGGCGGGGCGGATCCATCCCGAGAAGGGTCGAGGCGACCACCGATCGGGCCGTCAACGGGCGCAGGAGGGGAGTGTTACGTGCTTGCGACATGTGTGTAGAAAATGTAACATCGAGTCCCGATGGCAACCACGATGCTCCCGCCGCCCGAACTGCTGCCCGACGTCTTGCCTACCGAACGCCTGCTGAAGACGGGCAAGCCGGTGCCCGAGGTGCGCGACCAGTTGCGTCGCATCCCGAACGTACGTAACGCGTTGTCTGTCATCGGCTGCTGGGCCCAGATCATCGGCGTCGACTATCTGGCCGTGCGCCTCAACCACCCGGTCATGTGGGTGGCGGCGTTCTTGCTTGCTGGCCGTCAGTTCGCTCTGCTCAACATCCTCGGTCACGAAGCGGCGCACCGCCTGCTCTTCTCGCGCAAGAGCGTGAATGACCGCGTCGGACGCTGGGTTGTGGCGTATCCCGGCCTTGTGCCGATCGACCAATACCGCCGTGGCCATATGGCGCATCACCGCGACGAGATGGGGCCCGAGGAGCCCGACTACATGCTCTACAAGAACTACCCGACCACGCCAGCGTCGCTTCGCCGCAAGCTGACGCGCGACGCGCTGGGCAACTCGGGCTGGAAGAACTTGAAGGGTTTGCTGCGCGGTGCGCGAAAGGCCAAGGTCGCTCGCGTGATCATCGCCGTGCAGGTCGCGATCGCGGTGGTGTTCGCGTTGCTGGGGCATCCGTGGCTGTATCTCATCTTGTGGTTTGCGCCCTGGATGACGGTCTGGCGCGTCATCAACCGGTTGCGTGCGATCGCCGAGCACGGCGGCATGACTCGATCGGACGACCGGCGCCTCACCACGCACCACGTTCGCCAGGGCTTTTGGGCTCGCTTCTGGATCGCCCCGTACAACACGGGTTGGCACCTCGCGCATCACGTTGATATCGGCGTGCCGTTTCGTCGTCTGCCCGCGCTGCACAACGAGTTGAAGGCCTCGGGTTGGGTCCCGGATGGGCTCGAGTACAAGAGCTACATCGCGTTGTGGAAGGCGCTCGGCTCACGCGAGGCGCAACCCGCGACGTCCGGCGTTACAGCCCCTCAGTAACGTGCGCGTCCATGCCGGACGTGTTCAAGTTCAAAGCCGAGGTCTGGGAATGGGCCTCGAAGGAGGGCACGTTCTTCGTCAGCCTGCCGGCTGACCTTTCAGAGGAGCTCGAAGCACGCTTCGGCGCCCAGGCGGCCGGCTTCGGGTCGCTGAAAGTCGAGGTCACCGTCGGCCAGACCACGTGGAAGACGTCGCTGTTTCCGGACAAGTCCAGCGGTGCGCTGGCCTACGCCTTGCCCCTCAAGCAGGCGGTGCGAAAAGCCGAAGGCCTCGAGCCGGGAACCATCGCGAACTACGCCTTGAAGCTCGCTCTGTAGCCTCGGCCGCACATGACCTTGTTCGATCCAGCTGTCGCTGCCGACGAGCCGCGGCGCGTGTCACTCGTGCGCTTGGCCGGCGAGATCACGCGCAACCTCACGCCCGTCGGGCGCATCGCGGTGGACGGCGAGGTCCACAGCGCGAAGGCGTACAACACGCGTCGTTACTTCACGCTGCGCGACCGCAACGCGCGCATCAGCGTCACTGTCGCGGCGAAGAATGTGCGGCACTGCAAGGCCGAAGACGGCGAAGCCGTGCGGGTCACCGGAGTGCTGGTGTGGGAAACGCAACGCGGTGAGCTGCGTCTCGACGCGCAAAGCGTCGAACCGAGAGGCGAGGGCGCCGTGGCTGCGGTCATCTCCGCGGCGCGCGACCGGTTGCAGGCCGAGGGCGTGCTCGACCGCGTGCGCCGACCGTTGCCACTCATGCCTCGTGTGGTCGGCGTGATCTGTGGCCAGGAGGCCGCCGTGCGCAAAGACATCGAATCGGTGATCGCGGCGCGCTTCGCCGGTTACCCCGTGGTGTTTCGCCAGTCGTTGGTGTCGGGTCCGTCGGCCGCCGCGGCCTTGGTCGATGCGGTGATCGATCTCGACGCGCGGTCCGACGTGGACGTGATCATTCTCGCCCGCGGTGGTGGCGATGCCACCGAGTTACTGCCCTTCAGCGATGAGGATCTCTGCCGCGCGGTCGCGGGCTGCACCACGCCGACGGTGAGCGCTATTGGCCACGACGGCGATCGCCCCCTGCTCGACGACGTCGCCGACCATCGCTGCGGTACTCCGTCGATCGCCGCCGCTCTGGTCATCCCGTCAGAAGCCGACTTGCGCAACGAGCTGGACTACTGGCTTCATCGCGTGGCCGATAGCGCGTACGCGCTGCTCGATCGGGCCGAGCAGCGCCTCGACGCCGAGGCGCCGTCGCGCGCGCTGCGGGCGGGCATCGACGCGGCCGATCAGCGCCTGGCCCGCGCCGCCGCCCGTCTTGCGAGCGCGAATCCCCTTGGTCGCATTGCCACGGCGGACGCCCGCTTGCACGGGTTCCTCGAAACGATGAACGCGCTCGATCCCGCCCGCGTGCTCGACCGGGGCTACGCGATCGTGCGCACGGCCACCAACGAGGTCGTGCGCAACAGCAAACAACTCAAGGTGGGCGAGTCGGTGCGCGTCACGGTCGCAACCGGAGCCTTCGCCGCCGACGTCACCGAAGTGGAGCAGCCATGACCGACCAGTCCGACGACCTCACCTACGAACAGATTGTCGAGAAGCTCGAGGCCGTCACCGGGCAGCTGGCCAACGGCAACGCGGGCATCGAAGCGGCGGCCGACCTGTTCGAACAGGCTCAGCAACTACATGCGGCGGCGTCGGAGCGGCTCGATCAGGTCCGCAAGCGGCTGGACGCGCTGGCGCCCGACGCGGGCTGAGCGCGGGTCGGCCACGGCCACGTCCAGCACCGGTGGGACCGGATACCCGGAGACCACAGGCGCCAGAATCCGCCGATCGCGCGACCGGTGCGATCGGTCCACGCGCGGCACGAAGGGTCCTCGACGCGGCGCACCGTTTGGGTGATGCCGCCCTCGTAGACGACGTAGCCCGCCCACACGCCGGGGTAGTCCTTCGGCGAACCGATCTCGGTGAGCAACAGCGACTTGTGATGCCGGCGGTGATGCCGATGCGTGTGCCCGGCCGCGAGCACGGACCCTGGCGCAGTGCGGTCCAGCTCGTCGAGGAACGGCTTGGACTCGCGTCGCTTCACCCCAACCGGCAGGGTGTTCGGCCGGTTCCATCGTTGCGCGTAGTGATGCGTGGCCACGAACACGGGGCCGTCGGCCGCGCGCGCCAAGTCGATCGCCCGCGCCCGATCTGACGCCTTCCACTCCGCATCGTGCGGGCCCTTGGCTGACGGCAACAAGATGATTCGTAGGCCCGGCACGTCGATCGCGGTCGTCTCCGTCGCGACCGAAACGCCGCGCGAGCGCAGCACGGCGGCGCCGTCGACGTCGGGCGAGCGGACGTCGTGATTGCCGAGCAGGACGTCGACGGGCACCGTCGCCTCCTTCACCAACGCGGCGAACCACTCGAATTCTTCTTCTGAGCCTTCGTCGGTGAGGTCGCCCTTGCCAATGAGGCGTTGGGCGCCCCACGCCTCAGCCTCGCGTATCGCCGCGCGCAGGCAACGGGCCGGATACGGCTCGACCTCGTCTCGCTCCTTCATCGAGATGAAGGCCCCGAAGCCGGTCTCGCCGATATGTATGTCGTTGACTGTCGCGAACCGATACAGCTCCCGTCCCGGCGGCGGAGGCGTGTCGACGACGAACGAACGACTTACGAGCCGAACCTTTTCTCGAGCGCGGGACGTGCACGCTGTGCGAACGCAACCGTGGTGTCCATCAACTCCATGTACTGGGTCACGGTCTTCAAGCCGACCGCGACCGGGTTGGCCTCGACGAACACGCGGATGCGCTTGGCCAACTCGGCGTCGGTGACCGTGGTGATTCCCGAAAGCGCGCGGGCGAGGAGGTTGGCGGGCAGGCGCTTCACCAGTTCGGGCCAGTTCTGCTCGATCCAGTCCCACACCACGGCCTGCTGCTTGCCGTACATGAGGTAGATGAGCACGAACGACACGTCCTGTGACCGGATCTCGGTGAGGCAGAGATCGCAGGTGCGGCGTACCAGCGCCTCGTGGTTCGGGGCGGCCATCGCGAACCGATACTGCTGCTCTTCCTGCGGTGTCGTGGAGTTCCGCATGCCGTCGAGCAGCGTCTGGTAGTTCGCCTCGTCGGCGTTCTTGCCCACCGTCTGTAGCGCGGCGCGGCGGATGTCACCGGTGAGCGCCGTGGGATCGGTCGCGGCCGCGGCCACCCGCCGTGTGGCTTCGGCGCGCGTGTCCGGGTCGGCGCCGGTAGTGCCAAGCAGTTCGAGCACGGCGCCGCGCACCATGCCCGCGGTTTCGATTTCGCCCTCGACGGGGTTCCAGCCCAGACGCGCAGCGGTCGGCCCGGCCAGTTGCTGCACAAAGGTTTGCAGGCCGGCCGAGTCGGCGACCCGCCCGAGCACGGCGGCGATCTCAGAGATCAGTGTCCAGGTCGCCGGGTCGGTTTCGGCGCTGTACGCACCGATCAGGTCGATGGTGGCGTCCACGTCTGCGACGCCGGCGAGCGTGGCCGCCCACGCGTCCGAGGCGAGGTTGTAGCGCTCGAGCTCGCTCAAGCTGTGGAGGCCGGCGACGACGCGGGCGGCCAGCGCCTCGTCATAGGCGACCCGGAAGAAACCCCAGCCGCCGGCATTGACCACTACCGGGCCGTCGGCGGCCACCGTCATCGTGGCGGGCTCGGCGCCCAGCACCACGCGTTGATCTCCGTTTGCGTCTCGCACCACCACTGGGGCCTGCCAGATCGAGGCGTCGTCCGAGCCGTCGTACCGGAAGCGCTTCTGGCTGAGCGTGAGGGTGGTGCCGTCTTCGCCCAGCGACGCGCTCACGAGCGGGTAGCCGCCTTGATAAATCCAGGTGTCCATGATCGAGCGAGCCGGTTCGCCGCTCGCTTCCTCGATCGCGTCCCACAGGTCGGTGGTCTCGGTGTTCCCGTACGCGTGGCGCTTCATATAGAGCCGCAGTCCGTCGCGGAACTTCTCAGCGCCGAGGTACTGCTCGAGCATGCGGACGATCGAGGCGCCCTTCTCGTAGGTCAGCACGTCGAACATCGCGTCGGCCTCTTCTGGACGTTCGACGGTGATCTCGATCGGACGTGTCGAGCTGAGCCCGTCCACCTTCATCGACGCGGCGCGTTCGGTCGCGAACTGGTCCCACCGCTTCCATTTGGGACGGAACGAGTCGGCGCACAGCATTTCCATGAACGTGGCAAAGGCTTCGTTCAGCCAAATCCCGTTCCACCACTTCATGGTCACGAGGTCGCCGAACCACATGTGCGCGATCTCGTGCGCAACCACATCGGCGATGCGCATCAACTCGGTGGTCGACGCGGTGGATGGGTCCACCAGCAGCGCCGTCTCGCGGAACGTGACGCAACCGAGGTTTTCCATCGCGCCGAACGCGAAGTCCGGAAGCGCGACGAGGTCGAGCTTGAACGATGGATACGGGATGCCGAAGTAGTCGGCGAAGAAGTTCAGCGAGTGCTCACCGATGTCGAGGGCAAACTCGCCGAGGTGTTCCTTGCCGGGTACGCAGGCGACGCGCAGGGGCACGCCGTTGGCGTCGACGTCCTCGGTGAAGGTGAGCGGGCCGACGATGAATGCGACGAGATAGGTCGACATCACCATCGTGTCGGCGAAGCGGACGCGCCTCCATCCGTCGTCGATCGGGTCGTCGGCGACGACGTGACCGTTACTCAAGGCGGTCAGGCCCGGCGCGACGTCGAGGGTGATCCCGAACGCGGCTTTGCGGTCGGGCTCGTCCCAACAAGGAAAGGCGCGCCGCGCGTCAGTGGCCTCGAACTGCGTCGTCGCGATGACCTGTTCGTTGCCGTCGCTATCGGTGAACGTGGAGCGGTAGAACCCGTGCAGCTTGTCGTTGAGGATGCCGGTGAAAGCCGTGTGAAGCGTGTAGTCGCCGGGCGCAAGCGGCGTGGTGAAGGCGAACGTGGCCTGTTGTTCGGCCTCGTCGTAGGAGATGGTGGCCTCCTGTGACAGCTCCTGGCTGTCGACGACGCGCACGGCGGAGATGTCGAGCTCGGTCGCATTCAGCGTGATCGCGTCGACGGCTTCGTGCACAGTGACGCTCACCGCTTCGGTCCCGCTGAAGGTGAACGCCTTCAGATCGGGTCGCAGGGTCACGTCGTAGCGAGTGGGAGAAACGGTGCGCGGGAGGCGGTAAGAGGGCTGTTCAGGCACCTTGGCAGTATTGCCGTTGCAAAGACAGCCGCAGACGGCCTCACGTGGAAAGCTGAACGACATGTCTCGCCGCCCTCTTGTCGCGTGCCTGGTCACGACGGCTGTCGGCGCGCTGATGGGAGCGCTCCTCGGCGCGATCGTCGGCCGCGTCATCGCGTTGTTTGGTGATGAAACCGTTCAGACCTCGGTGCCGATGATCTTCTGCGGCACGCTCGGCTATTTCGTCGGGGGAGCGTCCGCGGCCAAAGGCTCGCTCGAGCGCTTTGGCGCCGCCCGGGCCGCCGCGGGGTCGGCGGTCGCTGGCCTCGTGCTGGTGGTGTTTGTCGGCGGAGCCAGCCTCGGCCGCACGAGCGGGCCGCTGATCGCGGTCGTGGGTCTGGTGGCGATCGCGCTGGCCGCGGTGGCCGCCTGTGCCGTGGGCGCCCCGCAGGAGGCGCCGGTTATCCGGGCCGCGGCGACGGCGCGCGCCCCGCGGCCGGCGAAAGAGCCCAAGCCGCCCAAGGAGCCGAAGGCGGCCAAGGAGCCGAAGCCCGCCAAGGAGCCGAAGCCGCCGAAGGCGCGCAAGGACAAGGCGGCGAAGAGCGCGATCCCAGGCCTGTTCCGCGACGACGACGGGGATCTGTCGGATCTGTTCGATGACGAAGCCGAGGAGGCGCCAGCGGACGAAGTCGTCGATGACGCGCCGACGCGCGTGCGTCCCGCTCCCGAGCCCTACCGTCCGCGGGCGTCGACCGCAGCGCGTCGCGTCGCGACCGTGCCCGAGCCTGAGCCGGAACCCGAGCCCGAACCGGCGGAACTCGAGGACGATGTCGAGGAGGACTGGGGGCCCGAACTCGAGAGCGGCCCCAAATTCGCCGAGGAGCTCGAGGACTGGGAACCCGAGGACGAGGAAGATGACGACGTTCCCGACGAGATCGAAGAGGAAGTCGACGAAGACGAACTGGACGAGGACGACGAACTCGACGAGGACGACGTTGAGGAACCCGAGCCAGAGCCCGAGCCCGAGCCCGAGCCCGAACCGGCGCCGCGGCCGCGCCGGACGCGCCCGTTGCGCGCCACCGACGTAAGGGAATCTCCTGCGGCCGAAGACGAACCGCCACCCGCGCCGCGTCCGCGCCGCGACCGACCTCTTCGCAAAGGCGATGCATAGATGACCGCCACCGCCTTCGACGCCGTGTGCGTCGGCAACGCCATCGTCGACGTGCTCGCAGAGGTCGACGACGCGTTCATCGCCGAACTCGAACTCGACAAGGGCAGCATGCGGCTGATCGAGGCGGACGTCGCCTCGTCGATCTACGCGTCCGTCACGAGCGCGGTCGAGCGGTCCGGTGGATCGGCCGGCAACACCGCGGCGGCGCTGGCATCACTGGGTGGCAACGCCGCGTTCATCGGCCGGGTCGCCAACGACGCGCTCGGCGCGAGCTTCATGCACGACATCCGGAAGGCGGGCGTGGCCTTTGAGCTGGCGCCGGCGATGGATGGCCCGCCTACCGCACACTGCCTGATCCTGGTGACACCTGACGGTGAGCGCACGATGAACACCTATCTCGGCGCGTCGCAGTTGCTCGCGGCGGGCGACATCGACCTCGATCTCATCGCCAGCGCGTCCGTGACCTACCTCGAGGGTTACCTGTGGGATCCGCCCCTCGCCAAGGACGCGTTCCGGGTCGCGATGGACACCGCCGGACGAGCCAACCGCAAGGTCGCGTTCGCATTGAGCGATGCGTTCTGTGTCGACCGCTACCGCGACGAGTTCGCCGACCTGCTCGCCGGCCCGGTCGACATCGTGTTCGGCAACGACGTCGAGGCGCTGTCGATGTTCGAAACCGAGGATCTCGAAGCCGCGATCACCGAACTGGGGCGTCTGTGCGAAGTGGTGGTGATCACGCGCGGCCCGGACGGTTCGTCGATTGTGACCAACGGCGAACGCGTCGACGTGCCCGCAGTGCCCGTCGAGAAAGTCGTCGACACCACCGGCGCGGGCGACGTCTTCGCGGCCGGCTTCCTCTATGGGCTAACGCACGAGATGAGCCCGTACGCGGCCGCTTCACTCGCTGCCGCGTGCGCGTCCGAAACGATTTCGCAGATGGGCGCCCGCCCCGAGCGAGACCTGCGCGACTTTCTGGTCTAGCTCTCGACCATGCCGCGGCCGCGTTCGATGATTGCGGCGCGGCGCTTCTCGACTTCCGCCGGGTCGAAGCCGCCGCGGCGCGAGTTCCACTCTTTTGCCTTCTGCGCTTCGATCACGAGACCCTCGTTGTAGATCGATCCGGTGATCTCGCGGTACTCGCCGAGCAACGCCCGCACGGACTTCTGGTCGTTGCCGGCGATGTCGGCCGCGATGCTCAACGTCACGGGAATCAACTCATCGTGCGCGACGACGCGATTCACGAGGCCGAAGGCCAACGCTTCCTCCGCGCCCATGAAGTTGCCCGTGAGGCTCATCTCGCGGGCGCGGCGAATGCCGACGGCTTGCGGCAACAACACCGACAGACCCCACCCCGGCATCAGCCCGACCCGGGCATGCGTGTCGCCGAACTTGGCCTTCTCCGACGCAATAAGGAAGTCGCAGTTCAGTGCGATCTCGAAACCCCCGGTCACCGCGGCGCCATTGACTGCGCCGATGACGGGCTTGGCTACCGATGGCCACGGTGTGGTCCACGCCTTGGTTTCGGTGGCGCCGCCGGCGAGGTTGTCGCCGCTCGAACCGAGTTCGCGCAGGTCAAGGCCGGCGCAGAACGCGGGGTCGGCGCCGGTCAGAACGATGACGTCCACGTCGTCGTTCGCGTCCGCGGCCACGATGGCTTCGGGCAATGCTCGCAGCAGTTCGGAGGACAACGCGTTGCGTGCCGCCGGACGATTGAGCGTGATCAACGCGACGCGATCCGTCACGTCTACCAACAGTGCGTCAGACATCGGCATTCAGCTCCTTATCTTCGGAGCCGACAGGCTCGGTTTCGGGGCTCATGACCGCGATGGCGATCGTCGAACCGGCGGCCTTGTCGAGCGTCGCGATCCGTCGGCCCGGCTGCACGGCGTCCTTCGACGGGTGCAACGCCTCGCCGAGGTACTTCCCGGTCGCGTCGAGGTCTTCAGACGTGAACGCCAGTCCGAAGAACCGCGCCGGCTGGTCGCCCATCGCGTCCGGCGGCCCGATCAATTCGAGGATGGGCTGTCCGAGCTTGAAGAACACCTGGAGCATCGGTGCGCCGTACGTGCCGGTCTCGCGCTCGCGGCGCGCCGCGATACCGAGCCCTTCGAGGTTGGCGACGGTCCGGCGAATGTCGGGCGACGTGAGCACGACGTGGTCGATGTCGACGATGCCGTTCGGGTGCACGCCGGCCGGCTCTACGCCCGCCGTTGACCACTGCGTCGGCACGCCGTCGACCGTGTCGGGTCCCTCGCCGACCAGCGTCCACTTACGAATGCCCTTGCCGACGGACGGATCGCACACGACGTCGACGTGGCCGAGGCGGCACCGATCTCCGTCCATCGTGAAGCCCAAGGCCTCCCACACGGCGGGCTCGTCGCCGACCACCAGTTCCTTCAGCACAACCATGGGTGCCAAACCTAGGTTGTCGGACCTATGCCGTTCACGCCCGCTAACCGTCCGCATCCTGGCTCCGACGCCGGCGAGGCGATGCACATCCTCGTCGGCGCAATGAACGTGCACGTGATCGACCTCGGCAAGGGCGACGACCCGTTCGACGTGCCCGATACCGAAGGGCTCTACCTCGGGTCGCGCGACGGCCGGCCCGTGTACGGACACGACGCGGAACCCGACATGGGCATACCGCTCATGGGTCTGTACGGCCGGCTCGACGAGGAGGTGTGGACCATCGCAGGTCGCGCGGTGCAAATGGTCGAGTGGCGCCGCACGCACAAGTTCTGCGGCCGCTGCGCCACCGCGACCGAACCGGCGCCGCCTCCCAACGACCGGGCGATGAAGTGCCCGGCGTGCGGTCTGCTCGCGTTCCCGCGTCTGGCGCCCGCGATCATCGTGCTCGTCACGCGCGAAGAGGACGGCAAAGCGTTGTTGGCGCGCGGCGCGAACTTTCCCGTTCCGATGTATTCGTGTCTCGCCGGCTTTGTGGAACCGGGCGAAACCATGGAACACGCCGTGCACCGCGAGGTCCGCGAGGAGGTTGGCATCGAGCTCAAGGACGTCGCGTATTGGGGCAGCCAACCGTGGCCGTTCCCGCATTCCTTGATGCTGGGTTTCACCGCCACGTACGCCGGGGGCGATCTAGTACTCGACGAGGGCGAGATCATGGACGCGCAGTGGCACGCGCCGGACGACCTGCCGATGATCCCGCCCGGCATGTCGATTGCCCGCAAGATGATCGATAAATGGGTGGAGGACTCGCTCTCCGACAGGTAACAAGGGCGGCATGGCTACGCACTGGAAGGTCGAATCGCTCGACCTCGACAACGCCGACGATCTTCTGAAGGCGGCGTACCTGCGCGTCGCTCAGCACTCCCACAACGAGGCCATTCCCGATGACGGAACCGTCCCCGACGACGAGTTGTGGTTCGGCGCGCTCAACATTCACCCGAAGCGACCAAACCACTACTTCGGTGTGTGGGACGACAACGGCACGGACCTGCTCGGCCTCACTTGCGTTGGTTGGGAGGACTACGAGGACAACCGCGATCACTGCTACATCGACCTTGACGTCGCGCCGCAGGCCCGTCGTCAGAAGATCGGCGCGTCGCTGTTGAAGGTTGCCGCCGAGTTCGGCGCCGACAACGGTCGCGACCTGCTGAACTTCGACGCGAACGACAAGGTGCCGGCGGGTTGGGACTTCCTCAAGGCGATCGGCGCCGAGCACAAACTCACCGGCCGCTTCTCGATGTTGAAGTTCGCCGACATCGACCGCGATCAAATCGAGGGCTGGGTCGCCCGGGCGGCTGAGCGCGCCGCGGACTACGAACTCGTCCGATGGGACGGCGCCTGCCCCGACGAATACGTCGAGGCGTTCGTGGAAGAGCAGAACGTGATGAACACCGCGCCGACGGAGAACCTCGAGTTCGAAGACGAAGTCTTCACCGTGGGGCGACTGCGTGACCGCGAAGCCGCGGTCGCCAAGCGCAACATCGAACTGTCGACGTTGGTGGCGGTCCACAGGCCGACCGGCGACATGGTGGGTCACACCGATGTGTGGTTGCCGCAGAACTGGCCGGCCAAGGCCTACCAAAACGACACGGGCGTCAACCCCGTCCACCGCGAGAAGGGCCTCGGCCGCTGGCTGAAGGCGCAGATGATTTTGAACCTGATGAACGAACGACCGCAGATCGACAACATCTCGACCTGGAACGCCGGTTCGAACGACGCCATGCTTGGCATCAACTACGCAATGGGCTTCAAGACCGTCGCTGAGTTCGGTGAGCACCAGGTCCGAGCCAAGGTTGCGCTCGACAAGCTCGCCGCGATCCTGGCCTAGCGCGATGTACACCGTCGAAGACGTCCCGACGGACTGGTCCGACGAGGTCGTGGCGGACATCAACGCGTTCGAGAACGCGTGGCGTCTCGAAGTCGATCCGGCCACACCGCCGATGCCGGCGTCCACGACGCGGGCGCACCGCGACCTGCGTGAAAATCCGATGCAGGTCTTCGCGGCGCGTGACGCGGGGGGACAGGTTGTGGGTACGGCGTGGATCGACGCGGCGAGCCACAACCGCCACCTGCTGTTCGCCTTGATCGCGGTGTCGCCGGCGCACCGCCATCGCGGCGTCGCTGCGCAACTCTTGGAGCGCGTCGTCGCGTTCGCCGAAGCCGACGGTCGACCGCAGCTCCTCCTGGCCTCGGACTACGTCGACGCCGCCGCCGAGGCCTTCGCTGCGTCGCTGGGTGCTGTGGCCGGCGTGTGGTCCCACATCAACCAACTCGTGGTCGCCGACGTCGACCTTGACCAGATGCAGGCGTGGGTCGACGACTCGGACGATGACTACGACATTGAATGGGTCACGCCGGACGGGCCGTACCCCGAGTCCGCCCTCACTGACATGGCCCGCTTGCGCAGCGTGCTGCTCAACGACGCGCCGATGGGCGACGTGCCGCTCGAGACGCGCACGATTTCGGTCGACGAGATTCGGAAGGACGAGGAGCGCTTGGCCGGTTACGGCAAGACGCGTTGGACGGCGATCGCGCGCCATCGCGCCAGCGGTGACCCTGTCGGCTACACCGAGTTGTTCGTCGACCCGGGCAATCGCGCCACGCTGAACCAGGGCGCCACCGCCGTCGATCGTGCCCACCGCGGCCACCGCCTCGGTCGTCAGTTAAAAGCGCATGCGTTCCTGCGAGTTTTGCGCGAGCGTCCTGAGACCAAGTTCATCCGCACGTTCAATGCGGATGCGAATGCGCCGATGCTGGCGGTCAACGAGGCAATGGGTTTCACACCACTTTTTGCCGCGTGCCGTTGGTTACTCGACACTGTTGATGCAAAGACGTGGTTGGAGAGGAGACGATGAAACCCGAACGATTTGATCCGCTGGCGGCCTCTGAGGCGCACCTGCGCGAGCGCTATGCCTTCGACTGCCAGATGGAGGCCGAACTCGATCCAGAGACGCCGGTGTATCCGTTCGACGCGTGGGTGAAGGGCATCAAGAACGTGTCGCCGTTCCAAGAGAACCACCGCTGGGTGGTGTGGGACAACGACCACAGCCAGATGATCGCGGCTGGTTTCGTCGGGCTGGGCCGTACGGAGGAGAACCGCCACCTCGCCAACTTCGACATCAACGTGCTGCCGCAGTTCCGTCGCCAGGGCATCGGCACTGCGCTGTTGCGCGAGATCGCCGCGGTGGCCGATGAGGACAAGCGGACCGTGCTCGGCTCGGGCACGGTGCAGTACCACGACGCCGAGAAATTCCTGGCGTCGATGACCATGACGCAGAAGATGCTCGACCGGCGCAGCCGTTTCTACATCAAGAAGGTGCCGCAAGAACTGCTCGACGACTGGATCGCCAGCGGCCAGGCCAAAGCCGAGGCCGCCGGCTACTCGCTGTTGTTCTTCACGTCGCCGGTTCCCGACGAAAACCGCCAGGGGTTCCTCGACGTCGTCCGCACCATGAACGACGCGCCGCGCGACGAGCTCGACATGGAGGACTGGGTGCTCACCGAGGAACGGCTGGCTGACCGCGAGCGTCGCCAAGCGGCCAGTGGTGACCTCGAGTGGCTAATGGTCGTGCGCCACGACGAGACCGGCGAGTTCGTGTCGTTCACCGGTGTCGAATGGCACCCGTCGTTGCCCCAACTGTTGTGGCAAGGCGGCACGGCCGTGAAGCCCGCCCATCGCGGCCACGCGATCGGCCGCTGGATCAAGGCGTCGATGATGCAGAAGATCCGGACCGAGCAACCCGACGCCGAGTTCATCGACACGTGGAACGCGGGCTCCAACAAGTGGATGCTTGCGATCAACGACGATCTCGGATTCAGCCCCTACCTCTGGTACACGGACTGGCAGGGCTCGGTCGACGACATCAAGAGGGTGACCGCCTAGCAAGTAGGTTCGTTCCCCCGTGGAACGCATCGGCATCGTCGGATTACCCAATAGCGGCAAGTCGTCCTTGTTCAACGCGCTCACGGGTGGGAGCGCCGTGGTGGCGTCGCATCCGTTCTCTACGACCGAGACCTCCGTCGGCATCGCGCAGGTGTACGACCACCGTCTGCTGGCTCTCGCGGAGATGTCCGCGAGCAAGAAAGTGGTCGCGGCCACGATCGAGTTCGCCGACCAGGCCGGTCTCGTGGCCGGCGCGTCGGGTGGCGAGGGCCTAGGCAACAAGTTCCTCGCCGGCATCCGTGAGGTGGACGCGATTTGCCTGGTGCTGCGTGCCTTCGTGGACGAGAACGTCGTCGGTGACAGCGACCCCGTCGCGGACCTCGAGACGCTTGAACTCGAACTCGTCCTGGCCGACGCGACCACCGTGTCGAACAACCTCGACAAACGGCGCCGGGCCGCGAAGGGCGACAAGTCGATCCTCATCGAGGTCGAAGCGCTCGAAGCCGTCGACAAGGTTCTGCAAGAAGGCGTCGCGTTGTGGCGCACCGACGTCGCGCCCGAACACCTCGCCGCGCTCGCACCGTTCTGTCTGCTCACGGCCAAGCGAGCGTTTGCGGTGGTGAACATCAGCGACGCGCAACTGGACGAGGCCGACACCATCACGGCCCGCGTCGCCGAGTCCTTCGGGGGCAAAGGCGAGGTGCTGGCGGTGTCGGTGCAGCTTGAGGCCGAGGCGGCCCAACTCGATGCCGCGGGTAAGGCCGAACTGCTCGAAGGCCTCGGCCTCGGCGAAGGCGCGCTGCCACGCGTCACGCGGGCCGCGTACGCCCTGCTCGGCCGCAGCACCTTCCTCACCACCGGTGAACAAGAGAGTCGCGCCTGGACCTTCCGCACCGGCGCCAAGGCACCCGAGTGCGCCGGCGTGATCCACTCGGACCTGCAGCGCGGCTTCATCCGCGCCGAGTGCATCCAGTGGGACGAGCTGCTCGAACTCGGTTCGTGGTCCAAAGCGAAGGACGCCGGCAAGCTCCGCGTCGAGGGCAAGGAGTACGTCGTCCAAGACGGCGACACCCTCGAAATCCGCTTCAACGTCTAACCATTTGCAGGGTCGTCCCGCTCAGGCCGCAAAACCCTGCACATGCCGTGGCGCCTATTGCCGACAGCAGGTTTCGAACGCCTGGGCCGAAGTGGTCTCGCCAGCGTCCGAGCGAAAGTGTCGAGCGAAAAACGGTTCCGCGGAACCGCTCGATCGCGGCACATCTGCGCTACCCGTCCATCACTTCTGGTCAGTTCCGGTCGCCTAGCAACGGGATTTTGACCAGAAGTGCAAGCGAAACGCGACCGCTCGGAATTGCCGGATATAGCGCTGTCCGATGTCACGCACCGCACTAGGCCGGACGGTTCTGATCGCGTCGCGATCGCTCAACCTCGGGACGTGGGAACCTTTGTGGTGTGGCTTGGCTTGTGCGTGGTGAAGATGTGTTGGCGACGCTGGACGTCGCTGATTCGTTTGCCGCGCGGTTCAAGGGATTGTTGGGACGGGACGGGATCGACGGCGCGCTGCTGATCCAGCCGGCGATGTCGGTCCACACGCTGGGCATGAAGTTCGCGATCGACGTCGCGTTTTGCGACAAGGACCTGCGGGTGCTCGAAACGGTATGCATGCCGCCGTGGCGCGTCGGGCTGATCCGGCCGAAGGCGCGCATCGTGATCGAGGCCGAGGAGGGCGCCTTCGAACGCTGGGGATTGGCCCCCGGCGACGAACTCGAGGTGAAGGGTGACTGAGCCCGGCCGGCTCGTCGTGATCGCAACTCCCATCGGCAACCTGGGCGACTTGTCGCCGCGCGCCGCCCTCGCGCTGGGCGCGGCCGACGTCGTGGCCTGTGAAGACACACGCCACAGCCGCAAGCTGTTCAGCGCCGGTGGCATTCCGACGCCCCGCCTACTCGCGGTGCACAAGGACAACGAGGACCAACGCTGCGCCGAGATCATCGACCTTCTGTTGGACGGCAAGACCGTGGCGTTGATCACTGACGCCGGCACACCCGCGGTTTCGGATCCCGGTCGTCGGGTCGTCGCTGCGGTGAGCGACGCCGGACTGACCGTCGAGTCGATCCCGGGCCCATCGGCGGTGACGACGGCTTTGGCGGGCAGCGGCTTCGCGGCCGACCGCTTCTGCTTCGAAGGGTTCTTGCCCCGCAAGGGCGTCGAGCGCAAAGACCGGCTCGCGTCGATCGCTTCGGACGATCGCACGACCGTCTTTTACGAAGCGCCCTCGCGCGTCGCAGCCACGCTCTCCGACCTTGCCGATGTGTGTGGTTCCGATCGGCGCGCCGTCGTAGGTCGCGAGTTGACCAAGGTGCACGAGGAGTACTGGCGCGGCACGTTGGCCGAACTCGCCACCCGTGCGGGGCTCGAAGGTCAACGCGGCGAGTTCGTGGTCGTCGTCGCCGGCGCCGAACCGCAGGACGACGACGTGAGCGACGACGTAATCGTCGCCGCCCTCGCCGATGCGCTTTCCGTCCCCGGTATCTCGACCCGCCAAGCCGCCGACGACATCGCCGAAGCGTTGGGCATAAAAAGAAACCGCGCCTACCGGCTCGCCGTCGGCCTGGGCCGAAGCGGAGCGCGGTAGACGCGGTCTGCGTACTGCGAGCTGCCTACGGCAGCCAGACGAACGGCACGTACGGCAGCTTCGGCACAACCTGGATGACGCACGGAGAGACGGCTTCGCCGTTCTGGTACACGGTGCAGTCACCGTTCGACCACTCGATCGAGGTGTACGCGGTTTCGTCGTCGTCCTCTTCGCGGGAGAGGACAATCCGTCCGGCGTCGGGTGCGTCGTCAGCGTTGAACAGCTGGACGACGACGCTCTCGAAGTTGTCGCCGCCGGGTGTCCCCACGCCAACCACGCCTTCAAGCAGCCGGCTGTCCCGATCGTTGGCGTCGATGGCTTCTACCACTACGGCGCCGTCGCCGGGCAGCGCCGCGAACGCCCTGGCGAGCGTCCCGGCCGAGTCGTCGCGCCCGACCTGGATGACGTCAACCTGCAGCCCGTCGCCGTCCACGCCGAGGATTTCGGAGAAGCCGTGCCCGGTCTGCAAGACGCAGGTGGCGACAGGGAACGCGTCTTGACACGCCACCTCGGCGGGCAGCGCCCGCGCGCCGCCGGAGTTGAGTACGCCGACGCCCGCGATCATGGCGAGTGTCAACGTTGTTCGGATGATTGCTTTACGCATGTGATTGCCCCGTTTATGAAGGGGGTTGCCCCCGGATGTGATGGGGTTCACTTTGCGGCACCGCAGCCTCGGCGCCCGTGCCGCCGGGCACAACGCGATATGACAGTTGGCACACCGTCAATTCGTTCTTAGCCAACGACCTCTCGCCGCTACCCTCGTCCAATGACGAATGACGGTCGCTTCTACATCACGACGCCGATCTATTACGTCAACGACGCGCCCCACATCGGCCACGCGTACACCACGGTCAACTGCGACGCGATCGCCCGTTGGCATCGCCTGCTCGGCGACGACACGTTCTTCCTTACGGGCACAGACGAGCACGGACAGAAAATTCAGCAAGCCGCCGAGAAGCAAGGCGTGACGCCACTCGAACTGGCCACGCTCAACGCGGAGCGCTACCAGAAGGTCTGGCACGACCTCCAGATCACGAACGACGACTTCATTCGCACCAGCGAGCCGCGCCACTACGACGCGGTACAGGCGCTGCTCAGCAAGATCCGCGACAACGGCCACATCGAACTCGACACCTACGACGGCCTCTACTGCGTCAGCTGTGAGGACTACTACACCGATGCGCAGGCGCCGGATGGAAAGTGCCCGATCCACGGCACCGTTCTCTCCGTGCTTAGCGAGGAGAACTACTTCTTCCGCCTTTCGCGCTTCGAGGACCAGCTGCTCAAGTACTACGACGACAACCCGGGTTTCGTCACGCCGCCAGGAAAGCGCAACGAAGCGCTCGGCTTCATCAAGCAGGGCCTGCAGGACATCTCGATCACGCGCACGTCAATCGACTGGGGCGTGCCGGTGCCGTGGGACGAGAAGCACGTCTTCTACGTCTGGTACGACGCGCTCATCAACTACTGCACCGCCATTGGCTACGGCACCGACCAAGAACGCTTCGACCTCTGGTGGCCGCACGTAAATCACGTGATCGGCAAAGAGATCCTCCGGTTCCACTGCGTGTGGTGGCCGGCCATGCTGCTCGCCGCCGGCATCGATCCGCCCAAGCACGTGCAGGTCCACGGGTGGCTTCTCGTCGGTGGCGAAAAAATGAGCAAGACGAAGCTCAATCAGATTGCGCCGGCGGATCTCATCGCAGATTTCGGGGTGGACGGGTACCGCTACCACTTCCTCCGCGACGTCAACTTCGGCAATGACGGCGACTTCTCGTACGAAGGAATGGTCGACCGCTACAACACCGATCTCGCTAACAACTTCGGGAACCTCGCCTCGCGCGTCGCGGCCGTGGTCACGAGCAAGTGCGGCGGAGTCGGCCCCGCGCCTCAGGCCGACAGCCCGCTCGCGCCGCTCGCGGCCACCGCGGTCGCAAACGCGGCGGCGGCGTGGGATGGCTTCGCACCGCACGAAGCGCTCGAAGCAACGTGGCAACTCATCCGCGACACCAACGCCTATCTCGAAACCAACGAACCGTGGAAGGCCGACCCCGGGCCCGCGGTGGAAGCCGTGCTCGGGAACGCGCTCGAGGTGTTGCGCATCGTGTGCGTGCTCGCGAGTCCCTGCGATCCCGAACGCGGCGGCCGAGTCTGTGGCGCCGCATCGGTCTGAGCGGCGCGCCCGAGGACGTGCGCGTGCCCGACGGTCTCGCGTGGGGTGGCTACCCGGGCGGCCTGCCGGTGGAGAAGGGCGACCCGCTCTTCCCCCGCATCAAGAAGTAGCGCCATGCCGTGGGCTGATTCGCACTGTCATGTGCCCTGGGAGGGTGGCGACACGTCCGCGTTCGACGCGGCGCGGGCCGCGGGCGTGGCGCGGTTCGTCACGATCGGGACCGGGCCGGACACGTCGCGCACGGCGATCGAAGCGGCCGAGGCAATCGACGACGTGTGGGCCACGGTGGGCCTGCACCCCCACGACGCGACCACGGGCCTCGACGACCTGCCGGACCCGCGCAAGCACGAACGCGTCGTGGCGATCGGGGAGTGCGGCCTCGACTTTTTCTACAACCACTCGCCGGCGGACGTGCAACGAGAGATGTTCGCGAGGCAGATCGCGTGGGCAAAGGAACTCGATCTCGCGCTCGTGATTCACTCACGCGGCGCGTGGCCCGAGACCCTCGATGTGCTCGACGCCGAGGGCATGCCCGCGCGCACGATCATCCACTGCTTCACCGGCGGACCCGACGAGGCGCGGGCGTGTCTCGACCGCGGCGCGTTCATTTCGATCTCCGGCATCGTCACGTTCAAGAAAGCTGACGACGTGCGCGCGGCTGTGGCATTAGTCCCGTTGGACCGATTGTTGGTAGAGACCGACGCACCCTTTCTGGCACCGGTCCCGCACCGCGGGAAGCCGAACGAGCCGGCGTACGTGCCCTTCGTCGGTGCGGCCGTCAGCCAGGCGAAAGGTGTCGACGTAGGCGCGATTGAGGCCGCGACCTGGGAAAACACCGCTGCCGTCTTTCGTCTACCGCCGCAAATTCCGTAAGGCGGAACGGCGCTTCTCGCGCAGGTTGAGCGCCGCAACACCGCCCGCCTAGGGTCTTCGGAAACCGAAACCGCTGAAAGCTCTCTCCAACCAGGGGAAGGGACGGAGACCTGCACGAGCAACCTCGGGCCATTGGAAAGATCATCGCTGGGCTGATGTGTGCAGCCCTCGTCGTGATCAGTCTTGCGGCTCTGCGCAACAACGCGACACCCGACGCACCGGTGAAAGTCATGGCCGGTACACGCGTCGACTATTCGTCGCGCCTGTCGGCCGCGCGCGCCTCGCGTAGCGCCGAGCGGCCGTTGCTCTTGCCCGCGTCCACCACCACGTCGACGGTTCCGCCCCCTCCGGCGCCCACGCTGCCCAAGCCCAAGGTCGTCGCCAAGGCGCCGACCACAACGGCCAAGCCGAAGCCGAAGGCGCAAGCCGCGCCGGCCACCACGGCCAAGCCCGCCCCCAAGCCGACGCCCAAACCTGCGACGTCGAACACGCCGACCACGGCGTCAGCGCGCCCCATGCCGACCGGCGGGCAGACCACGAACGGTTCCGAAGAGGGTCGCGCCAGTTGGTACGACGCGAAGTACCACGCGAACAACCCCTGGATCTGTGCGCACAAAACGTTGCCGATGGGCACGGTGGTCACCGTGACGAACGTGAATACCGGCAAGTCGATCACCTGTGAAGTCGGCGACCGCGGCCCGTATGTCGACGGTCGGGTCGTCGATCTTTCGAAGTACGCCTTCAGCCAGTTGGCGAACCCGTCCTCGGGTCTCATCTGGGTGAAGCTCAGCTGGTAACAAGCACTTCTTGACGCACAGCCACGCGGAGATCCGGGCGCTGCTCCAACTCAACGGGCTTAATCCGAGCCGGGCACTCGGTCAGAACTTCGTGGGCGACGCCAACACGGTCCGCCGCATTGCCCGCCTCGCCGAAGTCGGCCCTGGCGATCGGGTCGTCGAGATCGGCCCCGGCCTCGGTTCGCTCACCCTCGCCCTCCTCGAAACGGGCGCGGCGGTGACCGCGATCGAGATGGACCGCTTCCTCATTCCCGTCCTCACCCACATCGTCGAGTCGAAGGGCGCCCGGGTCGTGCACGCCGACGCGCTCGAGGTGGACTGGCACGCGCTGCTGGGAGACGACGAGGGGTGGGTGCTGGTCGCGAACCTGCCGTACAACGTCGCCACGCCGCTGGTGATGAAGCTGCTGGACGAAGCACCGATGGTGCAGCGGATCCTGGTGATGGTGCAGCGCGAAGTCGGTGAGCGGTTCGCGGCGACACCGGGGTCGAAGGCGTACGGCGCGGTGTCGGTGAAGGTCGCGTGGAGCGCCGACGCGAAGGTCGTTGGCAAGGTGCCGCCCAGCGTGTTCTTCCCCCAGCCCAAGGTGGACTCCGCGCTGGTCTTGCTCGAACGACACGCAGACGTGGGGGACCGAGCCGAGCGCGATGCGGTCTTCGCGCTCGTCGAAGCCGGCTTCGCGACGCGTCGCAAAATGCTGCGCAACACGCTGGCCGGCCTCGTGGACGACGCCGGGTTCGCCGCGGCCGGAGTAGAGGGCACCGAGCGCGCCGAGCGGCTCGACTTGGCTGCATGGAGGAAACTGGCCGCGTGCCGCACGTCGAACCAGCGCCCGCCAAGCTGACGCTCTCGTTGCGCATCACGGGTGTGCGCGCCGACGGCTTTCACTTGATCGACGCCGAAATGGTCAGCATCGATCTGTGCGACACGCTCACCTTCGCTGAGGGTGACGGTCTCACGATGACCGGCGTGCCGATCCCTGAAGGTCCGGTCGAGGACAACCTCGTCGTGCGGGCTCTGCGCGCCACCAACCGGGTCGCGCACGTGACGCTCGATAAACAGATCCCGGCCGGCGCCGGCCTCGGCGGCGGGTCGTCGGACGCGGCGGCCGTGTTGCGGTGGGCGGGCGAGACCGACATTGCGGTTGCCGCGGCGCTCGGCGGCGACGTGCCGTTCTGCGTAACCGGTGGACGGGCCCACGTCACGGGGATCGGCGAGAACATCAAAGCGCTGTCGTACGTCGACGCGACCTACACGTTGCTCACGCCGCCGCTGCACGTCTCCACGCCCGCGGTCTACAAGGCGTGGGATGCGCTCGGTGCGCCTGAGGCTGACGGGCCGAACGACCTCGAGCCGGCCGCGCTCGTGGTGTGTCCGGACCTCGCGCGCTGGCGGGACCAACTCGGCGACGCCACCGGTGTCGTGCCCGTGCTGGCCGGGAGCGGAGCCACCTGGTTTGTCGCCGGAGCGTTTCCTGACGCCGGGCGGGTTGTGCGAACGCTTCCCTCGGCGTACACCTCTAAATAGCGACGTGCCCGCCGCTCCGAAGAGCGGCGGGCAACGTCTCCCCCGGGAGGCCCGGAGACCTAAGGCAGATAGACCGCGTGATCGCAGACGAACTCGTGGTCGCAGATGAACCTGGCGAAGCCGTAGAGCTCATAACCGCGCGACTCGACCCAACTCGTCGCCGGGATCGCCATGTCGTCCAAGCCGTCTTCCAACGGCACGACCGTCGTGCAGTTGATGGCGTGAACCGCACCCTCGAGGCCCTGGTTGTCAGGAGCGCCCAGTGAGTTGTCGATTCCGCCGACAATGGGCTCGACGCCGTAGTGCACGACCGCCGATGCCAACGGATCAAGGTCGAGTGTTTCCATGCCGTCTTCGCCGCAGTTGTGGTTCTGCGGTGCGCTCGGCGACGGATCACCGATCGGCAGCCACAGCCCGTGATGACCGTGATCGCCGTGACCGTCGTGGTCGCCGCCGAAGGCGTGAGCCATCGGAGCGAACGCCGTGAATGACAACCCAACGGTTGCCAACACGATGCCGACTCGGCGGCCAGTGCGAGACTTCTTTGCCGCCGTTTCCTGCTGTGCCCCAGTAGTACGCATTGCCCGTCCCCTTGTTTTTCAGAGGCGCACCGTTGCGCCTCGCTGACAAGAAGCGGTTTAACAAGCGGCCTGTATCGGCCGAAGTGACCGTGGGCACCCTGGGCCGTGACACCAGTCACTCGCGACTGTGCCCGGCGTCATGCCTGCGAAGTGCGGGTGAGCGCATGCTGCTCGTACAGCCGCAATGGGGCGGCGGTGAACAGGGGCTGACCGGGGAGAACGTGCCCGCTCTTCGAAAGGAGGGCGGGCACGTTGCTATTCGTTGCGTAACCTTGCCCGGATGACGGAGTCGCAAGGGGTGACGGACGCGGCTGTTGTCGACCCGTCATTGCCGAGCACGACCGTCGTCGGTGAGGGTTCCAACGCCGGGCGTATTTGGTTTCCGCAACTTCTCAGGGCCGTCGCCTGCATGGTCGTGTTGTTGGAGCACCTGGGCAACGGCTACCCGCGGGCACTGCAAGACGCGGCGAAGTTCGCGCACTACAACGCGCCAGCCGCCAAGGTCATCCATACGCCGTGGTTCGCCATTGGCAAGCTCACCGACAGCCCGAACTTCTCTCTTGGCTTTATGGCCGTGGCGTGTTTCTTCCTAGTGAGCGGATTCGTCATCCCGTTCTCCCTGCGGCAATCGTCGGTGGCCGAATTCACGGCGAAACGAGTGTTCCGCCTGTACCCGACGTTGGCGGGATGTGTGCTGGCGACGGTGTGCGTGTCGATCGCGCAGTCGCACTTCGAAGGCGTCGGTCAGCCCTTCGGTCTGAAGGCGATCCTGACGACCGTCACCTTGAGCGCGACGTTTCAGCACATGCAGTTCGTGGATCCGGTCGCCTGGACGCTCGTGGTCGAAGAGATGTTCTACGTCACAGCCGCGGTAATCGTGTGGCGCAAGTTCTATGGGCACCGCGTGCCCCTTGTCGCGATTGGCGTCGCCTTCCTGGCCATCGCGGCGATTCCGGCCAAGCCCAGCTCGGGCGTGTACATGCTGAGCTTCTACGCGGCCTTCGTACCGTTCGTCTTCGTCGGTACCGCGATACATCACGTCTTTGTCCGCGAGTGGGAACTGCGCGACGGGCTACTTGTCGGCGGAGCGCTCTTCGGCTGTTTCACGGTCAGCATGTATCTCAGCGGGAACAACTACCAGGCGTCCTCGTATGTCCGATCGAGCGTCGCGGCCATCGTCGTGTTCGTGGCTCTGGCGTGGGTAGGCCCACGTCTGCGGTATTCACCACTGCTGGATCAGTTCAGCAAGATCACCTACCCGCTGTACCTGCTTCATTTCATGAACGGCGTGATCTTGCTGAACTGGTTCGCAACCAAGCACGTCAGTTTCCTCGTCGCGTTGCCGATCACGATCGCGATCGCGATTGCCGGCGCGGTCGCGGTGCACCTGCTCATCGAGGAGCCCGCGGTCAAGGTGGGTCGTCGGATCGCGCGGAACGTGCGTGAGCGTCGGGCGGCGCGGGCCGCGGCTGCGCTCGACGTTGCCGCCGAGTCAGCGTCGGTCTGACAACCGTCGGGTAGCTTCGGGTCGTGTTCCGCATGTGGCTACGCCGGTTCTTGCACCCGCGGGCGCTGGCGCACTCCGCGCGCGACCAAGTGCAGCGAGCCCACGCCCTTGCTGAACGCATCAGCATCGGTTCCGAATTGTTGGCCGAGAGCGCGCAGCACATGGACGGAGCCGCGGCGCGAACGACGCGCGCCGTCGAACAACTGGAGTTGTTGCTCGCGGGCGGTCTCGAAGACGTCATCGCCGCGCGTCCCGAACTCGTCGACGAGGTAATGCGCCGCCTCGTCGGAGGCAAGCCCGCCGATCTCACGCCCGCGAGCGCCCAGTTGCTCGACTACGCGTCGAGCTACGAAGGCTTCGCTTCGCAGTGCGGCCTGTGGTTCAACCCGCCCGTCGTTGTCACGCACGACGGCGGCGAACCCCGCGTGAGTCACGTCACCTGCCGCATCGTCGAGGTCCCGTTCGTCGCCGCGGCGACGGCCGGACTTGAGCCGGGCGCGCTCATTGCGGACATCGGTTCCGCCGAGAGCACCCTCGCGCTCTCGCTTGCTTCGCTCGGCTATCGGGTCGTCGCCGTCGACCCGCGGGGCTATCCGCTGACGCACCCGAACCTTGTCGCCGTCGAGGCAACCGTGGCGGATTGGGTGCAGGACGAGGCCAGTCTCGACGCGGTCATCTGCCTCTCGGTTGTCGAGCACTTCGGCCTTGACGCGTACGGCGAAGGCGCCGCCGGCTCCAGTGCCGACGTCGAGGCGATGGTGCGGTTGCGGAGGCTGCTGAAGCCAGGTGGCCGTCTCGTCCTCACGCTGCCGGTAGGCGAGTGGGCGATCGGCCCGACCGAACGCACCTACGACCGTCCCCATCTCGACGCCCTCCTCGACGGTTGGACGATCGAGTCCGAAGTACTCGTGGTCGAGTCAGCCGCGGGCGACTGGATTCGCCAGGAGAGCACTGAAATCGGTGAGGCGTCCGGCGTGATGTTGGTCATCGCCCGCCCGTGACCTTCGCGGGTCGCGCGCTCACGCTCGACATCCAAACGCTGCAGACCGGGCAATACCGCGATCGCGGCATCCCGCGGTTCGTCCAAGCGCACGCGGCGGCCCTGATGGACACCGGGCGCGTGGCCATGCTGAGCCTGAACCCGAGCTGGCCCTTTCCGCCCCAGCTGCGCGACCAACTCGCGCACTCGCCGCTCCTGCGATGGGGCACCGCGGCGGCATTCAACGAACTCGACGCCGACCGCCTCGCCCACCTGGTCATGTGCCCGTTCGAACTCGAAGCCCGGGCCGACGCGATCGTGCCTCCCGCGCTGCGGCACCGCGACGCGCTCCTCGCTGTGACCCTGTACGACCTCATCCCGCACATCTATCGAGACCGCTATCTCGGCGATCCGGCGCGGCGACGTCGTTACGACACCCGCGTGCGCCTGGTCGAGTCCGCGGACGTTGTGCTGGCGATCTCCGAACAAACGCGGCGCGACGCGATTGATCGGCTGGGAGTTGCGCCGGATCGCGTGACGAACATCGGCGCCGGCGTGTCGTCCTTCTTCCGTCCTGCGACCGATGACGACGCGCCGCGGGCGCTCGTGCGCGCGTCGGTGCGCGAAATAACCCGGCCGTTTGTGCTCTGCGTGTCGGGCGAGGACAACAACCGCAAGAACATCGAGTCGTTGTTCGCGGCGTATGCCGCGTTACCGCCCTCAGTGCGCGCCGGATTCCAGCTGGTGGTCGCGTGCACGCTCTCCAATCACGGTCGCAAGCAGTGGAGCGACGCGGCGCGACATGCCGGGTTGCGATCCGACGAGGTCGTGCTCACGGGTTTCGTCGACGACGAAACGCTGCGCGCGCTGTATCAAACCGCCACGCTTTCCATCGCGCCCTCGCTGTACGAGGGCTTCGGCCTGCCCGCGTTCGAAGCCGTTGCGTGCGGATGCCCCACGATCGGGTCGCGGACCAGCGCGCTGCCCGACCTGGTCGACCACCCCGCCGCGATCTTCGACCCAACCGACGTCGGGCAAATGTCGGCTGCGCTCGCCGCCAACCTGGTGGACGACGACGCCCGCGCGTCGCTGGCCGCGGCCCAGTTCGCCGGCGTCGGCCGCTTCACCTGGCACGAAGTCGCGGCGCGCACACTGGCCGCGGTCGACGGGGCGCCCGCGCCGCGCTCCGTGCGCGCGCCGCGCCGCGCGCGCATCGCCATACTCGCGCCGCTACCGCCGACCCTGTCCGGCGTGGCCGATTATTCGGCGCACGTCATACCGGCTCTGAGCGCGATCGCCGACGTGGACGTGTTCAGCGCCGGGGACGTGTCACCCGCCCCATTGCTGTGCGAATCCCGCGTCCGGCCGACGGCGGCCTTCGAGTTGCACACCACCCCCGCGGCGTACGACGGCGTCATCTACGTGGTCGGCAACAACCATTCCCACCGGGACATCGTCGACATCGCGAGCCGCGTGCCTGGATTGGTGTGGTTGCACGACACGCGCTTGGCCGGATTGGCGCTGTCCGTGCACGCGCACTCGTTCGATCCGGGTCTGCGGAAAGCCCGGAAGGCGATGCTCGAACAACTCGAGCGGCAGTACGGCGCGCGCTTGCTGCCCGAACTGATCGAACGGTGGAACGAGCCAGCGCTCTATGACGATCACGGTCTCGGCGTGACCGGTGACCTGGTGAGCGGCGCCCAGCGAGTGTTGGTCAACTCGGCGCACGCCGAACACCTCGTGCGCCTCGATCAGAAACCGACCGCGCGCGACGTACCGATCACGGTCCTGCCGTTTGGCGTTCGCCAGCCGAGCGTTGCCCTTACGTCCATCGTCAAGCAGCGCAATCGCGTGGTCGCGCCCGGCTGGATGGACTGGATCAAGCAACCCGAACTTGTCGTTCGCGCTTTGGCGTGCGTACGCCGGTCTGAACCGGTTGTGTCGCTGGTCTTCGTTGGCTACATGCGCGACGAGGTCCAGCGCGAGCTGCGACACCTCGCGGAGACGCTGCACGTCGACGTGCGCTTCCTCGGGCACGTATCGGAGGCGGAGTACTGGCAGACCCTGGCGGCGGCCGAGTGCGCGGTCGTGCTGCGAAAGACGTCGCACGGGGAGAGTTCAGCCACGGTCAACGATGCGCTGGCGGCAGGGACGCCCGTCATCACGAACGCGCCGAGCGCCGTGGCGGTGCCGCTTGAGGCAGTGACGCTGGTGGAGTCCGACGCCGATGAAACGGCGATCGCGGCAGCGATACTGGCGATGCTGGCCGATCCCAGAGTGCCCGCGGTCGAGCTACCGAACTTTGCCGACGTGGCGGCGGCGCTGTTAGAGGTCGTAGAGCGGACGAGACGCGAAAACGAGTGAGCCGGGCTACTTGCCGGCGGCGCGGCGCTGGAAGCGCGTCGCCTTCAACATCTTGCGATGCTTCTTCTTACGCATGCGCTTGCGGCGCTTCTTAATCAGTGATCCCATTTCGGGCCGAGACCCTAGCGGGGTATTCGAGACGACGGCCAACCCGGTACGGTCTTGGCCTTCAATCGGGGATCGTCCAATGGCAGGACAACGGACTTTGAATCCGTGAATCGAGGTTCGACCCCTCGTCCCCGAGCGACGCTGATTCTTCCCGGGTCGGCCCGAGTGCCCGTTTGTTTTCCGTTTTAGGAGGTAAACAAGAGGCGTGACGACTCGTCCGCTGTCTGCTGTCGTGCTTGCTGCCGGCGAAGGCACGCGGATGATGTCGGCCCGGCCCAAGCCGCTCCACCGCTTGTGTGGGCGTCCGATGGTGCTGCACGTCATCGACGCGCTGGCCGAGTTGCACGTCGAGCGGGTCGTCGTCGTGGTCGGTCACGGTGCCGATCGCGTCGTAAAGACCGTCACCGAGGATGCGCCTGAGGGCGTGCACCTCGACTTCGTCGAGCAGGCCACACAACGAGGCACCGGTGACGCCTTGTCGGTCGGTATTACCGCGCTGCCCGACGCTGACGATCAGGACGGCGACGTCATCGTGCTGCCGGGTGACACGCCCCTGCTGCGGCCGGCGACCATCGCCGCGTTGGTGCGCCAACACCGCTCGGCCGACGCCGCGGCGACGCTGCTGACCGCGCGCGTCACCGACCCCTACGGCTACGGCCGCGTCGTGCGCACCGCCGACGGACGGGTGTCGCGCATCGTCGAGGAAGTCGACGCCGACATCGAAGAGCGAGAGATCGATGAGATCAACACGTCGATCTATGTGTTTCGCCACGGCGTGCTTGCCCCGGCGATGCGCCGCGTCATGCCTGACAACGCGAAGGGCGAGTACTACCTCACCGACGTAATCGGAGTCTTGTTCGACGCGGGCTACAGCCTCACGAGTGTCGAAGCGGCCGACTCGATGGAGGCGGCGGGCGTCAACGACCGCGCGCAACTCGCGATCGCCGAAGCCGAACTGCGCGATCGCACGAACGAACGATGGATGCGTCGCGGCGTCACGATGCTCGACCCCGAACACACCTACGTCGACGCGTCGGTACAACTCGGCCCCGACGTCACCCTCTTCCCCGGCACGATTCTGCAGGGCCGCACCGTTATCGGCGAACACGCGGAAATCGGTCCGAACACGCGCCTCATCGACTGTTCGGTCGGCGAGGGCGCGGTGATCGCCAGCAGTGTTGGCCGGCAAGCCGAGATCGGCGATCACGCCAACGTTGGCCCATTCGCTTCGCTCGAGCCCGGCTGTCGGGTTGCTGCCGGCGCGGTAACAGGCCCGTTCTTCGTGGGTACCCCGGGAGACTGATGCGCACTAAATCCATGGGGGCCGGCGTTGCGCTGGCTCTCACGCTCCTGATCGCGGCCGCCCTGCCTGCGAAAGCCAACGCCGATGTGTCCGAGCGGCTGCTTGTCACCTTCGAAGACGCGTCCGCAGTAGCCCACGCGCTCGAACGCTTCGGCGGCCAGCGCGTCGGACCCAACGGATGGGCCGGCAACGCGGACCCAGGCGTGATGAGCGGCCTGGCCCGGGTCGAGGCGGTCGCGCCCGACGGCGTCGTGCACGCCGCGGCCATCCCGAACGATCCGTGCGTGACCAACTGCGACAACGGCAAGAGTGAGTGGTACCTGCCCACGATCGGCGCGTCGAGCGCGTGGGACCGCACCTTGGGAGACGGCGTCACAATCGCGATCTTCGACTCGGGCGTCGACACCGGCCATCCCGACCTCGCCCCGAAGATCGTCGGCGCGATCGATCTGACCGACGTGCACGACGGCATCGGGGTGCACGGCACGGAAGTAGCCGGCGTGGCCGGTGCGGCCACCAACAACGGCCAAGGCGTCGCGTCGGTGGGCTGGAGCGCGCGCTTGCTGTCGGTGAAGGTGCTTGACGCAAAACGGCGACGGCTTCACCAGCTGGGTCATCAACGGCATCTTCGAGGCCGTCAACCGAGGCGCCAAGGTCATCAACCTTTCGCTCGCATCGACAGAGTACGAGCAGCCGCTTCAGGACGCGATCACCAATGCGTACAACCGCGGCGTGCTCGTAGTCGCCGCGGCGGGCAACAACGACGAACAAGGCGGCAGCAACACCTCGCCGAAGTATCCGGCCGCGATGGACCACGTGTTGTCCGTCGCCGCCACGATGCAGAACGACACGGTCGCACCGTTCTCGCGGCGGGGGCCGCTGGTCGACCTGGCCGCGCCAGGCAACGGGCTCGTCACCACAGCCGCCGGTGGCACGTACACGATCGCCAGCGGTACGTCGTTGGCGGCGCCGGTCGTCGCCGCGTCCGCCGCCCTTGTGATCGCGCAGGGGCTCGAGACGTCGCCCGACGCCGTCGCCGCGCAACTGGTGCGCACCGGGCAGCCACTGAACGACGGAGTTGGCGGTGTGATCCGTCGCCTCAACGTCGGCCTCGCGACTGAGACCGCGGCGCCGTATTCGCTCGGCTTTGGCGGCGGGAACAGCGTCGGCGTCGGCAACCTCGACGGCAACGGGCTCGAAGAAATCGTGACGGCGGCCGGCCCCGGTGGCGGTCCGCACGTCCGCACCTACTCGGCCGCGATGAACCCGATCGGTGGTGGCTTCTACGCCTACGGCCCCGAGTTCAGCGGCGGCGTCGACGTCGCGGTGGGCGACGTGTTGCCGGATAGCCCGGGCGACGAGATCGTCACTGGTGCCGGCGCCGGCGGCGGCCCGCACGTACGCGTGTTTCTCGGCAACGGCTCGCCGGCGCCCGGCCAAGCCGGCGACGGATTCTTCGCCTACGGCCCCACCTTCACGGGCGGTGTGAGCGTGGCGGTGGGCGACGTGCGCCCCGACGTTCCGGGCGAGGAGATCATCACCGGTGCCGCCTCGAGCGGCGGCCCGCACGTCCGCATCTTCTCGGCCCAGGGCGCACCGCTCGACAACGGCGGGTTCTTCGCCTTCGACCCCGGCTTTACCGGAGGTATCCAGGTTACGGTCGGGAACTTCGACGGCGCGAGTGGCCAAGAGATCGCCGTGGCGGCAGGGCCGGGCGGCGGGCCGCACGTGAAGATGTTCCACGCCGACGGATCCGCGCTCAACGGTGGGTTCTTTGCCTACGCACCTGGCTTCTCGGGCGGTGTCGACGTCGCGGCGGCACAAGTCGACGCCGGCTTCGACGAAATCATCACCGTGCCCCGCAGCGGCGGGGGGCCGCACCTGCGCGCGTTCCATCCGTCGGGCGACCCGATCGGCGGCGGCGTGTTCGCTTTCAATCAGTCCATCACGACCGGCCTTACGGTCGCCGCGGGCGGGGGACAGATCGTCGTCGGCACGCGCGGTGGCCCCACGTTGACGCGGGCACTGCCGATTAGCGCCGTCACTTAGGGCCAATAGCTACGCGCGGACGGCGTCCACGCGCGAGTATCAATCGCAATGGAACTGACGCCGGTTAAGCGCCTCAAGATTTTCTCTGGCCGGTCGCACCCGGCACTCGCCCAAGAGATCGCCGATTGTCTGGGGACGCCGCTGGGCAGCGCCAACCTCAAGGAGTTCCCGAACGGCGAGATCCACTGCAAGTTCGACGAGAACATCCGTGGGTCTGACGTCTTCATCATCCAGAGCCACTGCGGTGACCTGAACTCCGCGATTATGGAAAACCTGATCATGCTGGACGCGGCCAAGCGGGCCTCGGCCAAGCGCATCACCGCGATCTGCCCGTACTACGGCTACGGCCGCCAGGACCGCAAAGCCACCGGGCGCGAGCCGATCACGGCCAAGCTCGTCGCCGACATGCTGGCCGTGGCCGGCGCCGATCGCATCATGAGCATCGACCTGCACTCGGGTCAGATCCAGGGGTTCTTCGACGGCCCCTTCGACCATCTGGTCGCGATGCCCGTGCTCATCGAGTACCTGCGGGCCAACGCGCCGGCCGACCTGGTGATCTGTGCACCCGACGCCGGCCGCGTGAAGCTGGCCGACCGTTACGCCCAGCATCTGGGCACCGATCTCGCGTTCGTGCAGAAACGGCGCGACACGAAGGGCTCGGGCGCCGTCGAGGCGTTCGAGATGGTCGGCGAGGTCGCGGGGCGCCACTGCGTGCTGATCGACGACATGATCGACACCGGCGGCACGATCACCGCCGCCGCCGAACTGCTGATGGAGCGCGGAGCGACGGACGTGTGGGCCGCGGCCACCCACCTTGTGCTGTCCGATCCGGCCACCGATCGCCTGAAGAACTCTTCGATCAGCCGTCTCATCGGCACGAACACGATCCCGCTGCCGCCCGAGCGTCAGTTGCCCATGATCGAGCAGCTCTCGGTCGCCCCGCTCATCGGGGAAGTCATCAACGCGATCTTCGAAGACCAGTCCGTTTCCGAGATTTTCGGCGGCGAAAACCAGTCGTAGCAGCGCTTTCGCCGAAAATCTGCGATTCCTGTAGGATCTACCAGTCCTATTTTCTTGGTTGTTGAAGGAACGCGTCCCCCATGGCTGATGTCCGCCTCGCAGTTGCATCTCGTACCGAACTCGGTTCGGCCCGTTCAGGGCGTCTTCGCGCCAAGGGCGCTATCCCGGGCATCGTTTACGGCCACGGCTCGGACCCCGTCTCGGTCAGCGTGGACGGTCGTGAACTGCGCACCGCCCTGTCTGGCAACGCCGGTCTCAACGCCCTGCTCGACCTCAGCATCGACGGCACGAGCCACACTGCGCTGGCCAAGCAGCTGCAGCGCCACCCGACCCGCGGCACCGTCATCCACGTCGACTTCCAGCTCGTGGACCGCAACCAGGCCGTCACCGTCGACGTGCCGGTCGAACTGGTCGGCGAAGCGGTCAAGGTCGCCCAGGCCGGTGGACAGGTCGCGGCGGATATCGCCACGCTGACCGTCAACGCCACCGCGGCCACCATCCCGCAGGTGATCGAAGTGGACATCTCGGATCTCGAAATGGGCCACGTCATTCGAGTGTCGGATCTGGTGCTGCCCAACGGCGTCACCACCGACGTCGATCCCGAGACACCCGTCGTCACCGGTCTCGCCCCGCGCACGACCACCGCTGAAGGTGTCGAGGACGGCAGCGAAGAGGCGGCCGAGGCCGCTGCGGGTGCTGAGGGTGAAGGTGGCGAGGCCACTGCTGAGGCCGGCGGCGGCGACGCTGCGGCCGAGGCGCCCGCCGACGCCGAGTAGTCGCCTTGGCTGGCGACACGCCGGCCGATTGGTTGATTGTCGGCTTAGGCAACCCCGGCAAGGAGTACGAGCACACGCGTCACAACGCGGGTGCCGACGCGGTCTCGCTGCTGGTGCAGCGCCACGGCGCCAAATTGAAGTCGGCTTCCAAGGAGCGAGCGCAGGTCGACGTGGCGCGTCTGGACGGAGCGCGGGTCGTACTCGCGATTCCGCAGACGTACATGAACGACAGCGGCATCGCCGTGTCGTTGTTGGCCAAACGCCACGACGTCGACGACGTCACCCGCATCGTGATCGTGCACGATGAACTCGACCTCGAAGTGGGCCGCCTGAAGTTGAAGGAAGGCGGCGGACTGGCCGGCAACAACGGGCTGAAGTCGATCAAACAGCACCTGCATACCGACGAGTTCCTGCGGGTGCGCATCGGTATCGGTAAACCGCCCGGTAAGACCCAAGGCGCCAACCACGTGCTGAAGAAGCCCACCAAGGCCGAAGCCGAAGCGCTGGCCGTGTCGATCGAGGAGGCGGCCGACGCCGTTGAGTTGATCGTCGCGAAGGGTATGGCTGCGGCGATGAATTTCGTCAACACCGCGTGACTGACGTGGCGGTGCGCGCCGCCGCGCCGTTAGCCGACCTCCCGAAGCTGCTCCGCGAGCGAGCCCGCGCTCACCGCGCTTTTGGGGACGGGCGCTGCGCAGGTCGCGGTGCCGGAATCGGCCCGGGCGCTGTTCGTCGCCGGGGTGGCGTCGCTCAGCGAACGTCACCCGCTGCTGGTCGCGACCGCAACCGCTACCGACGCGCAGCACATCGTCGACGGACGTGCGCGTTTACCTCGGCGAGGACGCGGTGGACGTGTTCCCCGCGTGGGAGACGCTGCCGTTCGAGCGGGTCAGCCCGAACGTCGAGACGATGGGCCGCCGGCTGCGAACGATGTGGCGGCTGCGGGACGCGGCGCGTTCGCCGCGGGTCGTGGTCGCGCCGGTGCGGGCGTTGGTGCAACGCCTCGGGCCCGCACGTCGAAGACGTCGAGCCGGTGTTGCTTTCGCGCGGGGACGTGATCGACCGCGACGAGCTCGTCGAGCGCCTCGTGCACATCGGTTACCGCCACGAATACCAAGTGGAACACCGCGGCGAGGTCGCGGTGCGCGGCTCGATCGTCGACGTGTTCCCGTCCACCATGGACGAGCCCGTCCGCATCGACCTGTGGGGCGACGAGGTCGACCGACTGACGTCGTTCGCGGTCGCCGACCAGCGCTCGACCGGCGATCTCGAGCACGTCGAAGTCTTCGGCTGTCGTGAGGTCGCTGCCCACGGTGGAGGTGCGCGAGCGCGCCGCCGCACTCATCAAGACTGCGCCGTGGGCGGCTGAGCAATGGGAGCGACTCGCCGAGGGTCACACGTTCGACGGCATGGAGAGCTGGCTGCCGTGGCTCACCGCCGACGAGCACGTGATCGCCGACCTGCTGCCCTCAGATGCGCTGGTGCTGCTGTTCGATCCGCGCCGCATGCGCGATCGCGCCGCGGACCTGCTCGCCGAAGAGGAAAGCCTCGCCGGTTCGCTCGCGAAGACCTGGGGACGTTCCTGAGGGCGAGGCGTTCCCGCCTCTGCATCTGCCCTTCGACCGGTTGCTGGAACACACCGCGGCTCCGGTGTGGTCGGTCACCGCGACAGGCGACGCCCGACACGCCCGATGGTCGAAGCGAGCGCATGGGACCCGGTGGCCGGCGACCCGACGCGCCTCGTCGAGCGACTCAAGACAGCTCGCGAAGGACGGCTACCGCATCGTCGTGGCCGCCGACGGCGAAGGCTCGGCCGCGCGCATCGCAGGGCAACCTGCGCGACGAGGGCTTCGTCGCGCCCGAGGTCGTGATCGCGCCGCTCGAGCGCGGCGTGATCCTGCCCGCCGTCGAAGCTCGCCGTGCTCGCCGAACCCGACATCACCGGTCGCCGACGCGCCCACCGCGCGGCGCGGCCCCGCGCCCGCGCCACGTCGGGGTTCTTCGACGACATGGCGCCCGGCAGCTACGTCGTGCATCACCACCACGGCGTCGCCCGGTACGCCGGCATGGTCACGCGCACGATCGGCGGCATCGAACGCGACTACCTGCTGCTCGAATACCGCGGCGACGACAAGCTCTACGTGCCGAGCGATCAGATCGACACGCTGCGCCCGTACTCGGGCGGCGAGACGCCGACGCTGTCGCGCATGGGCGGCGCCGACTTCGCCAAGGCGAAGGCGCGGGTCAAGGCCGCGGTGCGCGAGATCGCGCAGGAACTCGTGGTGCTGTACCAACGCCGGGTCACGTCGGTCGGCCACACCTTCCCCGAAGACACCACGTGGCAGCGCGAGTTCGAAGAGGGCTTCGGCTACATCGAGACGCCGGACCAGCTCACCGCCATCGAAGCGGTGAAGGCCGACATGGAAGTCGGACAAGCCGATGGACCGCCTGCTGTGCGGCGACGTCGGCTTCGGCAAGACCGAGGTCGCGCTGCGGGCCGCGTTCAAGGCGGTGCAAGACGGCAAGCAGGTCGCCGTGCTCGTGCCGACGACGCTGCTCGCGCAACAGCACGGCCAGACCTTCACGTCGCGCCTCGCCGGCTATCCCGTGCGCGTCGAGGTGCTGTCGCGCTTCCTCACGCCGGCGCAGGCGAAGAAGGTGACCGCCGGTGTGCGCGACGGCTCCGTCGACATCGTGATCGGCACGCACCGGCTGCTGTCGGCCGACGTCGAGTTCCAGCGACCTCGGCCTGCTCGTCGTCGACGAAGAGCAGCGCTTCGGCGTGCAGCACAAGGAGTCGATCAAGAAGCTCAAGGTCGACGTCGACGTGCTCACGCTGTCGGCCACGCCGATCCCGCGCACGCTCGAGATGAGCCTCACCGGCATCCGCGACCTGAGCATCCTGCTCACGCCGCCCGCCGACCGCCAGCCGATCCTCACCTACGTCGGCGAGTACGACGAGCGCGCCGTGTCCGAAGCCATGCGGCGCGAACTGCTGCGCGAGGGCCAGGTGTTCTACGTCCACAACCGCGTGGCCGACATCGAGGCGAAGGCGCGGGACCTGCGCGAGCTCGTGCCCGAAGCGCGCATCGGCATCGCGCACGGTCAGATGGACGAAGGCTCGCTCGAGAAGGTCGTGCTCGACTTCGTCGACGGCGCAGTACGACGTGCTCGTGTGCACGACGATCATCGAGAGCGGCATCGACATGCCGCAGGTGAACACGCTCGTGGTCGACCGCGCCGACATGCTCGGCCTCGGTCAGCTGCACCAGATCCGCGGCCGCGTCGGGCGCTGCGGGCTGCGCGCGTACGCGTACCTGTTCTTCCCGCCCGACCGCGCGCTGAGCGAGACCGCGTACGAGCGGCTGCGCACCATCGGCGAGCACACCGAGCTCGGGTCGGGGTTCAAGATCGCCATGCGCGACCTCGAGATCCGCGGCGTGGGCAACCTGCTCGGCGAGAACCAGTCCGGCCACATCGCCGCGGTCGGTTACGACCTCTACATGCAGATGGTCACCGAGACCGTCGCCGAGCTGAAGGGCGAGGAGGTGCGCGAGCCGGCGGAGATCAAGCTCGACATCGACACCAACGCGCACCTGCCGCGCGACTACGTCGCGCGCGAGGACCTGCGCCTCGAGGCGTACCGCCGCCTCGCCGACCGTCACCGACCCCGCCGACGTCGACGACATCGCCACCGAATGGACCGACCGCTTCGGCCCGCCGCCGCCGCCGGCCGAGGCGCTGCTGACGATCGGCCGGCTCCGCGGTGCCTGCGCGCGTGCGCGGCATCCGCGAACTGACCGTGGCCCGCAACGTCGCCCGCATCAGTCCCGATCGACCTCCCGCCAGCAAGCAGGTTCGCCTGCAGCGCCTGCATCCGAAGGCGGTTTTCAAGGCTGACCTGCACCAACTCGTGGTGCCCGTGCCGCCGAAGGAGGACTCGGCGGTGTTCCTGCTCGCGCTTGTTGGACGACCTGATTCCCGTCGCGGAAGAGCGCGCCGGTAGGCTCGTCGGCACCGTGAGAAAACTCAGTTCGTTTCTTCGTCGCGGGCGTCGCCGCCTCGCTGTCGCTCACCGGGTTCGCCGCGTGCAAGTCCGCCGAGCCCTACGCCGCCAAGGTCAACGGCATCACGTTGAGCAAGGCCGGGCTCGACGACGAGCTCAACGCCATCCGCGACAACGCGAAGTACCTCGAAGGCGCTCGAAGCAAGCGAACGTGGCGGTGAAGGGCAAGGGCGAGCGGCACGTTCGACTCGGCGTTCGTCGCCCGCGGTGCTGACGCGTCGCATCTACCTCGAGCTGATCCACCAAGAGGTCGTGCGGCGCAAGCTCAAGGTCACCAGAAGCCGACCTCGCCGACGCGCGCGGAGCAGCTGGTCAGCTCGATCGGCGACGCGGCCGTGCTCGACGCGTTCCCGAAGTCGTATTACGACGAGATCCGTCGCACCGACGGCCGAGGTCACGGTGCTGCAGAACTGCGCTGGCCGACACGAGCGACGCCAACCTGCGCAAGTACTACGACGAACACCTCGACCAGTTCGAGAAGCGTGTGCGCCGCGCACATCCTCGTGGAGACCAAGGCCGAGGCCGACGCGATCGAGAAGCAACTGGCCAAGGCGCAAGGACAAGAAGGCCACGTTCGCCGAGATCGCGAAGACCAAGTCGAACGACCCGGGTTCGGGCGCCAACGGCGGCGACCTCGGTTGCGCGTCGCCGTCGGGCTACGTCGCCGAGTTCAAGGACGCGGTGCGCACGCAGAAGATCGGCGTGATCGGCGAGCCCGGTCAAGACGCAGTTCGGCTACCACATCATCCGCGTCGACAGCCGCGACCCGGCGCCAAGCCGTTCGAGCGAAGTCAAGGACCAGGTGAAGCAGGCGATCACCGACGGCCAGCAGGGCCCGTTCAACGACTTCTTGAGCAAGGCGTCGACCAAGGCCAAGGTCGAGGTGAACCCGCGCTACGGCACGTACGACAAGAGCGGCGAGTCGCCGCAGGTCGTGCCGCCGAAGTCGCCTGACGCGGCCACCGCCACCACCGACGTCCACCGGGTAGTTCCGATGCCTCGCGTCGACGTCTGGGGCCTCGGGCCCGCCGACGCGTCGCTGCTGCCGGCCGGGCTGCTCGACGCCATCGCGGCCGTCGGCGTACGACACGTGCTCGTCCGCACGCCGCGTCACCCCGCGTTCGACGCGCTGCCCGCCAGCGTCGTCGACCTGCGACGACCTGTACGAATCGGCCGAGGCCATCGAAGACGTGTACGCCGCGATCGTCGACCGGGTCGTCGACGTCGCGCGCGACGGGCGCGGTGCTCTACGTCGTTCCGGGCTCGCCGCTGATCGCCGAGCACACGGTCGAGCTGCTGCGGGCGCGTCGACGACATCGAACTCGTCGTGCATCCGGCGCTGTCGTTTCTCGACCTGGTGTGGGACGCGTCTGGGCGTTGACCCGTTCGCGGCCGGCGTGCGTCTGGTCGACGGGCACCGCTTCGCGGCCGAAGCGGCGGGTGAGCGGGGGCCGCTGCTCGTCGGCCAGTGCGACAGCGCGCACACGTGCTGTCGGAGATCAAGCTCGCGCTCGACGACGGGCCCGACGTGGTCGTGCTGCAGCGCCTCGGGCCTGCCCGACGAGTCGGTCACCACCGTGCCGTGGGACGACCTCGATCGGGTGGTCGCCAGACCACCTGACCTCGGTGTGGATCCCGTCACTCGCCGCCCCCGTCGCGCGCGAGTTGGTGGAGTTCGCCGAACTCGTGCGCCTGCTGCGCGAGCGGTGCCCGTGGGACGCCGAGCAGACCCATCGAGTCGCTCACGCGCTTCATGCTCGAAGAGGCCTACGAAGCGGTCGAAGCGATCACGAGCGGTGACGTCGACGCGATCGAAGGCGAACTCGGCGACGTGCTGTTCCAGGTCGTGCTGCACGCCACGATCGCCGAGGAGTCGGGCGACTTCACGCTGGCCGACGTCGCCCGCGGCATCCACGACAAGTTGGTCCGTCGCCACCGCCACGTTTTCGGCGACGTCGTGGCCGAGACGCCCGACGAGGTCGAGGCGATGTGGGCGGCGGTGAAGGCCGAGGAGCGCGGCGACGAGGGCGAACGACCCGTTCGCCGGCATCGACGAGGCCCAGCCGGCGCTGTCCCACGCGGCGCAGATCGGCCGTCGGGCCGTGGCTGCCGACTTCGACTGGCCCGACGTCGACGGACCGCTCGCGAAGCTGGCCGAAGAGATCGCCGAATTGGCCGAGGCGCTGCGCGACAGCGGTGCGGGATCGGACGAGGTCGTCGCCGAGGTCGGCGACCTGCTGTTCAGCGCCGTGCACGTGGCGCGCCACGCCGGCGTGCCCGACCCCGAGACCGCCCTGCGGGCGGCGTCGGCCAAGTTCTTGCGGCGTTACGACGCGATGCGACGCCTCGCAGCCGAGCGGGGCGTGCCGGTGAGCGAGGACCTCTGGGATGAAGCCAAAAAGCTAGAGGCGCGTTAGTAACCTTTCCGTTCTTCATGAGTGAGATCGAGCACGTAAACGGGCGCGAGGTCCTGGACTCGCGCGGGAATCCCACCGTCGAGGTCGAGGTCTTCCTGGAGTCCGGCGCGAACGGGCGCGCCATCGTGCCGTCGGGCGCGTCGACCGGCGCCCACGAAGCGGTCGAACGGCGCGACGGCGGCGATCGTTATGGCGGCAAGGGCGTGCTCGGCGCGGTCGACTCGGTCCGCACCGAAATCGCCGACGCGCTCGACGGCATGGAGGTCGCTCGATCAGCGCGGCGTAGACCGCGCCATGCTCGACCTCGATGGCACCGACAACCTTGGTCGTCTCGGCGCGAACGCCGTGCTCGGCGTGTCGCTCGCAGTAGCGAAGGCCGCGGCCGCCGAACTCGAGCTACCGGTGTACCGCTATGTCGGCGGCACGAACGCGCATGTCTTGCCTGTCCCGATGATGAACGTCGTCAACGGCGGCGCCCACGCGGACAACAACGTCGACCTCCAGGAGTTCATGATCGCTCCCGTTGGCGCCGCGAGCTTCGCCGAGGCTGTGCAGTGGGGCGCCGAGACGTACCACGCCCTCAAGGGGATTCTGCACTGCACGCGGCATGTCAACGGCCGTCGGCGACGAGGGTGGGTTTGCGCCCGACCTTGCCTCGAACGAGGACGCGTTGAAGCTGCTCGTCGAAGCGATCGAGAAGGCGGGCCGCACGCCCGGCGACGAGATCGCGATCACCCTCGATCCCGCGACCTCTGAGATTTACAAGGACGGCACGTACACGTTCGCGTCGGAGAACCGCACGCTCACCAGCGACGACCTCGTCGCCTACTTCGTCGGTCTGTGCGACAAGTACCCGATCATCTCGATCGAAGACGGCATGGCCGAGGACGACTGGGCCGGATGGGCCGCACTCACCAAGGCGCTTGGTTCCCGGGTGCAACTGGTGGGCGACGACCTGTTCGTGACGAACCCGCGACGTCTGCAGCGCGGGATCACCGAAGGCGTCGCCAATGCGGTGCTCGTGAAGGTCAACCAAATCGGCACACTCACCGAGACGCTCGACACGGTCGGACTCGCGACCTCGCAACGCGTACGCATCGGTGATGAGCCACCGGTCGGGTGAGACCGAGGACACCACCATCGCCGACCTGGCGGTCGCGACGAACTGCGGCCAGATCAAAACCGGCGCGCCGTGCCGCTCGGACCGCGTGGCCAAGTACAACCAGCTGCTGCGCATCGAGGACGACCTCGGCGACGCCGCGCGTTACCTCGGCCTCGGCGCGTTCGCGGCCGGCCGGTAGCCGATGAAGGCGCGGCATCGCGTCGGCGTTCTTCGGCAGCATCGCGGTGATCGCGTTGCTCGCCGTCACCGTCTTCCCGACGCGCCTGTGGTTGAGCCAGAAGCACGATCTCGCCGCCGCCGAGCGCAAGGTGCAGGTGTTGCATCAAACGAATGCGGCGCTGCAGCAACGTATCGACGAACTCGGGACCGATTCCGCGATCGAACGAATCGCGCGTGAACAGCACAACCTCGTGAAGCCGGGCGAGGACGCGTTCGCGGTGCTGCCCCCGGCCGGGCGACGCACCCGTCCTCAAGGCCGCACGCCGCGCTGGCGCCGGCGGCCAAGTCGCATGACCGCAACTTCATCGAGCGGCTGCGAGATCGCCTGTCGTTCTGGGCCTGATCATCGGGACCCGTTCTGCCATGCTGTTGCCCTAGATGGCCGATTTGACCGACCCGGACGACGACTCGACCGCAGGCCTTCCTGCGAAGCTTCCTAACCAGCGCCGCCCGGCCCGCCCGTGAAGCTGCCCGACGTCGAGCGTCAGCGGGTCATCGCGGAACTGCAGCGTCACTGCGGGGCCGGTCTGCTCACGCTCGATGAGTTCGCCGACCGCGCCGGCATGGTCTGGGCCGCCGCCACATCGATGGACCTCGACGCGATTGTGGCCGACCTGCCCGCGCCCACGGAGACGCCTGCGACGATGGGCGAGAACGTGCCGATGGTCGGCGAGACACGCCGGCGAAAGATCTCCAAGACGATCATCGCGGTGATGAGCGGCGCCACGCGCAAGGGCCGTTGGCGGGTCGGTGATTCGCTGAACGTGGTGTGCGTGATGGGTGGCGCCGAGATCGACTTGCGCGAGGCAGAGTTCGACGGCCCGGAACTGCACATCACCTGCGTCTGTGTGATGGGAGGCGCCACCTTCATCGTGCCCGAGGGCATCGAGGTCGACCTGGGCGGGTTCGCGCTGATGGGCGGCAAAGACGCCAAGCTCGCCAACGTCCCGTTGATCCCCGGCGCGCCGCGCATTCGCATCACGGCGGTCTGCATCATGGGCGGTATGGACGTGAAGTCGCGTCGCTCGGTCGCCGAACTCGCGGCGGAGCGCAACGCCAAGCGCGCCGCCGATCGCGAGAAGCGCGCGCTGCGGCGAGCCGAGCGACTGGACCGACCGGAGCGTCCATCGCGTCCGTCGCTACCGGCGGGCGGTGGACGCACTATCGGGCGCGAGATCCGTCGGACCATCCACGAGTCGATTCTCGACCAGGTCGACGAGGTCTACGCGGAAGTGGCCGGCGGGCGCCGTGCGGCGCCGCGTGCTGATCGCTGGCAGACCACCGATGACGACGCCGCGGCCGTCCGCCGCCGGCTCAAGCGCAACGGTCGCCCCGAGGGCACCGTCACCATCATGTTCACCGACATCGAAGGTTCCACCGAGCTGACCGAACGGCTCGGCGACGAGTCCGCGTCGGTGTTGCTCAAAGAGCACAACGAGTTGGTTCGTGCGCAGGTCGCGGCGCACGGCGGCTACGAGGTGAAGTTCCGCGGCGACGGATTCATGCTCGCCTTCACGTCCGCCGCCCGCGGCGTGCGGTGCGCGATTGCGATCCAGCAGGAGATGCAGGCCTTCGCCGACCGTCACACCGACATCACCATGCGGGTGCGGGTGGGCATCAACGCGGGCGAAGCAGTACCCGAAGGCAACGACTTCCTTGGCACTGCGGTGAACATCGCGGCCCGGCTTACCGACGCCGCCGAGGGTGGCCAGGTGCTCGTTACATCGGTCGTGCGCGACCTCGTCACGTCGTCGGGGGAATTTCAGTTCCTGGACGAGCAGCAAATCGCGCTGAAGGGGATCAGCGATCCCCAGCGCGCCTGTTTCGTCGAGTGGTAGCACCGGCTGACCTCGCCGCCGTTACGCAGCTACTGGGACATGAACCATCGGGCGAGTTCGAAGTGGTCGTACGCGACGCCGAGGGTGCTCCCGTGGTGATCAAGAACGCCCCGTTCCTGCACGACGGCACGCCGATGCCCACGCGGTACTGGCTCGTCGGCGCCGACGTGCATCGCCGCGTAAGCCAAATAGAAAGCGCCGGAGGGGTGCGCGCCGCCGAGGCCGAGGTGGACCCACTTGCCCTGGCCGCCGCGCACGATCGGTACGAGTCCGAGCGCAACGAGGCCATCGCACCGGACTACGCCGGGCCGCGTCCGAGCGGCGGCATCGGCGGCACCCGGCGGGGCGTGAAGTGCCTTCACGCGCACTACGCATACTTCCTCGCTGGCGGCGATGACCCGGTGGGGCAGTGGGTGCACGCGCGGCTGTCGGAGTCGGCGTGACCCGGGTCGCCGCGATCGACTGCGGGACCAACTCGACGCGCCTGCTGATCAGCGATGGCGCCAACGCGATCGAGCGGCGCATGGTGATCACCCGGCTCGGCCAGGGCGTCGACCGTACGGGCACGCTCGACCCGGCGGCAATCGCACGCGTCGCGAGCGTGCTGCACGATTACCGCGCGCTGATGGACCGACACGGGGTCGAGAAGATCCGGATGACGGCAACATCGGCCGCGCGCGACGCGTCCAACCGCGACGAGTTCTTCGCGGCCGCCCACGCGGCCGCTGGCGTGGTGCCGGAGTTGCTGACCGGCGACGAAGAAGGCCGGCTCAGCTTCGCCGGCGCGACTGCCGAGCTCGACCCGCACGACGGGCCGTTCCTCGTCGTGGACATCGGTGGCGGCTCGACCGAGTTCGTGATCGGCAGCACCGACGCCGAAGCGGGCCGGTCGCTCGATATGGGCTGCGTCCGCCTCACCGAGCAGTTCCTGCACGGCGACCCGCCGTTGCCCGAGGAGTTGTCCAACGCGGTGGGATACGTGCGCGACGAACTCGAAGACCTACGCCGCCAGCTACCGATCCTGGACGGCGGCCGACGCCTGGTGGGCCTCTCGGGAACGGTGAGCGCGGTCGCGGCGATCGAGCAGGGCCTCGCTACGTATGACCGCGACCGCATTCACCACTTCGTGTTGACAAGAGCAGCGGCCGAGGACGTGTTTCGCACCGTCGCGACCGAGGCGTTGCGCGACCGCATCCACAATCCCGGACTCGAGCGGGAACGGGCCGACGTGATTGTGGGCGGCGTCGTGATCCTCGTGAGCGTGATGCGCGTGTTTCAGTTCGACGAGTTGCTGGTGAGCGAGGCTGACATCCTCGACGGCCTCATCGCCTCGATGCTCTAGATGTACTCGACTGTCACCAACGTGACGGCCGAGTTCATCTAGAGCCCGAGCGTCGCCCCGCCGTCGACAAGCAGGGCCTGCCCGGTGATGAACGCGGCCGACGTCGAACACAGGAACGCCACCGCGCGCCCGAAGTCCTCGGCGTCGCCGATTCGGTCCGGCATCGACCCGCTGCCATACAGCTGACGCACGCGGTCCGTGTCGTGCAGGCCCGGACAGGCGAGGTTCAACGTGATGCCCGCAGTTGCCGGGTCGGACGCGAGATCGGCCGCCGCGGTCTTGCACCACGCGTACAGACCGGTACGGGCGGTATTCGACAGCGCGAGGCCACTGATCGGTTGCTTCACGGAACTCGACGCGATGCATACGAGGCGCCCGTAGCCGCCCGGGGTCATGTGGGGGACCGCGGCGCGCACGAGGCGCGCCGAGGCCAGCAGGTTGTGTTCAACGGCGTCGCGAATCTGGTCGTCGGTGACATCGAGAGCGCGCCCCGGTGCGGGTCCGCCTGCGTTCGCCACTGCGATGTCGAGCCGGCCGAATTGCGTCGTTGCCAACGCGATGAGCGCGTCGGGCACGGCGGGGTCAGTGGCGTCGGCCGGCATCTCGACCACGGTCACGCCGAGGGCCCGGCATTCCTGCGCCGTGGCCGCCAAGGCGTCGCCGTCCCGGGCGTTGAGCACCAGGTGACAACCCGCCTCCGCCAGCGCGAGCGCGCTGCCACGTCCCAAACCCTTCGACGCCGCAGTGACGATGGCAGCTCGGTCCTTCAAGCCCAGATCCATGAGCGCACCATAGGGTGACCGGATGGATCTGCTGGTAGACGGCATCGACTTCGGCGAAGGCCCGCGTTGGCACGACGGCGAGCTGTGGTACTCGGACTTTTATCAACACACGATTTACGCGGTGACGCCCGCGGGCGTGCGCCGCGCGGTGTGGTCCGACCTGCACGACCGGCCGTCGGGGTTGGGCTGGATGCCCGATGGTTCGTTGCTCGTGGTCGCCATGACGTCACGGCAGTTGCTGCGCGAGGTCGGCGGCGCGCTGGTGGAGCACGCGGACCTCAGTGACCTCGCGGGCGGGCACTGCAACGACATGGTTGTCACCGCCGACGGCACGGCGTATGTCGGTAACTTCGGATTCGATTACGAAGCGGGCGAGTCGATGAAGACGGCGGATCTCATCCGGGTCACGCCGAGCGGCGAAGCGAGCGTCGCCGCCACCGACCTGCGGTTCCCGAACGGCTCGGTCATTCTCGACGAGACGACGCTTGTCGTCGGCGAGACGATCGGCGGCGGTTACGAAGCGTGGACGATCACCGCGGACGGAACGCTCACGGACCGCCGCCGGTGGGCCGACACCCCGAACATGTTCCCCGATGGCTGTACGTCAGACGCCCAAGGCGCGATCTGGTTTGCGGACGCGGCCGGGTCGCAGGTCGTCCGCGTCAAGGAAGGTGGCGCGATCACCGAGACGATCGCCACCCCGATGCCGACCTACGCGTGCGCGCTCGGCGGCGAGAGTGGGACGACGTTGTTCGTGCTGTGCGCGCCCGGTTCGTTGCCCGAGCAGGTCCAAGGCAAAGCCGAGGGTGCGATCTACACGGTGGAGGTCAACGTCCCCCACGTGGGACGCCCCTAATTCGTTTTCTTAGGTCTTGACGTTCGTACATAGTTCGTAGATAGTTCGTACTATCGTCGTACGAACACGCTCTCAGGTATTCAATCCCGGCGAACTGCCGCTGGTCTTGCTCGCGCTGGCCGAGGCGGAGCCGATCAAGGCCTATGAGCTCATCGCCGAGCTGGACCGGCTGTTCAGCCCGACGTACCGGCCATCGCCGGGTGGCGTCTACCCGGCGTTGAAGGCGCTGGTGGCCGAGGACTTGTTGGCGGTGGACAGCGACGGCCGGGGAAAGCGCTACTGCCTTACCGAGGCTGGCGCCACGGCGCTGGAGTCGCGCCGCCGGCAGCTGGCGGCACTGGAAGCCCGCACCGGCGCGCGACTGCGCGAGGACGCGTCGTTGCGTCCGAAGTTGGATCGCTTCACCGAGCGTGTCATGTCGGTGTCGGGGCGGGTGGAACCGGATGAGGTCGAGGCGATTCTCGACCGAGCCGCTCGAGAGATCGAGCAACTCAAGGGAGGACGAAATGGCACAGCTTGACGACCCGTTCGAACGGGTAGTGACGCGCGAGATCAATTGGAGGCGCAGGGCCGCGATGCTCGACGCGAGCGCAGGCGGCATGCGACTGGCCCTGATCACGTTCGGTGTGCTTGCGATCGGATGGGGTGTCGTATTGGTTGGGCATTGGTTGCTCCTGCCGCATCCGCACTGGCTGGTCGTGCTGCACACGATCGGTTACGTGTTGACCGTTGGCTTCTGGGGTGTCACCGCGATCGTCTTCTCATTGATGCGACGGGCCCGGCCCGACATCTACGGCTAGATCCGCGTGGCCCACACGCCGAACAGCGGATCGCCGCGGTGATCGATCGGCGTGCGCCGGCTAATCGTCGGCGACCCGAACACGTGTGAGTCGCGGAAGTATCCGGCCACGATCGCGGTGCGGTGTTCGTCATCCGCGTAGAGCCAGCCGCGCACGGCTTTGGTCGGAAACAGGCGATTACTGAACGTGCACACGAACCGCCCGCCTGGACGAAGCACACGCGCCACGTCGCGGAACACTTCGATCGGCTGCGTCAGGTAGTCCACCGACACGCAGCACACCACGTCATCGACGCTCTCGTTGTCCAGCGGGACGCGCGGGTCGGCGTTGAGGTCGTGCACGATCCGATCCGCGGCCATCGGGTTGGCGTCGAGTTCGTACGCATTCATGCCGAGCACGCGAAGGTGTTGCGGTGCCGTGTGGAAATGCGAGACCCACGAGCTCATGAGGTCCAACACGTCGCCGCGGATGCCGAGCTCGTCATACAAGTCGCCGACGGCTGCGATGGCCGCGTCGTCGATATGCGTGACGAGCCGAGGGGTTGCGTAGAACAGGGCGTCGTCGGCGTCATCTGCCCGCGAGAAGAACTCCATCGGGAGGCGATCGTAGAGACTGTGGGGTGTGGACGACCCGCTCTACAAGGTCAGCGCGCCAAGTCACGGTGACCGGTTCGAACCTCGAGTGTTTTGGCGGACCGACGACTGGAGCATGAGCGACGATCACCCACACGACGGGCTGACCGAAGACATGGTGCTCTTCGCCGCCGAGTTCGACGAAGTCAACATCCACCTGCTGCCGCGGGTGTGGCGACTGCGCGTCTGGCTCGACAATCCGGAACGATGTCGGCGCCTTCGCTCGTGTGGGTTCGAATGGCCTAGCGAGGCGCGCGCAGTGTTGTTTGTCGGCGAAGGCGACCGGATGGAAGTCGAGGCCTTCGAACCAACGGTTTTCGTATTCGACCGGCGCGGTTTCGAGCGAACACCCACGAATGAGTTCGTGTCGCGGGAAGCGCAGACGGCCGTGTCGAAGGAAACGATCCGAATCAAGGATGCGCTCGATCGATGGCATGTCGAGGTGATCTATGTGACTGACACCGCTGGATTGGAGCAACGCCTGCGTCAAGCCGGCATTGACCACCAAATTCAGGCGTAGCCGAGCGTGGCTGCGGAAGCCTTTGCGCCCCGAGCGCTCGCGGCCCGCCAGCACTTCTGGCAATTGGATGTCGATCAGCGACGTTTAATCGCCAACAGTCAGTCAGTCTTCGCTGACGCCTTAACGCCAAGACTCCGATGCCGCAGGGAATATTTGGCTGCCTTCGTGGCCGTCCGTCAATAGCGTCCGATGGATGTTCGTGCCCCAGAAGACCTGTCTGATCGTGGGGACTCCTCGGAGCGGATCTACCACGCTCGCGGCCGCGCTGTATGACACCGGAGTTCTCGGGCGCCCTCGGGAGTATTTCTGGCGCATGGTCGAGGAACGCCACGCGCTGGAGGACTTACACGTCGCGCCGCCGACGGACGCGAACTACGCGACGTACCTAGACGCGGCGTTGCGCTTCGGCACCACGGACAACGGCGTGTTCGGGGCGAAGTTGTTCTGGGAACACCAGAAAGATCTCGTACGGCGACTCGCGTTGATGCCCGCGTACGCGCACCTTCCGAATGTTGAGCGCTTGTGGACGCCCTTCGGCCCGGACCTACGCGTCGCGTACCTCACCCGAAACTGCCTGGACGCTGCGCTCTCACTCTGGCGTGCCGAGGTCACGAACGAGTGGGGACGAAGTCCCGGCTTCGTGGCGCCGACGGCCCCGGCGGCCATCGATGTTTGGCGAGTGTCGTTGCTCCATGCGGACTTGCACGCCGCCGCCATTGCCTGGCCGCACCTCTTTGAAGCGGCGCGCATCAAGCCGTTGTTGATCTCGTACGACGATGTCGTGACGGATCTGGCTGGAACCGTCGAGCGCATCGCCGCGCACGCGGGCGTGACCCTCGCCGAGCCGCCGCCGACCTCGCCCCGTTACGTGCGTCAGGCCGACGAGGCGACGGAGCAGTTCCGCGCTGACTGGACCAAGGCCACGGGCGGATGCGAAAGCTGTCGCCGTCGTGTCACCTGACGCTGGACTCCGCCACTCGTGGCTTGCGAACGACGGCCCACTGGTACCAGAACTCCTCCTCGGCGTCGGGCCACGCTTCGAACTCCTCGATCACGCCAACCTGGTCGAGCAGCTCCAACCATCGTGTGTCGCTGCGCCGGCTGAACAGGCGAGGCGGTTGATAGGGCCCGGGCAAGAGGTGCTCGACATCAGCGCCGCCCCACACACCAATTGCGGCGCATCCTCCTGGGGCGAGCACGCGTCGAACCTCGGCGAGGGCACCGTCGATCGCGTTAGACGGCACGTGCATCAACGTGCTCATCGTCCAGATCGCGTCGAACGCTTCGTCGGCAAATGGCAACGCGCGCACTGTCGCGACCGCGACCGAGACGCCGGCCGTGGTGGTTAGTTCGGCATGGGCGATGGCGAGGTCCACGCCGACGACGGGCCAGCCGAGCGCGGCGAACGCGGCCGCGTCGTGGCCGGCACCCACACCGATCTCCAGGATGCGCGGCCGCGCGTCCCGCAACCCTTCGGCGAACGCGGCGCGCGCCTGCACGCGGCGCGGCTCTAATGCGCGCGCGGCGCGGTCTGGGGCCTGCTGCTCATAGAAGGTCGCGAGGTCACGCTCAACCGTCAGCGGGTCGTAGTTCGTCACGCGGCGCCCATCCCTCACGTCGACCCGATCGCATCGGCCATGCGAGCGAGTTCACCGGCGATGTCAGGACCGGCCGGTTGATAGACAAGTTCGGTCACGCCCTGTGCCTCGTAGGCAGCCACGCGGGTTCGGAGCTGCGCGGGGGTGCCGCTGAACGTCGCGGTTGGAATGAGGTCTGCTCCCTCGCGCACCGGTTCGCGGTCGATCTCGGTCAGGCGCGCGAGGTGGCCCTCATGCGTGACGAGGTGACGCTCACGCTCGGGGATCGCCTCGATTGCGTCAACCCACCTCGCGCCGCCGGGAAGGGCGCGTACGGCGTCGGCGCCACCCCGCTCGTACAGCGTGTGGAACACGACGGCCAGAGCATGTCCAGCGGCCGCGAGCACGTGCTCGCTTCGAAGGTCTTCGCCCTCGTCGAGCACGGTTCCGAACTGCAAAAGCGCGTGCGGCCTTCCCGCCGCGAGGGCGTTGGGCACGCCGGCGGCGAAGATGCCGTCGCCGACGCGCTCGGCGACGGCTGTGCCCTTCGGCCCATCGGCACCGATCAAGACCTCCACCTCAACCGGGCGCCCGGCGACGAATCCCTCGGTTTGCTGCATGCGGATCGGCGCGCCTTCCCACTCCGTCGTCTCGCCCCGCAACAAGGCGCGCAGCACCGTGACGTACTCCTCGACATAGGTCCATGGCAACGGCCGCTGTCCGAGCGTGTACCGGCCCGTGAAGCCGGAGCCGATCGCTACCGCGACGCGCCCGGGGGCGAGCGCTGCCAGAGTCGCAATGGCCGCGGCGTTGGCCATCGGATGACGGAGGCTCGGCACGAGGACCCCTGGGCCCAGACCGATCGTGGATGTGCGGTCGGCCGCGCGCGCCAGGCCCATCCACACGTCGGACGCGATTGCCGGGGAGTCGTAGACCCAAACGCGGCGGTATCCGAGCCGCTCCGCCACGGCTGCATGGTCTGGCGTGTCGACCGACGTGAACAGGGCACACGAAAGCTCCATCGTCGAGACGCTAGGTGCGCGCGAGTGCCACCTGGAGGAAGTGGTCGCGACGCTCGGGTGAACTGGCGCCGGCGTTAGATCCCGAAGCGTTCGGCGGCCGAACGCTCGTCGAGTCCGGCATGATCGGCGATTGTCGACAGCGAAACACCACGGCGGGCGAGAGTCTTCGCCCATGCCGACATCCGCTCCTCGGTCGTGTTTGCTGTCTCCGCCATGCTGCGAAATATCGGCAGCACCGCTTCAAGGGGTCCGGATTCCACGGCGTGGCGTTCCAACGCGTCCTGGTCCACCGTCTCTTCGTCCAGGATCTCGTTACAAAGACCGATGCATTCGTCGCAGATATAGACGCCTGGTCCGGCAATAAGCTTCTTCACTTGCTCGCTCGATTTTCCGCAGAACGAACAAGTGAGCAAGTTGGTTTGGGTGGTTGTCATTGATGGCTCCTCGGTGTTCTGCCACTAAGTCTGTCTGCTCGCGATAGGTGCGGGTTCGTAGGGTGATGCTTGATGACGAGGGCGCTTCAAATTCCGGATCGGTTGGCGCACATCGTCGTGTCGGCGTTCGGCGATGTCGGACGCGACTGGCTAGCGCGGCTGCCGAGTCTGGTCGCTGATGCGGCGGGTACCTGGCAATTGCAGGTTGGCGCGCCGTTCGAGCCGGGCGGCAACGTCGGGTGGGTTGCTCCGGTCCGTCGAGCGGACGGCACCGACGCGGTGTTAAAGGTGGAGTGTCCCGGTCATCGCAATCCCTGGGCAGCCAAGGGCCTGCAACATTGGGCTGGTCGCGGAGCGGCGCGTCTTTACGACGCCGACGAGGCGAGTCAGGTCTTGCTGCTCGAGCGGTGCGTGCCCGGCACGAACGGTGATGACCTCGACGTCGCGGCTGCGAACAAGGCCGTTGCGTCGGTACTCGCTGCACTACACGCGGTTGAACCCCCTGCACCGGACGAGTTCGAGCCGCTCGCGACGTTGGTCGAGCACTCCCGCGAGACGATGTGGGACTGGTTCGATCGGTTTAAGCCGCCGGTGGATCGAGGCGTCGTCGCGCAGGCGGACGAGCTGTTCAGATCCCTGGTCTCGTCTTCTACGGACACCGTGTTGCTACACGGCGATCTTGGGCCGAGCAACGTGGTGCTCTCGGAACGTGGATGGTTGGCGATCGATCCGTATCCGGTGCTGGGTGATCGCGCGTTTGACGTCGGGCACTCACTGTCCCGGCGTGACCTGCGCGACGCGCGGGAACAGGTCGGCTTGTTTGCCGATCAGCTGGACCTTGACGCGCGACGCATCGCGGGCTGGACCTTCGCGTGCTGTGTGGAGCTCGCGATCGAGTGCGCGTCGGTCGGAGACGCGGCGGGAGTCCGCGAAGCCCTCGACCGTGCGGAACAGCTCTCATCGCAGCGCCTCGTGTAGCAAAGCTCAGGAAGCGAGAAGGCGCGGACTCTTTACAGCGCGATATCCGGCATTAACGAGCGGTCGCGTTACTACGCGTGAACGGGTCGTGATTCGGGACGATTCGCGGCAGATCGCAGCCCTTTCGTGTGTAGTAACGAGTCGCCGCGTTCTTCGAGGCCACGCATTAGTGCTGTTCTCGAACAGGTCAGTCGCCCGGTCGTCGGTGATTCAGTCGTCATCCACCGCGGCGAAGATTTCTTTTCCCGTCGAAGCGTCAACAAGTGTGCGATCGCCGAGCGGCTCCTGGAGCAGGACCGACAGAACCGGTCATGCACGACTTACCCGTCGCATGTTCACGCTTGGCGCGAACTCTTACCTTCACGGTTTGGGAGGTCTCGGACACCGTGACGGTGCGCTCCTCGGCCCGGCACATCTCGACCGTGAGCGACAGCAGTGTCCCGTCGTCAAGGAACGCGTGCACTATTTAGTGAGAGGCGCCACCAACATGAGTTCTCGGGCGTAGAAGTCGTTGAGCGCGTCCTGGGTTACGCCGGTATGCACGAACGGTTGCCATCCGAACGGAAGCAACGCCACGTCCGCGTAGGCATTGGGCTGCGCCGTCTTGAGTGCGGCCGCGTAGTTCGTGTTCTGCACGGTCGGCACCTTGGTGTCCAGCTCGCCGCTGGCGAGAAGCACGCGCGCTCGGATGTTGCTCACGTACCTAATCGGGCTACTGAAGGCCACTGGCGCCGGTCCGAACGCAGACACCGCAAGATTGAACAATCTCGTCGGCACCACCGAGGAGAAGAGGCTGAGCGTTGGGTCATACGTCTGCTGATTCGGCAGGCTTTCAAGGTCGCTTGGACCAGCGATAGCAATCACGCACGCCAAGTCTTTGCGGATGGACGCCAGCATCAACGCCAGATGCCCACCCGCGGACATTCCCGCTGCACAGATCGTGCCGTTGGGCCGGACCTGTCGGATGCGTTGCATGAACCAGAGCACGTCACCGATGCTCTGGCCACAGCCGCGGTAGTCGATGCTGACGGTTTGCCAGCCACGTGCGCGCCAGTGGTCGACGTAGGACCGGATCGGGACGAGCGTTTCCTTGCCCACGGTGGACCAGCCGCCCCCATGAATGACGATCATCGTGCCTTTCGCCGGCTGCCCAGCAAAGGCACCGGTGGTGCTTCCGATTTCGTAATAGGCCGGTGCGTCTGCGCCGAGCCCCTTGGTGGTGACGCCCGCACCGGGAGGGACGAACGGGGTGCCGAGCGGGCCGGGTTGGCACGCGGCACTCGTCCCCGGCGCGCTGTCCGCTCCCGCTTGGGGAGCGCCGACGAATACGACAGCGATCGCCAACGCGCCTGTCGCTAGGACACCGAGGTACCGCCGCGCTCTACGAACTGTCACCTTATGGACGGTACGGAGCGACCCGGACAATCGCCATCATTACGACGAGTCATAAATCGGGCGCAAAGTGACTACGTCGTCATAGTCCTCGACTTACGCCGATCGGGGCGCAGCGGCAGAAACCTCGGCGACTACGACGGCGACGTTGTCACGAGCGCCAGCAGAAAGGGCTAGATCGACGAGAGCGTCCGCGACGGCTTGGACGTCGCCCGTATCGATCACGGAAGCGATCTGGTGATCGGAGACCTCGTTGAAGAGCCCGTCGGTGCAAACGAGCACGCGATCACCTTCGTTTGCGGCATAGACCGCGTCGTCCAGTTCGACGTCGGGGCCGACGCCAAGAACACGGGTGAGCACGTTTCGATGCGGATGATCCAACGCGTCCTGTTCGCTCAGTTCACCGCGTCGAACCATTTCGGCGGTGACGGTGTGGTCGTTGGTCAACTGCTTCAACTCCCCGTTGCGGAAGACGTAGGCGCGGCTATCGCCCACGTTCACCACGGCGAGCGTTCCGTCGCCGGTCAGGCCGACTGCACACAGCGTGGATCCCATGCCTTCGAGTTCCGCGCTCGTGCTGGCCCGAGCCCAGATCGCCCGATTGGCTGCACGCGCTCCGCCGCGCAACTCGTCGAGAGACTCCCCGGCGAAGGCGGCCTGGACGAGGTCGATTGCGATCGCCGACGCGATCTCACCTCCGGGTCCGCCGCCCATGCCGTCGGCCACGCCCGCCAACCGGTCGCTCATGACGACGGCGTCTTCGTTGTTGTCGCGCACGCGACCGATGTCGACGCGGGATGCGGTCTTCAGATTCATCAGATCTCCTTTTTCGAAGTTCGCAACGGCAGCGAACGATTCGGCTTCGAGCGCCAGGATTTGGCGCGCGGCAACGAGGGCCTCCCGTCGATTCGTCGCGTCGGTTTCGACGCGCTCGGCCCATGCATCAAGGTGCTCGGCGGACGGCGCTCGAAGGAGCGCCGCGATGTCCGCGAGTGGCATCCCCGCTTCACGCAGCGAGTCGATTAGCTGCGCGTCACGAAGCTGTCCCGGTGAGTAGTACCGGTAGCCGGACGTCGCGTCGACTGCGGCTGGAACAAGCAGCCCTCCAGCGGCGTAACTCCTGAGGCGTTTCGGTGACAGTCCGGACCGCTCCGAGAATTCCCCGATCGGCATGACATCGTCCACACGTCCAGCATGAACCCTGACCGCAGGTGAGGGTCAAGCGAAAGTGAACGTGGATCTAGCTACAGCCGGTTACAAGAACCGTTAGTTGCCGTTCGTGCTCCAATGCCACGGCTCTGACGGCAGGTTGTACAGGCCGTAGGTCTTGGCGTTGGCCGAGAGCCACTTGAACGCGGGGTTCGACTTCGACGTGATGATCGAACCCTGATAGGTGAAGTCGATCGCGAGACCGCGCTCGTGCATCGACGCGCCGGGACGGGCCGTGGGCGGGTGGCACTGGTTCGACGGCTTCTCGTAGATGTCGTAGTCGCTAGATCCGCAGTGCGCCTTGCGCAGCGCGATCTGCTGACTCGAGTTGCGATAGCCGTAGCCACCCAGGTCGATGCCGTCGGCCTTGGCCTTGTCCATCAACGCCGCGATCTTGTCGCCAATGGAACGCGCCACCGTTATGCCGCGCACCGTGACCGTGTCGATGTTGCCCACCGAAATGCGTCCACCGGCTCCGCTGCCCTTCGAGCGACGGGCGATCTCTTTGGACAGGGCCTTGTCGATGGCAGAGAGCGCGGCGGACTCGGCCAGCGCAGCCTCAAGCCGCCGGTCAACTTCCGCAGCCGCGCGCTCCTGCTTGGTCTTGGTGCTTTGGAGTGCGCCGAGTGCGGCCTGCTCCCGCGCGCGCTGGGCGGCGGCCTGGGCTTCGACGGCCTCGGCTTCCTGACGCGCCTTGATCATCTGTTCGCGCAGTGTCGCGAGTTTCTCGGTGACGTCCTGACCGCGGGCGACCGCCATCACGCCCATGTAGCCGTGCGCCGCGGTCTCCGCGAGTTGCTTCGCGGACAGCTTGGGTGTCTGCGAGTCGGCGAAGCCATGGACGTAGATGCGCACGGCCAGGTTCTTGGTGGACTGCTTCAACCGCTCATAGTTCGCGGTGGTCTTTTCTTCGTCGCCGCGAGCCAGAGCCGCGGCGCGGGCCGCGTTCGCTGCGTTGGCCGCGGCCTTGTCGTAGTTCGACTTGCTCGCCTTGACGCTGGCTTCGAGCGCGGCCACCTGCTTGGCCAACTCGGCGTCGGTCTTCTTCAGCGTGGAAATCTCGTTGCTGATCGCCTTCTGCTGCTTCCGGACGTTCTGCTGCTCTTTGTACGGATCGGAAGACGCCGCAATTGCAGGCGCGGCCGAACTAGCGAAGGTCGCAGCAGCGACCGCGGCTGCCAAGAGGCAAAGCCAACGTCGAGAACTGGGGAAGTTCGTCATATGCACCCGCCGAAGCGGTGCCGGACAGGGTAATGCGACAAACCGGCCGTGCCAACCTCTCCCAAACCCTGTGCTTTAGCTGGGAGTGGGCGCCGGTATTCGCTCCGGCCGCTCAAGTTGCTCGCTGGAGACGCTTCGCTTTGCGAAGCGACTCCAGTTCTCGCAACCCATGCGGCCTCCACGAACACCCGCACCCACTGCGAGTGACCGACCGGTGTGTGCGCGGGTTTGTGCACACCCGCGCCAGCCTCACTTCGCAACGCCACGTAGGTGGGGGATCAGTCGTCGAAGTGGTCGCGCAGTTCGCGCTTCAGGATCTTGCCCGCGGGGTTGCGGGGGAGTTGTTCGGTGGCGAAGTGGATGCGGGTGGGAACTTTGAAGTTGGCGAGGCGTTCTTTGACGTGGGCCTGGAGTTCCTCGGGAGTCATCTCGGCGCCTTCGCGTAGGAACACCACCGCCGCGACTTCTTCGCCGAGGCGTTCGTGGGGGACGCCGAAGACGGCGGCTTCGTAGACCGAGGGGTGCTCGTAGATCGCGGCTTCGACTTCGGCGCAGTAGACGTTTTCGCCGGCCCGCAGGATCATGTCCTTGGCGCGGTCTTCGATGTAGAGGAACCCCTCCTCGTCGAGGCGGCCGAGGTCGCCCGAGCGCAGCCAGCCGTCGACGATGGTCTCGGCGGTGGCGTCGGGTCGGTTCCAGTAGCCGCGGATCAGCGACGGTCCCTTGAACCAGATCTCGCCGCGCTCGCCGACGGGCAGGTCGTTGCCGTCCTCGTCGCGGATGGCGAGGAGCTGGCCCGGGGCGGCGCGACCCGTCGACGTTGGATGGTCGACATAGTCCTTGCCCGAGTTGCCCGGCCCGTACGCGTTGGTTTCGGTCATGCCGTAACCGATGCCGGGCGCGGCCTTCTTGAAGCCGGTCGCGACGCGGTTCACCAGCTTCGGCGGAGCCGGCGCGCCGCCGCCGCCAACCGAAAGCAACGAGGACGTGTCGAAGTCGGCGAAGCGATCGCACTCCATGAGATCCCAGCTCTGGGTAGGCACGCCCACGAAGTTGGTGATGCGTTCGCGTTCGATCAGTTCAAGGGCGCGGACCGGTTCCCACTTGTACATCATCACGAGCTTCAGGCCGCTCCCGAAGCAGCTGAGCATCACGGGCACGCCGCCGGTCACATGGAAAAGCGGGACGATGAGAATGAACGACGTCGGGTCGGCGTCGGCTTTGGGCTCGAGCGGGTTCTGTGCCTTCGGGTTGCGCATGGTCTCGACGACGGCGCGTGACGCGAAACCCATGATTGATTGCACGATCGCGCGATGGGTCGACACCGCGCCCTTGGGCCGACCGGTGGTGCCCGACGTATACAGGATCGTGGCGTCGTCCTCGGGGTCGATGTCGATCGGCGGCGGCGTGGCGCCGAGCACGACGACGTCCTCGTATTTCTCGACGTGCTCGTCACCCATCACACCGTCCGGGAATCGCACGCCGAGAATGCGAAAGCCGAGGCGCGCCGCGCTCTTGCTCGCGAGCGTGGCGCGTTCGGGATCCGCGATGAGCGCCGTTGTGCCCGAGTCCTCCAGGGCGAAGTCGAGTTCGTCTTCGGTCCACCACGCGTTCAGTGACACCGAGATCGCGCCGATCGACACGATGGCGGCCCACGCGATCACCCATTCGGGGTAGTTGCGCATGCCGATGGCGACGCGATCGCCTTTCTTTACGCCATAGTGGTCGACCAGCGCGGCGCTCAGCGCGTCGACGTGCTCCATGACGAGATCGAAACCCCACCGCTCGTCCTCGTAGACCAAGAAGTCGCGGTTGCCGCGCATCCGGGCGCTGCCGATGAAGTCGCGCAGCGTGGGCGGCGCGTTCTTGAAGACCCTCGTCGGGACGCCGCGGATCTCGATCTCTTCCAACTCGAAGATCTGCCCGGGTGCCGTCGCGGCTTCGACCGCGTCGTCATAACTAAGACTCATGGCTGCGCATTAGAGCAGGCGCCGAGGCCGTTCGGTTCGCGTTCGCGCGAAGCGCCCAATTCCTGCCGGCGCGGCCTCGGAGGGGCTCGACGCGGCGAGGGCGGCCTCGTTACCAAGGGACCCGAGCAGGCGCGGCGCCCGCACGGTCTGGCCCGCCAATCGCCACAGTGAGAAGAGGAGGCCGGCGAGGATAAGCACGACGGCGACGCGCTCGGACCTTGGATGATCGGTGGTCGTCGCGATCGGCGGCGCGGTGGGCCGGCCGCCGAGCGAGACGATCGGATTCGGCGCCGCAGGTGTGGGCGGCGTGGCGAACGCGAAGGTGGCGGGATCTGGAAACAGCGTGGTGCCGTCGACGACATCGCCCGGTGCGAAGTCCACGACGTCCGCCGGTGCAGCGTCCGCGTCGCCCGCCCCGGGCGGGGCTGGGGTTGTCCGCAGCGAGGCGGCACCCGGCGGGTCGAAGTTCACTTCGAACGGCAACTGGCCAGTGGGGATGACGGCGATGTCGATCGCGCCGTCGGCGTCGCGGAAGGCGCCCGACAGCTTGAACGTGACGGTGGTGCCCGCGGTGTCGAGCACGCCCGGTGTGCACAACGGGTCGACCACGGGCTTGCTGTCCCAGCGTTGGTTTCCCCCCGCATGCCAGCCCGGTGTGTCCACGAGGCAGCCAAGCAACCCGGCGCCGTTCGGTACCGCGATCGGCGTGGCTGACGCGAGGGTGAGCACGGCGGTGGAGACGTCGCCGACCTTGTAATACACGGCGCCCCAGGCGACGGGCCCGGTCGGCGCATTGATCACGGTGATGCCGCCTTCGGCTGAAGTAGGCGGAGCGGGAATGGTCGGGGCGGCCGCCGGGGTCTGCTGCGCCTGGTTCCACCAACCGACTTTGGTAGGCGTGTCGGCGCGCCCACTCGCGGCGAGCAGCAACTGTGCGACGCCGAGCGCGACAACGGCGAGGCCGGCTCGCGCCCGTCTCACGTGCGCGCGCCCGAACGATTGATCGCGGTGACGTCGCCGCCGAGGTAGGACGCAATCACCTGTGGGTCTGCGATCACCTTGTCGGGCGTGTCCTGCACGACGACGGCGCCGAGTTCGAGCGCGATCATCTGGTCCGACACGGACGTGATCAGCGGCATGTCGTGTTCGATGATGAGCATGGCGCAGTTGGTCTCTTGCTGGATCCGTTTGAGGAGCGGGCCGAGCGCCTCGGTTTCGCGCTGGGCGATGCCCGAGGACGGCTCGTCGAGCAACAAGACCGTGGGGTCGTGCGCGATGGCCATCGCCAGGTCGACAATGCGCCGCGAACCCGTGGAGAGCTCGGCCACGAACTTGTCGCGGTAGGCCTGCAGGTTCATCAACTCGATCAGGTCATCCACCGTGTACGCCACGTCGTCTTCGACTTCCTGCACGGCGGGCAGGTTCAGCAACGACGCGAAGTGGTCGCGTACTTCGAGGTGGCGCTCCAATCCGATGGCGATGTTTTCCGCCACCGTCAGCGAAGGAAAAATCCGCGCGTCCTGGAACGAGCGCCCCATGCCGGCCATCGCGCGGCGGTCGGGGGCCCAGTCGGTCACGTCGCGACCGTTGAGAAAGATGCGGCCGCCATCGAGGGGCAACAGCCCCGAGATGAGGTCGAAGATCGTCGTCTTCCCGGCGCCGTTGGGGCCGATCAGACCGAGAATCTGGTTGGGCATGAGCGAGAAACTCACGTTGTCGACGGCGGTGATGCCGCCGAATCGCCGGCGAAGATCCAACACCTCCAGGACGGGCACTTGGTTCTCGGCAAGCGCGGCGGCCCGCGTGCGCCGCTTCGCCGCGGCGGCAGCCTTTTTGGAGGCGGCACCGTTGGTTTTGCCGGTGCCTTCGAGAAAGACGGAGCGGAGGATGTCGCCTCGTTCGAGCAATTCGGCGGTGGGGCCCGAGAAGCGCACCTCGCCCTTCTCCATGAAGAAGGCCCGCTCGGCCAGCGTCAGCGCGACGTTGATCGACTGCTCGACGAGGATGATCGTGCAGCCCTGTTCGTGGATGGCGCGCACGAGCTTGAGCAGCTGCTCGACGATCGTCGGCGCGAGCCCGAGTGAGAGTTCGTCGATTATCAGCAGCCTCGGCTTTGCCACGAACGCCATGCCTACGGCGAGCTGCTGTTGCTCGCCACCAGACAGGTTCCCGGCGAGTTGGTCCCACCGTTCCCGCAATCGCGGGAACTCGTCGAGCACCTCGTTGATGCGCGCCGCCACCTCGTTTTGGTCTTCCTTGGCATAGAGCCATGTGCCCGCTTTGAAGTGTTCGGCGACCGTAAGCGTGGGGAAGACGGCCTTGCCTCCCGGCACCTGCACGATGCCGCGCTTGGCCGCGTCGACCGGGTCGATGTTGGTGATGTCTTCGCCGTCGAAGGTCACCGTGCCGCCGGCGGTTTCGACTAGGCCCGAGATCGCCTTGAGCAGCGTGGACTTCCCGGCGCCGTTCGTGCCGAGCAGCGCCACGATCTCGCCTTGTTCGACGTCCAGGTCGACACCGAACAACACCTTGACTTTGTCGTAGGCGACATTGATGCCTTTACAGCTGAGCAACGGCGTCAAGGACGGCTCACTGTCTCATGCACGTCGAACGTGTCAACCGACTCGACGTGCTGCTCGGCGCGCAGGATCACGTCATCGTCGGCGTGGTCGTCGGACTCGTCCGCCTCGCGACGATCGGCCACCAGCGACGGCACGAGGATGTCGTGCTTGTTCGCCACCCATCGCAGGAAGCGGTCCCGGTAGCCGAAGAAGCTTTCGGCCGAACCGCCCGGGTAGAAGTAGAGGTTGACCACGAGCAAGGGGCCGGTGAGCAGCAACGGCAGAATCGCGGTGATGCTCGGACCGAGCAGCGGGTTCAGGCGCGGCCCGAACAACACGAACGCTTCGGTGATGATCGCGCCGCTGACGGCGGCGGGGATCGACGTGAGGCCACCGATAACAACGGCGAGGAAGATCAGCACGCTGCCGTACACGTCGTAGGTGCCCGGGATCACGTTGTGCTGGGCGTAGGCGAGCAGGACGCCGGCCATTCCCGCGATGCCACCCGACACGGCGAACGCGGCGAGCCGGGTGCGCACGATGTTGATGCCGTAGGCAGGAGCGCCGCGCTGGTTGTCGCGTGCGGCGATCACCACGCGTCCGCTGCGGTTGCGCCGGAACGCGTTGGCGCCGAGCACGGATGCCGCGAGGAAGAACACGCACACGAAATAAAACGTGCGGTCGTTGTCGAGGTTGAAACGGTCATACAGCAGCGGCCGCTCGAGGTGCGCCGACAGCCCGTTCGGCAACAGATGCTCGCCCAGCCAGTAGTGCCGGTTCAGCACGTATTTCTGCACCGCGAACCCGAACGCGAGCGTGGTCACTGCGAGGTACAGGCCTTGGATGCGCACGGCGGGCAGGCCGATGATGATGGCCGCGAGAACACCCGTCGCGATGCCGATCGCCATCGCCGCGAAGAAGTCGATGTTGTGGTTCGCGATCAACCCACCCGCGGCACCGGCACCGATGCCGACCAGGCCGAACTGCCCGAGGCTGATCTGGCCTGCCCACCCCGTCAGCACCACCAGAGACACCGCCACGATGCCGAAGATGGGCAACACGATGAGCTGTGGCAGATCCGGCTTGCGCAACACGAAGGGTGCGCCGATGGCGATCAGACCGGTGAGGCCGTAGAGCACGCTGCGTGCGATCACCACTTCGCGCACGTGGCGTAGCTCAGTTGGGATCGGACGGAAGTGCTTGACCGCTTGCCACGTCGACACGCCGGTGTCGTAAGCCCGCGACATGGCGCCGCGTTGGAGTACCAGCGCCAACAAGATCAGCACGAGCATCAATGCGGAGGCGAGGTTGTTGTCGCCCTCCTTGGTGATCGAACCGAACACAATGATGCCCACGCCCATCCCCGCGAGCAACGCGACGCCGATGCGCTCCATGCGGGCGACCATCGCCGCCGCGAGCCCGTACAGGAGCGAGTCGAATCCGAGCGTGGCGTTGTTCGGCACACCGATCAGGGGAGCCTGCACGAAGATCGCGAGGCCGCCGAAGAGTCCCGCGATCATCCACGAGACCATGGCCACGCGCTTGACGGGGATGCCGAGCAGCGACGCTCGATCGGCGTTCTCCGCCGACGCGCGGAGGGCGATGCCGATACGCGTGTAGCGCAGGAACGCCGCCAGCCCCGCCGCCAACAACACGACGGTAACCACCGCCGCTACCTCGTTGCCGGTCAGCAGCGGCTTGCCGTGTGCGTCGGTGATCTTCAGGTTCTCCCACGGCGTCGGCACGTAGGGGATCTGGCCCGCCTTCTCGCCCAGCCAAATCGGGATGAAGAAGCCGATGGCGGCGAGGCCTTGCGCCACGCCCAGGGTGACGACGGTGACAATCAAGCGCGGCGACTTGGAGAAACGACGCATGACGAACCGGTCGACGAGCGCGCCGCACAGCGGGGCGCCGACCACCACAATCAAAAGACAAACGGGATACGGCAGCTTGCCCTGCACGTCCAACAGCAACGCAAAGATCGCCGGCACGGCACCGATCGCCGCGGCCGCAAAGTTGATGATGCGGTTCGTGCGGTAAATGAGGATCAGCGCGACGCCGAGGATCCCGTACAGCGAACCGAGCACGATGCCCTGGATCAGGTAGATCAGGGCAAGGTGAAAGTACAGCTGCGTGACGAACAGGAATATGACAACCGCGGCGACTTGCCGGCCGACGCGAGCAACCGAGTTGTCGCCGTTCACCGCGTTGCGTAGCGCCGCCACGCGTGGGCGCAAAGTGTCCACGGCCGCCTACTTGCGTTGGTCGACGGGTGGTGCCGCCGGACCGTTTGGCAACGTGGGGTACTGACCAACCGTGTAGCGGGTGTTGTCGACGTTCACGTAGGAACCGGCGACGTTGTTGTACGGCGACGTCTTGTGAGCGTTCCAGTAGACGATGCGCGCGTCCTGGGTCCAGTTCCAGTTGTGGTTGGAGAACGCCAACAGCGGTAGCCCCGTGGCGCCACCACCGACGGACCCCATTGCCGGCGCCTGCGCCTGCATGTTCGCCGGCGTGAGGTTGGGTCCGGTGTTCTCGATGAGGTTGGCGATCATGATCCAAATCTTCGCCAGACTCGTGGTGTTGTACGGCGTGGTCGGCGGGTCGCCTTGGCCGCCGCCGAGCTTGTAGATCTTGGGGCCCGCGAGCTGGTTGGGCGGCCTGTCCGGCTCGCTGTCGATTAGCCCGATAGCGCTGTCGAAACTGCAGCCGTTGACGTTGCGGGGACAGGCGAGCGAGCCGTCATAGGTCTGCGCGGCGTTGTCGTTGCCCATGCCCTGCACATCGGCCAACACGTTTTCTGGCCAGTAATTGTTGTTTTGCTCGCCCTGGAAAAGGAACTGCGGCGCGACCGAGTCGCACAGGCAGAGCACCGCGGTTGCCGGGTTCGACGGCGTGTCCATCGCCGCGATGCCGGCTTGGGTCTGGGTCGCCGCGGTATTGATGTCTTGGTCGTAGAAGTACTGATGCGAGTGATCGGTGTCGCCGCACTTGTCGAGCTCTTTGTAGAGCACCTTCTTGACGGTGTTCTCGTTGTCGGGGTCGTTCGTACTGATCACGCCGAGCACGCGGGGCTTGCCGTTGAAATCCTGGGCCGGGTTGTTGTGCGCCGCGAACTTCACCTTGCGAGCGGGGTTGGACTTGCTCGACATTTGCTTGCACCAGAACTCCGCGAAGGCGCGCTGAATCTTCGTCGAGCTTTCCCCGCGCTGTAGTAGTAGGGCTCGTTCGCGTTCGCGAACTCGTCGCTGAATCCGATGCCGCCGACCGCGATCGTCTTGTTGTGAGCGAGTTCGGCGTAGCACTCAGAGCACAGCGTCGTGTTCCACATCACGATGAACGGGTGGTAGCTCGCCACGATGTTGTCCATCTCGGGGATGAGGCACTTCTTGTCGGGCGGCACGCTCTGGCACTTGCCTTGGTACGGGATGATCTTCACCTTGCGTCCGTACAGGACGTACTTCGAGTTGATGAAGTTCTCGAAGGCCTTGTCCAGCACGACGCCCTGCTCATACGTCTCGAGGGTTCCCTGCGCCTGGAGAATCGCGTTTACTTCGGCGCCGTAGTTGGTGAGGTAGTCGACGATCGTGATCGTGTCTTTGGTGACACCGCGGTAGGTCGCGCCGCCGTTGTTGACGTTGGTGGCGCCGACGGTCCCGGGCGTGCAGGGCGGCGCCCAGTAGGCGATGGCGGGGTCGAACTGTCGGTTGTTGACGCAGTGGCTGGTGTCGCCCGCCGACGCCTTTGGCCCGGTGCCGCCGGGGCCGCCGCCCACGGTGCCACCGCCGCCGGCAACGGTCGAGCCGTCGGGCACAGTCGCGCCCCCGCCGCCCTCGAGGCCTCCGGTATCGGTGCCGCCGCCCAGGTCCGACGATCCGCTTGCGACGCCGTTCGAGCCGAGATTGGTCGCGGCAACTCCGACGTCGTTGTGTGCGGTCGACGGCACCGTCGCGATGATGAGGATCTGCGCGGCGACGACAGCAATGAGCGGGCCATACCGCTTCACCAGCGATGCTCGACGATTCATTGTCCCCCCAGACAAGGTTTTGACGCGGCGACCTCGCCCAGTTCCGAGTTCGCCAGATGTGACGCTATCGCCTCTTCCCTTAGCATCGGCCCCGTGTTGAGCGACCGCATCTTGATGGGCCCCGGACCGTGCAATCCCTATCCCGAAGTGGTGGCCGCGTTGGGTCGTCCCATGCTCGGCCATCTCGACCCCGAGTTCCTGGTCGTGCTCGACGAGACGTGCGATCGCCTGCGGTCCGTGTTCCAGACCGACAACGCGCTCACGCTGCCGATCAGTGGGACGGGGTCGGCCGGGATGGAGGCGGCGTTCGTCAACGTGGTGAAGCCGGGCGACGAGGTCGTGATCGGAGTGAACGGCCTGTTCGGCGAGCGGATGGTCGACGTGGCGCAGCGTTGCGGCGCGGTCGTCACGCGCGTCGACGCCGAGTGGGGGACGCCGCTTGACCCTGCGGCGATGCTCGCCGCGCACCCGAACCCGGCGATAATCGCGTTGGTACACGCTGAAACCTCCACCGGCGTGCGCAACGACATCGCACCGATCGGCGCGGGCAAGCCCGCCGGCGCGCTGCTGCTGGTCGACTGCGTCACGTCGATCGCGGGCATCGAACTGGACATCGACGGGTGGGACGTCGACATTGCCTACGCCGGCACGCAGAAATGCCTCGGGGTGCCGCCGGGCCTCGCGCCGCTCACGTATTCCGACGCAGCCCGTCAACGCATTGTTGACAAGCCGCAGAGTTGGTACCTCGACCTGTCCCAGATCGCCGCGTATACAGATGGCGCGGGCGGTGCTCGCCGGTATCACCACACGGCGCCGATCTCGATGATCTTTGCGCTGCACGCCGGGCTCGGCGTCATTCTCGACGAGGGGTTGCGCAACGCCTGGGAGCGCCACGCCGAAGCGGGCAAGGCGCTGCAAGACGGCCTCGAAAAGCGCGGCTTCGAACTGGTCGCTCCCGTCACCCACCGCCTGCCGGAACTGACCACGGTATGGGTGCCCGCCGGGGTCGACGACGCGTTTGTCCGGCGCGCGCTGCTCGAGCGTTTCGGTATCGAGATTGGCGGCGGCGTCGGCGTGATGGCGGGCAAGGCGTGGCGCATCGGCTGCATGGGCCATACCGCCCGGCTGCGCAACGTGGCGGCGTTGTTGGCCGCGCTCGACGAAGTCATCACCTGGTAGCGCCGATGTCCGACCCGGTCTGGTTCCCCGGCGACGTGACGGCGACAAACGTCGGGCGGTTCATGGCGCACGTCCACGCGCCTGACTTCACCGCGCTGCACGAGAAGTCGGTGACCGAGCCGCAATGGTTCTGGGATGAGGTCGTCAAGTACCTCGGCATCAAGTTCCGTGAGCCGTACACCGAGGTGTTGAACGTCGACAACGGAATCCCGTGGGCCACCTGGTTCACGAACGGGAAACTCAACGCGGTCGACACGCTGCTCGGCCACCCTGAGGATCGGGCCGCGATCGTGTGGGAAGGCGAGGACGGCGAGGTGCGCAGGTGGACCTACGGCGAGCTCACCGCCGCGGCGAGCGGTGTCGCGGCGCGCCTGCGCTCGGCCGGCGTCGGTGAGGGCGACACGGTTGGCGTGTTTATGCCGATGCTGCCCGAAACCGTGGCCGGGCTCCTCGGTGTGATGGCGGTCGGGGCGATCTTCCTGCCCCTGTTCTCGGGCTACGGCGCCGCCGCGGTGGCCACCCGCCTGCAGGATGCCGAGGCCAAGGCGCTACTCACGGCGCAGGTCGGCCACCGGCGCGGCAAAGCGATCGACATGATCTCGATTGCCGAGGAGGCGGTCGCCACCTGTCCGACAGTCACCACCGTGTTGTGCGTCGGACGTGACTGGCCCGAACCGTCCGAGGCGCCCCTCGACGCGGTCGCGGTCGACTCTGAGCACCCGCTGTTCATCGCGTACACGTCGGGCACCACGGGTCGCCCCAAGGGAACCATCGCGACCCACGCCGGGTTCCTCACCAAGGTCGCGGAAGAGGTCGCGTTTCAGTTCGACGTGCGCGCTGACGACACGTTGTTCTGGTTCACGGACATGGGCTGGATCATGGGGCCGTGGGAGGTCGTCGGCACGCTCGCGAACGGCGCCACGCTCGCGCTGTACGAAGGCGCGCCCGACTGGCCTGAGGTCGATCGGTTGTGGTCCTTCCTCGAAGCGCACCGCGTCACGGTGCTCGGCATCAGCCCCACGTTGATCCGCGCGCAAATGCCCAACGGCGACGAGCCGGTGCGCAAGCACAATCTGTCCTCCTTGCGCGTGCTCGGCTCGACCGGCGAGCCCTGGAACGAACTGCCGTGGCTCTGGTATTTCGACGTGGTCGGCGGCGGCCGTTGCCCGATCATCAACATCAGCGGCGGCACCGAAGTCGGCGCGTGCTTCCTGTCGCCCCACCCGGTACACCCGATCAAACCGATGAGCCTGGGCGGGCCGTGTTTGGGGCTCGCAGTTGACGTGTTCGACGACAACGGCGAGCCACTGCGCGGCGAAGTGGGCGAATTGGTATGCACGGCGCCATGGCCCGGTATGACCCGTGGCATATACAAAGACCCGCAGCGCTACCTCGACACCTATTGGAGCCGCTGGCCCGACGTGTGGGTGCACGGCGACTGGGCTTCGATCGACGATGAGGGCGATTGGTTCCTGCACGGGCGCAGCGACGACACGATCAAGGTGGCCGGCAAACGGCTCGGCCCCGCCGAAGTGGAGACGGTGCTCGTGCAACATCCGTCCGTCGTCGAAGGGGCGGCAGTGGGCGTTCCCGATGACCTCAAGGGTGAGGCGTTGTGGTGCTTCGTCGTGCTCAAGCCGGGCGTGCGGCCCTCCGATGAGTTGCGCGTGGAAATCAAGGCGCTCGTCGCCGACGCCCTGGGCAAAAGCTTCGCCCCGTCGGTGATCAAGTTCACCGACGCTCTGCCGAAGACCCGCAACGCGAAGGTGCTGCGCCGCGCCGTGCGGGGCGTCGTGACCGGCGACGAGTTGGGGGACTTGTCCTCGCTCGAAGATCCGGCAACCATTGAGGCCATCAGGGCTGCGGTCTAGGGGGCGGGGATGGCTTTGTTGCGCACGTCAGTGCCAATCGAACTGGTCGGGCGTCGCCTGGTCTTACGTCCGCTCGAGGCCACGGACTTCGACCGGTGGACCGAGGTCCGTACTCGCGCTGCCGGCTGGTTGCGCAAGTGGGAGCCCAGCATTCCGGCCGGCCACGCCGATCCGTCCACCGACCGCCGTGCCTTCGCATCCCGCTGCGCCGCGCGCGACCGGGAACGTCAACTCGGCACGGGCTACGGCTTCGGGATGTTCTGCGACCGCGAGTTGATCGGCGAGATCAACGTGTCGTCGATTCAGCGCGGCCCGTTCCAGAGTTGCTACGTCGGCTACTGGATCGACGAGAAGCACGCCGGTCACGGCTACACGCCCGAGGCCGTTGTGATGGTCATGCGGTTCGCGTTCGAGGAACTCGGCCTGCACCGCGTGCAAGTAGCGATCATTCCCCGCAACACACCGAGCCGACGGGTGATGGCCAAGCTCGACATCCGCGAGGAGGGCATTGCCACGCGCTATCTCGAGATAAACGGCATCTGGGAAGACCACGTCCGCCATGCCATCACCGCGGAAGAGTGGGCCCAGCGCGGCAGCGCCCTACTCGAAGAATGGATTCGTTAACGCAATAGTTCGTCGATGCGCCGGCGCAGGAAGCGCCGCTCCGTGTCGGTCGCCGCGAGGTCATACGCGGTTTCGAACGCCGCCGCCGCTTCGGAGTTGCGACCGAGTCGACGCAGGAAGTCGCCGCGCGTCGCGTGCAACAGGTGATAACCGGCGAGTTCGTCGTCGAGTTCATCGAGCAACGGCAGCGCCGCCGCCGGGCCCTCCGCCATGCCGACCGCGACCGCGCGGTTCAGGCGTACAACGGGGATGGGCACCATGCCGACAAGTTGGTCGTACAGCGTGGCGATGCGCGCCCAGTCTGTGGCGGCGGCAACCGGCGCGATCGCGTGGCACGCCGCGATCGCAGCCTGGAGTTGATAGGGGCCGCGTACGCCGAGACGCTCAGCGGCCTCGAGCCGCGCGATGGCGGCTCGGATCGCGTCGAGGTCCCACGTCGTGCGGTCCTGTTCTTCGAGCGGCAGCAGATCGCCGCGCGCATCGACGCGGCCGGCCCGGCGTGCGTTGTGCAACATCATCAAGGCCAGCAGCCCCACACCCTCGGCGCTGTCGGGCATCAACTCCACCAGCGCGCCAGCGAGATACATCGCCTCATCGCACAGGTGTTGGCGCACGAGGTCGTCGCCGGTCGTAGCGCTGTAACCCTCGTTGAACAACAGGTACAGCACACCGAGCACGGCGGTGGTGCGTTCGGCGAGCAGCTCCGCAGGCGGCACCCGATAGGGGATGCCCGCGTGCTGAATCTTTGCCTTCGCCCGCACGAGTCGCTTGGCCATCGTGGGCTCAGGCACGAAGAAGGCGCGGGCGATTTCCGCGGTGGACAGGCCGGCCAACGTCCGAAGCGTGAGCGCAACCTGCGCGTCGAGCGGCAACGCGGGGTGGCAGCACGTGAAGATCAGCCGGAGGCGGTCGTCTTCGATGTCGTGGTGTTCGCCTTCGTCGTCACTGCTACTCACGGCGATCTCCTGGTGCTTCGCGTCGGCCGTCTTGGTGTGGCGCAGCCGGTCGAGGGCTCGGTTGCGCGCGACCGTCGTGAGCCACGCGCCCGGCGAGCGAGGCACTCCGTCGACCGGCCAGCGTTCGAGGGCGCGGGCAAACGCATCCTGCGCGCACTCCTCCGCCAGGTCCCAGTCGCCGGTGGTCCGGATGAGCGTGGCCACGACGCGGCCCCACTCAGTCCGGAACGCACTGGCGACGTGGTCGGCTACATCTCCCAAATTGGCCGAACTTCGATCGATCCGTCTTCCGCACCGGGCAGCATCGAGGCGGCCTTGATTGCGTCGTCGATGTTGGGTACGTCGATCACGAAGTAGCCGCCGATCTGTTCCTTGGTTTCGGCGAAGGGGCCGTCGGCCACGAGCAGTTCCCCGTTGCGCACGCGCACGGTGGTCGCGTCGGTGGTGGGGCGCAGGCGCTCGCCGCCCACGAGGGCGCCGCGGGTCGCGCATTCCTCAGCCCACTTGCCGTATTCGGCGGTGCGGTCGGGTGTGGCCTTGGTGACCTCGGCGGCTTCGTCGGTGGCGATCAACAGGAGGTACTTCATCAGTGGTGCTCCTTCTCGGTTGGGTAGCCCTACGACGATTCAGAACCGGCCAGATGGACAGGCCGTGCTTACTTTTTTCCGAAATTCGCAATCCGCTCTTTGAAGTCGGGTTGTTGGAGCGACCAGGACTGCACTTCGAGTTCGATGGCGACCGCCTCAGGCGACGACTCGACATCCCACATCCGATTCATCGTCGCCTTGGTTCGCTTGGATAGCTCCCGGGGCATGGAGGCCGCACGGGCGCCAATTTCGAGCGCGCGTGGGATCAAGTCCTCCGGTGCCGTGCACTCGTAGGCGAGCCCGAAACGTACCGCGTCCTCGCCGGAGTACTCCTGGCCGAACAGCACCATGGCGCGGGCGACTTGCGGCCCGACCGCGCGCTGGAGCATCCAGGTGTGCCCGCCCCCTGGGTGAAGGCCGAGGTCGAGGAAACGCGTGATGAACTTCGCCGTCGTCGCCGCGACGCGCAGGTCGCACGCGAGTGCGAGATTCATGCCCGCGCCCACGGCGGCGCCATTGACCGCCGCGATCGTTGGCTTCGGGCAGTTCGCGAACACGAGGAATCCGTCGTACACCGACGCCACGGACCGGCTCTCCTGCGCGCCGGTGGAACCGGCGAGGTGGTCGAGCGTGGCCCCCGCGCAGAAACCCTTGCCTTCGCCGGTAACGACCAGTGCGCCGACTGCGTCGTCGGCGACGCAGCGGTCGACGATGGCGACGATCTCCTCGACCATGTCGAGGTTCATCGAGTTGCGGCGCTCCGGCGCGTTGAGCGTGATCAACGCGACGCCGTCTCCGTCAACCGCCAAGTCCACCGTTGCCATCGCGTCATTCTTCCGCGTTCTGCGCCACGAGAGTGTTGTGATCGCGCCAGATTTCCTGCGAATCACAACCTTTTCGTGGCGCAGAACGCGGGTGGGAGGGGATGGGCTACTGCGGGTTGCCCTCGCGCAGGACAGCGGGGGAGTGACGGAAGAAGTTTTCGACGTCGCGTTCGTAGTGGTAATCCGGGCGCGAGTTGCCGACGGTTTTGCGCAGCCGCGCCGCACGGACGAACGACTCCACCGCGCCAGCGGTCGTGTAGTGATAGGTGAAGCCAGCCCGTTTCAGCCGGCGGTTGTCGACACCGCGTCCGTAACGCAGCAGGTCCAAGACTTCAGGCGGCATTTCAATCGCGCGTATGAGATCGAGCAGGGCCGCCACGTTCCCGGTTCCGAAGGGAGTGATCGGCATGCGGCGCTTGCCGCAGATCGACACGACTTCGCTCCAGGGGATCTTGCCGTCGCCGGCCACGTTGAAGATTCCGGGAATTCGGTTGCGCAGCACGAATTCGATCGAGCGGATGACGTCGTCTTCCTCGGTGAATTGCACGAGCGGGTCGAACCCGAGAATCGACGGCACCAGGGGCATCTCGAGCGCGCGCGACAACGCGGTGGTGATGTCGGTGCCGAGCACGTTGGAGAAGCGCAGCAGCGACACCACGACGTGGGGGTTGTCGTCGGCGAAGTCGCGCAGGTAGCCCTCGACCTCGAGGATGGACCGCTCGACGCGGTACGGGGCGGCTTCGTGCGAGTCATCTCTTCCCGGAACCACGCCGGGTCGGCCTGGTTCGCGCCGTAGACCAGTGTCGACGACTTCACGACGATGTGGCGCACGGAGCTGCCCGGCGCGCTGGCGGCGGCCAGCAGGTTCATCGTGCCGATCACGTTGATCTCGTGAAGCTTGCGCCCGCTCATGCGCGTGCTGTCCATCTCGAGGAACGTGTGCACGATCGTGTCGACCTGCGTGGCCTCGACGATGCGGGCCAGGATTGAATAGCTCTGATCGGCGCGCACGTATTCGGTGCGCTCGAGCTCCACCTTCGGCTCGACGGTGTCGAGCCCGACGATCATTTCGACCTCGTCGTCCATCTCGAGCGCCTTCGCGGCGCGGCCGCCCCAAAAGGTGCCGAGTCCGGTGATCAGTACGCGCTTGCCCATTAACCGAACCAGACCGAGGCGCGGGTGCGCAGCATGTCGTAGAGCGCGTCTTGAATCTGCACGCGGATGCGATCGGCCTCGTCCATCACTTGGCTCTTGGAGTAGCGCTCTTGATCGGCGGGCACGTCGAAATACACCGGGTCGAGGACGCGCAGCTTGAACTTCGCCGGGAAGTACAAGAGGCTGCCAAGCAACGGACCGAAGGCGAGCATGTTCGCGGTGATCGGCGCGTAGGGCAGACCGAGCATCTTGGCGAGGGTGCCGTTCTTGGCGAGGATCGGCATGGACTCTTCCGCGCCGACGACCGCGATCGGGATGATCGGCACGCCTGAGCGCATCGCGATTTCGACGAAGCCGCCGCGACCGAAGCGCCGCAGTTGATAGCGCTCGCCGTAGGTCTTGCCGGGGCCCTTGCTTCCTTCGGGAAACACGAGCGCGAGTTGCTTCTGTTCGCGCAGCAGCCGGTAGGCGTTCTCGGGGTCCGCGGCGACGCCACCCGAGCGCGACCACAGCGTGCCCACTATCGGCATGCCGCGGAACCAGTGGTCGGCCATGCCGTAGACGGGCCGGCCTAGTTCGGTTTCGATGCCGTGCATGATCGCCGGCGCGTCCGACGGAATAGCCGCCGCATGGTTCGCGACGAGTAGCGCGCCGCCCGTGGTCGGGATCTTTTCGAGCCCTTCCCACTCGGCCCGGAACCAGTACCGGTACATCGGGTCGTAGAGACGGCGCACCAGCGCCCGCATCGTTTCGGAGCGACCCCACTCGTCTACGTCGCCAAGGCGTTGTTCGTCGACGGTTTCGACGTCGTCGGTAGTGCGAGGCATTGGGACCAGGGCCGCACCGACAGTGCGGTCGGCCACGCGCTTGGTCGGCATCGGGGGCATCGTAGTTGGGGTGCTGCAAAATTCCCTAAGGCGAGCTAGAACGGCGAGTCGTCGTCCGCGCCAAAGGAGAGGTCTTCCTCAGCCGACTGTTCTGCCCACGTTTTGGCGCCTTCACACGTGGTTTTTAGGCCGCACCAATGACACATCGGACCGGGCGTCAAACCGGCGGGCCGGTTCGACACGTTCATCTCGGTCATCTTGAGCACGGCGTCGCCCACGCGCCTCGCCGCCGCCTGCAGCACGTCCATATCCACGTCCTCGGCGGTCCAGGTGCCGTCCGGCGCATAAAAGCTGGCGACGCGCCACGGCGCCGCGCCCCAGCGCAACGCGAACACGAGCGCGTAGAAGCGCAGGTCGTCCGCGTGGGACTGGTGGGGCCGGCCGGTCTTGAGGTCCACGAGCAAGCTTCGGGCGTCGGGCCCCGCCGGACGACCGAGCGCGAGGTCGGGCCGCGCCGAGAGTTCGATGGTCCGCTTCCCGAACACGACGTTGAACGACTGTTCGGTGCGGGCGAACACGCGCTTGGGCAGCGGCGGAAATCCGTCGATGAGCGAGGTGACGTGGGCAACCGCACCGGCGCGGATCGCGGCGCGTTGTGCGGTCGACGAGGCGTCGATGAAGTCGTTGAAGCCGGCGTTGTCTTCGCATATCAAGTCGAGCGCGCCATCGACCGCATCGGCGGCGGGCCCGGGATGGCGCCCGACCATCACGAGCTCCGACGGCGCGGTGCGCGATGGTGCCGATCGCGTTCGGGACGCTCCACGAAAAGTCGTTGCCGTCCCGCCAACGCGTCTCACAGGACAGGACGGTCGTGATCGAGTTCTTGTTCAACCACAAGGTCTGACCGGCTTGGTCGAGCGCGTCGATTGCCCACTGGAGGCGCTCGTTCAGGCTGGCTCGCAACGCTTCGACGCCGGCGGTGTCGACCTTGGGCGTGACCGCGCGCAGGTCCAACAGCCCCTCGACTACCCGCTGCTGCGCGGGATTGAGATCAGGCAACGCGCGTGCGGGCGCGCTCGCGGCGTGAACACGGCGCCCACCGCGAGGAGCAGGGCCACGACCGCCGCTCCGAAGTTGCGGATCACGAACACGACCAGCACGCGGCGCGTGAGGGAGTCGACCGGTTGGTTGGCTGCAAGGTCGGCGACGCGGAAACGGGCTAGGACGGCGAGGATTGTCCCGATGCCCAGAACTACCGCGGCGACGACGACGATCCACAGCGCGATCTTGGTGAGTTGGGCGGTGCGGCCGTCGTTTCGGGGGCGCAGGGTCGCGACGGCGGCGATGAGCGCGGCGAGCACGAGCAACAGACCGACGGGCGATTTTTCGAGTTGCGTGAGGAACGCGTAGCCCTGCCGAGACGGGAAGTTGAGGCGCTTCACGTTCACGGCGAGACCGACAGTGAACGTGCCAATCAGCTCGAGTATCGCGAGCCCGGCTAGGGCGAGCGAGGTGCCAGCGAGCAGGCGGGCGGTGGCGTCGACGGGCTCGGGCGGAGCCGAGAGCGGCTCGTCAATGGTCGGTGTTTCGTCGGGAGCGGCGTCCATGCCTGAGCATTACACCCCTTCGGCATCATGGCTGTGTGGATCCGCTGAGCCCGCCCGAGTTCGCCGAGATGGTCAAGCGGCTGAACCGCGCCGCGAACGCGGCGGGAATGCGCGCTCCGTCGTTCGCGAGTCCGCCCCGTGCGCCCTCCGCCACCCGCACGATTCGCTGGTTGTCGGCCGACCGGGCGCTTGTCGCTGTGCGGCGGGGGGACAGGGCGGCCGACGCAGTGGTAAGCGACATGATCGATGGTGTCATCGCCGCCAACCGGCTGTCGGGTTCCGAAGCCGAAGACGCGGCCCGTAAGCTCGCGGCGTGCCTGAAGCCTTAATTCCGTCCACCGGTTGGGGTGTGTTGCACCTGTTTTGCCGCGTCACGCCCACGTTCGACGCTGAAGCGGCCGTGGCCGCTGCGAAGTCGGCCGAGGCCGACGGTTATCAAGTGATCGCATTCACCGTGTTGGGGCACAAGGCCGATGTCGGGTTCATGGCGCTCGGGCCGGACCTGTGGCGGTTGCAGCAGTTGCAAACCGAGCTACAGCGGGCCGGGCTCGACGTGGCCGACTCCTACGTGTCCTTGACCGAGGTATCGGAATACGCCGCCGGGATGCCCGAGGAAATGCTCAAGGCGCGGCTGTATCCGAACCTGCCGCCCGACGGCATGCGCGCGTTCTGCTTCTATCCGATGTCCAAGCGCCGGGGAGAGGTCGACAACTGGTTCACGCTGCCCTTCGACGAGCGCCGCGAGTTGATGGGCGGCCACGGCAAGACCGGGCGCACGTTCGCCGGCCGCGTGCTGCAGGTGATCACGGGCTCCGCCGGGCTCGACGATTGGGAGTGGGGCGTCAGCCTGTTCGGTGTCAACCCCGACGATCTCAAAGAGGTCGTCTACAAGATGCGGTTCGACGAAGCGTCAGCCAAATACGCCGAGTTCGGCACGTTCGTCACGGGCCTCGTGGCCGACGTGAGCGAAGTCGTCGCGCGCGTCGCCCGCTAGCTCTTCAGCTTCTCGAGCACCTTGGCCGCGGCGCCCCGTCCACTGGCAACGCACGCCGGCAACCCCAAGCCCTCATAGGCCGAGCCGGCGAGCGCGAGCGGAAACCCAGCTTCTGCCGCGGCCGCGTGTGCACGGGCGGCGACCTTTGTCAGGTGGTCGACCTTGAACTGCGGCAGCGCGCTGGGCCAGCGATTGACGAGGGCGTGGGTCGGGGCCGCGGCGCGCAGGCCGATCGCGTCGACCATCTCGTCGTGCAGGCGGGCCACGAGGTCAGCGTCGTCGATGTCTTCATGGCGGCGGTCGTCTATCCGACCGGTCGAGGCGCGCACGAGTTCGGTTCCGCTACCGCCGTGATGGGCCCACTTCGCCGACGACCACGAAATCGCGCTCGAGGAGTTTCCTTTCGGACCGTGGCACGAGAAACCCACTGAGGCGAAACGGTTCGCGCAGGTCGGCGCTGTCGTACGCGAAGAGCGTGAGGACCACCGACGCGTACGTCACCGTCGACAGCGCGCTCGACGCGTCCGGCGCGATACCGGTGAGCAGGCGCGCGGTGACCGGTGCCGGCGTGGCGAGCACTACGCCGTCGAATGCGAGCGCGTCGCTGCTCACGGGCACGACGTCGCAGCCGCCGGCCGCGAAACGAAGTTCGCCTATCGCCGTGCCCGTTTCGATCGCTACGCCGGCAGCTGCGAGCGCGTTTCGGGCGGCGCTCACGACGTCACCCAACCCCGACGCCACGGTGAGGAACACGGGGTCGCTGGACGGAGGTGGCGTCGGCAGTGACTCCATCAGGCTGCGGGCGCCTCGGGCCGCGCTCAGCAGTTGCGGCGCCGCGACGGCGGCGCTCAATAGTTCGCTGCGCCCGGCGTGAATACCGCCGAGCAGCGGGTCAACGAGACGCTCTTGCACTTCGCGGCCGAAACGGCGGCGCACCAGATCACCCACGCCGATGTCGCTGCCGACCTTCGTGGCGGGCAGGAACCGGTCGAGCGCAGCGCGGGCGACACCAGCGCGGCTGACGATGCCGGACTCGGCCAGGCCTTTGGTGGACCGGGGCACGCCGAGCACGAGACCACTGGGCAGCTTGCGTACCGCGCCGCGCGACCACACCGCGGCTTCACCGCTCGCGGGCGACACAAGGGTGTCACCGAGTCCGAGGCGCGTCGTCAGGTCGATCATCTCCGGACGCCGAGCGAGGAACGAGTCCGGCCCGGTATCGATACGGGTGCCGGCGAAGTCGACGGTCTGCATCGGCCCGCCGAGGCGGTCCTTCGCTTCGAAGATCGTGACGTCGGCGCGCTCGGCCAGGTCCAACGCGGCCGCGAGGCCGGCAATGCCGCCTCCGATCACCGCGACGCGCGGGCGGGCGGTCACGGAACCAGAGGTGGTGGAACTACGCCGGCGGCGGCGCGCGTCACGAGGTCGGCGAGCAGCGCACAGAACGCCGGGTCATCGTCGAGTGAGCGGGTGCGCGCGAACGCGACGCCTTCCTCATCGGCCACGGCTTTGGCTTCGATGTCGAGGTCATACGCGATCTCAAGGTGCTCGCTTACGAAACCGGCGGCGCATACGACTACGGCGGTAGCGCCCTCGGCCGCCTCCTCGCGAATGGTTTCGAGCAGCGACGGGTCGAGCCACGCGCCGCCGCTGGCACCCGCGCTTTGCCATGCCACGCGGTAGTTCGTGATGTTCGTCGCCCGCGCCACGAGGCGCGCCGTCTCTTCGAGCGCGTCGCCGTAGGTCGTGTCGTCGCCGACGGCGGCCAGCGGAAGGCTGTGGGCCGTGACAATGAGCACCGCACCGTCGATCCAGGCGTCGCGCACTCGTGCGGCGAGCAGTTCGATGAGGGCGGGCTCGTTGTGCCACGACGCGAGCACGTCGATCGCGACGCGATCGGCGACGGCGTCACGGGCGCGCTTCGCGTAGTCACCGACGCTGGGTGGCGCGTAGTGCGGTGCGAGCACGATGCCGACGATGCGATCAACGCCGGATGCGATCAGTTCGTCAACGGCGTCGGGAATGAACGGCGCGGCAAACTTCTGCCCGAGCCGTACTTCGAACTCTGCAGGATCCAGCGCGGCGCGCAGGCCGTCCACCTGCGCGGTGGTGCGCCCGGCGAACGGCGACAGGCCGCCGATCGCGTCGTAGCGGCGCGTCAGTTCCGACAGTTCTTCCGAAGTCGGCGGCCGGCCGCGGCGGATGGCCGTGTAGAAGGCCTCGATGTCCTCGGGCCGCGCCGGGGTGCCGTGGGCCAGCACCAACACACCAAGAGTCATGGCGCGTCGGTCGGTGGCGCTTGCCGATGCACCCACTCGACGAGTTGGGTCAGCACGTCCGGGTCGGTGGACGGCATCACGCCCCAGCCCAGGTTGAACACGTGGCCGGGAGCCGAGCCGGCGGCGTCGAGCACAGCCCGCGCGCCCGCCTCGACCGCCGGCCAACCGGCCAGACAGATCGCCGGGTCGAGGTTGCCCTGCACGGCGACGTTCGGGCCGAGTCGGGCGCGGGCCAAGTCGAGCGGAACGCGCCAGTCGACGCCGACCACGTCGGCGCCGGCCTCCGCGAACAGCGTCAGCAACTCGCCGGTCGACACGCCGAACACGATGCGGGGCACGCCGCGCGACGCCACGGCCTGCAGCACCGACGCAGTTGCCGGCAGCGCGTAGCGGCGGTAGGTGTCCGGATCGAGGGCGCCGACCCAGCTGTCGAAGATCTGGACGGCGGACGCGCCGGCGTCGATTTGTGCGAGCAGGCTGGTGGTGGTGATGTCGGCGAGGACGTCCATCAATGCGTCCCACACGTCTGGCGAGCCGTGCATGAGCGCCTTGGTCTTGGCGTAGTCGCGTGAAGGTCCACCCTCGACCAGGTAGCTCGCCAGCGTGAACGGCCCGCCGCAAAAACCGATCACGGGCACCTCGTCGGCCTCGGCTACTTGCGCGATGCCGCCCAACAGGCCGGCCATCGACGAGGACGGATCGCCCAACCGCGGCAAAGCGGCCACGTCGGCCGCGGTGCGGATCGGGTCCGCGAACACCGGCCCGACCTCGGCTACCAACTTCACGTCGACGCCCGCGGCCTGGAGCGGGGCCACGATGTCGGAGAAAATCACGGCGGCGTCGACGCCGAACCGTTTCACCGGTTGCTGCGTCACGAGCGCGGTGAGTTCGGCGCTGTGCATCACGTCGAACATCTCGTGTTCGGCGCGCACGGCGCGGTATTCGGGCAGGCATCGCCCGGCTTGGCGCATGAACCAAACGGGGATGCGGTCGGCGGACTCGCGGCGGCAAGCGCGGAGAAAGGAATCGTTCACGGCGGCCGTGATCGTACCGGCGCCTCCTTAGAAACCCCGCAGCGCACTCACAGGTGACCCCGAGATTTGGCCGTCAACGTGTCGCACCGTGGACACCGAAACCGTTCCAGACGTGGAAATTCCGACTCCGACTCCGACTCCGACTCCACCACCGTCGAACGCGGGCAAGACGTGGGCCATCGCCTCGGTCGTTGCCGTTGTCGCGCTCGTAGCGGGGGTCCTGGGTGTGAAGGTGCTCGACAAGCCCGCTCCTGCGCAGGCCGTCGGTACGCAAGGCACCGGCTTCGTGCGACCAACTCAAGGCAAGGTCACTTCGATCAAGGGTTCGACGTTCAAGGTCGCAGACGTGAACGTCACGACCTCGAAGTCGACGGCGTATACCGAGGCGGTCTCGGGTGCGGTGTCGGACCTCAAGGTGGGTGACACCGTCCTGGCGAGCGGCACCACGACCGACGGGGTACTCACCGCGACCCGCCTGTCCCAGGCCGAGTTGCGCGCGAACCGCGCTACGAGCAGCCGCGGCGCCAGCGACGCTCCCATCGGCGCACCACCCCCCGGCGCCATCACGAACGGCAACGGCCCTGGCTTCAACCAGCAGGGCGGCCCCAACGCCGCGGGCAACTTCACAGTCGGCGAGATCAAGAGCATCACGGACGGCGTGCTCACGCTGTCCGTGCCGGATGGCACAACGACCACGGTCAAGACAACCGCGACCACAACCGTCACGGTGAACAAGAAAATCGCGTTCAAGGATCTCAAGGTCGGCGACACCGTCCGCGTCATGGGCACCGCCACGGACGGCACGGTTGCCGCGACGGAAGTCACGAAGGGTGACCAAGGCCCCGGCGTCATTTTTGGAGGGAACGGGCCGTGAGGAACCGGCTCGCAACGCTCGTGAAGAAGCCGTTCGTCGTTATGCCGGTTGCGGCGATGATGGTCTTCGGCGCTTGGTTCGCATACCAATCACAAGGCGATCCGGCCACGGCCACGTTGCCGACCGAGCAGGTCGTCGACGTCACCGTGGGCACCATCGCCAAGACCGTGTCGGCGCAGGGAACAGTCGCCGCGACCGACAGTGACGACCTGAAGTTCGCGGCCGCCGGCACCGTGACGGCGGTCAACGTCAAGGCGGGCCAGTCGGTCAACAAAGGTGACGTGCTCGCGACCATGGACTCGCCCGCCTTGCGCCAGGCGGTCGCCGACGCGGCGTCGCGGGTTGCCGACGCGAAGGCGACTTTGGCCGACGACACCGCCAGCGGCGCGTCGGCCAGTCGGCTTGCCGCTGATCGGTCGAATGTCACCACCGCGCAGGACGGGCTCGATCAGGCGAATACGAACCTCGCCGGAGCGAATCTGATCGCGCCCTACAACGCCAAGATCGTGTCGATCGGCGTGACGGTGGGCGACAAGCTGTCATCAGACGGCACCGGTGCCACATCACCGACGGGTTCGAACAGCGGATCCGGTCGTACGAACAACAACCTCGGCGGCAACGGCAACGCCTCGACGGCGGCCGTGTCGCTGATCAGCCTGAATAGCTACACGGTCAGTCTCGGATTCGACTCGTCCGACATCGGGAGCATCGCCGCCGGCCAGGTAGCCAAGATCGCGCTGTCCACGGCGGCCGCGAGCAATGGACGCTTCGGCGACTTCGGTCCCAAGTTGTTCGTGTCCGGTGGACCGAACGCGGCGGCGAACGCGAAGGCGGCGGCGGCGGACAGCGAGAACTCGACCGCGACGACAACGCCCACGGCGTCGAACGCGGCGACGACGGACGGCTCCGTCGACTCGGTCAGCTCGGTGGCGGACGCGTCGTCGGGTGTCGCGTCCTACCCGGTCAAGGTGACGTTCACCGACAGCAGTGGTTCGTTCAACGTCGGTGCGACGGTCAAGGTCGACATCACGATCAGCGAGATCAAGGACGCGGTCCAGGTTCCGGTCAATGCGGTCACGAACGACGGCACCCAGTCCACCGTCAAGGTGCGCAACGCCGCAGGCAAGGACGAGACCCGCACCGTGACGACGGGGATGACTTCGGGCTCGATGATCCAGGTCACGAACGGCTTGCGGGAAGGCGAGCAAGTCGTGATCGACCTGCCGAACTTCGCCAACCTGACCCGCGGCAACGGCGCGGCGGTGAGCGGCAAGTGACCGTTCTCACGTTGCACCGCGTCAACAAGACGTACCGCTCAGGCGAGTTGTCAGTCGACGCGCTCCGCGACGTCGACCTCGAGATCGACAGCGGCGAGTTCGTCGCGATCATTGGTCCGTCCGGCTCGGGCAAGTCGACGCTGATGCACATCCTCGGCTGCCTTGACGTCCCGACGAGTGGTCAGTTCTTCCTCGCCGGCGAGGACGTTTCCTCCCTCGACGAAAACCGGCTGGCCGAGCTGCGCAACCGGCACATCGGCTTCGTGTTCCAGCAGTTCAACCTGCTGCCGTACATGAGCGCGGCGCGCAACGTGGAGCTGCCGCTGGTCTACGCCGGCATGAGCCCCGACGAACGGCATCACCGGTCAGCGATCGCGCTCGAAATGGTCGGCCTTTCCGACCGGGCCAAGCACCGCCCGGGCGAACTGTCCGGCGGCCAGCAGCAACGCGTCGCGATCGCGCGCGCACTGGTGACGGCGCCCGACCTGATCCTGGCCGACGAACCGACGGGCAACCTCGACTCCGTGTCCAGCCGAGACGTGCTGGGCCTGCTGAAGGAACTCCACGCCGACGGTCGCACCATCGTGCTCATTACCCATGAGCCGGAGGTCGCCGCCGAAGCCGACCGAATCCTGCAGATCCACGACGGTGTCTTGGCGGACGCGTCGTGACGTGGCGCGAGACGTTGCGCGCCGCGACCGAAGCGGTGCGCACCCATCGCCTGCGTTCGGCGCTCACCGTGTTCGGCATCCTCATTGGCATTACGGCCGTGACGCTCACCGTCGGGCTCGGTAATGGCGCGAAGGCCGATGTCCGCGACCAGATCAACGAGCTCGGCACCAACCTGCTCGTGATCTCGCCAGGGAGTTCCACGAGCAGTTCCGGGATACGCGGCGGGTTCGGATCGGCATCGACGTTGACGCGCGACGACGCCGACGCCCTCGCCAATCCGACGGTGGCGCCCGATATCGCCGCCGTCGCGCCGGTGAGCACCGAGTCCGTCTCGCTGACCTACGGCACCACCAACTGGACGACCACGCTCACGGGCACGACGCCGACGTGGAAGACGGTGCGGTCGCGCGACGTCACGTCGGGCCGGTTCATCACCGCGGCCGACGAAGCGTCCGCCGCGAAAGTTGTCGTGCTGGGACCGGAGACGGCCGAGCAGCTGTTCAACGTGGCCGAGCGCGCCGTGGGCCAGGACGTCATCTACAACGGCGCCGCGCTGCGAGTGGTCGGTGTATTGGAAGAACTGAGCTCGTCGGACGACGCGGCGAACAACGACTTGGCCGTCGTGCCCCTGTCGACGTATTCGCAACGCCTCATCGGTGGAGCGGATCGCAACAAGGTGAGCGAGATCTACGTGAAGGCCACTTCGTCCAAGACCCTGGCCGCCGCGTACCAGGAGGCGAACGCGCTGCTGCTGAACGTGCACAACATCACGGCGTCGACGTCGGCCGACTTCTCGATCGCGACGCAGCAGTCGATCCTCACGGCGGCGTCGTCGGTCGACAAGACGATGACCGTCATGCTCGCCGGCATTGCGGTGATCTCGCTGCTCGTCGGCGGTATCGGCGTGATGAACATCATGCTGGTGTCGGTCACGGAGCGGATCCGCGAGATCGGTTTACGCAAGGCGCTGGGTGCCCGGCCCTCGCTGATCCGCCGGCAGTTCCTGGTCGAGGCGTCGGTACTCGGCCTGGCGGGCGGGATGCTCGGCGTCGCCGTCGGCGGCCTCGGCGTGTTCGTGCTGCCGCACGCCACCGGCAACCGCGTGCTGCTGTCCGTCGGGCCGTCGGTGCTGTCGGTTGTCATGGCGATCGGTGTCGGCGTGTTGTTCGGGGTGTATCCCGCCTCGCGCGCGTCACGCCTCGCGCCGATTGACGCTTTGAGGAGTGAATAATGCTTGAACCTTTACCGCCGCTGAGGGCGACGCGCGGCCGTCGTAATGTGATCGTGCGTTCCGGCGGCGCGCTCACGCTTGCCGCGGTAGCGGTATTCGGAGTCGTCACGAGCGGCACGGGCCCAGCGGGCGCGCTTCGGCTTGCGGCCGCGACCACCAGGAGCGTTACGAAGTCCCTGAACGAAGTGGGCATCATCGAACCCGTCTCGGCCGCCGCGGTCGGGTTTCCCGTGGCCGGCACCGTGGCGTCGGTCGCGGTCACTTCCGGAGCCACCGTGACCCGTGGTCAGACGCTGGCGACCCTCGACACCGCGGCCTTGCAACGCGCAGTCAACGCCGCGCAGTCCACCCTCGACCAGGCCAAGCTCGCCTTGGTCAACGCCACGACTGCGTCTGCGCCCACCGACGAAACTTCAGACTCATCCAGCCAACTCGACGCAGCCCGCCAGGCAGTGCTCGAGGGCCAGCAAGAGGTCGACGCCAAACTGCAGGCGGCGCAGGAGGCCTTGGACTCCGCGGCGCAGGTCTGCGCAGGAGCGACCGACGGGTCCACCGAGGACACGGAGGCGGTCGAGGCGTGCCGGACCGCCCTCGCCGGCGTGCTCGACGCACAGCGCGACACTTCTGGTGCGCAGCAGCACCTGAGCGACACGTCGCAGACGCTCGACGCGCTCATCAGTCAGGCGGCGTCGTCGTCGTCCAATCCGCCGCGTGGGTCCTCGTCCACCACCACAGCGTCGGCAGCAGATCTCGCCGCCCTCCAGAAGGCGATCGACGCGGCCAAGGCCGGTGTGGCCGTCGCGAATCAGAACCTCGCGGCGGCGACGATCGTCAGCCCGATCGACGGCACCGTGCAGGCCGTGAACTTCGCCGTCGGTGACGCGGTGACCGCCAGTTCCACAACTGCGGTGGTCAAGGTCATCGGGCAGGCTGGCTACGAAGTCACTGCGATCGTGGCCGTGGACAAGCTCGCCGACGTGAAGCTGGGTCAGGCCGCCAACGTGAAGCCCGACGGGTCGAGCCGCCGACTCAGCGGCGAGGTGGTCGCGATCGGCGCGCCGGTCACGACCAACGGCGCCACGACGTATCCGGTGTCGATTGGCGTGGACGCCGACGACGCCCTCCGCAACGGCACCGTGGCGTCGGTCGAAATCATCACGGCGTCAGCGGAGTCGACGGTCGCAGTGCCCACGAGCGCCGTGCACGTCGAGGGCGACCGCGCGACCGTGAACGTGGTCGACGGATCCAAGACGTCGGTCGTCACGGTGACTCTCGGCGTCATTGGTCGCGAATGGACGCAGATCAAGTCCGGCCTGCGCGCGGGCCAACAGGTTCTGCTCGCTGATCTCAGCCAGGCGCTGCCCGGCTCGGCGACCAGTTCGTCCAACGGCCAGGGTGACGACAACACCGCCCGCATTGAGTTCGGCCCCCCGCCCGGCGGTGCTAGCGGGGGACCAGTCAACTTCATCGGCCCGTCCGGAAAGTAGCGCCCGTGAGTGAGTGCCCTCGGTGGGGGTCGAACCCACACTTGGGGGATTTTAAGTTTGCTCAAGGCCTTTCCCGGCCGTTCGCCGTTGTCCGTTGTCGCAGGTCAGCGGAATATTCGGATCCCGGCGAGCAACGCCGAACGATGGCACGCGGGTGGTGGACGGGTGGTTGTTCGAGGCAAATGGCGTTTTGTCGCGCACCGCTATGGTCTGTTCACTGCCGCCTGTCAAGCGTAGGGAACGTGTTGAGCCGTTCCGCTCGAGTGGAACTCGTCCCATCGGCGAAGTGATCGCGCGGCCGGCAGAACGAAAAGCAAGCTTCCGATCACGAGACGAACAAACGCGTTGAGCGGGTTCGGGCTCACGAACCCAATATGCCAGCACGCGGGCCAGTCGGCGTGGAGACCGCCGGTGCCGGTTGTGGCAGCCGTCAGCGGTTGAGGTGCTCGCGCCAAACCTCAGGTTGCTCAGCTGGTGAGGAGATCACGAACCAGGGAACGGAGCATTCGTGATCCGGCCTCGGATCGTGCGGACAAGCGAGGTGGGGCGACCGCATCTCTGAGGTGTTCGATCAGTTCGGCGTCATCGGTTTCGACGTAGAGGCGGATTTCGTGAAGCGGAGCGCTCATTGTGGGAGTTTCGTCAGAGGTTCGGCGGGTCGCACGCCATTTAGTCTTGCGTTGACGATTCGGCGATACGTGGCAGGCACGATCGTCATTCAGCGGATCGAAGGTCCATGCTGAAGTGGGTGTCGGTTCCGTCTTCGCCCAGTTCGACAAAGCCGCAGGCGCGGTAGGGCTCGACCGCGCTCACCCATGGAGTGTCGGTGAGAACGCGCACTTCCGACATCTCCCGGTGGCGTGCCCGGTCGATGAGTCATTGACAACGCGTCGTGCCAGCCCCTGTCGGCGGTGCGCGTTGGCGACGGACATGCGCACGAGCCGCCCGCTGTCGGCGCCATCGGGAAGGAGGGTCCCCGTAGCGATGAGCTCGCCGTCTCGTTCGATCACGACAATCTCCGCGCCGAGCGCGAGGTAGTTAGCGACGAAATCGTGGACGTCGGGATTTCTCTCATCGTCGGAGGCGTCGCCCGCAATTGTCCAGGCTCCCAGCGTGCCACGGGATGACACAGGCGTGAGGGGTTGACAGGAGTTGGTGGGACGCGTCGGCGTCGATGAGGTGCCGGGTCCGCGGGCGCGGGAGGCGTGGATACCGTCTAGTCAGACGTGCAAAGCGTCTAAAGAAAAGGCATGTCAGACCAGCGCCATCGGATCGACGATTCCGATCGAATCTCACTCTCATAGGATTCCGATGACCCGTGTGCGGAGGGCGAGATGATGGGCCAACTGGACGATCCTCGAGGACGGAAGGGCGTCGTCATCGGCGTCACGAGTCTGGTGATCGGGATCGTGCTTGGCGTGATCGCGATCAAGGTCGCCGATAGTGGCAAGGCCGAGGGGTTGAAGCCAGTGCCGGGCGAAGCGTCTGCACCAGCGCCGAACGCTCGAACCGAGGGATGGAGCCGTGTTACGGATCGTCCCGGCGTATTCGGACACGGGGACCTCGAACAGGTCACCTCGGTCGTTGCGATCGGAGACGAGTTCTTCGCTGTCGGCTCCCACAACTACAAACCCGCGATCTGGCGAGCGTCGGATCCTTCGGTGTGGCAGCGGCTCACACGAGTCGAGCCCGGTGAAGGCGACCGACCCTCGATCGTCTGGGCCGTCGCGGAACACAACGGAACCTATGTCGCGGTAGGGAAGGAATCAGATCACGCGGCGGTGTGGACATCGAGCGATGGCCAAACGTGGCGACTCGTTGATCGGCCAGCCGAGGTGTTCGGCCAGCCCGACCAGTACTCGAGCATGGATGCCGTGCTCTGGCTCGGTGACCATTGGCTTGCCGCGGGATCCTTCCGGGCCGGTGGCCGGGATGCTGATGTCGCTGCGACCTGGAGCTCAGACGACGCACACGCGTGGACACGCGTCGGCGAAAGCGACAGCTTCGGCACAATCGTTGGCGAGACACCGACGATCACGTCGCTCGCAACGGATGGTAAGCGCATAGTCGCCGCAGGAAGCATCCGCTCGCTCGTCGGGTCCCCGCGGCTCCGACCCGCTCTCTGGACCTCGACAGATGGCTACACGTGGAGTGCCGTCTCCCTCGCCGCCGTCGGGTCCGACAACGACTCGGCGTCGCTACCTTCGGTCGCGGTTCGAAACGGCCGGTGGGTCGCGGTCGGCAATGACGGCCACGACGCGATGGTCTTCACGTCGGACAACGGCGTCAACTGGAGTCGAGTCAAGAAGCCTTTCGACTACGTGTACTCCACCGAAGAGAACGCAATGAACGACGTGGCTCCTACCATTACCGACTGGATCGCAGTCGGGTCGTCCGAGGATGAGACCCGTCCACGAGACGCGCGCATCTGGACCTCGGACGACGGCTTCCACTGGCGGCAGGTCTACCCGGATCCTGCGGTGTTCGGCGGCCCCGATCGTCAGGAACTCGATGGCGTCGTCGCAACCAGCGACGTCGCCGTTGCGGTCGGGTGGGACCAGTCCGGAGGGAACGCCCGAGGCGCGGTATGGATGTCGACGGGCGGATCGGGTTGACCACGCGTCGTATCGGAGAATTTCTCGACGATCCGCGAGGCCAAAAGAACGTCGCGATCGGACTCGTCGCTCTAGTGGTGATGCTCCTTCTTGGCTGGCCTTCCATCGAAGCGCTCCTCGACAAGACGACATCCAACGAGGTCGTCACGGATCGAGGGTGGAAGGGGCCAGAGGTCCTGACGGGCGAACAGAACTGGGCCACGCCGTACGACATCACATTCGGCTCTGGGCGTTGGGTGGCCGTTGGGTCACAGCACGTTAACGGCGCTGACCGACCGGTCGCCTGGTACTCCGCCGACGGGACCGGTTGGACACCGGCGGTGGTCGAGCTCGGCCCGGTCGAGGACACGACCGCGGCGACGATGGAATCGGTGATCCGCGCCCACGACGCGTGGCTTGCGGTCGGACACGCGGACGCCTTCGGTCACACCGACTCCGCGATTTGGACCTCTATCGACGGTACGAGCTGGCGGCGGGTGGCCGCTGGCGACGACCGGTTAGGCGGACCCGGCACGCAGGAGATGTTCGACGTCGCCCCGGACGGTGGCGGCTGGAGGGCAATCGGTCTTGAGAACTTCGGTGACGATGCCAACGGCGCCGTGTGGTTTTCCGCTGACGGTGTCATCTGGGAGCGCGATCGATCTGCCGATGCGGCCCTGTCAGGACCGGGTGACCAAATCCCGACCTCCATCGTCGCCACGGGCGATGACGGATGGATCATCGCCGGCCGCGAGGACACGGCGGGTCGTTCCGACGCTGCGGCGTGGACGTTGACCGCGACCTCAGGTTGGCGGCGCGTAGAGAGCAACGACTTCCGCGGTCAACGCGACGACGCGATCTACTCGTTGGGACAGGCGAACGGCAGAGTTGTCGCGGTCGGCGCGTCGCGACTGGAGGAGACGACCGACGCTGTCGTGTGGACGAGTGCAGACAGTGGTGCATCGTGGTCGCGCGTCCCTTACAACCGCACGATCTTCGGTGGGCCATTCGACCAGCGGATGGAAGACGTGACGTTCAATGGCAACACCTGGGTCGCGTTCGGCGGCGACGAGCGACAGGACGCGTTCCAGCCAGCGGTGTGGGTCTCGAACGAGGGTCGGCACTGGCGCCGGGTGGACGCAGTAGACGCCTTCGCACGCCCGAGCGCAGGACGCCTGGTCGCCGGCGCTGCCAGCCCGGACCTGATGATCGGGGTGGGCTTTCGAGACGACGGCAGCGGGCGGGTCGGCGAGGTCTGGCGACACGGCCCTGATGCGACGGCCGGTGGTGGCTAAACCGCGCTTGTGTTGCGGCATGTCAACACGCGCCTCTTGGACTCCAAGACCCGCCCCACTCGAAAAGCACCTCCTTGCGTTACCGGTGAAGTGCCGGTACTCTACCGGTAAAACACCGGTAGAGGAAAGGAGTGCGGATGGCCAAAGTGACGGTTGAAATGACCGACGAGATGAACGACGTTCTAGGAGATGTCGCTCGTCGGCGCGGCGTTCCGAAGACGGCCGCACTGCGACGCGCGGTTGCGTTGTTGACCTATTTGGACGAGGCAAACGCGCGTGGCGAGCAACTCGTGCTTCGCGACCCAAACACCGGGAAGGAGACCCAGATCGTCTTCGAGTCGCACGCATAGGTATGTCGAACCATCTCCCCGAGGAGGAGCCTCCGGATCAGATCAGCCTTCTCGACGTTGAGTCGACGACCTTTCCGCGCAAGGCAACGTTCTCGATGCCTCGACGGATGATGGGGTTGAAAATCTTCAAGTGGCTGCTCTGGCTCGTAGTTGGCATGGTCGTGCTGCTTGCCTGGTACGGCTGGGCCACGTTCCCACGCGTTGGCGAGTTCCGTTCGCTCGCGGGCCATGGCCCATCAGCGCTGGCCGCTTATTCGAAGGCACGCGCTGATTGGGTTTCGAGTGTCAAAGACCTCGGGCAGCTGTTCATCGTCACTCCTGTTCTTCCTCTCCTTTCGGCTGTCCTCGGGTACATGTTTGGGCGCAACGAGGCGGACTCGAACGACCCTGACGAGTGACGGACCAGCTGTCATTGGGCCTGTCTGGTGCGGCGGACGACGAGCCTCGACTGAATCGCCTCGAGGTACTCGATCGTTGGCGCTATTTGGCGAAGGTCGCTCTTTGGCCGCCAGCTCGTCAGGCGGATCCCGAACGATGGTTGGACAACTTCCAAACGGACGAACAGGAAGTAGCCCTGGCTCTGCTCAACGCGTTGATGTATTTCAACGACGAGTTGACCGATCGGCTCTTGACAACGTCGATACGTCTGATCGCGACGCGGATAAGCAGCCCGGGCGCGAGCTATGCGCATAGGAAAGCGCAGTGGCTGGAGTTCTTGATGAGCGCCAAGTTCACGCATCTCGTTAGTCCCGATGACCAGGACGACGAGACCAAGTCGGGCTACATGTTCGCCCGGAAGACGCGGCAAATTCTGGGCAGTCCAGACCAAGTCCGGCCGGCGTCGGATGTCGCCTCCGAGATCTTGGCGGGTTCAGGAGCGCCGATAGTTGTAGTCGATGACTTTGCGGGCACCGGATCGAAGTTCATTGAAGGGTGGAATCGAAATTACGAACTCAAGGACGGAACGACAATGTCGTACGCACAGTTAGCGAAGGACGGCGCAACAATTTTCTTCTGTCCGGCGTTGTGTACCGACACGGCTAGAACGGAGATCGAGCGTTTGCCGAACCCGCCACTGTTGTCGGTCGCGAACGTGTTGAGCAGCGAAATGAGCGTTGTGGGTCCGCAGTCCCAAGTGATGCCGGCCTATCTGCATGGCGAGATTCCGGATGTTGTTCGCGCTGCATCTGAACGGAGCGGTTCTGAGGACCCCGCCTTTGGATGGGGCGAGCTCGGGCTCGCCTTGAGTTTCGCTCACAACACCCCGGACACCACCCTTCCGATTTTCTATTGCGAGAACGAGGGCTGGTACCCAATTGTGAGGCGGCGATGATGCCGATAGAGGAGCGCCCGAACAACGGCACTCAGTCTGCTTTGAACGCGCGGGAGTCCGTTACGACGCTCTTTGGCGGTCTCCGCGCCGAATGGCTCGGACCTCGTTTGTATGACACCTATCGGAGCCCGCAGTATCTCCCCGAACTACTGACGTCGAAGCCCTGCATCTTGAGCGGTGGGCGAGGTACTGGGAAGACAACGGTTCTCCGAATTCTCAGCTACGAAGGGCAACAGGCCGTTTCACCGGCCGGCCGCGATCCACGGTCGTGGGATCGATTCGGAATGTATTGGCGACTAGATACGAATCGGGTCACGGCATTCCAAGGCAACAATCTCGACGAAGCCGCGTGGATTCCTGTGTTCGGGCACTACGTGAATCTCATCCTTTGCAAACAACTTGCCGGATTAGCCATCTGGTATGCGGATCAGGTTGCGGACAGCCCCGCGTTAGACGGTCGTGCAGCCGAGTTGATTGCCCGCAGTCTCCATCTCGAGCCCGCCGACACCCTCGCTGAGTTGGACAAGGCGCTAGAGGTGGGCATCGTCTCCTTTGAGGCGCGCATCAACAACGTTGTCGATGAAGGCCCGGGCCGCCTGAGCCTGCAAGGCGCCCCGATCGAACTCTTTGTTCGATATCTGCGACAGCTGCCGCAGTTTTCAGATCGGCTGTTGTTCTTCCTGCTTGACGAGTTCGAAAACCTGCTCGACTATCAACAGCGCGTGATCAACACGTTGATCAAACACTCGGGTGTGAACTACACGTTCAAGATCGGGGTGAAAGTCACCGGCCATCGTGACCTACGAACACTCAACGACTACGAGGCGCTGCAGGAGCCCGCTGACTTCACATCTATCGACATTTCCGAAAAACTCACCGCGATTGGGTTTAGTGAATTTGCCCGCCAAGTTTGCGATGAACGCCTGGCGCGCATGGCAGAAGCGGGAGTCGCGTGTGCTCGGTCGATCGCTGAGCTGCTACCTCCGATCAGCGAAGCCGAGGAAGCTGATCTGCTCGGGCTCCGCGATCAGCTACACCGGTTGCGGCGAGAGCTTGTGCCGTTGGTATCGCCGGAGCAACTGGAGTTCTTCGATCGCCTGCCGTCGCTAGAGCAGTACCTCGTGAAGTACTGGTCGGTGAGCCAGCTCCAGGGCATCGACGTAGTGCTTTTCGAGGCGCAGGCAGATCCGACAGGCTGGCGCACGCGGCTCGGTAACTACCAGTACCCGATGCTCTTTACAATCAAAGAGGGCAAACGGGGGCTGCGGAAGCTCTATGCGGGCTGGGACACGTACGTGCAGCTCGCCGCTGGAAATCTTCGTTTCCTGCTCCAGCTCGTGATGGAGGCGTTGATAGCGCAGCTCGACGCGGACCGCGCCCTCACTGATCCGGTCGAACCCGAGACCCAGACGGAGGCTGCCATCCTGGTCGGTCGGCGGAACGTCAGTGATCTGCAGGGCCTGGACCCGCGCGGCGGCGAATTGAGCCGGCTGGTGCTCGGGCTAGGGCGCGTTTTCCAAGTCATGGCTCACTCGCCAGCTGGCCACACGCCGGAGGTGGTCCAGTTCGATATTCGAGCATCGAGCAGCACGCTGGCGCCGGATACTGCGCGACTTATCGAATCGGCGGTACGGAACCTCGCGTTCGTTCGGTTCAGTGGAAACAAGCGTGCGGCCGTCAGCGGGGAAACTCAGGACTGGCAATACGCGCTGCATCCGATCTACGCCGCCTTCTTCGGCTACAGCTACAGGAGCAAGCGCCGGATGACTCTTCAAGAGAGTGATCTCGTCGGCCTCGTCACGGAGCCGCGCGGCACAATTCGAACTCTGTTGAAGCTTCAACGGAGAGAGCTGTCGCCATTGCCAGAACAGATGCAATTCTTCGGCGGGTTTTATGGCGACGCTGCTTGATGAACCGCTTCTGTCGCTCACGCTCGATAGAGACGACTTCGATTGTGACGTGGGCTCCGTCTACATCTACAGCGGGAGCCCCGAGCAGCGTGCGGCGATCAGCGAAGGTTGGACGGAGCGCCAACTAGAGCGAACGGTGACGTTTGTTGAAGTTGTTGATCAGAGTGATTTGGTTAGCGCGTCCTTTCGGGTGAACGGACACGACGACACCTTGATGCTTGCAAGCGCGAACCAAGCAGCCGCGCTCGTCGACACGGTTCCTGGCGCGCCGTTGTACCTCGACATAACGGGGCTCTCGCATCACGTAACTGCGCCGCTCCTACGCGCTGCTGTTGCGCGCGGCGGCACCGTATACGTCGTCTACATGGAACCGCACAGCTATCGCCCCAGCCGACACCCGCAGCGGGGAGCTTTCTACGATCTAAGTGAGCGGACTCTCGGTATTCGGCCACTCCCGACGTTTGCGTACCTCCGACCTGATCCTGTCAATTCGATCCTCGTACCGCTGCTGGGATTCGAGGGCGCGCGGTTCGAACACATCGTTCGACACGTCGAACCAACGTTGGGTGGCACCTACCCGATTGTGGGCGTGCCTGGCTTCCGAGTGGACTATCCGTTCATCGCGTATTGGGGGAACGAAGCCGGCCTCCTCGGCGACGACACCTGGTGCGATATTCGTTACGCGATCGCAAACGACCCGTTTGATGTCTTTCACCAACTTGTAGACCTCCGCGACTCGCACATCGGAAAGTTGATCAAGGTGGCGCCGATAGGCACCAAGCCCCACGCTATTGGTGCCTTGCTTTTTGCACTTTCCACACCTGACCTTGTCGAGGTGATCTACGACCATCCGATTCGGAAGTCGGACCGAACCTCCGGCACAGCACGGTTGTGCGTATATGACGTTGGCGCCTTTGTAGGTTCGGATCTCTACCGCCCTCCGAGCGCGACGTAACTATGCCGACAGCACCTGACGCTCACTACACACCGGGTTGGCTTGCCGATCGCGTCGCCGACGAAGTCGTCAAGCTTCGGTCGGAAGTAGCGCCGCGAATCGCCGACTATGCGGCTGGGGACGGGGCACTGCTGCACGCTGTCGTCAAGCGCATTCCCGCAACTCGTGTGGTAGCGACCGATGTGGACAGCAACGCGATCAGATCTCTGCGGTTCGCCCAACCTGATTGGTCCGTTGGAGTCTGCGATTTCTTGAACGCGCGGTCGCGCGCTAGCAGTCGCTTGCTCCGCGAGGCGGCTGAGCCAATCGACGGCGTCGTTCTAAATCCGCCTTTTTCGTATCGAGGCGGCACTTACATTCCCGTGCTCGGCGGAACCGTACGGGCTTCGCCCGCGCTCGCCTTCCTCGTAACTGCTCTCGAACAAGTGGCGCCGGCAGGATGGGCGGTAGCTCTGATTCCATCGGGGGCCATTACTTCGCAGAAGGACCAGTCGGTCTGGGAACGCCTTCGGCGTGCCGCCAAAATTTCCGTGGTCGACACGTTCGGGCCGCGAACGTTTCTTGGCGAACATGCGACGGTAAAGCTTGTTGTCCTGACCGACATTCATCGAGGCGCTCTTCGGGCCGATCTCACGCCGGCTAACAAACCGCGGTCTCGCGGGGAGTCGCTGATTGGCGCTGACATCGACTTGATCCGTGGTGTCCAACAGATGCACAGGGTGACTACGGCGGGCCCGAAGACTGGCTTCCGGCTCGTGCATTCGACACACATCCGGTCGAAGTCGATCGAGCGCGGGCCCTGGGTGGCAGCATCGGGCCGAGTCGTGGAGGGTTTCGCGGTACTCCTTCCTCGCGTAGGCGCCCCCAGCCGGGACAAGCTGGTGCTGGTCAGTGCCGATCAACCGCTTGTGCTGTCTGATTGCGTTATCGCTTTGCGAGGTCGGACCAAGACGCTCACTAATCGGCTGTACCGCGAGTTGCGGGCAAACTGGGACGACCTTGAAGGTCAGTACGTTGGCTCCTGCGCTCCGTATCTGACCGTGCGGAGACTGCGTGGTTTCGTCGAATCACTTGGGTTCTCTGTTTCCGTCGCCGGACGCCATGGCTGACGTCCGCGCCCGAGATGAGCCAACTCATGACGCCGACGCGACCCCGTTTGAGCTAGTCCGAAGGTTTCACGAGGCGGTTGGAGTCGCTATGCGCGACGCGCCCTCGGCGTCGATCGGTGCAGACAAGGCCTCGCTCCGGATGCGGTTGCTCGAGGAGGAAGTGGCTGAGTTGGTGGACGCCGTCTCGCGCGAGAGCATCTTTGATATTGCCGACGCTTTGGCTGACATCCTCTATGTCGTGTGCGGCACAGCCCTCGTTTACGGTATCGATCTCGACGCTGTCTTCAGAGAAGTACATCGCTCGAATATGACGAAGGTCGACAGTGGTGTTAAACGGCGAAGTGACGGGAAGATCTTGAAAGGCTCGGCGTACGAACCACCGGATCTTCGGACGGCACTAAAGCAACCGCGCAAATAGATGGCCTCCTGACCGCCAGTTCGACCGTGAGGGCGGGCCCAGTCGTACGTGAGAAAAACGCATGGCGCATTTATGGCGCATCCCCGGACGTTCGTTCCCGTCCGCCGAGGTCCCTCACCCTGTCGGAGCTGCTCAAACGTTCGCGGGTGCGCGCCGACATCCGCCAAATTCAGGTTCCCAATCGGAAGCACTCGTCGGGCTGCCCGCGAGCGAGCGCTTAGCGCGGTTGGACGGTTTCGAAAGTTCATCGCAATCCGGAAACGGGTAGGGCTGTCCGATTCGGTCTCGCTCGCACCACCCTATGGGAGGATCGAAACGGTGCATCTTCGACCTCGGTTCTTGCTCCTTGACTGTGATGGAGTGCTCGTTAACTCCGAAACCCTCGCTGAGCAGGCAGAGCTCGCCGTCTTATCGACACTCGGCGTGGTCCTGCCACCTGCCGACTACCGGGAGATCACGCTGGGACTTTCTGAAGGACGTCACCTGGCTTTGTTGGAGGAACGCCTTGATCGAGAGAAGGTTGCCATCCCGTCGGCGGATTTGAAGGCCAGACTTCATTCGGCTCGGTGGGATCGGTATGAAACCGATCTGAGTCTCATCGAGGGAATCGCGGAGCTTCTTGAGCAATATCGCCACAACGTGGCGATCGTGTCTTCGAGCGATCAGGAGTCCGTCGCACGCAAGCTGGATCTCGTCGGCGCCTCGGACGTGGTGCCCGCGAACCGAATCTTCGGGACTGAGGTTGGTGCTCCGATCAAGACGACGACGTACGCCGTGGCTTTGTCACGCTTGGGAGTGTCGAGCGTGGATTGCCTTGCGGTAGAAGACAGTGCTGAAGGTGTTCGGGCAGCGAGGGAAGTTGGTGTTCCGGTATGGGGCTTCACGGGCGGTGCGCCTGTTGATGAGTCACGGGCGAAAGCTTTAGCGGGCGCTGGCGCATCCGAGGTCTTTGCTTCCGTCGACGCCCTTCGAACGGCGATTGATCGCGCGTTCGAGTCGGGCCTACCGCCGCAGCCGGTCTGACGAAGGCATCATCTTCCGACGCACCGAGTCCTGGTAGATCGTGAAGTCTGCTTTGAACGCCGAAGAAGTGAGAGCAAAGAGGGCGGCGCACTGGATCTCGACCGCACCTTCGCGAATGAGACTGCTTCGCTCGACCAGGAACTCCATTCCCTCCCTTAGGGTCTTGCCGCTGTAAATGACGTCGTCGATGACGAGGACGCGATTAGCCGCGAGGTCCCGTAAGACGCCATCGAGATCGATCTGGTTAATTCGGGACGCGAGCCCGCCGAACGCTGACCCGGGCTTGTGTGAGTGGCGATCGGGCCAGATCGCAAGGCACGGGATGTGGCCGAGTCGTTTCGCGACCAAGTCTGCGACCATCAGTCCGCCGCCGCAGATCCCGACGACGAGATCTGGACGGAAGCCATCCGCCGCTGTCAGCTTGAGCACGAGTGCTTGGACACCGCTAATGAATTCGTCCCACGAGATCTGCTCGCCAGAAGCGCTCGCGGCTAGGACCTCGTTGGCCGTTGCCGTGGCTGGGTCCGTCCCGTCGGATCGCCGAAGCGTGATGACCAGAACGACCACTGCAAGGAACAGCACGCCGAGCCCGATATTGGTTGACGAGAAACGCTGTCCGAACAGTTCGAACTCTGCGGCCCCGTCGCCGTTGAGCACGATGAGGATGCAGGAGACCGCGGTTAGGGCCACGACCACCACCAAGGCAACGATGGTCGCCAGTCTCCGGTCGCTCATCGAGCCACGATCGATGCGTCAAAGAGGTCCACAATCGTGTGAGCCAAGCGATCAATAGTCGCGAGGTTGCTCCGAAGGACGTAGTGGGGAAGGCGCAGCGTTCGTTCACGATACGCGTCTTCACAGTTCGGATGCCGGAGATCGAGGTTCTGACGGCTCGCCTGATCCAGCGGCTGGGACGAGGGATGAAAGTCTGTGATCTCTCGCAAAGGTCGGTAGGGGAGCGACACCCGGAGCCCGAGCTCTTCCGACAACCGATGCCTGAATAGTGGTGTCCGAGGTCCCTCGACGTTGAAGCAGAAGTTATAGAGGGTGTGAGTTGTGACGCCCGGCGGAACGGCCTGGCGAGAGATGAGTGCGGTCCGGGTCGCCAACACTTCGGCCAACCGATCGGCGTTGCGGTGCATTATTTCCAGTCTCACGGGGAGCTTCTCAAGCTGCCCCAGTCCTACAGCAGCCTGGAATTCGCTGATCTTGTATGTGCCCGGAACGGTCGCTGGGACGTTGGCTCGCTCCGGAAGGATTAGCTGGTGAATACGCAACTCATCCATGAGCTCGTTGTCGTCGGTCACGATGACGCCGCCCTCTCCGCACGCAAGGACCTTCTTGTCGTTCAAGCTGAATGCTCCGGCCAAGCCCCAGGTCCCGCACGACCTCCCGCGTTGGACGGCACCGACCGCCTGTGCTGCGTCCTCAATGACGAGGACCCGATGTCGCGCTGCTACTTCGCAGAGGGCCTCCATATCGCACTGCGACCCGAAGAGGTGGGTTGCCAGGACGGCGAACGTTCGCTCGGTGATGGCCTCTTCGACGGCCTCTGCGGTGAGGCAAAGGCTGCCAGCGGAGATGTCCACGGTCCGGGGGACTCCGCCCGCCTTGATAATCGCGTACACGACTGATGGCCAGGTGATGCCGGGCAGGATTACTTCCTGTCCCGGTTCGATGCCCGCGGCGACGAGGGTCATGTGGATTGCTGCAGTGCCGCTCGGAACGAGCAGTGCATGTCGAACTCCGAGGTACTGCGCGAATCGCTGTTCGAACTCGTTGCAAAGGTCGGCGTGGGACCAATCTGGGTTGCCAAGTGCTTGACGCAGGTAGCCAGCCTCTCGATCGTCGGTCGGGTGTGGATCCGGCCATCGCCAATCGGTCACGTCGCGGTCTCGTTCCGATCGTCGGAGGAGTAGATTGCCGTCAGCACTTGGGTAATCAAACCGAGGTTGCGGACGCCGTCTTGCCAGGTAGCGAGCTCGTGGCCGCCGCCGTGCGCGAACGCGTCGAAGTCGCGGAACATGCGCGCGTACTCGTCGCTGCGGTGGCAGGTCGCTCGCTGCACCTCACCGCGACTCGCGGTGACGAGCACGCTCTCAGTTGAAGCGGGTTCCTTGACCCAGACGAAGTGGGAAGACGGACTCGCAACGGTCACCATTTCCAGTGGCGTGCCTGTTGCCCAGCCGAGTTCAAGTCGGACCTGTGATCCATCCGCGACGTCCGCGACCACCTGGACGTACTCGTCGGCCTCCGTATCGCGTCTCACGCGATAGTCGACGACTCTGATCGCGGTTACACGTCCCAAGCAGAACTCGACGAGGTCGAACGCGTGTGAGGCCAGGTCCAAGCAAACGCCGCCTCCGGTTCGGCTGGGTGCTGCCTTCCAGTGGTCTACCCCTGGGTGGGGCGCGAACCATGTCATCTTGAGAGAGAACGGACCGTACCCGTTGTTCCGGGCGGCGCGCAGCGCAGCCGCGAGGTCTGAGTATCGCTTCCGAAACGCGACGGCGACACGAGAGGTGTCTGCGCTGCCTAGGCGCCCGACGTCGTCAGCGTCGATGCCGAGAGGTTTCTCCACGAGCACCGGGAGCCCCGCGCGTATCGCTTGCTTGATGAAGTCGACGTGTAAGTGCACGGGGGTGGCGATATAGATCGCCTGTACACGACGAGGGTCGAGCAATTCGCCGACCTCGGCGACGAAGTCGAACTCGGGGTATTCGAAGGAATTTCCGCCCAGGTGGTGAATCGCGACGCGGCTGTACGCCGCGAGCGCGGGCCGCGCCATTTGCACGGCCACGCCTCCGCCAATGATTCCCAGCTCGTGCCTCAGCGCCGGCGTCATACGTGAACACGTGGTCGTCGACTTGGAGGACTGGCCGGCACGTGAAGATGCTGGCTTGATGGCCGCCACCGACACGGCACTTCGCGACTAGAGAAGATTCCGCTCCACGCGATCTGCGAGGACTGAGCGCTTCACGACGTACGTGGCATCAGCGTCGTGGATGATCACCGTGGACTTGGGTCCGACGGTCCCGACGAAGTCCGACAGCGTGACGGACTTGTCGATCGTCGTCGGCATGTCCTTCTCCTTGAGCAGTGTTGACACTTTCGTGTCCGGCGACAGCCCGTCCTCGACCGCCTTGGTGAAGTCGCTCTGCGTGAGGATTCCGACGAGCTTTTTCGTCTCGTCGACGACGACGATGCTCCGCGAGGGAGTGTCTTTCAACTTCGCTGCCGCGGCCTTGAGCGTCGAGCTAGGTGAGACCGTGACCGCCTTGTCGGTCTCGTGATCTATGAGCTGGCCAATCTGTACGCGTGAAAGGTTGTCGAAGGCTGCCATGTTGTCTCCTCGTTAGCCGGCCGTATCTAACCCTCGGATGGCCTGGGCTAGTTCTTGATTCTTCTTCATGTCTCCCTGCGCACTATTCGATATCATCTGAGCGACGACCGTGGTCCACGTGGCCCCGAGCACAAACGCCTGAATCGGAGCGAACGTTTTGCCCTGCGCGAGTTGGAATACGAACGCAACCGCAGCGCCGAAGAAGATGAAGACGCCGAGGCGCGCTCGGGACAAGACTTGCCGGGCGGGTTGAGGCGGTGGAGTGAAGACGGTAAAGCGAGCGCGGAATTGTTCGAGAGTGTCTGACCCAAGGAAGCCGAGGAGCACGGCCGTCACATACGCTCCGCCTCCGATCCCCCCGAGTACGAGCGCACCGATCGAACTTCGGACGAGCGGATGGTGCTGCCAGACGGTCACCACGAAGTGATGGACGTTGAAGTTTTGGAAGAGCTTCGTCGCTGCGACAACCAACATTTTCGCCCTCGATTTCTACGGAGTGAACCAGTGGGAGGAGGTGCTCGTCGTGACCGCCTCGCCTGCTACGCCCAACTCGCTTTCCACGTCTTCGGTCCGACCTGGCCGTCTGCGCCGAGTCCCTTCATGCGTTGGAATTCCTTGCAGACGCCTTCCGAACCGCGTCCGTAGACACCGTCACTAGAGATCCTGTATCCAATCTGGGCCATGCGGCCTTGCCAGTTTTTGACGTCCTCACCACGCATCATCGGGTTTGTGAGCTTCAACACCCGGCCTGGGTACGGCGGAGCCGTCGCAGGCGTCGGCTCCTGTTGATCCGCTGGCGGATACACCAAGTCGGACAGCGCCGGTATGCCGAACCCGCCGTGCGCGCCGACTGTCGAACGAGATCGTGTCTGCTTGATCACGCGCCCGCCCGTTCGACCTCCGGCCGCATCGGTGTTGCCCTCCCACGCGTGAAAGTGCTGACTGTCAATCACGTCGGCAACGATGCCGACGTGAGCGATCCGCTTCTTGCTCGGGTAGTAGTAGAAGACCACCATCCCAGGAGCGATCGGCGCTGACGGCCCAACGAATCGTTGGTTGTCCATAAACCATTTGGCGCCCTGTGGGGTGTACGCGAAGCCCTTAGACGTCGACGCCGGCAACGGAAGCCCAGCATCGAAGAACACGCGCGATACATACATTGCACACCAATAGTCGGGGTTCACGCCGTACCAACGGCCGAACTCTGTGTTGTTTGACCCCGGCGGCTCCTCCACGTAGCCGTCCCAGTGCGCCGCCTGAGCCAGCGCTTCCGCGACCGTTGTCACGGCTTTTCGACCAGATCCGTGGCCTGAGGCGTGTTGTCGGTCGCTTCCACCAGCCCAGCCTCGATGGCCAAGATTTCGGCCTCAGAGGCGCCGCTGGAAATCGCCCCCGCGATCTGCATCACACCGAGATCACCGAGTATCGATTCGACATTCGCTTTCTTGAGGGTTTTGTTGATCAGGTCCGAGATGCTCATGGGTCCTGCCTCCGGCTAAGTGTGTGGGACCGCTTTAACCCTCGTTGAAATCTGATTCTGAGTGCCGCGAGATTCCGTACTCCGCGCAACTCGTCGGACGGCGGGCGGGCCACATTGAACTGGGTGGGTCACGCCTACGTGGTCTAGGGCGGATCGGTCCTTGTCGCTCTGCTCCTCGACGAAGATGCAGTCAGCTCGCGACGAGGAACTCCCAATACGCGGACTCCCGGGAGCCCCGTGGGCCGAAGCGCGTGTCTCGGAACCGTGGCCGAGTGACCAAGAGCGCCCGGCTAGCGCGGCTGACCGCGACGTAGAACGTTCGTAACTCGGCGAGTTGGCTCGCTTCGTCGTTTGCACGGAAGTCAGGAAGCTGGCCGTCGTTCAGACCGATCAAAGCGACAACCGGGAACTCTTGGCCCTGGGCTTTGTGAATCGTCATGAGTTTGACGCCAGACCCGCCCGTGGTGCCGCGCTGTATTCGTGAGAGATACAGGCCGAAGTTTCCCCAGGTCCACTCCGCTGCCGAGGCCTGGGCCGTGAATGCAAGCCATGACTCGCCGATGAGAGCGCAGTCGGAGTGCCACGCGACCGACAGGGGCGAGGTGGTATCCGCCGACAGTTCGATGGAGGCGAGCGCTGCCACGAGGTCCGACGGCTGCTCCGCATCGCAGAGACTCGCGATCGCACGAAGGCCCTCATCGGCGTTACCTGCAAGCGTCTGTTTCAGCGCTGCGGGGTCACGTACGTCGTCCTCGTCCGCGTCCAGCAATCGCGCGAGCTGCCAGTGGGTTGACTTGTGGTCTGCGGAACTTTGGAGCGCGATCAGTTCAACAATCACGTCGGCCGCCGTCGTAGCAAGCCAATCCTCAGGAGCGCTGGCGGACGCGGCCTGGATCCCAGCGGCCTCAAGAGCCGCCCGTGTGTAGCGAAGGGCGGCGGCGGATCGCGCAAGAACCGCGATGTCCTCAGGTCGAACGGTCGTTGACTCACCGGCCGCGACAACATCCTTTGGCAGTCCGTCTCGGAGGAGATCAACGATCCACGCCGTAACTCGTGCTGCTTCGTCAGTCTCATCGTCGGCTTCGTAGGTAAGTACAACGCCAGGCGCAGCGAAGCTGTCGGCCGGCTCGACCTCGCCGCGCTGACCGAGCGCTTTCGCGACGGATTGCCCAACGGTCGCGATGGCTGCCGCGGAACGGAAATTCTTCGTTAGTTCGAATCGCGTTGCTCGGTAGTCCTTGGCGAACTGCCGGATCAGCGCTGGATCAGCGCCAGCGAAACTGACAATCGATTGTTTGTCATCGCCGACAATCATCGCTGGAATTTGGTCGTCGCCGGGAAGGCCGATGACAGCTGTGAGCAATGCATACTGCGCAGGAGTGAGGTTCTGCGCCTCGTCAACGATCACGTGGCTGTACAGGCGCGAGAGCTGGCGGCGGGTCGATGCGAGGCCGAGTAGCTCGTTCGCACGTTCGAGCATCGCCGGGTAGTCGACTGCTCCTGCATCGCGCAACGCCGCATCCCACTCGACCCCCAACGGCGCCTCTTGTAGGCGCGCCCGACTGAGGTCAAGCGCCCCCAGCGCCGCGGCGAGATCGTCGGGCACCCTCGCGCCCTCTGCGGCGAGCCAACGACCCAGAAGCTCGACCCGGTCCGCGTCCCGACTTAGAACTTCCGGCTCGACGGGCAGTCCGATGCGCGTTCCGCCTTGTCGCAGAAGCGAGTGAGCAAATCCGTGCACGGTGTCCGTGTCGACACGACGGTGAAGGTCGCCCAACCGTTCGCGGAATCGGTCGCGCAACTCGTCTGCCGCTTTGATCGTGTACGAGAGAGCCAAGACTCGCGACGAATCCCCGGCCGAACTCGTTAGCAGCCGTTCCACCCGACGCGCGACGACTTCCGTTTTGCCGCTTCCTGCACTCGCGACAACGACGATTGCAGCGTCATCGCAGTCGACCGCCGCCTGTTGCTCGTCGCTGAGTGTGTACACGGATCGAACGCCTTCCATGAGGAACTCCAACTCAGACGGCGTCGTTGAGCCGCTCGACAAGTGTACGAAGGCATTCGGGCCAGTCATCGACGTTCGGGTACTTCTGAACAAAACGCCGCGCCAACGTTGCTCCAACGGAGCCCTTCGCGTCCTTCAACAGATCCAGAGCCGATTTGGTTTGGTCCGCGTCCGGCCGCATCTCGACACAGGCGTCGATGCACATTTGGTCGTCGAAACTCGCCATGAGGCGCTCAATCGCACCGTCTCCCGCCGGGTCGGCCAGCGCACCGGCCTCGTCAACCCACACGATGTGAGATGCATCGCCGCCCGCGAAGTCGTCTACCAGCTTGTTCGCAGCCTTCTGTCCTTGATCATCGGTGTCGCTGAATATGAACCAAGGAGCGTCGACGAGGTTCGCGAACTTCACTACGGCGGGAGCGAGCGCACCGCCAAGGCTGCCTGGGTCGATCACGCACACGCCGTGAGCCTTCGATCCCACCGCATGGCGCAGGACGATCGGAAGAAACGATCGCTCAGTCGCGCCATCGCCCATAACAACCACGCTTGCGAACAGCACTTCGCCGAACGGCCGTTCTACCAACCGCCGGAGCTTCTCCATTTCCTCCGCGTGAAGGCACGGTCGCAAGTGTCGGTGAACCGACATGTCGTCCGTCGGGCCGAGGTCAAAAACCTTCGTCACTCCCGCGTCCTCGCGGATTACGCGCAGACACCTTGCCTCGACTGCGGTCACAACCTGCGGTGAATGCGTCGTGGCCACCACCTGTCCCCGGATGCCGGTCAGAAGGCCTGCCAACTCGATGCTCGCCTGGGGGTGCAGGTGCGCCTCCGGCTCCTCGATCAGCGTCAGCGGGTGGGGGCGAAGAGCCGGGCCGTCGACTCCGAGCCGGCGGTTGTACATGACACCCTGCATCTGAAGGGACGAGAGGCTCCTCGATCCCAGGCCGTGAAGCCGCATGGGCAGACCACCCGATCCAGTGTCGAGATCGATCGACACCGAGCGCGCGAGTTCCTCCAGCCGAACGGGCAGCGGACTGAGCGCGGGCTTCCCGACCGTGCCGACCACTTCTTCGAGCTCTTCGAGCGCACCACGGATCGAGTCGAGAGTCGCGCTATTGGCGACTATTTCCGCTCCAAGTGCCGCTAACTGCTCCTCGAGCTCGGCGCGCTTCACGACATCAACTTCGAGGTCGCTCAGAACGCGTCTGATCGCCGATCCTCGTCGCGTCAGTTCCTCGACGACGTCTCGGCGCGCTTCAATTAGGTCAACCGCAAGAAGGGAGCGCTGGTCGCGCGACACCATCGCGGCTCCGCCAGGTTGCACCCATTGAGAATCAGCCGCGTCGAAGACAAGAACATGTGCCTCGGTCCGAGCGCCCAAGCCTTCGGCCGATCGACGAACGGTCGTCCGCCAAGCAAATCGTTCGCGAAGCGGTTCCTCTCGGACGGTCTGTACCGCACCTGGGCCGAGTCGAATTCCGACTGGCCCGCTGAAGACGTCCTCGTCCGCTTCGGCCTCGGGAGGACGGGGACCCACGACGACGTCAACGACTGCCGGATCGTCGGACCCGACAGTCAGGTCGTCGAGTTCGGCCGCAACTCCAGCAAACGCGATCGCGATGGCACGCAGAATGCGTGACTTCCCGGAATTGTTGCGTCCGACGAGCAATGTGAGCTGAGGTTCGAGTTCAAGCTCGCACGCCGCGAGACCGCGAAAATTTCGGACGCTGACGCGCTCAATGTAGAGCGGTGCGGACGGGTCCACTTCGGGCGCGACGTCATCAGGTTCGGCATCCACGGGTTCGACGTCAGCCACTCGTTGAATAGTACGAATGCGTCAACGCTGATGCCGCTGACAAGCGCGTGACTTCCGAGCGGGGCTTGAGACTCAACGAGGCCGCGCCCGCCGAGTCCATGCTGGATCGGAGCGGCGCCGCCACATTCAGGCATCCTCTGCCACCCGCACGAGTCCGCGGCCCAGGGCGCACGTGTGCCCTGCACGGACATTTGCGTCCCATGTGGCCGATCAACCCCTTTGCGCCTGGAATAAGGAGCGGCGATTCTGAGAGGCAGGTGGAACACTTCAAGCATGGGCAAGCCGCGATCCCTCGACCTCGAGGGCTTCGCTACGTACGTGGAAGGTCGTCCGTTGCGACTCGCTTGCTGGCGTGATGGGGATGCCGCCGTTTTTCCGACACTGGCTTGGCTGAACGTGCAGCCCGTGGCGGAACTGCGGAAACTCTCGGCCGAGATCGGACCACACGCGGCCGTCGCAACGTCCACGGCTGCCCACCACAACAAGGTGGGGATCGGCGCTGGCTGGGTGACGCAGTACATGGCCGGCCCGGCTCCGAGACGAGCATCGTCCGAGCAGGATCGCGGGGCAATGTGGACGCTGACCGAGCGATATTGGGCGCTACGAAACTTGCTAGTCGAGGTGCGCGTCGGCCTTCGTGGTTTTGAGTCCGAGGGGACCCTTGTAAGGCTCCCATACCGTGGAAACCACGAGGTCGATGCTCTCGACCGAATGCTCGATCTCGTCGAGAACCTCGGATCCCTCGCACCTCCGCGACGTCAACGTGACCCGAGGCTTGCCGACTGGATTGGCACCGACGGTCTGACCACACCCTGGGATCAGACGCCCGCGTGGGTGCAGGATCTGTATCGCACCGTGTCCGCAGACGTGCTCGAGACCTACCCGAAGTATTTACCGCCGAGTGCGTCGGTGGCGGGCTTTACCGTCGCGCAGCTCGACGCCTATTGGCAGGAGCTCATGGCACGGGGAATGCAGATGAATGCCGCGATTACGGCTGGCTCGGTGCATCCGCCGACGATCGTTCCTGTCGTCGACCGCGAACGATTCATTGAGGATGTCGCTGACAGCGCGAACATCGATCTAGGAGCGGTCGATCGAATTACGACGCTCCATACGATCGACGTCTCTAGGTGCGCGGACGCCGCCCTGACCCCGCTTGCCCCTCTGGGACGTGCGCTGATGCCGATGAGCTCGTTGATCCTGCCGGGCGCCCCACACCGCAACACGCTCGCCATTGTGCAGCCTGACCCCAGCATGTTCGGTGAGGCCGGACAGCTCCTGGGCATCGCTGGCGAACACGCGACGCGAAAAACGTTCGATCGGATGGCCAAAGGGACCCTTGTCGCGAGTCGGGTAAGGGTGGCCCGGTGCAACGGCGACGCCGCCGGGGACCTGGACGTGGTCGTCTGCGACCCACGCGACAAGTTGATCGCCATCTTCGAGATCAAGTGGCACATCGCCGCCGACGGAAACGCCGAGGTCTACAGGACGGAGGGGCAGGCGATCGAAAAGCGAAAGCAAGTCGAGCGCCTCCGCCGCGAAGTCGACGGTGGCGATGCCGCGGTCAGATGGCCGGCTGACTGGCCCGACGTCAGTGACTTCGACCGTCGTTGGTTCGTGCTAACCCGCGATGTCCTCGCTACGCGCGACATCGATAAGAACGAAGTCTTTCTGCGATCGCATCAGCTGTTGTCCAGGACATTGCGGAAAGGTGCGACGGTCCGCGAGCTCGTCCACCTCCTCGAATCGCCGCCAACCCCCCCAGTCGAGTTTTGCGGCACCGAGTGGCACCGGATTCGGTACGGAGATCTCCGCGTCGACGCCGAACTCCTAGTGACGTAGACAGTTCGCAACCTGGTGCGGACGCCGGCGTCGATTGGTCGCGGCCGGACGCGTCACAGCTCCTTCAGGAAAGCGTGGCGCCTGACCGCAAACGAGGCGCGCTTCCCGCATCTCAAACCGACTCGGTCGACTCTGCTCTTTCGGGAGATCGTGGGGGCGTGGCCAACCGCCGATGTCTCGGGCCTCTACGACACGTGCATCAGCGCAATGGTCGCACTGGACTACCCCGACCGTGGCTCGGTGCGCGAGGCCTTGGAGCCTGCGCTGGGTCCGCTACCGAGCATTGCGGTCGCGATGAAACTCGAGGCGCTCGGACCGCGCCCGAGGCAGACCGATGGGGTGGACCCGAGCCGGGCCTAGATGTGCCCCGGTTCAATATCGGCGGCGGCGTGATAGCCGAGTTCGAGTAGACGATCTCGCAGTTCGTTGAACTCCGGGCCTGTGTCGTGTCCTGCCGCGGCAACCAACGCCTCGATCGCGATGTCTCCTACGTGGTCGCGTTCCCACGGGTCGCCGTGGCCCTGAATGAGTCGGAGAATTCGAAGCGCTGTGGCGTTGGGTTGTGCATCACGGCATCGGTCAGCGACCTCGGTTTCGAAGTCGATGACTCCACCGGTGTGCAGCACCGTTCGTTCCAGCCTCGGCAGTAGCTCCTCGTCGTTGACTTTGTCTACGTAGACCCATCGGCCGGCACCCGCCAGCGCTGCTTTGGGCACCGTCGAACCAGCGCCGTCGAGCATGCCGTCCCAGAACTTCAGCGCATGGTTCAGCATCGGTTCGTCGGCCTCTGCGTCCGATACCAACGATGCGATTTCTTCGGCGGTTTCGCGGAGGACGTCGACGTTGCTGTGGTAGCCACCGAGGACGCTCGCGATGGTGAACTTTTCGAGATCCCACAGGTATCCGATCAATGGCAGTGCGACGGCGCTAGGAACCTTGTCGAGGGCGGCCGCCGCGATGCGGGTCCGGTAGTTCTCGTAGAGCCAGGTTGTGGGACGCGGATACTTCAGCGTCGCTTCGAAGGTGACTTGGCCGAGTTCGCCGCCGAAGAGTTCTTCGTGGCAACGGTCCAACCAGTCAGCGGCGGAGTACTCCAGTACCGGCCGGGAGACAGCGAGGATCGAGCGCAACTCCGCACCAACCGCGCCCGGCACCGTTATTGCAAAGTCGAGGAGATCGACGAACTCCTGCGGAGTCGTTCCGTCGCGGCGATGGTCGAGCCAGCCGACGGAAACGGCGGCTTCCAGTGCCTTGCCGTACGTCGTGTTGATTGCGCGGCCGTACGCATCGTTGTGAGCCTCGCGATCCGTAGGTTCGTCTAGGGGTGGCAGGTCGGTCGGTACGGCCCGTACGAGTTGCGCGGTTATCCGCCACATCAAGTCGCGGTGCTCACCGAAGTCCGCCTCAGCGTTTGCGAACGCTGCGATCAGGTCAACGATTGGCCGCTCGAGGTCGAACCATGCAGTTTCCGGGTTGACGTCGCTGGTGATTTCGGCGGGGATCCACGGCTTGCTGTTGACGAGCGCGACGGCGTCCAAGATCGGTCCCGCCAAGCTGGTCAACTCTTTCGCGTGTTTCTGAAGGACCCGGAGGTACCGCTGGATGTAGGCCGGTTCACGCAGCGCCGTGACGATCGCGACCGGGTCCGCCACCCATGCGTCGATGTCTCCACTGATCGCGCTCTCGATTTCGACGGCGAGCTCGTAGAGGCTTGAGCCCCACAGACCCATGTCGGGTGTGGGACGCCACGCCGCCACCAATTCGGCAGCATCTATTGGAGAGACCGCGGAGAGCTCCTCTGAAGTGTGCGGCGGATTGGACGGCACCGAGAAATGCCTCGGAAGCCGACGCGCTGAACGCTTCGGGATCGGGGGGGCCATGTCGCCCGATAACGGCCTCGATCGCGGCTGTCCACGAGTCCAGCACGGCCGGGGGAAGCAGCATCGACCAGCGCCAGGCCCGAGCCCAATCGGCGGGCAGGGTCACCATTCCGTTTCCATCGGACTCCGGTGCCTCGGACGGCGCACCGAACGCGATTGCAAGTTCCGCGATCTCGACGTCGGTTAACTGTCCTAAGTCTGCGAGCAGGTCACGGTCGTCGCCCGAAGCCGTTGGTGAGTGCAATCGCAGAGCCAGGTGAGCGAGCTTTGACTTCCTGGTCACGTCCTCGGCGCCGACCAAAACTCTGCACAGGATGCGCTCGCCGAGCTGCCCGCCAATCGGCTCAACCAATGCCACGAGCTCCGATGTCGGCAACCCCAGCTCCCGCCACCGCCCAATGGCGTTCACGAAGCGTTCGGTCACGATAAGCGGCTCGTCGCGAAGATCTCCATCGGCGTCCGGAGTGTTGAGGGCGGCGATGTCCGGTGGCGACACGCGAAGGCTGGCGTGCGTCGCCAATCGTTCAAGCTTCGACGCCAACAACGCGAACCGCTCCCGCGCGTTGTCAGTATTAATCCCGCCGATGAGCAGATCGGTCATCGTCCGGGTCTGGTATCCGGCGTCCGACGTCGAGCGACTGTTGATGACGGCGTCCGCCACGGCGACGACGACCGGCGACGCGGGGTCGGCCTCTCTGGCGACGTTCACGGCGAGTCGTTGAATCCAGTGGTCACTCCCGTGCTTCGCCACGACATCGATGACCAACGCGTGAGATGGCTCGCCCAATCGAAGGCCGAGCTGGACGAGGTTGCGGTCCAACCTCAACAGTGATGCCGCGTCGCTAGCAGCCGTCGACGCCCGCAACCGACTCAGCAGCGCCACCGTGTCAGAAGCAGCGATGCCACCGTTGCCGCCAACCAACGACGCCACCGGCCAAGGTTCGTCGTCGCGCGGCGGATGAATGAGCCCGTCGTCGAACAATGCATCGAGCCAGGCCGGGTCCCGCGCCTCGGCGAGAAACCGGCCTAGGTGGTGAGCGTTGTAAGCGATCTCGGTGCGCAGAACCTGCACCTGTGCCGCCTCGCCAAATGGGTTGCGCGCGAGCTCGATGATCCGTCGCACTCGGTCATCCGGAGGCGTAAACAGCCGGGTGAACCACGACGTCCCTTCGTCGTAAAACCCGGCGACGTTCGCGAGAGTGCCGCTGTCGTGTAGCGCACCGTTGACTCGTCTGCGAAGACGCGCGAGTTGCGCACTCGGGTCATCGTCTCCCGGCAAGGGAGCAATCCCCGTCCGGGACTTCAGCCAGCCAAGGAACTGCCGCGTGCGGAAATCCTGGTGGCTGGTATCAGTCGCCACTCGGCCGACCTCTGTGGCGAGAGCCCTCAGCACCGCCGCCTCGTCGGCCCCCGGTTCGGCCGACGCGACGCCGTACCGCCGGTACGCGTCCCTGAACTTGTCCAGCGCGCTTTCGCCGGCTTCTTGACCAACGACGAGCGCGTCGAGCGCCTCGCGCAGGTTGTATGCGGCGGACTCGACCAGCCGAAGACCCGTCGTGTCCTCCCGCGCCTCTGCGATGAGATGACCAGCGGTCCGCAGGCAGTCGATGATCTTCGGTCCCCGGTCGAGATCCTTCAGAATCTGGGCGACGACCTCTCGAGGCATCCCATCCACAAGTTCGGGTGCATCACTGGCTCCCGATCCCATCACTCGAACCTACTGACTTCGGCGGGCGTGGTGACGCAGGAGCTTGAGCCGCTTCTACGTCTCGTTTCGCCCCGCGACAGCGTCGAGAGCAGCCCGTTCGTTGGCGGTGAACGCTCCTTCGAGTAGCGCGGCGTGTGCGTCGCGGACGAGTCGCGTTGCCGCAACGGCGGTGTGCCACTTGACGATTCGAGCGGTACCCGGGTCGGGCCGGGCAAACCTGCAGGCATGCCGCATCCTGACGGCGCCGACAGATCGAAGGTCGCAACACGCAGCGGCGTCGCCACGCAGCGGCTAACGATTGATCATGGCGATCGACATCTACCGGTGCGCGGCGAGCGAGATCTCGTTCGACGACTTAGTCGCGGATGTCGCCAACGTCGAACGCCTCGGAGTCCTCAGCGAGTCGCGCGTTCTTGAACTCAAGAAGTCAGCGTCGAAACATCTCGTTGACTCCATTGTCGCGTTCGCCAACGCCGACGGCGGCATCGTCATTGTCGGCGCAGACGAGACAGGCCCCCCGGAGAATCGGTTTCCCGGAATACCGGCGGCCGATCACGACGCGATCGCACAGCAGCTCCGCAGCGTGCTCACGACAGACGCGATGCCCGAATTCATTCCGGTCCGCATCACCGACATTGGTGACCGAATACTCCTGCTTCTCCGCGTCGACGCAGACGCCGTCACGCATCCTGTTGCCGTCAACGGCCGCGTCCTTATTCGGATGCCCGGCCACAACGCTCACGCGCGGCGCGAAGACATCATCAACCTCGTCGAACGCGGCAAGGCCGGACACAGTGCCGGCACACAAACACCCACATACTCGTGGACCCAGCTAAAGCAGCAGGCTTTGGGCCTCCAGCCGGAAGCCGACGAGGTGATCGACCTCCGCTTCCGCGCAGCGAGCTACCTACCAGTGCGCGTCCTAACCCACCCATGGCTAGGCACGGCGGTCGCCGAAGCAGCGAAGGAAGCGCTCAATACGAGTCCCTTGCCCGACAAGGTTCTCGAGCCGCAACGGCGATACCGCGACCTTGGGCCGTACTGGGACGTGTTCCGTCAGTCAGCCACCGAACTAAGCCTCATCGCCACGTCACCGGCAGCCCAGAAAACCGACAACGTGCTGGGCGCACGAATCCGCGCAATGTCCCGCGTCGTGCTCGACCACCGCGAGCTCTCAGTCTCAACCCAACTGATGATCGAACCAATCGACCCGCCGGCCGACACCCCCCGCCTCAAGCTGATCATCGCCGACCTTCGCGATCTGTTGCTCGGAGGCCTCATCGCGGCAACTCGCGTGCTCGCTGCGTGCGCGACCGCTCTCGAGATGGCCGAACCGCGCTCACGCGACGGAGTAACCGTCTCGATCGTCGCGGCTCAGGCGCTGAACAGCTTGCTGGCCGACGCGCACAAATACACGCAAGACGTGATCGCGAACGCCGTATCGGAATACGGCTTCCAAGGCGAGGCAGCGGGGAGCTCGGTCGACGCGATTGAACCCATCGTTCAGAACTGGCTAACCGTCCTGATGTACGACCTCGGGCTCACGAGGTTCGAAGCAGACAACACGAAACTGCCGCTGCCGCGGTGGGCGTTACGCGGCGAACCGGACCAACACGAGCGGTTAGGTCGCTAACCGTTCGACCCACTTCGCGGAGGCGAAGCTCGGCTAGGCCGAATCGATGGTTCGACTCTCTGAACGACGCGTCCATTGGCGACTCGGCGACAATCGCGAAATGAGTACCGGCGTCCGTCCGACCGATCGCGACGAACTCTTCGACACCACGGATGTCGAATTGATCGTCCACTGCGATCACTGCGACTCGAATTTTCCGTATCTGCTGCCGCTGATGTCGGACTGGCGAGATCGGCAACGGATGGAGTCGCTGCGAGCTTCCTTTCCTGTTGCTGCTTGCCCGAGTTGTGGCGAGGATGCGGCGGTGCCCGGGCCCGTCGTAGTCCTTCGCCCCGGAGATCCGATCCCGGTCGTCTTCTGCGTGTCGGCCGCTGACTCCGAGACGATGGCGCGCCTTGAGGACGCGCTCGCAACTCAGATCAACGACGCAGGCGTCGTCGCCGGCCCCGTGGCGAACACGTCGCCCGAGCTTGTCGGCGTCGTGGCCGACCGTTACTCGGGCTTCCAGCTCGCGGGTGTCGACGCCGCCGGGCAGGAGTGGGCCGACGACCCGCGTGTTCTCGAGTGGGTTGCGGCCATGCGTTGGAACCATCCGTGGCCCGACGTAGTGGCAGCTGTCGGGAGACTGGTCGCTTCGGACGATGCCGACGCGGAGGGGGTCATCGAGTCCGAGCCTGAGCTCACCCAGATGTCGTGGGAGCCGGTGGTGCGTCGGATCGGTGTTCTCACCGCCGCCTCCCAGGTCGACCCGGTTGCTGCCGACGTCGTCCGGGCCCGCATGAGTCGTCCGGCCCAGTCTTCGTTACGTGCACTCGGGTTCGATGCCGAGACCGACTCAGCGAAGGAAGCTCTGGCGCTGCTTCGCGAATTGACTGCGCTTGGTTCCGCAGCCTCGAGATCGCCGGCGGACTTGCGCGCCGCCATCGCTTCCGGTCGCGAACTGATAGCGCTCGCGACGCGCGAATTCGGCGACGCTCACCCGATGACGTTGACGGCGATGAACGACACGGCGGCGAGGCTTCTCGACGACATGACCGCAGGGGACGCGTTTATCGACGCGCGGTCGATGCTCGATCACGTACGAAGGACCGCAGCCCGGCTCGAGTTGCCGATCGTTGTCGACGCCACCGTGAACTTCGCGCTGTCAGAACTGCGACCAGATCGAGTCGCCGACGCCGATGCTGCGGAGGCAGCGATGTCGCTGCTTCATGACGCCGTTCATTTGTGCCAGCTGTATTTCCCGGACGAGCCGTCACGGGGCATCTCGGCGATCGTCAATCAGGCAGCGTTGTCGAGGTCTCGGCTCGCCGGTAATCCCAGTCTGAACGTCGCGAAGGCGCTTGAGCTTTTCGACTACGCGCGCTGTCTCGACGTGTCGGATCCGCTCCCGCAAGCCGACGCGATAATGCTCGAAGGCAACCTCGTCTCAGCGCTCGCAGACCGTGCGCGGCTCGACCTCTCGCCAGAGCACGACGACGCTGTAATCCACGCGGTTGATGCCTTGCGGCCGAAGTTGGACCAGCTCGAATCGACCCACCCCGTGCGCACGCGCGCGCTTGTCAATCTCGGCGCGATTGTCCTCGAGATGCTGCACCGGGTCACGTCCAACGTCGGCGCGACGCAATGCGCCGACGCAGAGGAGTGGCTGGAGGACGCCGTAGATTCGACGCGCCATCTCGCAGCGGACGACGCGACGCGCGTACTCGCGGCAACGACGCTGGCCGGAGTGTTGTTTTGGCGAGGAGAAGATACGGATCTCGATCGCGCGGAGGAGCTGTTGTGTAAGTGCGCGGCGGCGCTTGAGGACTCAGCGCCTACACGCCTCCACCACCTCGTCTGCGGCAACCTTGCGCAGATGCACCTGTCGCGTGGCAACTGGGATGCTGCGGTCGAGGTTCTCCGCTCAGCCTGCGACTATGCCGACGACGTGATCGACCGCGCTCCGACGCTCGCCGCGCGCCTTGGCCACGTCGCTGCAGCGAGTGACCTCTATCACCGGCTCGCGCTGCTCTACGCGCATCGACTCGATGCGCGAAGCGTGATCCACACCATCGAACGCTCACGCGCACGGTGGCGGCGGACAACTGTCGGTGACTACGACTCGACCGAGGTCGATGAAGCGGTCCAACGATGGCTCCGCGCTGGAACGGCAATGCTGTACGTCGGCACGTGTTCACTCGGCTCGTATGCCGTCGTGCTGGTTCCGGGAAAGGGAGCCGGTGCGTGGACCGCACTCGTGAAGTCACGCGACGTCGCTTCGGTGCTTGCTGCACTTGACACGGCCCAATCGAGAGCAGACGTCGAGGTGGCTCTGGACCGGGCCTGGGACGTCCTAGGCGACGGACTCCTCAACCAAGCGGCTCGCATTCTCCGCGACGCAGCCGTGGACAGCGTGGCGATCGTGGCCTGCGGAGCCTTGTCTGGGCTTCCGCTTGCGGCTCTCGGTGGGTCCGCGGGCATGGTTGAAGTCGCCGCCAGCGCCCAGTACATCGTGGCGGCCACAGCTGTCCCACGAAGGAACGTCGACCCAGACCGCACCTTGGCGATAGTCAATCCGACGGGCGACCTGAGGTTCGCAGCCGACGAGTTGGTGGCCGTCGAGCGATTCGCCGGACGCGTCGTCACGCCGCCCCAGGGTGCCGGTCTTCGGGGCTGGTTGCTCGAGCAGCTCCCGACAGCGACGCACCTACACCTCGCGTGTCACGCCAGATACGACCCCGGCGACCCGTTCGCAAGTCGCTTCATTCTCGGCGACAAGACGCGGGTAACCGTCGAAGACCTCGCCATGGCGTCCATGCCGCATCTGGCAATGGTGGTTGCCTCGTGCTGTAGCACTGGGGTGGTTGATCAGGCGGGAGCGGATGAGCTGATCGGTCTCGCGCACACGATGATTGCCGCCGGAGCAGGCAGCGTCGTAGCGACACTGTGGGACGTCGAAGACGCCGGCACATGCCTGCTGATGTCGCGCTTCTACGACCGCCTCGTAGCTGGACTGAAGGCACCCGATGCCTTGGCCGACGCCCAACGGACCCTTCGCGAATACAGCGCCGCGGATTTCCTCGACCTCGCCGCGGCGAACGACTTGGACTCGTGGATCCCGCCGCGTCTTCGGCAAGAGCTCCGTGTGCTTCTACTGGATCCGGAATTTCGAGACACGGGGCGCAGGCCGTTCGCTCACGCGGCCAACTGGTCGAGCGTTGTCTACATTGCCGGTTGATGGCGACTATCGATGCTCTCGAACTGATCGACCGTGACTGGGAAGAGACAGAGCCGTTGCTGTCGGTCCAAACGCTCGCGTCGTTGGCGCGGCTCCAGTGGGAAGAACCGACATCTTCGGACGGGCTCGCTGAGTCCGTCTTAACCCGACTTCTGGCCGACCTGCCACCCGATCATGCAGTGTGGCTCGTTCTTCGCAGCGCAGACACCCGCTTCGAGGAACGCCGTCTGCACCTGGAACCGCAGGTCCTGGCCGAGCGCTGCGTAGTTCGTTCTCTCGTCGCGCTCGCCGAACCTGACGTCACGATGCGTGCCGTGGCGGACTATGTCGAGCAGGAGGCTCTAGCCCAGGTTCGCCGCGAAGGAGTCGTTTTCTTCATCTCGCAGGACGGAACGCCGAGCATCACGGCCCGACCATTCATTAGCGACGCGGAAGGCGGCACGCCGCGCTTCATGTTCTCGTCGATCGAGTCGGGCACCATCCACGAGATCGTCCGAGGGTTCCACGAGCGGCTGGGCGGCTACCAAGACCCGGCAGGTGCAGCGAGTTGGTGGCTCACACCAAACCAGTGGCTGTCGAAGGCGAGGCCAGCTGACCTCCTCGGCACGGGCCGCGACGACGAACTCTTGTTTGCCGTCGACCAACTCGCGAATGACAGCTGGTAACCGGTGTCGAACACACGACCGCCGTTGGCGTTCAACGGCGTCGCGCGGACAACGACTCTGTTATCTGGGACAAGCCTGTTTCGAGTTCATCAGAAACGGTTCGCGAGCGACGCGTTCAACACCACACCGAGCCACAAGTACTACGGCGGCGGACGCTTTGATGGCACTGACGACGACGACTACCCCTTCCTTTACGCCGGCCAGACGGTTGATGTCGCGATCGCGGAGACTCTCCTGCGGGACTTAGACGCAGACGACTTGGGATTTCGCCTGCTACCACGAGCGAAGGTTGCCGGCAGACGGATCAGCTCGATTTCAGTAACGCACGACCTGGAGTTGGTCGCCCTTCGATCGGCGCTAGATCTCAGCGCAGTCGCGCAGGACACGTGGCTGACCATGTGCGACCCGCGTGACTACGCACAATCGCGTCACTGGGGCCACTGGATCAGGTCCGTCGCCCCAGCCGCGCAAGGATACGTCTGGCAAAGTAAGCGAGACCCGACGTTGCTTGCTCTGGTTCTGTTCGGCGATCGGATCCCGGTTGGTGCGGTCGTCGCCTCGAACGACCCCCAAGTTCCGTCGGGCGCGAGCGCAGACTTCGACACCAACCGAGGACGGCGTGAACTGCGGACGCGGCTCGCGCCGTACCGGGTCTCAGTGTCCCGACGGTGAGACTTCCGCGGCGATCGCTCGCGAGCTGGCCGTCGGTTCGCGTGCAAGCTGAAAATGCCAGAAGATGTCGTGTAGCGACCATCGTCCCGAGACCGGAGACCCGCCCCAACAGTTCAGGACTGCCCGCTGACAACCGGCTGCTGCGTTGTCGGGAAGCTGAGGCGAGTCCCGTGCCTCTGGAAGGAGTCGTCAAGTGCACGGACTAACTCGATGGCGCATTTATGGCTCATCCCCCGGGATTCGCCCTCATCCGCCGAAGCACGTCACCCGGCGTGACCTGCGCAAACGTCCGCGGGCGTCCGTGGACGACCACTGAATTCAGCTTCCCAAGCTGGGGAACCAGGAAACACAATCGGATCTAGTTGAAGCGCACGCGGCCCCTACCGGTAGGTTCGAGCCTGAAGTTCGTAGAGTTCGGCGTACGTCTCGGCGTTAGCGACGAGTTCGGCGTGGCTGCCGATTTCTGCGACGCGGCCGTGTTCGAGCACAACGATGAGATCTGCCATGCGGACCGTCGAGAATCTGTGCGACACGAGCAACGTGATGGCGCCCGTGTCATCTGAGGCGCGGCGCGCTGCTCCGGCGTAGCGCTCGAACAGGTCGTGCTCGGCCTGCGCGTCGAGGCTCGCGGTGGGTTCGTCGAGGATGAGCAATAGAGGCTGTTCGCGCATCATGGTGCGACCGAGCGAGATCTTCTGCCACTGGCCGAGCGAGAGTTCGACGCCCGCGGTGAACGAGCGGCCGAGTTGGGTGTCGAGTGCTGCCGGCATCGAGGTAACGACGTCAGAGACTTGCGCGCGATCGAGCGCGGCGAGCACCGCAGAGTCAGAATCGACATTGGGCAGGTCACCGACACCGATCGCCTCCCGCGCAAGGAGTTCGAGTCGTGCAAAATCTTGAAAGCCGGCGGAGATCTGTTGTCGCCACTCGCCGAACTCGATCTCGGCAAGATCGATGCCCTCGACTGTGATGCGTCCCGACGTGGGGCGGTAGAGCTGGCATAGGAGCTTGACCAGGGTGGTCTTGCCTGCTCCGTTCTCGCCGACAAGGGCGACGGTCGCTCCTGCAGGGACGTGAAAGCTCACTTGGTCGAGCACTGGCGCGTTCGTGCCGGGGTACGTGAAGGCGACGTTTTCGAAAGTGAGACCTTGCTTGACCGCCGTTGGTGCTGGTTGCGCGTCTGTCGGAGCGAAGTTGCGCGTTGCCTCGGTCGCGTAGTCCGTCAACCAGATGAGACGTCCCACCGTCTTGAGCGTCGACCAAAGCCAGGAGAGGATTCCGGCGATGCCGCCGACGAAACCGTTGATCTGTCCGGCAGCTACGAAGGCGAGAGACACGTCGCCGACAGTGATGCGCGACGGGTTGTTGATCGCCTGGACCACGACGAACGTGAGGCAGCCGGCATAACCGGCAGCGAAGATCGCCCAACCCAAGGCATTGAGCGCGGCGACCTTGGCGGACGCGTGGCGCGAGATCTTGTCGAACTCGCCCCATACGGTCTCGTAGCGCTCGACGAGCTTGTCGCCGAGGCCGAAGATGCGTAGTTCTTTGCCAGGCGCGGCCGTCGTCGAAAGTTCGAATAGGTGATGTGCGACCCGAGTTCGCTCGGCTGTTTGCTCCATCGCTCCCTGCTCGATCTTCGCGCTCAACGCCGTGGTCGCTAGAGAGGGGATCGCAAAGAAGGGTAGTAGTAGAAGAATCGGATGGACTTGGGCCGCGAGCGCCACGATTCCGAAGAACATGACCAAGTACTGAAAGGTGAGCATGACGGCGTTGACTGTCGTGGACAATATGCCGCGCTGCGAGCGGAGCAACGCGAGCTCGTCGAGATATTCGGGTCGCTCATGGTGCTCGATGCCAGGGATGCCTGCGGTCGTGGCAACGATTCTTTGATCGAGAAGGAAACCGACCTTCTCGTTGAGCACTGTTCCCCACTCGTTGCGCGCGAGGTTCATCACGCCGAGCACGGCAAGTGAGACACCCTGGATGGCCGCCGCGATGACGATCTTGCTGGTGTCGTGCCCGATAACACCGTCAGCAACGAGCTTCAAACAATACGGACGGGTGACGCGGCTGACACCTTCGGTCGCAGACACCATCAAGGTTCCGATAGCGCGGGGCGCGTCCGCCTGCACCGCGATCACCATCACGAGCCACAAACCACGGAAGCGGCTACGCATCGGCCGGGGCGTCCTCGCTCGGCTCGACGCCGTCGCTTTCGACAAACCGCGCTGCTTGAAGCCGGAATAGCCGGGCGTATTCACCGCCAGCTGCCAGGAGCTCGCGGTGGCCGCCTTGCTCGGTGACGAGACCGTTCTCGAGGACACAGATCTGGTCCGCCAGACGAACAGTTGAGAAACGGTGCGAGATCAGGATCGTCGTGACGCCTCGCGTGACCTCGAGAAAGCGTGCGAATAGCTCGGCCTCGGCGCGCACGTCGAGGTTAGCGGTCGGTTCATCGAGGATGAGCAGTTGCGCGCCAGCTGCTACCGCGCAGACCGCTCGGGCCAACGCGAGGCGTTGCCATTGACCGCCGGAAAGATCGGCACCGTCGCTGAACTGGCGCGAAAGCGTGGTGCCCCACCCCTTCGGCAGCGCCGTGATCATGTCGGCCGCGCCGACGCGCGCTGCGATTCCTTCGAGTTCGGCGTCGGTCCACGTTCGGCTGATGCCGCCGAACGCGACGTTGTCGCGAGCTGATAGCTCGAAACGGGTGAAGTCTTGAAAGATGGCTGCGAGCTGGCGCTGCCAACTGGAAGCGTCGAGCGTTTGGAGGTCGACGCCGTCGATGACGATCCGACCCGCGGTCGGGTCGTAGAGCCGGGCCAAAAGCTTTACAAGCGTCGTCTTCCCCGCGCCGTTGACTCCGACAATCGCGAGTGACCGGCCAACAGGGATTTGAAGGTCGACGCCGCTGAGCACGGGATCCTCACTGCCGGGATAGCTGAAGTGAACCCCCTCGATCGAGATGGACGCGTGCGGCAACCCGGCGGCATCGCTGCCGCCGAGACTCAGTTCCGGCTCCTGCAGCGCCTCTTCAAGCTCACGCACCGCCGGCACCGACGTCGCGCCGTAGGCCAGCTGCACGTCATCGTTAGAGATCCAGATATTGCCAGCCTGAAATACGGCCTGGACCATGATCATCGTCCGACCCAGGCTCAGCTCGCCGGAAATGCCGGCGCTTCCCACGATCCAAACTGCGCCGAACGTAATCACACCCCACGGGATGCTCCACGACCAAGGAGAGCTGTCCCGCTCTCGTCGCTCACGCCACAGCAGCTCCATCGACCCGAGCCACTGCGTCTTGAATCGGTCAAGCAGCCACGCACCGAGTCCGAATACGCGTGTCTCCTTCGCGGCATCCGGCGTCAACGCAAGCTCCCGTAAGTAATCGGCGCGGCGCAGCCCTTCCGTCATGCCTCGACCCGACTGAGCCGTGCGCAGCATGTCCTCGACAAGTCGATACCGGACTACCGCCCCGAAACCGACGAGGACGAATGCCAGCCACCATCGGAACCCTGCGACGATCACACCCATCGCCAACACGTTCAATCGGAGGGTCAGCGTGGACACCAGCGCGCCGACGGCGCCGCCCGGCGTGAACTGCCCTTCGCCCACTCCTTGCGCATCGCGGACCTTGTCTAAGAGATCAGCACGTTCAAGGTGAGCAATGCCGGACGGCCGAAGTGCGGCTCGCATGACGCGAGAGCGGAGGTTGCCGTTGATGCGGCGCGAGAACTGCTGCACGATCAAGGTTTGGATCGGCCCGAGAACTTGTTGGTAGACGAAGATCGCGCAGACCACAGTGAGCAGCATCTTGAGCCGAGTGCCATCCGCCGAGCCCATCCCATGGCTGACGGCACCAGGCACGCTGCCGATCAGTAGCCCAGAACTGACCGTGAAAGCGACGATGCCCGCCGCATTCGACGCAGCGACCCAAACAGCTCCGACCGTGAGCGGAAGGCTGATCTTCGGCAGCAGCGCAACGAGGGCCCAACGTGCCGAACGACTCGTTGACCTCCCGTGCCATGCGTCCCAAAGATCTTGGCCCGGCCACCGCCGCTGTCTCATGTCGCTCACCCCAAGCTCGTAGTCCAGTCACACTATGACCTCGTGCGCGAAATGGACCGGGACTTCCTGCACCCGCCTCGCCCTCGACCGTTTGCGGGTTCATCGGAGTCAAGTGTCGGCACCTCGTGGTTCGCGGACATACGTCGGGAGCCCGACGAAATGTTGGTTCCTCGCTACTCGACAGTAAGTCCAAGGTTGTCGCGTCGGTTGGGTCCAGTCTCGACCTTCCGGGAGAATCCTGCGGCCGCTCCGCAGCTGTCGCGCATCAGCGCTATCTCACCGTGAGCATGGGCAGACACTTGCGCCTCCCTGGACGACCAAGCTCAAACCAGGTTCCAACGGATCGCTTGACTCCCGTAGGTGCGCAGGTCCGACGAAGGCCGACGCATGCAGCCCATCGGGACCAGGCGGATGATTCGACCAAATTTGGTATACATGGTCGCCGTGAATCGGCCACGCGCGCGGCGAACCGACAGCCCACTTGCGGCGCTCTGATCTGTGGCAGCACGGAGCAGGCATCGCGGTAAGAACCATCGCGAGACTCACAGCACCGAGCTGTCCATGACGTTGACGCCAAGCGGTGCAACACGGGGCCAGCTGATGACAGCGGCCTACGGCTTGAGTGCGTGACCGGGTGACACCCGTCTCCGTACCACGATCGCTGGTACTGCTCGACAAAAATCGCACTAGGAGTGTCGATGCGCTTCAGAACATTGTTTTGGTGCCGTTCGCCGGTGGCGGCCCCGGAGCGTTCAGGAGTTGGACGCCGCGTCTTGTAAGGGCGGGCCTCGTTCCGTTCGCAGCATGCTTTCCCGGCCGTGAGAGACGCTTTAACGAAACCCCTCTGCGCGACCTGCACCTAATCGCCCAAGCGCTTGCTGATGACATTGCGTCGCTAGAGGGACCACCGCCTCTGATCTTCGGCCACAGCATGGGCGCGCTAGCGGCGTACCTCGCGACGCGGCTCCTGCTCGATGCAGGCGTACCCGTTCGACTGTTGTGTGTCGCAGGCTGCCCGGCGCCCCACCTTCCGGAGCGACGGCCGCCGAAGACCAGCCTGTCCGACGATGAGCTAGTTGAAGAACTCGCTCTTGGGGCCGCAAGCACTGAAAAGCCCGACGTAGTTCGCGAACTGCTGTCCGTAATGCTGCCGACGATTCGGGCCGACTTAGCTGCAGCCGAAAACTACGTTCACGTTCTCGGGTCCCGCTTGCCATGCCCGATTGCGGCGTTTGCAGGGGAAGCGGACCCTGAGGCAACACCTTCCGAAGTAGCGGAGTGGCGAGAGCACACGAACAAAGAGTTCTCCTTCACGGTCGTGCCGGGCGAGCACTTCTTCATTCGGTCTGCCGAAGATGAATTTCTTGGTTCCCTGCTTGATGTCGTTCGTGCGCTGACCAGAGGGTAGAGCCCGACCTCAGATAGCGACCCCTTGCCGGCCGCCTGGTCACGACATACGCCTCGCGAACTCGGCAACCTCACACTCGCCGACGGCGGGTCCGAGTACCGTCAATTTTCGAGCGACGCCAACCAAGGAGTTCCAATCAAACCCAGGCGACGTGTCGCTTCGCGGCTGACGTTGGAGTGGGGCTCTACGCTGATCGCCAAATTCCAGATCATGCGGGCGATCCAACAGCGAAGGGATGCGATCGATGTTCAACGAAGGCTCACGGTCACTTCAAGCAGCATTTGGGACCGAGGAGCTTGCGGACCGGCTCGCGACCCACGAGGCGCGACAGAAACTCACGGACTCTGATGTCGGCTTCATCGCCCGCCAGAGCATGTTCTTTCTCGCGACGGCTGACCCGAGTTCTGGTGAGCCATTGTGCTCGTACAAGGGTGGAGAACCTGGTTTCGTTCGCATTCTCGGGCCCACCGAGCTCGCGTTTCCAGACTTTGACGGGAACGGAACGTTTCGAAGCCTTGGCAACCTCACTTTGAATCCGCGGGTTGCCTTGCTGTTTATCGACTTTGCCGAGCAGGCTCGAACATTGGTCGAGGGCAGAGCGTCCATTCACCGAGACTCGCCGCAAGATCGATGGTACGGCGCTCAGCTCGAGATACGGGTGCAGGTTGTACGGGCATTTTCGAGTTGCTCCCGATACATCCATAAGATGGCCCTTGAGGGCGTGTCCGAGTACGTGCCGCAACCAGGAGTCGTAACTCCCGTTCCTTCATGGAAGCTCAAGCCTCAGTATCGCGACGCAATTGACGGTTAGTCCGAGCCGAGTGCGGCGGTTTCCGCGCGTGAAATGACCTTTGTCGATGTTTGGTTCAGGCACCTCAGTTTGCCCGGCCGTGTCCAAAGCCGGTCGGAGCGAATCGAGCGTGTGGCGATTGAGACAAGTCAAAGGCGGACGTTTCAACGTGAAGTGTTGTCGACTTACGTCGGCGCGCTCGGCAACGCGCTGAGTTTCGATCGCCACTGTCGTCATTGCGGCCACGCGCTGCACGGCAAGCCAGTTTGCCTCGAATTGCTGCAGAAGGGCCTAACGTATTCGGCATCGCGAGGCGGAGACGTCGCGATGGTTGGTGTCTCGGACGCTTCAGCCATTGGCGTTGACATCGAACCGGCGGTGGTCGACGGCACCTTTGGCCCTAAGTTTCTGTCGCCCGGCGAACTGGAGCTGGTGGAGCGGTTTGGCGACACGGCGCTCGGGCTCGCGCTCGTGTGGGCGTCCAAGGAGGCGATTCTTAAGGCAAGCGGGAAAGGCCTTGTCGCATCCGAATGGCCGGTTCTGACTGCACTTAACCGGAGCGTCGTGCCGTTCGACGGCGCCCTGTGGTCTCTGCAGCGTGTCGGCACCTGGGACCGAATTGCGACTGTGTTGGCGGTGCGCTGCGATCGTCAACCCACTCGACCAGCGGTTCTAAGAGTTTACGAGACCTGACGGACGAACAAGACCGCGACAAAGGGAGGCGTCTTTCCCCCCGGAGCTATCTGCTTCACGGTAGTCTGCCCTTGTCGAGGCCATTTGGGCCCACCGCGATCGCGAGGGTTCCGCATTGGATCGGCTCGACGGCTCGGTGCGTACGGTGGGGAGCAGAGATTGGCAGGCAACTCCGATGTTCGCTGGGTGGCGTCACGAGGATGGCCATGCCCGGGGTGGCGGTGCAGCCCAATATGAATTACGACGCGTCGCCGGATCAAGACGAAGTCGATCTCGCCGTTCGAGCCGCTCGAGAGTTTTTCAAGTTGGGCCTCGATCAACTCGACGATGACTCGTGGGCTGCCTTTCACAGAGCCCTGGCGTGTTTGCTGAGGGCGACATCAACTCGAAATCCCATAGCCGATGAGCTAGATCCCGCTTTGCACGCAACGCTCGCGCGAATGTCGCAAGAATGGATCTCGCACGAGAAGCGAAGACTTCCGGAGTTCGTAGCGAACCAGCCACACCTGGCGTGGGCGCCGACTGATCTGGATTCGGTGGGTTCTGCCGTTGCTGAGTGTTTCAACGACTGGTTTGCCGTGGCGCTCGCGTCGACGCCTGCACGAAACAATCTGTACTCGCAACTAGCCGAGAGCGCCGAACGCGACGATCTCGCGTTCTTTATGGGCCAGGAACGTACGGTGGACGCATCCTTCGCCGATTTTTTGGCGATGACCCAAGTCGGAGCTAGCGGGCAGTCAAAGCGGGTGATAGTGCGAAACCTCTGGGACGAGGTGGGCGCGGGCCGTCCGGACTCGGACCACCTGGTCCTCTTCCGAAATGCCCAAGAGAGCGTCACTACTGCACCTTGCGATTTGCTACCCGAGGCGCATGCAGCGGGAAACCTCTTCCATGTCCTAGCGCGGTATCGGACGTTCTATTTTGAAAGCATCGGCGCTCTAGTCGTGACTGAGGGTGCGGTTCCGTGGCGGTTTGAGAACGTTGTTCGCGCAGTGCAGCGACTCTGTCTGCCACCGGCCGTCCATGCGTACTACGCGGAACACGTTGAGGCGGACGGAGACCACGCCTCAGACTGGGCGAGCGATGTCGTGATTCCCGAGATCATGGCAAGCCCGGCCGTCGCTGACCGCATCATCGAGGGCGCGTTGTTGCGGCTCGCGGTCTCCGAACGATACTGCTCCGCCGTGCTCAAGATGATTTCTCGTAGCAACCGCGCCGTCGGCGCCACGACGTAACCGGTCAATACGAGTTAGGGCTGCGGGCGTGCGTTACCCATGACGGACGAATCCACTCTGGTGAGCTTGTTTCATGCGTCCGCTGTCGCGCGTTGCGACGCAATCGCGGTAGAGGACGGGACTCGTCGCCTGACCTACAAAGAGCTCGACGAGTTATCGAATGGTGTTGCGCACGAACTGCGGCGGGCCCGCGTGGGTACGGGAGAGGTTGTTGCGATTGCGGCGCTGCCGACGGTCAGCTTCGTGGTTGCGGCACTGGGGGTTATGAAGGCCGGTTGCGCGTATATGCCCATGAACCCGCATCACCCTGCGGCCCGCCTGTCGATGCTCATCGAGGATTCATTGGCTCGAGTTGTTCTCTGTGATATTGCTGGTCACGGGGTCTTGCGCACGGTCGAAAGACCGCCGCAGCTCATTGAAATCGATTTCGTGAGTGGTACCGCGGTACAGGTCGCGCGACCGCCGATACCCACCGACTTGGCTTATGTGATTTATACGTCGGGATCCACCGGCCAGCCCAAGGGCGTGATGATCGAGCATCGGTCAGTCGTGAATGTTGTGCAGTGGCATGTGGGCCGATATGGCGTGTCGCACGTGGATCGGTGCGGGGTTTTGGCTGAGTTTGGTTTTGACGCGTCAGTTCTTGAACTGTGGGCGGGGTTGGTCGCAGGGGCCTCGGTGGTCGTCTGTGACGAGTGGACGCGCCGGGATTTGAGCGCGTCGGTGCGTTGGTTGATTGATCGCGAGGTGTCGATCGCGTACATCGCGACGGTTTGGGCAGTGGAAGCGGTTGAACGGCTGTTGGAGGCTGGATCCTCGGTGAGGGTTCTCTTCACTGGTGGTGATCGGTTACTGAGCGGAGTTCCTGTCGATAGCCGAATCACGCTTGGCAATCACTATGGGCCGACTGAGGCGACGGTCCTGGCGACCGCGAGCAGTTTCCCTGTGGACAATCCTGTGGATGGTTGCTTGCCGTCGATTGGTCGGCCGATTGCGAATACGGAGTTGTTTGTGTTGGATCGGTGGGGTCGTCCGGTGCCGGTGGGTGTGGCGGGCGAGTTGTTTATTGGTGGGGTGGGTTTGGCGCGGGGGTATTTGCGTCGTCCGGAGTTGACGGCGGAGCGGTTTGTGCCGCATCCCTTTAGTGATGTGGCGGGGGCGCGGCTTTATCGGACTGGTGATGTGGTGCGGTATTTGCCGGATGGGAATTTGGAGTTTTTGGGTCGGCTGGATGATCAGGTGAAGATCCGGGGGTTCCGGATTGAGTGTGGTGAGGTTGAGGCCGCGTTGCTGGGTTGTGTGGGGGTGGGTGAGGCGGTGGTGGTTGCTCGGGAGGATGCGCCGGGTGACAAGCGGTTGGTTGGTTATGTGGTGCCCGTCGATGGGAGTGTTCTGTCGACGACGGAGTTGCGTGAGTCTCTGCGTCGGGTGTTGCCGGATTACATGGTGCCGTCGGCGTTTGTGGTGTTGGACGGGTTGCCGTTGACGCCGAATGGCAAGGTTGATCGCAAGGCGTTGCCGGCGCCGGATGGTTCGCGGCCGGACGGGGCGACAGAGATCGTTCCTCCATCGACTCCAACAGAACGCCTTGTGACTCAGGTCTGGGCCGATGTATTGGGTGTAGATGAACTCAGCGTGTTGGACGACTTCTTCGAGCTCGGCGGTAACTCTCTCGCGGCATCACGAATCGTCAACCGGCTCCAAGACGCTCTCGGCATGACGCTCTATATTCCGCTCGTATTTGAAGAGTCGACACCACGGCGGCTCGCGGCCCGTCTTGTTACCGAGATGGGATCGCCTTCCGCCCGCAACGTCGGCGGCATTGGCGAGAGCATTGAGGAATTTACAAACGCACCCTCAGTCAACCGGTCCGCGCTTCGGCCAATCGTCCGAGATCTTGGTGAGCGCCTCGTAGTTCTATTCGCTAACCCACGATCGGGGTCAACTCTTCTACGGGTGATGCTCGGACAGAGTCCAGAAGTCTTCGCTCCGCCCGAACTTGAACTCCTTCAGTTCCAGACGATGCGGGAGCGAGCTGACCATTTTGTCGGTCGCAACGACTTCATGTCCCTTGGATTAGTGCGTGCAGTCATGGCGATCGAGCAGATTGATCGAACTCGCGCGTCTGCGCGTGTTGCGCAGTTCGAGGAGCGCAGTGGCAGCGTCGAGGAGTGCTACCGCTGGCTCCTTGAAACTTCTACGCACGCGCGACTGGTCGACAAAACCGTCAGTTATGCGCATTCGACATCGGTGGTGCGGCGCATCGCCGAGTCAGATGAGTTGCGTGCGGTTCTTCTAGTTCGTCACCCCATGGCCGTTATTAGCTCGTATCTCGCGAACAGTTACCACCTGTTGGTCCCTCCACCAGTGGACCTTTCGCCCCGAATGTATGCGGAGCTTTCGTGGGTCGTTGCTGCGGAGAACTCCTTGGCGCTCGCGTCTCTGCTCGGCGACGCGCGCACCCAGCTTGTTCGATTTGAGGATCTCGTGTCGCGCCCGCGCGAAACGATGACTGACTTGGCGCGCTTCATCGGCGTTCCGTTCTGCGACACCATGTTGGACCCGTACCAGGTCGACCCGCTGCGCGACCGAATGGTGGACGGTGTCGTTCCAGGCAGTCGAATGCTCGGAGACATCACGTTCGCGTCGTTCAACGCCGTAGAGCGAAAGGTAGCGAACCAATGGCGTTCCAAGGCGTCGGGGTTGGGTCCGTTGGACGCGAGGACAAACGAGCTAGCCACGCGGCTTGGCTATACCGATATCGATGCTTGAGTACGTGCGAGATGCTCGAGCAACTGGGTCCGCGTCAATGCGCCCAGCTAGCACTTTCTAAGAACTGAGGCGTGCTATGGCGGATCTGTCGACAGGCCCAGGGCTTCGTGACGAAGACGATGAAGAACGGACCTACATAGCCTCGCTCGCGCAGCAAGGAATTTGGTTCCTTGACGAGCTGCACGGTGCAAGCTCTCAATACAACGCATGGTTCGCGTGCCGCATAAGTGGTTCAGTTCACCCGGTCGCGTTGCGCGACGCATGGAGCGAGGTGGTCGTATCCCACGGCTCGTTGCGGAGCAGATTTGAGATTCACGCCGGGTTGGCGCACGTGGTGGTCGAGGACGCACTCGATGTCAGCGCTTACTTCACGGTTGGAGAGTTGTCAGAGGATGATCTGCTGCGATCCGTTACGGCGTTTGTTCAAAGGCCGTTCGACTTACGTGCGGCTCCGCTATGGCGCGCGGCTCTTTGGGCAGTTGGTGAGCGTGAGTACGCGTTCGCCATGGCGTTCCACCACGCGATCGTGGACGGTTGGTCGCTAAATCTCGTACTCAACGAACTCTCGGAACGGTACGAAGCGCGCCTGCACGCCGACAAGGAGGTCAAGGCCGGCCCAGCCCGAATCAGCTATAGGGAGTTCGCCAACTGGCAACGCCGCGCAGCAGGCGAGGGGCAATTCGATGCAATGCTGGACTACTGGACTCAACAATTGTCGGATGTTTCCCGCATCGAATTGCCGGTTGACAACCGGTGTACGCGTCGTGCAACTACGTCCGGCGGGCAGGTCGACTTCTTCGTGGACTCCGGCACTACCGCCGGACTGGCGCCGATCGCGCGCAACGTCAAAGCAACTCCTTTCATGGCGCTGTTGGGAGCCTGGGCGTGCCTTCTGGCGAAGGTGAGCAACCAAGACACGGTCGTTGTGGGCACGCCGACCGCGGGGCGAACACACTCGATCACCGAAGACGTCGTCGGGCTCTTCGCCAATGTGCTTCCTCTGCGTCTCGATCTTTCTGGCGATCCGAGCTTCCTTGAGGTGGTCGATCGCGTCCGCGATGTCACGCTTCAGGCGCTGCGACATCAGGACGTACCGTTCGAACACATCGTGGAGGTGCTGCGCCCGGATCGCAGTACCGGCCAACACCCGATTTTTCAAGTCGCTTTTGCGATGGAGGCAGAGAACCACGACCGTCTCGGGCTAATTGGTGCCGAAGTTACTGAAATATTGATCCCGAGAAACACCGCGAAGTTCGACCTGTTGTTGACGGCGCGCGTGGCTAGCTCGATGCCTCAGAGCTTCGTTCTCGAGTACTCGTCGGAGCTATTCGACCGAGCGACGATCGAACGGCTGGCCGAGCGTTTTAAGCGGCTACTTGAGAACCTCGTCGGGCGTCCGAAGGCGCGGTTGTCCCAACTAGAGCTTTTGGGGTCGAATGAGCGGCGCCAGTTGTTGGTGGAGTGGAATGACACGGCGGTCGAGTTTCCGTCGGATCGTTGTGTGCATGAGTTGTTCGAGGATCAGGTTGTTCGGGATCCTGATGCGACCGCGGTGGTGTTTGAGGATGTGTCGCTGTCTTATGGGGAGTTGAATCGGCGGGCGAACCGGTTGGCGCATCATTTGCGTGATCTGGGTGTGGGTCCGGATGTGTTGGTCGGGATCTGTGTGGAGCGCAGCCCGGAGATGGTGGTCGGGTTACTCGCGATTTTGAAGGCGGGAGGCGCGTATGTGCCGTTGGATCCCGACTATCCCGCTGATCGGCTTGCGTTCATGCTCGAGGACACCGCCGCGCCAGTCCTGTTGAGTCAGCGTCATCTTCTGGGCTCGTTGCCCGTTGGTGTTGCTGAGGTTCTGTGTTTGGACGAGTCGTCGGTTTATGACGGCTTCCCGGACACGAACCCGGGTCCGGCGGCGACTGCCACCGACTTGGCTTATGTGATTTATACGTCGGGATCCACCGGCCAGCCCAAGGGCGTGATGATCGAGCATCGGTCAGTCGTGAATGTTGTGCAGTGGCATGTGGGCCGATATGGCGTGTCGCACGTGGATCGGTGCGGGGTTTTGGCTGAGTTTGGTTTTGACGCGTCAGTTCTTGAACTGTGGGCGGGGTTGGTCGCAGGGGCCTCGGTGGTCGTCTGTGACGAGTGGACGCGCCGGGATTTGAGCGCGTCGGTGCGTTGGTTGATTGATCGCGAGGTGTCGATCGCGTACATCGCGACGGTTTGGGCAGTGGAAGCGGTTGAACGGCTGTTGGAGGCTGGATCCTCGGTGAGGGTTCTCTTCACTGGTGGTGATCGGTTACTGAGCGGAGTTCCTGTCGATAGCCGAATCACGCTTGGCAATCACTATGGGCCGACTGAGGCGACGGTCCTGGCGACCGCGAGCAGTTTCCCTGTGGACAATCCTGTGGATGGTTGCTTGCCGTCGATTGGTCGGCCGATTGCGAATACGGAGTTGTTTGTGTTGGATCGGTGGGGTCGTCCGGTGCCGGTGGGTGTGGCGGGCGAGTTGTTTATTGGTGGGGTGGGTTTGGCGCGGGGGTATTTGCGTCGTCCGGAGTTGACGGCGGAGCGGTTTGTGCCGCATCCCTTTAGTGATGTGGCGGGGGCGCGGCTTTATCGGACTGGTGATGTGGTGCGGTATTTGCCGGATGGGAATTTGGAGTTTTTGGGTCGGCTGGATGATCAGGTGAAGATCCGGGGGTTCCGGATTGAGTGTGGTGAGGTTGAGGCCGCGTTGCTGGGTTGTGTGGGGGTGGGTGAGGCGGTGGTGGTTGCTCGGGAGGATGCGCCGGGTGACAAGCGGTTGGTTGGTTATGTGGTGCCCGTCGATGGGAGTGTTCTGTCGACGACGGAGTTGCGTGAGTCTCTGCGTCGGGTGTTGCCGGATTACATGGTGCCGTCGGCGTTTGTGGTGTTGGACGGGTTGCCGTTGACGCCGAATGGCAAGGTTGATCGCAAGGCGTTGCCGGCGCCGGATGGTTCGCGGCCGGAGTTGGGCCAGGAGTTTGTGGCGCCGCGGACTCCGACTGAGGAACTCCTTGCGGGGATTTGGTGTGAGGTGTTGGGAGTGGACCGTGTCGGTGTCCACGATGATTTCTTCGCGTTGGGTGGGCATTCGTTGTTGGCCACGCAGGTGGTGTCGCGGGTGCGGGCGGCGTTCCAGGCCGAGTTGGCGGTGAAGTCGCTGTTTGAGTCGTCGACGTTGGCGGGGTTGGCTCGGGTGGTCGACGAGGCGTTACTGGCTGATGTCGGTGTGGTTGTTCCGCGGGTTGTGTGTGTGTCTCGTGATGTGACGTTGCCGTTGTCGTTTGCGCAGCAGCAGTTGTGGTTTCTGCATCAGTGGGCGCCGGAGAGTTCGGTTTACAACGTTCCGTTGGCGTTGCGTTTGCGTGGGTCGCTTGATGTGGGGGCGTTGGAGTTGGCGTTGGGTGCGGTGGTGGCGCGGCATGAGGTGTTGCGCACGACGTTTGCTGCGCCGGGGGGGAAGGCTGAGCAGGTGATTTGGCCGGTTGGGGATGTGCCGGTTGTGGTGTGGGATGTGAGTGGGTTGGCGCCGGGCGAGGCGGAGCTGGAGGCGCGGCGTTTGGTGGTTGAGGAGGCGTCGCGGCCGTTTGATCTTGAGCGTGGTCCGTTGGTGCGCGCCGGGTTGGTGCGTGTGGGCGGTGAGGACCACGTGTTTGTTTTGACGTTGCATCACATCGTGACTGATGGTTGGTCGTTGTCGGTGTTGTTGCGTGAGTTGTCTGCTGGTTATGACGCGTTCAGTCGCGGTGAGTCTGCGCCGTTCGAAGCGTTGGCGATTCAGTATGCGGATTTTGCGGTGTGGCAGCGGGAGTGGTTGACCGGTGATGTGCTGGAAACGCAGTTGGGGTTTTGGCGTGACCATCTGGGCGGTGTGCCGGCGTTGGAGTTGCCGACGGATCGTCCGCGGCCGCCGGTGCGCGGTGATGCGGGAGCGAGTTTCAGTTTCAGTCTTGATGCTGAGCTGAGCGATGGTGTGCGTGACTTGGGGCAGCGTTATGGGGCGACGTTGTTTATGACGTTGTTGGCTGCGTTCCAGGTGTTGCTGCATCGTTACAGCGGTCAGGACGATTTTGTGGTTGGCACGCCGATCGCTGGCCGGAATCGGGCGGAGATTGAGCCGCTGATCGGTTTTTTTGTGAACACGTTGCCGTTGCGGGCTGACTGTGCGGGTGATCCGAGTTTCGGGGAGTTGTTGGGTCGGGTGCGTGAGACGGCGCTGGGCGCGTATGCGCATCAGGATTTGCCGTTCGAGAAACTTGTCGAGGAGTTACAGCCTGAGCGCGATCCGAGTCGGCATCCGCTGTTTCAGGTGAGTGTCGGGTTGCATGCCTCGGAGACTGGCCGGACGTTGGTGCTGGAAGGTCTAGAAGTCGATGGTTTCGAACTGTCGCATGAGACCGCCAAGTTTGATTTGTCGTTCCATTTCATTGATAGCGATGAAGCCATTGTCGGGGCGATTGAGTATGCGACGGATTTGTTTGATTCGTCGACGGTGGCGCGGATGGCGGGGCATTTGCGGAACCTGTTGGCGGGGATGGTGGCGGATCCGGATTGTCGGATCGGTGAGTTGGAGTTGCTTGGCGTTGATGAGCGGCGCCAGTTGTTGGTGGAGTGGAATGACACGGCGGTCGAGTTTCCGTCGGATCGTTGTGTGCATGAGTTGTTCGAGGATCAGGTTGTTCGGGATCCTGATGCGACCGCGGTGGTGTTTGAGGATGTGTCGCTGTCTTATGGGGAGTTGAATCGGCGGGCGAACCGGTTGGCGCATCATTTGCGTGATCTGGGTGTGGGTCCGGATGTGTTGGTCGGGATCTGTGTGGAGCGCAGCCCGGAGATGGTGGTCGGGTTACTCGCGATTTTGAAGGCGGGAGGCGCGTATGTGCCGTTGGATCCCGACTATCCCGCTGATCGGCTTGCGTTCATGCTCGAGGACACCGCCGCGCCAGTCCTGCTCACACACAGCGCTGTCGAAGGCAGGCTGCCCTGGACGAACACGTTGATTGTTCGCATCGACGATCCGGACACTTATGACGGCTTCCCGGACACGAACCCGGGTCCGGCGGCGACTGCCACCGACTTGGCTTATGTGATTTATACGTCGGGATCCACCGGCCAACCCAAGGGCGTCCTCATCGAACACCATTCGATTCTTCGGCTGGTATTCGGCTTGCCGATCGTCGTTGGCCAGAATCGGCCGCGCCTGCTGCAGCTTGCAACTCTGAGCTTCGATGCATCGACATTCGAAGTCTGGTGGCCACTCTTGCAAGGCGGCGCCATCGTCCAATTGGTAACGGTCACGCCGCCAGATGCTGCGGAGGTCGGGCGGAGTATTGGGAAGCATGCCGTCGACACTATGTGGCTCACTTCTTCACTGTTCAACGCATACGTAGACGATGGCGGGATCGGATCCTGGGCTGGCCTGCGCACGCTAGTGATTGGCGGCGAAGCGGTGAGTCGTCGACATACAAGGCAGTTTCTTTCCGTATCGGATGCGACGCTAGCGAATGGTTATGGGCCGACTGAGGTAACGACGTTTTCTAGTTGGTTTGCTATTTCGGACGAGGGTGCGCCCGGCAGTTCGGTGCCGATTGGTCGGCCGATTGCGAATACGGAGTTGTTTGTGTTGGATCGGTGGGGTCGTCCGGTGCCGGTGGGTGTGGCGGGCGAGTTGTTTATTGGTGGGGTGGGTTTGGCGCGGGGGTATTTGCGTCGTCCGGAGTTGACGGCGGAGCGGTTTGTGCCGCATCCCTTTAGTGATGTGGCGGGGGCGCGGCTTTATCGGACTGGTGATGTGGTGCGGTATTTGCCGGATGGGAATTTGGAGTTTTTGGGTCGGCTGGATGATCAGGTGAAGATCCGGGGGTTCCGGATTGAGTGTGGTGAGGTTGAGGCCGCGTTGCTGGGTTGTGTGGGGGTGGGTGAGGCGGTGGTGGTTGCTCGGGAGGATGCGCCGGGTGACAAGCGGTTGGTTGGTTATGTGGTGCCCGTCGATGGGAGTGTTCTGTCGACGACGGAGTTGCGTGAGTCTCTGCGTCGGGTGTTGCCGGATTACATGGTGCCGTCGGCGTTTGTGGTGTTGGACGGGTTGCCGTTGACGCCGAATGGCAAGGTTGATCGCAAGGCGTTGCCGGCGCCGGATGGTTCGCGGCCGGAGTTGGGCCAGGAGTTTGTGGCGCCGCGGACTCCGACTGAGGAACTCCTTGCGGGGATTTGGTGTGAGGTGTTGGGAGTGGACCGTGTCGGTGTCCACGATGATTTCTTCGCGTTGGGTGGCGACTCGATCCTGAGCATTCAGGTCATCTCACGGGCACGAAACGCCGGTGTGGAGATCGATCCCGGAGACTTCTTTCAGTATCCGGTGGTCGCCGAGTTGGCTCGACTGCAGGTAGACAGCGATGACAGACGTTCGTGATGGACGACAGCGTCGTGAGCCAGTATCCAATGACTCCGCTTCAGCTCGGAATGATCTTTCACTCCGAGCTAGACGGTGGGACGTACCACGACATTCTCAGCGCCAACGTCTCGCTGCCGCTGAAAGCTCAGCTGTTTGAAGACGTTGCCACGTCAGCTTCGGACCGACACGAGGTACTACGAACGTCGTTTGACCTCGCTAATCCAGTCGGACCGACGCAGTTGGTATGGCCGAAGGGGCTTGTGCCGAATCTGTTATTTCTCCCGGCTGGCGACGATGCCACCTGGCTCGCCACGCTTAGGGCGGAGGGGTCACGCCCTTTTGTTTGGCTTGAGCCGCCGCTCATTCGCTTTTTTACTCAACCTTCCGCAGACGGTTTCCGGCTCGGCCTCGCCTTCCATCACTCAATACTCGACGGACGGAGCGTTTCTCTTCTGGTCGAGGAAATTCTTGGCGACTACAGAGCAGCCTTAGAGGGTCGCCCGACGATTCAACGCCCGACGCCTCCTCCCTACAAGGATTATGTCGACGAGGAATTGCGCCATGCCGCGGATCTCGACGCGCGCGGGTTCTGGCTCAAGGAACTTTCCGGTGGACCGACGTCGCTAGTTCGGATTCGGGCGTCGGATCCCGTTGGGGAAGGGCGACTCCACGCGGATCGGATTGTCGTTCCTCCTGAGGCACTCGAGCAAGCGTCGAAGGTGGCGCGTCGACTTAACACGTCTATTCGCTCGTTGCTACTCGCGGCCCATGTATGCGTGTTGCAGCAGCTGACCGGCGCCGCCGACGTTGTGACCGGGCTCGTGTCGCACGGTCGTCCCAACGTCCCCGGTGGCGAGAGCATGATCGGGTTGTTCCTCAACACCTCGCCGCTCTTCATCTCGTCGTCGGCGTCGACAACAGGCTCGGAGTTAGTGAGAACTGTCGTCGCGAGTGAGCGAAAAGGGTACCGCTTTCGAAGGTACCCCTTGGCGGAGCTTGAGCGTGAACTCGGCGAGTTGTTCGATACGACATTCAATTTTACACGGGCCACGCATAGCGCAGGATCCGGCGTCAAGGACGAGATCGCTGCCTTCGAGTTCGTTCAGGCACGGACAAATTTCGCGCTGGCCGTGAGCTTTCAGCTGTCAGCCGACGGAAAGCGGCTCGATCTCGGGATCGACATCGATGCCGCAGCTATCCCGCATCGAGTCGCAGAACAAGTCGGCGACTGGTATGTGCGCGCGCTCGAGTTTCTTGTGGCGGATCCGGATTGTCGGATCGGTGAGTTGGAGTTGCTTGGCGTTGATGAGCGGCGCCAGTTGTTGGTGGAGTGGAATGACACGGCGGTCGAGTTTCCGTCGGATCGTTGTGTGCATGAGTTGTTCGAGGATCAGGTTGTTCGGGATCCTGATGCGACCGCGGTGGTGTTTGAGGATGTGTCGCTGTCTTATGGGGAGTTGAATCGGCGGGCGAACCGGTTGGCGCATCATTTGCGTGATCTGGGTGTGGGTCCGGATGTGTTGGTCGGGATCTGTGTGGAGCGCAGCCCGGAGATGGTGGTCGGGTTACTCGCGATTTTGAAGGCGGGAGGCGCGTATGTGCCGTTGGATCCCGACTATCCCGCTGATCGGCTTGCGTTCATGCTCGAGGACACCGCCGCGCCAGTCCTGTTGAGTCAGCGTCATCTTCTGGGCTCGTTGCCCGTTGGTGTTGCTGAGGTTCTGTGTTTGGACGAGTCGTCGGTTTATGACGGCTTCCCGGACACGAACCCGGGTCCGGCGGCGACTGCCACCGACTTGGCTTATGTGATTTATACGTCGGGATCCACCGGCCAACCCAAGGGCGTCCTCATCGAACACCGCAGCGTCGTCAACCTGATGACGGTTCTCGGTGACGTCTTTAGAGTCGCGCGTCCTTCCGGTGCTCGTCGGATCGCCTTAAATGCACCTCTTTCGTTTGATGCCTCCGTCCAGCAACTCACGGGTCTGACTCTTGGTGATCAGCTGGAGGTCATTCCTGATCGCCTTCGGACAGAGCCAACGCTTCTCGTCGCGTGGTTGGACGGGGTGGACGTTTTCGACTGCACTCCGTCGCAATTGGCTGTCCTGTTGGAACTGAGGTCCGAGCTTGGGTGTCGCGTGTTGCTTCTTGGCGGCGAACCCATCTCAACGAAGCTCTGGCTCCAATTGGTTAATTCGTCCGTCGTAGCTTTCAACGTTTACGGGCCGACGGAGTGCACGGTCGATGCATCCATTTGCCGGATTGGGGGTGTCGGGTCGCCGTCGATTGGTCGGCCGATTGCGAATACGGAGTTGTTTGTGTTGGATCGGTGGGGTCGTCCGGTGCCGGTGGGTGTGGCGGGCGAGTTGTTTATTGGTGGGGTGGGTTTGGCGCGGGGGTATTTGCGTCGTCCGGAGTTGACGGCGGAGCGGTTTGTGCCGCATCCCTTTAGTGATGTGGCGGGGGCGCGGCTTTATCGGACTGGTGATGTGGTGCGGTATTTGCCGGATGGGAATTTGGAGTTTTTGGGTCGGCTGGATGATCAGGTGAAGATCCGGGGGTTCCGGATTGAGTGTGGTGAGGTTGAGGCCGCGTTGCTGGGTTGTGTGGGGGTGGGTGAGGCGGTGGTGGTTGCTCGGGAGGATGCGCCGGGTGACAAGCGGTTGGTTGGTTATGTGGTGCCCGTCGATGGGAGTGTTCTGTCGACGACGGAGTTGCGTGAGTCTCTGCGTCGGGTGTTGCCGGATTACATGGTGCCGTCGGCGTTTGTGGTGTTGGACGGGTTGCCGTTGACGCCGAATGGCAAGGTTGATCGCAAGGCGTTGCCGGCGCCGGATGGTTCGCGGCCGGAGTTGGGCCAGGAGTTTGTGGCGCCGCGGACTCCGACTGAGGAACTCCTTGCGGGGATTTGGTGTGAGGTGTTGGGAGTGGACCGTGTCGGTGTCCACGATGATTTCTTCGCGTTGGGTGGGCATTCGTTGTTGGCCACGCAGGTGGTGTCGCGGGTGCGGGCGGCGTTCCAGGCCGAGTTGGCGGTGAAGTCGCTGTTTGAGTCGTCGACGTTGGCGGGGTTGGCTCGGGTGGTCGACGAGGCGTTACTGGCTGATGTCGGTGTGGTTGTTCCGCGGGTTGTGTGTGTGTCTCGTGATGTGACGTTGCCGTTGTCGTTTGCGCAGCAGCAGTTGTGGTTTCTGCATCAGTGGGCGCCGGAGAGTTCGGTTTACAACGTTCCGTTGGCGTTGCGTTTGCGTGGGTCGCTTGATGTGGGGGCGTTGGAGTTGGCGTTGGGTGCGGTGGTGGCGCGGCATGAGGTGTTGCGCACGACGTTTGCTGCGCCGGGGGGGAAGGCTGAGCAGGTGATTTGGCCGGTTGGGGATGTGCCGGTTGTGGTGTGGGATGTGAGTGGGTTGGCGCCGGGCGAGGCGGAGCTGGAGGCGCGGCGTTTGGTGGTTGAGGAGGCGTCGCGGCCGTTTGATCTTGAGCGTGGTCCGTTGGTGCGCGCCGGGTTGGTGCGTGTGGGCGGTGAGGACCACGTGTTTGTTTTGACGTTGCATCACATCGTGACTGATGGTTGGTCGTTGTCGGTGTTGTTGCGTGAGTTGTCTGCTGGTTATGACGCGTTCAGTCGCGGTGAGTCTGCGCCGTTCGAAGCGTTGGCGATTCAGTATGCGGATTTTGCGGTGTGGCAGCGGGAGTGGTTGACCGGTGATGTGCTGGAAACGCAGTTGGGGTTTTGGCGTGACCATCTGGGCGGTGTGCCGGCGTTGGAGTTGCCGACGGATCGTCCGCGGCCGCCGGTGCGCGGTGATGCGGGAGCGAGTTTCAGTTTCAGTCTTGATGCTGAGCTGAGCGATGGTGTGCGTGACTTGGGGCAGCGTTATGGGGCGACGTTGTTTATGACGTTGTTGGCTGCGTTCCAGGTGTTGCTGCATCGTTACAGCGGTCAGGACGATTTTGTGGTTGGCACGCCGATCGCTGGCCGGAATCGGGCGGAGATTGAGCCGCTGATCGGTTTTTTTGTGAACACGTTGCCGTTGCGGGCTGACTGTGCGGGTGATCCGAGTTTCGGGGAGTTGTTGGGTCGGGTGCGTGAGACGGCGCTGGGCGCGTATGCGCATCAGGATTTGCCGTTCGAGAAACTTGTCGAGGAGTTACAGCCTGAGCGCGATCCGAGTCGGCATCCGCTGTTTCAGGTGAGTGTCGGGTTGCATGCCTCGGAGACTGGCCGGACGTTGGTGCTGGAAGGTCTAGAAGTCGATGGTTTCGAACTGTCGCATGAGACCGCCAAGTTTGATTTGTCGTTCCATTTCATTGATAGCGATGAAGCCATTGTCGGGGCGATTGAGTATGCGACGGATTTGTTTGATTCGTCGACGGTGGCGCGGATGGCGGGGCATTTGCGGAACCTGTTGGCGGGGATGGTGGCGGATCCGGATTGTCGGATCGGTGAGTTGGAGTTGCTTGGCGTTGATGAGCGGCGCCAGTTGTTGGTGGAGTGGAATGACACGGCGGTCGAGTTTCCGTCGGATCGTTGTGTGCATGAGTTGTTCGAGGATCAGGTTGTTCGGGATCCTGATGCGACCGCGGTGGTGTTTGAGGATGTGTCGCTGTCTTATGGGGAGTTGAATCGGCGGGCGAACCGGTTGGCGCATCATTTGCGTGATCTGGGTGTGGGTCCGGATGTGTTGGTCGGGATCTGTGTGGAGCGCAGCCCGGAGATGGTGGTCGGGTTACTCGCGATTTTGAAGGCGGGAGGCGCGTATGTGCCGTTGGATCCCGACTATCCCGCTGATCGGCTTGCGTTCATGCTCGAGGACACCGCCGCGCCAGTCCTGCTCACACACAGCGCTGTCGAAGGCAGGCTGCCCTGGACGAACACATTTGCTATCTGCGTGGATGATGTCGCGGCGTGGGCTGATCAGCCCGACACGAATCCTGGCCCCATCGCTGCGGCCGACAATTTGGCTTATGTGATTTATACGTCGGGATCCACCGGCCAACCCAAGGGCGTCCTCATCGAACACCACTCGATTCTTCGGCTGGTATTCGGCTTGCCTTTTCTTGCGGTTGGAAGCAAACCAACGGTGTTGCATCTCGCCACCTTGAACTTTGATGCATCAACGTTTGAGCTTTGGTGCCCGCTGCTGCACGGCGGCACCGCTGTTCTCGTGTCAGGAAATGATCTGCCGTCGGCCAGAGATCTGGAAGTCACCATTAGGAACCAGAGCATTGGCATGCTTTGGTTGACCGCATCACTATTTAACGCCTACGTGGATCAAGGGAGTGCAGGCCTGTTTGCAGGTTTGTCTACCTTGGTTATCGGCGGCGAGACGCTGAGTTATCAACATGTTGCGCGATTCATGGAGGCTTCCCCGACCGTCAGTGTCGTCAATGGCTACGGACCCACTGAAGCCACGACTTTTACGTGCACGTATCCGATACGGAAGGACGTTCGCGGAAGTCTCCCGATTGGTCGGCCGATTGCGAATACGGAGTTGTTTGTGTTGGATCGGTGGGGTCGTCCGGTGCCGGTGGGTGTGGCGGGCGAGTTGTTTATTGGTGGGGTGGGTTTGGCGCGGGGGTATTTGCGTCGTCCGGAGTTGACGGCGGAGCGGTTTGTGCCGCATCCCTTTAGTGATGTGGCGGGGGCGCGGCTTTATCGGACTGGTGATGTGGTGCGGTATTTGCCGGATGGGAATTTGGAGTTTTTGGGTCGGCTGGATGATCAGGTGAAGATCCGGGGGTTCCGGATTGAGTGTGGTGAGGTTGAGGCCGCGTTGCTGGGTTGTGTGGGGGTGGGTGAGGCGGTGGTGGTTGCTCGGGAGGATGCGCCGGGTGACAAGCGGTTGGTTGGTTATGTGGTGCCCGTCGATGGGAGTGTTCTGTCGACGACGGAGTTGCGTGAGTCTCTGCGTCGGGTGTTGCCGGATTACATGGTGCCGTCGGCGTTTGTGGTGTTGGACGGGTTGCCGTTGACGCCGAATGGCAAGGTTGATCGCAAGGCGTTGCCGGCGCCGGATGGTTCGCGGCCGGAGTTGGGCCAGGAGTTTGTGGCGCCGCGGACTCCGACTGAGGAACTCCTTGCGGGGATTTGGTGTGAGGTGTTGGGAGTGGACCGTGTCGGTGTCCACGATGATTTCTTCGCGTTGGGTGGGCATTCGTTGTTGGCCACGCAGGTGGTGTCGCGGGTGCGGGTCGTGTTTGGCGTCGAGTTGTTGTTACGCAGTCTGTTTGAGGATCCGACGGTGGCTGCGCTTGCCGATGTGGTGGCTGGCGGTGGCGGCGAGTCGGCCGCGCCGCCAATTGTGGTGGCGGCGCGTGACGGTGATTTGCCGTTGTCGTTTGCGCAGCAGCGGTTGTGGTTTTTGGATCGTCTTGTTCCGAGTTCGGTTTACAACGTTCCGTTGGCGTTGCGTTTGCGTGGGTCGCTTGATGTGGGGGCGTTGGAGTTGGCGTTGGGTGCGGTGGTGGCGCGGCATGAGGTGTTGCGCACGACGTTTGCTGCGCCGGGGGGGAAGGCTGAGCAGGTGATTTGGCCGGTTGGGGATGTGCCGGTTGTGGTGTGGGATGTGAGTGGGTTGGCGCCGGGCGAGGCGGAGCTGGAGGCGCGGCGTTTGGTGGTTGAGGAGGCGTCGCGGCCGTTTGATCTTGAGCGTGGTCCGTTGGTGCGCGCCGGGTTGGTGCGTGTGGGCGGTGAGGACCACGTGTTTGTTTTGACGTTGCATCACATCGTGACTGATGGTTGGTCGTTGTCGGTGTTGTTGCGTGAGTTGTCTGCTGGTTATGACGCGTTCAGTCGCGGTGAGTCTGCGCCGTTCGAAGCGTTGGCGATTCAGTATGCGGATTTTGCGGTGTGGCAGCGGGAGTGGTTGACCGGTGATGTGCTGGAAACGCAGTTGGGGTTTTGGCGTGACCATCTGGGCGGTGTGCCGGCGTTGGAGTTGCCGACGGATCGTCCGCGGCCGCCGGTGCGCGGTGATGCGGGAGCGAGTTTCAGTTTCAGTCTTGATGCTGAGCTGAGCGATGGTGTGCGTGACTTGGGGCAGCGTTATGGGGCGACGTTGTTTATGACGTTGTTGGCTGCGTTCCAGGTGTTGCTGCATCGTTACAGCGGTCAGGACGATTTTGTGGTTGGCACGCCGATCGCTGGCCGGAATCGGGCGGAGATTGAGCCGCTGATCGGTTTTTTTGTGAACACGTTGCCGTTGCGGGCTGACTGTGCGGGTGATCCGAGTTTCGGGGAGTTGTTGGGTCGGGTGCGTGAGACGGCGCTGGGCGCGTATGCGCATCAGGATTTGCCGTTCGAGAAACTTGTCGAGGAGTTGCGGCTTCCGCGGGATCTGAGCCATACGCCGTTGTTCCAGACGATGTTTGTTTTGCAGAACAACTCGCGCGAGGCCTTCTCACTGGGCTCTCTTGACGTTGAACAATTCGGGGTCTCGCGGACAACAGCGAAGTTCGATCTGACCTTGGCTATGGCCGAAGGCGACGGTGGGTTGCTGTGCGAGTTCGAGTATGCGACGGATTTGTTTGATTCGTCGACGGTGGCGCGGATGGCGGGGCATTTGCGGAACCTGTTGGCGGGGATGGTGGCGGATCCGGATTGTCGGATCGGTGAGTTGGAGTTGCTTGGCGTTGATGAGCGGCGCCAGTTGTTGGTGGAGTGGAATGACACGGCGGTCGAGTTTCCGTCGGATCGTTGTGTGCATGAGTTGTTCGAGGATCAGGTTGTTCGGGATCCTGATGCGACCGCGGTGGTGTTTGAGGATGTGTCGCTGTCTTATGGGGAGTTGAATCGGCGGGCGAACCGGTTGGCGCATCATTTGCGTGATCTGGGTGTGGGTCCGGATGTGTTGGTCGGGATCTGTGTGGAGCGCAGCCCGGAGATGGTGGTCGGGTTACTCGCGATTTTGAAGGCGGGAGGCGCGTATGTGCCGTTGGATCCCGACTATCCCGCTGATCGGCTTGCGTTCATGCTCGAGGACACCGCCGCGCCAGTCCTGTTGAGTCAGCGTCATCTTCTGGGCTCGTTGCCCGTTGGTGTTGCTGAGGTTCTGTGTTTGGACGAGTCGTCGGTTTATGACGGCTTCCCGGACACGAACCCGGGTCCGGCGGCGACTGCCACCGACTTGGCTTATGTGATTTATACGTCGGGATCCACCGGCCAACCCAAGGGCGTCCTCATCGAACACCGCAGCCTCACCAACTTGGTGATCTCGATGCAAGCTGATCTTGGTTTGGGCGTTGCCGGTCGGATGCTCGCGGTGACGTCGCTGTCTTTTGATATTGCCGCCCTCGAGTTGTTTTTGCCGATCGTCGAGGGCGCGAGCGTGAGGATTGCGAGTTCGTCGTCCGCGGTTGAAGCGAACTTGCTGGTTGAGGCGGTCAACGATCCGCTGGTCACAGTTATGCAGGCGACGCCGGTGACGTGGCAGATGCTGGTTCAGGCAGGCTGGGAGAAGCCGGCGTTAACGGTGCTTTGTGGTGGCGAAGCGATGAATCGGCGTCTCGCGTCGGAACTGGTGTCTCGGGCCGGTGCGGTGTGGAATCTTTATGGCCCGACCGAGACAACGATCTGGTCCGCGCAGTTCCCGATCGACGGCTCCGTGTCGCTTGGGTCGCCGCCGATTGGTCGGCCGATTGCGAATACGGAGTTGTTTGTGTTGGATCGGTGGGGTCGTCCGGTGCCGGTGGGTGTGGCGGGCGAGTTGTTTATTGGTGGGGTGGGTTTGGCGCGGGGGTATTTGCGTCGTCCGGAGTTGACGGCGGAGCGGTTTGTGCCGCATCCCTTTAGTGATGTGGCGGGGGCGCGGCTTTATCGGACTGGTGATGTGGTGCGGTATTTGCCGGATGGGAATTTGGAGTTTTTGGGTCGGCTGGATGATCAGGTGAAGATCCGGGGGTTCCGGATTGAGTGTGGTGAGGTTGAGGCCGCGTTGCTGGGTTGTGTGGGGGTGGGTGAGGCGGTGGTGGTTGCTCGGGAGGATGCGCCGGGTGACAAGCGGTTGGTTGGTTATGTGGTGCCCGTCGATGGGAGTGTTCTGTCGACGACGGAGTTGCGTGAGTCTCTGCGTCGGGTGTTGCCGGATTACATGGTGCCGTCGGCGTTTGTGGTGTTGGACGGGTTGCCGTTGACGCCGAATGGCAAGGTTGATCGCAAGGCGTTGCCGGCGCCGGATGGTTCGCGGCCGGAGTTGGGCCAGGAGTTTGTGGCGCCGCGGACTCCGACTGAGGAACTCCTTGCGGGGATTTGGTGTGAGGTGTTGGGAGTGGACCGTGTCGGTGTCCACGATGATTTCTTCGCGTTGGGTGGGCATTCGTTGTTGGCCACGCAGGTGGTGTCGCGGGTGCGGGTCGTGTTTGGCGTCGAGTTGTTGTTACGCAGTCTGTTTGAGGATCCGACGGTGGCTGCGCTTGCCGATGTGGTGGCTGGCGGTGGCGGCGAGTCGGCCGCGCCGCCAATTGTGGTGGCGGCGCGTGACGGTGATTTGCCGTTGTCGTTTGCGCAGCAGCGGTTGTGGTTTTTGGATCGTCTTGTTCCGAGTTCGGTTTACAACGTTCCGTTGGCGTTGCGTTTGCGTGGGTCGCTTGATGTGGGGGCGTTGGAGTTGGCGTTGGGTGCGGTGGTGGCGCGGCATGAGGTGTTGCGCACGACGTTTGCTGCGCCGGGGGGGAAGGCTGAGCAGGTGATTTGGCCGGTTGGGGATGTGCCGGTTGTGGTGTGGGATGTGAGTGGGTTGGCGCCGGGCGAGGCGGAGCTGGAGGCGCGGCGTTTGGTGGTTGAGGAGGCGTCGCGGCCGTTTGATCTTGAGCGTGGTCCGTTGGTGCGCGCCGGGTTGGTGCGTGTGGGCGGTGAGGACCACGTGTTTGTTTTGACGTTGCATCACATCGTGACTGATGGTTGGTCGTTGTCGGTGTTGTTGCGTGAGTTGTCTGCTGGTTATGACGCGTTCAGTCGCGGTGAGTCTGCGCCGTTCGAAGCGTTGGCGATTCAGTATGCGGATTTTGCGGTGTGGCAGCGGGAGTGGTTGACCGGTGATGTGCTGGAAACGCAGTTGGGGTTTTGGCGTGACCATCTGGGCGGTGTGCCGGCGTTGGAGTTGCCGACGGATCGTCCGCGGCCGCCGGTGCGCGGTGATGCGGGAGCGAGTTTCAGTTTCAGTCTTGATGCTGAGCTGAGCGATGGTGTGCGTGACTTGGGGCAGCGTTATGGGGCGACGTTGTTTATGACGTTGTTGGCTGCGTTCCAGGTGTTGCTGCATCGTTACAGCGGTCAGGACGATTTTGTGGTTGGCACGCCGATCGCTGGCCGGAATCGGGCGGAGATTGAGCCGCTGATCGGTTTTTTTGTGAACACGTTGCCGTTGCGGGCTGACTGTGCGGGTGATCCGAGTTTCGGGGAGTTGTTGGGTCGGGTGCGTGAGACGGCGCTGGGCGCGTATGCGCATCAGGATTTGCCGTTCGAGAAACTTGTCGAGGAGTTGCGGCTTCCGCGGGATCTGAGCCATACGCCGTTGTTCCAGACGATGTTTGTTTTGCAGAACAACTCGCGCGAGGCCTTCTCACTGGGCTCTCTTGACGTTGAACAATTCGGGGTCTCGCGGACAACAGCGAAGTTCGATCTGACCTTGGCTATGGCCGAAGGCGACGGTGGGTTGCTGTGCGAGTTCGAGTATGCGACGGATTTGTTTGATTCGTCGACGGTGGCGCGGATGGCGGGGCATTTGCGGAACCTGTTGGCGGGGATGGTGGCGGATCCGGATTGTCGGATCGGTGAGTTGGAGTTGCTTGGCGTTGATGAGCGGCGCCAGTTGTTGGTGGAGTGGAATGACACGGCGGTCGAGTTTCCGTCGGATCGTTGTGTGCATGAGTTGTTCGAGGATCAGGTTGTTCGGGATCCTGATGCGACCGCGGTGGTGTTTGAGGATGTGTCGCTGTCTTATGGGGAGTTGAATCGGCGGGCGAACCGGTTGGCGCATCATTTGCGTGATCTGGGTGTGGGTCCGGATGTGTTGGTCGGGATCTGTGTGGAGCGCAGCCCGGAGATGGTGGTCGGGTTACTCGCGATTTTGAAGGCGGGAGGCGCGTATGTGCCGTTGGATCCCGACTATCCCGCTGATCGGCTTGCGTTCATGCTCGAGGACACCGCCGCGCCAGTCCTGTTGAGTCAGCGTCATCTTCTGGGCTCGTTGCCCGTTGGTGTTGCTGAGGTTCTGTGTTTGGACGAGTCGTCGGTTTATGACGGCTTCCCGGACACGAACCCGGGTCCGGCGGCGACTGCCACCGACTTGGCTTATGTGATTTATACGTCGGGATCCACCGGCCAACCCAAGGGCGTCCTCATCGAACACCGCAGCCTCACCAACTTGGTGAGTTGGCATGTTGGGGCTTACGGGTTGGATGCGGCGCAGCGTTGTGGCCAGTTCGCTTCGTTAGCGTTTGACGCGTCGGTGTGGGAGGTGTGGCCTCCGCTGTCGAGCGGGGCGTCATTGTCGCTTGTGCCTAGTGCCGCCCGGGGTGACGTTGAAGCCGTTTTGGGTTGGTGGGAGCGCGACGGTTTGACTACCACGTTCTTACCGACGGCGATGGCGGAAGGTGTTGTGTCTAGTCCCAGCGCGTCTGACGCGTCTCTGGGCAGGTTGTTGGTGGGAGGTGATCGTTGGTCGGCACACGTTGGGGGCGTCCCGTTTGAGATCGTGAATCATTACGGGCCGACGGAGTGCACGGTCGTGACCACTGCCGGCCGCATCAGCTCGAACGGTGTCGGGTCGCCGCCGATTGGTCGGCCGATTGCGAATACGGAGTTGTTTGTGTTGGATCGGTGGGGTCGTCCGGTGCCGGTGGGTGTGGCGGGCGAGTTGTTTATTGGTGGGGTGGGTTTGGCGCGGGGGTATTTGCGTCGTCCGGAGTTGACGGCGGAGCGGTTTGTGCCGCATCCCTTTAGTGATGTGGCGGGGGCGCGGCTTTATCGGACTGGTGATGTGGTGCGGTATTTGCCGGATGGGAATTTGGAGTTTTTGGGTCGGCTGGATGATCAGGTGAAGATCCGGGGGTTCCGGATTGAGTGTGGTGAGGTTGAGGCCGCGTTGCTGGGTTGTGTGGGGGTGGGTGAGGCGGTGGTGGTTGCTCGGGAGGATGCGCCGGGTGACAAGCGGTTGGTTGGTTATGTGGTGCCCGTCGATGGGAGTGTTCTGTCGACGACGGAGTTGCGTGAGTCTCTGCGTCGGGTGTTGCCGGATTACATGGTGCCGTCGGCGTTTGTGGTGTTGGACGGGTTGCCGTTGACGCCGAATGGCAAGGTTGATCGCAAGGCGTTGCCGGCGCCGGATGGTTCGCGGCCGGAGTTGGGCCAGGAGTTTGTGGCGCCGCGGACTCCGACTGAGGAACTCCTTGCGGGGATTTGGTGTGAGGTGTTGGGAGTGGACCGTGTCGGTGTCCACGATGATTTCTTCGCGTTGGGTGGCGACTCGATCCTGAGCATTCAGGTCATCTCACGGGCACGAAACGCCGGTGTGGAGATCACGCCTCGAATGTTGTTTCAGAATCCAACCGTCGAGGAACTCGCGGCGGTGGCGGGCCATTCGATCGGGGTGCATGCATCTCAGGCGGCTGTTGAGGGGCACGTGTTGTTGAGCCCGATCCAGCGTTGGTTCTTAGAAGGATCGACCGTTGATGCGCACCATTTCAATCAGTCGATGCTCTTGGAGGTAACGGCTGGCACCCATGCGGATCTGTTGGAGGAGGCGCTCGGAGAGCTAGTTGGCCATCACGACGCGTTGCGCCTTCGTTTTGAGTTGATTGACGGTGCTTGGCGGCAACACTGCGACGCACAGATCGGCCCGTTCATGCTTGAACGGGTCGATCTGTCGGGACATCCGAATTGGCTAAGTCTGTTGCAGGAGCATGCGGGGCGGATCCAAGCCGGACTGGATTTGTGCGCAGGTCCGCTGGTGCGCGCGTGTTGGTTTGATCTGGGTGGGGGTCAGGCGCGACTGCTTCTGGTGGCACACCATCTCGTCATTGACTGGGTGTCCTGGTCGATTCTTTTTGAGGATCTCGGACTGGTCTATTCGCAACTCCGTGATGGTTTGGTAGTGCAGTTGCCGGCTAAGACGAGTTCGTTCCAGGCGTGGTCGCAGCGTCTGACCGACTTCGCTTCTTCCCCTGAGCTCAATGCTGAACTTGAGTATTGGAGCGGAGTCCGGTCGGCTACGCCGTTACCGCTGGACTATCGAGATGGTCTGAATCGGGTCGGTTCTACTGACGTTGTCGGCGCGCAGTTAGATCGAAGTTCGACGGCGTCGTTGTTGCGTGATGTTCCCCCGATTTATCGGACGCAGATCAATGATGTGTTGCTGGCGGCGTTGGGTCGAGCGGTGAGCAGTTGGGCTGGCTCGACAAAGGTGTTGGTCAACCTTGAGGGTCATGGCCGGGAGGACCTTTTTGATGACATCGATTTGTCTCGGACTATCGGATGGTTCACTTCTCTCTTCCCTGTGTGTCTTGATCTTGAGGATGTCGTGGATCCGGGTGAGACCCTCATCTCGGTCAAGGAACAGCTAAGGACGGTTCCCGGTCGCGGAATCGGATTTGGCTTGTTGCGACATTTACATCCCGACAGTTCCGTTCGTGAGATGTTGGCGGCTTCGGCGGAACTGAGTTTCAACTATTTGGGGCAGAGTTCTTCGGCGGTCTCCGCGTCGATGTTTCGGGTTCTGAGCGAGGCGCGGGGGTGGGAACGATCTCCTGATGCACAACGCGACCATGTACTTGATGTCGTAGCTCAAGTAGTTGACGGTGAACTGCAGGTGGGTTTCACGTTTTCGCGCGACTTGCATGAACGTTCGACCATTGAGGTTTTAGTCACAGCGTTTCTCGCTGAGTTGCGAACTCTCATCAAGCACTGCACCGCGGTCGGGTTCGAGGGTTGCACGCCTTCGGATTTTCCATTGGCGCGGTTGAGTCCGTCGCAGCTCGATCGCATCGGTGATTTGTGTGGCGGATTACGCCGCGTCGAGGACATATACCCACTGGCGCCGTTACAGCAGGGCATGTTGTTCCACACGTTGTTCGCGCCGGATTCGGGCGTCTACGTGGAGCAACTTGAAATGCAGTTTGAGGGCATTGACGCCAGCAGGCTGGAACAATCCTGGCTTGACGTGATCTCGCGTCACGAATCGTTGCGTGCGGCGGTGTTCTGGGACGGGCTCGACCAGCCCGTTCAGGTGGTGGTTCGATCACCCGACGTCGAGTTCGCACATCTTGACTGGCGAGACCAAAACCACGCGGAACAGCGGGAGTCCCTACGCGCACTTCTGGCTACTGATCGGGCCGCCGGATTCGAACTAACGCGGGCACCGCTAATGCGATTCCGATGCATCCGCGAGTCCGACCGAAAACATCGGCTGGTGTGGAGCTATCACCATCTTCTTCTCGACGGTTGGAGCGTGGGTCGTGTCGTTAACGAGGTGTTCGCCGTCTATGGAGGTGGTCCCGCTCCGGTTGCGGCTCGGCCCTATCGGGATTACATCCAATGGATCGCTGGTCAGGATCAAGCGTCGGCTCAAGCCTTCTGGCGTGATTACCTGGCAGGTTTCTCAAGTCCGCTAACACTGGGAAGCGCTGCGGATAAATCGGAGTTAGATGAGATGCCGCGGGTCGTGTCGCAGCAAGTCACGGTCAATGAGGAACTATCGGCGCTCCTTCAACAATTTGCCGCAGAGCATCGCCTCACTTTGAACACCCTGGTTCAAGGCGCCTGGGCCCTCTTGCTCGCTGCTCATAGCGGCGAAACCGACGTCGTGTTCGGCGCAACGACCTCAGGACGACCAGCGGCGTTACCCGGAGTCGAATCGATGGTGGGCTGCTTTATCAACACCCTGCCTGTCCGCGTGCGCGTCGACGGGGAGTTTTCAGTGCTCGACTTGCTCACCGAGTTACAGGACAGACAAATAGAGCTGCGCGAATTCGAATACAGCTCGCTCGCAGAAATCCAGAACCTCAGCGAACTACCACCCGGCACGTCGCTTTTCGAAAATATCGTCGTCTTTGAGAACTACCCCATCGAGGCGGCTGCCCCTCAACGCGACGAGTTCGACGTCCGCATCGTCGGAGCCCACGAACAAACAAACTTCCCGCTACTACTCGTCGCCTCGCCTCGCCCCCATTTGTCGCTGCGCCTCTCCCACGACACTCGACGATTTGATTCGTCGACGGTGGCGCGGATGGCGGGGCATTTGCGGAACCTGTTGGCGGGGATGGTGGCGGATCCGGATTGTCGGATCGGTGAGTTGGAGTTGCTTGGCGTTGATGAGCGGCGCCAGTTGTTGGTGGAGTGGAATGACACGGCGGTCGAGTTTCCGTCGGATCGTTGTGTGCATGAGTTGTTCGAGGATCAGGTTGTTCGGGATCCTGATGCGACCGCGGTGGTGTTTGAGGATGTGTCGCTGTCTTATGGGGAGTTGAATCGGCGGGCGAACCGGTTGGCGCATCATTTGCGTGATCTGGGTGTGGGTCCGGATGTGTTGGTCGGGATCTGTGTGGAGCGCAGCCCGGAGATGGTGGTCGGGTTACTCGCGATTTTGAAGGCGGGAGGCGCGTATGTGCCGTTGGATCCCGACTATCCCGCTGATCGGCTTGCGTTCATGCTCGAGGACACCGCCGCGCCAGTCCTGTTGAGTCAGCGTCATCTTCTGGGCTCGTTGCCCGTTGGTGTTGCTGAGGTTCTGTGTTTGGACGAGTCGTCGGTTTATGACGGCTTCCCGGACACGAACCCGGGTCCGGCGGCGACTGCCACCGACTTGGCTTATGTGATTTATACGTCGGGATCCACCGGCCAACCCAAGGGCGTCCTCATCGAACACCGCAGCCTCACCAACTTGGTGAGTTGGCATGTTGGGGCTTACGGGTTGGATGCGGCGCAGCGTTGTGGCCAGTTCGCTTCGTTAGCGTTTGACGCGTCGGTGTGGGAGGTGTGGCCTCCGCTGTCGAGCGGGGCGTCATTGTCGCTTGTGCCTAGTGCCGCCCGGGGTGACGTTGAAGCCGTTTTGGGTTGGTGGGAGCGCGACGGTTTGACTACCACGTTCTTACCGACGGCGATGGCGGAAGGTGTTGTGTCTAGTCCCAGCGCGTCTGACGCGTCTCTGGGCAGGTTGTTGGTGGGAGGTGATCGTTGGTCGGCACGCGTTGGGGGCGTCCCGTTTGAGATCGTGAATCATTACGGGCCGACGGAGTGCACGGTCGTGACCACTGCCGGCCGCATCAGCTCGAACGGTGTCGGGTCGCCGCCGATTGGTCGGCCGATTGCGAATACGGAGTTGTTTGTGTTGGATCGGTGGGGTCGTCCGGTGCCGGTGGGTGTGGCGGGCGAGTTGTTTATTGGTGGGGTGGGTTTGGCGCGGGGGTATTTGCGTCGTCCGGAGTTGACGGCGGAGCGGTTTGTGCCGCATCCCTTTAGTGATGTGGCGGGGGCGCGGCTTTATCGGACTGGTGATGTGGTGCGGTATTTGCCGGATGGGAATTTGGAGTTTTTGGGTCGGCTGGATGATCAGGTGAAGATCCGGGGGTTCCGGATTGAGTGTGGTGAGGTTGAGGCCGCGTTGCTGGGTTGTGTGGGGGTGGGTGAGGCGGTGGTGGTTGCTCGGGAGGATGCGCCGGGTGACAAGCGGTTGGTTGGTTATGTGGTGCCCGTCGATGGGAGTGTTCTGTCGACGACGGAGTTGCGTGAGTCTCTGCGTCGGGTGTTGCCGGATTACATGGTGCCGTCGGCGTTTGTGGTGTTGGACGGGTTGCCGTTGACGCCGAATGGCAAGGTTGATCGCAAGGCGTTGCCGGCGCCGGATGGTTCGCGGCCGGAGTTGGGCCAGGAGTTTGTGGCGCCGCGGACTCCGACTGAGGAACTCCTTGCGGGGATTTGGTGTGAGGTGTTGGGAGTGGACCGTGTCGGTGTCCACGATGATTTCTTCGCGTTGGGTGGCGACTCGATCCTGAGCATTCAGGTCATCTCACGGGCACGAAACGCCGGTGTGGAGATCACGCCTCGAATGTTGTTTCAGAATCCAACCGTCGAGGAACTCGCGGCAGATGGCGAGGACAGGTCCTCGCTGCCGCGCCCGGTGGGACAGAGCCGGGGGACCAAGCCTCCGATTTGGCTGCTGTCGCCTTGTCCCGGTATCGCAAGTCATGTTCAGGCGAATTGGCGACGGAGCGGCTACGAACGCGAGCTGTACGCGCTTGATCCTGAACCATTTGTCGACGGCGTCTATTCGGTCGACCTTCACGATGATGCGCGAAGGCGAGCCCGCATGATTCAGGCGATGCTCGTCGACGGCATTACGAAAGTAACCGTGGTGGGCTTCAGCCTGTCAGGATGGCCAGCGACGATCGCGGCGACTGAACTCAAAAACCTTGGGCTTAACGTTAATTTGGTACTCGTGGAGCCCACTCCTTTGGAAGCAATACGGGCGCAATCTGTCTACTCCGCCAGCACTTTGCCCGAAGCATTTGGTATGGAGGGCGAATTATTCGATGAGTTCGCCGCAGCGGGGTTGCACCAGCCATTTGACCCTACGAACGGACGGAGCCAACTGGAGCGTGCGATAGAAATCGTGCGTCGAGTACTGCCAAGCCATGGGAACGACATCGGTGAGTACGAGTTTCATAGTAGTTGGCTGCTACTTGCGTTCCAATGCGCTAATCAATCTGTCGCGGCGTACGATGTTTCTACAGAGCTATTGATCGCGAGTCCACGATTACAGCTAACGGAGCAGTTGAGATCCACCTGGAACGTCGTCTACCCGACGATGCAAATAGTGACGGTGGACACGCTAGTCGAGCACTCGAAACTTCTGGATGCGCCGGAAGTTCTCGCTTATCTCGATACCATCTAGGGCGGTTCAAGTTCGCGAAAAGCCGATTCAGTAGTCGCGCGACGCTACGTAGTCACCGGACGTGCGACGGCGTGGCGAGTCGCAGGAACGGGAAACTGAGACCCGATCAATTTGAATCGGCATCGGTTTCGTGGAGCCTCCAAGCATCGGAGAAGTCATGGCCCGGCGCCCAACCCAACTCAAACGAACGATGCTGTGCCGGTCGCGCTCGGTCGCGCTCGGTCGCGAAGGGGCGTTGTCATCGTGACTGTCGCTAGGCAGAGCGCCCTTGGGAGATCCTCGGTCGATGCCGCCGGGTTCGCGAACGCTTGCCGCGTCTGTTCCGGCAGCACTGTCGCCGATTGCGACAGGAGGAGCGAGTCCGCGACCAAGGACGCATGGAGCGTCGGCGAGGGCTTCTGCGCCGTGGTCTTTGGGACGTCTTCTGAATCCGTTAAAACGACACTGCGTCATCCGTGAGAAGACCACAATGAGTGGGCCGCTACCCGTGACCTCCCTCGTCCAAGCCGCCGCCGACCTGCGCGAGTTCGGTTGCTGCGTAGTGCGCGACGCGCTCACCAGCGAGGAGTGTGCACACACTCGTACTCGCCTCCTCTCGATTGCCGCGGACGAAGTCGCTCGGGATACCGACTTCGTCTATTCAAACGGTTGCAACCAGCGAGTCTGGTCTCTGCTTAACAAGGACGATGTTTTCGTCGCACTGGCCGAGCACGAGATTGCGCTCGCCCTAGTAGCGGAACTGCTCGACCGGCCGTTCCTACTGTCGAACCTGAGTGCCAACATTGCTGGTCACGGCGGAGAGCCGATGGTCGTCCACAACGATCAGTTGTACGCTCCGCGACCTTGGCCGTATGCCCTCGCAGCAACGGTGATCTGGGCGCTCGACGACTTCACGGCTGAGAACGGAGCCACCGAGGTTTCCATCGGCAGCCACCGTATCGATGATCCGCCGGCAATCGATACGCTCACGCCCATCGAATGCCCCGCGGGGTCGGCGCTTTGCCTTGACGCGCGTCTATGGCACCGGACCGGCGCGAACCGGACCGCGACACGTCGGCACGCCTTGCTCGCCTATTACTGCCGACCCTTTGTTCGGCAGCAAGAGAACTTCTTCGTCTCGCTAGATCCGCGGGTGCACGTCGACGCGACAGTTCGGCTCAGGTCACTCCTCGGGTGGGAGCCATACGAGTACATCGGAATGATCGACGGAGCGGATCGGAACGCAGCGCGCTATTAGCGCTAGCGCGAGCCGGTGACCGATCGGAGCACGACATTCAGATCTCGAGCGCGAGACCGGTAGTCCCAGGGGGCATCGTGGCGAGTTGCGGGTTCCCCGAGTGGGGTTGCATCGATCAGCTCGACTAGGCCCCGGAACGCGGAAGCGATTGCGACTGGACTTGTCGGTTCGGCGTGCAAGACGGGTAGCTCTCGGGAGAGGAGCTCAGTCGCCCGGCCGTGCGGACTAACCGAGATTATGGGCTTTCCCATGGCCATGTACTCCCAAAGCTTCGTAGGTATGCAGTCAACGTAAGAAGAGTACGGTGGCAGCACCAAAAGCAGTGCGTTGGCGCGGTGTTGGCGCACTAGGGACCCCGAGTACGACTCCGCAGGGAGCACCCGGACTATGTCCTCAAGTCCCCACTCTGGAAGCGCAAGCCGAAGGCGCTCGGGGAAACCCCACCCTACGAAGTCGACACGCAGCCGCGCGCTCGTCGCGGGATCCGACGCAGCCAACTCCCGCAGGCCTCGCACGACGAAATATGGCGTGTGGTGTCCGTAGAAGTGGCCATTATGGCTGACTACTAGGCGCGACGCGCGACTTGGATCGTTCGTTAACGGTTGCGAGCGAGCGACGGCAGCGGTGCGACGGACGTCGTCAAGGTCGACGCCGTTCGGGATGTGCCACACCGGCTTGTCCTTAAGAGCGCGCGGGAACGTGTCCTTGAGCGCTGCGACGTTGGGTTCGCCGTTGACGACGATTGCGCCAGCGGCCTGGCGGAGCATCGCTCCCTCGATCAATCTTGCAACGCGCAGCCGGGCGCGCACGGCGGGATCGTGACGTGGTCTCCCGATGTCATCGTAGCGCCACACGGGATCGACCGACCAAGGGTCGCGATACTCCAAGACGAACGGGGTTCTCGTTATGCGAGCGATGATGCATCCAGCCATGCCGACCACCGGAGGTGGCTGAGATGCTAAGACGACGTCGAATCGAGCACGCCGCGACGATCGAACACCGGCGAGCACAGCGGGGAGAAACCATCCGGGACGGCTTGCTGGGAGTTCCGCCTCGCGGACGGCGAACTCGGTTTCGATTAGGGGCGGTTCGGACGCGGCGTCGCGCTGACGGCTAGCGCGGCGAGCGAGAGCGCGCTCAAGTCGATCGAACGCGCGCAATAACCAGCCTAAGTTCACCTCCTTCGTTGTGATCAACCTTGGCGGTGGCGCGAGTAACGGATCGATGTCTCCCGTTCGCCGAACGGTTAGCACTGTCACCTCCCAACCGAGTTCCTCGAGGAACGCCGATAGCTTTGTCGGGCGAGGCACCCCGCCACCTGTGGCCGGTGGGACGTAAAAGGCAAGGAGCAGTAGACGTCGGCGCTGGCGATCTGGATCAGTCACCGCTACTCCTTCACCGCGTGATCGCACGGCGGCGAAAGCTCAGCCGGGCAATCCCGACCGGGGAGGGCAACCACGGGTCAAGTTGCCTCGTAACCCGGAGACCCCGTTGTTCGACGGAGCGATGCCGCCGGCTCACGGGTTCGCCCTCGTGTCGTGTACGGCGGTTCAAAAACCGGCGTGTACCCGTCGCGAACGTCTCACTGGCGAAAATTCGGAACGGTTCGAAGTCGGAGCACAGGTAACCCCGGTCGCTAAACCATGCTATGTAACGGCGCTTACTTCGGGAGAAGTGAGACGGGCGATCGCGGATGCTGATCCAGGATGTGTCCTCGTAGAGATGCACGTGGTCGGCGACTCGACACGCTTCAGCGATCAAACGATTCGCCGTGGCGTCGTCGTTGTGCTGCAGCACGGTCACGAACAAAACGAGGTCGAAGGCGCCATCGCGAAATGGAAGCGCTGCACCAGCACAGCGCACGAGCAGTCCCTCGGTCCGTAGGCCGGCGAGCCGTAACATTGACCCGCTCTGATCAACCCCGACTACCATGGCGCTCGACTCGATAAGCGATAGGTTGCCCCCCGGCCCGCAACCGACCTCCAGGACGCGTGCAGCGTGGAGGTCAAGTTGACGAATGCTGCGAGACACGAGGGCGCGCTTGTAGCGATGAAAAGGCGTTTCGTCCCCAGCGAGGAGTTCGTCCTCGACGTTGCGGTCCCTGACCGAGCGAGCGACTTCTTCCCAATAGCGAGCGGCGATGTACGCCTTGCGAGCGCTTCGGCGTGGACTCACCAAGAGACCCACACACGCTCTGTCGGTCGCGCAAGCCGCCCTGCAGTTGCATGCCGGAGGACCTCTTGACGCCATCCAGTCGCCGCTTCGAACAGGATAGGAAGCTGTGACGTGTAGCAGCCGATCGCTTCTAGCTTGCGAGGCCAAGCCGCAGCAGATGTTTCGACCTGGAGGGACGGGCCTTCAAGGCCCGCATCGTAGCCCTTGCACCGCTCGAAGAGAACATAGGGCAGCTCCTCGTAGGCCAGCCATCTCGCGGCACGCGACGCGTGGCGCATCCGCATCGCGGCGCCTCGCACTAGTAGATGGTCGATGTGATTTCCGACGCCAAGCGGGAGAAAAACTAAGTCTGGCTCGAATGTCCGAATGACTTCCCGAAGCCCTTCCGTGACCTTGTCGAGAACATCCGACTCGTCCTCGGGCGTCGACTCAAAGATCGATGACTCGGCAGCGTGCACCGGCAGCCCACCCCGCTGCCGGTAAAAGCACTCCTCAAGGCCGAGATGGACCCCGTCGGAGCGGAGGACCGCTCGTGCAGCGAGGTCCTCCGCGACGCGTGTCGCCACAGCGCTTGAATCGTCCAAGTGGCATCGGGCGTGGAACTCCTGAGCCGCTGCCGATAGGGGGCCGTTCGGCTGCGCGGTAAAGAACGTCGCGATTAGCGTTTCGCAGCCAGCGTCGACGGCAGTAGCGATCGTGGCGCCCAGCGATAGTGCTGCGTCGTCGAGGTGCGGAGAGAGGACAACGACCCGCTCGTCGCCGGCGAGCTTCAGGACAGTGCCGCTCGGTGAGGTGAGGTCCGTGTAATTCATTGGCTTCCTCGCGGCGTTAACGGCCTGGCGGGCCTGAAGCCGAAGACAGTCGGCGCCTCGCTCGGACAGTCAAAGCCCCGCTTCGCAATCGAGAGACGTCTCCAACCGCTCGCGGAGTGCGTTACGAAAATTGCGCGAGTTGGACGTGGCACTCGACGAATCGGTCTACGGGGACGTCCCCACGGACCAAATGCTGGCGAGCAGAGTGTCAACAATGTCGCGAAACAGACGCGACTTGCGACGATGCGCGCGTACTTCCGCAGCGGACCATTACAGGTCCTGGCGAGTACGGAGCCTCGTCGCTCACCCCGCGAGCGTCCTGTGGCCCGAGTGGCGCGGGAAGGAATAGCAGCGCCACCAGAGGACGTCCCCAACGAATTAGGTGTGCCATGATCGCGCGACAGCGGGACCGGAGCCCGTGTCCACGTCACTCTTTGACACTACTCAATTAGGAACTTCCTGACCACCGTACCGATCGATGTGAAGGCAGTCAGTTGGCCAGCAGCTGGACGAGCGGAACTAGTTCACTTCGAGTTGCCGCCACGCGACCGAACTCAGTTCATCGTCTCAACTACGACGAGTGTGGTGAGCACTGGCACAGAGCGGGCTCGGTTCTTGGGCCTGCCGAACGCGCACATCGGGTTTCCGCACGTTCCCGGGTACTTGTCGGCGGGTGTGGTTGTCGACGGTCCGGGGCACGTAGGCGAGCGCGTGGCGATCCGCGGTGCTCCCCATCAAAGCCACATCGTCGTGCCGCCTAGCCAAGTGCACAGCATCGCGGCTGACGTCGACGAAGTCGACGCGGCTCTTTGGCAGCTGGGGATTACGTGCCTGAACGGGCTCCGAGCCGGAGGTCATCCGGCGTCTACACCGCTCGTTGTGGTTGGTGCCGGTCTCGTTGGCGCGATTACGCGGCGCCTCGCGGTTGCACGCGGGGCTAAGGCGTGCCATGTCCTCGCCGCATCCGACGCGAAGGCTTGGTCGATCCGCGGTGAGGAGCGCGTAACATTCGACGTCGTCGGTCGTCGCGACCAGCCACGCTGCTCACTCGTGGTGGACGCCTCCGGCTCGCCACGTGGGCTGCCCGTCGCGCTCGATCACGTCGCTGATGGCGGGACCGTCGTCTTGCTTGGGTCGCCCCGGGCTCACACCGCGCCGGTCGATATGGGTCAACTTCAGGACCGCGGACTCCGGATTATCGGGGCCCACATCGACACGCTCAAGTTCGACAGGCTGCAGGCCGCCAGGATCGAAGAGGCGCTGAGTGCGGAGTACCACAATATGTTGGAGCACGGAGAGGTCACCTTCCGGAACCTTGTCGAAGTGCACCGTGCTGAGACCGCCCCCCTCGTCTATCGACGGATTAGTACTGACGCGGCCCTCGTCGCAGTTGCGTTCGACTGGTCGGCGGCACCGCCCAAGCCGCGACGCAAATCGGCACAGTCGGCTGCAACACGCACGTCGAGGAGGCGCCTCGGCCTAGCGCTCCTCGGCTGCGGAGACGTGGGCGAGCGCGACGCAGCCATGATCTCGGCTTCGGATCGATGCGAGCTCGTGTCCGTCTTTGACCCCGCGACCGACCTCGCAAGCGACATCGCGTTGCGATATCGGACGAGTGTGTCCGCATCCCTCGACGAGATTCTGCGCCGCGACGACATCGGGGCCGTCGTGATCGCGACGCCGCACGACACCCACGAAGGGCTCGGCGTAGCCGCGATGCAAGCCGGCAAGCACGTGCTGTTTGAGAAGCCGCTCGGTGTTGACGTCGGAGCGGCGACCCGGATTGCCAACGCCGCTGACTCTGTAGGTGTGACCGTCGGCGTATGGCTGCCACTTCGGTACGAGCCGTCGTTTCTGGCCGCCCGCGAAACTATCGCGGACGGTCTTCTCGGTCGACCGCTAGGAGCGCTGTCCACGTATCTGATCGACAAGTCGCCTGCCTATTACTATGGCGGCTACAGCGGACGCGAGGTATCAACCTGGCGCTTTGATCGAACTCGGTCCGGTGGTGGCTTCGTTCTAATGAATCTTTACCACCATGTCGACGCGATCGTCGCGCTAGTGGGCGGGCCATGTGAATGGGTGGAGGCTTCGATGACGCCGTCCGCCATCGCCGCCGACATTGAGGAGTCCGCAACGGTGTGCGCATCGTTCAACGGCCTTGTGGCGACGTTCGTGGGGTCCGCAGCGGTTGTTGGCGGTCCCGGCGAGGGTCTCGCCGTTTGGGGGAGCGGTGGGCGCGTGGAACTTCTGCCAAAGGGCCGCACAACGTCGCTCGTGTCCCCGACAACTCGGCGCGTCCGGGCAGCGCGACTCGACCCGAAAGTGGCAGCGCTAGACGCCTTCCTCGAGAGCTGCGCCGACGGATCGCGTCCCGAGGCCTCCGTCCGGGACGCGCTCGTCGTGCATGCGGTCATTAACGCTGCCTACGTCGCAGCACGTGAACACCGCAGGGTCGAGCTCGACCCAAATCCGGCGTGAGTGCCCATCTCGTGGTGATCGAGAATCTCCCAGGCGGCGGTGTGCGAGTCTTGGCCGACGTGCCGCGCTCTTCGATGATGCTGGTCGATGTCCCCGAGGAACAAGAGCGACTTTGCGTCGGTCGTTTGTACCCCGACTCGGAAGCCGGTATCGAGACCGCGGCTATCGAGCTGCGTGGTGCGGTCGACGCAGTCGCTCGTCTCGTTGCGTCCTGCGGGCCATCGAGCGTCGAAGTGATCGGATGCGGGGTGCTAGCCGGGATGCTCCTACGTGACCTCGATAAAGGCCATTCACAGGAGCATCGGGTGATCGTGGACGCCTCGGGATCTGCTCTCGAGGTCGCCCGCGCGCTTTCGTCGGCGCGCCCACTGGCAACGCTCGTGCTGCCGGCTCCGATGGCGACCCGCGTCGTGCTGCTGCCGACCTACTCCGACATCCATGTCCGGGGGCTGACCGTTATCGGCGTGCCGTGGAAGCCTGCTCCGTCCGGAGCGACCGCCGCGGCGGCGGATGTCGAGCTTCTCCGATCCCGATCGCAGCCGCTTCCTTCCGGCGCCGAAGCGCTCCGCGGCAAGACCTATAGGATTCAAGCAACGTGACGGAAGGAGCGGTCCTTCACTACGTCACGCAGTGGCTCTGGTTGAGTGACTCGTTCGTCCACAACCAGGTGACCAGGAGCGGATGGCCTGGGCTGGTCGTGAGTCGTGGCGAACTGATCAACCGTGACGTCTACGCAATCGAGCACGTGCTCAGTCTTTCCTCGGCCTCGGAAGGCCCGCCGCCAGAGGGCGAGCGTACGGCCGACGCCGTTGTCGCCGCCCTCGGCGACTGGCGGCCGTCGTTGGTGCACCTGCACCACGGCTACGGACTTCCGGACGCTGCGGAACTCGCATCGCGTCTCGAAGTTCCGCTCGTCGCATCATTCTGGGGCTACGACGTCACGGTCTTACCGACGCATGATCCTACCCGACTTATGCGCTTATCCGAGGTCGCTCAAGCGGTCGTCCCGTCTCGGTTCCTGAGAGATACCGTGGCCCGAATCGGCGTTCCGCTCGATCGGATCTCGGTCGTTCCCGCCGGCATCGACCTCACGCATTTCACCGAGCATCCCCTACCTGAGGTTCCCCGGGTAGTGTTCGTCGGTCGGTTCGTCGAAAAGAAAGGAATCCAGGTCCTGACGACCGCATGGCGGATAGTCAGGCGTGCTGTTCCAGGAGCGACGTTGGTCCTCGTGGGTTACGGCCCGGATGTGCCGCCCAGCGATCCCGACTACGGCATCGCCGTCGTGTCGCCATCATCGACGGATCCGCGCCGCCAGGTTCGTGAGGTGATCCGATCAGCGCGCGTTTACGTGTCTCCGAGCCTGACGGCAGCTGACGGCGACAGCGAATCACAGCACGTGGGCAACCTTGAGGCTCAGGCCATGGGTCGGCCCGTCGTTACTTCGGATCACGGCGGAATCCCAGAGTTCGTCTGTGATGACACGGCAATAATCGTCCCGCCCGGAGACGTTGCTGCACTCGCAGACGCACTTATCAACCTGCTCAGGGACCGATCGAGATGCGAGGCAATGGGCGCCGCCGGCCGAGCGTGGGTTTCGCGGTTTGAGGCTACGGAAATGGCGCGGAAGCTGGACGCGGTTTACGGTGCCCTTGTCCCTTGAGCCGGGTCGTATCACACCTCGAGCTCAAGCCGAAGCGCGAGATGATCTGCATGCGTGCGGATGATTTGCGCGCCCACGACTCCGACCCGGTTGGAAACAGCGACATGGTCCAACTGGACTAGCGGATGCGACGCTGGCCACGTCGCAGCGCGCACACCGGATCGGAACCTGCCTAGCAGGCGGCGCACGACTACACCTGGCGTATTCAAATCGCCGACGATGACGTCTACGCCGACCTCGTCGGCAATGCCGAGCAGCTCTCGCAACTGGAGTACGTTCGAAGGCAAGCGCTGAGAGAGGTGCGTACCGAGCACCTTGACGGGCCGAGCGCCGACCAGCACCTCAAGTTCCAGCGCCACCCTTGGCACTGGGTCCCGCCACGCTCTGCGGAGTGCCCACGACGTCGCGGCGACCACGGGTAGCCGACAAACAGCTGCGAGACCCCAACTCCCCTCGCCGGACTCCGCACGTTTCGCGATGCGGTGCCCGCCGAGGAGCGCTCGATCCGTGAGCGGCTCATGGATGACGGTTACCTGCTCCAATCTCGCGAGCCCATGCAACACTTCGTCCGCTCCGAACGGGCGCCACACCTCCTGCAGAAAGGTCACATCGGCGTCCAGGCGGTGAACGAGGCCCTCGAGCGACGCCGAGAGACCTCCGTCGGAGGCCCACTGGACGTTACAGGTGGCGACCGAGAATCGCCTGTTCACGTCAGCGGGGGTGCGAGTGATACGGGTACAAGACCCCGCTCCTCAACGAGATCGAGGATCGGTTCGATGGCGGCGACAGTCTGCGAGCGGTCGCCGCCGCCATCGTGCAGAAGGATGATCGAACCGGGCTGGAGCTGGTACTCAACGTGCTCGACGATCGCCGCCGTTCCGGGCCGTGTCCAGTCCCACGCCACAACGCTCCAGAACACCGCCCTTAGCGACGCCTGCTCCATCTCGCTTTGGGTCCGCCGATCGATGTCACCATGTGGCGGACGAGCGAACCGCGGCCAACGCCCCGTGAGGTCGTATATGAGACCTGTCGTTCGTCGGAGATTTTCACGAAGCTCCTCGGAGGTGAGTTCGGGCCACCGACGATGATCCCAGCCGTGAATGCCCACTTCGCAGCCCGCGGAAACGATGCGCTCGAGTAAACCGGTCTCGGCCTCGACCTTCGTGCCGAGCACGAAGAAGGTTGCAGGGACGCCGCGTCGCCGCAGGATCTCCAAGACATGGCCGGTCCAAGGCTGTTCGGGGCCATCATCGAAGGTCAGTGCGATACTGTTCGACAAGTCCGACACGGCGAGATCAGGAAGCAGCATCAGTGGAGCGGGGCGATGATCAGTCGGACCAGGTGAACTGAGCACTTGATGACGCTAGTCGCGTGCTCTTGGAGCGTTATTAGGCTGACCACGGTTCGTGGGTGAAGATGCGAGTTGAGGGGCCCAATCCGCGTGGCACGTCCCCGACCAACGAGCTGCGCCGCCCATCCGTCAGCCTTGGGATCTTCGCTTACGACGAGGAGCTCCTGATCGGTCACTGCCTAAGTGCGTTCCTGGACCAGAGGCCCAGCAACGTGACGATCGATCAGGTCATCGTCATCTCATCAGGGAGCTCGGACCGAACAGTTCCGCGCGCGCGCGCTGCGTCGCGTGACAGTCGTCTGACGGTCATCGACCGCCCCGAGCGAGCCGGCAAGATTGTTGCGATTAACGAGTTTCTGCGGGTGGCGAAGGGTGACATCATCGTCGTCGCCGCTGGAGACACGATTCCGGCGGACGATCTCATCGAGCGACTCTGCTCACCTCTCGTCAGCGACGCGTCTTGCGGGATGACCGGCCCGCGCGTCCGCCAGCGACGACAGAGCCAACGGCCTCTCGCATTGGTGAACGAGGTTCTCTGGGACATGCATCACTGGGCTGCCTTGCGCTCTCCGAAGCTCGGCGAGGTGGTGGCAATCCGGCGGTCGATCGTGCCCGAACTCCCGATGGTCGCTCATTGCGACGAGGTCGTAATGGAGGCGCTCGCCACAGAGCTGGGCTACCGGATCGAATATGTCGACGAAGCGGTCGTTTGGAATTACGGAGTCGAGTCAGTCAGAGCGCTCTTTGGACAGCGGCGCCGCATTTACTGCCAACACCTTTGGGCGAGCAGGAACCTTGATTACAGCGCCTCGACACTTAGATTACGCAACCTGCTCGTTCGAGTCGTTTTACGGCAGGCGCTATCTGTCCCGCGTTCCATCCCGGCGATCGCACTCCTCGGAGTGATCGAATTGGCTGCACGGGTTCGTGGCGCGATCGACTTTCGCCGAGGCACGCCGTATCAGACCTGGGACGAAACCTAGTCACCCATCGATCACGTGTCGGCCGCCGGCGTACGGGGGCTCGAGAACACGGCGCTGCCTCTCGTTCCACTCATAGCGATCGCGGCTAACGAACGGCGAAGCGGATTCCCACTGCACCGACCCCGGACAATACTTATACAATAGTGCCCACCGATCGTGGGCTCCTACCCAGCCTGGCGAGCCGTGCGTAAGCGCCTCGGTAAAGATCAGCACATCACCCGCGCGCAGTGCGACCAGCTCCACCGGCGCCTCTGACGTGTCACAAAGCCACTCCTCAGGGAGCGGAAAGCTCGACTTGTGGCTGCCCGGCACGCACCAGAACCCACCGTCAACGGCGTCTGTGAGGGCGTACTGGGCCACGACCATCGAGTTGTGCATCACGCCGTCGCGCACGACATACGCCTGGCTTGGGTCGTAAGGTGTGCCACCGTTGTGTAAAGGGTGCTGCCCTGCACCCTTCCGGGCGAAGACGCCGTACGCGTGGTCTAACCGGTAGCTGTCGCCCAGGAGGGCGCGCAGGTAACTCCCCAGTCGCACGTCTCCGACGAGGGATCGAATGTGCGGCCCCCACTCCAACATCGCAGAAGCAGTCCAGTACTTCGGACCCTTTGCACCTGCCCAACTTCCGTCGTCGAAGTACGAGGTAGGAAAGCCTGCGTGAATGGAGGGATGATCATCCAGCGCAAGCGCTGCACCTCCGGCCGATACCTCCTCTCGCAGCGTATTCATTTCGCCATCGTCGAGTACCGAGCGCAACACGATGTAGCCCCGCAGGTCGAAGAGGTACCGTTCGGTTTGTTGCACGAGGCTCCTCCTTCAGCTGGCTCACGCGGTGCGTCCCATTCGGTGACGGCCCGGCGCGTACAGTCACGATATGGGCGTTCAGGACGCGGCATTCAGCGATGACGTGCCGAAGCATAGCGGTGGTGCGCTGTCGGACGAGGCTGTGCGGCACTTCGGAAATCATGGATGGGCGGTCGTTCCCGGGTTCCTGATGCGCGACGAGATCGCCGATTTACCTTTGTACGACGTGTTTCCGCGGCGCGACCATTACTTCGAACAGTCCCTTCGTTTCCAAGGCCTCCGGGGCGACGCGTTCGCCTCGGTACGGATGGTCCCGACCGGGAGGATCGCGCTCGACCGCATCCCGTTTGATCGGCGCTGCCGAGCGATCGCTCAGCAGCTGCTCGGCAGCGAGGATCTCTGCTTGATGCGCGCCGGCTATCAAGCGAAGTTTGCAGGTGCTGCCGACTTCGAGCAGGAATTGCACCGTGACTTTCCCAATCACACTTTGCTGGTTCCGAGCTTCGGCGACATCCTCGGTTGCTTTCTCTACCTCAGCGATGTCACGGCCGAGGACGGCCCGACGGCAATTGTTTCCGTCGCGGACACATCAGGGATCGAGGACCACGTTGGCTCCGTCAGCCGTGGCGAGCGCCCTGATCTCTACGCGGCGGAGCGTCGAATCGTCTGTGAGGCAGGGTCGCTGCTCGTCTACGACTACACGGCGTTCCATCGGGCGACCGCGGTAACGGGGCAGCAAGCTTGCAGGCTCTCGCTTAGTTTCGCCTACGCGCCTTGGCGGCGCTGGCAAGGGTTCGTGGCGTGGCCAAACATGCTCGTCTCGGCTGACATGTATGACCTAATCGTCCGATTGTCCCCGGAGGAACGTTCGCTTATCGGCTTCCCCGCTATTGGAGACGCCGTGTGGGACGGGCAAACGATCGACGCCATTGAGCGCCGGTTCCCGCCGATCGACATGTCGCAATATCGCGACGCCGCTCACAACCACGATGACGCCGGTCTTGGCTAAGCGTCCGCTCCCTCCATTACAGAGCGATAGACGGCGTCCAAGCTGGAAAACACGACGTCCTCCGAGTAGAACTGCATGGCAATGGCCCGACCGCGCGCCGCGCGCTCGGCTCTGCCGATTGGGTCGGTGAGTGCCCGAATAACTTCGTCCGCCACCGTTTCAGGCGTGCGAGCGTCGTAGAGCCATCCGCCATCGCCGCCACCGAGCATCCTGGGAACATCTCCGATCTCTGGGGCAACGACGGCGGCCCCGGCCGCGAGCGCCTCGATGATGGTGCGGGGGGTCGCTTCGGTTGACGACGTGTTTACCAACACGTCGACGTCGGCGAGCAATGCAGGAACGTTTGCTATGTACGGCACCATCGTGACCGCATCGGCAAGACCCATCTTGTTAATCAAACCCCGCACGTTATTGGCTTGAGGCCCGTGTCCGACGATCGTGAATCTCGTGTCTTCGAGCCGACGATGGATAAGCGCGGCAGCTCGGACGAAGAGCTGGGGATCCTTCTCGGGAGAGAGCCGCCCGACGAAGGCGACGTGTCGTCCGGCACCGCGGTCGCGGACGGGCGGTAGACCCATCGCCACGCCGTGCGGCACGTGGAAGAGTCTGCCTCCTCTCTTCGGCCGGAGAGCATCCATCTGCTTCTCCGAGCAAGCGATCACTCCATCGGCGATGCGTCGATGTACGAAGGTGTTCCATGCGGTCATGGCACTTTGCCGGGGCGTGGCGGTGAGCAATCCGTGCACTGTCATGACGATGGTCGGCCGAATGCCGAGGCGGCGCAAGGCGCAGTGCAGATACCACGTGAAATAGTCGGCGCCGTATCCGTGGCTGTGAATCAATTCGATCCTCTGTTCGCGAACGAAAGCGGCAACGCTCTTGACCGAAGCCCACCGGTGAACGCGTCCGTTGTGCACTACCGGCACACCAAGCGCTTCGAGGCGGCCGCGATAGGCAGAATCGCCAAAGGTCGCAGCGTGGGGCAGCCACAGAGGGCTGGCGCGCTGATGTCGCAGGAGACCGACGACGTGCTCGTCACTCCCGCCAACTGAGGGAGCCGGTTGAGGAACCACGATGTGCACGACCGATGTCACTCTTGCGGGCCAACTAATCGGTTGGTGAAGCGCTCTATTCGAGGACCGGAGCGGCTCCATCGCGGCGTTTCGCCTCTCATCGCGTAAAATGACGGCGTCCGACGCCGGTTAGATTGCCGGGACATGCTGCAACCGACGTGTACGGACCGATGCGGGATCGCCATCACCGAGGGCCGGGTCTCGCGAGTGTTCCGCGAAATTTGCAACGAACGTACCGCTCGATGACCGAGAGCGTCAGTATTCAACGTTGCGCGCTGCCCGAGTGACGTATCCGGCAACCTCAGCATGGTCCTCCGCAATCGCCATCTAGTCTCGCGCCCGATCCCTCAACACGTCGATTGGCGACGGCTTTGACCCCGGCGCACGTGATCGCAATCCCACGGACTGTTCCACGTGAGGAGTTTCCCGCTCGGCCGACGCGGACGCCGGATCGAACCAGGTAGAAAAGAACTCCAAAGGCGACCCGCAGTGTGAGTTTCGAGTTGCCAGCCGCCCGTGGTTGAAACGCAATCGGGACATCTATAACGGTTCCGCCCGCGAGCCGGCACGCAACCAACATGTCGAGCTGAAACGCGAAGCCGGGAGGTGACGTCCGGGTTTCGAGCGCATCGCTCATCCTGCGCGCGTTGTAGGCGCGAAACCCGCTCGTCGCGTCGGCGACTCCCACCCCGAGTACCGCGTTGGCGCACGCGGTCCCGGCACGCGAGAGCCCGCGACGCAAAACAGAACCTGCGTACACACTTCCGGGGCTAAATCGCGAACCGCACGCCACCTCTGCGCCGTCAGCCACAGCCGCAACTAACGTGGGCACGTCCTCGGCCAAGTGAGACAAGTCAGCGTCCATCGTGACTATACAATCGTGGTCTTCCGACTTTAGATAGTCGAACGCGGCGCGGTAGGCAGAGCCGATGCCAGCACGACCAGGTCGATGAATAACCGTGACGTTGGCGAACTCGTTCGCGAGTCGATCAAGCTCGACTCCGGTGCCATCCGGGCTTCCATCGTCAATGAACACGACAGCGGCATCGGGCATGACGGACCGAAGACACCCAAACAGCACGCGAACGTTGCTGATTTCGTTGAACGTTGGCACGACTATGGCGACACGCATGCGGGGCTCCCATTTGCTTTTGTACTTCTGACGCGTCCCGAACGCGCTATCGGAGGAGAGTCGAAGTTGGCGTGTCGCGATGACGCGTTGTGGCGGGCATCGAATGGCGCCGAGCGCGCCACCGCAAAATCTGGACCCGAACGCCTATTCAAACTGCAGAACCCGAGCCTTGCGACCGTTTACGAGCACCGGCTCATCAAGCCGAATTTGAAATCTACCCGCTTGCGTGAACGCCCGTAACGCATCATCTTGTGCTCCGCTCAGCATTACAACGCGGCCGCCTATTTCGAGCGTGGGCTTGGCGACGCTGTCCGAAGTCTCGGTACAGATCAACGACGTCGACACATCTGTCGAATTGGCCCCACGGGGGATCCGTGACGATAAGGGAAATGCTCGACGGAGCGACCGGCAGGTCTCGCACGTCGCACGAGCTCACCCGCAGCCTCGGGTCCACGGTGTCGCTCAAGTCACCGTCGAGGTCTAACGCGATGTCATTCAGCCAAACGCGTCCAGCTCCTGCGGCAAGACAAGCGCGTCCGATCGCTCCAGCGCCACAGAACGGATCGAGCACCACGGACTTCGCGTCCACCCGGCAGACACGAGCGAGGCAACTCGCGATAGGCCGACTAAGTGACCCTTTTCGCAGACGTTCGGATGCCTGCGGCGTGAGTTTCAATGCCAAAACCGATCGGTTCATGTCGGAACGCCGAATCAGCCAGCATTCGAGATGAGCCCCGGCTCGCATAACTCGCAAACCCGACCATGATCCGATCGCGGCTTCCGCTAAGCGCGCCGCCGCGCTCGACGTAGACGCAAATTCACCATCAGAATGGACCCTGAGCCGAATGGTGCCCTTCTGACTCAGCCCGGTAGGCCAACGAGCCCCCCGGAGACCGCGTGATACCGCCGCCAAGTCGTCAGCCAGGTCTCGACGGTCTACCGAAAACACGACAGCGAACGAGTTGGAGACGCATGGAAACCGTCGGAGAGCATCAACTGAGTCGGAAGTCTCTCCGAGGATGAAACCGCCTCCGATCGCGGTCGTAACGAACCCACGTAGCTCCGCCGCCGCAGCGCGCTCCGCGAGGCGCTCAAACCCAGCGGGACAGATAAACGCCACAGGTCGCTTGATTAGTCCTGCTCTCGTTGGCATCTCGCGTTCAAGATAGTGTGCCCTCAATGTCGCGAGACGAGTCAATTCGCGCAATCGTCTCGCGTCGGCGAGAGTCGCCCAGTTCGCTCGCGGCTTTCGGACTGTAGCGGCGGAGGCGGGAGGGGTCACTCGGATTGCGGGTCTTTCGGTTGCGTTGCCCGCATAGGAGCTTGGATCTAGGGCTCGTCATGCAACGAATGCGTAGTCTTGAAGAGTTGCGCAGCGGCCTTTCAAGGACGTCGGGGCGAGGACTTCGTAGGGCGACCAGCATGCGGACCGAGGTGCCCGGTAACCGCAACAAAGGCGCCCGCGTCGCGGTTACTCGCCCCGGGGCAACCGCGACGGAGCCCAACGCCGCGCTCCTTCGGCTGGTCATCGAACCTGTGAACGCTGATTCCGATACTCAGAGCCTCGACTGAACCGAGGCCGATTCAGTCCCGTCAGAGTTGCCTGTTGCGAAAGCAATAGATTCCTCGGTGCCTGCGGAGGTGGGAGATGAATAACTCGATCATTCTGAAGATCGCGGAGGAGAACCCTTGGATGACAGACGATGATCGTCTCGTCAACATCTATTGGGCGCTCAGCCAACTGTTGGTCTTTGAAGTACCTGGCGCGGTGGTCGAGGTCGGATCTCATTCGGGCAGCACCGCGGCGTTTCTCCAGATGATTATCGACCACTTTGATACTTCTCGTGAGCTCCACGTCTATGACTCGTTTGAGGGCATGCCGGAGCCCGGTCCGGAGGACGCCTACTTGATTAAGGGTGACCGCGCCGCAACTGTGGACGACCTGAAGAAAACGTTTGCTCATTACGGTGTCAAAGTGCCAGAGATCCACAGAGGATGGTTCCATGAGACTCTCCCGGCAGGACTGCCACAGACAATCGCTTTCGCTTATCTCGACGGCGATTTCTACGACTCGATCACTGTGAGTCTCGAGCACGTGTGGCCACGTCTATCGCCGGGTGGGCTCGTCCTCGTCGACGACTATGCGGATCTTGAGTGCAGCCCGAGGGCGTGGGCAAAGCTTCCCGGAGTTAAGCTCGCGTGTGACGACTTCTTCGTTGACAAGGAGTCCAAACCGTTCACCCTCGTTGGCACAACCGATCTCGCGTTCGCATGCATCCGCAAGCCGATCGGAAAGTGATGTCGGGCCATCGGATCGTTTTCTTGCACCGCCGGCAGCGAGGTCCTTACCCGCTAGAGACTTGCCGACCGGTCTATTGACGAAAGCGGTCGACTGGCCAAGGGCATTCAGCGACGGGATGCACGACTGGAACTGCCACGCGGCTAGGTGGCATATGTGTCACCGCTAGAAGGATGCAGCCCGAAACCTCACGCGTGCGTTCGGGGGACATGATCCGTGTTGCTCGCAGCCCCGAGCCTGGGACTCGGCTGGGGGACCTCGCGAAGGACTCCGCGTTCTCGCCGCCGCTCATGTCGACCCCGGTCTCGACCGCATTCCGACCGACGCGCTCGAATCGGACGGCATCGCCGACTCGATTTGGCTTAAACCGGGATGAATGGGGGGGCCAAGGCATGCGCAGTCAGCTGCTCATGACCTCAAGGCGCAGGCTTGAATCCGGGCCCAAGAGGCGTGGCGATTGCGACCGCGAATCTGGCGAACTTGTCCGGTTTGACGGTTAGGAGCGGCATTTAGGGACGATGCCGATCTTGAGTGAATTCCCGCCACAACCGCCGCTTCTTTTGACAGTCGCCGACGCAGCTCGTGTTCTTGCGATAGGCCGCACGACGGTCTACGCCCTGATTGAACGCGGCGAACTCGAGAGCGTTGCGATCGGGCGAGCTCGACGCGTGCCTTACGCCGAGCTAGCGAAATTTGTGTCGGAGCGATCCCACAACGGAGCTGGGCGGCGACCGAACGCGAGCTGAAGTTGCTTCTAGCGGGCGGCACGCAGAGCGACGATATTCATTGCTGACTGTTGACCTGTCTTGAGGAGACCCCCATTGGCGACGATTGAACGGCTTGAGACGAAGCGCGGCACCCGGTACAAGGTCCGTTGGTGGTCGGATGGCCGTCGCGTCGAGAAGTGGGCGCGGACTCAGGAAGAAGCGCGCGCCCTCAAGCTTCAGGCAGAACAGGACTCGCTCGAGGGCGTCGTTTTCGACCCGCGGCCTGCACGACGCGTGCTCAACGACTACTTCGATGAGTGGCTCGAAAGGCGACTCGTGAAAGGCCGCCCGCTCCGGCTGAGCACGAAGGACGGGTACCGCAAGCTCTGGCGTCGGCAGATCGAACAGACCCTCGGCAAGAAGCAGTTGCGCTCGATCAACATCGAGGCCGTCAATAAATGGCACGACGGGGTAACGGCGGCGTCGGGGTTGGGTCAGGCGGCGAAGGCGTATCGAACGTTGCGCGCAGTGATGCGAACAGCAGAAGCCGAGCAGGTCATCCGATCGTGTCCCTGTCGCATCCGCGGCGGAGGCCAGGAGTATCCGGAAGAACGACCGCTTGTCCCAACAGCGATGGTGCTGCAACTGGCCGATGCAATCGACGAACGACTCAGCGCGATCGTGATGCTCGCCGGCTTTGCTTCATTGCGGACGGGCGAATCGCTCGGGCTGCGGCGACGAGACGTGAACTTGCTGCACGCAACCGTCGACGTGTTCGGGCAGTCGCAGGAGATCAGCGGGAAGCAGGTATTCGTGGACCACACGAAGACCGATGCAGGAAGGCGAACGGTCGCCATTCCGCGTGTCGTCGTTGACGTCCTCGACGAGCACCTGGCGCGCTTCGTCGCGCCCGCGGCGGACGCGTTGCTGTTCACATCCGAAGTCACCGGTGCGCCGTTGACGCGTGGCGTGCTTTCCGAGAACTGGCGACCTGCCGTTGCCACGGTAGGCGCTCCGGAGGGGCTACGAATCCACGACCTTCGTCACCACGCGGCGACGATGGCCGCGCGCACTCCGGGCATCACGTTGAAGGAATTGATGGCGCGTATCGGCCATTCAACGCCGCACGCCGCGCTCCGATATCAGCACGCGGCAGCCGAGCGCGACAGGGCCGTCGCCAGCTACCTCGACGACGTCATCGAAACAGCGCGGGTGGCTGGCGGGTGGCGGAAAGGCTCCTCGTGAGCCGCCAACCGCGGCGGCAAGGCTCTGACCTGCGCTTTCTTGTGCCCTCGGCGGGACTCGAACCCGCACTTGGGGGATTTTAAGTCCCCTGCCTCTGCCATTGGGCTACGAGGGCCTACAAGCGCTTGATCATTTGGAGCGCGGGATTCGATGGATCCCACAACTCCGGAAACTCTTCAAGCTCACGAAACCCTACGGAACGGTAGAAGGCCCGCGTGCGCGCATAGCCCTCGTCGGTAGCCGACGCGCTGAGCGTCTTGACCTGCAAGTACTCGACCCCTTCCTCGCGCAGCCACGCTTCGGCCGCGTCGAGCATGCGCCGGCCGACTCCGCGGCGGTGCAGTTCCGGCCGCACCGCCATCAGGTGCACGTCGGCCGAGTACTCGCCGAACCGCGTCACCGTGGTCAGCCCGACGGCCCGCGTGCTCGTTCCAGCGGTTTCGAACGCCACGAACGTCGAGTGCGCCTCAGCGGCGTCGACGTAGGCCGTGTTCGCCTCGGGGATCCCGAACCACGTCGGCAGGGTCGCCAGGATTTCGGCGCACACCGCACCCGCGCCTGCTCGGACTCGCTCAATCCCAATGTCGTTCACAATCTGCGGGACCGTAGCGATTCCGTCCGCAGCGTCACCTGTGTTTTTTGTCAGCGTGGAAGCGAATTGCGCCGAGCGAATTGCTTGGACTTGGTGCTGCATCCACCACTCAGTTGACCGGGGCATGCGCCCGTAGCGGTAACGACCGCGGCCGACCTTCACAATGCGCCCCTTGCGGACCTCCCAACGCAGGGCGTCGGCGACGACCTTGTTCGCGTTGTCGCCGATCGAAAACCCCTGCGCCTCGATCGCGACAACGAGTTCGGCCACCGTCATCGGCCGGCCCGGTTTCCGCAGCGCGGTGCACGCGAGGTAGCGCAGCCCCATCCCGAAGACCCGGTCGACGTAATACGGCGCGTGCACCTCGCCGAGTATCGCAAGGGGGTGTGATGTGGCCCCGTTGCGCGGTTTCGCTCGGCCGAATTCGCTAGGACGCTGGCGCGAAGCAGGACCGCCCGCGCCTGCAGGGGGCGCGCGCCGGGCGCGCCTAGATTCGGCCCATGTCCGAAATGCCGACGGCCGTTGTGTGGCACAACCAGCGCTGCTCGAAGAGTCGGGGCGCGTGCGATCTCCTGAGCGTGCGCGGGGTCGAGTTCGAAACGCGCAACTACATCGAAGAACCACCGACTCGGAAGGAACTCGAGTCGGTGTTGGCCATGATGGGTGACCCCGACGTCAAGACCATCGTGCGTCTCGGCGAGGACAAGTCGAAAGAACTCGGCCTCAAGACCGCGTCACGCGACGAGATTCTGGACGCTCTCGTCGCTCACCCCGAGCTGATCGAACGCCCGATCGTGATCTCGGGCGACGGCAAGGCCGTCGTGGGCCGGCCGCCCGAGCTCGTACTCGATCTCTTTTCGTAGCAATGCGTCTTGTTGTCGCGCAGTGCACGGTGACCTACAGCGGCCGCCTGTCCGCGGTGCTGCCCTCAGGTGTGCGCTTGGTAATGGTCAAGGCCGACGGCTGTGTCGCCATTCACGCAGACGCGGGCGCGTACAAGCCGTTGAACTGGATGATGGCGCCGAATCACGTGCAGGAGTCCGACCTGCAATGGGTGGTGACGAACTCGAAGGGCGAGACGCTCATCATCGACTTCGAGGAAGTGTTCTCAGACAGTGCGCACGACATGGCGGTCGGGCCTGGGCTCGTGAAGGACGGCGTGGAGCACACGCTGCGCGATCTACTCGCAGCGACGCCCGACGCGATCGAACCCGATCTGGCGTTCGTGCGCCGCGAGTACCCGACGCCGATCGGTCCGGTCGACCTCATGTACAAGCACGCCGACGGCACCACCGTGGTCGTAGAGGTGAAGCGGCGCGGCGAGATTGACGGTGTCGAGCAGCTGGCGCGCTACATGGAGTTCTTCGAGAAGGACTCGCGGCTGCTTCCGGTGCGCGGGATCTTCGCGGCGCAACGCGTCAGCCCGCAGGCGAAGGTGCTCGCCGAAGAGCGCGGGCTGGGTTGGGTTGAGGTGGACTACGACGCGCTAAAGAGCGGCAGCTTCGAGAACACCCTCTTCTAGGTCCCCGAGGGCGTGGTAGCGGGCGAGGATCTCGTCGCCATCGGTGCGCGACGCCAGCGCGTGCTTCAACTCGTTGTACTGGGTCTGCAGGTTCGCGACCCGGTTCGGCCCGAGCGAGTTCGCGACGGCCGTCTCCCACACTTGACCGATTACGTCGGTGCCGGCGTACTTCTTGCCGCTTTGGCCGATGAAGGTGCGGTCGCGCATCTCGGTCAGCGTGGTCTTGAGGTACTCGACGTGCGGGGTCTCGTCGGCTCGGATGTACGCCACGAGCTTTGCCGCTTCGCCGTCGCCCGCGGTGAGATCCGTGTCGCCCAGAACCTCTTCGGCCCAAGCAAAGATGTGGAACGCGCTGATCTCGATGAGCAGCAGGCTCGTCATGCGCTGGATCAGTGACTCGAGGTCGGCGTCGAGGTCGGGCAGCATGCGATCAGCGTTGAGTTGGCTGAGGATGCCGGTGCTTTTCTGTGTGTTCGCACCGGCGCCGATGCCCATGCGCGCCAGCATGATCTGGGTCTGGTCGTCGTTTACCGGGCGCTCGAAGGCCACGTCACGCGCTGCGAACCACATTTGTTTGTGCCCGCCCTCGTCTTCGTAGCCGGCCTCGTCGCGGGCATGCGCCTCGAACAGCCCGCCGCCGAGGTGCGCCATCGCCGTGCCTTTGATCGGTTCGTCGAAGTTCGCCTGCAGATCGGGGAGGGGGGAGTAACGCAAGAACGCGCCGAAGCCTTCGACGGTTCCGACGCGGGTCAGCGTCGAGATCATCGGCTCGGTGACGCCTTGCTCGAGGAGGTACTTCGCCTGCGCGACGTTCGGATAGTGCGCGGGCCAGCGGTCGAGGCCGATGTCCAGCAGTTCGGTTCCGAAGTTCTTGGCGTGCTCGGCCTTCCAATTGTTGATGGCGGTCCAGCGGTTCTTCGTGCGCGGCGATACGTAGTCGCCGTTCTCGTCGAAGCCGCCATGGCACTTCACGCCATCGGCCACCAGCGGCTCGACGACCTTGTGCGTCTCTAGAAGCTCTGCCTCAGTCCATTCAAGCTGCACGCTTGCCTCCCCATCCAGGTGTATACATCAGTGTATACAGCGAAAACTTCTTCCCGCAGCAGAACGACGCACCGCCCTGATCGCGGCTGCGAAAGACGCGTTCGCCGAACGCGGGTTCGCGGCCACCTCGATGGAAGACGTTGCGGTCGCGGCGGGCGTGACGCGGCTCATCGTGTACCGCCACTTCGAGTCGAAAGAGGAGCTGTATGACGTCGTCGTCGCCGAGACCGCGGCGATGCTCGTCGACGCGTTGCACGCGTCGAGCGACGCTCCCGGATACGCGGCGGTGCGAGCGCTCCTCACTGTTGCGCGGGCCGACCGCAACGGCTTCAACGTGTTGTGGCAGCACGCCGCGCGCGAGCCACAGTTCGCCGCGCATGCGGACGGGTTCCGTGCGCCGGCGGTGTTCTTCGTGCGATCGCTGTTGACCAACGCTGGCATGAAAGGCGCGCGTTTGGACTGGGCCGCGGAGACCTTGCTCAGCTTCGCGATCGCGGCCGTGACGCACTGGGTCGAGCACGAACCGATCGAACGCGACGACGAGTTTCTCGAACTGATGGCGCAGAGCGTGCCGCCGATGATCCGCGCTTGGGCGGCAGAGAATTCTCCCATGCGGTAAGACAACGGCCGTGAGTCGGCCAAACATATTGCTGATCGTGACCGATCAGCATCGGGCCGATCACACCGGATTCGGCGGCAACCCCGTCGTGCAAACTCCGAACCTCGATGCACTCGCGGCGCGCGGCACCGTTTGTACCGAGGCGTATGTCTCGAACCCGATCTGCATGCCGAACCGATCGACGATGATCACCGGACGCATGCCTTCCGCGCACGGCACGCGCTTCAACGGCATCTCTCTGGACTGGTACTCGTCCACCGCCATCCGAGAACTGAAGCGCACCGGTTACAACACGGGCCTCATCGGTAAGGCGCACCTCCAGAACATGGGCAACGGCGCTAACATCATCGGCGCGGTGCGCAAGCGGTTCTTCAAAGCGCATCAGGCAATGGAAGACGCGATGCCTTACGGCTGGGACATGCTCGAGAACGAGCAGCGCTACCGCGAGGGCGACGTCGAGATGCCACCGGACTTCTACGGCTTCGGCCACTGTGAGTTCGCGGTGGGCCATGCCGACTTGGTGAGTGGTCACTACTGGCGGTGGTTGGTTAGCCAGGGCGTTGACCCCGCTGAGATCCAAGGTGCGGCGAACGCGCCCAGAACTACGCGGGTTGGTGGCAGGTCTGGCAAAGCGCCATGCCCGTCGAGCTGTATCCGACGACCTGGGTCGGCGAGCGCAGCGCCGCGTTCGTGAACGACAACGCCAGCGGCGACGAGCCGTGGTTTCTGCAGTGCTCGTTCCCCGACCCGCACCATCCCTTCAGCCCGCCGGGCGAGTTCTACGACATGTACGACCCAGCCGACGTCGTGCTGCCGGCAACGTTCGACGACGAGCACACGACGTCGATGCAACACCTGAAGAACTTCCGCGCGACCCGCGGACAAGAGCCGCCGCCGATGGTCGTCTTGCCGTTCTCGCCCACCGAGGAGGTCTTCCGTGAGGCGGCGGCCAAGGAGTACGGCGCGATCACGTTGATCGATCAGGCGATTGGCACGGTGCTCGACGCGCTCGAGACCAGCGGCCAAGCCGACAACACCGTCGTCATTTTCACGAGCGATCACGGCGAGATGTTCGGCGATCACGGTCTGATGTTGAAGGCGTCCATGCATTATCTCGGCGCGCTCAAGGTGCCGCTGGTAATCGCCGACCCGCGTCTCAACGGCGAGCGAGTTGCCACGACCGACGCGTTCGCGTCGACGATCGATCTCGCCTCGACGTTCCTCGAACTCGGTGGCGTCGACGCCTACGAAGGCATGCAGGGCTTCAGTCTCGTGCCGCTCACGAATGACGCCTACGCATCCGTGCGCGACGAAGTGCTGGTCGAGGAGGACGAACCGTTCGACCTCGCCGGTCTCGGCGAGCCGCTGCGCATGCGCACGCTCATTACGAAGGACGGACGCGTGTCGCTTTACCGCGGCAGCGACCATGGCGAGTTGTTCGATCGCGCCGAGGACCCCGACGAAATGCACAACGCGTTCGAGGATCCCGCGGCCAAGTCGTTCCGTGCCGACATGTCCGAGCGCCTCGCCCGTTCGCTGATGGAGCACGACGACCGCGGCAACGCGCCGACATTCGTGGCATGAGAACGCGCTTGGAAGTCGACAGCACCCGCGAGCGGTTGCTCACCGCGGCGACGGAGGTGTTTTTGGAGAAGGGGTTCGAGGGCACGCGGGTCGCGGAGGTCGCACGCCGCGCCGGGCTCACTACTGGTGCCATCTACGGCAACTTCGAAAGCAAGGCCGATCTGCTTACGGCCGCGCTGGCCGCCGGTTGCGAAACGCAACACCGCCTGTTCTTGGACCTGCTCGCCATGGCCCCGCGCGACAAGGCCGCCGCCGCCGCCGTCGACGCCGCGTTGAAGGCAGCTGAGGAGCAGATCGAGCAGGTAATCGGCGAACGGGGTGCGCCCGCCGACGTCGACCCCGAGTCCATGCATCTCGCCCTCGAGCTGATGGCCGTCGGCGCGATCGTGATGCAAGCCCTGGGGCGCGAAATGCCGACCGCGCCCGATATCGCCCACGTAATGAAGGTGGCTGCCGCGGTCATCGCCGCGGATTCCTAAAGTCTGGGCGTGTCCAGCGACCTGTTCAGTCTCAAAGGCAAGACCGCAATCGTGACCGGCGCATCGTCAGGCTTAGGTGTGCGCTTCGCCCGCACGCTGCACGGTGCGGGTGCGGACCTCGTCATCGCGGCCCGCCGCGTCGACCGTCTCAAGGAACTCGCCAACGACTTGCCCGGCGCGCTCGCCGTGCAGTGCGACGTCGTCAACGACGACGACCTGGAAGCGCTCGTCGACGCCACGCTCACCGAGTTCGGCAAGATCGACATCGTCGTGAACAACGCCGGTATCGGATCGCCGATCCCCGCCGAATTGGAAGACCTCGACTACTTCCGATCGGTCGTGGCCGTGAACCTCACGGCGACGTTCGCGTTGTCCCAAAAGGCCGGCCGGCACATGCTCGCCGCGGGCGGCGGCACGATCGTGAACATCGCGTCGATCCTTGGGATGGTCGCGTCGGGTCAGGTGCCGCAGGCGTCGTATACGTCGTCGAAGGGCGCGGTCATTCAGCTCACGCGCGAGTTGGCTGTGCAATGGGCCCGCAAAGGCATCCGCGTCAACGCCCTCGCTCCGGGGTGGTTCGAGTCGGAGATGACCGCCGAGATGTTCGGGGACGAGAACGCGCTCGTGTGGGCCCGGCGCAAGACACCGATGGGCCGCACCGGCGAGCCGCACGAACTCGACGGTGCGCTGTTGTTCCTGGCCAGCGACGCCTCGTCGTTCGTCACCGGTCAGACGCTGTGCGTCGACGGGGGATGGACCGCCGTGTAGCCGAGCGGGGCTCATTTACCGGGAAAGTAAGAAATTCGGACAATTTCGCCAGATTTTCCGTTCTTGACCGTTGAAGGGCTATGTCTATCCAAGTCGAGTCCGACCTCCTGACTCCCGCTGAAGTTGCCGCGATGTTCCGGGTCAGTCCGAAGACCGTGACCCGATGGGCACGTTCAGGCAAGCTCACGGCGTTGCGCACCCTCGGTGGCCACCGTCGATTTCGTGCTTCCGAGGTGAAGGATCTCCTCGAGCGCTTCGAGGAAGTCGCCGTCGAGGGCTAAGCGCCCTCGTTCACCAAGACAATCTTGCCGAGCTTGCCTCCGGCCGCGAAGCGGTCGTAGGCGGCAGCCGCGTCTCCCAACGGGAACGTCCCGAGGACAGGCACTCGCAGGCGCCCGTCCGCCAGCAAGCCGACCGCATGGTGTTCAAGCCGACGCGCCGCGTCGGCCTTTTGTTCGAGCGGGCGCGCCCGCAGCGTTGAACCTCGAATCGTCGCTCGCTTGCTCATCAGCGCCAACAGATTCACCTCCGCGCTGAACCCGCCGCCCACACCGATCACGCTGATCCGTCCACCGATCGCTATCGCGTCGAGATTGGCGGCCATGTTCGGTGCGCCGACGAGTTCGAGAATCACGTCGTAGGGCCCGGTGCCCGCAAACTCGTCGGGCGTGATCGTCACGTCGGCGCCGAGGCCGCGGACGTCGTCATGACGCGCCGGGTCCCGCACGGTGGCCGTCACGTGCGCGCCCGTAGCATGCGCGAGCTGCACCGCGGCCGTGCCCACGCCGCCGGCGGCGCCGTGCACGGCGACGCGGTCGCCCGTGGCGAGGCCGCACTGCGTGAAGAGCGCGTCGTGCGCGGTCATAAACGCTTCGGGGAAGCCGCCGGCTTCGGCCCATGCGATCGAGTCGGGCACGCGCATGAGGACGCGTTCGTGCACCACGCAGTGCGTGGCTTGCGCGCCGCCGCCCACCACGGCCATCACGCGGTCACCGACCGCGACCGACGTCACACCATCACCGATCGAAGCGACCACGCCGGCCAACTCCATGCCGGGAATGTCGGGCGGCGAACCCGGCGGCGCCGGATACATACCGCGCCGCTGCATGAGGTCGGCCGCGTTCAGGCCGGCGGCGCGTACCTCGACCACTACTTCGCCCGGCGCGGCCACGGGCGCGGGCCGCTCTTCGATCTCGAGGGCTCCGTCGGTCTTGATGGCAAGGCATCGCACAACGGGGCAAGGTACTGGCCATGGGAACTCTCGATGGCAAGGTCGCGCTGGTAACGGGTGGGGGGTCGGGGATCGGTTACGCGGTCGCCCGGCGCCTGCGCGACGAAGGCGCGACGGTGGTCATCGCCGACCGCAACGCGGAGGCGGCCGAACTCGCGGCCAAGGAATTCGACGGACGAGCGATCGTCATGGACGTCAGTGCGCCCGCGGATTGGGACGCGGCGATGGCGTCCATCCATGCCAACGAGGGCGGCCTTGACCTCGTCCACCTGAATGCCGGCGTTACGACGGGCGAGAGCGACCTCACCAAGTTGACCGAACAGCAGTACCGCCGGATCATGGGCGCGAACGTCGACGGCGTGGTGTGGGGCATGAAAGCGGTGTTGCCGCTGCTCGCCGAGCGCGGCGGGGGTCGGATCGTCGCGACCGCTTCGCTCGCCGGGATAATCGCGTTCTCGAACGACCCCATCTACGCGTTGACCAAGCACGCCGTGGTCGGACTCGTTCGCTCCGCCGGAATTCAATGGTCGGACAAGGGCATCGTGATCAACGCGATCTGCCCGGGCATCGTCGACACGCCGCTGCCGGGCGAGGAGGCGAAGAAGATGTTGAAGGCGGCCAACTTCCCGCTCATCGAACCGGAAGAGGTCGCCGACGCGGTGTACGAACTCATGACGACGGGCGAGCCGGGCGCTGCGCACATCATCCAGGCGGGAACCGGTGGTGTTCCCTACCGGTTCCACAACGTGCCGGGGCCGCGCCGCGATGGTGGCGAACACCGCAAGCCGCCGGGGTTGGCTGACTAGCGGCTGAGCATCCGGCCGACCGCGCCCATCAATTCCTCGACGCGTTCGCCGGGGTCGGTGGGGCCGCCCCCACCATCGACCAGGCAGTGGCGGGCGTGGCCGTCGAGCAGGCCGAGCGCGACCTTGTCGAGCGCCGCCTGAATCGCGGTGATCTGTGTGAGTACGTCGATGCAATAGCGGTCGTCTTCGACCATGCGTGAAATGCCGCGCACCTGCCCCTCGATGCGGGACAGCCGCTTCGTGAGTTGGTCCTTGTCGGCGCTATAGCCACGCGTGGGGTTCGGCATGGGTTGAACTATACCCCCTGGGGGTATACGATGCGAGCATGGAAACGGTTGAGCTGGTTATTGGCGGAATGACCTGCGCGGCGTGCGCGGCCAATATCGAGAAGCGGCTCAACAAACTCGAAGGCGTAACTGCCGCGGTGAATTTCGCGACGGACCAGGCGAAGGTGACCTTCCCCGAAGGCGTCACGACCAATGACCTAGTAGCGCAAGTGGAAGCCGCCGGCTACACCGCGCACGCGCCCGCCGACGCGCACGAAGCCATGCCGGAGGGTCATCACCACTCGGGCGGCGACGATCCTGACGCGCTGCGCACCCGTGTGCTCCTGTGCCTTGCGCTGACGGCCCCGGTCCTCTTGATGTCGATGATCCCCGCGCTGCAGTTCGACAACTGGCAGTGGCTGGCCCTCACCCTTGCGTCACCGGTCGTCGTGTGGGGCGGTTATCCGTTCCATAAGGCGGCCTGGGCCAGCGCCAAGCACGGTGCGGCTGGAATGGACACGCTCATATCGATGGGCACCCTCGCCGCCTACGGGTGGTCGCTGTACGCGCTGTTCATCGGTGACGCCGGCATGCCCGGCATGAAGATGACCTTCAGCTTCGACGTGCAACGCGGCTCCGGAACCCACGAGATCTATCTGGAAGTCGCGAGCGCGGTCACGCTGTTCATCCTCGCCGGGCGCTATCTCGAGGCCCGGGCCAAGCGGCAGTCGGGCGCCGCGCTGAAGGCGCTGATGGAACTCGGCGCGAAGGACGTCGCCGTGCTGCGGGACGGGAACGAGCAGCGCATCCCGATCGATCAGCTCGTGGTGGGGGATCGGTTCGTCGTGCGGCCCGGCGAGAAGATCGCGACCGACGGCGTAATCGAAGACGGTCAGTCCGCTATCGACGCGTCATTGATCACCGGCGAGAGCGTTCCGGTGGAGGCGGGGCCGGGGGACGCGGTGATCGGCGCCACCGTCAACGCGGGTGGTCGATTGGTGATCTGCGCTACGCGCGTTGGCAGCGATACCCAACTCGCACAGATGGCTCGGATGGTGAACGACGCGCAACTCGGCAAGGCGCCGATCCAGCGTTTGGCCGATCGGGTATCGGCGATCTTCGTCCCGATCGTCATCGTGTTGGCGATCGCGACGCTGGGCGTTTGGCTCGCGACCGGCGAGTCGTCTTCGACTGCGCTCACCGCGGCGGTGGCCGTGCTGATCATCGCCTGCCCGTGCGCGCTCGGGCTCGCCACCCCGACCGCGATCCTGGTCGGCACCGGTCGCGGCGCCCAGATGGGGATCCTCATCAAGGGCCCGGAAGTGTTGGAGTCGACTCGTCGCATCGACACGATCGTGTTGGACAAGACCGGCACGGTTACCACTGGCCGAATGACGCTGGTCGACGTCGTAATCGAACCAGGCACCACACGCACCGAGGTGTTGCGACTCGTCGGGGCGCTCGAACACGCTTCCGAGCATCCGATTGCGCAGGCGATAGCGACCGGGGCGCGCGACGAGGTGGGCGGATTGCCGCCGGTCGAGTCGTTCGCCAACACCGAAGGCCTGGGGGTGCAGGGCGTCGTCGACGGTCACGGGGTTATCGCAGGCCGGGAACGTTTCGTCGCCGACTGGGGCTTGCGGCTCAGCGACCAACTAGGCGCCGCAAAACGCGATGCCGAGGCGGCGGGGCGCACGGCGGTGCTCGCGGGCTGGGACGGAGAGCTCAAAGCGATCCTCGTGGTGGCCGACACCGTGAAGGCCACGTCGAAGGACGCCGTGGATCAGCTGAAGTCGCTGGGGCTCCGACCGGTACTCCTGACCGGCGACAACGAGGCGGCGGCCAAGACCATCGCGAGTGAAGTCGGGATCGACGAGGTAATTGCCGACGTGCTGCCGGCCGAGAAGCTCGAGGTGATTCGTCGGCTGCAGTCCGAGGGCCGCGTGGTGGCGATGGTCGGCGACGGCGTGAACGACGCCGCGGCGTTGGCTCAGGCGGATCTGGGCATCGCGATGGGCACCGGCACCGACGCCGCGATCGAGGCGTCGGACCTAACGCTCGTGCGTGGCGATCTGACTTCGGCCGCAGACGCAATCCGCCTGTCTCGGCGCACCCTGCGCATCATCAAGGGCAACCTCTTTTGGGCCTTCGCCTACAACGTGGCGGCATTGCCGTTGGCGGCGGCGGGCCTGCTCAATCCGCTTATCGCCGGCGCGACGATGGCGTTCTCGAGCGTGTTCGTGGTGACGAACAGCCTGAGGTTGCGTCGCTTCAGCTAGTTGACACGGCCGACGCCGACGAGGTCGCCGCGGAAGGCGTAGTGGTAACGCACCACGTCGCCGGTTTCGGGGGCGTCGATCATCTGGCTGCCACCGACGTAAATGCCGACGTGGTGGATCGAGCCGACGGAGGAGCCGAAGAACACGAGGTCGCCGGGCTTGATGTCGTTGAGCGAAATCCGCGAAGTTGCCGAGTACTGCGCCCGTGACGAGTGCGGCAGCGACTTGCCGCCACCGACGCGCCAGACATAGGAGGTAAGGCCCGAGCAGTCGAAGCTGCCGGGGCCGGCCGAGCCGTAGTGGTACGGCTTGCCGAGCTGGTTACGCGCCTCGTTCACGGCGCCCTGGGCGGCCGCGTTCGGGGCGGGTGCGTCTGCGCCGGGAGGCGTACCGAGGTTGACCCGTCCCCGGGACGAGCGGCCCTTGGCGGCGGCAGGCGTCGCGCTGCGACGCGCTTTTTCGGCGGCGACCATCTTGGCGAGGTCACCCTTGACCTTGGAAAGCAGGCTTCGTTGCGCGGCCTCGGCCGACGCGGCCGCGGAACGCTTGGCATTGACGGCGGCGAGGTTGCGGCGGGCCTGGGCCCGGGCGGCGTCGAGACCGGCCTGGCGCTCGACCAAGGCGAGCTTGGCGGCGCGGAGTTGGTCGATCGCGTCCTTCTGCTGATTCGCCGCGGAGTGCAGGTAGTACTGCGCCCGGGTGGGGTCGCTGCCATCAGATGGCAGCGCGGCGGTCTTGTTCAGGCCGCCGCGCATGTAGGCAGTGACCGACATCTTCTTCAGCGACGCCGAAGCGGACTTCGCCTTGCTTTCGGTGGAAGCGACCTCGGCCGCGGCGTTGCGGGCCCGGGCGTCGAGTTCGGCGGCCTTGACGCGCGCCTCGTCGTAGTCCTCGGTGAGCACGCTGGCGCGCTGGGCGAGCTTCTCGAGCTGTGCCGCGATGCGCGCCGCCTCAGCGGTTTTGGACGCGACAGTCTGCGCCGACGCTGTAGGAGCGACGATCGTGCTCAAGGTCCCCAGAGAAAGGATGAGCGCAAGAACGGTGGCAGCCCGGCGGGCCGTTATCTGCAACACGTTGGAGCGACACCTTACCGGAGTGGCTCGCCAATTGGGGAATCCCTCCGCCCGACTTCTAGGGTTTTCGCATGGCACAGAGCTACCGCATCGAGCACGACAGTCTGGGCGAAGTCCGGGTCCCCAAGAAGGCCAAATGGGCTGCTCAGACGCAGCGCGCGGTGGAGAACTTCCCGATTTCGGGGCTCACGATTGACCCCCTCCTAATCTCGGCATTAGCCGCAATCAAGGGCGCGGCGGCCATGGAAAACGCCCGGTTAAAAATCATTCCGAACGACGTCGCCAAGGCGATCTCGGCGGCGGCGGACGAGATTGTGGACGGCGAATACCGCGACCAGTTCCCGATCGACGTGTACCAAACCGGCTCGGGCACGTCGTCGAACATGAACGCCAACGAGGTGCTCGCGGCGCTCGCCACCGAGAAGCTCGGCAAGCCCGTCCACCCGAATGATCATGTGAACGCATCACAGTCGTCGAATGACGTCTTTCCCTCCGCCATCCACGTGGCCGCCACGGCGGGATCTGGTGCAGGACCTGATCCCGGCGCTCGAGCACCTGGCCAAGACGCTGCGGAAGAAGTCGAAGGAGTTCGACAAGGTCGTCAAGAGCGGCCGCACCCACCTGATGGACGCCACACCCGTCACCCTCGGCCAGGAATTCTCCGGTTACGCAGCCTCAATCGAAATGGGCATCGAGCGGATCAAGGCGGCGCTGCCGCGGGTCGGCGAGTTGCCGCTCGGCGGCACCGCCGTGGGGACGGGCCTGAACTGCCCTCCTGGGTTCGCCGACGGCGTGATCCGGCGGGTGGCCAAGCGGTACAAGGGCCTGCCCCTCACCGAGGCCCGCGACCATTTCGAGGCGCAGGCGTCGCGTGACGCGTTGGTCGAGGCGACCGGCGTCACCCGCACGATTGCGATCTCGTTGTACAAGATCGCCAACGACCTGCGCTGGATGGGTTCGGGCCCTCGCACCGGCCTCATGGAGATCCACATTCCCGACCTGCAGCCGGGTTCTTCGATCATGCCGGGCAAGGTCAACCCGGTCGTGCCCGAGGCGGTCTGCCAGGTCGTCGCCCAGGTGATCGGCAATGACGCCGCGGTCGCGTTCGGCGGCAGCGCCGGCAACTTCGAACTCAACGTGATGCTGCCCGTGATCGCCCGCAACCTGCTCGAGTCGATCCGGTTGCTCGGCTCCGTCTCGCGCACCTTCGCCGACAAGTGCATCGCCGGCATCGAAGCCAACGTCGAGCAGTGCCTCACCTACGCGCTGTCGTCGCCCTCGGTCGGCACCTCGCTCAACCCCTACATCGGCTACGACGAGGCCGCCAAGGTCATCAAGCAGTCGCTGAAAGAGGGCAAGACCCTCAAGCAGGTAGTACTCGAGCGCGGCCTACTGACCGAAGCCGAAGTCGACAAAGCCCTCGACGTAGTCGCCATGACCAAGGGCGGCGTCGTCAAATAACCGTTCTTGTGTTCCCCAGCTAGGGGTTTTTGCTACTGACGGTTACAAGAATGGCGTGGCGCGTTTAAAACGGTGCGGGGTCGCCGTCGCGGAAGACGACGGGGGATGACCAACCGGTGACGCGGGCGAGGTTGTCTGCGACCGCTTGCCACTCGTCGGGGTTCCAGCCGTCGGCTTTGCCTTCGAGGGTGCCGTCCATGGCGTAGTGAGCGAAGGACGGGAGACGCTCGAGGCCCATGCCCTTGATAGCGGACCCGTCAGGATCGGCGAATACGAGGAATTCATTGACCAGCGGGCCGAGGAACATCCGGCACTCGTCAGCGCTGGCCGGCAGCAGCATGGCGACGCGGACGTCGGCCTGGCTGAAGTGGTAGAGCACCCGCTCGGCGATGGGCAGAATCCAGGCGCCCTCGTTGGCGAACGGGTCGAGGGCGACGACGGCGAGATGGAACGTCGTCAACCACTCGTTAAGCGTCCGGCCCTTGCCGGTGAGCGGCGTCAATGTGACGTCAAGAGAAACGGTGCTGGCCACGGGAACGAGAACGTAGCGCCAGGCCTATCCTCCTAGCGACATGGCGCATCCAATCGAACGTTTGCGTTGGGCGGCACGGAACGACGGGGATGGTCCTCGGCTGTCCGGATTAACGGCTGCACGCGCTCTGGGCGGGTTCAACGGTGACCCCGCGGGCCTGGTGACGGCCTGTCGGCGCCTGGTGCAGCGCCAGCCCGGAATGGCGCCGGTGTGGTGGGTGACGGCGCGCATGTTGGTCACGCCCGACGCCCCGCACGTCGAGGCCGACATCATCGAAGACCTGCTGATCGAGGACCCGACCGGCGAAGAAATGGCGTATTTCCTGGACGGCCTGATCCCGGGCGAGTCGACGATTCTGCTGGTCGGCCCGCCCTGGTACAGCGGCGAGGCTCTGACGCGTCGCGGTGACATCACGGTTCTCGCGGTCGACACGCCGGTCGGTTACGGACTGGCGCGGGCGCTCAGCCACGCCGACGTCGACGCGATCTCGGTGCGCGACGCCGGCATCGGAGCGGCCGCCGCTGCCTCCGACGTGGTGCTCATCGACGCAACCGGCGTCGGCCCCGACGGCATCATCGCGGCGAGTGGCTCACGCGCGGCTGCGGCGGTCGCGCGCGCAGCCGGTCGCCACGTTGTGGTGGCCGCGGGCGAGGCGACCGTGCTGCCGGCCCGCATGTGGGAAGCGATGACGGCCGCGCTCGATCACGAGGACGACGCGTGGGACGCCGAATACGAGTTCGTTCCCCTGTCCCTGATCGAAACGATGGTCGGCCCCACCGGCGCCATGGACCCGACCCGCGCCGTCACCCGCGCCGACTGCCCCATCGCGGCCGAATTGCTTCGACCGCTTCACTAGAAAGGCACGCCATGAGTGAGACCGTTTCCTTCCCGTCCAACGGCGACACGGCCGGGGGACACCTCGCGCTCCCAAGCGGTGGTTCGGGCCCCGGCGTGCTTGTGCTTCAGGAATGGTGGGGGCTGAACGACCAGATCCGCGGTGTGGCCGACAACCTCGCGGCCGAGGGCTTCGTCGCGCTCGCGCCGGACCTGTACCACGGCGAGTTGGCCCAGCACGACGAGATGGACAAGGCCAACCACCTCATGAGCACGCTCGACCAGGCCCGGGCGGCTCGCGACATGGGCGCCGCCGTGGACTACCTGCTCGGCCGCGACGAGGTCGCCGGGGACGCGATCGGCGTGATCGGATTTTGCATGGGCGGGATGTTGTCGCTGGTGCTCGCGGCGCAACAGGGCGACCGGATCGCCGCGGTCACGCCCTGGTACGGCGCGCCCCTCGGCGACGACGGACCTGACTGGGGCGGCCTAACGGCATCGGTCAAGGGCCACTTCGCCGGGAACGACGACTTCTTCGGGCCCGAGCCCGTGAAGGCGCTCGAAGCCAGGCTCAAGGGGATGGGCAAGGACGTCGAGTTCGTAATCCACCCGAACACCGGCCACGCCTTCGGCAATGAGGAAAACGGGCTAGGCACGTACAACCCCGAGGCCAAAGCTGAGGCGTGGGCCGACTCGGTCGCTTTCTTGAAATCCAAGCTCTCGTCGTAATCTTTCGAACATGTCAGAGCGCTCACGCAACCTGCCCCGCCGTAGCTGCCTGTCCGTCCCGGGATCGAGTGAGAAGTTCCTCGCCAAGGGCCCGACGATCAACGCCGACATGACCTTCCTCGATCTCGAGGACGCCGTGGCGCCGCTCGAGAAGGTCGGCGCCCGCGCAAAGGTTGTGGACGCGATCAAGAACCTCGATTGGAGCGACCGGGTTCTGTGCGTGCGCGTCAACGCGTGGGACACGATCTGGACCTATGGCGACGTAATCGAAGTCGTCGGCAACGCCGGTGAGCGCCTCGACGAGATCATGTTGCCGAAGGTCAACACCGCGGCCGAGGTCGTGGCGCTCGACCTCTTGCTGACGCAGGTCGAGAAGAACAGCGGTCTGCCCGTCGGCCATATCGGTATCGAGGCGCAGATCGAGACGGCGCAGGGCCTGATCAACGTCGAGGAGATCTGCAAGGCGTCGCCGCGGCTCGAGACGATCATCCTCGGCCCCGTCGACTTCTCGGCCGGCATGGAGATGCCGTCCTTGGCGGGTGGGCTGCAGATCCCCGAATACCCGGGCGACTACTTCCACTACGTGTTCATGAAGATCCTCATGGCCGGCCGCGCCGCGGGTCTGCAGGTGATCGACGGGCCGTACGTGAAGGTGCGCGACAGCGAGGGCTTCCGCGACTACTCCACCCGCACGCAGATCCTCGGCTTCGACGGCAAGTGGGCGCTGCACCCCGACCAGGTCGAGATCCTGAACGACCTGTTCTCGGGCACCCAAGAGCAGTTCGACAAGGCCTACGACGTGCTGGAGGCGTACAACGAAGCCACCACCACCGGCGACCGCAAGGGTGCGGTGATGTTCGGCGACGAGATGATCGACGAAGCCAGCCGCAAGGTCGCCGTCAAGCTGGTGGCCCGCGGCGAACGCGCCGGCCGGGTTCGCAGCCCGAAGGACTAACTCTTCGAGGCTTGGAAGATCTGCTCGATCGAGGTGTCGAGCGTCTTGTCGAACTCGTCGTCGGACTGCTGCGCGCTGAGGCCTTCGGTGAGCGCGCGTGAGAACGAGGCGATCACGCCGGGGTTGCGGGCCAAGCGGGCGCACGCTTCGTCCCGCGAGTAGCCACCGCTGAGCGCGACGACGCGCACGACCTTGGGGTGGTTGACGAGGTCGGTGTAGAACCCGTCCTCCTCCGGCAGCGTCAGCTTGAACATCACGGGCTGGTCGGCGGAGAGGTCGTCGAGGCCAGCCAGCAGTGCCGTCTTCAGCTGCGCTTCGGCTTCGGCCTTGTTCGGCGCCTTGATGTTGACCTCGGGCTCGAGGATCGGCACCAGCCCACCGGCGAGCACCTGCTTGCCCACTTCGAACTGCTGAGCCGCGATCGCGTTGACGCCCTTTTCATTGGCGTCGTTGATGACCGAGCGTTCCTTGGTGCCGAAGATGCCTTTGGCGACGCCGCGAGCGAGCAGCGCGTCGAGTTCGGGCATCGGCTTCATGAGCTGCACGTTGTCGGCCTCGTCGGCGAGGCCCTTGTCGATCTTGAGGAAGGGGATGACGTTCTTCTTCGACCACAGATACTCCGCGGTGTCCATGCCCGCGACCTGCCGGTCCATCGTCATTTCGAACAGGATCGCCCCGAGGATGCGTTCACCCGTGAACGCGGAACTCTCGATGATACGGCTGCGCATCGCGTGCATGGCGTTGAACATCTCTTCTTCGCCGTTGTATTCGTTCTCTTGCACGCCGTACATGGCGAGCGCCTTCGGAGTGGAGCCGCCGGACTGGTCGAGCGCGGCGATGAAACCGTGCCCGGTGCGGGCCTTTTCGAGCTGTTCTGCGTTCATAGTGATCTTCTTTCTATCTCCCGCGCACGTGGCGCATGGTCCGTCCGATGTCGAGCAGGTGGTGGTCGACTTCGTGCTGCACGTTTCGTGCCATCCAGTCGATGGAGAACTTCATATCGCCGCGGACCCCGAAGCGATCCCACGCGTCGTCGGGGACGGCTGCGAACGCGGCCGAGAGCGCGGCAGCGGCCGCCTCGATGTCGTCGGCGACGGTGGCGGGGTCCTGCTCGTTGTAGGCGCGGGCGGTCACCGCTTCGTCACGCCCGAAGGCCTGGAACTCAGGCGGGTCGGGCAACAGCGTGGCCGCGACCCGCTCGACGTTCAGGTCGAGCGCGTCGCGGACGTGGCACGCGTATTCGAGCGCCGACCACTCGTCGGGCTTCGGACGCGTGCGGAGCACGGCCAGCAGGTCTTCGTTGGGTAGGCCGCGGCTGAGCGGCGCCCGCAAGCGCTTGCCGACCTTCGCGATCGACTCGCTGACCGTCTTCGGATCGCAGGCGTCGAAGCTGAACCCGCATTCGGCACAGGTCCATCCGGGACGGGGCACGTCCCAGTCGCCGTAGCCCATTAGGAGGCGGCTGCCTCGACGAGGCGGCGGGCGATGACCTTGAGCGTGAGGGTTTCGTCGGCGCCCTCGAAGATGCTGAGCACGCGGGCATCGACGAAGTAGCGGCTGACCGGGAACTCCTCGGCGTAGCCCATGCCGCCGTGGATCTGCAGCGCTTCCCGCGTCACCCACTCGGCGGCGCGGCAGACGTAGGCCTTCACGAGGCTGGCCTCCATCGAGCCCTGGCCTTGCGACATGAGGCGCGCGACCTGATAGCTGAACTGCCGCGTCATCTGGATGATCGCGGCCATGCGCGTGAGCTTGGCCTGCGTGAGTTGGTAGTTGCCGATCGGCTCGCCGAACACCTTGCGGTTCTGGGCGTAGTCAACCGCCGCCTCGTACGCCGCCTGCATCACGCCGACGGCGCGCGCCGCGGTCTGCAGCCGACCGTTTTCGAAGCCGGCCATCTGCAGGTAGAAGCCCTTGCCCACGCCCTCATCGAGGCCGATGAGGTTCGCCTTCGGGACGCGCCACGCGTCGAAGGCGAGCTCATACGAATGCATGCCGCGGTAGCCGATGGTGTCGATCGGTCGGCCTTCGAGTTTGCCGCCGCCGTCTTGGGACAGTTCGAAGCCGTGACCGTCCCCGCGCTCTTTGGGCACGATGAACAAGCTGAGGCCGCGATGCCCAGAGTCGGGTGCGCCGGTGCGCGCCAGCAGCATCAGTGCGTCGGCGCGAGCGGCGAAGGTGCACCACGTCTTTACGCCGTTGATCACGTAGTCGTCGCCGTCAGCCGTGGCGGTGACCTTGATGCCCGCGACGTCGGAGCCGAAGTCGGGCTCGGTCACGGCGACCGCCGCCATCACTTCGGCCGTGGCGAGCTTGGGCAGCCACTCTTGCTTCTGCTCTTCGGTGCCGCCCTTGACGAGCGCGCGCGTGAGGATCTCGGGACGGGTGATGAGGGACCCGCCCACGCCCAGCGAGCCGCGGCTCAACTCTTCGGTCGCGACGACCATCGACATGTATTCGTCTTCGCCGCCGGTCGCCCAACCGCCGTAGGCCTCGGGGACGGACAGGCCGAACGCGCCGAGTTCGGCGATGCCCATGATGATGTCTTCGGGGATGTCGCCGTTAGTGCGGTGAATGTGCTCGGCGACCGGGCGGATCTTGTCCTCCGCGAAACGGCGGAACGTGTCGGTGACCATCTCCATGTCGCCCTCGAGGTGGCGGTCGCCCTGCTGGCCCGACAGGCTGGCCAGGAACTCGGGGGACCGGCCCGGCGCGGTGGCCCGCACGGCCTTGTCGAGCGCGCCCACCGACGTGCCCCACGCGTCCTCGCGGCCCGTCACCCGGGTGGACACATCGTGGATCGCGTCGGCGATGAACGCGGCGGCGAGGTTGGCCTCGGTTTCGCCTTTTCCGGCGTATTCGGCCGCCGCGGTGGCGCACGCGATCGCGGCCGCCGCGTGCGCGAGGTCGTAGGCCACTACCTGATTGCCGTCGACGCCGCCGTTTGCAGCGAGGTGCCTGGCGCACGCGTCGACCACGGCTTGTGCGTCCCCCAACGCCGCCGTCGCATCGTCCATAGAGAAGGGCGCTCCCATACGCCCGATCCTACGTTTGGGTGCGATTCCCGGCCTACTCGGCGCTCGTCATAGCGTTGGCGGCATGACGACGCATGACCGGCCGTTCGGGCGGTACCTCGAAGACTTCACGGTGGGCGACATCTACAAGCACTGGCCCGGCAAGACCATCACCGAGGCCGACGACCACCTCTTTTGCATGATCACGATGAACCACCATCCGTTGCACACCAACGCCTGGTTCGCCGAACACGAGACGGTGCAAGGCAAGAACGTCGTGGTCGGCAACCTCGTCTACAGCCTGGTGCTGGGCATGTCGGTCCCCGACGTCAGCGGTTCCTGCATCGCGAATCTGGAGATCGAGTCACTGAGCCACAAGAAGCCCACGTTTCACGGCGACACGATTTACGCCGAGACGCGGGTGCTCGACAAAGTCGAGTCGAGCTCGAAGCCCGACCGCGGCATCGTGACGGTCGAGACGAAAGGTTTCAATCAGCACGGCGACGAGGTGTGTTACTTCCGCCGCAAGTTGATGGTGTGGAAGGCCGAGAACGCGCCCAAGCGTCAGCGTCCTTACGGCGACGACGTCTGGGCCTGACAGCGCGCCATGGTGCGTCGACTGCTGGCGACGCGTAACCAGCCCGCCATTCTCATCGGGCTCATGGTGCTCGACCTGCTGGTGAACGCGGCGGCAACCAAGCAACAACTCAGCGACCACTTCGACCGCATGGGCATCGGCCCGAACGTTCGACGAGCGATCCTGCCGGTGAAGGTGCTTGGCACCGTCGGGCTGGTCGTCGGCCGCCGCTCACGACCGGTCGCGGTGCTTACGGCCGCCTGCTTCGTCGTCTACTTCACGTTGGCGATCGGCTATCACCGCCGAGTCAACGACGGGCCGATCCTCACGGCGCCGGCCGTGCTGTACGGGGGAGTGGCGGCGCGCGTTTTGATCGCTGACGTCAGGCGCTAACCCAGTCGAGGACGAGTCCGTTCACGAGCGTCGGCTGCTCGACCTGCAAGAAGTGGCCACAGTCGTCCAACACCTCGACGCGTGATTCGGGGGACAGGAACGCCGCCGCGTTTTCGGTGAGCGTCGCGGCGAGGCAGCCGTCGTTGCGGCCGTGAAGGAATAAGACGGGCTGGGTCGGTACGCCAGCGGCGGCGGCCTGCTCGGCGTCGTACTTCGGGTCCTTGGGTCCGTCGCCCAACATGGCGCGGTAGTAACCGAGCGCGCCGGCGAGGTTGGCCGGATCACGCAACGCGTCCTTCACGTGGGCGACGTGCTCGGCGCCGTCGTATCCGGGCGACCAGTCCGCCCACAGTCCGTCGATGAACTCGAGGTCGTTCATGCCGACGGCCATGTCGCTCAGGGGATGCTGGAAGAAGAACATGTACCAAGAGCGCTGCAACTGCTTGTAGGTCAGGAATCCAGCACCGAGCGCGCCCGCTGGCGGCACCGCCATCGTCACGACCCGTCGCCACTTCTCCGGTGCCGACGCGGCGATGCCGTAGGTCGCGATCGCTCCCCAGTCGTGCCCGATGATCACGGCGTCTGACGTCGCGCCGAACGCGTCGTGCAACGCATTCGCGTCGGCGATCAACGCCCCCGTTTGGTACACGCCATCGGCGGGAATTGACGTCGGCGCGTAGCCGCGCAGCCAGGGCGCGACCGCGTGGAATCCGGCGGCGCCCAGTTCGCCCAGCAACGAGTTCCACGTCGGCGCGGCGTCGGGAAATCCGTGCAGGCAGAGCGCCAACGGCCCGTCGGCCGGCCCGGCTTCGAGATACGCGAATTCCAACCCGTTGGCATTGATCGACGGCATGTGCGCCAAAGTATCCGGCGTGCCGATTCACGCGAGTGCCGAAGACGGATACGCCGCGGTCGGCTCGGACTACGAGAAGGGCCGGCCTGAGTACACGCCCGACGCCGTTGCCTACCTGTTGCAGCGCCTCGGTGTCGCGCACTCGGGCGACACCAAAACCGTGGTCGACTTGGCCGCCGGCACCGGCAAGTTCACGCGCGCGCTGCTCACCGCCGGCGTTACGCCGATCGCAGTCGAACCTGTGGCCCACATGCGCGACACGCTGGCCCAACGCTGCCCGAACGTACATATCTACAGCTGCAGTGCAGAGTCGATCCCACTAGAGGACCACTCCGTCGACGCCGTCACCGCGGCGCAGGCCTTTCATTGGTTCGACGGACCGGCCGCGCTCGCCGAAATCCACCGCGTCCTCAAACCGCTCGGTGGCCTTGGTCTCGTGTGGAACGGCGTCGATCGCAGCGTGCCCTGGCTGGACGCCATCTGGCGCGAGGTCGATGCCCGTCGCGACGACACGCCGCACGCGTGGACGTACGAATGGAAGGACGCCTTCACCGCGACCACAGCTTTCAGCCCGCTGAACTCGGCCACGTTCCGCTATGAGCAGCCGACCGACCGGGACGGGCTGATCGCGCGCCTCACTTCGATTTCCTTTATCGCGCGGGGCTCCCAGGAATCACGCGACTCACTCATCGCGCATGCGCGCACCGTTGCCGACGACGCGCAACTTCCGAACACGTTCGCCATTCCGTACAACTGCTTCGTCCATTGGTGTCGCGCCGTCTAACCCCCACCCAGCGCCGGCTACTCGCGTGGGCCGACGCGCAGGGTCGCGACCTGCCGTGGCGGCACACGCGCGACCCATGGGCGATCCTGGTTAGCGAGGTGATGTTGCAGCAGACGCAGGTCGCCCGCGTGATCCCGGTGTGGACCGCGTTCCTCGAGGAGTTCCCGACGCCCATGGCGTGTGCCCGCGCGCCGCAGGCCGCGGTGGTCACCGCGTGGCACGGCATGGGTTACAACCGCCGCGCCGTGAACCTGCACCGTTGCGCGATCGCAGTTACCGACCGCCACGGCGGCGATGTGCCTTCCACGCTCGCCGAACTTCAAGCGTTGCCCGGCATCGGGGCCTACACGGCGCGCGCCGTGATGGTGTTCGCGTTCGAGCAACCAGTCGGCGTGGTCGATGTCAACGCCGCCCGCGTTCATGCCCGGCTCGCCGCGCGAGCGTTAACCAACAACGAGGTGCAGCAGCGCGCTGATGAGGCCACCCCGCCGGACCAGCCCTGGCGATGGAACCAAGCCGTGCTTGACCTCGGCGCGACGGTATGCACGAAGCGCGCGCCGAAATGTGGCGCGTGCCCATTAACGGCGCAATGCGGCTGGCGAAGCTTGGGCCAGGCGACTCCGGATCCGAGCGAGAACAGCGCGCGCATCCCGAAGCGCCAATCAAAGTTTGACGGTTCGGACCGGCAAGGCCGCGGTCGACTCGTCAATGCGTTGCGAGCTGGCGCAGTGCCGGCGAGCCCAGCCGCGCTTGCTGCAGTGATGGGTTGGACCGACGATCCGGAGCGCGCAGTGCGGGTCGCGACGACGGTCGTGGCTGACGGACTGGCCAAGTGGGAACAAGCAAGTGAAACGCTGTGTCTCGCGTAGCCCGTGTGATCTTTGTCACACAGGGTGCAAGCGACGGACAAAGCGGTAACCTGCCGGAAACAAGAGAGGGGGGACGGCGCTGAAGGTCACCTTCCATGGCGTACGCGGCAGCTGCCCGTGCCCCAGCGATGACAACGTGCGATACGGCGGCAACACCGCTTCTGTCGTGGTCGAGGTTCACGGTGAGGCGCCGATCCTGTTCGACCTCGGTACCGGCTTGCGCCTGCTTGGCGAGACCCTTCCGATCTCACCGTTCTCCGCGTCTGCCCTCGTCACCCACATCCACTGGGATCACGTGCAGGGCCTGCCGTTCTTTCCGCAGATCCATGTGCCGGGCAACAAGCTCGATATTTACGGCCCCGCCCAATCCGAGGGCACGCTCGCGGACGTCTTCGGCGGATTGATGAAGCCGCCGTACTTCCCGATTCATTTCAGCCAACTGCAAGGCGACGTCCGCTTCATCGACGTGATGAGCGACGAGATGTCAATCGGCAACGCCAAGGTGCTGGTGCGTCCCGTTCCTCACGTCGGGCCGACGGTTGGTTACCGCCTCGACTGGGACGGCGTGAGCGTCGCGTACATCAGCGACCACCAGGCGCCGTACACCGCGGGCGACAACCCGCAGCCGACGAGCCAGATCGACGAAGGTGTGTTGGAGCTGTGCGACGGCGTCGACCTCATGATTCACGACGCGCAGTACACGCCGACCGAGTTCGCGCAGAAGAGCTATTGGGGTCACTGCACGATCGACTACGCGCTGAGCATCGCCAAGGCCGCGGGCGTAAAAACGTTCGCGATGTTCCATCACGATCCCGGTCACAGCGACGAGACGATGGACGAACTGATCGAAGATGCGAAGTGCAAAGGGCGCGCGATGGGCATTCCCGATGTCATCGGCACCTACGAGGGCCTAGTAATAGATATGTAGCTTGTCGGTCGTGAACACGATCGACGCCGGGCGCTTCAAAAGCGTCATGGGCCATTTCGCAACCGGCGTAAGCATTGTTACGGCGATCGACGCGGACACGGGCAAGCCGGTCGGCTTTACCGCCCAAAGTTTCCTGTCGCTTTCGATCGACCCACCGCTGGTAGCCGTGTCACCCGCGCTTACCTCGTCGTCTTGGCCGCGCATTGCCAAGGCCGACGGGCTGGTCATCAATATCCTCGGCGCTGACCAAGAAGCGCTGTGCCGGGGCTTCGCGACGCCGAGCGACGACAAGTTCGCGGGCGTTGGCTGGAAGGCATCGCACCTCACAGGCGCACCCATCATCGATGGGTCGTTGGCATGGATCGAGGGGCGCATCGAAGCGACGTACCCCGCGGGCGACCACGAGATCGTGGTGATCTCCGTGCTCGATCTCGGCGAGGCGACGAGCGACGGTGGCGGCGAAGCGGGCCCGCTGCTCTTTTATCGCGCCGGCTTCGGTTCCTTCAGCATCTAGATGGCGGTCGCCGTCCGAGTGCTGCTCGGAGTGGTCCTGGTCATCGCTGGCGTCACCAAGCTGTCGGTACGCAACTGGGGTCGCGACACCGCGCACGCCTTAGGTCTGCCGTTTGCAGTCACGGCGCCAACTCCCGTCGTCGAGTTGCTGATCGGCGCGGGGCTGATCACGGGCCTTCGGCTGATGCCCGAGGCCGCGCTCGGCTTGTTGCTCCTCTACACGGGCGTGTTGTTGGTGCAGATCAGCAAGCCCGACGCGCCGCCGTGCGCGTGCTTCGGACGGGCGGCGACGCCCATCACGTGGCGCACCGTCGCGCGCAACGCTGTCCTGCTCGTGATGGCAATCGTTAACGTCCTTTAGGACGTTAGAGCGAGGCGATATTGATGGCTCGCTTACGCTCGCAGTATGAGCGAGCTGAAGGTGCGTGCGTGCGCGATCGCGGGGCTTTACGAAGTGTCGCTCGTCGTCAACCGCGACGACCGCGGATCCTTCCGCGAGGTGTTTCAAGCCGAAAAGCTCACGGGTCTGGGCCTGCCGGACCTCGGGCCTGTGCAGTGGAACATCAGCGAGAACAACGCGCGCGGCACGCTGCGCGGCATTCACGCCGAGCCATGGGACAAGTACGTGCACATGATCGCGGGCGAGGCGTTCGCCGCAATCGTTGATCTGCGATCCGACTCGACGACATACAAGCAGTACGAGACCTTCACCCTCAACGAAGCGAACGCGCTGTTTGTGTCGCGGGGTCTGGGCAACTCGTATCAAGTCACCTCAGCGGGTGGCGTGTACGGCTACCTGGTGAACCAGCACTGGTCGCCCGACGCGCAGTACACGCTTATTTCGTATCGGGATCCGACGCTTGCGATCCAGTGGCCGGTGTCACCGGCGATCGTGTCGGCTAAGGACGAGGGCCATCCACCCCTAGCTGATTGAGGATGAACGCCTGCACGCGCGCTTCGTCGTCCCAGGCCTGGTAGCGGCCGGACGGACCGCCGTGGCCCGCGCCCATTTCGGTCTTGAGCACCAGCGGCCGGTCGTCGGTCTTGGTGACGCGGAGCTTGGCCACCCACTTGGCCGGCTCCCAGTACTGGACGCGCGGGTCGTTGAGGCCGGCCTCGACGTAGATCGCCGGGTAATCCTTCTCCTCGACGTTGTCGACGGGTGAATACGACTTCATGTACTGGTAGTCGTCCGCGTTGTCGCGCGGGTTGCCCCACTCTTCCCACTCGGTGACCGTTAGCGGGATCGTCTCGTCCGACATGGTCGTCACCACATCGACGAAGGGCACCTCAGCGACGACAGTGTTGAACAACTCGGGAGCCATGTTCGTGACCGCGCCCATCAGCAGACCACCGGCCGAGCCGCCGCGGATCGCCAACTTGTCCTTGGCCACCCAGCCCGAGTCGATCATGTGGCGCGCGCACGCGAGGAAGTCGGTGAACGTGTTGCGCTTTTTCAGCATCTTGCCGTTCTCGTACCAGCCGCGGCCCATTTCACCGCCGCCGCGGACATGTGCGATTGCCCACACCAGTCCGCGGTCGACGAGGTTGAGGCGCGCGATCGAGAAGTTCGGGTCGATCGAGATCTCGTACGAGCCGTAGCCGTACAGCAGTCCGGGGGCACTGCCGTCCTTCACGAAATCCTTCCGGTGAATGATCGACAACGGCACGCGCGTGCCGTCGTTGGCTGTCGCCCAGTCACGCTCGGTGACGTAGTCGCCCAAGTCGATGTCGCCTAGCACCTCTTGTTGTTTGATCACGGTGCCGCTACGCGACGCGACGTCGTAGTCGATCCAGGTGACGGGTGTGTTGAGCGACTCGAACGTGTAGCGCACCACCGGTGTCTCGAACTCGGCGTTGGCGTCGAGTTCAGCGGTGTAGACGGCCTCGGTCTGCTCAATGACATGTTGTTCGCCGGTAGCCCCGTCGACAATGCGCACGTAGGTGAGCGCATCTCCCCGCTCGGCGACGGCCATGAACGTGCTGAACGCCTCGACCCCGAGCACCCGGGTGCCCGGGCGGTGCGGAACCAGATCAGTCCAGTTGGCGCGGCCGCCGTTGTCGATCGGCGCCACGACCACCTTGAAATCTTCCGCCCCGTCGGCGTTGGTGACGATCACCCACTGCGTACCGTCGTCGACGACCGTGTAGTCGACGTCGTGTTCGCGCGGTGAGATCACCGCCGGTGCGCTCATAGGTGCGGCAGTTGGGATGTACCAGTACTCCGAGGTGAGCTTGCTGCCCGACCCGACAATTACGAACCGGCCCGACAACGTTCGGCTGGCGCCGACGAAGAAGCGTTCGTCGAGGTCCTCGTAGATCACTTCGTCGGCAGTCGAGTCGGTGCCGAGGATGTGACGCTTCACTTGATAGGGACGGTGCGTGTCGTCAAGCACGACGTAGACGAACACGTCGTCTGTGATCCACGCGCAGCCGCTGTTCGAGTTCGCCGCGGTGTCGGGGAGGTCCTCACCGGTAACGAGGTTGCGCACGCGGATCGTGTACTTCTCGGAGCCGTCGAAGTCCGTCGCGTAGAGGCCGAGTTCGTCGTTCGGGCTGATGCGCGGCCCCGGTGCGGACAGGTAGTCGTGGCCTTCAGCCATGGCGTTGCGGTCGAGCAAGACGACCTCGTCGCCTCCGCCGCGCGGTCGCCGACACGAGTCGCCGTACTGGGCGCCCTCCTTTGTGCGTGAGTAGTACTCCCACGCGCGCCGCGGCACCGGAGGCGAGGTGTCGTTCTCCTGCGTCCGTTCCTTGATCGTGTCGAAGAGGCGCTGGCGCAGCTCGCCGAGCGGCTCGAGCACGGCCTCCGTGTACGCGTTCTCGTCCTCCAGGTACTTGATGACCTCCGCGCTTTCGCGGTCGCGTAGCCAGTAGTAGTTATCGACACGCGTGTCGCCGAAGGCGCTCAGCTCGGTCGGACGAACTTCGGCATACGGCGGTTCAGGGATCCTCACCAACTCATCCTCGCGTGCGAAGAACCCGCTCTATTCAAATAACGCCGGTATCGCTACCTCGGTAGGATCGACTCGTGTCGTCAACACAATCGGCTGGGGTCGCGCGTTCTGACGGCTGGCGCTTACTACTGAGAACAGTCCGCACGCAGCGGGCCGCCGTGTTCTTCGGAGTGCTCGCCGGCCTGATCTGGACTCTCGCGAAAGTGGCGTTGCCCTTCATGGCGCGCCAGGGAATTCATCACGGGATCGAGAACAGCGAGCCCAACGCGCTCCGGAACTGGACCATCGGGATCGTTCTCGTAGCTTCCGTGTCGGGGATTTGCACCGGCATGCGCCGCTACCTCGCGTTCGGCGTGGCCTATCGCGTCGAGACGGACCTGCGCCTGAAGCTGTTCGCACACCTTCAGCGTCTCCACTTCGCCTTCCACGACCAGTCCCAGACCGGTCAGTTGATGTCGCGCGCGGCCACCGATCTGCAACAGATCCAGGGCTTCATCGTGATGATCCCGATCACGTTCTCGAATCTGCTGACGATCGTGCTCGTCGCGATCATGGTGATGGTCATCAATCTCAAGCTGGCGTTGTTGGCGCTCGCGCCGCTCCCGTTCCTCAACTACATGGCCAATCGGTTCTCGAAGCGGATTCACCCCGTGTCGATGGAGCTACAGCAAGAACTCGCCGGTGTGTCCACCTCCGTGGAGGAAACGGTCACGGGCATCCGGGTAGTGAAGGGTTTCGGGGCCGAAGGCGTGCAGTCAGCGCGCATGAAGGCCACGGCCGCTCGTGTGTACAACCGCGCGATCTATGCGGGCCGCGTGCGCGCCGGATTCATGCCCTTGCTCGACTTCATTCCCGCCCTCGGCATCCTCGCCGTGGTTTGGTACGGCGGTCATCAGGTGCTCGACGGTCGTATGAACGTCGGAGACCTCGCCGGCTTCCTGCTCTACGTGAACATGCTGATCTTTCCGTTGCGCATGACGGGGCAGCTCGTCGCGCAAGGCCAGCGGGCCGTCGCCGCCGCGCAACGCATCCAGGAAATCCTCGTGACCGAGCCGGCCATCGTGAACAAGCCCGGCGCCGTGTCACTGCCCCCGGGCAACGGCGATGTGGTGTTCGATCAGGTCAGCTTCGGCTACTCGCCCGAGGCCGAGCGCTCCGTGCTCGAGAAGCTGAGCCTCACGGTCAAGGCGGGCGAAGCGGTCGCCCTCGTTGGCCCCACCGGCTGCGGCAAGACCACCGTCGCCCGACTGTTGCCCCGCTTCTACGAGGTTGACGCCGGCTCGATCACCCTCGACGGCGTCGACATCCGCGACATCAAGCTGAACGAACTGCGTACCGCAGTCGGCATTGTCTTCGAGGACACGTTCCTGTTCGGCGACACCGTCGCCGCCAACATCGCGTTCGCCGACCCCGACGCGACCCAAGAACGGATCGAGGCCGCCGCCTCGCTTGCGGGCGCCCACGACTTCATCCGTGAGTTGCCGAACGGCTACGCCACCGAGCTGGGCGAACGCGGCTTCTCGTTGTCGGGCGGTCAACGCCAGCGGATCGCTTTGGCCCGGGCCATCCTGGCCGACCCACGCGTGCTCATCCTCGACGACGCCACGAGCTCGGTGGACCCCACGAAAGAACACGAGATTCGCGACGCGCTGAAGACGGTGATGAAGGGCCGTACGACGATCGTGATCGCGCATCGCCCCGCCACCATCGCGCTCGCTGACCGAGTCGTGCTCCTCGACGAGGGTCGCATCGTCGCCGAAGGCACGCACACAGAGCTGTTGCGCACCAGCGCGCGCTACCGCGAAGTGCTGGCCCAAGCCGAAGGCGTGGCCGCCTGATGTGGAGTAGCCACGCCGTCGAGGAGGAAGACCGACTCAAGAAGGGCGAGACCGGCAACCTGCTGCGGCGCGCGTTCCGCATGTTGCGCCCCTACCGCGGCCAAGTCGCGTTGTGCGTGGCCGTGTTGATTCTGTGGACGCTGGCGACGATCGCGGCGCCGCTGACGATCCGCTACGGCGTCGACCAGGGTCTACCAACGCTGACCCGGGCGGGTAGCGCGTCGGCGTTGAACCGCGCCGCGATCGGATTCGCGATCTCCGCGGTGGCCGTGCTGATCCTGTCCCGTGCGCAGATCCTGCTCGTCAACCGCATCGGCGAAAGCTTCTTGCGCGACATGCGCGAACGGGTCTTCGATCACCTGATGCAGATGTCGCTGGGGTTCTACGACACGCAGCAGACCGGCAAGCTCGTCGCCCGCATGACCAGCGACATCGACTCGCTGCAAGAACTCGTGCAGCAGGGCCTCATAGCGTTCGTCACGAGCGGGCTGCTGCTGATCGGCACCATCACGGCGCTCCTGCTCATTTCACCGGTGCTCGCGCTGTTGTGTCTGGCGTCCTTGCCGCTCGTCGTGATCGCGAGCGTGCAGTTCCAACGAAACTCCAACCGCGCCTATCTCGTGGTGCGCGATCGCATCGGTCAGACGCTGTCGACCTTCCAAGAAGGCGTGTCGGGCGTGCGCGTCATCCAAGCCTTCGGCCGGGAAGCCGCGAACGAGAAGCGTTTCGCGCATCACAACCAAGAGCAGCTCGACGCCTATTCGTACGCGGTGAAGATCTCCGCGATTTACTTCCCGGTGGTCGAACTCGCCGGCAACGCCGCGCTGGCGATCGTGGTCGGGATCGGCGGCATCTTCGTGCACTCAGGCCGGATCACGCTGGGCACGATCATTCTGTTCGTTCTGTATCTCCAGAACCTGTTCGACCCTGTCCAGCAGCTGAGCCAGTTGTTCAACATGTTGCAGTCGGCCGGCGCGGCCTTGAACAAGTTGTTCGGCGTGCTCGATACCCCGTCGCCGGTGCAAGAGCGCCAAGCCGCCGTCGACCTGCCGGCCACGGGCATCCTCGAGGCGGCCGACCTCACGTTCGGATACAGCCCGACCGGCCCGAAGGTGCTGGATCGGGTGAGCATCACGATCAAGCCGGGGGAGCGCCTGGCGTTGGTGGGACCAACCGGCGCCGGCAAGTCGACCCTCGCGAAATTGCTGTCGCGCATGTACGACCCGCTGGATGGGAAGGTCACCTACGGCGGCGTCGACCTGCGCGACGCGTCGTTTGCCTCGATGCGTGACCGGTTCACCGTCGTGCCGCAAGAGGGCTACCTATTCCAAGGCACAATCCTCGACAACGTGCGCCTGGCCCGACCCGACGCCACCGACGACGAGGTCGCCGCCGCCATGGCCCGCATCGGCGTGCTGGATCACTTCATCGGGATGGAGGACGGGCTGCACACCGAAGTGCGCGAGCGCGGATCGCGCTTCTCGGCGGGCGAACGCCAGCTCGTATCACTCGCCCGGGCGGCGCTGGCCGACAGCGAGATCTTGGTGCTCGACGAGGCGACGTCGTCGCTGGACCCCGGCACCGAGGTCGAGGTCGAGGTGGCCCTCACCAAGCTGATGGAGGGCAAGACGGTGATCGTGATCGCGCACCGCCTGTCCACCGCCGAGCGAGCCGACATGGTCGCGGTCGTGGATCGGGGCGGCATTGTCGAGATGGGCACCCATTCGGACCTGGTCCGCCGCGCCGGCGCCTACGCCGCCCTGTTCGGCTCCTGGAGTGGCCAAGCAGCCAGCTAATACGGACTATTCCGGAGGGTCCGTGGGTTTACTACTATCTACGTAGTGGTAATTCCTTGGAGGACCCCTCATGGCTATTGAAGAACTCGATCTTGGTAAGTACCAGCTGGGCTGGAACGACGCTGAGTCCTACGTCTTCAAGCCCGCGAAAGGCATCAACGAGCAGGTCGTACGCGACATCTCTTGGTGGAAGGGCGAGCCCGACTGGATGACCAAGTTCCGGCTCAAGTCGCTCAAGCATTTCGAGCGCAAGCCGATGAACCCGTGGTTCGCCAGCCGCATGCCGAACATCGACTTCAACGACATCTACTACTACATCAAGCCCACCGAGGGCGGCGTGGTGGACGAGTGGGACCAGGTCCCCGAGAAGATGAAACAGACCTACGAGAAGCTCGGTATTCCCGAGGCCGAACGTAAGTACCTCGCCGGTGTCACCGCGCAATACGAGTCCGAAGTTGTGTACCACCGCAACCGTGAGGACCTCGCCGCGCAGGGGATCATTTTCTGCGACATGGACACCGCGCTTCGCGAGTATCCCGAGATCGTCAAGCAGTACTTCGGCACCGTCATTCCTCCGGGGGACAACAAGTTCGCCGCGCTGAACTCCGCGGTGTGGTCGGGTGGCTCGTTCATCTACGTGCCGCCGGGCGTGAACTGCGAGTTGCCGCTGCAGGCGTACTTCCGGATCAACTCCGAGAACGCCGGCCAGTTCGAGCGCACGCTGATCATCGCCGACGAAGGCGCGCAGGTTCACTACATCGAAGGCTGCTCGGCTCCCGTTTACGCGAAGGACACCGACTCGCTGCACTCCGCAGTTGTCGAGCTCATCGCGAAGAAGAGCGCGCGCATCACGTACACGACCATTCAGAACTGGTCGAACAACGTCTACAACCTCGTCACCAAGCGCGGCCGCGCCGACGCCGAAGCGCGCATCGAATGGATCGACGGCAACATCGGTTCCAAGCTCACGATGAAGTACCCGTCGGTGTATTTGATGGGACCGAAGGCGTCGGGCGAAGTGCTGTCGGTGGCCTACGCCGGCCCCGATCAATGGCAGGACGCCGGAGCGAAGATGTACCACTGCGCGCCCGAGACCACCTCGACGATCGTGTCGAAGTCGATCTCACAGGGCGGCGGCCGCACCACGTATCGCGGCATGGTGCACGTCGACGAGGGCGCGGAGAAGTCCAAGAGCTTCGTGCGTTGCGACGCGCTGATCCTCGACGAGGAAAGCCAGAGCGACACCTATCCCTACATGGAGGTGGGCGAGCGCGACGCACAGATCGGTCACGAAGCCACCGTCTCCAAGATCGGCAGCGAGCAGCTGTTCTATCTAATGAGCCGCGGCCTGTCCGAAGAACAAGCGATGGGCATGATCGTCAACGGCTTCATCGAGCCGATCACCCGCACGCTGCCGATGGAATACGCGGTCGAGTGGTCGCGCCTCATCGAACTTCAGATGGAAGGCTCGATCGGCTAGACGGCCGAACCGCCGCGCGCGACAGGAAACTGACGCGCCGGGTTGTCTTGCATCTCGCGGTTGATCGCGGGGCCGGCGTGCGGGTCGCCTTGCAGTTTCTCGGCGCCTGCGGGCGCGTATTGCAGGATGTAGGCCTTGCGCACGGCGTCGGTCGTGTTCGGGCCGGTGAGGTGCGGGGTGAGTGAACTGAACACCACCGCGCTGCCGACGGGGGCTTCGGCGATCATCACTTCCGCCGGGGGCTGACTGAAGCACTCGTAACCGAGTGGCTCGACGTAGCTGTGCTGCAGGGTGCCGTGACGATGCAGACCGCGGGCAACCTGCGGGCAACCGTTTTCGTACGTGGCGTCGGTGAGCGGGATCCAACACGTCAGGTATTGCTGCGGTTCGACGTAGGCGTATCCGTTGTCCTGGTGCCAGGGGAAGCGACGCGGCTTCTCGGGCTTCTTGTAGACGGCCTGGTCCCAGTAGAGGTTGACGTCGGCGCCGACCAGATCGAGGCAGATGTCGACCAGCCGCGGATGACGGGAAAACGCGGCCAACTCGGGGGAGCGGGCGACGAGATGGGCTGAGAACGTGATCGCACCGGACTCGGCGATCATGATCCTCCCGCCCTCCTGCTGCTGCAAGAACGCGTCGGACTCCGCTTCGAAGCCGTCGAGGATGTCGCGCACATCGGCGATCTCGTCGGCGCGGAACAGATCGGGCACGACGATGAATCCGTCCTCGTCGAACTGCCGAACTTGTTCGGGAGACAGCGCCGTGAACGGGCCGGTCGCGTCCACCCACTCGAAGCCGACATTCCACGGGTGAAGCGTGAGCGCATCCGCCGCCATTTGACTGACCATTCGGTCAGTCTATTTACTTCGCGCGCAGGAGCAAGAGCTGGTCGTCGAGATAGCCGCGGACGAGGCGCGTGAGCCCGCGCTTCTTCTGGGTGTAGAGCCACGACAGCTGGGCGCCTTCCAGGAACGCCTGGATCTCGTCGGCCTTCCGATTCACGTCGACGTCCTTGCAGAGCTCGCCCCGTTCCACACCGCGCTGCAACGTCGCTCGTAGTAACTCGCGGACGGTGGTGTTGCGCTCTTGCATATACGCGTGGACGGGGTGGTCAGAGTCGATGCCCTCCGCGAGCAGCACCGTGTAGAGCGCGGCGAGCACGGCCCGGTCCTCGTTCCACGCGGCGACGTCGGCCCATTTGTCGAAGTCGTCGACGACGGTTCCCTGGCCGAGGTCGACGTCTTTGATCGCTTCGCGGTCGCGTTGCTTGAGCACTTCGACCAACAGGCCCTCTTTCGACCCAAAGTGGTGCAGAAGCCCCCCGGTGGTGACGCCAGCCGCGTCCGCGATCGCGGCAATACCGGTTCCGCGGTAGCCCTCACGCGCGAAATGCTCAATCGCGGCTTGCACGATCGCTCGCCGCCGCTCGACGCCGCGGGCTTGAACTTGACCTTTTACCCCGGGCATTTACCGAACCTAACTCGTATTATGCTGACCAGTAGGTCAGAAATTTACACGGTCCCTGACTCCAAGTGTTTTATCGCCCGTACGGCATTCACATTCCCGCGGTATTGGGATAACGTTGGAGTCTGAAATTGGGGGTTTGCGTTGGGGGGAATCCAAAGCTGCCGGCGGCGCGCAAGCGTCTTCGCGCTGGGCATTCCCGCAATCGCCGCACTGCTGGTCGCGAGCGCCTGTGCACAACCCGCCCTGGAACGACTCACCCGAGAACTCGGCCGGTCCGTCCCACGCTCGGGAGCGCAACGGGTCTCGGGCTCGATCGCGATTCAAGTGCTCGACGTGCACGTGAAAGGCGCCGACAGCGCGCTCGGTGCAGCGCCGGCCGCTGGTGTTGGTCCGCAGCTGCCGCAGTTCCCGATCGCCGTCGCCCGCTTCGTGGTGCAACCCGGTTCGGGGCGCGGCGCCATCATCGGGCCGAAGGGCACCGTCGGGCTCGCGCGAGCAGCGCGTGATGTACGCGCGGCGTAAGCAGAACGGGCCCGCCGACACACGCCCCTGGGTACGTCTGGAACTCGATCGTCTTGACACCATCGACAAGCCTCGGCTCGAAGCGCTGTTGCAAGCGCAAAACCCCGGCGTGCTCACCGTCGTGTCGCCGCAATTCGCGCTGGACCTCCTCCGCGGCGTGCTCACGGGCAGCGTCAAGGCAAAGAAGCTGCCCGACGGCGGCAAGACCATCGAGTTCAACACGTCGATCTCGAAGGCGAATCGCGAGCTCAAGCACAGCGAGGACTTCCGCGACGACCGCAAGGTCCTGCTCCGCTCCCTCGCGATCACCGGCGACATCTTCGGTGGCGTCGCCCGCCTACGGCCGGACGGTTCGTTGCAACGGCTGCGTCTCGAAATCAAGGAGCAGCCGGACAAGCGCACCAAGCTGTCGATTCGCGTCGACCTGAACATGGACGACGGCCCGAAGGACGCCGTGTCGCTGGCCCTGCCGAAGCGGGATACGACGATTCGCGTCGGGTCGCTCGCAACCCTCAAGGGAAGCCTCATCGACCAGCTCGCCCCCGAAAAAGCGGCCGACCTGCCAACCTCGCTGCCGACGGGCGTCGGCGGATGACCGCAGCTGTCGTCGAACCGGGGGCGCTGCCCGTGCGTCGCCCCCGGCGGGCGCAGTGGCCAGCGTGGCTGGTCAGCGCGTCGCTCATCGTCGGCGCGATCTCGTTCGGCGAGTTCCTGACGTTGTTCAACGGCGTCCGCGTCATTCCGGTTGCTGTGTTGATCTCTACTGCGATCAACGGACTCGTCACGGCGCTTCTGGCGGTCGCGGTGGTGCTCATCTATCGCGGCAACAAACTGCTGACATTCGCGCACGGTGCGATTGCGTCGGCTGCCGGCATCGTGATGTTCACCCTCGCAGGCGAAGGCTGGCCCTACTGGGCGATCGCACCGATCACCGTGGCGGTGGCCGCCGCCGCGAGTGCCTTGCTCGAGGCCGGCGTGCTGCGCCGGTTCGCCAACTCACCGCGGCTGGTCGCCACGATCGCCACGCTCGCCGGAGGGCAGATCTACGTCGCCCTCGCATTCTTCCTGCCGCAGTGGCGCTTCGACGTCAACATCCTGAACGCTGACATCGACGACCTCACGCGCCTGCCGAACGTGCCCGTGCACTTTCCGAATGGGTGGCACCGCGTGTGGCAACACACCGCGTTCACCTCGGACACGGTGTTCGCCGGTGTGGCCGCCGTGGTCGCGCTCACGGCAGTAGGCGCGTTCCTCCGCTACACCACCGCCGGCACCGCGATTCGCGGCGCATCGGAGAACGCCGAACGCGTCGCCCTGCTCGGCGTGAGCATGGGTTCGCTGGGCACGCTCGTGTGGGTGGTTGCGGGTGCGCTGGCCGGGTTGTTCATCCTGCTCAATGAACCTCTCCACAGCGGCTCGCTCGCGACCGCGGCTATCGGCGGGAGCTCAGCCGGTATCGGCGTCTTACTGCGAGGCTTCGCTGCCGCGGTGCTCGCCAAGATGGAACGCGTCAGCGTCGCGGTGTGCGCGGCTATCGCGATCGCCTTCCTCGACCAATCGATCTCGTGGGTCACCCACCGCGCCGCCGCGGCCGACGTGCTGCTCTTCCTCGGCATCTGCGTGGCGTTGCTCATTCAGCGGCGCAACCTCTCCCGCGTCGAGGAGGCAGCCGCAAGCACGTGGTCCTCGGCCGAAGAAGTCCGCCCGGTGCCTGCGGTGCTCGCCAAGTTGCCCTCGGTGCAAAGTGCGAAACGCTGGGCGTTCACATTGCTCACGCTGGCGATCGTGGCGTTTCCGTTCGCGATGTCGCCGAGCCAGATCGTCACCGCGACCACCTATGGCATCTACGCGATCGTCGCCGTCTCGCTCGTGGTGCTCACCGGCTGGGGTGGTCAAATCAGTCTCGGCCAGTTCGCGCTCGTCGCCGTAGGTGCATCGATGAGCGGCATGTTCCAGGTGAGCCTGCACCTGCCGTTCCCGCTCGCCATGGTGCTGGCCGCCTTTGTCGCCGCGGGGGTTGCGGTGCTGCTCGGGCTGCCGGCGATGCGCATCCGCGGTCTGTATCTCGCCGTCACGACGCTCGCGTTCGCGCTGATGATGTCGAGCTACGTCCTCGACGCCGACCGATTCCCCGCGCTCGTGCCCTCCAAAATCGGCCGACCGAAGCTGTTGTTCCTCGACTTCAAGGACGACCGCAGCTTCTTCTTCATGTGCATCGCGTTTCTGGTTCTCACGATCGTCGGCGCCACCGGCCTTCGGCGTACCCGCACCGGTCGAGTGTTGATCGCCGCCCGCGACAACGAAGTCGCGGTACAGAGCTTCGGCATTTCGCTTATCCGCACCCGGCTGGCCACCTTTGCGCTGGCTGGGTTCATCGCCGGCGTCGCCGGCGCGTTGCTCGCCGCGCAGCAGCAGGGCGTGCGACCCGAGCAGTACAGCGCGAGTCAGAGCGTCACGATGTTCCTGATGGCCATTATCGGGGGCCTCGGCTCGGTCGCCGGCGTGGTGACCGGCGCGATGTACCTCGGAGCGTGCGCGCTGTTCCTGCACGGACCGATAGGCGGGCTCTTCGCGGCCGGCGGCGGCGTGCTCGTTGTGCTCGTAGCGATTCCCAGTGGCCTCGGCGGTGTGGTGTTCGCAGCCCGCGACGCCTTCCTGCGTCGCATCGCGATCCGCGAGAAGATCTTCGTGCGGTCACTCCTCGGGGATGTGCGCGACCTCGACAGCGAACGCAGTCGGGCCCAACTCGCGCCCAAGCCGGCGCCGGAGACGAAGTACGAAATCGACTCGCAAATTCGCGAAGCCGGTAAGTCGCAGCGGTCGAAGGGATGGGTGTACGGATGACCGACACCGTCACCAAGCCACGCTGGTCGCTCAACTCGGTTACGGGCGGCGCGTCCGCGTTGCCACTGTTCCTGATGTTCGGTCTGGCCTTCGTCGACGACATCGACCGCGCCGCGTTCGGCGTGTTGCTGCCCGAGATCCGCGACTGGTTCGGCGTCTCGATCACAACGGTGCTCACGCTCCAGGCGGTGGCGGCAATCCTGACGGTGTTCCTGGCGGTGCCGGTTGGCTATCTCGCCGACCGCTCAAGCCGGGTGAAGCTTTCGGCGATTGGCGGCATCGCGTTCGGCGTCATGGCCTTGCTCACCGGCCTCGCCCCCACGATTCTCATTCTCGGTCTGGCCCGCCTCGGGTCCGGCATCGCCAAGACCATCGCTCCCGCTCACGGGTCGTTGCTGGCCGACTCGTATCCGGCCGACCGGCGGCCGGGCATCTTCTCCTTCTTCTCATCCGCCGAGGCGTCCGGCCGCTTCATCGGCCCGCTGCTCGCCGGATGGCTCGGTGCCACGCTGTGGTGGGGCCTGCCGTTCGCGCTCATCTCGGTACCGTCGATCGTCCTCGGCGTGCTGTGCATCACGCTGTTGCGAGAACCGAAACGGGGCGAAGCCGACGGCATCGTCTCCGAGGGCCCGCCGCCGGGCGCGGCCGAGTCGTGGCGCATGGCCAAGGGCGTACGCACGCTGCGTCGCATCTGGTGGGCGCTGCCGTTCCTAGTGGGCGCAGCCTCCGCGCTCATCGGGCTCATCTCGTTGCTGTTCGACGACGTGTTCAACCTGTCTCCCACGCTGCGCGGCGCCATCATCGCGACGAACGAACCGTTCCGGCTCGCGGGCTTGTTCGTCGGAGCCGCGATCGGTAACCGTCTTCTGGCCACGCGGCCGAGCCGCATCATCACTTTCGTCGGCCTGCTCGGCGCGGCGCAGGGACTCAGCCTGCTCATCGTCGCGGTGGCTCCGGTGTGGTGGATTGCGGTGATTCCGTTCTGGCTCGGGTCGTTCGCCGGAGCGATTCTCGGCCCCTCGCTCATTTCACTCGTGACGCTGGTGATCCCAGCCCGCGTGCGCGGCTTCGCCCTCGGCGTGAGCGCGTTCTTCGTCGCTCCGGGATTGTTGCTGGCGGTGCCGCTTGGCGCGCTCGGCGACTCGTGGGGTTTGCGCTGGGGGATCGCCGCCGCGGTGCCGCTACTCGTGGTCGGCTCGTTGATCATCGCGACCGCGGCCGTGTCGGTGGACGGAGACATTCGTCAGGCGCGGGCGTCGGCCAGCGCACTCGCCGCCGGCCGCGGCGAAGACGCGGCGCTGCTCACCGTGCGCGACCTCGACGTGCACTACGGCGGCGTGCAAGTGCTGTTCAACGTCGACCTCGACGTGCAGCGCGGCGAGATCCTCGCCTTGCTCGGCACCAACGGCGCCGGCAAGTCAACGGTGTTGCGCGCGATCTGCGGCACCGCGCTCGCATCAAACGGCGCGATCGCGTTCGAAGGCGAAGACATCACGTTCATGCCGCCCGCGGTGCACGCCGAGCGCGGCATCGTCTGCGTGCCCGGAGGCAAGTCGACGATCCCGGGCCTCAGCGTCGACGAGCATTTGAAGTTGGCGATCTGGGGCTTGCCCAGCGAGATGGCCAAAGAGGCTGAAGGCCGCCTCGACGAAGTGCTCGACATGTTCCCGGTGCTGCGCGAACGGTTATCCACCAAAGCGGGCGAGATGTCGGGCGGCGAGCAACAGATGCTGGCGATCGCGTGCGCGTTGTTGCTGCGTCCGCAGCTGTTGCTCATTGACGAGTTGTCGCTCGGCCTCGCTCCCGTGATCGTCGAGCAGCTGCTTGACATCGTGCGGCGCATCCACGAGTCCGGTACCACGGTCGTGCTCGTGGAGCAGTCAATCAATGTCGCCTTCACGATCGCCGACCGCGCCGTGTTCATGGAGAAGGGCGAGATTCGCTTCATTGGCCCGGCCCAGGAACTGTTGACCCGGCCGGACATTCTGCGGTCGGTGTTTCTCTCAGGCGGCGGCGGTGGCGGCAAGCTCAACGTGCGGGGACGGGTCGAAGTCGAGGCGCCGCCGGTGCTCGAAGTCAACGGTCTCACCAAACGCTTCGGCGGTGTGCTCGCCTGCGACGCCATCGACCTGTCGCTACGCGAGGGCCGCATTCTCGGCTTGATCGGCCCCAACGGCTCGGGCAAGACGACCCTGTTCGATCTGATTTCGGGCACCACGCCGAGCGATGCGGGTCGCGCCGTGCTGCTGGGCGACGAGGTTACGGACCTGCCGCTGGACCAGCGGGCCAGGAAGGGCATGCACCGCTGCTTCCAGGATGCGCGCCTGTTCCCGGCGTTGACCGTGACCGAGACGATCCAAGTCGCGTGTGAGCGTCACCTCGAAGTGCGCTCGGCCACGATGGCCGCGCTACGGCTACCGAATGTGCGCCGGGCCGAACGACGCGTCGGGCGCCGGGCCGATCGTCTCATCGAGATGCTGAACCTCGGCCAGGTGCGTGACACCTTCGTGCGCGAACTGTCCACGGGCTCGCGCCGCGTCGTGGACCTGGCGTGCGTGCTGGCCGCCGAGCCCTCGGTGCTGCTGCTCGACGAACCCGCGGCGGGTATCGCGCAAGCCGAAACCGAAGCGCTCGGCCCGCTGCTCGAACGGGTGCGGTTCGAGACGGGCTGCTCCATTCTCGTCATCGAGCACGACATGCCGCTGCTGCGCTCGATCGTGGACGAACTCATTGCTCTTGATCACGGCCGCGTCATCGCGACCGGGCTTCCGGAAGACGTGCTTGCGCACCCGGACGTCGTTACGTCGTACCTCGGCGCGTCTGACGCCGCCATCAACCGTTCGGGTGTATCCGCCCGTCCAGCTAGGAGAAGCTGAACCGTGTCAACCCTTGATGTCGAGAAGTTTCGCAGCGCGTTCGATCGCGTCGCCGCCAACGTCAACTCCGTGATCCACGGCAAGGAAGACGTCGTTCGCATGGCGCTGGTCGCTATTTACGCGAACGGCCACGTCCTGTTCGAGGACGTACCCGGCGTGGGCAAGTCGATGCTCGCACGGGCGCTGTCGGCGTCGATGGGCATGGACTCCGCCCGCGTGCAGTGCACGCCCGACATGCTGCCGGGCGACATCACCGGTTCGTCGGTCATCGACAGCCGCACGATGACGCTGCGGTTCCGGCCGGGCCCCGTGTTCACCAACGTGCTGCTCGTTGACGAGGTCAACCGCGCCACGCCGAAAACGCAGAGCGCCATGCTCGAGTGCATGGCCGAGCGCACGGTGTCGGCCGAAGGCAAGAGCAACCCGCTGCCCTCGCCGTTCATTGTTCTGGCCACGCAGAACCCGGTCGAACAGGCGGGCACGTTCCCGCTGCCTGAAGCTCAGCTCGACCGCTTCTTGTTCAAGCTGAAGATGGGTTATCCGGACGAGGCCGCGGAGTTGCTCGTGATGCGGGGCAACGTCGGCGCGCTCGAGGTCGAAGGCCTCGGCAAGGTCACCACCGCGGCTGAGACGTTGATGCTGCAAGAGATGGTCACTCACGTGGTGGTGCCTGAGGCGGTCGAGCGCTACATCGTGCAAATCGTCGCCGCGACGCGCACCGATCCGTCGTTGATGCTCGGCGCATCACCGCGCGCGTCGATCACGCTCGCCAAGGCGGCGCGGGTGATGGCGGCGACCGACGGCCGCTGGACGGTGTATCCCGAAGACGTGCACGCGCTGCTGCGCCCGGTGCTGGCCCACCGCGTGATGCTGGCGCCCGAGGCGATCTTGCGGGGCGAGACGGTCGAGGACGTGCTCGACCGTGTCACCAACCGCGTGAAGGCGCCGCTCGGGGTGACTGACGCGCCAGTGTCGAACCCGACCTCATCCAACGGCAGCGGGCCGGGCAAGAAGCCGGCCCGGACGCGTCGGCGCGCGACCGCAAAGGCGTAGTTCCGCTTTGCCGATCCTGTCCAACGTCCAGCGTCGCCGCTTTCTCGAGCAGGCGAACGACAACGTGCGTCTTTCGACGCGCCTGCGTCGCGGCGTCACGGAACAGACCGGCATGACCTCGACCGGTCTCGTGCTCATCGGCGTCGGCATCCTCGCGTGGCTGCTCGGCAAGTACATCGGAGGCAAGCCGCTTTACCTGTTGGCGTACGGCGTGGTCGGCGTGGTGATCTACGCGAAGGTCGCGACCCGGCGTGTTCCCGCGGTGAGCGGGTCTCGCACCGACACCAGCCCGCGGGTCACAGAAGGCGCCGACATCTCGATCAACGTCACGTTGACCACCGAGAAGCGCCTCAGCAACGTCGTGCTGGAAGAGAAACTGCCGCCCCTGTTCGGTCAGAATGCGGTGCTGCCCGTGGCCACGATCCAGCCCGGTGATGAAGGCGTCGAGTGCGCGTATTCGTTCACGGCGTGGCGCCGCGGCGTGTACGAACTGGGCCCGCTCACCGTGAAGTGGGGTGATCCGTTCGGGCTCACCCGACGCAGCGCCGAGATCGGCGAGCCATTCCCGTTGATCGTGCACCCGAATGTCGAGCCCGTCACCGACCGTGCGCTCACGCGCATGTGGGAGGACCCGCCCTTCCGTCCGCCGGTGTCCAAGCCGTGGCCGACGGGCATGGAGCTGTACGGCATGCGGCAGTACGCGCACGGCGACGACGTCCGCCGGATCAACTGGCGCGGTTACATGCGCACCGGCGAGTTGCTGGTACAAGAGGCCGAGCAGGGCATCTCGGACAAGGTCGTGATGCTGCTGGACTGCGACCGCAAGTACCACTCGAAGGGGCTCGTCTCCGAGTCGTTCGAGGAAGCGATTCGCGCCGTGGCCAGCCTTGGCATCCATCACCTCAGCGAGGGTTACGAAGTCACGGTCGAAGGCAACGCCGGCCGCATCGTCGGGCCGTTGCGCTCGGGGCCGTCGAAGGTGCGGTTGCTCGACGAGATGGCGCGCCTCGAACTGGCGAAAGAGCCGCTCAACGCGGGCATGACGCGCCTACTGACGGGCATGGCCCGCGATACGCACCTGCTGATCATCACGCCCTACCTCGATCTCGAATCCGCGGCTCGTCTCGAGTTGCTCGCGCAGCGCGGCGTGCGCGCGATCGTCGTCGCGCTCGTGTGGGACGAAGACCACACCGAGAACCTCACGCGGGCCACGGCCTTCGGCGCGCAGATCGTGGAGATCCGACCGAATACGCCTTTGTCGGTGGCGTTCCGCCGCGAAGTCGTGGCCGCGGGGCGTTTCTAGTGACCACCACGCTGCTGCCGCCGGGCGACGCGGAGGAGCGCGAGCCGATCACTGTGCTCGTGGACGAGATCGTCCCCGACGGCCCCACCGACGGCACCGAGGTAGAAGCCGAGGAGGAAGAGCCGCTGGCGCCCGTGTCGATGCGGCCGATCTTTGCTGCGGCGCTTTCGACGTCGGCGGCGGCGCTGGTCACGGGCGGCATCTTCGGTAGTTGGGCGGCGCGCTTGTTCGGCCTCGTCGTCGCGGTCGGCGGCGCGCTGCTGGCCGCATGGGTGCTGCGCAGCAAGCGACCGGCGCTGGCGCAGTTCATTGTGCTCCCAGCGTTTCTGGTGGTCGCGGCGCTGTCGGTGTTGCCGAGTCACTCACCGGGGGACGTCGTCACGCTGATGCGCGAGGCCGTCGACGCCGGCCGGCTGCTGCGCCCTCCGGTTCCGTTCGATCCGGGATGGCGGCCGCTGTTCGTGATCGTGCTCGGCATGCTCGGCTTCGGCGCCGCGTGGATCGGCGCCGCGCTGGACCGCCCGCTTTTCGGCGTGGTGTTGCCGATCCCGCTCGTCGGCCTCGCCGCCATCACCCAGCCCGACAGCGAGCAGGTCCTCGCCGGCGTGTTCGCGTTCGTTCCGATCCTCGCCGCGCTCGGCGTGCTGTTCGGCGCCGACAGCGACGGCGACACCGCGCTCGACCGCAAGTTCGAGCTCACGCGTTTGGCGCGGTCCGCCGTGCCCATGGTCGCGATGGGCCTTGCCCTCGTAGTGCTCGGGAACACGGGCTTCTTGTTCCCCGACCCGGTGATCGACCCGAACGACCGTCCGCAAAAGCCGAAGTCGATCCCGTTGTCCGAGTCGCAAGACCGGGTGCTGTTCACCGTCGACGCGCCCGCCGGGTTCACCGGCCCGTGGCGCACCGGGGTGCTCGACATCTACGAGGACGACGCCTGGAAGCTGCCGGGCTCAACTACGAAGAAGCTTGTCGACCTGCCCGCCGACGGCGTGCTCGATCGGTCGCCGGTGGCCGCGGCGGCCGAACGTCCCGATGTCAAAGTCACGCTCACGACCAACGACCTCGGGCCGACCGCGGTCCTGCCGGTGGTGCCCACGGCCCGCAGCGTGAAGTTCGCGTCGTCGCCCCCAAAGCTCAAGTTCGACCCGCGCACCGGTGGCATGCGCGTGCCGTCGGGGCGGGCGCCGTCCAAGCTCGCCTACACACTGACGCTGCCGATCTATCCGACGGCCAAGCAACTCGAAGCCATCACCAAAACCACCGCGAAAGCGGACGAGGTGGCGGCGCCGTCGCCGCCCCAGCCCATTCAGCGCTTGCTTGCGCGCGCGCCGCAGGGGGCGTTCGCCCGCCTGGACTACGTCCGTCACCAACTGCTCGATCACGTCACGGCCAAGGGCGGGGGCTCGCCGCAAGACATTTCACCGAAGCGCATCGTCGACCTGCTCGAAGGTTCGAAGAAGGGCTCGCCCTACGAGATCGTCGCCGCGCAAGCCGTGCTGGCCCGTTGGGCCGGGTTCCCGGCTCGCATCGGCTACGGCTTCAACGGAGTGAACAACGAGAACGGCTCACTGACCGTGCGGCCCAAGAATGCGGCGCAGTGGCTCGAGGTGCGCTTCGACGGATTTGGGTGGGTGCCGCTGCTCGACATCCCGCCGCAAGCACAAGCCGATCTCGACAACAAAGACAAGCCCGATCAGATCTTGCCGTCAGAAGACATCGCGGTGCAGGTATTCATTCCGATCGAACGGGTCAACCAGCGGTTGTTGTTCGAGCGCGTGCGCGACACGGCGAAGCAAGCGTTGCCATTTGTCGGCGTCGCGCTCGCGCTGTGGCTCATGACGCCGGTGTCACTGCGCACCCTGCGTCGCCGCAAGCGTGAGAAGTGGGCGGACGGGCTGGGCCCGCGCGCACGCATCGCGGTCGCGTACACGGAGTTCCGCGACGCGGCCGCGGACCTCGCGCTGGGTGACCCGTTCGCGACTCCGATCGAGTTCCTCGATCGCGTGCAACCCGACGGTGAGCACAGCGAGTTGGCGTGGCTCACGTCGCGCACGCTGTACGGCGACCTCGCGGCGGTCGTCACCGACGAGGACGCCCGCGCCGGCGAGGAGTTGAGCCTTTCGTTGCGCACCCGGCTGCGCCAAGGTCAGCCCTTGCAGTCACGCGTCGTTGGGTTCCTGTCGAAGAGTTCGTTGCTGAAGCCGTACACCGAGGAGGTGCCGAACGTGCGCGTCCCCACCCCGCTCGCCTCGACGCGACGGGCAGTCGTCTCGATCCCGCGGCGCGTCGCCAATGGGCTGCGCCGGCTTACGCGCCGGCCCACGGTCTTGCATCGCACCGCCGCGTTGCTCCTGATTGTCCTCGCGCTCATCTCGAGCGGCTGCGCTGGTTCCAACGCGGACAAGACCGAGATCGGCGTGCAACCGGTCGCGCTGTCGCTGTCGTTCAAGGACCCGTCGGTCGTGACGCCATTGCCACCTCGCGTCATCGTCACGCTGATTCCCGCGCTGCCGAGCGACATCTTGAAGCTCAACCCCGGGTTCAAGTTCCCCAAGGGCCCGACTCCACCGAGCTTTGCGTGTGTCCCCGCCGCGGCGGGCACGCGTCCCGACATCGTGGCCACCGTCGCGATAGTGAAGCCGCCGCGTGAGGGCACCTACCTCATGCACAACACCGGATCGCTCGAGATCCAGGGCGCGATCAACCTGAAGCTGCCCTATCCGCCGGTGTCCAAGACAATCATTCGCGACGTCAAAAAGGATCAGGTTGCCGGCCTGTTCGGTAACACCAACGTCACGTCGTTCATCCAGGAAACCCAGATCACGCCGACGATCAAGACGATCGAGAAGTTCGCCTACGACGCGGACAGCCTCGACCTGGTGCAGCGCACGATCGTCAACGGGGATGCCCAAAGCACCTTCACGCCGAACCCGGCGGTGACCGTGTTCCCCTTCACCGGTTCTGGTTCGGATTTTCGGGGTGCCGGCATCGACCCGTCCACGCTCAGCGCGCTGGCCATCACCGGCGACGTGTCGAACAAGGTGGCCGTCGACGCGTGCGGCACGGTGATCGACACGTACCAGGCCAATACGACCGAGCGGCAACTCGACGTGAGCGCGGCTTCCACGAGCGGCACCAACACGAACGAACCGACCCACACCTGGTACGCGCCGCAGTTCGGCGGACTGGTGATCAAGCGCGAGTCGCACACCACACAGGTGATCAAGACTGATGCCGGCGCGGGGGTTGTGATCATCGACGTCGTGTCGACGCTGCTCAACACGGAGCCGCTACCGAAGTGATGCGTCGCACCTTCACCGTGATCGCCGTTGCTGCGGTCGCAGGCTTCGGCGCGTGCGGGGGCGGCTCGGGCGCCGCGGTTGGCCCGCCGCCCGCGGTTCCCGTGGCCGCGGTGCCGACCGACCTGCATGTCGGCGGGGGCGTGACCCTGCACCCCAACGACACGGCGGAGGTACGGAAGGCGTTCAGGGTGGCGGGGGAGCACTCGCTCGCCCACGAAGGCCGAGTGTGGGAACTGCGCCTTGGCTCGCAACTCGTGGGCGTGTTGCAACTCACGTCGTTGAACGAGCGCGTCGACACGACCAAGACGAAGGACCGCCAAGCGGTGCGCAAGGAAATCCTCATCGGCAGTGAAACCGAATTCGAAGTCGCCACGACGCCGGTCTGGACCGCCAAGGACGCCGGGCGCGGCACCTACGTCTGGTTCGGCCGCCAGCTGCTCGCGGTGCTGCAAGTGAAGAGCGCGCAGTTCGAGAGCGACGACGCCGCGACGGAGATGGTGACGTCATTGCTTCAGTCCAAAGCCTGGCCCGAGTTGCCCCCCGAGGCATTCGAGGAGGACCAGTGAGCGCGGTGCAGGTGAAGCGCACCCGCATGCTGCCCGTGCTGTATCCCGCGCTGGCATTGGCGGTCGCGGCGGCGTTGCTGCCGTCGGCGTTGCGTCCCCCGCCCGAGCAGACCAGCGACAGTGCCGCGCTGAACCCGAACGCACCGCCGGACGAACAACAGGAACAAGTGATCCAGGCGCTGCAACAAGCGCAGGGTGGTGGCGCCGGCGCGGCCGAGACACAGATCACCACGACCACGACCACGTCCCCGAACCGCCCGCCGTCATCGGGGCGCTGCATCGGCAACCCGCCGCGGCAGGTCGAGTCCGTCTATTCGACCGGGTGCGCGCCGGCCTTCACCGGCAACAACGGTGGGCAGACGTCAAAGAACGTATTCCCGAACGAAATTCGTTGGGGTTTCTGGCACACCCTCGGCACGCCGCCCGAGGGCAAGGTCGACGACAAACCCGAGGCCGGGCAGAACGGCCCCACACGTACGTTCCGCGTGCTCGAGAAGTATTTCAACAAGCGTTTCCAGACGTACGGGCGCCACGTGTACTTCTACGCGCTGAGTGGCAGCACCGACCCGGCCGCGAACCAGGCGGCGGCCAAGAAGGCCGGCGAGGAGTACAAGAACTTCGGCGCCTACCACCTCGACAAAGCGTTCTGCGTGCCCTTCGCGCGCGACACCGGCCCGGTGTTCTGCAATCCGCAAGCCGCCTCTATCTATCGAGAGAACCGGCCGAACTTCTTCTCGTTCATGCTCGATCTCACCGCCGCGTCCGGGTTCGGCGCCGAGTTCGCATGCAAGAAGTTGCTCAACAAGCCGGCGAAGTTCTCCGGTAGCGAACAAGGCAAGCCGCGCAAGATCAGCATCGTCACCGAGAACGGACCCGGCGGCGGGCTCTCGCCGTCGCTCTATGAAGACGCGTTGAAGCGCGAGTGCGGTGCGACGTACGGCGGCAAGAGCTACGAGTTGAACGGCGGCAACGACTCCGCCGGGGCGTCCGCGGCCGTCGCGCAAATGCAGGCGTCTGGCGTCACAACGGTTGTCGTGACGACCAACGTGTTCAACATCTTGTACTTGATGGTCGCGGCGGATTCGGTCGGATGGCAGCCCGAGTGGATCATCATCAACGCCTACGGCCTTGACTTCAATACCGTCGGCACGCTCCTGCCCGCCAACCAGGCCAGCCACATGTTTGGCCTGTCAGCATGGGAAGTGCCGCGACGCTTCGAAGAAACCGAGTGCTACCAGGCGTACAAGGAAATCGATCCTGACAACGAGCCGGACTCGACCAGTTGCGGCCTGTTCTGGCATCCGATGGTGTTGATCTTCGACGCCATACAAGAGGCCGGCCCGAAGTTGACCCCCAAAGCCTTCGAGGACGGGTTGTTCAAACTGGGTCACCGTTTCCCGGCCGAGCCGTGGGCCATCGGCGGCGGCTACGGACCCGACGACTACTCGTACATGGACAACGTCGGTGAGGTCTGGTTCTCGCTCACCGCGCAAAACCCTGAGAACAGCGCGCCGGGTGCATACGTCTGGTCCTACGGCGCCAAACGCTTCAAGCGAGGCGAGCTACCCGCCGACGACGGTCAACTCTTCCACCACGGCGTCACCACCCCGGGAGGCCCCGACCAGGCTCGCTGACGCTCGCCTTTCGCCGCCGAACCGGAGGTTCGACGGCGAGCTGTTTCGACGGCCTGACGGCCGGCGTTCTTTCGCTACGGACCGGCCAAGCCGGATCCTTCGCGCCCGTGGCCGTAACCCCGAGGGTTGCCGGCACACTCCGTAGGTGTGCCGAGACGACGCTGGCGGTACAGATTCGACGGCCCAAGGCCGGATCTTGCTTGGCCAGTCCGGCCTTCGTAAGCCGCGCCCGAAGGGCGTCCTTAAAGCTAGGCGCCGAACCTCTGGTTCGGCGCCTAATCCGCGATGTAGGTGATGGAATCCACTACGAAGCCGCCGCCGGGCCAGGCTTCTACCGTCATGATGAGGGCGCCGCCCTCGTAGGACCAGGCGCACTTGAACTGGCCGCCCTGCGGTTCGCAGCCCTGGTTGGTGTAGGCCACCGACGGGTCGTTGTAGGGGTGCGAGAACATCTTCGAAATCGCCTGCGGTTTCGCGTAGTTGGCGGCGTCCTTTTGGTCGCCCTTCTTCCACGCTCCGTACAAACCATTCGCCGCCGCTTGCGGCGTTGACGCGGGGCCACTCGGCGCCGCGTTCGTGACCGTGGTTGGAGCGACCGTGACCGCGGTGCTGGTCGTGGTGGTGTCGCTGGCCGTATCCGATGACTTCTTGTCCTTGGAACACGCGGCGAATCCGGCGGCGAAGGCGAGGATGGCCAAAAGGGCGGCGATGCGTCGTGGCATGGTGGCTACCGTAGCTACGGCGTCGAGCGCAGTTGGTGCGCTCCGCGGTGGGGGACGAGTACGTGCGGCTGTACGCGGAGGTTGCGAAGCGAAGCTTTCGTCGCTGGTCGACGTATCGCGCCGCGACCATCGCCGGGGTCTTCACGAATTCGATCTTCGGATTCATCCGCGCCGCGGTCCTCGTTGCGATTGTCCATGCGCGCCCGGGTGCCGGGGGACTGAGTGCGTCGGGCTTCGTCACGTTCAGCGTGCTGAGCCAGGCGTTGATGTCCTATGTAGGCATCTTCGGTGACGGTGATGAGATCACCGAGCGCGTGAAGACGGGCGACATCGTCTGCGACCTGTATCGCCCCGCCGACTTTCAGCTGTGGTGGCTCTCGGCCGACGTCGGCCGCGGCGTGTTCCAGCTGGTCGGGCGCGGCGTGCCGATCGTGGCCATCGGCGCGCTCGTCTACGACCTGCAAGGCCCGGCGTCGGCCGGCGCAGTCGCGCTCTTCGCGGTGTCGTTGGCCGCCGCGCTGTTGACTGGCTTCGGCCTGCGGTTCCTGGTGCACCTCTCGGCGTTTTGGCTGCTCGACACGCGCGGCACGCGGCAACTCGTCGACTCCGTCACCATGTTCTTCTCCGGCGTGTTGGTGCCCCTGTCGCTCTTTCCGAGTGGCCTCGAACAGGTCGGCCGCCTCCTGCCCTTTGCCGGACTGGTCCAGACTCCGGTCGACGTCTTCCTCGGTTCGGTCACCGGCGCCGCCGCCTTGCAACGGGTGCTGCTGCAGATCGGCTGGGCCGCCGTGCTGCTTCTCGCCGGCCGCGTCCTAATGACGAGCGCGACACGCCGGGTGGTGATCCAAGGTGGCTGACGCGATGCGCACCTACTGGATTATCGGGGGAGCGCGGGTGCGGTCCGACATGCAATACCGGCTGAGCTTTGCCTTGTTCACGCTCAGCCAGTTCACGGTGACCGCGCTCGACTTCGTGGCCATCCTCGTGGTGTTCTCGAATGTGCCAACCCTCGCCGGTTGGTCGTTGGGCGAGGTGGCGTTCCTCTATGGCCTCGGCAACTTCGCGTTCGGTCTCGCCGACCTGTTCGTTGGCTCGATCGAGTACGTCCAGGTCGAGATTCGCATGGGCACCTTCGACCGCCTGTTGCTTCGCCCGGCCTCGCCGCTCGTCCAGGTGTTGGCGGACCGGTTCTCGCTGCGCCGCCTCGGCAAGGTCGCCGAAGGCGCGCTGGTATTCGGGATCGGGTGCCACGTCGCGGGGATCCACTGGACGCCGGCGCGCATTGGGATGACTGCGCTGTCCGTGGTCACGGGCGCGACGATCTTCTCCGCGCTGTGGGTGCTCACGAGTTGCGTGTGCTTCTGGTGGGTGGAGGCACGCGAGGCGCAGAACGCCCTGACGTACGGCGGCAACTACCTGTCGCAGTATCCACTCGGCATCTACGGCGCGTGGTTGCGCCGCATCCTCGCCTACACACTGCCCGTCGCGTTTGTGAACTACTTCCCGGCGACCTACGTCCTCAATCGCCACGATCGGCTCGGCCTGCCCGCGTGGACTCCGTTCGCCAGCCCCGCGGTCGCCGTCATAACGGTGTTGCTCGCGTCGACGATGTGGCGCGTCGCCGTTCGGCACTACCGGAGCACCGGCAGCTGATGGGCGTGATCGACGCGACCGACCTAGGCAAGACGTTCCGCGTCCGACGACGGACGGGCAGGATCCGCCGCCGCATCGAAGAGGTGGTCGCGGTGTCGGGGCTCACGTTCTCGATCGAGCCGGGCGAGATGGTCGGTTACATCGGGCCCAACGGCGCCGGAAAGTCGACGACCATCAAGATGCTCACCGGCATCCTCGTGCCCTCGCACGGCACCGTACGCGTGAACGGCCTCGACCCCTCCCGCAAACGATTTGAGGTCTCACGGCACGTCGGCGTCGTGTTCGGCCAGCGGAGTCAACTCTGGTGGGACCTGCCGCTCGTCGACAGCTTCGATTTGCTGCGTCGCGTGTACCGGGTGGATGACGCGCGCTATCGCGAGACCCTCGACGAACTGATCGCACTGCTCGACCTCGACGAGTTGCTCGAAGTGCCGGTCCGTCAACTGTCGCTCGGCCAGCGCATGCGCGGCGACATTGCGGCCGCGCTGCTGCACGACCCCGCGATCGTCTACCTCGACGAACCCACGATCGGCCTCGACGTGGTGAGCAAGGCGCGGGTGCGCGAGTTCCTGGCGCGGCGCAACACCGAGCGCGGCACCACGGTGTTGTTGACCACGCACGACCTCGACGACATCGAGCGGTTGTGTCAGCGCGTGATGATCATCGACCACGGCAGGTTGTTGTTCGACGGCGGGTTGACCGACGTGATCGAACGCCTCGGCGAAGAGCGCACACTGGTCGTCGACCTCGCGGTTCCGACCGCACCCCTGCAGATCGAAGGCACTCGCGTGCTCTCGGTGGAGGGCACGCGCCAGCGACTCGGGTTCAAGCGATCGCTGACTTCAGCGGCCTCCGTAATCGCGGCGGTCGCCGCCGCCGCCGAGATCGTCGAACTCACGATCGAGGAACCCGACATCGAGAGCGCGATCCGCACGCTGTACGAACGTGGAACGATGTAATCCATGGCGATGCGCGAGGACTGCAAGCACTACGCCACGCGCACCTACGGCAACGGCGAAATGGTTCGGATGTGCCGGCTCGATCTGGCGCCGGAAGCGCCGTGGAAATGCCCCGACGATTGTCCCGCGTACGCGCGGCGCACCTGGGACGCGGGCTGGACACTCGGTGCGCTCGCCGACACCCAGCCCGATCCCGAGCCGCCGCCCGTCGACCCGAAAGAAGCCGCGGCGGTGCTCGATATGGCCGAAGACGTCATCAACACCATCGGCGCCGACGTGCTGGCCGAACACCGCGCCGCGCAAGCGAAGAAGGACAAGGGCTTGGTCGCCAAGTTCAAGCGCAAGCGGGGAAAGCGCTAGTCCGCATTGGACCTGACGAACGCGTCGGTGTTCTTCGACTTTGACGGCACCATCACGCTCGACGACGTCGGCGTGCACCTGCTCGAGCGGCTGGGCGCTACCGGCTGGGCCGAACTCGACGAGCAGTACAAAGCCGGCACGCTCGGCAGCCGCGAGTGCATCGAGCTTCAGTGGCAGTGCATTCCTGAGTCGACGAGTGAACAGACGCGGCGCGACGTGGCCAAAGAGGTGCCCGTGGACCCTGCCTTTCACCCGCTCGTCGAACGGCTGACGGCGGCGGGAGCGGAGGTCACCGTCGTCTCCGATGGCTGGGGGTACTACATCGCCGACGCGATCGCGCCGCTCGACATCCCGGTCTTTACGAACACGATCGACTTTCGCTCCAACACGCTTGTGTCGCCCCACGCCGACCCGACGTGCGCGGCGTGCGGCGTCTGCGGCACCTGCAAGCCCACGATCGTGCGCGCGGCAGCCGGCCGCGGGCGGGCCACGGTGTTCATCGGCGACGGCACCAGTGATCGGCACGCGGCGCGCGTGGCCGATGTCGTTTTCGCCAAGGGCGCCCTCGCCGCGTGGTGCGCGCAGGAAGGCATCGCCCACACCGCGTTCTCCACTCTGACAGAGGTCACAGCGACCCTTCTTGCCTAAGGCGTAAGGTCGCCGCCGATGGCAAATGGGGCGCGATTCCGAAATCGCCGTGCGCGCGCGGCGATGGTGCTGGTTCTGGCAGTGGCGCTAGCCGCGTCGGCGTGCGGTGCGCGCTTCGACCGGGCCGAAGGTCAAAAGGCGCTGGCCCGTACCGGGCTCAGCAGCGGCTCGCTCTCCGGCGGTGTGACCGGCGGCGATACCACCGATACGACACTCGGCGATGGACTCGGCACGGACATCACCGGCGACACCGTTCCCGGCGGAGGTACCGATACCACCCTCGCGAACGGCACCACCGCGACCACCGCGGCGGGAGCTGTCTCGGCTGGGCCCACGACCGGGGTGACGAACACGTCGATCAAGATCGGCTACCTGTTGCCGCTTACCGGCGCGGCGCCCGTCCCGTCGAACTTCGACAAGGGCGCCAACGTCTACTGGAACTACGTAAACGGCAAGGGCGGCATCAACGGCCGCAAAGTGCAGGTGATCATCCGCGACACGCAGTCGAGTGCGTCCGTGGGCAAGCAGGAGGCCCAAAAGCTGATCGAAGACGACAAGGTGTTCGCGGTGGTTGTGCTCGATCGCCTTGAGAACCAGAAAGCGATCGGTACCTATCTCGACTCGCGCAGTGTGCCGAACATCGAGATCCAGACGCCGGCCAACCTCGACGCCGGACAGAAATGGACGTTCGGCATAACGATCGACCACGGCGTCCAGGGCGCGCTGATCGCCGACTACTTCTACAAAGTGCTCAGCGCCCGCAAGGCCGCGGTGGTGTACGAAAACACCTCGGAGCTGAGCCCAGGCAAGGACGCGTTCGCGAAACGTTTCAATTCGTTGGGCGGACAGACCGTGTACTCCAAGGCGATTCAGGGGCAGGACAACGACTTTCAAGGCGTAGCCCTCGACCTGAAGCGCTCGGGCGCGACCGCGACGTGGCTCTACATGGCGCCCACGCCGGCGGCCAAGCTCGCCAACCAGGCCCAAATCGCGGGCTACCACCCGACCTGGTTCGCGAACTCGATCTCGTGGGCGTTCGACCTCACGTTCGCGGTCGCGCCGACGGCGCTGCAGAACGCCCGCGCGTTCAGCCCGTGGCTACCGCTCACCGACCCGCGGACCAAGACGTACCAGGACCAGTACCGCGCGCAAACCAACCAGAATCCGGACGACCTCGGCATCGTCGGATGGGGAGTCGGCCAGATCGTCGGCGAGGCGATCAAGCGCACGGCCACCCTGGGCCAGAACAGTTTCCGCGCCACGTTCCAGGGCTTGGACTACAAGCCCGACATCTGGGCGCCGGTCCACTTCGACGCGAATACCCGCGAGGGTGCGAACGTCGTGGCGGTGCTGAAGGAGGATCAGGGCCACTGGGCTCTGGACCGCGACTTCACCTCGGGCTTCTAGCCACCGATGGCCGAACTCGTCACGGGGCTGTCTTCCGGCGCGGCCTACGCGTTGATGGCGGTTGGCGTCGTGCTGATTTTTCGTTGCACGCGGGCGCTCACGATCGCGCAGGGTGAGCTAGGCGCGTTCGGGTTCTTTCTCGCGTTGCGTTGGGCCGACCGCGGTATTCCGGTTCTGCACGTGCACCCGCCCCGCTTCGCCACGCTGCTCATCGCACTGATCGTCGGTGGACTCATGGGGCTGGGCGTGGAACGCGTGGTGATGCGGCCCTTGGTGCAGCGGCCGCCACTCGACGCGCTCATCGCGACACTGGGCATCGCCCTGTTCCTGGCTCTGCTTGAGCTGCGCCTGTTCGGCACCGCCACGCAGTTCGCTCCGTCGACCGTCGGCGAGTGGAAGATCGAGTTGTTCGGCGCCACGCTCGCAGCGTCGCGGGTGATCGGCGTGATCGCGATCGGCGCAGTGGCGTTCGGGCTCTACGTGTTCTTTACTCGCACCAAGTTCGGCTTGGCCGTGCAGGCGACCACGAGCGACCCCGACGTCGCACGGTTGCTGGGCGTGCCCGTCAATCAGGTGTACCGCTTCGCGTGGGTCGCGGCGGGTGTGTTGTCGGGCCTCGCGGCCGCTCTGCTCGCGCCGGCCTTCGGGGGGTTGACGCCGTTCGGCCAGACCGAGTTCGCGCTGGCCGCGCTGGCCGGTGCGGTGATCGGCGGCCTCGACTCGGTCAGCGGTGCGATCGTCGGCAGCCTGATCGTCGGCGTGGTCGAGGCACTCGCCAAGGCGCATGCCGGCGCGGGCGTCGACAGCGTGCTGGTGCTCGCGTTGGTGCTCGCGACGTTGGTGGTGCGTCCGAAGGGGCTCTTCGGTGCCACGGCTGCTCGATAGTTTCGCCCGGCCCACGCGCTCGCTCGCGGCGGCGGGCATCGCGCTCGCCTTGTTGGCGCCGATGTTGCCCGGAGTGCGCGCGTCAACGCTCACGATTCTCGCCGGCGTCGGCGCGATCGCAATTGCGGCGCTCGGTCTGGACGTGTTGGTCGGTCGCGCCGGGCAGCTGTCGTTGGCGCAGGCCGCATTCGTCGGCATTGGCGCGTTCGCGACGATCCAAGCCGGAGGACGGGGCGCGCCCTGGCCGCTGGCGATGTTGTGCGGCGTCGTCGTCACCACGATCGTCGCGACGATCGCCGGGTTACCTTCGCTACGCATCCGCGGCCTGCAGGTCGCGATCGTCACCCTCGCCTTTCAACTGGCGGCGCAGCGGTTCGTGTTTCCCGATCATCGGCTGACCGGCGCCGACCTCACGCTGGACCGTCCGTCATTACTGGCTTCAGCCAACGACCTCTACTTCTTCAGCGTGGCGTGCGTGGCCGTGGTGCTACTGCTGCGCCATCGCGTGAACGTCACCCGCGCCGGCCGGTCGTTGCTCGCCGTGCGCGACGTGGAAGCGCGGGCCAATGCGTTCGGCATTGACCCGGGGCCCACGAAGCTGTTCGCGTATTCGTTGGCCGGCGCGCTCACCGGCGTGGCCGGCGCCATTCTCGCGTTCAAAGAGGCACCGGGTGCGATCAGCGATACGTCGCCCTTCGCGCTGCTGCAGTCGTTGTTGCTGGTGAGCATCGTGGTCGTCGGCGGTGCGGGCTCCGGGTTCGGCATCGTGGTCGCCGCGCTGCTGCTGAACGGTGTGCCGCAGATCTTCACCGGGTTCGGGCGCGACGCGCCGCTGTTCTCAGCGCTCTTGCTGATCGCCGCTGTGGTGTTGCAACCCGCCGGTCTAGGTGGCTTGTTGCGTCAACTCGATCAACGCGCCCGCAACCGGGGTCGCGAGCGGCCCGACCCGCGGCCCCGGCTCGTCGACACCGGCCAGTCCGGCGATGCCGCGGCCCACCTGCGCGACGTTCCCCGCGGCATGAGCCTGCGCATTCCTTCGGCGGCGCTGCTCGAAGCCACTGACGTCACCGTGCAGTACGGCGGCGTCACCGCGCTCGACCACGTGAACCTCGAGGTGCGGTCCGGAGAAATCGTGGGGCTGATCGGCGCGAACGGCGCCGGCAAGTCGACGTTCTTCAACGCCGCATCCGGGTTCGCGCCGACGACCGGTTCGATCACGTACCGCGGCGTGGATCTGCTGCAGCAGGCGGGCTCGAAGCGCACCATGTTCGGTCTCGCCCGCACGTTCCAGGACATGGGTCTCGTGCGCGCCGAGACCGTCCGCGAGAACGTGCTGCTCGCGCAAGGCTGGTTGGCGAAGTATCCGATGACGTCGGGCATCCTGGCGCTCGGCGCCACGATGGGAACCGAGCGCGAGCTCCGGCGGCGCGCCGATGTCGCGCTGGAGCTGTTCGGTCTCGACCACCTCGCCGATGAGCGCCTCGGCGACTTGCCCTACGGCACGATGCGCATCGCCGAGATCGCGTCGGCGGTGGCGGCCGGGCCCGATCTCTTGTTGCTCGACGAGGCCACCGCCGGTCTCGGGCCAGAAGAAAGCCAGGCGCTGGGGGACCGGTTCCTCGCGTTGCGAGAAGACCTCGGCCTCACCCTCGTCGTGATCGAACACCACGTGCCCCTCATCGCCCGCGTCTGCGATTACTGCTACTGCCTCGAGTCCGGCGCGCTGATCGCCCACGGAACTCCGGCGCAGGTCACAGCCGAGCCGCGCGTCGTCGAGTCGTTCCTCGGTCGGTCAGCGGCCGCCACCGGAGGAGCGAAGAAATGACCGCGCTCCTGCAGGTCGAGAACTTGTGCTCCGGATACGGATCGTTACCCGTGCTGTTTGACGTGTCGTTCTATGTCGAGCCGGGCGAGATCGTGGCATTGATGGGTTCGAACGGCGCGGGCAAGACCACCACGTTGCGCGCCATCACGAACCAATTGAAGGTCACGAGCGGCACCGTGGTGTTCGACGATGAGTCGATTGTCGGCGCGCCGACCGAGAGCCTGGTGCGCAAGGGCATTGCGCTCGTGCCCGAGGGCCGCGGGATGCTGCGTGACCTGTCCGTCGAGGAGAACCTCGAACTCGGCGCGTACACGGTGAAGGACAAGGCGATCATCGCCGAAGGCTTCACGCGTGCCTACGACGTGTTTCCCATTCTCGGCGAACGCCGCACGCAGAAGGCGGGCAGCCTGTCCGGCGGTCAGCAGCAAATGCTGGCCATCGCGCGCGCGTTGATGAGCGCACCCCGACTGCTTTTGGTGGACGAGGCGTCGCTCGGGCTGTCGCCGTTGGTCACCGAGACCGCGTTCGACTTCATCGCGTCGGCCAACAAGCAGGCGGGTGTGGCCGTGCTGATCGTGGAGCAAAACGTTCTCGCCCTCGACCTCGCCAAACGCGCCTACGTGTTGGAAAAAGGCCAGGTGGTCGACGTCGCCAAGGGCCGAGCCGTTCGGGCCATGCAAAGCCGGCTGCGCGACGCGTACCTCGGAAAGACCCACGCGTGATCGCCGCGGTCTTCGCGCTCATCGGCGGCGGACTGTTGGTCGCCGCCGTCGCTCTTGTCGCACTCGCAACTGTTCAACGACCGGGAGGTCTCGCTATGAACGTCTTTCGCCGCAACCGTCTTGTCGCCGGATTGGCCTGTTTTGCCGCGGCTGGTCTCGTTGCCATCGTCGGCTATTTGAAAATCAGCCTCGAACCCGATTTGAACCGCCAGATCCCGTATCTGGCCTCTGCCGGGATGGCGCTCGTAATCCTCGTCGTGCTCGGAGGCGCGCTGATCGTCGGCGAGCAATTGCGCACCGACGCCCAACGCATCGAAGAATTGGAAACGGCGGTGGCGCGCTTGGCCGCCGAAGTCGCGCCGAGCGTCGAACGCCCCGCCCGACGTCGCCGCAAGGCCGCTACCTCCGAGTAAAGGCTTCGTCAAGGGGTCGCCTAGGATCGTGGCCCCGTGAGTAACTGGTTGGACACTCGGCGCGCCACAGCAGCGGCTTCCTTGAACGAGGTAGCGCTGCCTACCGCCGACCTCGAGGTGTGGCGGTATAGCCCGATCGATGAACTCGACCTGGAGCGATACGCGCCCATCGCCGCCGCGAATACGGCCGATCCCGTGATCGAACATGTGCTGGTTCCGACGGAGCGCGCCGCGCTGGTCGTGGTGCGTGACGACGCGATCGTGCATCTCGAAGTCGGCGACGCCGCGGCCGCCGCCGGTCTCACGATCACGCCGTTCAGCGAGCTCGCCGAGGAACCTGAACACCTGGGGAAAGCGGTGAGCGAGCCCGACGCGCTCACGCTGCGTAACGACGCGTTTGGTGCGTCCGGCGTCTACATCGCGGTGAAGCGGAACGCGGTGATCGACGGCCCGGTCGTGGTTGTGCACGACGTCACGGTGGACGGCAGCCTCACGTTCCCGCGGGTGCTGGTCGACGCCGAAACCTCGTCACAGGTCACCGTGCTCGACGTCGCGCTGTCGTCGGACATCGACGCGCTCATCCTGCCGGTAATCGAACTGCACGCCGCCGCCAACGCGACACTGCGCTACCAGTCGATCCAAGCGCTCGGGCCCCGCGTCTGGCAGGTCGGCACCACCGGCGCCCGCGTCGATCGCGACGGCCACCTCACCAGCGCGGCCGTCGCGCTCGGTGGTGGTTACGCCCGCACCCGCCTGGACTCGAAGGTGATCGGGCCGGGCGCCGAGACCGAACTCGTCGCCGCGTACTTCGGCTCGGGTACCCAGATCCACGACTTCCGCACGCTGCAGGACCACCATGCGCCGAAGACCACGAGCGAGCTGCTGTTCAAAGGCGTGCTCACCGACACCTCGCGCTCGGTCTACTCAGGCCTCATTCGCATCCGCCCGGGGGCCGCCGGGTCGGCCGCGTTCCAGACCAACCGCAACCTCGTGCTCGGCGAGGGCGCCCACGCCGACTCGGTCCCCAACCTCGAGATCGAAGAGAACGACGTGAAGTGTTCACACGCATCGGCGGTAGGGCCGGTCGACGCCGATCAGCAGTACTACCTCGAAGCGCGCGGGGTGCCGAGCGAGATCGCCGAGCGGCTGATCGTGCTCGGCTTCTTCGACGACGTGCTCGAGCGCACGCCGGTCGAAGCACTCCGCGCGCCGCTACGCGCCGCCGTCGCCGAGAAGCTGACGATGAGCGGAGCGCTCGCGTGAGCAGGGTGCGTCTCTGTTCGCTGAATGACTTGCCCGACAAGGCGGCCACGCGCTTCGACGTCGAGGGCCTTCGCCTCGCGGTCGCGCGCGTCGGCGACGACGTCTACGTCATCGGGGACCGCTGCTCGCACGCCGACTATTCCTTGAGCGAGGGCGACTTGTACGCCGACGAACTCGAACTCGAATGTCCGAAGCACGGCTCGACGTTCAGCCTCACGAGCGGAGACCCGCAGTGCCTGCCCGCCACCGCGCCCGTGCCGGTGTATCCGGTCGTCGTCGAAGGTCCCGACGTGTTCGTGGAGCTGCCGTGAGTGTTCTGAAGATCGAGGGGCTGACCGCCCGCGTCGCGGGGCGCGAGATCCTCAAGGGCGTTGACCTCGAGGTGTCCAGCGGCCACGTACACGCGGTGATGGGTCCGAACGGCTCGGGCAAGTCGACGCTCAGCCACGTGCTCGCCGGCCGCCCCGGCTACGAGGTCACGGGCGGGTCCGTCACCCTTGATGGGGTCGATCTGCTCGGGCTGCCCGCGTGGCGCCGCGCGCAACTGGGTCTGTTCCTCGCCCTGCAGTACCCGATCGAGGTGCCCGGCGTAAGCCTGCTCGACGCGCTGAGCGAGTCGTTCCGCGCCGCGGGACGCGACGCGACCGAGGTACCGAGCCTGCTTATTGCCGAAGCCGGGCGGATCGGGTTCGACGAACGCTTCATCACGCGACCGCTCAACGTCGACCTGTCCGGTGGTGAGCGCAAGCGCAACGAGACATTGCAGCTGGGCGTGTTACGGCCGAAGTTCGCCATCCTCGATGAGCTGGACTCGGGCCTCGATGTCGACGCGCTGCGCGACGTCGCCCGTCGCATCGAAGCGGCCACGCACGAGGATGACCTCGGCGTGCTCGCGATCACGCACTACAGCCGCCTGCTGACCGAGCTACGGCCCGACGTCGTGCACGTGTTGGCGGGTGGGCGCATCGTGGCGACCGGTGGCCCCGAGCTCGCGCAAGAGCTTGAGGAGACTGGTTACGCCGGCTACGTCGAACCTGAGCCGCAGGCAATCCGCGGCGGCGCCGACGACCCCTTTGCCGACCCGTTCGCCTAAGGCGTTACGCCGACGGTCGTCGACGTGGTGGACGTCGACGTCGTAGTCGTCGACGATGGCGGCGGGAAGATGCCGCCCTTGGTGGTGGTCGTCGTGGGCGGAACCGTGCTCGACGTGGTGGTCGCCGCGCCACCCGTGCCGGTGGTGCCATCGGGCGCCGCCTCGTTGAACGGCACTGCGGCCTTCGAGCCACCGATCACATAGACGGGCGTGCCATTCGGAACCTGGCCGGGGAACCACTCGGACACGTACATCGGGATGCGCACGCAGCCGTGCGACGCGGGATAGCCCGGCACCGACGGCGCGCCATGAATCGCAATGCCGCCGTTGAAGTAGAGCGGATTCCAGAGCTTGCCCAGCCTGCTCACGCGGATGCCGCTGCGGCGGAAGAACACCTTGTACGAACCGCCGGGCGTGACGGCGGTGGCGCATTCACCGTCGACGCAATAGCGCTTGCCGCTACCGGTCGACACGTCGACGACCTTGTAGAGCGCGCCGTTTTTCCAGAGCTGCAGGATCTGTCGGGGCAGGTCGACTTCGACGCGGTTCGCACCCCCGGCCGCAAGCAGTGCGCCCGGGGCGCCGACGGTGCCGATCTTGTTGAGCACGTCGCTGGTGGCCCGGCCCGTGCGCTTGAGCCCGTGGACCTTCTGGAAGGTCATCACGGCGTGGTACGTCGCCAGGTCGTAGCGGCCGTCCACCTTGCCCGTGTCGTACTTCTGCGCGTTGAGCTGGGTTTCGAGCGCCATCACCTCGGGCCCGCTGGACCCTTGCCCGAGTCCGTCGGGGGCGACGATCGGCGCGACGGTCGTGCTCGTCGTCGACGTCGTGGTGGTCGAAGTTGACGTCGTCGTCGCTTTGCGCGGCACTGACTTAGCCTCTTCGGCGCCGCTATTGCTACACGCAGTGGCGAAAATGGTCACTGCGAGCGCGGCGAGGACGCGTTGGGGAAGTGCGGTGTTTGCCCTCATTTCGTCGGCAAGTGTGTCAGACACAGGGTCATCCACAACAGTCACCCCCCTAAGCAGGGCTTACGCGGCGCCTGTGGACGATGCCAAGGCTTCGGGGTTCACGCCGATATCGGCCGGATCGGTCAGCGCCGCCAAGCTCTGGGGACGGAGGAAATGCCACCCGGCGAGCACGCCGAGCATCACTGCTCCGGTTACGCCCACCGTGCGCGCAAAACCGATGCGGTCGGCCAGCCAACCCTGCGCGAGGCCGCCTAGCGGGTAGATCGAGCCCAGCGCGACCAGGTACAGGCTGAGAATCCGCCCACGAAATTCCAGCGGCGCCCACAACTGCACCACGTTGTTGAGCCCGGACAGGATGCCGATATACAGCATCCCGACCATCGCAAGAGCGGCGATGGCTACGGGCTTCACGGTGACCGACGCATAGAACGTCAACACGAACGGTAGGACGGTCAGGTTCACGAAGAGCATGCGACGCCGCCCGAAGCGCAGGGCTAGCGGTGTGATCAAGAGCGCGCCGATTACGGCGCCGACCCCCTGTGCCGTGGTCAGGTGGCCCGTGATGCTGCCGACGGACTTGCGAAACGCGTCGTGGTCCAGTGCCCGCGCGGCGTCGCCGCCCGCGAGCAGGTAGGCCCGCGCCGGGATCAGCGCGATGAACGGCGACAGGAGGAGCGCGACGAATGCGATCGTTGCGATCGCGGCGCGTGCACCCGGGTTGGCGCGCGTCGCGCGCGCCCCGACGCGGATCCGCTCGAGGAGGGGAGTGCGATCGGTCGAGCGGGTGTAGGGAATGCGCACCACCAACATCGCTCCGACGACCGCGAAGAAGCTGAGCGCGTTGAGCACGAACGCCCACTGGTAACCCCACACCGCGATCACGAGGCCCGCGAGGGTCGGGCCGAGTACGCGGCCCATGTTGTATTGCGCGGACCCGAGACTGGCGGCGGCCAAGAGATGTTCGCGGGGGACGAGATCGAGGGTCATCGCCTGCAGGAACGGCAACTGGATCGCAGTCAGACAGCCCGCTACGAACACCACGCCGGCCACGGTGCCCGGAGTGGCGCGGCCGGTGATCGCGAGCCACGCGAGTAGCGACGCCATGGTCGCCTCGCCGACGTTCACGAACAGCACGAACTTGCGGCGGTTCAACCGGTCCGCCAACGCGCCGCCTATCGGCGCGAGCAAACCGATCGGCAGGAATGCGGCCGCCGCGATGATGCCGGCCCAACCGGCGCGACCGGTGCGCGCGGTGACGAAGGCACCCACCGCGACGGTTTGCATCCAGCTGCCGGCGTTGCTCACCATGCCGCCGCCCCACACCAACGCGAAGTTGCGATGGCGCAGTGGTTCGAGCGACGAGGGCAGCTTCACGGTGCGGCGATTCTACGAAGCAAGGTTCACGTCAGAGAACAGTCACGCTTGGGCAACCGTCATGTTGTTGACAGGAAACGGCGGCGCACAACGCTGGCTCGATGTTCTGGGGACAGCGTTTCAAAGCCTTGTTCGTCGGTGTCATCGCGGCGGTCGCGTCAGTCATGCCCGCAGTGGTTGCGCCCGCCCACGGCGAGGCGCCCATGGCGTTGACGCTCGGCGAGGCGGTGTTCTGGAACGGCGTGCACATCGCCAAAGGAGCGGTGAACGGCAGCGCCGCGTGCACGCCATCGACGTGCCCCAGCTGGTCGTTAAAGGTCGCGCCCGGAGCCGCCCGTCTGCGAGTCGCCATCGACAACCCGGTCCGCTCGAACACGTTCACACTGGAAGTGCTCGATCCGGCGGGGGCGACGGTCGGCTCGGCCGCAACGAACAACGCCTTCGCGGCGGAGGTGCTCATACCGACGCCAGCGCTGGGTGCGTGGACCATTCGTGTGGTGCCAACGTCAGTGACCGACTCGGGATTCCGCTTGCGGGCCAAGCTCGAACGCGTCGTGCCCAAACTGCCCGCCGGCAAAGTCGCGTTGCTGCCGAACCTGAAGACGGTGCCTCCGTACGAGTTCGGTTTCGTCGCTCCGGCCAACCCGTTGAACGCGGTGTATCCGCCCGACACGGTGAACCCGCCGCTTGACGTCGCGGGTATCCATCCGCTGTCGTGCGCGGCTGACGAGATGGCGCCCGTCGCGGCGGGCGGCGGCGGGGCAACGAAGTGCTTACGACTGACGAGCGGTCCGATCAACGTCGGCAGCGGTCCCTTCGAGATGCTCTTTGACTTTGCGACCGACATCGTCAGCGGCAAGGTCGACCCCGCGTTGTTGCAGGGCCCGATGCGCCAAGTGATTCATTACGCGGATGGCACCACCACGGAGCGCGCCGCGGGCACGTATTCGTTCCACAAGACCCACGCGCACTTCCACACCGACCAGGTGTTGACCTACGAGTTGTTCCACGTCGACGACCGGGCGACGGGAAAGATCACCCAGACCGGCGCCGGCACCAAGAGCGGGTTCTGCCCGGCCGACCAGTTGTTCGGGGACTGGCACTCGTTCACGCAGCTGCCTTCGGGCACTTTCGGCGAGGGTGACTCTCTGGCCGGCAGCTGCATGTCTCCGCAGGGCGGCGTGCTCGGGCTCAGCGTCGGCTGGGGTGACGTGTATCGCTGGCAGCGTCCGGGTCAGTACGTCGAGTTCGGCGGCCAGGGCGACGGGCTCTATGTGGTGCGCACGACGGCGGACAAGTTCAACCACGTGGTCGAGGAGAACGAGAACGACAACTCCGCGTACGCCCTCATTCAGGTGACGGGCGAAGACGTGAAGATCCTCGAGCGGGGCCAGGGCGCCGACCCGTGGGACGCGACGAAGATCGTGTTCGCGGGCGTCGGACCCGCCGCGCGCGAACTCGGCGGCGCGACTACTTACGTGCCCGAGGCGGCCAGCGCGGCGCCCGCACCCACGCACGTCGCCGACGCGGTGATCAACAACGAAACGCTCCCCCAGACCGGCGGCGCGCACGGCACCGTGGTCGCGCTGGTGGCGCTCGCTACGGGAGCACTGCTGGTGGTGCGCCGGCGGACGCTGGCAACGCCGCCGCCTGTCCCGATGCGGCGGCGCCGAACAGCGCCACGCTGATCATCGCGACGAACGCGACGATCAAACCCAGCTTCGTCGCGTGTCCGGACGCAAGGGTGATGGCGACGGACGCCCCGGCCACGCCGGTCCCAATGGCGTTGCCGAGCGTGTCGAACATTTGGCGGGCGGCGACCACCGCCGCCGGGGGTCCGCTGTCGTGCTCGTCGTCGTGGTTGCCGCCGAGCACGACGAGCGCGAGGCCCTGGTAGCCGAGGCCCATCCCGAGACCGGCGACGAACCACGCGGCGGGAAATACCGCGATCGGCACGTCGTGGCGTAGGCCCAGCATCACCAGGGCGATGCCGCTCGCGACCAGTAGGAAGCCCACGCGGACCCGGGTGCAGACGTCGATGCGCTGGTTGATCCGCGCCGTGACCCACGCGCCCATGGTCCAGGACAGCGCGCCGGTAGTGAGCGCTAAACCGGCGAAACCGACGGACCGGTGGCGCACCTCCGTGACGGCGAGCGGTACGAACGCGTCGACCGCGAAGAACGCGCAGCTCATCACCCCGTTGAGCGCGATCGCGGCGGCCGGTCCGCGCCGCAGGCGGAACGTGCCCATCGGGCTGAGTCGGCGCAGCGCCGGTCCGGCGACCCCAAGGCCTACGCCTACGAATGCGAGCGGCCAGATGTCGTGCGCATTCGAGAACCCGCCGATCACGAACGCAAAGCCGCCGGCGACCAAGAGCGGATCGGCCGTACGCCGGGTGTCGTCCACGTCCACGGCCACCTCGATCGGACCGAACGGCCGCAACGCGGGCATTGTCAACACGGCGGCGATCGCGACGATCGGGATCAGCCCGGCGAACACCCACCGCCACCCGAAGTTGGTCGTGACCAAAGCGGACACGCCGGGACCGATCAGGCCCGGCACCACCCACGCGCTCGACATCACCGCGAGCATGGCGGCGCGCAGCTTCGGCGGATAGGCGCGGCCGATCGCGACGTTCGCGACCGACGAAATCGCACCGGCACCCAAGCCCTGCACCACTCGGGCGCCGACCAGCACGATCATCGACGGCGCCGCCGCCCCAATCGCCAGGCCGATGCAGAACAGCGGCACTCCACCGACTAGCACCGGATACAAGCCCCGCTCGTCGATCAGCCGACCCGAGACGGCAATCGACGCAACAGTCGACAACATGAACGCGCTGAACACCCACCCGTAGAGCCCGAGGCTGCCCAACTCCCGCGAAGCCGCCGGCAACGCCGTATTGACCGCCAGCGCCTCAAACGCAATCAGTGTGACTAAGAGAACCAGCCCAACAGTCATCCCGCGACGGGCCGGAACCCACAGCCCGTCCTTCGTCGCCGGTTCCACCCGTGCAGCATCGCAGTCGTACGGGCTGCACCTATGCGGTTATCAGCGGACGATTACCGGCAGGTCGAACTCTTGGACGCTGAGGGGAGGGCCGCCCGCGATGCCGGCCTTTTCCATCGCCGGGATGATGCGCTCGACAAAGTAACGGTCGGCGTCCTCCTTCGAGTCCCACACGTCAAGGCTGTAAACACCGTTCGCCGACGGGCCCGCGGCGTGCACAATCAGACCCTTCCCGGGCTCGTCCCCGACAGCGTCAACGATTTTGCGATGCGTGTCGAGGTCCACGTCGAACTCCATCAGAGTTGCGTATCCCATGATGACTCCTGACTCTTAAATTCAGTAGAGGTTAACTCTATTGGATAGAGCGATACTCTATCGACATGGCGCGAAGTGTCAAGGGCGATTCTCCAGACCGCAAGCGCAGCTACGTCTCGGCGAAGCGCCACGAGCAGGCCAAGGCGACGCGCTGGGCCATCATCGAGGGCGCCCGGCGACTTTTCGTGGCGAACGGCTTTGGGTCGACCTCGATGCAGTCGATCGCGGACGAGGCGGGCGTCGCGGTGCAAACCGTCTACGCCGTCTTTCGAAACAAGCGTGAACTAATGATTCAGCTCATCGAGACTGCCATTACCGGTGACGACGAACCCGAGGCCATCACCGAACGGCCCGAGACTGTCGCGCTGAGTGCCGAGTCAGACCCGCACCGACGCGCGGCGATGGCGGCCAAGCTCAGCCGGGGGATCATCGAGCGCGTTGGACCGATAGTACGCGTGGCTGCGGAGGCAGCGGCGGTGGATCCTGAATTCGCCCCGCTGTATGACTCGATGCGCGCGGTACGCCGTGAGGAAATGGCGGCCTCGGCAAAGCTTGTGGGCGGCGGCGACCTGCGCGTAAGCGTTCAGACGGCGGCGGCCACGTTGTACGTCCTGTACAGCCCCCAGGTGGCCGACATGCTCGTGGGCGACTACGGCTGGTCGTTCGATCGTTACGAGAAGTGGCTCGCCGATGCGATCGAGCGGATGCTGCTAGCCGACGCTTAGCCCTCGATGGTTATTGCGCCGGTGGGGCAGCGTTCGGCGGCTTCTTCGGCTTCGGCGCGCTGCGATTCCGGCGGCGACTCTTGAAGCACGTAGAGGTAGCCGTCATCGCGGACTTCGAAGATCTTGGGTGCGACATCCATGCAGACCGCGTTGCTTTGGCAAATGTCGAAATCGACTACGACCTTCATCGGGCGACCATCCCTCCGTCGACAACAAACTCTGAACCGGTTGAGTAGAACGAGTCGTCAGAGGCGAGGAACAGCACAAGCTTCGCCACGGTTTCGGGCCCGGTCTCTTTGCCCATGGGGATGGCCTCGCGTACGGCGTCCATCACACCCATGCTCTTGAACTCCTCGGCCATCGGCGTGTCGATGATGCCGGGGTGGACCGAGTTCACGCGCACGCCGAACGAGGCGAACTCGTTGGCGGCGACCTTGGTCATGCCCCGCACCGCCCATTTCGACGCGCTGTACGCGATCGTGCCCGCGGCGCCCTTGAGGCCTGCGACCGACGAGATGTTGATAATCGATCCGCGGCCGGCCTGACACATCGCGGGCCCGACGGCCTTGATGCCGAGGAACACGCCGGTCTGGTTGATCCGGGTGACGCGCTCGAAGTCGTCGAGCGAGGTCATCACGATCGGGCGGATGATGAAGATGCCCGCGTTGTTGATCAACACGTCCGGCGTGCCGAACTCGTCGGTGGTGGTCGCGAGTGCGGCGGCCCAGTCCTCTTCCTGCGTCACGTCGAGGTGGACGTATTTGCAGTTCGGCCCGATGCGCTCGGCGGTGGCCTTGCCTTCGTCGTCGAGCACGTCACCGATCACGACCTGCGCGCCTTCGTTGACGAACAGTTCTGCCTCGGTGGCGCCTTGACCGCGGGCGCCGCCCGAGATCAGTGCGACCTTGCCTTCCAGCCGTCCCCCCATGACTCCTACTTCGCCTTCGTGATGTGCCGGGCGTCGAGGTGCCCGAGCTCCATGCCGTCTTCAAACAAGACGCGGTAGCGCCGCCAATTCATACCGTTGGCCACCAGCACTTTGCCCTTGGTGCCTTCGGGCACGCCGGGCAGGTTCGTGGCCGCCACGACCTTGTCGTGGACCTTGAGCATCAGGTCGGTGCGGTCTTCGGTCGCGTACTTGTGAGGGGCGTATTCGCGCACGCCGGAACTCTAGGAGATGAAGGTCCTAAACCCCGGACTCGTCGAGCGCTTGGGTCAGCGTGTTCCAGCTGAGGGTGGCGCACTTGATGCGGACGGGGAACTTCACCACGCCTTGGAGTGCTTCGAGGTCGCCGAGTTTCACGTCTTCGACCGGCGCCTCATCCATCGCGGCGTCGTCGCTGTCGCCGCCGAGACGGTTCTCGTGAATCGACATCAGGCCCTTGAACGCACGCACGAGCGCCCGCACCTCGGCGACCGACTTGCCTTTGATCGCGGCAGACATCATTGACGCCGAACTCTGGCTGATCGAGCAACCCTGTCCGCCAATCTTCACGTCGCTGACGACGCCGTCCTCGACCTGGAGATACAGCACGATCTCGTCGCCGCACAGCGGGTTGTAGCCCTCGACCTTGTGCGCGGGCGGCGTGTCGAGCACGCCCCGGTTCCGCGGTGAGCGGTAGTGATCGAGGATGATCTCGCGGTAGAGGTCTTCGAGGCCGGCCATTTGCGCTATTTCCTAACAGAACAACGCGTCGACCTCGGCCAACGCGTTGATGAGGGCATCGACGTCGGACGTGTCGTTGTAGACGTAGAACGACGCTCGAGCCGTGGCGGGTACTTGCAGGCAGCGCATCAAGGGCTTGGCGCAGTGATGACCGGCGCGCACGCACACGCCGTGCTCGTCGAGCACCTGCGCGAGATCGTGCGGGTGGATGCCCTTGTATTCGAAGGAGAACACGCCCGTGCGGTCGTGCACGTTGGCCGGGCCGTGGACCTTGTGGTCAGCGCCGTACGCCGCCGCGAACGCGTCGAACGCGTACTGGGTGAGTTCCAATTCGTGAGCGCGGATCGCGTCCATGCCCAGCGCGTTGATGTAGTCGATCGCGGCGCCGAGACCGACGGCTTCGGCGATTGGGGGAGTGCCGGCCTCGAACTTCCAGGGCACGTCGTTAGGTTCGAAGCCGTCGAGGCGGACGTCACGAATCATCTCGCCGCCACCGAGGAACGGTGGGATCGCTTCGAGGATCTCGGCCTTGGCCCACAAACCGCCGATGCCGGTGGGTCCGAGCATCTTGTGGCCGGTCCAGCCGAACGCATCGCAGCCGAGCGCGAGAACGTCGGTGGCCACATGCGGCGCGGACTGCGCACCATCCACGAACACCACCGCACCGGCTGCGTGGGCGGAGTCGGTGATCTGGCGGATTGGATTGAGCGTGCCCAACACATTCGAAGCCGCTGTGACGCCGACGAACTTCACGCCCTGCAACTTGGCGTCGAGGTCGCTCAGGTCGAGGTAGCCGTCGGGCGTGACGTCGAGATACCGCAGTTCGACGCCGAGTTGCGGGGCCAGCATCAACCACGGCACCAACATGGCGTGGTGCTCCATCTGCGTGAGCAGCACGACGTCGCCCGGCTTGAGGTTCTGGCGACCCCAGCTCTGCACGAACAGGTTCGACGCTTCGGTGACGTTCTTCGTGAAGACGATCTCGTCGGCGCGACCGCCGAGAAACGACGCCACCTTGGCGCGAGCGTCTTCGTAGAGCCGCGTCGCCTCTTCGGCGATGGCGTACACGCCGCGATGCACATTGGCGTGCGTGGTCTCGTAGTAGCGGCTCATCGCCTCGATCACCGCGGTGGGCTTCTGCGACGACGACGCCGAGTCGAGGTAGACGAGCTTGCCCTCGTTGAAAATCGGAAAGTCCTTGCGGACGACCTTCGCGTCCAGGGGGGTTACCGCCATGCTTCGTACCCCTCGGTTTCCAAGAGCTCGGCCAGCTCGGGGCCGCCCGTCTTCTCGATGCGGCCGTCGAAGAGTAGGTGGACGATGTCGGGCTTCAACTCGTCGAGGATGCGCTGGTAGTGCGTGATCACGACAACACCGAGGTCGGGACGGCTGTCGCGCACCTGGCGCACGCCGTTGGCCACGATGCGCAGCGCGTCGATGTCGAGGCCCGAGTCGGTCTCGTCGAGGATCGCGATATCGGGCTCGAGGATGGCCATTTGCAGGATCTCGTTGCGCTTCTTCTCGCCGCCCGAGAAACCCTCGTTGAGGTACCTGTCGCCAAATGACGGGTCCATGTCGAGCTTCTTCATCCAGTCCATGATCGACAGGCGAAGTTCCAGCACCGACAAGTCCGTGCCCTTGCGCGCGCTCAACGCTTGACGCAGGAATTGGATGACGGGGACACCCGCGATCTCTTCGGGGTACTGGAAGGCGAGGAACATGCCGGCCTTGCCCCGCACGTCGGTGGCCCAGTCAGTGACGTCGTCACCCTTGAACAGGATCTTGCCGCTGGTGATCTCGTATTCGGGGTTGCCGAGCAGCGTGTTGGCGAGGGTGGACTTGCCCGACCCGTTCGGCCCCATGATGGCGTGCACCTCGCCGGGCTGAACGACCAGGTCGAGCCCGCGCAGAATTTCGGTTCCCTGAACCGAAACGTGCAGATCTTGGACTTCGAGTAGCGGCGCCACCCCACAATTGTATTACCACTACGCACGTAGTGGAAATAGACCGGGGGTATCGTCTCGTACCTCATGACCGACCCCTGGGCCTTCGTCGATGCGCCGCCCGTCATCGCAGGTGACGGCGGTGTTCTGTCACTCGTCGAAGGGTCGTCGTTTTGCATCTCGTCCGCGTCGGGTGACATCAACGTCGGCTCGCCGCACGGGCTGTTCTTTCGTGACTCGCGGCTGCTGAGCCGTTTCGAGTTGCGCCTGAACGGTGGGCGCCCCGAGTTCCTTTCCCATGCGCTGCCCGAGCCGTTCGCCGGCGCCGTGGTGTCGCGAGGAGCGCCGAAACCGGGCCAAGCCGACTCGACGCTGATGGTGTTTCGACGCCGCTGGATCGGCCGCGGCATGCGCGAGGACATCCAGTTGCGCAACGTCGGCAAAGAGCCGGCGTACTGCCTGCTCGAGCTCGCGATCGAAGCCGACTTCGCCGACCTGTTCGAAGTGAAGGAACAGCGCGTCGTCGGCGGCGCCGCGACCAAGGCCAGCATCGACGGCCAGGAACTCACCTTCACGCATGTTCGGGGCGAGTCGAACCGGGCCGTGCATCTGGCGTTCGACGGCGCGTGCCGGCTCACCGAAAAGGGTGTGTCCTGGGAAGTGATCGTGCCGGTCGGCGAAAGCTGGACGACGTCGATCGGCGTCTCCGTGTCCATCGAAGGCCACCGAATCGAGGCGCGTTTTCACCCGGGGGTGCCCGTCGGCAAGGCGGCGCCCGAAGAGCGGCTGAACAAGTGGCGGGCGGCCGTGCCCGAGGTCGAATCCGATCACCCGTCGCTGGCGGCGGTGATCGCGCGCGGCGCCGAGGACCTCGGTGCGCTGCGCATGTTCGATCCGGAGCACCCCGAACGGGCCGTGGTCGCCGCGGGCGCGCCATGGTTCATGACGCTGTTCGGTCGCGACTCGTTGTTCACCTCGTGGATGGCGTTGCCCGTGGACCCTGACCTCGCGCTGGGCGTGCTGCAGACGCTCGCGCGGTTCCAGGGCACGAAGTCCGACGCCCGCACCGAAGAGGAACCCGGACGCATCCTGCATGAAATGCGCTTCGGCGAGGCGGCGACGCTGTCGCTCGGCGGCGGCACGATTTATTACGGCACGGCTGACGCGACGCCGCTGTTCGTGATCCTGCTCGGCGAGTTGCGGCGGTGGGGCTTGGCGCCCGAGATCGTCGACGCCCTCGCGCCGAACGCCGAAGCCGCGGTCGACTGGTTGGTGAACTACGGCGACGCCGACGGTGACGGTTACATCGAGTACCAACGCAAGACCGATCACGGGCTGGCCAACCAAGGCTGGAAGGACTCGTGGGACGGGATCCAGTTCGCCGACGGCACGCTGGCCCGCGCGCCCATCGCGCTGGCCGAGGTGCAGGGCTACGCGTACGCGGCGTATCTCGCGTGGGCGTACTTCCTCGACGAACTCGGCCGCGAGAACGAGTCGGGCGTGTGGCGGGCGCGGGCCGCGGCCCTGAAGGCTCGCTTCAATGAGGACTTCTGGCTCGCGGACAAGCAGTGCTTCGCGGTCGCGCTCGACGGGGACAAGAGGCCCGTCGATGCGATCGGCTCCAACCAGGGGCACTGTTTGTGGACCGGCGTCGTTGCGCCCGAAAAGGCCGCGGGCGTCGCCGCATCACTCACCGCGCCGGACATGTTCTCGGGCTGGGGCGTGCGCACCATGTCCACCAAGAGCGCGGGCTACAACCCGATCGGCTACCACACCGGGTCGGTGTGGCCGCACGACAACGCGATGATCGTCGCCGGGCTGATCCGCTACGGCTTCGTCGAGGAAGCGCACATGGTGATCAACGGCATCCTCGACGCTGCGGCGATGGAAGGCGGCCGCCTGCCCGAGTTGTTTGCCGGGCTCGACCGCGCCGACTTCCCCGGCGTCGTGCCGTACCCCACGTCGTGCTCGCCGCAGGCCTGGGCCGCGGCGACGCCGCTCGCGTTCTTGCGCAGCATCCTTCGCCTCGACCCGTGGGTGCCGCACGGCCAGATCTGGATGTCGCCCGACCTCTTGCCGAATATGACCGAGTTGAAGGTCGACAACATCGCGCTCGGCGGGGGACGGGTATCAGTGATCGTCGACGCGAACGGCGTGCAAGTGCACGGCTTGCCCGACGGCATCGAGTTGGTGCAGACGCCGCGGCACCCGCTTACCGCCGCGACGGCCTAAACGCTCCACTCCATTGCGAGATCGTCGATCTCGGGATTGTTCGGCGGTTTAGTCCCGCCCTCTCTCGGGGTGCCCAGATACAGGAAGCCGACGATCGCGTCTTCGGGTCGTAGGCCGAGCGCGCCCTTCACGTTCTCGTCGTACGCCGGTTCACCGGTGCGCCACATCGAGCCGTAGCCCAGGGCCGTCGCGGCGAGCAGCATGTTTTGCGAGGCCGCAGCCGCGCTCGCGAACTGTTCAATGAACGGAATCTTCTCGTCGCCGCGATGCACGGCGCCGACCACGATCACCAACGGAGCCCGGCCAAGCTTGGTCCGTTCCTTCTCGAGCTTGGCCGTGAAGACCTGTTCGTCGTCGCTCGCACAGCGCGCCGCGTACGCGTCGGCCAGGACAGCGCCGAAGGCGTCCTTTTCGTCGCCGCTGAGGATCACGAACTTCCAGGGCCGGAGTTCGTTGTGATCGGGAGCGGCGGCGCCGGCCCGCAGGATCGTTTCCAGTTCAGCCGCGCTCGGGGCCGGCTCGGTCAGACGGCCGATCGATCGCCGGGCGAAGATCGCGTCGAGCGCGTTCACCAGCCGCGCTCGGCCCACTCGCCGAGGTGCGGCCGCTCCTGGCCGAGCGTCGTCGAGTCGCCGTGACCGGGCAGCACGATCACGTCGTCGGGGTAAGTGAACAGGCGCTCATCGAGCGAGCGCATGATCGTGTCGAAGTCGCCGCCCTCGAACTTCGTGTTGCCGGGCCCACCGGGAAACAGCGTGTCGCCGCTCAGCAGCAGGGGAGTGCCCTGCACGCGGAAGCACATGGAACCCGGGGTGTGGCCCGGTGTCGCGATCGTGTCGATGCGCAGCCGGCCGACTTCGAGAACCGACTCGTCCTCCAAGATGTCGTCGTAGGACGGCAGCATGCCGGCGTCGGCCTGCGTGACCGCGACCCGGTAGCCGGCGTCGCGGATCTGGGGGACGGCCTGGATGTGATCCCAGTGCCCGTGGGTTTCGACCACGCGGCGCACGTCGAGCGCCTGGCACAGCTCGAGCAGCTTTTCGTGCTCGTTGGCGGCGTCGACGAGCAGCCCGTCGCCGGTCTCCTTGCATCGCACGACGTACACGTTGTTGTCGTAGGACCCGACAACCACCATGTGCACCTCGGCCAGCGCGTCTTCGTAAATGAGCGTGCTCACGCGGCCAACGCTACCCAGCGGTTCCGCAGCACCGTCCGCACTTAGCGCGCGAGCGTCACCCATGCGTGGCCTGGAAGACCGAGGCCGCTCGTTACTACACACGAAAGGGCTGCGATCTGCCGCGACTTGCGCCGAATCACGACCCTTTCACGCGTAGTAACGCGACCGCGGGGTTGCGGGAAATCGCGCGACGGCGAGGCGGTGCGGGTGGCGCCGAGCGGGGCGCCCCGCCGCCCGCAGCTTGCGAGGACGGTGGGGCTGCTCGGCGACAGGACCCGCAGCGCCGGTCAGTTGTCGACGAGGCCGAGCGTCGCCAAGCGGCGCGATCGGTGGAAACTTGACCGGTCGGTCTAGTAAGCATTGGCGTTCCTATTTGTCGTCGCCCACCGGGAGAAACACCGTGAATTTCGCCTTCACCGAAGAGCAGGACGAACTGCGTAACTCGGTTCGTCGCTTCCTGGACGACAAGTCGTCCTCCCCTGAGGTCCGTCGCCTCATGGAGACCGCTGAGGGCTATGACCCCGGGGTGTGGGACCAGATGGCGAACCAGCTGGGCCTCCAGGGCCTGGCCATTCCTGAAGAATTCGGCGGCTCGGGCTACACGTTCATAGAACTCGGCATCGTGCTCGAAGAGATGGGCCGGTCGCTCCTGTGTGCGCCGTTCTTCTCCTCGGCCGTACTGGCCACCACCGCACTGCTGCAGTCCGGCGACGACTCGGCGAAGAAGGAACTGCTCCCCGGCATCGCGAGCGGCGAGACCATCGCCACGCTCGCCTTCACCGAGGAGAGCGGGAAGTGGGACGAGGAAGGCATCACGCTTCCGGCCACGCAGTCGGGCGACAGCTGGAGCCTCACCGGTTCCAAGATGTTCGTGCTCGACGGTCACGTCGCGAACCTGATCATCGTCGCCGCCCGCACCGGCGCCGGCGTGTCGCTGTTCGCGGTTGACCCGTCGGACGCGAGCGTCACCCGCGAGGCGCTGTCCACGATGGACCAGACCCGTAAGCAGGCCCGCGTCGAGTTCAACAACACGCCCGCCCGTCTCATCGGCACCGACGGCGGGGGCTGGGCCACCATGCAGGCCACGCTCGATCTCGCGGCGGTCGCGCTCGCCAACGAGCAGGTCGGCGGCGCCCAGAAGGTGCTCGAAATGTCGGTTGAGTACGCGAAGGTGCGCGTGCAGTTCGGCCGTCCGATCGGTTCGTTCCAGGCGATCAAGCACAAGTGTGCAGACATGCTGCTCGAGGTCGAGTCGGCGAAGTCGGCCGCGTATTACGCCGCCTGGTGTGCCGCGGAAGGCAACGACGAACTGCCCGTCACCGCCAGCCTCGCCAAGGCGTACTGCTCGGACGCGTACTTCCATGCTGCGGCCGAGAACATCCAGATTCACGGCGGCATCGGCTTTACGTGGGAGCACGACGCGCACCTCTACTTCAAGCGGGCGAAGTCGATGGAGTTGTTCCTCGGCGACCCGACATATCACCGCGAGCAACTCGCCCAGCGCATCGGGATCTAGTGGTTAGACGCGTCGCGGCCGTTCTGGCGACGCTGGTAGCGCTGTCGGTTTTCGCGCTGGCGTCTGCGTTCGCCCAGGCGGACACGACGTTGCCCACGACGCCCGAAACCACTGAAGCTCCCGTCGTCACGACGACGCCGGAAGCGCCCTCCACCGCGCCGCCCACGACGGCGCGTCCGGTCACGACGATCAAGAAGTCGTCCACGACGTCGAGTAGTTCGTCGACCACCAGCACGACGGTCGTCCAGAAGAAAGAGCCGGTGAACAGCGGAGCAGTCGTGTTGCTCGTGGTGTTGGTGCTCGCCATCGCGGCCGTTGTCGTCGGCGTTTTCCTGCGTATGCGCAACGAGGTCTAGAAACCTCGCCGTGGTTATCGCCGCTGCAGTACTGACAATGTTGATCGTGTTCGCGATCGCGGCCGGGGCGGTCGGACGCGAGGCCCACTTGCTCGACGCGGTGCCGGCCCGTCCCGTGTTCGATCCCGACGAGGCCACCGTCTGGATCGCCGAACACCTCTCACCCCAGGTCACCGCCACACTGTCGTACGCCGATGTGCAACGAATTGTCGACTGGACCATCGAGTTGCTCCGCACGAACGCCGGCGTCGTGAGCGTGACCGGTGACGTGCCGGACGCGGGCGAGGCCGTCGTGGTCGGTGAGGCCGAGGCCGTTACTCACGCAATGCGGCGGGCGTCCGAGAACGGCGTCGCTCTTGGTTACGACCAGGCCCAGTCGGTTGTCGAGAGCGTGTTCGCGTATCTGGAGTTAATCGGCGCCGTGGGACCGGTCGCGGACAACTAACCGACGCGCAGCCCGCAAGGCACCGGCTGGTTCGGGTCGCCGTTCTTCACCGCGCAGCCGGCGCCGGGGTAGGCCGCCAGCACGTCGCGGTCGCGCATGTAGGCGATCGCCCTACGCACGGTGTGGTCCTTGTCCGTCTTCAGGCTCCACAGCGTCGCGCCGCGCTCGTCGCTTAACGAGAATGTCCGGTCGACGGTGTCGCGAAAACCGTTGCGGTACACAACGGCATCGGGGTCGATGCCCTCGGGCAAGACCAGCGTGATACTTCCATCGCTGCGCGTATGACCCTCACAGTGCATTTCTACGTCGACCTTTTTCTCGCCACTCTTGGGCGCGAGCGCGGCCAGCCGCCTAGCCCCCTCGATGAGAGAGCCAACGGTCCCCGGGTTTGCGATGAAGCCGAGGAAGTGCGCTTCACCGAGGCGGCGTAGCCGCTCGCTCGACACGTTGGCCTCGTCCAACATGCCGACGGCGCGGTCGAAGCTGAGCGGCGTGTTGTCGGTGTGCGTGAACTGTGCCACCAGGACGGCCGGCCGCGTTGCTTCGGCGTTCGGGCAGTCGGCTACGGGGCCCCACTCTGCTTCCGGGTCGTCCTCTTTGCTTTCCACGAACCGCGTGGTGGTCGGACGCCGCGAGCCGTCCTTGTTCACGAGGTTTCTCGGGTCGTCCGCGAAGGTCGGGATGGGCCTGCCTTCGGGAGTTGTCGGGACGGGCGTGTGGTCGCGGAAGGTCGGGACGGGTGAGCCGTTCGGCAGAGTGGGGACAGGGGAGCCGTCGGCCAGGGTCGGAGGAGTCTTCTTGGAGCCGAGCCCGAACAACGTACGGTCGCTGTCGTGCACCACCAGTCCGCCGAACAGACCGAGCACCGCGACTGCTACCACCACGATCAGGGCCCGCCGGGTCGTTGTTCTCACGCTCCGAAACTATGCCGCTGGGGCCGAATTCCGGGGGCACCTGTGAACCGCGCGTAAATGCCACCACAAGGCCCTCGGTTTCTGATTTACTGCGTGCACCAGAGAAAGGAGGTGGTCCAGCGAATGCATTTACGTTTTAGGACTCTGGAGGTGGCTGGCCGCTAAGGCGGCTTGTCGGACCACCCGGCGAATACTCGCCAGTCACCCTCGTTGGAACCCCCGGGCAGGCCTCGTCCTCCCTGCGTAGTCCGGTCAGCGAGACTTTCCGATAGTTATCTAGCCGAAGGGGCGCCACGGTGGTGCCCCTTCGGCGCGTCTGCAGGTAGTTTCAAACGGCAATGAGTCGGCCCACCCGTTTCGAACACAACCGGTTTCTCGGCGACAAGCGATCGCAAGTCGTCTATGACCTCGACGCTTCGGACCTGGACTCGGCGCTGGTCGACGAACTCGTCACCGCTCAGACCTACCAAACGTTCGGCCCCGATCGCCTCGCAGAGGCGCGCAACCGCGGCTACAAGCTGTGGAAGGGCCACTCCGACCGCGATTTGAGTTAGGTGGCTGAGCCCGTCGTCTTGCCGGGGGCGGCGGGCGACCTTGTCGGACAACTTGCGCTGCCTCCCGGTGCCGAGCGCGGCGCCGCGGCGGTGGTGCTCTGCCACGGTTTTCCCTCCATGCCGCGCGGCGCGCTCGCGACCGGCGAGGGCTACGCCGACCTGGCCCAGTTCCTCGCCGACGAGACCGGGGCGGCGGTGCTGACCTTCACCTTCCGCGGTTGTGGGAAGTCCGACGGCGACTTTTCCTTGTCGGGATGGATTGACGACCTCGGCGTCGCGATCGACTGGATCACCCAAACCCGCAATCTCGTGGAAGTCGGCGTGGCCGGCTTCAGCGCCGGCGGCGCGGTCGCGCTGTGTCGCGGCGCACACGACGCCCGCATCAAATCCGTCGCCGGGTTCGCGGTGCCGGCGACCTTCGACAGCTGGTCGGCCGAGCCGCGCCGCTTTCTCGACGCGTGCCGTGAACTCGGCGTGGTGAAGGACAAAGCCTTTCCCGAGGATGTTTCGCTATGGGCCACGGACTTTGTGAGCGAGAGCCCGCGCAAGGCGATCGCAAAGATGCAGAAGCGGCCCGTGCTGTTGGTGCATGGCAGCGAAGACGATGTCGTGCCCGTCACGTCGGCCCGCGAGCTAATGGCGGCCGGCGGTGACGACGGCGACGTGGACGTGCGCGTGCTCGTCGGCGCGCAACACCGGTTGCGCCACGACCCGCGCGCGATCGCTGTGCTCGTGGGATGGGCGTCGCGTCTCGGCCCACCCCGAAACGAAAACGGATGAGGGAGCCCAATTGAACGAGTGGATACTGCGTCTTGACGAGCATGGCGATAGCGCCGCGCCGCGCCTCGCCGTCAAAGACGCGATCGACATTGCGGGCACCGTCACCACCGCGGGCTGCAAAGCGTTGGCCGACCGGGGCACCGTCGCCGAGAAGGACGCGGCGTGCGTCACGACGGCGCGCGCCGCGGGGGCGCGCATCGTGGGCAAGACCAACCTGCACGAGCTGTGCTTCGGCACCACCGGCCTCAACCCGACGTTCGGCGACCCGGTGAACCCGCGTTGGCCCGGTCTCGTGCCGGGTGGTTCCTCGAGCGGCTCGGCGGTCGCGGTGGCGCTTGACGAAGCCGACGTCGGCTTCGGCACCGACACCGGGGGATCCGTGCGGCTGCCCGCCGCGTGTTGCGGCATCGCCGGCCTCAAGACGACCCACGGTCGAGTGTCGCTTGAAGGCGTCTGGCCCTTGTCTCCGTCGCTCGACACCGTTGGCCCGCTCGCGCGCGACGTCGCCGGGCTTGTCGTCGGCATGCAAATGCTGGTGCCCGGATTCAGTGTGGATGGTGTTGCGCCGGCCACCGTGATCGGACGGCTCGCTACTGCGCCTGACGTGTCGGTCGATCCGCTCTTCGACAAAGCGGTCGACGATGCGCTGCGGGATGCCGAAATGAACATCGAGCCGGTCGAACTCGAAGGCTGGGACCGGTGCGGCCGCTCCTTCGCGATAGTGATCGGTTTCGAGGCGTGGCAGTCCGACCAGGAATTGTTGGCTATCCCCGGCGGGGTGCACGAGTACGTCGGCGATCGCTTGCGCGGCTGCGCCGGCATCACCGAAGACGCGTACAAGGAAGGCCTAAGCGAGCAAGAACAGTGGACGCGCGAACTCCTCGCCCTGCTCGCGCGTGTCCCGGTGATCGCGCTGCCCACGCTGCATGAGGCGCCGGTGCCCGTGGGCGCCGACTTCCTGCCCAACCCGCTCGTGTTCCCGTTCAACCTCGCCGGCGTGCCCGCAGTCTCGATTCCGCTTCCGGGTGGGCCCGGCGCCAGCCTGCAACTGGTCGCAGGCCCCGGCGGCGAAGAGTTGCTGCTCGCCACCGCCGCCCGCGTCGAGGCGTCGCTTTGAGTCCATTCCCAAATTACTGACCAACTGGTACGGTTTATGTCATGTCCTTGACGGGGGAAGAGGTCGCCACCTTCGAGCGCGATGGGTTCCTCATCCGCCGGGGCGTGATCGACAAAGAAACGCTGGAAGGTCTGCAACGCGTCTTCGCAGACGCGGTCGACCGTTTGGCCGACTCGTGGGTCGAGGCCGGCGTGATCACGGACGCGGCGAAGGGCTACCCGTTCGATCAGCGCTGGAACGTGCTGCGGGCCCAGTTGCCCGCGCTGTACGCGACCGCGTGGCGCCGCATCCTCGTCAGCCCTGAGGTCTATGCGCTATGGCAACACCCCGCGCTGTTGGACGCGGCGCGCACGCTCATCGGGCCCGACCTGATCGCGCACTCGATCTGGAACGGCCGGCCACGCGACTCGGCCGGACACGACACGCAGCGCATCCACTGGCATCAGGACGCGCACTATTACAAGCAGTGGGATCCGACCGACGGGAAGTTGATTAGCGCGTGGGTGCCGTTGGTCCGGGTTGACGGCGACTCCGGCTGTCTCGAAATGGGCCCGGGTTCGCATCGGCAGGGTTTGATTCCGCAGGTGCCCTCGGTCAACGGCCTGCGCACCGTCGCCGACGAGCACGTTCCGGCGAATCCGTTCACCGCGGCGATGGAGCCCGGCGACGTGCTGTTCTTCAGCGATCTCACGCTGCATCACGCGCTGGACAACAACGCCGGTCGCGTGCGTTGGTCGATCGACATCCGGTTCGGTGAGGCGACCGAGCCCGTCATCCGCAAATCCAGTCGCGGCTACATCGTGAGCCACACCGACGCGTCCCGCGTCGAGAGCTACGAGACGTGGGCGAATCGGTACAAGTACACGTTGCGCGAACTCGGCGAAGAACTCGGTGCCGACTACGGCGACGGCGACGCGGCCGCCATCGCGAAGACGATCGGTACCTCGGCCCTCGACCTCGAGTCGTACTAGAGAGGCTGCATTCGGCAGGATTAATGCCCTTGCATTAGACTCCATTGATGCCTGATCTCGTCATTCGCAACGCCACCATCGTCGACGGGACAGGTGCGCCCGCTTACGCCGGCGACATCGTCGTCGACGGCTCCACGATTACTTCGATCGAACCTGCAGGCACGGCGCCGCAGGGCACCCGCGACATCGACGCGGCCGGCAAGTTCGTCGCTCCCGGCTGGGTCGACGTGCACACGCACTACGACGGGCAAGTCACGTGGGACCCCGAAGTCACACCGTCCTCCTGGCACGGTGCCACCACGGTCGTCATGGGCAACTGCGGCGTGGGGTTCGCGCCCGCCCGTCGCGGCGCGGACGAGCAGGGCTTGCTGATCGAGCTCATGGAGAGCGTCGAAGACATCCCCGGCACCGCGCTGCACGAGGGCATCGACTGGCAGTGGGAGAGCTTCCCGGAATACATGGACGCGCTCGCTTCGATGCCGCGCGTGCTCGACGTCGCCGCGCAGGTGCCCCACGCCGCGCTGCGCGCGTACGTGATGGGGGACCGGGCCCACGACGATGGCGCCACGCACGAAGACGTCGCGATGATGGCGAAGCTGTCGGCCGAAGCGGTCGAGAGCGGCGCGGTCGGCTTCTCCACCTCGCGCACGGTCTTGCACCGCTCCAAGTACGGCCTCGTGCCCGGCACCACCGCTCCGGGCGAAGAGGTAGTCGCCATCTCCGAGGCGATCGGCAAGACCGGCAAGGGCGTCATCCAGATCATCAGCGACCGCTCGGGCCACGACGGCCCCGAGCGCGACTGGATGGTCGAGATCGCGCGTTCGACCGGTCGGCCCGTCACCTTCCTCACCGCGCAGACGCCGTTCGCGCCCGAGGGCTATCGCGACGTGCTCGCGCACGCGCAGGCGTTGCAGGAAGAGGGCGTGCAGTTCGTGCCGCAGGTCGGCAACCGACCGACCGGCATGCTCTTCGGCCTCCAGTCGTCGTTCCATCCTTTCATCACGCACCCGACCTATCGGGGACTGAGCGACCTTCCGCTGGCTGAGCGCGTCGCCGAGCTGCGCAAGCCCGAGGTGCGCGCAGCGTTGCTCAGCGAAGAGGGCAAGGTCACGTCGCCGCTCATGTCGCGCTGGGACCACATGTTCCCGCTCGGTGATCCGCCGGACTACGAGCCGCCGCGCGAGGCGTCGGTCGCGGCCGAGGCCGAGCGCCGCGGCTGCACGCCGCAAGAAGTCGCGTTGGACTGGCTGCTCGAGCGCGACGGCAAGGCGTTCTTCTTCGCTCCGCTCGCGTCGTACGTGGACCACAACTTCGACGCGATCCGCGAGATGGTGTCGCACCCATCGACCGTGCTCGGCCTGTCCGATGGCGGCGCGCACTGCGGCCTCATTTGCGACGCGTCAATGACCACGTTCAACCTCACCCACTGGGCCCGCGATCGCAAGCGAGGCGAGAAGCTTCCGATCGAATACGTGGTGCAGCAGCAGACGCAGCGCACCGCCCACCTCTACGGCTTCACCGACCGGGGCGAACTGAAGCCGGGCAAGCGGGCCGACATCAACGTCATCGATTTCGACAACCTGCAGATCCATGCGCCGGAGATGATCTTCGACCTGCCTGCCGGCGGCCGCCGCCTCGTGCAGTACGTCGACGGCTACACGGCCACGATCTGCGCCGGTGAGGTCACCTTCGAGAACGGCGTCGCCACCGGCGCCCGCCCCGGCACTCTCGTGCGCGCCTAGTCGCGGACGGCTTTGCCGGTATCGATCGCGCGGCGGAGTTTCTTGGCCGCTTCGTAGGCGTCGGAGGCTTCGGTCAACCAGCGCACCGCGACGAAGCGCGTCGCGCCCGACGCGAGTAGATCCCCGATCGACTTCGGGTTGACGCCGCCCGTCACGTAGTAGGGCACCGGCGCGTTGTCGACCGCGTAACGCAGGTAGCCGAGGCCGACGCCGGGCCTACCCGGCTTCGTAGGCGTCGGGTTGATCGGGCCGACCGAGATGTAGTCGATCGGTTCGCGTTCGGCGCCGGTCATGTCGTCCTGGTGATGCGTGGACAGCCCGATGATCGCGTTCGGTCCGAGGATGCGTCGAGCGGCCGCGGGCGGGCAGTCGTCCTGGCCCACGTGCACGCCGTCGGCACCGAGTTCGACCGCGAGGTCAGGTCGGTCGTTGAGGATGAAGGGCACGCCGTGGGACCGGCAGACGTCGCGCACGAGCGCGGCGCGCTTCAGCACTGCACGCGCGTCGGCGTTCTTCTCCCGGTATTGCACGATGTCGACGCCGCCGCGAATGCACGCATCGACAAACTGCGGCAGGTCGGGCCGGTCGGGGGTGCACAGATAGAAACGGCGCCCGGCCAGCGGCCCGCTTAGCGGCTCGTTACCCATGGGCAGGCCGCGGCTCGCGGTGCATCGGTGTCAAGGTGACGGCGCTATCGGGCGACTGCACCTCGGCGACAACTCGGAAGCCGTGGCGTTCATAGAACGTGACGTTCCGCGGATTGCTCGAAACGAGGCTGCACGGCAGCCCATCGTCGTCGCACGCCGCGAGGCCCGGCGTGACAAGCGCGGCGCCGAGGCCGCGGCCGCGGCCCGAAGAGCGCACACCGATCCACTGCAGCGTCCAGTGAGCGCCGTCGCTGAAATGCTGCCGAACCTGCGCCATCGTGGCGAGACAGTCGTCGGCGCGTGCCGCACCGGAGGCGGCGGCGATTATTTCGTGGGCGCGCTCCACGTCGGCGGCGTCGATGAACGAAAGATCAGGCGGGATCCACACGATCGCGGCGTCCTGATTCCGCGCAAGAAAGGTATGTCCGCGTTCGAAGGTGTGGTCGACAACGAACCGCATCCACTTGTGACCGAACGCCGCCCACCCTGCGTCGTCCGGCTGCATATAACGCAGCCAAGGGTCGGCCGTGAACGCGTCGACCCAAATGTCGGCGATCGTGCCGAGATCGGCGCGCAACGCACGACGCAAGGCGACTTCAGCCACCGGCCACGGCTTTCACGATCTCCAGTGTGTCGCCGTCGTGTAGCGAGGTCGTGGGATGTTCACTGCGGATCAGCGCGTCGCCATTGTGTTCGACCGCGACAGTGCGCCCAGCCCAGCCCAGTTCCGTGAGGAGATCGATGACGGTCGCGCCCTCGGCCAGCGAGACCGGCGTGCCGTTGGCGGTGACGGTGATCAGGGCTTCGGGGCGGCCGCGGCTTTGGCCGCCGCCTTCTTCTGGGCCTTGTACGCGCGCACTTTGCCGAGGCTCGCCGCGTCGACGATGTCGGCCACGGACAGGAAGCTGCCCGTTTGCCCGTAATCACCGGCAACCGCTTCCCAACCTGGCGGCCTGACGCCGAATTGTTTCGCGAGCAGCGCTACGAAGATCCCCGCCTTCATCTCGCCGAAGCCGGGCAACGCCTTGATGCGCTTGTAGAGGTCTTTGCCGTCAGCCGCGGTTGTCCAGATGGCCGCGGGATCCGAGTCGTATTCGCTCACGATGAGGTTGCACAGTTCGTGCACCCGCCGTGCCATCGCGGCGGGGTAGCGATGCATCGCGGGCCGGTCGCAGAACACCGCGACAAGCGCGTCCTCCTCCATCGCCGCGAGCGTGCCCACGTCGAGGTCGGCGCCCAGCCGCTGCGTCAACGTGTGCGGACCGAGGAACGCCCACTCGAGCGGCACCTGCTGGTCCAGCACCATGCCAATCAGCAGCGCCAGCGGGTCACGCGCGTTGAGAGCATCCGCTTCCGGATTGCCGGTGATGCGCAACTGGGTCGCGGGCATGTTCGAATTCTAAAGGGAAGCGAAATCGACGAGCATCACGGACGTCGTCCGAGCGCGATTGAACCTTGCTCGAGCCAGAGGGCGGCGTCATCGGGCAGGAACTCGTGCACAAGGTCGTCGTGTCGCTGAAGCTGCGCCTCGGTCAGCGCGCCGCGCCAGCGACCGTTCGTGCCTTGGTTGAAGAACGCCGACGCTCCGCCGTCGAATGCGTTCGACAGGATCGGCGACGCGTCATGGTCAGATCGCATCGTTGCGAACTCGCAACGCCTCACGACGTCGCCCCACAGGTCGGCGGGCACGTCGACGCCAAGAAAGTCGGCGATGCGCCGCATCTCGCCGTCGAGGTCGGCCAGGAGGTCGGCGTAGTGCACGAGCAGCACGAAGGGCTCGCCGCGCAGCGACCACCAGGACGCCAAGTGCTCCATCGGCGTTCCCCAGTCGACCCACTCGTCGAGCAACTGGTCCATGTCCCCCTCCCACACGGGCGGCCACGGGGTCACGCCATCGGCCGCCGCCGCGGCGTTGAGCGTCTCGATCACCTGCGGACGCATCTTGCGACGGTGGTTCGCCCACGACACCAGCGCATCGCGCCCGTCGCGGTAGACGGCGAGGTAGCGGCACCCGGTGAAGATCGGGGTGCAATCAGCAGGGCTGTGTGTCTTTATCAGCCGCCGGTACGGCAATGAGTCGAGCCGCGCCAGCAACTCGTCGACTGGCCCCATCCGGGCGTCGAGCCACGGCGCCAGATCGAACGCGGGCGCGGGCGCGTCGCCCTGTGGCCACAACAACGAGCTGACGATTCCCTGGGTCCAGGTGGTCCCGGATTTCGGCGGGGTCGATATGAAAATGTCGTCGGGCCGCGAAACGAATGCCTCCCAACGTCGACTGTCGTCGTGGATGTGAGTGCGACGTCGCGTGGGTGGCCGTACCGAGGTCATGTTGCGCTGCTGCCTTCGCCGCGAGTTGCTGGTCGCGCAAACGGCGTCGCAAAGAACCAATCGTGTCCCTCGCAGTCACGGAGCCCGTACTCGCGCTGTCCGTAGCCCTCATCGATCGGCGGTCGCAGTATCTCGGCGCCAGCGCGCTGCGCGCGTTCGAAGTGACCGTCGACGTCCGCGACGTGCACGACGGCGCCCCCCGACCGGGTGCCGCTGGAGGCGGGTGGAGCGAGGCCTGCGGACGCTTCGTGCAACCAGAACCGTCGGTCGCCCGCTCGGACTTCCGCATGCACCACTCTGCCGCCGCCGTCCTGCTCGACGCCGCCCGACGTGAATCCCAGCACCCGGATCAGGTAGTCGTGGGCGGCCTGGATGTCGCGATACGGAAGGACCGGAATGACGTCCATGAATTCGCTTGTCATTGAAGAGAAAGGCTACGTCCGAGTGAGGTGGTAGCGCCCCCCGCAGTGTCATGCCTGCACCCTGGCGCGGGTGTTCGATCGCCAACACAATGAGAGGCAGTGACGAGAACCCCGACCCTGCGAACGAGCCTGACGGGGAAGTTCGTAATTGTTGTGGCGATGCTCGGGGCGACAATCGCGGCTGCGGGTGGGCGCGGCAGTCCCGCGCCGACCGCGGACGCAACGCGGTCGGGTGACCATGCGCCAAGGTCGATGCAACCTGACGGCGGCGCTAGCTGGCATCAGCGCTGGCGCTGACACCGCGCCCGTACGCTGAGCGCCATGCTCCGTACTCGGTTTACGCAGATGTTCGGACTGGCGCATCCGTTGATGGGTGCGCCCATGGCGATGCACAGCGGCGGGACGCTGGCTGGTGGTGTGGCGGCGGCCGGAGCGATGGGATCCTTCGGCGGCATCCACCGCACGAGCGGTCCGGAGTGGGTGACCGAACAAGCCAACCTCGTGCGCGGGCGCACCGACGGCCCGTTCGCGATTGGGTTCATCAGTGCGTTCCTAGGCATATACGAGGGGCATTTCGCGGCCGCGCTCGACGCGGCGCCAGCCGCGATCGCGCTCTCGTTTTCCGACCCTGGCCCGTGGGCGGCGCGGGTCAAGAATGCGGGGTGCCGCCTCATCTGTCAGGTGCAGACGTTCGAGGATGCCGACCTGGCGGTGGCTGCCGGTGCCGACCTGCTCGTCGCGCAGGGCAACGAAGCCGGTGGGCACACCGGCACGATGACGCTGTTTCCGCTGCTCGCCGGGTTGGCTGATCGTTTCCCCGACACGCCCCTGCTCGCGGCGGGAGGCATCGGTGACGGGCGCACGCTGGCGTCCGCGCTGCTCGCGGGAGCCGACGGCGCGTGGCTGGGCACCGCGCTGCTCGCGACGCCCGAGGCGGTGGAGATCGACGAGGACTACAAGGCGGCGATCGTCGACAGCGACGGCGGGGACACCGTCTACACGCGCGCGTACGACATCGTGTCGGGCGCCCCGTGGCCCGCAGGCATCGCGGAGCGAGTGAAGCGCGACGCATTCACCGATCAGTGGCATGAAAGGGAAGCGGAGTTACAGGCCAACCGCGAAACGGCCCAGCCGGGTCGTGCGTTGCTCTACGGCCAGTCCGCTCGTTTTGTGACTGCAGTCCAGCCAGCCGGCGATGTGATCCGGCGGATCAGCGAGGACGCGGAGCAGATTCTGCGGACGCGCCCCGGCGCGCTGCTTACTGACTGACTGGTTGGCGGCCGGTGAGCGCGGCGAGTCGTTCGATGGGGGTGGCATCTGCCGAGGGCTCGACGGCGGGTCCGAAGGTGACGCCATCACGCAGCGGCGGCACGGCCTCGGCGGCGAACGCCTCTACCGCTTCGACCAAGGCGGCCGGCGGGTCATAGGACTGACCGGTCGACGTCGCCATGTCCCATCCGTGCACGAGCCCGTCCAGCACCACGAACCGAGCGAAGGTGTCGCGCGGCACCTCGCCGAACGGCGCAATGACGGTGCCGTCGAGCGCGCCCGGCCGGTGCATCGACTCGAACAGTCCGTCGAGCGCGGGTCCGATAGCGGCCAGCACATTGCTCATGTCCGGCGTAGCCGGCTCGTCGCCCCGGAACGCGGCGGCGAACATCGTGGCCCCACCCGTCATGTGTTGCAGCACACCCTCGACGCTGTACTCGCTGCACGGCGTTTTGTTGTCGAGCTGCTCGGCGGAGATTCCACCGATCACTCCTTCGAGCACGGGGCCGAGTTGGTCGAGCTGAGTCAGTACGTCCATGGGATCTCCTTGAGTGTTTGTCCCGAGGTCGGCGGCTTCCCGATCGCGCCCGAGTTCTACGAGTTTCGTAACGGGGTCGCTTCCGGAGCTGTCGGCTTCGATCACTGCACCATTGTCTGCTTTTGCCCGGCTGCCCGCATCGGGCGAACGCCCCAGTCGCGGTAGGCCGCAGATGGTTCATCTGCCCGATGCGCCCGAAGGCGAGAGTCGCCCAGGATGGCCGGCATGAAGATTCCATACAACGAGATTCCGATCGAGATGCAGGTGGGCGAGATCGAGACCCGCGGCATCGAGACCGGCGACCAGCTGCTCCGCCACATCGTTCTGCCGGCGGGGACCGACTTCACGCCGCTGTTCGTCGGGTTGCCCGGCGACATGTGCCAGTGCCCGCACTGGGGCGTCGTGCTCGAGGGCGCGATCACGGTGCGCTACGCCGACGGCTCCGAGGAGACCACGAGCGCCGGCGAGGCGTACTACTGGCCGGGTGGCCACACCGGCTGGACCGATGGCGGCGTCACCTTTGTCGAGTTCAGCCCGACGGCCGAAATCACCCCTGTGCTCGAACATCTCGGTGCGCAGATGGCAGCGTCAACCTGACCGAGAAGGACAGGGCTACGTTCGTCGGCATGAGCGCCCTCGACGCGGCGTACGCCGCGCGCGAACGGTACGAGTGGCAGCGTTGCCACGACGAAGCCGCGGCGCTGGCGTTCGATGAACCCGCCGCAGAAGGCGAACGGTTGGCGCTGATCGGCGAGGCGGCCTGGTGGTTGGGTCGTCTCGCCGACGCGATCGAGGCTCGACAGAACGCCTACCTCGCGTTCGAGACGGCCGGGGACATGCGCCGCGCCGGCTACTGCGCGGTGTGGCTCTACGAGAACCACAGCCAGCACGCCCGACCGGCGGTTGCGTCGGGCTGGCTGATGCGGGCTCGGCGCGCACTCGACCACGACGATGAGTGCATCGAACACGGTGCGCTGCTTATGCGAGAAGCCGAGTTGGCCCATGGGGACGGCCGGCTGACCGACGCCACCGATCTGGCCGAACGCGCGCTGGCCCTCGGACGCAAACTCGGCTCGGCCGACGTAGAAGCCGAGGCGTTGCAGACAATCGGACGCGTGCTCATCGATGCGGGCCAGGTGAAGGTCGGCTTGGCGCATCTCGATGAGGCGATGTTGTTCGCAGTCGAGGGCAGGCTCGGGCCCTATTCGACAGGCAAGGTGTATTGCAGCCTGATCAGTGCGTGCGAAGACTTGGGGGACTTGCGGCGCGCCGCGGACTGGACCGAAGCGACGAATCAGTGGGCCGAGCAACACCCGTTCGCGATCTTCCCCGGCATCTGTCGCGTGCACCGCGCGGCGGTGCTCGATCGGGGCGGCGCGCTCGCCGATGCCGAACGCGAGGCGAGTCAAGCCTGCACCGAATTGCTGGCCAGCCACGTGCCGAACGCCGCCGCGGCCTACGCGGAAGTGGGTGACATCCGACGTCGCCTCGGTGACCTGGTTCGAGCGGAGGAAGCCTTCACCCGGGCCGAGGAATTGGGCGGCCGCACCTGCACGGGCACGGCGCTGCTGCGGTTGTCGCAAAACCGAGTCGACGAGGCGTCACGGATAATCGCCGGCTGCGTGGCCGAGCTATCGCCCAACCGCTTGGCGCGGGCGCGCGTGCTTCCGATCGCGGCGCAGATTGCGATCGCCGCGGGAGACCTCGACCTCGCGAAAGCGCACGTAACCGAAATCGATGCCATCGCCGATGCCTTCGAAACTCCGTACTTGCGCGCGGTCGCGATGCTGGCCCGTGGGCGCTTGCAACTCGCTGAGGGTGACCCGGTAACAGCTCAGGCAACCCTGCACCGCGCCCACACCTTGTGGCACGAGCTGGGCGTGCCCTACGAGGCCGCGACCGCGAAGACCGTCTTCGCGGTCGCGCAGCGCGACGCCGGCGACGACTCCGGCGCGCAAGAGTCGTTCGCCGCTGCGCGCGCGTTGTTCGAGGATATTGGCGTGCGGCTGAACGGGCGTGACGGCGGCGAGCGACCCGAGTCGCTGCCCGCCGGCCTGTCCGAGCGCGAAGCGGAAGTGCTGCGCCTGGTTGCTTCGGGCCTGTCCAACAAGGAAGTGGCGGCGCAGTTGCACCTGAGCGCCAAGACCGTCTCACGCCACGTTTCGAACATCTTCACCAAGCTCGGCGTGTCCTCCCGAGTCGCGGCGAGCGCCTTCGCGTTCGCACACAACATCGCCGACCCGAACGACTAAGGCATTCGCCCCATTCCGACGTCAGCGAAATGAGGCGCGCGCCCGATGCGGCCTTCTGGTGATGGGTTCAGGATGCGGGCATGACCGACACACTCAGCCAGAACGACATCGAAGCCATCAAGACCAAACAGCAGGCCACGTGGTCGTCGGGCGACTACGCGGTGATTGGCACGACGCTGCAGCTTGTCGGCGAGTCGCTCTGTGAAGCCGTCGACGTGCAAGCCGGGACCCGGGTGCTCGACGTCGCCGCCGGCAACGGCAACGCGTCACTCGCGGCGGCGCGGCGCGGCTGCGACGTCACCGCCACCGATTACGTCGAAGCGCTTCTCGAGGGGGCGAATCAGCGCGCGCGGGCCGAAGGCCTTGGCATCACGACCCAGTTCGCCGACGCCGAGGCCTTGCCGTTCGAAGACGCCGCGTTCGACACCGTGCTGTCCACTTTCGGCGTGATGTTCACGCCCAACCCGGACCAATCAGGCGCAGAGTTGGTCCGCGTGTGCCGCTCTGGTGGACGCATCGGGCTGACCAATTGGACGCCCGAGGGGTTCATCGGACAGCTATTCAAGATCGTCGGCGCGCATGTGCCGCCTCCCGCCGGCATCCGCTCTCCGCTGCAATGGGGGACCGAGGGCCGTCTGAACGAACTGTTCGGCGGCGATGGCAAGGTCGACGTCGTCCGTCGTCATTTCGTCTTCCGGTACACCTCGGCGGACGACTTCTTCGAAACGTTCAAGACCTTCTATGGACCGACGTTCAAGGCGTGGGGCGCGCTCGATGACGCCGGGAAAGTGTCGTTCCGCGATCAGATCGTGGAACTCGCCAACCGTCACAACCGCAACGAAGCGGGTGGCGCGCTCGCGGTGCCGTCCGAGTATCTCGAGGTCGTCGTTACGAAGAACTAAGCGAGCCGAGGGTCCGCGGCGTCGCGGTTGATGCCGTACTTCTCGATCGCCGCTTCGACCTCTTGGGGCTTCGCGGCGCCTTCGGCGGCCAGCGCGTTGAGCACCGCGACCACGATGTGCGCGGCGTCGACTTCGAAGTGTCGGCGTAACGCCTCGCGGGTGTCGCTGCGTCCGAAGCCGTCCGTGCCGAGCGTGGTGTACGGGCGCGGCACCCAGCGCGCGATCTGATCCGGTACCGCCTTCATGAAGTCGGTGACGGCCACGATCGGTCCGTCCGAGTTGGCGAGTGCCTCGGTGACGTACGGCACCTCAGAGGGGCGCGACGGGTGCAGCCGATTCGAGCGGTCGACGGACAGGGCGTCCTCGCGCAGGGCCTTGTACGACGTGGCGCTCCAGAGTTCCACGGCCACATCGAAGTCGGCTGCGAGCGCGTCGCGGGCAGCCAGGGCGGCCTGCGACGCGCTGCCGCTGAACAGCACCGTCGCGGCGCGGCTTGGGCCTTCGGGCGCCTCAGCAAACCGATACAAACCGCGGCGAATGCCGTCATCGACTCCGGCGGGCTTCGCCGGCATCACGTAGTTCTCGTTGTAGAGCGTGATGTAGAAGAACTCGTCGCGGTTCTCGCGGCCGAACATTCGAGCAATGCCGTCCTGGATGATCGTGGCCACTTCGTACGCGAAGGCCGGGTCGTAGGCGGCGACGGTCGGCACCGTCGAGGCCAAGAGCAATGAGTGACCGTCCTGGTGCTGAAGGCCTTCGCCGTTCAAGGTGGTGCGGCCGGCCGTCGCGCCGAGCAGGAACCCGCGTGCGCCGCTGTCGCCGGCGGCCCACGCGAGGTCGCCGACGCGTTGAAAACCGAACATCGAATAGAAGATGAAGAACGGGATCATCGGCGCGCCCCACGTGGTGGCAGCCGTGCCCGCGGCGGTGAACGAGCACATCGACCCCGCCTCGGTGATGCCCTCCTCGAGAATCTGGCCGTCCTTCGACTCGGTGTAGGAGAGGAGGAGTTCTTTGTCGACCGGTTCGTAGAGTTGACCGCCCGGCGCGTAGATCTCGAACTCTTTGAACAGCGCGTCCATACCGAAGGTGCGCGCTTCGTCGGGCACGATCGGAACCACGCGCTCCCCGATGGCCTTGTCGCGCAGCAGATTTCGGATGAGCCGGGCGAAGGCCATCGTGGTGGAGACCGCCTGCGCCTTCGAGCCGCCCATGAATTCCTCGAACGTCGAGGGGGCCGGCAGTTCCGCCAGCGCGACGCGCGGGAGGCGGCGGGGCAGCGACCCGTCCAACGCCTTGCGTCGCGTCATCAAGTAGTCGTGAATGTCCGAGCCGTCGGCGGGCCGGTAGTAGGGCGGCAGCTTCTCGTCGAGCGCGGCCTCGGGGATCTCGTCCTGCAGGTACAGCGTGTCGCGCATGACCATCAGCTGCGCCTTGTTCATCTTCTTGATCTGGTGCGTGGCGTTGCGCGACTCGATCTCGGGACCGAGCGTCCAACCCTTGATGGTCTTGGCCAAGATCACCGTCGGCGTGCCCTCGTGCTCGACGGCGGCCTTGTACGCGGCGAAGAGCTTGCGGTAGTCGTGGCCGCCGCGGGGCAGCGCGTGGATCTCGTCGTCGGTGAGGTGCTCGACGATCTTGCGCAGCCGCGGGTCCGGCCCGAAGAAATGGTCGCGGATGTAGGCGCCGTCTGAAACTGCGTACTTCTGGAACGCTCCGTCCACCGTGGTGTTCATCTGGTTGAGCAGCACGCCGTCGGTGTCGCGGGCGAGCAGATCGTCCCACTTGGAGCCCCAGATGACCTTGATGACGTTCCAGCCGGCGCCGCGAAACACCGCTTCCAGTTCTTGGATGATCTTGCCGTTGCCGCGCACCGGGCCGTCGAGGCGTTGCAGGTTGCAGTTCACGACGAAGATCAGATTGTCGAGCCCTTCGCGCGCGGCCAGCGACAGCGCGCCGAGTGTTTCGGGTTCATCGGTTTCGCCGTCGCCGACGAAACACCACACCTTCGCCTTGCTCGTGTCCGCGATCTCGCGGTTCACGAGGTAGCGGTTGAAGCGGGCTTGATAGATCGCCTGCAGCGGGCCGAGGCCCATCGAGACCGTTGGGAACTCCCAGAAGTCCGGCATCAGCCGTGGATGGGGGTAGCTCGATAGCCCGAGGCCACCAATCTCGGTACGGAATCCGTCGAGTTGGCCTTCGGTGATGCGGCCTTCGAGGAAGGCCCGCGCGTAGATGCCCGGCGCGGCGTGGCCCTGGAAGAAGACCTGGTCGCCGAATTGGCCGTCGTCTTTGCCGCGGAAGAAGTGGTTGAAGCCGACTTCGTAGAGCGACGCGCTCGACGCGAATGTGGACAGGTGGCCGCCGATGCCTTCACTGCGCGCGTTGGCCCGCGTCACCATCACCGCTGCGTTCCAACGGATGAACGCGCGGATCCGACGTTCGATGTGCTCGTCGCCGGGGAACCACGGTTCCGCGTCGCGCGGAATCGTGTTGATGTACGGCGTCGACACGGTCGCCGGGAAGCCGATCTGCTGCGCGCGAGCGCGCTCGAGCAACTTCATCAGCAGGAAACGGGCGCGGCTCTTTCCGTGGGTCTCGACAATCGCGTCGAAACTCTCCATCCACTCAGACGTTTCCGAGGGGTCGGTGTCGGGAAGTTGATGGCTAAAGCCGTCGAAAATCACGTGATCCATCGTAAAGGCGTTACCCACCGGTAGGTTCCGCAGTCCGATGAAGACTGTGTATACAGACGGCGCGTGCCGAGGAAACCCCGGGCCCGGGGGATGGGCGTGGGCGGACATCACGGGGCCGTGGGCGTCCGGCGCCGAAAACCCGTCCACCAATCAGCGCATGGAAGTCAACGCCGTCCTGCAGGCGCTGCTCGCCAACCCCGGCGCGATCACGATCGTGAGCGACTCCACGTACGTCGTGAACTGCTTCCGCGACAAGTGGTGGGTGAACTGGTTGGCGCGGGGTTGGACCAACAGCGCCAAGAAGCCCGTCGCCAATCGCGACTTGTGGGAGCCGCTGATCGATCTGTATCGCGCCCGTATCGACGAGATCGCGTTCAAGTGGGTGAAGGGCCACGGCACCGACCCGATGAACCTGCGCGTCGACGAGCTCGCCGTGGCCGCGTCGCACTCGCAGCGAGGCGCTTCAGGCGACAAGTGACGGTTACCGTGCCCCCATGGAACTCCAGGGTGCATCAGCAATTGTCACGGGTGGCGCGTCGGGTCTCGGTGAGGCCACCACGCGTCGTCTGCACGCGGCCGGCGTGGCCGTAACCATCCTCGACCGCAACGCGGAGGCCGGCGACGCGCTGGTCAAGGAACTCGGGGGAGGCACGAACTTCGCGCAGGCCGACGTCACGAAATACGACGAGTGCAGCGCGGCGGTCGACCAAGCCGCGGCGGCGGGCGACTTGCGCGTCTGCGTGAACTGCGCCGGTCTCGGCATCGCGGTGCGCACGATCAACAAAGACAACAGCCCGCACGATCCGAAGATGTTCAACATGCTGGTTGGGATCAACCTGATCGGCACCTTCAACGTCATGTCGCTCGCGGCGTCGAAGATCGCGGCGACAGATCCGACGCCTTCGGGTGACCGCGGCGTGATCGTCAACACGGCGTCAGTAGCCGCCTTCGACGGCCAGATCGGTCAGCTCGCATACTCGGCGACTAAGGGCGGGGTGGTCGGTATGACGCTGCCCGCCGCCCGCGACCTTGCCGCGGTGAACATTCGCGTGAACACGATCGCGCCCGGCCTGATGGACACGCCGCTGCTGGCGATGCTGCCCGAGCCGGCCCGCAAGTCGCTCGGCGACAGCGTGCTGTACCCGAAGCGGCTCGGCATCCCCGACGAGTTCGCCAACCTCGTCATGCAGATGGTCGACAACACCTACCTCAACGGCGAAGTAATCCGTCTCGACGGCGGTATCCGCATGCCACCGAAATGACCTGCGCCTGTTGCTAAACCTCGGGCATGTTCACCATGTCCAAGAAGAAGGTTGCCCTGATCGTCGCCGGTGCCGCGTTGCTCGGCGGAGCCTGTAACACCGGCCTCGGCAAGATCACGGAGCGGTTCAAGGATGCGCCTCGCGGCGCTACCAACAACGGCCCGGCCGACATCATCACGATGCCCGACGGGTTCTCGAACGTGTCGTCCAAATGCGACGGACCCAACCGCGTCTACGTCGTGTTCAAGAGCAACTCGGCGTACGGCGCGCTCGCGGTCGCGCCCAACGACCCCCGCTGCCAGAAGTAACCGGTCGGCACTTCTGGTTACTTTGCGTCGCTAGGCGACGCGACTTGACCGGAAGTGCGGCGAGAATGCCGGTGGATGAAGTACGTGCTGCTGATCGGGGTCACTGTGATCGTGGCGCGGGCGGCGCGAGCACGGATTCGCCAAGCGTTCGGTAGACAGCCGGCGCCCAAGGCGCCAACACCGGCGGGCGCGTCGGTCGCGCTCGCGTTGATCGTGACGATCGTCGTCGTTGCGGGTCCATTGATTGAGGCGATCACGCTCGCAGGCGGCGAGCCGCCCGAGTACAGGCTCGCCCTGTTGTGGGCTGCGGTCGGCCTGGCCGCACCGCTCGCCGCCGTGTACTCGTATCGCAACGCGAGAGCCGCGCACGCGTCGTCGGTCCTCGTGCGGCAGTCGGTCTTGTCGGCCTACTCGTTCGTCGGCCTAGCCGTTGGCGCCGCCACGATCGCGCTGCGGTTCAGCGGCAACCTCTGACGGCGGCCTAGATCACGCGGACGTCGGGCCGGATTTTGCGCATCTGGTGGAGGCCGTGATGCGCTCGCCGGGGCAAGCGGAGTTCGTGGAGTTCCGGCATCGTCAGTAAGGGGACGACGCCGTCCCGGGTGACCTCGGTGTCTCGCAGGTCGAGTACCGCGAGTTCAGGGTGAAAGGCGAGCGACTCCATGCCGGCGTCGGTCACCCGCGTGTCAAAGAGCAATAGCTCCTCGAGCGTCTTGATCGATGCCAGCTGGCGCAACCCGTCGTCGGTGATCGGGCAACAGTCGACGTCGAGCACGCGCAAGTGAGGAAGCTCCAGCAGGGCGGGCACGCACGCCTCCGTCGCAGCGGTGTTGCCCAATTGCAGCTCCTCCAGGCTCTTGAAACGAGTCAGGGCGCGCACTTGTTCGTCGCCCGCGGCACTACGCCGGAGGTCGAGCCGCCACAGGTCGCGATCGTCCAACTCATCGAGGGCCGAGAGATCCTGCGAGAGTGCGCGCAGCGCCATCTGCCATTTGTTGTCGCGCTCCGGATCGCTGCGCAGCCACCCAAGGCTCTTCGCGTACGCGAAGCGGCCGATGGGGCCAAAACCTCGGGGCGGCTCCGGCTCGAGAAAGAACGTGACCTCACGTTTCTCTATCCCGAGCGAGTGGTCGTACTCGGCGCGACTCCGCTCGTCACCGAGGACTTCCCAGGCCTCGTTGACCGCGGCCATGTCGTTGGCGTCCGTGCCGTGCGCCGCGGCCACGTCGGGGTGCAGCCGGCGGGCGAGCACCCGGTACGCGCGGTGGATGGTGTCGTGTGAGGCGTCGCGCGCTACCCCAAGCACGGCGTAGTAGTCGGTCAGATCCGGGTCCAGTCTTTCCAGACCGGGTCGTATCCCATCGCCCGCAACGCGTCCGCGAACTCGGCGGGGGACCGGGTATCGCTGATTTCGAACTGGGGCTCGGCGTGGCTCTCACTCGCGTATCCGCCGGGCTCGGTGTGCGAGCCGGCGGACAGGTTGGTCACGCCCAGCGGCACCAACGCGTCGCGGAGGTGCGCGGGCTCGCGGGTCGACAGGGAAATGCCGAGGTCGGGCAAGAACAACCGCAGCGCGCAGATGAGCTGCGTGAACGCGCGGTCGTCAACCGGATCGAGCGGCTCGTAGTCGCCGGCCGCGGGACGCAGCCGCGGGACCGCGACCGACACCTCGGCCCGCCACCAGCGGTGCATAAGTTCGCGAGCGTGCGCGGCGACGTACAACGCCTCGGCGCGCCAGTCTCCGTGCAGACCAAGTAACGCGCCGATGCCGAGCCGACGCGCCCCGGCGGCGGCGGCACGGTCAGGTGCGGCGAGGCGCCACTCGTAGTTGCGCTTCTTGCCGAGCAGGTGCACGTCGGCGTAGGTGCCCCGGTCGTAAGTCTCCTGGTAGACGACCACGCCGTCGGCGCCGGCGTTTACAAGCCGCACGTAGGTTGGCTCGTCCCACACCTGCACCTCTACCGCGACGTGGGCCATGCACTCCGAGACGGCGGCCACGCACTCGACCAAGTAATCCTTCGACACGATCCGCGCGTGTTCACCGGCCACGAGCAGCACATGACGGAATCCGCGCCTCGCGAGTTCGCGTGCTTCGGCGACGACTTCGTCGACCGACAATGTGCGCCGCGCCACCTCGTTGCCTGCGGAGAACCCGCAGTACGTGCAGATCGACACGCACTCGTTCGACACGTACAGCGGCGCGAACAAGGTGCGGGCCCGACCGAAACGCGCCAGCGTGGTGTCGCGCGCGGCGACGGCCAGTTCTTCGAGGCGCAGTGCGGCGGCCGGCGACAGCAGTGCGGCGAAATCTGTCAGGTCGCGGCGCGGACGCGCGAGGGCGCGGGACACGTCGGCGTCGCTGGCGCGGTTCACGAGGGAACGCAGCGCCGCCAACTCGTCGGCCATCCTCAGCAGCGACGCGGCCGCGCTGTCGGGGGGAACTTCGCGCGGCCGTGAGAGCAACTCGACCGGCAACGCGGTGGTCATGACTCCAAGAACCCTGTGAGGGGGGACGAGGCGTCAGCGGACCGCCGCGACGGTGCCAACCCCGACACGTAACCGAGTCGTCCCGCGATGGTGGCCATGCGAAACGCGTCGGCCATCGCGGCCGGGTCCCACGCGGTGCCGATCGCTGTATTCACAAGCACCGCGTCGGCGCCCAACTCCATCGCTTCGGCAGCGTGCGAGGGCGCACCCAGACCGGCGTCGACCACCACGGGCACACGCGCCTGTTCGACGATGATTTCCAGCGCGCCCCGCGTGCGCAGGCCTTGATTCGAACCGATCCATGAACCGAGCGGCATCACAGTGGCGCACCCGACTTCTTCGAGCCGCTTGCACAACACGGGGTCGGCGTTGACATACGGCAACACGGTGAAGCCTTCGGCCACGAGCTTCTCGGCCGCGGCCAGCGTCTCGACCCCGTCAGGCAGCAGGTACCGCGGCTCGGGGGTGAGCTCGAGCTTGATCCAGTCCGGGTAGCCGGCGGCGCGCGCCGAACGCGCGATGCGCACGGCCTCGTCCGCGTTCATCGCACCGCTGGTGTTTGTGAGCAGCAACACGGACGACGGGATCGCGTCGACGATGTCGTCATCGGCGGACGGGTCGGCCCGCCGCATAGCCACGGTGACCATCTCGGTGCCCGAGGCTTTGATTGCATCGCGCAGCGAATTGTTGGACGGGAACTTGCCCGTCCCCAAAAAGAGCCGCGAACCGAACGTGCGTCCGGCGATCACAAGTGGGTCGTTGCTCATTCCAAGGCGTACGTTACCGGGGTGCCTACCCGGGTCTTGATTGCTTTAGCGCTGCTGTGCGGCGTGGTCATCGTGATCGCGTTCACGATTCAATTGGTTCTCGCGGCCAAGTAAGAGCCCTCCAGCCACGCAGATAGGCTCAGAGCCGTGGCTGAACAGTTCGACCTGGTCGTTATCGGCGGTGGACCGGCTGGATACGCGGCCGCGCTTTACGGCGCGAGTGCGGGCCTGAGCGTCGCCGTTGTCGAGAAAGAAAAGGTGGGAGGGACGTGCCTGCATCGCGGGTGCATCCCGGCCAAGGAGTACCTCGAAACGGCGTCGGTGTATCGCACCGTGAGTCACTCGAAGGACTTTGGCGTCATCTCGGACCAGCCGACGATCGAGTTCGCCACCAGCCAGGCCCGCAAGCAGAAGGTGGTGGATCAACTGTGGAAGGGCCTGCAAGGCCTCATGAAGCAGCGCAAGATCACCACCTTCATCGGCACCGGTCGGCTCGACGCCGACGGCATCACGCGCGTCAGCGGCGGCGAGGCCGACGGCACCGAACTGCAAGGCACCAACACGCTGCTGTGCGCCGGATCCGTTCCGCGCACGCTGCCCGGCTTCGACATCGACGGAAAGTTCGTCATGACGTCGGACGAAGTCCTCATGCTCGACACGCTCCCGACCTCGGCCGTGGTGGTTGGCGGCGGCGCGATCGGCTGTGAGTTCGCCAGCGCGCTCGCCGACCTGGGCGTGCAAACGACCGTCCTCGAATTCCTCCCGCAGATCCTCACCGGCTGCGACAAAGACGCCGCCGACGTGGTCGCGCGCTCGTTCAAGAAGCGCGGCATCGACGTGAAAACCGGCGTCGAAGTGAAGGGCCACACGCCCACAGCCGACGGCAAGCAAACGGTGATCACCTACGGCGAAAACGAGACGATCACTGCAGACGTGATCGTGATGTCGGTAGGTCGCCGTCCGCTCAGCGACGGCCTGCTCGGCGAGGGCTCGAAGGTCGCGGTGGACGAGCGCGGCTTCGTAACGGTCGATCCATGGATGCGCACGAGCGCGCCGAACGTCTACGCGCTCGGTGATCTCATCGCGGTCGACGGTGTCAAGGTGCACCCACAGCTCGCGCACGTGGGCTTCATCGAAGGCATCCTCGTGATCAAGACGATCCTGGGCGAACCAGCGATGCCCGTCGACTACTCGAAGGTCCCGATGTGCATCTACACACATCCCGAGGTCGCGTACTGCGGCATGACCGAGGCCGCCGCAAAAGAGGCAGGTGTCGACATCGCGGTGTCCAAGCACAAGTTCATCGGTAACGGCCGCGCGATCATCGTCGGTGAGACCGAAGGCCTCGTGAAGGTGATCGCCGAGAAGGACGCCAACGGCAAGGCCGGCAAGATCATCGGCGTCCACATGGCCGGGCCGTGGGTCACCGAGCAACTCGGCCAGGGCTACCTCGCCGTCAACTGGGAAGCGACCGTCGACGAAGTGAGCGCGTTCATCCAACCGCACCCGAGCCTGTCCGAACTCTTCGGTGAAACCGTGCTCGCTCTAACCGGGAGAGGCCTGCATGGCTGACATCACGATGCCCCAACTGGGTGAAACCGTCACCGAGGGCACGATCACGCGTTGGGCCAAGGCGGTTGGCGACACGATCAAAGAGGACGAGATTCTCTTCGAGGTGTCGACCGACAAGGTCGACTCCGAGGTCCCGTCGCCGGTGTCCGGAGTGATCACGTCGATCGTGGTGGCCGAGGGCGAGACAGTTCCGGTTGGGGCCGTGCTGGCTGTCGTGGGGGACGCTGGTTCAGAACCCGCGGACGAGGCTGCTGCGGCGGAGGGGAGCTCGCCCTCGGTGGCCAGCCCACCCGACCCCACCGTGGCCGACTCCCCTCCGCCGCCTGCCGCTGAGCCTGCTCCTGCTCCAGTCGAAGAACCGGCTGTCGTCGACGCTCCCGTTTCTGAGGCGCCTTCGCCGGAACCTGCCGCTGCGCCGGCACCCGCTGCCGCGGCGCCTGCCGCCTCGGCATCGTCGAATGGTGGGCCTTCCGCGGTGTTGTCGCCCGTCGTGCGCAAGCTGTTGACTGAGAACAATCTCGATGCCGCGCAGATCAAGGGGACCGGTGCCGGGGGGCGCATCACGCGTAATGACGTACTGGGCGCTATCGACCAGCAGGCTAAGGGCGGCGCTCCCGCGGCGGCTCCCGCTGCTGCACCGGCGGCACCTGCCGCTCCCGCGGCGCCCGCCGCGCCCGCCGCCCCCGCTCCTGCGCCCGCCGCCGCCGCGGCGGCGGCGCCGGCGCCTCGGGCCGGAGAACGTGACACCGCGATTCCGTTCAGCAATATTCGGCGCCGTACGGCCGAGCACATGGTGCGGTCGTTGGCAACGAGCGCACACACTCTTGTGGTCACGGAAGTCGACTACGAGAACGTCGAGAAGGTCCGGGCGAAGCAGAAGGACGCGTTCAAGCAGCAGGAGGGCGTGAGCCTCAGCTACCTGCCGTTCATTGCGCGCGCGGTGGTCGACGCCCTACGCGAGTTCCCGCACGCCAACGCGTCGGTCGGCAACGACGAACTGATCCAGCACAACTACGTGAACGTCGGGATCGCCGTCGACCTCAACTTCGAAGGCCTGATCGTGCCGGTCGTCCATGATGCCGACACGAAGCGGCTTCGGGCGCTGGCGCATGAGATCGCCGACCTCGCCGGCCGCGCTCGCAACAAGAAGCTCGGCGCCGACGACATCAGCGACGGCACGTTCACGATCACCAACGCCGGTGGTTACGGCACGTTCATCACGGGCCCGATCATCAATCAGCCGCAGGTGGCGATCTTGTCGACCGACGGTGTGAAGCCCAAGCCCGTCGCGGTGCCGCTCGAAGACGGCACCTACGCGATCGCGGTGCACCACGTCGGCAACCTCGCGCTCTCGTGGGACCACCGTGCGTTCGACGGGGCCTACGCCGCCGCGTTCCTCGCCGCCATCCGCGAGATCCTCGAGACCCGCGACTGGGAAACCGAACTGGCATGAAATTTTCTCCAGCGAACTACTTGCGACTCTTCGTTTCCTCGATCCGCGTTGTGCTGCAGAAAAGCGCAAGTAGTTCGCTGGAGAAAATTTGACGTTTCGCGTCCGGTGGTTAGGGCGCGTCCCCTACGACGAATCGCACGCGCTCATGCGTGCCATGTGGGAACACGACGAGGGCAACGCGCTTCTGCTGGTTGAGCACCCACCGACCTACACGCTCGGGGCGCGCACCGACCTGGCCAACATCCTCGTCGACCCGGCGTCGGTCGGCGCCGCCCAGGTACGAACCGACCGCGGCGGCGACGTCACGTTCCACGGCCCGGGCCAATTGGTGGGCTATCCCGTCGTCAACGTGCAGATGGGGACCGGCGCGATACCCGCGCATGTGCACGTGATCGAACAGCTCGTGATCGACGCGCTCGCGGGCGTCGGTATTACCAACGCCAGCCGGTTCGACGGCTATCCCGGCGTGTGGGTCGACGTGGAGACCAACCCCCGCAAGATCGCGGCCATCGGTGTGCGCGTGAGCCGCGGGCGCAGCATGCACGGCTTCGCCTTGAACGTGAACACCGACCTGAGCTGGTTCAACCACATCGTGCCGTGCGGCATCGCCGACTACCCCGTCACGTCGGTCGCGGCGGAAGGCGTTGACGCGTCGATGCGCGACCTCGCCGATGCCATCGCCGTGCGCGCCGCCGTGGTGTGGGGCGACGGCGTCGCCGACCGCTCCGACATCGCCTGGCATCAGCGCCCCGACGACCTCGCTCCGTTCAGCCGCGCGCATGCGGAAGGCAACGGCGCCCCGGTGCGCTTGCTCGGCCGTCTCAATGCGGCGGGCGTTGACACGTCGACCGCGTTGCCCGTCGACCAGCGCAAGCCTGAATGGTTGCGGGTGAAGGCGGACTTCGGTCCCGAGTACCGGGCCCTCAAGCAGACGATGCGGTCCAAGGACCTCGTGACGGTGTGCGAAGAGGCGGGCTGCCCGAATATCTATGACTGTTGGAACGAGGGCACGGCCACGTTCATGATCAACGGGTCGCGCTGTACGCGGGCCTGCGGTTTCTGCCTCGTCGACACGCGCAAACCCGAGCCGCTCGATGCCGGCGAGCCGCAGCGGGTGGCCGCGGCGACGTCTGAACTGGGCTTGCAGCACGTCGTGATTACCTGCGTGGCCCGTGATGACCTGGAGGACGGCGGTGCCCAGGCGTTTGCGGAGACGATCGCCGCGATTCGCGCCGCGAATGCGGACACGAACGTCGAGACACTCATAAGTGACTGCAAGGGTGACGCCGACTCGCTCGCCGTGATCTTCGCAGCGCGTCCCGATGTGTTGAACCACAACCTCGAAACCGTCGCTCGGTTGCAACGCGCCGTCCGCCCGTCCGCCGGATACGCCCGGAGCCTCGCGGTGCTGGCGCGGGCGAAAGCCGCTGGGCTCACGACGAAATCCGGCCTCATGGTCGGTTTAGGCGAGACCCGCGACGAAGTGATGGGAGCGCTGGCCGACTTGCGCGCCGTTGGCGTCGACATCGTCACCATCGGCCAGTACCTGCGCCCGACCGCGCACCACCTGCCCGTGGCGCGCTACTGGACGCCCGCGGAATTCGACGCGCTACGCGCCGACGCGCAGGCGCTCGGTTTCGCGCACGTCGAGTGTTCGCCGCTCACCCGGTCCAGCTACCACGCCCGCAGCGCCGCGGATGCGGCGCAAGTTACGACTCGGTAGCTTTGACGCCGGTGGGTACGGAATCAGGGGTCTTTCACGACCGTTTGGCGCGGGTGCGCATGCGGATGTCCGACCTCGCAGTGGACGCGTTGCTGCTTTCGGTCGGGGCCGACTTGCCGTGGCTGTGCGGCTACGAGGCCATGCCACTCGAGCGACTCACCATGCTCGTCGTGCCAGCCAAGGAAGAGCCCACGCTGATCGTGCCTCGGCTCGAAGCACCCCGCGTCGACGACAAACCCGACCTGTTCCGGCTCATGGCGTGGGACGAGACCGACGATCCGATCGGGCTCGTCGGTGGCCTCGTGGGCAGCCGCATCACGCTGGCGATAGGCGATCACACGTGGTCGCGCTTCTTGTTGGCGCTGCAAACCGAACTGCCGGCGCGTCGGTGGCATCCGGCGTCGCTGGTCACGTCCCCGTTGCGGGCGGCCAAGGACAAGGCCGAACTCGACTGCCTCGCTCGCGCCGCGGCCGCGGCCGACCGGGTGGCGGGCGCGATCCACGCCGGTGACATTCCGCTGGTCGGGCGTTCCGAGGCGGAGGTGGCCAACGACATCGGTCGCCGGCTCATCGCCGAGGGCCACGACAAGGTCGCGTTCGTGATCGTGGCGTCGGGGCCCAACTCGGCGTCGCCGCATCACGAGCCCGGAGAGCGGATCATCGGGCGCGACGAGATGGTGGTGTGCGACTTCGGCGGCGTTCTCGACGGCTACTGCTCGGACATAACCCGCACCGTCGTGACCGGTGAGCCGACACCCGAGATGCAAGAGATGTACGCAGTCGTGTCCGAAGCGCACGCCGCGGGCCTCAGCGCGGCGGTGATTGGTTCGCGGTGTGCCGACGTGGATGGCGCCGCCCGCGACGTCATCGCCGACGCCGGGTACGGCGAGTTCTTCCCGCACCGCACCGGCCACGGCATCGGGCGCGACGTGCACGAAGACCCATATCTCGTGGACGGAAACCACACCCTGCTCGAGGCCGGCAACGCGTTCTCGGTTGAGCCCGGCATCTACTTACCTGGCCGTTTCGGCGCCCGCCTCGAAGACATCGTGGTAGCTACCGAAGACGGGCCGTGGTCGCTCAACAAAGCCGACCACAGCCTCGTCGTCGTCGGTTGATAAAACTCGACGCCGCGACCGTGTTGTTGCAGTGGTCGGTCGGGGGGCTGGCGTTTCTGTGGGTAACGACCCGCGGGCGTCTGCTGGGGATTGGCTACGGCTGGTTGATGCGGGCGATCTTCATCGCCTTCGCGCTGGGTTCGCTCGCGGCGGGATTGGCGCTCGACACGGTTGCCGTGCGGGAACTGGCATCAGTCGGCGTAGTGATCGCGTCGACCATCGCATTGGTTGTTTCGATCACGCGACGGAAGGCCGGCGTAAGTGGCGCCCGCGACCTCGCCGGCGCTCGCCAGGAGCGCGTCGCCGCGATGCTCGAAAAAAGCCATCCCGCGACGCGCGACACCACGCTGGACGACCAGATCGTCGGCCCCGAGTTTCCGCCCGTACTCGACGCTGTCGCTCCCGTCATCGGTGTGATTGGACTGCTCGCCGCCGGTTGGGCCGACGCGCGTAGCGGTGGCGCCGGCACGCACCTGCTGTCGGTCGCACGCATCATCGTCGGCGCCGCATTTCTCGGCTCGGTCACCGACGCGATGCTGCTCGGCCACTGGTATCTGGTGCAGCCCGGCCTGCCCCGGGCACCCCTCTTCGAACTCAACGTGTGGGTCGCCCGCATCTGGCCGGTTGAGATCGCGCTGCTGCTGATACCGACCGGGATGTTCTCGGTGTTCAGTGGATCCATCGACGATGGCTACGGCGGCATGCTCGGGTGGTTTTGGATCGCGTGCGCGATCACCACGATCGCGTTGTGTTTCGTGACGAACGCGGCGCTGAAGGAGCGTTCCTACAGCGCGGTGATGGCGGCGACCGGCCTGTTGTACCTCGCGATCCTCACGGCGTTCGGCACCGACCTCGTGGCCCGCGCCGTGCTCGCGAGCTGATTCAACTCGTAAGCGCCGAAGACTCTTCGGGCTCGACGCCCTCGGCGAGCGGTGCCGTCTTCGGCTTGCCGCGTTCGACGCGCCAGATCTCGAAAACCGCTACCGATCCGATCAACCAGGCGGCACCGAGCACGTAGCCACCGAGCACGTCGGACATGTAGTGCACGCCGAGCGCGAGGCGAGAGACACCGATCCCCACCACCAGCACGGCGGCTGCACCGATCAGCACCGGCCGCCACCGCGCGGACAGGATCGGCAACACCACCAGCACGACGGCGCCGAAACAGATGGTCGAGCTCATGGAATGACCCGACGGGAAGCTCTTTCCGACGGCAGTGGCGATCGGGTCGTCGAATTCCGGCCGGGGGCGGGCGACGAGGATCTTGACGATGGTGTCGACCGCGGCGCCACCGAGGCACGTGATGATGAGGAACGCGGCCAGCTTGCGGGCGTTGCTCCGCACACACCACAATGCGGCGAGGGCCACGAACGGCACGAGAAACGTTGGACGCCCGATGAACGACAGGGTCTTCATCACCGCGGTGATGAACGAGTTGTCACGCACTTGGCCATGCAGCCAGTTCGCCAGACTCGTGTCTGCTTTGGTCAGAGGCCCGTGGGCGGTGACCTGTTGCAACAGCAGACCGAACGGGACGCCTACCAGCGCGACCGCGACCACGAGCAGCGTTTCCCGAAGTCCGTAGCGTTCCGCCGGTTTGAGTTTGGTTGCGACTGCTTCGGGTAATCCGTCTTTCACTGCACCGACCATTCCCGTTAGAGGAACAAACAAACATGGCGACCGCGAAACCGCGCCTTTCGCGGTACGAGACCATCTTGACGGGCCTCGCGGTTTTGCGCGTAGTCCTGCAGTTTGCCGCCATACCGCTCGCGCCCTTCCTCTATCGCCGCCACGTCGGTGTGCTCGTTCTGATGCGGCCCACGAAAGAGGTGTTGTTGTTCGCGGGTTACGCGATCCAGCGCGGCGACGTCTCTTGGTACGTGGTGTTGGTCGCACTCGTCCCGCTGTACTTCGGGGGCGTCTGGCTGCTCTACGCGCTGGGTTACGCGTTCGGGCCGAGGCTCGCTCGCAAAGCCCTGCCCGGAATCCTCGGGCGGCTATTGCCGCGGAAGCGGATACAAACGATGCGCAAGGCGATCGACAGGAGCAGCGCGCGCGTCGTGTTGCTCGGCCGGCTCGCGGCGATGCCCTCCAGCGTTATCGCCGCGGCGGCGGGTGTCGCACGGTTCGATCCGAGGCGATTTCTGCTTTACGACACGATCGGCGGCGTCGCAGCCCTCGCGTTGATGCTGGGCCTGGGTTTTGGCTTGGATGAGGCCTACGAGACAGCGGGGCCGTGGCTCACAGGGCTGGGCGCGGCCGCTTTTGTTGCCGCGGCGTTCTTTATTGGGCGAAACGTCGCCCGCGAGTAACGCGCGCGGGCTGGGGGGAGACTGTTTATGGGTATGTCATCCCGATGTCACACCCCCTCCGTAGATTGCCCATGATGCGGATTGAGGTCTTCCTCGACGAGGCCGCGGCTGCCGTCGCGCTCCGAAGCGAAGTGGTCCGGGGGCTCACCTCGTCCCCCAAGACGCTTTCGCCCACGTGGTTGTACGACGAGCGAGGCTCCGAGCTCTACGACGACATCACCCGGCTGGCCGAGTACTACCCCTTCAGGGCTGAGCGCTCGATCCTGGCCGGCCACGCGAAGGAAGTGATTGCGGTCACGGAACCGAACGTGCTGGTCGAACTCGGTTCGGGCACGTCGGAGAAGACCCGCTTTCTGCTCGACGCGATGCAGATGCCCGCGACGTACGTCCCCTTTGACGTGGCCGAGTCAACACTGCGTGATGCCGCCGAGGCATTGCTGGAGGAGTACCCAGGCCTCGACGTGCACGGCATCATCGGCGACTTCGCGCACGACCTCGTCCATATCCCGCGCGAGGGGCGACGTCTCATTGCGCTGCTGGGCTCGACCATCGGCAACTTCACACCCGACGAGCGAGCCAAAATGCTGGCCACGCTGCGCGCGACGATGGATGCGGGGGACACGTTTCTGCTCGGCACGGATTTACAGAAGGACCGGGGCCGTCTGGTCGCCGCGTACGACGATGCGCTAGGCGTCACCGCCGCGTTCAATCTGAATGTCCTCGTGCGACTGAATCGCGACCTGGGCGCGGATTTCGACCTCGACCAGTTCCGTCACAAGGCGATCTACAACGAAGAGCACAACTGGATCGAGATGCAGTTGATTTCGCTCGTCGCCCAGCGGGTGCGCATCGACGCGCTGGACCTTGAAGTGAGCTTCGATGAAGGCGAAGTACTGCGCACCGAGATCAGTGCGAAGTTCACCGCGGCGGGCGTCGAGGCAGAACTCGCGGCCGCCGGCATGCAGGTGATCGACCGGTGGACCGATGATGCGGGAGACTTCCTTCTCACCGTCGCGGAGGTGGCGTAGTGCCCGATCTCGATTACGACGCAGTACGCAAGGTCACCGAGCAACTGGCCGAGCCGTTGTCGGCTGAAGACCAGACCGTGCAGACGATGCCCGACGTCAGCCCCACGAAATGGCACCGGGCTCACACCACATGGTTCTTCGAGACCTTCCTGCTCGAACCGTCGCTGCCGGGCTATCGGCACTTCGACGAGCACTACCGGTACCTGTTCAACTCGTATTACGAGGGTGTCGGGCCCCGGCACGCGCGCAACGAGCGGGGCCATCTCACCCGTCCGGGAGCGAAGGAAATCGGTGACTACCGGCAGTACGTCGACGAGCACATGCAGTTGCTGTTTGAGCGCGCCGATGGTGACGATGACGTCGCCGCGCTTGTCGCGTTGGGCCTGAACCACGAACAGCAGCACCAAGAGCTCATCGTGATGGACATCAAGCACGTCCTGTCGGTCAACCCGACGCAGCCGCACTATGGCAAGGCGCGGTGGTGGGATCAGCCGATCAACCGGTCGAAGGCAGGCACCTGGATAGAGCACGACGGCGGCGTGGTCGAAGTTGGCTTCGGCGGCGACGGCTTCTCCTTCGACAACGAAGCGCCGCGCCACGACGCGCTGCTGCAGCCCTTCGCGATCAGCGACTCGCTCGTGTCCTCTGGCGACTGGCTCGCGTTCATGGACGACGGCGGCTACGAGCGCCCCGAGTTCTGGATGAGCGACGGTTGGAACACGGTGAAGTCCGAGGGGTGGGACTCGCCTTTGTACTGGTGGCAGGAAGACGGCGAGTGGATGACCTTCACGTTGGGCGGGCCGCTTGCAGTGCGCGCCGACGAGCCCGTCGTGCACGTGAGTTGGTACGAGGCCGACGCGTTCGCGCGCTGGTCCGGTGCGCGGTTGCCAACCGAGTTCGAGTGGGAAGCCGTTGCGCCGAAGAAGGCGCCGGCCCGCAGCGGGCTCGACCCGAAGTGCCTCCACCCGACGGCCGACGAGTGGTTCGGTTCGGTCTGGCAGTGGACGGCGTCGTCGTACTCGCCCTATCCCGGCTTCGCGCCCGCGGCCGGCGCCGTCGGCGAATACAACGGCAAGTTCATGGTGAACCAGCAGGTGCTGCGTGGTTCTTGTTGCGCCACGCCCAAGGGCCACGCCCGTGCCACCTACCGCAACTTCTTCGGCGCCCACTGCCGCTGGGCCTTCAGCGGCCTCCGCCTCGCCCGAGACATCGCCTAATTCCCGCACTTTTGGTCAAGTCGCGTCGCTGTGCGACGCGGGTAGTCCAGAAGTGGCGTCGTTACTGGCCGGAGAACCAATAGCCGGCCATCAACTCCTTCGCCCACGTGGGCTCGCGGACTTCTGAACGGGGGGCGAAGTCGGTCATGTAGGGCTTGAGGTCGATGACGGGGGTGCCGTCGATGGCGTCGAGGCCGCGTACGTGCACGCGCAATCCGTCGACCGAGAGAATTTCGCAGGTGGTGACACCGATGCGGTTGGGCCGGCCTTTGGCGCGCTGGGCGAAGATGCCAACGAGCGGCCAGTCCTCGTTGTTGCGCGGATGACGCGCCCGCGTCTCGACCTTTGTTTCGTCCACGCGATGAAACACGTAGACAACATCTAGGTGACTGAACGCGTCGAGCCCGGCGGTGACGTCAGGGTCGAACTGTGCGGCGTCGAGTTCGATCGTGCACTCCACGTCACCCCAGTCGTCGTCGATGGGATCCGCCCGTCCGCCGCAGACGAAGCCGATGGGGGTGAGCGTGAAGCTCACGCGACGAAGTACTTGGCCTGCGGGTGGTGGCAGATGACGGCGGACGTGGTCTGTTCCGGTTGGTACTGGAACGACGTCTCCTCGCTGCACTCGACGCCGATGCGACTGGCGTCGAGCAGTTCGCCGATCTTCACGTTGTCCTCGAGGTCGGGGCAGGCGGGGTAGCCGAACGAGTAGCGGCCGCCGCGGTACTGCTGGCGGAAGAGTCCGGCGATCGACGGCCCGTCTTCGTCGGCAAACCCCCACTCTTCACGAATGCGGCGGTGCCACAGTTCGGCGAGCGCCTCGGCCATCTCGACGCCGAGGCCGTGCACGTGGAGGTAGTCGGTGTATTTGTTCTCGGCGAACAACTTGGCCGCGTGTTGGGACACGACGTCGCCCATCGTCACAACGTGGAAGGCGAGATAGTCGGATTCGGCCGAACCAACGGGCTTCACGAAGTCGGCGATCGACATGAACGGCTCTTTTTGCTGGCGGGGGAGCGAGAACCGCATCCACTCGGCGTTGCGGTCGTCGTCTTTCCAGATGATCACGTCGTTGCCGTCTGCGTTCGCCGGGAAGTAGCCGTACGCGACCTGTGGCACGAGCAGGCCGAGCGACTTCGCTTCGGCCAGCCGCTCGCGGAACACGGGGCGAATGCGGGCCTTGAAGTCCTCGTCGTTCTCGCCCTTTTCCGGCCGGTACTGCCACTGGTTGCGGAACAGCGCCGTCTCGTTGATGTACGTGACGATGTCATCGAGCGCGATGCCCTTGATAACGCGTGAGCCTAGGAACGGCGGCGTGAAGACGGGGTTGTCGGCGGCGACGGCGGGCGACCGCGACGGCAGTGTCGACGGATCGACGACCGGCTTGGGCTCGCGGCGAGGAAGGTTGCGACCACCGGCCTCCCGGCCGAAGGCTTCGTCGCCTTCGAGGGTGCCGGCGCGCTTGCGGTTCATGAGGTCGTCCAGAGTGTGCAGGCCTTCGAATGCGTCCTTGCCGTAGAACACGCGGCCGTCGTAGACCTCGCGCAGGTCGCGCTCGACGTAGGTGCGCGTAAGGGCGGCGCCGCCGAGAATGACCGGCGTATCCGAGGCCAGGCCGGCCTCGTTCAATTCTTCAAGGTTCTCGCGCATGATCAGCGTGCTCTTCACAAGCAGCCCACTCATGCCGATCGCGTCGGCGCCCACTTCGCGCGCCTTTTGCACCATGTCGTTCAGCGGGACCTTGATGCCGAGGTTGAACACCTCGTAGCCGTTGTTGGTGAGGATGATGTCGACGAGGTTCTTGCCGATGTCGTGCACGTCGCCCTTGACGGTGGCAAGCACGATGCGGCCCTTCGTCGAGTCCGCGGTCTTAGGCATGTGCGGCTCGAGGTGGGCGACCGCGGCCTTCATCGCCTCGGCGCTCTGCAGCACGAACGGCAGCTGCATCTCGCCGCGTCCGAAGAGATCGCCGACGACCTTCATGCCTTCGAGCAGGGTGTCGTTGAGGATGTCGAGCGCGGCCGTGGTGCCGAGCGCCTCGTCGAGATCAGCATCGAGCCCGGTGCGGTCACCGTCGATGATGCGCTGCTTAAGGCGGTCTTCGACCCGCCAGCCACTGCGGTCTTCCTTTTCCAGTGCGCCGGCCTTCACGCCTTCGAACTTGTTGAGCAAGATTGTGAGCGGGTCGTAGCCATCGGTGCGACGGTCGTAGATCAGGTCGAGGGCGAGCTTCTTGTCTTCCTCGTCGATGCGGTTCAGGGGCATCAACCGGCCCGCATGGGCGATCGCGCTCGTGAGCCCCGCTTCGACGCACTCGTGCAGGAACACGGAGTTGATGACGTGGCGCAGCGCCGGGTTCAGGCCGAAGCTCACGTTGGACAGGCCGAGCGTGGTGAAGCAGTTCGGCAGTTCCTGTGAGATCAGGCGGATGCCTTCGATCGTCGACGCACCGTCGCCGCGTGACTCTTCGAGACCGGTGCCGATCGACAACGCCAGCGCGTCGAACAGCAGGTCCTCGTCGCGCAGCCCGTAGCGGTTGACGGCGAGGTCGCGAATCTGTTGGGCGGCCCGCAGCTTCCACTCGGGCGTACGCGCCTGACCTTCTTGGTCAATGCACGTGCACACGACGGCAGCGCCGAACTCGGCGGCGAGCGTGAGCACCTTGTGGAAACGCGTGTTCTCGCCGTCACCGTCTTCGAGGTTGACGGAGTTGATGATCGCGCGGGCGCCGAGGCGTTCGAGGCCCGCCTGGATCACTTGCGGTTCCGTGGAGTCGAGCACGATGACGCCGTCGATGCGCTCGGCGTAGCGCCGGGCCAACTCGCTCATGTCCGGCGCGCCGTCACGGCCGACGTAGTCGACACACACGTCGATCGCGTGGCTGCCTTCCTTGACCTGCTCGCGGGCCATGTCCTCACAGACGTCCCAGTTGCCGTCGAGCAGTGCGTCCCGGAACGCCTTCGAGCCGTTGGCGTTCGTGCGCTCGCCGATGACGAGGTAGCTCGTCTCTTGCCGCAGCGGCACCGCGCTGAACAACGACGACACACTCGGCTCAACGGTGGGCGTGCGCACCGCCGGTGTGAGGTTCTGCACGCGCTCGACCACATGGCGCAGGTGTTCGGGCGTGGTGCCGCAACAGCCGCCGACCACGCTGATTCCGAGTTCGGTGACGTTGTGTTCGTGCGCGTCCGCCAACTGTTCGGGCGTGAGGTCGTAGTGCGTGTGACCGTCGACGATCGACGGCAAACCCGCGTTCGGAACGCAGCTGATCGGGAACGGCGAATACCGCGACAGGTGCCGCAGGTGCTCGTGCATCTCCTTCGGACCGGTCGCGCAGTTCAGGCCGAACACATCGGGCCGCATCGCGCCGAGCGACGCGAGCGCGGCACCGATCTCGGTGCCCAGCAGCATGCGGCCGGTGGTCTCGATCGTGACCTGCACTTGGATCGGCACCTCGCGGCCCGCGGCTTTCATAGCGCGGCGGCACGCGATCATCGCGGCCTTCGCCTGCAACAGGTCTTGCACCGTCTCGATGATGAAGAGGTCGACGCCACCCTCGAGCAAGGCGGCCGCGGCAGTCTCGTAGCTGTCGCGCAGCTCGGCGAAGGAGATCCAGCCGAGGGTCGCCATCTTCGTGCCGGGCCCAAGCGAGCCGGCGACGAAACGGTCCCCGTCGTAGCTGTCGGCCACCTCGCGGGCGATGCGGGCCGACGCCAGCGAAAGCTCGTAGGCCCGTTCGGGAATTTGGTACTCGTTGAGGACGGTCGAGAACCCGCCGAAGCTGTTGGTTTCGACGACGTCGCAGCCCACGTCGAAGAACGACGCATGGAGGTCGCGGATGACATCGGGCCGGGTGATGTTGAGGATTTCGGGGCAGCCCTCGAATTGAGGGCCGCCGAAGTCGTCGAGGCTCAGGTCGCGGGCGTGCAGGTTGGTGCCGGTGGCGCCGTCGAAAACGACAACCCGCTCGCGAACTGCCTTCAGATAGTCACGCATCTTGGCCATAAGGGTAGGGCCTTCTCAACGGCAGCCCCATTCCAATTGTTCCGCGCCGGCTGAACTGCCCTAATCGGTCGCGAGAGCGCAGCCGTTGATGCAGTAACGCTTGCCGGTCGGGCGGGGGCCGTCGTTGAACACATGGCCCAAGTGCCCGCCGCAGGCCTTGCACACGACCTCGGTGCGGGGCATTCCCATCGAGAAGTCGCGGCGAAGTTCGACGCCGTTCTCCTCGGCCTCGTAGAAGCTGGGCCAACCGGACCCCGAGTTGAACTTCGTGTCAGCGCGGAACAGGGCCGCATTGCATCCGCCGCAGCGGTACATGCCGTCGGCGTCGGCGTGGACGTCCTCATGGCTGAACGGTCGTTCCGTATCGGCTTGTCGAAGAACGCGGTACTGCTCGGGGCTTAGTTCCGCGCGCCACTCTTCGTCGGTCTTGTTGACCGCGCGGGGCGTGGCGTCGGGTTCGTCGCCGAGCAATTTCTTGAAGAGTCCGCCGAGTCCTCCGCTGCGCGTTGCCATTCATCCTCCATTGCGATGGGTTTCCTGCCGATTACTACGGCATGAAGAACGTGCCGGATCGATCCGTTGTTCCAACTTCATTCTTGTAACCCAGAGTCGCCGAATCGGCTACTGAGGGTTACAAGAATGAAGGCTCGGTCACAATGGGGCCGGATGAGCGAGTGGACCTAGCCCAAGCGCGTGCCGTCGTTGCCGAACAGGCGGCCGCCGGGGCGACACAGATTGATTCGGGCGATCTGTTGGTTCGCCTGGCGGCACGCCAGGCGGGATACGGCGGACCTCTGCGCGCACCACTCACCCGGGGGACAGCGCTGGCCCTCGGTGACCTCGCATCCCAGGTCGAACAGCTGCTGCCGGACACCCGCGTGCGTGCCCTGCCGCACCGCAACCGATTCCTGCGCAAAGTCGCCGACTTCACGTCCGGATTCGGCGGGATGACTCGCTTGAGCATCGAGCCCACCGATGGCCGGCCGTCGTTTCGAGTGGGCTTACCGGAGCGCGACGACCACGTCGCCGAAGCGGTCGCGCTGGCCGTTGACACCGCGTTCGGCGTACAGGAGCGGTTTGGTCGCGCCGCGCAGTTTGTAAATGCGATCTCGTTCGACCACGCCGTGCACGGAATGGCCGAGGGCAAGACGGCGGGTGCGGCGCCCCGCCTGAGTGCGTTTATTCACATGAACGCGAGCTACTCGTTCGTCGAGGGTCTTGAGGCACTTGCGGCGGCGCGCGCATCCAGGCAGGGCGAAGTGCCGACGAAAGGGAACCCGGCCGAGGTGCCCAAGCCGTGGACGGCCATCGACGGCGTCGTCGCCCACGAGATGTGGCACATGATCGAAGGCGAGTGGGAGTCCCGCGATTACGCGGCGACGATCGAGTTTCGCCGCGTCATCGGAGGCTGGTTTGGGCAACCGACGCTGGAGAAAGTGTTCGAGGTCCCCGAGGCCCGGTATGCGCTCGGCATGCACGTCTCGCCCTACGCGGCGTCCGCGCGTCTCGAGGCCACGGCGGAAATGTTCAAGCGTTGGTGGTGCGGACCGGCGCCGAGCGGATCGATTCCAGAGCGGTTCGGCGCGTTGGTAGAGACGTATTTTCCCGCTTAGCTCGCGGGCCGGTAACGCTCGGCGCGCGTGCGAGCGCCGACTTGCCGCAGGGAGAATCGCAGTGCCCGGCGATTCAACTCGTTGGGCACCACCGTGCCGCCGGCGCGCATCGTGGCCTTCAGCAGCCCGAGTGTGCGGCGGTCGCCGCGGGTCCACGGGATGGTCATGCGTTGGCGCAACGCGCTCGGCATGCAGCCAAAAGCCACCGCGCGACCCGGGTTGCGGAGAGCGGGTCGCATCGCACGCGTTACCGGCGCCGGGACAAGCGGCAGCCCGAGTTGGCCCGTCGCCGCGATCTCGATCGCGTAGGTCGCGGCTGGCGTGAGCTCGAGTTCGTCTGCGCAAATCTCGGCGAAGCGCTCATTGAACGCGTCGAGGTCGCTCGGGACTGGCCGCATCGACACCCCGTACCGCGCGTACCACTCGACGGTCTCGGCGTAGAGGGCGTGACGCTCGCGTTCATCGAGTTGGCGCCGGTGGAAGAGCTCGACGGACCGGAACATCTCCCACGTGAAGGTGGCGTGGGCCCACCAAAATGTGTCCGGATCGAGCGCGTGATAGCGGGCGCCCGCCTCGTCGGTGCCCTTGATGGCTTTGTGGAGGTCGCGCACGTGGCGGGCGCGGTCCTCCGCGTCGGGCATGACGATCGTCGCCCAGATCTGCGGAATGGATCGGTACACCCGACCAAACGGGTCGTCCACGAACGCCGAGTGCTCCATCACGGCGTGGCCGAGCGGGGGATACATCAGCTGCATCAGGCCGGCGCTGGCTCCGGGCAAAAGTGAACGGAAGTCCGACGCGATCCACGCCAGTGACCCGCGTTCCTCGCGCGGCCGCATCAGGCCGGCACCGTGATCGTGACGTCGTCGCCTGCGCCCACGTCACCCGCTTCGGAGATCCGCAGGTACATACCGAGTCGGTTCGCTTCGCCAAAGCGCTGCACGAAGCTGGCGTCGTTCATACGGATCCCGAGTTTGAAACACGGTTGGCGAGGTTGCGTCGTGACGAACGTCGCGGTTCCGATGTGCCACACCTCGCCTTCAATCGCACTGGAGCAGTCGATGCCGCTGACGGTCAGGTTGTCGCCGAAGGTACCGGGAGTGAGTGGCGTGCCGAGTTCGTCAGCCCACCACGCGTAATCCTCGGCGCTGTACACGTAGACCGACTTGTCGGGGCCGCCGTGCACGCGTAGGTCAGCCTGCGCGTCACCGGCGAGGTTCACGCCTTCTGCCCGCACGCGACCGGCGACGGGCTCCTTCCAGATGGATGTGACCACGTTCCGGCCAAACCACTCCACCGTGCGAGGGAGCCCGACGTTCACGGATTCGACGCGACCGACCACGCAAAACGACGCTAGCGAAGGAGTCGCTAGCGGAGCGTGCGATCGAAGAACGCGAGCGTGCGCTCCCACGCCAACGCCGAGGCCTCGGCGTTGTACATCGAGGGCGCGTCGTTATTGCTGAACGCGTGGCCGGCCGCGTAATGCAGCACCTCGACGTCATCGCGACCGGCGAACGCGGCTTCCACTTCCTCGATGAGATTTATCGGGATGAACGGATCCTCGTCGCCGTAGTGAAACAGCACCGGGCACTCGACCTTGTCGGCGTGCACGAGGAGTCCGTTCACCGGTGAGCCGTAGTAGGGCACGGCCGCATCGATGCCGTTGCCGTTAAATCGACTCAGCGCGGCGGCGGCGAACGCGAGGCCGCCGCCAAGGCAGAAGCCCACCGCCCCAATCTTGCCGGTGCACTCGCTCATGCCCAGCAGATGCGCATGGGCGGCCTGGATGTCGGCCACGCCCTGCTCGAAGTCGAACTTTTGCACCATGGCGAAGGCGTCGCCCATGCCCGACTCGTCCTTCCGCTCGAAGCGCGGCTCGATGCGCCAGAACATGTCGGGTGCGAGCACCACGTACCCCTCGCCGGCGAGCCTCTCGGCGAGATCGCGGATGTTGTCGTTGATGCCGAATATTTCTTGGAACAGCAAGATGCCAGGCCCGCTACCGCTGTCGGGCACCGCGCAAAAGCAATCGAATGTGCCACCGTCGGCGGCCGTCACTTTTTCGTAGCGCGTCGCAATCGTCATACCGCGCAACGTAGGCGAATCCGGTCCTTCCACGGTGGGAGAAGGCGCCGCTTGCTACCTTCGACCATCGCTCGATCGCTGGTAAGCCCCATCGGTGGGGTCGTCTCGTTCATACGTCCCTACGACGACGGCACACCCGACGCGTCGGGTACCAACGCGACTGCCGTGCAGATCGCGTCGGTCGGGCACGGCCCGCATCCCGAGCATGCGCCGACCCTGACCGCGGTGGGAGTCGGACCCAACGAGAAGACGGCCTCGGACGACGCGTTGCGTCGCGCGCTGGCGCTGTATGTCGCGGCGTCGTGGGACGCGCCCAGCATGCGTTGGGCGAGCGCCGATGAGTTGGCTGACGAGGCGATCGCCGTTGAGGACTTGGCGCGCGTGTCACCGATTGAAACCCGTGACCGCATCCGGTGGGTCGAAGGTTTCGCGCTCGACGACGGGCGACCGATGTGGGTGCCGTCAGTGTTGACGCACATCGGCCTGCCGATCGCCGTTGAAGCTGAGAACTTCTGGGGTCCGTCGCTCGCGGGCCTCGCGGTTGCGTCCGACCTCGGTGCCGCCGTGCTCGACGGACTTTTGGACTGCCTCGCGCGTGACGCGCTCGCGTTGGCGCGAACCCGCAACGCCGTGCTGCCCTTGTTGTCGCACGACGGCGACGTAGCGGTGTTCGACGCGACGAGCGACGTCGGCGTGCCGTGCGCTATCGCGCAGGGCCGGGCGTCATTTGAAGTCGGTATCGCGGCGGCGCCGACGATGGAAGCTGCGCGCGTCGCCGCCGTCCGCGATTTGGTGCGGCGTCGCGCGCGTCGCGCGATCGCGGCCTACCCCGAAGAGCCACCGCCCGATCCCGCCTTCGATCTCCCGACCGAGGGCGCGCCTTCGCCACTGACCGCCGCCGACCCGATTGACGTCACGAAGCCCGCGATCGTGGCGCGACTGCGCCAAGCGGGCCTCGCGGGATACGCCGTTGACCTCACCACCGACGAACTTCGCCGCGCGAATCTCGCGGCGGTGCGCGTGATCGTCCCGGGCCTCAGCCCGATACAACCGACGCCGGGTTGGACCGACCACGCCCGCCTCGCACGGGTCGCGTCATGAGACTGCTCGTCGTCGGCGTCGGAATGTACGGACGCGACGTGCGCAACGTGTTGCGCGACCGCGGCGTCCAGCACCAGGGGCCGTCGGACCCAATGGGAGAGGACTGCCTCGTGATGCTCGTGGCCTCGCGTCCGGCGCTCGCGGTCGCGCGCGACCTCAATGCGAGCGGCCAACCCTTCGTGCCGATCTGGGGTTATCACGGCCGTCTGCAGGTCGGACCGGTGGTGGCGCCCGGGGGGCCTTGCTTCGAGTGCTTCGAGGCGCGCGAGCGGCAACACGCGACCGACCTCGCGGTGCACGACGCGATTCACTCGCACTGGCTGCGGGCGGTCGTGCCGCCGCCGACACGCGCGCTGCGGGCACTCACCCGGATCGCGGCGAACGAGATCGGCGCGTTGCGCACCGCGATCACACTGCCCGGCGTGGACACCGTGCCCGACAAGCTGCTCGGTGTCGTGCGCCGGCACAGCGACCGCGATCAGGTGATCGAGGGTCGAGTCGTGCCGATGGACGGGTGCGGCTGCGTTAAGGCGGCGCCATGAGCCAGCCCCAACTCGACCAGGGTCTCGAGGTGGTCGCTTTGCCTGACGGCATCGCCGTCGTGAACGGCGGCGCGCCCGTGATCTTTCAGGGGCGGGCCGCGAACGAAGTGCTCGTGCCGATCATCGGCGTCCTGGATGGCTCGCTCAACGCCACCGGCATCGCGGCGCACCTCGGGATGCCGATCGAGCACGTCGAGCGCGGCTTGGCGCTGCTGGCCGAGCGAGGGCTGCTCGCGCCCGCGGATTAGGCGAACGCGTCGTACTGCAATACGCCCGACGTCTCGAGCGCGTTGATCGATTCGTCGTCGAGACCAGCCCAGTCCCGCAGGACCCGAGCGTTGTGCTGGCCGCGATGGGGGGCCGCGCCTCGTACTCCGGACTCGGCATTGCTGAAGCGGTACGGCGTCTGCACCACGCCACGCGTTTGGCCGTGGCCGCCGTTGTCGTCGATCTGCGCCACCGTGCCACGCGCGCCGGCGGTGGGCGACCGCACCACGTCGAACTGGTTGCGGACCGGTCCGAACGCGAGACCGGCTTTGTCGAGCGCGTGCGGCCAAGTCGTCGAAGTTGTCGAACGACGCCGCCCAGTCCGCGACCGCCGCCTTGCGCAAGCGTGCCTTCTCGGAGATCGGGACCTCGCCGGGTGCGGGGTCGTCGATCAGATGCTTGAGCGACCCCCAGACGGCGCGCAGTTGCCCGGCGAACAGCACCGGGCCGGCGGCGGTCATGTAGACGTCGCCGCCCAAGCGAACAACCGGTTCGTTGTCGATCGCGTGGTGGGTGTAGTCGTCGCTGAACGTGATCGCGTCGAACATGGCCATGTCGATGTGCTGGCCCGCGCCAGTTTCGTCGCGCACGCGCAGGGCCGCGAAGATCGCGATGGTGCCGTGCAGGCCGCTGTAGGAGTCGGCGAGCGACAGCATCGGGTCCGACGGCCACGCGGCGTCGAACTCGGCTTGGCGGTGCAGCAGACCGGTCTCGGCGTGCATCATCGGCGCGTAGGCGGGGCGGTGTGACTCAGGGCCGCCGCGGCCAAAGCCAGACACTGACAGCATCATGACCCGCGGGTTCGCCGCGCTGAGCTGGGCGTAGCCAAGCCCCAGGCGGTCGAGCACCCCGGCGCGAAAGTTCTCGATCACGATGTCAGCGTGGTTTGCCAGCGAGCGAACCACATCGACCGCGCCCTCGGCGCGCAGGTCGACACAGACGTTGCGCTTGCCCGCGTTCTGTTGTGTGTAGAACCCCGACAGGCCATGGCGCACCTGTCCCCAGTTGCGGGTGACGTCGCCCTCGGGTGGTTCGAGCTTCACGACGTCGGCGCCGAGATCGCTGAGGATGCGACCGGCAATCGGGCCCGCGACGACGCGCGACATGTCGAGCACGCGCAGTCCGTGACAGGGATACATACGAGCGGGAAGGTAGTGGACGCAACCGCCGAATAAGTTGGAGCACCACATGGCGCACTACACGGGCAAGGGTGACGACGGCACGACCGGTCTGCTCTACGGCGGGCGGGTGCCGAAGGATTCGGCGTTGCCTATGGCCTACGGCGCCGTAGACGAGGCGCAGGCGTTCATCGGACTGGCCCGCGTGCAGTTCGAGCCCGGGAGCGAGGTCGACGAGCTGCTCGTCCACGTCGCCCGCGACCTCTGGGTGTTGATGGCCGAGTTGGCCACCGCGCCTGAGAACCGCCACAAGCTGACGCCGGGGCAGATGGCGGTCGACCAACCGATGCTCGACGCGCTCGAAGCGCACGTGGACTTGGTCGAATCCAAGTTCGAGGTGCCGAAATCGTTCGTCGTGCCTGGCCAGAACGCCGGCGCGGCCGCGCTCGACGTGGCGCGCGCCGTCGTGCGGCGATGCGAGCGTCACGCGGTGTCGGCAGCCGGCGAGGGCTCGCTCGCCCTCCCGTACCTGAATCGCCTGTCGAGTTTGCTGTGGGCCATGGCCCGCTGGGTCGAGGGTGACACCACCCTCCGGACAAAGGACGTCACGTAATGCCGATCACATTCACCGCCGCGAAGGATCTTCCGGCCGACGGGGTCGACGCGATCATCGTTCCGATCTTCTCGACGGACGACGGACCCTTCGTTCCGCCGACGGCGGCCGGGGCCGAGTACCTCGACGCCGCGCACCTCAAGGCGGCGGGCATCACGGGCAAGGTCGGCTCGACGCACTCAGTGCCGGCTCCGGATGGCACAACGATCATCGGCGTAGGGGCTGGGCCTATCGATGGGTCATCGGCCGACAACGTTCGCTCGGCGCTGGCGGTCGGAGCTCGCGCCGCGCGGCGTCATGCGCGTGTGGCGATGACCGGCCCGCCGGCCGACGGGCTCGATCCCAAATCCTTCGGTCAAGCACTAGCCGAAGGCATGCTGCTCGGCCTCTACAAGTTCACCCGTCTCAAGAAGCCGGGCGAGGCCGACGCCATCGCGACCGTCACGGTGCTGACCACAGCCAAGGTCAAGCTGCAGCAGGGCCTCGATCGTGGCGTGATCGTCGCCCGCTTCGTGTGCAACGCGCGCGACTGGGTGAACGAGCCCGCCGGCGAGTTAAACCCGACGGACATGGCCAACGCCGTGAAAGCCCTCGCCGAAGAGTCACCCACACTCACGGCGACGATTTGGGACGAGAAGAGGATCGAGAAGGAAGGCCTCGGCGCGCTGCGCGGCGTGTCGCTCGGATCCGACCAGCCGCCCCGCCTGATTCGCCTCGAGTACAACCCGCCGAACGCGAAGAAGACCATCTTCCTCGTGGGCAAGGGCATCACGTTCGACTCGGGCGGCCTGTCGCTGAAGACCGCCGTCGGCATGGAGACGATGAAGACCGACATGGGGGGTGCCGCTGCGGTACTCAACGCGACCGCGGCGTGTGCCGCGCTGGGCGTGAAGACGCGTGTCGTCGCTCTGGCCGCATGCACCGAGAACATGCCGGGACCCAAGGCGATCAAGCCGGGCGACGTGTTGCGCGCTCGCAACGGCGTGACGATGGAAGTGCTCAACACCGACGCGGAAGGTCGGCTCGTGCTGTCCGACGGGCTGGCGCTGGCCGCCGAGGAAAAGCCGGCCGCGATTGTCGATGCGGCCACACTCACGGGCGCGCAGGTGGTCGCGCTCGGGAACCGGATCGCGGCCATCCTCGGCAACAACGAGGCTCTAATCCAAAAGGTGAAGGACGCGGCGACCGCGGCCGGTGAGCCGATCTGGCAACTTCCGCTGCCCGACATTTATCGCAAGCACATCGACTCCGACATCGCCGACATCAAGAACATCGGCGCCGTCGGTCAGGCCGGCACCATCGCGGGCGCGATGTTCCTCAAAGAGTTCGTCGACGGGCTGCCGTGGGCGCACCTCGACATCGCCGGACCGGCCCGCGCTTCCGAGCAAGAGGGCGAGATCGTCAAGGGCGGCACCGGCTTCGGCGTCCGCACCCTCATCGAGTTCGCGAGCAACTTCCGATGACCAGCTTGGGAGATTCGGTCACCGTTCACGTCAATGCTGATCCGATGACTTGTTGGAACATCGCGTCCGATGTCACTCGCATCGGCGAGTTGTCGCCCGAGACCTTCGAGGCCGAGTGGCTCGACGGCGCCACGGGTCCCGCGGTCGGCGCAAAGTTCCGCGGCCACGTGAAGCGCAACGGACGCGGCCCGACGTACTGGACGACGTGCACCGTCACCGAGTGCGAGCCGGGCAAGGTGTTCGGTTTCGGCGTCGGCACCGACAAGGTGATGGTCAACACGTGGGGTTACCGGTTCGAGGCCAAGGACGGCGGCACCGACGTCACCGAGTACTTCCAACTCGTCCCGAACCTCCTCACCAAGCTCTACTGGACCGCCCTCGGCTGGGCCCGCGGCAAAACCAACCGCGACGGCATGACCCAAACGTTGAACAGGTTGAAGGCGATCGCCGAGAACGCGTAAAGCCTCATTCTTGTATCCGGAATCGCCGGGTTTTTGCTACTGAGGATTACAAGAACGAAGGGGTTGGGTTCGAACTAGGCGCCGACGGCGTGGAAGCCGCCGTCTACGTGGATGATTTCGCCGGTTGTTGCGGGGAACCAGTCGCTCAGTAGGGCCACGACGGCCTTGGCGGCGGGTTCACGGTCGTTGAGGTCCCAGCCGAGGGGAGCCCGGTCGCCCCAGATGTCTTCGAACTGGCCGAAGCCGGGGATGGACTTGGCCGCCATCGTGCGCAGCGGACCGGCGGCCACGAGGTTGCATCGCACGTTCGACGGGCCGAGGTCGCGGGCGAGGTAACGCGACAGCGACTCGAGCGCAGCCTTGGCCACGCCCATCCAGTTGTACATCGGGAACGCTTTCGTCGCGTCGAAGTCGAGGCCGACGATCGACCCGCCGCCCGCGGCTTGCAATAGCGGCAGGAACCCTTCGGCCAGCGCCTTCAACGAGTATGTCGACACTTGCATCGCGGTCGCGACGTCGTCCCACTGCGCTTCGAAAATGTTCTCGCCCAGGCAGGCAGCGGGTGCGAATCCGATGGCGTGCACCACGCCGTCCACTCGTCCCCATTGCGAGGCAAGCGCGTCAGCGGCGGCTTTGATGTTCTCGTTCGACGTGGCGTCGAGTTCCAGCACGTCAGGCGTGGTCGGGAGGCGTTTCGCGACGCGTTGCGTGAGCGACATGGCGCGGCCGAACGACGTCAACACGATCTCGGCGCCTTGTTCTTGCGCGATGCGGGCCACGTCGAACGCGATCGACGCATCTGTGAGCACGCCGGTGACGACGATCTTCTTACCTTCGAGCAACATGAATGCAGATCCTTACTGAGGAGGATTGGCGTGACGCCGTTTGGGGAGGTGTTCGCGCTTTGAGCGCAGCGCCTCGAACGCGCCGACCACGACGCGGCGCGTCTCGGTCGGCTCGATCACGGCGTCGACGTAGCCCCGTTCGGACGCGACCCGCGGCGTGCAGTAGTCGGCCTGGTACTGGTCGATCAGCGCGGTCATTTCCTCGGGCGGCAATTCGCGCCGGCCGTACAGCAGCCCGATCGCGCCGGCCGCGCCCATCACGGCGATCTCGGCGTTCGGCCACGACACGACGAAGTCGCTGCCCATGCCGCGGCTGTCCATCACGATGTACGCGCCGCCGTACGCCTTGCGCAGGATCACGCACACGCGCGGCACCGTGGCTGCGGCGTAGGCGTGCACCAACTTGGCGCCGTGGCGGATCATGCCGCGCCACTCGAGGTCCTTGCCCGGTTGGAAGCCGGGCGTGTCGACGAAGGTCAGCAGCGGCACGTTGAACGCGTCGCACAGCTGCACGAAGCGCGCCGCCTTGGTGGACGCCTCGATGTCGAGCGTTCCCGCGAGCCACGCGGGCTGGTTCGCGATGACGCCGACGGGATAGCCGTCGACGCGCGCGAAGCCGACCACCGCGTTGGCGGCGTGGCGCGCCCAGAGTTCGAACAACGAACCGCGGTCGCACACCTCGTCGATGACGCTGCGCACGTCGTAGCCCGCGTTGGGTGAGTCCGGGAACGTTTGCCTCGCAGTCACGGTCGATCACGTCGTCGTTCATCGCCCACGGCGGCAGCTCGTGGTTGTTGGCCGGCAGGTACGCGAGCACCACGGAGATCGCGTCGATGGCACTCGCTTCGTCGGGGGCGACCAGCGCGGCGATGCCGCTCTCGGTCGAGTGAATCACGGCGCCCCCGAGGTCGAACGGCGACATCTCCTCGCCCGTCATGCCCATCACCGCGGCGGGCCCGGAAACGAACGCGGTGGCGTCCTGCGGTGAACACGACTACGTCCGCGATGCCCGATCAGCAACGCCGGACCCGCGGCGCACGGCCCGATTACCGCCATCGCGATCGGCACCACTCCCGACGCGTCCACCAAGCGCGGACGCGATGCGCCCCCACGCGACGAGCGACGCCACGCCGTGGCGCACGTCGGTGCCCGACACGGCCAGCACGCCCACGATCGGCATGCCGGTGTCGGTGGCGAGATGGATCAGGCGCGCGACCGAGTCCGCCTCGTCGGGACCGATCGCGCCGCGGCCGTCTGCTTCGTCGTCGGGCTCATCGGCGAGCCGGAACCATCCGACGCGTTGGCCGCCCAACTCGCGGATTTCGGCTTGCGCGCCACCCAGGCGCGCCGTGCCGAGCGCGAGAAGAGCCACGGTCTACTCGGCCGGGCCGATTACCAGGCTCGCGTTGTGTCCGCCGAAGCCGAACGAGTTCGAAAGCGCCGGTGCCGGGCCGACCTCACGAGGCGAGCCGTGCACGACGTCGACCTCGATGCCTTCGCCCTTCTCGGTGTGGTTGGCGGTCGGCGGAACCTTGCCGTCGCGCACCGCGAGCAACGCGGCGATGGCCTCGACTGCGCCGGCCGCACCGATGCAGTGGCCGGTGACGCCCTTGGTCGAAACGACTGGCGGGCGAATTGCCGTTGAACACCTTGTAGATCGCCTGGGACTCGGCGGCGTCGTTGAGCGGTGTCGACGTGCCGTGCGCGTTGACGTGGCCGATGTCGGCCGGGGTCAGGCCGGCGTCGGCAATCGCGAGTTCCATGCAGTTGATGGCGCCCGCGCCGTCGGGCGATGGCGCGGTGATGTGGTGCGCGTCGGCGTTGCGGCCGTAACCGAGAATCTCCCCGAGGATCGTCGCGCCTCGCCCGACGGCGTGCTCGTACTCCTCGAGCACCAGGAACGCCCCGGCTTCGCCCATCACGAATCCGTCACGACGTCGCGTCGAACGGACGTGAGGCGGTTGAGGGGTCGTCGCGGCGCGTCGACAGCGCGCCCATGCGGGCGAACGCCGCCATGCCGACGGTCGTGATCGCCGCTTCAGAACCGCCGGCGATGATCGCGTCCGCGCCGCCGTAGCGAATGATGTGCGCGGCCTCGCCGATCGCGTTCGTGCCCGCCGCGCACGCCGTAGCGATGCACAGGTTCGGGCCGCGGAAGCCGTGACCCATCGAGATCATCGCCGCCGTCGCGTTGGTCATCATCATCGGCACGAGGAACGGCGAGACGCGGGTCTTGCCCTTTTCGTAGACGACGATTTCTTCGCGCTCTTGGGTTTCGAGGCCGCCGACGCCGGTGCCGGCAACGACGCCGATGCGCGCCGGGTCGAGGCCCAGGTCGCCCGCTTGGTTGAGCGCGTCAACCGCCGCGGCGTAGCCGAGTTGTGCGACGCGGTCAGTCCGCCGGACTTCCTTCGCCTCGATGTAGGCCTCGGGATCGAAGTCCTTCACTTCACACGCGAAGCCAACCGGCCAGTCCGACACGTCGACGCGCTCGATCGGCCCGGCCGCCGTGCGCGCCCCGGCCAGCAACGTGTCCCAGAAGGCGTCGATGGTGTTGCCGGCCGCGGACTTCACGCCCATGCCGGTAACGACGACGCGTCGACGTTCGCTCACTGCGAGACCTACGCGACCTTGGCCGCGATGACGTCGAGCGCCTCGCCCACGGTCTTGATGCCTTCGAGCTCTTCCTCGGGGATGCTGATGTCGAGCTTCTCTTCGAGCGCCATCACGAGCTCGACGACGTCGAGGCTGTCGGCTTCGAGATCATCGGCGAAGGTGGCCTCTTCGGTGACCTTGGCCGGGTCGACCTTCAGCAGCTCGACCGCCGCGTCACGCATTACGCCGAGGACTTCGTCACGGGACATTTCTTTGGTTCTCCTTGATGGGTTTGAAAGCGATCTGAGTGTTAGGTCTAGCCGTTTGTGGCGTTAGTGGCCGAGGCCGAGGCCGCCATCGACGGGGATGACTGCGCCGGTGATGTACGCCGCGGCGGCGCTGCACAAGAAGGCCACGGTGGCGGCCACTTCCTCGGTCGTTCCCATGCGTCCGGCCGGCACCGCGTCCGTAATCGCAGCGACGCGTTCGTCGCTCAGCGCGTCGGTCATCGCGGTGGCGATCGGGCCGGGTGCGACCACGTTGCAGGTGACGTTGCGCGACGCGAGCTCGCGTGCGACTGAGCGGGACAGGCCGACGAGGCCGGCCTTCGCGGCGGCGTAATTGACCTGGCCGGCCGAGCCCGTGAGCCCGACGACCGAGCCCATGTTGACGATGCGGCCGAAGCGCGCCTTCATCATTCCGGGTGTCGCGCGGCGAATGCAGTGGAAGGCGCCGTCGAGGTTGACGCGCAGCACCTTCTGCCAGTCGTCGTCCTTCATGCGCAGCAGCAAGCCGTCGCCCGTGACGCCGGCGTTGTTGACCAGCACGGTGACAGGCCCGAGGTCGGCCTCGATCTGCTTGAACGCGTTGTCGACCGACGCGGAGTCGCTCACGTCCACTTCTACGGCGAGGCCGCCGCACATGGACGCGGTTTCGTTCGCGCCTTCCTTGTTGCCGCCGAATCCGACGGCGACGCGCATGCCCGCTTCAGCCAGCGCGACCGCGCACGCGCGCCCGATGCCGGCACCGGCACCGGTTACGAACGCAACCGCGGCTGCTCGGTCATCGGTTCGCTCTCACAGGCCGGTGCCCCAGCGCACAACAGCGCTCGCCCACGTCATGCCGGCGCCGAAGCCGCACAGCAGGACGAGGTCGCCGTCGTTGGGTTGCGCCTTCGGCCAGCGCCAGCGGAATCGACGCGGCCGACGTGTTGCCGTACATATCGAGGTTGCGCACGGTACGAGCATTGTCCAAACCAATGCGCTCGATGATCGCGTCGATGATGCGACCGTTCGCCTGGTGCGGCACGAACAGGTCGATCTCGCTCGCGTTGACGCCCGCGCGCTCCAGCGCTGTCTCCGCCGAGGCGATGCAGGCGCGCACGGCGCGACGGAAGACTTCCTTGCCGTCCATGTGGGCGTATTGCTCGCCGCGGCTCGATCGCGAGGATGTCCGCCGCCGATCCGTCGCAGCCGAGGTCGGATCCGAGGATGCCGTAGCCCGGTGCCGACGGCACGATCACGGCGGCAGCGGCGCCGTCGCCGAACAGGATCTTGGTGCCGCGGTCGGTCGGGTCGACGATCGAGCTGATCGTCTCGGCGCCGACGATGAGCGCTGAGCGCGCGTTGCCGGCGTTCACGTAGGCGTCGGCCATCACGTAGCGAGTAGACGAAGCCGGAACAGGCGGCCACGAGGTCGAACGCCCCGCAACGCAAGCCGAGGTTGTCCTGCACGTAGCGCCGACGCGGCGGGCAGCCGGCGTGGGGGAGTGATCGTGGCCACGACCAACAGGTCGATCTCTTCGGTGGTCGAGGCCCGAGTCCTTGATCGCTTCGGCGCACGCGGCGGTGGCGAGCGTGACGGCGTCTTCACCGGGTCCGGCGATGCGGCGTTCCTTGATGCCGGTGCGCTCGACGATCCACGCGTCGGTGGTGTCGAGGGTCTTCTCGAGATCTGCGTTGGTCAGACGACCGTCGGGCAACGCCGTGCCCATGCCGACGATGGCAGCCATTAGAAAAGGCCTTCTAGCCGAAGGTGCGGAGCCAGGCGAGGGGCTGACCGGCGCGGACGCGTTCGCCCGACTCCACCAGCATCTCCATGAAGAACCCGTTGAACCGGCTGCACGCCTCGATCTCGTCACCGGAGTTGGTGATGATGGCGATCGGCTGGCCGACCTCGACGATTTCGCCCTCGGCGGTAACCACCGCCGGGTCGAGCACGCGCACGACGCCGCGAGACGGCGCCAAGATCAGCTTCTCGGCAACTTCGGTGTATTCGGCGAGTTCGAACAGCAAGAGACATTTAGGAGGTCACCCATTCGGTGTCGGGGAGGCATCGCTTGGCGAGGCCTGTGAGAGTTGTTCCGGGGCCGACCTCACGAAGAGATGACGGGCCCAGGGAGTCGATCGTGATCATCGAGTCGGCCCAGCGGACGGGCTTGACGAGATGCGAGACGAGGCGGGTCTTCCAGCCGTCGCCGTCGGTGTAGGCGACGCCGTCTTCGTTCGAGACGATCGGTGCCGACGGAGCGGCGAAGTCGATCGACGGCAGGTACTCGGCGAACCCGATGGCGGCGTCGTCCATGAGCGGCGTGTGGAACGCGGCGGCGACGTCGAGCGGCATGACCTTGCGCATGCCCGCGGCCTTGGCCGCTTCGGTGGCGCTGGCCGAGGCCCTCGGGTGTACCGGCGATGACGATCTGGCCGGGAGCGTTGATGTTGGCGACCCAGCACGAGTCGGGCGTGCCGGCGACGGCGGCGGCGGCCTGCTCGTCGGTGGCGCCAAGCAGCGCCGCCATGACGCCGGGCCGGTTGTCGGCGGCGTCTTGGGTGACCGCGGCGCGCTTGGCTGCGACCTGCACGCCGACCTCGAAGCTGAGCGCGCCGGAAGCGATCAGGGCGGTCATCTGACCGAGCGAGTGGCCGGCGAAGGACGCGATGTCGGTGCCGATCTCGTCCTTCTGCGTTTCCCAGCGCACCAAGGAGTGCAGCAGCACGGCCATTTGCGCGGCTTGGGTGGTCTTGAGCTCGTCACCGAGGAGCAGCGGCGAGAGCGAGGTGGCGAGAATTTCCTCGGCGTCTTCGACGAGGTGCCACGCCGGAAGGTCGCGCAGCTCAAGGCCCATTCCTGTTGCCTGACTGCCCTGACCTGGGAAAACAACCGCAACGCTCACGCGAACCAACCTCCTCTCGACGCCCGTACAGAGCTTTTCGACTCCGTGACTGACGTAATGGTTACACAGATTGGTCGAACATTGTGATTCGGCTGTATTACATTTCTATGGCGATGACTTACGATGTGCGACAACTTGCGGAGGCCGCCGGCCTGTCCGTGGAGGTCGTGCGCTCGTATCAGTCCAAGGGCTTGCTGGTGGCGCCCCGCCACGAGGGCCGCACCGCGATTTACGACTCGAGCCACCTCGATCGCCTCATCAAGATCAAGGCGCTCAAGGCCAAGGGCCTGTCGCTGCGGGCCGTCGCCGACGTGCTGTCGGCCGGGCAGGACAGCCCATGGGCCGACCCGGCCGAAGACGGCGCCGACGAGCGACTCACCCGCGCCGAGTTGGCCGAGCGCGCCCGGGTGCCACCGTCGATGCTGCGGTCGCTCGAGGGGTCGGGCATCCTGCGTCCACTGCCAGCCGACGACCCCGAGCGGCCCTACAGCCGGGCCGATGTCCGCGCCGTGCGCATGCTGTTAGCCCTGGTCAGCGCGGGCGTGCCCATGGAGGAGTTCATGGCGGTCGCCAAGTACCAGATCGAAACGCAGCGAGCTTTTGGCCGAGGGCGCCTCGAAGCTGTTCCTGCGCTACGTGCGCGAGCCGATGCTCAAGGGCGAGCCGCACCCCGAGGCCACCGAAGAGTTCGCCGACGCGTTCTCGATGATGGTGCAAGCCGCGTCGTGGCTCGTCGGCTACCACGTCGAACGCACGCTGGTCGATGGCGATGTCGAAGGAGTTGGCCAACGTCGGCACCGAGCAAGAGCGCGAGGCGCTGCACGCCGCGCTCTCCGCCATCGACGCGACGTTCCCGTCGTAACGTCGGCCGGGTGACGCTGCCCAATTCGGCTGACCTCGTCGGCCTCCTGCCTCATCGGCCCCCGTTCCGTTTCGTCGATTCGGTGGACGAGTTGGTCGTGGGCGAACGGTGCGTCGGTCGCTACCTGGTGACGGGCGACGAGCCCTTTCTCGCCGGTCACTTCCCCGGAAACCCCGTGTTTCCGGGCGTAATACAGCTAGAAGCGCTGGCCCAGACGGGCGCGATTGCCGTGCTGAGCGACGAACGCTTCGCCGGCCGGCTCCCACTGTTCGGTGGGGTCGAGGAAGTGCGGTTTCGCCGCATGGTGAAACCGGGCGACGAGTTGGTGCTCGACGTCACGATGGAACGGCTCAGTACCAAGGGCGGTTGGGGCGTGGCCCAGTCGACCGTTGAAGGCAAAGCGACCTGCAAAGCCCGCCTGTTCTTCGCCCTCGCACCGAACCCCTGAGAAACGGCCCCCCAACTAGAGTCCCGCCATGCGTTTACGACAGTTATTGCCTGTTATGTCGCGAACCGCTCTGGCTGGGGTCGGAGTTGTTGCTGGTATCGCCATCATCGCGAGCCATCTCACTTCCGGATCCGTCGCCTATGCGGCCGCAACCGACCTGATCGCCACCGGCGCCGGGCAAGGGGGAGGCGCCCACGTGCGCACCTTCGGCCCCGACGGCAAAGACGGCGGCGTCTCCTATTTCGCCAACGGCACGCCCTCGTCGGGCACGAATGTCGCGGTTGGTGACGTCACCGGCGACGGCGCTCCCGAAATCATCACGGGCACCGGCTCGGGCCTCGAGGCCCAGATCCAAATTTGGGCGCGTGACGGCAAGACGCTCATCGCTGAGAACAAGCCGTTCCCCGGCTTCAACGGCGGCATCAACGTCGCAGTCGCCAACGTCGACGACTCGCCGGCGCTTGAGGTGCTCGTCGCCGCCGGCGCGGGCGGCGGCCCGCACGTCAAGGCGTTGCGCCTCGTTTCCGGCCAACTCACCGACGTGTTCGGTTTCTACGCATACGACCCGGGCTTCACCGGTGGCGTGTTCCTCGCCGGTGCTCCCGGCCGCATCATCACGGGTGCCGGCGCCGGCGGCGGGCCGCACGTGCGCGTGTTCCACATGGAGGGCGGCGCACCTGTCCTCGAGAAGGAATGGATGGCCTACGGGACCTTCAACGGCGGTGTGCGTGTCGCGGCCGGCGCCGTGCGCGCCGACAACGTGGTCGATGTCGTTACCGCGGCCGGCCCTGGAGGTGGACCTCACGTCATCCTCTGGTCGCTCGCCGGACAGGAAGGCCCGGGCTTCTTCGCCTACGACCCGACGTTCCGCGGCGGCGCATTCGTGGCCGTCGCGAACGGCAAGCGCTTGATCACCGGTGCAGGCGCCGGCGGCGGTCCGCACGTGAAGATCTTCACGTTTGCGAACGAGGGTTTCTCGCCCAAGGCCAGCTTCTATGCCTACGCGCCGGAATTCAGCGGCGGTGTGCGCGTGGCGGGCTTCCCGTTGACCGTCGCCGCGCCAGTGGCAACCACGACCACCACGGCGTGTGACGGCACCGAGTTGCCCGGCGTTGGTTGTGTGCCGATCGGGGGATCGGGTGGCGAGACCACCACGACCGCGGCGCCGGCCACCACCACGACGACGCGACCCGCCACCACCACAACGACGACGGTCGCGGGAGCCACAACCACGACGACGATCGCCGGCGGCACCACGACGACTGCACCGACCACGACGTCCACGACTGCTGCACTGTGTGTCCCCGGGCCGCCGCCCCTGTGCTTACCGGTCTAACCGCCTAGCTCGCGATTTGGTCGGCCGCCCAGGCGGTCGACTCGTAACACAACGCCGGGTGGTAGCCCCATCGAAGGAGCTGCCGCTCGGCGTTTTCGCGCTCCGCGCCGGTTTGGATGAGCGCGAGCGCGAGCTGACGGCAGCGGCGACGAACGCCTTCGGCGGGTGGCGCGTCGAGTTGGCGGGCCTGCCATTTGTCGTGACGCATCCGTAGTTCGTCGGGCAGGTGCATCACCTGCCGGCGGTTCAGCGGTGGGACGCGGCGGCGCACTTCGAGCATGCCGTCGCGCGGTTGCCAGCGCGCGATTTCGAACTGCACGAGCCGGCTGAGCGAGCGCGCGAAGGGCGAGTGCCGCCCGCCCTTGTCGCCGAGGCCGAGTTCACGCGCGCACGTCGGCAGGTCCAACTCGAATCCGCAGGGCTCGGATTCGAGACCGTGCGCGAGCCGGCGCAACAACCACGTGGTGGACGGGCCGAGCGTGCCGAGCCAATACGTCTCGACATAGTGCGAGCGCGGGTCGAGGCCGAGGCTGTCGATGATCGGATCAGGCCACGGCGCGACGTTCAGGGTGCCGGTGGCGGGTATGGCTGGGGCCGTCTGCATGCGTCATTGATTTCATGCAGTGTCATGACTGTCCAGGGCGCGAACGCGCCATGGACAGCCGTCGCCTGCGTGCGGTTCGCGAGATAACGGGCTTTTCGCAGTTATCACTACACGCCGGCGTCACCCGATTCCGACGCGAACGGAGTCGGCATGCAACCACGTCCGCGCACGGCCAAGTCATTTCGGATGGGCACACGTCACGGAGTCGCTCGGCTGCTCGCCGCCACTCTCGTCGGCTCGTCACTTGCCGTGGTCACCAGCATCGTCAACCCGGCGCCCGCGAGCGCGGCGACACCGGTCACGACGACGTTCGCCTGGAGCGGTGCATTACAGACCTACACCGTCCCCGCTGGCGTCACGCGCTTGAGCGTCGAGCTTGCTGGCGGCAACGGCGGTAACGGGGAGGGAGCTGCGGACACCGATGGGGGTGACGCGGGCGTCGGTGGCGTCGTGTCCGGCTCGTTGTCGGTTTCGCCAGGCGACGTGGTGTCGATCGCCGTTGGCGCGGGTGGCGGGAACGCAGGGGACTGCCAAGGCGGTGGAGGCGGCCTCGTCCCGGATATAGCGGGGATATCGATGTGGGGCGGGAATTCGTCTTCGGCCTGCAGTCCGATTTCGGGAACCGCGGGCGGGGGTGGAGCCGGCACGGGAATCGCGACAGCGGCAGGTCTCGTTGCGGTTGCCGGCGGTGGCGGCGGCGGTGGGGGTGGTGGCGCGGTGGTGAACTATGACGGCGGCGACGGAGGTGACGGTCTTGCCAATGCGGGCAGTGACGGGAGCGGGACCGACGGTGGCGAGGGAGGCAGCGGATCGGCGGCGTCGACGCCGCGCGGTGGCAACGGCAAAACGCACGACAACATCGACGGCGGTGGAGGTGGCGGTGGTGGCGGTTTCCCACTCGGCGGTGAGGGGGGCGAGGCCGCCAACGGCGCTTTCCTCCACTACGGCGGTGGTGGCGGTGGCGGTGGTGGCGGTTCTTACTTCTCGCCGTTGCTTAAAAACGGGGCGTTTGGGCTGTCGACCAACACGAGTGGCCAGGCGAACGGGCACGTCACGATCACCTACGACCCAGGTCAGACCGACGTCGCCGTAACGGCGTCCCCGAACCCTTCGATTTTCGGCCAGGCGGTCACGGTCACCGGGACGGCAACGTCACCCACTGAGGGCTGTCTCGGCGGGAACATGACCTTCAGTGACGGCTCGACCGTCCTTATCTCGAAGCCGACGGACGCGTCTGGCGTCGCGTCGTTCACGACGATTTCGTTTGAGCTGGGTGACCACCCGCTCACCGCATCATTTACTCCGACCGACTCGACCTGTACTGGGTCGACGTCGCCCTCGTACACGCAAACGGTGCAACTGAGCCAGACGACGCTTGCGGTCGCCGCCTCGCCGAACCCGGCTCTCTACGGCTCGGCGGTGACCGTGACGGCTACCGTTTCCGGGATCCGGTTCTGCAAGAACGGGACTGTCACGTTCTCCGAAGGCACGCCGCTCGCCGCCCCGCAGCACACCGATGCCGATGGCGCAGCCCACATCACGATTCCGCCCATCATCAGCCGCGGAACCCACACGATCACGGCGTCGTTCGTTCCCGATTCCCCCGACTTCTGCGCGGGGTCCGATGGTTCAGTCGACCTCGTGGTGCAGTTGGCGCAATCGTCCGTAGCGCTGACCGCGTCGCCCAATCCGGCGAGTCCGGGCGAGTTGGTGACCTTTACCGCGACCGTCACGGCCCAAACCCCGGCGACGTGTCGGTCGGGAAGCGTGGTCTTCAAGGAGGGCTCCACGTTGCTCAGCGGCAACCCGACTGACAGCAACGGAGTAGTGACGTATAAAACGAGCACGCTGACATTGGGTACTCACTCGATTACCGCGGAGTTCCTGCCGAACGCGACCGACTTCTGCGAAGGCTCGACGTCGACGGTGAACGAGGTCATCGCGGCGCAGAACACCTTCCTCGCGGTTACGTCATCCGCGAATCCGGTCACGTATGGGAACGCCACCCTCATTACTGGCACCGTTACATCGACCGTCCCGGCGTGCCTTGCGGGCAACATGGCGTTCTACGTCGACGGTGCGCTTGCCAATTACCAGATCGGGCTCGACGCGAATGGCCAGCGCAGCTTCTCGTTCTCAGGGAGTGTCGGTACGCATTCGATCGTTGTTGGCTACGAGTATCCCGCAGGATGCGTCGGCCCGACCGTAAAGACGTTCGACCAAGTCGTCACTCCGATCCCAACCGGCCTGACGATCAGCTCGAGCCAAAACCCCTCCGAAGTCGGAACGAACGTGACGATTACGGCGCAGGTCACTTCGAATAACGCTGCATGCTTCGGTGGAGGCATGGCGTTCTACGTGGATGGTGTGTTTGTGTTCGGTGGGAACACCGACGCGACTGGTAAAGCCATCTACACCTTCTCCGGCGCGAATGGCGTCGGCACGCACACCGTGACCGCGGGCTACGAGGTGGTGCCGGCGAATTGTGCGCAGCCGACCCCGGCGACGCTCAACCAGGTCGTCACCAAGCATCCGACCACGACGTCGTTGACGTCGTCGTTGAACCCATCGACGTTCGGTGACTCGGTCACGTTTACGGCAACGGTCGGCTCGTCGGCCGACGCGTGCAAGGCCGGCACGGTCACTTTTAAGGACGGTACGACCACGCTGGGTACTTCGCCGACGAACTCCTCGGGCGTGGCGACGTTTACGACGTCAGCGCTGACGACGGGCACCCATTCGGTCACGGCGTCGTACGCGCCGACCGATGGAACGAACTGCGCAGGGTCTGCGTCGACAGGCGTGTTGCAGGTGGTGAACAAGGCGTCGACTTCGACGGGGCTCGCCTCGTCGGTGAATCCGTCGACGTTCGCTCAGAACGTGACGTTCACGGCGACGGTGAGTTCGTCGGCGGCCGCTTGTAAGGCGGGAACGGTGACGTTCAAGGACGGGACGACATCTCTCGGAACGGCTTCGACGGACGCTGCTACTGGTGTGGCAACCAAGACAACTGCGTTCAGTGCGGGGACGCATTCGATCACGGCGTCGTTCCTACCGAGTGACACGGCAAACTGCACGGGGTCGGATTCGAGCGCGGTATCGCAGGTGGTGAACAAAGCGCAGACAAGCAACGCGCTGCGGTTGGACACGAATCCTTCGGTGTTCGGTCAATCGGCGACGTTCACCGCGGCGGTTGTTAACTCGCCGGCGGCGTGTCAGCCCGGCACGATGACCTTCAAAGAGGGCACCACGACGCTCGGGTCGTCGGCCACTGATTCATTGGGTGTCGCCACGATGTCGACGTCGTCGCTGAGCGTCGGCACGCATGTCATCAAGGCGACGTTTGCGCCGACGGACACGGCGAACTGTCTGGGTTCGGACAGCGCGGTGTTGTCGCAGGTGGTGAACAAGGCGAACACGCAGGTCGCGGTTTCTTCGTCGGCGAATCCGTCGTCGTTCGGTAGCACGGTTACGTTCACTGCTGACGTGGCGCCGGTGTCTCCCGGCGCCGGGACGCCGACGGGGACGGTGCAGTTCAAGGACGGCCCGACGAACCTCGGCCCGCCGGTCGCGCTTTCGGGTGGCACGGCGCAGCTGACGGCGCCCGCGCTCTTGGGTGGGTCGCACTCGATCACGGCGGTGTATTCGGGCGACGGGAATTTCAACCCGAGTTCGGGGTCCTTGACGCAGGTCGTGACGTGCACCCGCACGTACACGGGCACGATTCCCGGCCTGACGGTTCCGAAGTCAGGGAGCACCTGCTTCGCCGACGCGCGGGTTAACGGCACTTTGAGCATTCCGGACGGCGCGTCAGTCTCGATGAGCAACTCCTACGTCGCCGGTTGGCTGGCGACGTCGGGCGCTCCGGCCGCGATCGTGATTTGTGGTTCGACGCTGGCCGGCGCGGTCTCCATTTCGAACGTGAGCGGTCTGTTGTTGCTGGGCAATCCGTTCGACTCGTCGTGCGCCGCGAACCAGTTCAACAGCACGGTCTCGCTGTCATCGAACAGGAGGGGTTTAACGCTGGTGGGCAACAAGATCTACGGGAATGTCAGCGTCACGAACAACACCGGCGGCCCCGTCGTGGTCGGCGCCAACAAGATGTACGGCCGACTCGCTTGCACGGGGAACAACCCAGACGCAACCAACAATGGCCGCCCCAACGACGTGGCCGCCAGCAGCGGAGAATGCGGAGCGACCTCGTTTTAGACGTACAACTTGCTACGGAAGCGACGCGGCGCCCGGGAAGCTGATCGTCTTCATCTCGAGATAGGCGCCGAGGCCTTCAGCGCCGAGTTCACGGCCAAGGCCCGAGGCCTTGAAGCCGCCGAACGGGCAGTTGAAGTCGAGAATGAACCCGTTGATCGACAGCGTGCCGGTGCGAATCTGGCGCGCGATCTCGAGCGCCTGCGCCGGGTCCGCTCCCCATACCGATCCGCTCAGGCCGTACTCGGAGTCGTTGGCGATCGCGATCGCGTCGTCGACGTCGTCGTAGGGGATCACCGCGACCACCGGGCCGAAGATCTCTTCCTGCGCGATCTTCATCTTGTTGTCGACGTTGACGAACACGGTCGGCTCGACGTACCAGCCCGTGTCGAGGCCGGCGGGGCGGCCGCAGCCGATGGCGACCTTGGCGCCTTCCTTCTGGCCGCTCTCGAGGTAGCCCATCACGCGATCGCGCTGACGCTCGGCCACGAGCGGGCCGATCTCGGTCTCGGCCAGCATCGGATCGCCGACCTTGAGGGCGCGTACCGCTTCGACCATCGCCTCGCAGACCTCGTCGTACTTGCTGCGGCTCGCGAGGATGCGGGTCTGCGCGACGCAGGCCTGCCCGTTGTTCATCATTCCGGCGGGGAGGAGGCCGGCGATCGTTGTGGCGACGTCGGCGTCGTCGAGGATGATCGCGGCGCTCTTGCCGCCCAGTTCGAGCGTGACGCGCCGTAGGCGCTCACCGCACAAGCTGGCGATGCGACGGCCGGCAGCGGTAGAGCCGGTGAACGAAATCTTGTCGATGTCCGGATGCGTGACGAGGTGCTCGCCGACTTCGCGTCCGCCCGCCACGATGTTCACAACGCCCTTGGGCAAGCCGGCGGCCTGGAGCGCTTCGGCGAGCATGTACGCGTCGAGCGGCGTCTCGGGGGCGGGCTTCAACACCACCGTGCAACCGGCGGCCAGCGCCGGCGCGAGCTTGAGCATCGTGACGAACAGCGGCACGTTCCACGGCACGATCGCGCCGACCACGCCGACCGGTTCGCGGCGCACGATCGCCGGTCCCATGAGGCCGGCCCGCTCTTCCTCGAAGTTCATCGTGCGCACGTGGCTCTCGAAGAAGTCGAGCGCCATCGTCGACGCGAACACCTGTCCCATGACGCCCCAGGAGACCGGGCAGCCGTTTTCGGACGTGATGACGTCGGCGAACTCCTGCATGCGGCCCTGGATCTGCGCGCTGAGCGCGGCGAGCACGTCGGCGCGTTCCGCCGGCGCCATGCGGGGCCACGGGCCGCGGTCGAATGCCTCGCGCGCCGCGGCGACGGCGCGGTCGATGTCGGCGGTGGTGCCGTCGGGCACCTTCGCGAAGACCTGCTCGGTTGACGGGGAGATGACCTCGATCAGGTCGGTGCCGGATGGCTTGACCCAGTCTCCACCGATGAACAGCGTGTCTTTGACGATCAGATCAGTGGTCATTTTGGGTCCTCTCCAAAACTGAATCACGTTCTAGTACGGTGCCGAAACCTAACACTCCATCAGATTTCAAAATCGAGGTTGACCATGCGGGCAGCAGTGCTGAACACGTACAACGAGCCACTCGTTATCGAAGAGTTGAGCTCGCCGGATCTCGGCCCCACCGACGTGCGGGTGCGGATCGACGCCAGTGGTGTGTGCCACAGCGATCTCACGGTGCAGACGGGCGGCGTGCCGATGCCGCCCCCGGTCATCCTCGGCCATGAAGGCGCAGGCACGGTCTTGCAGGTCGGCGACGATGTCACCGCGCTGTCGGTCGGCGACCGCGTGATCGCGTCGTTCATCCCCGCGTGCGGGGTGTGCTGGTACTGCATCCACGACCAGTCCAACCTGTGCGAGACCGCGAACACGTTGATGTTCGCCACCCGCGGCATTCGGGCCGACGGCTCGAACGTCTTCGGCATGACCGGCCTCGGCACGTTCAGCGACGAGATGGTCACGTCGCAGACGATGCTGGTGAAGGTCAACACCGATTTGCCCGCCGACCAGCTCGCGCTCATTGGTTGCGGCGTCACGACGGGCGTGGGCGCCGCGCTGAACACGGCCAAGGTGCAGCCGGGCTCGACCGTCGCCGTGATCGGCTGCGGTGGCGTCGGTCAGGCCGTCATCCAGGGTGCGCGCATCGCCGGCGCGTCGCGCATCTTCGCGATCGACCCGGTCGAGATGAAACGCAAGACCGCCGAGCAGCAGGGCGCGACCGATCTCATCGACCCGTCGGACGGCAACAGCATTGGGGCCGTACAGGAGGCCACCGGTGGACGCGGCGCCGACTACGTCTTCGAAGTGATCGGACTGCCCGAGACGATGCTGCAGGCGTTCAATACCGCCCGTCGCGGCGGCACGGTTTGCATCGTCGGCATGCCCCGAATCGAGGCGCAGGTCACGTTCCCCGCGTTCCCGTTGTTCTCCGATTCCAAGACGATGCTCGGTTGCTTCTACGGCTCGGCCCAGGTGCGCCGCGACTTCCCGCGGTTTGTGTCGCTGATCGAAACCGGGCGCCTCGACGTCGGATCGATGGTGTCGCAGCACATCCACCTCGACGACGTGAACGACGCCTTCCGCGCCATGCAAGCCGGCGAAGTCATCCGCTCCGTCATCGTCTGATCCATGGCCACTGAACCCGCAGGTGCTTCGGGCGCCGATGGTCATCGAGTACCCGTTCAGCCGTACGACGGGGCCGGTCATCGGTGCGTTCCTTACTGGTTTGCGCGAAGGCGTTGTCATCGGGATCAAAGGTTCCGACGGGCGTGTGCTGGTGCCCCCGATGGAGTACGACCCGGTGACCGCCGAGTCGCTGACTGAAATGGTCGAGGTCGGCCAGGCCGGTGCGGTCACGACGTGGTCGTGGACCGAGGGCCGTCGATATCAGCCGCTCGAGGATCGCCCGTTCGCATGGGCGCTCGTGATAGTTGGACGGCACCGACACGCCGATGCTGCACGCGGTCGACGTGTCGTCACCAGACCAGATGTCGACGGGAATGCGCGTGAAGATTCGTTGGCGCGCCGAGCGCGAAGGCCACATCCGCGACATCGAGTGTTTCGAGCCGCGAGGTGGCTTCGTGAGTTTGGTACTGCCTCCTTCGATCGCTGATGTCGAACAGGTCAAGTCCGTGCGCACGCCGGCGCACCTCGACTACAGCTACACACCGGGCAAGGCGATGTCGTCGTTCCTCAACGGCTCGGCCCAGAAGAAGATCCTCGGTCAGAAGTGCCCGAAATGCGGCAAGGTCTATGTGCCGCCGCGCGGCGCCTGTCCGACCGACGGCGTGCCGACCGAAGAGCAGGTCGAGCTGCCGCACACGGGCACGATCACCACGTTCTGCATCGTGAACGTCTCGTTCTACGGCCAAGGCATGGAGATCCCGTACGTGAGCGCCCTGGTGTTGCTCGACGGCTCTGACATCCCGCTCATGCACCTCATGCAGGAAGTGCCCTACGACCAGGTGCGCATCGGGATGCGCGTCGAGGCGGTGTGGGTGCCCGACGACGAATTGAAGCCGACGCTCGAGTCGATCAAGTGGTTTCGTCCCAATGGCGAGCCCGACGTGGACGCGTCGACCGATGCGAGGGAATGCGTAATGCGCGACGTAGCGATTGTTTCCTTCGCGCAGTCGAAGCACGTGCGGGCGCAGACCGACAGCAACGAAGTCGAGATGCTGATGCCGGTGGTGCGCGAAGCGCTCGACAATGTCGGCATCGGTATGGACCGCGTCGGCTTCACCTGCTCGGGCTCGACTGACTATCTGTCGGGCCAAGCGTTCTCGTTCGTGATGACGCTCGACTCAGTCGGGCCGTGGCCGCCGATCTCGGAATCGCACGTCGAGATGGACGGCGCATGGGCGATGTACGAAGCGTGGGTGAAGTTGCAGATGGGCGAGATCGACGTCGCGTTGGTCTACGCGTATTCGAAGTCGTCACCCGGCAACCTGCGCGAAGTTCTGACCCGCCAGCTCGACCCGTACTTCGTGGCGCCGCTGTGGGCCGACACCATCGCGTTGGCGGGGTTGCAGACGCGGGCGCTGTTGGAGACCGGCCGCTATTCGCCAGCCGACCTTGCTTCGGTTGCGGCCACTGCGCGGCGCAACGCGCTGTCGAACCCGTACGCGCTGCTTGACGGGCGACGACTCGGTCGACGACCTGTTGGCGCAACCGATGCTGGCCGACCCGATGCACCGGTGGGACTGCCCGCCGATCACCGACGGCTGCGCCGCCATTGTGATCGCGGCCGAGGACGTCGCCCGCGAGTTGTGCGCGCGTCCGGCCTGGATTCGCGGCATCGACCACCGCATCGAGTCCCAGTCGTTGGGCCTGCGCGATCTCACCACCTCCGCGTCGACCGCGCTCGGCCGCGTCGAAAGCCGGCGCGGTCGAGGGCTCGTTCGACTTCGCCGAGCTGCACGCACCGTTCACCGCACAAGAGTTGATCGCGCGCGACGCGCTGGGCCTGCCCACCGACGTGCCGATCAATCCGTCGGGTGGCGCGTTATCGGCCAACCCCGTGATGGCGGCCGGGCTCATTCGCTTCGGCGAAGCGGCGTCGCGGATCACGCGTGGCGAGGGCGACCGCGCGGTCGCCACCGCGACATCCGGGCCCTGCTTGCAACAGAACCTCGTGTGCGTTTTGGAGGGTGAGTAAATGGCGAAGCTGCCTGCCGCGATTGTCGGCATCGGTCAGACCAAGCACATGTCGACGCGCGGTGACGTGTCGATCGCGGGTTCGATCCGCGAGGCCGCGCTGCGGGCGCTCGACGACGCGCAAATGACGTGGAGCGACATCGACGCCGTCGTCATCGGCAAGGCGCCCGACTTCTTCGAGGGCGTGATGATGCCCGAGCTGTTCCTGGCCGACGCGCTCGGCTGCGGTGGGCAAGCCGATGCTGCGGGTGCACACCGCCGGCTCGGTGGGTGGTTCGACGTCGATCGTGGCCGCGTCGCTGGTGCAAGCCGGCATTCACGAGCGCGTGCTGACGGTTGCGTTTGAAAAGCAGAGCGAGAGTCCGAAGCGATGTGGGCGTTGTCGATGCCGATGCCGTTCGCGCCGCCGACGCACGCCGGCGCTGGCGGCTACTTCGCGCCGCACATCCGTTCGTATATGCGGCGGTCGGGCGCGCCCGATCACATCGGCGTGCTCGTCGCCCTGAAGGACCGGCTGAACGCGTGCAAGAACCAGTACGCGCACCTGCACGAGACCGACGCAACGTTCGAGAAGATCGCCGACTCGGTGATGCTGTGGGACCCGATCCGCTACTCCGAGACGTGCCCGTCCTCCGACGGCGCGGCCGCGATGGTGATCACCAACGCAGCGAACGCCGATCGCGGCAAGTTGCCTCCGGCGTGGATTCACGGCGCCGCGATGCGGAGCGAGCCGACGATGTTCGCTGGGCGAGACGTCGTGTCGCCGCGCGGGTCGCGTGAGTGCGCGGACGACGTGTTCGGCCAAGCCGGCATCACCGACCGTCGCGGCGAGATCGACGTCGTCGAGATGTACGTGCCGTTCAGTTGGTACGAGCCGATGTGGCTCGAAAGCCTCGGCTTCGCGGCCGAGAACGAAGGCTGGAAGATGGTCGAGGACGGCTCCACGCAGATGGACGGCGACCTCCCGGTCAACCCGTCCGGCGGCGTCCTGTCGACCAATCCGATCGGCGCGTCGGGCATGTTGCGCTTCGCCGAGTCGGCCATGCAGGTGCGCGGCCAGGCCGGTGAGCACCAAATCGACGGCGCCCGCAAAGCCCTCGGCCACGCCTACGGCGGCGGCGCCCAGTTCTTCGCCATGTGGGTGGTCGGAGCCGACAAACCGGCATGACCGCTCATTCTTGTAACCGTCAGTAGCAAAAAAGCCGGGCTGACGAATACAAGAATGGTGGGATAGAACGGGTTTCAGTTTCTGACGGAGTGTCAGGAACTTTTTGACGGTTCGTCAGATTCTTCGTACCGTCAGGCGCCATGCCTCTTGACCTCCGGGTGCTTTGTGAACCGGCGCACACGGTTCTGGTCACGCAGGAGTGCCAGGTCGGGGTGATCGGAGAGACGTCGCCGCTGGCCTTGAAGGACGTGGCCGCAGCCGATCATCCCGGCGATCGCGGCGCTGGCGAACGCGGCGCGCGCCGCGGGCATCCCCGTCGTGCACTGCGTGGCGTGGCGACGCCAGGACGGGCTCGGGTCGAACGAGAACGCGCGGCTGTTCAAGGCGCTTCGCGAAGAGCGGGCTGGACATCTCGCCGGGGTCGAAAGGCGCCGAGATCGTGCCTGAGATCGGGCCGGCCGACGGCGATCTCGTGCTCGGCCGCTACCACGGCCTCGGCCCGATGGGCGGCACCGACCTCGACGCGGTGTGCCGCAACCTCGGCGCGACAACGATCATCGGCGTTGGTGTGAGCGTGAACGTCGGCATGCTCAACTTCGCGATGGACGCGGTAAACGCCGGCTACCAGTTCGTGATGCCGCGGCGACTGTGTGTGCGGCGTGCCGACCGAATACGCCGACGCAGTGATCGACAACACGATCTCGCTGATCGCGACCGTCGTACCGAGCGCTGACATCAAAGGGGCATGGTGAGCGACAACGTGGCCATCGAAGAAGTCGAAGACCCGCGCGCGAGCGACGGGCGGGTGCCCGGCCGCCGCGGGCTCGCTACCCGCACACGCTTGTTGGACTGCACCGCGGCGTTGCTCGACACGCATGTCGTACCGCGAGCTCAAAGTGATCGACATCGCCCGCGAGGCGAAGACCTCGCCGGCGACCTTCTACCAGTACTTCCCCGACATCGAGTCCGCGATCTTGGCCCTCGCCGAGGCAACCAACCTCGACACGGCACCGCTCGGCGAGATCGTGCGCGGCGCGGTCGTGGAAGGGCAAGGGTGGCTACGACGTCGCGTTGCAAGCTCGTCGACGCGCTCCTCGAGTTCTGGGAAAGTCACCGCTCGGTTCTGCGTGTCGTCGATCTGCTCGTGGCCGAGGGCGACCTGCGCTTCCAGGGCATCCGCAGCCGCCTGCTCAACGACCTGACGCTCGCGATGGCCGACGTGATCGCCGACGCCGAAGGCGCCGGGCGCGGCCGGTCCGTCCAACCAGAAACGCATGGCGACCGCCGGCGTGTTGGTGGCGATGCTGGCCAACGTCACGGCGCACCGTTTCACGTTCGAGTTCTGGGGGATCCCGACCGCCGAGCTGCGCCGCAGCATGGCCGACATGCTGTACACGAGCCTCACGGGGAAGGCGGCGCCGAAATGACGATCATCCCGGCGGGTGAACTCGCCTACGGCATTCAGTTGCCCGTGCAGATCGCAAAGCACGCTGTATGCCGAGAAATGGGAAGCCGACGCCGGCGTGGCCGAACTGACCACGCTCGCGCAGGCGGCGGACGACGCCGGGTTCCTGTACGTCGCCGTGTGCGACCACGTCGCGATCCCGCGTCCGCTCGCGCAGGCGATGGGCACCACTTGGTACGACACGTGGACCACGCTCGGCTACCTCGCCGGCGTCACCACTCGCACCCGCGCTGATGTGCGCACGTCGCGCGTGCTGCCGTACACGCACCCGCTGCAGACCGCGAAGGCCGTGTGCACGCTCGACGTGCTGAGCGAACGGACGGGCGCATGCTCGGCGTCGGTGCCGGCCACGCGGCCGACGAGTTCGCCAACCTCGGCATCGACTTCTCCAACCGGGGCGCGTTGCTCGACGAAGCCATCGACGCGGTGAAGGCCGCGTTCGCCGACGAGTTCCCTGAACACAACGGGCCGACCTGGCAGTTCAAAGACGGCGGTGTCGCGCCGCGCCCGGTCCAGAACCCTGTGCCCGTCTGGGTCGGAGGCAGCGCCCCTCCTTCCTTGCGCCGCGCCGCGGAGAAGGGCGACGGCTGGTTGCCGCAGGGCACGCCGCGGGCGCAGATGCCCGACCAGATTGCGACGATCCGGGCGCTGCGCGAGAAGGCCGGCGTTGACCGTCCGATCGAACTCGGCGTGGTCACTGAGATCCTCTACGTCGGCGAGCCGACGTGGGACGTCGGCGAGCGCACGATCAGCGGCTCGCCCCAACACCTCGCCGACCGCCTGAGCGAGTTCGGCGCGATGGGTTGTTCGCACATGCAGGTGCGGTTCCGTTCGCGCGACGTGAACGAAGGCGTCGACCAAATCACTGCGTTCGGCGCTGACGTCGCGCCGCTACTCAAAGGGGCACGTCAATGAGGCCGGGTCTGCTCGAAGGAAAAGTTGCGATCGTGTCCGGGCTCGGCCCCGGCATGGGGCGCGACATCTCGCTGCAGTTTTCGCAAGAAGGCGCCAACGTCGTGCTCGCGGCGCGGCGACCGAAGCTGATGGAGAAGGTCGCTGCCGAGATTCGTGAAGCGGGGGGACAGGCGCTGTGCGTGTCGTACCGACATCAGCGACAACGACGCCTGCGTCGCGCTCGCGGCGGCGGCCGTCGACGAGTTCGGCGGCATCGACGTGCTCGTCAACAACGCGTTCCACGGCGGCGACTACACGCCGTTCATGGACGGCAACCTCGACACGTGGCGAGAAACGATGGACACGAACTTCTTCGGCACGTTGCAGTTGACGAAAGCCGTGGTGCCCTCGATGCAAGCCCGCGGCGGTGGTCACATCGTGATGGTGAACACGATGTCCATCCAGCGACCGCAACCGGGCTACGGCGCCTACGCGGCCTCGAAGGGCGCGCTGGCGATGGCGACGAAGACGCTCGCGCTCGAACTCGGCAAAGACGGCATTCGCGTCAACGCGGTGCACCCCGGCTACATCTGGGGTGACTCGGTCGAGTGGTACTTCGGCGAACTGGGCAAGCAGCGCGGCATCACCGGCCAAGAGGTTTACGACGAGGTCGCCGCCGAAACGGCGCTGGGCTACCTGCCCCACTCGAGCGAGATCGCCGGCGCGGTGTTGTTCTACGCGAGCGACCTGTCCAAGTGCATCACCGGCACTGCGCTACCCGTCAACGGCGGCCACTTCATGAACCAGCCGTAGTCCGTCCGAACTCGGCCACCGCTTCAAGGCGCTCGGGCAGCGTCTGCTTGAACATCCACGGCGCGCACAGCAACCCCGTCACACCGAGCTTGGCGAAGCGGTCGTGCAACTCTTCCGAGGGCATCGCCTTCAACGCGATGATCACTTCGAAGTCGGGGTCGTCGAGCCGGCCGGCTGCTTTCAGCTGATCGCGCATCAACTCGACATAGTGCTCGGCCTCGTCGGGCATGTAGGCGTTGCCGATCCAGCCATCGCCACGCGTCGCGGCGCGCTTCAACGCGAACTCGCTGTGCCCGCCGATGTAGATCGGGACGGGCGCGCCCGGCACCGGTTCGATCCGCAGCGGCTCGAAGTCGTAGTGCGCGCCGTGATGCTCCACCCATCCGCCGCCCCACAACTGCCGCAGCACGTCGATCATCTCGTCGAGCCGTGCGCCGCGACGCTTGAACGGCTGGCCGACCTGGTCGAACTCCTCTTCGCACCAGCCGGGGCCTGCGCCCATCGCGACGCGGCCGCCGGATAACACTGCCGCGGTCGACACGAGCTTGGCGACGGTGAAAAGGTCGCGCAGCGGGGCGACGTAGATGTTGGTGGTGAATCGAATGTTCGACGTGACCGCGCTCATCGCCGAGATCAGGGCCCAGGGGTCGAGCCACGGCGTGTCGTCGCTAAAGGGCGGCGCCCCGTCCTTCGAGTACGGGTAGTGCGACACGCGGTGCTGCGGTTCGAAGAGGTGGTCGGACACCGTGATGCCGTGGTAGCCCGCCTCGTCGGCCGCCTTGGCCAACGGCAACGCCTGATCGGGCTCGACGTACGCGAGCGCCATCCAGAACTTCATCGCTACGCGGTCATCCCGTAGTCGACCGGCAGCGCGACGCCGTTGATGTGCTTGGCGTCGTCGGACGCGAGGAAGCACATCACGCTGGCGATGTCGGACGGCGGTGCGAACTTGCCGCGCACCAACTCCATGCGCGCGATGAGGAAGCCTTCGATGTCGTCGGGGAACGTCATATTCGCGACGAGCGGCGTGTCGACGCTGCCGGGGCAGACCGCGTTGACGCGCAAACCCTTCTTGGCGTACTCGACCGCGAGCGCCTTGGTGAGCAGCACGACGCCGCCCTTCGACGCCGAATACGCCGCGCTGTACGCCTGGCCCGAGATTCCGGCGGACGACGCAACGTTCACGATGCTGCCGCCCGATTCGAGCAGGTGAGGAATAGACGGCTTGATCATGTTGAACATGCCGGTGAGGTTCACGGCGATGGTCCGGTTCCACTCCTCGATGCTGAGGTCGGTGGTATGCCCGAACTGCAGGATGCCGGCGACGTTGGCGAGCACGTCGAGCTTTCCGTGGTCGGCGACGACCTTCGCCACGAGCGCGGCGCACCCCTCGTGATCACTCACGTCGAGGCGGTTGAACGAGGCCTTGCCGCCATCGGCGACGATCTTTTCCGCGGACTCGCGGCCAAGGTCGTCGTTGAAGTCGGCACACACGACGGTGGCGCCGTCCTCGGCGAACCGTTGCGCCGTGGCCTGACCGATTCCCGACGCAGAGCCCGTCACGATCACCACTCGTCCGTCAAAACGTCCCATCAAACCAATCCCTCCATCGCGAATCTGACACATTGTCAGATATGGAAGCGCAAGCGTTTGTCGGCAAGGTTGCGATCGTGACCGGAGGCGGCTCCGGCATCGGCCGAGCCACGGCGCTGCAACTCGGTGAGCAGGGCGCGACGGTGATCGTGGCCGACGTCGACGAAGCCGGGGGACAGGAAGTCGCGGCCGCGATCGGAGGTGACTCGCGGTTCGTGCGCGCCGACGTGACCGACTCCGCTCAGGTCGATGCCCTCGTCGCCGCGTGCGGCGACCGGCTCGACATCGCGTTCAACAACGCGGGCACTTCGGGCAACTTCGCGAACATCGCGGACGCGCCGGTCGATGAGTGGAAGCGCGTGATTGACCTCAACCTCGTAAGCGTGTTCCTCTGTATACGGGCCGAGATCCCGCTGATGCAGGCAGGTGGCGGCGGCGTGATCGTGAATACGTCGTCGGGTGCCGGCTTGATGGGCTTCGCCGGGCTGAGCGCGTACGTGGCGAGCAAGCACGGCGTGATCGGGCTGACCAAGACCGCGGCGCTCGAATACGCCCGGGCGGGCATCCGCATCAACGCGGTGTGCCCGGGCACCGTCCGCACGCCGATGCTCGAGGGGTTCACCGGTGGCGACGAGAAGACGCTGCAGGCGATGGGCAAGATGATGCCCATCGGCCGACTCGCCACGCCCGAAGAAATCGCGCAAGCCGTGGTCTGGTTGTGCAGCGAGCAGGCGTCGTACGTCACCGGCATGGCGATGCCCGTCGACGGCGGCGCATCGGCCGCCGCCGGCCGGGGGTAATTGCGGAGTTTTCCCGCCATAGGCGGCAGAACCCCGCAAATGTGGTCGAACTGAGGTCGGACGCTCACACCTGACGGACCGTCAGAAACTCGCTACGCTCCGAATCGTGAGCGAAGAGACGTTCCCCAAGATCATTTCGGTGGACGACCACGTCCTCGAACCACCGAACGTGTGGCAGGACCGGTTGCCGGCCAAATACAAGGAGATCGGCCCCCGTTCGGTGCGGGCCAAACTCGGCGAGATGGTGTTCGTCGGTGGGAAGTTCTCGTACTCCGCGGGCGAAGGCGCCGACTGCGACTGGTGGTACTACGAAGACCTCAAGGTGCCGACAACGCGCTTGTCCGCCGCGGCGGGTTTTCCCCGCGACGAAGTGAAGATCACCGCGATCACGTACGAGGAAATGCGCAAGGGGTGTTGGGACCCGGTCGCCCGGCTCGAAGACATGGACGTGAATCACGTCGAGGCGTCGCTCTCGTTTCCGTCGTTCCCGCGGTTCTGCGGCCAGACCTTCACCGAGGCGAAGGACAAGGACCTCGCGCTCTTGTGTGTGCAGGCCTACAACGACTGGCAGGTCGATGAGTGGTGCGCCGGTACCGGCGGTCGCCTCATCCCGCTGATCATCGTGCCGCTGTGGGACGCGCACCTCGCGGCCGACGAAGTGCGGCGCATGGCGGCGCGCGGCGTGCGGGCCACCTGCTTCAGCGAGATCCCGCCGTTCCTCGGTCTGCCGTCGGTGCACGACAAAGACGGCTACTGGGAGCCGTTCGTCGCAGCGTGCGCCGAGACGGGCACCGTCATCAACATGCACATCGGTTCGTCGTCGAAAATGCCGTCGACGTCGGCTGATGCGCCGCCCGCCGTCGGCTCAACGCTCACGTTCAACAACGCGATGATGTCGATGACCGACTGGCTGTTCAGCGGACTGCTCGTGAAGTACCCCGACGTGAAGCTCGCGTACAGCGAGGGCCAGATCGGCTGGATCCCGTACATCCTCGAACGCGCCGACAAGGTTTGGGAGGACAACCGGGCCTGGGGCGGCGTGGCCGACAAGATCCCCGAGCCACCGTCCACCTACTACTTCAAGAACATGACCGGCTGCTTCTTCGACGACGTGCACGGGCTGAACAACCTGGACGCGGTTGGCATCGACAACATCACGTTCGAGACCGACTACCCGCACTCCGACTCGACGTGGCCGCACACGCTCGAGGTCGCGAAGAAGCTGATGGGCCACCTGCCCGAAGAAACGATTTACAAGATCGTGCGGGGCAACGCGATCAGGTTGTTCGAACTCGACTTCGACAAGGGACGGGTACCGGCCTCATGAGCGTCAAACCGGGGACGGTTTACATCGGTGGTGAGTGGGTCGAGGCGGGCAAAGGCGCGTACGACGTCATCAATCCCGCGACCGAACAGGTCGTCGGCCAGGCGCCGGAATGTTCCCGCCAAGACGCCGAGAACGCGGCGGCCGCGGCGCGCGACGCGTTCGATTCGTGGTCGCGCACCGCGCCGTCTGAACGCGCCGCGTTGTTGAACCGCGCCGCCGACTTGCTCATGGCGCGCAACGACGAACTGGTGCCGCTGGTGCAAGCCGAGACCGGCGCCACTATGCGCGTGGCGTCGACGATGCAGGTGCCGATCGTGGCGCAACGGTTCCGGCGTTACGCGCAGGTCGAGCCGAACCAGATTCCGCTGCCGCCCCAGCAGGCGCAGGCCACCGCGCTCGCGCCGGGCGGCATCGTCGGCGCCGTCGCCGTCCGCCAACCCGTCGGTGTCGTCGCCTGCATCACGCCGTACAACTTCCCGCTCGTGAACGCCGCCGGCAAGCTCGGTCCGGCGTTGGCTATGGGCAACACGTGCGTAATCAAGCCGGCGCCGCAGAACCCGCTCGCCGTGCTCGAACTCGTGCAGGTGCTTGAGGAGGCCGGGTTCCCGCCCGGGGTCGTGAACATCGTGACGGGCTCGTCGCCCGAGACGGGTGAAGCACTCGTCGACTCACCCGACGTCGACATGGTCAGCTTCACCGGCTCGACCAGCGTCGGCGTGCGCATCTCCGAGGTGGGATCGCGCACGATGAAGCGGATGCTGCTTGAGTTGGGCGGCAAGGGAGCCGCGCTCGTGTTCGACGACGCGTCGGTCGACATCGCAGTCGGCGGCATCGCTTCGACGTGGGGCTTCCACTCCGGGCAGATCTGCACCGCGCCGACGCGGGTGATCGCGCAGCGCGGCATCTACGACCAACTGATCGAGAAACTGGCGATGGCGGCGAAGCACTTGAAGGTGGGCGACCCGTTGGCGCCCGACACGCTCGTCGGGCCCGTGATCTCCGCCGCGGCCCGCGATCGCATCGAGGGCTACGTGCAAAAAGGCAAGGCCGAAGGGGCTGAGGTCCTCGCCGGCGGTGACCGGCCTGACATGGCCAGCGGCTACTACGTCGCCCCGACGCTGCTCGCTGGTTGCACCCGCGACATGACGCCGGTGCAAGAAGAGATCTTCGGGCCCGTCGTAGTCGCCCTCGCGTTTGACGACGACGACGAGGGCATCGCGCTCGCCAACAGCACACCGTTCGGTCTGTACGACTACGTGTTCACCGGCGACAACAGCCGGGGCATGGACGCGGCTCGGCGGCTGCGTTCAGGCAACGTCGGCATCAACACGGCGCAGCGCAACCACGAAGCGCCGTTCGGCGGCTTCAAAATGAGCGGCGTCGGACGCGACGGCGGGTCGTTCGGCCTGCATGCCTACAGCGAGTTGCAGTCGATCGTGTGGGCGTCATGAGAGGCGTTGTCTTCGACGGGACCGAAACTAAGGTCCGTGACATCGAGGTGCGCGACCCAGGCGCCAACGAGGTGCGGGTACGCATCGCCGCGTCGGGCGTGTGCCACAGCGACCTGTCCGTCATCGAAGGGACGATTCCGTTCCCGGTGCCGGTGGTGCTCGGCCACGAGGGCGCGGGTGTCGTAGAAGAGGTGGGGTCCGCGGTCAACTCCGTGAAGCCGGGCGACCACGTGGTGCTCTCCACGCTCGGCAACTGCGGCGCGTGCCAATACTGCGACTCGGGGCATCCCACGATGTGCCGGTCCACTTTCGGACAGCGGCCGCAGCCGTTCACGCTCGACGGCGAACCCGCCTACGCCTTCGCCAACGTGTCGTCGTTCAGCGAGTACACGGTGGTCAAAGCGAACCAGTGCGTGCCGATCGACAAGGGCGTGCCGCTCGAAGTCGCGTCGCTCATCGGCTGTGGCGTGGTGACCGGCGTGGGGGCCGTGTTGAACCGCGCCAAGGTCACGCACGACCAGTCCGCCGTGGTGATCGGCGTGGGCGGGATCGGCCTCAACGTGATCCAAGGCCTGCGGCTCGCCGACGCCTATCCGATTATCGCGGTCGACATGAACCCGGCGAAGGAAGAGCTGGCGCGGCTGTTCGGAGCCACGCACTTCGTCGATGCGTCGAAGGTAGACACGGCCGAGGGTGTGAAGGCGATCTGCAAAGCCGGCGTCGATTTCTCATTCGAGTGCGTCGGGCATCCCGCGCTCATCCGCACCGCGATCGATCTGCTTGATTGGGCGGGAACGTGCGTAATCCTCGGCGTGCCGCCGCAGGGAACCGAGGCCGCGTTCAACGTGTCGTCGATGTATCTCGACAAGACGATCATGGGCTGCCGCTACGGGTCGGCCCGCCCGCACCACGACTTCAAGATGATCGTCGACCTTTACCTTGCCGGGCGGTTGAAGCTCGACGAGCTGGTCACCAAGACCTACAAGCTCGACGACGTCCACTCCGCCATCGACGACCTGCACCACGGCGACGTCGCCCGCGGCGTCCTCTCAATCAGCTCTCCGTAACGCCACCTTCGCGTTCTTGTAACCCTGAGTCGCCTATATGGCGACTGACGGTTACGAGAATGACGGTGAGGGCGATTGGCAGCACGAACGCGTGCACGACGAACCAATTGCGGTACGTGGTTTGGGCGATCTCCGTACTGTTGACGATCACGAAGCGAACTTGGTCGCTGAACGCGGCGTCCCACGCGCCGTGAAAGTTCGATCCGATAGTGACGGCGTAGAGCGCGATCTGGTCCCACGGGAGCAAGTAGCCGGTGATCGACGTCGCCAGCGCCAGCACCGCGAACCCGGTCGCCGCGGCTGCCACGCGCCGACTCGGAGCTCGCGTCTGGCGGATGGCGCCGACGACGCACATGACCGCGAGCGCGGCGCCGATCCAGATGAAGCCGATGCTCGCCACGACGTGCAGCGCACGCACGGCGTGGGCGACGCGCACCGACGTCTGTTGTCCGCCGGTGTCTCCGAAGGAGTAGAGCCTGACGCTCGAGGGTCGGTAGAACCAGTTCAGGTACAAGCCAGTAAGCGTCAGCCCCGCGAGCAAGCCGGCCTCGCTCCACGCCGCGATCCGCACCCATTTCAACGGAGCACGACCACCGCACGGTCGAGGCGGCGCAGGATTTCGTCGGTGGAGCCTTCGTTGATGCGCAAGACGACTTCGGTGATGCCGAGTTCGCGGTAGTGATCGAGCTTGCCCTGGTCGGGAATCGAACCGAACGGGATGCACTGCAGGGTGGACGGGTCGCGTCCGAGCGCCTCGAACTGTTCACGCAATGCCGGTAGCGACGCCGAAAGACCGGCGCCGCCGATCGGAATCCAGCCGTCGGCGTAGTCGCAGATCGCGGCGAACAACTTCGGCCCCGCGGCGCCGCCCATCAACACGGGCACGCCACCACGCACGGGCTTGGGCCATTGCCACGACGGATCGAGCGACACGTGCGATCCGTCAAAGGACGCCTCGTCCTGCGACCACAGCGTCTTCATCGCGAGCACCTTTTCGCGCACCACCTCGCGTCGCGACGCGTAATCCACGCCGTGCGCGCCCATCTCTTCGCGGTTCCAGCCGAAGCCCACCCCGAGCACGAACCGCCCACCCGCAATGTTGTCGAGGGTCGAGATCTGCTTGGCCATCACGATGGGGTCGTGCTGCGCGACGAGCGACACGCCGGTGCCGAGCGTCAGCGTCGACGTGACGGCCGCCGCCGCGCTCAACGCCACCAGCGGATCGACCAGATGCGAATACGCCTTGCCGAGTTCAGCGTCGCCGGTGGGCGCCGGCGTCAATCGTGACGACGGGATGTGCGTGTGCTCCGCGAGCCACAGCGACGCGAACCCGCGCTCCTCGGCCGCCCGCGCCAGGGTCACGATGTCGACCGAGTAATCCGTCACGAACGTCGTAATCCCGATGCGCAACCGCACTCCAAACATTCCTGACGGACCGTCAGATACTATCCAGCGGATGTTGGACTACCTCGTCCGTGGGGCCACGATCGTCGATGGAACGGGCACTCCTGGCTACGTCGGCGATGTCGGCGTAAAGGACGGCAAGATCGTTGCGGTCGGCTCGGTCGACGAAGCGGCCGACACCGTTTTCGACGCCGACGGCCTCGTCGTCTGCCCCGGTTTCGTCGACCCACACACGCACTACGACGCGCAGCTTTTCTGGGACCCCTTCGCCACGCCGTCCAACGTGCACGGCGTCACCACCGTGATCGGCGGGAACTGCGGCTTCACCCTCGCCCCCATCCGTGCGGAAGACGGCGACTACATCCGCCGCATGATGGCCAAGGTCGAAGGCATGCCGTTGGGTGCGCTGGAGACGGGTGTGCCGTGGTCGTGGGAAACATTCGGTCAGTACCTCGACGCACTGGACGGCAACACCGCCGTCAACGCCGGCTTTCTCGTCGGCCACTGCGGGCTGCGTCGTTACGTCATGGGCACCGACGCAATCGGCAAGGAAGCGACGCCCGAACAACTCGACGAGATGGCCCGCGTACTCGGCGAATCGATCGCGGCAGGCGGCCTCGGCTTTTCCACCACCTTGAGCAGCACCCACTCCGATGGGGACGGACAACCCGTCGCGTCGCGGTGGGCGACGCACGAAGAGTTGCTCCGTCTCTGTGAGGTCACCGGCGAGCATGAAGGCACGACGCTTGAAGGCATCGTGCAGGGCTGCCTCGACCAGTTCAGCGACGACGAGATCGAGCTGCTCGTCGGCATGAGCGTGGCGGCGCGTCGTCCGATCAACTGGAACGTATTGACCATCGACGCGCGGGTCCCCGAGCGTGTTCCGCGCCAGCTCGAGGCGTCGACCCGGGCGCGAGAAGCGGGCGGTGAAATTGTTGCGCTCACGATGCCGGTGCTCGTCCCGATGAACATGAGCTTCGGCACGCATTGCGCGCTGTTCCTGATCCCCGGTTGGAGCGAGGTAATGAGCCTGCCCGTTGCCGAACGCATGGAGAAGTTGCGTGACCCCGCGGTCCGCGCCGACCTGATCGAGAAGGGCCGCAGCAAGGAAGCCGGCGTGTTCAAGCGCCTCACCTACTTCGGCAAGTACGTCATCGGCGACACATACTCCGAAGCCAACGCAGGCTTGAAGGGTCGCGTAGTGCAGGACGTGGCCGACGAGCGCGGCGGCGACCCATTCGACGTGCTCGTCGACATCGTGTGCAACGACGAACTTCGTACCGTGCTGTGGCCGATGCCGCCCGACAACGACCCCGACACGTGGAAGCTGCGCCAAGAAACGTGGCAAGACGACCGAGCGATGCTCGGCGGTTCTGACGCCGGCGCGCACCTCGACCGCATGTGCGGCGCGCCGTATACGACGCGCTTCATCGGGGACATGATTCGCGGCCGCAAGCTGGTGCCGCTCGAGAAGGCCGTGCAAATGATCACCGACGCGCCGGCGCGGCTATTCGGCTTGAAGGGCCGCGGCCGCATCGAGGTCGGCAATCACGCCGACCTCGTGGTGTTCGACCCGGCCACGATCGACTCGGAACCGGCGACACTCGTGGCCGACCTACCCGGCGACGCGAAGCGACTCACGGCGGATTCGATCGGAGTGGTGCGCGTGCTGGTGAACGGCGTCGAGACGATCGCCGACGGCAAAGCCACCGGCGCGACTCCGGGTTCGATCCTGCGCTCGGGGCGCGACACGACGACGGTGCTCACGGGATGATTGACGCCGTCGGGCTGCCCGACCTCATCAACAAACGCGCCGCGGCCACGCCCGACGCGCAAATGCTCGTCGACCAAGACGAGCGCTCGATCACCTTCGCCGAATATCGCGACGCCGTTGATCGTGCCGCCGCCGGGCTCGCCGCGCTTGGCGTGGGTGAAGGCACCGTCGTGTCGTGGCAGCTGCCGACGTGGATCGAGTCGTGCGTGCTCGTTGGTGCGCTCTCGCGTCTCGGCGCCACGCAGAACCCGATCCTGCCGATCTACCGCAAGCGTGAAGTTGCGTTCGTCTGCAAGCAGGCCCAAACCAAGTGGCTGATCGTGCCGAGCGATTGGCGCGGCTTCGACTTCAAGGCGATGGCCGACGAAGTGGCCGGAGAAGTGGACGGCCTCGAGGTGCTCACCGCGGACAAGCGACTGCCCGACGGTGACCCGTCGACGCTGCCCCCGGCGCCATCTGCGACGAATAACCCCGTCCGCTGGCTGTTTTATACGTCGGGCACGACCGCTGACCCGAAGGGTGCGCAGCACACCGACGCGACGATCATGGCCACCGCGATCGCGATGGACGAGCGCATCGGGTTGACCAGCGAAGATCGCAGCGGTTTGGTGTTTCCGTTCACGCACATCGGCGGCATCACCTGGCTCTTCTCGACGCTGCTCGAAGGATGTGCGGGCATCTTCGTGGAGGCTTTTGATCCGATCGAGACGCCGGTCGTGCTCGCCCGCGAGCGCGTCACCCTCGCCGGGTCCGGCACGACATTCCACATGGCGTACCTCAACGCGCAGCGCGCGGACACCGCCAACCGTTTGTTTCCGCACGTGCGCGCTTTCCCGGGCGGTGGCGCGCCCAAGCCGCCGCAGTTGCACTACGACCTCAAGAAAGAGGTCGGCGGCGTCGGCATCATCTCCGGCTACGGCTTGACCGAAGCGCCGATCATCGCGATGGCCAGCTTCGACGACACCGATGAGGTGTTGGCCGAAACAGAAGGACGCGCGACGCGCGGCGTGCAGCTACGGGCCGTCACCCTCGACGGCAAGGTGGCCGGGATCGGCGAAGAAGGCGAGATCCGCGCCAAGGCGCCGCAGCTGATGAAGGGCTACCTCGATTCGTCGCTCGACGCCGACGCGTTCGACGAGGACGGTTGGTTCCGCACCGGCGACCTCGGTGTGATCGATGCGGACGGCAACGTGAAAATCACCGGCCGCCTCAAGGACATCATCATTCGCAAGGGCGAGAACATCAGCGCCAAGGAAGTGGAAGACATCCTCTTCACGCACGACAAGGTCGCTGACGTCGCCGTAATCGGTCTGCCCGACCCGGCCGCTGGAGAGCGGGCGTGTGCAGTGGTCGTGCTCGCAAATCCGAGCGAGTCGATCAACTTGAAAGAGATCGCCGATTACCTCACCGGCAAGGGCCTAATGATTCAAAAGGTGCCCGAGCAGGTGGAGTACGTCGATGCACTGCCGCGCAACCCGACTGGCAAGGTGCTCAAGCACGAACTGCGTTCGCAGTTCTCGTAAATGGATCCGGCTGAACTGACCGTCGCCGGTCTGCTCGCACGCCGAGCGGGGGACGGGCACACCGGCCTCCGCGCCGGCGACGAGTCGTGGTCGTGGGATGCGGTTGTGGCTGAAAGCGCCACGCGTGCCGCGGTGCTCGCCGCACCTGTGGGGGACGGGCCTCCGCACGTCGGCGTCTTGCTCGACAACGTGCCCGAGTTCCTGTTCTGGCTCGGCGGCGCCGCGCTCGCCGGTGCCGCGATCGTCGGCATCAACCCGACTCGTCGCGGTGACGAGTTGGCCGCGGACATTCGCCACACCGATTGCCAGGTCATCGTTACCGACGCGGCCGGCGTAGCCACCCTCGACGGCCTCGACATTGGCGTACCTGAGGATCGCATCCTCGACATCGGCTCCACGAGCTACAAATCCCGACTTTTGGCGTGTGAGGACGGGACCCGGGTGCGTCATACGCCAAAAGTCGACGAAGCGACCCTGCTGTTGCTGTTGTTCACGAGTGGCACCACCGGCGCGCCGAAGGCGGTGCGCTGCACGCAGGGCCGCCTCGCCTCCATCGCGGAACGAGTCGAAGCGCAATACGGCGTGAACCGCGCGGACGTTTGCTACGCGCCGATGCCGTTATTCCACGGCAACGCGCTGATGGCGTTGTGGGCACCCGCGTTGCGCACCGGCGCCACGGTCGCGTTGGCGCCGAAGTTCTCGGCGAGCGGCTTCCTGAACGACGTGCGCCGCTACGGCGCGACGTACTTCACCTATGTCGGTAAAGCGCTGACGTATGTGCTCGGCACTGAAGCCAAGCCCGACGACGCCGAGAACACGCTGCAGCGCGGGTTCGGCAACGAAGCCAGCGACCTTGACATCGAGCGGTTCCAAGCGCGCTTTGATTGTCGGATCATCGAGGGCTACGGGTCGAGCGAGGGCGGCGCGGTGATCGTGCGCGTGCCCGACATGCCGCCGGGCTCCTTGGGCGTCGGCGCCCCGGGTGTGTGCGTGGTGAACCCCGACACGATGGAGGAGTGCCCGCCGGCGCGCTTCGACGACCAGGGCCGGTTGCTCAACGCCGAAGAAGCCACTGGCGAAATCGTGAACACGCAAGGCCTCGACCGTTTCGAGGGTTACTACCGCAACGAGGATGCATTTGCCCAGCGCTCGCGCAACGGCTGGTACTGGAGCGGGGATCTCGCGTATCGCGATGACAAGGGCTTTTTCTGGTTCGCCGGTCGCAATGCGGACTGGTTGCGCGTCGACGGCGAGAACTTCGCGGCCGCGCCAGTCGAGCGCATCCTGTCCCGCTTCGGCGGAGTGGCCGCGGTCGCCGTGTATGCGGTGCCGGACGCGCTCAGCGGTGACCAAGTGATGGCCGCGATCGAACTGTCTCCGGGTGCCGCGTTTGACGGCGACGCGTTCGGTGCCTTCATCGGCGAACAGCCGGATCTCGGTACGAAGTGGGCGCCGCGTTTCGTGCGCGTGGTCGAGCACATGCCGCTCACGGGCTCGAACAAGGTCGTGAAGACCGGCATGCGCGCCGAGGCGTGGGTGACCGACGACCAGGTGTTCTGGCGCGCCGGCCGGGGCGACACCTCGTATCAAGTGATGACCGACGCTGACCGCGCCGCGCTGCACGCCGATTTCGAAAACCACGGGCGCGCTGCGCTCGTGCCCAACTCGTAGGAGCAACCGATGGCCCTTGTAGTGATGCGATTCGACATGCGCCGCCCGGCGATCTCGCCGCTGTCGGCGTCCGAGCTCTACAGCACCACCCTCGAAATGTCGAAGTGGGCCGAGCAGAACGGGTTGGCGAGCCTCGTGTTGTCCGAACACCACGGCGTGGAGGACCAGTACCTGTCGTCGCCCCTGGTAATGGCGGGCGCGCTCGCGGGCGCGACGAAGAACATCATGATCAACATCGCGGCGATCCTCACGCCGCTGTACGACCCGTTGCGGTTGGCCGAAGACATCGCCGTGCTCGACCTCGTGAGTGGCGGTCGCCTGTCGCTCGTCCTCGGGCTCGGCTACCGCCCCTCGGAGTACGAGATGTTCGGCAAGGAGTGGAAGGGCCGCGGCAAGGCCTTCGACGAGATGCTCGGCGTGATGAAGCAAGCGTGGACCGGCGAGCCCTTCGAATACCAGGGCCGCACGGTGCGCGTGACTCCGAAGCCGTTGAGCTCACCCCACCCATTGATCTTCATCGGTGGGTCGTCGCCGAATGCCGCGAAGCGCGCCGCGAAGCACGGCATGTCGTTCTTCCCCGCCCTAGGTGACCCGTCGTTGCAGCAGATCTACATGGACGAGTGTGCGCGGCTCGGCACGTCGCCAGGATTGGTGCTGCTGCCGAGCGGGCCGGGCTTTGTGCATGTCGCAGAAGACCCGGACAAAGCCTGGGCCGAGATCGGCGAGTACATCCTGTACGAGACGATGATTTACGCCTCGTGGCAGCTGCCGGGGCAGACGAGCCACGTGCACTCGCACGCGACCACGGTCGATGAGTTGCGCGCCGAAGGCAACTATCTGATCGTCACGCCTGAAGAGGCGGTGAAGGTCGCCAACGATCTGGGGCCCATGGGTTCGCTGGTCTTGCACCCGCTGATCGGCGGCATGCCGGCTGACGCCGCGTGGTCGAGCCTCGAACTCATCGGCTCGAAGGTGATGCCGAACCTCACATGATCCGCCTCACGTGTTTGCTGCGACGCAAGCCAGGCATGTCGTCCGACGAGTTCCACCGCTACTGGCGCGACGTGCACGGTCCGCTGATAGCGCGTACGAAAAGCGGGTCATACGTCCTGCGCTACGAGCAGCACCACAGCGTGGATGCGGGCACCGACGGTGATGGCTACGACGGCGTGACAATCCAGTGGTTCAAGTCCGCCGATGACTTCTTCGCGTCATTGAAGGAACCGGACTACGCCGAGATTGACGCTGACACGCGGAAGTTCCTCGACGTCGACCGACTGGAGTTCATCCTCACTGACGAACCGGAAGTGGTGTTCGACCGGCTCTAAACCGGGGGAGCGGCGCGTAACCCGCCGAGCAAATGCGTGATGAGTAGCGCGACCTCCTCGCGCGCGGCGGCGGCGTCGTCCGCGTCGGCGACGTAGAGGCACGCCTCCTTCAACGCGCCCGCGAGCATCAGCGCGAGGGGTCGGAGCGGTTGGCGGTCCAACACACCCGCGGTCATGCACTTGCGCAACGCACCGCGCAGACCGACCGCGCCGAATCGCACGTCAAGGTCGCGCACAACGTCGGCGTGGAGGACCGAGCGCGCGTCGCGCAACACGATCTGTTGCACCTCAGGCGTCTGATGCGCGTCGACCCAAAGCCCGCACCCGGCAACCAGCGCGTCCCATGCGTTCGGCTCCATGAACACGGTCGCCACCCGATCGGCGATCTCGAGTTGCACCTGTTCGAACACGGCGCAGAACAGGTCGTCTTTGCCCGCGAAGTGGTGGTACACGGCGCCCTTGGTGACGCCCGCCTTGGCCGCGATCTGTTCGGTGTTGGTGGCTGCGAAGCCCTGGTTACCGAAGATTTCACGGGCCGCACTGATGAGCGCGGCCCGGGTTTCGCGGCCCTGGACGACCTTCTTTTCGGCAACGGCCACAACAAATCTCCTAAAAGGTGTTGACTTCCGTACTGAGAGTATGCAGGATACGTACCGTCAGTACGCAACAAAGATACCGACAGTCAGTACGTTACCACCAAGGGAGAGAAATCAAATGCCAAAGTTTGTTATCGAGCGGGAATTGCCGGGCGCCGGAAAGCTCAGCGAGCAGGAACTGCACGACATCAGCGTCCAGTCCAACAAGGTCATCAGCGACCTCGGGCCCGACATCCACTGGCTCAACAGTTACGTCACCGAAGACAAGCTCTACTGCGTCTACATCGCCCCCGACGCAGACATCATCTTCGAGCACGCTCGTTGCGGTGGCTTCCCGGCCGACAAGGTGTCGATGGTCTCGTCGGTCATCGACCCGTCCACCGGCGACTGAGGGGGCAGCCGTGTTGCCCTCCACACATATGCTGACGGACCGTCAGAATTGGTCAGAGGAGGGACGTGCGCGGCGATCTCGAATGGGGCACTATCCCGAACCTCGTCCGAAGCGCGTCCGAACGGTTTGGTTCCGCCGAAGCGCTCGTCGATGGCGACCGCAGGTGGAGCTTCACCGAGCTGTCGATTGCAGTTGATGGCGCGGCGGCGGCCGCCATTGCCGCTGGACTGAACGCAGGGGACCGAGCAGCGATATGGGCGCCCAACGTGAGCGAGTGGATACTCGCCGCGTTGGGCGTTCTTGCTGCCGGGGGAGTGGTCGTACCGATCAACACCCGCTTTAAGGGTGAGGAAGCCGCGTTCGTGTTGAACGCGAGCAAGGCCAAGTTCCTCTTCACGATCGAAGGGTTCCTCGGCACCGACTACCCGGCGATGCTCGAGGGGCTCGACTTGCCTGACCTCGAACGCGTCGTCGTGTTCAAGAGCGGTTCGTGGGAGGACTTCCTCGCGCAGGGAGCGGCGTCGGCGAGCGCCTGGGCCGAGGTCGACAAGCGCATCGGCGCGTTGCGTGCGGACGACGTGTCCGACCTCATCTTCACGTCGGGCACCACCGGCCGGCCGAAGGGCGTGGTCACCACGCACGGCCAGACGCTGCGCGTGTTCGAGCAGTGGGCGTCGATCGTCGGACTCGAAGAAGGCGACCGCTACCTCATCGTCAACCCGTTTTTTCACACCTTCGGCTTCAAGGCCGGCTTTCTCGCGTGCCTGATCAAGGGCGCCACGATCGTTCCCCACCCGGTGTTCGATGTGCCCACCGTGCTGGCGCGCATCGCCGAGGAACGCATCTCGATGCTGCCGGGCCCGCCGGCGCTGTACCAGTCCATCCTCGATCACCCCGAGCGTGATTCGTTCGACTTGTCGTCGCTGCGGCTGTGCGTGACGGGCGCGGCGCCTGTCCCCGTCGAGATGATCGAGCGCATGCGAAAGGAACTCACGTTCAAGACGATCGTCACGGCGTACGGCTTGACCGAGTCGACTGGTGTCGTGTCGATCTGCCGGCCCGATGACGACGCTGAGACGATCTCGAACACGTCGGGCTGTGCGATCCCCGACACCGAAGTGCGGATCGTCGACGAGAAGAACAACGAAGTGGCGCGCGGTGAGCCGGGCGAGATCGTGGTGCGCGGTTACAACGTGATGAGCGGCTACTTCGAGAACGCTGCCGCCACCGCCGAAGCCATCGATGCAGACGGGTGGCTGCATACCGGCGACATCGGCACGATGAACGAACGCGGCTACATCCGCATCACCGATCGCTTGAAGGACATGTTCATCGTCGGCGGATTCAACGCCTACCCGGCCGAGATCGAGAACACGCTGCTCGGCCACGAGCAAGTGGCGCAGGCCGCGGTGGTCGGCGTGCCCGACGAGCGTATGGGCGAAGTTGGGGTCGCCTTCGTCGTACCGCGACCGGGCCCCACGCCGACGCCGGACGAGCTCCACGCGTGGAGCCGCGACCACATGGCGAACTACAAGGTGCCGCGCCAGTTCTTCGTGGTCGACGCGTTGCCGATGAACGCGAGCAACAAGGTCTTGAAACACGAGCTGCGCGCCCGCGCCGCCGCAACCACGGAGGACTGAAGATGGCCGGCAACGAAACCGACGAGATCCGACTCGGCTCGATGCTCTACACCCTCGTCGAGCCCCGCAAGGGCCACGAGGTCGCCTACAACCGCTGGTACGAGCGGGATCACTTCTACGCCGGCTGCATGGTCGGGGCCTATCAGTTCGCGGGGTCCCGCTATGTCGCCACCCGTCCCCTTAAGGACCTGCGGTATCCGATCGACTCGCCGATCACGCCCGATCCGGTCACCGGTTCCTACGTCGCGTTGTACTGGATCTTGGAGGGGCACCACGGCGAGTGGAATCGCTGGGCGGTCGACCAGGTGAACAAGCTGCACGCGAACGGCCGCATGTTCGCCGAGCGCGACCACATTCACACCGCGCTCTACAACTACGAATGGTCGCAGGGTCGCGACGCCGACGGTGTCCCGGTCGAACTCGCACTCGACCATCACTTCGCCGGGATGGTGACCGTCATCGGCGAGCACGCCGAAGGCGCGTCACACGAGGACGTGGACCGTTGGTACCGCGAGACTCGGCTGCCGCAGCTGATGAGCGGGTCGGAGATCGCGCTCGCGGCGCGCTTCTCGGCCATGCCGCTACTCGCGGACGCGCCGTCGGACGTGCCGCGCGTCGAGGGCGTTGAGCGGCGGTTCATGTTCGTGTTCTTCCTCGATGGCGACCCGGCCGATTCGTGGTCGCGCTTTGTCGAGGAAGGCGACGCGCTGAAAGCGAGCGGGCTCGGCTCGCTGCTGTGGGCGTCACCGTTCATTCCGACGGTCGTCGGGACGGACACCTACACCGACCAACTTTGGTAACCGCCGAACCGCACATCGTCTTCGTCTGTACCGGCAACGCGGCGCGCAGCGTGATGGCGGGGGCGGTGCTGTCGCACATGGGCGGCGCCCGCGTCGTGACCGCGGGGACGATGGTGATCGAAGGGCTACCGATGAGCTGGCGGACGCGTCACGCGCTTGAAGAACTGGGCGTCACCGTGCCCGCGCACCGCAGCCGGCAGCTGGGCGACGTCGATGCCCGTGAGTCCGACTTGATCGTGTGTTTCGAGACGTTCCACGTTGCGTACGTGCGGCGCACCCATCCCGAGGCGGCGGCGAAGACGGCGACGATCCGCCGGCTTGTGCGCGACCTTCCGTCCACTTCAGGGCCGCTCGCGGCACGCGTCGCGTCGTTGGCGTTGGGCGATGTCGAGCTCGAAGAGTGGGAGAACGTCGAGGACCCGGCGGGCGGCGAGCTCGACGTCGTGGTGGCGTGCGCGCAGGAGGTCGCCGCGCTGGTGGAACAACTGGCTGCCGCGGTAAATTCATGAGCGTGTTCGACGTGGACGAGTTCGTCGCGCAGTGCCAGGCCGCGAAGCAGGAGACCGAGCCGCGCCGAGCGATTCGTGAGGTGCTCGATCGGGCGCTGGCCGATCCGACCGCCATCGGCGAAGCGCTGAAGCCTGAAGAGGGCGGCATCACCCCGCTGTTTGTGTCCGACGACCTGACCGTGCTGCACGTGGTGTGGGCGCCAAAAATGAGGCTGTTTCCGCACGAACACCGCATGTGGGCTGCGATCGGGATCTACACCGGCCAAGAGGACAACGCCTTCTATCGGCGCTCCGCGCCCGGCGCGGCGCCGATTGTCGAGTCGGGTGGCAAGCGGCTCGCTGAAGGCGACTCGGTCCTGCTCGGCGACGAGACGATCCACGCCATAACGAATCCACGCGACCAACTCACCGGTGCCATCCACATCTACGGCGGCGACTTCTTCACGAAGCCGCGCAGCAACTGGCCCGTGGACTTGTCCGACGAGCAGCCGCACGACGTCGAGCTTCTGCGCCGCCAGTTCGCCGAAGCCAACGCCGCCTGGCGCGCCTCGCAGAACTGACACCGTTCGTTTCTGACGGACCGTCAGATCTCTATGTAGTGTCTGCGCCCGATGGATCTGCGCGACTCCGAGACTGACGCTGTCTTCCGCGCCGAGTTGCGCGAGTGGCTGGCCGACGTGCTGCCGGGGTTCCCACCCGACCGTCCTGGCGAGGACGACTGGCAGGGTCGCCGCGAGTACGACACCGCGTGGCAGCGCACGTTGTTCGATGCCGGCTACGCCGGAATTGCGTGGTCGACCGAAGTTGGTGGACGGGGCGCGACGCCGAGCGAACAACTGATCTTTCTCGAGGAGACGGAGAAGGCCGGCGCGCCGTATGTAGGCGTGAACTTCGTCGGCCTCCTGCACGCCGGGCCGACCCTCTACGCCGAGGCGTCGGCGGCACAAAAGGCCGCGCACCTACCCAAGATCCTGCGGGGCGACGAGGTGTGGTGCCAGGGCTTCTCCGAACCGTCGGCCGGGTCTGACCTCGCGTCCTTGCGCACCCGGGCCGTGCGCGACGGCGACGAGTACGTCATCAATGGCTCGAAGATCTGGACGTCGCACGCGCAGGTCGCCGACTACTGCGAGATGCTCGTGCGCACCGATCCCGACGCGTCGAAGCACCGTGGCATCAGTTGGCTGATCGTGCCCATGACCACTCCCGGCATCGACGTGCGCCCACTGAAAACCATCGTGGGCGGTAGCGAGTTCAGCGAGGTGTTCCTCGACGACGTGCGTGTGCCTGTCGCCAACCGCGTGGGCGACGAGAACGACGGGTGGCGCGTCGCGATGGTCACCTTCAGCTTCGAGCGCGGCACGGCCTTCGTCGGAGAGATGTTGCAGTCGATGCAACTTCTGCGCGACCTCGCGCCACTCACGCAGGGCGACATAGGGCTCCGGCGCGATATCGGGCACCTGTCTGCCGATCTGGACGCCTTGTGGGCGTTGACAAAACGGAACGTGTCGCAGGCGTCGCGCAACGGCGTGCCCGGCGTCGGCGGGTCGGTGTTCAAGCTGCACTACTCGGAGACGCGGCACCGTCTCGGAGAACTCGCGATGCGCGTCCTTGACCGAGATGGATTGACGCTCGAAAACAAGCACGTCGAGGGCCAGCTGCACGCGATCTCCATTTCCATCGCGGCCGGCACGTCGCAGATCCAGCGCAACATCGTGGCCGAGCGTGTGCTCGGACTGCCCAAGGACCGCTGATGGATTTTGAACTCACCTCCGATCAGGTCGACTTGCAGGACGGCGTGCGCAAGCTGCTCGAAGGCCGCTTTCCGATGGAGGTCATTCGGGGGCTCGAAGAGAAGGGCGGCGTGGACCGGGCGCGGTGGGCCGAGCTCGTCGAGGCGGGCGTGTTCACGCTGCGCGTGGCTGACCCGCCCCGCGGCGTCGGCTTGGGCACCGCGGAGGCGGTACTCGTGTTCGAGGAACTCGGTCGCGCTTGCGTGCCCGGTCCGCTGGTGTCGAGCGAACTTGCGGTGACCGGGCTTGCAATGGACGGCGACGAGGTCGTCGGCATCGTCGAAGAAGCGACTCCGCTCGTCGTCGAGCATTTGTCGCTACTCGATCGGCTGTTCGTGATGCGCGGTGACGAGGTATTCGAGATCGACCTCGTCATTCGAGAAATAGCGAAGCCGAGCGCGCATCCACTAGATCCGTTAACTCCGGTTTCGACGATCGATTCGCTACCGGTGGGCGTCCGCCTCGATCTGGACCCTGCGCTGGTCGCGCAGATGCGACGCGAAGGAGCCCTGCTCACCGCCGCGTTGCAACTCGGCCTGTCCGAAGCGGTGCTCGACATCGCGGTTGCCTACGCCAAGCAGCGTGAGCAGTTCGACCGGCCGATCGGTTCGTTCCAGGCGGTGAAGCACATGCTCGCCGACATGCTCGTGCGGACCGAGGTGGCTCGGGCCGCGGTGTACGCGGCCGGCGTCACCATTGACGACCCGTCCGTCGGCGACGCTGACCGCGCCGTGTCCGGCGCGAAGATCACCGCCGGCGAAGCGGCGGTGAAGAACGGCAAGGCGGCGATACAGGTCCACGGAGGCATGGGCTTCACATGGGAAGTCGACTGCCACCTCTACCTGAAACGCGCCTGGGCCCTCGACACCGCGTTCGGTTCACCCGACGAACACTGCCAACACCTCGCCAGCACCCTGTAATCCGCGTTATGCGCCACGAAATGGTTGTGGCGCGCCGGCGTTATGTCAACCGCAAAGACCGTTTGGTGGCGCAGAACGTGGCGTGGCGGTTCGCGGGCTAGAGGACGAGTTCCGCCATCGTGCGGAGTAGCTCGGGGGAACCGTTGGTCAGGATCGTTGTGACCATCGACGACTTCCACATTTCGAGGTCGTCTTTGATCTTGGCGACGGGACCGATGAGGCAGATCTCTTCGACCATCGACGTGGGCACCGCGGCAATCGCGTCCGCCTGGTGGCCGTCGAGGTAGAGGTCCTGGATCTTGTGCGCTTCGCCCTCGTATCCCATGCGACAGAAGACGTCGAAGTGGAAGTTCATTTCCTTGGCACCCATGCCGCCGACGTACAACGCGATCATCGGGCGCAGTGTGTCGGCCGCGGCTTCGACGTCGTCGTTGATCGCCACCGTCACCATCGGGTTCACCTCGAACCCGGCGGGCTTGCCGCCCGCGCGCTTGGCGAAACCGGCGGCGAGGGCGTCGGTGTACATCTGGTCGTGGCGCGGCGAGAAGAAAATCGGGAACCATCCGTCGGCAATCTCGGCCGCCAGCGCCACGTTCTTCGGACCTTCGGCCCCGAGCAAGATCGGGATGTCCGATCGCAGCGGATGCACGATCGACTTCAGCGGCTTCCCAAGCCCGAGGCCGCCGGGATACGGCAGCGGGTACTGCGCGCCGTCATTGGTGACGGGCCCCTCGCGCGCCAACACGCGATGGATGATGTCGATGTATTCGCGCGTTCGCGCCAAGGGCTTTTCGAACGACGCGCCGTACCAACCCTCGACGACTTGCGGGCCGGACACACCGAGGCCCAGCACGAACCGGCCACCGGAAAGATGGTCGAGCGTCTGCGCCGCCATCGCCATCGCAGTGGGTGTGCGAGCGGACAGTTGCGCCAGGTTGGTACCGAGCCGGATCGTCGATGTCGCGGCGCCCCACCAGGCGAGCGGCGTCAGCGCGTCGGAGCCATACGACTCGGCGACCCACACGGAGTCAAAGCCGAGGCGCTCGGCCTCCTGGATGGTCTCGACCGGGTTCGCCGGCGGTCCGGCGCCCCAGTAGCCCATGTGCAAGCCAAGCTTCACGTGACAGACTGTAACGCGTTCCAGTTTCGCCCTGAGGGGGACACGTGTACATCGGTTACACCGAAGATCAAGAGAAGCTCCGTCAAGAGTTGCGGGCGTATTACCGCGAGCTCTTGACGCCCGAGGTCGAGGCCGATCTCGGCAAGGAGCACGGCGTTGGGCCGGTCACCCGGCGCATCTTCAAGCAGATGGCGGCCGACGGTTGGGTCGGTATCGGTTGGCCCAAGGAATACGGGGGACAGGGCAAGTCGCAACTCGAGCAGTTCGTGTTCTTCGACGAGTCGATGCGCTGCGGCGCACCCGTCCCCATGCTCACGATCAACACGGTTGGCCCGACGATCATGCAGTTCGGCTCTGACGAGCAGAAGAACGACTACCTGCCGCGCATCCTGCGGGGCGAGATCATGTTCTGCGTCGGCTACAGCGAACCGGGCGCCGGGACGGACCTCGCGAGCCTGCAGACGAAGGCCGTGCGCGACGGCGACGAGTACGTGATCAACGGGCAGAAGATCTTCACGTCGCTGTCGAGCGACGCCGACTACGTGTGGCTCGCGGCGCGCACCGACCCCGACGTGTCGAAGCACAAGGGCATCTCGATCATCATCGTGCCGCGCGACACACCCGGCTTCTCGTACCAACCGATGCATCTGCTGAGCGAGCACGACATCAACCAGACGTATTACGACGACGTGCGCGTGCCCGTCACCAACTGCGTCGGCGGTGAGAACAACGGCTGGGGTTTGATCACCAACCAGCTCAACCATGAGCGGGTCACGCTGTGCTCGAGCGGGATCCCCGACAGCATGCTCGCCGACGTGCGCCGCTGGGCCCAGCAAACGAAGTTGGCGAACGGTCAACGGGTCATTGACCAGGAGTGGGTGCAGATGAACCTGGCCCGCGTCTACGCGCGGCTCGAGTTCCTCAAGCTCATCAACTGGAAGGTCGCGTGGTCGGCCAGTAGCGGCGAAGGCCTCAACATCGCCGATGCGTCGTCGATCAAGGTCTTCGGCACCGAGTTCTATCTCGAAGCGTTCCGGCTGCTGTTCGAGATCATCGGGGAGGCGAGCTACCTCACGCAGGGCTCGCCCGATGCGGTGCTCAAGGCCCGTCTCGAGCGGTACTACCGCAGCCTGCTGATCCTCACGTTCGGCGGCGGCGTCAACGAAGTCCAACGCGATCTGATCGCCATGTTCGGCCTGGGCATGCCCCGGTCCCTTCGATAGATAGGTGCGCAGCGATGGACTTTGGATTTAGCGAAGAACAAGTAGCGGTCCGCGATCTGGCCAAGCAGATCCTCGAGACGCAGCTGCCACACGAGAAGTTGCGCGCGCTGGAAACCGCGGGCGAGCACTTCGCCCGCGACGGCTGGTCAGAACTGGGGAAGGCGAACCTGCTCGGTATTGCCTTGCCGGAGTCTGTGGGCGGTAGCGGGCTCGGGTTCATTGAGATCTGCTTGTTGCTCGAACAGGTCGGTCGCACGTCGGCGCCGATTCCGTTGCTGCCAACCCTCGTCACCGCGGCCGCGATCGCCGAGTTCGGCACGCCCGATCACCTCGCGTTGCTCGCCGACATCGTGAGCGGCGACCGCATCCTCACGTCTGCGCTCGTCGAAACAGGTACCGAGCCCAACGAACCGACGACCACGGCGCGCCGCGACGGCGACGGCTGGCGGATCGACGGCGTGAAGGTGTGCGTGCCCGCCGGCCTCGACGCGTCCCACGCGCTCGTGCCCGCGCACGCCGAGGATCAGGGCGTGCGCGTGTTCGTCGTCGACCTGTCCTCCGATGGGGTCGAACGGACGCGGCTTGACACCACGAGTGGCATCCCCGAAGCGCGCCTGGTGTTCAACAGCGTCGTTGTGCCCGAGGCCGCGCTGATCGGTGGCGCCCACGTCCTCGACTGGGTGCTTGATCGGATGACGGTCGGCCTGTCCGCCACGATGCTCGGCTGCTGCGAGCAGGCGCTCGCCATGACCGCGACCTACGCCGGCACCCGTCAACAATTCGACAAGCCGATCGGCACGTTCCAGGCCGTCGGCCAACGCGCCGCCGACGCGTACATCGACACCGAGGCGATTCGCCTCACCACCTGGCAGGCCGCGTGGCGCCTGGCCGAGGGGCTACCGGCGGCGGCCGAAGTCGCGACCGCAAAGTTCTGGGCAGCCGACGGCGGTCAGCGCGTGGTGCACGCGGCGCAGCACATCCACGGCGGTATCGGCGTCGATCGTGACTACCCGTTGCACCGCTATTTCCTGTGGGCCAAGCAACTCGAACTCAGCCTCGGCGGCGCCACGAAACAGTTGCGCAAACTCGGCGCGCTACTCGCGGCCGAACCGGTATGACCCAGGGGGCGGGGTTGTTACCAGGGTTCGCCGGCGGTGGTCCCGGCGAGCGGCATTTCGGGCAGACCCATCTTGCGGTGGTCCCAGCTGCGGGCCCGGGTGACGTTGACCTTCACGGCGACGCGATTGTTGAGCATCGTTTCGACGATCGGCTTCATCTCGTCGGTGTAGACACCTTGGTAGCGCTCGAAGACGGACAGGCCGACCTTCCAGAGGTAGTCCGGGTCGTCGATGATCTCGGCGGTGCCTTCGAACGAGATGCCGCGCAGGGTGTCGTAGGTCTTGCCCGCTTCGATCGAACACGTGATGCGGGGGTCGCGCAACAGGTTCTGCACCTTCTGACTTTTGCGCTTGGTCTCGAAGCAAATCTGGTGGTCGACCACGGCGAACCACATCGCGACGACGTGGGGATGTCCGCTTTTGCCGTTGGTCGCCATCGTCATGGTGCGGCTCGAATTGAGGAAGGCGATCATCTCGTCTTCGGTCATCACGATCGCAGCTCGCTGGTTTTGTGCCATCGAGATGGAAAGCTAACGGGGTAATGGCGACTCCCGCACCTGAGGTGCTCACTCGATCCCAACACGCGCGGCGCGCCCGCGTCATCGAAGCCGCCATGGAACTGGCCGCGGAGGGCGGTTACGACGCGGTGCAAATGCGCGACGTCGCGGCGAAGGCCGGCGTCGCGCTCGGCACCGTGTATCGCTACTTCAACTCGAAGGACCACCTGCTCGCGGCCGCACTGTTGGAGTGGGCGCGCGGCTTCGAGAGCGCGCTCGGCGCGCGCACGATGCCGTCGGGCGACGCGCCGGTGGACCGGCTGGTCGAAGTGATTCGTCGCATCACGAAGGCGACGGCGCGTCAGCCGGTGTTGTTCGCCGCGCTAGTCACTGCGATCACGGCGCCGGACCCCGCGGTCACCGAGTGCCAAGCGCAGGTGCAGCACATCGTTTCGGCCGCGCTTGCGGCGCCGCTGCACGGCGTCGACGAAGAGATCCGTGCCGGCACCGTGCGCGTGCTCGCCCACGTCTGGTTCGCGTCGCTGCTCGGCTGGGTCAACGGCTGGACCGCCATGGGCCAGGTCGGCGAAGAACTCGAGTTCGCCGCCCGCCTGTTATTGCGCGGGGAGTAGCGGCGGCGCGATATCCGGCAATCCCGAGCGGTCGCGTTTCGCTTGCACTTCTGGTCAAATCCAGTTGCTAGGCGACCGGAACTGACCAGAAGTGATGGGCAGGTAGCGCATACGTGCCGTTATCGCGCACCCCGGATCTCGATAGAAAGCCCACAAAGAAATTTGAAATTGGCCCTTGCCGAACGCTTGTTCGAGTGGTTGAGTCGGAGTGTGAACAACGGATTGGTGAGCGCGTTGCGCCAGCTAGTTGAGCGAAAGGCCGACGAGTTCGAGCCCGGGTTGCTCAACGCGTTCACCGTCGAAAAGGCGGTGGCGGAGTGGGCTGCGATTGAGCGGATCGCGGGCGCGGCCAAGCTGCGGTCGGCGGCGCGGGCCGAGGAGATCGGGCTCGACGCCGAACAGGCGGTGGCGAGGTCCTCTGGAATCACGTCCGGGCAGGCGCGCAAGCAAACGCAGCTGAACAAGAAGCTGCGCGACAAGAAGCAGACGGCTGACGCCTTCAACAAAGGCAAGGTGTCGTCCACCGAGGCGAACGCAATCGCGGACACGGTCGACGTGGCGCCGGGTGCAGAGGGAGCGTTGCTCGGGATGGCAGAGTCCGGCGCCTCGACGACGGATCTGCTCAAAGAGTGCGACCGAATCAGGCGCGACGCGCTGGATGCCGATGGTGGGCTAGCCGCTCGGCAGCGTCAGGCTCGGTCGTTGCGAAGCTGGACCGACGCAATGGGCATGACCTGTTTGAGCGGGCGTTTCGAGCCCGTCGCCGGCGCAAGACTGATTGCCGAGTTGGAACGCCGGTCAGACCGATTGTTCCGCGCGCAGGTTCGTGCGAAGGACGACGTCATCGATTCGCCGGAACAGCGGATGGCCGATGCGTGGATGCAAATGGTGGACTCCTGCGACGCGAACGGAAACGCGCGGCGGCGCGGTCCGCGCACGATGGTGCAGCTCCTGGTGACGAAAGCCGCGGTCGACCGCGGGCACCTCGAACCGGGAGAGAAGTGTGAGACCTCGGACGGGAAACCGATTCCGCTACGGGCGGTCGACGACGCGTTGGCAGATCCGGACTGCAAGGTGCAAGAGGTCGAGTTCGACGAGGTCGACGTCCGGGCGATCACATCGCACAAGCGGTACATCCCCGCGCGATTACGCGATGGTTTGTCGGCGCGCGGGGTGTGTTGCGCGGTGTCGGGGTGCGGCCGGACGAAAGGCCTGCAGAAGGACCACGACGAGGAATTCGCGGCCGGCGGTCCGACCGAGCTCACCAACCTCACGTGGTTGTGCGGCTATCACCACGATCTGAAATCGCGACGGCTTTACGAGTTTCGGAAGGACGCGAACGGCGAACTCCAATTCGTCCCAACAAAGCGGGCGCGTGCTCCCGCCTAACGGTCACGGGTGGGCCGTGTGGGTTTCTGACGGGTTGTCAGAAACTAGAATCTGTTCTAGATTCGGCGCGAGTCGGAGAGCTTGGGAGAGCGACAAATGGCAGGGATTTGTGAAGGCCGCGTAGTGATCGTTACCGGCTCGGGCCGGGGGATCGGACGGGGTCATGCGCTCGAGTTTGCGGCGCAAGGCGCGAAGGTCGTGGTGAACGACCTCGGCGCTGAGCCGAACGGCACGGGCAGTTCCGAAGGGCCGGCCGGCGAAGTGGTGGACGCGATTCGCGCGATGGGTGGCGAAGCCGTTGCGAATGGCGACGACGTGTCGGACTTCGAAGGCGCGCGCCGCATGGTGCAGACCGCGATCCATACGTTCGGAGGGCTCGACGTGCTCGTGAACAACGCGGGCATCTTGCGCGACCGCATGCTCGTGAGCATGAGCGAGGCCGAGTTCGATGCCGTGATCAACGTGCACCTCAAGGGCACGTATGCACCGATGCATCACGCCGGCAACTTTTGGCGCGACCGCATCAAGGCCGGCGAGAGGAACGACGCCCGCATCATCAACACGAGTTCGGCCGCGGGCCTGTTCGGGAACGTCGGCCAGTCCAACTACGCGGCGGCGAAGGCGGGCATCGCGGCGATGAGTCGCGTGGCTTCGGCCGAGCTCAAGGGCTACGGCGTTACGTGCAACGCGATCGCGCCGATTGCGCGCACCCGCATGACCGAAGACCTGTTCCCCGATTCGATGAAGGCGCCCACCGAGGGCGGCTTCGACGCGATGGCGGCCGACAATGTCGCGCCGCTCGTGGTGTGGCTGGGCAGCCCGCTGTCGGCCGACGTCACCGGCCAGGTGTTCGAAGTGGACGGCGGCAAGATCTCGGTGGCAGTCGGTTGGCAGCACGGGCCTGAAATCAACAAGGGGGACCGGTGGGACCCGGCGGAGGTCGGAGACGCCGTTCGCGACCTCATGACCAAGGCCACCCCGCACGTGCCGGTTATCGGCTCGCGGCCGTAAAGCCTCAAGCCCCGCATGGATTTCGACGAGAGCCCGGAGGACGTCGCGTTTCGCGGCGAGGCTCTCGCGTGGCTGAAGGAGAACGCCGAGCCTCTTGGTCCCGCGACAGTGCGGCGCGCCGCTGACGACCCCGAGCATGTGCGCGCGTGCAAGGACTGGCAGCGCACGCTCGCCGACGCGGGGTGGGCCGCTATCGCGTGGCCGAAGGAATACGGCGGTCGCGGCGGGACCTCCCGTGAGCAGTCGCTGTTCAACCAGGAGCAAGCGAAGTTCGCGGTGTCGACGGGCGTGTTCGCCGTCGGCATGGGCATGGCCGGTCCCACGCTGATCGCGCACGCGACGCCCGAGCAGAAAGCGCGCTTTCTAAAGCCGCTGCTGCGCGGCGATGAGGTGTGGTGCCAGCTGTTCAGCGAACCCGGTGCCGGTTCTGATCTCGCTGGCCTCACCACGCGAGCCGAACGCGATGGCGACGAGTTCGTGATCAACGGGCAGAAGGTGTGGACGTCCGGCGCGCAACACAGTGACTGGGCGATCCTGCTGGCGCGCACCGACTGGGACGTGCCGAAGCACAAGGGCCTCACGTATTTCGTGGTCGACATGCGCTCGCCCGGCATCGAGGTGCGGCCCCTCAAGCAGATCAACGGCGTGGCCCATTTCAACGAGGTGTTCCTCACCGACGTGCGCATCCCGGCGGCGAACATCCTGGGCGAGATCAACGGCGGGTGGGGCGTGGCGATGACCACGTTGGCGAGTGAGCGCAACTTCATCGGCGGCGGTATGGGCGGCGTCACGTTTGGCGACATCCTCGATCGTGTACGCAAGTCGGGTCGCACCAACGATCCCGTCATCCGGCAGGAAGTGGCGGAAGCGTTTACTCGGTACGAGATCATGCGTTTCATCGGCTACCGAATTCAGACGGCGGCCGCCCAAGGCCGCATGCCTGGGCCCGAAGGATCCGTGCTGAAGCTGCTGTATTCGGAGCACGTCGCGCGCAACGGCGACCTCGGGCTGGCCGTCGAAGGCGCCGCCGGGATGCTGTCGGGGGCCGACGCGCCCGACGACGGGTTGTGGCAGCAGCAGTTCCTTACGCAATGGGCCACCCGCATCGGCGGCGGCACCGACGAGGTGCAGCGCAACGTGGTGGGCGAGCGTGTGCTGGGTCTTCCGGCTGAACCGCGTCCCGACAAGTACGCGCCGTTCCGTGAGTTAGTACGTAACTGATGTACCTCGAAGAGACCGCCGATCAGATCGCGCTGCGCGAAGAACTGCGCGCCTACTTCCGTCAGCTGCTCACGCCCGAGGTGCGCGCCGAACTGGCCGCTGACCCTGAGGGCGGCCCCGTGTTCCGCCGCCTCGTGAAGCAGATGGGCGCCGACGGCTGGCTGGGCATCGGCTGGCCCAAGGAGTTCGGCGGACAGGGCCGTCCCGAGACCGATCAGTTCATCTTCTTCGTCGAGGTGCAGCGCGCCGCCGCGCCGTTCCCGTTCGTCACGCTCAACACGGTCGGCCCGACCCTGATGCTTTACGGATCCGACGAGCAGAAGGCGCAGTTCTTGCCCGGCATCGTCCGCGGTGAGCTCAACTTCGCGATCGGCTACACCGAGCCCGACGCGGGCACCGACCTCGCCTCGCTCAAGACCAAGGCCGTGCGCGACGGGGACGAGTACGTGGTGAACGGCAACAAGGTGTTCACGAGCGGCGCCGACCAGGCGGACTACATCTGGCTCGCAGTGCGTACCGATCCCGACGTGCCGAAGCACCGCGGCATCTCGATTCTGCTGGTGCCCACCTCGACCGCAGGATTCAGCTGCACGCCGATCATGACCGTCGGCGGCACCAAGACCACCGCGTCGTATTACAGCGACGTCCGCGTGCCCGTCGCGAACCGAGTGGGCGAAGAGAACGCCGGATGGCGGATGATCACGACGCAGCTCAATCATGAGCGCGTGGGTCTCGCGGCCAACGCCTCGTTGGCGCTGCGGTTGTGGGACGACGTGGCGAAGTGGTGCGCCACTACCGAAGCCGCGCCGAGGCAGAAGATGATCGATCTGCCGTGGGTGCAACTCGACCTCGCCCGCACGCACGCCAAGCTCGAAGCGATGCGGCTGTTGAACTGGCGCATGGCTGCGGCCGTCACTGACGGCACGTTGACCCCGGGCGACTCCTCGGGCGTGAAGGTCTACGGCACCGAGACCGCGGTCGAGACGTACCGCGTGTTGGCGGGCATTGTCGGCGCCGCCGGCTACCTGCGCACAGGTTCCGCGGGCGCGGCGTTGGCGGGCGAGTTGGAGAAGGCGGGCCGCGCCTCCCAGATCAACACGTTCGGCGGCGGCGTCAACGAAGTGCAACGCGAGATCGTCGCCTCCGTCGCGCTCGGCATGGCCCGACAGGCGCGCACAAAGTGACCGAACTCATGGACCAGCTCAAGGAGTTCGAAGGCCGCGTCAACGGGCCACCCCTCAAGGCGCTCGACCCCGTCAACGCGCCGATGATCCGCCACTGGTGCGACGCGATCTCCGACGACAATCCGATCTACGTCGACGACGAAGCCGCCCGCGCCAATGGCCACGACGGCATCGTCGCGCCCCCGACGATGCTCCAGGCGTGGGCGATGCGCGGCCTGCGCGGCCGCAGCTTCTCGTCGGAGCAAGACAAGTTGATGGCGGTGCTCGACGACGCCGGCTTCACGTCGGTCGTCGCGACGAACTGCGACCAGGAGTACATGCGCTACCTGCATCCGGGCGACGAGATCACGACCGAGGTCTTCATCGAGTCGGTCTCCGAGGAGAAGACGACCGCGCTCGGCGTCGGTCACTTCCTCACGACGCGGCAAGAGTTCCGCGACCAAACCGGTGCACTCGTCGGCACGATGCGGTTTCGCATCCTCAAGTTCGCGCCGCGTCCCAAGGTCGAAGCGAAGCCGTTGCGGCCGCGTCCGTCGATCACGCTCGACAACGCGTTCTGGTTCGAGGGAACCAAGAGCGGGCAGCTGCTCATTCAGCGCTGCAAGACGTGCGGCGAGTTGCGTCACCCACCGGGGCCGATGTGCCCGTCGTGTCACTCCTACGAGTGGGACACCGTGGAGGCCAGTGGGCGCGGCACGGTGTTCAGCTACGTCGTGAATCACTACCCGAAGGTGCCGGCGTTCGACTACCCGTTGATCGTCGCCGTCATCGAACTCGAAGAGGGCACGCGTCTCGTGTCGAACCTCATCGACGTCGCGCCTGACGACGTAAAGATCGGGATGGCGGTCGAGTGCGAAGTGGTCGCGTTCGACGAGGACCTGTCGCTGCCGCAATTCCGTCCGGCAACTGCTTCGATCGAGGCTGGAAACTAGATGGACTTCAACTTCAGCGAAGAGCAGTTGGCCGTGCGCGACTTGGCGGCGCAAATCTTCAGCGGCCGCGTCGACGCCGAACGCATCAAGGCGATCGAAGCCACCGACAACCGCATCGACCGCGAGTTGTGGACCGACCTGGCGAAGGCCAACCTCCTCGGTATAGCGCTCGACGAAGCGCACGGCGGTAGCGGCCTCGGGCTCACCGCGCTGTGCCTCGTGCTGCAAGAACAAGGCCGACGCCTCGCGCCGGTCCCGCTGATAACCGTGGCGCTCGGCGCGCTGCCGCTGCAGCAGTTCGGCACGCCCGAAGTCGCGCGCGAGTGGCTGCCGCGCATCGTGGAGGGTCAGGCGATTCTCACCGCCGCACTCGACGAGGCCGACTCCATCGACCCGGCGGCGCCGCGGATGCGTCTCGAAAACGGCGCGTTGCACGGCATCAAAGTGGCGGTGCCCGCGGGCGGCGTGGCTGACCGCGTGTTCGTGCCGGCCGCGACCGATGAGGGCGTGACCGTGTTCGTGGTGGACCCCCGCTCACCGGGAGTGACGATCGAGCCGGTCGACACCACCGCCCATCAGGCCACCGCGCACATCCGATTCGACGGAGTTACGCCCGAAGCGGTACTCGGTAAGCCCGGCGACGGCGCCGCCGTCGTGAACTGGATCCTCGAGCGCGCGCAGGTGGCGCTCACTGCGATCCAACTCGGCGTGGCGCAAGAAGCACTGCGGCTTACCGCCGAATACGCGTCTGAGCGTTTTCAGTTCGGCAAGCCGCTGTCGACGTTCCAGGGCGTATCGCTGCGGGCCGCCGACGCCTACATCGACACCACCGCGATGGACGTCACTCTGTGGCAGGCCGCTTGGCGCATCGACGAGGGCCTCGACGCGTCACAAGAAGTCGCGGTCGCGAAATGGTGGGCCGCAGACGGTGGGCAACGCGTGGTCTACGCGACGCAGCACCTCCACGGCGGCATGGGCGCCGACGTCGACTATCCGATTCATCGTTACTTCCTGTGGGGCAAGCAGATCGCCGACAGCCTCGGCGGTGCGTCGCTCCAGCTCGCGCGACTCGGCGCGCAGATCGCGGAGTCGTACCGATGAGCCTCACACTCAAGGACGTGCACGTTGGCGACGAACTGCCGCCGCTCGACATCCCCCTTACGCGCACTCTGATCGTTGCGACAGCAATCGCGTCGCGTGACTACCAAGACGTCCACCACGACTCGCAGCTCGCGCAAGAGCGGGGGTCGAAGGACATTTTCATGAACATCCTCAGCACGAACGGGTTTGTCGGCCGGTTCGTGACCGACTGGGCCGGTCCGGCCGCGGTCATCAAGAAGGTCGCGATCCGTCTGGGCGCGCCGAACTACCCGGGCGACACGATGCGCATGACCGGACAGGTCACGAGCGTCGACGGTGGCGAGATCGAGGTCGCCATTCGCGGTGCGAACGACTTGGGCGATCACGTGACCGGCACCGTCACGCTGACGCTTCCATGACCTCCGACGCGCACCTGATCGGCGGCAAGACCGCGGTCGCCGGTATTGGCGCGACCGAGTTCTCCAAGGCATCGGGCCGTAGCGAACTGCGCCTCGCCGTTGAGGCCGTTGACGCGGCCCTCAAGGATGCCGGCCTCAGCCCGTCCGACGTCGACGGCATGGTCACGTTCACCATGGACAACAACCCCGAGATCGAGGTGGCGCGCCAACTCGGGATGAACGACCTCAAGCTGTTCAGCCGAGTGCACTACGGCGGCGGCGCGGGCGGTGGGTCCATCCTTCAGGCGGCCATGGCGATCGCCAGCGGCGTGGCCGAGGTCGTGGTCGTGTACCGCGCCTTCAACGAGCGCAGCGGCAGCCGTTTCGGTGCGGGTGTGCAGGATCGCCCGCCGATGCCGAATACCGAGAACGCGCACTACGCCTGGTCTTCGCCCTACGGCCTGGTCACGCCCGCCCAGTGGGTGGCGATGTTCGCCCGTCGATACATGCACACCTACGGCGCGACGAGCGAGGACTTCGGCCGCGTGGCCGTGGCCGATCGATTCCACGCGTCGACGAATCCGGCGGCGTGGTACTACAAGCAACCGATCACGCTTGAAGAACATCAGGAATCGCGCTGGATCGTCGAGCCCTTGCACCTGCTCGACTGCTGCCAGGAGTCCGACGGCGGTCAGGCGATTGTCGTCACCAGTACCGAACGAGCGCGCGATTCGCGCAACGGTGCCGCGGTGATCGCGGCCGCGGCGCAGGGCGCGTCCAAGGGCCAGCAGATGATGACCAGCTACTACCGCGACGACATGACTGGGCTGCCCGAGATGGGCTTGGTCGCGCGACAGCTGTGGGCGACCAGTGGTCTGTCCGCCGACGACATTCAAACGGCCGTGATCTACGACCACTTCACGCCGTTCGTGCTCACGCAGCTCGAAGAGTTCGGGTTCTGCGGCCGGGGCGAGGCGAAGGATTTCATCAAGGACGAAGGCATCGAGCTCGGCGGGCGCCTGCCGATCAACACCAACGGCGGCCAGCTCGGCGAGGCGTACATCCATGGCATGAACGGCATCGCCGAGGGCGTGAGACAGGTGCGCGGGACCAGCGTGAATCAGGTGGCGAACGTGCACAACGTGTTGGTAACCGCCGGCACCGGCGTCCCCACCAGCGGTCTAATTCTCAGCCGCGACTAACCAGTCCGGTAGTACGTGCTGTTGTCGCACTTGTAGCCAGTGGCGGGTGAGTCGTACCGGGTGTAGCGACCGTTGACGACCCTGACCAGGAGGAAGCACGTGGACGACTCTTTCTTTCCTGGGTTCGACAACGGGAGCAGCCCGTGGTCGTCGAAGGGCCCGACCTTTCGGGCCGCCTCGTTCACCGCGGCGCGCGTGACCTTCGGGCCGACCGCGGTCATCGCTTCGACTAACAGTCGACCTTGCGCCCACCCGTCGGCCGCGTAGAGATCCGGAACGAATCCCGGCTTCACGTTCTGAATCCACTTGTCCATCAACGCGACTTCAGGGATGTTCGCGGCGTCTTCGCCGCTGTACATCGAGTTGGCCATCGTGACGAACAACCCGTCCACGGCGGCGCCTCCCAAGCTGATCACGTCAGCGTCGTAGGCAAACGCCTGTGCCGCGAAGACTTCCGGATGAAAGTTTTGCGACGCCATCGCCTTGGCGAAGCGCGCCGTTGACTTGTCGTCCACCGCGAGGAGGTACACCATCTTCACGCCGCTGTCGCGCATGCGCACCACGTCGGATGTGAAGTCGGTTTCGGTGGCGCCGATCTCGCGCTCGTACGTGAAGTTGTAACCCACCGACTGCGCCGCCGCCTTGAAGCCCCGGTAGGCGGCGACCGCTGACGGGACGTTGACGTAGATGGTGCCGACCTTCGTGATCGCGCCCGGGTTGCGCGCCTTGAAGTAGTTGAACGGACCGGTCGGGGCGCCTGGGATGACGGGTTGGAGGGCGAAGTTGTTCGGCAGCCGCATGCGGTTCAGGCTGATCGTCGACGTCATGTCTGGGATGTTCGACTGCTTGATCTGGTCGACGGCGGCGTCGTCGAAGAGCGAGAACGAACCGACGAACGCGAACGCCTTACCGAGCAGATCGAGCACGGCCGAACGGTTCTGACCCGTGTCGAACTGGTCGTCGCGGGCGTCGAGTTTGAACTTCCGCCCGTATAGGCCGCCGAGCGAGTTCTGGTACGCGATGAACGCCTGCGTGCCGACCACGGCGCCCGCGAACAGACCCGGAACCGGTCCGGTGAGCGTGCTGACGTTGCCGATCGTGATGCTCGTGGCGGAAACGCCGACATCGGTGGCGCCGCCGTTGCCGCCCGGCGGCATCTTGGTCGGGTCGACGGCAGCAGAGCGCGTGGCGGTACGAGCGGTTGTGCCAGTCGTACCGGCTCTCGACGCGTCATTGACTGGACTCGTCGTCGTGCTCGCGACGCCATCGTCGACGACGGCTTCAGGCGTGACGTCGCTGTTCCCGGACGAGCGCGCGGGTGCCGCGGACCGAACGGCGGCCAATTGCCGTTCGTTCAACCGCGCGCCACACGCCGTCGACATCAGAGCGAATGCGACCAGCGCCGTTACGAGCCGGTGCTTAGAACTCATGCGTGATCCAGAAGCGCGGCGATAGACGCCACCCGGCGGACGGCCCCAGCGAAGTCGAAATACCCCATACCAGCCTGCAGCATGGCACCGCTAAACGCGAGGAGCACCGCGTCGACGAGCGCCGGATCCGCGTCGGCGCCGAGTGAGGTTTGGATGCGTTGCGCGAGGTCGAGCGCGATCGAATCGCGCAGCCGGCGGACATCCGGATCGCGCAATAGGAGCGCGCTCAGCCCCG